>NZ_HG992742.1:0-4055171 GCF_905175355.1 Vibrio sp. B1ASS3
TTAAGCGGTAAAGCGTGCCAGATTCTCCTTCAACCACACCTCTGCGGCGTCTTCAGGTACATCATGGCTGAGTACATCAATCTTCAAGCAGTCAGTGATAGGCGTTGCACCAATGTCTTCTAACAGGTCATAAGCATGCTGGCCTGCAGCGCAGAATGTATCGTAGCTTGAATCTCCAATCGCAATCACTGCGAACTTCACATCGGCCATCTTAGGTGGTGTGTTTTGTAACGCAGCAATAAAAGGTTGGATATTATCTGGGTATTCGCCCGCGCCGTGAGTTGAAGTGATTACTAGCCAAGTGCCTTGGTTCTCGATCGATGACAATTCTGGTTGGTTGTGGATCGTCGTTTCTAAACCGTTTTCATTGAGCAGATCACTCAGGTGATCACCTACGTATTCTGCGCCACCTAACGTACTGCCTGTAATAATGTGGATCATGTGTCTTCCTTTATTGAGCCATACTCACGCCTTGGGTAACCACAGTGCGTCAGTACAAAAAGAAACGCGGCGTTAAACTTATGCTTAACACCGCGCGTTTTGATTATTTACCGATACAGAATGAGGAGAAGATTCTGCCGAGGAGGTCATCAGAGCTGAACTCGCCAGTAATCTCATTCAAGTGCTGCTGAGTAATACGCAGCTCTTCTGCCAAGATTTCCCCCGCCATATAGCCTTCAAGCTGTTCTTGGCCGATTTGAAGATGCTGAGCCGCACGTTCTAGCGCATCTAGGTGACGACGACGAGCCATAAAGCCGCCTTCGGTATTGCCTGAGAAGCCCATGCACTCTTTTAAGTGAGTACGCAAAGCATCCACACCTGCGCCTGTTTTTGCTGAGAGGCGAATCAGTGTCGGATCGTTTACATGGCAGATCCCCATATCTTCGCCCGTTTGATCCGCTTTGTTGCGGATCACCGTCATGCCAATACTGTTTGGCAAGCGATCAACGAAGTCTGGCCAAATGTCTTTTGGATCCGTTGCGTCGGTTGTGGTGCCATCAACCATAAACAGAACACGGTCTGCTTGGGCAATTTCATCCCATGCACGCTCGATACCGATTTTCTCTACTTCATCAGAAGCATCACGCAGACCTGCGGTATCGATGATGTGTAAAGGCATGCCATCGATATGGATGTGTTCACGCAATACGTCACGCGTAGTACCGGCGATATCCGTAACGATAGCGGATTCTTTGCCGGATAGAGCGTTCAATAGGCTTGATTTACCTGCATTAGGACGGCCTGCAATCACGACTTTCATGCCTTCACGCATGATCGCGCCTTGGTTGGCTTCTTTACGTACTGCATCGAGGTTATCGATGATAGCTTGTAGGTCACCAGACACTTTACCATCGGCCAAAAAGTCGATTTCTTCTTCTGGAAAGTCAATAGCCGCTTCCACGTAGATACGCAAGTGGATCAGAGATTCCACCAGCGTTTGGATGCGTTGTGAGAACTGGCCTTGTAGTGATTGCAGTGCTGATTTTGCTGCTTCTTCTGAGCTGGCATCAATCAGGTCGGCAATTGCTTCTGCTTGAGTTAGGTCCATCTTGTCGTTTAGGAAGGCGCGTTCTGAGAACTCACCAGGTCGAGCGGCACGTACGCCGTCGATACCTAAGATACGCTTAATCAGCATATCCATTACCACAGGGCCACCGTGGCCTTGCAGTTCAAGTACGTCTTCGCCTGTAAACGAATGTGGGTTAGGGAAGTACAGGGCAATGCCTTGGTCTAGCACGGTGCCATCTTCCGCTTGAAATGGCAGATACTCTGCGTAGCGAGGCTTTAGCGTCTTACCTGTGACTTCTAGTGCCACTTGATTGGCCTTAGGGCCAGAAACACGAATAATGCCGACACCACCACGACCGGGTGCGGTAGCCTGAGCGACAATCGTATCTGTAGTCATAATCTTGCCTTTTGAGCTGGGCTATAGGGTTTACACCCCTAGGGAGCCAGAACCAATTAATTAGCTGAATTGTAATCAGCCAAAAACAAAAAGGCGACCTTTTGGCCGCCTTTCTTATGCTTTTCTATCAAGGTTACTTAGTGTGTAAGCCTTTTTTCTCCAGCGCTTTGTAAATCAAAGTTTGCTGGATAAGCGTAACGATGTTCGACACCAACCAGTATAGAACTAGGCCTGATGGGAAGAACAAGAAGAAGAAGGTAAACATAACCGGCATAAAGGTCATGATCTTCTGCTGCATTGGATCCGTTACTGTTGTTGGGCTCATCTTCTGGATTAGGAACATTGACGCACCCATCAGTAGAGGCAGGATGTAGTAAGGGTCCTGCGCTGAAAGGTCATGAATCCAACCGAAGAATGGAGAGTGACGTAGCTCAACCGATTCCATTAGTGCCCAGTAAAGCGCGATGAAGATAGGCATCTGTAGGATAAGAGGTAGACAGCCACCCAGTGGGTTCACTTTCTCTTTCTTGTACAGTTCCATCATTTCTTGGCTCATACGCTGACGGTCATCACCGATGCGCTCACGCATTGCTTGCAGCTTAGGCTGTAGCATGCGCATTTTCGCCATAGACGTGTATTGCGCTTTCGTTAGTGGGTACATTGCACCACGAACGATGAAGGTCAAACAGATGATTGCCACACCCCAGTTACCCACAAAACTTTGGATGAAAGCAAGCAGTGAGTGAAGTGGTTTAGCGATGAACCATAGCCAGCCGTAATCCACTACTAGGTCTAGGTTTGGTGCCACAGCTGCCATTTCGTTTTGTAGCTTAGGACCAACCCATAGTGTTGCTTCAAACTTCGCTTGGTCACCCGTTGCGATAGTTTTGTTTGGCATACGTACGCCGATGTCACCTAGGTTACCAATCACGCGAGTGTACAGGTTAGTACCTGGTTCGTTGCGTGGGATCCAAGCTGCAGCGAAGTAGTGTTGGATCATTGCTGCCCAACCTTGGCCATCTGCTAGGTTGATAGACAGGTTACGATCCTGCATATCTTCAAAGCTGTATTTCTTGTAACGAACGTCTTCTGTTGAGTAAGCACCGCCACGGTAAGTTGGCATTGTGATGCTACCACCAGCGTCCATTAGGTTTTGACGCAAGTGAGCGTACATACCAAATGTTGCGTTGTTACCAGAGTTGTTCACAACATCGTATTCTACGTTCAGCGCGTAGCTGCCACGTTTGAATACGTAAGTCTTGATGTATTCGATACCGTTTGCAGTGAATGTCATTGGAACGCGTAGTTCGTCTTGACCGTCAGCTAGAGTAAAGCTGTCTGCGCTCACGTTGTAGTGAGGACGGTTAGTGCTGCTAAGGTCGATACCTTGAGGACCCACTAGACCGCTTTGTGCGATGAACTGGTGGCCTTTAGTGTCTTTTAGCAGAACGAATGGGTCTGATGAATCAAGTTCAGCAGCGTATTTGTTCAGGTCGGCATGTACCACATCGCCACCAACGGTGTCGATCGACAGAGTTAAAACATCAGTCGTTACTGTGATAGTTTTTGCAGAAGCTTGCTGTTGGCCAGGAACTGGGTCCAAGTCATCAGCAAAAGATGGTGCAGGTAGAGTACTGCTTGATTGAGCCTGTTCAACCGCTTGAGGTGCTGGATTCTTTGCTACTTGCCATTGTTGAAACAGCAAGAAAGAAACCAGTGCCAGAGCGATAAGCAGGATATTACGTTGAGAATCCATCGTTAGTTATCTCTGTCTTGTTTTTGGACTGGTGGAACGGGGTCATACCCCCCTTCATTCAAAGGGTGGCATTTTAATAGACGTTTGCCTGATAACCAACATCCTTTTACAAAACCGTGAGCTCTCAAAGCTTCTAGCGCGTAAGTGGAACAAGTTGGAGTGAACCGGCAACGAGGACCAATCAGAGGGCTGATAAACCAGCGATATAGATTAATGAGCCCAATGGCTATCCACGTGAAGGGCGAGACAGGCGATGCCATAGCTTATCAAACAACTTAAATAATTCCTCATTGCTTAAATCTTGCGCGCTTTTCTTTGCAATCACAACAAAATCTTTATTTGGAAGTTGATGTTGATTGTTACGAAAGCTTTCACGAGCCAAACGCTTAAAGCGGTTACGACCAACAGCAGTTTTGATTTGCTTTTTCGGAACAGCTAAACCTAATCGAGGATGAGAAAGTTTGTTATTGCGTGCAATGATGGTGAAATGAGGCGAGCCAGCTCGATGAGCTTGCTGGAAGACGTTTTGATAATGCTCGGGAGTTAACAAGCGTAACTCCCGATTAAACGCGTACGTGTTCAAAATAAACTAGCGATTATTTTGATAGGCGCGCACGGCCTTTTGCACGACGTGCGTTGATAACTTTACGACCGTTCTTAGTTGCCATGCGAGCACGGAAGCCGTGAGTACGCTTGCGCTTTAGAACTGTAGGTTGAAAAGTGCGTTTCATGATAATTACCTTTACTGATCAGTAGTTTTAGGTTCTTGTTAAACCCGGCGTGGGCATTTTGCTTTCTTTATATAAAGAAGCTCTTTATTAAAGAAGAACAACCGACGCCTCTCAACAAAGAGGCGGAATTGTAATCACACTCACATAATGTGTCAATGACTCATGAGTACGAAATTCCGGCCGGGCGATTATACGTAGTGTGAGTAAAATCTCAAGGATCGATTGATCTTGATGCTTGATCTTTACTCTATTCCAACTTGGTTAAGGAATTTTTTCAAACGAGGATCTTGTGGATTGTCGAAGATATCTTGTGGAGAACCTTGTTCAACGATGTTGCCTTCGGCCATAAAGATCACTCTATCCGCCACTTCTTTGGCAAATTGCATCTCGTGCGTGACCACTAACATGGTTTGATGTTGATTGGCTAACTTCTTCATTAATGAGAGAACTTCTCCAACCCATTCAGGATCCAATGCAGAAGTTGGCTCATCAAAAAGCAGCAGTTCCGGTTGCAGTGCCATCGCTCGGCCGATACCCACACGTTGTTGTTGGCCACCAGACAGAGCCGCTGGATAACTTTCTCCTTTATCGCCAAGACCGATGTCATCCAGAATTTCTTGAGCACGCTTGAGAGCGTCTTCTTTTTTCCAACCGCGTACCGTGATCAAGCCTTCTGCGATGTTCTGACGCGCATTCATATGAGCAAATAGGGCATAGTTTTGGAAAACAAACCCAGTTCGGCGGCGTAGAGCTAATACTTCGGCTTTGGTATGTTTTTGTGTATCGACGGAGATGTCATCGATGGTAATGCGACCTTCATCGGCTTGCTCTAAGAAGTTAACAGTACGTAGAAGTGTCGATTTACCCGTACCGCTTGAACCAATGATAACGATGATCTCACCTTGTTTGATATCGAGATCAATACCTTTGAGGACTTCTGTTTCGCCAAAGCGTTTGTGGATATTTTCTAATTTGATCATCGTACGTACGCCTTATTCAATTTCGCTTCTGCCCAAATTTGTACTCGAGTCAGAATCACCACCACACCCCAGTAGATAAGAGCGACGGCAAGGAAAGCTTCGAAGAAGCGGAAGCTAGAAGAGGCTTCCATTTGCGCTTTAGCCATGATTTCAGCCACACCCAGCGTGAAGGCGAGGGAAGTGGACTTAATCATATCGATGAAATAGTTCATTAAAGAAGGCAGTGCGACTCGCGTTGCTTGTGGCAAAATTACCCGACGCATCGCTTGAGGTGTTGTCATCCCCACTGACAAGCTCGCTTCCATCTGGCTGCGATCAATACCAATGATGGCGGCGCGAATACTTTCTGCCATATAAGCAGCAAAGTGGAGCGTTAAGCCAATCACTGCCGCGGAAAAGGCATCAATGCCCACCATGAATGGGAAGATTTGCGGTAAGCCGTAGTAGAGCAAAAACAGTTGTACCAAAAGTGGAGTACCACGGAAGAAGCTGATGTAAAGTTGGCTCAATTGGTCGAGAACTGGCAGCTTAAATACGCGAATGTTCGCTAAAATAACGGCTAGAATCAGTGAAAAGACCAATCCCCATGTGGCCATTTCCATGGTTGTGCCAAGATACTTGAGCAGTATCGGCAACAGTTCCAACATGTAATTAAAATCAAATCCCATACGACTTACCTTGAGAAAAGAAAAGGTGGAATACGAAGTTCCACCTTGTCATTGAGTTAAAAAGGACGCGAGATAAAGCTCTGCGTCCTAAAAGAAGAGAAGTTTTACTTAGTGATGTCGGCACCAAACCATTTCACAGAAATCTTCTCTACTGTTCCGTCGGCACGCATCTCTTCAAGTGCTTTATTCACTTCTGCCTGTAGCTTACGACCTTTTTCGTTATCAACGAATGGCCAAGCGTTTTGAATCGTTTCAAATGGTTCACCCGCAAGTTGTAGCGGTAGACCGGTTTTCTTAATCAGTTCTAATGCAGACAGACGGTCCATAACGAACGCATCAGCACGGCCTAGCGCTACATCGTGCTCAATACCAGTATCGTAAGTCTTGATGTTGATCTTGCCGTCTTTGTCGTAGCTGCGAAGCAACTGCTCAAAGTTAGAGCCTAGGTTAACCGCAACGGTTTTGCCTGCTAGATCTTCTACACCTTGGATGCTGTCGTTGCCTTTACGTACGGTAATTTGCGCACCGTCTACTACGTATGGGTCAGCAAATAGGTATTTCGCCTTACGTGCGTCTGTCATGGTGATCTGGTTTGAGATGGTATCAATACGGCCCGTTTCAAGAAGGCCAAACAAACCAGAAAAGTTCGCTGTAACGTATTCGATCTTGTAATCGTTACGTTTACCGATCTCATCCCACATATCCACTTCAAAGCCTTGCAGCTTATCTTGCTTCACAAAGGTGAATGGGAAGTAACGGCCAGACATGCCTACTTTTACTTCAGTAGCGGCTTGAACGGTCGCGGCAGACAAAGCGATGGCTGCAACAGCAACCTTAATCCAGTTTTTCATAATACATCTCCATACTTTTATGGTTGGAAATACTACTGTCAGTTAGCTCAATTAAAGAAATAACCAAGTGCAATAACCTAGACCTCATAGTAATAAGATCTTATTTGGTATAGATAGTAGCCAAGATATAGGGATAAATGATGAAAAAACGATCGGAAAGAGCAGAAATGACGATCGAAAAAAATCGATGAACCGAAATTCATTCACAGAGTTATCACCAATTGCTCGATCTAGCTGATTTTGCCCAAATGTGGATCAATGTGTGGGCAAATTTGGGGCAAGATGTGTTGATCTCGCTTAGTTGGGCGAAATAATTGTGAATAACTTAGATCTTATTCACTGGATCGTCGATCAATTGCTGGCGATCTTGGTTATCAACAGGTAAAATTGCCAGTCTTTTCCGATAATTCAAATACTCAGTGGGGGCACCGTGTCATCTTCGCTTTGGTTGCAATGTTTGCAGCAGCTTCAAGAAGAGCTACCAGCTACAGAATTCAGCATGTGGGTTCGTCCGTTACAAGCGGAGCTCAATGACAATACTCTCACTCTGTTCGCTCCAAACCGCTTTGTTTTGGATTGGGTTCGCGACAAGTACCTGAACAGCATCAATCGTCTACTGCAGGAATACTGCGGTAACGACGTTCCTAGCTTACGCTTTGAAGTGGGTAGTCGCCCAGTTGCAGCTCCTAAGCCGGCACCGACACGCACGCCAGCTGATGTGGCCGCTGAATCTTCAGCACCTGCGCAATTGCAAGCTCGTAAGCCTGTGCATAAAACGTGGGATGACGACGCTCAAGCGATCGCGAACATCAATCATCGTTCAAACGTGAACCCAAAGCACAAGTTCAACAACTTCGTGGAAGGTAAGTCGAACCAACTCGGTTTGGCTGCAGCACGTCAGGTTTCAGATAATCCGGGCGCAGCCTACAACCCGTTGTTCCTTTACGGTGGCACGGGTTTAGGTAAAACGCACTTGTTGCATGCTGTGGGCAACGCGATTGTGGATAACAAGCCAAACGCGAAAGTGGTGTACATGCACTCTGAGCGTTTTGTTCAAGACATGGTAAAAGCACTGCAAAACAATGCGATTGAAGAATTCAAACGTTACTACCGCAGTGTTGATGCGCTTCTTATCGATGACATTCAGTTCTTTGCTAATAAAGAGCGTTCACAGGAAGAATTCTTCCATACCTTCAATGCGTTATTGGAAGGCAACCAACAGATCATTCTTACTTCAGACCGTTATCCAAAAGAGATCAGCGGTGTGGAAGATCGTCTAAAATCACGTTTTGGTTGGGGTCTAACGGTTGCGATCGAGCCGCCTGAATTAGAAACCCGCGTAGCGATCTTGATGAAGAAAGCGGAAGACCACCAAATTCACCTAGCGGATGAAGTGGCGTTCTTTATTGCGAAGCGTCTACGTTCTAACGTTCGTGAACTGGAAGGTGCGCTGAACCGCGTTATTGCAAACGCCAACTTCACAGGTCGCCCAATTACGATTGATTTTGTTCGTGAAGCGCTGCGCGATCTGCTTGCTCTACAAGAGAAGCTTGTAACGATCGACAACATTCAAAAGACGGTCGCGGAATACTACAAGATTAAAGTGGCGGACTTGCTGTCTAAACGCCGCTCTCGCTCGGTTGCTCGTCCTCGCCAATTGGCGATGGCGCTGGCAAAAGAGCTGACCAACCACAGCTTGCCTGAAATTGGTGATGCATTTGGTGGTCGTGACCACACCACGGTGCTGCATGCATGTCGCAAGATTGAGCAGCTGCGTGAAGAGAGCCACGATATTAAGGAAGATTACTCTAACTTGATTCGCACCCTGTCTTCGTAATCGGTTAGAATGACAGTATTCTAAGCAAATCATTAATTGAGCTGACAGCGTAAAGAGCCAAGCATGAAATTTACCATTGAACGTAGTCATTTAATCAAACCGCTACAACAGGTTTCGGGTGCACTAGGTGGCCGACCAACCCTACCAATTCTTGGTAACCTACTGATTAAAGTAGAAGAGAACGTGTTATCCATGACCGCAACCGATTTGGAAGTGGAATTGGTGAGCAAAGTGGCTCTAGAAGGGGATTTTGAAGCGGGCAGCATTACCGTTCCTTCTCGTAAATTTCTTGATATCTGCCGTGGTCTACCAGATGACTCTATCATCACCTTCGTACTAGAAGGCGATCGCGTACAAGTTCGTTCAGGCCGCAGCCGTTTCTCACTGGCGACGCTTCCAGCGAACGATTTCCCGAACATTGAAGATTGGCAAAGCGAAGTTGAAGTATCACTGACTCAGTCTGAGCTACGTACGCTGATTGAAAAAACACAATTCTCGATGGCGAACCAAGACGTTCGTTACTACCTAAACGGCATGTTGTTTGAAATCGACGGTACGACGCTACGCAGCGTGGCAACCGATGGTCACCGTATGGCAGTGTCTCAAACACAATTGGGTGCCGACTTTGCACAGAAGCAAATCATCGTGCCACGTAAAGGTGTACAAGAGTTGGTGAAACTGATGGACGCGCCAGAACAACCTGTTGTGCTACAGATTGGCAGTTCAAATGTACGTGCAGAAGTAAATAACTTTGTCTTCACATCTAAGCTTGTTGATGGTCGTTTCCCTGATTATCGCCGCGTAATGCCACAAAGTACGACCAAAACACTAGAAGCAAGCTGCGATGAATTACGCCAAGCGTTTTCTCGTGCAGCGATTCTTTCTAATGAAAAGTTCCGTGGTGTTCGTGTGAACCTTGCCGGCAGTGAAATGCGTATTACTGCAAATAACCCTGAGCAAGAAGAAGCGGAAGAAATGCTAGACGTGACCTTCGAAGGTGACGCTATTGAGATTGGCTTCAACGTAAGTTATGTGCTGGACGTACTTAACACCCTACGTTGCGATAATGTGCGTATATCGATGTCAGATGCCAACGCCAGTGCGTTGATTGAAAATGCAGACTGCGACAGTGCCATGTACGTGGTGATGCCAATTCGTCTGTAAGTCATCTGAATGCCACTTTCTCGCCTCATCATTCAGCAGTTTCGAAACATTAAAGCCTGTGATATTAACCTATCAGCAGGCTTTAACTTTCTTATTGGACCGAATGGCAGCGGCAAAACCAGCGTCCTAGAAGCGATTTATTTGCTCGGACATGGCCGCTCTTTCAAGAGCTCATTGACTGGCCGAGTTATCCAAAATGAGTGCGATGAACTGTTTGTTCATGGTCGTTTTTTGAACTCGGATCAATTTGAGCTACCTATTGGCATTAATAAGCAGCGTGATGGCTCAACAGAGGTTAAAATAGGCGGTCAATCTGGGCAAAAATTGGCGCAACTTGCACAAGTTTTGCCTTTGCAGTTGATACACCCAGAAGGGTTTGATCTCCTTACGGATGGTCCAAAGCATCGTCGTGCATTTATTGATTGGGGCGTGTTTCATACTGAGCCAGCTTTCTATGATGCATGGGGGCGCTTTAAGCGTCTCAACAAGCAACGCAATGCTCTACTTAAAACTGCCAGAAGTTATCGCGAACTCAGTTACTGGGATCAGGAAATGGCACGTTTGGCAGAAAATATCAGCCAATGGCGAGCGCATTACATCGAACAGATGAAAACCGTAGCGGAAACCATCTGTCAGACATTTTTGCCAGAATTTGAGATCCAATTAAAGTATTATCGTGGATGGGACAAAGATACCCCTTATCATGAGATACTAGAAAAAAATTTCGAGCGTGATCAGTCGTTGGGCTACACCTTTAGTGGTCCGAATAAGGCTGATCTGCGCATTAAAGTGAACGGAACGCCTGTTGAGGACGTTTTGTCACGCGGTCAATTAAAACTCATGGTGTGTGCATTGCGTGTAGCGCAGGGACAACACCTTACCGAAATGACCGGAAAACAATGTATTTACCTAATTGACGACTTTGCGTCGGAATTAGACAGCCAACGTCGCAAGCGTCTTGCTGACTGCTTGAAAGAGACGGGCGCACAAGTATTTGTAAGCTCTATCACTGAAAGCCAAATCGCCGATATGTTGGACGATACGGGCAAATTGTTTCATGTGGAACATGGCAGGATAGAGTCAAACTAGAAGAGAGAAACTCATGTCTGAAAATTACGATTCATCGAGTATTAAGGTACTGAAGGGTCTGGATGCGGTACGTAAGCGTCCAGGTATGTACATCGGCGACACGGACGACGGCACTGGTCTTCACCACATGGTCTTCGAAGTGGTGGATAACTCAATTGATGAAGCGTTGGCAGGTCACTGTAAAGACATCGTTGTGACAATTCATGAGGACAACTCGGTTTTAGTTACGGATGATGGTCGTGGCATTCCAACAGAAATGCACCCAGAAGAAAAAGTATCAGCAGCAGAAGTTATCATGACGGTACTTCACGCTGGTGGTAAGTTCGACGATAACTCATACAAAGTATCGGGCGGTCTTCACGGCGTAGGTGTTTCAGTAGTAAACGCACTGTCTGAAAAAGTGGTTCTGACTATCCACCGCGGCGGTCATATCCATACGCAAACTTACCATCACGGTGAGCCTCAAGCGCCACTAGCAGTAATTGGTGATACTGACCAAACGGGTACACAGATCCGCTTCTGGCCAAGCGCTGAAACCTTCACAAATATCGAGTTCCATTACGATATCCTAGCAAAACGTCTGCGTGAGCTTTCTTTCCTAAACTCAGGTGTTTCTATCAAGCTGGTTGATGAGCGTGAAGCAGACAAGAGTGACCACTTCATGTTTGAAGGTGGTATTCAAGCGTTCGTTGAGCACCTAAACACCAACAAAACTCCAATCATTGAGAAAATCTTCCACTTCGATTTTGAACGTGAAGATGGCATTGCTGTTGAAGTAGCAATGCAATGGAACGACGGCTTCCAAGAGAACATCTACTGTTTCACTAACAACATCCCGCAACGCGATGGTGGTACTCACCTTGCTGGTTTCCGTGCTGCGCTGACACGTACGCTGAATACCTTTATGGATAAAGAAGGTTTCTCCAAGAAAGCGAAAACGGCAACATCTGGTGATGACGCTCGTGAAGGTCTAACTGCGGTTGTTTCAGTTAAAGTGCCAGACCCTAAGTTCTCTAGCCAAACTAAAGACAAACTGGTTTCTTCTGAAGTGAAGTCAGCGGTTGAATCAGCAATGGGTGAGAAGCTGTCTGAGTTCCTGATTGAGAACCCGACGGAAGCGAAGATGGTTTGTTCGAAAATCATCGATGCAGCTCGTGCTCGTGAAGCAGCGCGTAAAGCTCGTGAAATGACTCGTCGTAAAGGCGCACTAGACCTAGCTGGTCTACCTGGCAAACTTGCAGACTGTCAGGAAAAAGATCCAGCACTCTCTGAACTATACATAGTGGAGGGTGATTCGGCAGGCGGCTCCGCAAAACAAGGCCGTAACCGTAAGAACCAAGCAATCCTACCGCTAAAAGGTAAGATTCTTAACGTAGAAAAAGCACGCTTCGACAAGATGCTTTCTTCTCAAGAAGTAGCAACACTGATCACTGCACTAGGCTGTGGTATCGGTCGTGACGAGTACAACCCGGACAAACTGCGTTACCACAACATCATCATCATGACCGATGCTGACGTCGATGGTTCGCACATCCGTACGCTACTGTTGACCTTCTTCTACCGTCAAATGCCAGAGCTTATTGAGCGTGGCTACGTGTACATCGCTCAGCCACCACTTTACAAAGTGAAGAAAGGTAAGCAAGAGCAGTACATCAAAGATGAAGACGCGATGAACCAATACCAAGTTGCTTTGGCTCTTGATAACGCGTCACTACACGTAAACGCAGAAGCGCCAGCATTGGCAGGTGAAGCGTTAGAGAAGCTAGTTCAGCAATACAACGCAGGTATCAAACTGGCGGATCGTATGAGCCGTCGTTACCCAAGCGCGCTAGTTCATGAGCTAATCTACACGCCGCGTCTAACGGCAGAGCAATGTCACGATGCAGCAGCAGTAGAAGCGTGGACAAAACAGCTAGTTGAACAGCTAAACGCGAAAGAAGTAGGCGCAAGCCAATACAGCTTCGAAGTTGAGCAACACGAAGAGCTAGGTCTAAACCTACCTAAGATCATCGTACGTACTCACGGTGTGACGCACAACTACGCACTAAGCATCGACCTACTGAACTCGAAAGAGTACGGCAAGCTAGCGGATCTATCTGAAGCGCTAGACGGTCTGCTAGAAGAAGGCGCTTACATCAAGCGTGGTGAGCGTACTCAGCCAGTATCAAGCTTTGCATCGGCACTTGAGTGGCTAATCAAAGAGTCGCGTCGTGGTCTAAGCCTACAGCGCTACAAAGGTCTAGGTGAGATGAACCCAGATCAGCTTTGGGAAACCACAATGGACCCTGAGACACGTCGCATGATGCAAGTAACCATTGAAGATGCGGTAGGCGCAGACCAATTGTTCACAACGCTAATGGGTGACCAAGTTGAGCCGCGTCGTAACTTCATCGAAGAGAACGCGCTGAAAGTAGCAAACCTAGACGTTTAGTATCTTTGATACTTTGCTCTTTCGTTTAATTTCTGTGTCAGAGGTGCTCACATACCTTCGTATGCTCCGCGCCTCTTCCTTGAACTAAAACGAAATAGCTTCGTCTCAAAAAACTAAATTTTTAAAGGACTACCAGAAATGGTGGTCCTTTTTTGTTTCCGATGTTTTCATTATTTTTCAATTGTCTGGAGCGTCATCCTCAAGAGGGAGGAACGACCGAGTTGGGGATCTCTAAAAGCGTATAGAAAATTTTTTAATTCGATCCCTTGAAACTAATTTGCTCCAACCACATATCTATTGTTGAAGAGGAAAGCTGTCTTGCTCAACAAGAGAAGAACAGCGCCTCTGGAATCGCTAAACGAGATCGCTCAGGAGAGGATACTCAGTATTAGCACACAACTTTACCCTAGATTCGACTTCATGTCCCCGCACCTAAAGAGTAGGTCAGAGGAATGAATCATCGGATCCCTTAGCTCGGCGCTTTCTTGCATAAATGCGCCACGTGGATGACCTTCATCTGGGCTAAGACTATTGCTTAAAAGAGGATAGATTATGCGTAATGTAGATTTCTCACCACTATACCGTAATGCAATTGGCTTCGACCGTCTGTTTAACCTGATGGAAGCAAGCTCTGCGAAGAACACTTCTGGCGGTTACCCTCCATACAACATCGAGCAAAAAGACGAGCACAACTACCGTATTACTATGGCAGTCGCTGGTTTTGCTGAAGATCAGCTCGATTTGACTCAAAACGAAAACATGTTGATTGTGAAGGGCGAGCGTAAAGCCGAAGAAGGTAAAAACTACGTTTACCAAGGTATTGCGGAGCGCGATTTTGAACGTAAATTCCAACTTGCGGATTACGTAAAAGTCGTTGGTGCATCAATGGAAAACGGTCTACTTCATGTTGATTTAGTTCGTGAAATTCCAGAAGCGATGCAACCGCGTAAGATTGCTATCGGTGGTAACAACCTGATTGAAAACAGCTAATCAGCTAAAGACACTTCAGTTAACCACACGGTTATAGAATGAGAAAGAGCGCCTTCCATTATGGAAAAGGGCGCTCTTTTTAGTTTGGGGCTTTCAAAGCCGCAATTTCAAAGAGAAGCGGCTGTGTTCAATCGGTCTATTTACCTTCGCGGTAAGCCTTTTCCACTTCTTCTGCGATAATCGCAATGCCTTTTTGCATCATCTCATCATCTTGAACGTAGTTCATACGCAAGCATTGGTGTGCATGATCCCACTCGTCCTTCTGGCCAATAAAGAAGTATTCACCCGGAACAATCAAGACCCCACGCGCTTTCAAGCGTTGGTACAGTTCCATTGTCGTAATTGGCAGTTCATCAAACCATAGCCACAAGAAGATAGCGCCTTCTGGTTTGTGAATACGGAAGCGCTCATCGGTAATCGCTTCTTGGAGCAGTTCAACTGCACGTTGAGACTTCTGCTTGTAGAATGGCTTAATCACCTCAGAGCTCAGTTTAAGCAGGTCGCCTTTGCCAATGATGTGGTTTGCTAGCGCTGGACCAACACTGCCCGGTGCTAGGCTGATGATGCCGTTCATATTGGTCAACGCTTGAGTGATTTCCTCACTCGCAATCACAATGCCACAACGCACGCCCGGCAAGCCAAGTTTAGATAGGCTCATGCACAGGATGGTGTTTTCATTCCAGAATGGCTCGACATCTTCAAAGATGATATTTGGGAACGGCAGACCGTAGGCGTTATCAATGATCAGCGGAATGTTGTTCTCACGTGCTAGCTTGTCCAGCTTACGTACTTCTTCGTCTGTCAGTACGTTACCCGTTGGGTTGGTTGGGCGAGACGCGCAGATTGCCGCAACAGAGTCATCGACTTTTAGCTGCTCAAAATCGACGTGGTATTTAAACAGACCGTTATCTAACAGCTCGATCTCTGGGTGGTAAGAGACAAAAATATCTTCATCAATGCCCGCGTCGCCATAACCGATGTACTCAGGCGCGATAGGCAGTAGCACTTTCTTGTGCGAACCGTCTGGCTGTTTACCTGCCAACAAGTTGAACAAGTAGAAAAAGCCACTTTGGCTGCCGTTAGTTAGGCTGATGTTTTTCTCGGAAATATCCCAGCCGTAAGTTTCACGGAATAACTGAGTCAACGCTTTAACGAACGCGTCTTTGCCCTGCGGACCATCGTAGTTGGCGAGGGCGGCGACAAGCTCCCCACTGGCGAGCATTTCCTCACTGGCTTGGCGAAAGTAATCGAGCATGGCAGGAATGGCGGCAGGGTTACCTCCACCGAGCATGATGGCACCTGGTGTGCGCAGACCATCATTCAAATCGTCCATTAACTGCGTGATACCTGAATACTGATTAAATTTTTCACCAAACTTAGAGAACTGCATTTGTCGTTATACCTAATTCATTGTGATTGCTTTATGTGTCTTAACGCCAGTCTTTGACTGGTCAATAGGATAATCCTTGACCTTACCTTAATGTCTATACGACGCAAAGTGTGAATTAAGCCGAAAAAGAAAAAATCGGACCACAATGATTTTTGTTGTGATTAAGTAAACGTTTTCCTATGCGAAAACTGAATCCAACCTGAATGAAACCTCGCTATCTGTCAGAGCAGTGTCAGGTACCATCGTCTAGGTTTGCTCAAAATCTCCTCAATTCTTACTATCCCCTCCGTCATCTTTTTGACGTGTTAGAAAAATTGAGGAGTCAAAATGTTTACTAACCTATTTGTAAAAACACAACTGTTCATCGAATCATTCAAAAACGACGAGCGTGGCGTAACAGCAATTGAATACGCAATCCTAGGCGTGTGCATGTCTGCAATCGTACTAGCAGTATTTAACGATGCACTACGTGAATCTCTACAAGGTGCTATCGATACCATTTCAAGCAACATCACGGCTGCGAACTCTGCTCCCGCTGCTGGCTAATAGCTTGTTGGGAAAACTATGGTGGCTACTTCCCCTTGCCACCATGGCTTTTATAGCCAGTTATCAAGACATCAAATACCGAAAAATACCCAATGGAGTGGCGTTAAGTGTTGCTTTGCTGGGTGTTTTTTTTGTCTTGAATAAAGGGGAATACAGTCACGTTCTATCTTCAATGGCGATATTGGTGATGGGGGGCGTACTGTTTCAACTACGAATCCTCGCAGCGGGGGACAGTAAATTACTGGCGGCATTTGCACTGATGATTGCGCCGCAGTACTTGCCGTTGACGATTTGGTTGATTGTCACTTTGGGTGGAATGCTCGCTCTAACGCAGTGGCTCGTTAGCCAAATCGGTAATCATCCTGCTGGGACGGAAAGAGGTGTGCCTTATGGTGTGCCCATTTGTCTCGGAAGCCTGTTTGGCATCGCTGCATCTTTATAGGTGAACCATGAATTCAAAAGTCATTCTTGTTTTGGCGGCGATCGCCATTTCAGTCGGGCTTTATGGCGTGACTCAATCACAGCCACCCGCTCCGGTTGTTCAAACACAACATCCACAGAAAGAAGAGAAAAAATTTAAAGTCTGGACGTTAAAGCGCGACCTAAAACGAGGCGAAGCATTGCAGCGTCGAGACTTAGTGATTGAGTACTTAACCGAATCACAAGCGGCACAACAAGGGATTGATAGCGATATTAAGCTCGATTGGAGCAAGCGCCTAATTGCGGTTGAAGCTCTGAATCAAGGTGAATGGGTGACGCAAGAGGTGCTGACTTCGCCGGGAGAAAGTGATTACCTCTCGACCATGGCTAAGCCTGGTTACGCTCCGTTCAATATCACAGTGCCGGGTGATGATGTCGTAGGAGGAACGATTGCCGTTGGTGATTTGGTCGATATCTCAGTGATTTCCACCATGGATCAAAACCTCTCAGCAGACAACACCGTGTCGGATATTGAACACCTGACCATGACTCCGCTGATTGCTCAAGTTCCCGTACTGTACATGATCTCGAAGCAGCGCCTAGTTAGTACATTAACCGATCAGAAAACCACTGATGTCACTCTCGTTTTGCAAGTTACTAACCGTCAGTTGGCTAAGTTGTCGGTAGCAAAACGCATAGCAGAAATTACGGTACATAAATCGATTGGCGAGCAATTTGTGGATGAATTGCATGCGAACTCAAGCGATGTGATTCGCTTTGCTGATGAAAGGCAAACGACGAAAACCCAATCGATCAAAGAATATCGATTCAATTAGGAGGCAAGATGAAAACCATAACTCGATTTAGCATCTATTGCTTAATGCTTGTTTCCACGGCTTTACAGGCTCAGGGCATAACGACGCTTTCGGCTGGTGGCGCGAGAACCTTATCGTTTAAAGCTGAAGTTGATTCGGTGTTTGTTTCTAATCAAAAAGTGGCGGACTACCAAGTTATCGATACTCACAAGGTGGTGTTACTGGGTAAATCAGAAGGTGAAGCATCGTTCATTGTGTTTGACCGTGATGGTTCTGAGCTTATCAACCAAACCCTGATTGTCAGCAAAAGCTACCGCAATATTGAGCAGCAAATTCAAGTGCAGTATCCATATTCTGATGTTCAAGTTAACGGTATTGGTAGCAACGTTGTACTGAGTGGCAGTGCCGTTTCAGACAATGAACGCGATAACATCTACACCTTGGTGGGTGAGTTGTTGGGTAAGTCTTTCACTAACCATGATTTTGAAATGCCAGAACTCGATAGCTCGACTGACGACCTTCAAGTGGACTTTATGTCTCGCCCTACCTATCAAGGTGTGGTGAACAACATTGAAGTTACTGCGACGAAGCAAGTCAACGTTAAGTTGACCATTGCAGAAGTCTCCCACAGCTTTATTCAAGACTTTGGTATCAAGATGGGCTCTGGTGGTGATGTTGGCATCTTTGTCGATCAGTTAACCAGCTTCAGTGCTGATGACATTGTTTCTGTTATCTCAGCTGTCGGTTCAGACAAGGTCGGCCAAGTACTGGCAGAGCCAAATCTGTCGGTGATTTCTGGAGAGCAAGCAAGCTTCTTAGTCGGTGGCGAAATGCCAGTAGTAACGGTGGTCGATGGGGCTAGCGATGTCGATTACAAAGAATTCGGTGTGCGATTAGACCTGATGGCGAAAGTACTGCGTGATGACAAAATTAAATTGGCATTGTCCCCCGAGGTGAGCTCTTTAGATAACACTTACACCAGTGAAGTGTTTGATTTGCCGGCTTTCAAAACCCGCCGAGCACAAACCACGGTTGAATTAGGTGATGGTCAAAGCTTTGTTCTGGGTGGCCTGCTTAATAGTGAAGAGCGCGAATCACTGACACGAATTCCTTTTATTGGTGACATTCCTGTTTTGGGGGCGCTGTTTCGCCACACAGGAACAGAACGTAACAAAACTGAGCTGATTATTGTGGCAACCGTCAACTTGGTGAAACCAGTGAAAGCCAATCAGATCCAGCTACCAACCATGGAAAAAACCGGCACGCTACGACGTTTCTTCGCGCTTGATGGCAGCTATGACAAAGCTCAAGACCAATGGGCTGGTGAAGTTCTTAATGCGGGAGGTTTCCGTCAATGAAAAACTGGATGTTAACTCTACTGGCTATCGCGTTACTGTCTGGTTGCGCTGATCATATTGTTGAACCTCGCGGGACCAGTATCGCACTCAAACCAACAGAATTTAGCTTTGCGGTACAAAGCCAGGATGAAGTCTACGCCATGAATAAGCTTGCTCAGTTTGTTCGCAAGTACCCGAATCAAACGGGCAGTAAATGGAAGATCACTAGCTATAACGCACAAGGTAAGAAGCTGGCACAGCAATACCGTAATACGTTGATTAAGCAAGGTATTACTGCCGAACAACTGGTAGTCGAATACAGTACTGAGCCTCACCGTTTTGATGTGCAGGTATCGGTGATTCAGCTTCAGGCTCAACTTGAAATATGTCACCAAGAAGTTATCGGTGATTACGGTTTGGGTCACCTAGGTTGTTATACCGATGGCAGCCGCTGGCAGTCGATGGTTAATCCGCAGAATGCGCTTTGATATTGAGGAACACTCATCATGTTTGATTTAGTAGATAAGTTGAGTAAAAGCACGCCGAATCACACTCAACAAAAAGAAAATAAGTGTGCGTTCTTATATCAAACCGCTGCGTGCAAAGACTTAGTCCATAAGGCGTTTCGCTTTGAAGGTTTGGTCGAGCCAATTACGGTGAACAACCAAGAAAAAAACTACCCGGAACTGCATGCGCACTCAAGTGTGGAAGTGGTGATTGTTGAACTAAATAAAAGCCAAAGCGTGGTTGAAGACGCAAAAAACATTGCCCATCAACTGCCTACCCATGTATCAGTTGTTGTGGTTGGTTGCGAAGATGCGATCTCAACCATTCGTGCGTTGAAGCAGCTTGGTTTCTATTACCTATTTTGGCCTGCAACCGACAAAGAAATCATGGAGTTTTACCATGGTGTACGTCGGAACCGTCAGCAGCAAAGTGGTGTAGCTTCGAATCGAAAAGCAAAACAAGTGGCTTTTCTTGGCGTTAAAGGCGGTGTTGGAACGTCTCTGATTGCCAGTGAAGTAGCACGCTCATTGGGGCGTCATCATAAAACGCCTACCTTGTTGGTTGATCACACCTATACCGGCAGCAATATCGATGTGCTTTTAGGTTTGCAGAAGTTCAGTAAACGTAGTGTACGCAAAGGTACTTTGGTATCGAGCATTGATGGTGATTTCGCCACTAGCTTAGTGCAACGTCTGGAACGAAACCTAGCTATTTTGGGTTTGGAGTCGGATGCGTTTACGCGTGCTGAGCTGCATGAATATACCCAAGCGCTCAAAGAGCAAGTGGTTAAGAGCCATTCATTTGTGATTGAAGATTATTCACATACCGTCACCACAAATGAAGAGTTCGATCGAGCGGTGGCTGAGATTGATACGTTAGTGGTTGTGTTTGATGCCACGGTGTCGTCGCTACGAGAGTTAAACCGTGTAGTGTCCGAGCTAGAAATGCGCTATCCCGAGCTGCCGCTTCTTACCGTGATGAACCAATCGCGCCCAGATAATGCGGCCTCAATCAGTATGTCTGATGTCAGCAAATATTTCGGTCGCAAAGCCGACTGCAAAATTGAGTTTGACCACAAAGCGAACCACTACCTACTTCAAGGCCATCAACTGATTGATACTAAATCAGAAATGCAACAAGGCTTGAGTGACTTAGTCGCACTGCTGGTGGGTGATAAGCCGCAACAAAAACGTTCTTGGGTACAAGAACTGTTTAATCGCTAAGGGAGTAGGGAATGCAACATTCAAAACAAACCTACATCCATCTGCGTGACCAAATTTTTAATGCCTTGGATGCATCAGCACTAGAAAGCTTATCGAAAAGTGACTTAGAACGTCAGTTAAGTAACGCGGTAGATATGTTGGTTGGTCGCGACCAGCTATCAGTTTCTTCACTGGCGAGAAGTGAATACGTTGTTAGCATGATCCATGAACTGGTTGGTCTAGGGCCGTTACAGGTTCTGATGGATGATGACACTATCACTGACATCATGATCAACGGCCACCAGCAAGTGTATGTCGAGCGCTTCGGTTTAGTGCAGCAAGCAGATGTGCACTTTCTTGATGAAAAGCAACTGGCGGATATCGCCAAGCGTATTGCTAGTCGTGTTGGTCGTCGTGTTGATGAGTCGTCACCAACCTGTGATGCGCGTTTAGAAGATGGCAGCCGTGTGAATATTGTTCTACCTCCAATTGCTATAGATGGTACAGCGATATCGATTCGTAAGTTTCGGCATAAAAGTATTGGTTTTGATGACTTAATCGAGTTTGGTGCTTTGAGCCCTGAAATGGCGAAGTTACTGCAATTAGCAGCGCGCTGTCGTCTGAATATTCTTGTCGCCGGTGGTACAGGTTCAGGCAAAACGACGTTATTGAATGCCCTGTCGCAATACATCTCGCAAGGTGAACGAGTGGTGACGATTGAAGATACCGCTGAGCTGAGACTGCTTCAGCCTCATGTGGTTCGCATGGAAACTCGAACAGCAGGCATCGAAGGTACCGGTGAAGTGAACTCACGCGACTTGATGATTAACTCGCTGCGTATGCGTCCAGATCGCATCATCGTTGGTGAATGTCGTGGTGCTGAAGCGTTTGAAATGTTGCAGGCGATGAACACCGGCCACGATGGTTCAATGTCAACGCTGCATGCTAACAGCCCACGAGATGCCCTTGCTCGAGTTGAGTCTATGGTCATGATGGCAACCAATAACTTGCCACTAGAGGCGATACGTCGCTCTTTAGTGAGTGCGGTCGATCTGATTGTACAGGTTAACAGACTCCATGATGGCTCTCGTAAAGTCATGAGCATTACTGAGGTGCTCGGCATGGAGGGGAAAAATGTCGTGTTGGAAGAGTTATTCAGTTTCCAATCAAACCCTTATAACAACGATGGAAAAATCACTGGCCGCTATGAAACAACAGGGGTGATGAATCGCTCAGTGTTGTTCGAAAAAGCACGTTTCTATGGAGTGGACAAAGAGCTTGCTGACACCATCAGCGCTATCGAAGCAGTGGGGTAAGCCATGTATTGGTTCATTTTAATCGGTGGTGTTGCGCTGATTATTGTCGCCTTAATGGGCGAAAAAAATAAACGTCTTGATAGTTACCTAACTCAATACCAACAGCGTAACCGTGTAGAAACAAACTTGACTCGTCAAGCGGTGAACTTTGCCAGTTTGTCAGACAGAAGCTTACGCCAAGGCTTAAAAACGCGTTGGGATAATTTAAAGCGCCAACTGGGCCGTTTAGCTCTGCTTAAAATAACGCTCTACACCATGTTGGTCATGGTGCTGGCTCTAGTAGTGAATAGCACATTCACTCGCTTTGCGGTTTATGAGTTATTGCCCTTTGCGGTGCTATTTGGCTGGTGGTTTGGTTATCAATGGCTACAGAAGCGTGAGCAAAAGCAGTTTGATGAAACCTTTCCGGATGCATTGAATATGCTGGCAAGCGCCATCAGTGCGGGAGAGAGCATTGGCCGCGGCATCATGTACGTGGGTGACAATCTCGAGGGTGAAGTGGGACGTGAATTCAAGTTGATGGGTGAGCGTTTAAAGATGGGTGAGTCGATTGATGACGTGTTTCGTAAAGCTTGCCTACGCTTCCCAAACCCAAATTTCCATTTCTTTGTTATCACGTTGCGCGCCAATATGCAGCGCGGTGGTCAGTTGAAAGAAATCATGACGCGTTTGAATCGTCAGATGTTTGAAGCTCGAGCGGTGGAGAGAAAGAAATTTGCGTTGACGTCAGAGGCTCGTATTTCAGCAAAAATCGTTTCGGCGACGCCGTTTTTCTTTCTGTTTTTTGCAGTTTTTAAGTCCTGAGAACTTCGAGTTCGTGATGTTTAACCCCGAAGGTCGTCCGCTGCTTTATTACTTAGTAATTAGCGAAGCGATTGGTATGGCGATCATTTGGGCACTAATGAAGAGAGTGAAGTAATGATGACACAAGCGACGTTTTGGCTGTTTTTCTCTCTCGTTGGTGTCAGTTTCGGCGTACTTCTGCTCGTCTACTGGGTGCTAAACCACTTCGGCTATCAACGCCGAGTGGCAAGAATCGTTCGCCAACACAAAGGTGATCAACAAGAAGAGTCTCGACTAGAGTCGATACTGTCTCCGTTATCGAACTTAGTAGAGAAACGAGATGCGAGTTTGTCACAGCGCTTACACCTAGCTGGGATTGATAACCCCAGTGTCGCCGCTTGGTTTGCACCATTGAAGTATTCGGCCTTGCTGCTTGGTGAATTGCTGATTGCCGTGTTGGTCTTCACGTTAGATATCGCAACTAACTATTGGATTGCTCTTGCTGCCTCTTGGGCTATAGCAGCCATCTTATTGCCAGATATGTGGTTGGAGATGCGTAAGGTCAACCGTCAACGACGTATCAGTCGCAGTTTGCCGTATTTAATCGATCTCATGGCGATATGTGTTCAGACCGGCATGTCAATTGAAGCGTCGTTGAAATACTTGGCGATAGAGATTCAAAGTTTTAACCCTGAGTTGGGCAAGTTATTGGATAACACCAATCAGCGTGCCCGAATTGTGGGCATGGAGCGTGCGCTACAAGAGTTGTATCAGCAAGTGCCATCGTCTGAGATGCGCAGTTTTATGCTGACGCTAACTCAAAGCATGCAGCACGGCTCATCCATCTACACCATGTTGACGACATTGTCCGGCGATATTCGTGAAGTGCAGATGTTGGAGCTTGAAGAGCAAATAGGGAAGTTGGCGGCCAAGATGTCGATTCCGTTGATTGTTTTCATCTTGATTCCACTTGTTTTTGTTATCACCGCTCCTGGGGTGATGAGGATGATGTCCCATGTTTAAAAAAATTCTGATTTGTTTGTTACCAGCAATGCTCGCAGCGTGCAGTTCTACCCAGCAAGCGTGGCAACAGCAAGACTCCAAAGAAGCCATTTACCAGAAAACTAACAACCACACTCAATTGGTGGCTTTGTATAAACAACAACTTCAACAAAGCGATGATGCGCAAGTGCGTGAGAAACTGGCACAGAGTTATTTGATGTTAGGTGATGCCGAATCTGCGTTGTTCTACATCAAGCCTCTAACCGAACAGTCAACAGTGAGTGTCGATACCTTGCTAATCCAGGCGCAGGCTTATGGTGAGTTGGCGCAATACCCTGCGGCGATCAGCAGTGCAAAAGCGGCATTGGAAATCGAACAGAGCAATGCGGAAGCAGAAAATTTACTGGGAACTTATTACGGCTATAACTACCAATATGACTTGGCTCGTCGCTATTTTGAGCGTTCACGCGAACACTTCTTTGATGGGGTAACGGTCAACAACAATCTTGCGGTACTTGATATTGCTGAGGGTCAGTACAAACAAGCGATTCAGCGCTTACTGCCACTGTATAAAAATGGTCAGGCAGATGAACAAGTGATGGCAAACCTGACACTGAGCATGGCAAAGGAAGGCCAGTATGAGTTTGTAAAACAACTACTGAGTGAGAAGTACAGCAACCATCAAATAGACAGTATTTACCGTGCTCTACGCAGTTATGACCCATTAAAAGCACAACAGAAAGTACAAGTGTTATCCGGAGCTAATCGTGAAAGCTAAGCAACGTGGCGTTGCCAGTATTGAGTTTGCGATAGGGTTCTTCGCTTTTTGGTTAATGTGCATGGCGTGGGTTGAAATGAGCTATATGTCTTACATTTCAGCCGTTAATGATCTCGCGATTTCTGAAATCTCACGCATCGCTAAAAAGCGCAATGACGATTACATGCAAACGGTTCAAGCGGTGTTGAATCGAGAAGGCAGCATTTGGAATACCGCGGTAGATGTTGAGCGTTTTCGTGTTTCTATCCAATACCTCGACAACATCGAATCACTCACGGCCTACACCGAGCAGTGCGAGTTAGCTCCGGAGCAAGCCAGTAAAGAGTGTGGTGATGCGGAGAATGCGGCGCTCGCTGTGTACCACATCGATTACAACTTCCAACCTATCTTCAGCTACTTCCTTGGCTTACAAGGCACCATGAGCCGAGAGATGGTGGTGGTACAAGAATATGAGCGATCTCAATTTGGTATCTAATTATCGCCAAGGGCGACAGAAACAACGTGGCACCTTCAGTATTGAGTTTGCCATTGTCGGTATTTTCTTCAGCTTATTATTGGCCTTCAGTGGTGATGTGATTATTAAGCTGTCGGTAAAAGGGAAGTTGGACCGATTGACCTATTCGCTAGTTAATGTGGTGAAAGAGCGCACTCAACTTTATGGTGCGGATTATGAGCTTTCAAAAGAAGAAGCCGATGATGTCGATACCATCACTCGCCACTCATTGGAACGCACGTTTGGTAACTTTCAAGTCAGTCAGTATGGCTTACAAGTTGAAGAGTTAAGCTTTGCCGCAGTGGATAAACCCAATCCAGTGATCATCGAAAAACGTGGTGCGATAGATTGCCAAGTGGGGGAGCACATCAGTTCGTTGGGCTCCTTATCTGTGGTGAGTAATCGAGGTCGCCAAATGCCGCTGTATCGTGTTTCTGTTTGCTATGAAACCGACAACTGGATTGGCAGTTTGCTGGGTGTTGAGTTCACGCGGGTTGAATCTGATGCTGTCGTGATCGGGAGGTAACATGCCACATAGTATTCAAAAGTACTCTAGTTTGAAAAAGCAAAGCGGTCATGTCGGTATGTTATTCGCCATGATTATACCTATCCTGTTTGGTGTTTTCATGCTGGGCTCCGATGGGGCGAGAGCATTGCAGACCAAAGCCCGCTTAGAAGAAGCAGCAGAAGCGGCGGTGCTGGCGGTTTCTGCGGAAGATTCCGAAAATCACACGTTGGCACAGAACTATATTGAGCATTATGTGTATGACGTTGATGGAATTGAAAATTTAAAAGTGCAGCGTTTGTCCTGTGATGAGATGCCAGATTGCCAGGCTGGGCTATCAAAGGGGCAAGCGCGTTACTTTGAGTATCGTGTCGCGGGGGAAACTCGCCATAAATCTTGGTTTCCTGGTCAGGGGGTGATGGTTGGTTTTGGAGAAACTTTCGATGTTACTGGAAGCTCTAAAGCACGACGTTATCAAGGTCAGCCTGTCGACATTACCTTTATCGTCGACTTTTCTGGTTCGATGAATGAAAACTGGAGCGGTGGTAAGAAAACCAAAATCGAAGATCTCAAAGACATCATCGAAAAAGTAACCGATGAATTAGAGCAATACAATGTATTAAACGTTGAGCACCCACATCGAGTTGCTATCACGGGATTCAACCGCCGCACTATCAATACAGGTAATAACAACAAGCTGATTATTCGCGATCAGCGTATCACTAAGTATGACGCGGATGGTTGGGACAAAGACGATACGTTTTATCCGCAAAAGACCATTAATAACCAATTTGTGGTTAAGGGAGCAGCGAAGCGCATCCCAAATGAAGATGATTTAGCGGAGTTCTATGACATTTTCTATACCACGGACTTTAATAGCTTTACTCGTCAGGTGAATAGCTTTAAAGCCTCCGGTGGTACGGCCTCGCTGCAAGGCATTATTCGAGCAGGGCAAATCGTCACTCAACTAGCAAAGAACCCCAAGCAGTTGATCATTATTTTGTCCGATGGTGAAGATTTTAATCACTATGCTGGGCAAACCGAAGAACTCGTTGATCGCGGTATGTGTTCGAACATCCTCAATATGATTAATGGTGGAAAAGTGACGGCAGATGGAGCCAGTGATTCGATAGAGGTCATTAATGGCGTGAGCCAAGGCATGAAAACACCAGAGGGCGAACAGATGAGTGCCAGTATGTCGGTGATTGGTTTTGATTATGAATTGAATGCCAATGTGGGCTTACGTAATTGTGTTGGGGCGGACAACGTCTACAAAGCAGAAAATACCGATGACATATTGAATCAAATCTTATCACTGATCACCGAAGAAGTCGGTCACCTAACCTTGTAGAGAGCAATACAATGAACAAGTTAATTCTGGCATTAGCCGTGAGCTTATCTATGCCATCATTCGCACAAGATAACACTAATCAAGCGCTGTATTACTATTGCCAGCAAGGGCAGAATCAGTATCAAGAATCGATGTCTCTCGGGCATCAAACGGAAGTGAAATACCATCAAGGTCCGTTTATGCAGATTACCGTTAATGGTGAACAGAGTGCTCTTGAACCTATATTACTGTCTCAGTTGGAACAAACTGGCATCGATAAATCCTGTGCAACCTACCTATTGAGCCGTGCACAACTAACTGAGAATCAGCAGGGCGAACTTGCTGCCCGAGTGCTGTTTGAGTTTGATGAAGCGAGCTTAAACACTCAATCGAAGTTCATTCTCACTCAGTTGAATCAGCAACTGAAGCAGAGACCTCAATCTTCATTACTGGTGGTTGGGAATACGGATGCTAAGGGCAGTAATGGATATAACCTAACGCTTGGTCTAAAGCGTGCGAACTCTGTGGCTCAATATCTTGAAGGGCATGATGAAGTAGCGTCTTCTTCGCGCTCTGATGGCGAAACGCACCCAGTGAGTAGTAATGCAAATACTCATGGGCGCGAGTTAAATCGCCGTGTTGATATTAACGTACCAACGCAAGGCTAACGGTAAGGTAACAGTAT
Source organism: Vibrio sp. B1ASS3 (assembly GCF_905175355.1). Lineage (NCBI taxonomy): Bacteria > Pseudomonadati > Pseudomonadota > Gammaproteobacteria > Vibrionales > Vibrionaceae > Vibrio > Vibrio sp. B1ASS3. The sequence goes on from NZ_HG992742.1 coordinate 27,513, forward strand.
CTTTAAGCTCGCACCCATGGATGGGTCGCTTGGTGTTTCAAACCAAATAGCGCCTTTGTAACTGTGTACAATCTCATCACACAACGCCAAACCCAATCCTGTTCCCGGATTTTGCTCATCAGCACGCACACCGCGTTTAAATAAAGTCTCGCTTATCGACTCATCCACGGCAGGGCCGTCGTTGTTAAAGGTAATGATAATCCCTTCCTCGGTGTTGTTGATGAACACATCGATCCGCTTTTTAGCATAGCGATACGCATTCTCCAATACGTTACCAAATACTTCCATCACGTCCGCTTTACTCATCGGCAGAGTCTGATCATTATTGATAAACTGTTCGACGCGAATACCTTTATCCATGTGGACTTTATCAAACATCAGCAGCAAGCTATTGAGGATAGGTTTGATTGGAGTGGCATTCTCTACAATCCCTTTCACGCCCAATGATGCACGCTTAAGTTGGCCTTGAATCACATCATCCATCTCTAATAACTGTTGGTTGATGTCGTGAATTTTACCTTCTTCAATATCGTCTAATAAGGCTTGCGATACTGCGACTCGTGTTTTCAAACTATGTGCGAGATCGTTTAATGCTCGGCGATAGCGCTGTTCGTTTTCTTTTTGCTGGAACATCAGTTCATTGAGGGCCTGCGTAATTGAAGTCAGATCTTCAGGGTAATCTCGTTCGAGTCTTTCTTGTTTGCCATGCTTGATGCTTTCAAGCTCCTTCTCTAGACGAGATATTGGAGCAAAGCTGGCTTTGTAGATAAGAATAATGAGCCCAGTCAGTATGATGAAAGCACCAAAAAGTCCGAAAATGACGTGATACTTTAATTGTTTGAGTGGGGCGACTTCATCCTCTACCCGTTTGGTGAAAATAAGCCGACCATTTGGATTGTACTCAGTTTTGTGAAGTTTAATCGTGTGCACAACGAAGGCTGCACCACTGGGTTTCTCAACGAGCTGAATCGAGTTTATTGGATAGTTCATATCCTCGCAGAAGTTATCGATTTTGGGTGGAGTAATCCCCATGGATTTGAGGTGTTTATTGCGCTTCTCAATATTAATCGATGTCCACAGTTGCTGGTTGTTTTCATCACACATGATGACTTGCGTTGTGGTTTTGCGCTCAGTGTAAACTCGCTCCCACTCAGAAAGTGGGGGGAAAATGTTCGAAGAAACGATCTTATTTATGGTGGGAGGTACATCAAATAGGATTTCAGCGGAGTATCGCTCGATCAATTGATGCTTTTTGTAATTGTAGTAGAACCAACTCGATACTAATAATGAGCTTAGAACCAGCAAAATGGCACCAGCAAAAATGTTTCGACGAAAGCGAGTTCGATACAACCTTCTCATTGGCTACTTTGCCTCTAGCTCAAAGCGATAGCCTTGGCCACGAATAGTACTAATTATTTTGTTGTCAGTATGCACAGCAAGCTTTTTGCGTAAACGTGAGATGATCACTTCGATATTGTTCAGTTGTACGCTCTCTCCGGCATCGTAGAGTGAGTCAGCAATCTGTTCTTTGGAGATAACTTTCTGGCGGTGACGGATAAGATACTCAAAGATTTGATATTCCAACGCGGTGAGATCCAGTACGTTGTCTGCATAGCTTATGCTTTTCGCTTGAGTATCTAATGCTACTTCACCTGCCCTGATGGTACTGGTGGAGAAGCCTTGATAACGACGGACAAGCGCTTCTAAGCGAGCCATTAACTCTTCAAACTGAAACGGCTTGGTGAGGTAGTCATCAGCACCAGAGTTCAGCCCTTCTACTTTATCTTGCCAATCGCCACGAGCGGTCAATATTAGGATTGGTACATTAATCTCTTTGCGGCGGATCTGCTTTATTAAGGTGATACCATCAAAATCAGGTAAGCCAAGGTCAATGATCATGGCATCCGCATTGGGGTGTTTTTGAATGGTTTGCAGGCAAGCGGATGCGGTTTTATCGGCATACACCGTATTGCCACGATCTTTGAGCTGCGAAGCTAATGGTGATTGAGAATTTCGTTGTCTTCGACCAGTACGACTAACATGAACAACCTAATCAATGGATTTCATAATTGGATTAACCTTAGCATTCAACAAAAAAAAGGGAAGCCATGCCTCCCTTTAAACCTTGTTAATTCACCACATTCTTGTTGCTGAGCAAGTTACTCACCGGTGTAAACAATCAGCACCTTGTCGTCTTGGTATTGGCGTTCAAATGCGTAGTAACCTTCTTGGTTACGAGTGATGTGCTTACCTTGAGCAACCGCTGGGTGGCGTTTACGGAATTCGCCCAACTTTTGCCAATGTTGCAGTAGATCTTCTCGCTCGCCATGAATCTTATCCCATGGCATATCTGAGCGTGTGCCTTGGTGGGCGTCTGAACCAGTAATGCCAAAATCACGAGCTATCTCATCACCGTAATAGATCTGTACTGCACCGGGAGCCAGCATCAGAGCATTTGCTGCACGTGCTTGGTCATCAAAGCTGCGGCTGCGCGCTGACCAAAACAGTTGTGTATCGTGTGAAGACAAGTAGCTCAACACGTTGAACTCAGGATCGGTATTGATGCGCTCTGCATAGCGGCGGTAATCATTATCAAGTTGAGCGAAACACTTCAGCGCTTTTGGTGCTACATCAGATTGGAACTCGAAGTTGATGATGGAATCGAAGCCGTTATCGAAATACGGGCTCTTCACTACGCTGTGTGCCCACACTTCACCTGTCATCCAGAAAGGTAGGTCATCCAAGGCTTTGTCCGGGTTGTTTTGCTTCCACTGAGCAAGCGCCTGAGTGGTGCTGGCTTTCAACTCTGCCCACGCTTCCATTTCAACGTGTTTAGCGGTGTCGACACGGAAGCCATCAATGCCATAGTCGCGCACCCAATCGGATAACCAGGTAATCAGATGCTCACGTGGGGTTTGTAGCTCATCTTGCGCATTGGTGTTTTTATTGCGGAAGAAGTTTGGTAATCCGGTTTTCTGAGTCGATTCGGTTTTGAGATCCGGTAGGTAGTTCAAAGACATGGTGATGTCGTTGTAGCCCGGAGCATCGTAGTCACCAATGTCGGTGCGGATCCAATCTTTGCCCCACCATTTATCCCACGCTTCGCTATCACCGTATTTGATGTAGTCGTTGAAGCTATGCCAGCTTTGCCCTGATTTTGGCTGCCAGTCGGTCCATTTTTCACCGAGGACTTCTTTGGCTTCTTGGGCATCAAGGTAAAGCTGACCAAATCCGAATTCCTGCATGTCTGCTAATGTCGCATAACCTGTGTGGTTCATGACGACATCCCAAATTACGCGGATGCCTTTCTTGTGGGCGGTATCGACGAAGGTTCTGAGTTCATCTTCGGTACCCATGTTGGCATCAAGCTTGGTCCAATCTTGGTGGTAGTAGCCGTGATAGCCGTAGTGCTTAAAGTCGCCTTTATCGCCGCCGCCAACCCAGCCGTGGATTTGTTCCAGTGGCGAGGTTATCCAGATAGCATTCACACCAAGTGATTCGATGTAATCGAGTTTTTTCGTTAGACCCGCTAAGTCACCACCGTGGAAGGTGCCAATCTCGTATTTTCCATCTTTGCTGCGACCGTAGCTGTTGTCGTTGTCTGGGTTGCCATTGTAGAAGCGGTCGGTCATGACGAAGTACACCGTCGCGTTATCCCAGCTGAAAGGTTTATCGGCTTGCTGTTCAACTTCTTCTAGCAGCAATAGACCTTGGCTCATAGGACCCGGTTGCATGGTGACGGTGCCATTGGCGACTGTGGCTTCTTGTCCGGTTAAGGCATCACGAACGACAGTGCCATCATTAAAGGTTTGAGCAACGTTGATGGTTTTTGGCGCGTCAGTTGCGACAGGGCAAGAGTAGGTGATGTCCTGAGTCTGTTTTGGTTTGATTTTTACCGTCAGCTCGTTGGTGGTTGGATTGAGCGTAAATTGATAGGTATTGGCTTTGAAGATGCGCAGCGGCATTTGTGCATCAGTGGCGCAGTTATCCATTTTTAATGGACGATTGAACTTGATGCGATCTTCTTCTGTTAGAGCAAAGCTACTGCCACAAGTTTGCTTGCTGTCAGCAATGGTAAAGGTATAACTGCCTTTTTCGAGTCTTTGCTCGGCGACAAGTAAGCCTTGTGAGTTTTCCTCAAAAACAGCGGTGTCATCACCAACGCTTAATACGATGGCATTTTCTGGAATCTGGCTGCAGGCGCTCAGTAGACCGATAGAGAGTGCGAGAATTGTTTTTTTCATTGTGTCCTTCCCCCGAATAAACAGTCCAGTTATAGCAAAACTGTGCCTCTACAATCGAGCTCTACACCAACAAGTTAAACGCGTCTCACCCTACAAATTTTAGTCTTGTTCACAAAATGAATAATAAGCGTCACCTTCATCGGTTTGAAGGCAACAAAAAAGGGAAGCATCTGCTTCCCTTTTACTTATTTCTTAATTACTTCTAAGAGTAATGAATTACTTTTGAAGCAAAGAAATGTCCGCGATCTGTAGGAACAGGTTACGCAGGTTGTTCAGTAGTGTCAGACGGTTCTTCTTAAGTGCTTCGTCGTCTGCCATTACCATTACGTTATCAAAGAATGCATCAACTGGTTCACGTAGGTCAGCTAGCTTGCTTAGGGCTTCTTGGTAGTTACCTGTAGCAAATGCTGGCTCTAGCGCTTCCGTCATTACTTCAACGCTTTCTGCTAGTGCTTTCTCTGCGTCTTCTTGTAGAAGTGCTAGGTCGATGTCTGCTGCTAGTTCGCCGTCGAATTTCGCTAGGATGTTACCTACACGTTTGTTCGCTGCTGCTAGAGACTCTGCTGCTTCTAGTTCACGGAAGTGAGAAACCGCTTTAACTCGTTGGTCGAAGTCTGCTGGTTTCGTCGGACGACGCGCTAGAACCGCTTGGATGATGTCTACGCTGAAGCCTTCGTCTTGGTACCAAGCACGGAAACGACCAAGCATGAACTCGATAACGTCTTGTTCAACGTTGTCGTTGGTTAGGCGGTCGCCAAACAGTGACTTCGCTTTCGCTACTAGGTCAACAAGATCTAGGTTGTAGCCGTATTCAACGATGATACGTAGTACACCTAGAGATGCGCGGCGTAGTGCGAATGGGTCGCTGCCTTTAGGCGCTTGACCAATACCGAAGATACCTACGATAGTGTCTAGCTTGTCTGCCATTGCAACTGCAGTTGAAACGCCGTTTGATGGCAGTTCATCACCTGCGAAACGAGGCATGTATTGCTCGTTCAGTGCTACTGCAACTTCTTCTGCTTCACCGTCGTGGCGAGCGTAGTGCATACCCATAACACCTTGAGTATCCGTGAATTCGAATACCATTGAGGTCATTAGGTCACATTTTGCTAGTAGACCAGCACGCTTTGATTTCTCAACGTCAGCACCGATTTGCTCAGCAATGTAGCCAGCAAGTTCTGTGATGCGGTCTGTTTTGTCTTTGATCGTACCCAGTTGCTTTTGGAAGATCGCTTGCTCTAGTTCAGGCAGACGGTCGATAAGCGGACGCTTACGGTCTGTGTTGAAGAAGAACTCTGCGTCAGCAAGACGAGGGCGAACTACTTTCTCGTTACCTTCGATTACGTAACGAGGCTCTTTTGATTCGATGTTCGATACGAAGATGAAGTTAGGTAGTAGCTTCTTGTTTTCGTCGTAAACAGGGAAGTATTTTTGATCACCTTTCATGGTGTAAACTAAGGCTTCAGAAGGCACTTTTAGGAACTCTTCTTCAAACTTCGCTGTTAGTACCACTGGCCATTCAACTAGAGACGTTACTTCTTCTACTAGGTCATCTTCTAGGTCAGCGATACCGCCAACCGCTGCTGCCGCTTTTTGTGCGTCAGCTAGGATGATTGCTTTACGCGCTTCGTAATCTGCCATTACTTTACCGCGCTCTTCTAAGATCGCAGGGTATTGTTCAGCAGAATCGATAGTGAACTCTTGCTCACCCATGAAGCGGTGACCACGGATAGTGCGGTCAGAAGCGACACCAAGGATCTCGCCTTCGATTAGGTCGCTGCCCATTAGCATGGTTAGCGTCTTAACTGGACGGATAAATTGAGTCGTTTTGTTACCCCAACGCATTGGTTTTGCGATAGGTAGGTTTGCTAGTGCTTTCGCTGCAAGTTCAACTACGATCTCAGACGTTGGCTGACCTTTCACTTCTTGTTTGAACAGTAGCCATTCACCCTTGTCTGTAACCATGCGCTCTGCTTGGTCAACCGTGATGCCACAACCGCGTGCCCAGCCTTGAGCCGCTTTTGTTGGGTTGCCTTCCGCGTCAAACGCTGCAGAAACCGCAGGGCCACGCTTCTCAACAACTTTGTCAGACTGGCTGTCTGCTAGTGCTGCCACTTTAAGTGCAAGACGACGAGGTGCTGCGAACCATTTCACGCCTTCGTGAGCAAGCTCAGCGCCTTTTAGTTCTGCTTCGAAGTTTGCTGCGAATGCTTCAGCTAGAGTGCGAAGTTGCGTTGGTGGTAGCTCTTCTGTACCTAGCTCGATTAGAAATTCTTTTGCCATGTTACTCTACCCCTTACGCTTGTTCTTTCTTACACATTGGGAAGCCTAGAGCTTCACGCGATGCGTAGTATGCTTCTGCAACTGCTTTAGTCAGGTTGCGGATGCGTAGGATGTAACGTTGGCGTTCAGTTACTGAGATCGCTTTACGCGCGTCTAGTAGGTTGAATGCGTGACCGGCTTTTAGGATGCGCTCGTAAGCAGGTAGTGGCAGTGGCTTTTCAAGCTCAAGCAGCTCTTTACACTCTTTCTCGCACTGTTCGAAGAAGCCAAATAGGAATTCAACGTCTGCGTGCTCGAAGTTGTAAGTTGATTGCTCTACTTCGTTTTGGTGGAAGATGTCACCATAAGTCACTTTGCTGCCGTCTGGTGCGATGTTCCAAACTAGGTCGTAAACAGAGTCTACTTCTTGGATGTACATTGCTAGACGTTCGATACCGTAAGTGATCTCACCAGTTACTGGCTTACACTCAAGACCACCAACTTGCTGGAAGTAAGTAAACTGAGTCACTTCCATGCCGTTTAGCCAAACTTCCCAGCCTAGACCCCATGCGCCTAGTGTTGGGTTTTCCCAGTTGTCTTCTACGAAACGGATGTCGTGAACAAGTGGGTCGACACCAAGAACCTCTAGAGAACCTAGGTACAACTCTTGGATATTGTCTGGCGATGGTTTTAGCGCTACTTGGAATTGGTAGTAGTGCTGAAGACGGTTAGGGTTTTCACCGTAACGGCCATCAGTAGGACGACGTGAAGGTTGTACGTAAGCTGTAGACATTGGCTCTGGGCCAAGTGCTCGTAGACAGGTCATTGGGTGAGAGGTACCCGCACCAACTTCCATATCTAGTGGTTGAACAATGGTACAACCATTTTGAGCCCAATAATCCTGCAGCGCGAGGATCATTCCCTGGAAGGTTTTGATATCGTATTTTTGCATAAGTCAGGTTCGCGCGATTCTCTTATTACTCGTGAATTCGTCTCTTTTTTGTTGGGTTTTCTTGCCTCAACAATAGCGATTCAAAGTAATTACGGTTGAATAAATTAACAATCAAGTATACCCAGATATTGAGCATGGGAGTAGAGCTAATCTTGATTAATTCGTGGGCAATTTTCTCCTTTAATGGATTTTTACCGCTTTATCTGCTGAATTTTTCCTAAAAGGGAGTTTTCACTGGCTTTCACTCTTGAGGTGATGAGGAAACATGGCTAGAATTGCGCCTGTCTTTGGGGAGTAGCTTACTCGATGAAATGTCTGTTTCATCCAGTTCGTTCGTCAACATAATTGGTGCAAAATCACCATGGCGTTCGAGACTCATCAGCCCGATGAGTTTAGCAAGACCTTAGACAAATCATCATGAACCGGGGTGGGGCGTGAGATTTGTCTTAGGTTAAAAATAATTATCCCGCCCCAATGAGCATGTTGTGAGCGTTTTAGCTATTTCAATTACTACTGTAGCGTTAGCAGAAATTGGCGATAAGACCCAATTGCTATCTCTATTACTTGCCAGTCGTTACCGCAAGCCAATCCCTATTATTGCAGCAATCTTTTTGGCAACCATTGCCAACCACGCTTTGGCTGCATGGTTAGGTGTGGTAGTGGCCGATTATCTTTCGCCTGAAGTTCTCAAATGGGTGCTGGTGGTCAGTTTTGTCGCCATGGCGGCTTGGGTGTTGATCCCAGATAAACTGGATGACGACGAGCAGATCTCCAACCGTGGTCCATTCATTGCCAGCTTTATTGCTTTCTTTGTTGCGGAGATTGGCGACAAGACTCAGATTGCGACTTCTATCTTGGGTGCGCAATACGCAGATGCATTGAGTTGGGTGATTCTTGGCACTACGATCGGTATGCTGCTGGCGAATGTACCTGTGGTCCTGATTGGTAAGTTGTCGGCTGATAAGATGCCTTTAGGATTGATTCGTAAAGTGACCGCATTCCTGTTTATCGCGCTAGCTATTGGAGCGGTATTGTTCTGATTTGTTGCACGTTAAATGGTGTGAATTATCAATAACTAGTGAAGTAATACACAACTTCAAACTCTGACTCAAAATCGTTCAAGACCGTGACGGATGACATATTAGTGTCATACTTGTCATGGTAATTTAATGGTGTGAATGATAGCGAGAGGGCAAAGGTATGCTTACACGTTACATGGGGATGACCCCAAAGAGTCAGAGTTATTTATTCACCTTTGGTTTGGCGCTTTGCTTACTAGCAATGGTGCTGACTGATATGTGGCTGCCAATTGTAGCAGGGTCCTTTATTCTTACTGGTTTAACGGTAGAAGCGTGGATTCGGGTGGCTCATATCATTCCGATGCATGAGGAAATGCGTGCAATGCGGAAGCAATTGAACAAGCTACAATCTGAAGTTCGCACACTAGAATACGATGAATAAACAAACGGCAGCCTATTGGGCTGCCGTTTTTGATCTTGCTGAGATTATTCCAAACCTTTCTTAATTAGGTACTGGTATGGAAGCTGCTCTGTTTGTGCCGCAATCAACTGGTGATCCATAAATCGGCAGAAGCTCGGGATATCTCGAGTAGTGGATGGGTCGTCCGCTTTAACCAGCAACACCTCACCATCTTGCATGTTTCGAATTGTCTTCCTGACCATCATCACTGGCTCTGGGCAGCGTAATCCTTCCGCCTCTAATGTCTTGGTCGCCAGTTCAGGATTAAAACTCATAATGTGATTCTCGTAACTAACTGAGCGGTGAATTTTACTTTCGTTGAAAAAATATTCAATAACCACTTGGCAAACCGAATTTTTTGATTTACCTTAAATTAACAATTTGGTAACAACTGGTAAGGGGACACGATGTTAACAGCGTTAGACAGACTAACCATCTATTCGGTTTTGTGTTTCATCTCGTTCTGCGCATTAGTACTCAGAACACCAGCTGAAACCTCATTGCTGCCTCTTGTAGGCATGAGTGCAACGATTATTGGGATTTGGATTGAGATGCACAAATGGTCAGGTGCATCTGAGCAAGAAAATTAGCGCTTCTTGCTGTAATCGGAACCTATTGATATACCGCTCACCAAGTTTAACGACACTTCATTCCGACACTATCCCCATTTTTCTTGGGCTTCCCCGCTGAAAGGCGGGATTTTTTTTGCCTGAAGAGTACAATTTACCTAAATCCCCTACATGGTAAGTGGCAAATCGTGGAATTAGAAGACATCTATCGTCGAGATCTGAACTTATTGGTCGCATTACGTGTGTTGATCGAAGAGAGCAGTGTCAGTAAAGCAGCAACGCGTCTCAATTTAAGCCAATCGGCAATGAGTCGTGTGCTAGGGCGTTTACGCGATCTGCTTGGTGATCCGTTGTTTACGCGTCAAGGTCAGCACTTGATCCCAACTCAAAAAGCGTTAGAAATTGATCGTTCTTTGGGTGAGCCTTTGGAGTCACTACGCCAATTACTTTCTCCACGTGAGTTTGATCCACGCAGTTGCGATCAGACGTTTAATATCGCCACGACTGACTACGCGATGCAAACCATTCTGCCCTTCGCTCTGCCACGTATTTATCAAGAAGCACCGAACGTGTCGTTTAACTTCTTGCCATTGCAACACGACCGCTTGTCTGATCAATTAACATATGAAGGCGCGGACTTAGCGATTTGTCGCCCTACAGGTCCTGTGGAGCCACTACGCAGTGAAGTGTTAGGACGAGTCGGTGTGCTATGTATGCTCTCCAAGCAACATCCATTAGCCGACAAAGAGATGAGTCTAGATGATTACCTCAGTCATCCGCATGCCATGATTGCCATCAGTGATGGGGTTAAGGCGCTGATTGAGCAAGCGTTGGTGGAGAAGCCGCAACGTCAGATGGTATTGCGCGCTTATCACTTGGAAGCGGCGCTGGCGATTGTCGATACTCTGCCCATTATTATTACTGTACCTGCCGATTTAGCGTACTTGGTTGCTGATCGTTATGACTTGGTGGTGAAGCCATTACCATTCCAATTCACACCATTTGAATATTCGATGATTTGGCATGCACGTTGCGAGCACTCTCCCGCTCAAGAGTGGTTGCGAGCAGTGGTTCGTGAAGAATGTAGTCGTCTTATTGCCAAGCGCATCGAAGATATGGGGTTGGACTGATTTTTCCAATAATCGAAATAGCAAAAAGCCGGGCAATGACCCTGTCTCTTATACACAAATCCCTAAGCTTGTAGCTTAGGGATCTTTTTTTGAACTCTTTCAAGTGTGTGCGATCTGATCACTTAAGAATCCTTACTGAAACACTAAGATGACACACTCAGACGCTAAACTTTGGGCGCAAGAACAATTTGGACAAGCACAACTTAAAGATCCTCGAAGAACACAACGCCTCATCAGTTTAGCGACTTCCATTGCTAATCAACCAGGAGTCTCCGTGGCTAAACTTCCTTTTTCTCCCGCCGATATGGAAGGGGCATATCGCTTTATCCGCAATGAAAACATCGATGCAAAAGACATCGCTGAAGCAGGTTTTCAATCAACGGTATCTCGAGCTAACGAGCATGAGGAATTACTCGCGCTTGAAGATACAACAACGCTCTGTTTTCCTCATCGAAGTATAAAAGATGAACTCGGGCACACGAATCAAGGCGACAGAATTCGAGCTCTCCATGTACATTCGACGTTACTTTTTGCACCACAAAGTCAGACCATTGTTGGTCTTATAGAGCAACAACGATGGAGCCGAGATATTACTAAGCGTGGGCAAAAGCACCAACACGCGACTCGTCCTTACGAGGAGAAAGAGAGTTACAAATGGGAGCAAGCTTCTCGCCGTGTCGTTGAGCGCCTAGGGGATAAGATGTTAGATGTTATCTCGGTCTGTGACCGAGAAGCAGACCTATTCGAATACTTAACTTATAAACGTCAACATCAGCAGCGCTTTGTCGTTCGCTCAATGCAAAGTCGTTGTCTAGAAGAACACGCTCAAAAGCTTTACGACTATGCGCAAGCGTTACCAAGTGTCGAGACAAAGGAGCTTACCATCCCCCAAAAAGGAGGGAGAAAAGCGAGAGATGTAAAGCTTGACGTTAAATATGGTCAGGTGACATTAAAGGCTCCGGCAAACAAAAAAGAGCACGCAGGCATACCTGTTTATTATGTTGGTTGCCTTGAGCAAGGGGCATCAAAAGACAAGTTAGCATGGCACCTCTTGACGTCGGAGCCAATAAACAACGTTGAAGACGCCATGAGAATTATCGGTTATTACGAGCGTCGATGGCTGATTGAAGACTTCCATAAAGTCTGGAAAAGTGAAGGTACGGATGTGGAGTCACTAAGACTCCAAAGTAAAGGTAACTTAGAGAGGTTAAGTGTCATCTATGCCTTTGTTGCGACTCGTTTATTGGCGTTACGTTTCATTAAAGAAGTTGATGAGCTATCAACAGAAAGTTGTGAAAAGGCCTTGGGCACAAAAGCTTGGAAGCTGCTGTGGTTGAAACTAGAAAGCAAGACATTACCTAAAGAAGTACCCGATATGAGCTGGGCGTACAGAAATCTTGCTAAATTAGGCGGTTGGAAAGATACCAAGAGGACGGGCAGAGCTTCAATAAAGGCACTATGGGAAGGATGGTTTAAACTGCAAACCATCCTTGAAGGCTACGAGCTCGCAATGTCTCTTGATCACTAGACTTGTGATCAAGAGACAGGGCAATGACCCGGCTTTGTTTATTCTATCGAAGGGTTAACGCTTATAGTTTGATAACCACACGACCAGTTACTTGGCCGTTTGTGATGTCTTCAGCGTATTTTGGTGCTTCTGCTAGTTCTACCTCGGTACAAGCTTGTTCGAAGTAGCTGTCTGGTAGTAGTTCAACCAATTTTTCCCACGCTGCAGTACGTTTTTCAAATGGGCATGAAACAGAATCCACACCTTGTAGACGAACGTTACGTAGGATGAACGGCATCACTGTCGTCGGTAGATCGAAGCCACCGGCAAGACCACAAGCTGCAACTGCACTGTTGTAATCCATTTGTGCCAATACTTTTGCTAGTACTTTGCTGCCCACTGTATCAACCGCACCTGCCCATACTTGCTTTTCAAGCGGACGTGCTGGCTCTTCAAATTCAACGCGGTCGATGATGCGACTAGCACCAAGTTTTTCTAGTAGTGGGCCGTTTTTCTCTACGCGACCTGTCACTGCAGCAACTTTGTAGCCAAGCTGTGCTAGAAGCGTTACTGCTACTGAGCCTACACCGCCACTTGCGCCAGTTACTAGGATTTCGCCGTTTTCAGGTTTGATGCTTGCATCAAGCAGTGCTTGAACACATAGCATGCCAGTGAAGCCGGCAGTACCCACCATCATTGCTTTCTTGCTGTCTAGACCTTTTGGTAGTGGTACTAGCCAATCCGCTTTTAGACGAGCACGTTGAGACATACCACCCCAATGGTTTTCACCTACACCCCAACCAGTAAGAACAACTTTGTCGCCTGCTTGGTAGCGGTCGTCTTCTGAGCTTACTACCGTACCTGCTAGGTCAATACCCGGCACCATCGGGAAGTTACGGATGATTTTACCTTTACCTGTAATTGCAAGACCGTCTTTGTAGTTCAACGATGAGTAATCAACGTCAATCAGAACGTCGCCTTCAGGCAGTTGTGTTTCATCGATTTGCTCGATGCTAGCGATAGTACGTTTGTCTTCTTGATTTAGAACTAGAGCATTAAACATAAGGTTCTCCGATTGTGCGGTAGCGTGACTCTGGGTCACATGCAGCAAGATATCAACTGCTGCTAAGTGTATGTCTTCTTTGTCTATGAATAAAATGAAACTTGAGCATTCAATGTATGCTTTTTGTGCATGTAAGCAATATTTGGCGTAAAACAAAGGGCGACATCAGATGCCGCCCTTAAGTGTAATACTAAAAATTTTCAGTATTGGTTCATTTGCTCGTGATTGTTGGATTGATCACTACAACCTAGCGTTTTTCAAACAAACTATGGTCGTTCAAATACCGTCGCAATACCCTGACCTAAACCGATACACATGGTTGCCAGGCCGTATTTCGCGTCTTTCGCTTCCAGTAGGTTAATCAGAGTCGTCGAGATACGTGAGCCAGAACAACCAAGTGGGTGACCCAATGCAATCGCACCACCGTTAAGGTTGACCTTCTCATCCATAACATCAAGCAGACCCAAGTCTTTAGCACATGGTAGAGACTGCGCAGCAAATGCTTCGTTTAGCTCAACCACATCCATGTCTTCAATTGAAAGGCCAGCACGCTTGAGCGCTTTTTGCGTCGCAGGTACAGGACCGTAACCCATGATTGAAGGATCGCAGCCCGCAATGGCCATACCTTTAATGCGTGCACGAATCTTCAAGCCAAGTTCATTGGCTTTCTCTTCGCTCATGATCAGCATTGCTGATGCGCCATCAGACAACGCTGACGATGTGCCGGCTGTTACTGTGCCGTTTGCTGGGTCGAAAACAGGACGAAGTTGAGATAGACCTTCAACGGATGTTTCAGGGCGAATCACTTCATCGTAATCTAGAGTGAACAGCGTGCCGTCAGCCGCATGACCTTCAATTGGTAGGATTTCGTTTTTAAAACGACCCTCTATGGTTGCAGCATGTGCACGAGCATGAGAACGCGCAGCAAACTCGTCTTGTTGCTCACGGCTAATGCCATGCAGCTTACCAAGCATTTCTGCTGTTAAGCCCATCATGCCTGCTGCTTTTGCAACTGTCTTTGACATGCCAGGGTTGAAGTCCACGCCGTGGTTCATTGGTACGTGTCCCATGTGCTCAACACCACCAATTAGGCAGATTTCAGCGTCACCCGTCATGATGGCACGTGTACCGTCGTGAAGCGCTTGCATGGATGAACCACACAGGCGGTTCACCGTCACGGCGCCAATCTCAATTGGTAGGCCAGCAAGCAGCGCTGCATTACGAGCAACGTTAAAGCCTTGCTCTAGTGTTTGTTGTACACAGCCCCAGTAGATATCTTCAATCTCGCTTGGGTTTACTTGTGGGTTACGCGCAAGAATACCTTTCATTAGGCGTGCGGATAGATCTTCTGCTCGCGTATGACGGAAAGCACCACCTTTAGAGCGACCCATTGGAGTACGTAGACAATCGACTACGACAACATTTCTTGTTTGATTAGTCATTTTAGAATCCCTCCTTAGATAGAACCTTGCTGTTGTGCACCGTAAAAGCTTTCACCTTTCGCCGCCATATCAATCAGCATCTGTGGTACTTGGTACATAGCACCAAGCTCTGAGTATTGTTTTGCCATTGCAACAAACTCAGCAATACCTACGCTATCTAGGTAGCGGAATACGCCGCCGCGGAATGGAGGGAAACCAAGACCGTAAACCAGTGCCATATCCGCTTCTTGTGGAGTGGCAATGATGCCTTCTTGTAGACACAGTACCACTTCGTTGATCATTGGAATCATCATACGTTGAATGATGGTTTGTTCGTCAAAGTCCTGCTTATCGGCACAAACGTCGGCGAGTACCGGCAAGATTTCTTCAGAGAAGGTTTTCTTCGGCTTACCTTTTCTGTCAATGGTGTAGCTGTAGAAGCCATTACCATTTTTCTGGCCGTATTTATCTGCTTCGAACAGCGCATCTATCGCGTCACGACCTTGTTTGCCCATACGCTCAGGGAAACCTTGCGCCATAACGGCTTGTGCGTGGTGAGCAGTATCAATACCAACGACATCGAGCAAGTATGCAGGTCCCATCGGCCAGCCAAACTTACGCTCCATGATTTTGTCGATTTTCGTAAAGTCAGCACCATCACGAAGTAGCATGCTGAAGCCGCCAAAGTATGGGAACAATACGCGGTTTACAAAGAACCCTGGGCAGTCATTGACGACAATTGGTGATTTGCCCATTTTCGCTGCGTAGGCAACAACACGATTGATGGTTTCATCAGAGGTATGTTCACCACGGATGATCTCAACAAGAGGCATGCGGTGCACTGGGTTGAAGAAGTGCATGCCACAGAAGTTTTCTGGGCGTTTTAGCGATTTCGCTAATAGATTGATAGGAATCGTCGAGGTATTTGAGGTGATAACGGTGTCGTCACCGACATGCGATTCGACTTCACTCAAAACTGCTGCTTTTACTTTCGGGTTTTCTACTACGGCTTCAACAATCACGTCTGATTCTTCGATGCCTGCGTAATGTAGGCTTGGTGTGATAGACGCTAAAATGCCAGCCATCTTAAAGCCATCAATGCGACCACGAGATAAGCGTTTATTCAGCAGTTTAGAGGCTTCAGTCATGCCTAAATCGAGTGAAGGTTGCGCGATGTCTTTCATTAACACCGGTACGCCTTTTAATGCAGATTGGTAGGCGATGCCGCCGCCCATAATGCCCGCACCAAGCACAGCCGCACGTTGCGTGTCTTTACTCGCTGACTTAGCTGATTTTTTCGCAAGCCCTTTAATGTATTGGTCGTTAAGGAACAAGCCAACCAGTGATTTTGCTTCTTCAGACTTAGCCAGCTTTACGAAGTGCTTACGCTCAATGTCGAGTGCTTCGTTACGAGCAAAGCGCGCGCCTTCTTCAATAGTAATAACGGCTGTCATTGGTGCAGGGTAGTGAGGGCCAGCCTTTTGTGCCACTAGACCCTTCGCCATGGTAAAGCTCATCATTGATTCAAGCTTACTTAGCGTTAGAGGTGATGTTTTTTGATTGCGACGCGCTTGCCAATCTAGTTTTTCGTTGATTGCTGATGTCAGTGTTTGTAGTGCTGACTCGTAAAGTGCGTCGCTATCGACAACCGCATCCAGAAGACCAATCTTTAACGCTTCATCCGCACGACACGCTTTACCTTGCGTGATCACTTCCATTGCACTGTCGGCACCAATAACACGTGGCAGACGCACACAACCACCAAAGCCCGGCATGATACCCAGTTTCGTTTCTGGTAGACCGATGCTGGTGGTCTTGTCACCAATTCGCATGTCAGTGGCAAGCACACACTCACAACCGCCACCTAACGTGTGACCTTTTAGTACCGAGATAGTCGGGACAGGCAAGTCTTCCAGCTTGTTGAAGATGCTGTTAGCAAATTGCAGCCACTGATCGAGCTCAGCGTCTGTCTTGGCAAAAAGACCTAAGAATTCGGTGATATCTGCGCCAACAATGAACGCGTCTTTATCTGAGGTGAGCATCAAGCCCTTCAGTCCTTGGTGCGCTTTTAGTGCATCAAGGGCTTTGTCGAGAGACTCTAGTGTTGCTAGGTCGAGCTTGTTAACGGATTTTGGAGAGCAGAAGCTTAGTTCTGCAATACCATCTTGTACTTCCTTTACCTGTAGGGTTTCGGCTTGGTAAATCATTGTCTATCTCCATGACATACAATCTTGGATTGTCTGTATACCAATTTGATGCGGGCTGAGCGCCTGTAGGGCAGCAAATCGATATAGAGGAAAGTCGTTTTATTTATTGTTCTGGTTAGACCAGTGAAGTTAGTTTGGACTTCGGATTGGTTAATTTCAATACATTTTTTAAACAAGTGTTTAACATTGTGCGCTAAGGCAGATCTTATGCGACTCACAATTACCTCTCGTGATAGACTCTGAACAAAGAGAAAAGTGACCTAATCCTATGAATGACCTGCCTTATCTGATTCCTGCTCAGCCTGCTCAATTTGAAGAAGAGATCAAAAAGAGTGTCTTTATTACTTACTTAGCACACACGCCAAGTGTGGAAGCGGCGAAAGCATTCGTTGAGCAGATCAAAACCAAGCATGCTGATGCAAGACACAACTGCTGGGGATTTGTTGCTGGTCGACCAGAAGATTCGATGAAGTGGGGCTTTAGTGATGATGGGGAACCTTCAGGGACGGCAGGTAAACCGATCCTTGCTCAGCTGTCTGGCTCCGGAGTTGGAGAGATTACAGCTGTAGTGACTCGATATTCTGGCGGCATTAAGCTTGGTACAGGTGGTTTGGTCAAAGCTTATGGTGGCGGCGTGCAACAAGCGCTCAAGCTGCTTCAAACAATTGAGAAAAAAATAACCACAAAACTCAGACTAGAGTTAGACTATGGGTTTATGCCTATCGCACAGTCGCTTATGCCCCAGTTTGGTGCGGTTGAAGTGGATGCTGAATACAGCGATCAGGTGGTATTAGTGGTGGAAATTGAGCTACGTGAAGTGAGCGCGTTTACCCAAGCTATCATCAACAAAAGTGGTGCAAAGGCAATTGTCACCCCACTAGACGGACAATAATGAAAAATAGGAAGCCACAGGGACAGCTTCGCTAGTCAATCAATCCATGCAATTTCGTTCAATTATTCGAATCGTCGGGCTATTGCTCGCACTTTTTAGTGTCACAATGCTCGCGCCTGCGCTGGTTGCGCTTATCTATCGAGATGGTGCGGGTGTACCTTTTGTCACGACTTTCTTCGTACTTCTTGTATGCGGTGGGATCTGTTGGTTCCCAAACCGCAGGCACAAACACGAGCTTAAAGCGCGGGATGGCTTCCTTATTGTTGTTCTTTTCTGGACTGTACTTGGCAGTGCTGGCTCTATCCCTTTTCTGATCTCAGATAACCCCAATGTATCTGTGACTGATGCTTTTTTTGAGTCCTTTTCTGCTTTAACGACAACAGGTGCGACGGTGATCGTCGGGCTCGACGAGTTGCCAAAAGCAATCTTATTCTATCGCCAGCTCCTGCAATGGTTTGGTGGTATGGGTATCATCGTGTTGGCGGTAGCCATTCTTCCTGTTCTTGGTATCGGTGGTATGCAGCTGTATCGAGCCGAAATACCAGGACCAGTAAAAGACACCAAGATGACCCCACGCATTGCTGAGACGGCAAAAGCACTGTGGTACATCTACTTGAGTTTGACTATCGCATGTGCCGTGGCATTTTGGTTGGCAGGTATGACGCCATTTGATGCTATTAGCCATAGCTTCTCAACCATTGCTATCGGTGGCTTCTCTACGCACGATGCCAGCATGGGCTATTTCGATAGCTATGCCATCAACATGATTACCGTTGTTTTCTTGTTAATCTCGGCATGTAACTATTCTTTGCACTTCGCCGCGTTTGCGTCTGGCGGCGTGCACCCTAAATACTATTGGAAAGATCCAGAGTTCCGCGCGTTCATCTTTATACAAGTTGTTTTGTTCTTGGTGTGCTTCTTATTATTGTTGAATCACCATTCTTACGACTCAACCTATGATGCATTCGATCAAGCGCTTTTTCAGACCGTGTCCATCTCAACCACGGCTGGCTTTACCACAACCGGCTTTGCTGATTGGCCATTATTCTTACCAGTGCTGTTGTTGTTCTCTTCTTTTATAGGTGGTTGTGCTGGTTCGACTGGCGGCGGCATGAAAGTGATCCGTATTCTGCTACTGACCTTACAAGGTGCGCGTGAGCTGAAGCGTTTGGTGCACCCTCGTGCCGTATACACCATCAAAGTGGGTGGCAGTGCGTTACCGCAAAGAGTCGTTGATGCGGTTTGGGGATTCTTCTCTGCTTACGCTTTGGTGTTCGTGGTTTGTATGTTGGGCTTGATTGCTACTGGGATGGACGAGCTAAGCGCGTTCTCTGCGGTTGCAGCAACGCTCAACAACTTAGGTCCAGGCTTGGGTGAAGTTGCGCTTCACTTTGGCGATGTGAACGATAAAGCAAAATGGGTATTGATTGTTTCTATGCTGTTTGGACGTTTGGAAATCTTTACCTTACTTATTCTACTTACGCCGACGTTTTGGCGTAGCTAAGGGGAAATCGTG
This sequence comes from Vibrio sp. B1ASS3, assembly GCF_905175355.1. Taxonomy (NCBI): domain Bacteria; kingdom Pseudomonadati; phylum Pseudomonadota; class Gammaproteobacteria; order Vibrionales; family Vibrionaceae; genus Vibrio; species Vibrio sp. B1ASS3. The sequence goes on from NZ_HG992742.1 coordinate 46,755, forward strand.
GCAAAAGCATTATTTCTATATTCCTCCCGTGAAGGGCAGACAAAAAAAAATTCTCCACTATATAGATGAGAAGCTAACAGACTTCGAATGCGAGCTGGTGGATTTACATAATGTTGGGACGATTGATTTTAGCCAATACGACAGGGTATTGATTGGAGCGTCTATTCGTTATGGCCATCTCAATAAGAAGCTGTACCAGTTTATTGGCCGAAACCTCAATCAGCTTGAACAAAGTAAAGTGGCATTTTTCTGCGTAAATCTAACCGCTCGTAAAGAAGACCAAGGAAAGGATACGCCAGAAGGCAGCGCTTACATTCGCAAGTTCCTAATGAAGTCGCCTTGGAAACCAACCTTAATTGGTGTTTTTGCTGGTGCTCTTTATTACCCACGTTACGGATGGTTCGACAAAACGATGATTAAGTTCATTATGTCGATGACAGGTGGTGAAACCGATACGACCAAAGAAGTGGAATACACCAATTGGGAAAAAGTGGCTCTTTTCGCAGATAAATTCAAAGAACTGTAGAAATAACGTGCTCTTTTGACCGCTTTTGACGCAAATTTATCCGAACGATAAAAAAATCAAAAAAAACGAGAAAAAGGGCTTGCCAATGTGATCGCAATCTCTATAATGCCACCTCGCTGACACGGCAACGCTTCGAAAGAAACGAAAGCCAAGTTAGCAAGCCAATTAGCCAAGCGGAAACGCTTGAAAAAAGTTTGAAAAAAGTGATTGACACTAAACTTTAACTCGCTAAAATGGCCGTCCGATTTGAGCAAAGCTCAATAGGAAAGCTCTTTAACAATATAGACCTATCAATCTGTGTGGGCACTCGTTGATGATAATCCAATTAGATATTTCTTTCTTAACGGAAAGCGGTATCAAATTAGGTTTCAATGAAACGAAGTGACCATTGAATCGAAAGATTCAGCACAGTCAATTCAAACATTACTTATGTAATGTTCAGTATTCATTGAGCCGACAAAATCTTAAATTGAAGAGTTTGATCATGGCTCAGATTGAACGCTGGCGGCAGGCCTAACACATGCAAGTCGAGCGGAAACGAGTTATCTGAACCTTCGGGGAACGATAACGGCGTCGAGCGGCGGACGGGTGAGTAATGCCTAGGAAATTGCCCTGATGTGGGGGATAACCATTGGAAACGATGGCTAATACCGCATAATGCCTACGGGCCAAAGAGGGGGACCTTCGGGCCTCTCGCGTCAGGATATGCCTAGGTGGGATTAGCTAGTTGGTGAGGTAATGGCTCACCAAGGCGACGATCCCTAGCTGGTCTGAGAGGATGATCAGCCACACTGGAACTGAGACACGGTCCAGACTCCTACGGGAGGCAGCAGTGGGGAATATTGCACAATGGGCGCAAGCCTGATGCAGCCATGCCGCGTGTGTGAAGAAGGCCTTCGGGTTGTAAAGCACTTTCAGTCGTGAGGAAGGTGGTAGTGTTAATAGCACTATCATTTGACGTTAGCGACAGAAGAAGCACCGGCTAACTCCGTGCCAGCAGCCGCGGTAATACGGAGGGTGCGAGCGTTAATCGGAATTACTGGGCGTAAAGCGCATGCAGGTGGTTTGTTAAGTCAGATGTGAAAGCCCGGGGCTCAACCTCGGAATAGCATTTGAAACTGGCAGACTAGAGTACTGTAGAGGGGGGTAGAATTTCAGGTGTAGCGGTGAAATGCGTAGAGATCTGAAGGAATACCGGTGGCGAAGGCGGCCCCCTGGACAGATACTGACACTCAGATGCGAAAGCGTGGGGAGCAAACAGGATTAGATACCCTGGTAGTCCACGCCGTAAACGATGTCTACTTGGAGGTTGTGGCCTTGAGCCGTGGCTTTCGGAGCTAACGCGTTAAGTAGACCGCCTGGGGAGTACGGTCGCAAGATTAAAACTCAAATGAATTGACGGGGGCCCGCACAAGCGGTGGAGCATGTGGTTTAATTCGATGCAACGCGAAGAACCTTACCTACTCTTGACATCCAGAGAACTTTCCAGAGATGGATTGGTGCCTTCGGGAACTCTGAGACAGGTGCTGCATGGCTGTCGTCAGCTCGTGTTGTGAAATGTTGGGTTAAGTCCCGCAACGAGCGCAACCCTTATCCTTGTTTGCCAGCGAGTAATGTCGGGAACTCCAGGGAGACTGCCGGTGATAAACCGGAGGAAGGTGGGGACGACGTCAAGTCATCATGGCCCTTACGAGTAGGGCTACACACGTGCTACAATGGCGCATACAGAGGGCAGCAAGCTAGCGATAGTGAGCGAATCCCAAAAAGTGCGTCGTAGTCCGGATTGGAGTCTGCAACTCGACTCCATGAAGTCGGAATCGCTAGTAATCGTGGATCAGAATGCCACGGTGAATACGTTCCCGGGCCTTGTACACACCGCCCGTCACACCATGGGAGTGGGCTGCAAAAGAAGTAGGTAGTTTAACCTTCGGGAGGACGCTTACCACTTTGTGGTTCATGACTGGGGTGAAGTCGTAACAAGGTAGCGCTAGGGGAACCTGGCGCTGGATCACCTCCTTAAACGATGATTACTCACGATGAGTGTCCACACAGATTGATACGGTTTATAAGTAAAAGAGACGAAGATATCCCAATATCTTCAATCCAGTGTCCCGTTCGTCTAGAGGCCTAGGACACCGCCCTTTCACGGCGGTAACAGGGGTTCGACTCCCCTACGGGATACCATTGGGTCGTTAGCTCAGTTGGTAGAGCAGTTGACTTTTAATCAATTGGTCGCAGGTTCGAATCCTGCACGACCCACCATTCTTTAAGAATGACTCTCAAGATGGGGCTATAGCTCAGCTGGGAGAGCGCCTGCCTTGCACGCAGGAGGTCTGCGGTTCGATCCCGCATAGCTCCACCATTCTTGACGTCTACCACAAGACGAAAAACTTATGTGGGCGATTAGCTCAGTTGGGAGAGCACCTGCCTTACAAGCAGGGGGTCACTGGTTCGAGCCCGGTATCGCCCACCATCTTTAAGCATTCTCTCTTGAGAGTTTTTAAAAATGGTTACTTCATAAGAAGTGATTAGCTCTTTAACAATTTGGAAAGCTGACAAAACAAACTTTTAAGTTTGTTTGTAAAGTTCTCAATGTTTGTCTTTATGACAAACACCAAAAAACACATTCAAGTGTTCTTGGGAATATCACTTTTACAGTGATTATTCGAAATTGAGTCCGGCAAAATCGAAATGTCTCTCGCTCATTCAAATAATGAGAGACAACTTTGGTGATTTGAACATCAACTCGAAACTCCTTCGGGTTGTATGGTTAAGTGACTAAGCGTACACGGTGGATGCCTTGGCAGTCAGAGGCGATGAAGGACGTATTAACTTGCGATAAGCCCAGATTAGGTAGTAAAAACCATTTGAGTCTGGGATTTCCGAATGGGGAAACCCACTTACATAAGTAAGTATCGCTGCGTGAATACATAGCGCAGCGAGGCGAACCGGGGGAACTGAAACATCTAAGTACCCCGAGGAAAAGAAATCAACCGAGATTCCGAAAGTAGCGGCGAGCGAAATTGGACTAGCCCTTAAGCTTTTTATGCGTCAGGTGAAACTTCTGGAAAGTTGTGCGATACAGGGTGATAGCCCCGTAACCGGCAACGCATATAAAGTGAAATCGAGTAGGGCGGGACACGTGATATCCTGTCTGAATATGGGGGGACCATCCTCCAAGGCTAAATACTACTGACTGACCGATAGTGAACCAGTACCGTGAGGGAAAGGCGAAAAGAACCCCTGTGAGGGGAGTGAAATAGAACCTGAAACCGTGTACGTACAAGCAGTAGGAGCACCTTCGTGGTGTGACTGCGTACCTTTTGTATAATGGGTCAGCGACTTATATTCAGTGGCAAGGTTAACCATCTAGGGGAGCCGTAGCGAAAGCGAGTGTTAACTGCGCGACTCAGTCGCTGGATATAGACCCGAAACCAGGTGATCTAGCCATGGGCAGGTTGAAGATTGAGTAACATCAATTGGAGGACCGAACCGACTAATGTTGAAAAATTAGCGGATGACTTGTGGCTAGGGGTGAAAGGCCAATCAAACCTGGAGATAGCTGGTTCTCCCCGAAAGCTATTTAGGTAGCGCCTCGGACGAATACTACTGGGGGTAGAGCACTGTTAAGGCTAGGGGGTCATCCCGACTTACCAACCCTTTGCAAACTCCGAATACCAGTAAGTACTATCCGGGAGACACACGGCGGGTGCTAACGTCCGTCGTGGAGAGGGAAACAACCCAGACCGCCAGCTAAGGTCCCAAATTACTACTAAGTGGGAAACGATGTGGGAAGGCTCAGACAGCCAGGATGTTGGCTTAGAAGCAGCCATCATTTAAAGAAAGCGTAATAGCTCACTGGTCGAGTCGGCCTGCGCGGAAGATGTAACGGGGCTAAGTAGTAAACCGAAGCTGCGGCAATGCACTTTGTGCATTGGGTAGGGGAGCGTTCTGTAAGCGGTTGAAGGTGTGTGGTAACGCATGCTGGACGTATCAGAAGTGCGAATGCTGACATGAGTAACGATAAAGGGGGTGAAAAACCTCCTCGCCGGAAGACCAAGGGTTCCTGTCCAACGTTAATCGGGGCAGGGTAAGTCGACCCCTAAGGCGAGGCCGAAAGGCGTAGTCGATGGGAAACGGGTTAATATTCCCGTACTTCTTACAATTGCGATGGGGGGACGGAGAAGGCTAGGTGGGCCTGGCGACGGTTGTCCAGGTTCAAGTGCGTAGGCTGAGAAATTAGGTAAATCCGGTTTCTCTTAAGGCTGAGACACGACGTCGAGCTACTACGGTAGTGAAGTCATTGATGCCATGCTTCCAGGAAAAGCCTCTAAGCTTCAGATTGTAAGGAATCGTACCCCAAACCGACACAGGTGGTCGGGTAGAGAATACCAAGGCGCTTGAGAGAACTCGGGTGAAGGAACTAGGCAAAATGGTACCGTAACTTCGGGAGAAGGTACGCTCTTGATGGTGAAGTCCCTTGCGGATGGAGCTGACGAGAGTCGCAGATACCAGGTGGCTGCAACTGTTTATTAAAAACACAGCACTGTGCAAAATCGTAAGATGACGTATACGGTGTGACGCCTGCCCGGTGCCGGAAGGTTAATTGATGGGGTTAGACTTCGGTCGAAGCTCTTGATCGAAGCCCCGGTAAACGGCGGCCGTAACTATAACGGTCCTAAGGTAGCGAAATTCCTTGTCGGGTAAGTTCCGACCTGCACGAATGGCGTAATGATGGCCACGCTGTCTCCACCCGAGACTCAGTGAAATTGAAATCGCTGTGAAGATGCAGTGTACCCGCGGCTAGACGGAAAGACCCCGTGAACCTTTACTACAGCTTGGCACTGAACATTGACCCTACATGTGTAGGATAGGTGGGAGGCTTTGAAGCAAGTACGCCAGTATTTGTGGAGCCGTCCTTGAAATACCACCCTTGTAGTGTTGATGTTCTAACGTCGACCCCTAATCGGGGTTGCGGACAGTGCCTGGTGGGTAGTTTGACTGGGGCGGTCTCCTCCCAAAGAGTAACGGAGGAGCACGAAGGTGGGCTAATCACGGTTGGACATCGTGAGGTTAGTGCAATGGCATAAGCCCGCTTGACTGCGAGAATGACAATTCGAGCAGGTGCGAAAGCAGGTCATAGTGATCCGGTGGTTCTGAATGGAAGGGCCATCGCTCAACGGATAAAAGGTACTCCGGGGATAACAGGCTGATACCGCCCAAGAGTTCATATCGACGGCGGTGTTTGGCACCTCGATGTCGGCTCATCACATCCTGGGGCTGAAGTCGGTCCCAAGGGTATGGCTGTTCGCCATTTAAAGTGGTACGCGAGCTGGGTTTAGAACGTCGTGAGACAGTTCGGTCCCTATCTGCCGTGGGCGTTGGAAGATTGAAGGGGGCTGCTCCTAGTACGAGAGGACCGGAGTGGACGAACCTCTGGTGTTCGGGTTGTGTCGCCAGACGCATTGCCCGGTAGCTAAGTTCGGAATCGATAACCGCTGAAAGCATCTAAGCGGGAAGCGAGCCCTGAGATGAGTCTTCCCTGATACTTTAAGTATCCTAAAGGGTTGTTCGAGACTAGAACGTTGATAGGCAGGGTGTGTAAGCGTTGTGAGGCGTTGAGCTAACCTGTACTAATTGCCCGTGAGGCTTAACCATACAACACCCAAGGGGTTTTGATGGACTCAATGCAAGAACATTGAATGTGTAAATAGAACTTAAAACAGCTTTCCGAATTAAAGAATTTGCTTGGCGACCATAGCGATTTGGACCCACCTGACTTCCATTCCGAACTCAGAAGTGAAACGAATTAGCGTCGATGGTAGTGTGGGGCTTCCCCATGTGAGAGTAGGACATCGCCAGGCTTTAAATTTAGACTTAAATGTCTAACCAGTGCGGAGCGGTAGTTCAGTTGGTTAGAATACCGGCCTGTCACGCCGGGGGTCGCGGGTTCGAGTCCCGTCCGCTCCGCCACTTATTTAGAAAGCCTTGCTAGAAATAGCAAGGCTTTCGTCGTTTCTAGAGCCTTGCTATTTCTACTTGCTCTAGCCTTATTTACCATTAAGCTCCCTCCTTCTTAAACCGATCTCTTTTACTTGCTTGCTATATGTGTGTAGGTGCTTACTATCTTGTTAGTGACCATTAAATATAGGTCTTCATTTATAACCTCTGAATCTAAGCATTATGACTGCACATCTTTAAAAGATAACTGAGAATCATTATTAGTATTTAGTTACACTCACATCAATTGGAATAATGAGTGACTAAATACATGGATATATCTCGTCGACGCTTTCTTCAATCTTCCTTAGCGATCTCTACGCTTACCGTTCTGCCTGCATGTTCTCTATCTAAGAGCACTAACAAACAAGGTCAGCATATATATGATATCACTGCAGAGCCTTCTACTGCTGAATTGGTACCAGGGTTTACCACGGATGTACTTGCGTTTAATGGCTCGATTCCAGCGCCTACGATTCGTTGTCGCCAAGGCGAGAAAGTTATTATTCGGTTTACTAACAAGCTTTCAGAGCCGACTACAATCCACTGGCATGGCTTGCGAATCCCTATTGAAATGGATGGTGTCCCTTTCTTGAGCCAGTCTCCTATCATGCCAGGTGAAACATTCGTTTATGAATTTACACCGCCAGATGCGGGCACATTTTGGTATCACCCACACATGAATAGTGTTAAGCAACTTGGTATGGGCTTAGTCGGGCTAATCATCGTTGAAGAAGCTGAGCCTGTTCAGTTTGATGAAGAGCATGAAGTCGTCCTCAAGCATTGGCATTTAGATAAGCAAGGTCAGTGGAAGAACCTTATGGTGCCGCGCTTGAGTGCACGTATGGGAACGCCAGGAGAGTGGAGTAGCGTCAATGGTGTTCATGAACCTGTTTATGCGTTGAAGCAGAATGCAACAACGCGACTAAGAATTGCTAATGTCGATAACACTATTACTTACCCGATCGCTATAGAAGGTGCAGAGGCTTGGGTTATTGCTATAGATGGTAATCCTGTTAAAACGCCTTATAAGCTCACTCAGCACAAAATTGGTCCGGGAATGAGGTTAGATGTCGGATTGATTGCTCCGAAGGCTGGAGAACGTGTTTATGTGCGTCAAATGAAAGGACGTTTCCCATTTCCTTTGTGTGAGTTTGATATTGTTGAGTCTGACCTGCCGAGTAATCAGAAACTGCCTTTATTGCCTCTCAACCCTGTGCCAGATCTTGATTTGGAAAATGCGGAACAAATTGATTATGTGTTTGAATGGGAGGGGGCGGTCACTCCTGCCGATAAATCGGGCAAAGCGATACCTAAGTTTTGGCTGATGAACAAACGAGCTTGGGAGGGAATGAGTAAAGATAATATTCCAGCGCCGCTTTCAACGCTGGAGCTCGGAAAAACCTATATCTTCAACCTTAAGAACGTCACCCAATATCACCATCCTATTCACCTTCATGGGCACACGTTTACTGTTCTTGAGTTAGATGGCAAAAAACTCGATGAACCGTTTCATACCGATACGGTCTTGCTTGGAAAAAACGGCAGTGCGAAAGCGGCATTTGTTGCAGATAACCTAGGACGTTGGATGTACCATTGTCATGTGATCGAACACATGAAGACGGGGTTGATGGGTTATATTGAAGTAAAGTGACTCCTGTAACTTTTTAAATCTTGATAAGTTTTAAGCGCTATACTTTGCTGAATTCTAAGATTGTATAATCACTATTACCGTAAATTTGATTACAATGTCGCCATTAACTTTTCTGGGGGAATTATGGGACAACTATCCGTTTTGGGTTTTATTGCATTGGGTGGTGCATTTGGTGCATGTTCTCGTTACTTAATTTCTGAACTTTGTGTGATGCTACTCGGACGTGGCTTTCCGTACGGTACCTTGACCGTGAACGTGGTTGGCTCATTTATTATGGGTCTACTGATTGCTGCGTTTGAAACTGAGTTGATGGTCACTGACCCATGGCGTCAAATCATCGGTCTTGGCTTTTTGGGCGCATTAACCACATTCTCTACTTTCTCGATGGATAACGTGTTGCTTATGCAGCAGGGCGCTTTCTTTAAGATGGGATTGAACGTACTACTGAATGTCGTGTTAAGCATTTCAGCTGCGTGGATTGGTTTCCAATTATTGATGCGTAGCTAGCAAAAATACTCAAATCTTAATCAGGTCGGCTTGGTTTAACCAAGCCGTTTTTATATACTGATTTTACTTGTCGGAGTGCCATAAGGCTGAGACCGTTAATTCGGGATCCGTTGAACCTGATCAGATTAGAATCTGCGAAGGGAACAAGAGAAGATATCTACACCAGAGCTCTATCTGGTCGACCTATCAAATAGTCGAATGTTGCTATAGACGAAGAGCACTCGCTCAACTTGTCTTTAATTCGATTCCTCTTGTCGCATCTATCCGCCAAGCATTTTTATCCCATTACTTTTTATCTAAGTATAACAAAGCAAGGAAAAATGCTATGTCGAGTCGCAAGCAAGCGAGACTGGAAGCAAAACAGTTCATTGATACACTCTCGGTACAACCGTACCCAAATTCAAGCAAAGTCTACGTAGAGGGTTCACGCCCTGATATTCGTGTGCCAATGCGTGAAATATCACTCGCTGATAGCCTTATTGGAGGTACAAAAGAAGCGCCTATTTTCGAGCCTAATGAGCCAGTACGCGTTTACGATACTTCGGGTGTATACACAGACCCAGAACACACCATAGACCTCTACAACGGCTTACCTAAGCTGAGAGAAGGGTGGATTGAAGAGCGTGCCGATACTGAACTACTTGATGAAGTAAGCTCGGTATACACCAAAGAGCGCTTAGAAGACGAAACGCTAGACGATCTTCGTTACGGTAATCTACCACGTATTCGACGTGCTAAAGGTGGGCAGTGTGTGACTCAGTTACACTATGCTCGCAAAGGCATTATTACCCCAGAAATGGAGTACATCGCCCTGCGTGAAAATATGGGGCGTGCTCAATACCGTGATGAAGTGCTGAATCAACAACATCCGGGTCAAAGCTTCGGAGCGAATCTTCCAAAAGACATTACCGCTGAGTTTGTGCGTAAAGAAGTCGCCGAAGGTCGCGCTATTATCCCCTCTAATATCAACCACCCAGAATCCGAACCAATGATCATTGGGCGTAACTTTTTGGTCAAAGTGAACGCCAACATCGGTAACTCATCGGTCACTTCTTCGATTGAGGAAGAAGTAGAAAAGTTAGTATGGGCAACGCGCTGGGGTGGCGATACCGTTATGGATCTCTCTACTGGACGCAATATTCACGAAACTCGTGAGTGGATTCTACGTAACAGTCCGGTTCCGATCGGTACCGTACCTATGTATCAAGCGCTTGAGAAAGTGAATGGTGTTGCGGAAAACCTTAACTGGGAAGTGATGCGCGATACTCTGATCGAGCAAGCAGAGCAGGGTGTTGACTACTTCACTATCCATGCCGGTTTACTACTTCGTTATGTGCCAATGACTGCAAAACGCGTTACTGGCATCGTCTCTCGTGGTGGTTCTATCATCGCGAAATGGTGTTTAGCGCATCACCAAGAAAGCTTCTTATACACCCATTTCCGAGAGATCTGTGAAATCTGTGCTAAGTACGATGTCGCACTATCTCTTGGTGATGGTCTGCGTCCTGGCTCGGTTGCTGATGCTAACGATGAAGCGCAATTTGCAGAGCTTCGTACTCTTGGCGAATTGACCAAGGTTGCGTGGGAATACGACGTACAGGTGATTATTGAAGGCCCTGGTCATGTTCCAATGCATATGATCAAAGAGAACATGGAAGAGCAGTTAGAGCACTGTCATGAGGCTCCTTTCTATACCCTTGGTCCGCTGACGACAGACGTTGCTCCTGGTTACGACCATATTACTTCAGGCATCGGCGCTGCCATGATTGGTTGGTATGGCTGTGCAATGCTTTGCTACGTAACTCCTAAAGAGCATCTTGGCTTACCAAACAAAGAAGACGTGAAAGTAGGCATGATCACTTACAAGCTTGCTGCGCACGCCGCTGATTTAGCGAAAGGGCACCCTGGCGCTCAAGTTCGTGATAATGCGCTTTCTAAAGCTCGCTTCGAGTTCCGTTGGGAAGATCAATTTAACTTGTCGCTCGACCCAGATACTGCTCGTGCTTTCCATGATGAAACCTTGCCTCAAGAGTCCGGCAAAGTTGCTCACTTCTGTTCCATGTGTGGACCAAAGTTCTGCTCGATGAAGATCTCGCAAGAGGTACGAGAGTATGCGAAAGACACTGAGCAAGTTGCTGCGGACCAAGCTATCTCGATCAAAATGCTGGATGATCCTCTTGAGGGGATGCGTCAGAAATCGCAAGAATTTAGAGATACAGGTTCTGAACTATACCACCCAGCAGCACATGCCGAGGTAAGTGACTAATGAGCAAAATCCTTATTCCGTCATCATTGATTGAACTGACTGGTTTAGTTCAGCAATGTTTGTTGTTGGCGAAAGAACAGGGTTTTAGTATCGAAGACATTGAGTTGGGTGTAAGCCCAACTCAATCTATTCAGCTTGTTCGCGACCAACAGACCACGCGCATAACGACAGATCTTATTGATGGTTATGACTCTGAGAATGAGAGTTCATTTGTGCTCTATTACCGCTCTGCTTTATCGGTAGAAGCGTGTGCTAAGCAACCGTCGAAAGCGATTTATATTGGCATTTCTGATACGCAAGTATCCGATGAAAAGGAGAAAGTGCTTCAGCTTGATATCTGGCGTCACCCAATTAACAACGAAGTGAGAGCGCTTTCCGTTAAGTCCAAATTCAACGCAATGTTCGCTCCCAAACATCACCTTGCTTGGATAGTAACGCTGACAGTACTCGATTTTCCTATCGAAGATGCGTTAACACTTGCTCGAGGAATGTTAACTCAACAAGCGAATGTTTCACGTGAAACACTGTTGAATGACAATCTTGACGAGGGAAGATCTACTCAGTGGGCTGACCAATTTGATGATTTCCCCACACCTGTACTGGAAGATAACCGACTAGGTATTCAAGTTGGTTGGTCTGCACAAGGCGATAGCGTTAGCTTTCCAACTCTGACTAAGCAAAGTTTAGGGCTCTATCCAGTCGTTGATGATGTTGCTTGGATTGAACGTCTATTGCCACTAGGCATCAACACTATTCAACTGCGAATCAAGAACCCACAACAAGCCGATTTAGAACGACAGATCATTCGAGCAATTGAGCTAGGTCGTCAGTATCAAGCACAAGTGTTCATCAATGACTATTGGCAGTTGGCAATCAAGCATGGCGCTTATGGCGTTCACCTAGGACAAGAAGACATAGAAGAATCGAATTTGGCTCAGCTAACTAAAGCCGGTATTCGTCTTGGTCTTTCTACTCATGGTTATTATGAACTACTGCGCATCGTACAAATTCATCCTAGCTACATCGCGCTAGGGCATATTTTCCCAACCACCACAAAACAGATGCCATCGAAACCACAAGGTTTGGTGCGCTTGGAACTGTATCAAAAGCTTATTGATAGCATTCCTTATACAAATACAGAGGCTGCTTTCCGTCCTTCAAAAGACAAAGCAGTTAGTGGCAACGTGCTTGGCTTTCCGACGGTTGCGATTGGTGGTATTGACCAATCTAATGCAGCCCAAGTTTGGCAAACAGGTGTTTCTAGTTTAGCAGTTGTGCGTGCTATTACGTTGGCAGAATCACCTCAGTCCGTCATCGAGTTCTTCGCACAACTGATGAAGGAAAGACAGCTAACGTTTACTGATCAGAATAGTGAATTGGCGCATAACAAGAGAGGCGAGCATGCTCACGGATAAGCAGTTTCTTCGCTATCAGCGCCAAGTCGCTCTGCCTGAAATTGCCGAAATTGGGCAAGAGCGTTTGAGCAAATCGCATGTGCTGATCATAGGTTGTGGTGGGTTAGGGAGCGCAGCGAGTTTGTACTTGGCATCAGCGGGTGTTGGTAAATTGGTTGTGGTCGATGACGATGAAGTTGATAGCAGTAACCTGCAACGCCAGATCATTTATCGTGAACAAGACCTCCAAGTTGCGAAAACAAAAGCGACTGTAAAGCAACTCACTGAACTTAATTCTATGGTCCAAGTTCGTGCTCTCAATAAGCGATTAGACAAAGCACAGCTGCAGCTTGAGGTGATGCTAGCGGATGTGGTGCTCGACTGCACCGATAACATGCCAACGCGCCAGCTCATTAACCAAGTTTGTTTCGAGCAAAACACGCCGCTCATCTCGGCGGCGGCAATTGGTTGGCAAGGGCAATTCGCTGTCTTTGATTATCAAACGCAGATTGAACAAGAAGCAGAGAGTACAGCCTGTTACCGCTGTTTGTATCCGTTCGACGAATTACCGCAAACGCAAAAGTGTAGTGAGAGCGGTGTCGTCGGTCCGGTGGTGGGGACACTTGGTAACTACCAAGCGATAGCGGCAATTCAAAAACTGGCGACGGGAAAGTTTCATATCGAGACTGCCAAGTTACACCTGTTTGATGGGTTGAAACTGCAATGGCAAACCATGGCGATAAGTAAAGACAAACAGTGCCAAGTATGTGCTCAGATTTAGCTTAAGAGCAACGGGCAGAATTAAGAGAGTTGGAAGCAATGACGTTATCAGAACAACAAACAACACAAATGACCGCTGCTGATTTAGATGTGATCACTATTGTCATCAATGACCAGTCACATCAAGTTGCCAGTGAGTCGAATCTACAGCAAATCATTAGTCAATTTGCGCTGCCTGAAATGGGCTGTGTTTTTGCAATTAATAACAATGTTGTGCCGCGCAGTGAGTGGGCTAGCACAGTTCTTTCACAGGGAGATAGCATCTCTTTGTTTCAAGCGATCGCAGGGGGTTAAAGTCAATGCTTAAAATTGGTGATAAACAATTCGAATCAAGACTGTTCACGGGAACAGGGAAGTTTGCCAACAGCCGATTAATGGCAGAAGCGATTCAAGTATCGGGTTCTCAACTTGCGACCATGGCGTTGAAGCGTGTCGATGTGAACGACCAACAAGACGATATTTTGCTGCCGCTAGTACAAGCGGGCGTGAACTTATTGCCGAATACCTCAGGTGCAAAGAATGCTAAAGATGCTGTGTTTGCAGCACAATTGGCGAGAGAAGCGTTAGGTACAAACTGGCTAAAATTGGAGATTCACCCAGACCCGAAGTACTTGATGCCCGATCCAATCGAGACACTTGCGGCCGCTGAACAACTGGTTCGTGAAGGCTTCATTGTGCTTCCTTATTGTCATGCTGACCCAGTTCTGTGTAAACGATTGGAAGAAGTAGGCTGTGCTGCGGTCATGCCATTAGGTGCTCCGATCGGTTCTAACAAAGGGATAGTTTCCCACGATTTCCTAGAGATCATTATCGACCAAGCTAATGTTCCTGTGGTTGTTGATGCAGGTATTGGTGCTCCTTCACATGCCGCGCGTGCGATGGAAATGGGCGCGGATGCCGTGCTCGTCAATACCGCGATTGCAGCTTCGAGCGATCCCGTTGCGATGGCGAAGGCATTTAAGTTGGCGGTAGAGTCCGGGCGTATGGCTTATGAAGCCGGACTTGCTGGTAAGGTTTCTCATGCGGTTGCGTCGAGTCCACTGACGTCATTCCTAGATGAGCTTTAGTCCTAGATTGGTTTAGCTATTAAGCGAGGAAAACATGAGCTTCGTTGAACAATTTAAGCAGCTTAATTGGGATGACATTTCGATGTCGATCTACGCGAAAACGGCACAAGATGTCGAGCGGGCATTGAATAAACCCAAACGTGATTTGGAAGACTTTAAAGCGCTAATTTCACCAGCGGCTGAAGCGTATTTAGAGCAAATGGCGCAGCTGTCATACTCGGCAACTCGCAAGCGTTTTGGTAATACCATGTCGCTTTATATTCCATTGTACCTTTCTAACTTGTGCGCCAATGCTTGTACTTATTGTGGCTTCTCAATGGAGAATAGAATCAAGCGTCGTACCTTGAATCGGGACGAAGTGGCAGCAGAAGTTGAAGCCATCAAGCGCATGAAGTTTGATAGCGTATTGCTGGTGACTGGTGAACACGAAACCAAAGTGGGCATGAAATACTTTCGCGAAATGGTGCCTATGATTAAGAAGCGCTTTAACTATTTGGCGATGGAAGTGCAGCCACTTGATCAAGACGAATACGTTGAGCTCAAGACATTGGGTTTGGATGCGGTGATGGTCTATCAAGAAACGTATCAACCTTCGACCTACGCTGAGCACCATCTGCGTGGTAATAAGATGGATTTTGAATACCGATTGGATACACCCGATCGTCTTGCAAAGGCGGGCATTGATAAGATCGGTATTGGTGCTTTAATAGGGTTGGAAGAGTGGCGAACAGATTGTTTTTATGTGGCAGCGCACTTGGACTATCTTGAGCGCACGTATTGGCAAACTCGTTACTCAATTTCCTTCCCACGTTTACGTCCTTGTGAAGGGGCGCTCCAACCCAAATCAGTCATGACGGATAAGCAACTTGTTCAGCTGATTTGCGCTTATCGTTTGTTGAATCCAGAAGTGGAGTTGTCATTATCGACTCGTGAGTCACCGAAGTTTAGAGATAACGCATTGCCTTTAGGCATTACCAGTATGTCTGCAGCATCGAAAACTCAGCCGGGTGGTTATGCGATGGATGATGTTGAACTCGAGCAGTTTGAGATCAGTGATGAGCGAAGCGCAGGTTCTGTGGAAGATATGATTCGAGCCAAAGGGTTTGACCCAGTATGGCGAGATTGGCACTCGGCGTATTCTGGTTAAGTAGCAAAGAAAGGCACTGGTCATCGTTATGTTTCACGTGAAACATAAGTAAAGAAAAGAGGGTTGATGTTTTACATCAACCCTCTACTTTTTCTAGCTTCTAGCTTCTAGCTTCTAGCTTCTAGCTTCTAGCTTCTAGCTTCTAGCTTCTAGCTGTGTGCTACTGGTAGCGTTGCTTGACGAAGCCACTCTTTCACATCACCTTCAACAAGTGGGCTGATCTCATCCCATACCTTCTGATGGTAATCATTCAGCCAAGCAAGTTCTGGACGAGTTAGCATATCAACGTTGATGTTGCGCTTGTCGATTGGGCAGCGTGTTAGTGACTCAAATGATAGAACAGGGAAGTCACCGTTAGTCGGTGTTTCAACAACAAGCTCTAGGTTTTCAATACGGATACCAAACGCATCCGCACGGTAGTAGCCCGGCTCGTTGGATAGCACCATACCTTCTGTTAGAGGCACGTCGATTTGCTTCTTCGAAATGCTCGCTGGACCTTCATGAACACTTAGGAAGTGACCAACACCGTGACCAGTACCGTGGTCGTAATCGTAGCCTTCCGCCCATAGGTGCTGACGAGCTAGCGTATCGATTTGGTAACCACGTGTGCCTTTCGGGAAACGTGCACGAGCAACACCGATGTGACCTTTTAGTGCGAGAGTGAATTGTTTAATCATCTCTTGTGAAGGCTGACCGATCGCAATTGTACGCGTGATGTCTGTCGTACCATCTAGGTACTGACCGCCTGAATCCACTAGGTAAAGCGTGTTCAGTTCTAGCTTGCCAGGTTCAGGTTGGTTTTCGTGGTTGTAGTGACACATTGCTGCGTTTCCGCCCGCAGCTGAAATAGTATCGAAGCTAAGATCCATAAGTGTCGGGTCTTCGCTACGGAACGCTTCCAGTTTGTCTGCCAGCGTCGCTTCATCATGCAGGTTACCCGCAACGACTTCAGCATCTAACCAAGATAGAAACTTGCTCATCGCCACGCCATCGCGGATATGACATGCTTTCATACCTGCGATTTCAACTGCGTTCTTCGCCGCTTTTGGCATTAGGCATGGATCAGCTTTACTCACCACAGATGCGCCAGCATTTTGTAGAACCAACTTAAACCACGCGTTACTTGTCGCAGGGTCAACCAGTACATTCTTGCCAGTTAGGGTTTCTAGTCGTACTTGTAATGCTTCAGGGTGATGAACTGTTACGCCAGAACCAACATGAGCGTCAAACTCAGCAGGTAGGCGAGCAGGATCTAGGAAGTATTCCACGCTTGAATCTGAGTGCAGAATCGCGTGAGAAAGCAGAACTGGTAGACGTGATACATCTAGACCACGAACGTTGAGCAACCAACAGATAGAATCAAGTGCTGTGATCACTGCGCTGTCTGCGCCGGCTTTTTTCACGAGATCTGCGATTTCTTGGCGTTTGCTTTCACTTGATTGACCAACTGCTTCTGTTGCCATTAGACGAACATCAGAAACCACAGGAGCAGGGCGGTCGTGCCACAGTTCATCAATTGGGTTGCCGTCGAGGATCTTAAGTTCAAGTGCACCTGCAAGTTTTGCTTGTGCCATGTCTAACCAAGCAGAGTTGTGCATGCGAGGGTCGATTGCCACAGATGCGCCATTTGCAAGATGGTCTTTAATCCAATCTAGTGCAGGCTCTTCAATCAGGTGACGGTATTCGAATAGATCAGCAGGAACCTGCTTAGTGACTTGTACCGTGTAGCGACCATCAACAAAGATAGCGGCTTTGTCTTTGGTGATTACCGCAGCACCAGCAGAACCGGTAAAACCAGTTAGCCAATGTAAACGCTCGTTGTGCGCTGGTACGTATTCGCCCAAATACTCGTCTTCATGTGGGACAAGTAGGGCATCAATATTATGTTGTGCTAGCCATTCGCGAATTGCATTCACGCGGCTTTGGGTATCGTTGTGCATCTGTGTTATTCCTTCAAATTACCGCTCCTTCATGCTCAGGTGTGGGAGCTGTTTCCATCTGCTTCATGCAGTTTACGATTCCATTGAGGTTCGCAATCACTTCAATAGAGTCGGAGTACAACAGACCATAGATGAGCCAAAAAGGACTATCGACTGTTAAGCTACTCATTTTACCGTAAGAGCGCAAATCGCGTCCGGGATTTTTATCTAAGATGATCGGTTTTTTGCGTGATCATGGTACGTAGCCAAGTTAAAGCTGGGTCATTTTCTCTGTCTCGGTGCCAGAACAAAGTGTAAGCCATTGGCGGGAATTCGAGTGGCAGTGGCAGCAATGCCATGTCATGTTGTTTGGCTGCCAGCTTCACAAAGTGGCTTGGCGCGGTAAACACAAAATCAGTGTAAGAACACAAACTGGCGGCACTGTTAAAGTCTGGTACGGTGACTGCGATGTCACGCTCACGACCAATGTCGGCTAAACGATAATCGAGCAACCAACGGTCGTTGCCATCACAACGCACCTGTACATGACGCAGGGCTAGGTAAGCTTCTAAGTTCCAGTTACCACGCAAAGCCGGGTGGTCTTTACGCACGATACACATTTGGTGGTCGCGATAGATTTCTTGTTCACAAATATCATCGGGCGGTAGCATAGTCAGCTTGGCATCGTTGATGTCGATATCTCGACCTGTCATGCCTAAATCGATTTCACCGCGTTGAATCATCTTGAACGTTTGTTCCGACCAAGAGTGGGTGCTGATGGTCACGCCTGGTGCTTGTTGGAATATTGCTGGCAAGAAGTGGGGCAGAATGAGCGGGTAGACACTCTCTACCGCTGCGATTTGAAAACGGTACTCACTGCTCTGTGGCGAGAACTCTTCGGGTTGAGTCAGTACCTCAAGTTGGTTTATCAACAGATCCAGTTTCGGTTTAAGGAACAATGCGCGCGGTGTTGGCGTCAATCCGTGTGAGTTTCGAGTGAATAGGGGATCATCAAATTGGGTACGTAATTTCGCTAAGGATTTGCTCACGGCAGACTGACTCAAGCACAATCTGTGGGCGGCTCGGGTAACATTCAACTCTTCAATCAGCACTTTAAAACAGACCAGCAAATTGAGGTCGATGCGTGCCAGTTTCTCTACGTTCACAGTGATTTTCCCCATTGGAATAATGGTCATGAGTATACATCATTTCCATTCATATCATCAGATGATTAAGCTTTGCTCAAAAGTTCTTGTTCAATTTGGAGTGTTTTGTGTCTAGCCATATTACAAATAGCAAAAAACAGATGGCGCTGTTGACCATGTTAGTTCTGTTCAGTCCGCTTGCGATTGATATCTATCTACCTGCTTTGCCTCTTATCGCGTCCACTTTTCAGGTAGAAAATGCATTGGCACAAGACACCATCACTTGGTTCCTATTTGCTATGGGTGTTGGTCAGCTATTCGCTGGTCCCTTGGCAGATAAACTCGGACGTCGAACTGTTGCATTGGGAGGCATCACCATCTACGCATTGAGCGCTTTATTGGCGTGGAGTGCTCAAAATATTGAGTGGATGTTGGCGGCTCGCTTGCTACAAGGCTTAGGTGCATGTGCAACATCTGTAGCAGCCTTTGCAACAGTTCGCGATATCTTTGGTCCGGAAAAAAGCGGCAAAATGATCAGTTACCTTAACGGTGCGATCTGCTTTATCCCGGCACTGGCACCGATTCTTGGTAGTTGGTTAACCCAACAATTTGATTGGCGTGCAAACTTCAGCTTTATGGCGGGTTTCGCTGTAATTGCAGGAGCGATGATGTTCCTTGGAATGAAGGAAACCAACCCTGCAACTGAAAAGCAGGCGGTATTTAAACTAAGCCGCTACTGGGCAGTCTTGAGCACACCATCATTCATCTTCCACGCTTCACTGTGTTTGATGGCGATGGCAGTCATTCTTGCTTACGTGACTTCAGCTCCTGGCGTTCTAATGACAGGCATGGGCTTGTCGATGAATGAATTCACCTTCTGGTTTGGTCTGAATGCAGCGTTCAACATTGCAGCTTGTATGCTTGCACCTAAGTTCATGGATCGTTGGGGTACACACAATTCACTGGTTGTTGGTATCAGCTTACTGGCTATTTCTGGTGTGATCATGATGCTGATGAAAGAACACAACACGGCACTGTCTTTCATGCTGCCAATTTTTATCTCATCGGTTGGGTTCGCTTGGATTCTTGGCGCAGCAGCTGGTAAAGCGTTAGAACCGTTTGGTGATAAAGCGGGTACTGCAGCTGCACTACTTGGTTTGTTCCAAATGAGTGGCTCTGGTTTGTTGGTGGGTACGCTACAGCGTTTATCACTGGATCCACAAACTCTGATCGCGATTCATATGTGGGTATTGCTTCCAGCTTTGGTGATTCTGTTTAGCAAAGCAGGTAAGAACTGGCATGCGAAATTGGCGAATGCGTAAAACTCGGTAATTTAGTATTTTCCAATGTACCTAACGCGTGTATATTTGTCGTTCAAACTTTTCTCGACACCATAACGGAACTCATAAAGTAATGTCGTTAACCACGTATGAAATGGCTCGTATCCTAGAGCAAATGGAAGAGTCACCAGAAAAGGTGATGTTTGGTAAGTTGCTTAACGAATTAGGTAACCAAAGCTCTGAGCGCATTCGTAGCGCGGCAAAACAAGTTCCAGTGCCGGTATTACGTGATCTTGTGTATCAATTTCAGCAAGTGATTGAATCACGTAAAGGCGAGCAAGTAGAGCAGATGGCAAAAGACCTCGCGAAGCAAGGTATCTCAGCTGAAGAGCTACTGGCTTACTTGAACAAATAATAAAAAATCCCCGCATCACGCGGGGATTTTTTTAGTGAGTGATTTTCTTCTTCAGTATGTGGTCGAGGGACAATGGTCCAGGTCCCCATACAATCACTACGAGAATCATCAATCCCCAAAGTTGGTGATCATAGAAACCTTTCTCCCACAACAGTGGGTAAGAGACCACGGCGATGATGTTGAACACAAACAGAATCGCAGCTATCGGACGGGTAATCAATCCTAGTGCCAAGAACACCGGTAGAACCAATTCCGCAGCCGTACCTAGGTAAGCCGCCAATTCCCATGGCAGTATTGGCACTTGGTATTCCAGCTCAAATAAATACAGTGTGCTATCCCAAGACGAGAGTTTGATTAGCCCTGAATTGAAGAACACCCATGCAACCCACAAGCGACAAAATAGAAGTAGTAAAGGGACAAAGCCAGCTTGTAGGGTACTGATTAAATCGTCGTACCGATTCACTAAGTTTTTAACCGTATCCGTCATAGAGTGCTCCTTAGATTGATTTCAATGTAAAGCCGTCAACGAGATCGAGTGCCATGATGCTATTGAGATGAGCGAGTAAAACTTCAGGTATTTCGCTCAAACTCTGTTTCTGCTCTAAACATTGCAGCAGTTGGAACACATCGGCATCGAGTGCGTGACACAAGGCTTCTCCATTGGCTTGAATCGAGATGACACCTTGCTGTAATTGGTTGATATTAAGTTGTTCGAATTGGCCAGTTTGAATCGCGCTGAACAAATCAAATACTGCGTAGCTGGAGTCAAAGCTTCGGCAGCCTTGTTTAAGGTGCAAAACCAAAGCGGGTTGTTGCTCCTCACTCACTTCGCCAAGTAACGCAAGCGGTTTTAATGCTGCCGCATTGGATTGTTCATACTGTGCTTGACGAGCGAGGTCGATATGCCATTCGAAGCGTGCGACTTCAGGGCTGTAAGGTGCTTGTGCGATCACCTGACTAAACTGCATGATGGTGTCTTGAAAGCCGTCGCCATAATGCACCACATTTCCTTCTTCTAATGGATAAGTAAGAACATGCTGGCGAGCCATCTGTTTAAAGCATTCTTCACCAAGCAGCACTTCAACCATCGGGTAAGTCGCGGATAACACCTCGCTTAAGCTGACGATAAAGTTATTGCGGTAAATCTGCATGCGTTCATCAGCGGTAAACTCATCACTGGCAATATCGCAATCTTCACCGAGTGCTTGATAGTGTAGGGCTTTAGCAAACTGGCTTTGTAAGGTGGCTAGATTCATGATGCCTTCCTTGGTTCGCTTTGTTCACTTGGAAGTGTGCCTTGCAACAGCAGCTGCGATGCTTTCTGTGCTTCTCCCAGTAAGATTTCTGGCGCGGGGATATCCAAATCCCATTCAATCAATGCATGACGTGGACCATGTTTTTTTGTCCACTGCGCGAACAGTTGCCAAACTTCATCGCTAACTGGGCGGCTATGGGTATCAATCCATATCTCACCTTTGTCGAGTTGTTTGATGGTAAAACCTGCCAAGTGAATCTCATCCACTTTGTCGGCTGGAATTGCATCTAGGTATGTGTCGCAATCAAAACCGTGGTTGAATGCCGAAACATAAACATTGTTTAAATCGAGCAATAAACGACAGTCAGTGCGCTTTTGCACTTCGGTAAGGAACTCCCATTCGCTGATGGTCGAATGTTGAAACTTCACATAACTAGATGGGTTCTCTATCAAGATCTCGCGTTGCAAATAATCCTGCACTTCATTCACGTTACGAGTGAACACTTTGAGCGCTTCTTCCGTATACGGAAGTGGAAGCAGGTCATTAAAGTAGTGACCGCCGTTTTCACTCCAACTCAAATGGTCAGAAACAAGAATCGGATCAATTGAGTCAATTAGCGCTTTAAGTTGAGCAAGGTGCTTTTGATTCACACGTTCCACCGAACCTAGTGACAGACCAATGCCGTGACAGCTAATTTGATATTGCTCGCGTAATGCTTGTAATTGATTGCGCTCTGCAGCGTTGGGTTGAAAATAGTTTTCACTGTGGATTTCTAACCAAGATAACTCGGGTTTGTTTTGGCTAAAGTAATCGAGATGAGGGGTTCTCAATCCAACTCCAACAAGGTCGTGGAAGGTGTGGTGTTTCACGTGAAACTCCTTTTCAAAGCGGGCGGGAAGAGAAGGATGCGCTGGTTGAGCGTCAACGCATCCTTGCAGTAGCTAGCGATAAAAGATTATGAAGAAGAAGTGCTACCGCCAACGAGTTTGTCACATAGACCTTTTGGTACGACTACGAATGCGTCTTTTTGGTTATCTTCTTTAGAAGTACCAGCACATGAGCTGCTTTTCGTTGCACAGTCGTTTTTACCTGCTTTAGAAACGCCGTAGCACTTTTCTTTATCAGCAGCGACAGCTGGAGCTGCAGTTAGCATTGTGCCACCAAGAGCTAGAAGACCAGTAACAGCAGCAGTAACAGCTAGATTCGACTTTTTCATAATAAATTCCTCTGAATGATTTCCTTTACTTTAAGTTGGCAAGATGAATCGCCTGTTTTGGCGTTTTTGTTATCAACTTGCTTAACTTAAAAGATAGGAAACTGGCTAAAAAACTTTCAGAAAAATTTTCGAAACAAATGGTTTTAAAGAATGGAATTTATATAACTTATTGATGTGTCGAGTAAAAAAACGACGAATTTTTTATGAATTTTTGTCTAATCTGAAGAGGTTGTTTAGGTTATAATCTATTTTTATGTATAAATAACCAGTAGCTCTCATCATGATGGATCCATCTCTATTACTCGACGGTTTGAACGACAAACAACGTGAAGCCGTTGCAGCACCTCTAGAAAACTTGCTCGTCCTTGCTGGTGCAGGGAGTGGTAAGACACGCGTTCTTGTTCACCGTATCGCTTGGTTGATGTCGGTCGAGCAATCATCTCCGTTCTCAATCATGTCGGTAACCTTTACCAATAAGGCGGCGGCAGAGATGCGTGGACGTATCGAAGAGCTAATGATGGGCAGTGCAGGCGGTATGTGGAATGGTACTTTCCACGGCATTTGTCACCGTATTCTGCGCGCGCACTATCTTGATGCCAAGCTACCGGAAGATTTCCAAATCATCGACAGTGACGACCAACAGCGTCTACTAAAGCGTTTGATCAAAGCGCAAAACCTCGATGAGAAGCAGTGGCCAGCGCGCCAAGTTGCATGGTGGATTAACGGCAAGAAAGACGAAGGTCTGCGCCCGTCGCACATTGATGCGTACCATGATCCAGTGACCAAGACATATCTGCAGCTATACACCGCTTACCAAGAAGCGTGTGATCGTGCTGGTTTAGTCGATTTTGCGGAAATCTTGCTGCGCGCACATGAGCTACTGCGTGATAACAAGTTCGTCCGTGAACACTACCAAGCACGCTTTAAGCATATCTTGGTGGACGAGTTCCAAGATACCAACAACATTCAATATGCTTGGCTACGTATGATGGCGGGTCCTGAGTGTCATGTGATGATCGTAGGTGATGACGATCAGTCGATTTACGGCTGGCGTGGTGCAAAAGTCGAGAACATTGAGAAGTTTACGCTGGAATTCCCAAGCGTGAATACCATTCGTCTTGAGCAAAACTACCGTTCAACCAAGACCATTCTGGAAGCGTCCAACGCCCTGATCGCGAATAATACCGAGCGTATGGGTAAAGAGCTTTGGACAGATGGTGTTGTCGGTGAGCCTATCTCGGTATATAGCGCTTACAACGAACTAGACGAAGCCCGTTTTGCGGTAAACAAAATCAAAGAGTGGCAAGATAAGGGCGGTGCTCTGAATGACGCTGCAATGCTTTACCGTAATAACGCCCAGTCGCGTGTACTCGAAGAAGCATTAATCCAAGCTGGTCTGCCTTACCGTATCTACGGCGGCATGCGATTCTTCGAACGTCAGGAAATCAAAGATGCCTTGAGCTACATGCGTCTGATTGCCAACCGTAATGATGATGCGGCATTTGAACGTGTAGTGAATACGCCAACGCGAGGCTTGGGCGATAAGACGCTTGAAACCATCCGTTTTGCGGCTCGTGACCGTGGTTGCACCATGTGGGAAGCGAGTGTGGCGATGTTGGATGAGAAGGTGCTTGCTGGTCGTGCTGCTGGTGCTCTGAGTCGTTTTATCGAGCTTGTCACAGCACTAGAAGACGACACCATTGAGATGCCGCTGCATCACCAAACTGACCATGTGATTAAATACTCGGGCTTGTTCGCGATGTACGAGCAAGAGAAGGGCGAAAAGTCTAAGGCGCGTATTGAGAACTTGGAGGAATTGGTGACCGCAACTCGCCAATTCGAGAAACCAGAAGAAGCCGAAGACATGTCACTGCTGACGGCATTCCTAACTCACGCAGCATTAGAAGCGGGTGAAGGACAAGCAGATGAGTTTGAAGACGCGGTTCAGCTCATGACATTGCACAGTGCGAAAGGTCTAGAGTTCCCATTGGTATTTATGGTCGGTGTGGAAGAAGGCATGTTCCCAAGCCAAATGTCGGCAGAAGAAGCAGGGCGTTTGGAAGAAGAACGTCGTCTGTGTTATGTAGGCATGACCCGTGCGATGCAGAAACTGTACATCACTTATGCTGAAATGCGTCGTTTGTACGGTCAGGATAAGTACCATAAACCGTCTCGCTTTATCCGTGAACTGCCAGAAACTTGTTTAGATGAAGTACGCATGAAGGCGCAAGTTAGCCGTCCTGCAAGCAGTGGTCGATTTAGCCAAACTGCGGTGAAAGAGAGCTTCAATGAAACTGGCTTTACGCTAGGTTCTCGTGTGATGCACCCTAAGTTTGGTGAAGGCACCATCATCAACTTCGAAGGCAGTGGTCCACAGAGCCGCGTACAGATTGCCTTTAACGGTGAGGGCATTAAATGGTTAGTAACTGCTTATGCACGACTAGAGAAACTGTAAGGCTTTACCAAAACTGATCAACTTAAGAGCTGCTTCGGCGGCTCTTTTTGTTTGTGTTGCTTTCATGTCGCTAACGCAGTAAAAAATGGAACAATAAATGGAGTGCGATAGCGTGATTTAACGATGCCATTTGAAGTGAAAGGTGGGCGTTGTGGGTGAATGTCAGCTTTCCGTAGAGCTGCTGAGAAAAATTTTAGGCAAAGAAAAACCCCGAGGGCTTGCGCCCATCGGGGTTATAGTCTTACTCGCAGCAATCCGGCTACTAAGAGTGCTCCATGCATCTAATCCATGATAGTGTGCTGAATCCGTCAGCTTAATCCTTACGTCGCCTTCCTAGCGGTGTCCTTAATGACCTTATCCTGGTCTGCTAACCGTCCTCGTTAGCTCTCATCACTTGTTCCCTGAGCGGTGTCCCTGACATCATCCTGATGTTCAAATCCTTGCCTCGTCCAGAGGTGTCCATATCCCGTCCTTAGTAGCAACCATCCTAGTCACTATTGATTCCGTTCAATGTCCAATTTTGCAATCCATGCCCGACTATTCATCCTGAATAACCGTTTCTTCTTCCTGAAGTTCACCAAGTCCGTGGTGTTTCCTGTTCCGTGTCAGCATCCTTCCGACAGGTTTAATATTACGTGTTTAACGATTTCCAACAACGGGCTAATCTCACATTTTTTCACTCTCTTTGCGTTCAAAAAAGATACATAAATATTAAATTCAATAACTTATGCTCTTTGTTGTACGGTTTTTCCATTAAAAAAGAGAGGTTTGCTCAACCCTTTGTGAGAGATCTCGCACAAAGGGTCGAGCGAAAGACTCTTACTGCCCGATAGCGGCACCTTCACGTCTTGGATCGGCAGCGCCCTCAAGACCGTCTTTTGTTATACGTATTGCATGCAGTCCAGAGTTCAAATCACGAACATCAGTTTTAAAACCCATCTTCTCCAACTCAGGCTGTAAGCCTTCTGCGGCGGTACCTTGCTCAATATCTAGGGTGCCAAAACGGTTCAGTAATCGTGGCTGATTAATCGCGCTTTGGATGTCCATATCCCATTGCGTGTGGGCGATAATGGCTTGTGCGACGTAACCAATGATACGGCTGCCACCCGGTGAACCAATTGCCATGTAAGGTTTGTCATCCTTCATCATAATGGTTGGTGCCATGGATGAGCGTGGGCGTTTACCCGGTTCTAAGCGGTTCGCGATTGGCACACCATTTTGATGCGTGCGGAAGGAGAAGTCGGTCAGTTCGTTGTTGAGCAAGAAGCCGCGCACCATCAAGCGTGAGCCAAAAGCGTTTTCAATGGTTGTTGTCATTGAAACAACATTGCCTTGCTTATCGACGATATTGAAATGGCTGGTGGAAGGCAGCTCGATTGATTGGTCCATGCTTAGGTTCATGGCGTGCGACCAAGGAGGATTGCCGGCTTCAATCTTACTCAACGCCTTACCGACTTGAATGAGCTCAGCACGTTGTTTGAGATAATCTTTATCAAGCAAGCCTTCGGTTGGCATTGGTACATAATCTTGGTCAGCCATGTATTTACCGCGATCCGCGAACGCAAGGCGAGACGCGTCGGCGATCACTTGCCATGATTTCGCGCTTTCGGCTCCCCAGCCTTTAAGATCGTATTGCTCGGTGATCGCGAGAATCTGTCCAACCGTCAATGCGCCAGAGCTTGGTGGTCCCATACCGCAGATGTCATAGCTTTGGTAAGCCGCACAAACCGGTTCACGTTGCTTGATTTGGAACGCATCAAAGTCAGGTTGTGCCAATACGCCAGGATTGCCCGGTGCATTCTGTACTGTCTTGATGATGTCTGTGGCGATATCGCCTTGATAGAAAGCTTTTGCTCCTTGCTCTGCAATTGCCGTCAGAGTTTGCGCGTATTCAGGGTTCTTCAACAACGTGCCTTCGGCTTTTGGTGAGCCATCTGGATTAAAGAAGTAAGCCTTAGTCGCAGGGAAGCGTGATAGACGCTTGGCATCTTTCTCAATCAGACTCGCGAGACGAGGACTGACCTCGAAACCTTGCTCAGCCAAGGTAATCACAGGTTGGATGATCTTTTTCCATTCCAACTTGCCGTATTTCTGGTGCGTGTCCCAAAGTAGTTTCACTGTGCCAGGAGTAGCAACGGAGCGCCCTCCGACAACCGCATCGTAAAATTGCAGTGGTTGTCCTTTGTCATCTAGGAAGAGTTTCGGCGTCGCGGCAAGCGGTGCGGTTTCGCGCCCATCATACGTAGTCAGTTTTTGTTTCTCACTGTCCCAATACACTAAGAAGGCGCCGCCACCAATGCCTGAAGATTGCGGTTCCACCAAGCCCAGCATCAGTTGCACGGCAACCATAGCATCAATAGCATTACCGCCTTGTGCAAGAACATCTGCCCCGGCTTGGGTGGCAAGTGGGTTGGCTGCTGTGACCATATAATCTTTGGCTTTGACCAATTGCTTTTTCTCGAAGCCAGTACTCTGCTCCGGCGCAACGGCATCTGCCGCTTGGTTAGCAAAGGCTGAGGTAGATAAGACGAGTGGGGAAGTAAGAAAAAGACCCGTGGTCACGAGTCGGTTGAACGTCCAATGCATGATGACTCTCCATGTTGCCAGTTTTGTGCTTTCAGCTTGGCAGTCATGAAGAGTCACGTCGAGTCAGCAATCTTAGAAATGTCGATTGTGCTACGCTTTTAAATCAGTACTTTATCCGATAAAAGTGCTGATGGTTTGGTACAAAATACTGCCGCCCACTAGGGTAAATACCACG
Source organism: Vibrio sp. B1ASS3 (assembly GCF_905175355.1). Classification (NCBI taxonomy): domain Bacteria; kingdom Pseudomonadati; phylum Pseudomonadota; class Gammaproteobacteria; order Vibrionales; family Vibrionaceae; genus Vibrio; species Vibrio sp. B1ASS3. Next base: position 74,543 of record NZ_HG992742.1, read on the forward strand.
CCACACAGACCGTCGATGTAGATGCCTGCTTGTTGCAATTTGCGTTGTAAGCGCTGTGTCGACAGCATCCATGCAAGGCTAGAGAACCAGAATAGCGACAAGCCAAACAAGATGACTAAAGCAATACCTTTGCCAGTGATCGACATACCAGCAGGGACTAAGCTCGACATCAAACTGATAAAGAACACCAAGGCTTTCGGGTTAAGAATGTTGGTCGCAAATCCTTTAGCAAATGCCTGACGCTTATTGCTGATCACTAGGTTGTTTTGCTTCTTAGGTTGATCCGCCAGCGGATTTTTGATCATCGAGATCACTGCGCTCAATGCACCAATACCTAAATAGAGCAGGTAACTACCACCGAGCAGTTGCACCACCGAGTACAACACTGGGTGCTGGTGGACGATATAACTCACGCCTGTCAGGCTGAACAAAGAGTGCAGCAAAATACCGACAGACAATCCCAACGCAATGTACAAGCCAGTTTGACGACCATGACGCGTCGCGTTTTGTACGACCAACGCAAAGTCGGGACCTGGACTCATTAGGGCAATAAAGTGAATGCTGGCGAGCGTCAGCAATATGGTGGATTCATTCATAACACATCTCAAGTATAACTAATGCGGCTATTGTCGTGGCAAGTCACCTGTAGCGCTTGTAAAAAACTGACAGCTTTCTCGGTAAATGAAATTAACGAGTCACTTGAGAAGGGGAAACGCCGTAGGTCTGCTTAAACGCTTTGCTGAAATGCGCTTGATCGTAGAAACCGATCTGATGGGCGACGTCGGTACCACATTGACCAGCTTGCAGTAACTTCATGCCTTGTTCGAGGCGCAGGCGTGCGAACCATGCATAAGGCGTCATGCCTGTTTGCGCTTTAAAGTGGCGCTGGAACTGAGTGGGGCTCAGTTGGCACAGCTCTGATAGCGAATCCAAACGCACCGCTTGGTCAAGGTTCGCCATTAGATAATCTTTTAACGTTCCAAGCGATTGGTTTCCTAGCGGCACCACTTTTTGTCGCTCAAGCGATCCGTAGCGATCAAAAAGTTGGTTAAATCCTTCAAAAGGAAGGCAATCTTTGGTGAGTTGGCTGAGGTTTTCACGACGAAGTAGCCCGTGTAAGTTACTAAGTTGTGAAAATATCTGTGGATCCGAGATGATCAGCTCGTTGAAGTGTATTATTTGACCGTTCTGCTTAAGATCAGCCAGATCGCTCAATAGGTGAGGTTCGATCGCAAATACATTTACTTCATAGCCACTTTCGAGCTTAGATTGCCCGTCGTGCAGCTCATCTGGCGGCATAATCACAATTTGCCCGTGACCAACTTGGTGGCTGTTACCTTGGTATTGGAACTTCTGTGCGCCATGCGTGATCAGACCGAGATGAAAATCCAGATGGTAATGCCTTTGAAAAGCAAATTTCTGGTATTTCGCCTCTATCAGACTCAGGTTGTCATGGTCGGTTGCGTAGTACTGAATATGTTCCATTAAATAAAAAAAGCTTGGTCACATTATGACCAAGCTTATCCATCAATTTCTTAAATGTCTTGTAAAAAACGATCAGGCAGCTTGAGCCGCTTTGCGTGACTTGCGGTTATTACGCAGGCCATCAAAGCTAAACACCACCAAGGCGCCCCAAATAAAGGCGAAGGTGATGGCTTTATCGCTGGTGAACGGTTCGCCGTAGATCAGCACCGCAAGCAAGAACATCAAACTTGGACCAATGTATTGGAAGAAGCCCAACGTCGATAGCTTTAGACGGGTTGCTGCGCCAGTAAAACACAGTAGCGGCAGGGTAGTGATCACGCCTGCGGCAATTAACAAGGTATTCAGCTGCATTGGGTTATCTAGCATGTTGGACGTTGGTGAACTTGCAATAAACAGCAGATAAATCGCTGCAGCAGGTAACATCACCAAGGTTTCAATAAACAGTCCGGTTTGTGCTTCCACACTGACTTTCTTACGCAGCAAGCCATAAAAGCCGAAACTCATTGCCAGCGCTATCGCGACCACAGGCACCGAGCCAAAGACGATCAGCTGAACTAATACGCCACAAGCAGCAAGGACAACCGCGAACCACTGAAGCTTACGTAGACGCTCGCCAAGGAAGACCATCCCGAGTAAGACGTTGATCAGTGGGTTAATGTAATAACCCAAGCTGGCATCGAGCATGTGATTCGAGTTCACCGCCCAAATGAAGATCAACCAGTTTGCACCGACCAAAATGGCAGTAGAAACCAGAAACATCATCTTGGTTTTGTTTTTAATGATGTCGCGAACCGAGCGCCAATGGCGACCAAAATGGAGGAGTGCGGCTAGCAAAAAGAAAGACCAAATCACTCGGTGGCTTAAGATCTCTAGTGGCGAGACTTCCGCAATCGATTTGAAGTAAATGGGTGCGATGCCCCACATGGTGTACGCGCCAATAGCAAGCAAGACGCCTTGCCGTGAGCGTTGTTGTTCTTCTGGTGTCATGGGATGTCACCTAATTGAGTTTTTATAGAGCAGAAAATCAGTATACGAGTCGTGAGCTGAATCACCTAACAATTTGCGGTTTTATTCACCATGAAACCCCATTACAATGTGCCCTCACTTTGCGTGCTAGTGGCATGCATAAGCACCTCTTTTTAAGACCCAATCTGAGATTTTTCATGACCTCTACCTTGTTAGCCGAACAATCAGACTCGCCTGTAACGCCTCGACGTGTGTTGGAGGATGTGTTTGGTTACCAAGAGTTCCGTGATGGTCAGCAGTTGGTGATTGACGCCGCGGTAGAAGGTCGCGACAGCTTAGTTATCCTGCCTACTGGTGGCGGTAAGTCGCTGTGTTATCAAATTCCTGCTTTGGTTCGCTCTGGCATTACTTTGGTGATCTCTCCGCTTATCTCGTTGATGAAGGACCAAGTGGACCAGCTTAAAGCCAACGGCGTGGCGGCTGAATGCATTAACTCGACCATGCCTCGCGAAGAGCTGCTTAGCGTGTATAACCGCATGCACACTGGTCATCTTAAGTTGGTGTACGTCTCGCCAGAACGCGTATTGATGCGTGATTTCATTGAGCGCTTGGAAAACTTGCCGCTATCGATGATTGCTGTCGATGAAGCGCACTGTATTTCCCAGTGGGGACACGACTTCCGTCCAGAATACGCCGCGCTTGGTCAACTTAAGCAGCAGTTTTCCCATGTGCCATTTATGGCGCTGACGGCGACGGCGGATGATGCAACGCGTCGAGATATTCTTGAGCGTCTGCAACTGAATAATCCAGAGGTTTACCTAGGCAGCTTCGACCGTCCCAACATCCGCTACAACTTAGTTGAGAAGCACAAGCCGGTTTCGCAAATCGTTCGTTATCTTGAGACCCAGAAGGGTAATTGCGGCATCATCTATTGTGGTAGCCGTAAGAAAGTTGAGATGGTGACTGAGAAGTTGTGTAACAACCACATTCGTGCTGCTGGTTATCATGCAGGTATGGATGCTGATGAGCGTGCTTACGTTCAAGAAGCTTTCCAACGTGATGACATCCAAATCGTAGTGGCGACTGTGGCATTCGGTATGGGCATCAACAAACCAAACGTGCGCTTTGTGGTTCACTTTGATATCCCGCGCAATATCGAGTCCTACTATCAGGAAACGGGTCGTGCAGGGCGTGATGGTTTGCCTGCGGAAGCCATGATGTTGTATGACCCAGCGGACATCAGTTGGCTGCGCCGTATGTTAGATGAGAAAGACGATGGTCCGCAGAAGCAGGTGGAAACCCATAAACTGAATGCGATGAGTGCCTTTGCTGAGGCGCAAACTTGTCGTCGTCAGGTCCTATTGAATTACTTTGGTGAGTATCGAGAGAAGCCATGTGGCAACTGCGATATTTGCTTAGATCCACCGAAACACTTTGATGCCACGGAAGAAGCGCGTAAGGCGTTGTCTTGTGTGTACCGTGTTAATCAGAGCTTTGGTATGGGCTACGTAGTGGAAGTGCTACGTGGCATGCAAAATATTCGTGTACGTGAAAACGGGCACGATAAGATTTCTACCTACGCGATAGGGCGCGATCACAGCCATGATTACTGGGTGAGTATCTTCCGTCAGTTAATCCACAAAGGGCTGCTGTTCCAAAACATCACGCGTAACTCAACGCTGCAACTTACTGAAGAGGCGCGTCCGCTGCTACGTGGCGATGTGACTCTGGAGTTAGCGGTTCCGCGTTTAGACACTGCAGCACGTGCGGCGAAGTCGGACAAACTGACCAGCAAGAACTACGACAAAAAGCTGTTTGCTAAGTTACGTAAGCTGCGTAAGTCGATTGCTGATGAAGATGGTTTACCACCATACGTGGTCTTCAGTGACGCGACTCTGATTGATATGGCGGAAATTCTGCCAACGTCTTACGGCGAAATGCTGGCAGTTAGCGGCGTTGGTCAGCGCAAACTGGAGAAGTACGCCGATCCATTCCTCGATTTGATTCAAGAACATATTACTCACCACGGATAAGGAACCAAGATGCACAAGGAATTTGGCTTAGCGGATTACATGGCACAAGAAGGGCGCTTAATCATTACCGCGCCGAGCTTTGACCTTGATAGCTTTCCTGCCTTAGGTGAGCGTTTAGTCGGCTTGCTTTCTGCAACTGTGGTGGAAAAGCAATGGGATGCGGACATTCACTCTTGGCTGATCGACTTTGAAGGTTGCCGACTGTTTATGAAAGCAGAGCATTACAGCGAAGCGATTTGGTTTGAAGCGTTAGCGATTGAAGAGAGCAGGGAAGAGTTGGATTATCTCGCAGGATTGTTCCAGCGCGGTTTCTAAAAATAGAGTTTTTCTAGAGAGGGTGTTTCACATGAAACACCCTTTTTTATGCTCAAACGTTTGCGTAAAACAGACGACTTGCGGCGAAAAGTGGTTAATGTATAATCGCCCACCGCTTCGCTCAGAATGAGCCAAGCCAGTTTATTTTTCATTTTACATTGTTGGTAAGAGCCACTTTATTCAGTGACTCGATTTGGGTTCCCTCACCCCCAAACCAAACTAAAAAGGTATCGCATGAGTAACTTTACCCCTGCGCAGCAGCGCAACGCCCTTATCTATCTGGTTCTATTCCACCTAGTCATTATTGCATCTAGCAATTACCTAGTTCAGCTACCGTTTACTATCTTCGGTTTCCATACCACTTGGGGTGCATTCACTTTCCCATTTATCTTCTTAGCGACTGATTTAACCGTACGTATTTTCGGTGCTCAGTTGGCGCGTAAGATCATCTTCTTAGTGATGTTGCCTGCGTTGGCAGTGTCTTACTTCTTATCGGTGGTGTTCTTCGAAGGTCAATTCCAAGGTTTTGGTCACCTAGGAGAATTTAACTTATTCGTTGCTCGTATCGCGATTGCTAGCTTTATGGCGTACCTACTTGGTCAGATCATGGATGTGCATGTGTTCAACCGCTTACGTCAAATGAAGCAATGGTGGGTGGCACCAACGTGTTCTACGCTTTTCGGTAATGCACTTGATACCATCGCTTTCTTCGCCATTGCGTTCTACCAAAGCCCAGATCCATTTATGGCAGAGCATTGGACGGAAATCGCGCTGGTGGATTACGGCTTCAAACTGATTATCAGTCTTGGTCTGTTCGTTCCTATGTACGGCGTATTACTGAATTACCTAATTAAGAAGCTGACTGAGGTGAACCCTGACTTTAAGGTGACGACAAGCGTTCAGTCTTAATATCAGTGGGAACCCCGAAAGCCGCTTGCTCAAATCAAGCGGCTTTTTTGTGCCTGTTTACTTGGGTTTAGAGCGTTTTGTACAGTGTGGGGAGTAATTAGATCATGGGTGTCCAAAAGCTCACTAAGCTGTACGAAGGTAAAAATGAGCAATAAAAAAGGTCCCGAGTGAGACCTTTTAATCGAAGATACGGAACGTAGAGGAAGCTAGCGGGTGAAATGACTAGCAGAGCATCTTCTCAATCAAAATGGCTTTTTGCGCATCGAAGGCGCCAAGTTGCAGGCCGTTCTCCCAATTGATGCTTTGATTGAACATCGCCAACATCAAACCGACACTGCGCTGATTGGCGTCCTGCCAGCAATCAGACTCGCTGTACTCTCCATCATTTATCGCGTTGCCATTAACGAGAATGGGCTCAAAACGCCATTTTTCGCCGACACGGTAGTAGCCTTTGCTGGTTAAGGTCTGGTTGGATTGAATCGTTAGATTGTGCTCGATGCCCGGCTCACCTGTTAATTCAAATACAAACCTTAGCTGGTGGTCGCCGCATTGCAACTCAACGATCAGTTGGCCGTTTTCCTCAATCAGTGTTGACAGAGAGTAGTCTCCGAAGCAGTGCAGCAACCAAGAAATAGGGTGGCTGGCCGTTTCGAGAAACCACTCTTTGAGTGTGAAGGTGCCCGGTAGGTTAACTTGGGTGACTAGATTGACCACACAAGGTTGGGTTTGCGAGGTGAGCCATTTCTCTATCGTCTTGGCGGTATTTAGCTGAGCAAAGGCGTAATTAACCAATAGGTTGGCGTTCGGTTGCTGCCAGTGAGTGATGTCAGAATTCAATCCCACCAATGGCTTTTCACAAATCAGCTTGGTTGAGCCTAACGTCTTTATGATCTCCGCATGAGTATGCGCAGGTGTCGCGATGGTCACGATATCAAGTTGTTTGAGTGCGCTGATGCTTGTTTCTGCCTTTGGGATTGCTTCTTCACTGCACGCTTGTTGAAGCGGTTCTATTTGGTTGGCGCATAACGTCGTGACCGATACACCATTGTTTCGATAGTGGGGAATGTGCGTGCGTCCCCAGTTGATTCCTATGATGCCAGCTTGTTGGATTTGCTCTGGCTTGTTGAAACGTTCACTCAATGGCGGCAAGGCAATTCGTTCATCGGTTAGACGTTGGTCATGGTGATAGTCACTGCTTGGCAACACTTGCCATGGCTTGTTGTAATGCTGCTTGAGTGCACAAACGAGTTCGTAGAAATTCCACTTATCCTTTAAATTGCTATCAAGGTGATATAAACCGGCTTCGTTCCGCTCAATAAGCTGCAAAAAGGCGAGTGCAGTATCGTCCATATGAGAAGTCGCGGGATACCAAGCCGTGCTAGCGGTAATAACTCCGTTCTCTTCATGTTGGCGGTCGAGATGCGCCAACATGTTATTGCCTTCTGCTTGATGATGGAGTTGCCAACCGATTCGAGCAATCATCGCATCCGGGTTTGCTTGCCAGATTGCATCTTCACAACGAACTTTGTATTTGCCGTAGTCATCTTGGGTGTTTCTTTCTTCAAAGATGCCATAAGGCCCATTTTTTGTGGCATCAAATACCATTGCTGTGCTGACAAAGAGGTAAGGAATGTTGCGCTGTTTGCAGTGCTCACCAAGCCACGCTGCCCACGCTTCACTCCCCATCGCCATATGGCACACCGCATCAATATGGTGCTGTTGCCAAAATTGCTCACTTTGCTGTAGATCATCCGGCGGGATTTGATGGTGATTCCATTCCAATACATTCCAGCCGCGGAGGTGGAACTGATGAGCAACTTTAGGGGCGAGGGTGCCAGTTAAGCCAGTCATTAAAACGGTTTTCATGATGGTGTGTCTTGGTTGGCTAAATCGTGTTTATCAATAAAGCATGGCTGTTTTTCGATGTAGAGCGGAGAAGCTGAGATTTTTGCTGAGCAGCACGTTTTGTTGGGGTAAAAGTTCGATACAAAAAGCCCAAGCGAGTGCTTGGGCTTAATACGTTATGACAGAAGTGGTCGATTATATTGCTACGACGCTTAACGGCCAGCCGATGTCTGTTTGACGGTTGGATTCAATTTCCAATTCAGCTGCAGTCAGTGGGTTTGCCTCTAGCCACTGCGCATCAATGTTGAGCGTCAGTTTGTCACCTTCTGCCGTTAGAGTCACATTTGGCTCCAGATCAGGGTTGCGACGATGGCTGAGTAGAACCGCAAGGCGCAATAGACGCAGTACGCGTTTACCACTGGTGCCTGACAGAGCATGTTGCTCCGGCAGTGAGGTCAGCTGTTCACGGTAACGGCGAGCAATTTCACCGATAAAGAACTTCTGCGCGCGCGTGTAACCAGGCAAATCCAAGTGCTGAAGCAGATAAGCGCTGTGTGCACCACCTTTTTTGAAATCGATAGTCAGACCGATTTCATGCAGCTTCGCTGTTGTTTCTAGCAGCACTTTACCTTGAGGTTCTGTAACCCACGCTTCACCGCCAACTTGCTCAAGCAGTTTGCCCGCAAGTTTTGCGACTTGTTCACCGTAATGGCAATCAAGTTGGTAACGGCTTTGTACGCTACAAATAGTGCGTGCACGGATGTCGTTTTGACGAAGCTCGTCAACCATCTCGTACACCAAGCCTTCACGTAGTGCGCCGCCAGCCAGTGTCATAGCATCGATTTCTAGTAGCTCAAAGATCGCAATTAAAATGGATAAGCCACTTGGGAATACCAAAGCACGTTCTAGGGTAAGGCCTTCAATATCGAGCTCTTCCAAGTGATCAGCAAGCATCGCCTGCTTTTGCAGACGCTTAAGTTTGGAGTGAGTAATTACTTCGTCCATACCTTGCGCTAGCATTATCTCTTGTAGTGCTTGAACGGTACCCGATGCGCCAACACACACATCCCAACCTAGGTCGGTGTACTGTTCTAAGATTGGCATCAGAGTTTGCTTCGCACCTTCAATTGCGGCTTCGAAGTTACGTGCATTTAATTGGCGGTCTTTGAAGAAGTTCTCTAACCAAGTGACACAGCCCATTTTTAGACTGGTCAGTGCTTTGGCTTCGAAACCTTCACCGATAATCAGTTCGGTACTCGCACCGCCGATATCGACCACAAGGCGACGACCGCTGCCACCGGAGGTGTGAGCAACACCTTTATATATAGTGGCGGCTTCTTCTTCGCCGGTAATCACTTCGATAGGCTGACCTAAGATTTGGTTCGCCTTCTCTAGAAAAACATCCACATTGGTCGCGGTACGCAATGTCGCGGTACCCACAATGCGGATGTTCTGTTTAGGAATATCCTGCAAGCGTTCTGCAAATAGACTTAAGCAGTCCCATCCTCGCTGCATAGCTTCCATACTAAGAGAGTTATGTTCATCTAAGCCCGCGGCTAGACGAACTTTGCGCTTAATTTTAGCCATAGTTTGAACGCTGCCATCGATGTGACGCACAACGAGCATGTGAAAACTGTTCGACCCGAGGTCGATGGCGGCGTATAGCGGTGATGATCCTGCTTGACTCATAAACGACTTCAGTTTCCTTTTATGATTGTTTTGGCGCTGATTGACGCGGCTGACGAGGACGACGTCCTTGCGGCTTTCGGTTACCAGAGCGAGTGCCACCTGTATTGGTGCGACGTTGCTGAGTACGAGGTGCGCGCATACGAAGTGGTGCAGGCAAGTCTTGGATTAGAGCCGAAGCATCGTAATCAGAAACTGGAATTGCGTGCTCAATGTATTCTTCGATTGGTGGCAGGTTGATTGCGTAATCTTCACAAGCAAAGCTAATAGAGTGACCACTTGCGCCAGCACGACCAGTACGACCGATACGGTGAACGTAATCTTCACAATCATCTGGTAGGTCGAAGTTGAATACGTGTGTTACTTGAGGAATATGAAGACCACGAGCTGCCACGTCGGTTGCTACGAGTAGGTCAACTTCACCACGAGTGAATTGCTCAAGAATCTTTTCACGCTTCTTCTGTGGTACATCGCCAGTTAGTAGACCAACACGGTGACCATCTGCTGCTAGGTGACCCCAAATCGATTCACACTTGTGTTTAGTGTTAGCAAAAACGATCGCGCGGTCTGGCCATTCTTCTTCAATAAGAGTTTGAAGCAGTGCCATTTTGTCTTCATTAGAAGGGTAGAAAAGCTCTTCTTGGATGCGGTGACCGGTTTTTTGCTCTGGCTCAACCACAACATGCTCAGGGTTGTGCATGTGTTCGAATGCCAATTCTTGTACGCGGTAAGACAGCGTTGCTGAGAACAGCATGTTCAAACGCTCTTTTGGCTCAGGCATACGACGGAACAAGAAGCGAATGTCTTTAATAAAGCCAAGATCGAACATGCGGTCTGCTTCATCCAGAACAACCGCTTGAATGTTGTTTAGGTTGAATACGCGTTGCTTGTAGAAATCGATGATACGGCCTGTGGTGCCGATAAGAACATCTACGCCGTCTTGCAGTTTGGCAAGTTGCTTGTCGTAGCTTTCGCCACCGTAAGCTAATGCTGCTTTAAGACCAGTGCTCGCAATCAAAGGTTCAGCATCGTTAAAGATCTGAATCGCTAGCTCACGCGTTGGTGCCATAATGATCGCGCGCGGCTGAGTTGGCTTGCGCCCTTCGTGCTCTGGTGTCGTTAGAAGGTGGTTGAAGGTAGCAGTAAGAAACGCGAGGGTTTTACCAGTACCCGTTTGGGCCTGGCCTGCAATGTCTTGGCCGGTGAGCAGTACCGGCAACGCCAAGGCTTGGATAGGGGTACAATATTCGAACCCTTTTTTTTCCAATCCTTCAATAACTTGGGGCTTTAAATCCAAATCGGCGAACTTTTGCTCTGTGATATGCGTCTTTTTCATAGCGATAGAATATCAGCTAAAGCTTGCAATAAGAAAGTAAATACATTCCAATAGGGCATCTATTTACTGGTTATCATCCAACCAGTTTCGAAAAACACATTGGAGTGGAAGATGAGTGATAAGATTTTGCAGCTTACTGATGACGGTTTTGAAAACGATGTAATCAACGCTGCAGGCCCGGTTCTAGTTGATTTTTGGGCAGAATGGTGTGGTCCTTGTAAAATGATCGCTCCTATCCTGGACGAAATCGCTGACGAGTACGAAGGCAAACTCACTATCGGTAAACTAAACATTGACCATAACGCAGGTACACCACCTAAGTTTGGCATTCGCGGTATTCCAACGCTACTGTTATTCAAAGACGGTAACGTAGCGGCAACGAAAGTTGGTGCTTTGTCTAAGACTCAACTAAAAGAGTTCCTAGACGCAAACCTATAATCACCAAGTGATTACAAACAAAACCGTGCAATATGACAATGCGCGGTTTTGTTTTTCTAACTCTGGACTAGAATATTAATTAGTGCTAACTTATCGCGCGTTAATTGAACAAATTTCTCTTCTTGGTCGATCCTGAGACCAAATCCATCTTAACTAGAAAACAGATCTTATTTTGACTAAACAAGCATCCACCACCATGAATCTTACTGAACTGAAGAACAGACCTGTGTCTGACCTTGTAAAGCTTGGCGAAAGCCTGGGTCTTGAGAACCTAGCTCGTCTAAGAAAACAAGACATCATCTTCGCAATTCTTAAAGCGCACGCAAAAGGCGGCGAAGACATCTTTGGCGATGGGGTTCTGGAGATTCTGCAAGACGGCTTTGGTTTCCTACGTAGCGCGGACAGCTCATACCTTGCTGGTCCAGACGATATCTACGTTTCGCCAAGTCAGATTCGTCGCTTCAACCTACGTACTGGTGACTCAATTGCAGGTAAAATTCGCCCACCAAAAGACGGTGAGCGCTACTTTGCCCTACTAAAAGTCAACACAGTTAACGACGACAAACCAGACAACGCTCGTAACAAGATCCTATTCGAGAACTTAACGCCTCTACACGCTAACGAGCGTATGGTAATGGAGCGCGGTAACGGTTCTACAGAAGACATCACAGCACGTGTTTTAGACTTGGCATCGCCAATTGGTAAAGGTCAACGTGGTCTGATTGTTGCTCCGCCTAAAGCGGGTAAGACAATGCTTCTGCAAAACATCGCTCAAAGCATCGCATACAACCACCCAGAGTGTGAGTTGATGGTACTTCTTATCGACGAACGTCCAGAAGAAGTAACAGAGATGCAGCGTCTAGTTAAAGGTGAAGTAGTAGCGTCTACGTTCGATGAGCCAGCTTCTCGCCACGTACAAGTAGCGGAAATGGTAATCGAGAAAGCAAAACGTCTTGTTGAACACAAGAAAGACGTGGTTATCCTGCTTGACTCTATCACTCGTCTAGCTCGTGCATACAACACCGTAGTGCCTTCATCAGGTAAAGTACTAACCGGTGGTGTGGATGCAAACGCACTACACCGCCCTAAGCGTTTCTTCGGTGCAGCACGTAACGTAGAAGAAGGTGGCAGCCTAACTATCCTTGCTACTGCTCTAGTTGATACTGGTTCGAAGATGGACGAAGTTATCTACGAAGAGTTCAAGGGTACAGGTAACATGGAAATCCACTTGAACCGTAAGATCGCAGAGAAGCGTGTATTCCCAGCGATTGACTTCAACCGCAGTGGCACACGTCGTGAAGAGCTTCTAACTAAGAACGAAGAGCTTCAGAAGATGTGGATTCTACGTAAGATTGTTCACCCAATGGGCGAAATCGATGCAATGGAATTCCTAATCGACAAGCTAGCGATGACGAAGACCAACGACGAATTCTTTGATGCAATGCGTCGTCAGTAGTCTCAGATAAGTAATTCTGCGAAGGGCCACCGTATATCGGTGGCTTTTTTATTGCTTTCTCCCGATAGAAGTATCAGAATGAAGAAAATGTTATCGGGAGGTTAACATGCAACAAGGAATGTTGTCGTCATTACTCCTGAGCTTGTCACTTATCACACTACCCGCGACGTTATCTGCCAAGGAAATGCAGGAAACCGTAGTAGAACAGTGGCTTCAGGATACCCATATACAGACCAAAGTATCTGAATTGCTCGATTATGCAGTCAGAGACGAAGTCGACTCTCTCAAATTCGCCCTCGACCGATTGGCTTTTCCTCAACAAGAAGTCGTACGCTTCCTATTGCTCGAAAAACTAGAGCAGCAAGAAATCATCCTCACGCCGAGAATGGCTATTTTTGTCGAATCTCAGATCAGCATAACGCCGACTTACCAAGTACTTGAACGTGGTGATGGTTACGAATTTAGTGTGCCTGCGTTTAATTTTCCTGCGATCGCCAGTCGCCTGATTAAGCGCTGGAAGCAAGACCAAAGTACGTTGGAGTTTGTTTTAGCGGCGGAACGACAAGAGCTTGATTTGAAAGATTGGCTTACTGGTACGTCACAGCAAGTGCAAACCAGAGAAGCGTTACTTATTCGCGAGCTAGACAGTTTGTCTCCCAACGCACTTGAAGCGCTCACCAAGCAGTTAACCCATGCAAACGTCACCAGCTGGTTGCCTTCAACAGCCGTTGTGGTGCGTTTGGCGCAAGTTAGCCAAGATGAGGCCATGTATGATCTGCTATGGCGAATGCGTGCAGATTACAATAGCCAGACAGAGCTTGAGAGACTGGCTGAGGTGAGCGATGAGTTCTCACTACAACAATTGATGAATGCCACCGTCAATCCAACCTTAAAACCTTACGCGATTGAGTTGCTCACGAGATCCAATCCACTTACTCCGAACGTAAAACAATTCCTAGTAGCCAAGATGGCGCTTTCAGAAGAAGCCACTTTGGTTGCAAGAGAGTTAGCGAAGCAGGGGCATCAATCTTGGTTGGAAGAGCTTGTTTCAAGCAATCGCCAGGTGAAGGCGCGGCAAATTCAGGAATTCTTGAAGTAATGACACTTCAAAAGACCGTTTCTTCGTGTTGTTTCTATTGAAGCAATCTAGCTCACATACCCACACAAAATAGGAGGATCTTAGCGTCCTCCTATTTGTTATACTGCAGACAGTTTAATCAGCCAGCATGAAGGCCTATGAGTTTTAAGGATTTACGCGAATTTATCGACCACCTAGAACAGAAAGGTCGACTTAAACGCATCACTCACCCCGTCGATCCCGCTTACGAAATGACAGAAATCAGTGACCGCACTTTGCGTGCTGGTGGTCCTGCATTGTTGTTTGAGAACCCAATCGGCTACGACATACCTGTTTTGACGAACCTATTTGGTACGCCAGAGCGTGTCGCAATCGGCATGGGACGCGAAGACGTTAAAGAATTAAGAGAAGTCGGTAAGCTGCTGGCTTATTTAAAAGAACCTGAGCCACCAAAAGGCTTCAAAGACGCTTTAGAAAAACTGCCTGTGTTCAAACAAGTATTGAACATGCCAGCTAAGCGTTTACGTAAAGCACCATGCCAAGACATTGTTTGGCAGGGTGATGAAGTCGACTTGGATAAGCTTCCGGTAATGAGCTGCTGGGCAGAAGATGTTGCGCCGCTGCTTACTTGGGGCTTAACCGTAACCAAAGGTCCAAACAAGAAACGCCAGAACCTAGGCATTTATCGTCAGCAGAAAATTGCCAAGAACAAAATCATCATGCGTTGGTTAGCTCACCGTGGTGGTGCGCTTGACCTGCGCGATTGGATGGAAACCAATCCAGGTAAACCTTTCCCTGTGTCAGTCGCGTTTGGTGCAGACCCAGCAACCATTCTTGGCGCAGTAACACCAGTGCCAGATACGCTATCGGAATACGCATTTGCAGGTTTGCTGCGTGGAAGCAAAACGGAAGTCGTGAAGTCAGTCAGTAATGATTTGGAAGTGCCAGCGAGCGCGGAAATCGTGATGGAAGGCTATATCGACCCGAACGAGTTTGCTGATGAAGGCCCTTACGGTGACCACACTGGCTACTATAACGAAAAAGAAAAGCACCACGTATTTACCATTACGCACATTACAATGCGTAAAGACCCTATTTATCACAGCACCTACACAGGTCGTCCGCCAGATGAACCCGCTGTATTGGGTGTGGCATTAAACGAAGTGTTTGTGCCGATTCTGCAAAAGCAATTCCCAGAGATTGAAGACTTCTATCTACCGCCAGAAGGTTGTTCGTACCGAATGGCAGTCGTCACCATGAAGAAGCAGTACCCAGGACATGCCAAGCGCGTAATGATGGGTGTGTGGTCTTTCTTGCGTCAATTCATGTATACCAAGTTTGTTATTGTGTGCGATGAATCGGTAAACGCACGAGATTGGAATGATGTCGTGAAAGCCATGTCAGAGCATATGGATCCTGTGCGTGATACTTTGATGATAGATAACACGCCAATCGACTCGCTTGACTTCGCTTCACCTGTGGTTGGGCTTGGCTCCAAAATGGGCTTAGATGCAACCATTAAGTGGGATGCCGAGCTGGCGACACGAACCGAGGTCACTGAACGAGACAGCAAAGCGATTACCGAAGCAGAGCTGAATGAGTTGAAACAGCAACGTCCTGAAATTGTCGATGTCTACCTACCAGCCACAGCAAACAACCAATTTGCTGTTGTAACAATGAAGAAAGACCAAGCCGGTCAATCTCAAGCATTGATGGAATACTTGTGGGACTTCTTTGCTCAGTACACGGATAACAAATTCATTATTTTGTGTGACGATGACGTCAATGCACAAGATTGGAATGACATCATTTGGGCTGTGACAACTCGAATGGATCCAGACAGAGATACCACTCAAGTTCGTGGTAAGGCGGGTAGCTCATCTAAACTTGGGCTCGATGCGACCAATAAGTTTGAATCTGAAGCCACACGCGAATGGGGTACGCCTATCAAAAAAGATCCTAAACTTGTGGCTAAAGTCGATGAGATTTGGGACCAGTTAGGTATTCTATGAGTCATCAAGTCCACCTTCTACCAATGGACGTTACGTTCCAAGTAAAAGAAGGGGAGACGGTGTTGGAAGCTGCGCTCAACAACAATATTCGCTTCCCGCACCGTTGCCAAGTTGGCGCTTGCGCCATGTGCATGTGTAAAAAGCTAACGGGCGAGGTGAGCTATCACCTCGAACCGATGCTAACCGAAAAAGAGCAGCAGCAAGGTTGGATATTCCCTTGCCAAGCCTATACAGAAAGTAATTTAGTGCTTACTTTTGACGAGTAAGCGAGAGGAACACCATGACCATCCAATGTAAAGTAAAGTCTATTCAGCCGTTAGCTTGTAATACTTACCAAATCCTTCTTCACCCAGAATCACCAGTGCCTTTTAAAGCAGGTCAGTACCTAATGGTCGTGATGGGTGAAAAAGACAAACGTCCTTTCTCTATTGCGAGCAGTCCTTGTCGCCATGAAGGTGAGCTTGAACTGCACATCGGTGCGGCGGAACACAATGCTTATGCACTAGAAGTCGTAGAAGCAATGCAAGCTGCCCTAGAAACAGATGGTCATATCGAGATTGATGCTCCACATGGTGATGCTTGGGTTCAAGAAGAAAGCGAACGCCCGCTATTATTGATTGCTGGTGGTACTGGCTTTAGTTACGTGCGCTCGATTCTGGATCACTGTGTTGCACAGAACAAAACCAACCCTATCTATTTATACTGGGGTGCACGAGACAACTGCCAGCTTTATGCTAAAGAAGAACTGGTCGAGATTGCCGATAAGTTTGCTAACGTTCACTTTGTTCCAGTAGTAGAAGAGGCACCTGCAGACTGGCAAGGTAAAGTTGGTAACGTGCTACAAGCAGTAGCCGAAGATTTCGAAAGCTTAGAAAACTACGATATTTATATTGCAGGCCGCTTTGAAATGGCTGGTGCAGCACGTGAACAGTTCACTCAGAACAAGAAAGCGAAGAGCGAACGTATGTTCGCAGACGCGTACGCTTTCATTTAAATACGGCTTTTAAGGCAGAAAAAGAGGGTTTTTTACCCTCTTTTTTGCTTTTTTGATGAAATAGTCATCGAACAGTCAGTTTTTTCCATTTTTTTTCAAAAAAGGGTTGCGAACGGATCTGAGTTCCCTATAATGCGCATCCACCGACACGGCAGACGCGATAAGGCTTCAGCAGAGTCGGAGAGGTGAAAAGCTTCTGAGAAAATAAATTGAAAAAAAGTGTTTGACACTCTCAATTATCTCGTTAGAATGCACCTCCGCTTTGAGAGAAAAACTTCTCGATAAGCAAGCTCTTTAAAAATATAGACCTATCAATCTGTGTGGGCACTCGTTGATGATAATCCAATTAGATACTTCGGTATCAAATTAGGTTTCAATGAAACGAAGTGACCATTGAATCGAAAGATTCAGCACAGTCAATTCAAACATTACTTATGTAATGTTCAGTATTCATTGAGCCGAACAAAATCTTAAATTGAAGAGTTTGATCATGGCTCAGATTGAACGCTGGCGGCAGGCCTAACACATGCAAGTCGAGCGGAAACGAGTTATCTGAACCTTCGGGGGACGATAACGGCGTCGAGCGGCGGACGGGTGAGTAATGCCTAGGAAATTGCCCTGATGTGGGGGATAACCATTGGAAACGATGGCTAATACCGCATAATGCCTACGGGCCAAAGAGGGGGACCTTCGGGCCTCTCGCGTCAGGATATGCCTAGGTGGGATTAGCTAGTTGGTGAGGTAATGGCTCACCAAGGCGACGATCCCTAGCTGGTCTGAGAGGATGATCAGCCACACTGGAACTGAGACACGGTCCAGACTCCTACGGGAGGCAGCAGTGGGGAATATTGCACAATGGGCGCAAGCCTGATGCAGCCATGCCGCGTGTGTGAAGAAGGCCTTCGGGTTGTAAAGCACTTTCAGTCGTGAGGAAGGTGGTAGTGTTAATAGCACTATCATTTGACGTTAGCGACAGAAGAAGCACCGGCTAACTCCGTGCCAGCAGCCGCGGTAATACGGAGGGTGCGAGCGTTAATCGGAATTACTGGGCGTAAAGCGCATGCAGGTGGTTTGTTAAGTCAGATGTGAAAGCCCGGGGCTCAACCTCGGAATAGCATTTGAAACTGGCAGACTAGAGTACTGTAGAGGGGGTAGAATTTCAGGTGTAGCGGTGAAATGCGTAGAGATCTGAAGGAATACCGGTGGCGAAGGCGGCCCCTGGACAGATACTGACACTCAGATGCGAAAGCGTGGGGAGCAAACAGGATTAGATACCCTGGTAGTCCACGCCGTAAACGATGTCTACTTGGAGGTTGTGGCCTTGAGCCGTGGCTTTCGGAGCTAACGCGTTAAGTAGACCGCCTGGGGAGTACGGTCGCAAGATTAAAACTCAAATGAATTGACGGGGGCCCGCACAAGCGGTGGAGCATGTGGTTTAATTCGATGCAACGCGAAGAACCTTACCTACTCTTGACATCCAGAGAATTTTCCAGAGATGGATTAGTGCCTTCGGGAACTCTGAGACAGGTGCTGCATGGCTGTCGTCAGCTCGTGTTGTGAAATGTTGGGTTAAGTCCCGCAACGAGCGCAACCCTTATCCTTGTTTGCCAGCGAGTAATGTCGGGAACTCCAGGGAGACTGCCGGTGATAAACCGGAGGAAGGTGGGGACGACGTCAAGTCATCATGGCCCTTACGAGTAGGGCTACACACGTGCTACAATGGCGCATACAGAGGGCAGCAAGCTAGCGATAGTGAGCGAATCCCAAAAAGTGCGTCGTAGTCCGGATTGAGTCTGCAACTCGACTCCATGAAGTCGGAATCGCTAGTAATCGTGGATCAGAATGCCACGGTGAATACGTTCCCGGGCCTTGTACACACCGCCCGTCACACCATGGGAGTGGGCTGCAAAAGAAGTAGGTAGTTTAACCTTCGGGAGGACGCTTACCACTTTGTGGTTCATGACTGGGGTGAAGTCGTAACAAGGTAGCGCTAGGGGAACCTGGCGCTGGATCACCTCCTTAAACGATGATTACTCACGATGAGTGTCCACACAGATTGATACGGTTTATAAGTAAAAGAGACGATACTGGGTCTGTAGCTCAGGTGGTTAGAGCGTTCGCCTGATAAGCGAGAGGTCGGTGGTTCGAGTCCACTCAGACCCACCAATTTCTTTTGAAGTTGGTATGCAGTATCGACACCTTGATGGGGCTATAGCTCAGCTGGGAGAGCGCCTGCCTTGCACGCAGGAGGTCTGCGGTTCGATCCCGCATAGCTCCACCATCTTTAAGCATTCTTACGAGTGTGTTTAAAAATGGTTTCATTAAGAAATCTAGCTCTTTAACAATTTGGAAAGCTGACAAATCAACAATTTATTGTTGATTGTAAAGTTCTCAATGTTTGTCTTTATGACAAACACCAAAAAACACATTCAAGTGTTCTTGGGAATATCACTTTTAAGTGATTATTCGAAATTGAGTCCGGCAAAATCGAAATGTCTCTCGCTCATTCAAATAATGAGAGACAACTTTGGTGATTTGACATCAACTCGAAACTCCTTCGGGTTGTATGGTTAAGTGACTAAGCGTACACGGTGGATGCCTTGGCAGTCAGAGGCGATGAAGGACGTATTAACTTGCGATAAGCCCAGATTAGGTAGTAAAAACCATTTGAGTCTGGGATTTCCGAATGGGGAAACCCACTAGCATAAGCTAGTATCGCTGCGTGAATACATAGCGCAGCGAGGCGAACCGGGGGAACTGAAACATCTAAGTACCCCGAGGAAAAGAAATCAACCGAGATTCCGAAAGTAGCGGCGAGCGAAATTGGACTAGCCCTTAAGCTTTTTATGCGTCAGGTGAAACTTCTGGAAAGTTGTGCGATACAGGGTGATAGCCCCGTAACCGGCAACGCATATAAAGTGAAATCGAGTAGGGCGGGACACGTGATATCCTGTCTGAATATGGGGGACCATCCTCCAAGGCTAAATACTACTGACTGACCGATAGTGAACCAGTACCGTGAGGGAAAGGCGAAAAGAACCCCTGTGAGGGGAGTGAAATAGAACCTGAAACCGTGTACGTACAAGCAGTAGGAGCACCTTCGTGGTGTGACTGCGTACCTTTTGTATAATGGGTCAGCGACTTATATTCAGTGGCAAGGTTAACCATCTAGGGAGCCGTAGCGAAAGCGAGTGTTAACTGCGCGACTCAGTCGCTGGATATAGACCCGAAACCAGGTGATCTAGCCATGGGCAGGTTGAAGATTGAGTAACATCAATTGGAGGACCGAACCGACTAATGTTGAAAAATTAGCGGATGACTTGTGGCTAGGGGTGAAAGGCCAATCAAACCTGGAGATAGCTGGTTCTCCCCGAAAGCTATTTAGGTAGCGCCTCGGACGAATACTACTGGGGGTAGAGCACTGTTAAGGCTAGGGGGTCATCCCGACTTACCAACCCTTTGCAAACTCCGAATACCAGTAAGTACTATCCGGGAGACACACGGCGGGTGCTAACGTCCGTCGTGGAGAGGGAAACAACCCAGACCGCCAGCTAAGGTCCCAAATTACTACTAAGTGGGAAACGATGTGGGAAGGCTCAGACAGCCAGGATGTTGGCTTAGAAGCAGCCATCATTTAAAGAAAGCGTAATAGCTCACTGGTCGAGTCGGCCTGCGCGGAAGATGTAACGGGGCTAAGTAGTAAACCGAAGCTGCGGCAATGCACTTTGTGCATTGGGTAGGGAGCGTTCTGTAAGCGGTTGAAGGTGTGTGGTAACGCATGCTGGACGTATCAGAAGTGCGAATGCTGACATGAGTAACGATAAAGGGGTGAAAAACCTCCTCGCCGGAAGACCAAGGGTTCCTGTCCAACGTTAATCGGGGCAGGGTAAGTCGACCCCTAAGGCGAGGCCGAAAGGCGTAGTCGATGGGAAACGGGTTAATATTCCCGTACTTCTTACAATTGCGATGGGGGACGGAGAAGGCTAGGTGGGCCTGGCGACGGTTGTCCAGGTTCAAGTGCGTAGGCTGAGAAATTAGGTAAATCCGGTTTCTCTTAAGGCTGAACACGACGTCGAGCTACTACGGTAGTGAAGTCATTGATGCCATGCTTCCAGGAAAAGCCTCTAAGCTTCAGATTGTAAGGAATCGTACCCCAAACCGACACAGGTGGTCGGGTAGAGAATACCAAGGCGCTTGAGAGAACTCGGGTGAAGGAACTAGGCAAAATGGTACCGTAACTTCGGGAGAAGGTACGCTCTTGATGGTGAAGTCCCTTGCGGATGGAGCTGACGAGAGTCGCAGATACCAGGTGGCTGCAACTGTTTATTAAAAACACAGCACTGTGCAAAATCGTAAGATGACGTATACGGTGTGACGCCTGCCCGGTGCCGGAAGGTTAATTGATGGGGTTAGACTTCGGTCGAAGCTCTTGATCGAAGCCCCGGTAAACGGCGGCCGTAACTATAACGGTCCTAAGGTAGCGAAATTCCTTGTCGGGTAAGTTCCGACCTGCACGAATGGCGTAATGATGGCCACGCTGTCTCCACCCGAGACTCAGTGAAATTGAAATCGCTGTGAAGATGCAGTGTACCCGCGGCTAGACGGAAAGACCCCGTGAACCTTTACTACAGCTTGGCACTGAACATTGACCCTACATGTGTAGGATAGGTGGGAGGCTTTGAAGCAAGTACGCCAGTATTTGTGGAGCCGTCCTTGAAATACCACCCTTGTAGTGTTGATGTTCTAACGTCGACCCCTAATCGGGGTTGCGGACAGTGCCTGGTGGGTAGTTTGACTGGGGCGGTCTCCTCCCAAAGAGTAACGGAGGAGCACGAAGGTGGGCTAATCACGGTTGGACATCGTGAGGTTAGTGCAATGGCATAAGCCCGCTTGACTGCGAGAATGACAATTCGAGCAGGTGCGAAAGCAGGTCATAGTGATCCGGTGGTTCTGAATGGAAGGGCCATCGCTCAACGGATAAAAGGTACTCCGGGGATAACAGGCTGATACCGCCCAAGAGTTCATATCGACGGCGGTGTTTGGCACCTCGATGTCGGCTCATCACATCCTGGGGCTGAAGTCGGTCCCAAGGGTATGGCTGTTCGCCATTTAAAGTGGTACGCGAGCTGGGTTTAGAACGTCGTGAGACAGTTCGGTCCCTATCTGCCGTGGGCGTTGGAAGATTGAAGGGGGCTGCTCCTAGTACGAGAGGACCGGAGTGGACGAACCTCTGGTGTTCGGGTTGTGTCGCCAGACGCATTGCCCGGTAGCTAAGTTCGGAATCGATAACCGCTGAAAGCATCTAAGCGGGAAGCGAGCCCTGAGATGAGTCTTCCCTGATACTTTAAGTATCCTAAAGGGTTGTTCGAGACTAGAACGTTGATAGGCAGGGTGTGTAAGCGTTGTGAGGCGTTGAGCTAACCTGTACTAATTGCCCGTGAGGCTTAACCATACAACACCCAAGGGGTTTTGATGGACTCAATGTAAGAACATTGAATGTGTAAATAGAACTTAAAACAGCTTTCCGAATTAAAGAATTTGCTTGGCGACCATAGCGATTTGGACCCACCTGATTTCCATTCCGAACTCAGAAGTGAAACGAATTAGCGCCGATGGTAGTGTGGGGCTTCCCCATGTGAGAGTAGGACATCGCCAGGCTTTAAATATCGTTACCTGTATAGACAAGTAACAACATCATCAGTGTACTAATCTGTTGATGACAATTTGTGGAGAGATGG
This sequence comes from Vibrio sp. B1ASS3, assembly GCF_905175355.1. Taxonomy (NCBI): domain Bacteria; kingdom Pseudomonadati; phylum Pseudomonadota; class Gammaproteobacteria; order Vibrionales; family Vibrionaceae; genus Vibrio; species Vibrio sp. B1ASS3. The sequence continues at coordinate 96,834 of NZ_HG992742.1, forward strand.
CTGAGTGGTTGAAAGCACCGGTCTTGAAAACCGGCATACGTTAATAGCGTATCTAGGGTTCAAATCCCTATCTCTCCGCCACTATTAAGAAGCCTCGCTAGAAATAGCGAGGCTTTTTTCATTTCTGACGTTTGAGAATTAGACGGGATTTGCATCAAGTCCCAAGTCAGTCGCGACTTAGGATTAATCGTCCTCGAACTCAGTCACTACAAAGAAAGCCCGCTGATAAATCCTGTCTCTTGATCACAAGTCTAGTGATCAAGAGACATTGCGAGTTCGTAGCCTTCAAGGATGGTTTGTAGTTTAAACCATCCTTCCCAAAGTGCCTTTATTGAAGCTCTGCCCGTCCTCTTGGTATCTTTCCAACCGCCTAATTTAGCGAGACTCTTGTACGCCCAGCCCATATCCGGCGTTTCTTTAGGTAACGTCTTACTTTCTAGTTTCAACCACAGCAGCTTCCAAGCTTTTTTGCCCAAGACCTTTTCACAACTTTCTGTTGATAGCTCATCAACCTCTTTAATGAAGCGTAACGCCAATAAACGTGTCGCAACAAAGGCATAGATGACACTTAACCCTGAGAGATCCCCTCATAATTTCCCCAAAACGTAACCATGTGTGAATAGATTTTGAGTAAGCAGGGTTGCAGCCACGAGTGAGTCTTCCCTTGTTATTGTGTAGCCAGAATGCCGCAAAACTTCCATGCCTAAGCGAACTGTTGAGAGTACGTTTCGATTTCTGACTGTGTTAGCCTGGAAGTGCTTGTCCCAACCTTGTTTCTGAGCATGAACGCCCGCAAGCCAACATGTTAGTTGAAGCATCAGGGCGATTAGCAGCATGATATCAAAACGCTCTGAGCTGCTCGTTCGGCTATGGCGTAGGCCTAGTCCGTAGGCAGGACTTTTCAAGTCTCGGAAGGTTTCTTCAATCTGCATTCGCTTCGAATAGATATTAACAAGTTGTTTGGGTGTTCGAATTTCAACAGGTAAGTTAGTTGCTAGAATCCATGGCTCCTTTGCCGACGCTGAGTAGATTTTAGGTGACGGGTGGTGACAATGAGTCCGTGTCGAGCGCTGATTTTTTCGGCCTTTAGAGCGAGATTTATACAATAGAATTTGGCATGAGATTGGATTGCTTTTAGTCAGCCTCTTATAGCCTAAAGTCTTTGAGTGACTAGATGACATATCATGTAAGTTGCTGATAGGTTTCCAGTTTTCCGCTCCTAGGTCTGCATATTGTACTTTTCCTCTTACTCGACTTAACCAGTACCAACCCAGCTTCTCAACGGATTTATACCATGGCACTTTAAAGCCAGCATCACTGACAATGAGCGGTGTGGTGTTACTCGGTAGAATGCTCGCAAGGTCGGCTAGAAATTGGTCATGAGCTTTCTTTGAACATTGCTCTGAAAGCGGGAACGCTTTTCATAAAGAGTAACAGAACGACCGTGTAGTGCGACTGAAGCTCGCAATACCATAAGCCGTTTTTGCTCACGGATATCAGACCAGTCAACAAGTACAATGGGCATCGTATTGCCCGAACAGATAAAGCTAGCATGCCAACGGTATACAGCGAGTCGCTCTTTGTGGAGGTGACGATTACCTAACAATCGGTCGATTCGTTTGATGTTATGTTTTGTTCTCGCTTTGGTTGGCAGGTTACGGCCAAGTTCGGTAAGAGTGAGAGTTTTACAGTCAAGTAAGGCGTGGCAAGCCAACGTTAAGCTGTTGAGTCGTTTTAAGTGTAATTCGGGGCAGAATTGGTAAAGAGAGTCGTGTAAAATATCGAGTTCGCACATTTTGTTGTCTGATTATTGATTTTTGGCGAAACCATTTGATCATATGACAAGATGTGTATCTACCTTAACTTAATGATTTTGATAAAAATCATTAGGGGATTCATCAGCACTTAACCTCTCTAAGTTACCTTTACTTTGGAGTCTTAGTGACTCCACATCCGTACCTTCACTTTTCCAGACTTTATGGAAGTCTTCAATCAGCCATCGACGCTCGTAATAACCGATAATTCTCATGGCGTCTTCAGCGTTGTTTACTGGCTCCGACGTCAAGAGGTGCCATGCTAACTTGTCTTTTGATGTCCCTTGCTCAAGGCAACCAACATAATAAACAGGTATGCCTGCGTGCTCCTTTTTGTTTGCTGGAGCCTTTAATGTCACCTGACCATATTTAACATCAAGATTTACATCTCTCGCTTTTCTTCCTCCTTTTTGGGGGATGGTAAGCTCTTTTGTCTGGACGCTTGGTAACGCTTGCGCATAGTCGTAAAGCTTTTGAGCGTGCTCTTCTAGACAGCGGCTTTGCATTGAACGAACGACAAAACGCTGCTGATGTTGACGTTTATAAGTTAAGTATTCGAATAGGTCAGCTTCTCGGTCACAGACCGAGATAACATCTAACATCTTATCCCCTAGGCGCTCAACGACACGGCGAGAAGCTTGCTCCCATTTGTAACTCTCTTTCTCCTCGTAAGGACGAGTCGCGTGTTGGTGCTTTTGCCCACGCTTAGTAATATCTCGGCTCCATCGTTGTTGCTCTATAAGACCAACAATGGTCTGACTTTGTGGTGCAAAAAGTAACGTCGAATGTACATGGAGAGCTCGAATTCTGTCGCCTTGATTCGTGTGCCCGAGTTCATCTTTTATACTTCGATGAGGAAAACAGAGCGTTGTTGTATCTTCAAGCGCGAGTAATTCCTCATGCTCGTTAGCTCGAGATACCGTTGATTGAAAACCTGCTTCAGCGATGTCTTTTGCATCGATGTTTTCATTGCGGATAAAGCGATATGCCCCTTCCATATCGGCGGGAGAAAAAGGAAGTTTAGCCACGGAGACTCCTGGTTGATTAGCAATGGAAGTCGCTAAACTGATGAGGCGTTGTGTTCTTCGAGGGTCTTTAAGTTGTGCTTGTCCAAATTGTTCTTGTGCCCAAAGTTTAGCGTCTGAGTGTGTCATCTTAGTGTTTCAGTAAGGATTCTTAAGTGATCAGAGCGCACACACGTTAAAGAGTTCAAAAAAAATCCCCAAGCTATAAGCTTGGGGATTTGTGTATAAGAGACAGGCTGATAAATCAGGGGGCTTTTGTCGTTTCTGGTGCTGGCAAATAGGTGAAGTGACTTCCTAACCGAGTGCAGCGCTTCTGCTCTCAACGTAATAAGTAGTTCTGTGCTAAGCCGTACATTGAGGCGTTCTGTTATCTTCACCTTGAAGGGTTATAGAAGCTGCCGTCTAGCGAAAAGTGATTGAGCATTCTCCTTGCCATTCCTATCTCTATTGCCTCAACAAAAGAGCGTTTCTACTCGCTGCAGTATTCAATGTGTATCAGCTCGTCTGAGCACCTTTTAATACTTACAACCGATTTGCTTTAGCTTTTATAACAAACGTTCTCCAAGCGCTGTATGGGGCCTGTTACTTCTTTGGCCATCACTACGCTTTACTGTGCTCTTGAAGGTGAGTTTCCCTCCTAACCATTAAGAACCAATCGCTCTGTCTTGCAGGAAGTGATCGCGGTTCTTCATGTCATGAATAAAAGCAGATTGGAATGAACATCAGAAGCTTTGATGATTATTTCTAATCAGGTATAGGCAGTAGAGGACTCTCTGCTCTTGAGGAAGTCACTCGGTTAGACGATAGGGCGTGAGGAATTGCAGGCAATAAAAAAGCCGACAGTAAACTGTCGGCTTTTTACTTTCTGAATCGCTTAGTTGTTTTGAACTAGCGTTAGCGCTTTACGAGAGACCTCGTGAGCCGCTTTTGTTAGGTTTTGCTTCTCTAGTGTGTCTGCCAGGTAAGCATAGTCAGAAACGTCTGAGCGAAGTTTTAGCGCAACCTCGAAGTGCTCTTGCGCTTCTTGCCATTTTTCTTGGCGGAAGAAGAAGTGCGCTAATGCACTTTGTGCCGCTGCGTTTTCTGGTTCACGCTTCAAGACACCTTCCAAGAATACGATTACTGGGTGACTATCCGGTAGGTTTAGCTCAGGCAGTAATTGGTACAGCTCCGGTGTTGGGCTTTTCTTCAGCGCTTCTTTGATTACTGTGAATGCTTCGTTATCTGCTTTACGTGAGATGAGCTCGTGAGCAAAACAACCGATCAAATGAGCGTCTTGTTTTATCTTACGTGGCAAACCGTTCCAGTGTGAGATAAGACCTTCGCTGCCTTGCTGCTGAGCCACTTCGTGTAGCAAGCCGCATTGTGCTTTCTGAACCAGCTCCGCTTGCTCCTCTTCCGTAACCAGTTTGGCTTTGCTTAGTTGAGGCATCAGATCGATCAGCGGTTGCCACAGCTTAAGCTGCATGTAAGTGGTCTTTAACAGGTTAAGAACAATTGAGTTATTAGCGTACTGACCTTTCAGTGCTTGCAGTGTATCGAATGCAGACTCGAATTCGTTATCACGAATAAACTGTTTTGCACGAGTCAGTTCTACTGCTAGGTGCGCATTTTCTTGCTGGCTTGCTAGCTCTAGATACTGGTCACGCTTCGCTTTGTCACCTTGACCTTGTGCTGCTTCTGAAGCCACTAGGTAACACAGAAGAGGCATGTCGTGATAATTTGCCCAACGTGTCACTTTCTTCTCTGCACCTTTCCAGTCACCTTCAAGTAGCTTGATGATGCCTTCGTTGGTGTAACGACGAGAGCGACGCATTTTGCGCACACTAAAGTAGTTCCAAGTGCTTGAACTTGCGTACACCAACTTCTTGACTAGGTACTCTAAGAAGAACAACGCTGCTAACGCGGCAATCACAAAGATCACTAGAGTAGTGACACTCATCTCTATCGTTGTATTCGCGATTGAGATCAGGACATAACCTTGCTGACCTGAGAATTGAGTGCCAACGAACAGGCCGGCACCAAGAACAACAAATAGGAAAATAAGACGAACCATTACTTATCCTCCGTACCTGTCATAGTGGTCACTTCACGACGTAGACGTTCACGAATCACATCAGAGAGTTGGTTTTGGCTTTCTAGCTTCGCAGGGTATTCAACTTGAATGTCTTGCTTGCTCAGTTGGCTCAGTGTTTTGTTGAATTCTTTCACCGAGTTGTCGTCTTGGTTGAAGAATGCCATTGCCCATTTGTCTGCTGTCTCTAGAGAGGTGGTGTAGATTTCACCTTGCTCTTGGTAAACCGCTTTGATTGCCGTCTCTAACTTCGCTTTGATGTTTTCTTTCAAGTAGAAGTGTTGTTGTGGTGACAATAGAGGGATTACGTTGCCGTCACGAGTGCGGAAGGTGATGAAGTTTTCTGAGAAGTCTTTTAATGACGTCATCAGGTTATCTTGCCAGTTTGCAATGTCTTCAGACACTTGTTGTTTCTCTACCGCAGCTGCTTCTGGTAGCAAAGCATTCGCAAGTGGCAGTTTGTCGACTTGCTGTTGTAACGCGGTTAGACGCAACACCAAGCCATCACGGTCTACCAAAGGAACAACACGCAACTTAGTAATATCGTTTGCCATGGCTTTACGCAGACCAACTAAGCTTGGATCGTTCAGCGCGGCGATACGTTGATCCGCGCTTTCCATCAATTGAGTCGCACTTTCTACATCGTGCTCTAAGAACAATTTACGACCTGCCAGTTTTACTAGGTAGTCAGCTTCTGCCAGTAGCCAGTCGTTTGGACGACGACCTTTCACATCAGCAACAGCCAGTTGTAGGCTTTCGATGCTCTTTTGTTGCTGACCCAGTACCACTTCTGCTTTGTGAGTGACAGTGGTCGTTTTTTCAATGGTTTCTTCTTTTACTTGGCTAAGCTCTTGCTTCATTGCTGATTGAGCTTGTTCCAGTTGGCTTTGCAGTTGAGCGATCTGAGTTTGGTATTCAGATTGCTGCTCAAGCATTTTGTAAGTGAGACCGCCACCAAAAATCAGTGATAAGACGATAGCAACAGTACCCAGCTTGACGCCGCGTTTGCCTTGCTTCTCTTCAAATTCAACTTTGTTTGGTTGTTCTGGTTTGCTTGGCTCAGCAGGCTTTGATTCTGCCTTGTTTGGTTCAGATTCCTTCTTAGGCGTGTCTTTTTCAGCTAGCGGTGCCGATGTGGTTTCTTCGGAAAGGTTTTTATCGTTATTCTTTTGGTCGTTATTTTTACTTGTCATGCCTATATCCTGTGTAGCTAGGGCTGGAGAGCAGCCAGTAATTCTTGGTTGGATGCGCTTCCTGTGCACCTGACCTGAGTGAAGCCCCGTTGAATTGCGATGTCAGCGATTCGCTGACTGGGGATATACAACTCTTGTTGATTAAGCCAAGTCAATTGCTCTGACGTCAATTGGCTGCACAAATAATCCAGTTGTTCACCACTGGTGACGATAATCTGGTCGATTTGTTGGGTTTTCCATAGTGAGACACAGCTTACTGGATCGAATGGGATAAATTCTCTCTTATAAGTCTCACTATAGTGAACTTTTGCTCCACGTCTCACCAATGCATCTTTTATCAGCTCTCGACCACCGTTGCCACGAAGGATCAGAACTGTTTGTTTTTCTACATTGTTTAGCTCGGGAAGCTGCAACAAGTGCTCACTATCACTGACTTGTGGATAGTGTACTTTCTGTTGGGTACATTTGCTCAAATAGTGTGCTGTTTTTTGACCAACGGCAAGGTATATAGCCTGCTTAGACCATGATTTAGCGTGGTTCTGCAAGATTTGCTCTGCGCATTGCACCGCATGTTGGCTAACAGCAATGATGATTTGAGCGGTTTCAATGTATTTGGAGAGTTGTGTGTCGCTGAGATCGGCGACGATGTCGATCAGAGGATGATGAATTGCAGTTTTGCCGTGCCTTTCGAGCAGAGAGCAAAGCGCCATGCCTTGCTCTCCCGGACGAGTGACCAACACTGCCATGATTATTCGTGGTCTGCGTACAGTTTGGTTAGGATGTCGCGCGCACCGTTTTCAAGTAGCTCGTTAGCCAGTTGAACACCGAGTGCTTCGGCATCGTTGCGGTGACCACGAATTTCACCACGCACAATTAGGCTGCCGTCTGGTTCACCAACCAGTGCGCGTAGCCAAATGTTGTCACCATCAAGCAGTGAGTAACTGCCGATAGGCACCTGACATCCGCCTTCAAGGGTGAGGTTCATTGCGCGCTCACAGCGTACACGATCTGCTGTATCTTGGTGGTTTAGTGGCTCAAGCAGTTTAAGTAGACGCTCGTCATCCACACGACACTCAATACCCACCGCACCTTGACCTACTGCTGGTAGTGATTGCTCTGGCTCGATAAAGCTACGGATGCGTTCTTCTAGCTCAAGGCGTTTCAGACCTGCCGCTGCAAGAATGATCGCGTCGTATTCACCTGCATCTAGCTTACCTAGACGAGTCCCTACGTTGCCACGCAGCTCTTTGATAACTAGGTCTGGGCGGTATTCTTTTAACTGACACTGGCGACGCAGACTACAAGTACCTACAACTGCGCCTTGTGGCAGTTCATCAATGTTGTTGTAAGTGTTAGAAACGAATGCATCACGTGGGTCTTCACGCTCACAAATCGTCACCAAACCAAGACCTTCAGGGAAGTCTACTGGTACATCTTTCATTGAGTGCACTGCAAGGTCTGCGCGACCTTCAAGCATTGCCACTTCTAGCTCTTTCACAAATAAGCCTTTACCACCGACTTTGGCTAGCGGTGTATCCAAAATGATGTCGCCTTTGGTCACCATAGTAACCAGCTCAACTTCCAGACCTGGATGAGCGGCTTGAAGTGCGTCTTTTACATAGTGAGCTTGCCATAGGGCAAGAGGGCTTTTTCGAGTTGCAATGCGAATTGGCGTAGATTGTGTCATGGTCTTCTCAATGCTGTTTTAGTTTTGCCTAATCCTACCACTCAACGCGTGAAAGTCTTAATGTTAGTTAGGCTTCTCTTGGTGTCATGAATCGAATTACATGACGTTATGAAAATAGTGTGACTGGATTCTCATTTAGGCTAAGGACTATTATTAGTTATAGGTGAATACAAGCGACACTACTGCGCTATCGATTTTTGCGACTAGTGTGGGGTTTTCAGACCACAACTATTTGCGGGTGGAAATCTTTACCAACTCTGATGAAAGTGTTAAATTGATCACGTTTTTACGCCGTTTTGGTTTAAAACATCAGCAGATTTTCGTGATTGTTCAACCAAGGAACTTCCCTTGCAGGCTTACACCCAAAAACTTATTCAGCGATTAGATAACCTGAACCAGCAACGGATCGACCGTGCGCTAGCGCTTATGGATTCGCAAAGCCAGCAAGTCTTCCACTTGATTCCTGCCTTGTTGAACTACAACCATCCTGTTATTCCCGGCTACTACGATGCAGACGTACCTTATGGTGTGTTTGGTCTAGAGCTGAACGAGCTCCAACAACAATTCCTTGATGATACCCAACTGACAATCGGTCAAGCGCTTAAGACGGCAGAACAACCTGCGATCTTAGGTTTGTATACCATGGGCAGTACGTCTTCTATTGGTCAAAGTACTTCAAGTGATTTGGATATTTGGGTGTGTATCTCACCGGAGATGGATAACGACCAACGTGAACTGCTGACCAACAAATGCTTGCTGATCACCGATTGGGCACAAAGCCAAGGTGTAGAAGCGAACTTCTTCTTAATGGATGAAGAGCGTTTTCGTAGCAACCGTTCTGAAGAGATGACTGGCGATAACTGTGGTTCTTCTCAGCATCTATTACTGCTGGATGAATTCTACCGTTCTGCGGTTCGTCTGGCAGGGCAGCGTTTGTTGTGGCAAATCGTGCCACCAGAAATGGAAGAGTGTTACGACGAGTACGTTGCACAGCTTTGTAAAGATGGCTACATCAACTGTGATGAGTGGATCAACTTTGGTCAGCTTAACCGCATTCCTGCTGAAGAGTACTTCGGTTCGAACTTGTGGCAGCTGTACAAGAGTATCGATTCCCCTTACAAGTCCGTGTTGAAAGCGATCTTGCTTGAAGCTTACTCGTGGGAATACCCGCACACACAACTTCTCAGTATCGACACCAAGCGTCGCTTCTTTGCCCACGAGCCTGACTTGTACGGCATGGATGCGTACTACTTGATGCTAGAGAAAGTAACGCGTTACCTAGAGCGAATCCAAGACGACACACGTTTGGATTTAGTTCGCCGCTGTTTCTACCTTAAAACCCATGAAAAACTGTCTCGCGAACCTGATGTAGGTTCTGTAGCTTGGCGTCGTGAAGCCTTGAGCGACATGATTGCGAAATGGGATTGGGATGAAGCGGTATTGGCAGAGCTTGACGATCGCCGTAACTGGAAAGTAGAACAAGTGAAAGTGGTGCACCATGCATTGTTGGATGCTTTGATGCAAAGCTACCGTAACTTGATTCAGTTTGCGCGTCGTAACGACATTACTTCGGCGATCAGCCCGCAAGACATCAGTATTCTTGCTCGTAAGCTGTACGCGGCATTCGAAGTGCTGCCGGGTAAAGTGACCTTGCTTAACCCTCAGATCTCGCCAGATTTGCACGAACCCGACTTAAGCTTCATTGAAGTAAAAGAGGGTGGGGTGAACAAATCAGGTTGGTACTTGTACAAGCAACCACTGATTGCGCACCGTATTCTTGGTCAACCTTGTCTTGAGCACCATGAGTACTTAAGTAAGTTGGTTTCTTGGGCGTTCTTCAACGGTTTGATTACCGAGTCGACGCGTTTGCACGCCGTGGTGCGTGAGGCGCAGTTAGACATCGATAAGTTCTACCAAATGGTGAGCGACCTACGTAACACCTTCTCGTTACGTAAACGTCGCCCAACCATGCAAGCGCTGGGTAGCCCGTGTGAAATTAGTCAGATGGCGATGTTCATCAACTTTGAAAATGACCCGACGGCAGAGTTGTCAGGTCGCTCACTCAAAGTAGATGTGAAAAACACCGATATCTTCAGCTTTGGCCCTGAGCAAATTAACTTGGTCGGCAGTGTCGATTTGGTTTATCGCAACTCATGGCATGAAGTGCGTACCCTGCACTTCAAAGGTGAAACCGCGATGTTGGATGCATTGAAGACCATTCTTGGCAAAATGCACCAAGATGCGATTCCGCCAGAGTCGGTGGATGTATTCTGCTACGCGAAGAACATGCGTGGCGTGATGCGCAATATGGTGTATCAGCTATTGGCAGAGTGTATCGACTTACGTTTGAAGCCGGTTGAGCAAGAGAAACGCCGTCGCTTTAAAGCCATGCGTCTCGCTAACCAAACTTACGGTCTGTTCTTTGAGCGTCGTGGTGTATCGGTTCAGAAACTGGAAAACTCGGTCGATTTCTACCGCAGCATTTCAACCAACAAGCTGAAAGGCTCGCCGTTGTTGATGCTGGATCGTGAGCAAGAGTACCAATACCAGAGGTAGTGGATGGCTTCGCCAGTGAAGGTTTGGTGCAGTTCTTCTTTGAAGACACTGACGATGGTTTCAATATCTACGTACTGGATGAGTCAAACCAAGTTGAGGTTTATCATCAATTCAGTGGTTCGAAAGATGAAATGATTGCGTCAGTGAACAGCTTCTACACCTCGGTGAAAGATGATAACCGCGTATCGTCGAAGTTTATTAACTTTAACTTGCCGCAGTACTACCAAATTATTCATCCGGAAGAAGGGAACACCTACATTATCCCTTACCGTAATGATGGCTGTACGCCGACTCGCCCAACCAAAGCGGTGAACGCGTAAATCGAACAACAAAAAAGAGCACCTCGGTGCTCTTTTGTCGTTTAGGTGACTGGTCGTCACGAAGACCTACTTGGCTTATGCCCAATCGATCGTTTCACCAGCGTGTTTTTCACACTCTTCTTTCACCATTTCAAATAGTTCCATGCCCGTTTTAGAGCAAGTCCATTTGTTATCGACTAGCTTGAAGTGGAAGCCACCAGACTTCGATGCCAACCAGATCTCATGCATTGGCTCTTGGCGGTTAATGATGATTTGGCTGCGGTCTTCAAACTCTAATGTCATTACGTTGCCAGTGACTTCGTAATCAATGTCTGCACCTGAATCATCGATGGATTCTTCGATGAGTTGCATCTGCGCATCCACGAGTTGATGAAATTCAGTATCGTTCATCCGTCTATCCTATTGCTTTTCCTGAGTGTGGTGCGATTATAGGGGGCATTGGTTTAATAATCACGATATGCAAAATGAAAAAATTACTTACTGTGTTGTTTGTGATGGTTGCAGCGACACTTGCTGGTTGCGGTCAATCAGGTTCACTTTACATCCCAGATGACGCTCAGCAGAACGAGCAGTCACAATAATTAGCCACCCTTAGGGTGAAATCAGGGTTTAGCAGTCGAATTAATTAAGGGAAGCAAATTTTGGATTACTTCAACTATCAGGATGATGGCCAGCTTTGGGCCGAAGACGTCTCACTTCAAGCTCTTGCCGAGCAGCATGGCACTCCTCTTTATGTTTACTCACGCGCGACGTTAGAGCGCCACTGGAATGCGTTCGATAGCGCTGTGGGTCAGCATCCTCATCTTGTTTGTTACGCAGTAAAAGCAAACTCAAACCTTGGCGTATTGAATGCACTGGCTCGTTTGGGCTCAGGCTTTGATATCGTATCTGGTGGTGAGCTTGAGCGTGTTATCGCGGCTGGCGGTGATGCGAAGAAGGTGGTGTTCTCAGGTGTTGGTAAAACGCCTGCAGAGATGAAACGCGCACTGGAACTGGGCATTAAATGCTTCAACGTGGAATCCGAACCTGAGCTTGAGCGCTTGAACAAAGTCGCGGGCGAGCTAGGTGTGGTTGCTCCGATTTCTCTACGAATTAACCCTGACGTAGACGCAAAGACTCACCCTTACATTTCGACTGGCCTGCGTGACAACAAATTTGGTATCGCGTTTGACCGTGCGCCTGCTGTATATAAATTTGCTCAGAGCCTACCAAACCTAAACGTTCAAGGTATCGACTGCCACATCGGTTCTCAGCTGACTGAGATTGAACCTTTCATCGATGCAACAGATCGTCTATTAGCGTTGATTGATGACTTGAAAGCACAAGGCATCAACATCCGTCACTTGGACGTTGGTGGTGGCCTGGGCGTGGTATATCGTGATGAATTGCCACCACAGCCTTCTGATTACGCGAAAGCACTGTTAGGCCGTCTTGAGAACCATCAAGATCTTGAACTGATTTTCGAACCAGGCCGTGCGATTGCAGCTAACGCTGGTATCTTGCTGACGCGTGTGGAATTCCTAAAGCACACAGAGCATAAAAACTTTGCGATTATCGATGCGGCGATGAACGATTTAATGCGTCCTGCGCTGTACCAAGCGTGGCAAGATATTGTTCCTGTAGCACCACGTGAAGGTGAAGCACAGACTTACGATTTGGTCGGTCCTATCTGTGAAACGGGCGATTTCTTGGGCAAAGATCGAGCACTAGTGCTGCAAGAAGGTGATCTACTCGCGGTTCGCTCTGCTGGCGCCTATGGTTTTGTGATGTCTTCGAACTACAATACTCGTACCCGAGCGGCGGAAGTGATGGTGGATGGTAACCAAAGCCACCTTGTTCGCCAGCGTGAGGAGCTGACCAGTTTGTGGCAGCTGGAACAGATTCTACCGGAGTAACACACAACAAATGCATTTCCACTTTTCCAAAATGCACGGTTTGGGCAACGACTTTATGGTCGTCGACTGCATTACCCAGAACGTGTTTTTCTCGCAAGATTTGATCCGTCGTTTGGCGGATCGTCACACGGGCGTTGGTTTTGATCAATTGCTCGTGGTTGAAGCGCCTTATGATCCTGAAAGCGACTTCCATTATCGCATTTTTAATGCCGATGGCAGTGAAGTTGAGCAGTGTGGTAATGGCGCTCGCTGTTTCGCACGTTTCGTCCGTTTGAAAGGCTTGACTAACAAATACAGCATCAGCGTGAGCACCAAGAAAGGTAAGATGATTCTTGATGTTGAAGACGATGGTGAAGTTACGGTGAACATGGGTGTACCTGAGTTCGAGCCGAACAAGATCCCTTTCAAAGCGAAGCAGAAAGAGAAAACCTACATCATGCGTGCAGGCGATAAGACCCTGTTCTGTGGCGCAGTGAGCATGGGGAACCCGCACGTGGTGACCGTGGTTGACGATGTGGATACGGCAGAAGTGGAAACACTTGGCCCGCTACTAGAATCACATGAGCGCTTCCCTGAGCGTGTGAATGCGGGCTTTATGCAAGTTGTGAATCGCAATCACATTCGTCTGCGCGTGTATGAGCGTGGCGCGGGTGAAACGCAAGCTTGCGGCAGCGGTGCCTGTGGCGCTGTTGCGGTGGGCATCCTGCAAGGTCTACTGGATGAGAACGTGAAAGTTTCACTTCCTGGTGGTGACCTACGCATCTCTTGGCAAGGTCCAGGCAAACCGCTGTTTATGACTGGTCCTGCAACTCACGTATTTGATGGTCAATTGTCGTGCTAGTTGAAGAGCAAGAAAACCAAATCTCAGAAGTTGAAGCGGATGCGCTGACTGCAGAAGTGGTGGCGCAATATTTAAAAGACCACCCAGACTTCTTTGTTCAGCGTCCAGAGTTGGTCGATCGCCTATCTTTGCCACACACAGATTTAGGTACGGTTTCTTTGGTTCACATTCAAATGAACCGCCAGCGCCAGCGTATAGAAGAGCTAGAAGAAGAAATCACTACTCTAATGTCTTTGGCAGCGAATAACGATCGCACCTTCTACGAGTTCATGGATCTGCAAGGGCAAATTCTTAAGTGTGGTGACTTCAAGCAAGTCATCAACGCCATTGAACTCAAAGCCAAAGACCTTGGTTTGACGGCGTATGTGCGTCTATTGAGTCAGTGTGATGCTGCGACTCAATTGAGTAAGGAAAGCTACCAACGTTTTGCTACCAACCACTTAAACGGTAAAGAGGCGTACTTAGGTCGTCTGCGTAAAGTGGATCGCGAAGCGTTGTTTGGGAATATGGACGTTCCAGAAATGGGTTCCTATGTGGTGTTACCGCTTGTGAAAAAACAGACGCTTGGCGTACTGGCATTTTCTAGCGAGGATGGCGGTCATTTCCAACCAGATATGGATACCTTGTTTTTGCGTCACCTATCCTTAGTAGTGGCACATCTCGCTCAAACATTGGTATGGCAAAGTCACGATGACGACAACTCCCAACACTCCTCTGCCAAATAGTCTTCAAAAGCCTCTTGAACGCTTCTACGAATTCCTGCGAAGCGAAAAGGGGCTTAGCCTGCACACCCAACGCAACTACAAACAACAATTGGAAACCATGGCTCACCACTTGGCTGAGATGGGTTTGAAAGATTGGTCGCAAGTCGATGCGGGTTGGGTACGTCAATTGGCAGGTAAAGGCATGCGTGAAGGCATGAAAGCCAGCAGCTTAGCGACGCGCTTATCTTCTCTACGCAGCTTTTTCGATTTCCTGATCCTACGTGGAGAAATGTCAGCAAACCCTGCCAAAGGGGTTTCGGCGCCACGTAAGAAACGCCCACTGCCGAAAAACCTCGATGTGGATGAAGTAAACCAATTGCTCGAAGTGAACGAGGACGACCCGTTAGCGGTGCGCGATCGTGCCATGATGGAGCTAATGTACGGCGCTGGTCTGCGTTTGGCAGAACTGGTGAGCGTCGATGTGCGTGATGTTCAGCTACGCAGTGGCGAATTACGAGTGATTGGTAAAGGTGACAAAGAACGTAAAGTGCCGTTCTCTGGTATGGCAACTGAATGGGTTGGTAAATGGTTGCGTGTGCGTGGTGATTTAGCCGCGCCGGGTGAACCTGCACTGTTTGTTTCCAAGCTGGGTACACGAATCTCACACCGCAGTGTGCAAAAGCGCATGGCGGAGTGGGGGCAGAAACAGTCGGTCGCGAGTCACATTAGCCCGCACAAACTGCGTCACTCGTTTGCAACGCACATGCTGGAATCGAGCAATAACTTACGTGCGGTACAAGAGCTATTGGGGCATGAAAACATCTCCACCACCCAAATCTATACCCACTTGGATTTCCAACATTTAGCGCAAGCTTATGATCAGGCGCATCCAAGAGCGCGTAAGAGAAACGACGACAAGTCGGATTAACCAAGGAATACCATGAAATTCTACCGCCGTATTGCGCCTGTAAAAGCGATGACGTTTGACCTTGATGACACCCTCTATGACAACTACCCAGTGATAGTTCGTATGGAGCGTGAGTTGTTATCTTGGCTTAAACACCATCATCCGGCGGTCGCTCACATGGATAAAACCGATTGGTTTGCACTCAAGCAGCGTGTCGTGCAGCAACAACCTGAGCTGAAGAGCGATGTCACTTTGTGGCGTTTAGTGCAGCTCAAGCAAGCCTTCTCTCAAGTTGGGTACGATAACGAAGCGGCGCATACCGCTGCGCAAGCCGCAGTAGAGGTTGCTTTAGATTGGCGTAACCGTTTTGAAGTACCACAGCAAAGCCTCGATGTACTTGCTGAACTCGGGCAAGAAATCCCGCTGGTAGCAATCACCAACGGCAATGTGGATTTAGATAGAATTGGTCTTACGCCTTATTTCCAGCAAGTACTGAAAGCAGGGCCCGATGGCAGCGCGAAACCTGCGCCGGATATGTTCACCAAAGCGCAGCAGTTTCTGGATTTGCCTAGTGAGCACATTCTTCATGTCGGTGACCACTTAGTAACAGACGTTCAAGGCGCGAAAATCGCGGGTTTTGCCGCATGCTGGTTCAATGATATGAATAAAAATGTCATTACTCAGGCAAAAACGCGAACGTTACCTGACATTGAAATCAATAACTTGCAGTCGTTACTCGCGCTTTTGTAATCGCTTCCGCATTAATCCATGCAATCTTAATTCTGACCCTAGAAAAGCCGCCTAAAGCCACGTAAATTACTCTCATCAAAGTAAAATAATAAGACCACTTTCATGTGGTGTGGCTTGATGACGGCAGTGGTAGGGTAAATGCGAGCATTCTCTCAACTGGTTCAAAATGTGGATCAGCTTAATGACTTTTTAGTCACTTCTCAGTGTTGTGCAGATAAACGTTATCTGGTGCAACTCTTATCCACCCAATCACGCGACTCCGCCGTCTCGCTCGCTCGGGCAATACTCGAAAGATTACCCAACACGCACATCATCGGTCACAGCACCCGTCACGTTATCTTGGAAGGTGAAATCATCAACCATGGCTGCTTAGTGTGTGTGATGGAGTTTGAACAAACCACGCTCACGTCTGCGGTTCAGCATTATTCCTTCTCGCCAGATATCGATGGCTACGATCTCAAGCAAGCGTTACAACTGCAAGATAACTCCAAAGCCATTATTAGCTTTTCTGTCCAAATCGAACGTCGTGATTATCCGGTGTATCGCGTATTCGATGCCGACGGTCCGAAGGTTTCTGGCGGTTTGGCTCAAACCATCGATGACGGTTGTTGGGTTCTGCATCAAGACCAAGTTTATGACGAAGCGGTTGTCGCGGTTGCCTTGCACAGCAATACTTTGAAAACATGGACGAGTGCGTATTCTGAGTGGAACCCAATCGGCATGCCACATAAGGTTACTCACGCCAAAGGGACGCGCTTGTATCGCTTAGGAGAGCGTAAAGCGGTGGAAGTCTACAAGCACTATCTTGCTGACGGGCACGACCTGACGCTTAATCAATTGTTGAACTTCCCACTTTATCGCGAATCCATTGGGCGCAAAGAGGTGTGTACCGTGACGGAAATCCATCCCGACGGCAGCATGAGCTTCGACCGCCCTTGGTGCTTGGGTGATGAAGTGCAGTTCTGTTACAACCATCCCTCGTTAACGCTTGAGCAAGTTCGCCATGGGGTGGTGGAGCTTTCCATGCATCAGCCTGAAGCGGTGATGATTTATAACTGCGCATCGCGACTTGATTTTATTGATAGCAGCGATGAAGTTCGTGCCTTCACGGACATTTCTCACACGTCGGGCAGTTACTGCATGGGCGAGTTGTACGGCGAGAATCACCAACAAGAAATTCTGCACCATAGCCTGACTTACTTGGCGATGCGTGAAGGGGATGAAGTTACTGCGCTTAACATGCCACAGCAAGAAGTGAGCACTTCTATCTCTCCCTTATTTAGTCTGATCCGCAATGCGATTGGCGATCTCAACAACATGAATGCTCATATGGGCTATCAACTCGATCGCCAAGCGAAAAAGCTAGAACAGAGCTTCCGCCGAGATAGTCGTACAGGATTACAGAATCGCGTTGCGCTGCAAGAGCGCTTGATCAGCATTGATACCGATGAACATTTATTGACACTTAAACTGCTTAACTTTAGCCATATCAACGAAAAGTACGGCTATCGCGTTGGCGACCAACTGTTGAAAGACTTGTCGATGCACTTTAGCAATCGCCTGCGTAAACGCCTTGGTAAACCAGCCGCGCTGCAACTTTATAGCATTGGTGTTGGTGAGTGGGCGTTCTTATTTAAAGCTGACATCAGCAGTGAAGCAATCAAGCAACACTTTACTCGCTTTGCTGATGCGGTTGAGCAAACCAACTTTGAGCCAAGTGGCTTACGGGACATTGATTACCTTTCGATTTCGCTGTGCGGTGGCTTAGTTAGCCGTCGTGATTTCCCAACGGCATCGCCGGATGAATTGCTCCTCAAAGGCATTGAGGCACGAAGAGCAGGTGTGCGAAGTAATACTCACATCTGCAATGCCAAAGACATTGAGGTTAATGAAGATGTGCGAAAAGAGCAGTTGGGTTGGCTAAGTTGTGTGAGTCGCGCCATCCTCAAGCAGAACATCATTACCTACAGTCAGCCAATTGTGCACGCTTATAACCATCGTCCCGCGAGCCAAGAGTGTTTGGTGCGTATTATGGAAGAGGATGGCAGCATCATAGCGCCGGGGCGTTTCTTACCCATCATTTCTGATACGCATTTGTACACGCGTTTGAGTCGTCACATGATTCGCTCGACGCTCAACTACATGAAGGACAAACAAGGTGACTCCTCAATTAACTTGTCACCTCAGGATTTACTCAGTGATAAAACCTTGATGTTGCTTGAACATGCCATTACTCAACTTAACGACCCAAGACGGATTGGTTTAGAAGTGTTGGAATCAGAGCAAATCAAAGATTACGGAAGGATGATTGAGGTGTGCAGCCACTTTAGAAGCCTAGGCGCACGCATCATTGTTGACGACTTTGGCTCGGGTTACTCCAATATTGATGAGATCCTCAAGTTGGAGCCGGAAGTCATTAAGCTCGATGGCAGTTTGATTCGCTACATCGACAAAGACCAAAAGCAGCGCAAGATTGCTTCGCAGTTAGTGCGTTTGTGTCAGGTGTTTAACGCCAAGACTGTCGCTGAGTTCGTGCACAACAAAGAGGTGTGTGATATTGCTCAGGACATGGGTGTGGACTATCTGCAAGGTTATTACTTAGGTGAACCGACACGTTTGTTTTAATGTGCTTTGCTCTAATTGTGCTTAAGTGCTCTAACGTTTTGTTTCACGTGAAACAGCATCCAATAAAAAACGCAGCGTTAGAGCTGCGTTTTTTGATTCTTAAGGGCGTTAGACTTTGAACTCGTGACCACTTTTCTCGGCTTGGAAACGAGGAAGGTATTGCTCGAAGAAGTCCAGCATCTGTTGCTGGTTTTGCTCTTCACCAAGTTGTCCGAGCAATTGAGCTGCCACTTCAAAGGTACATAAGTTGCCTTCTTGTTGGTTTCGGCGCAGTTGATATTGGGAATCGGCCTGAGTGGTTAAGCCCATCATCGCGACACCTTCTAGCCATCGGCTTTTATTGATCATCTTGCGCGCCTCTTGCCAAGTCGCATCAAGAATGATGTACAACGGTTGTCTGTCTTGCTCGGTACTTTGTTGCTGTACTTGTTCAAGCGTTAGGCTCTCTTCACTTGGGAATAGCAGTACTGGCAGCGGGCTTGGATTCGTTAGCGTTTCTAACAACTCTGCTGGTGGCGTTTTTCGGTCCCAAACGACTTGAGTGACATTCAGTTGGCACTGGGCGAGCAGTTTGCCAGTGTTAGTATCGCGCGTCAGTTCATTAGGGTGCATTAACAGTATCAGTGTATGTTCACTGCTTAACTTCGGCAGCAGTGAACAGATGCAGTTGAACTGGAAGCCACAATGTGGACAAGGCTGCGCCATTACAAGCGCACTCCATCACGAACAGGGCTGATGCCATCTGAGAACAGACGCACGCCGCTGACTTGCTCTTTGCTCGCTTTTGGTGCCAAGCTTGGGTTGATTGGGTAACTTATGCCTGTGTATTGCATCACGTGTTGCCCAGGCGTTGCGCCGCCACCGCTGACATTGAAAATGAGATCACGCCAGCCGTGCGAGGTTTGTTGACCAAGCATAATTGGGCTTTGTACTAACGTCATACGGCTGTTGAAGCGCCACTCTTTTTCGTAGTTTTCGAAGACGAGTAGAGTGCAACCGCCAGAGCCACACCAATCAAGTTGCACCAGTAATTCTTCATCGCCATCGCCATTCAGATCGTAGGTCAGCCAACGGTATTGGTTATTGCTTGGGTTGGTTTGATTAATGAAAAAGTAGTTACGTACCGCCGCATCCACTTTTGAATTAAATTCGGCACTGGATGGGATGTCCGCAGCTGCAATTGGCGCACTACCGCGTTCAGGAGCCGCTTGTTCAATACCTGAGTTACGCACTGTTGCTGGGTATAGCACTAAACCGCCATCGGCAATGGGATAAACCAAATTGCCCACTTTCTCTTTGACTGCTTTCAGCTGGTTGCCTTCGCGAGTAAATAGGCGCTCGGTCATTAAGCGTTGTTGCTGGTGGTGAGTCATCAATACTTGTACTTGCGATGGGCTCAGTTGTTGCCAGTAGCCGCGTTCAATCAATGGCGGTTGCCCGTCTGAATAGCTGTATTTGGTGATGGCACTGTGGTCGCTGTTGAGTGTCATTTGCACTTCGAATCCTTGCGACTGGGTTGATGTTGCCACGTAAGTGTTCACCCACTCGAGTGTTGAGTCTACGTTGGCCGCCATACCGCAACCTTGGTAGGTTTTATCGTCATGCTCTAGTGTCGCTTTCCAGCCGTAGAGAGAGTTGCTCATGGTGTCTGAACACAAGTTCTCAGTCATGCGCAGTTCACCATCGTTAAGTTGATAGGTGCGTTGGCGAGGCTGTAGTTTGCTGCTGTCGATTTCGAGCGTTTGTGTCGACTTGCCCATTTGCTGGAACTTGAGTGTGTTGCCTTCAAAGCTGGCTGACCACGATGGCTCGTTACCAAAGACTCGTGTTGGTTTACTGGTTTGTTTGCAGCGTTGTGGGTTTTCTGTGGTGAGGAAGTTTACTTGTTCTACCACGAAGTTCGCGTCGAAATCTGCAGAGAAACCATCAACACCAGGAGGATTGAGGTGACCAATCACTTCTCCATACATGGTTTGATAAGGTTCATTGGTTAATGCGATGGCTCGTTGCACTTGTTGTGGTGACAGTTGCAGCCAGTATTGTTTGTCGCTACCACAAGGTGTGATGTACTGGCTTTCATGCCCAATCACGACTTCACCACGCAGCATAAAGGTTTGAGGTAAGATGGTTTCTGGCTTATCTAAGGATGCAGGCGGAGTTGTTGGTGTGTCTGCATCGGACTGCTGTGGTTGCATGCTACATGCTTGCAGCACCAGCAGTGTGGCTAATGCCACTGGGTTTTTCAAAGCCTTCATGTTATATCTTCCTCATTACTCAATCTGCATCGGATGGCATTATGGCATATTGGTTATTTAAAACAGAACCAGATACCTTTTCTATTGACACGCTTCGAACCCAAAAGGTTTCATGTTGGGAGGGAGTTCGTAATTATCAGGCGCGTAATATGATGCGTGACCAAGTCAAATTGGGCGACTTGGTGCTGATTTACCATTCCTCTTGCAAGAACGTGGGTGTGGCAGGTATTGCCAAAGTGACCCGTGAAGCGTATCCCGATCATTTCCAGTTTGACCTAGAGAGCGATTATTACGACCCGAAATCCGACCCAGAAAATCCGCGTTGGATAATGGTGGATATTGAGTTTGTGCGTAAGACTGAACGCTTGATTCCGTTGTCAGTCATTAAGGCGATGCCAGAGCTCGAAAATATGCCATTAGTGAAACGCGGCAATCGCTTATCGATCATGCCGGTGAGCGAAGAAGAGTGGCAAGCAATCCTCGGTAAAGAGAAGTTGCCGAGTCAACGATAAAAGAAAAGGGCTGCATAGTGCAGCCCTTTGTAATTTTGCCGATAACCTGCTGTTGGTCACCAATACAGGTTATAGCAGATGATCTTGCAGGTAGTGTGCAACCGCATCGTCGGCGTTGCTGCCGATCACTTCATTGTTTGGTAGTGCTTTCATCACTTTTTCGTGAGAGGTGCCCATCACCAAACCTTTACCCGCCATGGATAGCATTTCTACGTCGTTCATGCCGTCACCAAACGCAATGGTGTTTTCTAGCGTCAAACCAATTGATTCTGCCACTGCTTTTAGAGCATCACCTTTAGAAACACCCGCACTCATTACTTCCAGACACCAAGGTGTTGAGAATGCGATGTTTAGTCGATCGCCAAATTGTTCACGCAGCTTCGTTTCGAAAGTAACAAGGTGTTCATGGTCTTGCGCTGGGTGGGTGAAGAACACTTTTGCAATGCCGTCTGTTGGCGCATTGTCTTGGTCGTACAACTTGTAAGTGAACTCTTCGTGGAAATCACGCAGTTGTTCGTCGTCTTTGTTCAGCAACCAGTCGTCGTTTTGGTACATGTGGATAAGTATTTCAGGATCCGTTTTGATCGTGTCGATCACTGGCTGAACCAAATCTTCTGGTACGTTCTGGCTGTACATCTCTTGATCATTTTGGTCGTGCACACGTGCACCGTTTGAAGTGATCATGTAAGCCGGAATACCTACCGTGCGACGAATGCTTGCGACGTCTACGTGGTGGCGACCCGTTGCAAAGACAAATGTGTAGCCTTGTTCATGCAGCGCTTTGAGCGTCTCTTTCGAGTAAGCGCTTAGCTGGTGGTTTGGTGCGAGTAAAGTGCCATCCAGATCTGAGGCAACGATTTTAGTGATCTCTTTGCAAGGTAGCGATGTGCTCATGAAGCCCTCGTAAACGGTTCGGATAGAGTAGAACAGGTTGATTGCACACGGAGCGCAGTAGATTGACTAGGTCGTACTGCTCCGAGTGCGGGGAACATGATGAAGTTTACGCCAAAATAAGGAGGAAAAAGAGGGTAAATCGCAGACCTCGTATTTCCTCTTTAATTCATTTTATGCGCTTTGAGCACGCATAAAGGAAAAGACAGCGTCCAGAGCTTGGTTACGGTATTGGTCTTTTTCGAACAAAATTTCGTGCTCTGCACCAGCAATCGAAACTAGGCTGGCATTGGGGTTGGTCTTACTTAGCTTATCGATAAAGCGTTGCTGCGCGGCGTTACTCACTATGCGATCATTGCCTGACTGAACCAATAAAACCGGAACTTTAATTTGGCGAGTCAGCAAAATACATTGCTTGGCAGCCATTAAGCCTTGCCAAACCCAACGGGTGCTTGGCCCACCGACTTGCAGCTCGGGTTTGTCGTTGTATAAACCACGGAACCAATGATAACGATCGTAGCTTTGGCTAAGAGGGTTATCTTCAAACGGTTTTGTGTAATACGCTTTATGTCCCGGAGCATAGCTAGGTTTTGTCGAAACTGCCGCTAAGATTTGGCTGACCGGAATCGCGATAGGGCTGAGATACCACGGTAGGTTGATACCAAACATTGGGGAACTCAGAATCAAACCATCAAAGTTGTGTTCTGGATGCGTTTGTAGGTAGCGCGTGGCGATCGCACCGCCCATAGAGTGGGCAATGATAAAACGCTGTTGGTATCCGCTTAAATCAAGCTGCTGCAGCACCAATTCCATATCTTCAATGTAATCATTAAAGTCATAGACGTGACCCATGTCTGAGTCTGGAATTAGGCGATCTGATAAACCTTGTCCTCGGTGGTCAAACGAATACACGTCATAACCTTGTCGGTACAGGTCGTAGAACAGTTCTTGGTATTTCCAGGAAGCTTCAATGCGACCGTTGACGATCAGCACGGCTTTTGTGTGCTCAGGATTGGTGAGTTTGCACCAGTAGATTTTCTTTTTCTCTGTCCCTTTTACAAAGCCTTCTTGGCGTTCTTGCCAAAGTGCTGCGATCGGACCACCTATTGCTTGCTCAAATAAAGTCTCTTGAGTATAAGTCAAAGGTGAATGGTTAATAGCCATTAGTCGATTACCTGAAGATACGTTGTTTACGCGATGTATCATCGAAGAATTATTGAGGAAATGCAATGGATACCCACGTTTGGTTAGCCTATGTGGTAACAGCAATCGTTTTTAGTCTGGCTCCGGGATCTGGTACCGTCAACTCAATCAGCAATGGTTTGAGTTACGGCACGCGCAAGTCATTGGGTGCTATCGTTGGTTTACAAATCGGTTTGGCGATTCATATTGCTCTGGTTGGTGCTGGTATCGGTGCTTTAGTCGCGCAATCGGCAACGGCATTTACCGTGATTAAATGGGTGGGTGCGGCTTACCTTGTGTGGCTTGGCATTCAAAAGTGGCGTGATACGTCCGGCTTGGTTGCAACCGAAAGCCACAAAGCTATGTCAGGCACTTCTCTGTTGTACAAAGCTATTCTTATTAACCTGACAAACCCGAAATCGATCGTCTTCTTGGTGGCACTGTTTCCACAGTTTATTGACCCAGCAAAAGACCAGCTGACTCAGCTATTGGTATTGGGTGTGACCACAGTAACCATTGATGCGTTTGTGATGCTGGGTTACACCAGTTTGGCCGCTCAAATGGGACGCTTTATTCGCTCAGATAAGATCATGGGCAAAATTAATAAAGTATTCGGTTCAATGTTCATGGGATGTGGTGCATTATTAGCGGCAGCTAAGTAACAAATTATAAAAAGCACAATAATTTCGAATGAAAAATGCGTATGTCGCCCGCCAGCCTATCTTTAATCGAAAAAGACAGACGCTGGGATATGAGTTGTTGTTTCGTGATGGTGAAAGTAATGCCTATCCTGCACACATCGATTCAAACAGGGCGACATACCGATTGATAGTAGAGAACTTTCTCTCTGTCGGAACCAATCCTCTGATTGCATCTTCGCGATGCTTCATCAATTTTCCTCACCAAAGTTTGCTGCGTCGGCTGCCAAGAAGTTTGCCGAAAAACAAAATCGTGGTTGAGGTACTCGAAACCTGCCAACCAACCGATGAACTGCTTGAAGCCATTCGCGAACTGTACCGTGAAGGCTACTTGATCGCGCTCGATGATTTCACTTTGACTGACGAATGGCGTCGTTTTCTGCCTTATGCTCATATCGTGAAACTCGACATCATGGCGATGGGGCTGAAAAATGCGTGTGATTTAGTTAAGAAGCACACCAAAAAGCGCACCAAATACCACTTCTTAGCTGAGCGGGTCGAAACCGAAGCTGAGTTTGAAGCGACTAAAGAGGCGGGCTTTAAATTCTTCCAAGGCTACTTCTTCAGTAAGCCGGAAGTGATGCAGACTAAATACGTAAGCCCCGAGCAAGTACTGGCACTTAAGTTATTTAGAGAAGTGTGTGTTCCCGATCCTGACTTCGACCGGATTGAAAACATCATTACTCAAGATGTCACGCTGTCGTACAAGTTACTGCGTTTTGTGAACACGCAATCGACCACATTAGAAGTGACCATTACTTCATTCCGCCAAGCTTTGATTTACCTTGGGCAAGAAAAGCTAAAAATGTTTGTCTCGCTGGTGGTGGCCTCTTATATCTCTAGTAAGAAGCCGCGTGAGTTGTACAACTTATCTTTGCAACGCGCTCAATTCTGCGAAGCCATGTCGCGCTATCAACCTCTTTCGCATCTCAACGAGCAGGGTTTTATGGTTGGCTTGTTGTCGATTCTCGATGCCATGCTCGATTTGTCTGTGGAATCTTTAGTTGGGCAGTTGCCGTTAAGTCCTTCCGTGCAGCAAGCCTTGTTGCATCGCCAAGGTGAATACGGCGCGTTACTGGCAATTGAAGAGTGCTACGAGCGTGCAGACTGGGCAGGCGTGGAGCAATTCTCACAGCAACTCGGTCTTTCTGTTGATGATGTGAAGTCTGAACTTGGCGAAGCTGTGCGCTGGAGTCAGACCTTTTCTGGCGCCTAATCTGATCAAATATTAAACTTTTATTACAGTCGAGCACGATCGCTTGACGGCATCCTATTTTTAAATAACTATATACGCATATCCATATATAGGTATGTAATTATGCTTCCACATCAGTTCTTCAAACTTCTTTCCGACGAGACTCGTGTGCGTTGCTTAATGCTGGTGGTTCGTGAAGGGGAAACCTGTGTTGGTGATTTAGCCCATGCGCTACAAGAAAGCCAACCAAAGATTTCTCGCCATCTGGCTCAACTAAGATCAAATGGTATTTTAGTTGATAAACGCCAGGGGCAATGGGTGTACTACGAGCTGTCAGATCAATTACCGGGATGGATGCAAAAATTGATTGATGACTTGGTGGCCTCGAACTGCTTAAAGCAAGAGTACCAAGACGATATTTCACGTTTGCAAGACAAAGCTCGTGCAGCGTGCTGTTAACCAGCGAAAGCTTAAAGGTAGAAGATTATGACGATTAAAGTAGGTATTAACGGTTTCGGTCGAATTGGTCGTTTGGCATTACGCGCAGCGTTTGATTGGCCAGAGCTAGAGTTCGTGCACATCAACGATGTAGCGGGTGATGCAGCGACTCTTGGCCACTTACTTGAGTTCGATTCAGTTCAAGGTCGTTGGAACCATGCAGTGCAAGTTGAAGGCACAGACATGGTGATCAATGGTAAGCGCATCACGACTTCACAAGAGCGTGATATCGATGCTGTGAACTGGGGTCAATGTGATGTTGTGATTGAAGCAACGGGCGTTCATCGCAAAACCTCATTCCTAAACAAATACCTAGAACAAGGCGTAAAACGTGTTGTTGTTAGCGCACCAGTGAAAGAAGACGGCGTAGCTAACATCGTAGTGGGTGTGAACGACCACATCTTCGATCCTGCGCAGCACCGCATCGTAACCGCAGCGTCTTGTACAACGAACTGTATTGCACCAGTCGTGAAAGTGATTCACGAGAAACTGGGCATTGAACAATCGTCATTCACAACGATTCACGATTTAACTAACACACAAACGATTCTGGATGCGCCGCACAAAGACCTACGTCGTGCACGTGCATGTGGTATGAGCCTGATCCCAACTACAACGGGCAGTGCAAAAGCGATTGTTGAAATCTTCCCTGAGTTGAAAGATAAGATTAACGGTCACGCGGTTCGTGTTCCTCTAGCAAACGCCTCACTCACTGACATCATTTTTGATGTGAAACGTGACACCACGGCAGAAGAGGTTAACGCACTACTGAAAGAAGCTTCTGAAGGCGAGCTAAAAGGCATTCTTGGCTTTGAAGAGCGTCCATTGGTTTCTATCGATTACAAAGGCGACCAACGTTCAACGATCGTTGATGCGCAATCAACCATGGTAGTGGGTTCTCGTATGGTGAAGATTTACGCTTGGTACGATAACGAAATGGGTTACGCGACGCGTACTGCAGAATTGGTTCGTAACGTTGGTATGGCATAAGGAGTTTTAAGATGTCTCATCCTACATGGCAATTAGATTTAGAAACGGGCGCTTTGGTACTGACTCCATGTCCAGGTACCAAAGGTGTTGAACTGCAAGCTTCGTTAGAGCAACTAAAAGCGCAAGGCGTAGAAGCGATTGTGACTGCTCTGGATAATACTGAACTAGCAGCAAAAGACGTGTCTGCGTTGGGTGAATTGACTCAACAATTGGGCATGAAATGGTTCCAAATTGAGATTGAAGATGACTGTGCTCCGGGCGAAGAGTTCGCGGCAAAATGGTCACAAGCGAGTCCTGAACTGCACGCGATTCTTGCTCAAGATGGCAAGGTTGCCATGCACTGTATGGGTGGATCTGGTCGCACAGGTTTGTTCGCTGCGCACCTACTGCTAGAGAAAGATTGGACGCTAGAAGACATCGTACGTGAAGTGCAAGCGCTGCGTCCTGGTGCTTTCACAAAGCCAGTACAAGTTGAGTACATAGAGCGTGTGGCTCAAAACGCTTGATCAGCTTATAGAGCTTTTGGAGCATCATGTTCTAAAAGCTCTATTTATGCCGTAATGGCTTACCAATTTATGTGATTCTTTCTTACTGATATTATGTTTAACTCATTGTTTATTAATGGGTAATATTTAGAATTCTTATCAGTTCTTGTTTCACAATTTAGCGCCAGTATTGAGATGGCTTAATGCTGGTGTTCAGGTCATAGAGCATTTGGAACATCATGATCCAAATGCTCTAAACGCTGTACATCTGAGGTCGTTATGATTTCAAAACTAAGCAAAAGTATCCGTCAGTATATGCTGGTGACGTTCAACTACTGGAACTTCACTGTGACGGATGGTGCACTCCGTATGTTGGTGGTGCTTTACTTCCATGACTTAGGCTACTCAAGCTTAGCCATTGCTTCGCTGTTCCTTTTCTATGAATTTTTTGGCGTAGTGACCAACTTGGTTGGTGGCTGGCTAGGTGCTCGACTTGGTTTGAACAAAACCATGAACGTCGGCTTAGGGATGCAGATTTTTGCCTTGCTGATGTTGGCAGTGCCCAATGCTTGGTTGACCATTCCTTGGGTAATGGCGGCGCAGGCAATTTCAGGTATTGCCAAAGACTTAAATAAGATGAGTGCCAAGAGCGCGATCAAAACTTTGGTGCCAGACGAGCAGCAAGGTGCACTTTATAAGTGGGTTGCGATCTTAACGGGCTCGAAGAATGCGCTGAAAGGTGCGGGTTTCTTTGTTGGTGGTTTGTTGCTGTCGGCGTTTGGTTTCCAAACTTCGATGATCATCATGGCAAGTGTGCTGGCTGTTGTGTTTGTATGCAGCTTGATCTGGCTAGAAGCGGATATGGGTAAGGCGAAGAGCAAACCTAAGTTCCGTCAAATTTTCTCTAAGTCAGAATCGGTGAATATTCTTTCCGCTGCACGTATGTTCCTATTTGGCGCTCGTGATGTGTGGTTTGTTGTTGCACTTCCGATTTATCTTGGCAGCGTGTTTGGTTGGGATCACTTGATGGTGGGTGGCTTCCTTGCGGCTTGGGTGATTGCTTACGGATTCGTTCAAGGTTTTGCGCCTCGTATTACCGGCAAAGCGCAAGGTCGAGTGCCAGATGGCAGCGCGGCATTAATTTGGGCTGGTATCCTTGCTGTCATCACTGGTGCGATTGCTTATGGCGTGCAAATCGGTTGGCAACCAGAGCTTGTTATTGTGGTGGGCTTGATGATTTTCGGCGCTGTGTTTGCGGTGAACTCATCTCTGCACTCTTACCTGATCGTTAGTTATGCGAAAGGCGATGGAGTATCACTGGATGTTGGCTTCTACTATATGGCGAATGCGATGGGACGTTTGATCGGTACGGTTCTGTCTGGTTGGATTTACCAAGAAGCGGGTTTAGCGGCATGTCTGTGGGTGTCATTTGCTTTCTTAGCACTAACAACGCTAATTTCTATCAAGCTACCAAAGGCCAAAGTGGCTACGGCTTAAATCGGTTTACGAGTTAGAAATAAAAATGGCTCCGCTTTGGGAGCCATTTTTGTTTTTACGATTCAGTATCGCAAATCAGCAAGTCTTGCTTATGGGCAAAGACGGCCTTGTTGTGCAGGTTGCGTCATTTCCATATCACCTTTCAGTGAGCGGTAAACGATGGTGTTCCATACTTCACCATTGTCCATTTCGAATTCAATGGCGTAGTTAAGACCATTCACCACTTGAGTTCGTACGCTTAAGATCTCTTTTAGCTTAGCCGCGGTATTCATCTGACCAAGTACAAAGTCGAGTGCTTGCTGAGCTTCTGGTGTTACTTCACCTTTTGACCAGCCGCCAGCAAGGTTTTCAGCGCTGCAGATAGGGTTCGCTTCCGGTTGCGATTGTGTTGGTGCCACGGTCTCTTCCTTTTGATTACATCCAGCTAAAGCCACTACACAAACCAGTGACGCTAATAATGTTTTCTTCATAAAGACCTCTCTTAATAATCTGTCCAGCATCCTAATGGAATAAAACGGTTAAATCTGTTTCATATCCGAGAAAGCTTAGGGGGGCTGATCCTATTTGTACAATAGGATTTATCGCTAACCATTGTGCAAATCAATGATATTGGTGCGTCATCGCTGAGTTAAAAATAAGCAAAAACAGATTGTTAACTATTTCACTGGATGAAAATTACCCTATGCTATAGACGTAAAGCCAATCAAAGTAGGTAAGGGTATGAGAGAAAGGGTTCTGTTTTTCGACTTATTACGTTGTGTCGCTGCGGTCGCGGTGATTGCCATTCATGTATTAGCGCCATATCGTAATGAGTTGGGAGTGATTCCATTTGACCAATGGTTGACAGCGGTAGGCGTAAACAGTGTGACTCGCTGGGCGGTGCCCGTATTCATTTTGATCACTGGTGCGCTGATGCTCAGTGACACTCGTCCTTTTGATGCCAAGTACTACGTTAAACGGCGTTTAGGTAAAGTGTTGGTGCCTTTCTTGGTTTGGTCGATGTTCTACGCCTATCTATCCGGCTGGACAGCGCAAGGTTTTGATTTCGAGACCGTCAAAGAAGTCGTTGGTAATAGCCCACATCATGCGACTTACTACCACCTTGGATTCTTCTACTACTTTATCCCGCTCTATTTTGTTATTCCGTTATTCCAATGGGTGGTCCGCAATTGCGATGATAACGTCCTCTATGCGTATCTTGCTGTTTGGCTGCTGACCAGCACTTTGTTCCTATTTAAGATTGATGGTCCATGGAGCAATCAATACTGGCTTTACATGGGGTATTTGCCGCTCGGCTATGTGCTATTTAAAAAGATGCCTCTCAGTCGTTCTACCGTTTCGATCTTTACTGGCTTAGGGTTAGTCGCTTTGGCCGTGACTTTCACCATGGTGGTGACCAATAGTTTGGAATTGGATAAGTACACCGTAGGGCGCTGGTTCTCTTACAAAACACTGAATGTGATTTTAGCGGCATCAATGATCTTTATGTTATGTCGCTACTTCGGTGAAGGTTTGGCTCCGAAAGCGCAAAAAGTAGTGAGCTTTATTAGCCAGCACAGCTTAGGGATTTATTTGTTACACCCAATCTTCTTGTGGCCGATGAAAGCGTTTGGTTGGTATGAAGGTCACCCTGCATGGGTGATTCCGGTGTGGATTGTTTTGAGTGGTGCAGGAGCCTTGGGGATGAGTTATCTATTCTCTAAATCCGCCAAGACTCGTTGGCTGTTGCCGTAGGTTAGCGTTTAAGGGCGAAGTGTAAAAACTTGTCGCCACGGTAGGTCAGTGTGCCTTTATCACCAGGATTCAACGCGTGGTAATAGTGCACACCGATTTGGAATTCGCGCTTAGGGCCAATAGCGCCACGTTGAACGTAGATCCAATATTCTTGGTCGTCTTGACCTAACTCGGCATCCGGAACTTCTATGGCTTGCTTGTCTAAGATGGTCACTTGCGCGCTTTGCTCTGGCGCGTCTTCACCAAAGTAATGTTTGCTATAGAAGCGGAAAAATGCCCATGCACCTAGTGCGATCAGGGCGAACAGAGCCAAAATAAGTGAGATTGGCATGATAACCTCCAATGTTTCATTGGTGCCTATTTTACAGAACTCCCTGATTAAACTATGAGTTGAGATAAATTATTCGTGATCTAGTAAAAGTAACGTAGATTTTATTCGGCGCACTTCACATTTTATATGCGTGCAAGAGCACAATTTAAAAGGAAATTTGCACCTAACCGCTCGAAAAAGCTCTAAATTTATAGAAGAATGAAATGACGGACAAAGGAAAGTTCAGTAAGGAGGGTTACGATGTCAGATATTGAGAAAGTAGTCATGCGTACCCGAACGATCGAAAAACTTCTGCGCACGCAATACCATGCAGAAGGGAAAGGGCTACATCAATTGATCACTAGCTGCGAGGAGCGCTTACCACATGATGTGGTAGCAAAGCTGCGTTTTATCGCAACAGTGCGGAATAAGGTTGTTCACGAAGAGGATTATAAACTGGACGATCGAAAAGGCTTTTTAGCGGCGTGTGATGCATGCGAAAAAGAGCTGACACCGAGAAGTTCACGCTTTATTTGGCGAGCGGCGATTTTGTTAATGGCCTTGATAACGCTTGCTGCACTCGGCTTTTACTACATGCATTGGGACATTCTGGTTAAGCATTTGTAGATAGCAAAATTTGAATAACAAAAAAGGGACGCGAAAGCGTCCCTTTTTTATTGGAAACAGTAACTTAGTACATCATTGGCAGTGTCATTAAACCAACAACCACTGCAATCATTACCAGCCCTTGTTTTTGAGAAGAAGAAATCATAACACTACCCCTAAAATCATTGATGAACTCGATGTAAATAATATAGCACTGTTTTTGAGCTTTGATCAACTTCAAAGCGGAAAAGTTTTCAAAACTCACACTTAACTTAAGTGTTTTTACCCTAAATTGACTAATAAAACTGTGTTTTTTGTGCTGTTCTTTAAGTGTTCGACTTGTTGTTTTTATCTTCTTTTGTGGTTTAAGTGTATGATTTTAATGTGTTGAATATGAGTAATCTTATGCTGAAATAGTGTTTCTTGTGTCAGTGGGGAGGTTGGTTGGCTATTTTTACTGAATTTCTCAAAAGTTGAGAAAATTGGCTTTTATGCTAATGAGGCTCACATTTATGGACGTCCATCTTGTTCGTTTTTTCCTATCCAATGAGAAAATCTCAGCACCAAAAGGGTTTAGCTTTAATCCACAATAGCTAAGGTTAGGTTTTTATTGTTTTTCTGGATTATGTATTGTTATATCAGTTAGTTAAGTGTAATCGTTTGAATTTTTACTCTACACAATTGTTGAGCCAATAGTTGTTTATCTTGTTATGGGACGGTGTTTTTACCTTTCTGAGTGGTCAGAGGTGGTGGATCTGGCTTTTGTGTCGGTTATTTGCTCATAACGGTTGTATGGCGAACAGATTGGCGGTTTGTTTTTCAATTTCTGAAGGTTAGGTCTTTTGATAAAATTATCCATAACATTCAAAGTCAGATAGTTGGGCTCAATAATTGTGAGAAAAACGATAATCACTAATTGAGTAAGTTCCGTTTACAAAATGTCGTGATTCGCTATCGAGATCCAACTTTCACTGATTGTGTCTTTACATCAAGATTGGTCTACCTAGACTAGCGGCGAGATTACGTGAAAGGTGTATCGGCATGTGGAGTTGGTTAGCGATAGGGCTATCAGGAGTATATTCCGTGTTGGGGGCGAAACAGGCCAATCCGACACAGTCTCTGGCATTTAAAATTTTTACTCTGCTACTGTTGCTGGTTCTGGCGCTCACGGAGGGGGCTTCGGCACCTCACACCTACTGGATTGCTGGTGGCTTATTGGTATCAATGTTCGCCGATACCCTCCATTCGTTTAAATCTCGAAAACCTCTCTATTTTGCTGGTTATCTACTGGCGCAAATCTGTTACAGCAAATCGTTCTGGGTCCAGCTTAATGGTGACATCGTTTGGTGGCTGTTAGCTTTGCTTCTTGCAGCGAGTATCGTGGCCTTCTTCTTGTTGCTCCCTCAACTGGATTCTATGGTCTTTCCTGTCGTTATAATGGGTATCATGTTGGTTCAGCTAGCTTGGGCAGCAGGAGAGGTGTGGTTACAAGTGCCGAGCTTTGCCAATGCTCTCGGCTTTAGTGGCACTCTAGTCATGATTTATTCCGCCTTAGCCTACGCGATACATGGATATCGTAAACCGATGAAGCGAGCGTATGTTTGGGTAAGTGGCAGTTACTTCTTGGCTCATGCACTTATTGTTGCCTCTATCATTTACTAACTTAGGTCAAAGTCAGCGGCTCCGTTTTGAGTAAACTGGGTGGATTCCATTTAATGACTGGAGTCGATAATGACTGAAATTCATGCTCACAACTTACTGAACTTACTTCGTGAAACCCCTATGAATCGTGATGAGCTAGCGGCTCACTTTGGTAGTGAAGTGCGTTTTCATACCTGCAAGCTGAATGATCTAGACTTAGATGCATTGCTAGAGTTTTTACTAAAGCGTGAAAAAGTACGCGAACTGGAAGGTAAGTTTGTCGTCAATATGGCGCGTGTTTGTAATCACTAAGCGGCGGCTAACCCATCATTAATGAAGGCGATACATTCATTTCGCCTTCAACCATATATTCACTCAATCACTTTGTTATACTGGCCGCCAATTTTTCCGTCGAGGTCAGAACATGGACATTCTTTCTGCAGCGACCATGCTGTTTCTTATTATGGATCCGCTCGGTAACTTGCCGATTGTGCTCTCCATTCTTAAACACCTTGATGCGAAGCGTCGCCGAAAAGTACTGATCCGAGAGTTGCTGTTCGCCTTGATGATTTTGATGCTGTTCTTGTTCGCAGGACAGAGCATCATGAGCTTCCTTCATGTTCAGCCTGAGACCTTGAGTATTTCTGGCGGTATCATCCTGTTTATCATTGCGATTAAGATGATTTTCCCAAGCGCAGGCAGCATTACCGGGCTTGCAGCAGGTGAAGAGCCGTTTATTGTGCCGATGGCGATTCCGATGATTGCGGGGCCGTCTGTGATTGCCGCGTTGCTTTTGCTTTCCTCTCAACACCCAGACAAAATTATGGAGCTTTCCGCCGCGGTATTGATTGCGTGGGGTGCGACGTTCTTTATCTTGATGTTCTACAGTTTCTTCCACCGTATTTTGGGTGAGCGTGGCTTAAAAGCCGTCGAGCGTTTGATGGGCTTGCTGTTGGTCATGATTTCTACCCAAATGTTCCTTGATGGTGTGAAAAGCTACCTAGGCTAGCGCCAAACAAACACAAAAAAGCCGCTCTTGTGAGCGGCTTTTGTTTATCTGAGGCTTTTACATCATATGCTTGCGGCGAATATCGAGCAGAGCAAAGATGCCAAAAATCAAAATCGAATACTTTTCCCATGCGCTCATCTTAATCTTGTCACCAAATGCACCAATAAAGATGGCCATTTGCAGACCGTGCATGATGAATAAGAAAGCGGTCATGATGTACAACGCAATCGCCGCTTTACCAGGGAATGGCATAAAGAAGTTGAGGATTAACACGAACCATACGAAGGCGATGGCCGCTTTAGCCAGTATCAATAGTGCTTTCATTTAACTATCCTTTTAAATCGAGGCTTTAAGCTGGTGAGCGTTCGTATAAACGATAACTCACTTGGCCTGCCGTTTTTTCACGGTGCAAGCGCCAGCTTTCTGGCAGCCCAGCAATGCTTAGCTCTTTTTCCGTTTCAATATAAATCATCGCATCTTCAGCAAGCCAGCCGTTTTGCTCCAGCAAGGTCACGGTTTCATCCAATAATCCTTTGCGGAACGGCGGATCGATGAATACTACGTGGTGCGGTGTTCCTGGTTGTTGCAAAAAGCTGATAGCGTCGGTGTTCACAACGTGAATGTTATTGGCATTCAAAGAGGACACATTTTTTTGCAGTTGCTGAAATGCTTGCGGGTTTAGCTCAATCATAGTCACAAGTTCGGCTTGGCGAGAAGCGGATTCGAAGCCAAGGCCACCAGAGCCAGCGAACAAATCAAGACACTTCGCTTGTGGGACATCTTGAGCCAACCAGTTAAACAGGGTTTCTTTTACGCGATCTGTGGTTGGGCGTAAGCCTTCTGCATCATGAACAGGGAGCTTTCTGCCTCTCCATAAGCCACTAATAATGCGCACAAAGCCTGTTGTTGGCTTTTTTTGTGATGAGTTTTGCTGGCGACGTCTTACCATAGATTTTTTGACCGCTAATAAAGTGATACTATATCCAATCGCCCAAGCTTTGAGCTTGGATACAGCCCAGAATATTCAAGATGACAGAGTGTAACACTAATAAGATTAGATTCACCTAATTGGAAAGTTTTCATAACTTTGTCATTCGCCTTTTCAGTAAAGATAATAATCTTGTCAGAAAAGAGTCATTAATAGATAAGAAGACAATCTAGGATAGCCCCAGATGACGGAAAAAAAGAAGCGCGGATTACTTTCGTGGCTAGGTTTTGGTGATGAAGAGCAAAGCCAAAAACCGACAACTGAAGAATCAGTAAAAGAAGAAGCAGTGGAAGCACCTGCCGCCGAGCAACAACCAACAGAAGACGTTGCCGAGCAAGCAGAAGAAAAAACAACGGTTGAACAAGAACCAGAGAATGTTGAGGCTGTCCTAGCAGAAGCAGAAGCAGAAGCAGAAGCAGAAGCAGAAGCAGAAGCAGAAGCAGAAGCAGAAGAGCCACAAGTGCCAGTTGCGCCTCGTGTCCAAGAACAAGAAAAGCCAACCGAAAGCTTCTTTGCTCGCCTGAAGCGCAGCCTAAGTCGCACCAAGGCAAACATTGGTGCGGGTTTCTTCGGCTTGTTCAGCGGCAAAAAAATCGATGAAGACCTTTTCGAAGAATTAGAAGAACAGCTGCTTATCGCCGACGTGGGTATGAATACCACCACGAAAATCATCAATAACCTGACAGAGAAAGCCTCTCGCGGTGATTTGAAAGATGGCGAAGCGCTTTACGGCTTGCTAAAAGAAGAGATGGCCGAAATCCTATCTAAAGTAGAGCAACCGCTTGAGATCGATACCAACAAAACGCCTTACGTTATCTTAATGGTCGGTGTGAATGGTGTTGGTAAGACAACGACAATCGGTAAGCTAGCGAAGCAATTCCAAAGCCAAGGTAAAAAAGTCATGCTTGCAGCGGGCGATACTTTCCGCGCCGCAGCCGTAGAGCAACTACAAGTTTGGGGTGAGCGTAATAACGTTCCTGTGATTGCTCAGCATACAGGTGCTGACAGTG
Source organism: Vibrio sp. B1ASS3 (assembly GCF_905175355.1). NCBI lineage: Bacteria > Pseudomonadati > Pseudomonadota > Gammaproteobacteria > Vibrionales > Vibrionaceae > Vibrio > Vibrio sp. B1ASS3. The sequence goes on from NZ_HG992742.1 coordinate 132,726, forward strand.
CTTCTGTTATCTACGATGCAATTGAAGCGGCAAAAGCGCGCGGTGTGGATGTCGTTATTGCCGATACAGCAGGTCGTCTACAAAACAAAGCCAACCTAATGGAAGAGCTGCGTAAGATCGTGCGTGTGATGAAGAAGATTGATGACTCGGCACCACACGAGATCATGCTGACGCTAGACGCAGGTACAGGTCAAAATGCGATTAGCCAAGCGAAACTTTTCAGTGATGTTGCCCCTCTAACCGGGATTACATTGACTAAGCTGGATGGTACGGCGAAAGGTGGTGTTATCTTTGCTATTGCTGATCAGTTCGAAATTCCAATTCGCTACATTGGTGTAGGCGAAGGCATTGAAGACTTGCGTCCATTTGAAACTCAAGAGTTCATTGACGCTCTGTTTAGTCGCGAAGAATAACAAGAGTTAGAGGAAATCAACGGTGATCAAATTTCAGCAAGTGAGCAAAGCTTATCGAGGTGGTCGACAAGCCTTGCAGAAAGTCGACTTTCACCTTCGACGCGGAGAAATGGCGTTTTTAGGCGGACATTCCGGAGCAGGTAAAAGTACCTTGTTGAAACTGATATGTGCGATAGAGCGTCCAACCGATGGCAAAGTCCATTTTAATGGCCACGACATCACGCGTATCCCAAACAAAGACATTCCGTTCTTGCGTCGCAACATCGGGATTGTTTTCCAAGATCACCGTTTATTGATGGATCGCAGCGTCTTCGACAATGTCGCGCTGCCAATGCGCATCGAGTCGATTTCTGAAAACGAAATCAAACGCCGTGTTTCTGCGGCGTTGGATAAAACGGGCTTGCTTGATAAAGCCCGTTGTTTGCCAAGCCAGCTCTCGGGTGGTGAACAACAACGTGTTGGTATCGCACGCGCTGTCGTGAATCGACCAACCTTACTGGTGGCGGATGAGCCAACTGGTAACCTCGATCCAGAATTGTCTAACCGCGTGTTACGACTGTTCGAAGAATTTAACCGTGCAGGCGTAACAATCCTTCTTGCGACGCACGATATCGGGTTAGTAAACACTCGCCCACAATATCGCCATTTTGAATTGAACCAAGGCTTCCTAAGTGAGGTAGAAGACTATGGTAGGTAACAAGCGCACCCAGAAAAAAGGGAAAGGTCGCAGTGCCAAGCGTGCAAATACCGATGGTTTTTTCTCTGTCCATGCAAAACAAGCAAAATCTTCTTTTGGCGCATTATGGCGTCGTCCATTAGGTAACATTCTTACCTTAGCCGTCATCTCGGTAGCGTTAGCGATGCCGGCTTGTTTGTATTTGCTGGGTAAAAACGTGGCGAGTGCTGCGCAAGACGTCGCGTCACCATCCCAAGTCAGTGCTTACTTAGTCGAAGGCATGCCTGATGCGCGAGTGATGGTGCTAAAAGATCAGATTGAAACTTGGCCTTTGGTAAAAGAGGTGGAATATATTTCGCCGCAACAAGGTCTATCTGATTTAAGCCAATATGCCGGCTTTGACCAAGCGTTGAGCTTATTGAGTGGTTATGCGCTCCCTGGCGTGTTGGTGATTACGCCAGATTCAGAACAAAAAAGTGATATTCAGTCGCTTGCTAAAGAAGTTCGTGAGCAACAAGACGTTACCGACGTTAGGCTCGATGAAGACTGGCTAGCGCGCCTTGATGCGATAAAAACCCTTGCTAGCATTATTGTCATCACCCTGACAGTGCTGATGTTGGGTGCTGTATTTTTAATCGTCGGCAATACATTGCGCTTTAATGTGCTGGCGAACAAAGAAGAGATTCAAACCATGAAGCTGATTGGTGCAACCGACAGTTTCATTCTGCGCCCTTACTTATACACTGGCATGTGGTTCGGTGTGCTTGGGGCTAGTATTGCGTGGCTAGTGACGGCATTGATTACGGTTGTTATGAACAATGCGGTTGAGCAATTAGCCTCGCTTTACGACAGTCAATTCCGCTTGATTGGCTTGAGCTGGGATGAATCTCTGCTACTAATCATGACTGGTAGTCTATTAGGTTGTATTGCCGCTCGAGTATCCGCGCAGCGTCACCTGAAAGAAATTGAACCAGTTTAGGTGATAAAGGTCTTATAGTTGGAATTTATTAGCACAAGCTAATTTTTACCCCTTGTATAGACTATTTGTTTATGGATAATTACTCGCCCTTCTTGAAACTTGTTCATTTTGAGTTCAAGATGGCCAAGCTAAATTGCAATGTAATGCTCCAGATCAGAGATTGATGAGGAATTGAATGACAAAAGAAGCGTATCCGATGGCTCTAGTCACGCAAGATAGCCTTGATAGCTATATCCGTTCTGTAAACAGCTACCCAATGCTGACACCAGAAGAAGAGCGTGGGCTGGCAGAAAGATTACACTACAACGGTGAGATAGATGCGGCGAAAGGCCTGATCTTGTCACACCTACGATTCGTTGTTCACGTTGCTCGTGGCTACTCAGGCTATGGCTTGCCGATGGCAGACCTAGTGCAAGAGGGCAACATCGGCCTTATGAAGGCTGTTAAACGCTTCAACCCAGAAGTGGGTGTGCGTTTGGTGTCTTTCGCTGTTCACTGGATCAAAGCTGAGATCCATGAATACGTACTGCGTAACTGGCGTATCGTTAAGATCGCGACAACCAAGGCACAACGTAAGTTGTTCTTCAATCTACGTAAGTCGAAAAAGCGTCTAGGTTGGTTCAACAACGGTGAAGTTGAAACTGTTGCACGTGAGCTAGGGGTAGAGCCTTCTGAAGTTCGCGAAATGGAATCTCGTCTAGCGGCTGTAGACTCTACGTTTGATATGCCAATGGACGATGACGACAGCGCAAACTCGTACACAGCGCCAATGGTGTACCTAGAAGATAAGTCTTCTGATGTTGCCGATAACATTGAAGCTGCAAACTGGGAAACACACACCAATAACCGTCTAGGTCATGCACTTGCAAGTCTAGATGAGCGCAGCCAGCGCATTGTACGTTCTCGTTGGTTAGATGACGAGAAAGCAACTTTGCAAGACCTTGCCGATGAGTTTGGTGTTTCTGCTGAGCGTATTCGTCAGCTAGAAAAGAACGCGATGAAGAAATTGAAACTTGCTGTTGGTGAGTTCTAACTTTCGCTTCTAATCTCAAGTAAGATTTTCATAGAAAGCCGAGATCATGTGATCTCGGCTTTTTTATTTTCGATCGAAAATAGACAGCGTTTGCGATCTAATTTATCTGTGCTACCTGTGTATAACTCTGTGAAGTAATTATTCATCAACTGTTCGAAAGCCGGACAAAATAAGGCTTTGAAGCCGTTTTTGGTTTGGGGATAGTTGTGAATATACACAGTTAGATCAAGATCATTACTACATATTGTGGATCAAATGATCCAAATACACTTTATCAACGCAATTCACAGATTTATCCACAAACGGTGCGAATATGTACAGCGTTTAATGCCCTGACTATCTCTGTGTCTAAGTTTGGCTTTGGATAGGTTACAATGGCGTCAATAACGAAAACGACATAGAGAAAGTAAATGGACCAGTTTCAACATATCGATGTACAAGGCGCTCAAGCATTGCTCGAACAAGGAGAGGCAAAGCTTGTTGATATTCGTGACCCACAATCTTTTGCTGTGGCGCATGCCGAGTCCGCTTTTCATCTGACTAATGATTCGATCGTTCCTTTCATGAACGATGTGGAATTCGAGCAACCAATCTTAGTGATGTGCTACCACGGCATCAGTAGCCAAGGTGCGGCGCAATATTTGGTTAACCAAGGCTTCGAACAGGTGTACAGTGTGGATGGTGGCTTTGAAGCCTGGCAACGAGCAGAACTACCGATAGTGAGAAGTTAATGAAGAGATTGGTAACGTTAAATAATCCACGTATGGCGCAAGCCTTCATTGATTACATGGCATCGCGCAAGATAGATATCCAGATGATGCCAGAAGGTGAAGGGCAGTTTGCACTTTGGCTGGCAGACGCACAGCATGAAATTGAAGTTGAAGCAGAACTAAAGCAATTTTTAGCGAATCCATCTGCTTCGAAATACAGCGCCGCCTCGTGGGACGTTGCCGATACTCGTAAGAGTAAATTTCACTATTCCAGCCCGAGCATCATGGGCATGGTGAAAGCCAAAGCGGGCCCCGTGACCTTATTGATCATGGCCGTTTGTACAGTTATCTACTTTTTGCAGATGTTCGGTTTTGGTGATGGTGTGTTTGCTCTGCTCCATTTCCCTGCTTTTGAAGGACAACAGTGGCAGCTCTGGCGTTGGGTTAGCCATGCGCTGCTGCACTTCTCTGTGACACATATTGTGTTCAACCTCTTGTGGTGGTGGCAATTGGGCGGGGATATCGAGCGCCGTTTGAGTTCTGGTAAGTTACTGCAAATCTTCTTTATCTCTGCGGCACTATCTGGTGCTGGGCAGTTTTATGTGGAAGGAGCGAACTTCGGCGGTTTATCTGGTGTGGTTTATGCGCTGCTTGGTTACTTGTGGATCCTTGGCTACCGTTGCCCACATCTTGGTTTAACACTGCCTAAACCTATTATTGGCTTTATGTTGGTGTGGCTAGTGCTTGGTTTTGTTCAGCCATTTATGGCGATTGCCAATACGGCACACTTGGTGGGTTTGCTTTCAGGTATGGCGATTGCGCTGTTTGATTCCGGTAAGCAGAAATACCAACAAGCCTCCTGAGTTATTGATTTATAGATACCAACAAAAGACCGCCAATTGGCGGTCTTTTGTTTATCTGTCTTTCATTTATCGATATGAGTTCGTCAGCTTTAGCTGTTCACACTATTGATAAAGGTATTTGGTAAACAGCAAATCCGCAATGATGGTTTTGCCAGTCTCTGGCAGCAAAGTCTCGTTGAGCTCTTTCACCAGAGTTTTGCGCAGATCTTCACGGCCAGACAAAGACTTAATCGTATCTTCTGTTTGCTTGCCGAGAAGCTCAATCACCGCATCGCGGATCAGTGGTTGATGATGTTCTACAACCGCAAGGTCTTGTTGGCTCATGACCATGATGTCGATACGTACTTGCACATAACCCAGTTTGTTGCCTTTGGTGTAGAAGTTTGTGGTCAAATCGGGTTCTAGCGTGAAGTAGGCTAACTTAGGTGCAGCTTCTTCTGATTCAGCCCAACTTGGTGCTGAAATAAGCAGACTTAGCGCGAAAATAATTTGGGCTACATAACGTTTGTACATATTTCTAACTTTTCTTTCTCTGGATCGCGATATTCGAATCGCTTCAGTCTTGATACAATAGACCGTCTAAAACAAATAACGGAACTTACGGTTTCAATAAGACGGTAAGTTGTTGCTTTATTGTACGCATAAAGCCTCCAATTGAATACTAGTATGAATCAGCCGACATCACTCTATCTTACTTCTTTATTGGAAGTAGAGTGGCAAAACCCCGAAGATTTTGAATTCCCTAGCGAATTCGCCAAGCATTGGCTTGAAGAACAGGGCTCTTTGTCACGTCGTTTAGGTCAGCATTGCCAACGCTTAACAGTGGAATTGCTGCACAATCAGATCGTCACAGCCAAGACGTTAAAACAGGATGAGAGCCAGCTATTGTCTGAGCAAGATTGCCTACTGAGAGAGGTGATTTTATGTGGCGACAATACGGATTGGGTCATTGGCCGCACGCTCATTCCTCGTTCAACCTTGGTCGATCAACAATATGACTTAGCTCAGCAAGGAGATATCCCGCTGGGTTTAACTGTGTTCAGCGCCGATAACGTTGAACGCGATGCTCTGCAAATGGGATGGGTTACTTTGCCACAGGGCCGCTTTTTAGCGCGACGCTCAAGACTGTGGATGAATCACAAACCCATGCTGGTTGCTGAGTTATTCTTACCAAATTCACCAGTTTACGCTAAGGAGAAGGTGTAAATGTCCGCAGACAAAGCCAAAGCATATTGGCAACTGATGCGAATGGACCGCCCAATTGGCTCACTCTTGTTATTGTGGCCGACGGTTTGGGCACTTGTGATTGCCGCCCAAGGCATACCAAGTTGGAATGTACTCATCGTGTTTGTGTTAGGCGTGTTCCTAATGCGTAGCGCCGGTTGTGTGATTAACGACTTTGCCGACCGTAAAGTTGATGGGCATGTGAAACGCACCAAACAGCGTCCTTTACCATCGGGTAAAGTGACCTCGAAAGAAGCGATTGGTCTGTTTTTGGTTTTGGGTATCAGTTCTTTCTTATTAGTGCTGACCATGAACCCATTGACGATCAAGCTTTCCTTTGCGGGCATCTTTTTGGCTTTCATTTATCCATTTATGAAGCGTTACACCCATTTGCCGCAGCTGTTTTTAGGTTTGGCTTTTAGTTGGGCGATTCCGATGGCGTGGGCAGCACAAACAGGCGAATTGCCTTTGATTGTGTGGTTTGTGTTTGCGATTAATGCTTTGTGGACTATTGCTTACGACACTCAATACGCAATGGTCGACCGCGATGATGATTTAAAGATTGGTATCAAATCAACGGCTATCTTGTTTGGTCGCCACGATAAACTGGTGATTGGCGTTCTACAGTTGATTACCTTGGCGATGTTGGTGTTGCTTGGTCAGCACTATGAACTTGGCCAAAGCTACTACTGGACGATTCTGGTGGCTGCTTCATTATTTGTGTACCAGCAACATTTGATTCGCCATCGAGACCGCGACTTGTGTTTCAGAGCCTTCCTTAACAATAACTATGTCGGAATGGTGATTGCGGTCGGTCTGGTTATCGCTTTCTGGTAACGGCATAGTACAAACATTCAGATAGAAAAAAGGCATCCGATTGGATGCCTTTTGTGTTTTTGTCGAGTGGGTATCGAGCTTAAGCGAACTATGCTTGCAGCTGGTGGATACTCTCTTCGATGGTCAACTTCACTTCTGGGTAAAGCAGAGCAAACAGCAGTTTGGCAAATTGCTGTGTCTTCTCAAGATCACAGTTACCGTCGCTATCTAGGTATTGTTGCTCTTTCAGCGTATTGAACATTGCAGTAAATACACCTTTATCGAAGAACTCTGGTGCGTTGATGCCGTGCAGACGACCCAAACGCTGTGCAATATCTTGGCTCTTCTGCTCAAGGTCAGATTTACCCAGCTCTTGGTCTGCCACCAGTAGGTTCATTGCGATAGAGTAGCGTTGCAGTGTTTCTGTGATAGTACGACCCAACAGAACCAATGATTGGTTGTTTGACTGGTTAATTTCCAGTTTGTCACCATCTTGGCAAACCATCTTCTGCTCAATGAACTCGTTCAAAATCTTCACGACCAACTCGTTCAACTCTTCTTCCTTGTAGCTTAGGAACAGCTCTTTTTTCAGGAATGGGTAGATTTGAGCAACGTTTTCTTGAATCTTCTCTACGGTCACATTGCGCTGACGAATAATCATCTGAGCAATCAATGATGGTAGAGCGAACAAGTGAATGATGTTGTTGCGATAGTAAGTCATCAGAATCGACTGGCTACGATCCAGCGAAATGATGTCACCCATAGTGTCGGTTTCAATCACAAACTTATCAAGTGAAATAGCGTGATCCACCAACTCTTCAGCCGTTTCTGTTGGAACCGTTGAAGTGTTTGAGTATGGGTTGTTCTTAAGTAGGTTCAGGTAGCATTCAATCTGGTTGATCAAAGAGTCACGAGACAATGCGCGCTGACGAGAAGCCAACAGCGCGGTCGCACATAGAGTTAGTGCGTTAGTCGCTGCTGCATCGTTAATGTGCGTCATCATCTTGTTTGCCAGACCGTTCACCACAGGGTTCATCCATTGTGGTTTGCTGCCGCCCATGCGATCGATGTCTTTCGTCCACTCAGGAGCGTGTTCATTCAGGTATTGGTTTAGCTGAATTGGCTCACCGAAGTTAACGTAACCAAGACCAAAGTTGCGCAGCTTACGCAGAGTACGCAGCACAAGACCTGCGTTTTCTTTCTCTTTGCGTGAACCGCGAAGCTCTTTGGCGTAAGTACCCACTTCCATTACGTGCTCGTAACCGATGTACACAGGCACTAACGTTACTGGACGGTTTAGACCGCGTAGCATGGCTTGAATCGTCATTGCCAACATACCGGTTTTTGCTTGAAGCAGACGACCAGTACGTGAACGCCCCCCTTCACTGAAGTACTCAACCGAGTAACCTTTAGCAAACAGCTCTGATAGGTACTCACGGAAAATCGTTGAGTACAGCTTGTTGCCTTTAAAGCTACGACGAATAAAGAACGCACCACCACGACGGAAGATTGGACCCGCCGGGAAGAAGTTCAGGTTAATACCCGCAGCAATGTGCGGTGGCACCATGCCTTCATGATATAGAACGTAAGAAAGCAATAGGTAGTCCATGTGACTGCGGTGACATGGTACATACACGATCTCATGACCATCTTGCGCTAGGCGACGAACAGTCGAAGCGTTGTTGATGTGCAGACCTTGGTAAAGCTTCGTCCACAACCAGCCAAGAATACGATCGCCGTTTTTCACTAAACCATAAGAGAAGTCAGCTGCAATCTCATCCATGATGTCATGGGCTTCTTTGCGTGCTTTCTCGATAGAAATGTTTTTGCTTTGCGCTTCGTCTTCAATCGCTTTTTCAATCGCCGGCGATTTCATTAAGCGTGCAAACAGCACTTGGCGTTGAGGTAGGTTTGGACCCGATGCCGCGAGCTTCTGACGAGAGAAGTGGATACGTGCAACGCGCGCTAGCTTGTGTGCAATAGCGCTGTCGGTACCGTGAGAGTCTGCCATGTAACGCAGTGAAACCACTGGGCTAAAACGCACCAAACAGTCACGACCAGCTGCCATGACCGCTTTTGCCTTTTGCGGACCATTCATTGGTTGCAGGTACGGCTTGTGGTTTTCTTCTTTACCAGGTTTACGACCCCAAAGCACAGTTGCAGGGATCATTTGCACGTCTAACTCGCTGTCGAGTTTGTGCAGTTCTAGTAACTCTGTAAATAGAGAAACAGACTCGCTCGGTACATCGTTATCGTTGCTCATCACGGTTGGACGAGACGCGATAAACACGTAACGAGTTAATGTCTTTCCATTGATTTCCAATGGACTGAGCGGGTCAGGCAGACCAAGACTCAAAGCTTGTTTTTGCAGTGTCAGCAAATCCACGTTCGAACGGAACGGCAAGGCATACACAATCGGTTTAGTGAGGTCGATGTTGAGATCATCAATCGGATTCGATGGGATTGTGGTGCCCTTTACCATTACCGATAAAGGTAGTTTTAGTAATGAACGTGAAAATGATTGTCCAGAAGACATAAAGTTCACAGCCTCGATAGGTATTCAAACAAGCCTAACCTTATTTCAGTGTCCGCTTTGCCTTCTTCTAAAGAGAAGGTAATAGATACGGCTATAGAAATAAGCCTAGGCGATAAAATTTAAGCGCAGCAAGGATACCAGAAACTGGTCAAACCTTTTAATTTTATTGAGCGGAAATTAGTCGAACCCCTAGGTTGTTGCTTTCATTAGACGAATTGCTTAGTGCGTGTTTAAAACGCATGCTCACTTGAGGTTTGTGGATGGGATCTGAAACTGGCGCAAATAAATTAAAAAACAACCAATTGGGTTTTCATTTGTCCATTTACTGGATATACTCACAGTTAACTGTATAAAAAGACAGGTGACATATGAAGCCGTTAACGCCACGCCAACAACAAGTCTTCGATTTGATTAAAAGCAAAATCGAAGACACCGGAATGCCACCAACTCGTGCAGAGATTGCGCGTGAGCTTGGCTTCCGCTCTGCGAATGCCGCAGAAGAACACCTAAAAGCGCTTGCTCGTAAACAAGCGATTGAAATTATTCCAGGCGCATCTCGCGGGATCCGAATCCTACTCGAAGATGCGGCAAATGACGATCAAGGTCTGCCTTTGATTGGTCAGGTTGCTGCTGGTGAGCCGATTCTGGCTCAAGAGCATGTGGAGTCTCACTACCAAGTGGACCCTGCGATGTTCAAACCAAAAGCAGATTTCTTACTTCGCGTAAACGGCGAAAGTATGAAAGACATCGGTATTATGGACGGCGACTTGCTGGCTGTGCACAAAACTCAAGATGTGCGCGACGGTCAAGTTGTGGTTGCACGTGTTGACGATGATGTGACGGTGAAGCGTTTAGAGCGTAAAGGTTCTACAGTTCTACTGCATGCAGAGAATGAAGAGTTTTCACCAATCCAAGTTGACCTGACATCGCAACACCTGACGATTGAAGGTCTGGCGGTTGGCATCATCCGTAACACTGACTGGATGTAGGTTTCTTACCTCAAGCATTCTAATAAAGCCCAGCGTTCTGCTGGGCTTTGTGTTTTCTGCACTTTCTATTTCCACTTTTATTTTCTTCAAAGCATATTTCTTTTCTTCCGAGCATAGTTACGCTCGCACTGATTCAGAGCGTTTGGCTGTTGCGTTAAAACTTGCAAGTGATATTGAGATTTATTATCATCTAATTCTATTTAACCATTTTCTTTTCGGCGCAAGGAAATGCCCATGTCCAAGCCTCAACATCACGTACCCAATCATCTGTTGAAACCGTTGTTTTTGCGTAGCCGCGAAAGCTTGGTCGATAACGGCTTGGTGTACGATCCGATCGCTGCAAAAGCGTGCTTGAGCTGCAAGATGGCACCAGATTGCATCAGTGGCGACGTCGATCAGAAGCAGTTGCTGCACGTGACTTTAACTCAGCTGTGCGATCAGCAGGTTAGTCACTTTCTTCAACAACACTCAGACGCTTGGATCATTAACGTTGGTGCGGGCTTAGATACGCGTTTCTACCGTTTGGACAATGGTCGTTGTCACTGGATTGAACTGGATGTCACCGAGAATCTGGTTTGGCGTCAGCGATTGTTTCATAAAAACGAACGCTACGAGCATCGTTGTGGCAGCGTAGAAGACATGAATTGGTTAGATGAACTGCGCATTCCTGAAAAAGCACCAGTATTGATTCTGTGTGAGATGGCTTTACTCGATTGTGATGAATCGCGCGTTGCGACTTTCATCCAAACTCTGGGCCGTCATTTTGTATCGGCAGAAGTGTGCATGGTACTAGCAGGTGACTTAACCGAAAGTAAATGGGGTCAGAAGCTCGGCTCAGATACGTATGCACATGGTTTTGAAGCACCAGCACAACAAGTACTGCATTGGCTGCCATGGGCGCAATGGGTCAAAGCCTTCTCGCCATTCGACCGATTTTGCTCACGCTGGAAAGCATGGCAGCGCTGGCTGAATAAGATCCCAATGTTGAAGCATCGTCTCACGCCAGTTCTCGTTCACATCAAGTGGTAATTGGCTAGGCACGAGGGTCTGTTTACCTTTTGCGGTTAAATTTTGTTCGAGATAAAAGCGTTTTAATCGCGACGATAGGTTAGCCGCCTAGTCACTCTAAGCAATGACCTATCAACAAAGAGTAAAGCGCTTTTGGCTGAACCCTTGGGCAGCTTTGTGGCTCTCCTGTACTGAGTTGTTGTATTTCAAACTTTTTTCTTTTTTGATTGAATAGTAAGAACCCACAAACAGCTGCAAAAATAAGCTCTAAAGGTCAACAGACCCTTAGTACTCAGGTACACTCGCTGATCTAAACAACGAGGTGCCTGTGACAAACTCTATCTTCTCTCCTTTATCGAATCCTCAAGTGCATCGCCAAGTGTTAGCGCTCGCTATCCCTATGGTGCTGTCGAATATTACTGTTCCACTATTGGGCTTGGTTGACGCTGCGGTGATCGGTCACCTTGAACACGCTTGGTATCTAGGTGGTGTTGCGCTTGGTAGTACCATGATCAGTGTGACGTTTTGGTTGCTTGGCTTTTTACGTATGTCGACCACTGGATTAGCGGCGCAATCCTATGGTGGTGAAGACCGAAAACAACTTGCTTTGGTGTTTATGCAAGGCTCACTGATGGCACTGCTGTTTGCGTTAGTCTTCCTTATTGCCCATAACCCGATCGCGGATCTGATATTTGGTTGGAGTGATGCCAGTGCTGAAGTGAAGCACTACGGCATGCAATATTTCTCTATCCGAGTGTGGAGTGCCCCCGCTGCGCTGATGAACTTTGTGTTGTTGGGCTGGCTACTCGGAACGCAAAACTCCAAAGCCCCAATGTGGATGGTGATCATCACCAACGTGACCAATATTGCGCTCGATTTACTGTTTGTGATTGGTTTGGGTTGGAAAGTTGAAGGGGCAGCGCTAGCCTCAGTGATTGCTGATTACTCTGGCATGGCGTTTGGCTTGATGTGTGTATGGAGGACGTGGTGTGCCCGTCTGTTGCCATCACCTAAGAGCCTGCTAACCGATACTCAACATGGGCTAGGGCGGTTCGTAAAACTCAATCGCGATATCTTCTTACGCTCGCTATGTTTACAAGCTACGTTTAGCTTTATGACTTTCCAAGGTGCGAGCTTTGGTGATGATGTGGTTGCGGCTAATGCGGTATTGATGAGTTTCTTGATGATGATTTCCTATGGCATGGACGGATTTGCCTATGCCATGGAGGCCATGGTTGGCAAAGCGATTGGTGCCAAAGACCGAGCGCAACTCAGTGCTTCGTTGATTGGTACTTTCTTCTGGAGTCTGATCATCTGTTTAGGTTTGACTGCGGTATTTGGTTTGGCGGGATCGCACTTGATCGCCATGATCACTTCGATTGAAGCGGTGCAGCAGCAAGCTTCGGTGTATCTGCCTTGGTTGGTGATCATGCCATTAGCATCGATGTGGTGTTTCCTGTTTGATGGCATCTTTGTTGGTGCCACTAAAGGTAAAGACATGCGAAACAGTATGTTTGTGGCGACTTGCTGTTTCTTCGCGATATTCTTTTTGTTCTCTGGTTGGCAAAACCATGCGCTGTGGTTTGCGATGACCAGTTTTATGGCAATGCGAGGGATTGGACTCGGCGCTATCTTCTTCTATCAATGGCGCAAGGGAAGCTTTCTTGCCTAGTTACACATAAAAAAACAGCAGGTCGAAACCTGCTGTTTTTGCTTTTGGATCATGGCAACCCAATTGAATTAGAATAATCGGTTCAACCCGTTCAGTGCTGCTACGCGATACGCTTCTGCCATCGTCGGGTAGTTGAAGGTGGTATTGACGAAGTATTCAATCGTATTGGCTTCACCTTTTTGTTCCATGATGGCCTGACCGATGTGGATGATTTCCGCAGCGCGCTCACCAAAGCAGTGAATACCAAGAATCTCTTTGGTTTCGCGATGGAAGAGGATTTTCAAGCTGCCGATGTCTTTACCTGCAATCTGTGCACGAGCGAGATGCTTGAACGAAGAGCGTCCCACTTCGTAAGGCACTTTCGCCGCAGTCAGTTCTTGCTCGGTTTTACCCACTGAGCTGATTTCTGGAATGGTGTAGATACCCGTTGGGATGTCATCAATCAGATTGCCGTCAGCTTGTCCTTTAGTGATGGCTTGTGCCACGAAACGGCCTTGGTCATACGCTGCACTCGCTAGGCTAGGGTAGCCAATCACATCGCCGACGGCGTAGATGTGTTCTACTTCTGTACGGTAGTTACCATCCACTTTGAGCTGTCCGCGCGAATCACCTTCAAGTCCAACCGCAGGTAAGTTGAGTTTGTCTGTGTTACCCGTTCGACCGTTCGCATACAGTAGGCAGTCGGCTTTCATCTTCTTGCCAGATTGAAGATGCACGATAACACCATCTTCAGTGCCTTCGATTTTCTCGAATGTTTCATCGTTACGAATTACCACGCCACTGTTCCAGAAGTGGTAAGACAATGCATCCGAGACTTCGTTATCTAGGAAAGAGAGCAGGCGGTCACGAGTGTTAATCAAGTCGGTCTTCACACCTAAACCGCGGAAGATTGAGGCGTATTCACAACCAATCACGCCCGCACCGTAAATGATGATGTGGCGAGGATCGTGTTTCAGGCTCAGGATAGAGTCACTGTCGTAGATGCGCTCATGCAAGAAGTCGACGTCATTTGGTTGGTATGGACGAGAGCCCGTAGCGATAACAAATTTATCTGCTGAGTACACTTCTTCCGTACCGTCACTTTGCATCACCGCGATGGAGTAGTTATCGATAAAGCGCGCAGTACCAAACAACAGTGTGCATGAATTGCGGTCATAAAAGCCCTGACGAAGTCGAGTTTGCTTATCAATGACCGATTTCGCATGACCTAAAATGTCAGAAAATGTTGCATGAAGGCTGGTGTTATTACGGCAGAATAATGGGTTGCTATTGAATTCGATGATACGACTAACCGCATGACGCAATGCCTTGGATGGTATGGTTCCCCAGTGCGTACAACCGCCACCAACACTGCTTTCCTTTTCTACGATGGCAACATTCAGTCCGGCTTTGGTCAATCCCATTGCCGCCCCTTCACCGCCCGGGCCACTACCAATTACGATCACGTCATAGTGATTAGCATGCGCCATGATGTCTTCCTTGTTATATTTGCTTAACATTGCTGTAGCGGGATTTTAACTCATTTACTCTATTGGGAACACGTAATGCCTGCTAGAGAGTGGAAGTGATCACGCAGAATCGCCCAAAAGAACTAATTGGTATGCTGTATGTCTACTATTTGAAGCGAGACAATTGCAATTGGGTGCATGGCAATAGTAACGTGCTCGCCGCTTATCGGCAGATAACGTCGCTTTATACGTGGGTGCGATATGCGTTATATTGAAGCTCTCGTACCCAATAGAAAAAGAGCAAGTTAAAGAATGAAATCGATGGGAATCCGCGCGCAGCAAAAAGAAAAAACACGTCGATCGTTGATCGATGCGGCATTTAATCAACTCAGTGCGGATCGCAGCTTTTCCAATCTCAGCTTGCGTGAGGTTGCCCGAGAGGCAGGAATTGCACCGACTTCTTTTTACCGTCACTTCAAAGACATGGACGAGCTGGGCTTAACCATGGTTGATGAAGGTGGTTTGTTGTTGCGACAACTGATGCGTCAGGCGCGTCAGCGTATTGTCAAAGAAGGCAGTGTGATTCGAACTTCAGTTGAAACCTTCATGGAATTCATTGAAAGTAGTCCTAACGTTTTCCGCTTATTGTTGCGTGAGCGCTCCGGCACTTCCTCTGAATTTCGTACTGCCGTCGCTCGAGAAATTCAGCATTTTGCGGCAGAATTAACTGAGTACTTAATGAGCACCGGCATGACCAAAGAAGAGGCGTTCACTCAAGCAGAGGCGTCGGTTACTTTGGTGTTTAGCTCTGGTGCGGAAGCTTTAGATTTAGATCGACGCGAGCGCGATGAACTCGCCGAGCGATTGATCATGCAATTGCGAATGATAGCCAAAGGGGCCTATTGGTATCGCAAAGAACGTGAACGTAACCGATTAAAAGGCGGGATAGAATAATGTCGAATGGAAATAAATCTGAAAAGAAAACGCTGATTTTGGCACTGGTTGCAGGTATGTGTGGTGATGCTTTGTTGTCATGGTTGACCATGAGCGAAGTGTCTTTTTCAATCTTCCCTCTGATTGCACTCGTGCTAGCTGTACAGGCGCTGTACCAAGAATACCTTAACAACCCAGTATCAGAAGATATCCCACTTGTTGGTCTGGCGTGTTTCTTCGTAGGTGCATTTGGTCACTCTGCGTTTATTAAAGCGCAGTACCCAGAAGCAGGCTCTAACTTCTTCGCAATTCTAGTTTCAATGATTCTCCTAGCGTGGATCGGTAAGAAACTGGGTTTCATGGAAAAGAAGACCACCGCTGAATAAGCAAAACGAATCCAACAAAAAAGCGAGCCATTGAGCTCGCTTTTTTTATGCCTGAGGCTGGTGGATTACGCTTTGCGTTCCAACAGTACACCTGCTTCCATGTGGTGTGTGTAAGGGAATTGGTCAAACAGTGCAAAACGCGTCACGTTGTGGGTTTCACATAGAATGTCCAAGTTCTCTTTAAGAGTCTCTGGGTTACAAGAGATGTACATGATGCGCTCGTAGCCTTGCACCATTTTACAAGTGTCGACATCCATACCTGAACGTGGTGGATCGACAAAAATCGTATTGCAGTTGTAGCTCTTCAGATCCACACCTGCATCTTGTAGGCGGCGGAATTCACGCTTACCTTCGATTGCTTGAGTAAACTCTTCTGCTGATAGACGTAGGATTTGTACGTTATCAATCTCGTTCGCTGCGATGTTGTATTGCGCAGAAACCACAGATGGCTTCGCCAATTCAGTTGCAAGAACGCGGTCGAAGTTTTGTGCCAGCGCCAGAGAGAAGTTACCGTTACCACAGTAAAGTTCTAGTAGGTCGCCAGTGCTTTCTTGAGTGCAGTCGACTGCCCATTCCAACATCTTCTCTGCCACTTTACCGTTTGGTTGAGTGAAACTGTTTTCAACTTGTTGGTAGATGTAGCTTTGACCATTCACGTCTAGCTTCTCGATCACGTAGTCGCGGTCTAAGACAATCTTCATCTTACGAGCACGACCAATGATGTTTAGGTTGAAACCTTCATCATTCAAACGCTGCTTAAGGGCTTTCGCGTTTTCAATCCACTCTTCATCAAGCTGGCGATGGTAAAGCAGTGAAACCAGAATCTCACCGCTTAACGTCGATAGGAAATCGACTTGGAACAGTTTGCGACGTAGCGATTCGTTGTCTTTCATCGCTTCAACCAATAGTGGCATCAGGTCGTTGATCAGACGGCTTGCTGCTGGGAATTGGTCAACGCGGTATTTCTCACGAGTTTCTTGGTTGAACATGATGTAGTAAAGGTCTTCACCCTCATGCCAAACACGGAACTCAGCACGCATACGGTAGTGCTGCTCTGGTGATTCAAACACTTCCAGTTCTGGCACGTTGTATGGCGCGAACATATCAGTGAGACGTTCGACTTTTTCAGCCAGTTGTTCTTGGTAGCGTTGTGGATTTACATCAAGAGTAGCCATGATCTTACCTTTTATGGTGCATTCAATTTAAGAGCGCAGATTTTATTCAATCTCAATAGGATGTCCAGTTTTGTGCCCCAATTGATTTAAAGATAGTGTGTTCTGTGTCAGTTGAGGGCGAAATGAACCAAAACGTTACAATTGTTAGGGCTAATATTGGCTGGACAAATAATCAATAGCTTAATAGTATTTGCCCCAAGCTGGTGCTATCTAGCAATCTAGATGGCTGAAATGGGAATCTGGTGGAAATCCAGAACTGACGCGCAGCGGTAAAAGAGAACGAACGCTCATTAAGACACTGCATTAGTTTATGTGGGAAGTCGAGCAAGTAGGATGGTATAACCTCGCTCTTCAGTCCGAATACCTGCCAGCAACTGAGCCACAGCACTGGACTGCTCAATACGAGTAGGGCTCAGTAGGAATTACGCGACTTAGGACAATACAATGAGAAAAACATTTCTTGCGATCACGTGTGCATCGCTGCTTTCACCTACCTTTTATTTACAGGCCCAAGAAGCCTCCGTAGACGAAACGGTTGTCGTTACTGCAAACCGATTCAAACAAGTTGATGGTGCGGTTCTCGCACAAACCGTTACGGTAACCAAAGAAGATAT
This sequence comes from Vibrio sp. B1ASS3, assembly GCF_905175355.1. NCBI lineage: Bacteria > Pseudomonadati > Pseudomonadota > Gammaproteobacteria > Vibrionales > Vibrionaceae > Vibrio > Vibrio sp. B1ASS3. The sequence continues at coordinate 150,201 of NZ_HG992742.1, forward strand.
CAAACGCCTTCAGGCTGATAGCTTGTTTGATGTATTCCGAACTTTACCGAGTATCGAAGTTGCCCAATACGGCGGTCGTGGTCAAAGTGCTTCGCTGTTTGTTCGTGGTGGCAGTTCATCTCAGGTACTCGTTTTGGTTGATGGGGTTCGTATGCCTCGTGCAATCATGGGTGGCATCGACTTCAACCAATTTCCAATTAACTCTATTGAACGTGTCGACTACATTCGTGGTGCGCGTGCCTCTATTTATGGTTCGGAAGCGATTTCTGGTGTAATCAACATTATTACTCGTGCAGACATTGATAATGACGCGAGCCGTGTCTCGGCAGGGTATGGGTCGGAGAATCACAAGAAAGGCACGTTTGTTGTCTCTAAGCCCGTAGGTGACGGTAAACACTTTAAGGGTGTGCTCGGTTACGAGAAAACAGATGGTTTTAACGTTAAACCTCTACCGGGTGTGAACGATGGTGACGAGCACGGCTTTGAAACGCTCAACCTTAAACTAGGCTACCAACAAAACTTCTCTGAGAACTTATCTGGTTACGTTGGGTTGAGTGCTTACGACAATGAATATGACTACGACAATAGTAGCTATGGCAACCCAGCTTGGGGCACGGTTGATAAGCACGAAAAGAAAACCGGTGAAGTAGAATATGTCGGCGCGGACTTGTCGTTGGAATACAACAAAGACGTTTACTCATCTGAACTGAAGTTGGCGTATGGTCAACAAGACAACTACGACCATAAATCAGGTCAAAGTAAAACGACGGGCGATCATGTTGCTATTGAGCAGTTCAATGCGATTTGGTTGAACTCGTACAGTGTTACCGAGGAACTGAGTGTTGGTGGTGGTTTGGATTACCGTACAGAGAAGCTCGCGAAGGGCTATATCGCACCAAGTGATTGGGGACCTTCCCAGAGTTACGATCCAGAAAAGAACCCAAGAACCAACTTCGGTGTTAGCGCTATTGCTCAATACGCTTATGACGTATGGACATTAGAAGCAAGCGTACGTAATGACGACAACAACCAGTTTGGTAACAACACCACGTGGCAAACTGCTGCGGGTTGGACGTTTTACGAAGGTTACGAGTTAACGCTGAGCCACGGCACCGCTTTTCGCGCGCCGAGTTTTGTTGACTTGTACTATCCGGGGTACGAAATGCCAAACCTAAAACCGGAAGAGTCAGAAAACACGGAGATCTCTGTCTCTGGAGGCGTATCAGTTGTTGATTGGACGGTGACGGGTTACTACAACCAAATTGAAAACATGTTGATTTGGGAAGGCTCTGGCATGCAAAACGTTGGTGAAGCCGAGATCAAAGGTGTCGAACTAGAAGTGAAACTCGATACAGATATCGTATCTCATGAGTTCTACCTAGATTATAAAGACCCTGTCGATAAGTCTGGTGCAGAAGATACCCAACTAGCATACCGCTCTAAGCGTGGTGCTAAGTGGAACGCTTACGCGACGTTTGACCAATGGACGTTGGGCTCGCAGTACCTTTATCAAGGTGAGCGCTTTAATGGCAACACAAGACTGCCTAGCTACAGCCTATGGAACTTCACTGCGTCTTATGCTGTGAACCAAGACTGGGATGTGAATGCGAAACTAAGCAACGCCTTTGATAAAGATTACGAGATGTACACTGGTTACGCTACACCAGGGCGTCAGTACTTTGTCTCTGCGGATTACCGCTTCTAATTGATTCCAACAAGACCGCCACATCGGCGGTCTTTCTTATTGTGAGTCAGGTCCGAGTGGAAATAGGTAACAAGGAAAAAAGATGACAGAACCGAAACGTGTCGTGATCAGTTGGTCGAGTGGAAAAGACTCCACGTTAGCGTTAGAGCGACTAAACGAAAATCCGTACTATCAAGTGGTTGGTTTGTACACCACCTATGTAGATGAAGAAGTGCCTTTCCAAGCAACCCCGCTTGAGGTCGTGCAAATGCAGGCTGACTTACTTGGCCTTCCGCTCATAACTATAGAACTGCCTGAAGTGTTCCCGAGTAACGACATTTATCAATCTACGATCGTTAACACACTACAAAGCAGTGGACTGAATGTAGAAGCGGTCGCGTTTGGCGATATGTTCTGTAATGGCATTGCAGACTATCGTCGCGGCTATATTGAACCAGCCGGTTGGGAGTGCGTATTCCCATTACTGGGGGAAGAGAGCAAAGCATTGGCATTTGAAATTGTCGAGCGTGGTATTCAAACCATGTTAGTTACCACCGATGGAGAGGTGTTGCCGCCCGAGTGGTGTGGGCGTTGGTATGACAAAACGCTGATTGAGTCATTGCCCGGTCATATTGATCCCTGCGGAGAAGATGGCGAATTCCATACATTGGTGACATCAACCCCTTCATTTCAAGGACATATAGAATTGACTAAGCTTGAAGTGGAAATAGGGGAGCGATTCTGCCATCAAAGATACCAAGCCAAAGCATTGCCAAAACAAATCTAACCAGTATGATCGCCGAGTCTCTAATTTGCAGGTAAGACTCGTGCGAACATCAAGTAAGAAAAAAGTCCTAGTGTTTGATTCCGGGGTCGGAGGGCTATCGGTCTTCCAAGAAATCCACCGACTTCTACCACACATGGATTACTTGTATCTGTTCGATAACGAAGCCTATCCGTATGGCGAACTCGACCAAGATGTGCTGATTACTCGCGTTAATAAGCTGGTGGCAGCATTGGTCGAAGAGCATCAAGCTGACATCGTCGTCATCGCCTGCAATACCGCAAGTACTATCGTGCTGCCATCACTGCGTGCAAATCTATCTATTCCGGTTGTCGGAGTGGTGCCTGCGATTAAGCCTGCCTCGTTACTCGCTTCTCAAGGTGTAGGACTCATTGCTACGCCTGCGACCGTAACTCGTCAATATACCCATGAACTTATTCGCGACTTCGCCCAAGGTAAACCAGTCGAGTTATTAGGCTCTACTCGATTAGTGGATATGGCAGAAGAAAAGCTACGTGGTGAAAGCATCTCTCTTCCAGAGCTGGAAAGCATTCTTCTCCCATTACGTAATAAAGTGGACGTTGCAGTGTTAGGCTGTACTCACTTTCCTCTAATAAAAGACGAAATTCATCAAGCATTAGGTGGAGAGGTTACGTTAGTTGATTCTGGTGAGGCCATTGCACGTCGAGTAAAGGCATTACTAATAAGTGATATGAAGGAAGAAAGTAAAGAGGAGGGGAGCAAGAAGATTTATGCCAGTGCACCTCCTTGGCAAGAAGATGCACTGAATACCTGTTTGGCGAATTTAGGATTTAATCCTGTTCAGGTTTACCGCCATCCGGGTGTTTAGGGTCGTTAGCGATACGTACTTTAAGCGTACGATCCATATATTCCTTCTCATTGAGTTTAGCGATAGCAGGTTTTGCATCTGCCGCAGCCATCACTACAAAACCGAACCCTCTTCTTTTACCAGTGCGCTTATCTTTCATTAAGCGTACTGCATAAACCTGACCATACTCAGCAAACAAATCACGAACGTGACTCTCATTTGCCTTATAAGGAAGGTTGCCGACATACAGCGTTTTAGTTGAAGGATCGGAATCCGAGGATTGAAGAACAGGTGTTTTGCTAGAAAGTGAAAAAAGAAAAGCAGTAGCGACAACACCGATAACAAAGCTCAAGGCAGGTGGCACAGGTAACTGAGAGAAGATGATTCCCCCAATGACCGCCAACCCAGCACACAAGATCAGATTTTTTTTAGACGTCATTTTGATTACTACATATAGATGATAAAGAGATTGGCTGCCTATTAACAAAATAGACACATGAATCTTACGTATATGGTTGGTGTTTTTCCAACCAATTGCTGTGATATGTCTCAAATGTGACGAAGAAATATGCAGATATTACGCATTTGATGGATAAGTAACCGCTTGGAATGTTTTTTTCAAAAAAAGGGTTGCGCTCATTTCTGGATTCCCTATACTGCGCATCCACCGACACGGAGTGAGACGAAAGTCACACAGAGAGTCGGGAAGAGAGAAAAAAGAATTTGAAAAAATGCTTGACTCTCAAATTTGGAAGCGTAAGATACGCACCCCTAACGACGAGGCGCTGAGGCGGTGAGTTAGTTAGAAAAGTTCTTTAAAAATATAGACCTATCAATCTGTGTGGGCACTCGTTGATGATAATCCAATTAGATATTTCTTTCTTAACGGAAAGCGGTATCAAATTAGGTTTCAATGAAACGAAGTGACCATTGAGTCGAAAGACTCAGCACAGTCAATTCAAACATTACTTATGTAATGTTCAGTATTCGTTGAGCCGAACAAAATCTTAAATTGAAGAGTTTGATCATGGCTCAGATTGAACGCTGGCGGCAGGCCTAACACATGCAAGTCGAGCGGAAACGAGTTATCTGAACCTTCGGGGAACGATAACGGCGTCGAGCGGCGGACGGGTGAGTAATGCCTAGGAAATTGCCCTGATGTGGGGGATAACCATTGGAAACGATGGCTAATACCGCATAATGCCTACGGGCCAAAGAGGGGGACCTTCGGGCCTCTCGCGTCAGGATATGCCTAGGTGGGATTAGCTAGTTGGTGAGGTAATGGCTCACCAAGGCGACGATCCCTAGCTGGTCTGAGAGGATGATCAGCCACACTGGAACTGAGACACGGTCCAGACTCCTACGGGAGGCAGCAGTGGGGAATATTGCACAATGGGCGCAAGCCTGATGCAGCCATGCCGCGTGTGTGAAGAAGGCCTTCGGGTTGTAAAGCACTTTCAGTCGTGAGGAAGGTAGTGTAGTTAATAGCTGCATTATTTGACGTTAGCGACAGAAGAAGCACCGGCTAACTCCGTGCCAGCAGCCGCGGTAATACGGAGGGTGCGAGCGTTAATCGGAATTACTGGGCGTAAAGCGCATGCAGGTGGTTTGTTAAGTCAGATGTGAAAGCCCGGGGCTCAACCTCGGAATAGCATTTGAAACTGGCAGACTAGAGTACTGTAGAGGGGGGTAGAATTTCAGGTGTAGCGGTGAAATGCGTAGAGATCTGAAGGAATACCGGTGGCGAAGGCGGCCCCCTGGACAGATACTGACACTCAGATGCGAAAGCGTGGGGAGCAAACAGGATTAGATACCCTGGTAGTCCACGCCGTAAACGATGTCTACTTGGAGGTTGTGGCCTTGAGCCGTGGCTTTCGGAGCTAACGCGTTAAGTAGACCGCCTGGGGAGTACGGTCGCAAGATTAAAACTCAAATGAATTGACGGGGGCCCGCACAAGCGGTGGAGCATGTGGTTTAATTCGATGCAACGCGAAGAACCTTACCTACTCTTGACATCCAGAGAACTTTCCAGAGATGGATTGGTGCCTTCGGGAACTCTGAGACAGGTGCTGCATGGCTGTCGTCAGCTCGTGTTGTGAAATGTTGGGTTAAGTCCCGCAACGAGCGCAACCCTTATCCTTGTTTGCCAGCGAGTAATGTCGGGAACTCCAGGGAGACTGCCGGTGATAAACCGGAGGAAGGTGGGGACGACGTCAAGTCATCATGGCCCTTACGAGTAGGGCTACACACGTGCTACAATGGCGCATACAGAGGGCAGCAAGCTAGCGATAGTGAGCGAATCCCAAAAAGTGCGTCGTAGTCCGGATTGGAGTCTGCAACTCGACTCCATGAAGTCGGAATCGCTAGTAATCGTGGATCAGAATGCCACGGTGAATACGTTCCCGGGCCTTGTACACACCGCCCGTCACACCATGGGAGTGGGCTGCAAAAGAAGTAGGTAGTTTAACCTTCGGGAGGACGCTTACCACTTTGTGGTTCATGACTGGGGTGAAGTCGTAACAAGGTAGCGCTAGGGGAACCTGGCGCTGGATCACCTCCTTAAACGATGATTACTCACGATGAGTGTCCACACAGATTGATACGGTTTATAAGTAAAAGAGACGAAGATATCCCAATATCTTCAATCCAGTGTCCCGTTCGTCTAGAGGCCTAGGACACCGCCCTTTCACGGCGGTAACAGGGGTTCGACTCCCCTACGGGATACCATTGGGTCGTTAGCTCAGTTGGTAGAGCAGTTGACTTTTAATCAATTGGTCGCAGGTTCGAATCCTGCACGACCCACCATTCTTCTCCACGAAGAATCAAAACTTATGTGGGCGATTAGCTCAGTTGGGAGAGCACCTGCCTTACAAGCAGGGGGTCACTGGTTCGAGCCCGGTATCGCCCACCATTCTCTAAGTATTTTTGGATAGGAATTCCAAACCACTTCAGTAAAACGTACGTGGTTAGAATCTTCGACTCTGAAAGTCTTTAGAAAATGACTTCTTAGGAAGTGATTAGCTCTTTAACAATTTGGAAAGCTGACAAAACAAACTTTTAAGTTTGTTTGTAAAGTTCTCAATGTTTGTCTTTAAGACAAGCACCAAAAAACACATTCAAGTGTTCTTGGGAATATCACTTTTACAGTGATTATTCGAAATTGAGTCCGGCAAAATCGAAATGTCTCTCGCTCATTCAAATAATGAGAGACAACTTTGGTGATTTGAACATCAACTCGAAACTCCTTCGGGTTGTATGGTTAAGTGACTAAGCGTACACGGTGGATGCCTTGGCAGTCAGAGGCGATGAAGGACGTATTAACTTGCGATAAGCCCAGATTAGGTAGTAAAAACCATTTGAGTCTGGGATTTCCGAATGGGGAAACCCACTTACATAAGTAAGTATCGCTGCGTGAATACATAGCGCAGCGAGGCGAACCGGGGGAACTGAAACATCTAAGTACCCCGAGGAAAAGAAATCAACCGAGATTCCGAAAGTAGCGGCGAGCGAAATTGGACTAGCCCTTAAGCTTTTTATGCGTCAGGTGAAACTTCTGGAAAGTTGTGCGATACAGGGTGATAGCCCCGTAACCGGCAACGCATATAAAGTGAAATCGAGTAGGGCGGGACACGTGATATCCTGTCTGAATATGGGGGGACCATCCTCCAAGGCTAAATACTACTGACTGACCGATAGTGAACCAGTACCGTGAGGGAAAGGCGAAAAGAACCCCTGTGAGGGGAGTGAAATAGAACCTGAAACCGTGTACGTACAAGCAGTAGGAGCACCTTCGTGGTGTGACTGCGTACCTTTTGTATAATGGGTCAGCGACTTATATTCAGTGGCAAGGTTAACCATCTAGGGGAGCCGTAGCGAAAGCGAGTGTTAACTGCGCGACTCAGTCGCTGGATATAGACCCGAAACCAGGTGATCTAGCCATGGGCAGGTTGAAGATTGAGTAACATCAATTGGAGGACCGAACCGACTAATGTTGAAAAATTAGCGGATGACTTGTGGCTAGGGGTGAAAGGCCAATCAAACCTGGAGATAGCTGGTTCTCCCCGAAAGCTATTTAGGTAGCGCCTCGGACGAATACTACTGGGGGTAGAGCACTGTTAAGGCTAGGGGGTCATCCCGACTTACCAACCCTTTGCAAACTCCGAATACCAGTAAGTACTATCCGGGAGACACACGGCGGGTGCTAACGTCCGTCGTGGAGAGGGAAACAACCCAGACCGCCAGCTAAGGTCCCAAATTACTACTAAGTGGGAAACGATGTGGGAAGGCTCAGACAGCCAGGATGTTGGCTTAGAAGCAGCCATCATTTAAAGAAAGCGTAATAGCTCACTGGTCGAGTCGGCCTGCGCGGAAGATGTAACGGGGCTAAGTAGTAAACCGAAGCTGCGGCAATGCACTTTAGTGCATTGGGTAGGGGAGCGTTCTGTAAGCGGTTGAAGGTGTGTGGTAACGCATGCTGGACGTATCAGAAGTGCGAATGCTGACATGAGTAACGATAAAGGGGGTGAAAAACCTCCTCGCCGGAAGACCAAGGGTTCCTGTCCAACGTTAATCGGGGCAGGGTAAGTCGACCCCTAAGGCGAGGCCGAAAGGCGTAGTCGATGGGAAACGGGTTAATATTCCCGTACTTCTTACAATTGCGATGGGGGGACGGAGAAGGCTAGGTGGGCCTGGCGACGGTTGTCCAGGTTCAAGTGCGTAGGCTGAGAAATTAGGTAAATCCGGTTTCTCTTAAGGCTGAGACACGACGTCGAGCTACTACGGTAGTGAAGTCATTGATGCCATGCTTCCAGGAAAAGCCTCTAAGCTTCAGATTGTAAGGAATCGTACCCCAAACCGACACAGGTGGTCGGGTAGAGAATACCAAGGCGCTTGAGAGAACTCGGGTGAAGGAACTAGGCAAAATGGTACCGTAACTTCGGGAGAAGGTACGCTCTTGATGGTGAAGTCCCTTGCGGATGGAGCTGACGAGAGTCGCAGATACCAGGTGGCTGCAACTGTTTATTAAAAACACAGCACTGTGCAAAATCGTAAGATGACGTATACGGTGTGACGCCTGCCCGGTGCCGGAAGGTTAATTGATGGGGTTAGACTTCGGTCGAAGCTCTTGATCGAAGCCCCGGTAAACGGCGGCCGTAACTATAACGGTCCTAAGGTAGCGAAATTCCTTGTCGGGTAAGTTCCGACCTGCACGAATGGCGTAATGATGGCCACGCTGTCTCCACCCGAGACTCAGTGAAATTGAAATCGCTGTGAAGATGCAGTGTACCCGCGGCTAGACGGAAAGACCCCGTGAACCTTTACTACAGCTTGGCACTGAACATTGACCCTACATGTGTAGGATAGGTGGGAGGCTTTGAAGCAAGTACGCCAGTATTTGTGGAGCCGTCCTTGAAATACCACCCTTGTAGTGTTGATGTTCTAACGTTGACCCCTTATCGGGGTTGCGGACAGTGCCTGGTGGGTAGTTTGACTGGGGCGGTCTCCTCCCAAAGAGTAACGGAGGAGCACGAAGGTGGGCTAATCACGGTTGGACATCGTGAGGTTAGTGCAATGGCATAAGCCCGCTTGACTGCGAGAATGACAATTCGAGCAGGTGCGAAAGCAGGTCATAGTGATCCGGTGGTTCTGAATGGAAGGGCCATCGCTCAACGGATAAAAGGTACTCCGGGGATAACAGGCTGATACCGCCCAAGAGTTCATATCGACGGCGGTGTTTGGCACCTCGATGTCGGCTCATCACATCCTGGGGCTGAAGTCGGTCCCAAGGGTATGGCTGTTCGCCATTTAAAGTGGTACGCGAGCTGGGTTTAGAACGTCGTGAGACAGTTCGGTCCCTATCTGCCGTGGGCGTTGGAAGATTGAAGGGGGCTGCTCCTAGTACGAGAGGACCGGAGTGGACGAACCTCTGGTGTTCGGGTTGTGTCGCCAGACGCATTGCCCGGTAGCTAAGTTCGGAATCGATAACCGCTGAAAGCATCTAAGCGGGAAGCGAGCCCTGAGATGAGTCTTCCCTGATACTTTAAGTATCCTAAAGGGTTGTTCGAGACTAGAACGTTGATAGGCAGGGTGTGTAAGCGTTGTGAGGCGTTGAGCTAACCTGTACTAATTGCCCGTGAGGCTTAACCATACAACACCCAAGGGGTTTTGATGGACTCAATGCAAGAACATTGAATGTGTAAATAGAACTTAAAACAGCTTTCCGAATTAAAGAATTTGCTTGGCGACCATAGCGATTTGGACCCACCTGACTTCCATTCCGAACTCAGAAGTGAAACGAATTAGCGCCGATGGTAGTGTGGGGCTTCCCCATGTGAGAGTAGGACATCGCCAGGCTTGTATTTTATTTTCACTTTTTATGAAAAAGTGAAGACAAAAACTTAGACTTAAATGTCTAACCAGTGCGGAGCGGTAGTTCAGTTGGTTAGAATACCGGCCTGTCACGCCGGGGGTCGCGGGTTCGAGTCCCGTCCGCTCCGCCACTTATTTCGAAGACCTCGCTTTTGCGAGGTTTTTTTGAATCTACAATGTGATAAACTGTAGTTTCTACAGGGGTGTAGCTCCAATTGGCAGAGCAGCGGATTCCAAATCCGCGTGTTGGGAGTTCGAATCTCTCCACCCCTGCCATATTTCCCTTATGGGGTATAGAAAGTCTCAGCTTCGGCTGGGACTTTTTTGTTTCTAGCGTTATAAAAAATTAACTCTTTCAAATTGCTTACCTATTTCCACTTGAAAATCCCACCAAAACAGCCCCGTAAAGCTTTCCAAATTCTTCTTCCTGTTCATATCCTGTCTTCACCTTCTTAACCTCGTGGTGAGCTATACAGGCAATAGTAGCGCTTGTGTGAACCTAGGTTGAATATTGCCAACGAAAACCTCTCATAGAATCTCTCCCTTGCTCTGGTCTATATCTGGTCACGAGAATACTGCTAGCTCGTTGTTAGGTGACGGATAGTTCGTCCCTAATGACACTGTCTAAAGCTTGTGGTGTGGTACTTCACCGCTAAATCTCACACTCTGTAATTGGTACACTGGTTGTACCGTTATTTCCATTCTCTGATGACCTTGTGGCGATAAAGTTTAGCATCACGCCACAAATACAAAGGTAAATGACGGCAATATACATTGCACTAATATCAATGTCGGAAATATACCGTTGAGCCCTGTGCTGGCAACGGTTGCTGGTCTTCTTCTGTTACTACACGTGTTGAAATTCTAGAAATAAAGTACCCCTTGAGACATATATAAAGGTTAAGTGACTGATCGAAATAGGAGTATTTGTGTCATGGCACTTAATAGAACCATTAACTTAACCAATGCAGTGATTAAGACTTTAGCTATCCCTGCCGCAGATTCACGTTCTACTGATCTTGAATGGTCTGACGGTGGAGGTGATAACAGCGTAATTGGCTTAAAGGTACTTGTGGGTAAAACGGGAAATCGTCGCTACCTTTTACGTTATGTCAGCCCTGTGACTAGGAAGAAAACGAGTATAGCTTTAGGTCGCTGGCCCGATTTAACCGTGGAAGAGGTGAGAAAGAAAGCTCGAAAATTGAAAGTGCAAATTGCTGATGGCATTGATCCAAAGATTGAAAGGGACTCTCGTGCTGTCGTTGATGTACCTAATGTGTATACCTTTTTCCATGAGACGTACCTCCCTTGGGCGAAAACCCGAAAGAAATCATGGCGTGATGACGAAACCCGATTCTTGCGTTGTAAGCCTATCTATAAAATCCCGATGGATAAATTGACAGCTCATGCCATCATGAAGCTGCAATCCCACTTAGCAACGGAGAGTTATAAAGGGAAGCCCTATTCTGTTGCGACGAATAATAGGGTGATTGCACTCGTTAAGGGGCTATGTTCTCTATCAGCTAAGGTCTGGGATACTACTAACCATGCAAACAAGGTTAGCTTACTACCAGAGAGTGGTGCCCGTGAGCGATTTCTGAATATTGAGGAAACGGCATTGCTAATTAAAGTGGCTAGAACTTACTACTGCAAGGTGAAGGGTAATTTAATTGCAATGTTATGGCTGACAGGTTGTCGAATATCAGAGCTCCTTGAAAGGACTTGGGATGATGTGTCGTTTGAAGATCGTACGTTGTTTATTAAGACAACAAAGAACAAAAAATCACATCAAATCTATCTGTCCGACCTTATGTTAGAGCTGCTTTATGAACTTAGAGATTTAAAGCAGTCGGGAAATCCTTATGTGTTTCCTGGAAGTCGACAAGGAACACATATATCCCCACCACGTAAGGCATTGACGCTGATATTAGAACGAGCTGGAATTGATCTTGATGGCGTAGTTTTTCACACAGCTAGGCACTCTGTAGCATCTAATTTGTTGAATCACTCAGGGCTAGATGCGACGTCTGTACAACGTGTCCTTAACCATAGCGATATTTCTTCGACGTTACACTATAGGCATTTTGACCGAATAGCCTTGGAGCGTGGCGCAAATGCCCTGTCTGATATGGTGATGAAAGCGAGTGAAAATTTGGTGTTACCCGAACCTAAGGTGCTTTGAGTTATATATTCTAGATATGTATGCCCCTGAATAGTTAGTTCTATTCAGGGGCTTTTTCGTTTCTGGAATTGAGAGGAGAGGTTTAATGATTGTAGTGAAAAGTATTGCAGGTATTGAATCGTTGGAAATGCCTTTATTAATCAAGGAGCAATTGGTGGAACAGCTTTTACTTCCGTGGGATGGACAGCGTAATGAGGCCGATAAATTTTGGGATGAAGTTTCAACATGCCTGATTTTGATTGAGCCTGATGATACCGATGTAACATTAGGTGATGTTGATGAAGACATGGAAACCCTCTTGGCTTATGCCCTAGATAACCCTGAGTTTGTCATTGTGCTACCACATGAGACTGATCCTCATGTGGTAGCGGTTTGTATTCATGCTGACGATGGTGGTGGTAGCTACATCGTTGGTTCGACAAGTAATAAAACAGGGCTGATTAAAGCCTTGATTGAAATGGCTGAATAAGAGGAATTTGTATGAGCCGTAAACATGTAAAAGCGACTGAAGAAAACCAGAGCAACGACAAGATAGAAGATGCTGTTGTTGATCCGTTTACCGTTATTAAGGAGGGAGTTAGCCCAAAGTTAAGTCCCAAGTCAGATGGGACGTTGGAGTATCAAATTGCGATTCGAGACGATGAAAAGGAGTTTTATATTCGAGTATCTAAAAATTCTTCTTCTGGTTTGTTCTCTAAGGCTTGGGTGAGGCTTGAGGACATCTTTACCCTACTTGATGAGCAGAAAGACAAAACGATGAAATCTGCTGTCTTGAAGCCAGTTGTAGCAGGCGGAAGTAGTAATTCGGTAGGGTTCATGGCTTCTGTGCTAAGGACGATTTCAATCCTTGAGCCTGTACCTGATAACGTGTTTTTACACCGACTGTCTGAGCGATATGAGACGGTGAAAACTGAGCTGAGAGCCTTGGCTGCTGAATCTGATGACTGATTTCTGAATCTACATACCTAGCCTTGTTCTAAGGCGATGTACCTACCTAACTTAAAGAGATTTTATTATGAATTTAACATTCAATGTTGAGCGATTACTGCTGCCTGTCAGTGCCGATCTTCAAGATGTACTAAACATGGTTGTTGACCGTTCGCACAAGCTAACATCGTCAACGCAATCATTAGTGATTAACTTCCGTGATTCTTCCTACGGTGCTGAGAGCGGTGGTTATCATCCAGTAGAGATAAGACTGGTTAAAACTAGTGAGCAATGGGTCTTCGATTACATCACGGATTTCAGCTATGTAGGGTATCCATATCCCGAATTGGTTAAAGAAGTGGACTTTGACTTCTCATCAGGATTCGCTCAGCTCCTCTATCAGTTTGAGGAGAGTATTACTGATGAACGGGTTCACGAGTTCTACTCGATGTGGGAATTGAACTTTCTCAGCTACATCGAAATGGATGCTTTTGATGAAATTGAAGTCACAGTTGATTAAGGGAGTCGATAAACCCTATTACTCAAGCCAAGTACAAGAGGTAGACCAGAGCCTTAGGCCAGTTTTGGTTCTCAATTTATCTCAGTTGCATTGCTGTAAGCTTGGCAACGAATGATAGGGTATTTCCCCTTATCTGATGAACTAAACGCAAGGATTACACATCCGTCGAGCTTCTATGTAACTGATTGGGTGTTCTGATGGTTTCACCCAATGCAGCTTAGGCATTGGGTACAGGGAGGAGGAAGTCGCTTAATAGAAGTGTGGATTTCTATCGGATTTCAGATTTGAATTGTTAATGGAATTTATTTTCATAATATTAACAATCTCAGCGCTGAGCGCATTATTATATGTATGTTCCCTTCAACTCGCCCAAAATCGTGAAAAACTGTGTTTGTGGATGCTTCATAACAACGGAGGGTTTCCTTAGTTGCTCAGTCTGTTTATCTCGGATGTAGAACTCATCGTTCAGCACTGGATAACAAAGAACATGGGGTAAACATACTTGAGAAGGGATGTCTGTTCTATCTGCTAGAACCTTTCTAGGGAGGCATACAACTCACGCATTAACTCAAGTTTCAATGAAGTGGGAGACAGAACCTCAATACGAGGCATCCACTGTTTCAACGTTGGCATAATGTCGCCTAACTTTGATACTCGGCTACTGACTAGTAGACTGCCATCGGATAGTTCTTTCAGTACTTGCTGGTTAGGGAGAATCACGTCATCAACAAAGCGAGAAGCTACCTCTGCATCAACCTGTAATAGTACATCTGCATTTTCTGCTGTTAACCACTCCATTCCCATCCTATGGATGTCCTCAAGCACCTTTGGTTCTGGATTGTATTTACCTTCAGTGGTGTGAATCTGTGAAATCTTGGCAATACGGTACGAATATAGTTGTCCTGACGCTACCCCACTGAGGTACCAGATACCCCTGTCGTTCACCAAGCGGTACGGGAGAACCTTAGATATCATCCTATCTTGGTAGGTAAGATCAATGATCGTTCGAGAGGTAATGGCACTGGCTAACTGTGCAAATATCCTATCGTATTTTTGAGAGTCTTCGATGCGTGGGTTTTTGAATAGGACTGTAGAAGGGGACGTGCTGATATTGAACTTTGAAGGCAGCAGACTTGATAACCCTGACTCGTCAAAGGTTCGTTGGACAGTTGTTGTACCAGATTGAACCTGAGTCTCTAATCTATACCCGTCTTCAACTTTTACGATAGGAGCATTAACTAATCGCTGATTAAAGTCACGGCGTAAGGTTTTCTCACTGACACCGTATTCTTCCATCAACCAACTCATAGATAGCACTTCACCTCGGTATAACCGAGTCAATATATCTCCAAGTCTTAGGGCTAGCTTTTCGCTCTTCTCATTCATCTCAATATCGTAACGAACCAATTGGACAGGTTGTGTCCGCTAGATTTTTCAATCTTTCAATTCGTTACGCACTAAGAACTGGCATAGCTTTCATCAGCTTAGATGGGGCAATGGCTATGCAGAATATTCAATTAATTTCACCCCGTTGGACATCACCTGTCCTTCACGCAATTTATTATCACAACCCATAAGTCAACAAAGGTAGTTAGCTTGAGACTTATTCATCTTTAAGGAAAACAACAATGAAAAAAGCAGTAAAAATCTTAACGTTACTCTCACTGTTTACCGTATCAGCAACATCATTGGCAGGCGGCACGTTCGGAGGTAATCCAGGTGACATCTCTAAAATGAAAGCGCTATTAGAGGCAAACTGGAATGGTAAGGCAGGACAACAAAATACTGCCTCTTATGGTGTGATTGTTCAGTGGAATGCTGATGTATGTGGCACTTTAAATGGTCAAGTCACCGATGAAACCCAATGCACGGATGATACCCCAAAGGGAAAGTCTCAGTCGTAACCCCTCGATAACCCAATTCGTTGTATTGATGGTTTAGGCTTTAGACTTGATGAGTTAGTGGGGACTCTCGCATCAAGTCAACCTATCAGTACAACGTCAACAGGGCGATATCAGCAATGGTATCGCCCTTTCTTATTTTTAAAGGGAGAGGTTTATGAAGCAAGGCATGAATCAAAGAGCCGTATCGGTGTACTACCCTGACCGAGATAGTCCGTTGAAGTATGAGGTAAAACTGAGTAAATCAGGCGCTAAAAAGGGAATGACCATCGGTGCAATGATTGGTTCAAAGGTTCCGCATCCGCTTTCAGTTCCCATAGGTGCTGTTTGTGGTGGGGTGTTAGGCGCGATATTTGGTAAAGCCGATTAAGAAAGTGTAGGGATGATAAATAAGTCCCTACTTTTTTTCGGTGCGGTTCGTAATTCTATGTAGTGTGAATACTTTGTCCCATAAGGGAGCTAGAGAGCAATTTCAGTTCTGGTAGTGCAATACGGTATGTATTGCTGATGTTTATCTCTCGATGTTGCTGTGATTGTTCTAACTAGAAGCACCTTTAATGATGCAACAGCAATGTCACCATAGCAGTAACAGTGTTTGAAATTTAGTACGTATATCTTCCTTAATTGTGTGAAACTTGTTCAAGTAGTTACTTTTTCAAATTTTTTTCGATGTGATTTTTGTGGAAAGCTCTCATTGGTTTTTTGATTCTATATGGAGTTAAAATGATTTTTTATTGATTGTAAGTGTTTGGTTGTTGATGTGTATAAAAGTATTTCACGTCAAGAATAAGCCACGAAATACTTTTGTGGTTGTTTTTTTGAGCTACTTTTCTGTTTGGGGTTTTATGTATAACCTCAAGCTCCATCTCCTCCTAACCTTTTGATTTTTATTGTTTATATTGGATTTTAAAGGGTTGTAACTTGGCTTTTATTACTCTAAGGTTCTCTTACTTTAAATAACCAGAGGAACTCTGAAATGGCTCGTTCAGCTAAAAAAATCAAGCGTGGCTTTACCGAAACACTGGATAAAAAATCAATTGAGAACAATCGTATTGTAAGCATTATTCGCTTGGACGGTCTCTTTATTTTCTTAGATAAGAAAGGACTGACAATTAGTTATACCAAGTTGAATCAAGATCAGGAGGGCAAGACCTCGAACGATGCAGATCAATGTACAGAGGCTTTGTTAGAAACCTCTAAGGTAAATCCGTTCTTCAATTTAGGGAAGAACACCCATGTCCGTCCTTCAGCCATTGAAGCTATAGAGAGTATTAATGGAAAGGATTACAAAGGGATCATTATTCGTGGTGAGGAGGATGCAATCTTATCATTCTTGCCTGTTCCCTTAGCTGAGAAGCGTGATCTTGCAGTAACTCAGCTCCATGCTGCTATGGAGAGCTTTGAAGCTGGTAAATTCGTACAGCCAGATCTAGCTGGCATTCTTTAAACACTTAATAGATCCATTTGAGGTAACTATTATGAAAACAGAGCTATTGGATATTATTGAAGAAAACTGCGCTGAAACTAAACAGGGAAAATCAACGGTTTATATTGAAATCCTAGAAGACAGTATCGACCAGTTTGAAAGTGAATACGGTGAGTTAGAACAGTCTGCTTATTTGATGAACTATGTGAAAAAATGTTTCCGCTCATCTATTGCAGAGAAGCAAGGGCGTGATTGTGCAGGGTACAAGCAGTTAATGAAGTTTGTAAAACGTTGGATTCGTGTCGTTAAGATGAAATAACTCAGACAATACAGAATAGGAGATATTTTCCTGCTTTAATTTGGTCTAGCAAACCACTGCCTTTGTGCGCACTATTCTACATCAGTCTTTTCTAAAATAGTCTCATTTCGAGCACCAGTCGCCTCAGCGCACTCCACTATTTCCAGTCATTACATATCCGATTACCGACGAAGCTGTCTGGTGAGGGATTGCTTCGTCTTTATTTCACCTAATACAAGGGTAATCGACGATGAATACTACCAAGAAACTAACCCAAGTGATGAATATCATCGAGGAAGAACAAAAGAGTGACTATCAAATTATGCGAGCAACTGAGCAGAACCTCAGTGATTGGTTAGGTTCGACATTCGTGAATAATCGTTCTCATTTGCTAGATGATCAGGTTGAAAAGTTTGAGGAAGAATTGCGAACTTATAAGCAAGCCAAAAAGAAGGTAGATGAGCAAATAAATCGCTATTTTGAGGGGCTTCGTTCAGAACCATGGTCTGCGATGCGTGGAAAAGGTAAAGCAGTTCATATTGCTATTGATTCAGAGTGGGTCTTTAACCCTGAAACCGAGAAGAACGATATTCTCTGCTACTCCTACAGCGTACAGGTCGGTGATAAAACCTTTAAAGGCGTGAAGCATACTGAGATGGCTAAGCTGATTAAAGAATGTCGTGATCAAGGGTTATCTAAAGAAGAAGAAATGTCTAAGCGCAAGCAACTAGCGAATCGCACCAAGAGTTACAAAGTCAATTTCGACAAGTTCATTCAGGAGTTACTAATCAAGGCAAAGTCTAAAGGTTACATCGACGAATGGCCTGAGTTTACCTTTATCTATGCCCATTTCTTGCGTGCTGATATTGCTTCTTTTGAGGAGTTTTGGAGTATCGGTGCGAAAAACAAGAACCATAAAAATTCCTTTTCAGCGGTTCAAGGCTCGATCACTTCGGGTCGCGGTTCTTATGGCATTGACCTCGCGTCTATCGGTCGCAGCAAGTACAAGACGGAAAATACCAAGTTCTATACTGGTTCGAACAATACCTTTGAAACCAAGGTGCGCTTCATCGACACATTACTGTTAAGCAGTAAAGCATCGCTTGATGACATCGGTGAGCTAGTGGGCATTCCTAAGATGACATTGGCTGACGGTATGATCTCTCGTATGGATGACTTGTATTGTGAAGATCAGAGCTTGTTTGATCGCTATGCCGTTCGTGATGCGGAAATTGCCTTGAAGTATGGCTTGCAAATGCAGAGGTTCGCACTGGTTGATATGCGTGAAGATACGGGGCTAGAGCTGAAGCAGTTACCCTCGACACTTGGTAACTTTGCTGTGTCGTTGTTCAAGCATACGTGCGGTGGTGTGAATGAGATGCACGAGTTCTTAGGGTACGAGAAACGTAAGGGTGAGTATTACCATGCTAAGAGTAATGGGATACGTAAATCTGTCACGGTAGCTAAGACAGTGAGCCGTGAGTATACCGACGCACTAGCCGTGAACTGCTTCTATGGTGGAGCGAACTTCGGAGCGTACTTTGGGGTAACAGAGCAAGGTGACTATAACGATTACGACTTATCGGGAGCTTACACTACGGCATTGGTCGATATTCTCGAAGCTGACTACACGAATTCGTTTGAGTCGAAGAATATTGAAGATTATCTCGGTCATACCATGGGCTTTGCTTATGTTCGTTTCAAGCATCCAGAGGGCATAAAGTGGGGGCTATTACCATGTCGCACTGATTTGCGTGGTATCTATTACCCATTAGAGGGGTCAACCTATGTGACAGCACCAGAGTTGCAATTGGCTCATGATGCAGGTGTAGAAATTGAGATTCTTCACGGTCAGGTGATCCCTTGGAAACAAGGCTCAGTATCTCAGTTTAAAGCATTTACTAAAATCATCCGTAAGCAACGTTCTAAGTATAAAAAAGAGGGCAATGAATTATATGACCAGCTTTGGAAGCTTATCGGGAATACACTTTACGGAAAGGTCGGGCAGGGGCTTCGGGAAAAGTCTGGTTTCGATATTTCATCAGGCTTGAGTAGTAAAATCCCATACTCACCAGTGACTAATGCTCATTATGCTGCTCATGCGACGGGGTTTGTTCGTGCCACGATGATGGAAATTATTCGTAAGCTAACGATGGATAATGACGTGCAAATCGTCAGTGCAACGACAGACGGTTTTCTTACTAATGCTACCCTTGAACAATTGGAGAGCTGTCTCGATGGTCCATTAGCAAAACGCTTTCAACGTATCTGTAAAGAGGTCAGCGGTGAAGACATGATGCAACTCAAGCACCATGCGAAGCAGATTATCTCGATGAAGACTCGTGGGCAATTAACCACTGAATTAGGTAACACTAAGCCAGTATGTGCTAAGGCAGGGGTAAAACCACTGAAAGGCGTTAACGAAAATGCTTGGATGGTTGAGTTGTTCTTAGACCGTTATCCGAAGCAGAAGATTGAACGTAGTCATTTGGCTTCGGCTCGTGATATGTGGTTAAAGGAAATGGACTTGGTTAGCATCCACACCGAGCAAACGCTGAATCTTGAATGGGATTTTAAACGCTGTCCTATAAACCCTCGTATGGTGAAAGTTCGTCACCCTAAAAGCGGTGAAATGATAGAGCATTTATCGTTCGATACGGTTCCATGGAATACCGTTGATGAGGGTTTAGATGCTCGTACTTACTTTGATGAGTGGCGCGTAAACAACTGCTTAAAAACGATGGAAGATTGGGACAATTGGATGGATTTCTACAAAGTTCGTCGTTATCTCAAGGGTACAAACGTTAAGTACCTAGAACATGGTTCAGAGGGCATTTTCAAGGTGCAGATGTTACGTGCTATCACTCAAGGTGGTTGGGGCTTACCTGCTGTACCACAACGAGCTCCACGTGGTTATTACCCAAGCTTGATGAAGAAATTGGCAGATGGTGGCATTCAATTAACCAGTACTCAGGACTTGAGCAATGCTAAGGGACGTAAGCTACTCGAATCAGCGTTGCCAATCACGAGTCGCATGTTGCCACTGCTTTCTTGGTTTGTTCGTAAGTATCCGATGGTGGATTTGACCTTGGTATTTCACCCTGACGAGATTGATGAAGCAGTATTGATGCTAGAAGAGTACAACCGAGAACATACTGAAAAACTTGTTGCTTAGTATATGGTAAACGAATGAAAGCCTGATTCCGAAAGGGATCAGGCTTTCATTTTATAACTTGTAGTAGCAATGTAGTGGTAGCGATTGCTGACATTCTCAGGTGAAATTTTGTTAGATGTATGCGTTTTGATTGCTTATTAAGCACTTGAGCTGTTGCTGAAAATATATGTGATGTAATTCATAGTTGTCTGTACTATTACTTGTTATTTTAAATATTACTATCTGTAACTGTTTGTAAGGAGATAAGTATGAGTTTTTGGAAAACAGCTGGTTGGGTGGCTGCTGGAATCGGGGCCGTAGTTGCTGCTCCAGTTACTGGTGGGGGTTCTGTAGCCGCATTAATTGGTGCTGCAGGCACGACTACAGCTGCAGGCGTTGCAGTCGGTGCGGCCGCTGGTTTAGCTGGAAGTGCTTTAACTGATGATTCTGAAGATAAAGCGAGAGCTGAAGGACGAAATCAAGGTCGTGCAGAGAATGCTGCAAAGGTAAATAAATTGAAGACGGCATTAGAAAAACAAGAAAAGCATTTTGGTGCGCATAAAGACTATGAAGATTACCTTGTTGCTTTAACCACTGTTGGTATGGCATGCGCTGCGTGTGATGGTCATATTGATCCAGTAGAAAGAGAAGATATAGACCTCTTTGTTGCTGGTATTGCAGGGACTAAGCTACCCGATTCTGTGAAAAATCGAATTCAAGAGGTTACCAAGTCAACTCCTTCATTTAACACAGCTTATGAAGCTGCTAAGCCCTTCATGAAAACCGCAGAAGATAAACAAAACTTTATTGATGTCATTGAATCAACAATTTATGCGGATGGTGATGTACATGAGCGTGAAGAGCGCTTTTTAGATGCATGGAAAACCAGAGCTGCGGCTTAACAAAAAGGTAGAGGAGTAGCCTTATGTCACGAGTAGATAAGTTCCGTAAACGTAAAGCATTGCTTAATGAGTTGCACTCTAAGCCGGACGTAAGGCTAGCTAAATCTCATTCTGAATTAGATGCGTTTTTGGAATCAGATATAGATCACGAGTTAATCAATTCCCAGCGCGAACAATCTGATTCGTTTTTTAGTAATCAGTATGATCTACATGTGTCTCATAGTGAAATTCGCAGCTACCTCGATATTTTAGATCAAGATTTCACGAGTCAAAGGTATGACGTCTTATTCGACTCGACTAAAGAAGTTGTAGTAGATCAACTATTAAGACCACTAGGGTTAAGTCGTAGAGATTTAGCTGCTAATGACAAGGAAGGCGGACCAGTTACTACTCTCAATAACTTCAAAGATGGAGTTACAGCAACGACAGAAGATGAAGCTAGCTATAAAGAATGGCAGAAATCTATTAATGATTTTGATGATAAGCCTTATAGAGGTAATGATTTTAAGAAAATTCGCAAGTCAAAATTACAAGAGGGTGGGCCACTAATTGATGGTTATAGTAATAAAGAGATTCCTAAAGACGGGAGGAGTCACCTTGAGCATATAACATCGGCTCATGAGATAGAGACAGATCCAAAGTCGCATTTAGGCATGAATTTAAAAGATCGTGTTGATATGGCTAGTGCGGATGAAAACTTAACGATGATTGATGCAAGTATGAATCAATCAAAGGGTGAGAAAGATCTCCAAGAATGGCGGCATTTGCAAAATTCTAAAGACAAAAGCAAAACTAATGGCGAATATTACGAAGTCGATGATGATTCTGCTAATCTGCAATACGCCAAGTCAAAGGGACATTTAAACAAGACAACGAGCAAAGAATATCATGGCAAACTCGTTAGAGAAACATTAGAAACGTCAGTAAGTGCCGCAAAGAATGTAGGCTTACAGCAAGCTATTGGTAGCCTATTCTCTGATTTGATTTCAGCTATTTTTGGCGAAGTTAAAGACATTTTCGCAAACGGCTTCAAGACATCTCCAGATCATGGTTTTTGGGTTTCTCTGAAAGAACGATTACAGCGTGTTGCTAAAAGTATTGTTGGAAATTGGGAGAGTGTACTTCGAGCGCTGCAGAATGGCATTCTTGGGGCTATTAACGCTTTTGTATCAAATATATGCACAGTTGTGATTAATACTTTAGTCAAAACTAGTAAGAACATGGTCAGGATCATCAGAGAAAGTTTCTTATCTTTGATGAAAGCATTAAAAGTTATGCTATCCCCTTCTCCAGGAATGTCTTTTAAAGAAGGAGCTCATGAAGCTAGTAAAGTATTGGCTTCAGGAGTTGTGGTTAGTTTGGGTATTTTTGCAGATGAAGCAATTTCAACATACTTGTCTGGCTTTGCAATTCCATTCTCTGATGTTATTTCAGGCGTTATCTCTGGTTTGGTTACTGGTTTAGGATCTTTATTAGTTGTTTACATGCTGGATAAGTTAGATCTATTCGGTGTAAATCATTCTCAGAGAATAAATTTTATTCAAGGTAGAATAAATGAGGACTTTGAAAAAGACTACCAAAGTGCGGAGGACATTATCAACCGCATGGGAGTAGTAACAATCTAATGACATCTTCTGTACTACAGATTAAAAAAATGAAAGGGATAGGGGAACTTCCTCTATCCCTTTTAATATTGCTTCAATGTATCATCTTCGCTATTGAGGTAAAAGTTGACGATAAAGAGCTAATGTCTGCAATTCAAATTGCTATTGACGGCTTGTTTTTAGTTGACTTATTTTATCGTGTACGTTGTACAGGAAAAGCATACTGGAAGAGTGTGTTTAATGCCGTCGATGCAAGTATTGTCATTATTAGCATTGCGGGACATTTATTTGCTCCTGGAATTCAATCTATAACCGCCCTTCGGGTAGTTAGATTGTTGCGTATGTTTCGCATATTAAAGCTAATACCTAACGTCGAGCATATCTTAGTCGGTATTGGTCGAGCATTGAAAGCATCAAGAGGTGTGTTTTTAATGCTCCTGATTCTGCTGGTCTTCTTTTCAATTCTTGGATATTTACTGTTTAGAACGTCGATCCCATCTCACTTTGCAGACCCACTTATAGCCAGTTATACCGTTTTCTCATTGTTCACGGTGGAGGGGTGGAATGAAGTTCCGTCACTAGTGACAATCGGTTCATTGGATTACTACTTGATCAGAGGGTATGTCATATCGGTTATCATCTTTGGTAGTTTCTTTGCTCTTTCATTAGCTAATGCCATCTTTATTGATGAAATGGTGATGGACAATAATACTGGTTTAGAGAGTAAAGTTGATAAATTAACTTCAGTCGTTGAGCACCAGAGTAAGCAGATAGAAGAATTGAAGGTGTTACTCAAGACTCGTACTTAGTTTATCAGAGTTAGACTGTCGAAATTAAATTTCAAATCCTGATAATGATAGGAGTGCAGCGCGATGACTATCAGTGATTACCAGAGTGGTATTGTCTGCTGAATGTTTTAGAAAATTCTCGGTGGGATGGTTTCGCTAATCGCTGGTGGAATTACCGCAATGTACCATTGCTACATACATAGTCGGAAATTTAGCTCTAAGCCTAGACGTGGTGCTAGTTGGCTAGTGATTCTCGATACGACTTGTCGATGAAATATCGTGGTGAGCACATTGCAGTACATTAGCTTGCGAAATTTTCATAAGGTACAAGCCAACATAACCAAGGGTGGTATTCGGTTATATCTTTATAGAGCGTAACCCATGGATTCCAAATCCGCGTGTTGGGAGTTCGAATCTCTCCACCCCTGCCATATTTAAGGCTCTAGTCGAAAGACTAGAGCCTTTTTCGTATCTGGAGAAAAGAATTCCAGCCTATTGGAAGAGTAACGGATTCCTCTAATATCAAAATAGCGCGTAGTGGGAGTTAGATCGCCAGCCTGCCCTAATCTTTGAGTCTAACCCGTGAAATATTTGAGGTTCTAGCAGAAATGCCGGAGTTTTTTGTTTCTGCCTCTTTCCTTGGTTGCTCTTTACCTGAAACCGCAAAATGAATCGAATCCTTGGAGTTATTGCTTAGCCCTCCCGCTTTAAGTACTCAAGTCTCCCGATAGAAACGTCGAAGCTAGGAAACACTATACGTCTGCTTACTCATTTGTTCGTCCAACAATTCCTTTCTAAAACAATTTAAGCCCATAGGTTAATGATCCTTTAGAAAGGGTTAGGGGGACGTGGACAGTTACGTTCTTTGATCTTACCGAGATAGAGCAGAGTGCTTACCGTTTGCTCTCTATAGTGGCTTGCTAATCCCTGATTACAAGTAACAAAAAAGCCCAGTATTTTCATACTGGGCTTCCTTATCACTTAAGTAGGCGTCTTAAAGAATACGTTTAAGCACGCCATCTGCTTTAATTCGTGTGATCTTACGAACCAGCTTCTGAACGCTTACTGGATAGTCTTCAACTTTTTCTAATTGTCTATATGTACAGATAAGCTGAGTATGTTCAAGAATGTTTGCAACTTCTTGCTCAAACTTGTCGGTCATCTTCGCGTAGTTATCTTGCACTAATAGACCATTTTCTAGGTCTAGAGACCATGCACGAGGATTCAAGTTATTACCAGTCATCAGCATGTAGCGCTTATCAACCCAGATACCTTTTAGGTGGAAGCTATTATTTTCATGCTTCCAAAGGTGGATAGACAGTTTGCGCGCAGCAATGCTTGCCTCGTTGGCTTTCGCAAATCGACGTAAGTTGAGTTCGTATAGATATGGTAGGCCGCCGATGGTCTTAAACTCTTCTTCCGGAGAGATATAGAAGTCGTTTGCTGTTTTATCACCCACTACGATAGTGACTTTTACCCCACGCTTCATTGCGCGTTTCACTTCGCGATTAATCGCTTTAGGGAAGTTAAAGTAAGGGGTGCAGATGAAAATTTCATTCTGAGCGGCAGCAAGCAGCTTAACGATTTTTTGATTAAGTAAATTACGACGTTTGCCTAGACCAACAAGCGGTGTGACTTTTACATCTTCTTCGCTAGCGAGTTCAGTTTCGAACTCATAGTTAGCGCGTGCTAATGAAGAGCGAAGTTGGCGGATGTCTGCTTTGATTTCTTTTGTTTCAGGCTTATCTTTGCCTGCTAGGTCGTTGACTGCAGGGTGAGCGATCATTTCGTCTTGGATGAATCTCACCATAGAGTCAGCTAATGCTTTGTGCTGAATGACATGGTAGCGGTCGAAGCGGTAACGATCGTTGTAGTGTAAATACACGTTATTGAGGCTAGCGCCGCTGTAAATCACGGTGTCATCAACGATAAAACCTTTAAGGTGAAGTACTCCAAAGACTTCCCTTCCACGCACTGGAATTCCGTAGACGGGAATAGAGTGTTGGTATTTCTTTGCGAACGCTTTGTAAAGTGCTGCGTTGCCTTCTGATGACTCTGCACCAATAAGACCTCGTTGCGCTCGGTGCCAATCTACACAGATATTGATGTCCAACCCAGGATTGCGCTGTTTCGCTTCATAGAGCGCTGTGAAGATTTCACGGCCAGCTTCATCATCTTCCAGATATAGAGCGACTAGGTAAATTCGCGACGTTGCTTTGCTGATCGCATCAAGAAGACGAGTTCTGAAAGTCTCTGCAGCATGCAGAACTTCGAAGTCTTCAGGCTTAACAGCGAGACTTGGCAACTGTTCGAATGGGTTCCTACTTACTATCATACCGGTGTGAGTACCTTAATTAAGTGCAATATTGCGAACCTGATATTTTACCAAAGATATGAATTCTATGGCTACAAAACCACGCCGTTTGGAGTGTCAGAAGTAATGAATTGCATTGGAATGAGATCTTTACCACTGTCTACATAGCGCAGATACGCCATTTTTAGAGAGTTGGGAAGTGCAGAGCTATCAATGGTTTCGAATCCGTGTTGAGTGTAATAGTGTTCTAAATGGTTAAAAGCAAAGCAATAATCGCCATCGTTGAAAACTGTGTTTTCACAATGAGTAAGCAAGGCATTCCCTACGCCTGTCCCTCTGTATTCAGGGATCACGAGCATACCTGTCAATAAGCGTGATTGCTCAATGGTCTTCAATCTTAGTAAAGCAATGATACTGCCCTCTAAGGTGGCGGTTACGATCAATTCGTCTCGCTTTGCTCTCCCTGCGGGGTAATGAGCTTTGTACAACCTCTTGATGAGAGGCAGTTTGATCGGATTTAACACTTCTATGATTAATGAGCTAGGTATTGTCACTGCGGCTAAAAGATAACTAATGTAGAATGTTCATAGTTTAAGAGAATCTCATCTGGCGTTGCAAATCCACTATGGAAATTAAGAAACACGCGAGCCTTAAGGCTTTTCACACATTTGGTATAGAACAAACTTGTGCGTATTTAGCGATCGTTGAATCTGTTGACGACGTGATACAACTCTTCCAAGACAAAGCTTATCAAGACATACCTAAGCTCTTCTTAGGTAAAGGCAGTAATATGCTGTTCACTCAGCACTATGAAGGCATGGTGATCATCAACCGTTTAATGGGTAAAACCGTGACTGAAACGGATGAGCATTACTTGCTGCATATTGAGGGTGGAGAAGATTGGCCTGATTTGGTCGAATGGAGTGTTAAGCAAGAGATGGGCGGCATGGAAAACCTTGCGCTTATCCCAGGGTGCGCGGGTTCGGCGCCAATTCAAAATATTGGTGCTTATGGTTTAGAGCTACAAGACATTTGCGAATATGTCGATATTCTGAATTTGACCAGTTTTGATACCAAACGAATGAGTGCCGAAGAGTGCTTGTTTGGTTATCGCGACTCTATCTTTAAGCATGAACTATATGAGAAGTGTTTTATTACTGCGGTTGGTCTCAAGTTGCCTAAGCAATGGAAAGCTATAAATCAATATGGCCCTCTACAAAGTATTCCAGAAGAAGAGCTCACCCCACTCGCTATTTTTGAACGTGTTTGCCAAGTGCGCATGGAAAAATTACCGGATCCTGCCAAAGTGGGCAATGCGGGTAGTTTCTTCAAAAATCCAGTGATCAGCCAAGATCATTATGATCAACTCATTCAGAAACATAGCAACATGGTGGCTTATCCAGCAAAAGAGGGGATGAAGGTTGCGGCTGGTTGGTTGATTGACCAATGTGGGCTCAAAGGCGTGTCAGTCAATGGGGCCCAAGTGAACCCATTGCAAGCTTTAGTATTAACCAATGTAGATAATTGCAGTGCTAGCGATGTGGTCGAGTTGGCTTCTTTAGTGAAGAAGACAGTTTGGGATAAATACCAAATTGAACTAGAGCATGAAGTCCGCTTTATGAATAGCAAGGGCGAGACCAATCTGGCTGAGATTGAGGCAATGCAATGAGAAAAGAACACTCAGTAAAATTGCATATTCTCAAGGCGCTCAGTGACGGAGATTTCCATTCAGGAGAAGCGCTAGGGCAGGAGTTAGGTATCTCTCGAGCTGCCATTGCTAAGCATATCAAAGGGCTTAATGATTGGGGGGTGGATATTTACCGTATCCAAGGGCGAGGCTATCAGTTAGCCCAGCCTTTGCAGTTGCTCGATGAGACTCAATTGCAAGCCAAAGTAGAGACGCCAATAGAGTTGATCTCGGTTATTGACTCTACTAACCAATACTTGCTTGATAAAGTGAATGAGTCAGACAAAGGGCGAGTTTGTCTTGCAGAATATCAGGCAAAAGGGCGAGGAAGGCGTGGACGCCAGTGGATATCTCCCTTTGGAACAAACCTTTACTTATCGATGTACTGGCGATTGGATGCTGGTATGGCTGCAGCGATGGGCTTGAGCTTGGTTGTTGGTATCGCTGCTGTAGAGGCAATAGAAAGCCTTGGTATTGATGGCGTGAAGTTGAAGTGGCCGAATGACATCTATTACCAAGATAAGAAATTGGCGGGTATTTTGGTGGAAATGTCGGGTCAGGCCGGTGGAGCAGCGCATTTGGTGATCGGCATGGGGTTAAATATCGGAATGCCAGATATGCAGCCAGAAATTGATCAACCTTGGACGACGCTGAACCAAGTGAGTGATGGTGTTTTGATTGACCGGACTCAGCTAGCGATAAAGCTAATCGAGCATTGGAAAAATGCGCTAGAAGAATATGAAATGGCAGGACTGGCAGGTTTTGTTGACCGCTGGAATCGTTTAGATAATTTTATTGGACGCTCAGTTAAGCTGTTGATGGGGCCAAGAGAGATTCATGGCATAGTGAAGGGCATCGACCAGCAAGGTGGGGTCGTGCTTGAGACTGAAAATGGATTGGAGACCTATGTTGGTGGAGAGATCTCCTTAAGGAAAAATGACTAGCCCCGTCATTAAGGATAAGGTTACTTTCTCAAAGAAACCTTATCCACTAAATGGCTTGGACCTTTATGCAGAATCAAATGAGCTCTTTCACGAGTTGGAAGGATATTGTGTTCTAAGTTCAACCCGTTGATTGAATGCCATATGTCTTTAGCTTTATTCTTCGCCTCTTCTACAGACAGCTGGGTATAGTGGCTAAAGTATGAGCCTGGCTTAGTAAAGGCACCTCTACGAAACTTCAAGAATCTTTCTATATACCATTGCTCAATGGTGTCTGTTTCTGCATCCACATAGATAGAAAAATCTAGGAAATCAGAAACAAATACGCGATGCGGATCGTGCGGGTAATCCATACCGCTCTGTAAAACGTTTAACCCTTCAATGATTAACACATCAGGACGATCCACCTTTTTCTTTTCGTCTGTAATGTCGTAAGTGATATGCGAATAGACAGGCACTTCTAAGTTAGGCTGGCCAGCTTTTACATCAGAAACGAATTCTACCAAGCGTTTGATATCGTAAGACTCGGGAAAGCCTTTACGATGCATGATGCCTTTATCTTCTAATACTTTCTTTGGATATAAGAAACCGTCTGTTGTCACTAAGGCGACTTTAGGGTGGTTCTCCCAGCGAGAAAGCAGGGCTTTAAGAAGTCTCGCTGTCGTGCTTTTCCCTACAGCAACGCTTCCCGCAATACCAATCACGAATGGTGGAGCGTGCTCTTCCGTATTCAGGAATTCCTGTAGGACGGAGTTGCGACTTTGACGAGCTTGAACGTATAAATTCAATAGACGAGACAAAGGAAGGTAGATCTCTACCGCTTCCTCCATAGTGAGGTTTTCATTAATGCCTTGAAGCGCTTTTAAGTCGTCTTCAGAGAGTGTCATAGGAACAGAATTACGTAACTCTGCCCATTCAGCACGGTCAAATGACAAAAATGGACTCATGGATCTCTTTTATCCTTGGTTTCATAGAGAGCAAGAACATACAACAAGCTCCGAGCAAAGCAAACGACAAAGCTCGAAAGTTTGCTTTAAAAAGCGAGGTTTGTATGATTTTGCAGCAATCGATTCTAAAAAGTCGAATTTTACGATTTTTTTTAAAATAGCTATTGCAACCTAGAAAATCATTCAATAGAATGCGCACCACTTATGCCGACTTAGCTCAGTAGGTAGAGCAACTGACTTGTAATCAGTAGGTCACCAGTTCGATTCCGGTAGTCGGCACCATTCTTTCCTGTTTCATTAGAAGCAATTGTAGTAAGAATGGCATGAAATTTTGGAGGGGTTCCCGAGTGGCCAAAGGGAGCAGACTGTAAATCTGCCGGCACTGCCTTCGATGGTTCGAATCCGTCCCCCTCCACCATATTCTTTAGGAAATAGCTCTCAGAGTTACGTGTTGCGGGCATCGTATAATGGCTATTACCTCAGCCTTCCAAGCTGATGATGCGGGTTCGATAAATGTAGACCCAAAATCATACTTTAACTAACAGGTGAGTGAGTGAATTGCTTATCTTATTGGGCTTGAAGGACACCGCAAGTAAGGCAAGCTAAAGTATATTTACTTTTAGTTTGAAAATGACCTTACTTTATGCTCTACTCTAGAGCATAGACAATTTGATTAGTCACTCCAGATTTATGAGTGTACTCTGAGCGCGTATCGTATAATGGTAATACCTCAGCCTTCCAAGCTGATGCTGCGAGTTCGATTCTCGCTACGCGCTCAGAGTACACTTTTTCCTTTTAGCTCGATCAGCTACTACTCTCTCCCTATCAATACTAGAAATATAGTCATATCTCGTGTGATGCTGTATTTGAAGTCATGCTCTACACTGTTACCTAAAGTTTGCTTCGGGTGAACGGTTGGCACTCCTGTCGCTATCCGCGATTGGTTTGTTTGATATAGCGGTAAAGTGTGGCAATTCCTATCCCAGCAGCCTTCGCTGCTTTCTCCTTACTCATCCCTTTTTCAACATACTTCAACGCTTCTATGCATTTGTTTATCGTCGATTGAGTTTGTTGTTTACCTTTGTATTTTCCTTCTGCCTTTGCTCTCTCTATGCCAATGAACTGCTTTTCTAGCATTTGCTCACGTTGCATTTGGGCAACGGCTGAAAGAGTGGTGACAACTAATTGACCAGTCGCACTGGTGATGTCGATACTTCCTAAGTCGGCAATGAAAATTTTGATCCCGTCAGATTTGCATCTATCAATTAAGTCGAGCACATCACGAGTGCAACGACCCAGTCTGTCGATTGATTGAGTGACAATCTGATCTTGAGGCTTTAGTGAATCCATCAGCCTTTGCCACTGCTCTCGGTCAGTTGTATTTTTAGCACTGACTTTCTCACTAAAGATTTTGTCGAAGTTAAAACCTGTCGATTTAAGCAACGCTATCTGCTGTTCAAGGTTCTGCTCTAAGGTACTAACCCTTGCATATCCGTATATCGCCATAATGCACATACCTCTATCATTAACATAGTTATAAGATAAATCTATCATATAGGTTTATCAATCTCTAAATGATAGTGGAATGACATCCTGTCTTTGGCTCATACCTATCTGATAGGTAAGAAAATGTGGTTCACCTCAGAAAGTACCGTAATGATCATCATACTGAGAACCTTTATTGAACAACGCTAATGTTAAATGCCTTTTGCCTAACTAATTGGTGAATATGACTATTCTAATTTTCTCGTAAAACCAGTATGTTGGAGTGTTAGGAAGTTATCAGGCAGCGAAGCATGAAGAAACCACTCGATCAGGTAAGAATTAGAGGCGCAGGCTATAAACCTGTTTTGGATGATGTCCCTCAATACACGCCATCGACAGAACGGGTAAAAGACACACCAGAGCCAACACCTACCCATGAGTGTAATATTAAAATACTTTGTACACTTGAAGAACTAAATCAGCTTCAGGTGGGAGTTTGGTCTTTGGCTAAAACATCGAACGAGCCTAAAGTCATGAGTTGGACTAAAAAAGCAACGCAAGAGAGTGAGGTGTTACTTTCGGCTAAGTGCTTATCCAATGAAGAAAAGAGCTTACTTCATGATGTATTTGTTGATGCTGGTCATATTACTCAGCAAACTATCACACCGAAGCCTATTAACTCATCACATATACATGCTGAGTACATCCCTGTTAAGTTAATGGTGCAAGTTTCAGAAAGCGGCTTAGCTTGGGCTACACATGGTTACTATTACCACTTCCTTGATGGAGTATTAGCCAAAGAATACAAAGTGGCGGGTGATGATCGTTGGTCTTTTTATCTGACTCGTTCAAAAGCCCTCTTTTTGTCTGATGAACTATTATCTGACCATCATTACACTTCTATTTTATTGCCTTATAAGCTAGAAGAGAAATCGCTGCCACCTCAACATATTCTTTTTAGAACTGAAAAACTGACATCTGAAGAGCTAGCAAATATTAACCATGCATGGCTTGAAGAGAACGCAGTTACATTAGATATTGAACAGCTCGTTTCTATTCGACAAACAGATCTTCTGGAGCGTCCAAAAGATACTGAGTCACAAAGCGACTTTAAAGAAAAGTCAGCCCCAACTCACACAGTTAAGACTCACGTTGATACAGGGCAAAGCGAAACTTGGACAGATATTGCAGCTCAGTATGGACTTGCTCCCAAGGAACTACTGACACTAAATCCTCTTTATGAACAAGACCCATTATCGCTAAAAGTCGGCGATAAACTTCAAGTAAGGGAGTGGCAAGCACCAGAACAATGCAGCATATCGGATCAACCACATCCGATAAAAACCATTGAAAAAGCCCATTCTTTAGGTGATGTATGGGGAAAATATCAACATACGACCATCAATGATAAGTTGGTTAATATTTCCCAAGATCAAAGCGTGTCGGCTAACACTCCTGTTATCAACGCCACTCACACGTATTGGCCTGCCTATAACTTCCTTGCTAAAGAAGGTGAAAAACAGATAGAGGTGATTTATCGCAGCCAGACAGCAGAGATCGCGATCTTTACGCCTGAAGAGTGGAAAAAACTGTTTGAGATTTGGGACTTCAATGGTGATGTTAAGACCGTCAAAGACTCGCTAACAGGGTTATATAATGCCAGAGAAACTGCCAAAGCACTTGGTGGCTTGGGTGTGACCGCTATTGTCAAAAACATCGATGGTGTCGAGTATCTCTATTTAAATAATTACGATAAGTTTAAACAGACAATTTTGCATGGTGGCGTCTTCCGTGCCGATAACCCTCAAGTGGTGAAAATGGGAATGGGTGCTCTTGATTCAGTTAAAGGCATGACCCGTTACGTGAAAACTTACGCCCCAGCCGAATTTCTTCTTGGCTCAGGGATCAATGGTCTTAAATATCTATTAACCGATGACTATACACTAAGAGAATTAGGTGTTGATGAAGCTAAGCTTTTGGTTCATGCGGTAAGTGTTGCTGGTACTGCTTTAGTTTTGGGTAAAATCGTCGCATTTGGAGCAGGATTGTTATCACTTCCTGTAACGGTTCCCGTATCTTTAAGTATCCTTGCTTTCTCTGCTTTTGGGGTATGGTTTATTGATAAAGAGACTGATTTTGAGAAAAGACTAGTGGAGGCTGTCGTTGATGAATTCGATGGCGAATAAAATAGGTTGTATCGCTTTTGTTTTAACTGCATTCGCAATTTCGGTTATTACTTGGTGGGTTTATTGGCAATTTTATGTTGTACAAATTTTTAATCCTTCATCGGAATTAGTTGCTGATCCGCTATATTTTATGTCAATAATCTTTGGAGTGTCTGGTTCTATTCTTGGCATAACCACGCTGTTATCTTTACCTTTAATTACATACGTTTGGTATAAACAAGCTGAAATAACGTTAACTCCGCAGCCAATGAAAATGCGTTATTTTACTCTGCGAAATATAAAGAAGTTTTTTCTTATAGTAGCAATCATCGGCGGTGGTTTTTCCTTCGTGTCTAACATCATCTTACTTCACAAGATCATTCCTGATAACGGCTATGTGCTTTGCCCGAAAAAGATCGGCTACAAAAAGAATTTACTTCGAGACTACGTTCTAGATGTCAGCCAGTGTGAAAAGTTTTAGGTAGGAAAGAGTTCTTACTCAGAGAAGGTTCACGGTGACGCTGAGCCTTATTTTTGGCGTGAACAACGCTTGGTGTTTAATTCGAGAAAGGTTTTATAGTTTGCAAGATAGTATAAATGCAATTGATGACCTAGATGTTAGTAATAAGTGGAAGCGCCGTTTTCATCTATTGAAAAATCTAGGGGCAGATGAACTCAGCCATGCTTTGATTCTGAAGAGTGAAGCATATAGGGCATTGTCTTTTAAAGAACGTATCTCTTTTATTTCTAATTTTGCTGCGTTTTTTGGTGGTTTTATATACTACTTTTATAAGCGTATGCATCTAAAAGGCTTGGTAATTCTTTCTTTATCTATGCTTTGGATAGCTGCTCTAGCAGGAATTGAGTTTGTCAGTGGTGTCGTCATTCCTGATGTGGTTTTTTGGAGTTTATCAGCGTGCTTGTGCTCCCAGTGGGCTAACTATGACCTGTATCGAAAAACATTCCATAGCGAGCAACTATGGGATTGGATTCCAGCGCGGTGGCGAAATAAATCAAGTGTTCTTTGGTTTCTAGCTCTGTGTGCAACAATCTGGGGTGGTTCAATTTACTACACTGCTACGCATACATACTCAACTTATGCGGCATATGATGATCCAAATGCTCTACGTATTCCTTGTGGCTCATTCGTGATGTTTGCCACTCAAGAAGAAGTTGATAGCTATGGTCGAGATGTCATTTGCAATCAGTAACTCCGACTTGACTCGGTGACGACGATATTCAGACTTAAAATGACTAGGTAATATAAGCAGATGCTGAATCGCCTTTACTTTCACCTTGAGCAACGGAAGATATTGTATCAGGGTAAAGAAGATATAAGCCCTGAAGTTGCTAAGGCAATGTTTTCAAAGCTGAATACGGGGTACTACACGTCACAGGAAGAAGAGTTCATCATGAAGCTGTTTGTGAAGAAGTCCTTTCTAAACAAACGAAATGGTGAATATGAGTTTATTAAGAAAAGTAAACCTTATAAGCCGAATGTTATCCCCAAAAATATTCGGATTCTCTTTCTATCGATTGCGGCTGGGTTAGTGCTCTATGGTTTGTTTGGTATTAACCACGGAGAAATTTACTTACCTTCCAAACGAGGGCATGGCATTACTTTTGTCGGTGATTCTCTTTATGTTTTATTTGGCTCTTTTGTGATGCTTGCTATCGCCTGTATCATTATTGTCGTGGATCACTACGATAAGAGGAATAACGAGCACCTCTATGATTTAGCGTTAAAAGGGCTTGGCTATGTCAGCTTAGCCTTCTACATCGCGGCTTGTATTTGGAGCTTTGCGAGTTAAAAGGCTTCGCAAGCTGCGTGAACGCAGCAGCTACGATATTGATTAACTCACTCTTTGCCATTGATTTCGAAGTGTGACGACAGGTCTCTCTCTTTGATTGGTGGCATAGAGGTACTCTTCGTGGATCAGCTTGTCCAGCCAAGTTCTGCGCTTGTACCGTGCGCTCAAGCTCGTTACTGCTTTTTTGAAGTTCGCTTCGGAGCCAACGATATGCAGTTCATCTTCTGTTCGAGTTATCGCAGTATATAACCACGCACGGTCAACCATTGGTGCGCCATCCAATGCCACTATGGTTCGTTTAAATTGAGAGCCTTGCGCTTTATGTAGCGTGATCGAGTAGGCGCGTTTCAACGAATCAAAGAGTGCTCTGGTCAGGTTGACCTCTTTGCCGTCATCCGTTCTTACTCGACCTAGGTGATTCCCTCTTGACTCAATGCTTTCTAATACGCCAAGCGTGCCGTTTTGAACGCCTGCTTGGTAGTCATTGATGGTAAATATCACAGGGTCATTGATTCTAAAGTCTGTCTCTAGTTTTTCATTACTGTACATATGAACATACATGGCTGCGCCATCAGGATTTACCATCTTTTGGCAGGATTCGTTAATTTCTGAAGTGATCTTTATTGAGGAAGAGACCACTTGACTGTCTGAGGGAGCCTCTGAGTAAAGCCTTGTACAGGTCTCCACGATATCTTCGTCACGGACGGGATGAAAATGAATGCATCCTGTACTCAACTCTAGCGGTACGATCCCATCATTGACTGATTTTGAGTATTCGGGTATTCCAGAGGATTCAGATTGCCTTTGCACAATATCAAGCTTCACGACAGAAATAAGCTCTGAATCAATCATGTCAGACAGCACTAAACCTGAGCCGATGGACGGTAGCTGGTCACGGTCTCCGACAAGCAAGAAGCGAACTGACGGATCTGAATGCGTCACAATCTTATACATGGTGTGCAGATCAAGCATAGAAGCTTCATCGATAACAATAAGGTTTTTGCCTGCGCCGATAGGTGGCTCTCTTAAAAACCTTGCTATCGTTGATGTTGGTAGCTCGATTGATTCATGCAGCCGCATCGCGGCTCTGCCAGAGAGTGCCATCGGATAAATGTTGTATTTCAATGCGGAGTAAGCTTTTAAAACCGTTTTTAGTATGGTGGTTTTTCCTGTACCTGCACCGCCAGTGATAATGGAAATGTGGTGTGACAAGGCTTCTTTGACTGCAAGCTGTTGTTTATTTGCGAGCGTAAAAGGTAATTCATTGATGGCTTGATGCATTGCCGTTTCAGTTGTGTAGTTCCACTTAGCTTCAGAGGTGACGAGCTTCACTAACCTTTTTGCGATCACCGCTTCTGTGACGTACATCCCTACAGGATGATAGTGTTGGGTATCAGGGTCGATGCGGAAGGATAATTTATGTCCTGCCACTTGCATGGCTTTATCGACAACGTCATAGCTGCGCATTATATCAAACAACTTGCTTCTTAGTTCTCCCTTTGTCATGTACGTATGCCCTGAGCGGGTATGGTTACGTATCGTTTGCTCTATCGCAGCAATAAATCGGATATCTGCGTGGCGTTCGATATGAAAGTAAGAGCGAGCAATCTCATCGGCATCTTTGAAGTTCATACCGAAGGTCACAAGTAAGTAGGGATTGTCCTTTAACTCTTCAACGACTGTATCTTTATGATATTTGAAGAGCTTTTGCTGTATCGCAGGCGGTATACCATGAGAGCAAAACCATTCCGTGTACTTTAGGGTTTGATATTTTTCAAAGCCTGCAATGAGTGCAACCGCCGATTTTTCGGTGAGAATACTCAGTAACGGGTTCAGTTGTTGTTTCTCAAGGATCTCAAAGATTCTCGAACCATAGGTGCGCCACAACTCTTTGGCTTTACTTATACCAATACCAACAAAATCACGCTCTTTCGAAATAAAGTTCACAAACTCATTGGAGGCTGATGGCAATACCAGCTTCACACGCTTTGGATTGATGAAGTCAAAGCGTTTAAGTTGATAATGCCCTCGCAAGTCATCAACTATCACGAAATCTCCCGTGATCTGAACGCATTGACCTTCAGAAGGGGCAAAATCCATGACATTCACAGGGCAGCGAACCAGCACATAAGATTTGGCTGAGACCATTTCAGGTTGTGATTTGCGTATGAAGATTCCTGTGAACTGAGCTTCTTTGCTGGTTTCAAAATGGATAGCTGTTATCTCCATATAGGCGGTCATCATAGCTCCACCCCCATACCCATTTCGCTCATGATTTCTTTTAGCTCTTCAAAGCGCTTTAATTCAGCTCTAAGGCGCTGGTTCTCTTCTTCAAGCTCTCTGAGTCGATTTGTATCCACATGGCGCTGAGAAGCGCCCTGATCGTATTTCTTCGGTGAATCCTGAGCGACTTTGCCTGACTCCGTGAGAGCGGGCAGAATATTTTTCTCTCTAAGCTCTGTTTCTAGCTCTTCCAGCAATGCTTTAATTTTCGGGTTTTGCCGCAATGCCGAAAGCCCTACGCCTGATTGAGCGGATAGCTCCGCTCTTGCGAGATTATGTGTTTTAGCATTTACAAGTGGCAGCCAAGTTTTAGAGTCGTAAATCTTACAACCATTGGCGTCCAATGGAGTTTTGCTACTTAACCACGTTTCGAATTTTGAGGCATTTTTATCGCCACTAGAGAGCTTTTTGTCGGCATCTTCTGTTAAACCAAAATCACTCATGAGACCGTCCCGTTAAAGCATCAGTAATGTATTTCCATTCGTCACTGCGAAACAGGACTTGCTTCCGAGAATTGCTGACGATTTTTAACACCGTTTTTTCATTTCGAGTTTCGGTTTGGAAGTATTCAGGAAACTGCTCTGGTAGATTAACTAACTTTGATATTATCTGAGCGAACAGAGCATCTTCGGCTGAGGTGTCTGAAATTACCTCTAATGTCGGAAGCCCTTTTTTAGCAGTCGTTTGGTGCGAGAGCGCAAGGCTAATGGGTTGCTTTCTCGATTGTTCCTGTAGTTTGGCGGTTAATACTTTTCTTTCATTCTCTAAAGCTTGCACCTGCATTTGAAGTGTTCTGACATAAGCTCTTGATTTAGGATCTAATTGATCTACAGGAAAACTCACTTCGCTCCGTTGACTTACTGGAGCCTTATTTTTAGCACCCATGCGTTTATCTTGTTCAATCACATAGAAGGAGATAAACGCCTTAAAATTTACATTATTTGCAATAGATTGATATTTAGGGGGAACGCTCTCTTTCTCTGTTTTTTCAAACAGATCTGAGTTGTCAACGTTTTGGATGAAAGCGGCAATCGTTGAGTTGTTTATTTTCGCACCTGAAGCCAGCATGGTTTTGGCTGCTTTTCTTATGTTTCGGAGTGACATCTTCGAAATGGGCGTACCACACTTCTCTTCACATTGAGCGAAAAGTGCTTCTTCTTCATCTCTGAATTTTTGTTCAATGTCATTGAGTTGTTGTGTCATCTCAAATGTTCTCCTCTAACATATGATGCGTAAGGCTTTTTTGATTTTTGGGTAATGTTAGTTGTTGATCGATCATTGACTGAAGTAAGTTGGCGGCTTTTGTGACCTTCTCCAGTTTGAGTTGGCTGATCTCCATTAATCGTCCGTCAGACAAGGCCGCTATCTCACTTTGACTGAAGTGCTCATTCAAATAATCAGCGAGTTTTAAAGCACCTTTGTTCGCTAAGTGTTTATCTTTGATCCGTGCAAACAAAAAGGAAGAATCAAGGTGACTCACGATAGTATCTAAAAACTCTCGTAACGCCCTGGCTGGGTTTTCTGGAATAGGAACGGAGCCTTTCGGAAGAAGGTACGCTTGTTCAACTATCGTGTGTATTAATTGATACTCTGAACCTGACTTCAAGTTGGCGGTGATATTCACATCTCCGATCAAGGCGGGTTTATTGCCTGACTCGGTATCGTTTGTGTCCCGAAGTTCTTCCGACTGTAACACAGCTAGATAACGGTTCTTCCATGCCTTCATTAAAGGGATTAGCGATTCTTCGATACCCTTAATGCTGGATTGAGTAGAAGTGATTTTGACATTAAGTCTTTGTCGTTCTTCAGGGGTCTCGGCATCTTCTAGCGCCCATTCAATCTCTTCAACACACTCATTGAGGTACTGGATTTCTTTACTGGATTCTTTTAAAACAAACATGATTCGATTCAGCTCCATGATTTGTTCAATCAAAAAATCAAAACCAGTTAGCCAGAATCGACAATTACCACACCCGCCCTGAACAGGAACAAATGCATTATCTTCCTCTGGGTGAGGCATACCTTCTGAGCATCCTGCGCAACCTTTGCCACCGAGAGGACACATCCCGCCCTCGACAGGGGCGAAGGTTGCGATATTTCGATGGTTTAAATCAATATCTGAGGAATGGTCATTGGGAGCAAATAGTTGTCTTTTGTCTTGTCCTAGCAGGACTTTATCACTGGCTGATGGTGCGTATGGCGTGGACTCGTTTGCTTGCAGAATGCTTTCCTTTATGACATCCGATTCTGCTTTGCTATAACCCAAGGTCATGAAAATAGAAGCGTGTCCAGCGATAAACTCCGAGACGATATGTAAAGGCACGCCAATATCGAGTAAATGAGAAATCCCAGCTACTCGTAATGTATGGATATCAAAGATAGATTTTCCATCCGCATCCGTTAGCGTGACATCAAGCCCTTCTTGTCGAAGTTGCTTTTCTGTTTCTAAACACAGCTCATCAAAAATGCGTTCAATTTTATACTTACTGATCGGTGGGTGGGTAATAATGTGCTTACCACTGAGTTTGTAGCTGACAGTTTCTGTTAAGTCTCTGAATACAGGCAGTATAAACGGAACATTTGCCATGACATTTCTGGCATTGGTAATACGCTCTCTATCGGATGGAAGATGGTCGAACCTTAGAGGCTGCGCATCGGCTGAATATTGTTCAAGCCATTGAAGTTGCTCAAATAATACATTGTATGGATGATTTAAGCTTTTCTCATAGGTGTGTTGAGGATTAGATATGTAAGGCCAAGGGATCTCATATCCATTTTTTTCATCAGGCGACCACATCTGAGTTTTGTTCGTATTGATATAAATGGAAAAGTCGGAATCTCCCGACATCAATCGGTTTGATGGGCGTTGTAAAACGCCAACGGCACCGCCATTCACATCCCATTGTGTTCGATGGTATTCACTTTCAAAATGCTTCAAAGGGGATAGGTTTTCTTTAAAGCTTTTGGTTGTCGGGTCAAAGATCTCTTGGTCAAAGTAGCCTTGATCTAACCAACGAGCCTGAACGCCTCGTATCGGCAACAATAACAAAAAAGCGAGAGAGGCGGCTCTGGAAGGGCAAAATACATATTGTTGAGACTCTGGATCTAGGAAATGGTCAGTACGCCCTTTGGCATGATGGCTATTAAGAGCTGCGAGTGAAATTTGCTCTGCCCACTGGTACGTTGGTACACCTTTGCTATCAAAGCCACAAAGTATTTCTACCATTTTATCGACAACCATTGACGTGATTCTGGCTCTTGGTGTTTTTGAGCGTCTTCCTCGACCTGTAAAGTCTACTTTGGGTAGATTTTTAAATGGTGATTCAACATCTCGCTCTTCCAACTTCAGTGTGTTTGCTACGCCGCGATAAAAACTTTTTGCTAGCCCCCATCGGTGTCTTTTGGTCTTCTTGGATTTGACGCTTTGAGTGTTATTGATGTAGTCAAAATAACACTCAGACGCATTTATAAATGGAGAGGGAGTGTATAAATCAATTGGCTTTACATCCCAAGGGCTTAGCGCCCCACGGTATTGAACCGCCCATTTTACAAAATGCATGATGTCAGATTTATAACCATCTGACGTCAATTTTTGTTGATGGAATATTGATAAAGCATCTTGCCATGCATCGGGCAGCGGTTGCGCTACTACACCGATAGGGATATCTGCTGCTGACTCAACAGTAACAGCGCCATTTCTTTCAACCATCTTATAGCGTTCATACCAATGTAATGAATTTGAGTCTTGCTGCTTATAAATGGTGTCGCACATCTCCAGAGGGTATCCTAACCCTACGGACTGTGTAAGCTGCTCCATTATCTTTCGATAACCAAGTCTTGTCGCTCTATCCTCATCGAATAAATAGCCACAAAGTAGTCGAATTTGTATCGGAAAATTCAACGTTTGCCCGATGGATGTGCAAAAGATAAATCGAGACCAAAGAGAGGTTAGAATAGACTTACGATCACTACTGAAAGCTTGCGTGATTGCGTTATCAATATCATTAGAAGCGAGAGCGCGAAATTGTAGTCGTGGTGTTTTCTTCGAATAAGCGGGAAGCCAGCTTTTTGTCACGGTTCCATAAGACAGCAGCTTGAGGTAGATATTTCGATACAGCGAAGACTTTCGTCGATTGGTTTCTGCCAGATGTTCGCCACTAAAAATCAATAAGCAGTCAGCGTCACCTAGTATTGAAATTAAGTCATTGGCAGTCTTTTTACGTTTAACATCATCAAGTTGCTCTATGCACCATAGTATTTGTTCTGCAATGTGACCACATCCCAACTTGCTTATAGCGTGTTTTCTGCTTAGCAGTAATGCAGGGAAAAGGTTGATGTCAAGCTTTGCCAAGGCTTCTTCTGTGATCGCATCAGCCCAAGCTTCAAACATCATCAACTCATCAATGATCTTACCAATGACCTCTTCGACTTCGTCTGTTGTAAGACTGAAAATATAGCCTCGCAATGACTTTCTATTTTTTACGGGACTTTTCTCCGCATAAGACGCCAACCAAGCATCAAGAGCTTTGTTTCCTGTAGCTGACATCAAAGTAAAGTTACGAGATTTAGACTTGTTAGCATGAAACTGACGGTAAAAATCTAAAGAGAGTTGAATGAGCGCTTGTTTAAAAGCAGCCATGAGATTTTTTTCAATATGCTCTATTAGCACTGATGCATTCGTGTTTTGAAAGCGTAAGTTAGAGGAAAGATTTACCAGTATTGGATCTTCATTTTCTTTAAATGAAGGGACTTGAATTAAAGCGCCTGAGAGTGTTCCTGCTGCGTGTAGTTCAAGTAAGTGAGCATTATCTTTAATGATGATATCTGGTGTCATGATTATCTCAGCCAGTTGTTTGGATACTGGTATTTAAAGTGTTGGTCGAAATCTGCCACAGCAGGAAGGTCTAATGGGACATCGGATGGTTCGCCAATATGCTTATGATGAGCAAGTAGCAGTTCGTGACGAACGGTAGCATCCGATAAGTGGTAGTAGATCTGCGTACTGGAAATCTGACTGTGATGCAGCATCCCTTGAAGCTTTGTGATGTCTATCTTCAACACAGTGGCGCAATAAAATCCGAATAAATGCCTTAATGAATGCAAACCATAGCCTTTTCCTGCCAGCCCCATTTTTGCGAGTGAACGTTTTAATGAGGCATTGATAGCGGATATCGTAAGAGGCAACCCATACTCATCGTCGGTTATTTTGATGAACAGCCAAGGATGCCACGGCCAGCCATTAGGGTTTGCTTTTCCTGTACTAGGGTTGCGATAAATGTAGGTGTTCATATATTCTTCAAACACTTTAGCGGCATAACGACCTATTTCTGGGGAGCACCAGAACACTTCGCCATCTCTGCTTGATGCTTCCGAAGGGGTAAACGATGCTTCTAAAAACGTCATTCCTTTAAAACCAGAATGCAACCCGTCATTACGATTCAATACCTGATCTCTGGTTTGTAGGTGCCTTAGTGGGTGATTTGGTGGTAACTGCTCATTCGCGTAATTCTCTTCCATGTATTCTTTTCTGGTGGTTTTCCTGATGTTGCCATCAGAATCTTTCCACGAGATTTCACCATAAGTCGGGTCATCCAGGCGAACTCGAAGCATATGATTGTTATCGATACCAATAACATCATCAAAAAAGGTATGTAGAGGTTCAGATCTTCGAAGAGAGCCTCCGCCATACATCAAAAACACTAATTTATCTCTGGGATTGCCAAGGGTCTCTATTAGCTCTATAAAACGGTCAGCGGGAAAACACTTATTTATTCTGTCTTGTAAGCGCTTCGCTCGCTTATGGACTCGGTCTTCTCGAACAGAAATAGAAAATTCTTCTTTTTCATGCTCTTGAGCTGGGAAAAGGTGTAATAAAGCGTCCCAACCTGAACGTTGTTTAAAGGCAAGGTACTTTTCATAAGAGGATAGAAAGACAGTTTCAGAAGGATTTAACCTGTCAGCACCGTGAAATGCACTTTGAAACTTATCAAAATCATTAATGTGTCGAAGGTACGTTGTTTTTATGCTTTTGGCTTTGACGGGCTTCCAGCCAAGAAAGGCTAATTTGAGATAAGAATCGGATGTTAACGTACAGAACTGATCTGTCCCAAACATCTTAGCATCAAGAAACTTTTCAATTAGTCGATTGGTATCATAATCGTCACCTTCATGGATGGTGAGCACTTTATGGAAATTATACAAATGACCAATTGCTCTCATTGCTTCTTCTAGTGATGAAGGAGTGATTCCTTGCTTTATCATCCCGCTGATCCATTGGTTAACACCAATTGCAGGCTCTCCATCAAAAAACATGATAGGGATATCGAACTTGGGGTATTCGGTGGTTCTGACCCACTTGATTGAATAAAAACTGAAGAAATCCATCATAATCCCTTAAAGTACAGAAGTATTAAAGTATGATGCAGATGTCTTGATTTTGAAAGGTGTTTTTACTAGAATTATTTTTTGTTGCAATGTGAGATCTTACTGCTATAATGCGCCGAACTCTTCTTAAGGAAATGACTAACAAGGCTTAAGAGCATAATTCTCAGCGCTTTGAAGTTTCTAAAGCGGAGAGTATAGGGCAACATAAAGTATATCGTTTTAGGTCTACCTTTTTCGATTCCCGCTGCCCGCTCCACTCTAATTTGAGTGCTGATATAGCTCAGGTGGTAGAGCGCATCCTTGGTAAGGATGAGGTCGGCAGTTCGAGTCTGCCTATCAGCACCAGCTCTTAAAGTTATTTCCTTTTGATATAAGATTTACCAATTATCTTTTTTGGTTGCGTGGTCAATTCGGGCCACCTAAATCCGTACCTAGAGGGACTACTCATGTCTAAAGAAAAATTTGAACGTGTAAAACCGCACGTAAACGTTGGTACTATCGGCCACGTTGACCACGGTAAAACTACTCTAACTGCAGCTATCTGTACAACACTTGCTAAAGTATACGGCGGTGCTGCTCGTGACTTCGCATCTATCGATAACGCTCCAGAAGAGCGTGAGCGCGGTATCACAATCGCTACTTCTCACGTAGAGTACGACACTCCAACTCGCCACTACGCACACGTAGACTGTCCAGGACACGCGGATTATGTTAAAAACATGATCACTGGTGCTGCACAGATGGACGGTGGTATCCTAGTTGTTGCTGCGACAGATGGTCCAATGCCACAAACTCGTGAGCACATCCTACTAGGCCGTCAGGTTGGTATCCCATACATCATCGTATTCATGAACAAATGTGACATGGTTGACGATGAAGAGCTACTAGAACTAGTAGAAATGGAAGTTCGTGAACTTCTATCTGAGTACGATTTCCCAGGTGATGACCTACCAGTTATCCAAGGTTCAGCTCTAGGCGCACTAAACGGCGAAGAGCAATGGGAAGCTAAGATTGTTGAACTAGCAGAAGCGCTAGATTCATACATCCCTGAGCCAGAGCGTGCAGTAGATATGCCATTCCTAATGCCTATCGAAGACGTATTCTCAATCCAAGGTCGTGGTACAGTAGTAACTGGCCGTATCGAACGTGG
This sequence comes from Vibrio sp. B1ASS3, assembly GCF_905175355.1. Lineage (NCBI taxonomy): Bacteria > Pseudomonadati > Pseudomonadota > Gammaproteobacteria > Vibrionales > Vibrionaceae > Vibrio > Vibrio sp. B1ASS3. Next base: position 194,736 of record NZ_HG992742.1, read on the forward strand.
TATCCTAAACGTAGGTGACGAAGTTGCTATCGTAGGTATCAAAGACACTACTACTACTACATGTACTGGTGTTGAAATGTTCCGTAAGCTTCTTGACGAAGGTCGCGCTGGTGAGAACGTTGGTGCACTTCTACGTGGTACTAAGCGTGATGAAGTTGAACGTGGTCAAGTACTAGCTAAGCCTGGTTCAATCACTCCACACACTAAGTTCGAGTCAGAAGTATACGTACTTTCTAAAGATGAAGGTGGTCGTCACACTCCATTCTTCAAAGGCTACCGTCCACAGTTCTACTTCCGTACAACTGACGTAACTGGTGACATCTCTCTACCAGAAGGCGTAGAAATGGTAATGCCAGGCGACAACATCCAAATGCAAGTTGAGCTAATCGCTCCTATCGCTATGGATGAAGGCCTACGTTTCGCTATCCGTGAAGGTGGCCGTACTGTAGGTGCTGGTGTTGTTGCTAAGATCTTCGACTAATTCTTAACGAATTAAACGAATGTCTTCGGAAAATCTTGAATTAGATTTGACGAACCAGTATCAAAAAGGGCATCATTTGATGCCCTTTTTCTGCACTCAATATTATTTTAGCTGTTTTCTTGTTCAAAATTTGGTTGAGAGTAGAGCAAGATTAAGCGGAGAGGCTTAATCTTAAGAGAGTAACGCTGATTTTATCAGCGATATGGAGTTTGCCCTGCAACAGCGGGGTTATTGTCGTCTATATTAAGACTTGTGACAGGTTGGTTTATGAAAGCAAATAATGCTGAAACTCCTGATAGCTCAAACGCAGCAGATACGTTTAAGTGGATTGCCGCTTTCGTATTGGCAGCGGCCGCTGTTGTGGGTAATTACCTGTATGGTGAAATGTCTGTAGTTGTTCGTGCTGCAGGCGTTGTTGTTCTTATTGCAGCTGCCCTAGGCGTTGCTGCGACAACGACTAAAGGTAAAGCAGCGATCAGTTTTGCAAAAGAATCTCGTATGGAAGTTCGTAAGGTTGTTTGGCCTACACGCCAAGAAACCATGCAAACAACACTGATTGTTTTAGCTGTAAGTATTGTAATGGCTCTAGTGCTATGGGGAATTGACGGCATCATGGTTCGTTTAGTTGCTCTAGCAACTGGGGTATAGAGGGTAGTGATTCATGAGTGAAGCTCCAAAAAAACGCTGGTATGTAGTTCAAGCCTTCTCTGGATTTGAAGGTCGTGTAGCTCAGTCTCTACGTGAGCATATCAAAATGCACGCTATGGAAGAGCTATTCGGTGAAGTACTAGTTCCTACTGAAGAAGTAGTGGAAATGCGCGCGGGTCAGCGTCGTAAATCTGAACGTAAGTTTTTCCCAGGCTACGTCCTTGTTCAGATGATTATGAACGATGAATCATGGCACCTAGTACGCAGTGTGCCGCGTGTCATGGGCTTCATTGGTGGTACCTCAGACCGTCCAGCACCTATCACAGATAAAGAAGCTGACGCGATTCTTAACCGTCTCGAGAAAGCGAGTGAGTCTCCTCGTCCTCGTACAATGTACGAAGCGGGTGAAGTGGTACGTGTTAACGAAGGTCCATTTGCTGACTTCAATGGTACTGTTGAAGAAGTGGATTACGAGAAGAGCCGCCTGAAAGTGTCTGTATCGATCTTTGGTCGTGCAACACCAGTTGAGCTTGAATTTGGTCAAGTTGAAAAACTTGATTAAAAAAACACCTTTTTAAGGGTTGTCTAAGGCGCGAATTATGACTATAATTTCGCGCCTTTTTACTTCTCATGAAGTAAAGAGATTTTACGTAAACGGGGAGCTGGTCAGCAGACTAGCGTTTGAACCCAAACTTTAGGAAATATCATGGCTAAGAAAGTTGAAGCTTACATCAAGCTACAAGTTGCTGCTGGCGCTGCGAACCCAAGTCCACCAGTTGGTCCTGCTCTAGGTCAACACGGTGTGAACATCATGGAATTCTGTAAAGCGTTCAACGCAAAAACAGAATCTATTGAGAAAGGTCTACCAACTCCAGTAGTTATTACAGTATACAGCGACCGTTCTTTCACGTTCGTAACTAAGACTCCACCTGCTGCTGTTCTTCTTAAGAAAGCTGCTGGCGTTAAGTCTGGTTCTGGTCGTCCAAACACTGAAAAAGTGGGCACTGTAACTGACGCTCAAATCCAAGAAATCGCAGAAACTAAAGCTGCTGATATGACTGGTGCTGACATCGAAGCGATGAAGCGTTCTATCGCTGGTACTGCTCGTTCAATGGGCCTAGTGGTAGAGGGTTAATAAGATGGCAAAACTAACTAAGCGCATGCGCGTAATCCGCGAAAAAGTTGACGTAACTAAAGAATACGAAATCAACGAAGCTGTTGCTCTTCTTCAAGAACTAGCTACTGCTAAATTCGTTGAGTCTGTAGACGTTGCTGTTAACCTAGGCATCGATGCTCGTAAATCTGACCAGAACGTACGTGGTGCAACTGTACTACCTCACGGTACTGGCCGCGACATCCGCGTAGCAGTGTTCACTCAAGGTGCAAACGCTGAAGCAGCTAAAGAAGCTGGCGCAGACATCGTAGGTATGGAAGATCTTGCTGAGCAAGTTAAGAAAGGCGAAATGAACTTTGACGTAGTTGTTGCTTCTCCAGATGCAATGCGCGTTGTAGGTCAACTAGGTACTATCCTAGGTCCTCGCGGTCTTATGCCAAACCCTAAAGTTGGTACTGTAACTCCTAACGTTGCTGAAGCAGTTAAAAACGCTAAAGCTGGTCAGGTTCGTTACCGTAACGACAAAAACGGCATCATCCACACTACTATCGGTAAAGCAAACTTCTCTGCTGAGCAGATCAAAGAGAACCTAGAATCACTTCTAGTTGCTCTGAAGAAAGCTAAGCCATCTTCAGCGAAAGGTACTTTCCTGAAGAAAGTAAGCATCTCTACTACTATGGGTGCTGGTGTTGCTGTTGATCAGGCTAGCCTGAACACTCAAGCATAATTTATTTGCTTAGGCGCAAAATTTGTGTATAATTTTGCGCCTAATATTGTGGTTGGGGCTGAACATTGGTTCTTTGAACTGTCTCCTAGTTCGAAATGAATTAAGACCCAGTCTCCGTCCAAGACCGTAGGTGTTTGTGTAAAAACAAACTTAATTATCCTACGTAGATGGTGCCCGAACTGACAGAAAGCTCTATGTAAATAGTTAACTTTCTTCTGGGAAGCACCTAAATAGCTCTCACTGTCGTGATGATAGTGAGTGGTGTAACGACAACCAGGAGTAAATCCAAGATGGCTTTAAACCTTCAAGACAAAAAAGCAATTGTTGCTGAAGTCAACGAAGCTGCCAGTGGTGCACTTTCTGCAGTTGTAGCTGATTCTCGTGGCGTTCAAGTTGGCGCGATGACTTCTCTACGTAAACAAGCTCGCGAAGCTGGCGTTTACATGAGAGTTGTTCGTAACACTCTTGCTCGTCGTGCGGTAGAAGGTACTGAGTACGAGTGTCTAACTGACACTTTTACTGGTCCTACTCTAATCGCATTCTCTAACGAGCACCCAGGTGCTGCAGCGCGTCTTTTCAAAGACTTCGCTAAAGAGAACAAAGACTTCGAGATCAAAGCTGCTGCATTTGAAGGCGCTTTAACTGACGCTGAAGTACTAGCAACACTACCAACTTACGACGAAGCAATCGCACGCCTAATGATGTGCATGAAAGAAGCTTCTGCTGGCAAGCTGGTACGTACTATCGCTGCTATCCGCGATCAAAAAGAAGAAGCAGCGGCTTAAGCCTTGCTTTTTACTGGTTGCAAAATAAACTTATTGTTGACTTAAAAGAGAATTGTTATGTCTATTACTAACGAGCAAATCCTAGACGCAGTTGCAGAAATGTCTGTAATGCAAGTTGTTGAACTAATCGAAGCTATGGAAGAGAAATTCGGTGTAACTGCTGCTGCTGCAGTAGTTGCAGGTGGCGCAGCAGGCGGCGAAGCTGCAGCTGAGCAAACTGAATTTGACGTAATCCTAACTGCAGCTGGCGGCAACAAAGTTGCTGTTATCAAAGCAGTACGTGGCGCAACTGGCCTAGGTCTTAAAGAAGCTAAAGCTCTTGTAGACGGCGCTCCAGCACCTCTAAAAGAAGGCGTTGAGAAAGCTGAAGCTGAAGCTCTTAAAGCTCAGCTAGAAGAAGCAGGCGCTTCTGTTGAAGTTAAGTAATTATTACTTAATTTCATAGCCTAACGGCTAATGGCTGGTGGTTTTTTAACCACCGGCCTTTTTGCGCTGTAGGGCATGAGCGAATTTTCCCGCTGTTTAAGCGTCTCATGTCCATGCAAAAAACATTTCATTCCTACGCAATGAGATGTCACTACAGTAAACAGCTATTTAGTCACTGTCCCTTACCCCCCTTAAGTAACTAGGTGCGGGCGGACGGTTTGGGTCACTTATCAGCGAGCTGAGGAACCCCATGGTTTACTCTTATACCGAGAAAAAGCGCATCCGTAAGGACTTTGGTACTCGTCCACAAGTTTTGGACATTCCATACCTGCTATCGATCCAGCTCGATTCGTTCGACAAATTCATCGAACAGGATCCTGAAGGTCAATACGGTCTTGAAGCTGCTTTCCGTTCTGTATTTCCAATTCAGAGCTACAACGGCAATTCTGAGCTGCAATACGTTAGCTACCGTCTTGGTGAGCCAGTTTTTGACGTTAAAGAATGTCAAATCCGCGGTGTAACTTACTCAAAGCCACTACGTGTAAAACTACGCCTAGTTATCTTTGATAAAGACGCGCCAGCAGGTACTGTAAAAGACATTAAAGAACAAGAAGTCTACATGGGCGAAATTCCGCTTATGACAGACAATGGTACCTTCGTAATTAACGGTACCGAGAGGGTTATCGTATCCCAGCTGCACCGAAGCCCAGGCGTGTTCTTCGACAGCGATAAGGGTAAGACCCACTCTTCAGGTAAAGTTCTATACAACGCACGTGTAATTCCTTACCGTGGCTCATGGTTAGACTTTGAGTTCGATCCTAAGGATAACTTATACGTACGTATTGACCGTCGTCGTAAGCTACCAGCTTCGATCATCCTTCGTGCACTTGGTAAAACGTCAGAAGAAATCCTAGATATCTTCTTCGAAAAAGTGAACTTCGAAGTGAAAGACCAAACTCTACTAATGGAGTTGGTTCCTGATCGTCTACGTGGTGAAACTGCGTCATTCGACATCGAAGCGAACGGTAAAACTTACGTTGAGCAAGGTCGTCGCGTAACAGCTCGTCATATCCGCCAACTAGAAAAAGATGGCGTTGATCACATCGAAGTACCAGTTGAGTACATCGTTGGTAAAGTTGCATCGAAAGATTACATCAACGAAGCAACAGGCGAGATCATTGTTAACGCTAACCAGGAAATCAGCCTGGAAGCACTAGCGAACCTATCTCAGGCTGGCCACAAATCACTAGAAACGTTGTTCACCAACGATCTAGACCACGGTCCATTCATGTCAGAAACACTACGTATCGACAGCACTGTTGATCGTATTTCTGCATTGGTAGAAATCTACCGCATGATGCGCCCTGGCGAGCCACCAACAAAAGAAGCTGCAGAAGCACTATTCGAAAGCCTATTCTTCTCTGAAGAGCGTTACGATCTATCGACTGTTGGTCGTATGAAGTTCAACAGCTCTATCGGCCGTGAAGATGCTCAAGAGCAAGGCACACTTGACGAGCTAGACATCGTTGAAGTGATGAAGAAGCTTATCGCGATCCGTAACGGTAAAGGCGAAGTGGACGATATCGACCACCTTGGCAACCGTCGTATCCGTTCTGTAGGCGAAATGGCTGAGAACCAGTTCCGTGTAGGTCTAGTACGTGTTGAGCGTGCAGTTAAAGAGCGTCTAAGCCTAGGCGACCTTGATGCAATCATGCCTCAAGACCTGATCAACGCGAAACCAATCTCTGCAGCTGTTAAAGAATTCTTTGGCTCTTCACAGCTTTCACAGTTCATGGACCAAAACAACCCGCTATCAGAAGTAACGCACAAGCGTCGTATTTCTGCATTGGGTCCTGGCGGTCTAACTCGTGAACGTGCTGGCTTCGAAGTACGTGACGTACACGTAACTCACTACGGTCGTCTATGTCCTATCGAAACGCCGGAAGGTCCAAACATCGGTCTGATCAACTCTCTATCTGCGTTTGCGCGTTGTAACGAGTACGGTTTCCTAGAGACACCATACCGTCGCGTTGTAGATGGCGTTGTTACAGACGAAGTAGATTACCTATCTGCAATTGAAGAAGGCCAATTCGTTATCGCACAGGCTAACGCTGCGCTAACTGAAGAAGGCGGTTTTGCAGATGAGCTGATCACAGCTCGTCAAAAAGGTGAATCTGGCCTACACCCTCGTGAGCACGCTCAGTACATGGACGTTGCGACAAACCAGGTTGTATCTATCGCTGCATCGCTTATCCCGTTCCTAGAACACGATGATGCGAACCGTGCATTGATGGGTGCGAACATGCAACGTCAGGCAGTTCCAACACTTAAGGCTGACAAGCCTCTAGTTGGTACTGGTATTGAACGTAACGTAGCAGTTGACTCAGGTGTAACTGCAGTTGCTAAACGTGGTGGTGTAATCCAGTCAGTAGATGCTTCTCGTATCGTTGTTAAAGTGAACGAAGAAGAGCTAGTACCAGGCGAAGCTGGTATCGACATCTACAACCTGACTAAATACACACGTTCTAACCAGAACACATGTATTAACCAGCGCCCATGTGTGATGCCAGGTGAACCTGTATCACGCGGTGACGTTCTTGCTGATGGTCCTTCAACAGACCTTGGTGAACTAGCGCTTGGTCAAAACATGCGTATCGCGTTCATGCCTTGGAACGGTTACAACTTCGAAGACTCGATCTTAGTATCTGAGCGCGTAGTTCAAGAAGACCGTTTCACGACGATCCACATCCAAGAACTTACTTGTGTGGCGCGTGATACTAAGCTTGGTTCTGAAGAGATCACAGCTGATATTCCAAACGTAGGTGAATCTGCTCTGTCTAAACTAGACGAGTCAGGTATCGTTTACATCGGTGCTGAAGTTAAGGGTGGCGACATCCTAGTTGGTAAAGTAACACCTAAAGGTGAAACTCAGCTAACGCCTGAAGAGAAGCTACTACGTGCGATCTTCGGTGAAAAAGCATCTGACGTTAAAGATACTTCACTACGTGTACCTAACTCTGTATCAGGTACGATTATCGACGTTCAAGTCTTCACTCGCGATGGCGTAGAGAAAGACAAGCGTGCGCTTGAAATCGAACAAATGCAGCTTAAAGAAGCGAAGAAAGACCTAACTGAAGAATTCCAGATTCTTGAGGGTGGCCTTCTAAACCGCGTTAAAGCTGTACTGATCGATGGTGGTTACTCTGAAGCGAAACTAGACACGACTGATCGTAAGAAGTGGCTAGAACTAACGCTAGAAGACGATGCACTACAATCACAGCTTGAGCAACTTGCTGAGCAGTGGGACGAGCTAAAAGCTGACTTCGATAAGAAATTCGAAACTAAGCGTCGCAAGATCACTCAAGGTGATGATCTAGCACCTGGCGTACTGAAGATCGTTAAGGTTTACCTAGCGGTTAAACGTCGCATCCAGCCTGGTGATAAGATGGCGGGTCGTCACGGTAACAAGGGTGTAATCTCTAAGATCAACCCTGTTGAAGACATGCCATACGATGAGAAAGGTCAGCCTGTAGACATCGTACTTAACCCACTGGGTGTACCTTCGCGTATGAACATCGGTCAGATCCTAGAAGTACACTTAGGTCTGGCAGCGAAAGGTATCGGTGACAAGATCAACCAGATGGTTAAAGAGCAGCAAGAACTAGCGAAATTCCGCGAGTTCCTACAAAAAGTTTACGATCTAGGCGAAACTCGCCAGAAAGTAGACATTGCTTCTCTATCTGATGACGAAGTTCGTACTCTGATCAAGAACCTACGTGGCGGTCTACCAATCGCGACTCCAGTATTTGACGGTGCACCAGAAGCGTCTATTAAAGCGCTACTGAAACTAGCAGACCTACCAGAATCTGGTCAGCTAAAACTGTTTGATGGTCGCACGGGTGACCAGTTTGAGCGTCCTGTAACTGTAGGTTACATGTACATGCTGAAACTGAACCACCTTGTTGATGACAAGATGCACGCTCGTTCAACTGGTTCGTACAGCCTAGTAACTCAGCAACCACTTGGTGGTAAAGCTCAGTTCGGTGGTCAGCGTTTTGGTGAGATGGAAGTATGGGCACTAGAAGCATACGGTGCTGCTTACACTCTACAAGAAATGCTAACGGTTAAGTCGGATGACGTTAACGGCCGTACTAAGATGTACAAAAACATCGTAGACGGTAACCACAGCATGGAACCTGGTATGCCAGAATCGTTCAACGTACTGTTGAAAGAGATTCGCTCGCTAGGTATCAACATCGAGCTAGAAGACGAAGAGTAATCTCTTTTCTCTTGACTAAGGTTGAGAGAACCAAAAAGCGATTATTTGGTAGAAGGTGCTCACTTTAGCGAGTGAGCTCCTTTTAACTCCTTACAGGAGCTGATTGTGAAAGACTTATTAAACTTTCTAAAAGCACAGCATAAGACCGAAGAATTTGATGCTATCAAAATCGGTCTATCTTCTCCGGACATGATCCGTTCATGGTCTTTCGGTGAAGTTAAAAAACCTGAAACGATCAACTATCGTACGTTCAAACCTGAGCGCGATGGTCTTTTCTGTGCGCGTATCTTTGGTCCAGTTAAAGACTACGAATGTCTTTGTGGTAAATACAAGCGCCTGAAGCACCGTGGTGTTATCTGTGAGAAGTGTGGTGTAGAAGTTACACAAACTAAAGTTCGTCGTGACCGTATGGGCCACATCGAGCTAGCATCACCAGTAGCTCACATCTGGTTCCTAAAATCGCTACCGTCTCGTATCGGTCTACTAATGGATATCCCACTACGTGATATCGAGCGTGTTCTTTACTTCGAAATGTACGTAGTAACTGAACCAGGTATGACTGATCTAGAAAAATCTCAGATGCTTACTGAAGAAGAGTATCTGGATCGTCTAGAAGAGTGGGGTGATGAGTTCACTGCTAAGATGGGTGCAGAAGCTATCAAGGACCTACTAGGTTCTATGGATATGCACGCTGAAGCTGAACAAATGCGCGAAGAGCTAGAAACAACTAACTCTGAAACTAAGCGTAAGAAAGTCACTAAGCGCCTGAAACTGGTAGAAGCGTTTATTCAATCTGGTAACAACCCAGAGTGGATGATCCTGACTGTACTTCCAGTTCTTCCGCCAGATCTACGTCCTCTAGTACCACTAGATGGCGGTCGTTTTGCGACTTCAGATCTGAACGACCTATACCGTCGTGTGATCAACCGTAACAACCGTTTGAAGCGTCTTCTAGAGCTAGCTGCTCCGGACATCATCGTACGTAACGAAAAACGTATGCTGCAAGAGTCTGTTGATGCGCTACTAGATAACGGTCGTCGTGGTCGTGCGATCACAGGTTCTAACAAACGTCCTCTGAAATCTCTTGCTGATATGATCAAGGGTAAACAAGGTCGTTTCCGTCAGAACCTTCTAGGTAAACGTGTAGACTACTCTGGCCGTTCTGTAATCACAGTAGGTCCATACCTTCGTCTACATCAGTGTGGTCTTCCTAAGAAGATGGCACTTGAGCTATTCAAACCATTTATCTACAGCAAGCTAGAGACTCGTGGTCTTGCGACTACAATCAAAGCTGCTAAGAAAATGGTAGAGCGTGAAGAAGCGGTAGTTTGGGATATCCTAGACGAAGTAATCCGTGAACACCCAGTACTATTGAACCGTGCACCTACACTTCACCGTCTAGGTATCCAGGCGTTCGAACCAGTACTAATCGAAGGTAAAGCGATTCAGCTACACCCACTAGTGTGTGCGGCGTACAACGCGGACTTCGATGGTGACCAAATGGCGGTTCACGTACCTCTAACTCTAGAGGCACAGCTTGAAGCTCGTACTCTGATGATGTCGACAAACAACATTCTGTCGCCAGCGTCAGGTGATCCGATCATCGTACCTTCTCAGGACGTTGTATTGGGTCTGTACTACATGACTCGTGACAAGATCAACGTGAAAGGTGAAGGCATGTACCTTTCTGGCCCAGCAGAGGCTGAGAAAGCATACCGCACTAAGACCGCTGAACTGCACGCACGCGTTAAAGTACGTATTACAGAAACAGTTGTAGACGAAGACGGCAACAGCACAACAGAGACTAAGATGGTTGATACAACTATCGGTCGTGCAATGCTATGGCAAATCGTGCCAGCTGGTCTACCGTACAGCATCGTTAACCAAAAGCTAGGTAAGAAGCAAATCTCTAACCTACTAAACGAGGCGTACCGTAAGCTAGGTCTGAAAGACACTGTAATCTTCGCTGACCAAATCATGTACACAGGTTTCGCATACGCGGCACTATCTGGTGTATCTGTTGGTATCGACGATATGGTTGTACCGCCAGCTAAGTACACTGAAATCGCAGAAGCGGAAGAAGAAGTACGTGAAATCCAGGAGCAATACCAATCTGGTCTTGTTACTGCGGGCGAACGATACAACAAAGTTATCGATATCTGGGCATCGACCAACGATCGCGTAGCGAAAGCGATGATGGCAAACCTTTCATCTGAAACGGTAGTTAACCGTGACGGTGAAGAAGAGCAACAAGAATCGTTTAACAGCATCTACATGATGGCTGACTCGGGTGCTCGTGGTTCTGCAGCTCAGATTCGTCAGCTAGCGGGTATGCGTGGTCTGATGGCGCGTCCAGATGGTTCAATCATCGAAACGCCGATCACAGCGAACTTTAAAGAAGGTCTAAACGTACTTCAGTACTTTATCTCAACGCACGGTGCTCGTAAGGGTCTTGCGGATACGGCACTGAAAACAGCGAACTCGGGTTACCTAACTCGTCGTCTAGTAGACGTTGCTCAAGACGTTGTTGTAACTGAACATGACTGTGGCACTCACGAGGGTGTTGACATGATGCCTCACATCGAGGGTGGTGATGTTAAAGTTGCACTAACTGAGCTAGCGCTAGGTCGTGTAGTAGCTGAAGACGTTCTTAAGCCAGGTACAGAAGATGTTCTGATTCCACGTAACACTCTAATTGATGAGAAGTGGTGTCAGATCATGGAAGAGAACTCAGTAGACAGCATGAAAGTGCGCTCTGTAGTTACTTGTGATTCTGACTTCGGTTGTTGTGCACAGTGTTACGGTCGTGACCTAGCACGTGGTCACCTAGTAAACCAAGGTGAAGCAGTTGGTGTAATCGCTGCTCAGTCTATCGGTGAACCGGGTACACAGCTTACGATGCGTACGTTCCACATCGGTGGTGCGGCATCTACAGCAGCAGCAGAGAACAGCATCCAAGCGAAGACAACTGGTACAGTTAAACTGCACAACGCTAAGTTCGTAATCAACAAAGATAAGAAGCTAGTAATCACGTCTCGTGCATCTGAGCTAACTATCATTGATGAATTCGGTCGTACTAAAGAGAAGCACAAACTTCCTTACGGTTCGATGCTAAGCAAAGGCGACAACGATGCAGTAACAGCTGGTGACGTTGTTGCTAACTGGGAAGCGCACACCATGCCAATCATCACTGAAGTGGCAGGTCGCATCCAGTTCGTAGACATGATCGACGGTGTTACAGTTTCTCGTCAAACAGATGACCTAACAGGTCTATCTTCAAGCGAAGTAACTGACCCAGCAGCTCGCCCAGCAGCCGGTAAAGATATGCGTCCAGCTATCAAACTTGTTGATGAGCAAGGTAACGACGTAATGATCCCTGGTACTGAAATGCCAGCTCACTACTTCCTACCTGGTAAGGCGATTGTAAACATCGAAGACGGCGCAGAAGTAGGTGTGGGTGATACACTTTCACGTATCCCTCAGAAATCTGGCGGTAACAAAGATATCACCGGTGGTCTACCTCGCGTAGCTGACCTATTCGAAGCTCGTAAGCCTAAAGAGCCTGCGATTCTTGCTGAGCACACAGGTACTGTAAGCTTCGGTAAAGAGACGAAAGGTAAACGTCGTCTAGTAATCACTCGTGACGGCGGTGACGCTTACGAAGAGATGATTCCTAAGCATCGTCAGTTGAACGTATTTGAAGGTGAGCGTGTTGAACGTGGTGACGTGATCGCAGATGGTCCAGAGTCTCCACATGACATTCTACGTCTACGTGGCGTACACGCTGTAACTCAGTACATCGCTAACGAAGTACAAGAAGTTTACCGTCTGCAAGGCGTTAAGATTAACGATAAGCACATCGAGACTATCGTTCGTCAAATGCTACGTAAGTGTACAATTACTCACGCAGGTGACTCTGAGTTCCTACCTGGCGAGCAAGTTGAATACTCACAAGTTAAGATTTCTAACCGTAACCTAGAAGCTGAAGGCAAAGAGCCAGCACGTTTCGAGCGTGAGCTACTAGGTATCACTAAGGCATCTCTAGCGACTGAGTCATTCATCTCTGCGGCATCGTTCCAGGAGACAACTCGCGTACTAACAGAAGCTGCGGTTTCTGGTAAGCGTGATGACCTACGTGGTCTGAAAGAGAACGTAATTGTTGGTCGTCTGATCCCAGCTGGTACTGGTTTCGCATACCACCAAGATCGTCAAGCTAAACGTGCTGAAGCGCAAGAAGGTCCATCTGCTGAACAAGCAACAGATAACCTAGCTGCACTTCTAAACGCAGGCTTCTCTTCTGACGAGTAATCGTTAAGAGCTTAAAAGAAAAGGCACCTTCGGGTGCCTTTTTTGTTTCTTGGAGGCCAAATAGAACGCTTACGCTCCGAGAGTCGAGAGCGCTTCGCTTTAGGTACCGAGAGGTGTGCTTTGGGAGAGTCGTGATAATTATTTTGACTAAGAGGGCGTTGACAGGACTTGCCCCTAAAAAGACAAAATCAATCCCGAAACCCGAAACCCGAAACCCGAAACCCGAAACCCGAAACCCGAAACCCGAAAAACAAAAAGGGCTGACGAACATACGCCAACCCTTAAGAATTTTCTCGCTTCTCGCTTCTCGCTTCTCGCTTCTCGCTTCTCGCTTCTCGCTTCTCGCTTCTCGCTATGCGCCAGGCGGCATCGCTAAACTGTCGGCAATCAACTGAATCAAGTGGTCTTCTACCGCGAAGCGTGTCTCAATGATTTCCCCAATCAAAGACATATCTTCGTCAAAATCAGCCAGTTCATCTTCGGCTGAAACATCAGAGTATTTGTCAGTAAAGTTCAACAACGGCTCAGTAGTGAGGACGATCTTCGCGTAAGTCTGGTTTATTTCATCTGTCGCGACAAAGCCAGTGGCTTTCCACTTATCCATCACCATATCGTAGATTTTAAAGTGACCTTCAGAGATATAATCAACAAGGTGTTGGCAGAAGTGCTGAAGTTCGTCAGGGGAAGGGAGTTCAATGACATTGGATTTCGAACAAGGTTGCAGTGCTGCAAGCTTACAATATTCGACAATCAGAGATTGTCTCGTTTCCAGCCAATGGTCAATAACGTCACTGGAACCGCCCCATTGGTCTTGTGTTTGTTTGAATTTTTTTAGCATGACCATGCCCTCATGATCTGATCGCCCATTGGCGAACGTATCCTTTGCAAAGCAAAGTTAGTAAAGTGATTACAAACTCTTGTCCTTACTAGAATTTATAGTTGCAAATTTGGCGAACGACAAACTCTGGTATGAAATTAGATTGCCAGTAAAATGAATGAACTTCAAGCAAAGGGACGCTGTAATGTTAAGAAAAGGTGAAGTTAACCGTACGAAAAACGCCTATTGGTGTGTTGTCTCAGGAAGCGATGTTTGGCTGGTGGATGGTGCTATACCATTTGGCAATGCAGAGCAGTTCTCACTGCCAGAAGCGAGTGCAAGGCAGATAGGTGAATACCAAAATGCCCCAGTGATGTGGGTAAATCTGTCGGATTTAGACCACGATTTAGAGCTGGTGTCTCTGCGTGATTGTCTGCATTTCCCAGAGACACTCTTCTTGCTGATCAGCAAAGCGATTCAATATGGGCACATGACACAAAGCCTTCGCTTTTGCCCCCAGTGTGGTGGTCGAAACTTTCTCAATAACAACCAGCTAGCGATGCAGTGTGGTGAGTGTCGTACTTTGCACTATCCGCGTATTTTCCCGTGCATCATTGTCGCTGTGCGCAAAGATAACCAGATTTTGTTGGCACAGCATCCTCGTCATCGAAATGGCATGTACACCGTCATTGCGGGCTTTTTAGAGGTGGGAGAAACCCTAGAGGAGTGTGTCGCTCGTGAAATACACGAAGAAACTGGCGTACACGTTAAAAATATTCGCTATTTTGGCAGCCAACCATGGGCCTTTCCATCCAGCATGATGATGGCATTTCTTGCTGATTACGAGTCTGGTGAATTAAATCCCGATTACACTGAGTTGTCTGACGCACAATGGTTTGGCATTGACGAGATGCCGCCGGTTGCGCCAGAAGGGACAATTGCTCGAGCTCTTATCGAGCAAACGCGACAAGATATCGAATCTAATTCGCTGAAAAATAGATAAAAAAAACCCTCCGAGAGGGAGGGGGTAAGTAAGATGTCGTTATGAGATGCTGAGTACCGGGTACTCAGTTTATAATTGTAGTTTTCGCTAGCGAACAAATTTTTAACACTGATACCGACTGGGTGCAAATTAAGCACTGATTTAAAAGTTAATAACTTGATCCAGGTTGCAAAGCACACAGCTATTAGCATTAAATCAGTGATAGAATACCCCCTTTCAAAGAAAGCCTAACAATTGGAATTACGGAATGACTGAATTAAAAAATGATCGTTATCTGCGTGCCCTTCTAAAAGAGCCAGTAGATTACACGCCAGTATGGATGATGCGTCAGGCAGGTCGTTACCTACCAGAATACAAAGCAACTCGTGCGCAAGCGGGCGATTTCATGTCTTTGTGTAAAAACGCGGAGTTGGCGTCAGAAGTAACGCTTCAACCACTACGCCGTTTTCCTCTTGATGCAGCGATCTTGTTCTCTGACATCCTAACTATCCCAGATGCAATGGGCTTAGAACTTCGCTTTGCTGCGGGTGAAGGTCCGGTTTTCGATAAGCCAATCACTTGCAAAGCTGACGTAGAAAAGATCGGCCTGCCAGATCCAGAAGGTGAGCTGCAATACGTAATGAACGCAGTGCGTCAAATCCGCAAAGACTTGAACGGTGACGTTCCACTGATTGGCTTCTCTGGTAGCCCATGGACACTGGCGACTTACATGGTTGAAGGTGGTAGCTCTAAAGCGTTCACTAAGATTAAGAAGATGATGTACGCAGAACCGCAAACGCTGCACTTACTTCTAGATAAGCTAGCAGACAGCGTTATCGAGTACCTAAACGCGCAAATTAAAGCGGGTGCACAGTCGGTGATGGTATTTGATACATGGGGCGGTGTACTGACTCCTCGTGACTACAACCTGTTCTCACTGCAATACATGCACAAGATTGTAGATGGCCTGATTCGTGAAAACGACGGTCGTCGCGTACCAGTAACGCTGTTTACTAAGAACGGTGGCATGTGGCTTGAGCAAATCGCAGCAACTGGCTGTGATGCGGTAGGTCTAGACTGGACGATTAACATCGCAGACGCAAAAGCGCGTATCGGCGATAAAGTGGCTCTACAAGGTAATATGGACCCATCAATGCTTTACGCTTCTCCAGAGCGTATCCGTGAAGAAGTCGCGGGTATTCTAGAGGGCTTTGGTGATGCAGGTACTGGTCACGTGTTCAACCTAGGTCACGGTATCCATTTGGATGTGCCGCCAGAAAACGCGGGCGTATTTGTTGAAGCGGTACACGAGCTATCTAAGCCGTACCACAAGTAACTTCGACTTTTTGAAATCAAATACCGGCAATCAGTGCCGGTATTTTTTTATCTGAAAATCAAGGCTGTACAGCTTTGGTAGTATTTGGGCTACCATGATCTAATTACTATTTGAACTGTACATTAGGCATTAAAGTTCATTATAAACAACGGGTTACTTTCATGGTTCTTGTGCGCTAATTTTCTTGTACAGATAAACAAGCAATTAGATCATGGGTAACCTAAAGCATCGAATGAACGCGTTTTTTAAGGTATGGCACGACGTCAGACTCAAACCAAGGATTCTTCTTTAGCCATAATGTGTTGCGTGGAGAGGGGTGAGGAAGCGGGATAAAGTCCGGTTCCCAATCCTGCCATTTCTGAACGGTTTGCGTGAGTGTCTTCGGTTTGTCGGTGAGATAGTACTGCTGTGAGTACTGACCAATCAGCAGAGTCAGCTCTATATTGGGCAACTGCTCAAGAATCTGTTTATGCCAAGCGGGCGCACACTCTTTGCGAGGAGGCAAATCGCCAGAGTTCCCCTTGCCCGGGTAGCAGAAGCCCATCGGGACAATGGCTATTTTGTTTGGGTCGTAGAAAGTATCTTTGTCGATATCGAGCCATTGGCGTAACCGATCGCCGCTTGGATCGTTCCAAGGTATCGAGGTTTTGTGCACTCGTGTCCCCGGCGCTTGTCCGATTATTAGTATGCGTGCGTCTTTTGCAGCTTGCACGACAGGGTTTGCGCCCAAAGGTAAATCGTCTGCGCAGATCTGGCAGGTTCGCACTTGCTTTAGCAATGTTTCTAGAGACATAAAACGGTTAATACCCTTTATCGAAATCGACTTGGTTGTTAATAGAGAAGCCGTCCCTCCAACTCAAGTAGTTGTCTGCAAAAATGTCGACTACTTGCTCAGGGAAACTTAACGCCGCGATGTGAGGAGTGATGGTTACTTGCGGAAGTTTCCAAAACGGATGTTGCGGTGAAAGTGGCTCTTGTTCAAACACATCGAGAAAAGCATGTTCCACCCAGCGATTCTTGAGCGCGAGCAACAGACCTGCATCATCAATCACATCGCCTCTTCCAACATTAAATAGCAATGCCTGATTAAGATGGCTTAACACTTCACTATTGAGCAAACGTTGCGTCTCTGGCGTGCTCGGCAGCGTATTTACCACGATATCCGCTTGGTGAAAGGCGCTGGCGAGTTCATTGATATGAAAAGTTTGATTGAATTCACCGCCAGAAGTAGGGATGCCAGTACGATTGAACCCTATGGCTTTCATGCCCATCAATTGTGCCGTTTTACCCAAATGACTGCCGATGCTGCCGGTGCCGAGAATCACCATGGTTTTGCTTTGTAGCGAGGTATACAGATGCGGCTGCCATTGTTTGCTCTGTTGCTGCTGGTGGTATTGCATGAAGTGACGGAAGTGAGCAATGCTGTAACCAATCACGTACTCAGCAATCAATGGACCAAAAATACCGCGAACATTAGTCAGGGTATAATCTCGGCGTAAATTCGGCATCATCAGAGCATTCACTCCTGCAAATGTTGATTGCACCCACTCAAGCTGTGAAAACTCGTCTAACCTTTGTGATAGTAATGGTGGATCCGCCAGTACGATCTGAGCATCTTGAGGTTTGTTTGTGATGGCCAGATCGGGCAGATTTTTCTCCGCCAGTAACGTTTCGTAGGTGTCGCGATGCTCTGAGAGCAGGAAAATCTGATTTGGATGCTGCATTAACTTTTTTCCCTGTGATGAATCAAGTACACTTTCGCTGATTTTTTCTTCAATGATTGAGTGACTATGCTTAAGAATCCTCTTCAGGTTCGTTTGGAAAAACTAGAACCTTGGCAACAAATTACCTTCATGGCGTGCCTGTGTGAACGCATGTATCCAAACTATGCGATGTTTTGTGAGAATACAGAATTTGCTGAGCCACGTGCTTACCGAGCGATTCTTGATAGTGTATGGGAAATTCTGACGGTTAAGAACGCGAAAATTAACTTCGAACGTCAATTAGAGAAGTTAGAAGAATTGTTCCCAAGTGCAGATGAGTTCGATTTTTACGGTGTTTATCCAGCGATGGATGCTTGTCAGAGCTTGTCGACACTGCTGCATGGTCTGTTGGATCGCGACTACCTTTTCGATTCAATGCTTAAAGTGAGCCAACAGTCGGTACAAACCGTTGCTGACCTAGAACAAGCACAAGGTGCAGAGCCAATCACAAACGACAACCAAAAAGAAAATGAAGCCGTGTGTGAAGAGTGGGATGTTCAGTGGGCTATCTTCCGTCCACTGCGTGAAGCGGTAGAGCGTGACATCAGCCTGATTAAAGATTTGCGTGAAGAGCTACGCGAAGAGGCCGTGAGCAACATCGGCATTGCACTTTAATTGTTGAATAGATAAAACAAAGGCATCCATGGTGGATGCCTTTTTTATTTGTGCGTTTGAGCTGTTATGCCCAAGGCTGATTACGATTCTTTAGAGTCTGGTTTGGTTGGCTCTTGAGCTTCTGGCTCTTTGTCCTGTTTCTCCAGTTGTTCCTCTTCTTCATCGTCATCGCGGCTTTCAATTACGCCGTGCTTTTCTTTCCAGCTTTCCCAACGTTGGTAAGCCAGTTCTTGCATGTCTGTGCTCTTATCCGCTTCATCGATGATCTCTTCACCCAGTAGGTGCTCAAAGATGTCCTCTAGCGTCACAAGACCTTGTACCGTGCCGTATTCGTCAACCACAAGCGCCAGTTGCAGGCGGTGAGTCATCATTTGGTCGAACACTTTAGGTAGAGCGGTGTTGTTTAATACCACTTGGATAGGGCGCATAACCGAACCAAGTTGTTTTTGGCCGCTGCCTGATTGTTGCAGCTTGAACAGCTCTAGACGGTGCACAAAACCAATGATGTTGTCTTTCTGCTCGCTGTAAACCAGTGGACGAGAGAAAGGCGTCTCCTTGTGTTTCTCTAGGAAGTCATTGATGGTCATAGTCGCGTCTACACGGAATACGACCGGACGCGGTGTCATGACTTGCGTTACTGGTACGTCTTGAATGCCTAGCAGGTTACTCAGGATTTTTGATTCACCCTCTGCGAACTCGCCGCTTTCTTTCGCCAGAATAGCCATTGCTGACAACTCATCACGCATTTTTGGTGCTTCGTGGTTACGAGCAAGACGTTTTGTGATTTGCTCTGAGAACCATACGAATGGTGTTAGTGCCCACACCATCCAGCGAAGTGAAACCGCTGCAGCTGGTGCAAGTTGGCGCCAGTATGTCGCACCAATTGTCTTAGGTACGATTTCTGATAGAACAAGAATCGCTAGTGTCAGTACAGCAGAGAAGATACCTAGCGCTTCGCTACCAAATACCACTGCCGCTTGCGCACCAGCCGTCGCCGCACCGATAGTGTGAGCAATGGTGTTTAGCGTCAAGATAGAAGCAAGTGGTCGGTCGATGTCTGCTTTTAGCTTTTCTAGCTGAGCAGAAGCCGGGTGCCCCTGTTGTTTGAGCTGCGCAATGAAGCTCGGACTGATACTTAGAAGTACCGCCTCCAGTACCGAACAGATAAACGAAATGCCGATAGCAATAGAGATATAAATGGATAACAGCAGCATAGTTGCCCTTGAATGTAATGTGATAGTCGGGATTTTAAGCGATTATAACCGCAAAAGTGCCTTATAAATCGGTCTTATTGCATTAGAAAGCAAGAGCTTTCCTCGTGCAAGTAGTAACAAATTGTGAGTTATTACTCATATTATGGCTAAAACTGCGTCAGAAAATCGAAAGATCGCTTACAAACCTTTGCCAGATGGGGCATTTATGTTTTAGAGTGAGATGAATTCGATAACATATGAGAAGGGAAACCTAATGAACAAGACCCAATTAATCGACTTTATTGCAGAGAAAGCAGACCTATCTAAAGCACAAGCTAAAGCTGCTCTTGAAGCAACTCTTGAGGGTGTTACTGGCGCTCTTAAAGAGGGTGACCAAGTTCAACTAATTGGTTTTGGTACATTCAAAGTAAACCACCGCGCTGCACGTACTGGTCGTAACCCTAAGACTGGTGACGAGATTCAAATCGCAGCAGCTAACGTACCTGCATTCGTAGCAGGTAAAGCGCTGAAAGATGCATGTAATTCTTAATTGTTTTGTTTCATAATTTGTGAATAACTTAGCAAAGCCCTTATTTATTAAGGGCTTTTTTTGTATTCAGAGAGAAATATCTTTCTAGATTTCGTTTCATTTGATTTTACTCCTTGAGAATATTCATTAATAAAAAAATATGTCTCATAATTGACGTGTATCTCGCGGTGCCCTATGTTTTAAATATTCGTATATAAATATGGAGTTTCAATGTGAGCGAGGTAAATCTAGTCGATGTCACATTTACAAGGCTCGGCAGTGTCAAACTAAAGCTTGTTGAAATAGATGGGCAGATTGAAATGCTAAGTGCGGGTTACTTGCTCCAGCGTTTCGATAGTGGAAGTAAGCCTAATACAGTAAAAAAAGACGCGCAGTCAATCCAGCACCTTTATCGTTTTTGTATATCAAGTCATATAGATATTCACAGATACATCTCTTCACAGACACCGTTTTCGATAGGGTTAATCGAATCATATTCAGCTTATTGCTCAGCAGACATTAACACTGGAGCACAGGTTGGTAGCGGGCACTACGAACAACGTATGAGAGTGAGTTGGCGCTATATCAAGTGGTTATGGTTGTTCTATCAGAATCGGACAAAGAATAGTTTAGACAGTTTACAGGCAGCTAAAATACAGTATACCGCAATGGAAGAAGGGTTTAAGTTGTATTTGAAATCGCCATATACCTCTGCGGAGCCTAACAAAGAAGGTTTGTCTCCAGAGTTAAGAGGCAAATTCTTTAATATTATTAACCCTCTCCCAGAAAATCATTCAAACCCTTGGAAATCCCAAAAGATTCGATGGCGAAACTATGCCCTTCTGTTGACGATGGTATTGGGAGGGAATCGCAAAGGTGAGTCTCTGTTGCTTAAGCTCAATCATTTCTCATTATCAGGTCGTCGCAAATATTTTGAAATATTGAAATCTGGTGACATTGACTACCCTAGAAGTGAAGCTCCATCCGTTAAAACGTTAGGTAGGGAAGTGGAACTAAACGATATGATGGCAAACATATTCGAGCACTATATATCCCACTGGCGAACTCAATTTAGAGGGGCTAATGAAAGTATGTACATGTTCCTTTCAAATAAGGACGGTAAACCACTTAGCGTGCAAACGCCAAACGCGATACTCAACGAACTAATAAAGAAACATCCAGAATTTTTAGGCCGGTTATCACCTCATAGACTTCGAAATACATTCCATGACGTACTTAATGATGCGCTGAACTTGATGAACATTGGTGAATCTTCGTTAAGTAAGAAATTAAATAAAGCACCGATACAGGAATACGCAGGGGGGTGGAGACGAGGTAGCGAAATGGTTAATCGCTATCCTAAAGGCTCAATTCAGCGAGAGGTTGGGCAATTACACCAAACCATTCAACGTAAAATATTAGAGCCAACTGAGTACGCAGAAACTAAGAGAAAAGAACAAATTGACCAATCAGATGCCGAGTTTGAAGAATGGATGAATAGCCAATGAGCACAAGCAATGGTGTTATTAGCACTGATGAATCAGTGTTAACACGTGAAGAGAGAACAGTTCAGAATCGATTAGGATATAACGTTGAGCTGTATGATGAGACGGGGAAGTTTAATGATGTAGTGCTCTTGCCCGATGATACAAGTGTGGTTGTTAGACTCCATTTTGCCAGTATCAATGAGCTAGGGTTTGAGCTGAAAGAGATACTTAAAGGTTACTACGCCTACTTGTTGCCTCGTTATTTGCCTAGCTCAATGAGAGTGCATCATGATGCCATTGCTTGTTTGTCTGAGAATATCGTTATCGGCAAAACTTTTGATGAAGCAATAGATGAAGTTGTGATAGCTAACCCTGCAAGTTTTGTTAGTCCTATTAAATCACTGGTTCGCTACTTGATCTTACATGAATACGATGCGCTATCTTTTGACAAAGCGGAAGAGACTTTAAGGCTTGAGGGGTACTCATCGAATAAAAATGCCTACTTGACCCTATTCACAATGGATGAAGAGCTAGGACCTTTTACTCGCGAGGAGTTGCGAGTATTAAACGAAGCGTTGAAAAATGAAGATATTCATATCGCAGACAGACTTATCCTCGCACTTTGTATCCAGTTTGGCCTAAGACCAATACAGATATGCTTACTTAAAGAAAAAGACTTCATTGAAGATGTTGAGTTAGGGCTTTGTTATCTCAATGTCCCAAGAGTAAAGCAGAAAGGTATGCAGTATCGACGTGATGAGTTTACTAAACGCCTTGTTGATGTTGAGTTGGCTGATCTAATTAAAAGGGTTATTAACAATAATCGCGAAAAATTCGCTGACCTTACCTCCTCGGAATCTCCAATGTTTTATAGGAAAACAAAGATCAATTGGGGAGGTAGGCTTTATCTGGATACACATATTAGAGAGTTTGATCTTGCACATAAATCAGGCTTTGTTTACCACTTACAGCCTCAAACTGTGCGTTCAAGACTACAAGACAGCTTGGTTAAATATCTACCGTTATCTCCAAGAACAGGAAAGCAATTTCATCTTACGCCTTATCGTTTTAGGTACACTCTTGGCTCTAACGCAGTCATGGAAGGCATGACCGAAGAAGAAGTTGCAGACTTATTAGATCATAGCTCGACACTTTGTGTTAAGCATTATTTTCGATATACCCGAGAAATGTGGGAGTTGCTTGAAAATGCCACGGCAAAAAGGACAGAGCAGCAGCACTTTACGGCTGCATGGAATCGAGAAGAAGATTTAAGCGGTAATATTTACGGTAAAGAAATAATCGAACTTCACGCATATACAGCGATAGGCAAATGTCAAAAAGAAGCAGCTTGTTACTTGGAGCCAGCAGTAGCTTGTTATTCCTGCGGTAAGTTCTGCCCTAACAAAGATAAAGCGTCCCATAATAATGCGTTAACCTCACTTCAAGACCGAAAACAACACTTCGTCGATAGTGCATCAACAACGCTATCTAAACAGCTTGATGAAGCCATTGCGGGTTGTGAAGCGGCAATCGCATATGCCGGAGGTGGAGAAGTAATCAATATTAATGAAGGAAATGGCGATGAGTAATTTAATTAACCTAATTAAATTAAAGCAAGGAATTAACACTCAGAGCTTATCCGAACTTGAGCAGCAAGCCAAAGAACGATTTGAATCTTTGCCGTTGATACCTGGTAGCGCTTGGGGGGATGATAGTTGGTCATATTTGAAACTTAGCCAAAAGGTTCATTTTAAAATGATAGGCGGAGAGCCGTTGCCGAAAGAATTTGTCACCTTAAGTAAAGTTTTCTTGGTTAACATGCTTTGGAATCAAAGGTTGCGAGCAGAGCCGTATTCTTTCTCCCATATTAGAACCTCTATTGAACCCATTAAGATATGGGCAGAAAAGGGATTTAAACAATTATCAGATATAAATCAAGATGCGTATGATGCGTTAATTGTTTACTTAGGTGAACGGTACGCTGAGCCAGCTACTAACGGCGTGGGATTAAATCGAGTCATAAACTACCTCAACGATTACCATTTGTTGTCGACCAATATTGATACTGTGAATATACGTAAAGCCTTGGGAAACACAGATGAGTTTGGTCGAGCTCAAGCAAAAAAAGAAAAGATGCCTTTGCCTGATCTAGTGAAAGCGGTGATTCATCTTAAATGGGCTGTTGATGATAGATTTGATGGAAGTACAAAAGCTATCAACGACAAACTCTGCATTCTGACCCAAGCATTCCAGTACGGGTTAGGATTAAGGCTTGGAGAAGTATTGCGCTTGCCACTCAATCCGTTAATTGAAATGGATGGAGAAGTGTTCTGCCTTGTTTGGACAGAGAAAGGCTCCGAGCCAATGGCAAGATATGTTCCGACAATATGGCGCAAACCATTAAAAGATGCCGTTGATGAAATACACAAGCTCACCAATACCTATAGAGACGCAGCCATTCAGTTTGAACAACATGGGACATTGAGTTTTTTCGATGAAAGATTTGAGGCGTACGTTCAAAAAAAAGAATCTTCTTTTGAAAAGAAGGTCCGCCAGTTGGATGAATTACTGTTGTCAAAGAAGTTGGACGCAGAGAAGCTGTGGCAGCTAAAAACAAAAATCAGCACCGATGAACGATTCGAGCTTAAGGTATTAGCGAGTATTTTGCCTATATCCTCTGGCGCTAAAGATGCCACTTCCCTACTGAAATATTATAGAAATATGGGATTTGAAGTGGTAAGTGAATCGCTAGGGACTTTTAAAAATAATCATTATGTTACAGGCGAAACCATTGCAAAGGGTATTGATGAAATTGTAGCAGTGAGGGCTGCACATGTTACTGTGTCGGAGTTACTTAAGATACTCAATATTTGTTCAGCTGAGGGTGAGAAGAATAGTTCAAAAGATACCCTTATTCGAGAAAAGATCATTACGCTATATGGAAACTATATTGCGCTTACCTTTGCTAATGACGTCAAATTAGAAAAGGCATCAAAGGTGGCGGTGATTCGTCGTGAGGATGCAATAGATATCATACGAGACTATACACTTGGCGGTTACGATCACCTTAAATGGATACCTCTAAAAGAGCTAGAAAGCATCTTGCCTGAGTTTTTTAATCAAAAAACAGCAGGAAGGACTTACCTGCAAAACCTTGGGTGCAATGAAAAGGTCACTTTTTATGTTACGTCGATAGGAAAAAGAGAGTTTATAAAGACAAAAGGTTACTTGGCTGATTTTGATAAAGTTAAGAGTTATTTTCGGGTGCAGTATGAACGCATGAATTTAGATCTCGAACGAGAATTAATCGAAAAGTCTATTCATGAATATGAACTGGATGATATCGAGATAAGCTCAAAATCCTTCAGTATTCGTCAAAAACCATCAGAGCATTTATTTTTACGTGCAGGAATGTACGGAGGAAAGTTCTACGAACACTTACCTCAGATTTTAGGGTATTACGCTATAACGTATTTCTTTGGAGGCAATGATAGACAGGACAGCGCTTTTGTTCGTTACGGCATCGACGTTGATGCTCACGTAGCTGATAGTTGGCAAAGTCACAAGGGAAGGCACTGGCAAACGACTAGCTTATTTAGAGCTGGCTTGGCTGAATTGGTCGTGAATAAGTGGATGGGACGAACAACTGGGCAAGGCGAAAACTACGATCATAATACTGGGCGTGAACGAGCAAAAGTTGTTGGTGAGGCCATGCTAAATGACTCAGAGCGCTTTTTAGGTGATGTTCCAGATAAGGTAAGAAGGTGGAAACAACAAGAAATTCCAACTATTAACTTACCCGAATATTTAACTTCTACTCTTCAATCAATTCAATATGGCCCATTAGGTTATTGCACTCGGCCCTTATACCTAAAGCCTTGTGAGTTTAACTTAAAATGCCTAACTGGTAATGAAGGTAAAGGGTGTAAACACTACATATATGATTTACATGACCCTTCTCATAAAGAAAAAATCACCGCAGAGCGTGATAGATCGTCCTTAGAACTATCTAGGCTATTTGAGGTATACGAAAAAGGGGTTGAAGCAGCCAAGATGCACATCGAGCACCATATGGTAATCCTTAGAAACACTACATCGATATTGGATAATGCAGAAATCATTCTAAATGATAGTCAACTCGATAAGCTCCAAGACTTTATGCCATTTAGAAAGGATGGTTCATTTCCTGATGATTGCCCATTTCAGTGTGGAGGTAATGAGTAATGGCGACGACCAAAGAAGAGTTTGAAAGTGCATTTAAAATTTTAAGTCAATTTGAAAGGCAACTTATACCAGCACAAGAGTTCGGGTGGGAGTTCATTACTAGTCGAGTGAAGCCTTCAAAGGCAACCCTCTGGAGAAATTTGGAGTTCCGCGATGAGTTTGTTCGCGTGAAGAAACTAGTTGGGGCTTATAAAAAAGGGAAGGCAGGTTATGATCTTAATGCTTCAAAGGAATCAACTAAGGATGCTGAGATAAATAAATTAAAAAGAAAAATTGAAGAGCTAGAAAGTCAATTGTCCAGAGAAAGAGAAAGGCTTGCTTATGCCGCCGTGGTAGCAAGACGAGAGAATATTGATCCAATTAAGTTTGAAGAAAACTCTCCTCTTCTAGGCGCTATAGGACGGAAGAAAAAATATGGCTAACGGACAACAAAAAGCGCGACAAAACCTTGAGGCATTTGAGGTCTGGAAAGCCACTCAGTCGGACGATGACTTTAAACAAATCGTGTTCAGAGGCCAACTTAATCGTATTGAAGTGGCAAAGGGTATTGGTTGTGGAAAGTCGGCGTTAAATCAAAACTCTGCCCTCAAAAAAGCACTAAAAGCCTTAGAGGATGAGCTGCGCGGTAAAGGTGTCCTGCCACCGTTGACCGATGCTGCCAAGAAGAATACGGATAAGCCCAAAGCCTATGACAACACAGCAAATCGAAAGCTGCTCGATTCAAAGCGAGTATCGTCATTAGAAGCTGAAAACATTGAGTTGAAAGCCAAGGTCAAGGAGCTTGAAAAGCAACTTGAGCGCTTCGGTGAACTGTCTGAAACCCTATCCGAAATGGGGATGATGCCACGATGAATACTGCTTTGTATGAAGACCAAATGCGTGTAACCAGTATCCCTTATCGCTCGAATAAACTCGTGATATTCAGCGGTGTGCCGCTGGCGAAAAACTCTTACAAAACCAATAGTGGGAAGTATTACGTCACTATCAAAGCCGACCCCGACAGCATCCCTGTGCTACCCACGTTGGGTCAGCATTGGTCAGTCAAGGGCGCTCGCCAGATAGAAGATATGGAGGTAGGCGATTATGTCATGCAGCAGCACACGTATGAATCCCCCAAGCATATTGAATGCACTTTACCCGAAACAGGCGAGCAACTGATACGCTTTATTGCCAGAGAAAGTGACTTCAAGGGTATAGGCGAAAGCAAGGCTAGAACGCTCTGGCAGCTCTTGGGTAAAGACTTCCATGCCACACTGAGGAATGACACCCCAGAGTCCAGAAAGCGTCTAGCATCGATTCTGAACGAAGATTCAGTTGAAGCGCTCTTTAAGGGGTACGCCAAATATAAAAATCTGGCACATTGCAACTGGATGAGCGAGCACAGAATCCCTGCCAGTGTGCAGCAACGGCTGCTCAAGTATCACGGTGAAGCCTCCATAGAGGTCATTAAGGATAATCCTTATGCTTTGATGGGCTTTGGTCTTTCGTTCTGTGCCATTGAAGATATTATCAAGGTAACGGATTTTAAGAGCGATGCTGCGAAGGATGACCCAAGAAGGCTCAGTGCTGCTCTTGAAATGGCGATTCGCAAGGAGATTGAAAAAGGTCACACCTATACCACTCATGCCAATGTGCGCCCTTACCTCAACAAACTATTGAAATGCAAAACACTGGTCACTCAAGCGTTCCAATCAGGTCATGATAAAGCTCAGTATATTTTAAATCCCGACACAGGAGCCTACCATCCAACGGCGCAACTTCTGATGGAAAGTGTCGTTGCCAAACGGCTAAATACACTGATTAAGCGAAATAACTTGTTTGATGAAAACGCCAATGCTGCGTATTGCTCTGCGGTTGCGGAGCTTCCCTACGAATTAACTCCTAAACAAATCGAAGCCGTCACAACGTGCCTGGATCATTCGGTAAGCTGTATTACGGGCGGTGCAGGAACAGGCAAGACAACGGTACTCAGAACGGCTCTCAGGGCTTACCATCAACTTGGATTTGAAATACACGCCGTTGCGCTCAGCGGTCGTGCTGCAATGAGACTTCATGAGTCCATCGGTTTTGTTACCTCAACCATTGCCAAATTGCTGCATGAAGACCCCATAGAACCTAGTATCGAGAAAACAAATCACCTACTGGTGATTGATGAGGCAAGCATGATTGACTTGCCAACTATGTATCGTCTTGTGAATCACATTCACCCCTCTGTACGATTGATATTCACTGGCGACCCCGATCAACTTCCACCAATTGGCTGCGGCAAGGTATTGGCAGACATCGTTGAAGCAAAAGCGGTGGCTAATACGATGTTAGATATCGTCAAGAGACAGGAAGGTTCAACGGGTATCCCCGAATACTCAAAGCTTATCAATCAAGGTGTGATGCCTGATCGATTAAGTGCGGGAGCAATACACTTTCACGAAACCAGTAAAACAGACATTGCCAAAGTCTGTTGTGAGCTTTACCAACAGTGCCCTGAAAATAGTCGCATCATGGCTCCAACCAAGGCACTCGTATCAGAAATCAATAAACTCACCCAACAAGCCGTTAACCCAGATAGCACTAGCCTTGAGTTCGAAATCAATGGTGATAAGTTCTTTTTACCTCTTCGCATGAATGATGCAGTGCTATTTACGCAGAACCATTATGACAAAGGCATTCAGAACGGCTCACTTGGTATACTAACCAACACCAAACCTTCTGGTGATGGTTACGGTGAAGTGACGCTAGATACAGGTGAAAAGGTCGAGATAACACAATCCGTTCTCGATTGCATGGAGTTAGGTTACGCAATCACCCTACATAAAGCTCAAGGGTCGCAGTTTCCACGCATCATCATCGCTCTGCAAAACGGAAGAATAGTAGATAGAGCATGGCTCTATACGGCAGTCACGAGAGCTGAAAGCGAAATTCATATCGTTGGAAGTAGTGATGACATGAGGCAAATCACCGATGCACCTAGCCATTCTCATAAACGGAATAGTTACTTAAAAGAGCTGTTAAGGTAGCTATTTCAAACACCAAAATGCCTCATTCCCCGTGTTTCTTACTTTACGACTCCCAATTCGCATAAGTTGAGCTTTGAAGCCAACCTAGCATCACACGCTGGTTTTGATGATTTATATAACCTTTCTAATGAGGTTCAGTTTGGCGCTAAGTATTTTAGCAAGGTCAGGGAGTATGTAGCGGACTAGAGGATTTTCTAATCTGACTGAAGCATTTTAATCTCGGGTGTGGCGGCGAAAGCTATCATCATTAACCATGAGCTAAGTTCATGAAAAAAGTTACTTTATTTTCTCATATTGGAATTGTTGCACAATGGAGGCTATTCTAAAAGGAAATAAAGTAAAGGATGCCATATGGTTGGTCATAGTTGGTTAATAAATATTAGGCAAAGAATTACTAAACTCAGCTGGATAATTGCCATACTTTGGGCATCCAATACCTTTGCCCATGAAAAGCAACAATTGGTTTTTGGCGTTGTTCCGCAACAATCTGCTTCTAAACTGGCTCAGCAATGGCTACCATTATTAAGTAAATGGGGTGAACTTGCTGGTTTCGATATCAAGTTCGCAACGGCTCCTGATATTCCCACATTTGAGGAGCGGTTGCAGGCTGGCGAGTATGATATTGCGTATATGAATCCATACCATTTTATTCTTGTGAATCAAAACCCCGGCTATACTGCGATTGCCAGAGCAAAAGACAAAAAGATAACTGGTATTTTAGTCGTTAGAAAAGATTCTGACTTATCACTCGGCGACCTTCACAATAAAACGATCGCCTTTCCCGCCCCTAGAGCTTTTGCCGCATCAATAATCACTCAATCAGAGTTAAAACAGAACGCTGTTGATTTTAGTACCAAGTATGTTGGCTCTCACGATTCAGTGTATCTAGGTGTATATAAAGGACTTTATGTCGCTGGCGGAGGTATCAAGCGCACATTTGATAGTTTGTCCCCCAAAATTCATAAAGAACTAACTATTTTATATACAACTAAAAAATATACCCCTCACGCAATAGCCATATCAAATAGGCTGGATAGGTCTATTGAAGCGGCCTTAAAATCAACTATCCCAACTCTAAATACCGATCCGAAAGCCATGAAAAGCTTTACCGCATTGAGCATTAAAGGCTTGCAGCCAGCAGAAGATGAGGATTGGAGCGATGTAACTAATCTAAACATCAGTCGCTAGAGAGGTACAAATGACGCTTAGATCGAAAACTATCTTAGGGATAGCATTAATTGAAGCACTAGCCTTAGGTATTCTTATTGTAAGTGGTTTGAACTGGTTAAAAAGTTCAAATGAAAAAAGCTTGGAAGTTGGTAGTCAAAATCTTGCAAGTGTTTTTGCTCAGGCGTCATTAGAAGCGGTTATTGCAACAGACTTAGCCTATTTAGATAGTTTTGCCAATGCAGTAGTAGGTGAACATAAACTAGCTTATATTCGGATCGTTGATAATGATGGCGTTGAACTTACAAAACAAGGACATTATGAAAATGTGGATACAGTCTCTCGTCCATTTGACGCAGAGGATGGAGTTTATGACGTAACGAGTGAAATTAACTTAGATGGCCAAACATTTGGTACCGTTGAGATGGGAGTTTACATAAACCATATTCATGAATTGTTGTCATACGCAACTAAAGCCAGTTTCGCCATTGCAATCGCCGAAATGGGGTTAGTGGCACTATTCTCTTTTGCACTCGGCACTTATTTAATGAGGAGATTAGATTCGCTGAGAGAAGGAGTTTTACAGATCTCGCAAAAAGGTCCTGGCGCAAAGATTAAAATTTTAGGTAACGATGAGGTAACAAGAGTCGGTGAGGCCTTCAACTTGATGTCTAAATCCTTAGAGGAAAGCCAAAATAAATTAGCAAAAGAGTATCAAACGCAGCAGCGTTTAGTTACGAAAATAAGACAGCTCGCTGAGGTTGCTGAGCATGCTCGAGACGCTATTATCATAGCAGATCCTGACGGACAAGTTTCTTGGGTTAACCCAGCATTTGAAAGTTTGACCGGCTACGATTTGTCAGAAGTAGTTGGAAAATCACCAGGAAAACTTCTTCAGGGGGAAAAGTCGGACCCAAACACAATAGAATTATTATCTCGAAGTGTGCACGAGAAAAAACCTGTTCGCGTTGAAATCCTTAATTATACTAAGTCTCGAACATCTTATTGGGTTGAGATTGAGCTTTCTCCAGTGTTTGACGATAACGGAGATTTAGTGAGGTATATCGCTGTTGAGAGAGACATTACTGAGCGGGTTGCAATGGAGAGTCGATTGTCAGAAGCAGTGGAGGAGGCTAACAGAGCTACACAAGCTAAATCAGCATTCCTAGCTACAATGAGCCATGAAATTAGAACTCCACTAAATGGTTTACTAGGAATGTTACAGATACTAGTTGATGATATTAAGGATGATGAGCAAACGAAGATTTTACGTTTAGCACTAGATTCTGGTGAGCATTTAATATCAATTTTAAATGACATTCTTGACCTTTCTAAAATAGAAAATGATGCGCTAAATATTGACTCGCACATTTTTTCAATGAGCGATGTATTGAGCCCAGTAATAAGCACTTATAGAAACTTGTGTTCTGAAAAAGGTCTTTTGTTAATTTTAAATAATAATTTGGATGATGATCAAGTATTTCTTGGGGACTCGGTCAGGATAAGGCAAGTTTTATTAAATTTAGTCGGTAATGCTTACAAGTTTACGCATAGTGGGTCTATAAAGTTAACTGTATCAGCAAAGTCAAATTCACGAGTTGAAATTTCGGTTGAGGATACAGGAATCGGTATTTCTGATAAAAACATTAAAAAAATATTTCAAGAATTTGAACAGGCTGATGTTTCAACATCTAGAGAATACGGAGGCTCAGGACTAGGCTTAACTATTTGTAGAAAATTGGTGGGGTTAATGGATGGGCAGTTAACCGTACAAAGCGAATTAGATAAGGGTAGTAAATTTAGTTTTGTTATTCCTTTACCTATAAGCTCAAGCTCACCTTCTGGCTCAAGCCAATCATACGCAAAAGAGTTAGACTTTTCTTCTTATCAAATACTAGTGACAGACGACAACCGAATGAACCAAATTGTTGCTAGGGCACTTTTGGAAAAACTGGGAACAAAAGTAGTTACGTGTAGTAGTGGTGCTGAAGCGATAGAAAAATTATCTGCTGGGGCATTTAACTTGCTCATTATTGATAATCATATGCCAGAGATGAATGGTATTGAGACAGTGAGAAAAATTCGCTCACATTCGAATTCGGAATTAATAATATTTGGATGGACAGCAGATATTATGCAAGATTCCACACAATCATTTCTTGATGCTGGAGCAAATGAGGTGCTAACCAAGCCATTAATTAAAAATGACTTGATTAGTGCATTGTCACTGTACCTGACAATAGTACAAAAATCTGCATAATCATTTCCTATAGTATATGTTCATCCCTGATGATATATGAGTGGCTGCCTACGATTAATACAAGTTTGAACTCTTATTTCTCAAGCTAAGATTATCAAGAATAATTGATGTAGATTACCAATCTCTAAGGTGTTTTTGTCCAAATATATGCCGGCACTTATCTCGGCAAATACTCCTTTTGCCCAAGTTTGCTAGACCAATAGAAAAAAGAGGCTTATGATCAGCCTCTAGTTTTTGGTGCGTACAACGAGGGTTACGGTAAATACAACTATCTAAACAAATCAATAGAACGGGAGTAAATAGGGGTAACTAATGGATGGTGATTTAGCTTTACTAAAGCAATTCAACGAAAAGTCAAAGAAACAAGCAACGATCTATGCCAGAAAGTATCACTATGACTGCGATGGGGAGTTTTCTGTCAATTTCTATCAAATGAGTTCAGGCTTAGACGATTCGACCGGAGCTTGCCGATTAAAATACTTAGGTTGCTTTAATGACCACGCTCTTAGCCAGAGGGCTCTTGGTTTTGATTTTTCCACTAATGAAGTAACTGTTCCAGGTTATCCAATGTCTAGATATTCCATCTCTGTCGATCAATTCAGAGTTGAGTTCAAGTCGTCTCACATCGTCAAAGATTTGTACTCCTCTCTTATCGAATTCCCAAGATACTGGGAATCAG
The DNA here is from genome assembly GCF_905175355.1 of Vibrio sp. B1ASS3. Classification (NCBI taxonomy): domain Bacteria; kingdom Pseudomonadati; phylum Pseudomonadota; class Gammaproteobacteria; order Vibrionales; family Vibrionaceae; genus Vibrio; species Vibrio sp. B1ASS3. The sequence goes on from NZ_HG992742.1 coordinate 227,570, forward strand.
ACTTTGAAAAAGTTAAGGCTGACTATCCAGAACAGGCCAGAGAAATCGCAGAGCTTCTCGATCAAAGAATATCTTATTTAGCCAGCATTCAATCATCGAAAGACTACAAATCCTCATGGGTTTACTATCAATTTATAGGTAAGCTCGATGCCTTAACCAACGCAATAAACGGTAGAATCCTTAAAGGGACTCGCTACTTTTATAGCCCTGAGGCGTACTTCAATAAATATTCTTCTCGATTGGTATCGTTATCAGCAAGAGAGAAAGCAGAACTTCACCGCAGATTGAATCGTTGGGATTGAACAATAGAAATGATGGGGAGAACTTTTTTTGGTAGTCATTATGCCCATTATGGTAAATCAGCCGTCGAAAATCATGCTTCTAGCACTCTGGACGATGCTTTTGCAAAAAAATCTACCGTCACCCCAAACCCAGTTTGAAAATTTGTGACAGATCTAAGCGTTGATAGTTAGATATTTAGCGGTGTACAAAAATGTTCTTCGATTGCTACGAAGCTCTCATTTTTAAATGTTTCAACTGGAAGTATCGTTGTAGTTGGTAAGCTCATTTGTGTCCAAAAACGAGTTACGGAGGCACTTCTACTGATGGTCAAGGAAATTCATAAATACCTAGTGAGCAGTGAGAGCATCGCCTTGCTAAGTCTTCAAGGATAAGAAGCGCACATACTAAAAAATATCCTGCGCAATTAAACCATTTACACACATAAAAAAACGTTTACTACTGAACTGAACTGAACAAGAATGAATGAGTACCGCAGATGGATTCGCTGCATTTTGTTTCAGTTGTGAAGTAGCTTGGGTTGGACTTTACATTTGTAGTTGTTTTGCTAAATGGTTTCATATACTCTTCCTTAAAGGTCTTAAAATGACCCGAAAAAGGCAATATTGAAACGATTTTTAGTTGGTAAATCCATTCGCATCATGATTATTGCCCATAAAGCAATGGGTTAACTCACTCACTCGGTGAATGAAACGAATTTTACTGTATGTACTAAAAGAATCAGTAAACTAAGTTAAAATGCACCGAGGTATCCTGCCTCGGTGCAATTTCATGAAAAAACATCTACTCACTTCACTCCTACTATCAAGCCTTGCTCTTGTTGGTTGTTCTTCTGTAGAAACCCCAAACCTAGACCAATTTACCCATTTCTCTGGCGGGAAAATCATGGGTGATGCCACCAGTTTATATTGGATGACTGAACGTCTAACACGTGTTAGTACGGCAGCAGACTATGTCACGATGGGCGATTACGGTTCATATCAGAGTGATTATCGTTGGGATGACGGTGAGCTCAGAGAGTTGATTCGAAAAGGTGAGCAACTCGATGCCAAACAAGGATTGGTGCCTTTTCAAATCCACATTCGATTTAATAAAGATGGCGACGCGATTTATCAGCAGTACCGTGTGAATGGAAAAGTGTTGCCTTTACAACGTGACCAATTAGAGCGTTACAAGCAAGAGGCGAACGATGTCGTTACGTCTATCAAGAAACAATCTCGTGATGGCCAGAGCCTAATCCAAGGGTATTGGGATGGTGAAACCTTCGAAACCTGCAAAGGTCGTGAGTTTGCTACGCTGGAGTTTAACCAGACCCTGCCTAAGTTTGTGATTGATAGATTGGCGTCGGTGGACAGCTACATAGCGTTTATCGGTAAAGAGTCACGTAATACCGCTACGGTGGATGAATTGCTGATGCTTAATGATGATGACTTTGATTGTGTACCGCGACCGAAGTTGATCTCTGAATAAACATGGCTTCGAGCTGTCTCAATTCTCGAACAAGAACAATAAAAAAGGCGCTGAATGCGCCTTTTGTCGTTTTAGCCAACTGAAGTTGTTTTTATTTTTCTTGCTCACGTGCAATTGCACGGTAGCCGATATCGTTGCGATGGAACATGCCATCCCAACTGATCTGTTTTGCAAGCTCGTAAGCACGCTGCTGCGCTTCTGATACGTTGTTGCCAAGTGCCGTTGCACAAAGAACGCGACCACCGTTTGTCACGATGTCGCCGTCTTTGTTATCTGTACCAGCATGGAAGACTTTTTCGCCTTCAATTTCAACTTGTGGCAGACCCGAAATTACGTCGCCTTTGTTGTACGCTGCTGGGTAACCACCGGCTGCTAGCACGATACCAATCGATGCTCGTGGATCCCACTTCGATTCCGCTTGATCCAGTTTCTCGTCGATTGCCGCTAGGCACAGATCAACAAGATCCGATTCCATGCGCATCATGATAGGTTGTGTCTCAGGATCACCGAAGCGGCAGTTGTACTCGATTACTTTCGGAGTGCCGTCTTTGTCGATCATCAGACCCGCGTACAAGAAACCAGTGTAAGGGTTACCTTCAGAAGCCATGCCGCGTACCGTTGGGTAAATCACTTCTTCCATAATGCGGTTATGGATTTCCTGTGTTACCACTGGAGCTGGAGAGTATGCACCCATGCCACCGGTGTTAGGACCAGTATCTTTGTCGCCTACGCGTTTGTGGTCTTGGCTGGTGGCCATTGGTAGAACGTTCTCACCATCCACCATCACGATGAAGCTTGCTTCTTCACCATCTAGGAACTCTTCGATAACGACACGACTACCTGCATCACCAAAAGCGTTGCCTGCTAGCATGTCTTTGATTGCGTCTTCAGCTTCTTCTAGCGTCATCGCTACGATAACGCCTTTACCAGCAGCAAGGCCGTCAGCTTTTACGACAATCGGCGCACCTTGTTCACGTACGTAAGCAAGAGCAGGCTCGATTTCAGTGAAGTTCGCGTAGGCACCCGTTGGGATTTGGTGACGAGCAAGGAAGTCTTTGGTAAACGCTTTAGAGCCTTCAAGCTGCGCAGCCGCTTGTGTCGGGCCGAAGATTGGCAAACCTGCTTCGCGGAAAGCATCAACCACACCGATAACCAGTGGTGCTTCAGGGCCAACAATGGTTAGCTCGATAGCTTTCTCTTTTGCAAAAGCAACCAGACCTGCGATGTCTTCTACTGCGATGTTTACGTTCTCTAGTTTAGGCTCTAGTGCTGTACCTGCGTTACCTGGAGCCACGAAGATAGTCTCAACATTTGGGTTTTGTGCCGCTTTCCAACCTAGTGCGTGTTCACGACCACCTGAACCAATGATAAGAATATTCATAATATTTCCCTTGATTTCGCTCCTCCCCTTATTAAGGGGAGGTTGGGAGGGGTAAGTCGTGTACGTACAACAGACCCCCTCTAACTCCCCCTTGGTAAGGGGGAGGACCAAAACTAATTAGTGGCGGAAGTGACGCATACCTGTGAAGATCATCGCCATGCCGTGTTCGTCTGCTGCTGCAATAACTTCGTCATCACGCATCGAACCACCTGGTTGGATAACACACTTGATGCCCGCTTCTGCAGCCGCGTCGATACCGTCACGGAATGGGAAGAATGCATCTGATGCCATTACACAACCTTCAACCTGTAGACCTTCGTCTGCAGCTTTGATGCCTGCGATTTTCGCAGAGTAAACGCGGCTCATTTGGCCAGCGCCTACACCGATAGTCATGTCGCCTTTCGAGTAAACGATCGCGTTAGATTTCACGTATTTCGCTACTTTCCAGCAGAATAGGGCATCTTTCAGCTCTTCTTCTGTTGGCTGGCGCTTAGAAACCACTTTTAGATCGTCTAGGCTTACCATGCCTTGGTCACGGTCTTGAACTAGTAGACCGCCATTCACGCGTTTCACGTCAAAGCCAGTTGTCTTAGTTGTCCATTCGCCACACTCAAGTAGACGTACGTTCTTCTTCGCTGCAACCACTTCAATCGCTTCAGTAGAAACAGAAGGTGCGATGATCACTTCAACGAATTGACGCTCAACAATAGCGGCTGCTGTTTCAGCATCCAGCTCTTGGTTGAATGCAATGATACCGCCGAATGCAGATGTTGGGTCAGTTTGGTAAGCGCGGTTGTACGCTTCTAGGATGTCTTTACCTAGAGCTACACCACATGGGTTTGCGTGCTTTACGATCACACATGCTGGCTCGTTGAACTCTTTCACACACTCAAGTGCAGCGTCAGTGTCTGCGATGTTGTTGTAAGAAAGGGCTTTACCTTGGATTTGGCGAGCAGTAGAAACAGATGCTTCTTGTGGGTTTGCTTCTACGTAGAAAGCTGCGGCTTGGTGGCTGTTCTCACCGTAGCGCATGTCCTGCTTCTTCTCGAATTGCTGGTTGAACGTACGAGGGAATTTAGACTCTTCATCAGCCTTCTTTCCTTCTTCATCAAGTAGAGAGGCACCGTAAGATGGAACCATAGTGCCGAAGTAGTTAGCGATCATGCCGTCGTAAGAAGCCGTGTGTTCGAATGCTGCGATAGCAAGGTCGAAACGAGTCTCTAGTGTTAGAGACTTCTCGTTCGCGTCCATTTCAGCGATAACACGGTCGTAGTCGTGAGCGTTCACCACGATAGTTACGTCTTTGTGGTTTTTCGCTGCAGAGCGAACCATTGTTGGACCACCGATGTCGATGTTCTCAACCGCATCAGCAAGCGTACAGCCTTCTTTAGCAACGGTTTCTGCGAATGGGTATAGGTTAACGACAACCATATCGATAGGGTTGATGCCGTGCTTTTCCATCACGTCATCGTCTTGGCCACGACGACCCAGCACACCACCGTGAACTTTTGGGTGAAGCGTTTTAACGCGACCATCCATCATTTCTGGGAAACCAGTGTAGTCAGAGACTTCAGTTACTGCGATACCTTGCTCTGCAAGTAGACGAGCAGTACCACCAGTAGATAGGATATCGACACCGCGCTCAACAAGAGCTTGTGCAAACTCAACAATACCTGTTTTGTCTGATACGCTGATAAGCGCACGGCGAATAGGACGAGCGTTATTCATGCTTCCATTTTCCTCAAATTCACGGAGTTAAAGATGTTTGCCAAAAATGAACTTGTTTTCACCTCTTGGGGTAAAATATTGGCCAGTTTTGGTAAAGACCTTTGCGGGCGTTTTCATGCTTAGAAAACAGTCTCCACTATTTGATGGCGCGTATTCTAACCAATTTATTACAAAAAAGCTCGCGCAATCGTTTGGCATCTCAAAAATAATTGCAAAAAAGTCGATTTTTAGCTTTAAAGGTAACGAGATAGTTAATAAGGAAAGTTATGTTTCAGATTGGTGAACTGGCAAAACGTTGTGGTGTGACCGCCGATACACTCCGTTTCTATGAGAAAAATGCGTTAATAACACCCGCAGGGCGAAGTGAATCGGGCTATCGCTTATATAACGAAGAGAACCAGAAGCAGGTGCGCTTTATTCTAAAAGCGAAAGAGCTTGGCTTAAGTCTAGAAGAAATAAAAGAGCTGCTAGGGATCAAATTAGAGGCGACAGAACACAGTTGTGCAGAGGTAAAAGCCATCACTTCTGCAAAGTTAACTTTAATTGATGAGAAGATTACTGAACTGAGCAAAATCCGTACTGCTTTAAAGAAGATAAACGACGCGTGTTGTGGGCATAACAACGACGATGCCAGTCATTGTTCTATCCTAGCTGCCCTTGAATAGTCTCATTTTTGCGTCATTTAATTTAAGTTTGCATTTTTGGCGGCTTGCTTTTCTAGGTTCAAGCCGTTTTCCCCCCTATAATCTCGGCTTTAGTCGACTGTAAGAATGTGTAGTCCCCTCTATTCCTAAAGCGACGCTGTCTATCAGATACGAGAGTTTTCATACATGGTTGGAGTCTATTTTCAAATCAATGACTGGGTTTTGAGCGTTGATGAAAATAAGCTGTATCGACAAGACAGGGAAGTTACCGTTGAGCCACGCTTAATAAACCTACTGCATTTTCTTGCTGAGCACGCCAGTGAAGTGTTCAATCGCGAAGAGCTGATCCAATATGTTTGGGCTGGTGCGATTGTGACGGATCAAGTCGTAACACAGTCGATCTTCGAACTGCGCAAACTTCTGCGAGATGGTCGAGAAGAAAACATCAGCTACGTGATCACTGTGCCTAAGCGTGGTTACAAGCTGGTGGCGAATGTGACCCCAATGACACACGAGGAATTCCTTGCAAGCCGTCATTGCGATGCCGAAATTCTTCCTCCTGTTGTTGAAGAAACAGAAGAAGAATTGCCAGAAGCGCCAGCACCAACTATCGCATTCCCTGCAGGGCCTTTAACTCGCGCCGTTTGCGAGATGTCGAAAGAGAAAAAAGCGCCACGTAAACCAAACAAAATCAGCCCTTGGCGATTGGGCTTTATGAACTTCATTTGGATCAGTGTGTTGGTTGTGGTGATGGGGGTGTTTACCTATAAGCAGTCAGAAGTGCGCATCACGCAAGCCATTGATACCCACCTTATTGAGTTCAAGTTTCAAGATAACTTCAGCAAAGAAGGTCGAAGTTATGACTTAGCAGATGGCTTTGCGCAGAAGTTGATGGCTGATGTGGCTCAAGTGAGTGACTATCGTGTCATGCTCAAGAAAGCTTCCTTTACCACGGGTATCGTTCCGGGGAAATCTGTGGTCGTGCGCGTCAAAGAAAATGATGGTGGCAGCTTCCTTGAAGTGGAATACCGCAACAACTCTTCAGAGAAAGTGCTGTTTAGCCGTCAGTACGCATTAACTAACAGCCACTTAAAGTCCGTGATGCAACAAGCGTCTTTGGATTTGATGCGAGTATTGAAAGTACCAGATGCAAAACTGAAGTCCAAAGTGCTGGTGGCGGGTATGCCAATGAACCCAGACGCATTGGAGTTGTTTGTTGAAGCAAACCACTACTTGAACGTATCGGATGCGAATCAATTCCAGCATGGTATCGACTTGATGGAGAAAATCCTCGAGATTGAACCAGATAATGCTTATGTTCAATCGGAGCTGCTCATTGCTTACCATGTGCAAAAAGCACTCGCTCCTGCATTGGAACTAAGAAAGAGTAGGGTTCAACAGTTAAGTGATAAGCTGGAAGCCAACGCTAAGATGATGGTTGGGCCTATTCAGCCACGTATTTATGAAGCACTAGCCTTGCATGAGACGATCACCGGTGACATTGATTTAGCCAAGCGACATTTGAATCAAGCATTGGACGTTCGTGATTCGGTATTGTCTTACGTGATTCGAGGTAAGCACGCCGAGCTGGATGGTGATTTGGATTGGGCAAGTGAGTCCTACAGCGAAGCCTTCTATATTGATACATCCGTAGAGACTTACTTATTGTGCGAGAACTTGGTTTTTCCAAGTAACATGAAGGCGATTGATTACGCCATGTATCGCGCAGTACACCCTTCCGTGGTTCGTATGCTGTAAGCAGTCACAATCTAACAAGTAAAGATATCTTTAGCCCTTCATTTCGGTGAGGGGCTTTTTTGTATCTGCCTCTTGTGTGTGCTTCTTACCTCTATTTCTACTAATAATGCTTGCTATAGAAGAGGAGTGATATGACCCCAATAAAGTAGACACTCAATATTGGAATTTGAGTGCGATGAAAGTAAAAACTGTCCGAAAACATTCAGAAGGTTTCAAGAAACAAGCCGTACAGCAATCTTTAGTTTCTCCTGATACCGTAAAATCAGTGGCGAAATCGTTAGGTATTTCCCCGAGTTTACTGTCCAAATGGAGGGCTGAAATGACCTCTCAAAAACATACAACTCCGACTCTTCCCAACGTGGGACCAGAAAAATCAGTTGTTCAACTAGAAAAAGAAATTCGAAGGTTGAAAAAGCGTCTGGAAATGGCTGAGATGGAGAACGAATTCTTAAAGGAAGCGAAAGCTTACTTCGACAGCCTAAAAGAATAAGATTTGAATACATTTTAAAATATACGAATGTCCAGCGACCAGTAGTAAGGCTGTGCCAATGGCTAGGTGTTTCTCCTGCTGGCTACTATAAGTGGCTCCATCGAAAGCCAAGTGAACGCGAACTAAGAAACGAAAGTTTGCTCGACTTTTTGAAAAAGGAAAGTGATAGGCAGCATTGTATCCCCGGCTATCGAAAGTTGTGGGAAGCCGCGGTTGCTTTCGGTTTTATTTGCAATAAGAAGCGAGTTCAACGGCTATTACAGTTAGTAGGTTATCGTTCTAAAGCCAGTAAAAAGCGCCATGGTCGAGCTCCTAGACAGAAAACACTGATGCCTGCGTACAACCTTCTTAATCGCCAATTTGACGTGAGTAAACCAAATCAAGTTTGGGCTTCTGATATAACTCAAGTTCGATGTAAGGAAGGTTGGAACTACCTTTGTGTCATATTGGATTTGTATTCGAGGAAGGTGGTGGGATGGTCTACAAGTCGCATAAACAATGCTTATTTAGTGCTAAAAACCTTGAGTAAAGCATGGAAGAGTCGTCTACCGGATGGAAGGAAGTTAATGTTTCATTCGGATCAAGGTGTTCAATATCGAGCGATAGAAACCTTACGATGGCTCAGGAAAAAGGCGATTACCGTGAGCATGTCGCGTAAAGGAAACTGTTGGGATAACGCTTGTTCAGAAAGTTTCTTTGCTCAATACAAAAAAGAGTGGATTAGCAATTTAGGAGAGGTATCTCGTCAGGAAATGACAATGCAAAGTCGACTTTATATCGATACATATTACAATCCGGTAAGAAGACATGGGGCTCTAGGTGGAGTGAGCCCCATAGACTTTGAGCTAATGAATTAACCCCCGTGTCTACTTTTAAGGGGTCATTCCAATTCTCTATTCTCTATTCTCTATTCTCTATTCTCACCACGTTGGCATCCTACTTCTTACTTCCTGTCTTAGTGCCGCTTCATATCGAACTTTTGGGTTTCGGCCTTAGCCTTGCGTATTTAAAACCGGTCACGACAACGCAGTTGTTTATGCGTAATAACGCTTGTACTTATGCATCACTGAGTAAAAGAGGAGGGGAAGTTTGATGTAAGTCAATTGGTCAATAAGGGTAGGAAAAGTCTGCATCAACAGTTTGGGTAATCAGGATAGGGTTAGCTTGATGTTGATAGCGGTTGATAAGGTTGATGGAAAATTTGTTGAGGTTGATGTTTTTAGCTTTTCGACATGAGTGCTTTAGTTTTTCATCTTAAGTTGCTGTATATGCTGGCTTTATGTTTTTTAGTTTATCAGGTTTATCTCAACTTTATACCGATGGGCTAATTGTTTTATTGATAACCCCAAGTTTATTTTTTTCCCAGTTTTTGGGCGTAGTCTTCACTTCGAAATTTAGCGAGGTCGAGCAGGTTCTTCCTCATAGCATCTCGCTAATAACCATTCAGTTTGAGTCATGTTGACTCGAGTAGAATAGATTTGGAGATGTTATGTCATCGAATGCGAAAAAAATCGGCCTTATTGCCTGTACGGGTGTCGTAGCCGGTAACATGATGGGTAGTGGTATTGCACTATTACCTTCTAGTCTTGCCTCTGTAGGCTCTGTTTCAATCTTCAGTTGGCTGATCTGTTTGGTCGGTGCACTGAGTCTGGCGTTCGTTTACGCTCGTCTGGCAACCAAAAACCCACAAGAAGGTGGTCCTATCGCTTATGCTGGCGAAGTGTCTCCGGTATTTGGTTTCCAAACGGGCGTTCTTTATTACCACGCGAACTGGATCGGTAACCTGGCTATTGCCATTACAGGTGTTTCTTACCTTTCAGTATTCTTCCCTGTGCTTAATAACCCAATCCCAGCAGGTATTGCGACGATTGCATCGGTATGGATCTTCACTTTCGTCAACCTACTTGGTGGTAGCTGGGTAAGCCGTCTATGTACGCTTGGTCTAGTTCTTATCCTTATCCCAGTTGTTGGTACAGCCGCATTTGGTTGGACGCACTTCGATACTGCGCTTTACAGCCAAAACTGGAACGTATCAGCAGGCACTGACAGCCACGCGGTAGTAACAGCGGTTCTTATCTGTCTATGGTCATTCGTAGGTGTGGAATCAGCAGCGGTATCGACTGGTATGGTAGAAAACCCTAAACGTACCGTACCACTAGCAACTATGTTGGGTACTGGTATCGCAGGTGTGATTTACATCCTATCAACTCAAATGATCAGCGGCATGTTCCCTGCGTCAGAAGTTGCGGCATCAGGTGCGCCATTTGCACTAGCAACCACTGAGCTATTCGGTAGCTGGACAGCACCATTCGTATCAGCATTTACAGCACTAGCATGTTTCACTTCGCTAGGTTCATGGATGATGCTAGTAGGTGAAGCGGGTAAACGCGCAGCAAACGACGGCAACTTCCCTAAAATCTACGGTGAAACTGATAAAAACGGTGTGCCTAAGAAAGGTCTAATCCTTGCGTCAATCAAGATGACTGCGCTAATGGTTGTACTGATGTTCTTCAGCTCTAAAACAGCGCACGCATCAGACCTGTTCAACCAACTAACGACTGACGCAGTTCTACTAACGATGCTGCCTTACTTCTACTCAAGCATTAACTTGATTCGCTTCGAAGGTATGACAACACGCAACGGCTTCGTAATGCTGTTCTCTGGTGTGGCTTGTCTGTTCTGCTTCATCGCACTAGCAGGTGCAGAGGGCGGTACGCTAACAGCAACCTTCATCGTTTCTCTAGTTATCTTGATGTTCTACAGCAAAAAAGCAGGTCTTGCTCAGTACGTGAAAATGCACGCTGACGACATGCCTGCCCAAGCAAGCAACTAATCCCCAAAACGCTGGCACTACGGTGCCAGCCCATAAAACCCAAATTCACGCGGCGCTCACCTTACTCATTGCCTGTAAATGGCAAAGAGCGCCCTCATTCGCCTTGGAGATGTCCAAATGAATATATTCGCTATCTTGAACCACATGGGTGTGTTCTTTAAAGAAGAGCCAGTTCGTCAACTTCACGCTGCTCTTGAGAAAGCGGGCTACGAAGTGGTTTACCCAGTAGATGATAAAGACTTGATCAAAATGATTGAGATGAACCCACGCATTTGCGGTGTGCTGTTCGACTGGGATAAATACTCACTAGAGCTATGTGAACGTATCAGCCAAATCAACGAAAAACTGCCTGTTCACGCATTTGCTAACGAACAGTCTACTCTAGACATTTCACTAACAGACCTACGTCTAAACGTGAGCTTCTTCGAGTACGCTTTAGGTATGGCTGACGACATCGCTATCAAAATCAACCAAGCGACTGAGGCATATAAAGATGCCATCATGCCTCCATTCACTAAAGCGCTATTCAAATACGTAGAAGAAGGTAAATACACCTTCTGTACTCCAGGTCACATGGGTGGTACTGCATTCCAGAAAAGCCCTGCTGGTAGCATCTTCTACGATTTTTATGGTCCAAACACATTTAAAGCGGACGTATCAATCTCAATGCCTGAGCTAGGTTCTCTACTAGACCACTCAGGTCCACATAAAGATGCAGAAGAATACATCGCACGTACATTCAATGCAGACAGCTCGTACATCGTAACTAACGGTACGTCTACATCGAACAAAATCGTTGGTATGTACTCAGCACCTGCGGGCAGCACAGTACTGATTGACCGTAACTGTCACAAATCTCTGACTCACCTAATGATGATGAGCGACGTGACACCAATCTACTTCCGCCCAACTCGTAACGCATACGGCATCCTTGGTGGTATTCCACAAAGCGAATTCAGCCGCGATGTCATTGCAGAGAAAGTGGCGAAAACACCAGGTGCAACAGCACCAACTTACGCAGTAGTGACTAACTCAACTTACGATGGCTTGCTGTACAACACACAATTCATCAAAGAGTCGCTAGATTGTAAACACATTCACTTCGACAGTGCTTGGGTGCCTTACACTAACTTCAACCCAATTTACGAAGGTAAATGTGGTATGAGTGGTGAAGCGATGCCAGGCAAAGTGTTCTACGAAACACAATCAACACACAAACTGTTGGCAGCGTTCTCACAAGCTTCAATGATTCACGTGAAAGGTGACTTTGATAAAGAATCTTTCAACGAAGCATTCATGATGCACACTTCAACTTCACCTCAGTACGGCATTGTTGCTTCTACTGAAACTGCAGCGGCAATGATGCGCGGCAACACTGGTAAGAAGTTAATGCAAGACTCTATCGATCGCGCAATCCGCTTCCGTAAAGAGATCAAACGCCTAGAAGCAGAAAGTGACAGCTGGTTCTTCGATGTGTGGCAACCAGAAAACATCGATACCACAGAATGTTGGAAACTAGACCCTAGCGACACATGGCACGGCTTCAAGAACATGGATGACAACCACATGTATCTTGATCCAATCAAAGTAACGCTATTGACTCCTGGGATGAATAAAGAAGGCGAACTAGAAGAATCAGGTATTCCTGCTTCGCTGGTGGCTAAATTCCTAGACGAGCGCGGCATCGTGGTAGAGAAAACAGGTCCATACAACTTGTTGTTCCTATTCTCTATCGGTATCGACAAATCAAAAGCAATGCAATTGCTACGTGGTCTAACTGAATTTAAACGTGGCTACGACTTGAACCTAACCATCAAGAGCTTCCTACCTTCGCTATACAACGAAGACCCAAGCTTCTATGAAGGCATGCGCGTTCAAGAACTAGCACAAGCAATTCATGACCTAACTAAGAAATACAACCTACCAGAGCTAATGTACAAAGCGTTCGATGTACTTCCAGAAATGAAAGTAACACCACACGCAGCATGGCAAGAAGAGCTTCGTGGCAACATCGAAGAAATCAAACTGGAAGAAATGGTTGGCCGCGTAAGTGCGAACATGATCCTTCCTTACCCTCCAGGTGTGCCACTAGTACTTCCTGGTGAAATGGTGACTCAAGAGTCTCGCCCTGTGTTGGACTTCCTAGAGATGCTTTGTGAGATCGGTGCGCATTACCCAGGTTTCGAAACCGACATCCACGGTCTATACCAACAAAAAGATGGTAGCTACACCGTAAAAGTATTGAAGAACTAAGTTCCTCTCGAAGATGACGCCATTGGGAATGCAAGCATGCTCCACTCTTACGAGCTCAATGCGTCATCGAACAATAACGACATTTAGATATACCCCTAACTAATCTGTCGTAAAGAGAAGGGCAAGGATGCTCTGATCTTTTCTTCTATATAGAAGAAACACTTTTCCAAGACTTCACCTGAAGTACCCCAAATAAAAAGCAAAGACCAAAAGAGCAGTTCGTCATCGTTCTGCTCTTTTTTTCATCTTTATATCGATAGAAAGAGAAAAAAGAACCAAGAGAGATAAGATCAGCAACCGAAATTACAAAGAAATAGGCGATCTCTTAATGCGGAAGTCAGGTATTTCTTCATGAAAAGATCCTCTACAACCCGAAATATTAGCCAAGATCGTTGAGTATCTATGCAGAATGCTCGTTATTTGTGCGGTTGAAAGTTTTTTTGAAAAAAACGCTTGTGCTAATTTCTCAACCCCCTATACTGCGCATCCACCGACACGGAGTGAGACGAAAGTCACACAGCGAGTCGGGAAGAGAGAAAAAAGAATTTGAAAAAAATGCTTGACTCTCTCACGGTGTGAAGTAAGATACGCACCCCTAACGACGAGCAACTAAGTTGCTGAAAATGTTAGAAAAGCTCTTTAAAAATAAGAACCTATCAATCTGTGTGGGCACTCGTTGATGATAATCCAATTAGATACCTCGGTATCAAATTAGGTTTCAATGAAACGAAGTGACCATTGAGTCGAAAGACTCAGCACAGTCAATTCAAACATTACTTATGTAATGTTCAGTATTCATTGAGCCGACAAAATCTTAAATTGAAGAGTTTGATCATGGCTCAGATTGAACGCTGGCGGCAGGCCTAACACATGCAAGTCGAGCGGAAACGAGTTATCTGAACCTTCGGGGAACGATAACGGCGTCGAGCGGCGGACGGGTGAGTAATGCCTAGGAAATTGCCCTGATGTGGGGGATAACCATTGGAAACGATGGCTAATACCGCATAATGCCTACGGGCCAAAGAGGGGGACCTTCGGGCCTCTCGCGTCAGGATATGCCTAGGTGGGATTAGCTAGTTGGTGAGGTAATGGCTCACCAAGGCGACGATCCCTAGCTGGTCTGAGAGGATGATCAGCCACACTGGAACTGAGACACGGTCCAGACTCCTACGGGAGGCAGCAGTGGGGAATATTGCACAATGGGCGCAAGCCTGATGCAGCCATGCCGCGTGTGTGAAGAAGGCCTTCGGGTTGTAAAGCACTTTCAGTCGTGAGGAAGGTAGTGTAGTTAATAGCTGCATTATTTGACGTTAGCGACAGAAGAAGCACCGGCTAACTCCGTGCCAGCAGCCGCGGTAATACGGAGGGTGCGAGCGTTAATCGGAATTACTGGGCGTAAAGCGCATGCAGGTGGTTTGTTAAGTCAGATGTGAAAGCCCGGGGCTCAACCTCGGAATAGCATTTGAAACTGGCAGACTAGAGTACTGTAGAGGGGGGTAGAATTTCAGGTGTAGCGGTGAAATGCGTAGAGATCTGAAGGAATACCGGTGGCGAAGGCGGCCCCCTGGACAGATACTGACACTCAGATGCGAAAGCGTGGGGAGCAAACAGGATTAGATACCCTGGTAGTCCACGCCGTAAACGATGTCTACTTGGAGGTTGTGGCCTTGAGCCGTGGCTTTCGGAGCTAACGCGTTAAGTAGACCGCCTGGGGAGTACGGTCGCAAGATTAAAACTCAAATGAATTGACGGGGGCCCGCACAAGCGGTGGAGCATGTGGTTTAATTCGATGCAACGCGAAGAACCTTACCTACTCTTGACATCCAGAGAACTTTCCAGAGATGGATTGGTGCCTTCGGGAACTCTGAGACAGGTGCTGCATGGCTGTCGTCAGCTCGTGTTGTGAAATGTTGGGTTAAGTCCCGCAACGAGCGCAACCCTTATCCTTGTTTGCCAGCGAGTAATGTCGGGAACTCCAGGGAGACTGCCGGTGATAAACCGGAGGAAGGTGGGGACGACGTCAAGTCATCATGGCCCTTACGAGTAGGGCTACACACGTGCTACAATGGCGCATACAGAGGGCAGCAAGCTAGCGATAGTGAGCGAATCCCAAAAAGTGCGTCGTAGTCCGGATTGGAGTCTGCAACTCGACTCCATGAAGTCGGAATCGCTAGTAATCGTGGATCAGAATGCCACGGTGAATACGTTCCCGGGCCTTGTACACACCGCCCGTCACACCATGGGAGTGGGCTGCAAAAGAAGTAGGTAGTTTAACCTTCGGGAGGACGCTTACCACTTTGTGGTTCATGACTGGGGTGAAGTCGTAACAAGGTAGCGCTAGGGGAACCTGGCGCTGGATCACCTCCTTAAACGATGATTACTCACGATGAGTGTCCACACAGATTGATACGGTTTATAAGTAAAAGAGACGATACTGGGTCTGTAGCTCAGGTGGTTAGAGCGTTCGCCTGATAAGCGAGAGGTCGGTGGTTCGAGTCCACTCAGACCCACCAATTTCTTTTGAGATTGGTATGCAGTATCGACACCTTGATGGGGCTATAGCTCAGCTGGGAGAGCGCCTGCCTTGCACGCAGGAGGTCTGCGGTTCGATCCCGCATAGCTCCACCATCTTTAAGCATTCTTACGAGTGTGTTTAAAAATGGTTTCATCAGAAAATCTAGCTCTTTAACAATTTGGAAAGCTGACAAAACAATCTTTAAGATTGTTTGTAAAGTTCTCAATGTTTGTCTTTATGACAAACACCAAAAAACACATTCAAGTGTTCTTGGGAATATCACTTTTAAGTGATTATTCGAAATTGAGTCCGGCAAAATCGAAATGTCTCTCGCTCATTCAAATAATGAGAGACAACTTTGGTGATTTGAACATCAACTCGAAACTCCTTCGGGTTGTATGGTTAAGTGACTAAGCGTACACGGTGGATGCCTTGGCAGTCAGAGGCGATGAAGGACGTATTAACTTGCGATAAGCCCAGATTAGGTAGTAAAAACCATTTGAGTCTGGGATTTCCGAATGGGGAAACCCACTTACATAAGTAAGTATCGCTGCGTGAATACATAGCGCAGCGAGGCGAACCGGGGGAACTGAAACATCTAAGTACCCCGAGGAAAAGAAATCAACCGAGATTCCGAAAGTAGCGGCGAGCGAAATTGGACTAGCCCTTAAGCTTTTTATGCGTCAGGTGAAACTTCTGGAAAGTTGTGCGATACAGGGTGATAGCCCCGTAACCGGCAACGCATATAAAGTGAAATCGAGTAGGGCGGGACACGTGATATCCTGTCTGAATATGGGGGGACCATCCTCCAAGGCTAAATACTACTGACTGACCGATAGTGAACCAGTACCGTGAGGGAAAGGCGAAAAGAACCCCTGTGAGGGGAGTGAAATAGAACCTGAAACCGTGTACGTACAAGCAGTAGGAGCACCTTCGTGGTGTGACTGCGTACCTTTTGTATAATGGGTCAGCGACTTATATTCAGTGGCAAGGTTAACCATCTAGGGGAGCCGTAGCGAAAGCGAGTGTTAACTGCGCGACTCAGTCGCTGGATATAGACCCGAAACCAGGTGATCTAGCCATGGGCAGGTTGAAGATTGAGTAACATCAATTGGAGGACCGAACCGACTAATGTTGAAAAATTAGCGGATGACTTGTGGCTAGGGGTGAAAGGCCAATCAAACCTGGAGATAGCTGGTTCTCCCCGAAAGCTATTTAGGTAGCGCCTCGGACGAATACTACTGGGGGTAGAGCACTGTTAAGGCTAGGGGGTCATCCCGACTTACCAACCCTTTGCAAACTCCGAATACCAGTAAGTACTATCCGGGAGACACACGGCGGGTGCTAACGTCCGTCGTGGAGAGGGAAACAACCCAGACCGCCAGCTAAGGTCCCAAATTACTACTAAGTGGGAAACGATGTGGGAAGGCTCAGACAGCCAGGATGTTGGCTTAGAAGCAGCCATCATTTAAAGAAAGCGTAATAGCTCACTGGTCGAGTCGGCCTGCGCGGAAGATGTAACGGGGCTAAGTAGTAAACCGAAGCTGCGGCAATGCACTTTAGTGCATTGGGTAGGGGAGCGTTCTGTAAGCGGTTGAAGGTGTGTGGTAACGCATGCTGGACGTATCAGAAGTGCGAATGCTGACATGAGTAACGATAAAGGGGGTGAAAAACCTCCTCGCCGGAAGACCAAGGGTTCCTGTCCAACGTTAATCGGGGCAGGGTAAGTCGACCCCTAAGGCGAGGCCGAAAGGCGTAGTCGATGGGAAACGGGTTAATATTCCCGTACTTCTTACAATTGCGATGGGGGGACGGAGAAGGCTAGGTGGGCCTGGCGACGGTTGTCCAGGTTCAAGTGCGTAGGCTGAGAAATTAGGTAAATCCGGTTTCTCTTAAGGCTGAGACACGACGTCGAGCTACTACGGTAGTGAAGTCATTGATGCCATGCTTCCAGGAAAAGCCTCTAAGCTTCAGATTGTAAGGAATCGTACCCCAAACCGACACAGGTGGTCGGGTAGAGAATACCAAGGCGCTTGAGAGAACTCGGGTGAAGGAACTAGGCAAAATGGTACCGTAACTTCGGGAGAAGGTACGCTCTTGATGGTGAAGTCCCTTGCGGATGGAGCTGACGAGAGTCGCAGATACCAGGTGGCTGCAACTGTTTATTAAAAACACAGCACTGTGCAAAATCGTAAGATGACGTATACGGTGTGACGCCTGCCCGGTGCCGGAAGGTTAATTGATGGGGTTAGACTTCGGTCGAAGCTCTTGATCGAAGCCCCGGTAAACGGCGGCCGTAACTATAACGGTCCTAAGGTAGCGAAATTCCTTGTCGGGTAAGTTCCGACCTGCACGAATGGCGTAATGATGGCCACGCTGTCTCCACCCGAGACTCAGTGAAATTGAAATCGCTGTGAAGATGCAGTGTACCCGCGGCTAGACGGAAAGACCCCGTGAACCTTTACTACAGCTTGGCACTGAACATTGACCCTACATGTGTAGGATAGGTGGGAGGCTTTGAAGCAAGTACGCCAGTATTTGTGGAGCCGTCCTTGAAATACCACCCTTGTAGTGTTGATGTTCTAACGTCGACCCCTTATCGGGGTTGCGGACAGTGCCTGGTGGGTAGTTTGACTGGGGCGGTCTCCTCCCAAAGAGTAACGGAGGAGCACGAAGGTGGGCTAATCACGGTTGGACATCGTGAGGTTAGTGCAATGGCATAAGCCCGCTTGACTGCGAGAATGACAATTCGAGCAGGTGCGAAAGCAGGTCATAGTGATCCGGTGGTTCTGAATGGAAGGGCCATCGCTCAACGGATAAAAGGTACTCCGGGGATAACAGGCTGATACCGCCCAAGAGTTCATATCGACGGCGGTGTTTGGCACCTCGATGTCGGCTCATCACATCCTGGGGCTGAAGTCGGTCCCAAGGGTATGGCTGTTCGCCATTTAAAGTGGTACGCGAGCTGGGTTTAGAACGTCGTGAGACAGTTCGGTCCCTATCTGCCGTGGGCGTTGGAAGATTGAAGGGGGCTGCTCCTAGTACGAGAGGACCGGAGTGGACGAACCTCTGGTGTTCGGGTTGTGTCGCCAGACGCATTGCCCGGTAGCTAAGTTCGGAATCGATAACCGCTGAAAGCATCTAAGCGGGAAGCGAGCCCTGAGATGAGTCTTCCCTGATACTTTAAGTATCCTAAAGGGTTGTTCGAGACTAGAACGTTGATAGGCAGGGTGTGTAAGCGTTGTGAGGCGTTGAGCTAACCTGTACTAATTGCCCGTGAGGCTTAACCATACAACACCCAAGGGGTTTTGATGGACTCAATGTAAGAACATTGAATGTGTATAAATAGAACTTAACATCAGTTTTCCGAATTAAAGAATTTGCTTGGCGACCATAGCGATTTGGACCCACCTGACTTCCATTCCGAACTCAGAAGTGAAACGAATTAGCGTCGATGGTAGTGTGGGGCTTCCCCATGTGAGAGTAGAACATCGCCAGGCTTTATTTCGCACTTGCTTAAGATTTAAGCAAGTCACCATAAAGTTCTAAATTATTTTAGAGTTTTATGTTGACTTTCAAAGTGGAAAGCGTATTATACGCACCTCGCTTAAGTGCTAAGGCACTGAAAGCCAAGCTCTTTAACAATATAGACCTATCAATCTGTGTGGGCACTCGTTGATGATAATCCAATTAGATACCTCGGTATCAAATTAGGTTTCAATGAAACGAAGTGACCATTGAATCGAAAGATTCAGCACAGTCAATTCAAACATTACTTATGTAATGTTCAGTATTCATTGAGCCGAACAAAATCTTAAATTGAAGAGTTTGATCATGGCTCAGATTGAACGCTGGCGGCAGGCCTAACACATGCAAGTCGAGCGGAAACGAGTTATCTGAACCTTCGGGGAACGATAACGGCGTCGAGCGGCGGACGGGTGAGTAATGCCTAGGAAATTGCCCTGATGTGGGGGATAACCATTGGAAACGATGGCTAATACCGCATAATGCCTACGGGCCAAAGAGGGGGACCTTCGGGCCTCTCGCGTCAGGATATGCCTAGGTGGGATTAGCTAGTTGGTGAGGTAA
This sequence comes from Vibrio sp. B1ASS3, assembly GCF_905175355.1. Taxonomy (NCBI): domain Bacteria; kingdom Pseudomonadati; phylum Pseudomonadota; class Gammaproteobacteria; order Vibrionales; family Vibrionaceae; genus Vibrio; species Vibrio sp. B1ASS3. The sequence continues at coordinate 247,031 of NZ_HG992742.1, forward strand.
TGGCTCACCAAGGCGACGATCCCTAGCTGGTCTGAGAGGATGATCAGCCACACTGGAACTGAGACACGGTCCAGACTCCTACGGGAGGCAGCAGTGGGGAATATTGCACAATGGGCGCAAGCCTGATGCAGCCATGCCGCGTGTGTGAAGAAGGCCTTCGGGTTGTAAAGCACTTTCAGTCGTGAGGAAGGTAGTGTAGTTAATAGCTGCATTATTTGACGTTAGCGACAGAAGAAGCACCGGCTAACTCCGTGCCAGCAGCCGCGGTAATACGGAGGGTGCGAGCGTTAATCGGAATTACTGGGCGTAAAGCGCATGCAGGTGGTTTGTTAAGTCAGATGTGAAAGCCCGGGGCTCAACCTCGGAATAGCATTTGAAACTGGCAGACTAGAGTACTGTAGAGGGGGGTAGAATTTCAGGTGTAGCGGTGAAATGCGTAGAGATCTGAAGGAATACCGGTGGCGAAGGCGGCCCCCTGGACAGATACTGACACTCAGATGCGAAAGCGTGGGGAGCAAACAGGATTAGATACCCTGGTAGTCCACGCCGTAAACGATGTCTACTTGGAGGTTGTGGCCTTGAGCCGTGGCTTTCGGAGCTAACGCGTTAAGTAGACCGCCTGGGGAGTACGGTCGCAAGATTAAAACTCAAATGAATTGACGGGGGCCCGCACAAGCGGTGGAGCATGTGGTTTAATTCGATGCAACGCGAAGAACCTTACCTACTCTTGACATCCAGAGAACTTTCCAGAGATGGATTGGTGCCTTCGGGAACTCTGAGACAGGTGCTGCATGGCTGTCGTCAGCTCGTGTTGTGAAATGTTGGGTTAAGTCCCGCAACGAGCGCAACCCTTATCCTTGTTTGCCAGCGAGTAATGTCGGGAACTCCAGGGAGACTGCCGGTGATAAACCGGAGGAAGGTGGGGACGACGTCAAGTCATCATGGCCCTTACGAGTAGGGCTACACACGTGCTACAATGGCGCATACAGAGGGCAGCAAGCTAGCGATAGTGAGCGAATCCCAAAAAGTGCGTCGTAGTCCGGATTGGAGTCTGCAACTCGACTCCATGAAGTCGGAATCGCTAGTAATCGTGGATCAGAATGCCACGGTGAATACGTTCCCGGGCCTTGTACACACCGCCCGTCACACCATGGGAGTGGGCTGCAAAAGAAGTAGGTAGTTTAACCTTCGGGAGGACGCTTACCACTTTGTGGTTCATGACTGGGGTGAAGTCGTAACAAGGTAGCGCTAGGGGAACCTGGCGCTGGATCACCTCCTTAAACGATGATTACTCACGATGAGTGTCCACACAGATTGATACGGTTTATAAGTAAAAGAGACGATACTGGGTCTGTAGCTCAGGTGGTTAGAGCGTTCGCCTGATAAGCGAGAGGTCGGTGGTTCGAGTCCACTCAGACCCACCAATTTCTTTTGAGATTGGTATGCAGTATCGACACCTTGATGGGGCTATAGCTCAGCTGGGAGAGCGCCTGCCTTGCACGCAGGAGGTCTGCGGTTCGATCCCGCATAGCTCCACCATCTTTAAGCATTCTTACGAGTGTGTTTAAAAATGGTTTCATCAGAAAATCTAGCTCTTTAACAATTTGGAAAGCTGACAAAACAATCTTTAAGATTGTTTGTAAAGTTCTCAATGTTTGTCTTTATGACAAACACCAAAAAACACATTCAAGTGTTCTTGGGAATATCACTTTTAAGTGATTATTCGAAATTGAGTCCGGCAAAATCGAAATGTCTCTCGCTCATTCAAATAATGAGAGACAACTTTGGTGATTTGAACATCAACTCGAAACTCCTTCGGGTTGTATGGTTAAGTGACTAAGCGTACACGGTGGATGCCTTGGCAGTCAGAGGCGATGAAGGACGTATTAACTTGCGATAAGCCCAGATTAGGTAGTAAAAACCATTTGAGTCTGGGATTTCCGAATGGGGAAACCCACTTACATAAGTAAGTATCGCTGCGTGAATACATAGCGCAGCGAGGCGAACCGGGGGAACTGAAACATCTAAGTACCCCGAGGAAAAGAAATCAACCGAGATTCCGAAAGTAGCGGCGAGCGAAATTGGACTAGCCCTTAAGCTTTTTATGCGTCAGGTGAAACTTCTGGAAAGTTGTGCGATACAGGGTGATAGCCCCGTAACCGGCAACGCATATAAAGTGAAATCGAGTAGGGCGGGACACGTGATATCCTGTCTGAATATGGGGGGACCATCCTCCAAGGCTAAATACTACTGACTGACCGATAGTGAACCAGTACCGTGAGGGAAAGGCGAAAAGAACCCCTGTGAGGGGAGTGAAATAGAACCTGAAACCGTGTACGTACAAGCAGTAGGAGCACCTTCGTGGTGTGACTGCGTACCTTTTGTATAATGGGTCAGCGACTTATATTCAGTGGCAAGGTTAACCATCTAGGGGAGCCGTAGCGAAAGCGAGTGTTAACTGCGCGACTCAGTCGCTGGATATAGACCCGAAACCAGGTGATCTAGCCATGGGCAGGTTGAAGATTGAGTAACATCAATTGGAGGACCGAACCGACTAATGTTGAAAAATTAGCGGATGACTTGTGGCTAGGGGTGAAAGGCCAATCAAACCTGGAGATAGCTGGTTCTCCCCGAAAGCTATTTAGGTAGCGCCTCGGACGAATACTACTGGGGGTAGAGCACTGTTAAGGCTAGGGGGTCATCCCGACTTACCAACCCTTTGCAAACTCCGAATACCAGTAAGTACTATCCGGGAGACACACGGCGGGTGCTAACGTCCGTCGTGGAGAGGGAAACAACCCAGACCGCCAGCTAAGGTCCCAAATTACTACTAAGTGGGAAACGATGTGGGAAGGCTCAGACAGCCAGGATGTTGGCTTAGAAGCAGCCATCATTTAAAGAAAGCGTAATAGCTCACTGGTCGAGTCGGCCTGCGCGGAAGATGTAACGGGGCTAAGTAGTAAACCGAAGCTGCGGCAATGCACTTTAGTGCATTGGGTAGGGGAGCGTTCTGTAAGCGGTTGAAGGTGTGTGGTAACGCATGCTGGACGTATCAGAAGTGCGAATGCTGACATGAGTAACGATAAAGGGGGTGAAAAACCTCCTCGCCGGAAGACCAAGGGTTCCTGTCCAACGTTAATCGGGGCAGGGTAAGTCGACCCCTAAGGCGAGGCCGAAAGGCGTAGTCGATGGGAAACGGGTTAATATTCCCGTACTTCTTACAATTGCGATGGGGGGACGGAGAAGGCTAGGTGGGCCTGGCGACGGTTGTCCAGGTTCAAGTGCGTAGGCTGAGAAATTAGGTAAATCCGGTTTCTCTTAAGGCTGAGACACGACGTCGAGCTACTACGGTAGTGAAGTCATTGATGCCATGCTTCCAGGAAAAGCCTCTAAGCTTCAGATTGTAAGGAATCGTACCCCAAACCGACACAGGTGGTCGGGTAGAGAATACCAAGGCGCTTGAGAGAACTCGGGTGAAGGAACTAGGCAAAATGGTACCGTAACTTCGGGAGAAGGTACGCTCTTGATGGTGAAGTCCCTTGCGGATGGAGCTGACGAGAGTCGCAGATACCAGGTGGCTGCAACTGTTTATTAAAAACACAGCACTGTGCAAAATCGTAAGATGACGTATACGGTGTGACGCCTGCCCGGTGCCGGAAGGTTAATTGATGGGGTTAGACTTCGGTCGAAGCTCTTGATCGAAGCCCCGGTAAACGGCGGCCGTAACTATAACGGTCCTAAGGTAGCGAAATTCCTTGTCGGGTAAGTTCCGACCTGCACGAATGGCGTAATGATGGCCACGCTGTCTCCACCCGAGACTCAGTGAAATTGAAATCGCTGTGAAGATGCAGTGTACCCGCGGCTAGACGGAAAGACCCCGTGAACCTTTACTACAGCTTGGCACTGAACATTGACCCTACATGTGTAGGATAGGTGGGAGGCTTTGAAGCAAGTACGCCAGTATTTGTGGAGCCGTCCTTGAAATACCACCCTTGTAGTGTTGATGTTCTAACGTCGACCCCTAATCGGGGTTGCGGACAGTGCCTGGTGGGTAGTTTGACTGGGGCGGTCTCCTCCCAAAGAGTAACGGAGGAGCACGAAGGTGGGCTAATCACGGTTGGACATCGTGAGGTTAGTGCAATGGCATAAGCCCGCTTGACTGCGAGAATGACAATTCGAGCAGGTGCGAAAGCAGGTCATAGTGATCCGGTGGTTCTGAATGGAAGGGCCATCGCTCAACGGATAAAAGGTACTCCGGGGATAACAGGCTGATACCGCCCAAGAGTTCATATCGACGGCGGTGTTTGGCACCTCGATGTCGGCTCATCACATCCTGGGGCTGAAGTCGGTCCCAAGGGTATGGCTGTTCGCCATTTAAAGTGGTACGCGAGCTGGGTTTAGAACGTCGTGAGACAGTTCGGTCCCTATCTGCCGTGGGCGTTGGAAGATTGAAGGGGGCTGCTCCTAGTACGAGAGGACCGGAGTGGACGAACCTCTGGTGTTCGGGTTGTGTCGCCAGACGCATTGCCCGGTAGCTAAGTTCGGAATCGATAACCGCTGAAAGCATCTAAGCGGGAAGCGAGCCCTGAGATGAGTCTTCCCTGATACTTTAAGTATCCTAAAGGGTTGTTCGAGACTAGAACGTTGATAGGCAGGGTGTGTAAGCGTTGTGAGGCGTTGAGCTAACCTGTACTAATTGCCCGTGAGGCTTAACCATACAACACCCAAGGGGTTTTGATGGACTCAATGCAAGAACATTGAATGTGTAAATAGAACCTAAAACAGCTTTCCGAATTAAAGAATTTGCTTGGCGACCATAGCGATTTGGACCCACCTGACTTCCATTCCGAACTCAGAAGTGAAACGAATTAGCGCCGATGGTAGTGTGGGGCTTCCCCATGTGAGAGTAGGACATCGCCAGGCTTTAAATTTGAAGAAGCCCACTCGAAAGAGTGGGCTTTTTTGCATTTGGAGCAAAGTAAATTTGATTACCAAGAACTCTCCTATAAAGGCACATCATTTTCTAAAGCCTGTATATCTTTCCTGTTTACTAAATTGATCATGAGATAGTGCTAACGCACTACCTAGTCTCTCAAAATGTCACTACCTCTCACGCCTCTAGAACAGCCTTAAGCTTGTTGTTAAAACATATCAAGCTTGTCTAGCCTAATGCCAGATTTAGGCATAAGAGCTACGTCTGAGCGTTATAAGGGAGATGTGGATAGTATGGATGATAAAGCGGAGGGGTTAAGAAACCTTTTGGATTCTTAAGTTGGTAGAGTGCTGCAGTTTCACGTCAGGAATATTGCCATGATACAGAGTGACTTGATTACGTCCGGAGTGTTTTGAGTAATACATGGCTTTATCTGCGTTAACCATTAACTCTTTTGCGCTCAATACCTGCCCGTCATATTCCGCGACACCAATGCTAACCGTTGTACTGATTTCGATACCATCAACTTGACATGGTGCGTTTTGGATCGCTTGTCTGATCCTTTCTGCTACCTCGTAGGCTTGTATTGCGCTGGTATTGGCTAGGATCACGGCAAATTCTTCCCCTCCTAAACGACCAATAAAGTCAGTTCCACGGATTGCACGTTGGCAAATCTTGGCCACATGATTGATCACTTGATCGCCGGAGAAGTGTCCAACCTGGTCGTTGATCTCTTTGAAGTGATCAATATCAATCATGACACAAGTTAGGGGGTGAGATGGGTGCGAATGCGAGCTCAGAGACCTATCTAGGCTTGTTAGGAATGCTCGGCGATTCATGACACCTGTTAATTCATCTGTCTCTGAGAGTTCTTTGAGGCGTCTTTCTAGCAGATGCGTTTTGGTGACATCACGCACGGACCAAATCACCAAGTTTTCACCACCTTGGAAGCATTCTACGGGTTTGATGATTGCTTCAAACCAAGTTTCTTCCGGGTTCTCTAATGCTTCTAGTTCTTCTATTGGCATTAAAAGGTGGTCTTGTAGGGCGATACTGTATTTGACGACCTTGGGCTCGTTAGAGCGAAGCACATCGTTAATATAACCGATCAACTCAGCGGCTTTGCTCGGTGATAAAACATCGTTTAACGTGAGGTTGGTGTAGCTTTGTGCATTGAAATGTTTTGAATGGTAAGTACCACCGAAACTTTCGATATAGTGGCCTTGCTCATTGAGGATAAAGACATGATCAGGGAGGGTATTCAAAATGGCATGAAGCCAATCGTCCCTTTCTTTGTAAATCATGAGGTTAGTTCCTTTATCCAATGTAAGTCGTTGATTATATCTGTTTGTATTGAGTTCACAATCAATACTGATCACAGTTCAAAGTATCAGACTTGACTAATGTTTGTACAAAGGTGAAGGAGAAGCGTTTGGAAGAGCTGGAGTGTCAGGAGCTTGAAGCTAATAAAAAAGGCTTAGCCATTGCTGACTAAGCCTTTTTTACAAAATTACTGTATGAACTGATATTAGTTCATGCCGTACTTTTTAAGTTTTTTGCGAAGAGTACCGCGGTTGATGCCCATCATAGTTGCTGCGCGAGTTTGGTTGCCGCGAGTGTACTGCATGATGGTATCTAATAGTGGCTGTTCAACTTCAGCTAGAACTAATTCGTATAGTTCAGTTACTTCCTGGCCGTTTAGTTGAGCTAGGTAGTTTTTAAGAGACGCTTTAACAGAGTCACGTAAAGGCTTCTGAGTAATCTGGTCTTGTGACGTTACTGTAGTTACTGTTAATGCTTCTGAAGTCAGATTTTGTTCGAACATATTCGGTCTAGCTCTTCTCTTAATTATGATGCAACGTTATCAAAATAACCCTCTAATGCCTCAAGCTGCAGCTCAGCTGCATCGATAGCATTGAAGGTACGGCGAAACTCACTCGCTTGTTCATGCTCTTTTAGGTACCAACCAACGTGCTTACGCGCGATGCGTGGACCTAAGAACTCTCCATAAAAATCATGCAGAGCGTTAACATGACCAAGCATAATGGTTTTCACTTCCTCACTTGGAAGCTCATCCATTGTGGTGCCGTTTTCCAAATAGTGATGGATTTCCTGGAAAATCCAAGGACGACCTTGGGCAGGGCGTCCAATCATTAAAGCGTCTGCACCGGTGTACTCCAGTACAAACTTCGCTTTCTCCGGGCTATCGATATCACCGTTTGCGATAACCGGAATGGATATAGCGTGTTTAACCGCTTTAATGCTGTCGTATTCGGCCTCACCTTTGTACATACACGCTTTTGTTCTGCCATGCAGTGCAAGAGCCTGTATGCCGCAGTCTTCGGCTAATTTAGCGATGTGAACACAGTTTTTATTTTCTGTGTTCCAGCCAGTACGGGTTTTTAACGTTACAGGAACGTCTACCGCGTCCACTACCGCAGTCAAAATCTCTTTGATGATGTCTGGGTACTGAAGCAGGGCAGAACCCGCCAGCTTCTTATTCACTTTCTTTGCTGGGCAGCCCATGTTGATGTCGATGATTTGCGCACCGTTTTCAACACTGAATTGAGCCGCATCGGCCATAAGCTGTGGATCGGAACCGGCAATCTGTACAGAGCGAATGCCCGATTCGCCCTCATGTACCATGCGCTGTTTCGACTTTGACGTTCCCCATAGTTTCGGGTTAGCAGACATCATTTCACTGACGGCCATTCCCGCACCATAGCGAAGACACAACTCGCGAAACGGTCTATCCGTTACACCAGCCATAGGGGCTACGATTAGATTGTTCTTAAGTTGATAGTTTCCGATTTTCAAAACGTCATCACAGTTCTGTACCAGCAAGGGCGCGCATTTTACGCATTTTTTTACTGCGTGAAAAGACTAATATTTGAGCATTTACAAATTGTTTTTGTAATTTGTATGAAATTCAAACAATTAGCCCTGAAAACCTTGTCTAGCCTTGCTTACGACCGGAGATACGACACCATTCGCTTTGCTCTGCGATTGGATCAATGTGAAGCTCATCACGGTAATAGTTCGCCACGTCTTCTGCTTGAGTGTCTAAAACACCAGACATAGCTAGGTCACCATTTGGTTTAACCAAGCCTTTGATGATAGGTGCAAGTTCACGTAATGGACCAGCAAGAATGTTAGCAACAACCACGTCAGCGATTAGGCCTTCAGGTTGGTTTTGAGGAAGGTACACTTCTAATTGGTCAGCAACACCATTGCGCTCTGCGTTATCGCGAGAAGCTTGAAGAGCTTGAGGATCAATGTCGATCCCGATAACTTTGCCTGCGCCTAGTTTGATCGCTGCGATCGCAAGGATGCCTGAGCCACAACCAAAATCGATAACCGTTTTACCAGACAGATCTAAACTCTCTAGCCATTCAAGACAAAGTGCTGTCGTAGGGTGGGTGCCCGTACCGAAAGCCAGACCAGGATCAAGCATAACGTTAACTGCGTCTGGTTCAGGAACATCACGCCAACTTGGACAAATCCATAGACGTTCGCCGAACTTCATTGGGTGGAAGTTTTCCATCCACTCGCGTTCCCAGTCTTTGTCTTCTAGCTGTTCTACTTTGTAAGCAAAATCGTCCGCTAGCATGCCGCTTGCTTTGATTTGAGTGATGATGAAGTTTGTATCTGCTTCTGCATCGTACAGTGCCAGAATGTCAGTATCGCCCCATAAGCGAGTCTCGCCTGGTAGAGGTTCGAATACGGGCGTATCCTGCGCGTCTAGGAATGTTACAGACAGCGCACCAGTCTCTTCCATTAGCATGTCGCCGATTTGCTCAGCGTTTTCATTGGTCGCGTTGAGTTTGATTTGAATCCAAGGCATTTGTTTTTGCTCTTAAAGTGAATGAAGTGGCGCAGAGTTTACCAGAACTCTACGATTTGTTTGAGTATAGACTTTATACAAAACAAAAATGCCCACAGATGTGGGCATTTATTATGAGGTTAGCAAAGGCTTATTGTAGGCCTAGCTTCTTCTCTAGGTAGTGAATGTTTGCACCACCGTGTTGGAAGTTCTCATCATTCATGATTGACTCTTGTAGAGTAACGTTAGTCTTGATGCCTTCAATGATCATCTCGCCTAGTGCGTTCTTCATACGTGCAATCGCTACATCACGGTTCTCACCGTAAGTGATCAGTTTACCAATCATTGAATCGTAATGAGGTGGTACTGTGTAGCCTGTGTAAATGTGAGATTCCCAACGAACACCCATGCCGCCTGGCGCGTGGAAGCGTTCAATCTTACCTGGTGAAGGTAGGAAGCGCTCTGGGTCTTCTGCGTTGATACGACACTCAATCGCATGGCCGCGGATCTTGATGTCATCCTGAGTGAATGACAGTGGCTGACCTGCTGCTACGCGTAGCTGTTCTTTAATTAGGTCAACACCAGTAACCATTTCTGTTACTGGGTGCTCAACCTGAATACGAGTGTTCATTTCGATGAAGTAGAACTCACCGTTCTCGTATAGGAATTCGAACGTGCCTGCGCCGCGGTAACCGATTTCTAGACATGCACGAGTACAACGTTCACCGATGTACTTACGCATTTCTTCTGTGATACCTGGTGCTGGAGCTTCTTCAACAACCTTTTGGTGACGACGCTGCATAGAACAGTCACGTTCACCTAGGTGGATAGCGCCGCCTTGGCCATCAGCAATTACCTGAACTTCAACGTGACGAGGGTTCTCTAGGAATTTCTCCATGTAAACCATGTCGTTGTTGAATGCCGCTTTTGCTTCTGCACGCGTCATAGCGATAGCTTGAACAAGTTCCGCTTCAGAACGTACAACACGCATACCACGACCACCGCCGCCACCAGAGGCTTTGATGATTACTGGGTAGCCGATACGCTTAGCGTGAGCTTTGTTTTTGTCTTCGTCGTTATCTAGTGGACCGTCAGAGCCTGGTACACAAGGAACACCTGCTTTTTTCATTGCGTTGATTGCTGACACTTTGTCACCCATCATGCGGATGGTGTCTGCTTTAGGACCAACGAAGATGAAACCGCTGCGCTCTACTTGTTCAGCAAAGTCTGCGTTCTCAGATAGGAAGCCGTAACCCGGGTGAATCGCAATTGCACCCGTCACTTCTGCTGCAGAAATGATACGAGGGATGTTTAGGTAGCTGTCGATACCACGAGCAGGGCCGATACATACTGTTTCGTCTGCAAGCAGTACGTGCTTAAGATCGCGGTCAGCTGTTGAGTGCACTGCCACAGTCTTAATGCCTAATTCTTTACAAGCGCGAAGGATACGAAGTGCAATTTCACCTCGGTTCGCGATGACTACTTTATCTAGCATAAGGCGAGCCCCGCTTATTCGATTACAACTAGTGGTTGGTCGAATTCAACTGGCTGGCCGTCTTCAACTAGGATTGCAGTTACAACACCTGATTTGTCCGCTTCGATTTGGTTCATCATTTTCATTGCTTCAACGATACATAGAGTGTCGCCAGCGTTTACGCTCTGACCAACTTCAACGAATGACTTTGAATCTGGGCTTGGAGAGCGGTAGAAAGTACCAACCATTGGAGAAAGAACTTGGTGACCTGCAGGAACTGCTGCTGGTGCTTCTGCTGCCATTGCTGGTGCGTCTGCTACTGGAGCTGCTACTGGCGCAGGTGCTGCTACTGGAGCCGCTGCGTAATGAACTGGTGCTGGAGCAGATGCAGGGCCATTACGGCTGATGCGTACTGACTCTTCACCTTCAGAGATTTCTAGCTCAGCAATGCCAGATTCTTCAACTAACTCGATTAGCTTCTTGATTTTACGAATATCCATCTTTTCTTTCTCTTTTATCTTGTGATTAAGACAACCCCAAAGGGCTGCAGAGTGTTTGGTTTACTTTGCCTGCACTTTCGCGATTGCTGCAGACAGAGCGAATTCATAACCTTGTGCGCCTAAGCCACAAATCACCCCTTCTGCTTTATCAGACAGATAAGAGTGATGACGGAACGGCTCACGTGCGTGAACGTTCGATAGGTGCACTTCGATAAATGGGATGGCTACGCCAAGTAATGCATCACGCAGCGCAACACTGGTATGAGTGAAAGCTGCTGGGTTGATGATGATGAAGTCCACTTTGCCGTACGCAGCGTGGATAGCTTCAATCAGTTCGTACTCACGATTCGATTGCAGGTGTTCAAGTTCCACCCCAGAGTTGTGAGCTTGTTCAGTCAATGCATCAACAATCTGTGCTAGGGTGTTGTTACCGTAATGTGTCGGTTCACGCAGACCTAATAGGTTAAGATTTGGTCCGTTTAGAACTAGAATCCGTGACTTTGCAGACATTATGTTGCTATCTTCCTTTATCGTGAGTGGAACGTTTATATTCCCAAATATACGATAATTCAGCACGATTTTTTTGTTAAAACCGAGCAAATTTTAAAAAATCGACCAAGATTATAGCTAATTCACAGCAATTAGCAGCAATTTACTGGTCTAATCTCCCAATAGCCCCCGCCGTTTCTGTAACCAAGTTAACAAAAACAACATAATTGCCACGTGCTTTCTGTGGTTTATTTTGCGTCCACGCACAAAAAAGCCACCATATGCAATGGTGGCTTTTAAGGCTAGCGTTTAAAACAGGGGCTGGGTGTTATGCCAGTTCTGCTTTCTCTGCAATTAGCTTGTCTACAACACTTGGATCGGCCAGTGTTGAAGTATCACCTAGGTTGCTGGTATCACCCGTTGCAATCTTACGTAGGATGCGGCGCATGATCTTACCAGAGCGAGTTTTCGGTAGAGAGTCTGTCCAGTGCAGCACGTCTGGCGTCGCGATTGGACCAATCTCTTTACGTACCCAGTCTTTCACCTCTTTGTGAAGCTCGGCTGATGGGAACTCGCCATCATTAAGTGTGACGTATGCGTAAATTGCCTGACCTTTGATGTCATGAGGAATACCGACAATCGCTGCTTCCGCAATCTTATCGTGTGCAACCAGTGCTGACTCAATCTCTGCGGTACCCATACGGTGACCTGAAACGTTCAGCACGTCATCTACACGACCTGTAATCCAGTAGTAGCCGTCTTCGTCACGACGAGCGCCATCACTGGTGAAGTACATGCCTTTGAAGGTAGAGAAGTAGGTTTGCTCAAAGCGCTCATGGTCGCCGTAAACAGTACGCATCTGACCTGGCCATGAATCAAGGATCACCAAGTTACCTTCTGCTGCGGTCTCTTCAATGATGTTACCCATGTTGTCCACTAGCGCTGGTTGTACGCCGAAGAATGGGCGAGTGGCTGAGCCTGGTTTCAGGTCCGTTGCCCCCGGTAGCGGTGCAATCAAGATACCGCCTGTCTCTGTTTGCCACCAAGTATCAACGATAGGTGAGTTTTCATTACCGATGGTCTTGTAGTACCACTCCCATGCTTCTGGGTTGATAGGTTCACCTACAGAGCCCATTACACGCAGGCTTGAACGAGATGTTCCTGCTACCGCTTCGTTACCTTTTGCCATTAGTGCACGAATCGCTGTTGGTGCAGTGTAGAGAATGTTTACTTGATGCTTATCAACCACTTCACTCATGCGAGCTGTGCTTGGGTAGTTTGGTACACCTTCGAACAGAATGGTTTTCGCACCGTTCGCCAGTGGACCGTAAATTAAGTAAGTGTGACCTGTAATCCAACCCACATCCGCCGTACACCAGAACGTTTCACCTTCTTGGTAATCGAACACGTACTTGAAGGTCATGGTCGCGTACACTAGGTAACCACCTGTGGTGTGCAGCACGCCTTTTGGCTTACCTGTTGAGCCTGAAGTGTAAAGAATGAATAGAGGGTCTTCCGCTTTCATCTCTTCTGGTGGGCATACGTCAGAAACGACAGCCGTTGCTTCGTGCCACCAAACGTCACGGTGCTCGTGCCAATCAATGTCGCCGTCCGTGCGTTTTAGAACGACAACTTTGTCGATGGTTTTTACTTCTGGGTTTGTCAGTGCTTCATCAACGTTTTTCTTCAGTGGTACTGCGCGACCACCACGAACGCCTTCGTCAGCGGTGATAACGATTTTTGCATCTGAGTCGATGATACGACCGGACAGGGCTTCTGGTGAGAAACCACCAAATACCACGGTATGAACCGCACCAATACGCGTACATGCCAGCATTGCGATAGCCGCTTCTGGCACCATTGGCATGTAAAGACAAACCACGTCGCCTTTGTGTACGCCTTGCTCTTTTAGTGCGTTAGAGAACTTACACACTTCTTTGTGCAATTCATTGAATGTGAGGGTTTTGTCGTCGGCAGGATCATCGCCTTCCCAGATGATCGCGACTTCATCGCCACGCTCGGCAAGGTGACGGTCAATACAGTTTGCAGATACGTTCAGCGTGCCGTCTTCGAACCAACGAATGTCGACGTGACCAGTATCGAAAGAGGTGTTTTTAACTTGAGTGAATGGCTTAATCCAATCGACAACTTTACCGTGTTCGCTCCAGAAGCCTTCAGGGTCGCTTACCGACTGCTGATACATGGCTAGGTAAGTGTCATTATCCGCATGCGTATGGTTTTTAATATTTTCTTTTACCGGATAAACGTGGGCTTCGCTCATGGCTTCTCTCCTTGTGCCTTTAATTCTCGACCTTCGTCTTTTGTAGGGCTGTTTCCGTTCTTTAGTCTGTGATTCATCAAGAACGTTGCTGTGCATATAACTGTCAGTCACAGCGCGTATTTCCACAATTAGACTTTAGGATGAGAGTGAGGAATGCGCCGCGATATTGCTGAATTTAAAGCGAATGTGGGAGGTGGATCGAAAGCTGCGTATTGAACCTATTGGGTATAAGGCACGCTCAGGTTTGGTAAATCGCCTTTGGTTAGGCGCACATACACCAAAGCCGCGGATTTTGCGTCTTGCAGGGCGTCGTGTTTGTCTTGAATCGGCAGTTCGAGGTGCTTACAAATCGCATCAAGACTTAAGTCGAAGTAGGCGTTAGGTAAATGACGTTCGAGCTTGTCGTGATAAATCTGGCTCACTTCGATGAGCGGGTTAGGCAGTGGAAAGCCTAAATGCCTCAGACAAGCGAGGTCGAGGATCTTTTTGTCGTAGCGAATGTGGTAGCCGACTAAAGGACGATTGCCGATAAAGTCGAGCAGCTTGATGAGCGCTTCTTTTTCGCTGATGCCATCCACCAAATCTTGATGGCGGATATGGTGAATTTTTACTGAGCCTGAATCGAGTGATTGCGGGGCGCGAAGTCGAACTTCGAACGGTTTGCTGGTGATGATGCGATTGTCGATGATTTTGGTCGCAGCGATGGTGACCAGCTCGGCTCGATTTGGGTCCAAGCTGGTGGTTTCGCAATCGAGAGAGACAAATTCGCCTTTTTGCGGCGAACAAAACAGTGGCTGATAAGGTGAGCCTTTCAGCTTGTAATGCCAGTATTTCCTTTGTAGCCAATTCATCCCTGTTACCTCTCGTCTTATTTGCCTAAAAGACTCTAATCACGGATTTGATAATGGAAGCCTAAGAACTGCTTAAACTTCTTCACCACGTGTAAGCTGTGGCGCAGCAGATCTCGTTCTGTCCTGTCTAACTGTTTGATGTCGATATTGTTCAATGTTTCTTGGTTACTCAATTGCTGATTCAAACGGATCTTGAAGAACAGCTTCAGCGCCTCATTGAGGTTGTCTGCGGTTTCTGGTTCTAAGATACGTTTGCTTCTCAGTGCTTCGATACGTTCGAAGGTGTTCTTCTCTTCAATCGCGTATTCCAATGCCAAGGTGCGAATACCATGCACGATTGGGAAAATGCCACCACGCTTAATATCCAGACCGTCCTTGGCACTTTTTACGTTACCAAACAGAGTAAGAGGCACGGAAAATTGCAGCGCAGGTCGAGTGAAATCGGACAGAATCAACATACGATCTTTCATGCTATCTCTGAGGTGCTCGGCGACAGGCGTGAGCAACTCTCGATTGCCTGCGACCGCATGAGCATCACTGAAGATGGCTAAATCCATGATTTGTTCAGGCTGCGCTTTAGCAATCCAACCATCGAGCGTTTTAATCCAGTCTTGCTGCGTTCGGACCCACTTCGGATTGTTAACCATGACTTTGCCTGGGCAGAGTGGATAGCCCAGTTGCTGTAAGGTGTGGGTGAGGGTTTGCATGACTTCGGAGCAATGTTCCCATTCCAGCCCATCTTGGATGATCAGTGCGTTATCTTGATCGGTTTTGAGGATTTGCTCTCCACGACCTTCCGAGCCAAGCACAATCAGACAACAGTGATCGTGCAGTGCTGGTGGCACCACAAGCTCAAACGCTTTTTCGATGATTTGTTCATTTACAGCAGATATCAGCTCCATGATGAAGCGAGTACGGATGCCATTGGTTAGCAAGCTGTCTACCAACTGACGCTGTCGATTGGAAGCAAGGGCTAACTCTTCCACGCTGGTTGCTCGCGCAATGCTGAGTGTTAGTACGTGTGAGTGAGTGGAAAACGCACTGAGGATTTGCGTCATGTCCAACATACCGACCGCTTGATTGCCTTCGCACACCATTAGACGCTTCATGCGATTGCGCGTCATGGTGATCATGGCGTTAAACAAGAAGTCACCATCATCGACGTGATAAACAGGGAAGGTCGCAATCTTACTCACTGGTGTATCGAGTGGATGGTCGTCAAGCATTACGGCATGGAGCATATTGGTTCGCGTCACTATCGCGTAGGGATGCGCCGATGGATATTGCTCTAGGCGTGGGTCATCTTGGTTTAGCTGAACCAAAGCGGCATCAATGCCATTGTCTTTAAGTGTTTTAGTGACCTGATTAATTGGCATATCGGGCGCCAATAGCATCGGTGGATGATAGATGCTGCTATCGACTTTAGTCAGAATGAATTCCGCGAGGTTTTGCTGCTGTTGAGCCGCTTCAATGAGGGCTTGGCGTTTGGATAAGTTGTTATCGAAGTAGGCAGCGAACTGTCCGTTCTCGTTATACAGCTCAACAAACACTTCTTTAGGCAGCAAGTACGAGAGGGTATCTTCCAGTGCCACATACTGATGGCGCACGCTTTCTTCAAACAAAGAGCGCACATCAAACATGTCGTCGTTAGCGTAGTGAGCAAACACTTCGTCTTGATCTTTTGAACGCTCTTCCACGGCGCCTTTAATCAGTATGTGCAGATGAGGGTTGTCTTGCCCACAAGCTAAAATGACATCTCGCGTTCGGTAGTACGCCACATCAAGAGACGAGCGCAGTCGATTTTGCTGTGCGTCAGTCAGGCGATCGAACGGTGGAGATTGCATATTAAATTTGTCAGGCATGAGAGCACCTAAATTTGGTGGGAACACATTCTAAGTCTGACAAATTTCCCTGCTGAAGCCAGACGACTTTGGTCTAAATCGTCACAATCTAATTTTGCATTTCGAGACCCTGTGCCATTGAGGAAACGGTAAGTTGCCGATTCTTCCCTTTTTCTATTACGCATTGCGATCCATAATTCCGCGTCCCAAACGTTTACGTGGCGGAAGTCGTTAGTTTTTGTCGTTTTTTAGGATGTCAGTGATGTTGAAACCCTCTCCGTATGGCTGGATTTCCCAGTACTTTCTCGGATTCTTTTTTGCGTATGGCGTGTATCTGCCATTTTGGTCGTTGTGGTTTAAAGAGCAGGACGTTTCTCCAACAGATATTGGTCTGTTAGTGGGTCTAGGTTTAGCGACGCGCTGTGTGGCGAACATGATACTTACCCCACGTTTGCATAAAGTCGAACACCTTATGCCTGCATTGCGCTGGTTGAGTTTTGCTGCGCTTATATTTGTTGGTTTCCACTTTTTCACTGGCGGCAACTTCTGGTTAATGGCGCTTGCCACTGTTTTATTCAACTTGTGTTGTGGTCCTGTAGTGCCTCTGTCTGATGCGATGGCGAACTACTACGCGCGTTTGAAAATGCTCGATTACGGTCGTACCCGTTTGTGGGGCTCGGTTGCCTTTATTGCAGGCTCGACTGTGGTGGGTTACTTGGTGGCAGAGTTTGGCTCTGACATGATTTTGTACACGGCAATGGTCGGTGTGTTTATCTCGCTCTTGTTTGCAATGCGTAACACCAATCCAATGCCAGTGACACGCGAAGGTCAACATTCTGAGCGTCCAAAACTCTCAGCGTTGCTGACGGATAAACCAGTCGTGAAGTTCCTTGTATTAATGGCGTTAATCCAAGGTAGTCATGCGGCGTACTACGGTTTTAGCGCAATTCACTGGAAAGCCGCTGGTCATTCAGAAGATGTGATTGGCTACTTGTGGAGCTTGGGCGTGGCCGCTGAAGTTGCTGTGTTTGCTCTGAGTAAGCGTCTATTCGCTGGCTGGTCTTTGCGCACTCTGTTTGTGGTTGCGGCTGGTGGTGTGATGCTACGTTGGGGCATGACTGCGTCTACGACATCTATTTTGGCGTTGGTGGTAGTGCAAATGCTTCACGGCGTGACGTTTGCAATGGCGCACATTGCTGCGATTCAATACATCCAAAACTCAGCCGAGAACAAGATGGTGGCATTGCAGGCACTGTATAACGCAATTCCACTGGGTGCGTTTATCGCGTTGATGACAGTGATCAGTGGTTGGGGCTACGAGCACTGGGGTGCGAATATCTTCTGGTTGATGGCGGCGATGGGCTTCATTGCACTGTTTATCAAAGTTGAGCCTCAAAATGATGAAAGTCATGTGGTTGATCTCTCAGCCAATGCACCCGAAGCACAGAATTAAGCTTCTGTGACAGAGATTAAAAACTAACCTTTGTCTCTGTTGTGAAAGCAGTGTTAAATGAAACCTCTCCCTTATGGAGAGGTTTTTTTATTCCTTGCTTTAAAAACAGCAAGAAAGGCAAGAAAAGTAAGAAAGGATATCGGATGCAAGGATGGCTAGTGATTCCCGTTTCTTTGGCGTATTTGGGAATCCTGTTTTTAATCGCTTGGTACGGTGACAAACAAAAGAGATGGTTAGCGCGTTGGCGACCATGGATCTACAGTTTGTCGATTGCGGTGTACTGTACGTCGTGGACCTTCTACGGCACGGTCGGACAGGCGAGCAACAATCCTTGGTCCTTTCTGCCCATCTATATCGCGCCGATCATCGTGTTTACCATCGGCTGGCGCGTCCTCGCTCGGCTTATCTTGATTGCCAAGCGCGAGCACATCACCTCCATTGCCGATTTCATTGCTGCCCGCTATGGCAAATCACAAGGCTTGGCGGTAGTTGTCACTTTAATCGCCGTGGCAGGCATTCTTCCGTATATCGCTTTGCAATTGCGCGGCATCACCATGGGATTGGAGATCATCGCGCCGGACTTGGCATCTGATCTCAGTTATCAAAACTACAGCGTATCTTGGTTTGTGGTCGGGGCGATGGCGATCTTCACCATGCTGTTTGGCACCCGTCATATCGATAACACGGAACATCACCGCGGCATGATGATGGCGATTGCGTTTGAATCAGTGCTCAAGTTGGTGGCGTTTTTAGTGGTGGGTGTGTTTATTGTTTGGCTCGCGATGGATACCGAGAGCTTCCATCTTGCCGATATTGCCGCTGAAACCTATGAATCACCCAACATTCCGACCTTGCTGATTCATACCATTCTGACCATGCTGGCGATTGTCTGTTTACCACGTCAGTTCCATACCATGGTGGTTGAGAATGAACGCGCACAAGACTTACACGTCGCGCGTTGGTTGTTCCCGTTGTATCTGATTCTGATGGGCATTTTCGTTCTGCCAATCGCATGGGTAGGGCAAAGCCTGTTGAGTGGCAGCCCTGCCGATACGTACGTGATCAGCGTGCCGATGGCGGTGGGCGCGAATGACATTGCGTTGCTGGCATTTTTGGGTGGTACTTCGGCGGCAAGCGGCATGGTTATCGTCTCGACCATTGCCTTAGCGATCATGGTATCTAACGATTTGGTGATGCCGTTGATTCTGCGCCGGATGAAGTTATCAAAGCGTAATCATCACCATTTCTCTACGCTGTTATTACGTATACGTCGCGGGCTTATTCTGCTTCTTTTGATTGGAGCATGGGGCTTTTATCAGGCTTTAGATAGTATCCACTCACTCTCTGCGATAGGTTTTCTCTCGTTTGCAGCAATTACCCAGTTCGCTCCGTCTCTGCTTGGCGGTATGTACTGGCGTCAGGGCAACAAGAAAGGCGTGTATGTCGGTCTGCTGGTGGGTTTCACCATTTGGTTGATTACTTTAATGAGCCAAACCGACATGCTGGCGGGTGATGCAAGCAACAACTTGCTGATTTGGTTGATCACTCCGCCTGATTTATTGGCAGGCTTTGGTATTGCTGTTTCTGACTGGGGCATGATCCTCAGCGTGGTGGCAAATACCGCGTGTTTTGTCGCGGTATCACTAGCTACGCGTCCAAGCATAAGTGAACGCTTACAATCGGCGTCATTCGTTGGTACGCCGTTGCCTGAGAGTGAAAACATCAGCTTGTATCAGAGCCGTGTAACGGTCAGTGAACTGGAGATGTTAGCGTCACGATTTGTGGGACGAACGCGAGTGAAATCCGCCTTCCAAACCTATTGGAGTCAGCAACGCGAAGAGCTGCTTCCCAATCAACAAGCCCCCTCAACCTTAATTCGACACACCGAACGTGTACTCGCAGGTGTGTTTGGTGCCTCTTCAGCTAAGTTAGTACTTACTTCTGCCTTGCAGGGCAGAAACATGCAGCTTGAGGAAGTAGCGACCATCGTTGATGAAGCATCAGAGCTGTACGATTTCAGCCGTGGTTTACTGCAAGGTGCGATTGAACACATTGGTCAAGGCATCGCCGTAGTCGACAAGCAACTAAGGCTGGTGGCGTGGAACCAACGTTATCTGGAGTTGTTTGTTTTCCCGCCGGGTTTGATTCAGGTCGGGCGTCCGATTGCGGATGTGATTCGTCATAATGCTGAGCAAGGTTTATGTGGTCCGGGTGACCCTGAAGATCACGTTCGTCGCCGTGTTTATCACCTTGAACAAGGTACGCGACATACCTCTTCCCGTGTGCGCCCTGATGGTCGTGTAATTGAAGTCCAAGGTAACCCAATGCCCGGTGGTGGTTTCGTTATGAGCTTTACCGATATCACCGTGTTCCGCGATGCAGAGCAAGCTCTGAAAGACGCCAATGAGACACTAGAAGAGCGCGTTCGTGCTCGTACTCGTGAGTTGGAACAACTGAACAAACAGCTGGTGGCAGCGACCCAACGTTCTGAACATGAGTCACAGTCCAAGTCGCGCTTCTTAGCCGCGGTAAGCCATGACTTGATGCAGCCGCTGAATGCCGCTCGTCTGTTTGCTTCTTCGTTGTCGGAAGTTGCCAAAGACAGTGAAACCCAAAAGCTGTCGACCCACATTGAGAGTGCATTAGGGGCGGCGGAAGATTTGATTGGCGACTTGCTGGATATTTCGCGTTTGGAATCGGGCAAGCTGGACGTCAATGTGCATGGCTTTGCGGTCAATGATGTATTAGCTAACTTGAATGCGGAATTCAGCGCACTAGCGAAACAACAAGGCATTGAGTTCACCATGATCCCATCGTCTTTGATGGTGAAATCTGACCCGAAATTGCTACGCCGCGTGGTACAGAACTTCCTAACCAATGCGTTCCGATATAGCCCGAATGGCAAAGTGGCGCTCGGTGTGCGTCGCGTACAAGGGCGAGTGCGTATTGATGTATGGGACAACGGCATGGGCATCGAAGAAGAGAAGCAACAAGAGATCTTCGAAGAGTTTAATCGCGGTACTCAAGTTCGTTCTGACCAAGGTTTAGGGTTAGGTTTGGCTATTTCGAAAGGTATTGCTCAAGTGCTGGGGCATGAAATCTCGATGCGTTCTTGGTTTGGTCAAGGCAGCGTGTTCTCGATTACCTTAGATAAAGCAGAGAAGGTGCATATTCCGGCAGTCAAAGCAGTGAAGAGTGCACAATCTGACTTGAGCCATATTCGTGTGCTGTGTGTTGATAATGAGCCGGATATTCTGGTCGGAATGGAAAATCTACTCTCGCGTTGGGGCTGTGATATTCGCATTGCGACCGACATCGTTGAGAGTCTGAAAGCGATCGAAGACGATTGGCTGCCGGATGTGATTTTCTCCGATTATCGTTTAGACAATGGTCGAACTGGATTAGAAGTGTTGCAGCAATGTCGCTTGCGTCTGGGTAACCGCTTTGAAGGGGTGATCATCAGTGCCGACCGAACCGATGACATGATGGAAGGCATTAAAGCCAATGGGTTTAGTTTTATCGCCAAACCGGTGAAACCTTTGAAATTGCGTTCGGTGCTCAATCGAGTCGCCTAGAAAAAAGACCTCCGATTGGAGGTCTTTTGCTTTAAGGGGGTGATCGGTCGGTGGCTTACTCTGCAACGCCGCCTTGGGTTAGTTTGGCTGGATCGAGCAATCTTTCTAATGTGGAGCGATCTAAGTCCGTTTCTTCTTCCGCAACATCAATGATAGCGCGACCTTGTTTGTAGGCTTTCTTCGCTACTTCGGCTGCTTTTAGGTAGCCAATCACAGGGTTAAGTGCGGTGACCAGAATCGGGTTCTTCGCCAGTGCGACATCAAGGTTGTCTTGGCGCACTTCAAACGTCGCGATGGCTTTGTCTGCTAAAGCAACTGAGCTGTTCGACAGTAGTTCAATGCTTTCTAGTACATTGTGAGCAATCACTGGCAGCATCACGTTAAGTTGGAAGTTACCCGATTGACCGGCAACGGTAATGGTCGCGTCGTTACCAATCACTTGTGCCGACGCCATGGCCGCTGCTTCTGGAATCACAGGGTTCACTTTGCCCGGCATGATAGAAGAGCCCGGTTGTAAGCCTTGCAGTTCGATTTCACCTAAGCCGGCTAGTGGACCTGAGTTCATCCAGCGAAGATCGTTTGCGATCTTCATGATCGCAACTGCTGCTGTTTTGAGCTGTCCTGATAGGGCAACGATCGCATCCTGACTGCTGAGATTGAAGAAGAAGTTTTTGCTTGAAGCAAACTCGATGCGCGTTGATTGCGTTAGGTTATCGGCAAAAAGATCGGCGAAGCGTGGATCGGCGTTGATCCCTGTCCCCACCGCTGTTCCGCCTTGGGCTAACGCTTTCACAACTGGCAGTGTTTGCTCAATGGCTTGTTTAGCGTGTTCGATTTGGAACTGCCAACCACCAAGCTCTTGGGCGAAGGTAATTGGCATTGCATCCATGAGGTGCGTGCGACCTGTTTTCACTACATCTTTCAGAGCTTGCTGCTTAGTTTCTAGTGTTTCACTTAGGTGGGACAGTGCAGGCAGTAGCTGTTTTTCAATCGCAATTGCAGAGCTAACTTGAATCGCAGTAGGCACTACGTCGTTACTGCTTTGACCCATGTTGACGTGATCATTTGGATTGACTGTTCCGCCTAAGTGCTCAGACGCCAATGTTGCAATTACTTCATTGGCATTCATGTTGGAGCTGGTGCCCGAGCCGGTTTGGAATACATCGATAGGGAATTGGTCGAGGTGTTTACCATCAATGATGGCTTGCGCGGCATCGGCGATGGCATTGGCAATATCACCTTCTAGCAAGCCAAGTTGAGCATTGGTAAGCGCTGCGGTTTGTTTGATGTGAGCGAGTGCTTGAATAAACCCTGTCGGCATGGTGTGTTTGCTGAAAGCAAAGTTATCGACAGCGCGTTGAGTTTGGGCTTGATACAAAGCGTTCGCAGGGACTTTGACTTCGCCCATGCTGTCCGCTTCGATACGGAATTCCGTGGTCATGGTAGGTTCCTTTTGTTTAATCGAGTGGCGTCTGTATCAGACGTAATTGTTGTTGTAATGAGAGAAATTTCACATCGCCATCCTCAAATTGGTAGTAGTAACGTTTGAGACAAAGTAGCGGAGTGTGAATAGAATCGAGGCAGACTCGGCGGAAGATGCGGCTGCGCGCAGGGTCCTGAATGGCATCAAGTAGATGGAAGTAGACTTGGCGCAAATACAGCTCGCACAGCAACAGGTTTTCGTGCTCTGCATCGTGATCGTAGATGGACGATAGCACCATACCCCAATGGATGTAATCATGAATCACATCGGGTTCGAATCCGCTTGGCGCATACACATGAAGGAATCGGTCTTGCGCTTTAAAAAAGGCGTTGTAGATGGCTTGGCTGCTGTCCATAGTTACCTCGATACTTAAGATAATGATAATTATTATCAATTAATTGTCGATTAGCAACCACAGCTTTTTTGAGGAAATAACACAACAAAAAAAGCCGATACTCGGACTCAGTATCGGCTGAAGTGGGAGAGCTCAATCCCTACAATTAAGCTTGGTATTCTTTCGCGAGATAAGCTCGGCTCAAATGCGTCTTCAAGCCTTATGGAGCAAGTAAGTTATTTATCCGTAAACAAGGTTTCGTATTTCACAAACGCCGTTTGCGTTTCTCCGTAGTAGAGCGTGCCTTCAGATTGAATCGCAACACGTAGCCAACTCTCGGCTGATGCAGGCTTAGGCAAAGTGATGGTCCAGTTTTGTCCGGATTGATCCGCTGGCGTCATGTCAATTGGCTGTGCGTTTTGCTCTTGGCTATCCACGACTGAAAGCTTCACCCCTTCCAGTGGATAAGCCGCATGTAAAGATAGTTCTAGGCTATCTTGAGTCAGCTTTTCTGAGCGAAACTTCACTTTAAAGTCGCCATTCTCCATATCACACAACCCACTGGTATAACGGCAATTCGACTTGCTGGCCAGTTTGTAGCTTTCCCCTTCTTTAGCGGCATGAGGTTTCTCACTCAGAGCCATGTCTGTACCGAAATAAGCGATTAAAGACAGAATTGGGGCGATCAACAGAGCGATAATAAAGTGCTTGTTTTTGAACATGTTGGCTTCCTTGCTACAACTTCATAAGGTTAAATTAACCTAATCTAGCGAATAAAAAAGCCCCAAGCGGGGCTTTTGTGGTTTGCGTTATATTTTAGTGGTCTACCGCACCGCCAGCGCCTGCTGGTACACGTACGTGCTCGACTAGGTCTTTTACTTCTTGTGGTGTTTCAGCCGTTACTTTCGATACTGCAAATGCCACGACGAAGTTGAACACGGCACCAATTGCACCAAATGCGTTTGGCTCGATGCCTAGGAACCAGTTCTGACCCCAGCTTTGTAGATATGTCCAGTCAGCAACAAATAGGATGCCTTTGTGCTGGAATACGTAGAATAGCGTGATACTGATACCTGCAATCATACCTGCGATTGCGCCTTCTTTGTTGATGCTCTTACTGAAGATACCCATCATCAACGCAGGGAAGATGGAGGATGCCGCCAGACCGAAGGCGAGCGCTACCGTACCGGCAGCAAATCCTGGTGGATTCAAGCCTAAGTAACCGGCGACTGCGATGGCGACTGCCATGGAGATTCGACTCGCGAGCAGCTCTTTCTTCTCGGATATGTTCGGATTTATCACGCCTTTGATTAAGTCATGGGATATTGCGGACGAAATCGCCAGTAGTAGACCTGCAGCCGTCGATAGTGCTGCCGCCAGACCACCTGCTGCGACAAGTGCGATAACCCAGTTAGGTAGCTTAGCAATCTCTGGGTTTGCTAGTACCATGATGTCACGGTCAACTTTCAGCTCGTTGGTTGCTGGGTTTGACGTGTACTCAATCAGACCGTCGCCGTTCTTATCATCAAAGCCTAGTAGACCTGTTTTCTCCCAGTTCTTGAACCAATCAGGACGCTCATCATAAGCAAGGTGCTGACCCGGAGCTGGGTTAACGGTATCCATTAGGTTTAGACGCGCCATTGCTGATACTGCAGGTGCTGTTGTGTAAAGGATAGCGATGAAAACTAGCGCCCAACCTGCTGATGTACGAGCATCACGAACCTTAGGTACGGTAAAGAAACGGATGATTACGTGTGGCAGACCCGCAGTACCGATCATCAATGACATGGTGTACACGAACATGTTTAGCGTGTCGCCACGGACTTGGGTGGTGTATTCACTAAAGCCGAGCTCGGTGACCACTTGGTCGAGCCTATCGAGTAGATAGACATCGGTGCCTTGGATGGTACTGCCTAGACCGATCTGTGGTAGTGGGTTACCCGTAAGTTGCAGAGAGATAAAGATTGCAGGAATAGTGTAAGCAAGAATGAGTACGCAATATTGAGCAATCTGCGTGTAGGTAATGCCTTTCATGCCACCCATTACGGCGTACATGAATACGATACACATACCGATCAGTAGACCTGTTGAGTAATCCACTTCTAGGAAACGACCGAACGCCACGCCCACGCCTTTCATCTGACCGATAACGTAAGTTACTGATGCGATGATAAGACACACAACCGCTACGATACGTGCTGCGTTAGAGTAGAAACGCTCACCTACGAATTCTGGCACAGTAAACTTGCCGAACTTACGTAGGTATGGTGCAAGCAGAAGTGCCAGTAGTACGTAACCGCCTGTCCAACCCATCAGGAATACCGAGCCGCCGTAGCCCATGAAGGCAATCAAGCCTGCCATTGAGATGAACGATGCTGCTGACATCCAGTCTGCTGCGGTTGCCATGCCGTTAGCGATAGGGTTTACACCGCCGCCTGCTACATAGAATTCTTTAGTTGAGCCCGCACGAGCCCAAATCGCAATACCGATGTAGAGGACGAACGTCGCGCCAACCACCAGATAGGTAATAGTTTTCAAATCCATCTGAGTTACTCCTTACTCATCTACGCCGAATTCACGGTCGATTTGGCGCATTTTCCACGCGTAGTAGAAAATAATACCTAGGAAGGCATAGATGGAGCCTTGTTGAGCAAACCAGAACCCGAGTTTGTATCCACCTAATTGAAATTGATTAAGTACGTCGACAAATAAAATGCCGCAGCCGAAAGACACTACGAACCAGATGACCATCAGGGTAATCATGAGCTTCACGTTCTTGTCCCAGTAGGCTTTGGCTCTTTCTTCGCTTTCAAATGCCATTGCCGTCTCCTTACGATTGGTATTGTTGTTAAAAAAATATTTCAACATGTACATTAGCAAGGCACTGGCAAGAACTCTTTTCAACTTTAGTCGGGACGTTAAAAAGCAAAACGCCCATTTTTAGGGCGTTTGAGAGGAGGTGGGAATAAAAGTGTGATGTTAATTTGATGTTAAATTAGCCAAAGGTCTAAGAGTTTTATCAATTAACATAGAAATCTTTTATACCAAGCAGCAAATTATTCAGTGCAACAGCAGCAAGGATAAGCCCCATTACGCGGCTGATGATGGCTGCGCCTACGTTACCAATCACTTTTTGAATCGTGTTTGCACCCAGTAACAAGAATAGGGTAACCAGAAGTACCGCAATCATGACGCCTGCGGTCATAGCTTGGTCGATGAAAGAGTAGCGGTTGTTATCGGTGAGCATCACGATGGCCATCATTGCACCCGGCGATGCAATCGAAGGGATCGCAAGAGGGTAAACGGCTAAGTCAGCGAGATCGGAGTGGCTGACTTCTTCGCCCAGTTTTTGTTCTTGTTCTGGCTTGCTCTCACCAAAAATCATCGACAATGCAAACAACAATAACACTAAGCCTCCAGCGGCTTGGAACGCGGGTAATGGGATTTGCATTGCTTCCAGCAACAACTGACCGGCAATAAGAAAGAACAGCAACACACCCATTGAAATGGCGATGGCTTTTAATGCGACGAGCCGACGCTGTTTTGCCGTGAGGTGCTGAGTTTGTGATAGATAAACGGGTACTGAACCAATCGGGTCGATGACGGCCCAGAGTACGACGAATTGAGTGACGAGAATACTTAGCAAAGTATGACCTCCCAGAGTTAGCGGTTTAACAGAGGGATGAAAAGGCTGTGTGTGACAGCCTGTTTATTTTAACGTCTGTTGTTCTTTTTGCGTCATATAAATGTGAATTAGATATATTTACTAACACATTACTGCTCGGGTTCCATTTGCTGCAGTAGGATGACGGCTTGAGTTCGGTTCTTCACGCCCAGTTTGCGGAAAATTGCGGTCATGTGGGCTTTGATGGTGGCCTCTGAGACATTGAGCTCGTAAGCGATTTGTTTGTTGAGTAAGCCATCGGAAAGCATACCCAGCACTTTGTATTGCTGAGGGGTAAGTGCGGCAATTTTCTCTGCCAAGTCATTACAGGCTGCGTTATTGGTGATTAAGCCTTCTGGGAAGTATGGGTCGCCGTTGAGGACTTGGTTAAGGGCATTGACGAGCTCGCGCATGTCGCTCGATTTTGGAATAAAGCCGAACGCACCGTGACTCTTCACTTGTGTGACCACACTAGGCTCTTCGCTGGCAGATACCACCACCACAGGAAGATCTGGGTATTCAGCACGAAGGTGAATCAAGCCCGACATGCCATTGGCGCCCGGCATCTTGAGATCTAACAACACCAAATCTGGCTCTTCTTCTTTTTCCAGCAACGCGAGTAGAGCGTCCAGCGTATCCGCTTCGAGAAGGTTGGCACCACTCACAGCCATGTGTACCGATTGGAACAAGGCATTGCGGAACAGCGGATGATCATCAGCGATGATAATGGTGTAGGTCGAATCCATGACGTTAAACACTTTTGACTATTTCGTTAATGGAATTATTGTCCACCTTTAAGAAGGTGGACAATATTTATCCGCTAAAAGTCTGAACTAAATCGACTTTTATTAGAAAAATTGCATATAAACGCAACTTTCTTGGTTTTATTAAGACAACAAAAAACGCCAGTGAAAAATCACTGGCGTTTGAAAGATTCATCATCAGAATCGGTTGATATGCTCTAAGAAAGGCTCGGCTTGCATAAAGCCCGTCAAACGAGCGTTTGAAACATGTTCGCCATTGCCATCCCAGAACTCAATCGTTGGTAAACCAAGGACATTCATATGCTTAAGCAGCTCGATGTCTTGCACTTGGTTCTTAGTTACGTCCGCTTGCAGAAGAACGAAGTCTTGCAGTTTGGCTTCGACGCTTGGGTCATGGAAGGTGTACTTCTCGAACTCTTTACATGCTACGCACCAGTCGGCGTAGAAATCAAGCATCACTGGTTTGCCGGCTTGTTTCGCCTGAGCAAGTGCAGCCTCAAGCTCAGCCACGTTAGCGATACGGGTAAAGCTCACGGTTGCTTGCTGAGTTTGTGTAGTGGTATTACCGCCAAACCAGTAGTTCAGTGCTGGTTGAGCAGAAGCAAACAACCCAAGCACGGCAATGATGCCTACTGCACTTTGCTTCCAACCGCCAAATTCTAGGCTGTTTTTGATGTGGTATAGCCAACCAAAAGCCGCGATACCCAGTGCTGACCACAATGCCGTTGCCCACATTTCTGGCATGATACGCTCAAGTAAGAAGATAGGCGCGGCCAAAAGAATGAAGCCGAACAGCGTCTTAACGCGATCCATCCAACCGCCTGCTTTCGGCAGAAGTTTGTTGCCGAATACAGCAACAAGAATGAGTGGAATACCCATACCCATCGCCAGTGCATAAAGCGCGATACCACCCGTCAGTAAGTCACCGCTTTGTGCAACGTAAAGTAGCGCACCAGACAGAGGCGCAGTGGTACATGGTGAGCACACCAGACCAGAAATCGCACCCATCGCGAATACGCCTGCGCTGCTTCCGCCTTGTTGTTTGTTGCTGAGGTTGTTTAACCACGTTTGCACGCCACTTGGCAGTTGCAGGTTATAAACGCCAAACATAGACAGTGCGAGCGTCACGAACAGAACACTCAAACCAATCAACACATAAGGATGTTGCATCGCTGCTTGGAATTGCATGCCCGCAGACGCCACCACAAGGCCGAGTAAGGTATAAGTCAGTGCCATGCCTTGTACGTAGACAAACGACAAACCTAGTGCGCGGCGTTGGCTCAGTTTGCCACTGCCAAGCACGATGCTGGTCAAAATTGGGTACATAGGTAGCACACAAGGCGTAAACGCCAAGCCCACACCAAGCGCCAAGAACAGAAGTGGCGTCCACCAGTTATCAGCTAGGTTTGCGGCAAGGCTATCTTGCTGTGTTACTGGAGCCGATGATGTGTCGCCAGACGTAGATGATTGCGCCGCTGGTGGCGTTACCGTTGGTGCTTGCTCTGCTTTTGGTGCAGTCGTCGCCGCTGTTGAAGCTGAGTTCGATGAAGTAAACGCGCTGATAGGAATCACGCGAGTTTCTGGTGGGTAACAGAAGCCTGCTTTCGCACAACCTTGGTATTGCACTACCACGCGTGCTCCATCTTGCCAATCATGCATTGGGACGTTAACGAACAGAGGCTGAGTGTAGATATGTACGTCACCAAAGAATTCATCTTTATGCGGCGTTCCGTCTTCCATTTGCAGTTCGCCTAGCGATACTTTCTCACCCGCTACCGATAGGCGTTCTTGATACAGGTAATAACCATCGCGTACTTGCCAGTCCAGCATCAGTTTGCCGTCTTGTTGGTAGTAGTTGAATGGGAAAGCCTGATCGACAGACACAAAGGTATCGTTGCTGCTGCCAAAGGTGTTTTGGGTATTGCCTAACTGGTCATTGCCAAACAGCGCAAAAGAAGGCGCAGAAAAGGTAATAAGCCCTAAGAGTAAGACGGAAAATAATGCACGCATAAAAGGATCAATTCATCTTAGATAGTTGCCGTTAGTGTAACTCAATCAGACCTGCTGGCTAGCCAATAAGTTTCATGGAAGTGAAGATTTGTTAAGCGCTATCCAATGCGACAGGCAATAAAAAAGGGAGCCGAAGCTCCCCGAGTAAGACTCTGTTTCTACTAGATCAGTAGACCACCGAATGCGAAGCCAAGTGCTACTGCAGAAGCGATGGTAGCCACACCTGGTACGAAGAATGGGTGGTTGAATACGTACTTACCGATACGAGTTGAACCCGTGTCGTCCATCTCAACCGCTGCTAGAAGCGTTGGGTAAGTTGGAAGTACGAATAGCGCACTTACTGCTGCGAAAGACGCAACCGCAGTAAGAGGTGCCACACCGATTGCTAGTGCTGCTGGCATAAGCGCAACGGTAGTTGCACCTTGCGAGTAAAGCAGCATTGAAGCGAAGAATAGAACAAGTGCTAGCATCCATGGGTAGTCTGCTAGTAACGCACCAGCCACTTCTTTGATGCCGTCAACGTGCGCGTTAACGAACGTAGAACCTAGCCATGCCACACCAAGAACACACACACACGCTGTCATACCAGAGCGGAATGTTGCTGCTGCTGGGATTTTGCCAGCGTCGATTTTACAGCTCATTACGATAGCTGCCGCAGCTGCTAGCATTACCGTCATGATAGCTTCGTTACGACCTAGCGCAGGGTTCTCGATAAGGCCAACAGAGCCAGAGATTGCAGCTGCGTAACACACTACGAATGCGATAGCGCCTAGGAAGATGAAGGTTGCTTTCTTCGCTGTTGGCAGGATTTCGCGCTTAGATTCTGTGTTTAGCTTGATCAGGCCTTTTGCTAGACGGTCTTGGTATTCAGGATCGTCTTTAAGCTCGCTACCCATGAAGTTCGCTACGAATGCACCGATCATACAAGCGATGAACGTTGTTGGGATACAGATTGCTAGTAGCGTTAGGTAATCAACACCAAATGGGTGAAGCATTGCTGCGAACGCTACAACAGCCGCAGAGATTGGCGACGCTGTGATAGCGATTTGCGATGCTACTACCGCGATAGACAGTGGACGAGAAGGACGAACACCTTGGCCTTTCGCTACTTCTGCAATAACAGGAAGTGTTGAGAATGCCGTGTGACCAGTACCCGCAAGTAGTGTCATTAGGAATGTCACGATAGGTGCGTAAAAGGTGATGCGTTCGGGATGTTTACGCAAAAAGTCTTCCGCAACCTGAACCATCCAGTCCAAACCACCCGCTACCTGCATTGCAGCGATAGCAGTAATTACAGACATGATGATCAGTATTACATCGACAGGGATGAAAGACTGGCTTGTCGGGACACCTAGGATTAAAGACAATGCAATTACCCCAGCACCACCGGCAAAACCAATGCCGATACCACCGATTCTTGCCCCCAAATAAATGAAGAGCAGAACCACGAAGAGTTCGACCATTACCATATTGATACCTCTTTTAGTTTTTAATGATTCTGATTTTTTGAGCACTCAGGAACAGGAGTAAGTGTTCAGAAAATCAGAACCCGAGCGGCTTACGGCAATAAAAAGCGCATAAAAATTGTGGTTAACCGTATTCGAGCCTAAAAAAGGGCCCCATTAGGGACCCCTTTCACATGCGATTACTCGTAGCGTTTCGCTTTATAAGTCGGATGCATGAAGTTTTCAACCGATAAGATGTCATCTAGCTCTTCTTCAGTTAATAAACCGCGTTCTAGAACTACATCACGTACACTCTTACCTGTTTCTGCACAGATCTTACCAACGATATCGCCTTCGTGGTGGCCGATGTATGGGTTTAGGTAAGTTACGATACCGATAGAGTTGTAAACGTAGTTTTCGCAAACTTCTTTGTTCACAGTGATGCCATCGATACATTTATCGCGTAGGTTCACACACGCGTTGTGTAGTAGAGAGATAGACTCAAATACGCTTTGTGCGATAACTGGTTCCATTACGTTTAGCTGTAGCTGACCGCCTTCTGCTGCGAAAGAAACCGTGTTGTCGTTACCTAGAACTTTGAAGCAAACTTGGTTTACTACTTCTGGGATAACTGGGTTTACTTTAGCTGGCATGATTGAAGAGCCTGCTTGCATTTCTGGTAGGTTCAGTTCGTTAAGACCTGCACGTGGACCAGAAGAAAGTAGACGAAGGTCGTTACAGATCTTCGACAGTTTCACTGCGAGACGTTTCAGCGCACCGTGCGTCATTACGTAAGCACCACAGTCAGAAGTTGCTTCGATTAGGTCTTCTGCTGCAACCACTTCAACGCCAGTTACTTCTGCTAGGTGTTTTACTGCTAGCGCTTGGTAACCTGTTGGTGCGTTTAGACCAGTACCGATTGCTGTTGCACCTAGGTTGATTTCTAGTAGTAGCTTAGACGTGTAATCTAGAGCACGAATTTCTTCGTTTAGTGTTACTGCCCATGCGTGGAACTCTTGACCCACAGTCATAGGAACCGCATCTTGTAGCTGAGTACGACCCATCTTCAAGATGTCTTTGAATTCTTGTGCTTTAAGCTCGAATGCGCCTTTAAGGTATTCGATCGCTTCCATCAACTGATGAACACTGTTGTAAACCGCGATACGGAAACCTGTTGGGTACGCACAGTTTGTTGATTGGCTCTTGTTTACGTGATCGTTCGGGTTGATGAACTCATATTGGCCTTTTTCCTTGCCCATCAGTTCAAGTGCAACGTTCGCGATAACTTCGTTAGTGTTCATGTTCACTGACGTGCCTGCACCGCCTTGGAATACGTCTGAAGGGAACTGATCCATGCACTTACCTGTTTCAAGGATCAAATCACACGCTTCTAGGATGTAGTTAGCAACGTCTTTTGGAATTGCGCCTAGCTCTTTGTTTGCTAGTGCAGCGGCTTTCTTAGTCATTACCATGCCACGTACAAATTCAGGTACGTCAGAGATGGTAGTGCTTGAAATGTTGAAGTTTTCGATAGCGCGAAGTGTGTGGATGCCGTAGTAAGCATCGGCAGGGACATGACGTTGGCCTAATAGATCTTCTTCAATACGAGTGGCTTGGTTTGCTGTCTTTGGAGCATCAGATAGTGTAGCCATAACAGGATCCTTAGATAATAATTCTGATATTTAAGTTATTTATTAGCCATTTCTGCAATCTAGAATCCATTCATCAGAGTTTTTGGCTGGAAAAACCGTCCTGACTTATGTGGCACATCATACTGCACCTAGCGCATAAAAATAGTAAGTGGATCACCTTTTTCGCTTTTGATGCGTCAATATTTTGCAAAGTATGAACGGGATATTAATAACCCTTTATGGGTAGGCGGTTTTCCTCGACAAACATGGATATTAAGAGTCCGAAAATAGCACTTTTCAACGACCAATTTTTGTATATGCACCTTTATTCAAAGGGCGTTTTTTGCACAACGCATTCTCCCTAGTATGAACACGCTTTTTTACAACGATTCGTTTGAGCTTAGTAGGCTTTTGCCATTACACTGAAATCAACAAAGGAGGGCGTGTGTTTCCTATCTTATTATTGGCGTTTATTTTCGTCCCGATCATCGAAATCGGCTTATTTATTCAGGTGGGAGGCTTCTTAGGTCTCTGGCCTACGATTGCTTTAGTATTGATTACTGCATTTGTTGGTGCGTCTTTGGTGCGTAGCCAAGGCATCCAGACATTGATGTCAGTGCAAGGTCGCTTAGAGCAAGGTGAGCTTCCGGCTCAACAGATTTTTGAAGGTGTGATGCTGGCAGTTGCAGGTGTATTGCTGTTAACACCAGGTTTCATGACCGACGCATTGGGTATGTTGGTGTTGTTGCCAGCACCGCGAGCGGCGATTGCGAAATACCTAATGAGCAAGATGGTGGTGAAGACCATGAACGGTGGCGGCTTCCAAGGTGGCTTCTCAAATCAAGGTCCATTTGAGCAAGACCCATTCCGTCGTGACCCATTTGATTCTCAATCGGATAACGGCAACACCTTCGAAGGTGAATATGAGCGTAAAGACGACAATGATCGTAACAAGCTCAACTGATTCAATCGGTAAGTAAGAAAAGCAAAAGGGCGCATTCAGCGCCCTTTTTAGTATCTGTCATTTGCAGTGCTTACAACGCGCCTTCAAAGCCCATTTGACGCCATGCTTCAAATGCAATAATCGCAACGGCGTTAGAAAGGTTCAGGCTGCGCGCATCCGGCATCATCGGAATGCGAATACGTTGTTCCATTGGCAGGCTATCAATTACGTCTGCTGGTAGGCCGCGTGTTTCTGGACCAAACATCAATACATCGCCTTCTTGGTACTTTGCATCGACGTGATGACCTGTGGTCTTTGTCGTACATGCAAACAGGCGGTAGTTGCCTTGTTTCTCTTTCTCTAAGTATTCCAAGAATGCTTGATAATCTTTATGACGCGTCACGCGAGCCAAATCGTGGTAATCCAAACCTGCGCGGCGGACTTTCTTCTCTTCTAGATCGAAACCCAGTGGCTCAATCAGGTGGAGATTCGCACCACAGTTAGCACACAGGCGAATGATGTTGCCGGTGTTCGGCGCGATTTCTGGTTCGTATAGAGCGATATCAAACATGGTATTGAATTAGATTGGTCAAAACAGGCGAGCAGTATATACCCAAGTCACCATGAGAAGCGAGATTCAACACAATGACGGGTTATAGAAGAGGACAACCACTTCAGTGTGTTGCCCTCATTTCGATAAATTAACTTAGAGCGCGAGCGTAGTTCTCTTCCACTGCGCGCCAGTTGACGACATTCCACCAGGCGTCGATGTACTCAGGGCGACGGTTTTGGTAGCTGATGTAGTAGGCGTGCTCCCAAACATCCAATGCTAGAACGGGTTCGCCTTGTACTGCGGCAACGTCCATAAGAGGGTTGTCTTGGTTGCTGGTGGAGGTAATGTGAATCTCACCATCTTTTACGACTAGCCAAGCAAAGCCTGAGCCGAAGGTATTGATAGCCGCTTGGGCAAATTCGTCTTTGAATTTATCGAAGTCACCAAACTTGTCGTTGATGGCTTGAGCTAGTGCTCCTTGAGGCTCACCGCCACCATCTGGTGACATGCAGTTCCAGTAAATGATGTGATTGTAGTAACCGCCACCATTGTTACGGATAGCTGGGCTGTGTTGAGAAATGCTAGCGAAGATGTCATCGAGGCTCTGGGTCTCGAGAGCGCTGCCTTTGGCGGCAGCCATGAATTTATCGTAATAGGTTTTGTGGTGTTTGCTGTAGTGAACTTCCATGGTTTTCGCATCGATGTAAGGCTCTAACGCATCGTAGCTGTACGGAAGCTCTGGGAAAATGTGCGACATTGTAAATCCTCCTTAATGGAGGATTTACTTTAATGTTAATGAAAATCATTATCAACTTTGATCTTTGTGGGGTTATTTCGCCTCACTGATCAACGGCAGGGTGATGGTGACGCGTAAACCACCCAATGGGCTGCGACTTGCGATAATCGAACCACTGTGCTGACGAATCGCACTTTCGGTGATGGTTAAGCCCAACCCTGTACCACCAGAATGGCGATCGCGCGCGGTCGACACACGATAGAACGGACGGAAAATCGCTTCCAACTCTTCCTCTGGTACGCCTTCTCCGTTGTCATCCACCACAATGCGTAGCGTATCGAATGAATCCTGAATGTTGATTTTCACTTCGTCTTTGCCGTAGTAAATTGCGTTGCGGATGATGTTCTCTACCGCACTCATCAACAGTTTTGGGTTACCCGAGATACTGCGCTCTGGCACAGCAGAGTAGCTAAGCGTTTTACCCATCTGCTCGGCTTCGAACTGTGCGTCTTTAATGATCTCTTCCCATAAGCTGGCAATCGGCTGGGTTTCACGCGTCATGTGACTGTTCACTTGCATGCGTGATAGCTCAAGCAGCTCGGCAATCATCTGTTCTAAGCGCTGGGCTTCGGTATCAATACGAGTCAGCTCTGGGCTTTCACCTTGCTTACGAGTCGCCAACGCACTTGCCATACGCAGGCGAGTGAGTGGAGAGCGCAGCTCGTGAGAAATATCCGAGAGTAAACGCTGCTGACCAGAAATCATTTGATTCACCGCCTCAACCATTTGGTTAAAGCTGGTACCTGCTTGGCGAAACTCGGTGGTGCCTTTTTCCAGATTCGGGTCGATGACAAACTCACCTTTGGCCACACGCTGTGCCGCGGTTTCCAGTCGACGGGCCGGTTGGCTCAATGCCCATGCGAGCCACAGCAGTAGCGGTGTACTCACCAACATAACGGCGAGCAGCAATTGCAATGGGTGATCAAACAGGCGTAACATGATCGGCGGCGGCTCATTCCATTTAAAACCCACATACATTAGTAAGTCAGAGTTGGCGATCTTGATCGGCACTGGGCCTGCGATCATGTAGCGGCCGTAGAGTTTTTGTTTAGGCTGCGACTGATCTTCAATGCTGGTGACAAAGTTTTGCAGCGCACGCAGTTTGAAGTCTTTGTGGCTCGATGTGGTTAAGACATTGCCTTCGTGATCAGAAAAGAAGATACGCGGACGCGGATCATGCTTGCTGCGTCGCTGACCTTCGATGCTGAACAAAATCTTGCCGAGGTTATCTTGCTTGCGATACTTCTTCTCAATGCCGTCACGTATGTCAATCATACGCTGATAGTGGTCTTGTGGGATGTCACGTGCTTTCCGGGGGTCAAGGTGTGGCAATGACAGCACTGCCATCAGAACCAAGAACATGGTGAACCAAAAGATGGCAAAGATGCGTCCATACAAGCTGTTTATCTTCGGCAGTTTGAAGCGTGGTGCTCGCATTAATCCTCCTCAATCAACATGTAGCCGCGCCCTCGTAGGGTTTTAATACGTGGCTTACCGTTGCTTTGGTCTGGTAATTTTTTACGTAGGTTGGATACGTGCATATCGATCGCACGGTCAAAGGCTGCAAGGCGCTTACCAAGCACATCAAGGCTGAGGGTTTCTTTCGTCAGTACTTGGCCTGGGTTCTGCACAAAGTGCGTTAACAGCGCAAACTCGGTCGTGGTTAAATCCAGTAAGGCTTCTTCACAGTACGCTTCTTGTTTGCCTGGGTAGAGTTTGATTTCTCGATACTCAATGCAATCGCTGTTCTTGGTGTTCTTTTGGGTACTGCTGGTGCGGCGTAAGATGGCTCGAATACGCGCTAACAGTTCACGGTCGCTAAAAGGCTTCGGTAGGTAATCATCCGCGCCAAGCTCTAGGCCAATCACGCGATCGATCTCCTCACCTTTAGCGGTGAGCATCAATACTGGTGTCTCCCAGTTTTCACGCAGGCGTTTTAGGGTCTCCATTCCATTGAGTTTTGGCATCATGACGTCAAGCAGTACAAGATCGATCTCACTGTTAATAGCCAATAAGCCTGCTTCACCATCATTGGCTTCACTGACTTCGTACCCTTCAAAGCTCAGCACTTCTTTAAGTAGGCTGGTTAGCTCTGTGTCGTCATCAATCAAAAGAATGTTCGCCATTTGAATACCTATTTATCATCGTGGTTGCTTTAATATTACATGGTAATGACGAGGAGGAATGAGTGTAAAAATCACTCTTTACGATTCTTTACGGTCTCTATACGTCGCTTTACCTAGTAGGTCGTATTCTACACTCAAGCGCTGTGAGAACAGCTCAGAAGAATCACTAACCTGTGTAAGGAATCTCATTATGAAAACTGCAAAGAAATTAGTACTAGCGGCTGTTGTTCTACCTCTAACTCTAGGTACAGCGAGTGCATTCGCATTCGGCGGTAAAGACCACAAAGGTCATCGCGGTGAGTGTGGTATGGGTATGGACCGCGGCATCATGCGTCAACTAGACCTAACTGATGCACAAAAAGACCAGCTAAAAGAAATGCGTGAAGCGAATAAAGCAGAAATGAAAGCAAAATTCGCCGACGGTCACGAAGCTCGTATGGCTGAGCGTCAAACACACCACGACAAAGTACAAGCGCTACTATTGGCGGATAACTTCGACGAAGCAGCAGCAAACGACCTAGCGAAAGAAATGGTTGAGAAGCAGACTGAACGTCGCGTTAAGATGATGGAGAAAAAACACCAAATGCTGAGTGTTCTGACTCCTGAGCAAAAAACAAAATTTGTTGAGCTACAAAAAGAGCGTCAACAGAAGTGTGGCGAAAAAATGCAAAAACGCATGGAAAAGCACCACAACAGCTAATCGCTGAAAGATAAAGTGAAAGAGGTAGCCAGAGTGCTGCCTCTTTTTGATCTTGGCGATTTCATACTCATTACATCATTCTCAAGGTATACTCAAAGCACGGTTTGAGTTAACTATTTGATTATGAAACAGCAATACGCACGTTTAGTGACGATGGCTGCTTGGACGGCAACCATCGTGGCTACGCTTCTTTTGATTGTCAAAGTCATCACTTGGTGGGTGACGGGCTCTGTCAGCTTACTTGCCTCTTTAATTGACTCCATGTTGGATATTGCCGCATCGGTAGTGAACCTTATTGTGGTGCGCTACTCCCTGCAACCGGCTGACAGAGAACACACTTTTGGGCACGGCAAAGCCGAATCTTTGGCCGCGTTGGCACAAGCGATGTTTATCTCCGGTTCTGCGGTATTTTTGATCCTAAACGGTATCGACCGTTTCTTCCGTCCACATGAATTGAATGCTCCTGAACTGGGTGTATACGTCTCTCTATTTGCTATGGTCTTGACCTTTGGACTTGTGGTGTTCCAAAAACATGTCGTGCGAGTGACAGGCAGTCAGGCGATTGCCGCTGACTCATTGCATTACCAAACTGACCTTTATATGAACGGTGCCATTATGGTGGCGCTAGGCTTGAGTTATTTTGGTGTCACCCAAGCCGATGCGGTGTTTGCGATTGGTATTGGTATCTTTATTTTGTACAGCGCGTTCAAGATGGTCAGCGAAGCGATTCAGACATTGCTTGATAGAAAGCTACCTGATGAAGAGCTAGAGCAAATTCGCCAAGAGTGTTTGAAGGTCGAAGGCGTCTTAGGTGTACATCAGCTTCGTACTCGCATGTCTGGCCCTACGCGTTTTATCCAATTGCATTTAGAATTGGATGATAACTTGCGTTTGATCGAAGCTCACCACATTGCTGACAAAGTGGAAGATAATCTACTTGAGTTGTTCCCAGAAGCGGATGTATTGATCCATCAGGATCCGTTGTCGGTGATGTTCGGCCCAGAGAAAGAGCAAAAAGCACAAGATTGGTAGCGGTCGAAAAATCAGACCAAGCGTGACGACAAATAGACGCTTATTGACTATCTTTCCATCACTACTTGCTAAGAATCGTGATCCTGATGTGAATCAACGAAGTTGCAAAGAGAAACTGTAATACTCTTACATAAGTAGAAAAGTTACATAAAAAAGTGTGTTTTCATTGGTATTCCTGTAGAGGAAATGTAACATAACGCACAGTTCTGGATTATGCAGGTTGCTTGGTAACAAGGGGCCTAAAAGAAAATTAAATAAATTGATTGCCAAAGATCGAGGGTGAGCATGATTAAGAAGATCGGTGTTTTAACAAGTGGCGGTGACGCACCTGGTATGAACGCTGCAGTACGCGGCGTAGTTCGTACAGCACTATCTGAGGGATTGGAAGTTTACGGTGTTTACGATGGCTACCTAGGTCTTTACGAAGACCGCATCGCAAAGCTAGATCGTTCTAGCGTTTCTGATGTGATCAACAAGGGTGGTACATTCCTAGGCTCTGCACGTTTCCCTGAATTCAAGGAAGTGGCAGTACGCGAACAAGCGATTGAGAACCTTAAAAAGCACGGTATCGATGCACTAGTTGTTATCGGTGGTGACGGTTCTTACATGGGTGCTAAGAAACTGACTGAAATGGGTTACCCATGTATCGGTCTACCAGGCACAATCGATAACGACATCGCGGGTACGGATTACACAATCGGTTACCTAACTGCACTAAACACAGTTATCGATGCAATCGACCGTCTACGTGACACGTCTTCTTCTCACCAGCGTATTTCTATCGTAGAAATCATGGGTCGTCACTGTGGTGACCTAACTCTGATGTCTGCAATCGCAGGTGGTTGTGAGTACATCATCACTCCAGAAACTGGTCTAGATAAAGAGAAGCTAATCAGCAACATCCAAGATGGCATCTCTAAAGGTAAGAAACACGCAATCATCGCGCTAACTGAGCTGATGATGGATGCAAACGAACTAGCGAAAGAGATCGAAGCGGCAACAGGTCGTGAAACTCGCGCAACGGTTCTTGGTCACATCCAACGTGGTGGTCGTCCAACAGCATTCGACCGTGTTCTAGCATCTCGCATGGGTAACTACGCTGTTCACCTACTAATGGAAGGCCACGGCGGCCGTTGTGTTGGTATCGTGAAAGAGCAACTGGTTCACCACGACATCATCGATGCAATCGAGAACATGAAGCGTCCAGTACGCAACGACCTATACCAAGTTGCTGAAGAGCTATTCTAAGCCAGCTTGATAAAGTCAAAATCAAAAAAACCGCGGCTATCCGCGGTTTTTTATTATCTGAAATTTGTCTGAGCTGAAGTTTGCTTGAGACAGGGTTTGTGCCGAGTTAAGAACTTGCGTGCTCTGCTAACGTTAGGCGACGCTCGCGCAGGGCAAAGAGATAGCCTAACAAGCCGCCCAATGTGTTACCCAGAGCAATACCAATAAACAAACCTTCGATGCTATAAAGCTGACTGCCAATCCATGCAGCAGGCAACGTAAAGACGAACAAGCGCATAAAGCTCCACTGGAAGGCGCGCAGCGGTTTGTGCATCGCGTTATAGCCACTCACCAACATCATCACAATCCCTTGGAAGCCGTAGCTAAATGGCACGACTAAAAGGTAATGCCACAACAGATCTTTTACCGTTGCTTCTTGAGAGAAAAGCGCAGCAAGAGGAATGCTGAGAGGCACCATCATCAAAAAGATAAAGCCTTGGAAGACCACCGCAAAGCGCATGCTCAGGAACCAGCCAGAGAATGCACGAGCAGGGTTATTAGCCCCAAAGTTTTGCGCCATAAACGGGGTGAGTGCAGAGGTTAGCGACATCAGCACCAAAATCAAGATTGATTCAATACGTTGCGCAGCGCCATAAGCCGCGACCGCTGCGGTGCCGTGGCTAGACAAAATCATCATCAAAATCGCGCCCGATAATGGGTTCATGGCGTTCGATAGTGCTGCCGGTGTGCCTATTTTTAAGGTTTGTTGCCAGTCTTGTTTGATGAGCGACCAGTGTGGTGCGGCAAGTAATTTTTCACGTTTCACCAATACATAGAAAGACCCGCAGAGCGCGCCAAACCAACTGAAGGCACTGGCGATAGCTGCGCCCTGAATACCGAGTTCAGGGAAAGGGCCGTAACCAAAGATCAGCAGCGGATCGAGAATGCCGTTGATAAGCCCTGCGAGCATCATGATCTTGGCTGAGGTTTTGGTGTCGCCAGTCGCCCTAATAGCGCTATTGCCTGCCATTGGGATCACCAGCAGGGGAATGGTCAGATACCAGACCTGCATGTATTGCTCAATCAGTGGAATCGAGTCTTCTTTTGCTCCGAGTAAGCTGAACAGTGGCTCAATAGTAAAGAAACCTAGCGTCGAGGCGATGGTGACCAAAACAACGGCGAGCAATAAACCATGGCTGGTAAAGCGAGCTGCTTGAGAAGCATGTCCTTGACCAAGCAGGCGGCCGATATTGGTCGACAGTCCCATGCCAATACCCATGGTGATGCAGTTCACCGCAAAGGTTACAGGGAAGGTATAACTGATCGCCGCGAGCGCTTCGGTACCCAATAACGAGATGAAGAAAGTATCGACCAAGTTAAACATCAAAATCGCGATCATGCCCATGGTCATGGGTACGGTCATTTTGCGTAAGGTGTCGGGAATGGGGGCGGTCAACAAACCATGTTTGTCTTCGGCCTGATTGCCCGGCTTATTCTTTTCCAACATTTTTGACGTCTATCTGGTGAGGGAAGGGCAAGGATACAAGAAAGCCATTGCCTCGGCGAGCGAGCATTTCGCACGCAAACCGTTGCTTAGCTGCTGGTTATTTTAACTAAGTCACAAAAATTTCACGTCTACCCCTTGGGATCCTTAGCTTTGCCCTTATATACAGATCACGTGCCCCTGAGCGGGCAATTATCAAATAATCATGGAAATTTTCAGGAGAGACGACCGATGAACATTCGTCCATTACATGACCGAGTTATCGTTGAACGTAAAGAAGTTGAATCTAAGTCAGCTGGTGGCATCGTTTTAACTGGTTCTGCTGCGGAAAAATCGACTCGCGGTGTTGTTCTAGCTGTGGGTAAAGGCCGCATCCTAGAGAACGGCACAGTGCTACCGCTGGACGTTAAAGTTGGTGAT
Source organism: Vibrio sp. B1ASS3 (assembly GCF_905175355.1). Classification (NCBI taxonomy): domain Bacteria; kingdom Pseudomonadati; phylum Pseudomonadota; class Gammaproteobacteria; order Vibrionales; family Vibrionaceae; genus Vibrio; species Vibrio sp. B1ASS3. The sequence goes on from NZ_HG992742.1 coordinate 288,883, forward strand.
ACCGTTATCTTCGCTGAAGGTTACGGCACTAAGACTGAGAAGATCGACGGCAAAGAAGTTCTTATCATGTCTGAAAACGACATCATGGCTATTGTCGACTAATAGCAATCGTTGAGTAATTTTTTGCTCTGATTCAAAACGCAATCAAAAACAGAATTTAGAAAGGAAATCAAAGATGGCTGCTAAAGACGTTAAATTTGGTAATGACGCACGAGTTAAAATGCTAGAAGGCGTAAACGTTCTAGCGGACGCAGTAAAAGTAACACTGGGTCCTAAAGGTCGTAACGTAGTTCTAGACAAATCTTTTGGTGCACCAACAATCACTAAAGATGGTGTATCAGTAGCGCGTGAAATTGAGCTGGAAGATAAGTTCCAGAACATGGGCGCACAAATGGTTAAAGAAGTTGCGTCTAAAGCAAACGACGCAGCGGGTGACGGTACAACAACAGCAACCGTACTAGCGCAAGCAATCGTAAATGAAGGTCTAAAAGCAGTAGCAGCGGGTATGAACCCAATGGATCTTAAGCGCGGTATCGACAAAGCAGTTATCGCAGCGGTTGAGCAACTAAAAGAGCTATCTGTTGAGTGTAACGACACTAAAGCAATCGCACAGGTTGGTACTATCTCTGCGAACTCTGACTCAAGCGTAGGTAACATCATTGCTGAAGCAATGGAAAAAGTTGGCCGCGACGGTGTTATCACTGTTGAAGAAGGTCAAGCGCTACAAGATGAGCTAGATGTAGTAGAAGGTATGCAGTTCGACCGCGGTTACCTATCTCCTTACTTCATCAACAACCAAGAAGCAGGCAGCGTTGATCTAGAAAACCCATTCATCCTTCTGATCGATAAGAAAGTATCGAACATCCGTGAACTTCTTCCAGCACTAGAAGCAGTAGCAAAAGCATCTCGCCCACTACTGATCATCGCTGAAGACGTAGAAGGTGAAGCACTAGCAACACTAGTTGTGAACAACATGCGTGGCATCGTTAAAGTAGCAGCAGTGAAAGCGCCTGGTTTTGGTGACCGTCGTAAAGCAATGCTACAAGACATCGCTATCCTAACTGGCGGTATCGTGATTTCTGAAGAAGTAGGTCTAGAGCTAGAAAAAGTAGCACTAGAAGACCTAGGTCAAGCGAAGCGCGTTGCAATCACAAAAGAAAACACAACCATCATTGATGGCGTGGGTGAAGAAGCAATGATCCAAGGTCGTGTTGCTCAAATCCGTCAGCAAATCGAAGATGCAACTTCAGACTACGACAAAGAGAAACTACAAGAACGCGTTGCTAAGCTAGCAGGCGGTGTTGCAGTAATCAAAGTTGGTGCAGCAACTGAAGTTGAAATGAAAGAGAAGAAAGACCGCGTAGAAGACGCACTACACGCGACTCGCGCAGCGGTTGAAGAAGGCGTAGTTGCTGGTGGTGGTGTTGCACTAATCCGCGCTGCATCTAAGATTGTTGACCTAGAAGGCGACAACGAAGAGCAAAACGTTGGTATCCGCGTTGCACTACGTGCAATGGAAGCGCCAATCCGTCAAATCACGAAGAACGCAGGTGACGAAGAGTCAGTAGTAGCGAACAACGTGAAAGCGGGTGAGGGTTCTTACGGCTACAACGCAGCAACAGGCGAATACGGCGACATGCTAGAGATGGGTATCCTAGACCCAACTAAAGTAACTCGTAGCGCACTACAATTCGCAGCATCAGTAGCGGGTCTAATGATCACAACTGAAGCGATGGTTACTGACCTACCACAAAAAGACGGCGCAGGTATGCCTGATATGGGTGGCATGGGCGGTATGGGTGGTATGGGCGGCATGATGTAATTTGCTGCTTGTCTTGTCGCTCTAACGCTGTATCGCTGCATCGAAAGTGCTCATTTACGAGTGTAAACTCCGCGCTTTCTCTTTGCTCTAAGACGTTATAGCTTAAAGACAACCGACCAAACCAAACTAGAAAGCCGAGGCGAATGCCTCGGCTTTTTTGTGTCTGTTACTTTGGGACTGAGCCATTTGTGCGTAAGTTTGTAGGTTTGTTCTTACTTTTTCTTTTTAATCTGATAGTTAGCGAGTAATTATTACGCTTAATTTTTATCAGGTTAATTGGTTTAAAAATACGCAATTGTGTGGCTATTGTGCGCAAACGGTCAGGAAAAATGCAGAAAAATAAGTTTGATGAATCAATTGCTTATTTATTCAAGCGGTTAAATATGACTTCCCGCTAACATTTATTTGGTTAAAATGACGCAAACTTTGAACATTACAGTGTGTTGTAAACACTAAATTCCCCCATGGAGATAAAAATGAAAAAGCTAATGACGTCACTGGCTGTTGCAGCCGTTATCGCTTCACCTGTTGCTCTTGCTGATAGCTCACCAGTTATGTTCTCTACTATCGACAACACTAACGCACCTTCTAACTCTTCTGTTGGCGGTGTTCGTCTTGCGGTTCTTCACGGTCAAGTGAATGAAGTAAAAGGTGTCGATTTCTCTCTACTAGGTATGTCTGAAACAGACCGTACTACTGGTGTGAACTTCGGTCTTTTCTTTGGTGCGTCTAAAGTAAACCAAGAAATGAAGGGTGTTTCTCTAGGTCTATTCAACTGGAACCAAGGCCAAACAACGGGTCTTAACCTAGGTGCGGTAAACGTAACTAACAACGTTGAAGGTCTAAACTGGAGTGCTGTGAACTACTCTGAAGGTTACACAATGGCAGACATCGGTCTGGCAAGTATCTCTAAAAAATCTAACTTCCAGCTAGGTTTCTTCAACATGACTGACCAAATCGACGGTGTTCAAATTGGTCTTCTAAACTGTGCGGACAACGGCTTCTTCAAGTGTTTCCCAATCGTGAACTTCGCTAAATAATCAGCGAGCTTCGCCAAAAGTTAAGTCACCTTCCTAACTTAACGCCAGATACAAAAAGACCCCGGCTTGATGTCGGGGTCTTTTTTATTGTGCTTGATTACTTAACTAAACGCGTTGATGTTTTTCGTTGCTGCATTTTCTGGTGCACACCACGGCGCAATGCTTTGACGCGGTTTTCCGCTTTGTCCACACCGAGTAAAACGGTCAGTGCCAATACGGTAATGATGATCGACTGTGATAAGTAACCCAAGCCAATCATCAAGCCTAACCCCGCCAACACCCAAATGACGGCCGCAGAAGTCACGCCGTGAATTTTTCCGTCTTGAGTCATCATCACACCGGCACCTAAAAAGCCGACACCAGTAATGATCTGACCCAGTACACGGGCTTGATCTAATGTATTTGGCGAGAGCGATACCGCCATCGACATAAACAGGTAAGTACCTGAGATAACTAAAATTGCGGTACGAATACCAACGGGTTTACCGCGAGTTTGGCGCTCTATGCCAATCATCAAACCATTGATGGCACAACAAAGCAGCGCAGCCCAACTAAAAGGGCCAAGATCGAAAAGGTGTTCAAAAGTTGCTTGCATCTTAACCTCCAAATTTGCGGAGTATGCATAGATAAGACCGCCTGATCGAACAAAAGCTTTTGCTCGTAACGACAATCTTTATACGGCAAGCAACTTACTCTAGATGCAGATCCAGTGGTGTTTTACTTGGGCGACCGCCAATTTCACGGGTGAGCTTAGGTACTAGGTAACCGGAAACTCGCGTGATCACACCGCGCATGATTTCTTTGGCTTCTTCATCGGAAACAAAGTAGTGCGCTGCACCTTGGACTTTATCCAAAACGTGCAAGTAGTACGGCAAAATGCCAGCATCGAATAACGCTTCGTTCAGCGCAACCTGTGCTTCAACGCTGTTGTTAACGTCTTTCAGCAGTACACCTTGGTTAAGCAGAGTGACGCCAGCTTGCTTTAGATTCGCCATTTGAGCTGCAAACTCAGCGTTGATTTCGTTGGCGTGGTTAATGTGCGTCACCAATACGATCTGTAGACGAGAAGCGCGAAGTAGGTGGCATAGTTCATCGGTGATACGTGCAGGGATCACCACAGGCAAGCGGCTATGAATACGCAGGCGTTTGATGTGTGGGATTTTTGCGATGTGTTCAAGTAGCCAGTGAATTTCATCGTCTTTGGCCATCAGAGGATCGCCACCAGAGAAGATCACTTCATTGAGCTCTGGTTGTTGTGCCATGTACTCCAAGCACTTCGTCCACGCCTGTTTGCCACTTTTATTCTCTTGATATGGGAAGTGGCGGCGGAAGCAGTAACGGCAATTCACCGCACAACCACCTTTCACGATCATCAATGCGCGATTGCGGTATTTGTGTAGCAACCCAGGAAGTTCGTTGTCTTGCTCTTCCAAAGGATCATTCGAATAGCCTTCATGTACCTCAAACTCTTCGCTCAAAGGTAATACTTGGCGCAAAAGTGGATCGTAAGGATTGCCTTTTTCCATCCTATCGACAAAACTTTGCGGTACACGCTGTGCAAACAGCTTACGCGCAGCGAACCCGTCCTGCCACGGTGAAGGATCGATTTCCAACATTTCCAGCAATTTTGCAGGATCGGAGATCCCATTCGCTAACTGTTTGAGCCAGTTTTGCTCAACAGATTCGACTTTTCGGGTTATTATGTGCGGCATTGAATTTAGCTCTAAGAATGTAAGAGGAAAAAATGGCTACAGTTAGCACCAATGAATTTAAAGGCGGCCTTAAGTTAATGCTTGATAACGAGCCTTGTGTAATTCTGGAAAACGAATACGTTAAACCAGGTAAAGGCCAAGCGTTCAACCGCGTTAAAATTCGTAAACTTCTTTCTGGTAAAGTGCTAGAGAAAACATTCAAGTCTGGTGACACTTGTGAAGTGGCAGACGTAATGGATATCGACCTAGATTATCTATATTCAGACGGCGAATTCTACCACTTTATGAACAACGAAACTTTCGAGCAGATCGCTGCTGACTTGAAAGCGGTTGGTGAAAACGCTAAGTGGTTGGTAGAAAACAACACTTGTATGATCACGCTTTGGAACGGTAACCCAATTACTGTTACTCCACCAAACTTCGTTGAACTAGAAGTTACTGACACAGATCCAGGTCTGAAAGGTGATACTCAAGGTACAGGTGGTAAACCAGCAACACTATCAACTGGCGCTGTAGTACGTGTACCACTATTCATCGCAATCGGCGAAGTGATCAAAGTTGACACTCGTACTGGTGAATACGTAGGTCGTGTGAAGTAATTCACCTTAGATTTTCTGATTGAAAAGGTCGCTTCGGCGGCCTTTTTTATTGCCCGCTATTTTCCTCCCTTTGACGCCTCTGTGCAAAACATCGATATTCTCCGCAAATTTCTGATGATTTTGTATTATTCGTAAAAATCTTATTTATTTCATGAATCTTTCGATTATTTCTTAATGTAACAATTTGATACATTAGACCTCGTTGTCAGCGAGTTGCATAGCAATTTGATTTTTATCGATTTAACTCAATGACAATCCAAAAAGGAGAACAAAATGGAAAGCAGAGGCTTAGGACGAGGTTTAAAGGTGGAAGAGAGACGTCAGTTACTACATAAAGGATTGAAAGCAGCCGTATTTGGTATTCCACTGCTGGCAATAGGCTTAACGATTAACAGCTCAGTGCTGATGACCGATGCGGGTTACAGCTATGTGCATCAGAACAACATCACTGGTGAATTGGACGTATTCACAGAGCCGGGCATTCACTTTCGCATGCCGTTTCTGTCCAAGATTACCAAGTATGACCAAGTGATCACCGTGTCATTTGGTAACAGCAAGGGCGAAGATTTTTATCAACGTCTTGATGCGATTCAGGTTCGCTTTGCCGATACCTACATTGGTCAGATCCCAGTGACATTCCGCTTCAAGTTAAGTAATGACCCAGAAGCGGTGAAGAAGATGCATAAAGAGTTCCGCAACAACAGCAACCTAATCGATGCATTGTTGGTGAAGAACGCACGTAACGTGACGGTGATTACCGCGACTCAATACACAGGTGAAGAGTTTTTCCAAGGCGGCTTGAACCAGTTCAAATCCAAATTGGGAGACCAACTGCGTGAAGGTATTTATCTGACAGAGCGTCGTCAGGTAGAAGTGGAAGAGCTAGATCTTGCTCCGGTGGGCGCGAATCAGTCGAACGCGAACCAACTGCAACGCACTAACCAATTGGTTTGGAAGACGGTACCGGTCGTGGACAATACAGGCCAACCAATCCGTCAGGATAACCCGCTACAGCAATACGGTATTCAAGTGACGCAGGTGACCATCGGTGACCCACAGCCAGAGAAGCAGCTTGATCAATTGCTGGCAGATAAAAAGCGCTTAGTAGCAGACCGTATCCGTGCGATTCAGGAGCAAGAGACCTCGAAAGCACAAGCAGAGACTGAGCAGTTACGTAAAGAGATTCAACGTACCCGCGAAGTACAAGATGCTCAACGTAGTAAAGAGCTCGCGATCATCGCACAGCAAAAAGAAGTCGAAGTTGCACGTCAGATTGCAGAGCGTGAAATCGTCGAGGTTGAGAAAACCAAGCGATTGGCTGAGGTGGAAAAAGAGAAAGAGTTAGCGATTGCAGAAGCGAACCTAGCGATTCAAAAAGCCAATGCTTTATCTGCGGAATTTGAAGCAAAAGCGATTCTTGAAAAAGGCCGTGCAGAAGCGGAAGTCTTGAAAGCGAAGTACGCAGCACTGGGTGCAAACCGAGAAGTGTACTTGGCAGAGTTGAACCGAGATGTGGCGAACTCGCTGTACAACAACCTGCAAAACTTCCAAGTGCAGATGCCACAAAACTACATCGGTGGTGGTGACGAAACGGGTCTGAAAACTAACCTTGATGTGATTACTGGCTTTGGTGCGTTGGGCTTAATGGACCAAACTAAGAAGGTCACACAGCAATAAGATCATAGGTGGTCAAAAGCTCAAAAAGCAAAAAGATCATAGGTGACCAAAAGCTCTGGTAGCTGTACAAATCGGAGTAATGCAGAGGCGGATACGTGTTATCCGCCTCTCTTTTTTGTTGGTGAAATACGGCTGAATATTTGCGCCTTATCTCAATATCACATTGATTTTATGAAGATAAAAAGGCGAGGGTGAAATTTGTGGCTATAGTGAATCAACACCCAACAAGCGCAAGGAAGCACTATGTCGAATCAAGAACAGCATCACCCACTCAATGATTATGTGGAATACCCTCCACAGGAAATGGCAGCAAGAGCTGTACATAATCTTGAGCAACTTCAGCGCCGTCATTCGATTCGAAGTTTCTCTGATCGCCCAGTGGCGAGAGAAGTGATTGAACATTGTATTCGAGCGGCAGGTACGGCACCTAGTGGGGCAAACCATCAACCTTGGCATTTTGTTGCGATTAACAGTGCAGAAGTCAAAGGGCAGATCCGTCAAGCCGCTGAAGAACTAGAACGTTCTTTCTATGAAGGTCGAGCAGGGCAAGAATGGTTAGATGCACTGAAGCCACTTGGCACGAATGCCAGTAAGCCGTATTTGGAAAAAGCGCCGTGGCTGATCGCGGTGTTTTCGCAAAAGAAAGGTGGTATGAGTAACGATGGGGAGCAAGCCAATTATTACGTGCATGAGTCAGTCGGGATTGCGACGGGCTTTTTGCTTCAAGCATTACATAACGCCGGTTTGGGTACCTTGACGCACACGCCAAAGCCGATGAGTTTCTTGAGCAAGATTTGTGGGCGAGACAACGATGTTGACCGTCCGTACATGTTGATTGTGACCGGTTATCCGGAAGAAGATGCGACCATTCCAGAGCATGCGATGCACAAAAAGTCGTTGGATGAAATCGCGACCTTTATTGAATAGTGCCTGAAACGAATAGCACTGACGATAAACACAAATAGCAGGCAATAAAAAAGCTGGCGAGGTGCCAGCTTTTTTCATTTCCGTCGGTATCTTAAATCATGAAGATAAAGATAACGGCTAGTGCAGAGATAAGACCTGCAAACGCGTAACATGCAATTTTACCTACCACACCTGTGTGGAATTTAAGGTCGTGCATGCCGTGGTGTACACGGTGCATCGCATGCCACATTGGCAATGCTAGCGTACCGATGATAAACAGTGCGCCAATGATGCTAGTCGCGAATTCAGATACGCGCTCGTAGCTCATTGCTTCTGCATCAATCACACCTAGTGGAACTAGGATGCCCAGTACGAGTACCGTGATTGGCGTGATCATCGCAAACCAAGTACCACCGGCACCAAATAGACCCCACCAGATTGGCTCATCAGAACGTTTCGGTGCTGTATTAACACTATAATTCGGTTTCATTACTCAAGCTCCTTACATCACGATGAGAACGATCAGTGAGATGAACGCTACCGCTGCCCACTGAGTCAGAACGATGATCTTCTTATCCACTGGTTTGCCTTTCAGACGAATTGGCATTACCTGTGGCATCATGCTGAAGAAAGTTTGTGCGTGGAATAGGCTACCTAGCAGTGCAACGATGTTGATCGCTACTACGATAGGGTTTGCCATGAACTCCAACCAACCTTGCCAAGCTTCTGGGCCTTTCACTAATGAACCTAGACCGAAAGTCAGGAAGATAGTGAATAGGATCAGAGGAAGCACCGTTGCTTCACGTACCATGTAGAAGCGGTAGAAAGGATGGTTCTTCCACCATGTGCGTTTTATTTCACGAACGTAAGGTTTACGGTTGCTCATCCTTATGCCTCCACTTTCTTTGGTGAACCATCAGGTTTCAACATCGCAATCACGAAGTCCATAGAAGACTCCACTTTGCCTTGGTTTACTGCCGCTGCAGGGTCAACGTTCTTCGGACAAACTTCAGAACAGTAACCTACGAATGTACAACCCCAAGCGCCGTTTTCACCATTGATCAGCTTCATGCGCTCATCTTTACCGTTGTCACGGCTGTCTAGGTTGTAACGGTGTGCCAGAGTTAGTGCTGCAGGACCAATGAACTCAGGGTTCAAACCGAACTGAGGACAGGCTGCGTAGCAAAGACCACAGTTGATACAGCCAGCAAACTGCTTGTATTTCGCCATTTGCTCAGGCGTTTGCAGGTTTGTGCCGTCTTCTGGTTTGCGGTCGTTACCAATGATGTAAGGTTTGATCGCTTCTAGGCGCTCGATGAACGGCGTCATGTCCACGATCAAGTCTTTCTCGATTGGGAAGTTTGCTAGTGGCTCGATAGTCACGCCATTCGGGTAATCACGTAGGAAGCTCTTACAAGCAAGCTTAGGCACGTTGTTTACCATGATGCCGCAAGAACCACAGATCGCCATACGACAAGACCAGCGGTAAGACAGATCTTTATCTAGGTGATCTTTGATGTAGCCAAGTGCGTCAAGTACAGACATGGTTTCATCAAATGGAACTTCGAATGTTTGCGTGTATGGTTCCGCGTCCTTCTCAGGGTCGTAACGCAGAATGTCTACTTTTTGAATGCGGTTTGCTGACATTATGCTTGCTCCTCTGCGCTCTTCGCTTCTGCTTCAGCGGCTTTTTCAGCTGCTGCTGCTTTCTCTGCCGCTTCACCGTATAGGCGCGCTTTAGGCTGAGACTTAGTGATCTTCACGTTGCTGTAGTCGATGCTTGGTGCTGCATCTTCTTTGAAGAAAGCAAGCGAGTGTTTCAGGAAGTTCACGTCATCACGCTCTGTACAACCATCGTCTAGACGTTGGTGCGCACCACGAGATTCTTTACGCAGGATTGCAGAGTGAACCATCGCTTCTGCGACTTCTAGACCGTAGCCCACTTCAATAGCGTAAAGAAGGTCAGTGTTGAACACTTTGCCTTTGTCTTTGATGCTGATTTTCTTGTAACGAGCTTTCAGCTCAGTGATCTTTTCAATCGTTGCTTGCATCAAATCTTCTTGGCGGTAGATACCACAACCCGCTTCCATGGTGTGACCCATTTCAGTACGGATATCTGCCCAGTTTTCTTCGCCTTCTTGGTTCATTAGAGCGGCAATGCGGTCTTCAACTGCTTTCACCTGAGTCGCGATAGACTCTTCGTTCCAGCCTTTGAACTCTGCAGCACGTTTCACCGCTTGTTCACCCGCAACGCGACCAAATACCACGAACTCAGCCAGCGAGTTAGAACCTAGACGGTTTGCACCGTGAAGACCAACAGACGCACATTCGCCAACCGCGAATAGACCTTTAATGCGAGTTTCACATTCGCCGTTAGTCTCAATACCACCCATGGTGTAGTGAACCGTTGGACGAATTGGAATTGGCTCTTTTGCAGGGTCAACGTTCACGTAAGCTTTCGCTAGTTCACAGATGAACGGTAGACGCTCTTGTAGGTACTCTTCACCTAGGTGGCGAAGATCTAGATGCACTACATCACCAAGAGGGTGTTTGATGGTGTTGCCTTTCTGTTGTTCGTGCCAGAAAGCTTGAGAAACTTTGTCACGTGGACCAAGTTCCATGTACTTGTTCTTAGGTTGACCCACTGGAGTCTCAGGGCCCATGCCGTAGTCTTGTAGGTAACGGTAGCCGTCTTTATTGACGATGATACCGCCTTCACCACGACAACCTTCAGTCATCAGGATACCTGTACCAGGAAGACCTGTTGGGTGGTACTGAACGAATTCCATATCACGTAGAGGAACGCCGTGACGGTAAGCCATCGCCATGCCGTCGCCCGTTACGATACCGCCGTTGGTGTTACAGTGGTAAACGCGACCTGCGCCACCTGTTGCTAGTACGACAGACTTCGCCTTGATCGTAACTAGTTCACCTTCAGACATGTGGATTGCAATCAGACCTTGTACTTCACCTTCATCAACAAGCAAGTCGACAACAAAGTACTCATCAAAGCGCTTGATGTTGTCGTACTTCATCGACGTCTGGAATAGCGTGTGAAGCATGTGGAAGCCAGTTTTATCTGCAGCGAACCAAGTACGTTCAACCTTCATACCACCAAAGCGGCGTACGTTGACTTCACCGTTCTCTTTACGACTCCATGGGCAACCCCATTGCTCCATTTGGATCATTTCGCGAGTCGCGTTCTCTACAAAGTATTCAACAACGTCCTGTTCACATAGCCAGTCACCACCGCCAACAGTGTCGTTGAAGTGGTTGTCTAAGCTATCTTCATCCTTGATAACTGCTGCTGAGCCACCTTCTGCAGCAACCGTATGGGAGCGCATTGGGTAAACTTTAGAAATAAGCGCTACTTCTAAGTCCGGGTTTGCTTCAGCCGCTGCAATAGCAGTACGAAGACCAGCGCCGCCTGCGCCGATGACTGCGATATCTGTGGTGATAGTTTGCACAGTTATCCTCCAGTGTGTGATTGCGGAAATCCGCTTGTTATTGTGAGTGTGAGGGCACCGTTTTTAGGCTATCCCTCAAAAGTAGTAGGGTTAGTGTAGGGGAGCCTTATGGCAGAAAAATTGATGTATTTGGGTTTTTTCTCCGGTAATGCACACGAGAGCATAGAAATTCTAGGTTATGTGACTGCTATCACGGCACGAAACAGTTGAGGGATAAACGTAAAGCTGCTCAATGTTACACAGGTGTTGCACGACATTACCCTCATTGATAATAGGGTAAGTTGTGAGTGTTTTTTGTACTGTAGAACGTGGAATGCTTGCTTCAATTCTGATCGAGTTTTATTCGTATTTAGACCAATACAATTAAGATGAATCCCCCCTCGCCGAGCTAGGCAAAGCGTGACAAAATTGCTATTTTCCTCGCTCACTTATGTATTGAGAGTCTTGTTATGCAAACGATCTGGCAACCTACTGCTTCTATGGAACAACTTCGTCAACGCGCCGCGTTGATCACCGCTATTCGTCAATTCTTTGCCGAGCGACAGGTGATGGAAGTCGACACGCCAGCCATGAGTCACGCCACCGTGACCGACATTCATTTGCATACCTTCCAGACCGAGTTTGTTGGCCCAGGTTATGCCGATGGCAGCAAGCTGTTCTTTATGACTAGCCCTGAATTTCACATGAAGCGCTTACTTGCTGCAGGCAGTGGTTGCATCTACCAAATCAACAAAGCGTTTCGTAATGAAGAAAATGGTCGTCACCACAATCCTGAATTCACTATGTTGGAGTGGTACCGCATCGGCTTTGATCACCACAAGCTGATGGACGAAATGGACGATCTGCTGCAACTGGTATTGAAGTGCGGTGCTGCTGAGCGAATGACTTACCAGCAAGCCTTTATTGACGTGCTTGGCGTGTGCCCGTTAGAGGGCTCGATGCAAGAGCTCAAAGCAGTCGCGGCAAAGCTGGGTTTGAGTGACATAGCCGAGCCTGAAGAAGATCGTGATACCTTACTCCAACTACTTTTCAGTATTGGTGTCGAAGCGAAGATTGGTCAGCAAGTGCCTGCATTTGTTTATGACTTCCCTGCATCGCAAGCCGCATTAGCGAAGATTAATCCACAAGACAATCGCGTTGCTGATCGCTTTGAGGTGTACTTCAAAGGTATTGAGTTGGCGAACGGTTTCCACGAGCTAGATAACCCGAAAGAACAATTGGCGCGCTTTGAACAAGATAATGCTAAGCGTCTTGAAATGGGCCTGAAGCCACAGCCGATCGATTATCATTTGATTGGCGCATTAGAAGCAGGCTTGCCAGATTGTGCCGGTGTGGCGTTAGGCGTTGATCGCCTGATTATGTTGGCTCTTGGTTGTGACCATATTGACCAAGTGACTGCTTTCCCATTCCCTATTGCGTAAGGATTGACGATGAACCTGACCGCTGCACGTTTGGTGCTGCTTAGTTATGCGACCTTGATTGCTTACTTGTCTCTGAGCTCGGGAGAGTTGCAAGATTGGGGCAACATTGCATATTTGGATAAGATGCAGCACGCGATGGCGTACAGTGGTTTTGGTTTCTTGGGCTGCTTCTGTGTCGCAAGCTGGCGTCAGCGTTGGACGGTGGCTCTGAGCATTCTGTTATTCAGCGCTGTGATTGAAGTTTTACAAGGTTATGTGGGGCGCCAAACCTCTTGGCACGACTTGGTTGCGAACTCGATTGGCATTCTAACTGGTCTGCTATGTTACCGTATTTGGAGCCTCTATCGACCTAGGTTGGTGAAGTCGCTATACTCGATTCGATAATGAAGAGGGAATACGATAACCATGAAAACGCGCGACAAAATCGTTTATGCCGCACTGGAGTTGTTTAACCAACATGGTGAGCGCAATATCACAACCAACCATATTGCTGACCATATTGAAATTAGCCCAGGCAATCTTTACTACCACTTCCGCAACAAACAAGAAATCGTGCGTGAGATTTTCGCGCTTTACTCTGCGGAACTGCTAGAACGCTTTACTCCAATTCAAGGTTCTCAAGAGAGCCTGACCATGCTGAAAAGCTACCTCGATTCAATCTTCACTCTGATGTGGAAGTACCGCTTTTTCTACGCGAACCTGCCAGAAATCCTTTCTCGAGACGAGCAACTGCATGATGAATACATTGATGTTCAAGAGAAGCTGCAAGCCAACCTCATTGCAATCATGCAAGAGTTTGTGTCGCTGAAGCTGTTGAATGTCGACCAAGAGCAGTTGAAATCACTGGTTTGCACGCTGCACCTTATTGCGTGTAGTTGGTTAGCTTACCAATCGGCGATGTCATCAAAGACCGATATTACCGAGCTCATGGTGAAACAAGGCATGTTGCAGATGCTTAACGTGGTGAAACCCGTGGCGACCGAGCAGGGCATGGAACAGTTGCTTTTGCTTGAAGAAGCAGTGAGTCGTCTGCACAGTTAATACTATTTTCCCTCCTTATTCATTTCAGAAAATGAGAGTATGGCTCAACGCTTAAGGTTTAGAGCGCAGCTCTCATTTTCAACTCCTTCCTTGAGTTGACTTGCTGTGCTCATTTCGCACAATAGAACTCATGCTCTTCCATACTTTCTAGTGGAAGATGATTCTCGATAAAGGAACTATCGTTCAATGAATTACGACATTTTTAATGGCGATGCCGATGGCATCATTGCATTGCTGCAATTGCGCTTAGCGGATCCTATCAACGCTCAGTTGGTGACTGGAGTAAAGCGCGACATCAAACTGGTGGAAAAAGTGGATGTGCAAGCGGGTGATGAGCTGACAGTGTTGGACATTTCAATGGAAAAGAACATGGTAGGCCTAGAGCAAGCTTTGGCTCAAGGCGCGCATGTTTTCTACGCCGATCACCACAAAGCGGGCGATATTCCTCAGCACGGTAATTTGGACGCGCACATCGATCTCGATGCCAACATGTGTACTGCGTTGATTGTCGATAAACTGCTTGATGGCCGTTTTCATACGTGGGCGATTACCGCTGCTTATGGCGATAACTTGATCGCTAAAGCAGATGCATTGGCGGACAAAGCCGGACTTAATCAAGAGCAGAAAGCACAACTAAAAGAGCTTGGCACTTTAATCAACTACAACGGTTATGGCTCTAAAGTAGACGACCTTCATTTTCACCCAGCGGACTTGTACCAAGCGTTAAAACAATACGTTTCACCATTCGATGCGATTGCAGATAAAGCGTCACCTTACTACCAATTGCAATCGGCTTATCAACAAGATATGGATGCGGCGCAGGCGGTTCCTGCTACTCACGAAAGTGCGAAGCTCAAGCTATTTGAACTGCCAAACAATGCAGCATCACGTCGAATTAGTGGTGTTTATGGCAACTGGCTTGCAAACCAAAAACCAGACTCCGCGCATGCGGTATTAACTGAAAATGCAGACGGTACTTACACGGTTTCTCTTCGTGCACCGTTGAATAATAAGCAGGGTGCCGTGGCGGTGTGTGGACAGTTCCCAACAGGTGGTGGCCGAGAGGCTGCGGCGGGCATCAATGCGCTAAGCAAAGATGACGTTAGTGCCTTTATCGATGCGGTCGAAAGCTACTACGCATAGCATTTTCCAAAATAGACATACAACAAAGGAGCCGAGTGGCTCCTTTGTTTTTTGTGTCGTGATAGTGCTGATTAGAACTGCGATGATAAACGGCAGCTACATGCGCTTTAACCAAGATTTTGGGTTTTGCGCTTCACTGTTACGGCGAATTTCGAAGTAGAGTGAAGGTCTGTCTTGACCACCTGTATCACCCGCAAGGGCAATTACTTCACCGGCTGTTACCTTATCGCCTTCTTTCTTGGTCAATGCTTGGTTGTAACCGTAGAGCGTCATGTCGCCTTTACCATGGTCGAGCAGAACGACTAGACCATAACCGCGTAAGTATTCAGCGAATACAACGGTACCTGGGTAAACGGCTTTGACTTGTTGACCGTAGCTTGCTGAAAGCACCATGCCTTTCCAGTTTACTTGGCCAGTTTGTCTGGTTCCGAAGTTATGTAGCACTCGGCCTTTGAGTGGCCAAGGCAGTTTGCCGCGTTGTTTCGCAATACCATCCATCGGTACTGCGTTACGTTTCGCGGCTTTCGCAATTTCCGCTTTTAGGCGGGTTTCGTTGCGTTGCAGTTCTGAAAGGTAACGTTTGTCGTCTTTGATGCTTTTCTGAATCTTGCTTAGCGTGCCTTTACGTTTTGATTGCGTGCTTGCCAATGACGAGCGCTTTTCCGATTGCTGCTTAAGCAAGGTTTCTATCTGTTCTTTTTCCAACTCAAGTTGGTTTTTATTGTGCGCCAACTCTTGAGTGGTTTTAGTAATGGCATCAATAACCTCCGCACGTGCTTTCGCTAAGTGCTGGAAATATTGGCTGATACGATCTTCTTCAACCCCTTCATTGAGCAGATGCCCATTGGCTTTGGCGCGTTCTGTCACGTAGTAGGTTTGAATGAGCTGTTTTAGCTCTTCCTCTTGCGCTTGGCGTTGGCCTTCTTGCAGTGCAATTTTCTCTTCCAACTTATTAATGTTCTGATCGGCTTGCGCTAATTCCGCCTTAGTTTGCTTAATTTCTCTTTCTAGTTTAGAGATACCAAGCTCTTGGTCTTTAAGCGACTTTTGCAGATCGTTAAGTTGTTTTTCTTGAGAAGTGAGCGATTTACGCTGACGGCTGATTTCGCTAGAAACGCCTTTTAACTCTTGCTGACTGTCAGCGGAAGAGGTGAGGGGATATGTGGCAGATAAAGCACAAGTTAATAAAATAGCCGAGCGTAGCACTGGGTGATTTTGTTTTCGCACTTGAGAGTTACCTACCACATTATTGTCAAAGGATCAGATGACGATTAAATACCATCTCCATGGATAAAGCTTTGCGATTTGCCATTAAAGCCTTGATCCATATCGAGAGAAGGTTTGTCCGTTTTCGGACGACCAACGATTTTTGCAGGCACACCAGCCACAGTTGTGTGGGGTGGCACTGCTTGCAATACCACAGAACAAGAGCCGATTTTCGCCCCTTGACCGACTTCAATATTGCCAAGAATCTTTGCACCTGCGCCGATCATTACGCCTTCGCGAATTTTCGGGTGACGGTCACCGCATTCTTTGCCGGTACCACCAAGGGTGACGTCCTGCAAAATAGACACGTCGTTTTCTACGACAGCCGTTTCACCAATCACGATGCCAGTTGCATGGTCTAGCATGATACCACTACCGATGCGCGCTGCAGGGTGAATATCGACCTGACACGCCACAGAAATCTGATTTTGTAGATATGTCGCAAGAGCGTGACGACCTTGTTTCCACAACCAGTTTGCTACTCGGTAGCCTTGCAGAGCATGGTAGCCCTTTAAGTACAATAATGGCATTGAGTACATAGAAACCGCAGGGTCGCGATTGACCGTGGCACAAATATCACAAGCTGCGCCGTCCGTGATAGTAGGATCGGCAGCAAATGCCTCTTCAACCACTTCACGCACTGCCATAGCAGGCATCGACGCAGTGTTTAATTTGTTGGCCAGAATATAGCTCAATGCGGCACATAGGCTGTCATGCTTAATAATGGTCGCATGATAAAAGCTCGCCAGCATAGGCTCTTGCTCTGACATTTCACGGGCTTCTGAAACGATTTTGTTCCAGACTTTTTGTTTTTCGCAGTGTTTCATTCTCAATATCCTGAGTGGTTCTTCCGTGACCCGACAACTTCTATTCTTCTCAGATGAGGTGCAAAGGGAGCTAGGGTGCTACTTTCCTTCGGCTTTTTTGTCACGAGCAAGTAAATCTTGCGCTGCCAGGCGTGCATCTTTTCCTTGATACAATACTTGATAAATTTGGTCAACAATTGGCATCTCTACGCCCATGCGCTGAGAGAGCATCCAAACTTCTTTGGTGTTGCGGTAGCCTTCAACGACTTGACCGATTTCTTCTTGCGCAGTGTCGACGTCTTTACCTTGACCTAGTGCCAAACCAAAACGGCGGTTACGCGATTGGTTATCGGTACAAGTCAAGACGAGGTCGCCCAAGCCAGCCATACCCATAAAGGTTTCTGGTTGTGCGCCCAGAGCTGCGCCAAGACGGCTCATTTCTGCCAAACCACGTGTAATCAGTGCGGTACGAGCGTTGGCACCAAAACCAATACCATCAGACATACCTGCGCCAATCGCGATAACGTTCTTCACCGCACCGCCAAGTTGCATACCGATAAAGTCGTTGTTTGCGTAGACACGGAAAGTTTTGCTGCAGTGAATCTTCTCTTGCAGGTCAGCAACGAAGTCTGCGTCTGGAGAGGCAACAGAGATAGCAGTAGGCATGCCCATCGCAAGCTCTTTAGCAAACGTAGGGCCAGACAGTACCGCTAGCGAATAGCTGTCACCGATGATGTCGAACGCCACTTCTTTTAGTAGACGACCGGTTTCTGGCTCAAGACCTTTGGTTGCCCAACAGATGCGAGAATCTTCACGTAAGAAAGGCTGACAGCTTTTTAGTACGATGCCGAAAACGTGGCTAGGAACCACAACTAACAAGTCACGGCTTGCTTGAACGGCTTTTTCTAAATCCGATTCAATGATCAAGCTCTCTGGGAAATCAATACCAGGTAGGAATTCGTGGTTGGCACGGTCTGCTTCAAGGCGTGCCATGTGCTCTGGCTCGTGACCCCAAAGGATAACGTTCGCGCCGTTACGAGCAAGGGAGATTGCCAAAGAAGTGCCGTATGAGCCAGCACCGATCACAGTCATTGCGATGTCTTTACCGTAAGCATTGTTTGTATTTGCTTGTGTCATGCTACCGCCTAATTGTCTTTCTACTAGTAGAATCTAGTTCATAATCGCTAGAGTTTACGCTCTCAAGGGGTTAGGAACTAGGAACTTTTATCAGAAATAAAAAATGCACATTGCATCGCTGAGAGGACGCTTTGTGCATTTTCTTCAGGTATATGACGTGTGCTCATTCTCTATGAAGGACAACACGTCACTTACAAAACGTGAATTACGCTTCAGCTTCGCCTTGTTGAGCTTGCTGTTGTAGGTAGTTCATGAATAGCGCGTCGAAGTTAACTGGCGCTAGGTTCAGTTGAGGGAACGTACCTTTAACCACTAGGCTTGAGATAGTTTCACGAGCGTATGGGAATAGGATGTTCGGGCAGAATGCGCCTAGGCAATGTGCAAGTTGACCTGCTTCCATTTGCTCAGCAGTGAAGATACCACCTTGTTGAACTTCACATAGGAACGCTGTTTCTTCTTCGTTCTTAACAGTAACAGTTAGACGTAGAATTACTTCGTAAACACCTTCACCAAGCTCACGGCTTTGAGTGTCTAGGTCTAGTTTAACGTCTGGGTTCCACTCTTTTTGGAAGATTACTGGAGAGTTAGGCGCTTCGAAAGAAACGTCTTTTAGGAAGATGCGTTGAATTGCAAAGTTTTGTTGTGCGTCTTGTGGTGCTGCTTCAGCCATTTTTAAATCCTTAATAAACATTTGTTGGGTCTAGGATTATCTAAACCCAGAAATATGGTTTGTCCTGAGACTAACTGAGCAAATCTACCTTGACTAGATGAAGCGCTTATTACGTGCAAAGCATCACAACTTAGTGCTTCAACTGCTTTCAATTTGCTCAGTTTATATAAACGAGGCTGGCAAAATTGTTTTACCGCGACCTTATTTCTTACCACGTACTAGTGGAAGGTTCGCTTCGTTCCATGCAATCAAACCGTTTTTCAGTAGGCTTACGTTTTCGAAGCCTGCTTTCGCTAGTAGGTTTGCACTTTCTTGAGCGGTTTGACCCGTTTTGCATACCACAATGATTGGGGCTGATTTGCGGTTTTCAAGGCTACCAAAGTTACCTGCTTTGATATCAGACGGCAAAATGTGAAGTGCGTCGGTGATATGACCTTGTTTGAACTCATCTTTAGAGCGGATATCCACCACAACGCCGTTTTCACGGTTCATAAGGTGAGTCAATTGGTTTACGTTAATCTCTTTGTATGCGGCTGTCGCTGATTTCACGAGGTTCATGATAAATGCGACAAGAAGACCTACCCAAACCAAAGATAGAATCATGTTCTGTTGGAAAAAATCAATGTACTCTTGCATGTCTTGAGCTCTTGCAATGTTGGCGGAAAAATAAAGCAGGAGTATAGCGGGGTTAGCCGTCTTAGGCGAGAGGGTTAAAATTTTCTAACGAATAATTGAGATCTACGCGCTTGCCTCAAGGCTTTTCTGATGCGCTATTCATGCAATCTTATTATCACTTCCTCCTATCAATTCAATCGGCGTAATTGACTTCACTTCTGGTCGAAAAAGCGCACAATGGGTCACAACAAAAAGTTTTTCACCAAAGTATTTCGGTGGTCGTACAAAGCGTCTTGAAAGTGACTATGCTTGTGGAACACGTTTGCTGACTGAGTCGGATTGCTTGCTAACTTGTAAGATAGCAACAATAAATCGCAAACATTATTTGATCTTAACCTACAGTTTTGGTTAAAAAGTGTAGTAAAATTACGCTAGTTTTGTTTCAAGGTTAGATAGAGCAGCGAAGCTCTACACCGAAAGTTACTTAAATTTGATGAGGTCATCACTATGTCTGCTAAGAAGCCATTGGCTCTAGTTATCCTTGACGGTTACGGTTACCGTGAAGACACAGCAAGTAACGCAATTGCAAATGCTAAAACACCAGTAATGGATGCACTAATTGCGAACAACCCTAACACTCTAATCTCTGCTTCAGGCATGGACGTTGGTCTACCTGACGGTCAAATGGGTAACTCAGAAGTTGGTCACACCAACATCGGTGCAGGTCGCGTTGTATACCAAGATCTAACTCGTATCACTAAGTCTATCGCTGACGGTGAATTCGCTGAAACAGCAGCACTAGTTGAAGCTATCGACTCTGCAGTAAAAGCTGAGAAAGCTGTACACATCATGGGTCTTATGTCTCCTGGTGGTGTTCACTCTCACGAAGATCACATCTACGCAGCGGTTGAAATGGCAGCAGCTCGTGGCGCAGAGAAAATCTACCTACACTGCTTCCTAGACGGCCGTGACACGCCACCACGTAGTGCTGAAAACTCACTACAACGTTTCCAAGACCTATTTGCGAAACTAGGTAAAGGTCGTGTTGCTTCTCTAGTGGGTCGTTACTACGCAATGGACCGTGACAACAACTGGGATCGCGTTCAAGTTGCTTACGATCTTCTAACTCAAGCGAAAGCTGAGTTCACAGCAGAAACGGCAGTTGCAGGTCTAGAAGCGGCTTACGCTCGTGAAGAAAACGACGAATTCGTTAAAGCAACAGCTATCAAAGCAGAAGGTCAAGAAGACGCAATCATGCAAGATGGCGATGCGGTTATCTTCATGAACTACCGTGCTGACCGTGCACGTCAAATCACTCGTGCATTCGTTCCTGCATTTGACGGCTTCGAGCGCGCTGTATTCCCAGCAATCAACTTCGTGATGCTGACTCAATACGCAGCTGATATCCCTCTAGCTATCGCATTCCCACCTGCGTCTCTAGAAAACACTTACGGTGAGTGGCTATCTAAGCAAGGTCAAACTCAGCTACGTATCTCTGAAACAGAGAAATACGCGCACGTAACGTTCTTCTTCAACGGTGGTGTTGAGAACGAATTCGAAGGTGAAGAGCGTCAACTTGTTGCTTCTCCAAAAGTAGCAACTTACGACATGCAGCCAGAAATGAGCTCTCCAGAGCTAACAGAGAAGATGGTAGCTGCTATCAAGTCTGGTAAGTTCGATACTATCATCTGTAACTACCCGAACGCAGATATGGTTGGTCACACTGGTGTTTACGAAGCGGCTGAGCAAGCTATCGAAGCACTAGACGAAAGCGTTGGTAAAGTGGTTGAAGCAATCAAAGAAGTTGGCGGTCAAATGCTAATTACTGCGGACCACGGTAACGCAGAGATGATGATCGACCCAGAAACGGGCGGCATCCACACTGCTCACACTAACCTACCAGTACCTCTAATCTACGTAGGTGACAAAGCGGTTGAGTTCAAAGAAGGCGGTAAACTGTCTGACCTTGCACCAACAATGCTTTCTCTAGCAGGTCTAGAAATTCCTGCAGAAATGTCTGGTGAAGTGCTAGTTAAGTAATTAACTGACGATTCAGAATGATAAAAGCCCGAGTTCGACTCGGGCTTTTTTGTATCTGTAATTCTGTGTTCGGTAAGGCGGTGAGTTACTGAGCTCAACAGTTACTAAGCTCAACAGGCCTTAACTACTGCACTAAGATGCCAGTGCCTATGACCGCTAGTGCTGCGCCAAACCACGCGAATCGATTCGGACGTCTCTTGGTGTAAATCCACAACAATGGCAGCAACATGATCGGCGTTGTTGAAGAAAGCAGAGCTACCATCCCGACATTACCCTCACGCAGGGCATATAGAATCAACGTCATACCTACCGCCATGGCCAAAAAGCCGTTTAATGCGGTAATGCCAAAAACTTTCCATGTGATGGTTTGAGTCGCGCGAGCGACTTTTGCGCCAATTAACCAAAGTGCGCAATGTGCGACGAAAGCACTGATCATACGAATCGCGGAAGCTGCGACTGGATCGACACTGGTTTGCATGACAGGTTTAGCAATAATGCCGCCCAGAGCCTGACACATAGCGGCAGTTAAACCGAGCCCAACACCAATCCAAACGTTACCTTTTATCTCTTCTAGCGCATTGCTGGTTTGCCCGCGTCGACCATAGAAAATCGCCATCACTACTCCGCTAAAAACTAAGGCGGCTCCAATCAGCTCCATACCCGTCATGCTTTCGCTAAATAGAAAGTAACCTAAAATGGCAGAGAAGACGGCGTGACAAGAAAACAGTAAACCTGCTTGGCGTGGCCCCATGCGGTTCAAACAAGCGAACAACGCGGTATCGCCAATAAAGATACCAATCAAACCGGACGCCATCATCGGCGTAATGTGTTCCGCCGAGACACTCAGCCAACCACCCGTTATCCACGCCATTGTGGAGAGGATTACTGCGGTACAGCCCATACGCCAACGGCTATAGGCAAACGCACCAAGATGCTGAGCGGGAACAACAGAAATTAAGCTAGAAACAGCCCATAGGAAAGCAGCGCATAGCGCCAGCCATTCATAACCCATGATTGCGAGACATCCTTGTAGAGCAGGGTAAGGCTCTAATATGCATCAATTTATAGAGATGTAAAAGAGCATCTTATCGCTAATAAAAAAGCAGCTCGTTGAGCTGCTTTTGATAGGGCGCGTTACACTTTAAAGCGACTGATGTTCTCACGCATGGTATTGGCGGTATCGTACATCTGGCGTGCGCCTTCACTGCTTTTAAGCGATTGTTCGGCAATCATGTCGGCATCGTCTTTAATGCCTTGTGTGTTGCGGCTGATGTCTTCGCTTACCGCGCGTTGCTCTTCTGCAGCGCTTGCGATTTGCATTGCCATGTCGTTGATCTCAGTGATCGAGTTAGTAATGCTGGTTAAGCTGTCGTGTGCTTGCTGAGCATAATCCACGCTAGTATCTGCCAAGCTGGTGCTTGTTTGCATGCTATTGACTGCCAGCTTGGTGTTGTTTTGCAACGTTTCGATCATGGTGCGGATTTCTTCCGTTGAACCATGAGTGCGTTGGCTAAGCACACGTACCTCATCAGCAACCACGGCAAAACCACGACCTTGCTCACCAGCACGAGCCGCTTCAATGGCAGCATTAAGTGCTAACAAGTTGGTTTGCTCGGCAATGCCTTGGATAGTCGATAGGATTTGGTTGATGCTTTGCGTGTTTGCTTCTAGCTCTGAAATCACGCTGGCAGCATCACTGACTTGTTCAGCCAGTTCGACAATCGCTTCACGGTTTTTCTGGATGACGTTTTGTCCTTCCATACAAGCAGATGCGGAGTTTTGCGAAGCACTTGCTGTTAGCTCTGCATGACTTGCTACCTCAGCAGCGGTTGCTGACATCTCATGAATAGCAGTAGCAATTTGGTTGACGTCATTTTGCTGATGTTCAACACGACCCGCTGCCATCGCAGATAGCTCATTTGCTTGATTCGCCTGTTCTGAAAGCTGTTCACTGTTTTCAACAATACTCTTCAACATGGTCTGCATTTGAGCAAGGAACTGGTTCACGTGAGTGGCAAGTTCACCAATTTCATCCATGCGCTCGATCTTGATGCGTTGAGTAAGGTCGCCTTCGCCCTGTGATAACTCTGAAAGCGCATCAGACAGGGTTTGAAGTGGCTGCAGTAGGCGAGTGATGATGTAAGTACTGATTGCCGCAATAATCAGGTACAGCACGATAGAAGCGATAGCCGTAAACGTCACCTGCTCAGAGACAGAAGCAAACGCCATTTGTTTGTCTTGCACAATACCTAAAGACCAATCGGTGTTCGGCACTTTAGCCACGTAAATCAGCTTATCGCCTTGGCTCGGCCATTGAATTGTGTCTAGCTTCGCATCACCGGCTAGCGTCATCATCGTGCTATGAGTTAAGGCTGGGTTGAGCTCTGTCAGCGGTTTTTGGCTGAGCTTTTCATCTTTGTAAGCCACTAAGTTGTTGTTGCCATCAACTAGGAACGCGAAACCGTCATTATCAAGCTGAATATTAAGGACTTCTTTGATGATGTCAGTTACTGCTAAGTCAGCGGCAAGTACCCCTTTTTTACCTTGGTTGAATGCCTTAGCAAAGCTAACCACAATGCTGCCATCGAAATCTTGATATGGCTCCGTGATGATCAACCCCGATTTCGCCATCGCATCTTGATACCAAGGACGAGTGCGAGGATCGTAGTCAGAAGGCCAAGATTCAGACTTATCACCGTAGGCAATCGAGCCGTCAGAGAAGCCAGCGTAGACCGATAAAAACTTACCAGCACGCTTGGTCAGTAGCATCTCGCGATCGGCGGTATCAGTGTCAGCGATGATGTTTTCATTCGCGAGCATCATGTCGCTGCGAATCGCCAGCCAATCGCTGATATAACGGTTGGTCGATTGAGAGATGTTTTGAATTTCTCGATTAAGGGTAGAAGTGGTTTCTTCGCGTAATTGATGGTATGTAATATTTACCTTTAAGAGTAGAATCAAAGAAACAAGAGATTTAGAAAGGTAAGTATTTATGAGCATTGCGTATTCTTACATCCGCTTTTCATCAGCACAGCAAGCACAAGGGGATAGCTTGCGCAGACAGACACAACTCGCCCAACAATACTGTGAAAAGCACAACCTGACGCTATCAGATACCAACTTTCAAGACTTAGGAGTATCTGCTTTTCATTCTGTTAATGCACAAGAGGACAGTGGTCTAGGACAATTTTTAGCGGCACTACGGCAAGGTTTGATTCCAGAGGGCTCTTATCTGTTAGTGGAAAGTCTAGACCGCTTGAGTAGGGCTAAAGTTCAAACTGCATTGGAGCAAATGTTAGGCATTATTCGATGCGGAGTGAAGATTGTTACATTGATAGACGATTGTATTTATGACCGAGATTCTGATAGTCGAGATTTGATTATCTCTTTGACTATCATGGAGCGAGCACACAATGAAAGTAAGACAAAGTCAGAGCGCTTAAAGGCTGCATGGGATAACAAAAGGCAAAACCCGAGCTCAACCAATCGTCATGGTAGTACGCCATTTTGGTTGGCTCTAAACCCAGATAAGCGCACGTATACAGTCAAAGAAGATTATGCAGAGCTCATACGTAAAATCTACCAATTATCCATTGACGGGTGGGGACTAGTTAAGATTGTTCGGTATTTGAATGAGTGTGGTATACCTGCGCCTAAAGGTCGTAGTTGGGCTATAACGACGGTTAGTAAAATCTTAAATTCGAAAGCTGCTCTAGGTCATTATGAGCCTGCTCAAGGTAGAAAGTCTTTGAATACCCTGATTAAGAACTACTACCCTTCAATCATTGATGAAGAAACTTACTATACTTCTCTACAGCGTAAAAAAGAACGTTCAGCACCAGAGGCGGCGGGAAGAAAAACCACTTACCCTAATCCATTAGTTCATATAGCTAAATGTCATTTGTGTGGTTCTTCAATGTTCTTTGAAAACAAACAACCATCACTTAACTATTTGACTTGTAGAGAGTCTAAAAAGAAAAACTGTACTAACAAACCAATAAGAATGGAGTTGATTTACCGGTTCATCTATGAAGTGTTCAACAGTCCTATGTACCATCAACAACATGCTAAGTTAGTGGACAAGTCAAAGCAGAAAGATGTTAACAAGCTTGCAGAGTTAGAAGGAAGGTATGAAGCAGAACGCATAGCTTATGAGGGGCTTCTAGAGGCATTTTCTTCCTTTAGTGACCCTGTTGCGCTAAAAGAGTTGCAAAGGCGCTCTACGTTGATTACAGGGCTTTCTAAGCAGGTGGAAGAGGCAAAAGCTAAGAAAGCAGTTGAACAAGCTAGAACAGCACACATAAACTTTGCGGAAGCCCTAAAATTAACAACTAAAGCATTATATTACCCCTTAGAGGGGGAAAGGATAGAGGAGTTATCCCCTGAAGAACTATTCAATACTAGGGTTAGACTCAATAGAATCTTAAAGCAAACCTTCAATCATCTATCTATCTTCCATTGTAATGAAAGTAAAAGAATAACAATAGAAACAGAAGTGACAGAGGATTACCCAATAGATTTGAGATATGAGACCAACCAGAAAGCTATCAAAGAACCAATGAAGGATAGGATTTGGTCAGTGTACTAAGCCTCTCAGTGCTAAGCACAATAGCCCCAAGTCAGGGGCTTTCTTTTTCCTTTAATATCAAAAAAGAGAGAGTATCTAAGGCTTTGTAAAGCTTGTATCTCTTTGTTTCTTCTATCTGGATACTAATAGGAAGAGAAACTAGAATGAAGACAATTTACTCTTAACCCCCTTTATTATAAAACGTAAAATCATCATTTGTGTGACATAGAAGTAACAAAAAAACAAATGTAGATGAGAAAAATTCTTTTATATCAGAGGCTTTTCCCCCTTTTAGGGAATGTGTCTACTCACGGTAGACGGATATAAAAAATGGACAAATCCTATAGGGATACATATATCAATATTATGTATGTGACACATTGCCTACTAAGTTAGTGAAATCTAATGGATGATTAGTTATTGCGTTTAAAGATTAATCAATTCGAGATTGGTAAAATCGTTAGATTACTCTCATTTATCTAATAACGTTATGCCTATCGAGTTTCCTAAACCTAAGCACCTTAGAGGTGCAGGTTATGCCCCCATTCAAGAAGATATCCCTAAATTACCGCTTCCAGCGGTTTCTGATGTAGAGGTTCAACCAACGCCAGAGTACGAGTGCAAGATTAAAATACATGCCTCTAAGAGCGTTCTAGATGCGCTACAGACAGGTCTTTTCTCTATTGAAAACTTCGGAGGAGGATAAGATACAGCGCTGGCAAATGAGCGAAGAAACAACTCCTTACCGTCACACTGTTCTCACCACTGAATGCTTTCAAGACGAAGAGAAAACACTACTGCATGAGTTTTTCTCTGACATAGGGGTAAGTGAATCATTTAAGATTGAGCCAAAACCAATCGATTCAAACCATATCAATGCAGAGTTTGTACCCTTCCTTCCCTCTGTTGAAACAAATGAATGTTTGGGATGGGCAGCTCACGGCTTTTACTATTACTTTGTCGACGGTAGGTTAGTTTATGAGTTCGACATTTTAGGCAATGGGAAATGGGCTTGGTGTATCACTCGCTCTACCCATGATGGCATAAGCTCAGAGCAAGTTAGTGACCAAGTCTTTACCTCTCTATTAGTCCCTGTATCCATTGAAGGGCAACCAATGCCCCCTCAGCACATATTATATCGTCGAACTAAGTTAACAAATGATGAACTGGCAGAGGTCAACACTTCATGGCTTGATGAGCATGCAGCACTGATAGATACCAAGGCTCTAACATCAATCTGTGAGCAAAAGCTACTGCCTAGGGAAGCAAAGCAAGATAAAGCGAATGTCACTCAACCAGAAGCCAACAAGCACACCGTAAAGAACAAAGAAGATGGACAGCCAGAACAATGGACAGACATTGCTGCTTTGTATGGCATAGGAGCAAAGGATTTACTAAGTCTCAATCCTGCTTATGAGCATGACCCTTTATCTTTGAGTGTTGGGGATGTTTTGTTTATCGAAGATGCACTAGATTCAGTAGAAGATGTTGAGCAAGCAGAACAACCATCACCAATCACTAAGCCTAGCGTAGGTAAGTGTTATCCATTTGGTGATGCTTGGGGACATTATCTAGAATCCTCGCTCTCTGCTTCTGTGAAGCGCATCTTTAATCATTCTGACTACAGCCCTAACATTGCGGTGTTAGATGTGGCAAGGGTGGAAGAGAAAGTGCTACGCATAGGTGTCTTCTTTGATGGGACAGGACAAAACCACCTCAATGATAAGTACAAGGAAAGTCACGGAGTAAAATCTCGCACTAATGTAGCTCGGTTGTTTGAGGTTTATCCGGTAAATGAAGAAGATGTGAATAAAATCTATGTATCTGGTGTCGGTACTGTTGATGATGCTTGGAAGAATCCAACCCTGATAGATGAAGGAAAGGATGAGGTTGATTTAGCTCAAGCGTTTGGCGTAAGCCCTAACAAGCTACATCAAACATCTACTTTTATTGACGCTGCTTACAACCTTGTTGCTGACGAAACAGGGGCTTTCTATAAGTGGCAAAACTGGATAAAACAGTATTTTAATATAGTTCAAGCTTTAAAAGATAATCAATCATTTCAGAGTATTACACACATTGAATTTGACGTTTTCGGCTTTAGTCGTGGCGCTGCTTTGGCTCGTCATTTTGTCAATGCAGTCAAAGATGGATTACCTGATTATGACAAGCCTCGTGATGGTGAAAAATTCGGGGAAGTCTATCCCAATTTATTAGCACACCAAGACGATATAAGTAGTCAGCTTAAACATGGTTACTATCCTGACGAAACACGTACCTGTAGCGTTCGTTTTGTCGGATTATTCGATACCGTAGGCTCATTTTACCTCGCTGGTAACAACAATGAAGGTAACTTTGAATTAGGGCTTGATACCAATTGTGCGGAGCGTGTATTCCAGATAAGTGCACACCACGAGTATAGAAAGAACTTTCCTTTAACGTCATTACTATCTAGTGATGGAATCTTACCCTCTAACTTTTATGAAGAAGCTTTTGCTGGCTGTCACACTGACATTGGTGGTGGATACCCTTCAAAAGAGCAGTATGCAAAACAGGGGCTACCTGAAAGGTACGGCATGCCTCTTTCTGCAACTTACAATCGTGAGCTAATGAAAACAGAATCCATAAGACAAGAGGTACAGACACAACAAAATGCTTATGGAGCAGCCGTATACAGCGAGCGTTTACACAAGCAAGCTCAAGATGCTTGGGATTTGGAATGCAGCTCTAAGAGCTTGTATGGAGTTGTGACATTGGTTAATGGCATTCTTTACTATTACGAGTTACAACCTATTAGCAATGCTCTATCAGCTTTGTCTTTAGAAAGGATGAGGCAACAAGCAGAGAATATTGGGGTTCAATGGGCTAGAGAAGTTGAACATCCATCTGATTTTATTCAGCTAACAGGGAGCGATTCAGCTTTAACAGTGCTGAATGAAAAGCTATTAACCCAGCCTTTGGGAAGTATTACGCCGACACATTGGCAAGGTGAGATTAGTCAATATGGGAAGGAGTGGATACACCGCCCTCATGATGCGCTAATCAACGCAGGATGCGCAACGCCTATGGATAACCTTGTAAATGCAGTGACAAAAGAAGGAAACCAACTCAAACGAGTGGTATTTGATAATGAAGTATAGATTTTTAATCGCCGTAAGTATGTGTTTCTTACTTAATGGTTGCTTTGAAAGTAAGCCTGTTTCAGTTGCTAGTATCGGTAATGCAGGAACTCTAGGAAGTCCTCATTTCATTAGTGACATGTGGGTGAGTGATACCTATGGTGGTGGTGCCAATTTTGGCTATGGTGCTGTTCAGGGATGTTGTGCTAGCTCAAGTATTGGCATTGGTATTCCTAATGCTATCAAAGGTGAATGGGAGAATAACTTCGGTAGCGGTTACTGGAAGAAGGAATGGAAAAAACGCTGGAAGCCTGAATGGGGGGATTACGACAAGAATTATGGTACTCGTTGGTATCGAATTGATGATGTGATAGATAGTGACCTTGCTAAGCAAAAAATAGAAACAATGAACCATTACTACAAAAACCACCATGCAAATCCAGTAATGAAGCTTCTTGTTAATGATGACAAAGTTATGCTTCTGTATTCAATTTTGTGTGTGAAATCTGCAAATGATGATTGCACTGTTAAAGAGGGGGTAGACCCTAATGGATGGATTGTCCCATCCCCTAATAGACATCCTAAAAGTGTTGCTGTAGTTGCCGTACTATATGAAGGTAAAGGGGAAATATCAGACAAGCCATTTACAGATAAGACTCATTAGTATGACCATCACAAAGCCTAAAAACAAACAGGTAAAACGCTCATTGCTCAAGATGCTGATTGTCATTGTAGGATTGATTGCGCTTGGCTTTATTGGCTATATGGCTCTCTTTGTTACCGCTGTCGGTCAAGTCGGTTGGCGGTAACCTCTTAACATTAAAGGTTAGAATTTAGTGGATGATAGAAAGGCTCGGTATCGAGATATCTCTGATGGATTACTTCGGCAGCGTCGTAACTTGTTACTCATATCTATGCTTATGCCTCTGTTCTTCTTAAGCGGAGCGAGTATTGAAAAAATCAACATTCTTGGGACTATTATCAATGTATCTAATCCTGTAATTCTCAAGTATGCATTAGTCACGCTCTTTGCATACTTTTTTTTGAGGTATTGGCAGTATTACCAAGAAGAAACATACGTCAAAGATATGCACCGAGAGATGCGTGATTACATGTATCATCTGGAGTATATGTACTTGCTGAGAAAGGTTAGAAAGAAAGCCAACTTTGTAGAAGAATCGGTTTTAAGCGCATGCTTTACAGACCCACGTTATAACCGTAGTGTCAGATATACTGCAATCCCAGAGAAGGAAGATAAAGTACTTTTTCTATTTAGGCGAGAGTGTGAATTTTACATTTATCCAGATGATAGAGGCTACCCCAATAAGCAAGAACACATTAGACAATTTCATGCAACTTTAGCAACTGAACAACAGGCAAGCTGGAAGCCAGTTGATAGTTCAGGCGGTGAAAGTGGTGAGCCTCATTTCTATCGAGAGTACTTAAATTACAACATTATTCGCTTCAACATCTATCGTTTAATCGGCTTATCTAAGTACGCACTCAATCAGTCTTATTTTACTGACTATCAACTGCCTTTTTTGATTGCTTTGGTCTCAACAATAGTGACTGCTAGTGCAGTCCTTAGTTAAACAATTACAGAGCCTCTTTCCAGTGTCTTTTTACTGTGCTTAGACCAATCCCTAAAGTTCTAGCTATGTCGCTTTGTCCTAAGCCTTGAGCTTTGGCTAATTGGACTCTTCTGTTTGTTTCTGTTGCTGGTGGACGTCCTAGTTTCTTACCTTCGGCTTTTGCTCTCTCTAAGCCTTGAGCTGTACGCTCTCTTATTCTGTTTCTTTCAAACTCAGCAAAAGCCCCGAACATTTGAAGCATCAAACGCCCTTCTGAACTGCTAAGGTCAGTAACAGGTAAATCAAGACAAACAAGCCTTACACCCATATCAGAGAACATCTGTACAGTTTGCTGTATGTCGATAGCATCACGCCCTAAACGGTCAAGCTTTAGAACAATAAGACAGTCACCTTCTTCTAGTCTGTCTACTAGCTTTGAAAACTCTGGTCTATCCATAGCCTTAACACTACCGCTAATCGTTTCTGATACAACTCTGTTTGTTTGTACTTCAAAACCTGCATTAGCAATAGCTAAAGTTTGGTTCTCTGTTGTTTGTTCAGTGGTACTAACACGACAATAAGCAAAACTTCTCATTCGTCTATCTCTAGTTCTCTAGTTGGTTCATAAAAGGGTAGCTCATATTTAAGCATAGTCCATAAATGAACTTCAATGCTTTATGGACTAGTTTTTTATGGTTAATGAGTTAGGTCATAAAACGAATGTTTAATGGTCTAGTTGTAAGCTAACCTCTTTTTTATATTGCATTTATTAAAAAGGTTAATATTGCATGCGTAATTGATTGACGGAAACCCAAGCTTGAACGCCACTAACAATGGCGATAATGACTGCAATCGCAATCTGTATTTTTAGTTTGATGGTATTTCTCATTGCCTTACCTTCATAAAACAGACAAAAAGATCAATGTCACGAGCCGTGACTTCAAAGGGTGTGAGACGATTCAAGCACTGAAAGTTACATGAAAGGCTTTAGCTAATTTATCGACGTTTTACGTGAAAACTTGAGATAAATAGCGTAATTTTTATTCAATATGTTGATTATAAAAGTGAATTTTCTAGATTCGAAAATCGATATGGATTTCGCAAATATCGCTGTGGATTGAAAGTGCTGGAAGGAAAGAGTCTGGGGTGGCGTGAACCACCCCGAAGTTAGCGTGTTAGAACAAGATAATCACAGCGCCATAGACGATGAACAGGCCAACCAAACCGATAATCAAACCGACTTTTGCCATGTCTTTGCTTTCAATTAATCCTGTTGAGTAAGCGAGTGAGTTAGGTGGTGTAGAGACTGGCAAAATCATACCGAGCGATGCCGAGAAGGCGACCACAACCAACAAACCTTGTAAGCCTCCGATAGCAACCAGGCTCGGCATAGAAGCCCCAATCGCTGCTGCAATCGGCATCAACAAGTTCGCGGTGGCGGTGTTGGACATAAAGTTTGCCATTAGCCAACACACGACCGATAGGGCAACGACCACCGCAAATGGAGACAGGGACTCATAATCTATTGCGTGAGCGAGGGCTTCTGCCAAGCCGGTTTTATCTAGCGCAATACCAATGGCGATACCACCGGCTACCAGCCACAGCACATCCCAGTTGATAAGCTT
This sequence comes from Vibrio sp. B1ASS3, assembly GCF_905175355.1. Classification (NCBI taxonomy): domain Bacteria; kingdom Pseudomonadati; phylum Pseudomonadota; class Gammaproteobacteria; order Vibrionales; family Vibrionaceae; genus Vibrio; species Vibrio sp. B1ASS3. The sequence continues at coordinate 321,127 of NZ_HG992742.1, forward strand.
GAGCTCTTCTTTACCCATGATGCCTGTTAGCGTGAACACAGCGAGTGGAATGATGGCGACGACATAGGTATTCATGCCATGCACTTTGGTTGTCATCCACAGCAGAATGGTCATGGCGAAGGTGACGTAAACCACGATCGCACGCCAGCTCTTCTTGAACTTACCATCCAGACGCAGCTTCATTTCTGGTTCGCTAGAAGGGAAGAGCTTTTGCAATAAGAACCAAGCCAGCGTCAGTTGCACTAAGACAAAAGGCAAGCCCATCATCATCCAAGATAGGAAATCGATGCTGTTTTCTCCGGTTAAATATTGCAAGGCAATCGCGTTAGGCGGGGTACCGATTGGCGTTGCAATACCACCCGTATTAGCGGCAATAGGAATACATAAAACCAGCGCTTTGATCCCCAAGTCTCCTTTTGGTGCTGAAGCTACAATGGGACCAAGGAGAGCCAGCATCATAACGGTCGTCGCAGTGTTCGACATAAACATCGAGAACACGGCGGTGATCAGCATTAAGCCTAACATGATGAACTTAGGTTGAGTGCCAAACGGCTTGAGCAGCACACGAGCAAGGTTGTTATCAAGCTCGTATTTAGAGGCAGCAATAGCGAGTGCGAAACCACCCATGAAAAGGATAATGATGGGAGAGGAGAAAGCGGAGAAAATATCGGTGTAAGCGATCAACTCACCCAAATCATGTCCCGCTGGTGGATTGCGAAATAGGTGTAAGCCTTTGTCCGATATCATGATCAATTCAAGAGCGATGATAAGAATCGAAGTAGCGAATACGGGAACCGGCTCTAAAACCCAAAGTAGTGCAGCAAGAAGAAAAATAGCCAGAAGACGATGCTGAATTAAAGTGAGATCGTCAATTGGAATGGCATCTATCGGCATCATTAAGACACCGAGTGGAATCAAAAAACACACCAGTAACTTGACCAGTGTGTCCGCACTCATCTTTGGCATTGGCAGCCCCTTTTATAATCATCCCTTAACGCAGAATAATTGATTGCGCTTTTAGGTACTTAGAGGCAAGTACGAGTTTGAAAAAGAGAGGCGAAATTTCGAACAGAGTTTTGCTTTTTGTCAAAAAAGCCCCCGCGAGCGGCTGTCTCTTGATCACAAGTCTAGTGATCAAGAGACATTGCGAGCTCGTAGCCTTCAAGGATGGTTTGCAGTTTAAACCATCCTTCCCATAGTGCCTTTATTGAAGCTCTGCCCCGTTCCTCTTGGTATCTTTCCCAACCGTCCTAATTTAGCAAGATTTCTGTACGCCCAGCTCATATCGGGTACTTCTTTAGGTAATGTCTTGCTTTCTAGTTTCAACCACAGCAGCTTCCAAGCTTTTGTGCCCAAGGCCTTTTCACAACTTTCTGTTGATAGCTCATCAACTTCTTTAATGAAACGTAACGCCAATAAACGAGTCGCAACAAAGGCATAGATGACACTTAACCTCTCTAAGTTACCTTTACTTTGGAGTCTTAGTGACTCCACATCCGTACCTTCACTTTTCCAGACTTTATGGAAGTCTTCAATCAGCCATCGACGCTCGTAATAACCGATAATTCTCATGGCGTCTTCAACGTTGTTTATTGGCTCCGACGTCAAGAGGTGCCATGCTAACTTGTCTTTTGATGCCCCTTGCTCAAGGCAACCAACATAATAAACAGGTATGCCTGCGTGCTCTTTTTGTTTGCCGGAGCCTTTAATGTCACCTGACCATATTTAACGTCAAGCTTTACATCTCTCGCTTTTCTCCCTCCTTTTTGGGGGATGGTAAGCTCCTTTGTCTCGACACTTGGTAACGCTTGCGCATAGTCGTAAAGCTTTTGAGCGTGTTCTTCTAGACAACGACTTTGCATTGAGCGAACGACAAAGCGCTGCTGATGTTGACGTTTATAAGTTAAGTATTCGAATAGGTCTGTTCTCGGTCACAGACCGAGATAACATCTAACATCTTATCCCCTAGGCGCTCAACGACACGGCGAGAAGCTTGCTCCCATTTGTAACTCTCTTTCTCCTCGTAAGGACGAGTCGCGTGTTGGTGCTTTTGCCCACGCTTAGTAATATCTCGGCTCCATCGTTGTTGCTCTATAAGACCAACAATGGTCTGACTTTGTGGTGCAAAAAGTAACGTCGAATGTACATGGAGAGCTCGAATTCTGTCGCCTTGATTCGTGTGCCCGAGTTCATCTTTTATACTTCGATGAGGAAAACAGAGCGTTGTTGTATCTTCAAGCGCGAGTAATTCCTCATGCTCGTTAGCTCGAGATACCGTTGATTGAAAACCTGCTTCAGCGATGTCTTTTGCATCGATGTTTTCATTGCGGATAAAGCGATATGCCCCTTCCATATCGGCGGGAGAAAAAGGAAGTTTAGCCACGGAGACTCTGGTTGATTAGCAATGGAAGTCGCTAAACTGATGAGGCGTTGTGTTCTTCGAGGATCTTTAAGTTGTGCTTGTCCAAATTGTTCTTGCGCCCAAAGTTTAGCGTCTGAGTGTGTCATCTTAGTGTTTCAGTAAGGATTCTTAAGTGATCAGATCGCACACACTTGAAAGAGTTCAAAAAAAAATCCCTAAGCTACAAGCTTAGGGATTTGTGTATAAGAGACAGCCGCGAGCGGAGGCTTTAAAATCAGTTTGATCGGAAAAGCTTACTGCTGGTGCGCGTAAGGAGTACCCATTACGGTTGGCTTACCATTTTCCATGCTTTCATCAAATGCGATAGCATCTTTTGCGAACAGGTTGATAACGGTTGAGCCAAGCTTGAAGAGACCCATTTCTTCGCCTTTCTTCAAGATAACCGCTTTATCGCCCTCTGCTGGGTAATCCCATTTGTAAACCGAGTTTCCACGTGGTGGCGTGATAGTGCCAGCCCATACTTGCTCGATGCTACCTACGATGGTTGCACCAACCAGTACTTGTGCCATTGGACCAAACTCAGTATCAAAGATACATACCACGCGTTCGTTACGTGCGAATAGGTTTGGCACGTTCTCGGCAGTTAGTGGGTTTACCGAGAATAGGTCACCAGGTACGTAAATCATCTGACGCAGTGTACCGTCACATGGCATGTGCACACGGTGGTAATCACGAGGTGATAAGTACAAGGTTGCGAAAGAACCGTCTTGGAACTCTTCAGCTAGTTTTGCGTCGCCGCCAAGTAGTTCTTGTGCTGAGAAGTTATGACCTTTAGCTTGGATAAGCTGGCCGTCTTCAATTGGACCGAATTGGCTTACGCACGCGTCCGCAGGGTGAGTAATCACCGCATCGCCTTCAGCAATTGGGCGTGCGCCTTCCTTTAGCTCACGTACAAAGAACTCATTGAAGGTTTTGAAGTGTTTAGGATCGGAGTGCTTCGCCTCATCCATGTTCACGTTGTATTGCTTGATAAACCAGCGAATGATTGCTGTTGTTAGACCGCCAGCCTCTGCTGAAGCTAGTTTGCCCACTAGGCGTGTTAACCCATGTTGTGGGATCCAGTACTGCAGTCCAACTTTAATCTTGTCCATCTTTAATTCCGATACTTCTGTTTGATTCTCGCTTTAGGGCGCGTGATGTTACTGAAATTTAATCTGCTTGTCAGTATTAGGTGATGATTTCTTACACAGTTGCAGTCTTAACTCAGCTACAGATCCGCTTTCTTGCTGCGTGAGTACTGACGGTTTGCTTTGTTTTCACTCATGCTTTCTAGGATGCGATGGTAGTTTTCAAAACGGACTTCACTCACTTCGCCTTTTTCCACGGCTTCTCGCAAGATACAGCCAGGATCGTCGTTGTGCTTACAGTCGCGGAACTTACACCCACCAAGATAAGGACGGAATTCAACGAACGCTTTGGTCACTTCTTCTGCTTCTAAGTGCCACAGGCCAAACTCACGTACCCCTGGAGAATCGATCAGATCGCCGCCAGTAGGGATGTGGTACAAGCGAGCAGCTGTAGTGGTGTGTTGACCCAAGCCTGAGTTTTCAGAGATCTCACCTTCTTCAACTTCTTGCTCAAGTTCTGGCATTAACGCGTTCACTAGACTTGATTTACCTACACCAGATTGCCCAACGAAGATGTTGATACGGTCGCGTAGTTGCTCTTCAAGTTCGGCAATGCCCTCACCTGACTGCTTACTTACAAACAATACTTTGTAGCCAATACGTTTGTATTCTTCTAGCCACTCTTCGTACATTGCTCGCTCTTCATCAGCAAGCAAGTCGATTTTGTTGAGTACTAGTAGTGGTGCGATGTTCAGTGTTTCGGACGCCACTAGGTAGCGGTCGATGATGTTGAGTGAAAGCTCTGGCAAAACTGAGGAAACGATCACCATTTGATCGATGTTCGCGGCGACGGGTTTCAAACCATCATAGTAGTCAGGGCGAGTCAGCATGGATGTTCTAGGTTCAACAGCTTCAACAACACCAGAAATACCAGCCATTGATTCAAGACCTTCGCGCCATAGCACGCGATCGCCTGATACCAGTGATTCGATACCACGACGAAGGTTACAGCGCTGCACTTCACCAGTTTCTAAATCTTCGATGTCAGCGTGCTGACCGAAACGAGTGATAACGAGACCCTGTTTGCTTGCGCCTAGCATGTTCTCATCCCACTGGATGGACTCTTCTTGCTTCTTTAGGCGTTTTTGTTGGTTGCTGCGTACGCGGCGCACCTGACCTTTGGTTAACTTTTTCTTTTTTGCCACAATCTTGTACTTAATGTGAGTTAACTCAGTTGATTAAACGGAATCTTCGTCAATCGAGTGAGTATCGTGTTTCAAGTATTTTCAGGTATAGTACCTCTTTTATCGATAAACAAATAGGCGGCGTAATCATGTCCTTTAGCGATCAAAACCTGATTTGGGTGGATTTAGAGATGACAGGGCTCGATCCTGAAACGCATAAAATCATCGAAATTGCTTCTATCGTCACGGATAGTGAATTGAATATTTTGGCTGAAGGTCCTGTTCTTGCTGTCCATCAGCCAGAAGAAGAATTGGCTAAGATGGACGACTGGTGTACTAATACACATACGGCAAGTGGTTTGGTTAAGCGTGTTCAAAACAGCCAAATTTCAGAGCAAGATGCTGTTGCGCAGACCATTGAGTTTCTCGAAAAATGGGTACCAAAGGGCGTTTCTCCAATTTGTGGTAACAGTATTGGTCAGGACCGTCGATTCTTGTACAAACATATGCCTGAGTTGGAAGAATACTTCCACTACCGCTATTTGGACGTGAGTACGCTAAAAGAGCTGACTCGCCGCTGGAAACCAGAAGTGTTAGACGGTTTTTCGAAGCAGGGCACGCATCTGGCATTGGATGATATCCGTGAGTCGATTGCTGAGCTAAAGTACTACCGCGAAACGATCTTTAAGATCTAACTGTTAAGGCTGCGATCCAAATTGTTGGAATTAATGAGCGTTTTGCTTGCTTTTTCATCTGTTGGTAAAAAAATAAAGTTTTTTTGAACGAAGGACTTGCATCACAAAAAAATGCTCTTATAATTCGCAGCCCTGAACGACGGAAACGTTGTTGATGCGACACTAGCTCAGTTGGTAGAGCGCAACCTTGCCAAGGTTGAGGTCACGAGTTCGAACCTCGTGTGTCGCTCCAATTTTATAGCCCTCATTGTGCTTAACAATGAAATACGGACGCGGGATGGAGCAGCTTGGTAGCTCGTCGGGCTCATAACCCGAAGGTCGTCGGTTCAAATCCGGCTCCCGCAACCAAATTCAAGACAGTTTGATCGTTATTTATCATAACCCTCAGGCCGTCGACGGATGCGCCGCCCGGTTCAAATCCCGGCTCCCGCAACCAATTCTCTTTTGAGAATATGCGACACTAGCTCAGTTGGTAGAGCGCAACCTTGCCAAGGTTGAGGTCACGAGTTCGAACCTCGTGTGTCGCTCCAAATTAAAAGGCTTTCATCATGCCTCAAATGGTGAATTACGGACGCGGGGTGGAGCAGCTTGGTAGCTCGTCGGGCTCATAACCCGAAGGTCGTCGGTTCAAATCCGGCCCCCGCAACCAATTCTCTTTTGAGAATATGCGACACTAGCTCAGTTGGTAGAGCGCAACCTTGCCAAGGTTGAGGTCACGAGTTCGAACCTCGTGTGTCGCTCCAATTTGATAGCTCTCATTGTGCTTAACAGTGAAATACGGACGCGGGATGGAGCAGCTTGGTAGCTCGTCGGGCTCATAACCCGAAGGTCGTCGGTTCAAATCCGGCTCCCGCAACCAATGCGACACTAGCTCAGTTGGTAGAGCGCAACCTTGCCAAGGTTGAGGTCACGAGTTCGAACCTCGTGTGTCGCTCCAATTTGATAGCTCTCATTGTGCTTAACAATGAAATACGGACGCGGGATGGAGCAGCCTGGTAGCTCGTCGGGCTCATAACCCGAAGGTCGTCGGTTCAAATCCGGCTCCCGCAACCAATTCTCTTCTGAGAATATGCGACACTAGCTCAGTTGGTAGAGCGCAACCTTGCCAAGGTTGAGGTCACGAGTTCGAACCTCGTGTGTCGCTCCAGTTTGATAGCTCTCATTGTGCTTAACAATGAAATACGGACGCGGGATGGAGCAGCTTGGTAGCTCGTCGGGCTCATAACCCGAAGGTCGTCGGTTCAAATCCGGCTCCCGCAACCAAATTCCAAGACAGTTTGATAGTTATTTATCATAACCCTCAGGCCGTCGACGGATGCGCCGCCCGGATCAAATCCCGGCTCCGCAACCAATTCTCTTTGAGAATATGCGACACTAGCTCAGTTGGTAGAGCGCAACCTTGCCAAGGTTGAGGTCACGAGTTCGAACCTCGTGTGTCGCTCCAATTTAATAGTCCTCATTGTGCTTAACAGTGACATGCGACACTAGCTCAGTTGGTAGAGCGCAACCTTGCCAAGGTTGAGGTCACGAGTTCGAACCTCGTGTGTCGCTCCAATTTGATAGCTTTCATTGTGCTTAACAGTGAATTGCGACACTCGCTCGTTTACAGAGCAAACTTACCAAGGTTGAGGTTACGCCTTTCTGTTATGGATAGGGAACTTCGTGTGTCGTTCCAATTCTTGTTACTGCTTAAAGCAGTGATACATGGACGCGGGATGGAGCAGCTTGGTAGCTCGTCGGGCTCATAACCCGAAGGTCGTCGGTTCAAATCCGGCTCCCGCAACCAATTCACATCGCTCTTTTCATAATGCTGCGAAGCATGAACCCCTGAAAATCATATTTTAATCCGCATTAGTCGATGCCGGACGATTTCGTTTGTGTTTTAAACATGAGACGACTTGTCTGAGCAACGAATTATCTGGTGTTCGGAGTGCTTTCTGCTCTTTAATTAACAGAGTTATCCACATATATCATTCTGTGGATAAGTTGGTTGATAAAGTGTTTTCAGCTTGGGTTTAAAGGGCTGCAAAGAAAGATCTTTTCTTTATTCGACAACAATAAAATTTTCTCTTTACCACGTAAGTGTATGTTATTTATCGGGAAAGTTGCTTTTATTGCGGATCGGATGCGTTAAATCAGGATCATTAATTTGTATTTTTTTGATCCTAATCATTTCTTCAGGTTGTGTTTAACTTTTTTCTCTTCCCTGAAATCTTTCGAGTCTTGACTTTTTTTCCACATTCCAGAATTGAGAACAAGGTCATGAATTGAACATGTAAAAAGTGTTTTCAATCTCTTGCATATGAGCTACGCGTTAGGCATCTCTTGGAAGGCCTTTTTCGACGATTCTGATTAAGCGTTTCTTCTTCGTCTCGATAGAGTCGGATTCATTGGTAGGAAATTGGCTGAATTGCTGTTCTAGAGCCCAATTGATATGTTCATCTAGTAATTCACTTTCACCACGACGACTCTCTAGGGCGTCAATGGCCTCTTGGCTGTATTTTGCATTACCAAGTGCGACAGAAATATTACGCAACCATTGTAAGTGGCCAATTCGGCGGATCGCAGACCCTTCCATTTGTTTTAGGAAGGTTGCCTCATCCCAATTGAACATAGTAATGAGATCTGGGTCTTCAAAGCTATCACGGCGGTGAAAGTCTTCTTGAGTGGTGACTTCCGCGTATCGGTTCCATGGACAAACTAACTGACAATCGTCGCATCCGTAGATACGGTTCCCCATCGGTTTGCGGAACTCTTCAGGGATAACACCATCAAATTCGATCGTGAGATAAGAGATACAGCGTCGCGCATCTACGATTTTATCGTCAACGATAGCTTGCGTCGGACAGGATGTGATACATGCTTTACACTTGTCACATTGATCGACGCTTGGTTCATCCACGGGTAATGGCAAGTCGATAAGCAATTCGCCAAGGAAGAACCATGAACCACAGTCTTTATCTAAAATGAGTGAGTGCTTGCCTGTCCAGCCTAACCCAGCTTTTTGAGCGAGTGGGCGTTCAAGGATAGGGGCTGAGTCGACAAAGGGGCGATAGCCATATTGTCCGACTTCTTGCTCAATAAGTTTGCCAAGTTTATTAAGCTGCTTTCTCACCAACTTGTGATAATCACGACCAAGCGCATAGCGACTGATGTAAGCATGATTTTTGTTTGCCAAATTGGAAGCGAACTTAGCTTCAGGTGGCAGATAGTCCATGCGCACGCTGATGACACGTACGGTTCCCGGTAGAAGTTCACTGGGTCTGGCTCTCATCATGCCGTGACGAGCCATCCAATCCATTGAACCGTGATAGCCAGCATCAAGCCATTTTTGCAGAGCCGCTTCATGTTCACTAAGATCAACATCGCAGATACCGACTTTTTGAAAGCCGAGCTCTTTACCCCAAATTTTGATTTGTTGAGCGAGTTGTTCGAAGTTCATGTTTTATCACCGAGATAAAGGGGGCGGATCTTACCGGATCTTATGAATTGGTGCTACCAGAAAGTCTAGATAAGTATTTTGAAACAAAGTCAGCAAAAGTTGACGTGGGCATGAGCAATTTTCCTTATGCATTCAATAGAATCAGGTAATTAGGATTTGTCTTTTTTGGTCATTTTTTCGCATATATGACATTTGAGAGCTTGTCTCTCAAAACCAACACAGTTTACTATTCCTGTTCTTTTGATTTTTATATAGTCAACGATCATTAGTTAGAGAAACATCAATGAGCACGAAACAATTTAATCTTAAAGATGAGCATGAAACGGTAGCACTAGGTACCGCATTGGCTCAGCTTTGTTCTCAACAAACCACCATTTATCTGCACGGTGATCTGGGTGCGGGTAAAACAACCTTCAGTCGTGGTTTTGTCCGTGCTCTTGGCCATCAAGGAAATGTAAAAAGCCCGACCTATACTTTGGTTGAACCTTATCAGCTAGATAAGTGGCAAGTTTACCATTTTGATCTTTACCGATTGGCGGATCCGGAAGAGTTGGAATTCATGGGGATTCGAGACTACTTCACGGATGATGCGATTTGTTTGGTGGAATGGCCAGAGAAAGGGCAAGGAATGCTGCCACAACCAGATCTTGATGTGGACATTCGTTATCAAGGCGAGCAGCGTGTAGCCGAACTAACGGCGAACAATGAATATGGTGTGCAGTTACTCAGTCGATTGGAGCTATGTTGAGTCTTCCTAAATTTAGAGTAGTGGCGGCGTTTGTCGCCACTTTTCTCCTTATCATCCCCAATTTAGCATTTGCTAACGTCGTAAAAAGTTTCCGAGTTTGGCCTTCACCAGATGAGACTCGTGTCGTCATCGATTTGAGCTCGGAAGCAGATTATTCCTATTTTTCTCTGTCTGGACCAGACCGCTTAGTCGTGGATATTAAAAACACCACGATGCAAGCCAAATTGCCTGTCACAGTAACTGACAGCCCGGTTCTAAAGCGGGTTCGCAAGAGTTCTCCTCCGAGCAAAGGTACATACCGTTTGGTATTTGAGCTCAAGAAGAACGTTAAAGCTGAACTCTTTACGCTAAAGCCAACTGGGCAATATGGCCACCGTTTGGTTATTGACTTGCCACATGGCGCGAAGACATCGACAGCAGCAACCAGTACACCAAAACCAAGTACCCCAGCAACACCAAGTAAAGACATGAGCTCGGTGAAGCGCGCACAAGAAATTCTTATTGTCATCGACCCTGGTCATGGTGGTGAAGATCCTGGCTCAATCGGCCCATCGCGTCGTAAATATGAAAAGGATGCGGTGCTGAGCATTTCTCGTAAGATCTCGGCTCAGTTAGATGCGGTTCCAGGTATCAAAACTCGTATGACTCGTAATGGCGACTACTTTGTTAACCTCAACCGCCGTGTGGCGATTGCGCGTGAGAACAATGCTCACCTGCTGATTTCGATTCACGCTGATGCGTTCACCTCTCCAAAACCTCGTGGTGGTTCGGTATTCGTATTGAACACGCGTCGTGCAAACACAGAAATTTCCCGTTGGGTTGAAAACCACGAGAGACAATCTGAGTTGCTCGGCGGATCGGGTACGGCGTTTGTTGGCAACACCAATGATCGTAACGTCAACCAAACGTTGCTGGATCTTCAGTTCAGCCATTCGCAGAAAGAAGGCTACAAGCTAGCAACCAACATTCTTGGCGAGATGGGTAAAGTTGCTCGTTTGCATAACTCGAAGCCGATCAATACCAGCTTGGCGGTTCTGCGTTCTCCGCAAATCCCTTCAGTTCTGGTTGAAACAGGTTTTATCTCGAATCCAACGGAAGAGAAGTTATTGTTCCAACGTGCGCACCAAGACAAGTTAGCACGAGCTATCACTAAAGCGGTTGTACAATATCTGAAAGATAACCCGCCAGAAGGCACGGTGTTCTCGTCTTCTGCTAAGCCATCGATTTATACTGTGAAACGTGGTGAATCGCTGTCTGTGATTGCTCAGAAATACGGTACGTCGACCAAAGCAATCATGAGCGCGAACAAGCTTAAATCGAGTGGTTTAGCTGTTGGTCAGAAGCTGAAAATTCCTGGTTCTGGTGCGGCGTCGGTTTCTATTCCGAACAAGCCAAATACCGTTGAAACTGAGACGATCACACACACGGTTAAATCCGGAGAGTTCCTTGGCAAGATTGCCAGTCACTACAAAGTGAAAATTGCGGATATTCGCCGTGAGAACAACCTGAAATCAGACACTCTTTGGGTTGGCCAGAAGTTGAAGATCACTGTCGCAGTGAAAGAAAAACCAATCCGCAAGCACAAGGTTGCTCGCGGTGAATACCTAGGTAAGATTGCATCGAAGTATGGCGTTAGCGTGTCAAGTATTCGTAAGGCGAACAACTTACGTTCTGATGAACTAGCGGTTGGGCAGGTGCTGATCATTCCAAACAAATAAGTGAGCTGATAACTCATCATGACCATCAAGATTTTGCCAGCTCGACTGGCAAACCAAATCGCGGCAGGGGAAGTGGTTGAAAGACCCGCCTCTGTCGTGAAAGAACTGGTAGAAAACAGTCTCGACTCTGGCGCGACTCGTATTGATATTGATATCGAGAAAGGTGGCGCCAAGCTGATTCGCGTACGCGATAACGGCAAAGGGATTGTGAAAGATGAGTTAGGTCTGGCGTTGAGTCGCCATGCTACTTCTAAGATCCACACATTGGACGATCTAGAAGCCATCATGAGTTTGGGATTCCGCGGTGAGGCGTTAGCGAGTATTAGCTCTGTGTCGCGCTTAACCATGACTTCTCGCCCGGCAGCGCAAGAACAAGCGTGGAGTGCCTACTCGGAAGGGCGTGACATGAAGGTTAAGCTCCAGCCGACGGCACACCCAATTGGTACCTCGGTTGAAGTCTTAGATCTGTTCTTTAATACGCCCGCACGCCGTAAATTTCTCCGCACTGAGAAAACCGAATTTGCTCACATCGACGAGTTGCTAAAGCGTATTGCGTTAAGTCGTTTTGATGTCACTATCAATGTTCGCCACAACGGCAAAGTGATTCGCCAATACCGTGCGGCAAAGAACCAGCTTCAAACTGAAAAGCGTATTGCTGCAGTGTGTGGTAATGCCTTTGTGCGTAATATGCTTCGCATCGAATTGGAGCATCAGGGTCTCAAGCTTCATGGCTGGATCACCACGCCAGAAGGGGCGAGACAGCAGAGCGACTTACAGTACTGTTACGTGAATGGGCGTATGATGCGTGATAAGTTGATCAATCACGCGATTCGTCAAAGCTATGAAACCAGCTTAAAGCCGGATCAGTTCGCCGCGTATGTCTTGTTTATTGAGCTCGACCCGCACCAAGTGGATGTTAACGTGCACCCTGCTAAGCATGAAGTGCGTTTCCATCAAGCCCGCTTAGTGCATGACTTTATCTATCAAGCTTTGGCAGATGCGCTTGCGCAAAGCTCGGTGATTGATAAACCCCACGTCAACGAATCCGCGTTCCACCATGCCGACTCTGTTGAATCTTTTGAGGCGAGCACGGCAAATCAAGAACCAGTCAGCGCACCAAAGCCTGTGACCTCTCCTGTGCCAGAGCAAGTCTATCAAGCGATTGATAACACTCCAGCTTATCCGGGGCGTTCAGACTATGAAGTGAAACCTCGCGATAGGGCACCAAGTGATTCTTCTGTGCGAGAAGCACGTCCGGTAGACTCTTTCAGACGAACAGATTGGGTTGAATCAAAACCTGCGCCTAAACCAAGTTCTAACAGAGAACAACGTCATGCTGAGCCTGCGCCAAGTAAACAAGAAGTGCGCGCTTATCATGAATTGCTTCAAACGCCAGATTTTGAGCCTCAAAAAGAAGCTCCAAAAGCGTCAGTTAGCACATCGGCAGAAGCTGCTTTACGGCCAGTTACGGCATTAAGCAAAGCGCTGGCTGTGGTGGACGAGCAGTTTGTCTTGATGAGCAGCGATAGTGGTGTGGCTTTGGTTGCACTGCCAAGAGCAGAGTTCTATCGAACCAAAGGTCAGCTCACACCAAGTGACGGAGCGTTAAAAGCTCAGCCACTGTTGGTTCCATTATCCGTAAAGTTGGAGCCGGAATTAGTGGAGCTTGCGCGCGATTATCAGCAAGATTTTGCGCAGCTGGGCATTCAACTGAAAGCTCGAAATGACAAAGCTTTAATGGTCATGGGCGTGCCATCACCATTGCGTCAACAAAACTTACAAAATTTGATACCAGATCTGTTATCTTACGCGCAAACTCGCGTGAGAGGAGAGGTGGCAACGGTTCAGCTGCTATCAGAGCTGATAGATTGGCTTGCTTTGCAGGTCACTACTGTTAAGAGCCACTATACTCTTTCCGAAGCCATTCAAATTATTGCGGAACTTGAACAGCTAAGACATGGTCAATTGCCATTAGAAGATACAAAATTTGTGTCTGCTGTTGATTTCTCTGCCACGATTGCCAAATTAAGACCATGACAGACAAACTACCTTTGGCGCTATTTCTAATGGGGCCAACAGCATCCGGGAAAACAGAGCTAGCGATTCGACTTCGCCAGAGATACCCAGTTGAGATCATCAGCGTGGACTCGGCGTTGATCTACAAAGACATGAATATCGGCACAGCAAAACCAGATGAGCGAGAGCTAAGTCTAGCACCGCATCGTCTTATCGATATTCTTGATCCAAGCGAATCATACTCTGCGGCGGACTTCCGTCGTGATGCACTACAGGCAATGGATGACATTGTTGCAGAAGGAAAAATTCCGTTATTAGTCGGCGGAACAATGCTGTACTACAAAGCGTTACTTGAAGGCTTATCACCTCTTCCTGCTGCAAATCCTGAAATTCGTCAGCAAATTGAGCAAGAGGCATTGACTAAAGGTTGGTCGGTGTTGCACGATGAGCTGAAAGAGATTGATCCTGTATCAGCTGCGAGAATTCATCCAAACGATCCTCAACGTTTATCTAGGGCATTGGAAGTATTCCGCATTTCAGGTAAAACTCTTACTGAGTTGACTCAAACGAAAGGCGACAGCTTGCCTTACCGAGTCAAACAGTTTGCAATAGCTCCCAAGGACAGGGCAGAACTTCACCGTCGAATTGAGCTGCGTTTCGATAAGATGATGGAAGCAGGTTTTGAAGAAGAAATGAAAGCGTTGTATGCGCGCAAAGATCTTCACCCTGATCTTCCTTCTATCCGTTGCGTGGGCTACAGACAGATGTGGGAGTACTTAGACGGGGACTGCACGCGCGACGAAGCCGTTTTTCGTGGCATCTGTGCAACTCGTCAATTGGCCAAGCGTCAAATCACCTGGTTACGCAGCTGGAATGATTTAACTTGGTTGGATAGCGATAACATTGAACAGGCACTTGAAACTATGTCAGAAGCAATAGCATCTGATTGAGATAGCTGTGTATAATGTGATCGTTTTTGCGTGAACGCACTCTCAAAGGATCTGTTATTGGCGGTTTTTATACTATGCTGCTAATTACTTAGGGTGCATTTTGATTCGTTTAGCTCAGATGCAAAAGCAGTATCTTTTGCATTGCACCACTAGCTAAATAATTACAACTACAAATTAAATAAGGAAAATAAAATGGCTAAGGGGCAATCTCTACAAGACCCATTCCTAAATGCGCTACGTCGTGAGCGTATCCCGGTATCTATCTACCTTGTGAACGGTATTAAACTACAAGGTCAGATCGAATCTTTCGATCAATTCGTGATCCTGCTGAAAAACACTGTAAATCAAATGGTGTACAAGCACGCAATCTCTACCGTTGTTCCGGCTCGTCCAGTGAGCCACCACAGTGGTGATCGTCCTCAAGGTGATCGTCCACAAGAGAAATCTGAAGATTAATTCTTCATTTAGTATTGCAAAAATAAGGAGTTGATTGCTTGTTTGACCGTTATGAATCCGGTGAGCGAGCCGTACTTGTTCATATCAACTTCACGCAAGAAGGTGAATGGGAAGATCTGGCTGAATTCGAAATGCTGGTTTCTTCCGCTGGGGTAGAGGCGCTGCAAGTTGTAACTGGCAGTCGTCAATCCCCACACCCGAAATACTATGTCGGAGAGGGTAAGGCGCAAGAAATTGCTACTGCGGTACAATTAACTGGTGCTGAAATTGTGATTTTTAATCACTCCCTCTCTCCTGCCCAAGAACGTAACCTCGAAGCGCTGTGCAAATGTCGAGTCCTCGACCGCACCGGTCTCATCCTCGATATCTTTGCTCAACGAGCACGAACACACGAAGGTAAGCTGCAAGTAGAGCTAGCCCAACTTCGTCATATTTCTACTCGTTTAATTCGCGGTTGGACGCACCTTGAAAGGCAGAAAGGCGGCATCGGTCTACGTGGGCCAGGTGAAACCCAGTTAGAAACCGACCGTCGTTTATTGCGTGACAGAATCAAAGCTATCCTTCGTCGTCTTGAAAAAGTCGCGAAGCAGCGTGAACAAGGGCGCCGTGCCCGAAACAGAGCAGAGATCCCAACGATTTCTCTCGTGGGCTACACCAACGCGGGTAAGTCGACACTCTTCAACCGTATTACAGAAGCTGGCGTTTACGCGGCAGATCAATTGTTTGCTACTCTTGACCCAACTTTACGTAAGATAGAGTTAGCAGACGTAGGACCTGCGATACTTGCAGATACCGTTGGTTTTATCCGACACCTGCCTCACGATTTGGTTGCGGCCTTCAAAGCAACCTTGCAGGAAACGCAAGAAGCTGACATTTTGTTACATGTTGTTGATGCCAGTGACGAGCGTTTTCGTGAGAATATTCAAGCTGTTCATGAAGTTTTAGAAGAGATCGACGCACATGAAGTGCCGACACTCGTAGTAATGAACAAGATTGACAATCTAGAAGAGCAGAAACCACGTATAGAACGTGATGAGGAAGGCGTGCCTCGTACGGTCTGGGTTTCCGCGATGGACGGATTAGGCATTGATCTTCTGTTTGACGCGCTGACCGAGCGTTTAGCGTCGCAAATGGTTGAGCATCAGTTGCGAATTCCTCCACAGTATCAAGGACGATTCCGTAGTACATTCTTCCAAATGAAGTGTATTCAACGTGAGGAATATGACCAGGAAGGTAACTTGTTGATCAATATTCGAATGCAACAGGTAGATTGGTCTAGACTTGAAAAAAGAGAAGGGGCAGTTTTAGTCGACTTTATAGTCACTTAAAGGACTGCTACAGTATAACGTCATATCAAATGATGGAGCTTTCTAATGGCGTGGAATGAGCCTGGAAATAACAACGGCAACAATGGCCGCGATAATGACCCTTGGGGTAATAATAATCGTGGTGGCCAGCGTCCTGGTGGCCGAGATCAAGGTCCGCCAGATTTAGATGAAGTGTTCAGCAAACTGAGTCAAAAGCTGGGTGGCAAATTTGGTAAAAAAGGCGGCGGTGGTGGTTCACCTATCGGCGGTGGTGGTAGTGCGATTGGCTTTGGTGTCATTGCAGTTATCGCGATTGCGGTGTGGTTCTTCGCTGGCTTTTACACCATCGGTGAAGCAGAGCGCGGTGTTGTGCTGCGTTTAGGTAAATACGACCGTATCGTAGACCCAGGTCTGAACTGGCGTCCTCGTTTTATCGACGAATACGAAGCGGTTAACGTGCAAGCGATTCGTTCGCTACGTGCATCTGGTCTAATGCTGACAAAAGATGAAAACGTAGTAACGGTAGCAATGGACGTTCAATACCGTGTTGCTGACCCATACAAATACCTATATCGCGTAACCAATGCGGACGACAGCTTGCGTCAAGCAACGGATTCTGCGCTACGTGCGGTAATTGGTGACTCACTGATGGATAGCATCCTAACAAGTGGTCGTCAGCAAATCCGTCAAACAACACAAGAAACTCTGAACCAAATCATCGATAGCTACGATATGGGCATCGTGATTGTTGACGTGAACTTCCAGTCTGCACGTCCACCAGAGCAAGTTAAAGATGCGTTTGATGATGCAATCGCAGCACGTGAGGATGAAGAGCGTTTCATCCGTGAAGCAGAAGCTTACAAGAACGAAATCTTGCCTAAAGCAACTGGTCGTGCAGAGCGTTTGAAGAAAGAAGCGCAAGGTTACAACGAGCGTGTAACTAACGAAGCACTTGGTCAAGTAGCTCAGTTTGAAAAACTACTACCTGAATACCTAGCGGCACCGGGTGTAACTCGTGACCGTCTGTACCTAGATGCGATGGAAGAAGTTTACTCAAGCACATCTAAAGTGCTGATTGACTCTGAATCTAGCGGCAACCTTCTTTACCTTCCAATTGATAAGTTGGCTGGTCAAGATGGTCAAACAGACACTAAACGTAAATCGAAATCGACTTCAACGTACGACCATATCCAATTGGAATCTGAGCGTACGCAAGAAGACACTTCGAGCTCGCAGTCTCGTTCAACTGGTACACGTCAAGGGAGATACTAAGAATGCGTAAGTTAATGATCCCTGTACTGGTAATCGCACTGGCATTAATGCTGATGTCACTGTTTGTGATTCCTGAAGGTGACCGCGGTATTGTGGTTCGATTTGGTCGTGTCTTGAAAGACAACAACGACATCACTCGTATTTACGAGCCGGGCCTGCACTTCAAAATGCCTTTGTTTGACCGCGTAAAAACACTTGATGCGCGTATCCAAACAATGGACGGCCGTGCTGACCGTTTCGTAACGTCTGAGAAAAAAGACGTAATCATCGATACCTACGTGAAGTGGCGTATTGAAGATTTCGGTCGTTACTACCTAGCAACTGGCGGCGGTAACACGCTGACAGCTGAAGCGCTTCTTGAGCGTAAAGTAACAGACGTTTTACGTGCAGAAATCGGTTCTCGTGAAATCAAGCAAATCGTATCTGGTCCACGTAATAACGACGTACTTCCAGAAGACGCAAGCAGTGATGAAGTAAGTACTGAGGCGGCTCGTGAGGCATTGGAAATCGATGGCGAACGTGACCTAATCATGTCTGAAGTGTTGAAAGACACGCGCGACAGCGCAATGAAGGACTTGGGTGTTCGTATCGTTGACTTCCGTATGAAGAAGATCAACCTACCAGATGAGATCAGTGAATCTATCTACCGTCGTATGCGCGCGGAGCGTGAGTCGGTAGCTCGTAAACACCGTTCTCAAGGTCGTGAGAAAGCAGAAGTAATCCGCGCACAAGCTGAGCTTGAAGTGGCAACGATTCTTGCTGAAGCAGACAAAACAGCTCGTGTAACACGAGGTGAAGCGGATGCAGAAGCAGCGAAGATCTACGCAGATGCGTACAACAAAGATCCTGAGTTCTTCAGCTTCCTACGTTCTCTAAAGGCTTACGAGAAATCATTCAGCTCTAAGAGCGACATCCTTGTTCTGGATCCGAAGAGCGAATTCTTCCAATACATGAACAATGCGAAAGGCGCAGAAGCGAAATAAGCTCCGCGTTCAAGCAAATTGAAAAGGCTCCGTTATGGCTGTCTCTTGATCACAAGTCTAGTGATCAAGAGACATTGCGAGTTCGTAGCCTTCAAGGATGGTTTGTAGTTTAAACCATCCTTCCCAAAGTGCCTTTATTGAAGCTCTGCCCGTCCTCTTGGTATCTTTCCAACCGCCTAATTTAGCGAGATTCTTGTACGCCCAGCCCATATCCGGCGTTTCTTTAGGTAACGTCTTACTTTCTAGTTTCAACCACAGCAGCTTCCAAGCTTTTTTGCCCAAGACCTTTTCACAACTTTCTGTTGATAGCTCATCAACCTCTTTAATGAAGCGTAACGCCAATAAACGTGTCGCAACAAAGGCATAGATGACACTTAACCTCTCTAAGTTACCTTTACTTTGGAGTCTTAGTGACTCCACATCCGTACCTTCACTTTTCCAGACTTTATGGAAGTCTTCAATCAGCCATCGACGCTCGTAATAACCGATAATTCTCATGGCGTCTTCAGCGTTGTTTACTGGCTCCGACGTCAAGAGGTGCCATGCTAACTTGTCTTTTGATGTCCCTTGCTCAAGGCAACCAACATAATAAACAGGTATGCCTGCGTGCTCCTTTTTGTTTGCTGGAGCCTTTAATGTCACCTGACCATATTTAACATCAAGATTTACATCTCTCGCTTTTCTTCCTCCTTTTTGGGGGATGGTAAGCTCTTTTGTCTGGACGCTTGGTAACGCTTGCGCATAGTCGTAAAGCTTTTGAGCGTGCTCTTCTAGACAGCGGCTTTGCATTGAACGAACGACAAAACGCTGCTGATGTTGACGTTTATAAGTTAAGTATTCGAATAGGTCAGCTTCTCGGTCACAGACCGAGATAACATCTAACATCTTATCCCCTAGGCGCTCAACGACACGGCGAGAAGCTTGCTCCCATTTGTAACTCTCTTTCTCCTCGTAAGGACGAGTCGCGTGTTGGTGCTTTTGCCCACGCTTAGTAATATCTCGGCTCCATCGTTGTTGCTCTATAAGACCAACAATGGTCTGACTTTGTGGTGCAAAAAGTAACGTCGAATGTACATGGAGAGCTCGAATTCTGTCGCCTTGATTCGTGTGCCCGAGTTCATCTTTTATACTTCGATGAGGAAAACAGAGCGTTGTTGTATCTTCAAGCGCGAGTAATTCCTCATGCTCGTTAGCTCGAGATACCGTTGATTGAAAACCTGCTTCAGCGATGTCTTTTGCATCGATGTTTTCATTGCGGATAAAGCGATATGCCCCTTCCATATCGGCGGGAGAAAAAGGAAGTTTAGCCACGGAGACTCCTGGTTGATTAGCAATGGAAGTCGCTAAACTGATGAGGCGTTGTGTTCTTCGAGGGTCTTTAAGTTGTGCTTGTCCAAATTGTTCTTGTGCCCAAAGTTTAGCGTCTGAGTGTGTCATCTTAGTGTTTCAGTAAGGATTCTTAAGTGATCAGAGCGCACACACGTTAAAGAGTTCAAAAAAATCCCCAAGCTATAAGCTTGGGGATTTGTGTATAAGAGACAGCCGTTATGGAGCTTTTTTTGTATCTATTTCTTGCTGCGCTTATTGCTAACGGCCAGATAGGTCAGAGTTAGAGCGATAGAGTGATTAACTCATCATGAGAGCGATCACAGCACCAGCTACGACCAAGCAACCGCCAATGCGACGCAGATGGTTATCGGGTTGCTCGCTCAGTTGAGCAACCATGTTGCGCCAACCATTTGGGGCGACCAAGGGGCCAATCCCTTCAACAATCAATACTAGCCCTATCGCTAGCCAAATTGACTCAGACATTGCGATTCCTTGTGGATTTAAGAAAGGTAAATATTATCAGTGATGTAGTGATTTCGAAATGAACAACATCGGTGATGTTTGCATTCTAGTATCAACTCTGTGAACAAAAATGACTGCAAGAAGAGTGATTCGGTGCTAGAATCCATTTTTAACTAGCAATCAGACTTGGAAAGATGGGAAATAACGTAGTCGTTCTAGGCACCCAATGGGGTGACGAAGGTAAAGGTAAAATTGTAGACCTTTTAACTGAAGATGCAAAATACGTGGTACGCTACCAAGGCGGTCACAACGCAGGTCACACACTTGTAATTGACGGTGAAAAAACCGTTCTTCACTTAATTCCATCAGGTATCCTTCGCGATAACGTAAAATGCGTTATCGGTAACGGTGTTGTACTATCGCCTGAAGCTCTAATTAAAGAAATGAAACCTCTTGAAGAGCGCGGCATTCCAGTACGCGAGCGTCTTTTCATTTCTGAAGCATGTCCTCTAATTCTTCCTTACCACGTTGCAATGGACCAAGCTCGCGAAATCGCTCGCGGTAAAAAAGCTATCGGTACAACTGGTCGTGGTATCGGTCCAGCATACGAAGATAAAGTTGCTCGTCGCGGTCTACGCGTTGGTGACCTATTCGATATGGAAGCTTTCGCAGAGAAACTAAAAGAAGTAATGGAATACCATAACTTCCAACTAGTTAACTTCTACAAAGCTGAACCAGTAAGCTACGAAGAAGTACTTGAGCAAGCTAAAGGCTATGCAGATCTACTAACTTCAATGGTTATCGACGTAACTGACGAACTAGACGCAGCACGTAAGCGCGGCGACAAGATCATGTTCGAAGGTGCACAAGGTACTCTACTTGATATCGACCACGGTACTTACCCGTACGTAACTTCTTCTAACACGACTGCTGGTGGTGTTGCTGCAGGTTCTGGTTTCGGTCCTCGTCACATCGGTTACATCCTTGGTATCGCGAAAGCTTACTGTACTCGCGTTGGTGCAGGTCCATTCCCGACTGAGCTATACGACGGTCTAGACAAGCAAGATCCAGTAGGTAAACACCTAGGTGAAGTTGGTCACGAGTTCGGTGCGACAACAGGTCGTCTACGCCGTACTGGTTGGTTCGATGCTGTTGCTATGCGTCGTGCAATCCAAATCAACTCTGTATCTGGTTTCTGTCTAACTAAACTAGACGTACTAGATGGTCTAGAAGAGCTAAAAATCTGTACTGGTTACAAGATGGAAGATGGCTCTACACTAGAAGTTTCTCCGATGGCTGCTGAAGCATTCGAAAAAGCAACGCCTATCTACGAAACAATGCCTGGTTGGTCTGAGAACACATTCGGTGCGAAATCAATCGAAGAGCTACCACAAGCTGCTCTAGATTACATCAAGCGTATCGAAGAGCTAACTGGCGTGCCAGTAGACATCATCTCTACAGGTCCTGACCGTAACGAAACTATCATTAAGGTTCACCCATTCGAAGCTTAATCGATACTCGTTAGAGATTATAAAAACCGGCTTTTATAGCCGGTTTTTTTGTATCTGTGAGTTATGTTCACTATTGAAAAACTGCTGAAAAATGCGACTCGCTGTGGCAAATATTTGCCGTTAAGCTTAAGTAGGAGGCAAAAATTGCCTAAAGCTTAACTGACCTTTGCCGATAAGGTTATCAAGCAGAGGAGATCCTTGGCTGATCTTTGGTTTCTTAGATACCTTAAAGAGTACATTTATGAAGTTACGAACAGTGGCTGCTTCACTGTTATTGATGCTGAGTGCGACATCGGCTAAGGCAAATGTTGCCGATGTAGGGGCGCCTGTCCCCATCTACACCGAAGCAGAGCTTATAAAGCTAATTGAGCAGAATAAGCACCTAGAACGTGTGCGCGCTGATAACTGCCAGTTGGTAGAAGATATCGTGGCACGTGCGACGCGCATTAACTTGCCGTCTTATGAATTCCTTTATGGCGATATGTTGGCGTGGGGCGTTTGTGTTGATCAAGATGTCGAACTTGGTCTTTATTACATGGAAAACGCAGCACACCAAGGTTTGCCTGCTGCACTAGAGCAGCTAGGTCGCTATTACTCTCGCGGTACTTTAGTCCAACAAGATAAAGAACGTGCAATCCCATACCTGCGAGAAGCGGCGGCAATGGGTAACTTGAATGCGCGTATTCATCTTGCTGAGCTATTGCTACGTGATTACGGTAGCCCGTTAGATTACGAAGACGCTTACCGTTGGTTATATAACTCGGTGACTGCCGACCAAAGAAAGCACAAGCGTATTGCGATGCTGAGAAACGGTCTTGAGCAACGTATGCCACAAAACATTATTGCGCGGGCTAAACGCCGCGACACCTTCTGGTAGGTGTACTCTTAAAATACCAGTAACTTCATAAAGCTCTGCCAATAGATACAACAAAGCCCACATCATGTCTGTCTCTTATACACAAATCCCCAAGCTTATAGCTTGGGGATTTTTTTTGAACTCTTTAACGTGTGTGCGCTCTGATCACTTAAGAATCCTTACTGAAACACTAAGATGACACACTCAGACGCTAAACTTTGGGCACAAGAACAATTTGGACAAGCACAACTTAAAGACCCTCGAAGAACACAACGCCTCATCAGTTTAGCGACTTCCATTGCTAATCAACCAGGAGTCTCCGTGGCTAAACTTCCTTTTTCTCCCGCCGATATGGAAGGGGCATATCGCTTTATCCGCAATGAAAACATCGATGCAAAAGACATCGCTGAAGCAGGTTTTCAATCAACGGTATCTCGAGCTAACGAGCATGAGGAATTACTCGCGCTTGAAGATACAACAACGCTCTGTTTTCCTCATCGAAGTATAAAAGATGAACTCGGGCACACGAATCAAGGCGACAGAATTCGAGCTCTCCATGTACATTCGACGTTACTTTTTGCACCACAAAGTCAGACCATTGTTGGTCTTATAGAGCAACAACGATGGAGCCGAGATATTACTAAGCGTGGGCAAAAGCACCAACACGCGACTCGTCCTTACGAGGAGAAAGAGAGTTACAAATGGGAGCAAGCTTCTCGCCGTGTCGTTGAGCGCCTAGGGGATAAGATGTTAGATGTTATCTCGGTCTGTGACCGAGAAGCTGACCTATTCGAATACTTAACTTATAAACGTCAACATCAGCAGCGTTTTGTCGTTCGTTCAATGCAAAGCCGCTGTCTAGAAGAGCACGCTCAAAAGCTTTACGACTATGCGCAAGCGTTACCAAGCGTCCAGACAAAAGAGCTTACCATCCCCCAAAAAGGAGGAAGAAAAGCGAGAGATGTAAATCTTGATGTTAAATATGGTCAGGTGACATTAAAGGCTCCAGCAAACAAAAAGGAGCACGCAGGCATACCTGTTTATTATGTTGGTTGCCTTGAGCAAGGGACATCAAAAGACAAGTTAGCATGGCACCTCTTGACGTCGGAGCCAGTAAACAACGCTGAAGACGCCATGAGAATTATCGGTTATTACGAGCGTCGATGGCTGATTGAAGACTTCCATAAAGTCTGGAAAAGTGAAGGTACGGATGTGGAGTCACTAAGACTCCAAAGTAAAGGTAACTTAGAGAGGTTAAGTGTCATCTATGCCTTTGTTGCGACACGTTTATTGGCGTTACGCTTCATTAAAGAGGTTGATGAGCTATCAACAGAAAGTTGTGAAAAGGTCTTGGGCAAAAAAGCTTGGAAGCTGCTGTGGTTGAAACTAGAAAGTAAGACGTTACCTAAAGAAACGCCGGATATGGGCTGGGCGTACAAGAGTCTCGCTAAATTAGGCGGTTGGAAAGATACCAAGAGGACGGGCAGAGCTTCAATAAAGGCACTTTGGGAAGGATGGTTTAAACTACAAACCATCCTTGAAGGCTACGAACTCGCAATGTCTCTTGATCACTAGACTTGTGATCAAGAGACAGACATCATGTGGGCTTTGTTGTTTTTCCCGAAGCGTAATCGCAGGCGATTAAACGACTTTGTGTGGACCGAAGCACTCGTAGTGGAACTGCTCTTGCGCTACGCCAAGCTCAAGCAATTGTTTCGCGACGTGCTGCATAAAGCCAACAGGACCACAGAAGTAGACTTGTACATTGTCTTGCTTAAGGGCTGCTTCAATTTCATTTAGGTTGACGAAACCAGTGAAGTGGAAGTCTTCACCAATCTTGTCTTCTGCTGTTGGTTGGTTGTACCAAACCAATGAATTTATGTTCTCTTTAGCATTCACGATCTGGTTTACGTGCTGTTTGAATGCGTGTTGTTGACCGTTTTCTGCAGCATGCACCCAGGTTACTGGCGCTTGGTGCTCAGAAAGGCTCTCAAGCATCGATAGAGTCGGAGTTAGACCAACGCCCGCTGACACCAAAACAACCGGTGTAGTTGCGTCCACATCCATAAAGAAATCACCCGCAGGTGCGGCAAGTTGCACCTTATCGCCGATGTTCAATTCATCGTGAAGGAAGTTCGATACTTTACCGCCTTCTTCACGTTTCACCGAGATACGATAAGTGTTCTCTTGAACCGCAGAGGATAGGCTGTATTGGCGAATCTCTTGGTTTTCGAACTTATCACTGTTGATGTAGATGCCTAGGTATTGACCCGGTTTGTACTCAGAAACCACTTCACCATCGGTTGGTTTGAAAACAAAGCTACAGATGTTTTCACTCTCAAGATGTTTACCCACCAACTCAAATTCGCGCAGACCACGCCATCCACCTTGAAGCGCAGCGTTCTCTTGGTAGATTTGCTCTTCGCGTTGAATAAACACGTTAGCCAAAACGCCATAAGCTTCTGCCCATGCATCAATCACTTCCTGACCCGGAGAGAACAACTCGTCGATCGTCGCAAGTAGATGTGTGCCGACGATTTGGTACTGATCTTTAGTGATCATAAAGCTGGTGTGCTTGTGCGCGATTTTCTCTACAGCACCAAGTAGTGCTGGTAGGTTATCGATGTTGGTTGCGTAAGCGCAGATTGCATTAAATAGAGCTTCACGTTGGTCACCATTACGCTGGTTGCTCATGTTGAAAATGTCTTTCAACTCAGGGTTATGGGTGAACATGCGATCGTAAAAGTGTGCCGTTAACTTAGGACCAGTTTCTGCAAGAAGTGGTGCAGTTGCTTTCACGATATCAATGGTTTGGTTGCTGAGCATAATGGCTTCCTATTTAAAGTTGTATTTGTAATGCATGTTTAAAGTTGTATCTCAAATGTATCTTTCGATCAAGAAAAGAATTACAATTTTGCTACTACAGAGGATAGCAACATGCAGTTAACTAGCTTTACCGATTATGCGCTCAGAACCTTGATTTACTTGGCTTCATTGCCAAAAGATGAGCTAACAAACATTACCGAAGTGACTGATTTATTTGGTGTATCACGTAACCATATGGTGAAAGTGATTAACCGCCTTGGTCAGCTTGGTTATGTGCATACGGTGCGCGGTAAAAATGGTGGTATCCGTTTGATGAAAGCGCCGCAAGAAATCACTGTCGGTGGTGTGGTGCGTGATTTAGAGCCATTAGATTTGGTGAATTGTTCTGTGGAATTTTGCCATATCACGCCGGCATGTCGTCTAAAAGAAAAGCTAGCGAAAGCGAAAATGGCGTTTTTGGCTGAATTAGATGGCTGCACGATTGAAGAGCTATTAAGTGATAATTCTGAACTGCTGATCTTACTTACCCGTCCTTAGCCTTCTTAACGTTCTATAAATCTTCTCACTGACACTCTTTTTTAAAGCAATTTCTGTAGCTTATCGAGAGACTCGGATATACTAGCTCTATACCTTCCTTGCTAGATAGGCGTGCCTATGTCAGACAATATTCCAAACGATCCTT
Organism: Vibrio sp. B1ASS3; assembly: GCF_905175355.1. NCBI lineage: Bacteria > Pseudomonadati > Pseudomonadota > Gammaproteobacteria > Vibrionales > Vibrionaceae > Vibrio > Vibrio sp. B1ASS3. The sequence goes on from NZ_HG992742.1 coordinate 347,053, forward strand.
TCGCAGATCGTGAATCCAAAAATTACGAAAATCCAATCCCAAGCCGAGAGTTCATTCTTGAGTTTCTAGAAGAAGCGGGCGTACCGATGAATCGCAATGATTTGTTTGAAGCGCTAAAACTTGAAGGTGAAGAGCATTATGAAGGTTTACGCCGTCGACTGCGCGCAATGGAGCGTGATGGTCAGCTCGTATTTACGCGCCGTCAGTGTTACGCGTTGCCAGAAAAACTTGAGATGGTGAAAGGTTACGTAATTGGTCACAAAGATGGTCATGGTTGGGTTCGTCCAGAAGGCAGTGTCGGCAAGGATAATGACATTGTACTGCCGCATCACCAGATGAAGCACATCATCCACGGTGACTACGTGTTGGTGCAACCAACTGACAATAGCAAGCGTGGTCGTCGTGAAGGTCGTCTTGTTCGTGTTTTAGAAGAGCGTAACACGCAGATCGTGGGGCGTTTCTTCCTTGAATACGGCTACTCATACGTTGTGCCAGATGACTCTCGCATCAGCCAAGATATTCTGATCCCAAATGAGCACAAAGCAGGTGCTCGTATGGGTAACGTGGTCGTTATTGAGATTACTGATCGCGGCTCTCGCTCACGTGGCATGATGGGTAAAGTGGTTGAAGTTCTTGGTGAGAACATGGCGCCGGGCATGGAAACGCAAATAGCAATCCGTACCCACCAAATTCCACACGATTGGCCAGCAGCCGTCGATAAACAGATCGAAAATCTGGGCGAAGAAGTTCCAGAAGAAGCAAAAGAAGGTCGTGTCGATCTACGTGACTTGCCGCTAGTAACCATTGATGGCGAAGACGCTCGTGACTTTGATGATGCTGTTTACTGTGAGAAGAAAAAGAGTGGCGGTTGGCGCCTATGGGTCGCAATTGCTGACGTAAGTTACTACGTGCGTACAGACTCTGCGCTGGACAAAGAAGCCATCAACCGTGGTAACTCGGTATACTTCCCATCGCAAGTTGTGCCAATGCTACCTGAAGTGCTATCAAACGGTTTGTGTTCACTTAACCCTCAGGTTGATCGCTTGTGTATGGTATGTGAGATGACCATCTCTGACACCGGTAAGCTATCAGGCTATAAACACTACGAAGCTGTGATGAACTCGCATGCGCGTCTGACTTACAACAAAGTGGGTGCGATTCTAGAAGGGGATGAAGAGCTGCGCATGCGTTATCACGCTGTCGTTCCTCACCTTGAAGAGCTGCATGCGATGTACAAAGTACTTAAAGAAGCGCGTGATAACCGTGGTGCGATTGAATTCGAAACCGTTGAAGCTAAATTTATCTTCAATGCGGATCGTAAGATTGAAAGCATCGAGCCGGTAATTCGTAACGACGCACATAAGATCATCGAAGAATGTATGATCTTAGCGAACATTGCTTCAGCGTCTTATGTTGAGAAAGCAAAAGAGCCAGCGTTGTACCGTGTTCACGAATCTCCGGGTGAACTGCGCCTGCAGGGGTTCCGTGATTTCCTCAGTGAGCTAGGTCTGGATCTGAAAGGTGGTTTAGAGCCATCACCAACCGATTATGCAGATTTGGTAAAACAAATTGCAGAACGTCAGGACAAAGAACTGATTCAAACCATGTTACTGCGCTCAATGAAGCAAGCGGTCTACAACGCAGACAATGCCGGCCACTTTGGTCTAGCGCTGAAACGTTACGCACACTTCACGTCGCCAATTCGTCGTTACCCAGACCTACTGTTGCACCGCGCAATCAAGTACCTGATTGCTAAAGAAGAAGGTCGCAACCAAGATCGTTGGACACCAACTGGCGGTTACCACTACTCGTTTGACGACATGGACTTCTACGGTGAGCAATGTTCGATGACAGAGCGCCGTGCAGACGACGCAACTCGTGAAGTAGCTGATTGGTTGAAGTGTGAATACATGCAAGACCATGTTGGCGACGAGCTGGATGGTGTTATTGCCAATGTAACCAGTTTTGGTTTCTTTGTTCGTCTGACTGAGCTGCATATCGATGGTTTGGTGCACATTTCGACACTAGAGAACGACTACTACCAATTTGATCCGATTGGTCAAAGACTTATCGGTGAAAGCTTCGGTAACATCTATCGTCTAGGCGATGCGGTGAAAGTGAAAGTGCTTGCGGTTAACTTAAATGACAAGCAAATTGACTTTGAATTAATCGAAACAAGCCGTAAGCTACGCGGCAAAGGTAAGACTGCGAAGAAACGCGCAGCAGATGCCAAACGCAAAGCAAAAGAGAAAAAACGTGCGGCAACCAAAGGCGGTACTCGCGCGAAGCCGATGATTGAACCGACCAAGCACCCTGAACCTGCGGAAGCAGGCAGTGCTCGCAAAGGTAGCGCGAAACGCGGTGACGCTGAAGGTACGAAAAAGCCGAAGAAAGCACGCAAGAAAAAGCCACACAGTAAGCCGAGAAAGACTAAGCGTACTAAGAGCGACGCTGAGTAGGCTGAAGCGCCAATCTAGTCCGGATTTAAAGGGGTAGATTGGCGAAGGCAAGACGACCAGAACAACAGGTTAAACAATGAGTAACGAATTTATTTACGGCATTCACGCAGTGAAAGCGGTATTAGAACGCGAACCAGAGCGTTTTATCGAAGCATACGTCCTAAAAGGCCGCCAAGACGATCGTCTAATGCCAATCCTGAACGATCTTCAGGTTTGTGGTGTTTCGATTCAACAAATGACACGTAAAACGCTAGACGACAAAGCACACGGTGCTAACCACCAAGGCATCATTGCTCGTGTTAAAGCTGCGAAACAGCTTAATGAAAATGACATTGATGGCATCCTAGCGCAGCATGAATCACCGCTACTATTGGTATTGGATGGCGTGACGGATCCACACAACCTAGGTGCTTGCCTACGTAATGCAGATGCAGCTGGCGTAGCGGCGATCATCGTACCGAAAGATCGTTCTGCACCGATGAACGCAACCGTAAGCAAAGTGGCTTGTGGTGCAGCTGAAGTCGTGCCATTGATCCGAGTGACTAACTTGGCTCGTACTATGCGTACACTGCAAGAGCAAGGTATCTGGTTTGTTGGTACGGCGGGCGAAGCAACGCACGACATCTACCAAGCAAAACTGACGGGTCCTCTTGCTATCGTAATGGGTGCAGAAGGTGACGGTATGCGTCGTCTAACTCGTGAAACCTGTGACGATTTGATTAAGATCCCAATGGCTGGCAGCGTCTCTAGTTTGAACGTATCTGTGGCATCAGGTATTTGTTTGTTTGAAGCGGTTCGTCAGCGTATTGCTGCAAAGTAATTGCTAAACAATTTTAATAAACAAACAGTTACTCTAAAGTCAGACAAAATGATAAAAACAAAGGATGGGGTGCCATCCTTTGTCGTTTTCACCGATTTATAAATAAAAATCTTCAGGGAAGTTATGACTCAACAAGACATTAAATTCATTGCCTTTGACCTAGACGGTACTTTGCTTGATAGCGTTCCGGATCTAGCGGTTGCGGCAGACCAAACCGTTCAAGCACTTGGTTTTCCTTCTGTTTCAGAAGAACAGGTTCGTGACTATGTTGGTAACGGCGCAGACGTGCTGATTGGACGCTCACTAAGCCAAAGCCTGACTATCAACCCAGATTTGAGCGAAGAGCTTCGTGCAAAAGCGCGTGTACTGTTTGATGATTACTACGAGCAAAGCGGTCACAAGCTAAGTCATCTATACCCAACGGTAAAAGAGACACTAGCAGAGCTGCACAAAGCGGGCTTTGTTATGGCGTTGGTGACCAACAAACCTTCAAAGTTTGTGCCTGACGTTTTGGAAAAGCACGACATCGCAAAATACTTCGTTGATGTCCTTGGCGGTGATGCATTCCCAGAGAAAAAACCAAACCCAGTAGCACTGAACTGGCTGATGGAAAAACACCAAATCCAACCTAGTGAAATGCTGATGGTTGGCGACTCGAAGAACGACATTCTCGCAGCGAAGAACGCAGGCTGTGCCTCATTTGGTCTGACATATGGTTACAACCACGGTGAGCCTATTTCTGCATCAAATCCAGATTTCGTCGCCGACAGTTTGGCAGAATTATTGGATGTTGTAGCGGTTTCTGCATAACGGCTACAAAAGAGCTTCCAAAATACTCGTTAATGAGTACACTGAGTAAACCGTGCATCTATTACTGCACGGTTTTTTTCATTTAATTAGATTAAGAAGTCAAAGGAATCATTCTAATGAGCAAACCCATTGTATTGAGTGGTGTTCAACCTTCGGGTGAACTAAGTATCGGTAACTACTTGGGTGCTCTACGTCAATGGCAGCAGATGCAAGACGATTATGATTGCCAATACTGTGTGGTAGACCTTCACGCGATTACGGTTCGTCAGGACCCTAAAGCGCTGCATGAAGCGACTCTAGATGCACTGGCGATCTGTCTGGCAGTTGGTGTTGACCCGAAGAAGAGCACGCTATTTGTTCAGTCACATGTACCAGAGCATGCTCAACTTGGTTGGCTTCTTAACTGTTACACCCAAATGGGTGAACTGGGTCGTATGACGCAGTTTAAAGACAAATCTGCACGTTACTCAAACGACAGCTCAAGCCAGTTTGGTGATGTAAACGTTGGTCTGTTTGACTACCCAGTACTGATGGCGGCAGACATCCTGCTTTACGGCGCGCACCAAGTGCCTGTAGGTAGCGACCAGAAGCAACACCTAGAGCTAGCGCGTGATATTGCTAACCGCTTTAACAACATCTACTCACCAGAGCAGCCAATCTTCCAAGTGCCAGAGCCTTACATTCCGACGGTAAACGCGCGTGTAATGAGCCTTCAAGACGCAACGAAGAAGATGTCTAAATCTGATGACAACCGTAAAAACGTTATCACGCTGTTGGAAGAGCCTAAGTCGATCATTAAGAAGATCAACAAAGCGCAAACCGACACAGAAACGCCACCGCGTATCGCTCACGATTGGGACAACAAGGCAGGTATCTCTAACCTAATGGGTCTGTACTCTGCGGCAACAGGCATGAGCTTTGAAGAGATTGAAGCGAAATACCAAGGCGTTGAAATGTACGGTCCATTCAAGAAAGACGTTGGTGAAGCTCTAGTTACTATGCTTGAGCCTATTCAAGCTGAATACCACCGTATCCGTGCTGACCGCGCTTACATGAACGAAGTGATGAAGCAAGGCGCTGAGAAAGCATCGGCACGTGCGGCTGAAACGTTGAAGAAAGCGTACGAAGCAGTCGGTTTTGTTGCTCGCCCATAGTTGCTAAAAAGCATTCAGAATTTAAGAGCTCCACCATCGGTGGAGCTTTTTTTATGCTTGTATTACTGGAATGGAGTGTCTTGTTCGCAGCGTTCCATATCGTAATACTCCACACGTCCTCTTTTTCCCAAGAACTCGGACTTTACGACGAGCCCGCGATCGACGAAATAGCTCAACTCAATACATGATATTTCATAACTGATTTCTTTTATCCTTGCGGGTTTCCAATAGTAGCCAGGGCCCGGCAATCGGGCGGTATAGGTGATTAAGCCATTGTCACTTACTTCAAACATTTCTAACTCACTGAGTTCTTGCTTAGCCACTTCGACCAGGTGCTCAGAGGTACTTGGTTCGATGGGCTCACTCGAGGTCAATTGACACCCCGCCATTAACATTGAAGCCGAAAAGGCTAGCGCAATCTGCTGAAATCGTTTCATTTTCTTATCCTGATAGTCGTTATTGGAGACCTTGTTCTCTGTCTCTTGCGGGTTTTATAACGAGTGGTTATGGATTTGGCTAGTATTGTGTGGTGAAAATGATGTTTGATTTATAAAAATTTGAACTTAACAGGCTTAAATAACCAGAAAGCTTATTTTGATTCACACGGTAAAAAGGAAGGAAATAATAAGTTTTGTTATTCTAAATTAGCATTGATTAATATTTGGTTTGGGTTACTAGAATCAAGTGAATTCAAAATAAATATCCAGATATTCACATAACATGTTGAGAAATATAAAACTGAGTAATAAGTCTAATTCTAACCTTTTATCTGTTTAGTTACTGTATTTGTTACAAAAACTGTTTAAATGAACAGCCCTGGCATAATTTTACGTATCCACATGTGATTTATTTCACGGCTTTTACTGGTCTTTCTTATTTATTTCATAAATAAACCTGATAGTAGGCGCAAATGGTGGGCTCTGCTTAGGGCTTAGTTTGCATTTAAATAAATATCAGGTACGACAATGGATACGTTAATCAAACCCTCTTTACTGGCACTGACGATTGCTAGCGCACTTAGTGCTAACGCTAATGCAGAAATTATCATCTCTCAGTATGTAGAAGGTGGTTCATACAACAAAGCAGTAGAGATCGCGAATACAGGCGATGCAGCGGTAACGCTAACCGGTTACGAGCTAGCGAAATCATCAAACGGTGGCGGTACTTGGGGTAGCACACTCGATCTTAGCCAAGTGACGCTACAAGCTAACCAAGTGTATGTACTGGCGCATGGTGACGCGAGCGATGCCATCAAAGCTGTCGCGGATATTACAGATAAAAGCGTTGCGAACTTTAACGGTGATGATCCGATCGCACTGCTTAAAGATGGTGAAGTGCACGACATCATCGGTGTGATGGGTGACGTAGACTTTGGTAAAGACACCACATTGGTTCGTAACAGTGATGCACTAACCCCTTCTGCCACTTATGATGCATCTCAGTGGACAGCATTTGAGAAAGACAACATTGACGGTCTTGGTGAGCTAAATGCGACTGAGCCACCTGCACCATTCGCTTGTGAAGTCGACGGTCAGCAACCTAACTTCACTACCATCCAAGATATTCAAGGTGAAGGCGATACGTCACCATTCATTGATGGTTACCCATACATTACTGAAGAAGATCATTTCGTAACTGGTGTTGTGACTGCTGTTACCACTGGCCTAACCAAAGGCTTCTACCTACAAGCACTAGAAAATGACAACAACGATAAGACCTCAGAAGGCTTGTTTATTCATACTGATGCGGCAGACACGGAACTAAAAGCTGGTGATGTTGTTTGTGTTAAAGGTAAAGTTCAAGAGTACTACAGCAATACTCAGCTAGCTTCTGATGCTAACAGCTATGTGAAAACAGGCACATCGGATATTCCTCGAGTTACCGATCTTGTTATCAAAGAAGGTGAGACGCTACGTGATGCGCTAGAGCGTCATGAAGGCATGCAAGTTGAACTAACTTCGGCAAGTGACCTGTTTGTAACTCGCAACTTCTCTTACGACTACGATTCACGTCGTAACAACATGATGTTGTCTCATGAAGCGCCATTGTTTAAGCCAACTCAATTACACGCAGCAGAGAGCGATGCTGCTGTTGAGCTAGCAAAAGACAACGCAGCGAACCGCGTATACCTAGAATCTGATGGCAAAGCACCAAACGGCCAAATCCCTTACTACCCAGATTTTGCGAAAGATGCAGACCAAGATGGCTCTTCTGAGCAGCACATTCGCCTTGGTTCGCGAGTAGAGGGTCTGCAGGGCGTGGTGGCTTACAGCTACAACGAATACCGCCTGATTGCGACCAATGAAGTTGATAACACCAACTTCGTGACTTCAGGTGAAGGCTTCGACGTGGCTCGTAAAGATGCTCCAGCGATTGCGGATTCAGATTTGCGTATCGCCAGCTTCAACGTACTGAACTACTTCAACTCTGTGGCTGACAGTGGCCATGAAAACCCAACTGGACAAAACCGTGGTGCGACTAACCTAGATGAGTTCCTGATCCAACAAGCGAAAATCGTTGCGGCGATGAACAAGATGGACGCTGACATCATTGGTTTGATGGAAGTCGAGAACAACGGCTTTGGTGACAGCAGTGCAGTGAAGAACTTGGTTGACGCATTGAACGCTGAAATCGAAGATGCAGAAGATCATTACACTTACGTTGAAATCGCGGATCAAGACAAATACCAAGATGAGTACTTTGGTAGCGATGCGATCATGGTAGCGATCCTATACCGTGCAAACGAAGTGACGCCAAAAGAAGCGGCGAAAGTGATTGTGACGCCAGAACAGCACATCGAAGAAAACACCATTACGCGTGGTGACGATGCGGAAGGCAACCCAGCTTACGACAAATACCAACGTCATAGCTTGCTACAAACCTTCACGGTGAAAGAGACAGGTAAAGATCTGTCTGTTGTTGTTAACCACTTCAAATCGAAAGGTTCTGAATGTATTGAAGAGTGGATTGCGGGCGTAGAAGACTCTGAGCCGGCGGATCTGCAAGGCAACTGTAACAACTTCCGTGTTTCTGCAGCCAACGTTGTGGGTGACGCTCTGAAAGGCATTGAAGGTGACGTGCTAGTAATGGGTGACCTGAACGCCTACGGCATGGAAGATCCTCTGCTTACACTGACTGATTACTCGAAAGAGAAATACGGCCGTGACATCTACACTGCTGCTTACACAACCATTGGTGGTGGTGAGCTTCAAGTCGAGAAGACCAAAATTGAAAAAGGTTACGGTTACCATAACCTGAACACAGTACTTCACGGTGCAGATACCTTCTCATACACCTACTCTGGTGAGCTCGGTAACCTAGACCACGCGTTGGCGAGCAACAGCTTGGCACAAAAAGTGGTGGCGATTGAAGATTGGCACATCAACTCACTAGAAAGTAACTTGTTCGAATACAGCAGCAAGTACACAGGTGATATGCCGAAGTACAAAGATGCGTTCTCGGCGTCTGACCACGATCCTGTGATCATCGCGATTGATTTCCCAGATACAGACATCGATCTACCAAGCTCAGGTGAAAACCTAGCAGTGGAAGTTCGTCTGCCACCAAACGCAGTTGTCGGTGATATCGTGACAGTAAGCCTAACGGAGGCAACTCAAGCGGCGTCGTCAACGTCTGATGCTGATGGTTACGAAGCGAGTGCAACTCTGACACAAACGGACATTGATGCTCGTAGCGTGAGTGTGGAGTTCGACAAAGCACCAACGGAAGGCCAGTACGTTCTAGAAGAGAGAGTGACAGACTCTACCGGTAACACGGTTAAGTTCAGTGACTCTCGCGATGTCACGTTAGAGCCGTCGAGCACTACCCCATCAGACGATGATGATGGTGGTTCATTTGGCTTTGGCGCGCTAATTGCTCTGCTAGGTCTAGGCTTATTCCGCCGTCGCCGCTAAGCGAATTTATTTCCTGACAAACAGTTCCTAAATAGCTGTAAAGACCAAAGGCCAGCCTATGCTGGCCTTTTTATTCAGCAAAAACTTGCCTTTCTTGCTTGGTATAGCAAAATACCGCCCTTGATTGTCACGAACGTGGCGATTCACTACGTAAGCATTGCCAAAACGGATTGGAGCAACCGACCCTTTATGTTGTTGATCATCGATAACTACGACTCTTTTACCTACAACCTTTACCAATACTTCTGCGAGCTTGGTGCAGACGTAAAGGTGGTGCGTAACGATGAAATCGACATCCAAGGCATTGAGGCGCTCAACCCAACTCATTTGGTGATCTCCCCAGGGCCATGTACCCCTAACGAAGCGGGTATCTCTCTACAAGCCATTGAACACTTTGCTGGTAAGTTGCCTATCTTGGGCGTTTGCCTTGGTCATCAGGCGATTGCACAAGTGTTTGGAGGGGAAGTGGTACGTGCTCGACAGGTGATGCACGGTAAGACATCCCCAATTCGCCACAACGGTCGCAGTGTGTTTAAAAATCTTAATAACCCACTGATGGTAACCCGCTACCACTCTCTGGTGGTGAAAAACGGCACATTACCTGATGTGTTTGAATTGACCGCTTGGACTGAACTGCCTGACGGAGCTATGGATGAAATCATGGGTTATCAGCATAAAACCCTGCCAATTGACGCAGTACAGTTTCATCCTGAGTCGATCAAGACAGAACAAGGTCACGAGCTGCTTGCAAACTTTCTTGCGCGCAAAGCGATCTGATCGCGATCACCTTTCTTAACAAATTCTTCATGTTTTTCGTCTAAGAATGGGAATGCAAAACTATGCGTTCCGTCTATTTGGTGGCGGCTATTCATTTTTCTCCTTTCTTTTTAACCCTTGTCATACATAACTTTTATAAAAAATCGCTTCTCTATTTGCGTTTCTTGGTGCATAAATAATCATAGATAGTGAGTATGGGTGGTTGCGCTCCAAAGCGAAAAGAATAAATCACTATTGAAATGGTTAATTAAATGTAAATACAATGCCGCAATAGCTTAAATGCAAAACATTATTTGCTGGCAAAGAGTGCCGGTTAAATTCGCTTATCTGCTAGGCATGCGGTATCAAGAAGGAATGTGCAATGACAACGGAAAACAAAGTAGAGCGCGGTTTATTCGATGAGGTAATGGTACCTTGCTATAACCCGATGGAAATGATCCCTGTAAAAGGTGAAGGTTCACGCATTTGGGATCAGAACGGAAATGAATACATCGACTTTGCTGGTGGTATTGCGGTGAGCTGTCTTGGTCATTGTCACCCAGTTATGGTGAACGCATTGACTGAGCAAGGTAACAAGCTTTGGCACCTAAGTAATGTTATGACTAACGAGCCTGCGCTGCGATTGGCGAAGAAGCTAACAGAAGTCAGCTTTGCTGAGCGCGTGTTCTTTGCTAACTCTGGCGCAGAAGCGAACGAAGCGGCACTAAAGCTAGCACGTCGTTACGCAGCAGACGTTCATGGTACAGAGAAATCTGAAATCATCGCATTCAAACAAGGTTTCCACGGTCGTACTTTCTTTACGGTAACAGTAGGCGGTCAAGCGGCTTACTCAGACGGTTTCGGTCCTAAACCTGGCGATGTGACACACCTTCCTTACAACGATATCGAAGCACTTCAAGCACACATGTCGGATCGCACTTGTGCGGTAATGATGGAGCCTCTGCAAGGTGAGGGCGGCATCATTCCACCAACACCTGAGTTCGCTCAAGCAGTTCGTGAACTGTGTGACAAGCACAACGCACTGTTGATCTTCGATGAAGTTCAAACTGGTAACGGTCGTACGGGCCACTTCTACGCATACCAAGGTCTAGGCATTACGCCAGACATTCTAAGCACAGCGAAATCACTGGGTGGCGGTTTCCCTATCGGTGCCATGTTAACGACGGCAAAACTGGCTGAGCACATGAAAGTGGGCACGCACGGTTCAACTTACGGTGGTAACCCACTAGCGTGTGCAGTTGCAGAAGCAGTTGTTGAAGAAGTGACAAAACCAGAAGTACTGGCTGGCGTATTAGAGCGTGAAGCCATGTTCCGTGAAGGTCTGGAGAAGATTAACGCGAAATACAACATCTTCTCTGAAGTGCGCGGTAAAGGTCTACTGCTTGGTGCAGCACTGAATGAAGAGTGGCAAGGACGTGCGCGTGACGTACTGGTTGCTGCAGGTAAACAAGGTCTCATGGTATTGGTTGCGGGTGCCAATGTCGTACGTTTCACACCATCACTCGTTATCACACAACAAGAAATCGAAGAAGGTTTGGCGAAGCTAGATAAAGCGATCGCAACGCTGGTTTAAGCGCGATCTCCGCTTATCGTCAAATTAGAAACCCCCATCAAGGATCTCTGATGGGGGTATTGTTCCTACAATATAGTTAGGATCTTCTTGCATCTGGAGGGAGTATTGATGCTAGTAGTTCGCCCTATCGCAATGTCGGATTATGACGCGCTGCACACCTGTGCGGTTGAGTCTGGTCATGGATTTACATCTCTACCGGTTAACGAAGAACTGTTAACCAATCGAATCAAACACTCAGAATACAGTTTTGGCAAACCTGACGTGAAGGAAGCCGGTGATGAAGGCTACTTAATGGTGGGCTTTGAATCTGAAACTGGTGAAGTGGCAGGTACCACAGGTATTGAAGCTTCGATCGGCTGGGATGTGCCTTTTTATTCTTACCACATCAGCAAAGTGGTGCACTCGTCACCAAAGCTTGGCGTAAACAACGTGGTGAAGCTGCTGACGTTTGGTAACAATTACACGGGTAACAGTGAAATCTGTACCTTGTTCCTACGTGAGAAATTCCGTGGTGGCTTGAACGGGCGTCTGATGTCCAAATGTCGTTTCTTAATGATGGCAGAGCACCCAGAGCGTTTCTCGGAAACCATCTTTGCTGAAATGCGTGGCGTATCAGACGAGAACGGTAACTCGCCATTCTGGCAGTGGCTTCAAGAGCATTTCTTCTCTATCGATTTTACGCTTGCGGATTACCTAACTGGTATCGGTAAGAAAGGCTTTATCGCCGACTTGATGCCGAAGTTGCCAATCTATATCAACCTACTGAGCCCAGAAGCACAAGCCGTGATTGGTAAAGTGCACGACAACACACGTCCAGCATTGAAGCTGCTTGAGCGTGAAGGTTTTACCAACCGTGGATACGTCGACATTTTCGATGGTGGTCCAACGGTGGAGTGTGACTTACGTAATATCGAATCGGTACGCCACTCATTCCGCGCGCAAGTCAAAATCTCGGAGCACACCAGCACACAAGACTTCTTGATGTGTAATTCATCATTCGAGAACTTCCGTGCTGCAGCTGCAAAAGCGGCTTACGACGCAGAAACGCAAAGCGTAGTGCTTGCACCAGAATTGGCGGATGCACTCTTGGTTGAGGAAGGGGATTTTGTTCGCCTTCTTCCGCAGTAACTGACGACAGAATTTAAGGATAGAAACAATGACACATTGGATTGCAGGTGAATGGGTACAAGGTCAGGGTGAAGCATTTACGTCTCTGTCGCCTTACAACCAAGAAGTGATCTGGCAAGGCAACGGCGCAACAGCAGAGCAGGTCAACCAAGCGGTATCTGCGGCGCGTGAAGCGTTTGTCGATTGGAAGAAGCGCCCATTTGCAGAGCGCGAAGCGATCGTGTTGGCTTTTGCAGAGAAAGTAAAAGAGAACAGCGAAAAAATCGCTGAAGTGATTGCCAAAGAAACCGGCAAGCCAATTTGGGAAACACGCACTGAAGCGGCAGCGATGGCAGGTAAAATTGCGATTTCTATTCGTGCTTACCACGACCGCACTGGCGAAGCGACACGTGAAGCCGCAGGCAACCAAATTGTATTGCGTCATCGCCCACTAGGTGTGATGGCGGTGTTTGGCCCTTATAACTTCCCAGGTCACCTGCCAAATGGTCACATCGTGCCAGCACTACTGGCTGGTAACACTGTCGTCTTCAAACCGTCTGAGCAAACACCATGGACAGGTGAACTCGCTATGAAGCTGTGGGAAGAGGTCGGTCTACCAAAAGGTGTGATTAACCTAGTCCAAGGCGCGAAAGAGACTGGTATTGCGCTGGCGGATGCGAAAGGCATTGATGGCGTGCTGTTCACTGGTAGTGCAAACACAGGTCATGTTCTCCATCGTCAGTTTGCTGGTCAGCCGGGCAAAATGCTGGCGCTTGAAATGGGTGGCAACAACCCGATGGTTATCTCGGATAACTACGGCGACCTAGACGCAACGGTTTACACCATTATCCAATCTGCTTTCATCAGTGCAGGACAACGCTGTACCTGTGCTCGTCGTCTATACATTCCGTTTGGCGACAAGGGTGATGCCGTCATTACTAAGCTGGTGGAAGCGACACTCAATATTCGCGTAGACCAACCATTTGCAGAGCCTGCGCCTTTCATGGGACCGCAAATTTCGGTAGCGGCGGCCAAGTTCATTCTCGATGCACAAGCGAACTTGCAAGCACTGGGTGGCGAAAGCTTGATTGAAGCCAAAGCAGGTGAAGCGGCGTTTGTTTCTCCGGGTATCATCGATGTGACGAACATTGCCGAATTGCCAGATGAAGAGTACTTCGGTCCACTTCTGCAAGTGGTGCGCTACGAAGGGCTAGAGAAAGCAGTCGAGCTGGCGAACGATACGTGCTTTGGTCTATCTGCAGGTCTGGTTTCAACTGATGACCAAGAGTGGGAATACTTCGTGGACCACATTCGTGCAGGCATCGTGAACCGTAACCGCCAGCTAACAGGCGCAAGTGGTGATGCACCATTTGGTGGTCCGGGTGCGTCGGGTAACCTACGTCCAAGTGCTTACTACGCAGCAGACTATTGTGCGTACCCAATGGCATCAATGGAAGGACAAGAGACGGTCTTGCCTGCTACATTGAGCCCGGGTGTAAGCCTGTAATAGAGAAACACGAAGTGGTGACAAAGTATCGCCGCTTCTCTCTGCCGGAGCTATTTACCAAGTTAGGATTCTGGTAAGCGCGCTGGCAAACGCCAAAGGCGAGCTTAAGACTCTCCAGAGCGTGTTGACTGACTGGCACTTATGCCACACATACCGTCACAGGTTGATGACCGCTCGTTCGTGATTCTGGACAGCTTTAGGGCTGTGAACGAGCGGTCAACTTCCTCTTACCCCTAACTCTACATTTCATAACAAGGAGTCGTTATGACGCCCGATGTGTTATTTGAATCGCTATGGCAAGACTACATTCAACGTCTTTGCCCTTCCGCTGCTAAAGTCCATCAACTTCTTCAAGAAGATGAGCCTCTGATTAATGACCATATTGCGCTACGTACATTTAATGTCGCTCCCCTAGGCATTGAAACGTTAGCGAAGCCATTCCTAGCGGTGGGTTACAAAGCCTGTGGTGATTACGTATTTGAAAGCAAAAAGCTGGTGGCAAAACATTTTGAGCACCCAGATCCGAAACAACCAAAAGTCTTCATCAGTGAGTTGAAAGTGGATGAGTGCTCATCAGAGCTACAAGCCATTGTTCATAAATTGGTAGAGCAGGTTGATGCTTCTAAACTGACAGGCAGTGACTTCTTGTACGGCGGACGTTTGTGGGACCTTAGCTATGCTGACTTCCAAACTTTGGCGAAAGAGAGTGAATACGCTTCTTGGCTTGCTGCGCACGGTTACGGAGCAAACCACTTCACAGTGAGTGTGAACCAACTCAATCAGCATGAAGAAGTAAAGCAAGTGAACGACCACCTGCGCACCGTAGGCTTTACCATCAACGAGAATGGCGGTGAAGTAAAAGGCACGCCAGAGGTGCTACTAGAGCAATCATCGACCATGGCAGACAAAGTGCCAGTGACCTTTACTGAAGGCGTTGAGGTGATTCCTGGAGGCTTCTACGAGTTTGCTAAGCGCTACCCAATGGATAACGGTGAGTTGTACCCAGGATTTGTGGCTGCATCGGCAGATAAGATCTTCGAGAGTACCAACGGGTAGAAAGAATCGAGAACGTGCTACGTACTAGAGATGCGGGAATGCTTCGCTTTGGGAGGTTTTAATTCTCAGAATCTTAGAGGGCTTTATCTCGTAGGACGAAGTCCGCTCTCGGAACGCAGTGTTCAAGGTTCTCATCTCTTAAAAACAAAAAAGCCACCAAACTTACATTTGGTGGCTTTTAAATTTTTTAAACGTTAATCGAGATTAACGAGTCCCGTAAACAACGATAGTTTTACCGTGCGCAGAAATTAGGTTCTGCTCTTCTAGCATCTTCAAGATACGACCTACTGTCTCACGAGAACAGCCAACGATTTGACCGATTTCTTGACGAGTGATCTTGATTTGCATGCCGTCTGGGTGCGTCATCGCATCTGGCTGTTTAGCAAGGTTCAGAAGAGTCTGAGCGATACGACCAGTTACGTCTAGGAACGCTAGGTCACCCACTTTTTGGCTAGTAACTTGTAGACGACGAGCCATTTGCGCAGAAAGGCGCATTAGGATGTCTGGGTTAACTTGGATAAGTTGACGGAATTTCTTGAAAGAAATCTCAGCCACTTCACAAGGAGATTTAGCGCGAACCCAAGCTGTACGCTCTTGGTCTTCTTCGAATAGACCAAGTTCACCAATGAAGTCGCCCTGGTTTAGGTAAGAAAGGATCATTTCCTTACCTTCTTCGTCTTTGATAAGAACCGCAACAGAACCTTTAACGATGTAGTACAAAGTCTCTGCTTTTTCGCCCGCGTGAATTAGCGTGCTTTTTGATGGGTACTTATGAATATGACAGTGTGAAAGAAACCACTCTAATGTTGGGTCGGTTTGAGGTTTACCTAGAACCATAATATCTCACTTCCTCTGCAGGGTACGCTTGCGCTATCCATATTTTAGCTAAGCCTGAATTGGCCTACTAGAATAAGAGCACTTTTTATATGCTGCAAGCTCTCTTGTGTTTCGGTTAGAAATAGTATCCTTTTTCGAAAACGATTTCTTGATTTTAATCGTGCCATGATTGAGATTTTGTAAGCAAAACTGTGCACATGATCACGGTATGAAAAGTAAACACTCCAGTAGGGAGGTTTTTAGCCAATTTTCCCTGTTTCGATGAGTTGTTGCAGAATCGGCCTTACTATGAGCTCCATTGCAAAGCTCATCTTGCCGCCAGGAACCACAATGGTGTTATGGCGAGACATGAATGAGCCATCAATCATCGCCAACAAATACGGGAAGTCGACATTCTTGATACCGCGTAGGCGGATCACCACAAAACTCTCATCCAAACTTGGGATGCCTTTGGCGTTAAGTGGGTTAGAAGTATCGACGGTCGGTACGCGCTGAAAGTTGATATGTGTACGAGAAAATTGCGGGGTAATGTAGTTTAGGTAATCGTCCATCGAGCGCACGATCGAATCCATCACCGCTTCTCTTGAGTGACCACGATCGCGTGTGTCACGCACGAACTTTTGGATCCATTCCAAGTTTACAATCGGCACCATGCCAATCAGAAAATCGACGTGACGCGCGACATTGACATCGCCATCTACCACGCCACCGTGTAAACCTTCATAGAACAGTACATCGCTGTTTTCTGGCAGATCTTGCCAAGGCGTAAAGGTGCCTGGCATTTGGTTGTATGGAACGGCTTCATCAAAAGTGTGCAGATAGCGGCGCACGCTGCCAGTGCCATCTTCACCAAACTTACGGAAGAACTCTTCTAGCCCCGGAAAGTCATTGGCTTGTGGACCAAAGTAGCTGATGTGTTTGCCTTGCTCACGCGCTTTACGGATTTCGACATCCATCTCTGGACGTGTAAAGCGGTGGAAGCTGTCACCTTCAACCCACGCTGGTTTGACGTTCATCATATTGAACATCTTACGGAAGGCTTCAGAAGTGGTGGTTGTGCCGGCACCGGACGAACCAGTAACCGCAATGATTGGGTGTTTCGCTGACATGACAAACCTTGTCGAAAATTACTTACCTGTAAAGTGCAGCACACGTATGCTGCACGGTCGATAACCCACTATAGCACGTAACAAGCCCTTGTCATCGAGTGGGATACGGTAAAATGTGAAGGGTCTAAAACTTTGCTTTTAGTTGGATATCAACCGTTTCATGAAGCTCAGAAAATACGATGACCGCTTCGCCTTTCTCTAATTGGGATTTGACCTGATCGATTTTACTCTGCAGTGAAACTTCGACTGAGCCGTAGTCGGTGCCTTCACGTAGCACGAATTCTCGGATCAGGTTTTCTAGTGTCTCTGGCGCAATGTCTTGCCATGGAATGATCATAAATACCTCAAACTTTTATGATGTTTAGTGCGTGCAGAAGCCTTATGTCTGGCACGTCTAGTAGTTTACTGTGTTCGCGGTACGGATACAGCAGAAAGGTAGTCTGCGGCGATACTTTCGTAATATGAAGGCAAGGCTTCTTCCAACCAGAACTTAGGTTTTAATGCCGTGCCCGTCAGGAAGCCAACGTGTCCACCATGTTCATAAAGCCGATAATCAATGTTGTCTGGCAACACGAATTTCGGGATCACCTCTTCGGTCATAAACGGATCGTCTTTGGCGTGGATGATCAAGGTTGGCAAGGTGATTTGTTGCAACTTGCTTAAGCCTGAACATTGATCGTAATAATCTTGCGCGTCTTTGAAGCCATGCAGAGGGGCAGTGATCAAGTCATCAAATTCATATAAGCGAGTCACGCGTTTGATCGAGTTATACGACAAGGCGAGTTCACCTTGGATTAAGTCGTGCTTTTGCAGCGCATTGCATTTGAGCGAAGAGAGTAGGTAGCGCTTGTAGACCTTGGAGAAGCCTTGTTCAATACGGTTAGCACACGCGGCCAAATCCAGTGGCGCAGACACAATGGTTGCGGCGCTCAAGATTGGATCATCTTTGTATTCAGCTAAGTAGTTCGCCAACATGTTCCCACCGAGAGAAATGCCTACCGCGACTTTTGGGTTGTTGGGAAACTGCTGATTGAGCTGTTCAAGGAAGAAGCGAGCATCGGTCACTTCGCCAGAATGATAAGCGCGGGCTTTCTTGTTTGGTTTACCGCTGCAACCACGAAAGTGCATCATCACTGACAGCCAGCCCGATTTAGAGAAGGCGTTCATCAAACCGTTCGCATATGGGCTATAGAAGCAGCCTTCCAAGCCATGGAATAGGACGAAAATAGGTTTATTGCGTGCGGCTTCGGAATCTGGCTGTTGCGACCATGCCAAATCGAGGAAGTCACCATCCGGTGTATCGAGTGTTTGCCAAATAGGCGTAAACAACGCTTTTTTGCGGATAAAGCGCGGTAATAGCGTCTGGAGATGCGGGTTCTTAATCCCGGCGGCTGCGAAAAATTGTGTCATACCTAACTGCTCTTATATGGTCCTTCAATGCTCGCTGAAGAACTTATTAATATAATCCTTTATAGCTTTAGTATAGATATTTTACTGGTTTATGACGGATTTATGGATGGTGAATGTTCGGAACGGGAATTGAGAACGCCTGTTGCAAATGCTCTCCACCCAATTGGCGGCAATATCTCAGCGTCAGTGGGTCACCATCGTTTTTGACTAATTGAAGTGAGTTAACACAGTCAACTAAGTCTGATTGCTGCTGCTTTTCGAGCTGCAATTCGAACTGCAATGCTTCACGATAAAGTGCGTCGTTGACTTGCGCTTTGAGGTGGCGACGAAGTTCGCGGTAAGAGTGGAGGAGGGTTTCGCTTCGACCAAGACAGCCTTGCACCAAGTGCCAGTCTTGCTCTTGGAAATCACCTGCTGCTCATCGAGCCATCTGAGCAGCAGTAATAAGTTCACGTTGCCGTGGTAGTTGTTTTGCAATGATAAGCACGCTTCCTTCACTTCTCGCACACCATAAAATTGCAGACTGAACTGCCAAAGGTGTTCTAGGGTAAGAGTGTATTCTGCGTGCTCGTTTGTCATTGATTAAACTCTAGTTCCATCTGCTCGAGTGTTTCTTGGGCAGACATCCATTCCATTTCTACTTCTTCAAGATCTGCTTTGCTAGATGCTTGAAGCGCCAACACTTCGTTAAGTTTAGCCTTGTTTTCGGCTTCATACAGCGAGTTATCCGCTAATTGCTCTTCTGCTTTCGCTAGAGCTTCACCTAACTTATCCATTTTGTTTTCTAACTGTGTCAGCGTTTTGCGAATTGGTGCGGTCTGCTTACGAAATTCTGCTTCGCGTCGCTTTTGCTCTTTTTTCGCCGCTGCACTGTTGGCGTTATCTTTAACTGGCTGAGCCGCTTGTGCTTCTTTACGCTCGGCTTTTTGTTGCTCGGTCAACCACTTGTAGTAATCGTTCAAGTCACCGTCGAATGGTGCTACTTGGCGATCGTGCACAAGGTACAGATCATCTGTGGTTGCACGCAATAGGTAACGGTCGTGCGAAACAATCACCATTGCACCTTCGAATGTTTGCAGTGCCATGGTCAGTGCTTGGCGCATATCCAAGTCCAAGTGGTTGGTCGGTTCATCGAGTAGCAATAGGTTTGGTTTCTGCCACACAATCAATGCCAATACCAAACGCGCTTTCTCACCACCTGAAAACGGTGCAACTTTCTCAAGCGCTTTATCACCTTGGAAACCAAAGCTACCTAGGTAATCACGTAGCTGCTGCTCGGTTTGATCTGGTGCGATTTGCATCATGTGCTGCAACGGTGTTTCTTCTGGGTGCAGCGTTTCTAGTTGATGCTGAGCGAAGTAACCGATCTTCACGCCTTGAGAATAAGTGAGATCGCCGCCTTGCGCTTTGAGCTCACCAGACAGCAATTTGATCAAGGTTGATTTACCCGCGCCGTTACGACCAAGTAGACCAATACGGCTGCCAGGCACTAGGTTAAGGCGGATCTTCTCTAGGATCAGGTTGTCACCGTAGCCTGCCGATACTTCATCCATCATCATGATTGGGTTTGGTAGGGCTGCAGGATCGCGGAACTGGAAACTAAATGGGTTATCGAACTGCGCTGGCAGTACCTTCTCCATACGCTCCAGCGCTTTAATTCGGCTTTGTGCTTGGCGCGCTTTTGATGCTTTGTAACGGAAGCGGTCGATGTAGCTTTGCATGTGCGACATCTGTTTCTGTTGCTTCTCAAACATCGCTTGTTGCAGCACCATTTTTTGTGCGCGTTGGTTTTCGAATGACGAGTAGTTACCCGTGTATTCGTTCAACTGCTGGTTCTCGATGTGAATGATGCGACCAACGATCGGGTCCAAGAAGTCACGGTCGTGCGAGATTAGAATCAGCGTGCCAGGGTAGTTTTGTAGCCAGCGCTCTAGCCACATTACCGCGTCCAAATCCAAGTGGTTGGTTGGTTCGTCGAGTAACAGTAGATCAGAACGACACAACAGCGCTTGAGCCAAGTTAAGGCGCATACGCCAACCACCCGAGAACTGAGTCAGGTTCCAACTCATTTGCTCTTGGCTAAAGCCTAGGCCGTCAAGCAGTTCGGCAGCGCGAGCGCGAATGCTGTAACCGCCAATGGTTTCAATTTTGCCGTGGATCTCTGCAACCAGTGTACCGTTGTCTTTCTCTTCGGCGATCGCCAGTTGAGCTTCAAGATCACGGAACTCTCGGTCACCATCAATAACGTATTCAATTGCGCTGCGGTCTAGTGCAGGGGTTTCTTGTGCTACCCATGCCAACTCCCAATGCTGCGACTGACTAAATGAGCCCGCATCAATCGACAACTCGTCTTTCAGTAGTGCGAATAGAGTCGATTTACCACAGCCATTTTTACCAACCAGACCCACTTTATCGCCTGGGTGAATGGTTGCAGAAGCTTGGTCTAAAAGAGGTTTACCGCCACGCAGTAACTGAATATCAGAGAAGGTAATCATAGAGTTTTAATTCACTTTGCGCAGTGCGCGTTTCTTGGTCGTTGATCTCGCGATGAATAGTAGGGGTATTGGCGGGAAAAGTCGATCTCTGAGCTTTAATTGCATTATGCTATACAAAAAAGTATAACAATCTGATAACGATAATTTTTACTAGGAAATCAATACAAGGACGACCATTTGGCTGTTGCAGCGTCTATTCCCCCAAGAGTTCTGGTTATTTATGCTCACCCAGAGCCGCAAAACTCCATTGCCAATCAAGTGATGATTAAAAAAATCGAATCGCTTGATCATGTCACGGTGCACGATCTTTATGGTGCGTACCCTGATTTCTTTATCGATGTTAACTATGAACACCACTTGTTGGCAGAACACGATGTGATCGTTTTTCATCATCCCCTCTATATGTATTCCTGCCCAGCATTGCTAAAAGAGTGGATGGATCGTGTGTTAGGCAAAGGTTTTGCGTTTGGCGATGGTTGTGCATTAGAGGGTAAGTATTGGCGCAGCGTCATTACCACCGGAGGGAAAGAAGATGCGTTTAGTCCTATGGGCTACAACAAGTACCCACTTGAGCAAATTCTGCAACCGTTCGAGTTGACCGCAGCACTATGTCAAATGCACTGGATGGAACCTTTGGTGTTGTACTGGTCGCGTAATGTCTCGGATATCGAACGTTATCAGCATGCAGAGCAGTATCGTCAGTGGCTCAATCATCCCCTGAGAGAGTGGGGAGAGCAAGGAGGTCAACATGGCGATGACCAGTGAGTTTCTTCAAAGTAGCGTCGTTTTTCTTTCTGCCGCCGTTGTTGCCGTACCGATTGCTCAGCGACTTGGTTTGGGATCGGTACTCGGTTACCTGATTGCAGGTGTTTTAATTGGCCCTTGGGGGCTGGGGTTGATCAGCGATGTGGATGCGATTCTCCATTTTGCTGAGCTCGGGGTTGTGTTGCTGCTGTTCTTAATTGGCTTGGAACTGAACCCCAAAAATTATGGCAAATGCGTGGGCCGATACTCGGCTTAGGTGGCGCTCAAGTCATCGTGACCACGGCAGTAATCGGCAGTATCGTCAGCTTGTTTGGATTGAGCATGCAAGTCAGCCTCGTCATTGGTATGGGTTTGGCGCTCTCGTCGACGGCAATTGCACTCAAAGTGATAGAAGAGCAGGGGCAAGCTGGCACGGAAACCGGACAGTCTGGCTTTGCAGTACTGTTGTTCCAAGACATTGCGGTCATCCCTATGCTCGCTATGCTGCCATTACTTGCTGGTGGGCAAGGTGGTGGCGATTGGTTAGATGCCATTTGGGTACTAGGTAGTGTGGCAGCGTTATTGGTGGGCGGGCATTTCCTTTTACGTCCTCTGTTCCGTTTTGTTGTGATGAGTGGCGTGCGTGAACTCTTCACCGTTGCCGCCCTCCTAGTCGTACTTGGCATTTCTGTTGCGATGCAAAAACTGGGGCTATCGATGGCACTCGGTACTTTCTTAGCGGGCGTGCTGCTAGCAGAAAGTGAATACCGTCATGAGCTAGAAATCGCGATTGAACCTTTTAAAGGTCTGCTGCTTGGCTTGTTCTTTATTGCTGTTGGTATGGCGGTGAATTTGGGCTTATTAGCACTCCAACCGTTCGCGATAATTAGTGCCGTGATTGCCCTTGTTGTAGTCAAAGGTTTAGTTCTGTATGTCTTGGCTCGCACTGCTCGAGTCCGTGCTAAATCACGTAGTCGTATGGCGGCGATTTTGAGCCAAGGTGGTGAGTTTGCGTTTGTGATTTTCACCGCTGCAAGCCAAGAAGGTATTTTAACCAAAGAGCAAGTTTCCTTCTTACTGGTCGTGGTGAGTTTGTCTATGGTGACGACACCACTGCTGCTCATGGGACAGAAAAAATGGTTTGCTCATACGCTGAACCAAGAAGAAGAGAGCGTGGCCAGCAATGTTGTTGATCGTCGACCACGAGTGATCATCGCAGGCTTTGGTCGTTTTGGTCAGATTGTCGGACGCTTGATGTACGCCAACAAGATCAAAGTAACGGTACTAGAAAGTGACGCGAGCCAAATCCACTTGCTGCGTAAATACGGCTATAAGGTGTTTTATGGTGATGCGACTCAAATTGATTTGTTACGTGCCGCAGGTGCAGACAAGGCGGAAGCGCTGGTTATCTGTACCGACTCACCCGATGAGGTCATGGCGATTGTCGACATTTGCCGTGAATACTTCCCGAAATTAAAAATCCTCGCCCGTGCTCGCAGCCGTGTGGAAGCGTATCAGCTGATGAATCACGGCGTGCAGAACTACTCGCGTGAAACCTTTTTAGGCGCCTTAGATCTAGGTCGCCAAGCGCTCGTAGAATTAGGCATGCACCCGTATCAAGCAAAGCGGGCAGAAGCACATTTTCGTAAGTTAGATAATGCTATGCTCAAGGACTTGTTACCTCAGCACAATGAGGACAAAGAACTTGCTCAACGCTCGAAAGAAGCACGTAAAGAACTAGAAGAAATCTTTGGTCGCGAAATGGAAAGCGACCAACAGTCGCCAAATCATTGGAAGTAGTACCCGCGCAGCATCAAGCGGGAAAAGGAATAAAAGTGAAAGCCAAGAAACGTTTTATCGCGGGTGCAAGCTGCCCGAAATGCAGCCAGCAGGATACCCTGCGCTGGTGGATCGAGAACAACATCGAACTGGTTGAGTGTGTTGACTGTGATTTTACCGAGCAGCGTAAACCGCAATCTGTAGAAAAAAATAAACACTCAGAACAAGAAATGATTGGGATTTTTAAGCCTGAGTAATTGAACTTCGTTAATTGATCCCCATAATACTACCATCTCGGTACTTAACCCCATTCTGGTTAGGTCAATTAATCTCCCTGGAGTTAGTATGAAAATTGAAAAGAACGTTGTTGCAAGCCTTGCATACAAAGTAATGTTGGAAGACGGTGTTGTTGTTGATCAATCAACAGCTGACGCGCCTCTTGATTACCTACACGGTCACAACAACCTGATCACTGGTCTTGAAAACGAACTAGAAGGCAAAGTGGCTGGCGACAAGTTCTCAGTAACAGTAGCTCCTGAAGATGCGTACGGCGACCACAACGATGCACTAGTGCAACGTGTTCCTGCAGACGTATTCCAAGGCGTTGACCAAATCGAAGTTGGCATGCGTTTCCTAGCAGATACTGACCAAGGTCCAATCCCTGTAGAAGTAACTGAAGTAGACGGCGACGAAGTTGTTGTAGATGGCAACCACATGCTAGCTGGCCAAACTCTAACTTTCGAAGTAGAAGTTATGGCTACTCGTGAAGCAACAGCTGAAGAGATCGAGCACGGTCACATCCACCAAGGTGGTGGCTGCTGCGGCGGTGACGACAAAGAAGGCGGCTGCTGTGGTGGCGAAGAGAAAGGCGACGACCACGAATGTTGTGGCGGCGGCGGTTGCGGTTCTCACTAATCGCACGCTCTTCACTAGATAACCTAATCTAGAAAAGCTTTGAAAAGCGCAAGTTGAGGTTTCAACTTGCGCTTTTTGTTTATCTAGGGTGTAGTGCAAATCATACAAGGAATAACAGTTGGACAAAGTGATGACGAAACCCTTCTCGATTGCGATTCATGGTGGTGCGGGCACTATCTTACGTGAACAGATGAGTGATGAACTGCAGCAATCCATCTTGGCGGATTTAGAGGCTGCGGTAAAAGCGGGCCATCAAATTCTAGAAAAAGGCGGCGAAGCGTTGGATGCTGTGGTTGCTGCGGTTAAGGTTCTTGAAGACTCCCCTAATTTCAATGCAGGCAAAGGCTCGGTTCTTACTCATAACGAAATGGTAGAAATGGACGCCTCCGTAATGGATGGTAGAAACCAAGCGGCAGGTGCTGTTGCCGGTGTTCGTCATATTAAGAACCCCATTGAGCTCGCTCGTGATGTAATGAAAAACAGCAACCATGTGCTGTTAGTCGGCGAGGGCGCTGAGAAATTTGCTTTCGAACAAGGTCATGAGTACACCGAGCAAGATTACTTCTTCACTGATCGTCGCTATGAACAACTGATTTCTATGCGTGAGAAAGGCTTGTTTGCTCTTTCCGAGTCCCGTTACCCAGATGATCGTAAACACGGTACCGTCGGCGCTGTGGCATTGGATCAACACGGTAACTTAGCCGCAGCAACCAGCACTGGTGGTGTGACCAACAAGAAATACGGACGAGTGGGAGATTCCGCTCTGATTGGTTGCGGCACGGTGGCAGAGAATGGCGTTGTTGCGGTTTCCACTACAGGTGTCGGCGAGTTCTTTATCCGTAAACGAGTGGCGGAAGATGTCGCAGCACGCATGCGCTATTTGCAAGAAAACGTCCACACTGCTTGTGAACATATCATCCAAGGTGAACTTAAAGAGATGGGCGGAGAGGGCGGTCTAATTGCCATTGATACACAAGGTGAGTTGCACTTTGCGATGAACAGTTCTGGTATGTACCGAGCAGGGATCAACACTCAAGGTGAGTTGAGCGTAAACATTTACTCGGACGAGTAGCGATTCGCTTTCTTAAAGACAACAAAGCCCAGATAAGAGTCTGGGCTTTGTGTTATTTACTGCACTGGGATTCGGAAGAATCAGTAGTGCGGTGGCGGTGTTTCTTCTGATGGATCGGCCAAATTCGACGAATCCATATTCTTCACTTTACCTACCACGTATTTCATCTGATCGAGCATCTTGGTGATTTGCAGTTGCTGCTGTGACAAGGCACCGTTCAGATCTTCAATCGTCTGTTCTTGGAACGCAAGCTGACACTCTAAGTCATTAATGCGAGCTTCCAATTGCTGAATAAGTTTTTCTGTCATGATCCGTTCTCTAGCTGCCAAGCTTGGGCAATGCCCGCAGAAGTGGCAGTAATTATACGTTGCTTGGAATCAAAGGCTGCATCATACACGACCGCACGAGGAGGGCGAGTATCTTTTTTCGGCTCGACTTCAAATCGATCCACTCGTTTACCCGTGTGAGTATCCCATACCATCACGCGCCCTGAAGGCGTTCCTGTAACTAATAAGCTGCCATCGTCTGAGAATCGTGCTGTCGAGAAGATTAATTGACGAGACCAACTGCTTAGTTGCGTGACTTCTTCTCCAGTTTCTAAATCCCAAATGATGGCTTGATTACCGCCATCGGATGTCATGGCCAGTTTCCCATCACGTTGAAGCGCGACTCTGACCACGCGTTGTTCGTGTTCAAAGCTGCGCAGTACTTGGCCTGTTTCTGTATCCCACAGATACGCTTTGTAGTCGTTGCCACCTGTGAGAGCGAAGCGACCATTGGGAGATATCGCCACGGAATTGACTTTTTCTTGGTGTGCAAGGAACTCTAGCCTGCGACCAGTGACTAAGTTGACGTGAATCGCTTTACCGTTGGACAAGCCAAGCAACACTTGTTCTCCGTTACTGGTGATATCAACGTCTCGAATCAGCGCGTCATCGATAGACCAAAGTCCTTCGGCTTGAGTCCATCCGAGATCCCATACAGCGAAGTTCATTTGGCTCGCAGTGACTGCATAACGACCATTGTCCGAAATGCGAATATGGGAGACCACATTGGCGGCTTGATCGAGTTCACCCAGCTTTGCGAGTTGTTTGTTTTGCTCTAAATCCCAAAGAACCAACTGGTGCTCTTTGGAGTACAGCAGTGCGAATCGGCCATCTCGACTGAGCGCAAAGCTGGTGGAACCTTGTGGTTCGAGTGACCAACGTTGAACATCGCGATCGGTAAAAAAGCATCCATTTAACGTGGTGATGACAATTAAATATAGGAATAAATGAGAAATTCTTTGCATCACATCTAATAATCCGGTTTGTGTCTTAAGACATATAGCTAGTATATTGGTATAACGATTGTCTTCACTAGTCTCATAGAAGATTTGTGCACAACAACCAGTGGCTAAGCCATTATTGGGAGAATTTAATGAAATCAGTTTTAAAAGTGTCGCTACTTGCTGCAACAGTAATGCTAGCGGTAGGTTGTCAAAAAGAAGAAACAAAACCAGAAGCAGCACCTCAAGCAGAACAAGTTCAAGCAGAAACTGGTAAAGCAGTTCACTTTAAAAACGACGATGACAAAGCGGCTTACGCGATCGGTGTTTCATTTGCTAACTACCTAAGCACTAGCATTGAGAAACCAAGCGAGATTGGCATCGACCTAAACAAAGACCTAGTTCTTAAAGGTATCGAAGACGTATTTAAAGACAAAGCAGCGCTAAACGAAGAAGAAACTCGTGCAGCTCTAGAATCTCTAGACAAGCGCGTTGCTGAAACTATGCAAAAGCAAGCGGCTGAAAAAGCAGCTGAAGCGAAGAAAGCTGGCGATGACTTCCGTGCAGAGTTCGAGAAACAAGAAGGCGTAGTGAAGACAGATTCTGGTCTTCTATACCAAGTTGAGACTCCAGCTGAAGGCGAGAAGCCAAAAGACACTGATACTGTTCAAGTACACTACAAGGGTACTCTGATCGACGGTACTCAATTCGACAGCTCATACGATCGTGGCGAACCAGCAACATTCCCACTAAACCGCGTAATCCCAGGTTGGACTGAAGGTGTTCAGCTAATGCCTGTGGGTTCTAAGTTCAAATTCGTTATCCCGCCAGAGCTAGCATACGGTGATCAAGACACACCAAGCATCCCAGCTAACTCAACGCTAGTATTCGAAGTTGAGCTGCTAAAAATTGAGAACGACAACGCTGCTCAATAATTACAGTTAGCGATAACTTGATGAAAAAAGGTCCGTTTTACGGACCTTTTTTGTTCTAGGTCACTAGTTGGTGAGTTTGCTAGGTTGCCTTTCAAATTTTCTGATAAACTTACACCAATTTGTTGATTTTTCGCTCGAAGGCTTATGACAACTACAGAAACAATAAATGCGGAAATGTTGCTCGAAATGGAATCTGTCAACGTGATGCCATTTACCGAGCACGATAAAATCATCTTGAGATCTTACGAAGCGGTCGTGGACGGCATTGCCAGTCTGATCGGTCCTTTCTGTGAAATCGTTCTTCACTCACTCGAAGATCTCAATACCTCTGCAATCAAAATCGCTAACGGCGAGAACACTGGTCGTCAGGTGGGCTCTCCTATCACAGATTTAGCGCTTAAGATGTTGAAAGACATCGAAGGCTCTGAGCGTAACTTCTCGCGTTCGTACTTTACCCGCGCAAAAGGCGGCGTATTAATGAAGTCGATCACCGTTGCTATTCGTAACGGCGAAAACCGCGTGATTGGTCTGCTTTGTATCAACGTCAACCTTGATGCGCCTTTCTCTCAAGTGCTGCAATCGTTCATGCCAACGCAAGAAGCGAAAGAAGCGGCGTCTTCTGTTAACTTCGCAAGTGATGTTGAAGAGCTCGTAGACCAAACGGTTGAGCGCACGATTGAAGAGATCAACGCCGATAAATCGGTATCGAACAACACCAAAAACCGTCAGATCGTGATGGAGTTGTACGACAAAGGTATCTTCGATATCAAAGACGCTATCAACCGCGTCGCAGACCGTCTGAACATTTCTAAACACACCGTTTACCTATACATTCGTCAGCGTAAAACTGAGGACGAATAAGCGTGAGTGGATTAACTTACACGCTGGTCGTGAACGGCCCAGTTTACGGCAGTCAATCGGCACGCAGCGCATACCAATTCGCAAAAGCGGTAATTGAACAAGGACATACTCTGGTGAGTGTGTTCTTTTACCAAGATGGCGTCACCAATGGTACGGTTCTGAGCGTGCCTGCCAACGACGAGTTTGACCTAACCAAAGCATGGCAATCACTCGCACAGCAACACGATGTTCGTTTGGAAACGTGCGTGGCAGCGGCATTACGTCGCGGCATCATCAGCGAAGATGAAGCGAATCAACATGGTCTTGAGCAGAACAACCTAGCTACAGGGTTCGAGCAGGCCGGTTTGGGGAGCTTAGCCGAAGCCATGTTAACCCAAGATAGAGTGGTGCAGTTTTGAGTCAGCTAACTTACCTATTTCGTAGCGCACCTCATGGTAGCAATGCAGGACGTGAAGGTGTGGATGCACTGCTAGCGGCATCTGCGTACTGTGAAGACATCACCGTTCTATTTGTTGGCGATGGTGTGTATCAGTTACTGCTTGGACAAGAGCCTAACGGCATCTTAAGCAAAGACTACGCACCAATGCTCAAGCTGTTCGACTTGTACGACATTGAGCAAGTGTTTGTTTGTACCGATTCGCTTGCCGAGCGTGGCTTGGTTCAAGCCGATTTAGTCATTGATGCAGAGGCTCTAAATACTGAGCAACTAAAAGCTAAACTGCAACAAGCGGGTAAACTGCTGTCATTCTGAGGAAGCCATGTTACATATCATCAAATCCGTAGCTGCATTAGACGATGCAATGGCACTGTACAGTGAGCAAGATGATGTCTTGTTGATTGAAGATGCCGTGTACGCTGCGAACCCTCAGCATAAGGCGTTCAGCAAGGTAAAAGGTCCATCAGTGTTTGCGCTACAAAGCGATATTGAAGCCCGTGGTATGAGCAATCGTATCAGCCCATCTATTGAGGTGATTGGCTATGCTGGCTTTGTTGAACTAACAGCAAAACAAGCCAAATCTCTGACTTGGGATTAACCCTTCTTTCCTGTCGATTGAGCTTTACGGACTAATTACCCTAATTGAACAAAAAAGATCCGTATATTTCTTGACACACCTCTCACTGCTGCATAGAATTTTGCGTCCCTAACTGCCAACCGCTGTTAGGGATAGATTTTTCACAAAGCTTACTTTCAAGTAAATCAGGAGCTAGTTAATGGCAACTATTAACCAGTTGGTACGTAAGCCACGTGCAAAGCAAGTTGTTAAAAGCAACGTGCCTGCACTAGAAGCGTGCCCACAAAAACGTGGTGTATGTACTCGTGTTTACACTACTACACCTAAAAAACCTAACTCAGCACTTCGTAAAGTTTGTCGTGTACGTCTGACAAACGGCTTCGAAGTTACATCGTACATCGGCGGTGAAGGTCACAACCTTCAAGAGCACAGTGTTGTACTAATCCGTGGCGGTCGTGTAAAAGACCTTCCGGGTGTACGTTACCACACTGTTCGCGGTGCACTTGACTGTGCTGGCGTTAACGACCGTAAACAAGGTCGTTCTAAGTACGGTGTGAAGCGTCCTAAGTCTTAATGGATTCCGTTAAGTAAGGCCAAACACTAAATTATTTTTAATTTTTTGAAAAAACTGAAAAGTTTTGGATAAAACCTGAAGAAGACAACGGAGAAAATCCATGCCACGTCGTCGCGTCATTGGTCAGCGTAAGATCCTTCCAGATCCAAAGTTCAAATCTGAACTGCTGGCAAAATTCGTTAACATCCTAATGGTTGACGGTAAAAAATCTACTGCAGAGAAAATTGTTTACACTGCACTAGATTCTATGGCTGAAAAGTCTGGTAAAGACCACTTAGCTATTTTTGAAGAAGCTCTTGAAAATGTTCGCCCAGCGGTAGAAGTTAAATCTCGCCGTGTAGGTGGTTCAACTTACCAAGTACCTGTAGAAGTACGTCCGGTTCGCCGTAACGCACTTGCTATGCGTTGGTTGGTTGAAGCTGCGCGTAAGCGTGGTGAAAAATCTATGGCTCAACGCCTAGCTGCTGAAATGCTAGACGCGTCTGAGAACAAAGGTACTGCGGTTAAGAAACGTGAAGACGTTCACCGCATGGCTGACGCAAACAAAGCGTTCGCTCATTACCGTTGGTAATACCTTTTCAGTGCTGCAAGGTTCCTTGCAGCACTTCTTTAGTTCCTATGCATATGCTAGGAACTATTGCTATATCTAGGGGATAGCATTTTTTAGCTATAGCAATAGTCCCTATCTCTAAGTAAGAGGATTCAATCGTGGCTCGCAAAACTCCTATTGAGCGCTACCGTAACATCGGTATCTGTGCTCACGTAGATGCAGGTAAAACAACCACTACTGAACGTATTCTGTTCTACACTGGTCTGTCTCATAAAATCGGTGAAGTTCACGATGGCGCAGCAACCATGGACTGGATGGAGCAGGAGCAAGAACGTGGTATCACAATCACGTCTGCGGCGACTACTACCTTCTGGCGTGGTATGGAAGCACAATTCCAAGAGCACCGCGTTAACATCATCGACACCCCTGGACACGTTGACTTTACTATCGAAGTAGAGCGTTCTCTGCGCGTACTTGATGGTGCAGTTGTTGTGTTCTGTGGTTCATCTGGTGTTGAACCTCAGTCTGAAACTGTATGGCGTCAAGCTGACAAGTACCACGTTCCACGTATGGTATTTGTAAACAAGATGGACCGTGCAGGTGCTGACTTCCTACGCGTTGTGGACCAAATTAAAAACCGTCTTGGTGCGAATCCTGTTCCAATCCAACTGAACGTTGGTGCAGAAGATGATTTCCGTGGTGTTATCGACCTTATCAAGATGAAAATGATCAACTGGAATGAAGCCGACCAAGGCATGTCGTTCACATACGACGAAATTCCAGCAGACATGCAAGAGCTTGCTGAAGAATGGCGCAACAACCTAGTTGAAGCGGCAGCGGAAGCAACTGAAGAGCTAATGGACAAGTACCTTGAAGAAGGTGAACTGTCTGAAGCTGAGATCAAACAAGCTCTACGTACTCGTACACTAAACAACGAAATCGTACTGGCTACTTGTGGTAGTGCGTTCAAAAACAAAGGTGTTCAAGCAGTACTAGACGCAGTGATCGAATTCTTGCCGTCGCCAGTTGATGTTCCTGCAATTAAAGGCATCGACGAAAGAGAGAACGAAGTTGAGCGTCACGCAGACGACAACGAACCGTTCTCAGCACTAGCATTCAAGATCGCGACTGACCCATTCGTGGGCACGCTAACTTTCATGCGCGTTTACTCAGGTGTTGTGAACTCAGGTGATGCTGTTTACAACTCAGTAAAAGACAAGAAAGAGCGTTTCGGTCGTATCGTACAGATGCATGCGAACAAGCGTGAAGAAGTAAAAGAAGTTCGCGCTGGTGATATCGCAGCTGCTATCGGTCTGAAAGACGTTACAACAGGTGACACGCTATGTGACCAGAACCACAAAGTGATTCTAGAGCGCATGGAGTTCCCTGAACCGGTAATTCAGATCGCGGTAGAGCCTCGCTCTGTTGCCGATCAAGAGAAGATGGGGATTGCACTGGGTAAACTAGCGGCAGAAGATCCATCATTCCGCGTAAAAACGGACGACGAAACAGGTCAGACACTGATCTCTGGTATGGGTGAGCTTCACCTAGATATCATCGTTGATCGTATGAAACGTGAATTCAGCGTTGACTGTAATGTTGGTAAACCTCAGGTTGCGTACCGTGAAACAATCCGTGGCAACGCGGAAGTTGAAGGTAAATTTGTACGTCAATCTGGTGGTCGTGGTCAGTATGGTCACGTATGGATCAAACTGGAGCCATCTGAACCTGGTGAAGGTTTTGTCTTTGTTGACGAAATTGTGGGTGGTGTTGTTCCTAAGGAATACATCAACTCGGTAGCGAAAGGTATCGAAGAGCAAATGAACAGCGGTGTTCTAGCGGGTTATCCTGTATTAGATATTAAAGCCACTCTGTTTGATGGTTCTTACCACGATGTTGACTCTAACGAGATGGCGTTTAAGATCGCTGGCTCGATGGCATTCAAGAAGGGTTCATTAGAAGCACAGCCTGTTCTTCTTGAGCCAATGATGAATGTTGAAGTAACTACTCCTGAAGATTGGATGGGTGATGTTGTTGGTGACCTTAACCGCCGTCGCGGTATGATCGAAGGTATGGACGATGGTGTGGCTGGTATTAAGATCATCCGCGCTCAAGTACCACTATCTGAGATGTTTGGTTACGCAACGGACCTACGTTCTGCAACTCAAGGCCGTGCGTCTTACTCTATGGAGTTTAACGAGTACGCTGAAGTACCGAAAAACTTCGCAGATAAAATCATTGCAGACCGTGGTTACTAATTAAAACGCTTTGAGCTGAAAAAAAGTCCAGCTTTTTTTAAAGATCAATGCGTCCAAATATTGCGCTAACAGGCGTTGGCGCATAAAATAACAATTTCTGGCGCGTCGGGATCAATAATGATCACGGCGAATCATAACTAGGAAGGAACACGATTGTGTCTAAAGAAAAATTTGAACGTGTAAAACCGCACGTAAACGTTGGTACTATCGGCCACGTTGACCACGGTAAAACTACTCTAACTGCAGCTATCTGTACAACACTTGCTAAAGTATACGGCGGTGCTGCTCGTGACTTCGCATCTATCGATAACGCTCCAGAAGAGCGTGAGCGCGGTATCACAATCGCTACTTCTCACGTAGAGTACGACACTCCAACTCGCCACTACGCACACGTAGACTGTCCAGGACACGCGGATTATGTTAAAAACATGATCACTGGTGCTGCACAGATGGACGGTGGTATCCTAGTTGTTGCTGCGACAGATGGTCCAATGCCACAAACTCGTGAGCACATCCTACTAGGCCGTCAGGTTGGTATCCCATACATCATCGTATTCATGAACAAATGTGACATGGTTGACGATGAAGAGCTACTAGAACTAGTAGAAATGGAAGTTCGTGAACTTCTATCTGAGTACGATTTCCCAGGTGATGACCTACCAGTTATCCAAGGTTCAGCTCTAGGCGCACTAAACGGCGAAGAGCAATGGGAAGCTAAGATTGTTGAACTAGCAGAAGCGCTAGATTCATACATCCCTGAGCCAGAGCGTGCAGTAGATATGCCATTCCTAATGCCTATCGAAGACGTATTCTCAATCCAAGGTCGTGGTACAGTAGTAACTGGCCGTATCGAACGTGGTATCCTAAACGTAGGTGACGAAGTTGCTATCGTAGGTATCAAAGACACTACTACTACTACATGTACTGGTGTTGAAATGTTCCGTAAGCTTCTTGACGAAGGTCGCGCTGGTGAGAACGTTGGTGCACTTCTACGTGGTACTAAGCGTGATGAAGTTGAACGTGGTCAAGTACTAGCTAAGCCTGGTTCAATCACTCCACACACTAAGTTCGAGTCAGAAGTATACGTACTTTCTAAAGATGAAGGTGGTCGTCACACTCCATTCTTCAAAGGCTACCGTCCACAGTTCTACTTCCGTACAACTGACGTAACTGGTGACATCTCTCTACCAGAAGGCGTAGAAATGGTAATGCCAGGCGACAACATCCAAATGCAAGTTGAGCTAATCGCTCCAATCGCTATGGACGAAGGTCTACGTTTCGCTATCCGTGAAGGTGGCCGTACTGTAGGTGCTGGTGTTGTTGCTAAGATCTTCGACTAATTCTTACTGAATTAATCGTAATCTTGCACTCTTCTTCTTTTTGAAGAAAGCGCTAGAAAAAGGGAAGCTAAGGCTTCCCTTTTTTATACCTACTATTCCTCTTTTCAATATGGTTATAAGCCCGTCATTCTTAATCATGCTTTTTGTTCCTTAAAAACATGAGCTTAGTTCTACTCGATTTTCTCTTCTTTTTAGCTATCTGCTAAGTCACTGAAAACTGCCAAAACGGTCCAGACCGTTATAACAAAACGTTCTGTAATTCGTCTTAATACAACTGGTAACAAGAACGATTCTTGTTTATATTTCATTCCAAAGTGAAATTTAAAGGTTTTGAATATGTACGTTTGTCTTTGCCATGGTGTCTCTGACAAGAAAATTAGGAAGTTGGCGATAGATGAAGGCGTAACCGACATTAAAGGAATCAAACGATGTACTGCTCTAGGTAGCCAATGTGGCAAGTGCATCAAGCAAGCAAAAGAAATTTTAGCTGAAACGGAATACTTAACACTGAAACAAGCTAGCTAATTATTAGTTAGGGCTTTTTGACACCTTCTCATTTGCTTCTACATTTAAATGAAGCCAAAGAGGAGGGCTTTGTCATGAAAGGCGATCCAATCATAATCCAACATCTCAATAAAGTGCTCGGCAACGAGCTCGTCGCTATCAATCAATATTTCCTTCATGCTCGAATGTATAAAGACTGGGGCTTAAAGCATCTTGCTGACAAGGAGTACCACGAATCGATTGATGAAATGAAGCACGCTGATCATCTGATCGAACGTATCTTGTTTTTAGAAGGGCTACCTAACTTACAGGATCTCGGTAAGCTAATGATTGGAGAAGATACCAAAGAAATGCTTGAGTGCGACTTAAAGCTCGAGATGGCAGCGATTCCCGATTTAAAAGATGCGATTGCTTATGCTGAAGACGTTCGTGATTACGTATCTCGAGATCTTTTCCAAGAGATCTTAGAGGATGAAGAAGAGCATGTTGATTGGCTTGAGACACAACTTGGCTTGATCGAAATGTCCGGCATAGAGAATTATCTGCAAGCACAGTACGTTGACGAAGAGTGAGAAGATAACGCTGTTTTCTCATCTGAACGAAGTGATTCAAAGAGCACCTGACCTGTAAACTAGGTGCTCATCACTAATATCTGGTCTAATCTCTTTTATTATCGGCCTTTTTAAGGATATCGCTCGCAATCTAGCCTATGAAGATTGACTTCTATCCTTTAGAATTTATTCCCCCTTACCGAAAAAATAACAAAAGAGAAACGATCCATGTCTGAAGACAATCGCCAAGAAGTCACCCCAGAAGAAGAACGCCGCCAACAAGCATTGGATTACCATGCATACCCAACTCCAGGAAAAATTGCAGTAGAGTTGACTAAGCCTGCTGAAACTGCAAATGATCTTGCTCTTGCATACAGCCCTGGTGTTGCAGAGCCTGTACGTGAAATCGCACAGAACGCTGACAACGTGTATAAGTACACAGCGAAGGGCAACATGGTTGCGGTTATTTCTAACGGCACGGCTATTCTTGGTCTTGGTAACCTTGGCCCGCTAGCTTCTAAACCAGTAATGGAAGGTAAAGCGCTATTGTTCAAACGCTTTGCTGGTTTAGACTCAATTGATATCGAAGTAAAACACCGCACGATCGACGAATTTGTCGACACAGTAGCAAACATTGCTGATACATTCGGTGGTATTAACTTAGAAGATATCAAAGCACCAGATTGTTTTGAGATTGAAAAGCGTCTGATTGAACGTTGTGACGTACCAGTATTCCACGACGATCAACACGGTACAGCGATCGTAACGGCAGCAGGTATGTTGAATGCAATCGAGCTGCAAGGTAAGAAGTTAGAAGAATCAACCATCGTTTGTCTTGGTGCGGGTGCTGCGGCTGTGGCATGTATGGAGCTGTTGATCAAATGTGGCGCAATGCGCGAGAAGATCTACATGCTGGATCGTAAAGGGGTGATCCATACACGTCGTGACGACCTAAACGAATACAAACAACTATTCGCAAACAACACTGACAAGCGCACGTTAGAAGATGTTATTGAAGGTGCGGATCTGTTCTTGGGTGTATCGGGTCCAAACCTACTACCTGCAGAAGCATTGAAGCTAATGGCAGATAAACCAGTGGTGTTCGCATGTTCAAACCCAGACCCAGAAATCAAACCCGAATTGGCTCACGAAGTGCGTGATGACTTGATCATGGGTACTGGTCGTAGCGACTACCCGAACCAAGTAAACAACGTGCTTTGCTTCCCATTCATTTTCCGTGGTGCGTTAGATGTGCGTGCAAGCGAGATTAATGATGAAATGAAGCTAGCGGCAGTTGATGCGATTCGTGAATTGGCAAAAGAGCCAGTTCCAGAAGCGGTATTGAAGGCGGCAGGCGTAGACAAGCTAGAGTTTGGCTCTGACTACATCATTCCAAAGCCAATGGACCCACGTCTATTACCACGCGTAGCAAAAGCAGTAGCACAAGCTGCGGTTGATTCAGGTGTGGCGCGTATTGAAATGCCTGAAAACTACATGGCTGAGTAATTAGTAGAGTAGATGCTTCAGATAAGCAAAAGGGACGCCAGTGCGTCCCTTTTTCGTTTGGTTTGAAACTGCCCCGGTGCAGGTTCTCATCTTGACGAATTTGTAAGCAATTATTCTTCGTCAAACGCTTCGAATTCGATGCCCATTGCTGTCATCAGTGCTTTCGCTTCCGTCGGAATATCATCTGGACGGTCTTTACGAAGGTCTTCATCTGTTGGCAGTGGTTGACCTGTGTAAGCATGTAGGAACGCTTCACATAGTAGTTCACTGTTAGTCGCATGGCGTAAGTTGTTGATCTGGCGGCGAGTTCGCTCATCAGTCAGCACTTTTAAAACTTTTAGCGGGATAGAGACGGTAATTTTTTTTACTTGTTCGCTTTTTTTACCGTGCTCAGCATACGGGCTAATGTATTCGCCATTCCAGTCAGCCATTGCGCACCTTCATTAATGTAATAAGTTAGAGAAATAAATATAGGTGCTGATTTTAGCTGCATTTACTGCCATAAGCAAAGATATATAGACGTCTAGAAGTGTTGACGTCTCATTTTTAGACAAGTAAAGTGAGGTTAATAGTTAGGGAAGAGTGTTAATCAATTGAGCAATACAAGCTAGATATAGCGCATTCCCATTTAGATGTCACCACCCGTGAAAGGATACACCCATGAGCACCCGTAAGCCTGCGACCATTGCTGTACGCACTGGTATCGAGTCAGACAGTCAATATCACGCTGTTGTACCACCAATCTACCTTTCTACTAACTACGGCTTCCCTGCGTTTGGTGAAGTTCCACAATACGATTACACCCGTTCTGGTAACCCAAACCGAGGCTTATTAGAAAAAGCACTGTACGAGCTTGAATCAGGCAAAGGCGCGGTTGTCACTAACTGCGGGACTTCGGCATTGAACCTTTGGGTATCGGCGTTTCTTGGACCTGATGACTTAATTGTTGCGCCACATGATTGCTACGGCGGTACTTACCGTTTGTTCAATACTCGCGCCAACAAAGGCGACTTTAAAGTGCAGTTTGTTGACCAGTCGGATCAGCAAGCGTTGGATGCGGCGATTGCGAAAAAGCCAAAGCTTATCTTGTTAGAAACACCATCAAACCCACTCGTACGTGTTGTTGATATTGCGGCCGTGTGTGAGAAAGCAAAACAAGTCGGCGCTTTAGTCGCAGTGGACAATACCTTTTTGACACCTGTGTACCAAAAGCCTTTGGAGCTTGGTGCGGACTTTGTTATCCACTCAACAACGAAATACATTAATGGTCACTCTGACGTGATTGGTGGCGTGGTGATCACCAAGAGCGAAGAGCATGCTGAAGAATTAGCATGGTGGGGTAACTGCATTGGCGCTACGGGTACGCCATTCGACAGTTATATGACGCTCCGTGGAATTCGCACGCTGGGTGCACGAATGCGAGTCCATGAAGAAAGCTCTCAGCAAGTGTTGGCGTATCTGCAAACACAACCCTTGGTAGCGAAGATTTATCATCCTAGTCTGCCAGAGCATCCCGGTCATGACATCGCGAAAAAACAACAATCAGGCTTTGGCTCTATGCTGAGCTTTGAATTTGCCGGTTCGTTTGAGCAATTAAAAGTGTTCGTTAAAGAGCTTGATCTGTTCTCCCTTGCTGAGTCGTTAGGTGGTGTAGAAAGCTTGATTTGTCACCCTGCTTCAATGACGCATCGTGCGATGGGTGAAGAAGCTCTGGCTGAAGCGGGTGTTTCTCAACAGTTACTGCGTTTATCAGTTGGCTTAGAAGATGCGCAAGATTTGATTGCCGATCTTGAGCAAGCATTCGCGAAAGCAGCACAGTAATTGGGAGAGAAAAGGTCATGAGTGTACAACGTCAGCTGCATAAATTTGGTGGTAGCAGCTTAGCAAACCCAGAGTGTTACCAACGCGTCGTGGGGATCCTTAAAGAGTATTCATCAGAAAATGATTTAGTGGTAGTGTCCGCAGCAGGCAAAACCACTAACCGCTTGATTGAATTTTTGGAAGGGTTGGATAAAGACGGCCGCATCGCACACGAAGCGCTGCAAAGCTTACGTCAGTTCCATACAGAGTTAGTTGAAGCTTTGTTAGAAGGAGAAGTTCAAGCGCAAGTGCTTGCTTCACTTCAGGATGAATTCAGTACCTTAGCTGAGTTAACGGCTCCGCTAACAGAAGCCCAAAAAGCCGCAGTGCTAGGGCATGGTGAAGTCTGGTCTTCACGTTTGCTAGCCGCCTTGTTATCTCAGCAAGACTTGCCAGCAGTCGCTCAAGACTCACGTGCCTTTTTACGCGCAGAAGCAGGCACGCAGCCAGAAGTCGATCGTGCTCGTTCTTATGCACTTATTAAAGAAGCGTTAACTCAACATAACCATAAGCGCGTCATCATTACGGGTTTCATGGCGCAGAATAATGCAGGTGAAACCGTTCTGTTAGGTCGCAATGGTTCAGATTACTCAGCCACTGTGATTGGTGCGTTGGCGGAAGTAAATACCGTCACTATCTGGAGTGATGTCGCTGGTGTGTATAGTGCAGATCCGCGTTTGGTGTCGGATGCATGCTTGTTACCTCTGCTGCGTTTAGATGAGGCTAGTGAACTTGCTCGTTTAGCAGCCCCAGTACTGCACAGTCGCACACTTCAGCCTGTTGCTCAAAGTGCGATGGATTTGAACTTAAAGTGCAGCTATCAACCAGAATCTGGCTCAACACGTATTGAACGTGTATTAGCCTCGGGGCGTGGTGCGAAGATCATTACTTCCCTTGATGAAGTGCTACTCGTGCAACTGTCATTTGTGCATGGCCATGATTTTGAGCGAGCGCAGAAAGAAGTATTGCAAGCGTTAAAGCGCGCTCAATTAGAGCCACTAGCATTTGAAGCGCAAGAGGATCAGCAAACCTTACGTTTGGCGTACACCGCAGAGATTGCTGGCGGTGCATTGACTTATCTACAAGAGCTCGCCGTTGAAGCGGAAATCAAACTGAAAGAAGGGTATTCGTTGCTAGCTGCCGTTGGCGCTGGTGTGACGAAAAACGCAAACCACTGCTTTGGTTTTTACCAACAACTTAAGCATGCGCCTGTTGAGTTTATTTCAGAGACGGAATCTGGCTTGAGCTTGGTCGCTGTACTACGCCGTGCAGAAGTCGAAGAGTTGGTACAACGCATTCATAGTCAGTTGTTTCAAGCGCAAAAGCGTGTAGCGGTGGCCTTGTGTGGTAAAGGTAACATTGGTTCAAGTTGGTTATCGCTGTTTGCAGAGCAAAAAGAAGAGCTCGAAAAACGCCATGGAATGAGCTTTGATTTAGTGGCCGTTGTAGATAGCCAGACTTACTGGTTCGATGAAAACGGTATTAATGCTGCAACGGTTGCTCAGCGCTTCGATGATGAAAGCATTGAGAATGACGGTCACTGGCTCAATAAACTGGGTGCTCTGCAAAATTACGATGAAGCGGTCGTGCTTGATGTCACGGCAAGCAAGGAGCTCGCTGCCCGTTATGTTGACATTGCACAGCAAGGTATTCACCTGATCTCTGCAAACAAAGTAGCGGGTTCAGCA
Source organism: Vibrio sp. B1ASS3 (assembly GCF_905175355.1). Lineage (NCBI taxonomy): Bacteria > Pseudomonadati > Pseudomonadota > Gammaproteobacteria > Vibrionales > Vibrionaceae > Vibrio > Vibrio sp. B1ASS3. Next base: position 387,498 of record NZ_HG992742.1, read on the forward strand.
GACAGCCAGTACTACCATCAAGTGCAAGATGCTTTTGCGAAGATCGGTCGTCATTGGCTTTACAACGCGACAGTGGGGGCAGGGCTACCGATAAACCATACGGTTCGAGATTTACGTGAAAGTGGCGATGATATTGTCGCACTATCAGGCATTTTCTCCGGTACGCTATCTTGGTTATTCCAACAGTTTGACGGTTCGGTACCTTTTGCGGAGCTTGTCGATTTGGCATGGCAACAAGGTTTGACTGAGCCTGATCCTCGCTCCGATTTAGATGGTTCTGATGTTATGCGCAAGCTGGTTATCTTAGCCCGTGAGTCTGGTTTAAATATTGAGCCTGAGAGCGTGAAGGTTGAGTCACTTGTTCCTGAGGAATTACGTGATTTGAGCATTGATGCTTTCTTCGACCAAGGTGATATTCTCAGCGAGATTCTTCAAGAACGTTTGACCAAGGCGCAGAGAAACGACCAAGTGCTACGTTACGTCGCGCGCCTAGAGCGTAATGGTAAAGCAACGGTGGGTGTAGAAGCGTTGTCACGTGAGCATGCATTAGCGAACTTGTTGCCGTGCGACAACATCTTTGCCATTGAGAGTAAGTGGTACAAAGACAATCCTTTGGTGATTCGCGGCCCTGGTGCGGGGCGCGAAGTAACGGCTGGTGCGATTCAATCGGACCTTAACCGTCTCGCGGGCTTGTTCTAAATCTCGCTGAAGCAATTTTTGCGAACGACAACAAAACCTCGGACTGTCTCTGGGGTTTTTTATTATTTGGATAATGCCATACTGAATCGGAAAGCGAGGCTATGAATAAGCCGCCAAGCAACTTGAACTATCCTCATTATGAACTTGAGAAAAATTCATAATCACAAGGTTGACATTAAATCACATTCAATACATTCTGTAGACATATAGACGTCTAAACGGCGATTTAAGGAATTTTGATTTCGTGGTGGAGTTGCCACAGGGAGAGTAAGATGGGATACACGCATGCAGGGCACATCGATGCCTTAAACCAGAATATCGCTGAACTATCAGACAATATCAATGTCTCATTTGAGTTTTTTCCACCAAGCAGTGAGAAGATGGAAGAAACACTGTGGAACTCAGTACACCGCCTTAAAACTCTTCAACCAAAATTTGTATCTGTTACGTACGGTGCCAACTCAGGCGAACGTGACAGAACCCACTCCATCATTAAAGAAATCAAAGCGGCGACAGGCCTTGTTGCTGCGCCACACTTAACTTGTATCGATGCATCTCGTGATGAACTCATCAACATTGCAGATGACTATTGGAATAACGGTATCAAGAACATTGTTGCCCTACGTGGTGATATTCCACCAGGTGGCGGTGCGCCAGATATGTACGCTTCGGACTTGGTAGAGTTACTTAAAGCGCGCCATGATTTCGATATTTCAGTAGCCGCTTTCCCAGAAGTTCACCCAGAAGCGAAAAGCGCTCAATCAGATCTGCTTAACCTAAAGCGTAAGGTAGATGCAGGTGCAAACCGTGCAATTACCCAATTCTTCTTCGATGTGGAGTCTTACCTACGCTTCCGTGACCGCTGTGTCGCGGCAGGAATTGATGTTGAAATTGTCCCAGGTATTTTGCCAGTTTCTAACTTCAAACAAGCCTCTCGCTTTGCGGCGCAGAACAATGTGAAAGTACCAGGCTGGATGAGTAAGCAGTTTGAAGGCCTAGATGATGACCCAGTGACGCGTCAGCTCGTTGGTGCAAGCCAAGCGATTGATATGGTTCGTGTATTAAGCCGTGAAGGTGTAAAAGATTTTCACTTCTACACATTGAACCGTGCAGAGATGACTTATGCACTTTGCCACACTCTAGGTGTTCGTCCACAAGTTGCAGTAGGCGCTTAATACGCTTTCCCTTGATAAACAAAAGGCTTGCCCATCGGCAAGCCTTTTTCGTTTCATATAAAGTGACGAATTAGCCGATCACTTCAAGTTCTGTTAGCACTTCTTCTGCCCAGTTAATCCAAGCTTCACGTAGCATTAAGTTGCGACGAAGTGTTAGACGCTCAAGACGTGCTTGTTTGTCTAGTGTTGATGGCGTCGCATAGTACGCTGCTTCGATTTCTTTGTAGTGAGAAACCAGTTTGCGAGACTCTTCTACAAGCTCAGAAAGTTGATCGCGGAACGGCGTCGCTGGTTGCACTGCGCAAGCCATTAGCTTTGCAGAGAACTCATCACGTACTGTTGGGTGTGCAGTTGGTTGATCAAACCACTCGCCCAGAGCGCTGCGACCAGCGTCAGTGATTGAGTATACCTTACGGTCTGGTTTGCCTTCTTGAGGTTCTAATACGCAAGTAACCAGTTCTTTCTCAGCCATTTTATTAAGTTCACGATAAACTTGTTGGTGGCTTGCTTTCCAGAAGTAACCGATGCTAGCTGAGAATTCTTTAGTGATGTCGTAACCGGTAGCGTCGCGAGTGCTAAGTACAGTTAAAATTACGTGTGGTAATGACATGTCTTCAATCCAAATGGTCAATAAACTTGTAAACAAGCTATCTACACTTTCAGTTGCGCTCTTATTGGCGCTTGAGTTTTTTATGTGTAAATAGCACCAACAATGTTGGTCCTGTCACCTTAAAGCCGTTTATCACCTAGAGTGATGGATGTTTCCATCGAGCTGGAGCTTATTTGATTGGACTTGTGAGCTTCCAGCAGGCAAGTAGTATATAAATAATAAGCATGAAGTGGAATAGTAGGACAAAATTACCCAAAAAAACTAATAAAATACTCAATAGTGTTTTTGTGTAGTGATTTATTTTGATTTTAAGAGACTTTTTGTTTTATTTTTGGATTAATGAGCTGGTTGCGTATTGCTCAAATAGTAGAAGTGATTGGTGATTAGTAATAAAGGCTGAGCAAGAGCTCAGCCTTTTAATGCTTTTAGCGTAGCTAAGTTAACCTGTGTTACGCATACCCGCGGCAATACCAGCAATCGTCACCATCAATGCTTCTTCTAGATTTGCAGAAGCTTCTTCTGTTTGACGAGTACGGTATAGCAACTCCGCCTGAAGCATGTTCAATGGCTCTACGTAGATGTTACGTAGGCGGATTGATTCTTGGCCCCAAGGGTCGCTTTGCATCAAGTTCTCGTTGTTCTCTACGTTCAGTACGGACTTAATATCACGTTGAAGCTGTTCACGCAGTCGGTCACCCAATGGCTGAAGTGGCGTCTCAACTAGGCGTTGATCATAGTAACGAGAGATTTCCATGTTGCACTTGGTGTACACCATCTCAAGCATGCCTAGGCGAGTTGAGAAGAATGGCCATTCACGACACATTTCTTCCAGTAGCGCCTGATGACCTTTATCTACTGAGTATTGAATTGCTTCACCAGCACCTAGCCATGCAGGTAGAACCAAGCGGTTTTGGCTCCAAGAGAAGATCCATGGAATCGCACGTAAGCTTTCTACGCCACCGTTTGGATTACGTTTTGCAGGGCGAGAGCCTAGAGGCAGTTTACCTAGCTCAAGCTCAGGTGTTGCTTGGCGGAAGTAAGGTACGAAGTCTGGCTCGCCACGAACGACGCTACGGTAGGCTTCACAGCTCACTTCAGACAGCACGTCCATTAGGTCGCGCCACTCTTGTTTAGGCTCTGGCGGTGGCAGTAGGTTAGCTTCAAGGATTGCACTCGCGTACAGGTTGAAGCTGTTAACGGCAACATCAGGTAGACCTAGTTTAAAGCGGATCATCTCACCTTGCTCTGTTACGCGCAGGCCGCCTTTCAGACTCTTAGGTGGTTGAGACAGTAGTGCTGCATGAGCAGGCGCACCACCACGACCAATCGTACCGCCACGACCGTGGAACAGTGTGAGTTCTACGCCTTCTTCTTCTGCAACCTTAACCAGTGAATCCATCGCGTGGTATTGCGCCCAACCTGCTGACATTACGCCTGCATCTTTTGCAGAGTCAGAGTAGCCGATCATCACCATTTGGTGGTTTTGGATAAAGCCGCGGTATAGGTCGATGCCCATCAGTTGTTTGATTACCGCTTCTGCATTGTTCAAATCGTCTAGGGTTTCGAACAGAGGACATACGTCCATGCGGTAAGGGCAACCTGCTTCTTGCAGCAGCAGGTGCACAGCAAGTACGTCAGAAGCGGTACGTGCCATTGAGATAACGTAAGCACCAAACGCTTCGCGAGGTTGCGCAGCAACAATCTTACAGGTATCCAAAACCTCTTTAACTGGTTCTGATGGTTCCCAGTCACGAGGTAGAAGAGGGCGCTTAGATGCAAGTTCGTTGGTTAGGAAAGCTACCTTATCTTGCTCGCTCCACTGCTCGTAGTCACCAATACCTAGGTAACGAGTCAGTTCAGATAGAACGTCGGCATGACGAGTACTTTCTTGACGGATATCGAGACGAACTAGGTGAATACCAAACGCTTTAACACGGCGTAGCGTATCCAGCAGTGAACCGTTGGCAATTACGCCCATGCCACATTCGTTTAGTGATTGGTAACACGCGTAGAGTGGTTCCCAAAGCTGCTCTACTTTTTGCAGCGGCGCTTTGACTGCCAGTTTCTGGCCATGAACTTTCGCGTCTAGAATGTCTTTCGTTTCGTTCAATAGTGAACGAAGCTGTTTTAGGATCGCACGGTATGGTTCGTGTTGATCATCACCGGCAAGCTCACGAACTTTGTCGTTGCACACTGTCATTGACAGTTCGCTGATCAGTTCGTTGATGTCATTGAGGTATAGGTCTGCCGCTTTCCAGCGAGACAGAAGCAGTACTTCACGAGTCACGCTGTGGGTTACAAATGGGTTACCGTCACGGTCACCACCCATCCAAGATGAGAAGTGCACAGGGCGGGCATCAATTGGTAGACCTTCGCCAAGGTAAGATTTCAGGCGGTCGTTCATTTCACGTAGGAAGTCAGGTACGGCTTCCCATAGTGAGTTCTCTACAACCGCAAAGCCCCACTTGGCTTCATCAAGAGGCGTTGGACGCTGCTGACGGATAACGTCAGAGTGCCAGCTTTGAACGATAAGTTGCTCAAGGCGACGTTCAGTTTTTTTACGCTCTTTGAAAGAGAGATCGCTCAGCTCTAGCTTAGATAAACACTCGTTGATCTTCACCAGCTTGTTGATCATGGTGCGACGAGTGATTTCGGTTGGGTGCGCAGTTAGAACCAATTCAATGTTCAGGTCGCGAACCGCTTGCGCCGTGTCTAGCTTGCTCACATCATTTTGCACTAGCTTTGAGAACAGCGAGTTAATTGCGTCAGGTTCGCAGATGTGCTCTTCACAATGGCGTGAAATGGTGTGGTATTGCTCAGCAATATTGGTCAGGTTTAGAAATTGGTTGAACGCACGGGTCACGGGCGTTAATTGCTCATCTGGTAGGCTTTTAATTTCTTCTATTAAGCTGTCTCTGTCAGCATTATTCCCAGCTTGAGCCGATTTGGATAATTTACGAATGGTTTCCACTTTCTCGAAGATTTCTTCGCCATGAGCATCACGAATTGTGTTACCCAGAAGGTGGCCCAACATGCGCACATTACTTTTGAGTGCGGCGTATTTCTCGTTCATTGTCATCCTGCCTCGTAAAAAAACTACATCCATTGTCCTTGTTAAGACTCCAATCTAGCGAAAACCACCAGTTCTAGTCAAATAAAGCAGAGTAAGTTTGCAATTATTCCACTGCTCTCCTGATTTAGAGCAAAATTAGGTCAGCTTATACAGCTTGAAGTGAAAATTAATTACAAAATCGCTCACTAAAAGAAGGATATAGCGTGCTAGAAGATGAGTGGCGCAGATAACAAAATGCAGCCCAATCGAGCTGCATTGTCAGGAAAGTACAGAATGCGACTAACAACAATATTTCACCATCGCACGTGACAGCACATCGATAGTTGGGTCAATAAAGTCGAAAGAGAGGAATTCATCTGGTTGGTGGGCTTGGTCAATAGAGCCAGGACCAAGAACTAAGGTAGGGCACAACTGTTGAAGAAATGGTGCTTCAGTACAGTAGTTAACGGTTTCTGAACTGGTTTGGCAGATCTCTTCAACACCACCGATAAATGGGTGGTCGTGTTGACATTCGTAACCCGGAATTGGCTCGTGCAGGGGAATAATTTCTAATCGCCCTGGCCATTTCGCTTCGACTTCTTTCAAGGCTCCGCGTAGCATGTTCTCTAAACCATCAAGGCTAATACCAGGAAGAGGACGCACGTCATAATGCAGTTCACAGCAGCCGCAAATACGGTTTGCACTGTCACCGCCATGAATATGACCAAGGTTTAGGGTAGGGCTCGGAATGGCAAAACCCGGATGGTGGTACTCTTTCACTAGCTTGTCACGCAGTTGCATCATGGCAAACATGACCTCATGCATGATTTCAATGGCGTTGACACCAAGTGCTGGATCCGATGAGTGACCAGATTTACCCGTTACGCGAATAGCATTTGCCACATGTCCTTTGTGACCACGAATAGGCACTAGGCTCGTAGGTTCACCAATGATGCAGTAATCCGGTTTAAACGGCGCATTCTCAGTGAAATGGCGCGTACCCAGCATGGTAGTTTCTTCATCACAGGTCGCCAACACATACAGCGGCTTGGTTTGCTTACTCCAGTCGACTTTCTTTACCGCTTCATAAATAAACGCAAAAAAGCCTTTCATATCCGCGGTACCCAAACCATAAAAGCGGTTGTCTTTTTCGGTTAGCTTATGTGGATCAAAACTCCAGCGCCCTTCATCAAATGGCACGGTATCACTGTGGCCAGCGAGAAGTAAGCCGCCTTCACCGTCACCCATACGTGCGATCATATTGTGTTTGCCTGGTTCCACTTCGATCACTTCAACACTAAAGCCAAGATCTTTAAACCAAGATGCCAGCTTCTCGATCACTTTGGCATTGCCTTGATCCCAACTTGGATCGGTTGAGCTTATCGAAGAGGTACTGATCAGTCCTTCATAGACCTCTAGAAAACTTGGTAATTGCATGGATTCTTCAATTCTCCTGTTGACAGACAGAGCACAAAAATGTAAAACACATATTAAATCATATTTATTGAATAAAAAATCAAAATAAAGCAAAAATTAAATATGAATAATCACTTTGAGCCTTAAGTATATGGATGTTATGTAATGCTAAAAACCACGATTATCGGAGCCAGCGGCTACACCGGCGCAGAGTTGGCTTTAATGGTCAACAAACACCCTGAACTCAAGCTATCAGGTTTATACGTTTCCGCCAATAGCGTAGATGCAGGAAAGAATATTGCTCAATTGCACGGCAAGTTAGCGGGTGTGATTGATATGCCAGTTTCGCCACTGACTGACCCTGAGCAGGTTGCTCAAGCGTCAGATGTGGTCTTTCTGGCTACAGCACATGAAGTGAGCCACGACTTAGCTCCAATTTTCTTAGAGGCGGGCTGTCAGGTATTCGATTTATCCGGTGCATTCCGTGTGAAAAGCGAAGGCTTCTACAACACCTTCTATGGCTTCGAACATCAATATAACAACTGGCTAGATAAAGCAGCATACGGCTTAGCGGAGTGGAACCAAGAATCAATAAAAACCACTCCTTTGATTGCAGTGGCAGGTTGCTACCCGACCGCTTCACAGCTTGCAATCAAACCTTTATTAGAACACGCATTACTGGATACCAACCAATGGCCTGTGATTAACGCAACTAGCGGTGTATCAGGTGCAGGGCGTAAAGCATCCATGGTTAACAGCTTCTGCGAAGTGAGCTTGCAACCTTACGGTGTCTTTAACCATCGTCACCAACCAGAGATTGCTCAGCATTTGGGTTGCGATGTGATTTTTACTCCACACCTAGGCAACTTTAAGCGCGGCATTCTTGCCACTATCACGATGAAGTTGGCGCAAGGCGTGACGGAAGCACAGGTGGCGAAAGCGTTTGAACAAGCTTACCAAGGCAAGCCTGCGGTTCGTCTTAAAGGTGATGGTATTCCACGTATTCAGGATGTCGAAAATACCCCTTTCTGTGATATCGGCTGGAAGGTTCAAGGCGAACACATCATTGTGATTTCGGCGATCGACAACCTACTTAAAGGTGCATCGAGTCAAGCGATGCAATGTCTCAACATTCATTACGGTTACCCAGAACTGACAGCGTTGCTGTAGTCGTTGAAAGAGGGAAATGCGATGACGCAAACCAATCAAGCTCCTTTAGTCATTAAGCTCGGTGGTGCAGCTCTATCTTGCACTCAAACCTTAAGCCAACTGTTTGGCGCCATTGCGGCTTACCAAAAGTCGGCACAGCGACAAATCGCCATCGTTCATGGCGGTGGCTACCTAGTTGATGAGTTGATGGCAAAGCTTCAGCTTGAAACCGTAAAGAAAAACGGTCTTCGCGTGACGCCTTATGAGCAGATTCCTGTGATTGCAGGCGCGCTTGCAGGCACAGCAAACAAATTGCTTCAAGGTCAAGCGATTGCGGATGGTCTAAACGCTGTAGGTCTTAGTCTCGCCGATGGTGGGTTATGTCATGTTGAAGAGCTGGACCCAGAGCTAGGCGCAGTAGGTAAAGCATCACCGGGTGATTCAACCCTATTACAAGCGGTGCTAAATGCAGGCGCATTGCCGATCATCAGCTCAATTGGTCTGACTGAAAAAGGTCAGATGATGAATGTGAATGCTGACCAAGCCGCTGTTGCCGTGGCCGGTGCGTTAGATGCGGAGTTAGTGCTTCTGTCTGATGTGAGCGGCGTTCTCGATGGCAAAGGGCATTTGATCAAAACGCTATCTGAGCAAGAAGCCGATGCATTGATCCAAGGGCAAGTGATCACCGACGGCATGATCGTCAAAGTTAAAGCCGCTTTGGAGGCCGCCAATGATCTTGGTCGTCCTATCGAAGTCGCGACATGGCGTTACCCAGAGAAACTGAACCAGCTATTCGCGGGTGACAGTATTGGAACGCAGTTTCTGCCGCAATAAAGCAGAAGCAAAACAGTTAAAGAATTGAACATTAGGAAGTGGTTGGCACTGACCGCCGAGAGCAGCGCCAGTTAAGTTTGGAGAAAAAACATGAGCAAAGTGAACGTAAATAAAGTGGTAGTCGCATACTCAGGCGGTCTAGATACTTCAGTAATCATCCCGTGGCTAAAAGAGAATTACGACTGTGAGGTGGTGGCTTTCGTTGCCGATGTTGGTCAAGGTGCCGAAGAATTAGAAGGAATTGAAGCGAAAGCAAAAGCTTCAGGTGCTTCTGAGTGCTATATCGCTGACCTGAAAGAAGAAATGGTTGCAGACTACATTTACCCGACACTAAAAACGGGTGCTTACTACGAAGGTAAATACCTACTAGGTACATCAATGGCGCGTCCAATCATTGCCAAAGCGCAGGTTGAAGTTGCACGTAAAGTGGGTGCAGACGCTCTGTGTCATGGTTGTACAGGTAAAGGTAACGACCAAGTACGTTTTGAAGGTGCATTTGCAGCGCTAGCACCAGATCTGCATGTTATTGCGCCTTGGCGTGAGTGGGATCTAGTGAGCCGTGAAGAATGTTTGGATTACCTAGCAGAGCGCAATATCCCTTGTACGGCTTCTCTTACTAAGATTTACTCGCGTGATGCGAACGCATGGCACATTTCTACTGAAGGTGGCGTTCTAGAAGATACATGGAATGCGCCAAATGAAGATTGCTGGGCTTGGACGGTAGATCCAGAGCAAGCACCGAATGAAGCTGAAACCGTGACACTGAAAGTAGCGAAAGGTGAAGTTGTTGAGGTAGACGGTGAAGCGATGACCCCATACAACGCGTTGGTTTACCTAAACGAAAAAGGTGCGAAGCACGGCGTTGGTCGTATCGATATTGTCGAAAACCGTCTAGTGGGTATGAAGTCTCGTGGTTGCTATGAAACTCCGGGGGGCACCATCATGATGGAAGCGCTGCGTGCTGTAGAGCAACTGGTGCTGGACAAAGCATCATTTGAATTCCGCGAGGAGCTTGGCCTGAAAGCATCTCATCTTGTGTACGATGGTCGTTGGTTCACGCCGCTATGTAAGTCAATCCTTGCGGCTTCTGAAGAGCTTGCGCAAGACGTGAATGGTGAAGTGGTTGTGAAGCTTTACAAAGGCCACGCAACGGTCACGCAAAAACGTTCGGATAACAGTTTGTACTCTGAAGAGTTTGCTACTTTTGGTGAAGATGAAGTTTATGACCAAAGCCATGCTGAAGGCTTTATCCGTCTCTACTCGCTATCAAGCCGTATTCGTGCGCTGAACAGCCAGAAAAAATAAGCTAATTTAAAACCTTATAAGATAAGAGACCTGCCACTATTGGCAGGTCTTTTTCGTTTTTGCTGACCTCATTGGCATAAAGATAAAATAACCATGAATAAATATGTAAAAATATTGAATTTCTACTTTATTTTTATCCGTGATTATCGTAACGTTGAGACATAAGAAAAAGTGAGCAAATGACCACCGATTTGGTCAACACTTAATGAAGAACACGTTAGCGTAAGCAATAGTCATCAGGAGAAACGCAATGGCATTATGGGGCGGAAGATTTACCCAAGCGGCAGACACCAGATTTAAAGACTTCAACGATTCATTGCGTTTCGATTACCGATTGGCTGAGCAAGACATCGTAGGCTCAATTGCGTGGTCTAAAGCATTGCTTTCTGTTGACGTGTTATCTGCAGAAGAACAACAAAAGCTTGAGCTGGCACTGAATGAGCTCAAACTGGAAGTGATGGAAGACCCACATCAAATCTTGCGCTCAGACGCGGAAGATATCCACTCTTGGGTCGAGCAACAACTGATCAACAAGGTCGGTGACCTAGGTAAAAAGCTACACACGGGCCGTTCTCGTAATGACCAAGTGGCAACCGACCTTAAACTTTGGTGTCGCCAGCAAGGTCAGCAATTGTTAATTGCGCTTGATCGCTTACAAACTCAGATGGTTGGCGTTGCTAAGCAACATCAAGGTACCGTTCTTCCTGGTTACACTCACTTGCAACGTGCTCAACCTGTGACGTTTGCGCACTGGTGTTTGGCTTATGTTGAAATGTTTGAGCGTGATTACTCACGTTTGAGCGATGCACTTAAGCGTTTGGATACTTGTCCGCTTGGATCGGGTGCGCTTGCTGGTACCGCTTATCCAATCGATCGTGAAGAGTTGGCTCATAACCTTGGTTTCCATCGTGCAACACGTAACTCGTTGGACTCTGTGTCTGACCGTGACCACGTGATGGAGTTGATGTCTGTGGCGTCTATCTCGATGTTGCACATGTCTCGTTTGGCAGAAGACATGATCTTCTACAACTCGGGTGAATCTAACTTTATTGAATTAGCCGATACTGTGACGTCAGGTTCTTCTCTGATGCCACAGAAGAAAAACCCAGATGCCCTAGAGCTTATTCGTGGTAAGACAGGTCGTGTATATGGTGCACTTGCTGGCATGATGATGACAGTGAAAGCGCTGCCACTGGCTTACAACAAAGACATGCAGGAAGACAAAGAAGGCCTGTTCGATGCACTTGATACATGGAACGACTGCATGGAAATGGCAGCACTGTGTTTTGATGGCATCAAGGTTAATGGTGAGCGTACGTTAGAAGCCGCGAAGCAAGGTTACGCAAACTCGACTGAGCTTGCTGATTACCTAGTAGCGAAAGGTATCCCATTCCGTGAAGCGCACCATATCGTTGGCGTTGCCGTCGTTGGTGCGATTGCCAAAGGATGTGCACTAGAAGAGCTGTCGATTGATGAGCTGAAAGCTTTCTCTGAAGTGATTGAAGCGGATGTGTATGACATCTTAACCATCGACTCGTGTCTTGAGAAACGTTGTGCACTAGGTGGTGTGTCGCCGCAACAAGTGGCTTACGCTGTTGACCAAGCAGACAAGCGTCTGTCTCAACGCGATACATCAGCAGTCAACGTTCGCCCTGCTCGCTTAACGGACATCGAAACGTTAGAAGGCATGGTGGCATACTGGGCAAACATGGGTGAAAACTTACCACGCTCACGCAATGAGTTGGTACGTGATATTGGCTCCTTCGCGGTTGCCGAGCACCACGGAGAAGTAACCGGATGTGCATCTTTGTATGTCTATGACTCAGGGCTAGCAGAGATTCGCTCTCTCGGTATTGAAGCTGGTTGGCAAGGCCAAGGGCAGGGCAGTGCGATTGTGAACTATCTGGTTGAGAAAGCGCGCCAAATGGCCATCAAGAAAGTCTTTGTGCTGACACGTACGCCAGAATTCTTTATGAAGCAAAGCTTCTTGCCAACGTCGAAGTCGTTGTTGCCTGAGAAAGTCCTGAAAGATTGCGATCAGTGTCCGCGTCAGCATGCGTGTGATGAAGTTGCACTAGAGATCAACTTGTTCGAACAATTGATCCAGAAAAGTAACGTAGCCTAGGTTGATGATTCTATTAGTATTTAAGAAAACACTAAAAAAATTGGAAAAAAACTTGGAACCTTTGAGAGGAAGCCCGGTCTATTAAAGTACCACTGCTTTTTCTTAGAAGAATCTAAGAGAGCCCCAAGACCGGTATTGGTTTTGGGGCTTTTTTCTATCTGTCATCTGAGTGATGATCATCCTTACTTTGTTTGTTGCGACGGCGTTGCAACGGCAAAACCACAAAACGCATCCATAGGTGCAAAAACAGTAAGCCGTTAAATGCAAATCCGGCAAAGATCAGTGCGATCGATTCAATACTTTGCGGATCATCTTTAAACGCAAACCACCACACGATCCAACACAAAACAGAAAGTACCGTCAGTTGATCCATGCATCGTTGGCAACGTCCGATCTTTTTCCAAAACCAGTGCTCTTGGCAACTTCGACAAGCCATTGTTCTATCCACACTATCTATTTGTCCCTGATTATAACGGCTAGCTCATGTTTGAGTTTCTCTTTGTCAGGAGTCTATGTCGTGTCTATCGAACCAAAAATGGAAAATTAACTTGGTTAAAAATGTGTAGCACGTAATTGGTGTATGGTGCGCTGTCAGCCTGACAATAGGAAAAATTATAATGTCGACAGAACTTAAAGTAGCACTAGGCCTTGCTGGTGGTTTCTTCACAATTGGTTTTACTGCCATTGTGCTTGTTAGCCGTTACGCAATGATGACTGCTTAAACAACCACTTTGCTCAGTTTTGAACTGATAGAGTTGGAATGAGAAAGCCTCGTCTATGACGAGGCTTTTGTTTTTTGTGAGGGCTAAAGATAGTGAGTATTAGCAACCAGGCCCGCAATCTAGGCAGTGTTTAATCGTCTCTGGACCTAAGTGAAGTTTCGCATTCAGGTCACGTAGCGCAGTGCGAACGCCTTCTTCAATCACAGGGTGATAAAACGGCATATCCAACATTTCAGAAACTGTCATTTTATTTTGATGCGCCCAAGCAAGCAGGTGGGCTAAGTGCTCGGCGTTTGGCCCCATCATTTCTGCACCCAAGAAACGACCAGTACCTTGTTCACCGTAGACATGCAGAATGCCTTTGTTTCGAAGCATCACGCGTGAACGCCCTTGATTTTCAAACGATACTTGACCGGTTGCAAAACAGCCGCAAGTACCTAGACGAGCTTCCAACTGCTTAAAGGTTTCGCCTACCATTGCTATCTGCGGGTCTGAGAACACAGTAGAGATTGGTGAGCGACGTAGACCCGCTCGAATATCTGGGAAGCGGCCTGCGTTATCACCAGCAATACGACCTTGGTCTGCCGCTTCGTGCAGCAATGGAATTTGGTTACTTGCATCACCTGCGATGAAGATGCTCTCTACCGAAGTTTGCAATGTATAGTGATCCGCCGTTGGTACGCCGCGCTCATCTAATGCCACATTGGTGTTTTCAATCGCGAGCTTATCCACATTTGGACGGCGACCTGTTGCTGCTAATACGTAATCGACAATAAAGGTTTCTAGTTCACCATCGTGGTTGATGAATTGGATTTCTACCTTATCTTCGCCGTCATTTTCTGGCGAAGTAATGCGCTTCATGCTTTCAACTTTTACATCGGCATCAAGGTAAAACTCTTCTTTGAAGGCTTTATCGGCGTACGCCATCACTTCAGGATCGGTCAATGGCCCTACTTGACCACCAAGACCAAATAGCTTCACATTTACACCTAAACGGTGTAACGCTTGACCCAATTCAAGACCAATCACACCAGGGCCAAATACGGCAACAGATTCTGGCAAGTCATCCCAATCGAACACATCATCGTTAATCACTAAGCGGTCGCCGAGTTCATTCCATACCGCTGGGTAAGCAGGACGAGAACCTGTTGCGATCACAATACGCTTAGCTGTGATTTGAGTGTGGTCATCAACGATTAATGTGTTGTCGTTGGTAAACTTAGCGTAACCCGACACTTTATCTTCAGCAGGAATTTCATCGACGCCTTCCAATACAAAGCCTACAAAGCGGTCACGTTCACGCTTTACTCGATCCATTACTTCACGACCGTTAATGTAAATCTCGCCTTGTGGGTGTACCCCAAAGCCCGGTGCTTTCTCGATTTGATGTACGCTTTCTGCTGCGGCGATTAATAGCTTCGATGGCATGCATCCGACACGAGCACATGTCGTGCCGTAAGGGCCACCTTCAATCATCACAACACTGTCTGTGTGTGCTTTTGCTGCGCGGTATGCGCCAAGACCTGCTGTACCACCACCAATAATTGCTACGTCGACATTTAACTGTTTCATAATGGATTCTCGTTTTTCCCAAACGCAGTTGAAGTAACTAAGTTTGGATGAGTGAATTTGAGTTCATTAATCTTGATAACTGGTCGAACGGTGAAGACGACCAGTTATCAAGACTAAGCATAGGAAGTGATTGAGGGGATGGTCTCCCGGGCGAGGGATGCTCCGGGAGACCTAGGGCTGAGTTCTGGACAGCGAGATTGCCAACCCAAGCCCATTAGGCAAACTATTAACCTAGGTACGCTTCTAGCTCTTCGCTACCGCCGATGTGTTTACCACCGATAAATACTTGAGGTACCGTTGTGCGACCAGAGATTGCACGTAGACTTACTGTTGTTGCGTCTTTACCCAGAATCACTTCTTCATATTGAAGACCGTGGTCAATCAGATTTTGTTTCGCCTTCATGCAGAAAGGACAACCTGGTTTGGTGAACACAGTGATCGATTCTTGAGTTTTGTACTCAGGTGCTACGTAGTTCATCATTGTGTCTGCATCTGAAACTTTGAACGGGTCGCCTGGTTCATTTGGTTCGATGAACATTTTCTCAACCACGCCGTTTTTCACTAGCATGCTGTAACGCCATGAACGCTTGCCAAAGCCGATGTCGTTTTTGTCTACAAGCATACCCATTCCGTCTGTGAACTCACCGTTACCATCTGGGATGAAGGTTATGTTTTCTGCTTCTTGGTCAGCTTTCCATGCGTTCATTACAAACGTATCGTTAACTGATACACATAGAATTTCATCCACACCGTGTTCTTTAAATACTGAGAACAATTCGTTGTAACGCGGTAGGTGGCTTGATGAACACGTCGGAGTAAACGCACCTGGTAAGCTGAATACGATAACCGTTCTGTCTTTAAACAGTTCTTCCGTGGTTACGTTCACCCATGCGTCACCTTTACGAGTCGGAAAAGTAACTTGTGGTACAGCTTGACCTTCTTTTGATGCAAACATGATGATTTCCTTTTTAAATTTATGAAATAATTCGTTATCGAGCTTAGCGTTATTTGGCGCTCAGTTTCGTTTTGTTGAGCTCATTATTGAAAAAAAACTTTGATAGCTCTAATCGTTTAATGCTATGGTTTTGATAGATTATTTCTATCGCCAAACAAGAAGCGAATCGTACGTTATGAATATCCGAGATTTTGAGTACTTGGTGGCGCTTGCGGAGCACAAGCATTTTCGAAAAGCAGCGGAAGCCTGTTTTGTCAGCCAACCGACTTTAAGTGGCCAAATTCGTAAACTAGAAGACGAATTAGGTACGGCATTGCTGGAGCGCAGCAGTCGTCGTGTTTTGTTTACCGATTCAGGTTTGCAATTGGTGGAGCAAGCAAAACGTATCTTAAGTGAAGTGAAAACCTTTAAAGATATGGCAAGTGGTCAAAGTGGTGCTATGACTGGCCCGATGCACATCGGCTTTATTCCGACTGTTGGTCCTTATCTCTTACCTAAAATCGTTCCTCGACTAAAAGAAGAGTTTCCTGAATTGGAACTGTTTTTACATGAGGCGCAGACCCATCAGTTGGTTCGTCAGCTAGAAGAGGGCAAACTGGATTGCCTAGTATTAGCTTCAGTGGATGAGACGGCTCCATTTAAAGAGATTGAAGTCTACAACGAACCATTGAGTGTGGCGGTTCCTTGCGACCATGAATGGGCAGGGTTGGATCATATCGATATGCTCGATTTGAACGGTAGAACAGTATTAGCTCTGGGTGATGGCCACTGCTTACGAGACCAAGCACTTGGATTCTGTTTTGCGGCAGGAGCGAAAGATGATGAACGTTTTAAAGCAACGAGCTTAGAAACGCTGCGCAACATGGTGGCAGCGGGCGCGGGTATTACTTTGTTACCTCAGTTGTCCGTACCTCATGAGAAGAAAAAAGACGGCGTGTGTTACGTTCCTGCAATTAACCCAACGCCTTCTCGCAGTATCGTACTGGTTTATCGTCCGGGGTCACCATTACGTACCCGCTTTGAAACATTGGCCGCAATGATCAAAGGTGTGCTTGAGTCTAGAGAAGACTCTATCGCTGCTTGATAACCTAAAAGCCAAATAAACAAAAGGGAGCTCAATGGCCTGTCTCTTATACACAAATCCCCAAGCTTATAGCTTGGGGATTTTTTTTGAACTCTTTAACGTGTGTGCGCTCTGATCACTTAAGAATCCTTACTGAAACACTAAGATGACACACTCAGACGCTAAACTTTGGGCACAAGAACAATTTGGACAAGCACAACTTAAAGACCCTCGAAGAACACAACGCCTCATCAGTTTAGCGACTTCCATTGCTAATCAACCAGGAGTCTCCGTGGCTAAACTTCCTTTTTCTCCCGCCGATATGGAAGGGGCATATCGCTTTATCCGCAATGAAAACATCGATGCAAAAGACATCGCTGAAGCAGGTTTTCAATCAACGGTATCTCGAGCTAACGAGCATGAGGAATTACTCGCGCTTGAAGATACAACAACGCTCTGTTTTCCTCATCGAAGTATAAAAGATGAACTCGGGCACACGAATCAAGGCGACAGAATTCGAGCTCTCCATGTACATTCGACGTTACTTTTTGCACCACAAAGTCAGACCATTGTTGGTCTTATAGAGCAACAACGATGGAGCCGAGATATTACTAAGCGTGGGCAAAAGCACCAACACGCGACTCGTCCTTACGAGGAGAAAGAGAGTTACAAATGGGAGCAAGCTTCTCGCCGTGTCGTTGAGCGCCTAGGGGATAAGATGTTAGATGTTATCTCGGTCTGTGACCGAGAAGCTGACCTATTCGAATACTTAACTTATAAACGTCAACATCAGCAGCGTTTTGTCGTTCGTTCAATGCAAAGCCGCTGTCTAGAAGAGCACGCTCAAAAGCTTTACGACTATGCGCAAGCGTTACCAAGCGTCCAGACAAAAGAGCTTACCATCCCCCAAAAAGGAGGAAGAAAAGCGAGAGATGTAAATCTTGATGTTAAATATGGTCAGGTGACATTAAAGGCTCCAGCAAACAAAAAGGAGCACGCAGGCATACCTGTTTATTATGTTGGTTGCCTTGAGCAAGGGACATCAAAAGACAAGTTAGCATGGCACCTCTTGACGTCGGAGCCAGTAAACAACGCTGAAGACGCCATGAGAATTATCGGTTATTACGAGCGTCGATGGCTGATTGAAGACTTCCATAAAGTCTGGAAAAGTGAAGGTACGGATGTGGAGTCACTAAGACTCCAAAGTAAAGGTAACTTAGAGAGGTTAAGTGTCATCTATGCCTTTGTTGCGACACGTTTATTGGCGTTACGCTTCATTAAAGAGGTTGATGAGCTATCAACAGAAAGTTGTGAAAAGGTCTTGGGCAAAAAAGCTTGGAAGCTGCTGTGGTTGAAACTAGAAAGTAAGACGTTACCTAAAGAAACGCCGGATATGGGCTGGGCGTACAAGAGTCTCGCTAAATTAGGCGGTTGGAAAGATACCAAGAGGACGGGCAGAGCTTCAATAAAGGCACTTTGGGAAGGATGGTTTAAACTACAAACCATCCTTGAAGGCTACGAACTCGCAATGTCTCTTGATCACTAGACTTGTGATCAAGAGACAGGCTCAATGGCTCCCTTTTTAGTCTCTCAATGATGAGGTTAGAACAGCTCTTCTGAACCGCTGCCACCGCCTGAGTAGATGCTATCTTCAAGGCTGTTACCTACGTATTCCGTAGGCTCAGTTCCCTTCTCGAAGTATTCAAACATCGATGAACCATCGACTTTGTGTGTCAGTAGGCCGCTATCACGGTCGATACGAACACGTACGATATCACCTGGAATGTTCTTGCCTTGTTGTGGAGTACCTTCAAGAGCAACGCGCATGAAGTCAATCCACGCAGGCTCAGCCGTTTTAGCACCAGATTCAGCGCCAGAGATCTGGCCTTTACCTAGGTTGCTGTTCACTGTTGTGCGACCAAGCGTACGAGAGTGATCATCGAAGCCAACCCATGCAATCGCAACGATGCCAGGGCCGTAACCGTTGTACCAAGTATCTTTCGAATCGTTGGTTGTACCGGTTTTACCACCAATGTCACGACGCTCAAGCTTTTGTGCACGCCAGCCAGTACCATTCCAACCTGTACCATCACGCCAGCTACCACCACCCCAGATGTTGCTGTACATCATTTCACGCATCAGGAATGCGTTTTGCGCTGAGATAACTTGCTTCGCGTATTGCGGTGTGTCGTTTTCAAGTGCGTTGTCTGGAGCAATGTTCTCTGTCGCGACGTCTTGCTCGCCAAATTCAGCAGCAAACTTATCTTCTGCAGGAACGTGTGTTTCCATTTGAGGACAATCTTGTTGGCAGATGACTTTCGGGTTTGCCTTAAACAACACTTCACCGAACGAGTCTTCAACATGGTCAATGTAGAACGGTTCTACATAGTAACCGCCGTTGGCAAACACCGAGTAGCCTTGCGCCACTTTCATTGGCGTTAAGCTACCAGCACCAAGCGCGATAGTTTCTGAGCGTGGCACTTGGTCAATATCAAAGCCAAAGCGAGTTAGGTATTCACGGGTTTCGTCTAAGCCAACTTCACGTAGCGTACGAACCGCCATAACGTTCTTAGATTGTGCAAGACCGATACGTAGGCGGGTAGGGCCGATGTAAGTCGGTGGCGAGTTCTTCGGACGCCATGCTGAACCAGAACCAGCATCCCACTTGTTGATTGGCGCATCGTTAACAAGTGAAGCGAGCGTTAAACCTTTGTTTAGTGCTGCAGAGTAGATGAAAGGTTTGATACTTGAACCTACTTGACGCACAGACATGGTCGCACGGTTAAACTTGCTGTGAACAAAGTTGAAACCACCAACCAGAGAAAGTACTGCACCGTTTTCTGGGTTCATTGCCACAAATGCAGTGTTGGCACTTGGTACTTGGCTTAGCTTCCAGCTGTTAACGGTGTTGCCTTCTTTATCGGTTGTGCTGATTTCACGAACCCATACTTGTTGGCCTGATTCTAAAATCTGTTTTGCTGACTTAGGCACCGCACCTTGACGTTCATCCGTTAGGTATTTACGAGCCCAGTTCATGCCTGCCCAAGCGATGGTTTGCTCATCGTTGTTCTTCACCCAAACTTGCGCAGTTTTATCGTCAACTTTAGTCACGACTGCTGGGTAAAGTTGGCCGTAAGTTGGCTGCTTCTTAAGGTGTTTTTCAATTTGCTCGGTATCCCAAGCGCTTTCACCTTCTTTCCAAAGTACTTTTTCTGCACCTCGGTAACCGTGACGTTCATCGTAAGCAAGGATGTTATTGATCGCTGCTTTGTTTGCTGCGTCTTGCAGCTTTGAATCTACCGTCATATAGATGTTCAAGCCAGAGGTGTATGCTTTTTCTGTGCCGTACTCTTTCACTGCCCATGAACGTGCTAGCTCAGCCACGTATGGCGCAGAAAGCTCGATTTCAGCACTGTGGTAACGAGCGACAATAGGTTCAGCACGCGCTTCATCATATTGCTCTTGAGTGATGTATTTCTCATCGAGCATACGCATCAGAACGACGTTACGACGGTTCGTTGCACGCTCTAGCGAATAGAGTGGGTTCATGGTTGATGGTGCTTTTGGCATACCAGCAAGCGTTGCGATTTCACTTAGCGTCAGTTCGTTCAGGCTCTTACCAAAGTAAACCTGAGCGGCCGCACCGAAACCATATGAGCGGTAACCAAGGAAGATCTTGTTAACGTAAAGCTCCATGATCTCTTGCTTAGTCAAAAGCTGCTCAATGTGGATCGCAATAAAGATCTCTTTGATTTTACGCATGATCTTCTTCTCATTGGAGAGGAAGAAGTTACGTGCTAGCTGCTGAGTGATGGTACTCGCACCTTGCTTAGCTGAGCCGGATAGAGCCACGACGACAGCGGCACGAGTAATACCGATTGGGTCGATACCAGGGTGCTCGTAAAAGCGGCTATCTTCGGTCGCAATCAGCGCGTGAATCAAATCTTGTGGAATTTCGTCGTAGGTAACAGGAATTCGGCGTTTCTCACCAAACTGTGCGATCAGTTTCCCGTCTTGACTAAATACCTGCATAGGTGTTTGTAATTCAACATCTTTTAGAGTTGCAACATCTGGCAATTCAGGCTTCACGTATTGATAGAAGCCAAAAATTGTGGTGACTCCAAGAATTATGCAAATCAATGTTAAAAATAATAAACGCTTTATGAACTTCACCGGAGAATCCCTGATTGGTTGAGGCTGTGTAACGGCAAACCCTTGTACTCTTAGGTCAAAAATTTAGCACATAAGAGATATTAACTCTTATTTGGATGCTAATAACAACCTTTGCACGAAGAAAATTCTCTGGGTGCTATTTACAACCACACGCAGGAATTTCGGAGCGAGAGTAGAGATGGATAAGCTATTAGTTACGGGCATAGATATTGGCCATAACAGCCTCAAAGCCGTGGTACTTAAACCCAATGGCAACAGTTACGCTTTATTGGGTTACAAAGAAATAATACTTAAGGAACGTATTGTCGCTGAAAATAACACCATAAATCATCAAGAAATTGTAAAGACCCTTAAAGAGATGAGAAAAGAGCTCCCAATTCGAGCTAGAAAGGTCGCAATTTCGGTTCCAGACAGTGCTGTGATCAGCAAAAAGCTACAAATAGAGCAGAACCTAGAAGAAAGCGAAAAGGAATTTGCGGTGATGCAAGCCTTCGCGCATCAGTCTCCCTTTCCGGTTGAAGAGCTCAGCCTCGATTTTGTGAAGGTTGATACGGATGAGCAGATGGGCGGCACAGAGAGCTACCAAGTGTTTGCAACACGCAGAGAGGTGGTGGAAAGCCGAGTGGATACATTAACGAAGTCTGGCCTAAAAACCGTGCTGGTGGATGTGCACTCACAAAGTCTTGGTCATATATGGAAGCTAACCGCAGAACGTTTTCCAGAAAAGAATAAGCATTGCTTGTTAGACATTGGTGCGATGAGTAGCTCTTTCACTATGTTTACCGAGCAAGGTGAGCTATTCCATAAGGAGTTTCCTTGCGGTACTCGCACAACAAACGACTTGTCTCAACACGATCCACTCAATGACGATATTCAAACCGCAACTGAGGAGTTCAATCGACAAATGGTTGAACGTGTTAAGCGTCAGATGCAGCTCTATACCTCGTTCAATGGCAGCCAAGATATCAAAGGCATTTGGCTTTCCGGTGAGGGGGCGGCTACGCCAATGTTAGCTGAGGAGCTATCAAGTCAATTGGCGCTGGAGTGTGAACTGCTCAATCCTCTTAGTTTGTTTGAAATGAAAGTCTCTAAACGTAAACGCCGAGCTGCAGATTGGCAGCACTTCACGGCAGCCGCAGGTTTAGCGGTACGCGGTATTCAGTGGTTGGGAGGTGACGATGCTGCATCACATTAACCTCCTCGCTTGGCGCGAAAATCAACGTGAAGAACATCGTCGACGTTTTATTGGTTTGATTGTTCTTGGTGCGATTGCTGCGCTGGGCGTGCAGTGGGGCATCGGTAAGTACTACCAATACCAACAAGACCAGCAACAACAGCGCCTAGACTATTTAGCTCACTATATATCTCAGCTTGATAAGCGAATTGAAGCAATGAAGATTGCTGAGCAAGAGCACGGCAAGATCTTAGAGCGTTTAAAGATCGTCGAAGGGTTACAAAACGGACGCAACAAAACCACTGAGTTCATGAACTTGATGCCATCAGTTATTCCTGAAGGTGTGTATGTCGACAAGATTAAGATGAATGACTACGAAATCGAGATCTCAGGAATTTCAGACAGTACGCCGCGTCTCGCGACAATGCTCGACAACATGGAGCGTTCGGCAAAATTGTTAGATGTCGAGATGCACTCCATTGTCCATGGTAAAGCCCGTTTCGGTAAAGAGTTTCAGACGTTCAAAGTCTCCTTCATGTTTAAAGGTGCCTCTATAAAAGAAGGAGGTAAACAGCATGGTTAATTGGCAAGACCTTGAAATGGATGAAATCGCTGAATGGCCACTGGTGCCGCAGTTAGTCGTTCTCTTAATGCTCGTGTTTCTGATTCAAGGTTTCGGTTACTGGTTCTATTTAAAGCCAGAGCAAGCGCGTTTGGACAATTTGATTCAAGAAGAGCAAACCTTAAAAGTTGCGCTGAGAATCAAGGCCAATAAAGTGGCGGCTTTGCCTCAACTGCAATCACAACTCGATGAGCTCACCACTCGCTACGAACTGCTACTGCAACAGCTACCTGCGCAAAAAGAGCTGGCCACCATGCTGGCTTCGGTGAATGAACTGGGCATCGATAACAAACTGACATTTACCCGCATTGACTGGGGGGAGAAACAGTCAGAGCACTTCCTTTATCGTCTGCCGCTGAATATTGAACTCACTGGAGACTTTCATGATATCGGCCGTTTCTCTCAAGCCATCGCCACATTGCCTCGCATCATCACGTTTAAAGACGTGACTTGGCAACGAGTGAGTCAAGAAAGTGAAACTTTGCACTTCCGTGTAAAAGCGAATACCTACCAGTTCAAACCAGAGGAAAAGAAAGATGCGAAATAAATCTTTGCTGATGGTTTGTATTGCAGGGGTGCTAGCGGGTTGCCAAGCCAACGATGAATCACTGACAGACTTTATTCGTGGTGTAGAAAACCAAGCACGCCGTGACGTCGCCAAATTACAGCCCGCTGAAGACTATGTTGTCATCGGTTATGAGCCAGAGATTCTACGTGCGCCTTTTGAGCTCCCTAAAGAAGCCACCATCGCCACTCAACCTTTGGCCAGACAAGATTGTTGGCAACCGCCATCAAGAAAGCGGGTAGGTAAGTTAGAACGCTTTCCTCTCAATAAACTGCGCTTAAAAGGTGTTATGGGGATGGGGAGCAATGTTTCTGGTTTGGTCCAAGCACCAAATGGCACCGTTTATAAGGTGAAGCCGGGTCAGTACCTTGGTCGTAACAATGGCAAGGTGACCCACGTATCCCACAACTATTTATTAATTAATGAAACCTTACCCGACGGTTTAGGGTGTTGGCAAAAGCGCAAAGTTAAGTTGGCTTTGAGATAGGCATAGCAGCATTTATTTTTGATATTGAGTAATGATGAAAATGAGACAAGGATTAACACTGACACCAAGGAAGCTAGCAGGGATCTTCTCTTTGTGGTTCTTTTTACTTTTAGCCCCTTTTGTAGCAGCACAGGAAGTAAAGTCTAACTCGCTAAAGACCATCGACTTTCGTACAAACAAAGACAAAGATGCCGTGATTGTTGTAGAACTTGCGTCCCCTGCTGCAATCGTTGATATCAAGCGCGTACAGGAAGGGTTGAGTATCGACTTACTCAACACATCTGTAAAAGACGACCAGCTTTACCTTCTGGATGTAAAAGACTTTTCTACGGTCGTCGAGAGTATTGAAATATTCCGAGATACCTCAACCACACGTTTAGTTGCTTATATTGATGAGGAATACACTCACGATTACCGTCTGACTGGGCGTTACCTAGAGATCAAAGTCGGTAAGATAAAAGCCAATGAAAAAGCACCGGATAAGAGCATTCTAGAAAAAGAAGGGAAGCTGATTTCAATTAACTTCCAAGACATCCCAGTGCGAAACGTATTGCAACTCATCGCCGACTACAACCAATTTAACTTAGTGGTATCTGACTCCGTTGAAGGCAACTTAACTTTGCGTCTTGATGGTGTACCTTGGCAGCAAGTGCTCGATATCATTCTTCAAGTAAAAGGCTTGGATAAGCGTGTTGATGGCAACGTGATTTTGGTGGCGCCGAAAGACGAACTGGATTTGCGTGAAAAGCAACAATTAGAGAAACAGAAACTTGAGCAGGAGATGGGTGAGCTTTCTTCTGAGATCATCAAAGTTAATTTCGCTAAAGCTTCGGACATTGCCGAGATGATTAATGGCGAGGGGAATATCAGTATGCTCTCAGAACGTGGCAGCATGACCATTGATGAGCGGACGAACTCACTCTTAATTAGAGAACTACCAGAGAACATTGAGGTTATCCGAGAGATCATTGAGTCTTTGGATATTCCGGTCAAACAAGTTCAGATTGAAGCGCGAATCGTCACCATCAATGAAGGTAATATGGACGAACTTGGTGTGCGCTGGGGCTTCACCTCTATTAACGGCAGCCACACTGTCGGTGGTTCGATTGAGAATAACCTTGCGACAATTGGCCTGTACGATGGCGGCGGTGATGGCGAAGGTGATGACGGTGGCAGCAGTGTTGGTATTGATGACTTCCTAAACGTGAACTTGGCTGCAACCAGTCCGAATGCGACCAGTCTTGCCTTCCAAGTTGCGAAATTAGGCTCAGACACACTGCTTGATTTAGAGCTTTCTGCGCTGCAACAAGAATCCAAGGCAGAGATCATTTCTAGCCCGCGATTGATTACCACTAACAAGAAGCCTGCTTATATCGAGCAAGGTACCGAAATCCCGTACCTTGAGTCTTCTTCCAGTGGCGCGACGTCTGTCACGTTCAAAAAAGCTGTATTGAGCTTAAAAGTGACACCACAGATTACCCCTGACAATCGTTTAGTGTTGGATTTGAGCGTTACGCAAGACAGACCGGGTCAAGTTGTAAAAACAGGCACAGGTGAAGCCGTCGCGATCGATACTCAACGCATTGGCACACAAGTTTTAGTCAATAACGGTGAAACGGTTGTGTTGGGTGGTATTTTTCAACATAGCATCACAAACTCCGTCGATAAGGTGCCTTTATTAGGTGATTTACCGCTGTTAGGGGCACTTTTTCGTCGAAGTTATGAAAATGTCGGCAAAAGTGAACTGTTGATTTTTGTCACGCCTAAAGTTGTGATTCAGTAGGCGCTCAGTGAGTAAAAAATCGATTAGATCAAAAATAAAGTTGCATTAGTGGCACCATGCTTGGATAATTTCGGGTCTTATCACGAATTATCTGTGAGGAATTGGTGCCACAAGCCTTGTGAAACAGCAGTTTGGCTGTGTTTTCTTGTGGCGATCTTATTGAATTAACGTTGTAAATTACCGCTAAATATGGCTGAGAAACGTAATATTTTCCTTGTTGGCCCAATGGGCGCCGGCAAAAGTACAATTGGTAGACATCTAGCACAGCAGCTGCATATGGAGTTCGTGGACTCTGATACAGTGATTGAAGAACGCACTGGTGCAGACATCTCTTGGGTTTTTGATGTAGAAGGTGAAGACGGCTTCCGCAAACGCGAAGAAGCAGTACTTGAAGACCTGACTCAAGAGCAAGGCATCGTGCTAGCAACCGGCGGTGGTTCTGTGAAGAGCAAAGAAAACCGCAATCGCCTTTCTGCACGTGGTGTTGTTGTTTACCTAGAAACGACTATTGAAAAGCAACTTGCTCGTACTAACCGCGACAAGAAGCGTCCTCTACTTCAAACTGACAACCCTCGTGAAGTATTGGAAAGTTTGGCAGGCGAACGTAACCCTCTATACGAAGAAGTAGCGGATTACACGGTTCGTACTGACGATCAGAGTGCAAAAGTGGTAGCCAACCAGATCGTAAAAATGCTAGAAGAGAGATAAGCATTTATCTTTTTCAAATTGGAGCACACCGATGGAACGGATTACGGTCAATCTAGCAGAGCGTAGCTACCCAATCTCAATTGGCGCCGGGTTATTTGAAGACCCGGCGTACCTTTCTCAAATTCTTTCAAACAAAAACGCAAATCAGAAAGTTGTCGTGATCAGTAATGTCACGGTTGCTCCACTGTATGCGGAAAAAATACTTGGTCAGCTTGAACAGCTCGGTTGTGATGCCTCATTACTTGAATTGCCTGATGGTGAGCAATACAAAAGCCTAGACACGTTTAATCAAGTCATGAACTTCCTGCTAGAGGGAAGCTACGCACGTGATGTAGTGATTATTGCGTTAGGTGGTGGTGTTATTGGCGATCTCGTTGGGTTCGCGTCTGCTTGTTACCAACGTGGTGTGGATTTCATCCAGATCCCAACCACATTGTTGTCTCAAGTGGATTCATCTGTTGGTGGTAAAACCGCAGTTAACCACCCACTAGGCAAAAACATGATTGGTGCTTTCTACCAACCTAAAGCCGTTATCATTGATACCAACTGCTTATCAACGCTTCCTGAACGCGAGTTCGCAGCGGGCATTGCCGAAGTGATCAAATACGGCATTATTTATGATGCGGATTTCTTTGATTGGCTGGAAGAGAATCTCGACAGACTGTACGCACTGGATGAAGAAGCACTGACTTATGCCATCGCACGTTGCTGTGAAATCAAAGCAGAAGTTGTGGCTCTTGATGAAAAAGAGTCAGGCATACGAGCGCTGTTGAATCTGGGTCATACCTTCGGTCATGCTATTGAGGCTGAGCTAGGTTATGGCAATTGGCTTCACGGTGAAGCGGTGTCATCTGGCACAGTGATGGCGGCGAAAGCTTCGCACTTACGCGGATTGATTTCGCAAGAGCAGCTGGATCGCATTATTACTATTATGCGCCGCGCTAAACTGCCAGTGCATACGCCAGAGTCGATGAGTTTTGATGACTTTATGACGCACATGATGCGTGATAAGAAAGTCTTATCTGGTCAGCTGCGCTTAGTATTGCCTACCGGAATTGGTAGCGCCGAAGTCATTGCGGATACACCGCAAGATATCATCAAACAAGCTATCGACTTTGGTCGTGACATTTAACCTTGTAATGGCGCCTTAGGGCGTCATTCTTGTAGTTTATTAAGGTTATTTAGATGAGTTTTGCTCACGTTCTTGAATTGGATTCACAAACCGAGTTACTAGACAGATTAAGCTTATTAACCAACTTTGGTTCTAATTTGATCGCCGTGAATGGTCAATCCGGATATGGAAAATCTTGGATGGCACAGCGATACCTTGAACTCGGTGCAAGTAACAAAAATCAATGTTTGTTACTTTGTCATTCCAATCAAGATGATGTGCAACGTCGTATGCTCATCTTGAGTCAGATAGTTTCCGATGCCTTATTCAATCAACAAGATACATTGCTTGATAGCTTAGAACGTATCTTGGGTGATGAAGTGTGTGACATTGCCATTGTGGTTGATGACGCTCATTTGCTGAGTGAAACCCTAGTTTCAGAATTATGGATGCTAGTGCTAGTTGCACAAGCGAATCCAAAATGGAAAATCAACATCTTGTTGTTCACTCAAAGTGGGCGTTTGGAATCGGTATTGTCGCGTATTAGTTACGGGCAAGAGCTCAAACCGGTTGAACTTGATATTGAGATGTTGTCAGAAGTCGAAGCGCGTCGTTTCTTTGAATCTTTGGTGATTCGATATGTTGACGATGAATCTGAAAAACGCGTTCGAGATGCATTTAAGAAAGTCGACCCGATTCCGGGAGACATCATGGCGTTAGGAGAGATGAAAGTGGAAAAAAGGATCATTATCCGCTCAATTGTAGGCTCACCCCTTAATATCGCATTAGTTGTTTTGGTGCTGTTATTGTTGGCCGCTGGTGGTTATTGGTGGATGTACAATCAGCCAAGCCCAGACGACAAAGCACAGCAAATCACAGGTACGATTGAGCAAACTGCCATCCCAACCCTAACCGAGCCCGAAGTTCAAACCAGCGGCGCAGATTCCGCAATCAGTGACGCGTCAGATACGACAGAACTTGCTGGCGCGACGGACGATTCCGATTCATTGCCGCCGGCCGTGACAGAGGAAGTTGCAAGTGTTGGCACAGAAGATAAACAGCAGCGCGTTGTGATTGAGTCGGATGTGGTGGATGCCTTACTTGAAGGCAAACCTGAAGAAGCCAATACCGATGAAATCAAACAAGTTGTGGAAGAATCAGTGCCTCAAGCGCAGAGCAGTTCGAACTCTTCATTGATTAATGTTGTACAAACGGGCGAACAACCTAAGGCAACACAAGCAAATTCAACGAAGCCTGTCGTGAAGTTCTCTTTTGCTCGTGAAGAGCTAAAAGCGTTATCACCACGCGCTTATACTTTGCAATTAGGAGCGATGACGGCAATGGAAGATGTGCAAACCTTCCTTGACGAGTACGACCTAAATGGAAAAGTAAGAATTTACCCGACCGTGCGCAGCGGAACAGAATGGTACCTCATTACCTATCAAGATTACCCGACTATCCAGCTCGCTCGAGACGCGGTAGAAAGCCTGCCAGATGCGCTTAAATCGGTGAGTCCGTGGGCAAAATCCTTGGGTCAGGTACATCGTGAAATTGATCGCGTGAAATAATCCTGAGCTTCGTTGAAAAATATGTTACATTCCGCAGCCTTAATTTTTGGTCGATAGATAGAGCAGTAGATGAAAAAGCAACGAGCCTTTCTTAAGTGGGCAGGAGGAAAATACGGTCTGGTTGAAGACATCCAACGTCATTTGCCACCGGCTCGAAAGCTAGTTGAACCTTTTGTTGGTGCTGGCTCGGTATTTCTTAATACCGACTATGACCACTACTTGCTGGCGGACATCAACCCCGACTTGATTAATCTCTACAACCTACTGAAAGAGCGCCCTGAGGATTACATCTCAGAAGCTAAGCGTTGGTTTGTTGCAGAGAATAACCGCAAAGAAGCTTATTTGAGCATTCGCGCTGAGTTTAATAAAACGGACGACGTGATGTACCGCTCATTGGCGTTCTTATATATGAACCGTTTCGGTTTTAATGGCTTGTGTCGTTACAACAAGAAGGGCGGTTTCAACGTACCGTTTGGTTCATATAAAAAGCCTTACTTCCCAGAAGCTGAATTGGAATTCTTTGCTGAAAAAGCGAAGAAGGCGACCTTCGTATGTGAAGGCTACCCAGAGACTTTCCGTCGAGCGCGCAAGGGAAGTGTGGTCTATTGTGATCCTCCGTACGCACCATTGTCGAATACGGCTAACTTTACCTCTTACGCAGGTAACGGCTTCACGCTTGATGACCAAGCTGCACTGGCTGACATCGCGGAGAAAGCGGCGACCGAGCGCGGAATTCCCGTTCTGATTTCAAATCACGATACCACATTAACGCGTCGTCTATATCACGGTGCGGAATTGAACGTGGTCAAAGTGAAGCGAACCATCAGTCGTAATGGTAGCGGGCGCAATAAAGTCGATGAACTGCTTGCTCTCTTCCGTGCCTCTGACACGGATAAATCAGACTCATAATTCTCACACTATTATGTCTAAATAGTGGATATCCTGACTGGCTTCGGTAGAATTGCGCGCAACATTGTTTGTTGTTTGCTCGCCACTATTGAGGTCAGGTATGAAAGATTTTCTTATTGCTCCATCCATTTTATCGGCTGATTTTGCTCGTCTAGGTGAAGACGTAGAAAAAGTACTCGCAGCGGGTGCGGATGTGGTGCATTTCGATGTGATGGATAACCACTACGTACCAAACCTGACTTTTGGTGCGCCAATCTGTAAAGCGCTTCGTGACTACGGCATTACCGCTCCAATCGATGTTCACCTAATGGTGAAACCTGTAGACCGCATCATCCCTGACTTCGCAAAAGCGGGTGCATCGATGATTACTTTCCATGTGGAAGCGTCAGAGCACGTTGACCGTACACTACAGTTGATCAAAGAGCACGGCTGTAAGGCGGGTGTGGTACTTAACCCAGCTACGCCGTTGTCGCATCTTGAATTCATCATGGACAAAGTTGACCTAATTCTTCTAATGTCAGTTAACCCTGGCTTTGGTGGTCAATCATTTATCCCTCACACGCTAGATAAACTGCGTGCAGTACGTAAGATGATCGACGAGTCTGGCCGTGATATCCGCCTAGAAATTGATGGTGGTGTGAAAGTGGATAATATTCGTGAAATCGCAGAAGCGGGTGCAGACATGTTTGTTGCGGGTTCAGCGATTTTCGGCCACCCAGATTACAAGCAAGTGATCGACCAAATGCGTGACGAGCTAGCAAAAGCAAAATAAGCATTGAAGCCCTAATCTTAAAAGGCTGCCACTTTGTTGGCAGCCTTTGTCGTAGCTAGGGCCAGAGCGAAGAAAATATCGCCAGCGCGCCGTAAATAATCACTTGCCTATTTTGCTTCCTTTCTGTACTATCCGTCTTCCTTAATTCTCGGTCATTTTTCTTTAGTTCCTTGCTTCCTCTGGACGACCGAGCCAATCGTGGAAGCTAATAATCCGTAAGGAGCAACCAATGCGTCATTACGAAATCGTATTCATGGTGCACCCTGATCAAAGCGAGCAAGTTGCTGGCATGATCGAGCGTTACACTGGTTCAATCACTGAAGCTGGCGGTAAAATCCACCGTCTAGAAGACTGGGGCCGTCGTCAACTGGCTTACCCAATCAACAAGCTTCACAAAGCTCACTACGTTCTAATGAACGTTGAAGCTGGCCAAGAAGTGATCGACGAACTAGAAACTGCTTTCCGTTTCAACGATGCAGTTCTACGTAACATGATCATGCGTACTAAAGCGGCTATCACTGAGCAATCTATCATGCTTAAGCAGAAAGAAGAGCGTGCAGAGCGTGCTCCTCGTCGCGAAGAGCGTGCTGAAGCTAAGCCAGAAGCAGCTGCTGAGTAATATTTCTTATGACCAATCGAATGGAGCTGAGTGGCACCATTGCCAAGCCGCCCATTCGTAGTAAAAGCCCTGGTGGCATTGAACACTGTCGATTTTGGCTAGAGCATCGCTCTACTGTTATCGAAGCTAATCTACCACGACAAGTTTATTGTCGAATGCCGGTAGTAGTTAGTGGGCTTGGGTCACAAGCATTAACTCAGAATTTAGTACAAGGCAGTAACATTAAGGTAGGCGGTTTTGTCGCTTATCAGACCGGCCGAAATGGCGTTGGGAAATTAGTGTTACACGCCGACAACATTACTCAAATTTAAGATCAGGAGATAGCCCATGGCTCGTTTCTTCCGTCGTCGTAAATTCTGCCGTTTCACTGCAGAAGGCGTACAAGAGATTGATTACAAAGACGTAGCAACTCTTAAAAACTACATCACTGAAGCTGGTAAAATCGTACCTAGCCGTATCACTGGTACAAGCGCTAAGTACCAGCGTCAACTAGCTCGCGCTATCAAGCGTTCTCGCTACCTAGCTCTACTACCGTACACTGACAAGCATCAGTAATCGGTTCGTTTTATTAAGAAAGAGGATTAAACAATGCAAGTTATTCTACTTGATAAAATCGGTAACCTAGGTGGTCTTGGCGATACAGTAAACGTTAAGTCTGGCTACGCTCGTAACTTCCTTATCCCTCAAGGTAAAGCAGTTATGGCAACTAAAGGCAACGTTGAAATGTTCGAAGCTCGTCGCGCTGAACTAGAAGCTAAAGTTGCTGAGCAACTAACAGCTGCTGAAGCACGTGCTGAGAAAGTTAACGCTCTAGAAGCAGTTGTTATCGCTTCTAAAGCTGGTGACGAAGGTAAACTATTCGGTTCTATCGGTACTCGTGACATCGCTGACGCTATCACAGCTGCAGGCGTTGAAGTTGCTAAGAGCGAAGTTCGCCTTCCTGAAGGTGCTCTACGTAACACTGGTGAGTTCGAGATCAGCGTTCAACTTCACTCAGAAGTTTTCGCTACTGTGAACGTACAAGTTGTTGCTGCTGAGTAATTCAGTACCAAGCGAAATAGTAAAAAGCACCTCTTAGGAGGTGCTTTTTTTATGTCTGAATAATATGAAAAGCGGGACTTAGAAGGCAAACAAAAGGTTGACGGAAAACACACTATCCGCCTTGCTCAAGCCCTCTGGCACTTTATCGTGATATTGGCGAGAGTGCGCTAATTTAAGAGCAATGTCTTCGGTAATGTCGTTGGTCACACTCAGATCACTATCAACACGAGTGTTGCTTTTACCTGCTACTAACGTGATATCGGCAGAGAGACTTAAGTTATCTAAAGCTTGCCAAGTGGTATTGATGTTACCACGCAAGATCCCTTCCTGAACGATATCTGGAAAGACAATGTCGTCGTCATCAATTTCATCTAAGTTTGGTTCTTGGTAACGAAAACCAGGGCCGACCTCCGCTTCCAAAGTAAACTTTTCTGTATAAGCGAACTGGTAACCCAAACCGCCAGAAAATGTGTAATCTTTAAAGTAAGCACTGTAGCGTGAATCAACCCCTTTAAAGCTGCCGTACAAGTAAGTCTTTGGACCTAACTTGTAGTCGCTTTGCGCAGTATAGGTAGAAGAGCGTTTATCTTCTTCCCCATCTTTATATAGGTTGTAGTACTTCCATTCGCCGTAAGAACGGTGACGACCAGAAGTGTATTCAGCACTCAGACGAGCATTCAGGGAACGAGAGTCCGTGTTACCTGTGTGAGCTTGATAGCCGAACTCGACCTCAGTTTGGAGAGGGTCGGGCACTTCAATTTCTTGCTCTGGCTGTACTGATTCTTCAGCGTACGATGCTCCCGTGCAAAGTAAGCTAAAGCCAAGTAACCAGTATCGGGACACAAATACCTCGAACGTAATAAAAAAGGAGGGGCATGATACTGATACAGATGTTTTATTGGGTCAATGATAGGTTAATTTTTATTAGACCTAAGCCGGAGAAGCGTGGTGGGCGTTCTCATTTGCGCATCAAACTTAATTAACTGTCTGTTTCAGCATGAATTGGGGAGATTCTACCGCAATCGAGTAATTTCGCACCATAAAAAGCGAATTCTTAGCCATTCACTTGTTGAATTCTTAACAAGTAATTGTCGCTTCAGGGAAGCATCTTGGCTAAGTTTAAGGTTATAATCTCGGGTCATTAGTAGTTATCGAGCAAAGTCATGGCGGAAAACAGAAATCGCAAACCTTCAGACAGTCAGGTCGACGCAATCAAAGTGCCACCTCATTCGCTAGAAGCCGAGCAATCAGTAATTGGTGGTCTCTTACTGGACAATGAACGTTGGGACACGGTCGCTGAGCGTGTTGTGAGCAGTGATTTCTATAGCCGTCCTCATCGTCTCATTTTCGAGGGCGTTAAAACCATTCTTGAACAGGGTAAGCCTCTCGACTTGATCACCTTGTCTGAGCACCTAGAGCGTCACGAACAATTGGAAGACGTGGGTGGCTTTGCGTACCTTGCGGATCTTGCGAAAAACACACCAAGTGCAGCGAACATCAACGCTTACGCGGACATCGTAGCGGAGCGTGCAATCGTGCGCGGCCTGATCGGTGTTGCAAATGAAATTGCGGACGCTGGTTATGATCCACAAGGTCGAAGCTCAGAAGACTTAATTGATATGGCGGAGAGTAAAGTTTTCGCCATTGCAGAATCTCGTACTAGCGAAAACGAAGGCCCACAAAACGTCGATAACATTCTCGAAAAAACGCTAGAGCGTATCGAGATGCTATACAAAACACCTCAAGATGGTGTGACAGGTGTGAACACTGGCTTCAACGACCTCAACAAAAAAACGGCGGGTCTACAAGGTTCTGATTTGGTTATCGTTGCGGCACGTCCATCGATGGGTAAAACCACTTTTGCGATGAACTTGTGTGAAAACGCGGCGATGGACCAAGACAAACCGGTACTTATCTTCTCGCTAGAGATGCCTGCCGAACAGTTGATGATGCGTATGCTTGCGTCCCTATCTCGCGTTGACCAAACCAAGATCCGTACTGGTCAGCTTGATGATGAAGATTGGGCTCGTATTTCTTCTACCATGGGTATCCTAATGCAGAAGAAAAATATGTACATCGATGATAGTTCAGGCCTAACGCCAACCGAAGTACGTTCCCGTGCTCGTCGTGTCGCGCGTGAACACGGTGGCCTGTCGATGATCATGGTCGACTACCTTCAGTTAATGCGTGTTCCTGCTCTCTCTGATAACCGTACCTTGGAGATTGCGGAAATTTCGCGCTCTCTGAAAGCTCTGGCGAAAGAGTTGAACGTTCCTGTGGTAGCACTATCGCAGCTAAACCGTTCCCTAGAGCAGCGTGCCGATAAGCGCCCAGTTAACTCGGACTTGCGTGAATCGGGCTCTATCGAGCAGGATGCCGACTTGATCATGTTTATTTACCGTGACGAGGTTTACAACCCAGATAGCCCATACAAAGGCACGGCAGAAATTATTCTTGGTAAGCAACGTAACGGCCCTATCGGTTCGGTTCGCTTAACCTTCCAAGGCCAACACTCGCGTTTCGATAACTACGCGGGTCCTGCATTTGATATCGATGATGAGTAATGCAATGAGCTACATGAAAGCTGCGATGGCATGTATTGACTTGTCAGCACTGCAGCACAATTTACAACGCGTGAAAGAACAGGCGCCAGAAAGCAAAGTGATGGCGGTGGTGAAGGCAAATGGCTACGGTCATGGTCTTCGTCATGTAGCTAAACACGCTACGCATGCTGATGCCTTTGGCGTTGCTCGCATTGAGGAAGCACTTCAGCTACGCGCTTGTGGCGTGGTAAAGCCGATTCTTTTACTAGAAGGTTTTTACTCACCTGGCGATTTGCCAGTTTTGGTGACCAATAACATTCAAACTGTTGTCCATTGCGAAGAGCAACTCGCGGCATTAGAACAAGCGGATCTCGAAACGCCAGTTGTGGTTTGGCTTAAAATCGACAGCGGTATGCATCGACTTGGCGTGCGTCCAGAGCAGTACGATGAATTCATAACACGTCTTAAAGAGTGCCCGAATGTGGCGAAACCTCTGCGTTACATGAGCCACTTTGGTTGCGCTGATGAGCTGGATAACAGCATTACCACAGAGCAAATCGATTTATTTATGTCGCTAACGGCTGGCTGTCAGGGTGAGCGCTCTCTGGCGGCTTCAGCAGGCTTGCTTGCTTGGCCACAAAGTCAGTTAGATTGGGTTCGTCCAGGCATCATAATGTATGGTGTATCTCCATTTGATGATAAAACTGCGCAAGACATGGGTTACAAACCAGTGATGACACTGAAGTCACACTTGATCGCCGTTCGTGAAGTGAAGAAGGGCGAAAGTGTTGGCTATGGCGGTATGTGGACAAGTGAACGCGACACTAAAGTAGGCGTGATTGCTGTTGGTTACGGCGATGGCTATCCACGTACAGCGCCAAACGGCACGCCAGTGTTTGTCAATGGGCGCAAAGTACCAATCGCGGGTCGCGTTTCTATGGATATGCTGACGGTTGATTTAGGTCCTGATGCAACGGATAAAGTAAGCGATGAAGCCATTCTATGGGGTAAAGACTTACCAGTAGAAGAGGTAGCTAGCCACATAGGTACCATTGCTTATGAACTGGTGACCAAATTAACTTCTCGTGTCGAAATGGAATATTCGAAGTAACTCATGAAGACAAGACTATTCTCTGTGCTGGCATTTTCTGCCAGCCTTTTTTTATCTCCGCAGTTGATTGCCAAAGAGAAAGACTCAGCGTTCGTCCCTTTCTATTTCAGTACGGAGACCATGGGCAGCACCATAGGTTTAGCGGGCGTTGCTAAAGGTGTCGGCCAACCCCAAGCAGCCCTGTTTGGTATGGGCTTGTATTCTGAAAAAGACAGTTACGTCGGTTTCCTTTCTGCTTTTAACTACGCTTTGTCGCCAAACCTTTTGTTTAGCACGCAGATGTATCAAGCGCGCTTTAACGACAACCCTTATTACTTAGGTGACCAAGGTTCGAATAACTCTTCAACGGAAGATAAAACCGTAACCAATGGCGACGAAGAGAACTACAAACTGGAGTTCAAGTACCTGCTTCCTTGGGGGAATGTTCGTGAACACGGACTGCTTGGTGCATTCCAACCTGTGAGAGATGTGAGTTTTGCTTCTCCAGTCGATTCTGGTGTCAGTTCAATTATCTTCACCCCGTTCTATTCTTCTCGTGAGTTGGATATCTACAACGACAAGAAAGAAGAAGCTACGGGGTTTAGTCTGACATTTGACTGGGACAACCGCGACAGCGTGCGCAATACGACGCGAGGCTCCCATACGTCGTTTGATTTAACCACGGGTGCAGAAAGTTTGCAGTCGGAAGACTTATGGCTGAAGTGGGAATTCCAAAACAGTCAGTACTACTCGTTGGGTCCACTTGGTGATTGGTTCGATCAGCAAGTGCTCGCGTTTGATTTCTACACGGCGGATACACCGACATGGAACAAATGTGATGGTTTAATGTGTGCTCGTCCACCAGAGCAAGAACAAGTTCGCTTAGGTGGTTTGTATCGTCTACGTGGTTATACCGCGGGTCGTTACCACGGCCGCAGTGCGATTCACTATTCTGCAGAATACCGGGTATTACCAGACTGGCAGCCGCTCGATGATATTCCTCTTATCAACTACTACGATCTGCCTTGGTGGCAATGGGTCGCGTTTGTTGAAGTAGGGCGAGTGGCGGATGACTATGATCTAAAAACGTTGCATGAAGATATGAAGTGGAACGTCGGTGGCGCGGTTCGCTTCCAAGTTGAAGGGATTGTGGTTCGTGCTGAAATGGCCAAAGGGGCAGATGAAGGCACCTTCCGAGTCATGATCAACCAACCGTTCTAAATCGATATAAAAACAAAGGCTAACCTTTTGAGTTAGCCTTTGTTTTATCTGATTTATTCGCCGTTGATGGTGGCGATGATGCGTCGACTTCCACCGTAATCTCGGTGCTCACCTAAGTAAATACCCTGCCATGTTCCCAAAGCTAACTGACCGTTTTGGATAGGAATCGTCACACTACTGCCAAGTAAAGACGCTTTAATATGGGCTGGCATATCATCATCGCCTTCATAAGTGTGCTGGTAGTAAGGCGCTCGTTCAGGCACAAACTTATTAAAGTGGGCTTCCATGTCCATACGTACTGTTGGGTCTGCGTTTTCATTTAAGGTCAGGCTAGCGGACGTATGTTGAATAAACAAATGTAACAAACCTACTGAAAGCGATTGGATTTGTGGTAATTGTTGTTCAATTTCATCAGTGACCAGATGGAAACCACGCTGACGCGCTTTTAATTGCAGTGTTTTTTGTGCCCACATATGCGTTCCTTTGGAAAAATTTGATTTGGCGTCTATCCTAATCCAATTAGAGCCTGTCATTACGAAATGATATGATTCTCAGCATCATAAATGAATTGTTTAAATTCGAAACAGGGAACGTGACCTAACTCAATGTGAGTGTAAAGGCACTCCGTCATAATTGATGGCTGAAAAAAAATTACAAAGACTTGTTTTGTGGCAATTCGCCCTAACATCTTATTTATATTCTATTTGCTAAATCGGGGATTCCGCAGTTTTCGCTAGACTGTAAGGAATGGAACCTACTGTAACATCGGGATAAAGACCATGTTGAAAAATATCAATCCAACGCAAACACAAGCTTGGAAAGCGCTAACTGCGCATTTCGAATCTGCACAAGATATGGATCTGAAAGAGCTATTTGCTCAAGACGCAGCGCGTTTCGACAAATACTCAGCACGCTTCGGCTCAGACATCCTAGTCGATTACTCAAAGAACCTAATCAACGAGGACACTCTGAAGCACCTTTTCGCTCTTGCTAAAGAGACTGAGCTTAAGTCAGCAATTGAAGCGATGTTCAGTGGTGAAGCGATCAACAAAACAGAAGATCGCGCTGTTCTTCACACTGCACTGCGTAACCGTTCTAACAAGCCAGTATTGGTTGGCGGCGAAGACGTAATGCCTGCGGTAAACGCAGTTCTTGAGAAAATTAAATCATTCACAGATCGTGTAATTGGCGGTGAGTGGAAAGGTTACACAGGTAAAGCAATCACAGATATCGTAAACATCGGTATCGGCGGTTCTGACCTTGGTCCTTACATGGTGACTGAAGCACTAGCACCATACAAAAACCACCTAAACCTACACTTCGTTTCTAACGTTGATGGTACTCACATCGTTGAGACGCTGAAGAAAGTAGATCCAGAAACAACGCTATTCTTGATCGCGTCTAAGACGTTCACGACTCAAGAAACCATGACAAACGCGCACTCTGCTCGTGATTGGTTCCTAGCAACTGCTGGCGATCAAGCACACGTTGCTAAGCACTTCGCAGCGCTTTCTACTAACGCTCCTGCGGTATCTGAGTTTGGTATCGACACAGACAACATGTTTGAGTTCTGGGACTGGGTTGGTGGTCGTTACTCACTATGGTCAGCAATCGGTCTTTCAATTGCATTGTCTGTAGGTTACGACAACTTTATCGAGCTTCTAGACGGTGCTCACGAGATGGATAACCACTTCGTATCGACAGAACTAGAAAGTAATATCCCTGTGATTCTTGCTTTGATCGGTATTTGGTACAACAACTTCCACGGCGCTGAGTCTGAAGCAATCCTACCTTACGATCAGTACATGCACCGTTTCGCGGCGTACTTCCAGCAAGGTAACATGGAATCTAACGGTAAGTACGTAGACCGTGAAGGTAACGCAGTGACTTACCAAACTGGTCCTATCATCTGGGGTGAACCAGGTACTAACGGTCAGCACGCGTTCTACCAGCTGATTCACCAAGGTACTAAGCTGATCCCATGTGACTTCATTGCTCCTGCAATCAGCCACAACCCAGCAAGCGACCACCACCAAAAACTGATGTCTAACTTCTTTGCACAAACAGAAGCATTGGCATTTGGTAAGTCAGCAGAAACTGTGAAGGCAGAATTTGCGAAAGCAGGTAAGAGCGAAGAAGAAATGGCGTCTCTAGTGCCGTTCAAAGTATTTGAAGGTAACCGCCCAACGAACTCTATCCTAGTTAAGCAAATCACACCTCGCACGCTAGGTAACCTGATCGCAATGTACGAGCACAAAATCTTCGTTCAAGGCGTTATCTGGAACATCTTCAGCTTCGACCAATGGGGTGTTGAGCTAGGTAAACAACTAGCAAACCAAATCCTACCTGAGCTAGCAGATGAGTCAGAAATCAGCTCTCACGACAGCTCGACAAATGGTCTAATCAATGCATTTAAAGCGTTCAAAGCTTAATGTTTGAATAGAAAAAGAAAAGGTCAGCAAACGCTGACCTTTTTTATTGCCTGAGGCAGAAACAAAATAGGTTGGCATTGACCAACCTATTTCTTCTCTATTATTCGAAGCAAATCTCGATGAAGGCATTTCCCCACTGTGAAGAGAAAGGCATGATGATGATTGAGCCTTCACACTTGTGGCGAATGGTGTGGCCTCGACCTGATACCACAACCGGTGTTGCCATATCAAAATCAAATCCACTTTCCGCTAGAATGCGCTTCGCACCGCCTGTCACCATGTTCGTGATCTCACCAACCATGTCTGTCACTTCTTCGTTCAGTCCATTTGGACGTTCACCAAGCATGTTCTGCATGATTTCTAGTGCTAACGCTTCATCAAAGGTAATCGACATTGAACCACGAGTTTGTGGACCAACCATACCGATAAGGCCAGAAACGTCACCTCGTGCGATCTCATCTTTCTTGATTCGCGGTTTTTGTGGCTTCAGTTCAAGCGAAGCCATGGTTTTTAGCACATTCATTAACGAAGCTAAAAACGGGTTTACAAATTCAGCGCGCATAACGTTCTTCTATCTTTCTTCTTTCGTCTCCGAGGAACATGCCTGGCACTCGCCATGGGTCTCGATAACTTGATTCGTCAGCTTGAATCCATGTTTCTCGGCGTTATTGGCTAATAAGGATATCAGCGTCTCGTCTTCAAGTTCAACGACATCACCACATTTATCGCAAATTAGCAGTTGGAAAAAGTGCTGTTGAGTGTTGAACGAACAGCAAGTGATAAAGCTGTTGTTTGATTCCACTCGATGAATAAAGCCTTGTTCTAGAAGAAAATCTAATGCTCGGTATACCGTCGGTGGTTTAGCCTGAGGCTCACTCTCTTTCAATTGCTCCAATAGCTCATACGCACTTGAGGCGCGGCGATTAGAACAAATAAGCTCAAAAACGCGTCGGCGTTGCGGCGTCAATCTTACTCCGCGCTCAGCGCAGATTTGTTCAATTTGTTCAAGGATTGTTGGGTCCAAATCTTTCACCATAACTATCGGACGTGCTTTATGATAAACCATTTCTATACGAAGTTCGTTTAGAAAGACTC
Source organism: Vibrio sp. B1ASS3 (assembly GCF_905175355.1). Classification (NCBI taxonomy): domain Bacteria; kingdom Pseudomonadati; phylum Pseudomonadota; class Gammaproteobacteria; order Vibrionales; family Vibrionaceae; genus Vibrio; species Vibrio sp. B1ASS3. The sequence goes on from NZ_HG992742.1 coordinate 428,088, forward strand.
CATTTTACCCACTATCAGACCGAAAATCATGAATTAAAGCAAGCCAGTGTCCCTTAGAGCGCGCAACAGATATCACAGAACGAGACACCAATGCCGAAATGCGCTTATCAGCGATTGAATTCACAAGGCTCGCATCCACTGCACAGTGGGTATACAATACCCGACTTAATTTTTTTGAGCGCACCTTCGCGCTCTACCTTGGCAACGTAAAAACGGGTGTTTATATCATGACTCATTCTTGCAGGCTCTCTGTAGCACCAATGTTGGATTGGACTGATATTTGATAAAAATCATTAAATATCAACACCTTGCCTTGGCCTTCTGTATTTTGGGGGCAAATTGGGGGTAAATATTAAAAGTATTTTATTTACGCCTTTCACACCACCTTCAAGCCCCATAATATTGCCCCTCCAAAAAAAATCGACTTTTTTACAAATTAAATTTGGATTATTGGTAAAAACTTTGTATTAGCTTTGGGTATGAGTAAATTTTCTCATACGTTCACGTCATCCATGAGAGGTTAAAATGACAGGACGTACAGCCCGCAATACCAACAATCTTCTATCAACAAAAGCGATGTTAGCTGGAATGTTTGGCATGAAACCATGTATTCCACTTGATGAAATCGCAACAGAATTCCTAGATATCTCGATTAAGACCGCCCAACGCAAGGCGAGACTGAATGAGCTTCCTTTTCCTACCTTTCGGCTGGGAATAAGTCAAAAATCGCCTTGGTATGTCAATCTTGATGACTTAGCTATTTATATCGATGAACGCAGTTCTTCGGCTCGTAAAGCTTGGCAGAGGGCTATGATATGAATCTGGGTAATATGGCAATCCTAAACCCATGGTTTAGTGGATCTGACGTTGATAAGCGCCTTATAGAGGAGTGCGTTCAAGGGTTAGTTCACAGTGACAACTTTGTAGAGTTCGTTCTCAGCATTTCAAATGACTCTAGAGTTCAGAATGTTAACTTTGGTAACTTGATCAGGGAAACGAGTGTATTTGAAATAACTGGGTTACTGAGGGTCATTGAACTAGCTATGTATTGTACAGCTGAGGATATATTCTCTATGGAGCTTATATCGTATTTAAGACTGAGAAGGTGATTCCCCTTTAGTGTAATGAAAGAGTTGTTAGGGCTAAGTTTTTGTTTTGTAAGGTCTCTATTTCCACTTAGTTTTTGGTGTATTGTCAAACCCAACTTAGGTAATGCGAGAGATAAAGACAATGACACGCACAACGGGAGCAATTAATGCGTCGCAGATGTTCTAGAGGAACTCGTCAATTGCATACTATTTCACTAGCAGGTACTGGAGGATATCGTTGAATTTCTGGAGCTCACCCTACCTAATATATAGGAATATTTGTGGTCAGATAGGGGGAGGCTATCTATTTAGAGTGGCTGGAAGAGTACCAGAGTATGGCATTTAACCTGTACTACGTTCACAACAGGCGCGAAAGTAGAGGTTAAGTACTATCATTACGTTTCCCCCTCGAACGAGGGGCTTTTTATTTTTTAGTGGGTCAAACCAACTGTTGATTTTAGGTCTTGAATCGAGTTGTGATACTTAGTGGGAACGTTAAGCTCAGAAAGCTCCTCAAAAATTTTTATTAGGCGATTCAGCTGACGGTTAGCTTGTCGTTTATTGTTGTTATCATTTGCCTCAAACCATTTTTCTGCCTGTTTTTGCATTCTTAGAACAACTTTTTCAACATGTAGGGCTTCCTCTGCTTTTTGCTGCTGATATCTCCAAGTTTCTAGTCGTTTACCTCGATCTATTTCATGGGGGGTATAGTCCTGATGATCTATGCCAATATGCTTTAATACGGCGGCATTAAAAGCAGACTTGAGCACTTTAGTTCCTTTTTTCTGTTGGAGTACTTTTAGCACTCTCCGGCAAACAACTTTACCGATCACTAGGTGAACATGATCGCCTGTACCGCGGATAAGGTTTTGATTTTGTCTGTGCAGTATAGCTCTGATCTGGGATTTGAACTGTCTTATCTCGTGTGGTTGTAGTTCACAAAGCAGAGCAAGAGTGCTGCAACAGTCGTTCAAAATTAATTTCCACTGCTTTTCTGTTGGACGATACCCCTTTGGGAGCGCCAAACAATATTCCATTGCATAGCTGCAAATGGGTCTACCACCGTGAGGATTTAGTTGTTGTTGTACTCTAAATTGTTCACCAGCTAAAGCTATTCTTTGTGATGTTTTAGCATCGCCTACCAGTGAGATGATCGATTCTGTATTTCTGTGGTTTGAGTGATTTTTAGCTAGAAGATAACGTTCTCTAGCCATAACACCGTTAGTGCTATTTTTCACTGGTTCAGTAGTTACTATCCAATTTTTTAGCATGTTTTAATTGAAGCATATTAAATCGTAGTTATTGAATGCAAATAACTCATCAACAACATCACATAGAGTCAGGTATTCCAGATAGGACAACTCCATCTGCTACGCATTTGTTGGTTGTCACTGGTGAGATTGGGATACCCCCTCTCAACGCCCCCTCAGGTTGATACCATTTCTGATACTTATTAACCTCTAGATAAAATGGAAAATTACTCTCCGTCATTTAAATGTAAGTTGTTAAAAAGCATCGATAACAAGAAAAGTAAAAGGCTTATTGTTCAGGCAAGAGTGCTTAAACATTGCGTTGATGCAGGGCTTATTGAGCAAGAAGATATCAACTCAGATTCGACAATCTGGAAATGGTTATCAACGATTATTAACGATAACTTGACTTGCCTTAGCCTGTTGGAAGAAGTCACCTGTCTATCGATATACACTACAGAAGACTTCGAAATGCACATTGATGAGCTAGTTTCTACAGTGGTTAAAGATATTGCAAAAAGGGTGCTGCAAGCTCATAAGTGTGAATGTAGTGATAAAGATAAAAACTAAGGTAATATAATTGTAGAACATTGAGTATCTTTGGTTATCTAGAACCATTCTGATGCTAAACTTCTCAAAAAAACAGTGCGGTACAGTATTGAGCATGAAAGATGAGAGACAGATTACTTGCAAACTTATTGATTACCTTGAACGTGTCTATGACTTTGACTTTATAGCTAGAGAAGTTCCTTTTGCTGAGGGGGTAAGGAGAGCTGATGTTGTTTCGGCAAGTAAAAAATCGAGATCTACGTATGCATTTGAAATCAAAAGTGATAGTGATACTTTAGTTCGGCTCGATGGACAATTAGAAGATTACAGGCGAACATTTAACTATGTATATGTTGTAACCACCTCAAAATATGTAGAGTCTGTAAAAAATTACGGTCTATGGTTTGGGGTGTTATCTATCACGAAAGATGGGACGATCTTAATCGAGAGAGAGGCTAGAAGGCGAAATCTGACGAATCATTTAGATGGTAGACCGCAAGCCAACACAGTGGAAGGAGATCCCAATTGGAGGTACCTCAATTGGCTTTGTCAGAGATATGAGCCTCTCTATGAATTGTTTCTCAAGGAGAGACCATCAAATCTGACAAATGAAGAAGATATTAAAGTTCTATCCTTGAGAAGTGACCGAATTCCGCTACTTTAACCAAAGTACACTTCTAGTCATATGAATGTTAATTCTTACGGATATCCAATATGAAGGGCTTTTGCCGTTTGGTTTTGAACACGCATCAAGGATCTCTTGATTGCCCCAGCAGTTGATAGGGTTAGCCTTGTACGTTTTATTTACAACCATTCGGTTTGCACAGTCTTTATAACCACCTAAATTTCGTTGTTTGCGACAAAAAACAACCTTATCGATTGTTGGGTAATCTATTCTTGGAACCCAGTTGTAAGCTGTTACGTCATTTCTGAATGGGTGTACGGAGGCATAGTCACCATACTTTAAGTCTAGATATGGGAACAATGCTACAAGTTCCGAGTAAAACTGCTTTTCATGTAAGCTAAACTCGCCAGCATCTTTGTTTCCATGATTTACCATAGCAGGGAATGATGATGAGCAAACTATAGTTTTACCGAGTTTTAGTTTGTCTGATTCACACTGTTGTATGAAAGATGAATAGATAGATTTGGAGTAACTAATATTTTCAGAGTCAACATACTCTGCGTCTAAGATCGTCGTAAAATCAAACTTTTGCGCTGCTTGAATCAACTTAATGGATATGTCCATATCAAGGTATTCAGGCTTCAACCTGATAGCAAAAGTACCACAAAGCTCCGAAAAGTAGAGCATTTGACTTTGGATCTCCTCAATCGAACTGTCATCAAAAGCCTGAATTATGGGTCTTACAGCTAACCCTTCATTTACTAAGCTTTCAATGAAAGAGCGCCAATTTTCGAAATTATTAAAATCGTCAAAGTAGGACTCTATCTGTGAGTTGCTTAGGCTATCTTCTGAAGTTAGATCTAGATAGAAATAGTTGTTTTCAACAATGTCGGATATTTCTTGAACTCTTTTGTAGACATCGCCTATTTCATCATATTTGGACTTTCTCGCTTTAGTCAATTCGAGGATGGGGTGAATGACTGAGCCGTCTGTACAGTTAAACTGCTTGAGTGCTCTCATCTCGGATACAGTGGTTTTCAGAATTGGATAATAGCAGCTAGAACTCATATGAATTATTCCTTATTACATCGGCTCGTTTCTTTATTGCTACACTCGATGTACCAAAGTACTCAGCAATATCGTCGATCTTATTGGATGAGAATCGGACATAGTCTCTGAACTCGTCTTTTGGCATTAAAAGAGCCCCTGCAAAATTATCTGCCTCTAACTCTTTTTCTGAGTATGCTTTACCACGGTGAAAGGTAGTATCTTCATAGTCTTGTTGTGAGTCTCTATGAAGAAAGTAATGCCCTAATTCATGAGCAATAGTGAACCTTTGTCTTCTTGGGTGATGAAGAGAATTGACGTTGATTAACCAGCGATTCCCATCGTGATGTAGTTTGCCGGAAACGTTATTCTCTAATGGTAGATATTGAATTCCAATTCCAAGTAAGTGGCATAGACCCTTCAAATCGATAGGACGAGTTTCAATATTGTTTTTTTTGGCAATAGCAAGGATATCCTCCGGTGTCTTTTGGTTCACTTGAAGGTTGCTTGGGGTGTTACGCTTGTTTCTAATGCGGATTGCCATTGTTTACTTCTGTTTCCATTAATACGACGGTGTCATCACCATCAGTGTTCGCTTGTTCTTCTAGCGTTAGGTTGATCTGTTGTATTGAAGAGGAAATACTTTCTATATCTTTAGAGTTTTTTAGTATGTCTTCTTGCATCGAAGCGATGTTGTAGTCTTCTAAAGACTCTTCAGACTTGCTATAGATAGATTCTTCGATTTTATTCCAAAAGTGTATTGAATCCAGTACCTTATACTTTAGAAGGTAGTCAATTTTCTTATCTAACTCTGGATCACTGAACTTGGTAAGCTGGTCATCGATCTGCTGCTTCATTGGAGTTATCTTATCATCAATGGCCTGTTTGGCGACAGCCTTGGCTTGGGCCTCAGCTTTTTCTTCTGCACTAGCTTTAACAAAGAATAGAGTGAACAAACTCATAACGGTAATGATGGCAATCAAAAAAACGATTATGGTTGAGTAGAAAGTGCCAATTTGCCCAAGTAGGTCATCAGCAGAAAATATGATGTTCTTGTCTAAAAGTCGCTCAAGTCTCAGCTTGTCAACATGAGAGAGATTCTCCAATGTTGGAGCTAAGATATGGGGGGAGTCCGGTATCAAAGAGCTGATATCACCTTTGTATAGTGTTGCTACTAGTACAAGAGTCAAACTACTACCAAGAATAGCGCCAATAACGGTCGAAAAGATTTGTTTTACGTAGCTCATTTTATCAAACCAATTTCACATATGACCTAATACTGCCAAATAAGTATAGGTTTAAGGAAGAAGTGATTGATTTATTCCTAAAAAATTTGACGTACTTCATCATAAGATGGAGCGATAGGATGAGTGTTAATCACTTCTCACCTAAAATGTGCCATTTCAGGCGAAAAGCGATTGAAGGTTTTGGGAACATCCGACTGTGACATGTGACACACCTATATGGTGTGTCACATGTCACAGGCTAGATAACAGTAATGATGTCCGTCCCAGTAGCTTTATTGGAATGTTGTTCTAGAGTGATTAGCCCTTTATCAACAAGAGCCTGAATTGCTCTACGAAAACTTTGTCGTTGAGTGTTATCCATTGTTCCTTCTGGATGTAATAAGTTTCTTAGTTGATCGCGTGTAGCTTTGCCTGCAAAATTGTTGTTCAAAGCATCAACTATTGGGTGTGTTTTGGGCTTAATGTTGTCTTCCTTTTGCACAGCCTTCTTCCTTCTTGCTAGAGAAGTGATTGGTCTTTGGTTGTCGCAGACAATACCTAGGTCTACGGTTTCCATTTCCAATTCTAAGCACGCCATTTCAACACCTTCTTTTTGTTTCGTATTGCTAAAAGTAAGCAATTTTGACTGTCCATTTCTTTTTACGTGGAACTCGTAGTCACATGCTGCTCTAAGGACGCTACTGCCTCTTGCTCCTTTACTTGAGTCCTTTCCCGTGTGGTGTACAGCTAGAACGCTAGCGCTAGTCGCGGCTTTCACCTTGTCACAACCTGCGATAAATGCCCCCATATCTCTTGACGAGTTCTCGTCACCGCTGAAGCATCTAGCTAAGGTATCAAGAATTAGCAACTGAACTTTTACATTATGACTATCTTCAATCTGCTGAATTGCGGTTATAAGTTGCTCCTGTGTGCTATCTTCAGAAAGTAACACGCTATTTCCTAGAACAAAAACGTTGTCAGCACATAAACCATTAGCCAACTCCCACGCTTTGATTCGCTTGGATATGCCAATTTGACCTTCTGCGGCGACATAAACTACGGCACCGCTCTCAACCTCTTTTTCGCACCACGGTTTATTTGTGGCTATGCAGCACGCTATATCAATAGCTTGAAATGATTTTAAAGTCCCGCTTGCTCCATAAACTACACCGAAGGATAGAGTTGGAAAATAGTCTTTAATTAACCATTGAGCTTGATGGTCGTACCCTGCTGAGCCTCTTGAGAAACAGAAGCTTCCGTATTTTTCATTAGTGTTTTTATTCTCTGTAGTTGTTGTATATGTATTTGTAGTTCTAATCATTATTTGAAGTTTTGTTTAATGCCACATCTTGTGTGGTCCTTATTGATTAGATCTTTTCAAAAGGTGATGCAAATTTTTTGAATGGCGAGCTAAATGGCTCGCCAAACAGATGATATCTACGATCTTCTAATGTTATTTAGCATCACGCTAATTTCAGATGCTTTGATCCGGTTGTAATGCTCTTGCAGGATACGAAAATCTTTGTGACCAGTAATTTTCGCTACAACTGCGATATCCATTCCTGCCTCAATCAATCGAGATGCTCCCTCGGCTCGCAAGTCTCGGTAACATAGATCGGTGATCCCTAGTTTAGCTCTAACTCTTTGCCAGCCAGCAGTTATGGATTGGGGGTTGTATGGAAAGATCCTTCCATCTTTGCTTTGAGGTTGAGATTCAATAATCTTTATCATTTCATCACAGAGCGGGAGAGCCATGTCATTGCCGACTTTCTTTGTCGGGTGTTTTCTGTCACGCACCAACAGTGTCTTTTTATCTGCATCATAGTCACTCAGTCTAACTTTACATAGCTCCCCAATTCTCAAGCAAGACAGTATCGAGAAAGGAACAATTGAGCTGTAGGGAATGTGTGCAGCTCTATGAACCTCCCTTTTTTTCAGTTCATCCATAATTCGATCAAGCTCAATACTGGTAGGTCTACGGGTACGCCCTCTACTTCGAGCAATTACCCCTTTGTCTACAAGCTTCTTATACGCTTTATCATGGTAGTCTGTGTTAGCCTTTATGCCATATTCCTCTTGTGCAACATCCATAACCGTCTTTAAGTAAATTACATCGGTCATTATTGTTGATGGGCTTGGTGATGTAGGGGAGTTGATTCGTTGTTTACAGTGTCGCTCTAAATCCTTAGCAGTGATTTCATGAGCATAGATTGTGCCCAAATCTGAAATAGCGAGACGTTGTAAAACGTAGCATTTGTCTGTGCCTTCGTACCTTCTTAGGTTGTCGGGGTCGTTGAGATACGTGTAGATAAGGTCAGATATTGTAGCATTTACAAGCTTTTGTGGTGCTTGCTGTAGATGTTGTGGGTTTTCTTGTAGGTATTCAAGTTCTACTCTCATCTTTTTAGCCCAACTAGCGGCTTGTGGGCGAGTATCAAAAGTACGGCTTTTGCTGCTCATTACCACTCCTTTTTCAGTGCACTTAACGCGAGCCTTAAAACGAATGCTTTTCTTGTTCTTAACTTGAGTTATTTCGATTGATGCCATGTTGATACCTTCAACTCTATCCAAGACAACACAACCTTCGTTGTGCGGGTGAGGTAGGAACGTTCGACACAAAATCTTCAACCTATAATAAAAGATTGAAAAAATGTTGATTATCAAATGTTCGCTGAAGGTTGGTGTGAGAGACATTTCCTTGTATAATCGCCGCCCAATTTTAAGGGGCGATTTACCCCCTGATTTTGCCCCTTAAGGGGCAATTGAATGTCGAAACAGATCAAAACAAGCCAGAACACCCCAAAATACTCCAAAACGGAAGGGCTGGTAAGGCGTTGATATATAAAGGTTTACCAATGAAATACCCTGCAGCACGTCTCAGCGTTGCCCCAATGTTGGATTGGACAGATCGTCATTGTCGCTACTTCCATCGCTTAATGACCAAAGAAACCCTGCTGTACACCGAAATGGTGACCACAGGCGCGATCATTCATGGAAAAGGGGATTTCCTTGCTTATAACGAAGAAGAGCATCCGTTAGCCCTTCAGCTTGGCGGTTCAAACGCAGCGGATTTGACTACGTGTGCCAAACTCGCTCAAGAGCGTGGCTATGATGAAATCAACCTAAACGTAGGTTGTCCATCTGATCGCGTTCAAAACGGTCGCTTTGGTGCATGCCTAATGGCAGAGCCTCAGTTGGTTGCGGACTGTGTTGCGGCGATGAAAGACGTGGTTGATATTCCTGTTACGGTAAAAACTCGTATCGGTATTGATGACCAAGATTCTTACGAGTTCCTAACGGACTTCGTATCTATCGTCTCTGAGAAAGGCGGCTGTGAGCAGTTCACTATCCACGCACGTAAAGCATGGTTAAGTGGTTTAAGCCCGAAAGAGAACCGTGAGATCCCACCATTGGATTATCCACGCGCTTACCAACTGAAGAAAGATTTCTCACACTTAACGATTGCGATTAACGGTGGTGTGAAATCATTGGAAGAAGCGAAAGATCATCTACAACACCTAGATGGCGTGATGATCGGTCGTGAAGCTTACCAAAGCCCTTACTTGCTAGCATCTGTGGACCAAGAGTTGTTTGGTTCAAATGCTCCAGTGAAAAAGCGCAGCGAAATCGTTGAAGAGATGTACCCGTACATTGAAGCGCAATTGGCAAAAGGTGCTTACCTTGGCCATATCTCACGTCATATGCTGGGTCTGTTCCAAAACATGCCGGGTGCTCGTCAATGGCGTCGTCACATCAGTGAAAACGCGCACAAACCGGGTTCTGGTCTAGAAGTGCTGCAAGACGCACTGGCGAAGATTCCAAAAGAATTGAACGTGTAAATTTCACCAGTGGTTGGTGAAAATTACCAACTTACAAATAGAAAAGCCAGAGTGCAGAAATGTCTCTGGCTTTATTTTTACTTATAGATCATGGTTTTATTCTTGTTTTAATAAGTTGGTACAGAACCTGCTCTAGTAAAACTAAAACAAAGGAGAAGTGATTATGTTGGAGCTGATCTTTATTTTAGTATTTGCGGCAACTCTGCTCGTGACTGGTATTACGATGGTGACTGTATTTGCTGCGACTGGCATTGCATTGGTGGTGATGTTCTTATTGGGCATGGTTGGAGCTGTGCTAAAACTATTGCCTTGGCTAATAGTGATTGCATTAGGCATATGGTTTTTTAAAAACTTCGTCGCTCAGCCTCGTTATAAGTAACGGATTGTAGAGATTTAGTTGATGGTGGGCTGTGAGAGTATGTTAGTATTTCTCACATGCCCCTTAATGTTGAAATCAGCTATCTCGGAGTAAAAATTACATGACATATAAAGCGACCATCGCTTTAGCGACACTATCGTTGGCAGCATCTTACCCTTGTTTTGCAGAACAAGAGTCTTCTTTCACAACCACGGTTGGTGCAGAAGTTTGGGTTGCGGATACCAAAGTGAATGAAGTAAGAAGAGATAGCGATACAACGGGTACTTTCTACGCAGCGATTGAACATGACGTTAAATACGTACCAAACGCGCGTCTTCGTTACTCAAGCGTTGATGCCGATTACATGGGTTTCGACAAACTAGACCTCACTCTTTACTACCAAATTCTTGAACACGACTTAATGCACTTTGATGCGGGTCTGACCTTTAGTAATTTGAGTGACACAAAATACGTAGACGCAGGTACCAATGCTCGTACAGAAGATTTTGATGAGCTGATTTGGGCTTGGTATGGCTATGCAGAAATCACCGTGCCAAATACAAACTTTGATGTGATTGGTGAGATGAACTTTGGTGATAACAAGGGGATTAAGAGTACTGACCTAATGGCTGGTGTTCAGTACCGCATTCCTTTCCAAGAGTCTGAATTAACATTCCGTGGTGGTTACCGAGTGATCGACTTGGAGTCAGAAGAGTTTCTATCAAGCTTAGGTAAAGAGTTCATTTTTGCGGACGGTTTCTTCGTTGGCGCTCAGTACTCCTTCTAAACACATTTCTCTGAATCTCTTAAAACGTCGCTTTATAAGCGGCGTTTTTTTTATATCACTTCATTATATTAAATCGAATTTCTCGCCCAAGTATCAGACTTCGACCATGCTTATCTAGGAGCAATGTATAAAAGTTGGAGCAGGGATTGCGATGACAATAAATGAATTACGACATCTATTTCGTGACAACCAGCTAGTAGAAGCCATCATCGAACCTTCAATTCAAGAAGGTGGATGGGTTGTTGAGTTTCGCCACGCACGCGGTGGGTTTGTCTGTCTAACGGACAGTCACGGGGAAGAGTGTCATTATGATGATCTCGATACGGCATCCAAATCGGCAATGGCCGTCGGCTTTCAGCAGGTTCGTATTGAAGATCGGTGAGTCTTAGCGCGACTTGCTTACTTCCAAAAAGTTATAAAACATTCTCTTCTATTCTTTCTTGTTATTAGAGAGAGTGGTTAATCTATCGTCACGCAATGAATAGGGATGTCGTGACAATGTCTTTTCAACAGAATGAATATTCTCACAAGAAAGTGTCGGAAGATAATAATGGGCAAGGTGGTAATCCGCCAATCGCAAGCCCGCTTAATGACCAGCAATTTAACTCACTCCAGCAAACTGTCTCAGAGTTGTCTTCACAGCAACTTGCATGGGTCAGCGGTTACTTCTGGGGACTCGCTCAAAACCAACCAAGTGCAGCGGCTGCATCGCCTATCGCACAGGCGGCTGCTTCCGTTGCTGCAAAACCAGCAGGCAAGCTAAGCATCATTTTTGCTTCTCAGACTGGTAATGCGAAAGGCGTTGCTGAAGCACTAGAGCAAGAAGCCAAAGCAGAAGGCATTGCTGTAGAGCTGTTTGATGCTAGCGATTACAAAGGCAAGAACTTAGCAAAAGAGACTCACGTGATCATCGTGGCGTCGACCAATGGTGAAGGCGAAGCGCCAGATAATGCCATTGAACTGCATGAGTTCCTTCAATCTAAAAAAGCACCCAAGTTACCAAATCTACAATACGCCGTGATTGCACTGGGCGATTCTAGTTATGAGTTCTTCTGCCAAACGGGCAAAGACTTCGATACTTATTTGTCTAAGTTAGGCGCAACTGCCTTCATCGATCGCATTGATTGTGATGTGGATTATGAAGCGCCGGCTGCTGAATGGCGTAAGCAAGCGCTTGAACAAGTAAAAGAAGCCCTTTCTTCAGGTAACGAAGCAGAAGTAGTCCAACTACCTGTTGGTCAAGCCGCTCCAGGACATTCTGCTTATAACAAGCAAAACCCATATACCGCAACGTTACTGACAAGCCAGAAAATCACGGGTCGCGATTCGGGCAAAGATGTTCGCCACGTAGAGATTGACCTTGAAGAATCAGGTTTAACTTATCAAGCCGGTGATGCTTTAGGGGTGTGGTTCGATAATAGTTCAGAATTAGCCAACGCGATCTTAGCTAAGGTTGGTCTATCCGGTGTAGAAAGTGTTGAAGTGGATGGCGAAAGCCTTTCTATTCATAGTGCATTGGTTAGCAAGTACGAAATCACCGCATCAAACCCTCAGTTTGTCACTAAATTCGCAGAGCTATCTGGTAGTAAGAAACTGCAAAAGCTAGTGGAAGATAAAGACAAGCTTCGTGAGTACGCTGCAAATACCCAAGTTGTAGACGTGCTTGCAGAGAAGAAGACCAAGCTAAGTGCAGAAGAATTGGTTGGTTTACTTCGTCGATTGACACCTCGTCTATATTCTATCGCTTCGAGTCAAACGGAAGTCGATGAAGAAGTTCATCTAACCGTAGGCTTGGTTGAATACAACAAAGGTGATGAAAAGCGCTATGGCGGAGCATCAAGTTTCCTCGCTCAACGTCTAGAAGAAGGCGGCGAAGTGAAAGTGTTTGTTGAGCACAACAATAACTTCAAACTGCCACAAGATGACAACACACCAATCATCATGGTTGGTCCTGGTACCGGTATTGCACCTTTCCGCAGCTTTATTCAGGAGCGTGATAACCGTGACGCGGAAGGCAAGAACTGGTTGTTCTTTGGTGATCGTACCTTTACTCAAGATTTCCTTTACCAAGTTGAATGGCAGAAGTACCTCAAGTCAGGTTTGCTGACTCGCCTTGATGTTGCGTTTAGTCGCGACCAAGCAGAGAAGGTTTACGTTCAACATCGCATCCTAGAAAACGCTGAACAAGTGTGGCAATGGATTCAAGATGGTGCCTACATCTATGTATGTGGTGATGCCACTCGTATGGCAAAAGATGTTCACGATGCGCTGGTATTTGTAGCCGAGCAACAAGGCAAGCTATCTCGTGAAGAAGCCGAAGCATTTATCAACGATCTACGTAAAGCGAAACGTTACCAAAGGGATGTGTACTAATGAGCGCGAATCAACAATCAAACAGCCAAGAAGTATTAGGTGAGGTGCTTGGTCCACTCTCGGATAACGAGCGCCTTAAAAGAGAAAGTAATTTACTGCGTGGAACGATTGAACAAGATCTGCAAGACCGCATTACTGGTGGCTTTACTGCAGACAACTTCCAATTGATTCGTTTTCACGGAATGTACCAGCAAGATGACCGCGATATCCGTAACGAGCGTGCTAAACAAAAGTTGGAGCCGCTACATAACGTCATGCTTCGTGCACGTATGCCGGGTGGCATCATTACACCAAAGCAATGGCTAGCGATCGACAAGTTTGCAACCGAGCACTCTTTATATGGAAGTATTCGTCTTACTACTCGTCAAACGTTCCAGTTCCATGGCGTGCTAAAACCAAATATCAAGTTGATGCACCAAACGTTAAACAGCATTGGTATCGACTCGATTGCAACTGCGGGTGACGTTAACCGTAACGTGTTGTGTACCACTAACCCAGTGGAGTCGGAGCTACACCAAGAAGCTTACGAATGGGCGAAGAAGATCAGCGAGCATCTACTACCGAAGACACGTGCTTATGCCGAGATTTGGTTGGACGGTGAAAAAGTAGAAAGCACGGAAGAAGACGAACCGATTCTGGGTAAGAACTATCTACCACGTAAGTTTAAAACCACAGTGGTTATTCCACCGCAAAATGACGTAGACGTACACGCTAACGATCTTAACTTCGTAGCGATTGCGGATAACGGCAAGCTGGTTGGTTTTAACGTGCTTGTGGGTGGCGGTCTAGCGATGACGCATGGCGATACGTCAACCTATCCACGTAGAGCGGATGATTTTGGTTTTATTCCATTGGAGAAAACACTTGATGTTGCTGCTGCTGTAGTAACAACTCAACGTGATTGGGGTAACCGTTCTAACCGTAAGAATGCAAAAACCAAATACACATTAGATCGTGTCGGTAGTGATGTGTTTAAAGCGGAAGTAGAAAAACGTGCCGGTGTTAAGTTTGAGCAAAGCCGTCCTTACGAATTCACGGAACGTGGTGACCGTATCGGTTGGGTTGAAGGTATCGATGGTAAGCATCACCTAGCACTCTTCATCGAAAACGGCCGTCTATTAGATTTCCCGGGTAAACCACTTAAGACTGGTGTTGCTGAAATTGCCAAAATCCATAAAGGCGATTTCCGTATGACAGCAAACCAAAACCTGATTGTTGCTGGTGTACCAAAAAGCCAAAAAGCGAAGATCGAGAAGATTGCTCGTGAACATGGTTTGATGGATGACGGCGTAAGTGAACAACGTAAGAACTCGATGGCGTGTGTGGCGTTTCCAACATGTCCATTAGCAATGGCAGAAGCAGAGCGTTTCCTACCTCAGTTCGTAACCGATGTAGAAGGTATTCTAGAAAAGCATGGTCTACCTGAAGAAGACAATATCATCCTACGAGTAACAGGGTGTCCAAATGGTTGTGGTCGAGCAATGCTGGCAGAAATCGGCTTAGTTGGTAAAGCTCCAGGTCGATACAACTTACACCTAGGTGGTAACCGCGGCGGTACTCGAGTACCGAAGATGTATAAAGAGAACATTACGGATAAGCAAATCTTAGAAGAGATTGATCAGCTGGTGGCTCGTTGGGCTGTTGAACGTGAAGAAGGCGAAGCATTTGGTGACTTCACGATTCGAGCTGGCATTATCCAAGAAGTGTTCGTATCAAAGAGGGACTTCCATGCTTGATTCTGTAGCGTCCAAACCGGAGCTAGCAGAGTTACTGACATTAACTAAGACGGAGCAAATCCTCCGTCTTGCTCAAATCAATGTCGAGCTCGAACAGCTTTCGGCACAAGAGAGAGTAAAGTGGGCATTGGATAATTTGGAAGGGGAGTTCGCTGTCTCATCCAGTTTCGGTATCCAAGCTGCAGTGATGCTCCATCTTGTGACACAACAAAAACCGGACATCCCTATCATCCTAACGGACACCGGTTATCTATTTGCAGAGACTTATCAATTTATCGACCAGCTGAAAGCGCAACTGAACCTCAACCTTAAAGTGTACCGAGCAAAAGAAAGTGCCCATTGGCAAGAAGCGCGTTACGGAAAACTTTGGGAACAAGGCGTCGAGGGAATTGAGAAGTACAACAAGATAAATAAGGTTGAACCAATGCGACGAGCTCTGCGAGAGCAAAACGTTGGAACTTGGTTCTCAGGATTGCGCCGAGAGCAAAGTCAGTCTCGTGCTGGTCTACCAATCTTATCGATCCAAAATGGCGTATTTAAATTCTTACCAGTGATCGACTGGACGAATAAAGATGTCCACTACTACTTAGAAGAACATGGCTTGAGTTATCACCCGTTGTGGGAGCAAGGTTACCTCTCAGTAGGCGATACGCATACAACGAGAAAGTGGGAATCGGGCATGTCAGAAGAAGAAACGCGCTTCTTCGGCTTAAAACGTGAATGTGGATTACATGAAGATGACGATAATGAACAAGATGGTTCTGGCATTTAGTTGTTAAGCCCGTAAAAGCCGTGTTCAGGTCTAATAAAGAAAGCTGCTGCAAAGCAGCTTTCTTTGTTTATAGAGGCTAAAAATAAGGGTAAAAAGGATAACTCTGTGGATAAGTTGTTTGCTATCTATGGGTAAAGTTGGATAAATAAGGCTTTGATCGAAAAGTCGTCGCTTAACCATTATTTTTGCAATTTTTGCAAAATAACGCTTGCCAATGTGAGCGCGATCTCTATAATGCCTCCTTGTCGACAGGGCAGAGCTCACAAGGCTTCAAAGCGAAGTTGACAAGGTCAGAAAGAAAAACGAAATAATTTGAAAAAGTGTTTGACACAGAAAATTATCTCGCTAGAATGGCCGCCTCTTCCGAAGTGATGTAAATCACAAAGAAGAGTAGCTCTTTAAAAATAAGAACCTATCAATCTGTGTGGGCACTCGTTGATGATAATCCAATTAGATGTTTCTTTCTTAACGGAAAGCGGTATCAAATTAGGTTTCAATGAAACGAAGTGACCATTGAGTCGAAAGACTCAGCACAGTCAATTCAAACATTACTTATGTAATGTTCAGTATTCATTGAGCCGAACAAAATCTTAAATTGAAGAGTTTGATCATGGCTCAGATTGAACGCTGGCGGCAGGCCTAACACATGCAAGTCGAGCGGAAACGAGTTATCTGAACCTTCGGGGAACGATAACGGCGTCGAGCGGCGGACGGGTGAGTAATGCCTAGGAAATTGCCCTGATGTGGGGGATAACCATTGGAAACGATGGCTAATACCGCATAATGCCTACGGGCCAAAGAGGGGGACCTTCGGGCCTCTCGCGTCAGGATATGCCTAGGTGGGATTAGCTAGTTGGTGAGGTAATGGCTCACCAAGGCGACGATCCCTAGCTGGTCTGAGAGGATGATCAGCCACACTGGAACTGAGACACGGTCCAGACTCCTACGGGAGGCAGCAGTGGGGAATATTGCACAATGGGCGCAAGCCTGATGCAGCCATGCCGCGTGTGTGAAGAAGGCCTTCGGGTTGTAAAGCACTTTCAGTCGTGAGGAAGGTGGTAGTGTTAATAGCACTATCATTTGACGTTAGCGACAGAAGAAGCACCGGCTAACTCCGTGCCAGCAGCCGCGGTAATACGGAGGGTGCGAGCGTTAATCGGAATTACTGGGCGTAAAGCGCATGCAGGTGGTTTGTTAAGTCAGATGTGAAAGCCCGGGGCTCAACCTCGGAATAGCATTTGAAACTGGCAGACTAGAGTACTGTAGAGGGGGGTAGAATTTCAGGTGTAGCGGTGAAATGCGTAGAGATCTGAAGGAATACCGGTGGCGAAGGCGGCCCCCTGGACAGATACTGACACTCAGATGCGAAAGCGTGGGGAGCAAACAGGATTAGATACCCTGGTAGTCCACGCCGTAAACGATGTCTACTTGGAGGTTGTGGCCTTGAGCCGTGGCTTTCGGAGCTAACGCGTTAAGTAGACCGCCTGGGGAGTACGGTCGCAAGATTAAAACTCAAATGAATTGACGGGGGCCCGCACAAGCGGTGGAGCATGTGGTTTAATTCGATGCAACGCGAAGAACCTTACCTACTCTTGACATCCAGAGAACTTTCCAGAGATGGATTGGTGCCTTCGGGAACTCTGAGACAGGTGCTGCATGGCTGTCGTCAGCTCGTGTTGTGAAATGTTGGGTTAAGTCCCGCAACGAGCGCAACCCTTATCCTTGTTTGCCAGCGAGTAATGTCGGGAACTCCAGGGAGACTGCCGGTGATAAACCGGAGGAAGGTGGGGACGACGTCAAGTCATCATGGCCCTTACGAGTAGGGCTACACACGTGCTACAATGGCGCATACAGAGGGCAGCAAGCTAGCGATAGTGAGCGAATCCCAAAAAGTGCGTCGTAGTCCGGATTGGAGTCTGCAACTCGACTCCATGAAGTCGGAATCGCTAGTAATCGTGGATCAGAATGCCACGGTGAATACGTTCCCGGGCCTTGTACACACCGCCCGTCACACCATGGGAGTGGGCTGCAAAAGAAGTAGGTAGTTTAACCTTCGGGAGGACGCTTACCACTTTGTGGTTCATGACTGGGGTGAAGTCGTAACAAGGTAGCGCTAGGGGAACCTGGCGCTGGATCACCTCCTTAAACGATGATTACTCACGATGAGTGTCCACACAGATTGATACGGTTTATAAGTAAAAGAGACGATACTGGGTCTGTAGCTCAGGTGGTTAGAGCGTTCGCCTGATAAGCGAGAGGTCGGTGGTTCGAGTCCACTCAGACCCACCAATTTCTTTTGAGATTGGTATGCAGTATCGACACCTTGATGGGGCTATAGCTCAGCTGGGAGAGCGCCTGCCTTGCACGCAGGAGGTCTGCGGTTCGATCCCGCATAGCTCCACCATCTTTAAGCATTCTTACGAGTGTGTTTAAAAATGGTTTCATCAGAAAATCTAGCTCTTTAACAATTTGGAAAGCTGACAAAACAATCTTTAAGATTGTTTGTAAAGTTCTCAATGTTTGTCTTTATGACAAACACCAAAAAACACATTCAAGTGTTCTTGGGAATATCACTTTTAAGTGATTATTCGAAATTGAGTCCGGCAAAATCGAAATGTCTCTCGCTCATTCAAATAATGAGAGACAACTTTGGTGATTTGAACATCAACTCGAAACTCCTTCGGGTTGTATGGTTAAGTGACTAAGCGTACACGGTGGATGCCTTGGCAGTCAGAGGCGATGAAGGACGTATTAACTTGCGATAAGCCCAGATTAGGTAGTAAAAACCATTTGAGTCTGGGATTTCCGAATGGGGAAACCCACTTACATAAGTAAGTATCGCTGCGTGAATACATAGCGCAGCGAGGCGAACCGGGGGAACTGAAACATCTAAGTACCCCGAGGAAAAGAAATCAACCGAGATTCCGAAAGTAGCGGCGAGCGAAATTGGACTAGCCCTTAAGCTTTTTATGCGTCAGGTGAAACTTCTGGAAAGTTGTGCGATACAGGGTGATAGCCCCGTAACCGGCAACGCATATAAAGTGAAATCGAGTAGGGCGGGACACGTGATATCCTGTCTGAATATGGGGGGACCATCCTCCAAGGCTAAATACTACTGACTGACCGATAGTGAACCAGTACCGTGAGGGAAAGGCGAAAAGAACCCCTGTGAGGGGAGTGAAATAGAACCTGAAACCGTGTACGTACAAGCAGTAGGAGCACCTTCGTGGTGTGACTGCGTACCTTTTGTATAATGGGTCAGCGACTTATATTCAGTGGCAAGGTTAACCATCTAGGGGAGCCGTAGCGAAAGCGAGTGTTAACTGCGCGACTCAGTCGCTGGATATAGACCCGAAACCAGGTGATCTAGCCATGGGCAGGTTGAAGATTGAGTAACATCAATTGGAGGACCGAACCGACTAATGTTGAAAAATTAGCGGATGACTTGTGGCTAGGGGTGAAAGGCCAATCAAACCTGGAGATAGCTGGTTCTCCCCGAAAGCTATTTAGGTAGCGCCTCGGACGAATACTACTGGGGGTAGAGCACTGTTAAGGCTAGGGGGTCATCCCGACTTACCAACCCTTTGCAAACTCCGAATACCAGTAAGTACTATCCGGGAGACACACGGCGGGTGCTAACGTCCGTCGTGGAGAGGGAAACAACCCAGACCGCCAGCTAAGGTCCCAAATTACTACTAAGTGGGAAACGATGTGGGAAGGCTCAGACAGCCAGGATGTTGGCTTAGAAGCAGCCATCATTTAAAGAAAGCGTAATAGCTCACTGGTCGAGTCGGCCTGCGCGGAAGATGTAACGGGGCTAAGTAGTAAACCGAAGCTGCGGCAATGCACTTTGTGCATTGGGTAGGGGAGCGTTCTGTAAGCGGTTGAAGGTGTGTGGTAACGCATGCTGGACGTATCAGAAGTGCGAATGCTGACATGAGTAACGATAAAGGGGGTGAAAAACCTCCTCGCCGGAAGACCAAGGGTTCCTGTCCAACGTTAATCGGGGCAGGGTAAGTCGACCCCTAAGGCGAGGCCGAAAGGCGTAGTCGATGGGAAACGGGTTAATATTCCCGTACTTCTTACAATTGCGATGGGGGGACGGAGAAGGCTAGGTGGGCCTGGCGACGGTTGTCCAGGTTCAAGTGCGTAGGCTGAGAAATTAGGTAAATCCGGTTTCTCTTAAGGCTGAGACACGACGTCGAGCTACTACGGTAGTGAAGTCATTGATGCCATGCTTCCAGGAAAAGCCTCTAAGCTTCAGATTGTAAGGAATCGTACCCCAAACCGACACAGGTGGTCGGGTAGAGAATACCAAGGCGCTTGAGAGAACTCGGGTGAAGGAACTAGGCAAAATGGTACCGTAACTTCGGGAGAAGGTACGCTCTTGATGGTGAAGTCCCTTGCGGATGGAGCTGACGAGAGTCGCAGATACCAGGTGGCTGCAACTGTTTATTAAAAACACAGCACTGTGCAAAATCGTAAGATGACGTATACGGTGTGACGCCTGCCCGGTGCCGGAAGGTTAATTGATGGGGTTAGACTTCGGTCGAAGCTCTTGATCGAAGCCCCGGTAAACGGCGGCCGTAACTATAACGGTCCTAAGGTAGCGAAATTCCTTGTCGGGTAAGTTCCGACCTGCACGAATGGCGTAATGATGGCCACGCTGTCTCCACCCGAGACTCAGTGAAATTGAAATCGCTGTGAAGATGCAGTGTACCCGCGGCTAGACGGAAAGACCCCGTGAACCTTTACTACAGCTTGGCACTGAACATTGACCCTACATGTGTAGGATAGGTGGGAGGCTTTGAAGCAAGTACGCCAGTATTTGTGGAGCCGTCCTTGAAATACCACCCTTGTAGTGTTGATGTTCTAACGTCGACCCCTTATCGGGGTTGCGGACAGTGCCTGGTGGGTAGTTTGACTGGGGCGGTCTCCTCCCAAAGAGTAACGGAGGAGCACGAAGGTGGGCTAATCACGGTTGGACATCGTGAGGTTAGTGCAATGGCATAAGCCCGCTTGACTGCGAGAATGACAATTCGAGCAGGTGCGAAAGCAGGTCATAGTGATCCGGTGGTTCTGAATGGAAGGGCCATCGCTCAACGGATAAAAGGTACTCCGGGGATAACAGGCTGATACCGCCCAAGAGTTCATATCGACGGCGGTGTTTGGCACCTCGATGTCGGCTCATCACATCCTGGGGCTGAAGTCGGTCCCAAGGGTATGGCTGTTCGCCATTTAAAGTGGTACGCGAGCTGGGTTTAGAACGTCGTGAGACAGTTCGGTCCCTATCTGCCGTGGGCGTTGGAAGATTGAAGGGGGCTGCTCCTAGTACGAGAGGACCGGAGTGGACGAACCTCTGGTGTTCGGGTTGTGTCGCCAGACGCATTGCCCGGTAGCTAAGTTCGGAATCGATAACCGCTGAAAGCATCTAAGCGGGAAGCGAGCCCTGAGATGAGTCTTCCCTGATACTTTAAGTATCCTAAAGGGTTGTTCGAGACTAGAACGTTGATAGGCAGGGTGTGTAAGCGTTGTGAGGCGTTGAGCTAACCTGTACTAATTGCCCGTGAGGCTTAACCATACAACACCCAAGGGGTTTTGATGGACTCAATGCAAGAACATTGAATGTGTAAATAGAACTTAAAACAGCTTTCCGAATTAAAGAATTTGCTTGGCGACCATAGCGATTTGGACCCACCTGACTTCCATTCCGAACTCAGAAGTGAAACGAATTAGCGCCGATGGTAGTGTGGGGCTTCCCCATGTGAGAGTAGGACATCGCCAGGCTTTATTTCGCACTTGCTTAAGATTTAAGCAAGTCACCATAAAGTTCTAAATTATTTTAGAGTTTTATGTTGACTTTCAAAGTGGAAAGCGTATTATACGCACCTCGCTTAAGTGCTAAGGCACTGAAAGCCAAGCTCTTTAACAATATAGACCTATCAATCTGTGTGGGCACTCGTTGATGATAATCCAATTAGATACCTCGGTATCAAATTAGGTTTCAATGAAACGAAGTGACCATTGAATCGAAAGATTCAGCACAGTCAATTCAAACATTACTTATGTAATGTTCAGTATTCATTGAGCCGAACAAAATCTTAAATTGAAGAGTTTGATCATGGCTCAGATTGAACGCTGGCGGCAGGCCTAACACATGCAAGTCGAGCGGAAACGAGTTATCTGAACCTTCGGGGGACGATAACGGCGTCGAGCGGCGGACGGGTGAGTAATGCCTAGGAAATTGCCCTGATGTGGGGGATAACCATTGGAAACGATGGCTAATACCGCATAATGCCTACGGGCCAAAGAGGGGGACCTTCGGGCCTCTCGCGTCAGGATATGCCTAGGTGGGATTAGCTAGTTGGTGAGGTAATGGCTCACCAAGGCGACGATCCCTAGCTGGTCTGAGAGGATGATCAGCCACACTGGAACTGAGACACGGTCCAGACTCCTACGGGAGGCAGCAGTGGGGAATATTGCACAATGGGCGCAAGCCTGATGCAGCCATGCCGCGTGTGTGAAGAAGGCCTTCGGGTTGTAAAGCACTTTCAGTCGTGAGGAAGGTAGTGTAGTTAATAGCTGCATTATTTGACGTTAGCGACAGAAGAAGCACCGGCTAACTCCGTGCCAGCAGCCGCGGTAATACGGAGGGTGCGAGCGTTAATCGGAATTACTGGGCGTAAAGCGCATGCAGGTGGTTTGTTAAGTCAGATGTGAAAGCCCGGGGCTCAACCTCGGAATAGCATTTGAAACTGGCAGACTAGAGTACTGTAGAGGGGGGTAGAATTTCAGGTGTAGCGGTGAAATGCGTAGAGATCTGAAGGAATACCGGTGGCGAAGGCGGCCCCCTGGACAGATACTGACACTCAGATGCGAAAGCGTGGGGAGCAAACAGGATTAGATACCCTGGTAGTCCACGCCGTAAACGATGTCTACTTGGAGGTTGTGGCCTTGAGCCGTGGCTTTCGGAGCTAACGCGTTAAGTAGACCGCCTGGGGAGTACGGTCGCAAGATTAAAACTCAAATGAATTGACGGGGGCCCGCACAAGCGGTGGAGCATGTGGTTTAATTCGATGCAACGCGAAGAACCTTACCTACTCTTGACATCCAGAGAACTTTCCAGAGATGGATTGGTGCCTTCGGGAACTCTGAGACAGGTGCTGCATGGCTGTCGTCAGCTCGTGTTGTGAAATGTTGGGTTAAGTCCCGCAACGAGCGCAACCCTTATCCTTGTTTGCCAGCGAGTAATGTCGGGAACTCCAGGGAGACTGCCGGTGATAAACCGGAGGAAGGTGGGGACGACGTCAAGTCATCATGGCCCTTACGAGTAGGGCTACACACGTGCTACAATGGCGCATACAGAGGGCAGCAAGCTAGCGATAGTGAGCGAATCCCAAAAAGTGCGTCGTAGTCCGGATTGGAGTCTGCAACTCGACTCCATGAAGTCGGAATCGCTAGTAATCGTGGATCAGAATGCCACGGTGAATACGTTCCCGGGCCTTGTACACACCGCCCGTCACACCATGGGAGTGGGCTGCAAAAGAAGTAGGTAGTTTAACCTTCGGGAGGACGCTTACCACTTTGTGGTTCATGACTGGGGTGAAGTCGTAACAAGGTAGCGCTAGGGGAACCTGGCGCTGGATCACCTCCTTAAACGATGATTACTCACGATGAGTGTCCACACAGATTGATACGGTTTATAAGTAAAAGAGACGATACTGGGTCTGTAGCTCAGGTGGTTAGAGCGTTCGCCTGATAAGCGAGAGGTCGGTGGTTCGAGTCCACTCAGACCCACCAATTTCTTTTGAGATTGGTATGCAGTATCGACACCTTGATGGGGCTATAGCTCAGCTGGGAGAGCGCCTGCCTTGCACGCAGGAGGTCTGCGGTTCGATCCCGCATAGCTCCACCATCTTTAAGCATTCTTACGAGTGTGTTTAAAAATGGTTTCATCAGAAAATCTAGCTCTTTAACAATTTGGAAAGCTGACAAAACAATCTTTAAGATTGTTTGTAAAGTTCTCAATGTTTGTCTTTATGACAAACACCAAAAAACACATTCAAGTGTTCTTGGGAATATCACTTTTAAGTGATTATTCGAAATTGAGTCCGGCAAAATCGAAATGTCTCTCGCTCATTCAAATAATGAGAGACAACTTTGGTGATTTGAACATCAACTCGAAACTCCTTCGGGTTGTATGGTTAAGTGACTAAGCGTACACGGTGGATGCCTTGGCAGTCAGAGGCGATGAAGGACGTATTAACTTGCGATAAGCCCAGATTAGGTAGTAAAAACCATTTGAGTCTGGGATTTCCGAATGGGGAAACCCACTTACATAAGTAAGTATCGCTGCGTGAATACATAGCGCAGCGAGGCGAACCGGGGGAACTGAAACATCTAAGTACCCCGAGGAAAAGAAATCAACCGAGATTCCGAAAGTAGCGGCGAGCGAAATTGGACTAGCCCTTAAGCTTTTTATGCGTCAGGTGAAACTTCTGGAAAGTTGTGCGATACAGGGTGATAGCCCCGTAACCGGCAACGCATATAAAGTGAAATCGAGTAGGGCGGGACACGTGATATCCTGTCTGAATATGGGGGGACCATCCTCCAAGGCTAAATACTACTGACTGACCGATAGTGAACCAGTACCGTGAGGGAAAGGCGAAAAGAACCCCTGTGAGGGGAGTGAAATAGAACCTGAAACCGTGTACGTACAAGCAGTAGGAGCACCTTCGTGGTGTGACTGCGTACCTTTTGTATAATGGGTCAGCGACTTATATTCAGTGGCAAGGTTAACCATCTAGGGGAGCCGTAGCGAAAGCGAGTGTTAACTGCGCGACTCAGTCGCTGGATATAGACCCGAAACCAGGTGATCTAGCCATGGGCAGGTTGAAGATTGAGTAACATCAATTGGAGGACCGAACCGACTAATGTTGAAAAATTAGCGGATGACTTGTGGCTAGGGGTGAAAGGCCAATCAAACCTGGAGATAGCTGGTTCTCCCCGAAAGCTATTTAGGTAGCGCCTCGGACGAATACTACTGGGGGTAGAGCACTGTTAAGGCTAGGGGGTCATCCCGACTTACCAACCCTTTGCAAACTCCGAATACCAGTAAGTACTATCCGGGAGACACACGGCGGGTGCTAACGTCCGTCGTGGAGAGGGAAACAACCCAGACCGCCAGCTAAGGTCCCAAATTACTACTAAGTGGGAAACGATGTGGGAAGGCTCAGACAGCCAGGATGTTGGCTTAGAAGCAGCCATCATTTAAAGAAAGCGTAATAGCTCACTGGTCGAGTCGGCCTGCGCGGAAGATGTAACGGGGCTAAGTAGTAAACCGAAGCTGCGGCAATGCACTTTAGTGCATTGGGTAGGGGAGCGTTCTGTAAGCGGTTGAAGGTGTGTGGTAACGCATGCTGGACGTATCAGAAGTGCGAATGCTGACATGAGTAACGATAAAGGGGGTGAAAAACCTCCTCGCCGGAAGACCAAGGGTTCCTGTCCAACGTTAATCGGGGCAGGGTAAGTCGACCCCTAAGGCGAGGCCGAAAGGCGTAGTCGATGGGAAACGGGTTAATATTCCCGTACTTCTTACAATTGCGATGGGGGGACGGAGAAGGCTAGGTGGGCCTGGCGACGGTTGTCCAGGTTCAAGTGCGTAGGCTGAGAAATTAGGTAAATCCGGTTTCTCTTAAGGCTGAGACACGACGTCGAGCTACTACGGTAGTGAAGTCATTGATGCCATGCTTCCAGGAAAAGCCTCTAAGCTTCAGATTGTAAGGAATCGTACCCCAAACCGACACAGGTGGTCGGGTAGAGAATACCAAGGCGCTTGAGAGAACTCGGGTGAAGGAACTAGGCAAAATGGTACCGTAACTTCGGGAGAAGGTACGCTCTTGATGGTGAAGTCCCTTGCGGATGGAGCTGACGAGAGTCGCAGATACCAGGTGGCTGCAACTGTTTATTAAAAACACAGCACTGTGCAAAATCGTAAGATGACGTATACGGTGTGACGCCTGCCCGGTGCCGGAAGGTTAATTGATGGGGTTAGACTTCGGTCGAAGCTCTTGATCGAAGCCCCGGTAAACGGCGGCCGTAACTATAACGGTCCTAAGGTAGCGAAATTCCTTGTCGGGTAAGTTCCGACCTGCACGAATGGCGTAATGATGGCCACGCTGTCTCCACCCGAGACTCAGTGAAATTGAAATCGCTGTGAAGATGCAGTGTACCCGCGGCTAGACGGAAAGACCCCGTGAACCTTTACTACAGCTTGGCACTGAACATTGACCCTACATGTGTAGGATAGGTGGGAGGCTTTGAAGCAAGTACGCCAGTATTTGTGGAGCCGTCCTTGAAATACCACCCTTGTAGTGTTGATGTTCTAACGTCGACCCCTTATCGGGGTTGCGGACAGTGCCTGGTGGGTAGTTTGACTGGGGCGGTCTCCTCCCAAAGAGTAACGGAGGAGCACGAAGGTGGGCTAATCACGGTTGGACATCGTGAGGTTAGTGCAATGGCATAAGCCCGCTTGACTGCGAGAATGACAATTCGAGCAGGTGCGAAAGCAGGTCATAGTGATCCGGTGGTTCTGAATGGAAGGGCCATCGCTCAACGGATAAAAGGTACTCCGGGGATAACAGGCTGATACCGCCCAAGAGTTCATATCGACGGCGGTGTTTGGCACCTCGATGTCGGCTCATCACATCCTGGGGCTGAAGTCGGTCCCAAGGGTATGGCTGTTCGCCATTTAAAGTGGTACGCGAGCTGGGTTTAGAACGTCGTGAGACAGTTCGGTCCCTATCTGCCGTGGGCGTTGGAAGATTGAAGGGGGCTGCTCCTAGTACGAGAGGACCGGAGTGGACGAACCTCTGGTGTTCGGGTTGTGTCGCCAGACGCATTGCCCGGTAGCTAAGTTCGGAATCGATAACCGCTGAAAGCATCTAAGCGGGAAGCGAGCCCTGAGATGAGTCTTCCCTGATACTTTAAGTATCCTAAAGGGTTGTTCGAGACTAGAACGTTGATAGGCAGGGTGTGTAAGCGTTGTGAGGCGTTGAGCTAACCTGTACTAATTGCCCGTGAGGCTTAACCATACAACACCCAAGGGGTTTTGATGGACTCGATGTAAGAACATTGAATGTGTAAATAGAACTTAAAACAGCTTTCCAGATTAAAGAATTTGCTTGGCGACCATAGCGATTTGGACCCACCTGATTTCCATTCCGAACTCAGAAGTGAAACGAATTAGCGCCGATGGTAGTGTGGGGCTTCCCCATGTGAGAGTAGGACATCGCCAGGCTTTAAATTTAGACTTAAATGTCTAACCAGTGCGGAGCGGTAGTTCAGTTGGTTAGAATACCGGCCTGTCACGCCGGGGGTCGCGGGTTCGAGTCCCGTCCGCTCCGCCACTTATTTAAAAACCCAGTCTTCGGATTGGGTTTTGTCGTTTTAAAGCTCAAAAATGTTCCCTTTCAGGGAATGAGTCCCGCTTGAACGCAAGCTCGAACTAGGCGTCCCCGCCGACTCGCCGCTTATTCCAGACCTCAGCAGAAATGCGGAGGTCTTTTCGTATTACGATATTATACTTTGGTCTGCGACTAACGAGTCCCGCTCGTGTGCGAGTCCAATTGAACGTAAGCCTAGACTCGGCATCATCACCACTCCGCTACTTATTTAGAACCTTAGTCTTTGGACTTGCTTTTGTTCTTTCTTGAGTATGATGATGTTCCCTTTTAGGGAGCAGATCTCCAAAAGGCGTTCTCTTACTCGAGTGCTCCTTCAGGAGTTTCCGATTGTATTTCTCTTACTCAGAAAAACACTAAACAACGATGTGAAAGAGCGCCTTGGACTTTTCGTATCTATGGGCTTGTTAATTCTCTAATAAAGCTTAGTTAGCATGTAATCTATGTTTCGGACTTATCAACTCATTTAGAATGCCCTATCTTAATTTAGTAATGATTTTGATGTTTGAGTCGATAAGCTCCATAGCTCTCGCTAGTCTCGTCTTCACTTATTCCTGTAAAGCAGGCCTTAATCAGAAGACCCTATATTCCATCATTCATTAACGGCTAAGCTTTGGAGTTGTTCTTATAGTATGGGGGAGGGAGAGCTTCTTCTTTTCAATTTTGCAAGCTACTGTCGACTCTCCTCTTAGTGTTACATCGGTCTGTGTACTTGATTATGGATTAAGAAGCGCTGAATGAAATTACTAGAGCTAAGGGGGAGGGAAATGGGCTTTAGTTTATTGTTCTGGCTTTAGATGTCCTCAATTTTCGGCATAAAAAAGGCAGCCAAATGGCTGCCTTTTTTGATAGTTGTAGAAGTACTTACTCTTGAGAAGCTTTTGCTTCTTGTGGTTCAACTGAGCCTTCTGCTTCCACTTCTTTCTCAGCTTGTTTCGCTTTCTCGATCATTGGCGTAATGGTGGAGCCTTGAATCAGGATTGAGAATACGACTACCGAGTAGGTCATCACCATGATGATCTCTTTCACATCAATCAATTTCTCTGGAATAACTAAGATACCCGATGGGATTGATAGCGCCATAGCTAGAGCGAGGCCGCCGCGCAAGCCACCCCAAGTTAAGATCTTAATAGACCATGGATTATATTTTCTATAGCGCTTAAACCCAATGTAAGAAATGAACACACTTAGGTAACGAGCAGCAAGTACTAGTGGTACTGAAATTGCCATCATGAGCCAGTCTTCTTTGTGGAATTCGAACAGCAGCATCGACATACCAATCAGAAGGAATAGCACGCCATTCAAGAACTCATCGACCAACTCCCAAAAGTGGTCTAGATGATCTTCACTTTCTTTAGAGAAGCCAATAAAGCGTGTCCAGTTACCGATCATGATGCCCGATACCACCATTGCAAGCGGGCCCGAAACATGAAGGTATTCAGCAAATGCGTAACCAGCGGTTGGCACACCAATAGTAAGTAATAGCTCCATTGAGTGGTCATCAGTGGCGCTGATTAAGTAGTGGAAAATAAGACCTAGTACGAAGCCATAAACGATGCCGCCAATCGCTTCTTGAACAAATAGAAGTGTCACACTGCCAACGGTAGGAGCTTCAGTACCGAAGGCGATGGTGAATAGTGTTACGAAAATTACCAGACCAAAGCCGTCGTTAAACAGAGACTCACCTTCAATCTGTGTAGAGATCCGTTTTGGTGCATTAAGCTTTTTAACAATGGCGAGCACTGCAATCGGGTCGGTTGGGGAGATAAGCGCACCGAAGAGCAGACAGTAGACGAGGTCAAATTGAATGCCGATAACTTGGCAGAAGCCGTAAAGTACAAAACCGATAAAGAAGGTTGAGAAGAGTGTTGCACCTAAAGCGAGTACGGT
This sequence comes from Vibrio sp. B1ASS3, assembly GCF_905175355.1. NCBI lineage: Bacteria > Pseudomonadati > Pseudomonadota > Gammaproteobacteria > Vibrionales > Vibrionaceae > Vibrio > Vibrio sp. B1ASS3. The sequence continues at coordinate 457,090 of NZ_HG992742.1, forward strand.
GATTTCCCATTTTTGATCTTTGAGGTTAGGGAGTTTGATACCCAAACCACCGGCAAAAAGTAGGAATCCGAGGATACCTTTAAGAAGAAAATCCTCGAAGTTAATGCTGGTAACAGTTTCGGTCGCTATCTCGGTGAGATGAAACCAATCATTTTGACCTGCGATTAGAATGAGGAGTGAAAGAATCATCGAACCGGCAGTGATTGCGATGGTGGTTTGCATCTTTCCTATCTTACTGTTTACAAAGGCAATAACCATTGCCGCTGCAGATAGAAAACATAAAGTATGATAGACCGACATAGAGCTCTCTATTTGTAACATTTTATGAATGGAATTCTCGGACGATGTTGACTAAATAGCAAACATTTTTTCGAGATTATTTTGTAACTCGACGGAGACAAAATAATCAGTAATTCGTATTTTAGACGTCTAGACTCCTTTAATTTGTGTGATAGGATGGAGAAATAACTAAAGGAATGAGGCTGTACTGTGGGAAGTAATGTAAGACAACAGATTGAAGCTCAATTAAAGCAACGTATCTTGCTGATCGATGGTGGTATGGGCACCATGATTCAGGGATACAAACTTGAAGAGCAAGACTATCGAGGAGAGCGCTTTGCGGATTGGCATTGTGATCTAAAAGGCAACAACGATTTGTTGGTGCTCACTCAGCCTCAATTGATTAAGGAAATTCACAGCGCTTACTTAGAAGCAGGCGCTGACATTCTTGAGACCAACACCTTTAACGCGACGACAATTGCGATGGCTGACTATGAGATGGAAAGCCTGAGTGAGGAAATCAACTTTGCCGCTGCAAAGCTTGCGCGTGAAGCCGCTGATGAGTGGACGGCAAAAACGCCAGAGCGTCCACGTTATGTCGCGGGTGTGCTTGGTCCAACAAACCGTACTTGTTCTATCTCCCCTGACGTAAACGATCCGGGCTATCGCAACGTCAGCTTCGATGAGCTTGTTGAAGCTTATTCAGAATCCACTCGAGCGCTGATCAAAGGTGGCTCTGATCTTATTCTGATCGAGACCATCTTCGATACGCTTAACGCTAAAGCTTGTGCCTTCGCGGTTGATAGTGTTTTCGAAGAACTAGGTATCGAGTTACCAGTGATGATCTCCGGTACCATTACCGATGCTTCTGGGCGCACCCTCTCAGGTCAAACTACGGAAGCCTTCTATAACTCTCTTCGTCATGTTAACCCGATTTCATTTGGTTTGAACTGTGCACTTGGCCCAGACGAACTACGCCCATACGTAGAAGAGCTTTCTCGTATTTCGGAATCTTTTGTTTCTACTCACCCAAATGCGGGTCTACCGAACGCTTTTGGTGAGTATGACCTTTCGCCAGAAGATATGGCGGAACACGTTAAAGAGTGGGCGGAGAGTGGTTTCCTCAACTTAATTGGTGGTTGTTGTGGTACCACGCCAGAGCATATTCGCCATATGGCAATGGCAGTTGACGGCGTGAAACCTCGTGATTTGCCTGAGCTTACGGTTGCGTGTCGTTTATCCGGTCTTGAGCCTCTTACTATTGAAAAAGAGACGCTGTTTATCAACGTAGGTGAGCGTACTAACGTAACCGGTTCTGCTCGATTTAAACGTCTTATCAAAGAAGAACTCTATGATGAAGCGTTAGAGGTCGCACGACAACAAGTTGAAAACGGCGCTCAGATCATTGACATCAACATGGATGAAGGCATGTTGGATGCAGAAGCCTGTATGGTTCGCTTCCTAAACCTATGTGCGTCTGAGCCAGAGATCTCCAAAGTGCCAATAATGGTCGACTCTTCTAAATGGGAGGTCATCGAGGCGGGTCTGAAGTGTATTCAGGGCAAGGGCATCGTGAACTCCATCTCTTTGAAAGAAGGCAAAGAGAAGTTTGTTGAGCAAGCAAAACTGATTCGTCGATATGGTGCTGCAGTTATCGTTATGGCGTTTGACGAAGTTGGTCAGGCAGAAACACGTGAGCGTAAGTTAGAAATCTGTACTAACGCTTATCGTATCTTGGTTGATGAAGTCGGCTTCCCACCAGAAGATATCATCTTTGACCCGAACATCTTTGCAGTTGCGACTGGTATCGAAGAGCACAACAACTACGCCGTCGATTTCATCGAAGCGGTTGCCGACATTAAGCGCGACTTGCCTCACGCGATGATCTCCGGTGGTGTCTCTAACGTTTCCTTCTCATTCCGCGGTAATAATTACGTTCGAGAAGCGATTCACGCGGTGTTCCTATACCACTGTTTTAAAAATGGTATGGACATGGGCATTGTGAACGCGGGTCAGTTGGAAATTTATGATAACGTTCCAGACAAACTGCGTGAAGCGGTAGAAGATGTGGTTCTTAACCGTCGTGATGATTCGACCGAGCGGTTACTTGATATCGCAGCAGAATACGCAGGTAAAGGCGTTGGTAAAGAAGAAGATGCTTCTGCACTAGAGTGGCGTACTTGGGCGGTAGAAAAACGTCTAGAACATGCGCTGGTTAAAGGTATTACTGAGTTCATTGTCGAAGATACCGAAGAAGCTCGTCTAAATGCCTCTAAGCCACTTGAAGTCATTGAAGGTCCGTTGATGGACGGCATGAACGTGGTGGGTGACTTATTTGGTGAAGGTAAGATGTTCCTTCCTCAGGTAGTGAAATCCGCGCGTGTTATGAAGCAAGCGGTAGCGCACCTAGAGCCTTTCATTAACAAGGAGAAGCAAGCGGGTTCTTCCAACGGTAAGATCTTACTGGCTACGGTTAAAGGTGACGTACACGATATTGGTAAGAACATTGTTGGTGTGGTACTGCAATGTAATAACTACGAGATCATCGATCTTGGCGTAATGGTGCCATGTGAGAAGATCCTCAAGGTAGCCAAAGAAGAAAACGTCGACATCATTGGTCTTTCTGGTTTGATCACTCCGTCCCTTGATGAAATGGTGCATGTCGCCAAAGAAATGGAGCGTCTTGATTTCGAGCTTCCACTTCTAATTGGTGGTGCAACAACATCCAAAGCGCACACGGCGGTTAAGATTGAGCAGAACTACAAACATCCTGTGGTTTACGTCAATAACGCTTCTCGTGCGGTTGGTGTATGTACATCATTACTTTCAGACGAACTTCGTCCTGGCTTTGTTGAGAAACTGGACGTGGACTATGAACGCGTACGTGATCAGCATAATCGTAAGAAGCCGCGCACTAAGCCTGTTACTTTAGAAGAAGCACGAGCGAACAAAGTCGCGATTGATTGGGATAAGTACACGCCTCCTACCCCTGTGAAGCCGGGCATTCATATCTTTGATGACTTTGAAGTATCTACTTTGCGTAAGTACATCGACTGGACGCCTTTCTTTATGACTTGGTCGTTAGTCGGCAAGTATCCAACAATCTTTGACCATGAAGAAGTGGGTGAAGAGGCTCAACGCCTGTACAAAGATGCTAACGAACTACTAGATCGTGTTGAGCGTGAAGGGTTACTCAAAGCGCGTGGCATGTGTGGTCTGTTCCCTGCAGCAAGCGTGGGTGATGATATCGAAGTCTACACCGACGAATCGCGTACAGAAGTGGCGAAAGTCCTGCATAACTTACGCCAGCAGACGGAGAAACCAAAAGGCTTCAACTACTGTCTATCTGATTATGTTGCACCTAAAGAGTCCGGTAAGCGAGATTGGGTTGGTGCTTTTGCGGTAACTGGTGGTATCGGTGAGCGTGAACTTGCTGACGAATACAAAGCACAGGGTGATGATTACAATGCCATCATGATCCAAGCAGTAGCGGACCGTTTGGCGGAAGCATTTGCTGAGTATCTACATGAGCGCGTGCGCAAAGAGATTTGGGGTTACGCTGCGGATGAAGAGCTATCGAATGAAGAGCTGATTCGTGAGAAATACCAAGGTATTCGTCCTGCTCCCGGCTATCCAGCATGTCCAGAGCATACTGAGAAAGGACCGCTTTGGGAGCTTATGAATGTTGAAGAAAACATTGGAATGTCACTGACATCGAGCTATGCGATGTACCCAGGAGCATCCGTTTCGGGTTGGTACTTCTCGCACCCTGACTCTCGTTACTTTGCGATCGCTCAGATCCAAGAGGATCAGTTGCAAAGCTATGCTGATCGTAAAGGTTGGGATAGGATCGAAGCGGAAAAATGGTTAGGTCCCAACATTAACGGTTAACCAAGCTATATAGAAACGAAAAGGGCTGCCATGTGCAGCCCTTGTTTATTAGTGATTGAAAGTATTTTTATTGCTCAAACAACTCGGTGTGCAATTTTTGGATTGCTTGGCGAGATACGGACTCGTGAACAAGGAAGCACAGGTTATGTGGGCTTGCACCGTAACAGATCATACGTAGGTTGAAGTCTTCTAGCGTGCCAAATACTTGCTTCGCGTAGCCTTTGCTTTCACTCATGTTGTTACCAATCAGAGCGACGAGACATAGATCGTGTTCCACCTCTACCTTACATAGCTCTTCAAGCTCTTCACGCGCGGCTTGTGGCAATTGAGGTGCTCCGCCAGATGTGTCTGTTTGATCAAGAGTGAGTGACACACTGATTTCAGATGTGGTGATCAGATCAACAGAGATTTTGTGCTTCGCTAGGATCTCAAATACTTTGGCTAAGAAGCCGTACGCGTGGAACATGTTAGCACTGCGTAATGTCACCATGGTTTGGTTGCAGCGAAGAGCAAGTGCTCGGAATAAAGGCGAACTCTCTGCTTGATGGCGAATCCATGTGCCGCCTTTTTCCGGCTCTTTAGATGACCCAACAAATACCGGAATGTCGTGACGAAGTGCTGGAACTAGCGTTGAAGGGTGCAGGATTTTTGCGCCAAAGTTCGCCATCTCTGATGCTTCGCTAAAGCTGATCTCTGGGATTGGCGCTGCTTTTGAGGCGATACGTGGATCTGTGGTGTAGATGCCCGGAACGTCGGTCCAAATCTCTAGACCTGCAGCTTTCACGCCTTCTGCAATGAGTGCTGCACTGTAGTCACTGCCGCCACGGCCAAGCGTAGTGGTATTACCTTCTTCATCTGAACCAATAAAACCTTGGGTGATAACCACGTATTCTTGGCAAAGTGAGACTAACTTTTCTTGTGCTAGTTGTGCAATGGTCTCGACATTAGGTTCAGCTCGACCAAAGTTTCCATCGGTTTTTAACACGTCGCGAATATCAAAACGAATCGCATTCACACCACGCTCTCGCATTAATTGAGCAAGGATATGAGTCGACATTAATTCACCACAAGCAACTAAATGATCGGTCAGTTTGGTGCTTGCTTGGATTGAAGCGGCCTCTGCCAAACTTGTGACGGTATCAAGAATCGAATAAACCTCTGCCGCAGCTTCGGTTGCGTCCTCAAGTTGCGACAGAATCGATTCGTGGATGCCTGCTAGTTTCTGAAGTACTTCCGCACGATGTTCTTGGTCTTGAACACCATTTGCCAGTTCAACCAATAGGTTAGTGACACCTGAGCAAGCGCTGCTAACCACAAGGCGAGTATTTGGGTTGTTTTCTATAATAGTGGAGCAACGGCTCATTGCCTCAAAGTTGGCAACACTGGTTCCACCGAATTTTGCTACGTTAAATGCGCTCACTGCGTTCTCCCACGACTTCCTGAAAAAATAACAACAATTAATAGGTTGCCTAATACATCCAATGTTTGGTGAGGAAAGGAACAGAGCAAATAGAGAGGTAGTTAGAATGTAATTTGAAAATTTACCCTCAGAAGCTCTTCATCATACGGCGCTGATGACAGTTGATGGGATTCAACCCAAGTCAACCGACAAGTCAAATCCTGCAACTTTGACTTACCTCGGCACTACTCCCCCTGAGTGATTGGTATTGGAATTGCGGCTCCACAAATCACCTGCCTGGGCAGTGCTCCTCTTCTGCATAAAGCTTAAACATTGAACGGTTTTGCTGTCACATTGTCAACCAATATCTCAACCAGATTGAAAGTTTTTATTAACGAATTTGTGACAGTGGTTTGACCTCTATACTTAGGGCTAATTGCCGATAGAGGAAAAATCTATTAGGGTGAAAACTTCGATACCTGAGCCAACCTTTTGAATAGAACTTTTATAACGCTCAGGATGAATGACTGCAATCAAGGAGCTGACATGCCGATTCAAAGCTTTATTCCCCCACACCGTATTTTGATGGGACCTGGTCCATCTGATATTTCACCTCAGGTTTTACAAGCACTAAGCCGTCCAACAGTTGGTCACCTAGACCCACTTTTCATTGCCATGATGGATGAGCTAAAACAGCTGCTTAAATACGCTTTCCAAACGGAAAATGAATTTACTATCGCAGTTTCTGCGCCGGGCAGTGCGGGCATGGAAACGTGCTTCGTTAACCTGATAGAAAAGGGCGACAAGGTCATCGTCTGCCGCAATGGTGTTTTCGGTGAGCGTATGCGTGAAAACGTGGTTCGTGCTGGTGGTGAAGCGCTTGTTGTCGATGATGAGTGGGGAAACCCTGTATCTGTCGATAAAGTTGAAGAAGCATTAAAGCAGCACCCTGATGCTAAGATTCTTGCTTTTGTTCATGCTGAAACATCAACAGGCGCGGTAAGTGATGCTCAAGCTCTGGGTCTACTCGCGAAGCAATACGGTCTGTTATCGATTGTTGATGCTGTGACCTCGCTTGGTGGTGTACCTCTTAAAGTTGACGAGTGGCAGTTAGATGCAGTGTATTCGGGCAGCCAAAAATGTCTTTCGTGTGTTCCAGGTTTATCGCCTGTGACGCTTTCTCCGGCAGCTATTGAGAAGATTCAATCAAGAACGACACCGGTTCAAAGCTGGTTCTTGGATCAAAGTTTAGTATTAGGTTACTGGAGTGGAGAAGGCAAACGCAGCTATCACCACACTGCGCCCGTGAACAGTTTGTATGCACTGCATGAAGCTCTACTTATTCTTAAGAATGAAGGTTTAGAAAATGCGTGGGCACGTCACCAGTTAATGCATGAGAAGCTTAAAGCCGGTTTACAAAAACTAGGTTTTGAATTTGTGGTAGAAGAAGAGTATCGACTACCGCAATTGAATGCCATTTATGTCCCTGAAGGAATTGATGAAGCAAAAGTGCGTAATCACTTACTCGAAACCTACAACCTAGAGATTGGTGCAGGTCTTGGTGCACTTGCTGGTAAAGCATGGCGAATTGGTTTGATGGGCTATGGTGCTCGACCTGAAAATGTAGCTTTGTGTTTGCGAGCTTTAGAAGAGTCACTGACTGAATAAATCGACTCGGTAATGAGGTAAAGAAAAGCGAAGGTTATTCCTTCGCTTTTTTGTATTTATTGCTCAGCACCTGAAGTCGGTGTTGGTGAAGCAGATATGGCTTGAGAAGGTGGCTGATAGTTGACGCCACTGAAATCAATTTTAGGGAACAGGAACTGTGCCTCTGCACGAATTTGTTCTGCCTTGCTTGTGTCATCCAACCCTTGATATGCCAGTATCAAGTTGTTGTAAAACGCTGGGCGTGGCTTGTCTTTAATGATTTCCAAAGACCAATCAATGTAAGGCTGAATCAAAGTTGGATCTTGCTTGTATAAACCGATGTTTAAGAAAGTACTGTATACATCCCAGTCGAAACGATCTTTCCAAACCACAGGGTTCGTCACTTGATTCAAGATATCCGGGTTGGTTGGGCGCGTAGTTTCAAACTTGGTTAAGACATAGTTAGTGTGCAATGCGCTAACCATATAGAAAGTAAACACTGCTGGAATGACTAGGCTACATACTCGCAATAAACTTTTGGTTACTTTGCTAAACGGTGCTTGGCGGTAACGAGACACTCGTTGGTCGACCCAATAAAGAAGAATCACAAAGATCAGCCAATGCACCAATGAATGATAGAAGGGGTATTCTAATTGTGAGTGCAGCACGATTGGAATAAACAGAGCCAACAGTGCTAATCGAGTACCGCGTTTGGCTTGGTAGATGCGATATAGCACTAGCGCGATTGCCAAAAAGATCCCCAGAATTGGCAACAGTCCGCCTTCTACCGCCCAGTACAACAACTCATTGTGCGGGTGGTCCATCGATGGCAAGCCCGCAGGATAGCTTTCATTAAGTGCATGCTGACGTGCCGTATATAGCATGTATTCTGACTCAAACTTGCCGTAACCATAACCAGTGAATGGCTTCTCAATCACCATATCTAAGGTTTGAGGGAAGGTATAGGCACGTGGTGATTCCATGTTCACTTTTTCACTGGCTAATCCGCTTCCATCGGGAAAAGCTATCTGCATGATCACAATAGATAAAGCTAAACCTGTTGCCATTGCGAGTGCCCAACGTACGAACCTTGCTTTGGTTGCGAAGCGGTACATATACGGAATAACTAATAAAATTGCGATGATAGAAGCAAGCCATCCCGTTCGAGATGCCAAGGCGACAATCAACGGTAGAGTCAGTACTGGCACAGCATAAAGCAGATAGATATCGCTAAGTTTACGCGAGTATTTATAAGGTTGACGGACAAGCAGGTAACTTGCGATAACTAAACCAGTTGCAAGGAAGCTCGCCATGACATTGGGTTGCTGGAAGATGCCATAAGGGCGGTTAGCTACCGTGTCATATCCAAATACGTTTCCTGGCTTAAGATAAAGATATTGCGTTAAACCGAAAATCGATTCGATAACGACGGCAAGCACAATAAACCATAATAATCGCTGACGGTGCTTGTTACTGAAATGGAATTGCTGCAGCACGATGAAGAACAACATGCCGCACCACAGACCAATCAGCTTATTTGCCGCAAGCGCACTATCCGCATTAGGGTAGAAGATAGGTAGCGTCATGATGATGCAGCTGATCAACAGGCCAATTGTTAATTTGGAATAGCGTAATACACGATTGGTCGCAAGTTGGTAGCAGCCAATACCAAGTGCAAAGCTGAACGCAATCCACGTGGTCGCATTAAAAGATAGTGCTAGTCCAGAGCCACCCGGATTAGGCATGAAGAAGTGCATCGCCAGCAGAAAGAGTGCTGCTAACGCGATGAGAAACTTGCGGTTAAGAGGAACTTGCACTTTACCTGGAGAAAGCTTAGTTCCACTGACGTGTATAGTAGCCATAGTTATTGTGTTGTTTTGAATGAAAAAAGACCAGCAATGGCTGGTCTTTGTACTTTACCTGTTTTTTCTACTTCAACATAGGCTTAAGGAAGCGAGCTGTGTGCGAACCTTCGATCTGAGACACATCTTCAGGCGTTCCTTGTGCGATGATTTCACCGCCGCCTTGTCCGCCTTCGGGACCTAAGTCGATAATCCAGTCTGCTGTCTTAATCACATCGAGGTTGTGCTCAATGACAACAACAGTATTTCCGTGGTCGCGCAGACGGTGCAGTACGGTTAATAATTGCTGGATATCGTGGAAGTGTAGACCGGTTGTCGGTTCATCCAAAATGTATAAGGTTTTTCCTGTATCACGCTTAGACAGCTCTCTAGCCAGTTTCACACGCTGAGCTTCACCGCCTGACAGCGTAGTTGCTGCTTGACCTAAGCGAATGTAAGACAGGCCTACATCCATCAGAGTTTGCAGCTTACGAGCAATCGCTGGTACTGGATCGAAGAAAGTTCGTGCGTCTTCTACTGTCATTTCCAGTACTTCATCAATGGTCTTGCCTTTGTAACGTACTTCAAGTGTTTCGCGGTTGTAGCGTTTACCTTTACATACATCACAAGGAACGTAGACATCTGGTAAGAAGTGCATTTCTACTTTGATTACACCATCGCCCTGACAGGCTTCACAGCGACCACCGCGTACGTTAAAGCTAAAGCGGCCTGGCTTGTAACCACGAGAACGCGACTCTTGCGTGCCTGCAAACAGTTCACGAATCGGAGTAAAGATTCCCGTGTAAGTAGCTGGATTTGAACGTGGTGTACGACCGATAGGGCTTTGGTCAATGTCGATCACTTTATCGAAGTGCTCTAACCCTTTGATTGCTTTATATGGCGAAGGGTGCGCCGTTGTTGCACCATTCAACTGGGTATGAGCAATCTTAAAGAAAGTATCGTTGATCAGAGTCGACTTACCTGAGCCAGATACGCCGGTAATACAACTGAACAAGCCAACAGGAACGGAAAGGTCAACATTCTTTAAGTTGTTACCTGTCGCGCCAAGTAGTTCAACGGTTTTCTTTGGATCGCGTGGTGTACGCTCTTTTGGTACTGCAATCTCTTTCGCGCCACTGAGGTACTGACCAGTCAGTGAGTTTGGATTTGCGATGATCTCGTCCATCGTACCTTCAGCGACCACGTTACCACCGTGTACACCGGCACCTGGACCGATATCGATCACGTGGTCTGCGCAACGAATCGCATCTTCATCGTGCTCAACCACTAATACTGTGTTACCCAAATCTCTTAGGTGGGTCAGGGTCTTCAATAGGCGTTCGTTATCACGCTGGTGGAGGCCAATCGATGGCTCATCTAGAACATACATGACACCCACTAAACCAGCACCAATTTGGCTCGCTAAACGAATACGTTGAGCTTCACCGCCTGATAAGGTTTCCGCGCTGCGCGATAAGTTGAGGTAGTTCAATCCCACGTTAACCAAGAATTGCAGGCGATCGTTGATTTCCTTCATCACTTTTTCAGCGATTTGGGCGCGTTGACCTTCTAGTTTCAAAGAGTGGAAGAATTCCAATGCGTCGGCGATACTGAGTTCAACAATTTCCGGTAGCGTTGTATCAGCAATAAAGACATTACGTGCTTCTAGGCGCAGACGAGTACCGCCACAGCTTGAGCAAGACTTCGTAGAGATGTATTTCGCAAGCTCTTCACGTACCGAGTTAGATTCGGTATCGCGGTAACGGCGTTCAAGTGTATTCAGGATCCCTTCAAAAGGATGGCGCTTAACGCGAATGTCACCACGATCGTTAATGTACTTGAACTCAACTTCAGTACGCCCCGATCCTTTAAGAATGATGTCTTGGGTTTTCTTTGGTAGAGAGTTAAATGGTGCATGAAGATCGAAGCCGTAATGATCCGCCAGTGCTGTCAGCATCTGGAAGTAGTAATAGTTCTTTTGATCCCAACCACGAATGGCGCCTTGTGCCAAACTCAGAGTTTCATCTTGAATAACTCGGCTTGGGTCGAAATATTGCTGCACACCTAAACCATCACAAGTGCCACACGCACCTGCTGGGTTGTTGAATGAGAACAAACGAGGCTCAAGTTCTTGCATGCTGTAGCCACAAATAGGGCAAGCAAAGTTAGCTGAGAAGATCACCTCTTCGCCATCGCCGTCCATTGGAGCAACAACAGCGATACCTCCAGATAGCTCTAGTGTGGTTTCGAATGATTCAGCTAAACGTTGCTGTAGATCTGGGCGTACTTTAAAGCGGTCCACAACGACTTCAATAGTGTGTTTCTTATGCAGTTCTAGCGGTGGTGGATCAGAAAGATCGCAAGTTTCACCATCGATACGTGCGCGGATGAAACCTTGAGCTGCTAGGTTCTCTAGCGTTTTAACATGCTCACCTTTACGCTCTTTCACGATAGGAGCAAGCAGCATCATTTTGCTGCCTTCTGGTAACTCTAAGACCTTGTCAACCATTTGGCTGACAGTCTGTGCTGCAAGAGGAGTATGGTGCGTAGGACAGCGAGGCTCACCAACGCGTGCATAAAGTAGGCGTAGGTAGTCGTACACCTCAGTAATAGTACCGACGGTAGAACGTGGGTTGTGTGATGTTGATTTCTGCTCAATCGAGATCGCAGGAGACAAACCTTCGATGTGGTCAACATCTGGTTTTTCCATAAGAGACAAAAACTGACGTGCGTAAGCTGATAGCGATTCTACGTAACGTCTTTGACCTTCAGCGTACAAAGTATCGAATGCGAGAGAGGACTTACCAGAACCACTCAAACCAGTAATGACAATCAGTTTATCGCGGGGGATAGTGAGGTTGATGTCTTTGAGGTTATGGGTTCGGGCACCACGAACTTCTATTTTATCCATCGTTTTTGCTCTATGTATAACCAAGTGACGCAAGTATTACATAGTGTGAGAAATGTGCAAAGAAAATACTGGACAAAAAAACAGTAAACAAAAAGCCCAGCATTAAGCCTGTCTCTTGATCACAAGTCTAGTGATCAAGAGACATTGCGAGCTCGTAGCCTTCAAGGATGGTTTGCAGTTTAAACCATCCTTCCCATAGTGCCTTTATTGAAGCTCTGCCCGTCCTCTTGGTATCTTTCCAACCGCCTAATTTAGCAAGATTTCTGTACGCCCAGCTCATATCGGGTACTTCTTTAGGTAATGTCTTGCTTTCTAGTTTCAACCACAGCAGCTTCCAAGCTTTTGTGCCCAAGGCCTTTTCACAACTTTCTGTTGATAGCTCATCAACTTCTTTAATGAAACGTAACGCCAATAAACGAGTCGCAACAAAGGCATAGATGACACTTAACCTCTCTAAGTTACCTTTACTTTGGAGTCTTAGTGACTCCACATCCGTACCTTCACTTTTCCAGACTTTATGGAAGTCTTCAATCAGCCATCGACGCTCGTAATAACCGATAATTCTCATGGCGTCTTCAGCGTTGTTTATTGGCTCCGACGTCAAGAGGTGCCATGCTAACTTGTCTTTTGATGCCCCTTGCTCAAGGCAACCAACATAATAAACAGGTATGCCTGCGTGCTCTTTTTTGTTTGCCGGAGCCTTTAATGTCACCTGACCATATTTAACGTCAAGCTTTACATCTCTCGCTTTTCTCCCTCCTTTTTGGGGGATGGTAAGCTCCTTTGTCTCGACACTTGGTAACGCTTGCGCATAGTCGTAAAGCTTTTGAGCGTGTTCTTCTAGACAACGACTTTGCATTGAGCGAACGACAAAGCGCTGCTGATGTTGACGTTTATAAGTTAAGTATTCGAATAGGTCTGCTTCTCGGTCACAGACCGAGATAACATCTAACATCTTATCCCCTAGGCGCTCAACGACACGGCGAGAAGCTTGCTCCCATTTGTAACTCTCTTTCTCCTCGTAAGGACGAGTCGCGTGTTGGTGCTTTTGCCCACGCTTAGTAATATCTCGGCTCCATCGTTGTTGCTCTATAAGACCAACAATGGTCTGACTTTGTGGTGCAAAAAGTAACGTCGAATGTACATGGAGAGCTCGAATTCTGTCGCCTTGATTCGTGTGCCCGAGTTCATCTTTTATACTTCGATGAGGAAAACAGAGCGTTGTTGTATCTTCAAGCGCGAGTAATTCCTCATGCTCGTTAGCTCGAGATACCGTTGATTGAAAACCTGCTTCAGCGATGTCTTTTGCATCGATGTTTTCATTGCGGATAAAGCGATATGCCCCTTCCATATCGGCGGGAGAAAAAGGAAGTTTAGCCACGGAGACTCCTGGTTGATTAGCAATGGAAGTCGCTAAACTGATGAGGCGTTGTGTTCTTCGAGGGTCTTTAAGTTGTGCTTGTCCAAATTGTTCTTGTGCCCAAAGTTTAGCGTCTGAGTGTGTCATCTTAGTGTTTCAGTAAGGATTCTTAAGTGATCAGAGCGCACACACGTTAAAGAGTTCAAAAAAAATCCCCAAGCTATAAGCTTGGGGATTTGTGTATAAGAGACAGAGCATTAAGCTGGGCTTTCTCATCAATCAATTTGAGTTGGTTACGCTTCTTTCTTCGTAGCGTGTTTGCCTAGCTCAGACTTCTTTTCGTCTTTTAGGTACAGGTTTTCGAAGCAGTAGTTTGTTGCTTCGATGTAGCCTTCTACGCTACCACAGTCGAAACGCTGACCTTTGAATTTGTACGCCAATACACAGCCCGCTTTTGCTTGTTTAAGCAGTGCGTCTGTGATTTGGATTTCGCCGCCTTTACCTGGTTCTGTGTTTTCGATCAGCTCAAAAATATCTGGAGTCAGGATGTAACGACCAATGATCGCTAGGTTGCTTGGCGCCGTGCCTTGCTCTGGTTTCTCAACCATGTCGTCTACACGGTAGATGTCATCTTTGATCATCTCACCAGAGATTACGCCGTATTTATGGGTTTCTTCTTCTGGAACTTCTTGAACAGCAACGATTGAACAACGGAACTGTTTGAAGAGCGCTACCATCTGAGCCAGTACGCCTTCTTGCTCATTCACACAAAGGTCATCAGCAAGTACAACAGCAAATGGTTCATCACCTACAAGTTCACGACCAGTTAGGATTGCGTGACCTAGACCTTTCATTTCGCGTTGGCGGATGTAAGTGAAGTTTGCAGAGTCGATGATTTCACGGATATCAACCAACAGTTCTTCTTTGTTTGTACCGCTGATTTGGTGCTCCAATTCGTAGTTTTTATCGAAGTGGTCCATGATTGAGTGCTTACCACGGCCAGTCACAATACACATGCCGTTCATGCCAGCTTGGATTGCCTCTTCTACACCGTATTCAATCAGTGGCTTGTTCACTACAGGCATCATCTCTTTAGGCATCGACTTGGTCGCAGGGAGGAAGCGCGTACCATAGCCCGCTGCAGGGAACAGACATTTTTTAATCATCGGGGGAATATCCTTTCTCATTTTTTAATCAAGAATCTGGGCATCACTTTAACACGAGAGATGCATATGAATCATGAATTAAGTAGGAAAAAATCTGAGAATCGGAGCCTAAAGAAGCATGAGCAACTAATGTCTTTGTGAATTTGTGTCGCGCATCTAGTTTTATGACATCAGATTTTGGTCAGCCCAAGCAATGGCTTGTACGCGGTTTTTTACCGAGAGCTTCTTAAAAATTTGATACAGGTGTGACTTGATGGTGAACTCACTAACGAACAACTCTTCCGCCATTTGATTGTTCGATGCCCCCGCTTGAAGGCAGCGTAAGACTTGCAGCTCACGAATGGTCAAATCGACGGTGGCTGGCGCTGTGTGGGTACTGATGACATTGCGATAATAATGCAGGAGTTGGCTAGTCACATTGCGAGGTAACCAGTTCTGACCGTTTACGATCTCTTTTAAACCCTCCCCAATTTGTTCTAAAGAACTATCTTGGTAGAAAATGCCTTTCAATTGCCCAAATGTCAGCAATTCATCTGTAGTCAAACGCTTAGGCACATTGAACACCACGGTTTCAAAATTTTTCCAGATCAACGGCAGATTTTTGATCGATTGAACCAGTTCTTTATGTTCACTAAAGTCGATCAACAAGATTTTATTGCGGTGTTTCGGGTTGGCTTCCATCAAAGCTTGAGTCGAAATGACAGGGATGTTGATGTCGGTGTATTTTTCCAGAGCTTCGACCTTTTTCGCTGCACCATCTTCCATGCTGATCAGAAAAAGTTTTCTCGCATAAGCCGATTTTTTCACGCGCTTTAATCTCCTTGAGTAAAGTTTCTTGAGTTCGAAAACGCGGATACGTTGGCATCAATCATCACTCAGAGCTATAGGAAGGGAGGAGAAATGCGTTGAGATTCAAAGGTTCGCGAAACGATGTCTGCAAAACGAATCAAAAATGCTACGCCTAGAGGTTGAAGTGAGATTTCGATTCCACCAACTGTTGTCACAGAAGACAATGGGGATTAGGCTTTAATCAAAACATCAAAGCGTGTATTCTTATGCGCTAAAATTTTATATAGATCCAGAGTGAAACGGAGCACATCATGGCCAGCCGTGGAATTAACAAAGTTATTTTGGTGGGGAATCTAGGTAACGACCCTGAAATTCGTTACATGCCTAATGGCGGTGCAGTAGCAAACATCACAATTGCAACTTCTGAGTCATGGCGTGACAAAGGGACTGGCGAACAGCGTGAGAAAACAGAATGGCACCGTGTTGTGTTATTCGGCAAACTTGCTGAAGTAGCAGGTGAGTACCTACGTAAAGGTTCTCAAGTTTACGTTGAAGGCCAGCTTCAAACTCGTAAATGGCAAGACCAAAGTGGTCAAGACCGTTACTCAACAGAAGTTGTTGTTCAAGGCTTCAATGGCGTAATGCAAATGCTTGGTGGTCGTGCTCAAGGTGGCGCACCTATGGGCGGTGGTCAGCCACAACAGCAACAACAAGGTGGTTGGGGTCAGCCTCAACAGCCAGCTCAGCAGCAGCAATACAATGCTCCTCAGCAACAACAACAGGCTCCGCAGCAACCACAGCAGCAATACAACGAGCCACCAATGGACTTCGACGACGATATCCCGTTCTAGCGATTACTAGAGATCTAGTTTTGTTAAGGTAACTAGAACCATTCTAAGTCGATTCAGTATTGAGTTTAAAAGGCCGCGAATTTCGCGGCTTTTTTATTATCTTCGCGCCTATATCGTGGGCTCAATCATTTCAATTTGTAATTAAAAGACAGTAACGCTCAAATATCGAATGATGTTTTGTTTCTTTCCGCCTCAGCTTCTCACATTCACACGAATGCGATTGTTTACTGAACGCTTATCAAGTATAAATATTTCAACAAGGTATATGATGAATAGAAAAGGAATTTGGTATTCATGAGGTATACCCCAACTCTTAAGCTAAGCACGCGGCTGGTGGCCTTTGTCACCATGATCGTTATTTGCGCAATGTTTATCTTGTTTGTCGGTGGCACCCTCTCTTTCAAACGACTAGGACAAGAGTATCTCAACCATTATTTGGAAGGGATAGTAGAAGTTGTTGATAAAGAGATGGAGGATCCTGACGCAGCGTATTCGATGCAACGCTGGATGCCAAAGATGCTGCAAGCAAGCAACATTGTTGAAATGACACTCTCAACCAACAATGCTGTGGTTTATCGCTTCAAAGATACTTCCCATAAGATGGATAATTCCGTTTTGTTTGAGCACGAGTATCAGCTTAATCATAACCAAGATTACACCATCTACTTCAAAGCCATTCCTCCGTATTTAGGCTACGGCTATTCGATGCAAGCACTTTGGTCGATCACGCTAGCGGTCATTTTGATCATTTTCTGTTTAATGCGCGGTGTTAAATGGCTCAAAGAGCAGCTAGCAGGATCGGAAATGCTTGAAGAGCGTGGACGCATGATCCTCGCAGGGCGAGTCGAACAATACGCCAAAGGTGATGAGCGAGAATGGCCATATACAGCCAGTGAAGCGCTAGATGTATTGATCGAAGAACTTCAAGATGCGCGCCAGGAGCGTAGCCGCTTTGATACCTTTATTCGTACTCAAACCTTTCTTGATAAGCTCACCGGTACTGCAAATCGTGTGCTGTTTGATAGCAAGCTTGAGTCTGCTTTGTTGGAAAGTGGTGCTCGTGGTTCAGTGATGCTGATTCGTATCCAAGATTGGAAGTCTGTCGAAGAAGAGCAAGATAAACAAACTAGTGATGAGTTTATTGTTGAAGTGGGCCGTTTGCTTTCAAACTTAGTTCAGCGTTATCCCGATGTTGTGTTCTCACGCTACTACAATGCTGATTTTGCCCTCTTCTTACCTCATCAAGCGGCAAAAGATGTCGCAAACTTGGCGTCTCAATGTATTCGCCAATTAGAAAAGCTTCATCCTCCTTACCCTCTCGATTCTGACAACTGGTGTCATATCGGTATCACCATGTACAAAGAGGGCGAACGTCATAGCCAAATCATTGATGAAGCTGAAACCGCATTGCGTAGTGCTCAGTTACAGAATAATAACAACTGGAGTCGTTTTAAGAAGTGGAACCACGACGAAGAAGCTCGCGGTAGTGTGAGATGGCGTACGTTATTTGATTCAGCACTCACATCTGAAAATGTGATACTCTACGCACAATCGGCCTATTCAATAAGTGATGTGGCGCATAAAAAACCATTACATGAAGAGTTAACATGTCGGATTCGCGATCCGGAAAATGGCATTGTTAAAGCGTCTCGCTTTATTTCTGCTGTTCGACAAGTTGGCTATGAAGCACAAATGGATCGCGCTGTTGTTCATAAATTCTTAAAAGATTTTAAACATAGCTTTGATAGTTCCAAGTGTTATGTCGTTAATCTGCATGTTGTGCCTTTTGGACATCGAGAATACTTCAAATGGTTCCGTGATGAACTCTTACAGTTGTCACGTGAGCAAAGAAAGTGTCTCATTTTTGAGTTTGTGGAAGCACAATTTGTAAGACACTTAGACTTTATGCGACCAGTCGCTAAAATGCTGGCCGGTTTAGAATGTCACGTCATGATTGGGCAAGCGGGACGCACGATCGTTAGCACCCATTATTTAAAAGAAGTAGACATTCGTTACCTTAAGCTTCATCGCAGCTTGGTAACAAAAATCGATCAGAGACATGAGAACCAGTTGTTTGTTCGCAGTATGTTGGGTGCGGCCGCAAACAGTAAAACAAAAATAATAGCAGTGGGAATTGAGAATAAGCACGAATTGAACACCCTGAATGAATTAGGGGTTCATGGCGGGCAGGGGCGTTATTTCTCTCCAGAAGAGCAGTATCTACCTAGATCCAAACCAACGGTCATTTCTCAATCTGAATCTCAAGTAAAATTGGGACGCAGAAATCGCTGGCGAAAAAAATAAAGATAATAATCATGGATTTTAAAGCAGTACTCGATAAGCTCAAGCGGTCATCGGTTGGTGGTCGTACGTGCTTTTTGGTCATTCAGCCAGACGCAGTTTATTTATCATCACCAACGAAAAGCAGTCGACCATCCAAATTTGAGATCACAGAATCAAATTGGGAACGAGCTTGTGAGCAAGCACTCAGTGTTGCTGCCAGTTCTTACGACTCGTTGGCAGTTGTGCTTTCTCACAACTATTACCAGATGTATCAAATCGACAAGCCTGCGATGCCGCGCAATGAGTGGCCGTCGGCGTTGCCGTTTCTGTTAAAAGAACTTATTTCTGAACGTGCTATCGACATTATTGCCGATGCCGCAGAGTTACCTAACTCAAATAAAGTTCAAGCTTATGTGCTTTCGCGCAAAATCCTCGACAAGATCGTACTTCTGGCAAACCGAGTTCAATTAAAGCTTGAAGCAATTATTCCTGAAGATGATATCTGGGGGGATACCTCTGGTGAGCTAGGCAACTTCCTACTTCTACAACGCAGTGCGCGCGGTCACTTCCGAATCAGTGCGTTTGTCGAACATACCATTGCTTTCCACCGTTCTATTCGTAGCGTCACGCCACCATTAACAGGCGTACCTTCAAGTGACTTACAAATGGACAGTTTGTCACTGGAACTGCAACGATCGATAGATTATCTCTCTTCTCAATTACGTCATGTTCAATTGCACCAGCTTAAGGTTTGTTGTGATGATGAAGATGAAAAAGAATTGGTGGAGTCGCTTAACTATCGTTTAAGCACCAAAGTTTCGCCATTGCTTGCAGAAGAGCACGAGCTATCAGGTCATGTATTGGCTGATACTGCATTAGCAACATCAAGTGCTCGACGTGTCAATCTCTACCCTGATTTTCTAAAGCCGAAGAAGAACCTGCTTACGTTAAAAAACGTCGCGATCTCTTGGGGTGTCGCTGCCGCGCTGATTTTCTTGTCTTACGGTTATGTTACTTGGCAGGTAACTATTCACCCATGAGCTATTGACGACGGTTTACGCTAAAAATACTGGCGCCTGATAATCAACTTTCAACATGTGATGTTCGACGATTTCACGCAGCCATTTATAAGCAGAGACCTGCTGAAGTTTGGCTGTTTCTATCAGCGAGAACATTCGTTCGCGGAACTGGTCGCCTCGATATGAGCGAGTCACGTAACAACACTTCCTCATCAGTATGTAATTACGGAGAACTCGCTCCGCTGCGTTGTTTGTTAACGGGCACTCGGAGTCGTCCATAAACCGCCAGACCATAGCATCATCAGCGATGAGATTTCGACATCTACCTCGATATCGTTTTGAGCATTGATAACTACCCAATTTGAGCCAATGAAGCCAGCTCTTTCGTAACCGCCTGAGTCGGCGGTAATATTGGCTTTCGGTAATTTCTTCTTCGATATATCGGTGATGACACCTGAATACGCTATGAGCGATTAAAGCGAGTTTGTCTCCGATTTTTTGGTTTTCAGGACAAACGCTTTCCTCGATAGCGATGACGTTCCTTAATATGTGAGCCCAGCATAATTGGCGCTTAGATTCGTCGATATATTTGTAGGCAGAATATTGGTCAGTCACTAAAAGGTGTGAAACCGCTTCACCAAGTAGTCGTTTGGCAGCATGTTGGTTTCTTCCGCTGTTAATTTGGAAAAAGGCTACGTTATTGCTGAGTGCGGCCCACATCCAGCGTTTATCATTATTGCGCTGATGTGAAGTCTCATCAGCCATAATCAGTTTAGATGCTTTTACTGTGTCATGGATTTGAGTATGAGTATCAGCTAAGTATTCAGTGACTCGTCCTTGCGCCGCAGATATTGCACCTGTTGAGAAGTTAAGCTGGAAGACGTCTTTCAGCATAGATTGTATTTTACCTATGCTTTGGTGGTGCTGCGTCGCTTGGATTGCGATAAAGCTATGTAGATTTGGCCCCATTTGAACATCGGGCACAGACTCTGGAAGCTCCGCTTGATGCTTATCACCACACCATGAGCACTCGCCTTTAAAAATTTGATGTTCAACAAGCGTGTATGAGATATCTGGCAAGTCAAAGATTTGGTGTCGTTTATAAGGTTTTCTATTTGGAATAACACACCCACCGCAGTGGCATATCTTATTCGGTAAATATTGCTCAACCGAGGCGCTCTCTTCAATAGGATGAAGCAGTCGGCGATTGCCTTTATGACCTGGTTGAGCTCCTTGCTTTTTTCCAGATTTCTTCCGATTCGGCGAAGTATTTTTAGCTTTATTATGCAGGGGTTGTTGAGATGATGGCACAGAAGAGTTGCGACTATTTTGGTTTAGCCTATCTTCAAGCTCAGCCAACTTATTCCATAAAAAGTGGATGATATCTTTCGCCTCTTCAGGCGAATCGAAATCTGGCGGTGGAGGTAATGTTTTCTTATTCATACCTCCAGATTGCCACCACAAAAAGATCACTCAAGTTGAATGTGGGATCAAGTTAACTCAGTCACATAAATTTGCTGTCAATAGCTCCTGGGTGAATAGTTACCTTGGCAGAGCCAAGGTGTTGAGGATGAAATCGCGATTGTTAAAAGTCGTGGCGATATCATGAAATCAGAGCTGACGCGCCAACAAGCTAAGTTGCGTAAACACCAGCCGGATACCAACAAGTTGGCGGCGAAAGCACGTTTAGAGCGTGAGGTGAAGGCAAAACGTGACTCACTAAAAGCGGTCGGCAAATATGACGATTCACAACGCACTGGATACTCCGGCGTGATGCAATCTCTTGCCAAGCTTGGCAGCAATAACATTTCTTTGTCTGAAATTCGTATCGACAATACGACTTTAGATCTCAAAGGCTTGGCTCGTTCGCCAAGCTCAGTCCCAAACTGGGTGAGTCAATTTAAGAATGAAATAAGCCTTGTTGGACGTACTTTTGATGATGTGAAGATTGGTCGTAACGAAGACAACATTGTGACCTTTGAATTGAAGACGCGTGGAGACAAAGAGAAATGAACGAATTCTGGTCCTCGTTAGAAGAGCGCTTCGATGAGATGAGCGCACGAGAGAAGGTATTGATTGCCTTGTGTGGTCTTGTCACAGTCGTAATGCTGCTGTTTACCTTGGTGTTAGAGCCGAAACTGAATGAAGTTACCAGCAATGATAAACAGCTACGTAACTTAAAGCAGACTAATCAACAGACTGAAATCGAGATCTTACGCATCCAAGCGCAATTAAAGAAAGATCCGAACGCTGAGATTGATCAGGCTATTTCTCAATTGCTAACCGAAAGTCAGCACCTATCGATGCAGCTTTCTGAAATTATTGAACACTTGATTACACCTTCTCAAATGGCGAACTTGTTAGAAAGTGTATTGGAGCAGCAAAGCGGTATTCATTTATTGTCACTTCAGACATTGCCTGCGGAGCCGATAACAGAAGATAAAGAAGCGTCGCAATACTCAGGTTACTACGTGCACCCAGTTCGAATGGAACTTACCGGTGACTACTTTGCAATTGCTAATTACCTAACAAAACTTGAAAGCTTGCCTGCAAGTTATTACTGGCGAAGCTTCAGCTACAAAGTCGAAGATTATCCAAAAGCAAAACTTGTATTGGAAGTCTACACCCTAGGTTCACGAGAGGAGTTTATTGGTGGTTAAGAAACTCATTATCTCATTGGCGCTTGTTTCTATTGCAGGCAGCTGTTGGGCGAACCAAGACCCAACTGCGCCGCTGGGTTGGACGAAACCAGCTACCGATCAAGCAAAGCCAAAAGCGAAACAATATCGTCTGCCAACACTAAATAGCATTGTTTGCAAGCCAAACACGCCCTGTGTTGCGATTTTGAACGACCGTATTGTTGAGCCTGGGGCAAAACTTAATGGCTACCGAGTAGCTAGCATCAACAGTGAATTTGTAACTTTAAAGCGTGGTAACCGTCAGTGGAAACTAGAGCTTTTTGGTTTAAACGTAAAAAAATAATAATCAGAGCCTGATCAGATATGCGCAAATTAGTTGTAGGAATTATGATTGCTTCCTTAATGGGTTGTTCTATGGGTCACCGCGATCCAGTAGAAGTGAAGCAAGCACTGAATGAATCTATCAATGAAGCAAACAGTCGTGCCCTAGAAGACATTCCATCTTCAGTGGAAGCCGATCTTATGCCAAACCTAGACGCTAACATGTCGTCTCAGCAAGGAACATTGAAGCGTTTTAGAATCCAAGCCAACGCGGTTGAGGCGCGTAGCTTTTTTGCTTCTTTGGTTAAAGGCACCGAATACAGCGTGGCGATCCACCCTGCGGTACAAGGCAATATTACCGTAAACCTTTCTGATGTGACGCTAGATGAAGTGCTGAATGTTGTGCAAAACATGTACGGTTATGACGTCGTGAAGTCGGGTAAGGTAATTCAAATCTACCCAGCAGGTATGCGTACCGTAACAATCCCTGTGGATTACCTTCAGTTCAAACGTTCTGGTCGCTCGCTAACAAGCATCGTAACCGGCTCTGTAACCTCAGCAGGTACATCAAACTCAGGCGGCAGCTCTGACGATTCCGATTCTTCAGATTCAAATAACAACAACGGTGATAGCTCAACAACCTCAACGGGCGGCACTCGCATTGAAACCATCACTGAAAGCGATTTCTGGCCAAT
The DNA here is from genome assembly GCF_905175355.1 of Vibrio sp. B1ASS3. Taxonomy (NCBI): domain Bacteria; kingdom Pseudomonadati; phylum Pseudomonadota; class Gammaproteobacteria; order Vibrionales; family Vibrionaceae; genus Vibrio; species Vibrio sp. B1ASS3. The sequence goes on from NZ_HG992742.1 coordinate 480,181, forward strand.
GCTACAGCAAGCGGTGGCTAACCTAATTGGCTCAGGTAAAGGCCAAAGCGTTGTTGTGACCCCACAAGCTGGCGTGATCACAGTACGTGCTTTCCCTGATGAAATTCGCGAAGTTCGTGAGTTCCTCGGTGTATCGCAGGAGCGTATGCAACGCCAAGTGATTTTAGAAGCGAAAATCTTGGAAGTAACGTTGAGCGATGGCTATCAACAGGGGATCAACTGGTCAAATATGTCAGCCTCAATTGGTAACTCTGGCAGCGTTGTCGTGGATAGAAACCCAGTAACTCTACCTCTGGATGCGATTGGCTCATTGCTAGGTGGACAGACTAATGTGACGTTTTCTGATGGTAACTTTGAAGCAGTGATGAACTTCATGGCTACGCAAGGTGATTTGAACGTACTATCAAGCCCGCGTATTACCGCTGCAAACAACCAGAAGTCCGTGATTAAAGTGGGTACTGATGAGTACTTTGTCACTGAGCTGTCGAGCAATGCAGGTAACGGTGAGAACTCAAATGCCGTTCCTGAAGTTGAGTTGACGCCTTTCTTCTCTGGTATTTCTTTAGATGTTACTCCGCAAATTGACGACAAAGGAAATGTGTTCCTGCATGTTCACCCTGCTGTCATTGAAGTCGAAGAAGAGATTAAGAAGCTAAATCTTGGTGGTGACTTCGATAACGTTCAACTTCCACTAGCTAAAAGCTCAATTCGTGAATCTGACTCTGTGATTCGTGCAAAAGACGGTGATGTCGTTGTGATTGGCGGCTTGATGAAGCAACAAAATCTAGAGCAGGTCTCGAAGGTTCCTTTCTTAGGTGATGTACCTGCACTTGGTAACTTGTTCCGCAACATCAATAACGTAACGCAAAAAACCGAACTGGTTATTCTGCTTAAGCCAACCGTTGTTGGCGTGAACACATGGCAGAAAGAGCTAGAGCGTTCACGTGATTTGTTGCAAGAGTGGTTCCCTGACGCTGAGTAATCGGCGTTAGAACTGTCGTTAAACGTGGTTTTGTGATTCGACTATGTACTTGTCGCATTTTGGATTTCGAGTTCAACCTTTCTCACTGACCCCTAATACAGAAATGTTTCTGGGGTTAGTGCCTCACTACGAGGCCATTCAAACCATTATGGCTGCAGTCAAAATGGGTGAAGGGGTGATTAAGGTGACCGGAGAGGTTGGCACGGGCAAAACCATGGTTTGTCGTAAGTTAATCGAGCAAATCGAATCTGAAGTTGAGCTTGTTTACTTACCTAACCCCGTTCTAAATGGCGAGCAGTTACAGTTTGCAGTCGCTCGTGAGTTAGGTATTGAAGATAGCGATCCGCTTAAAGTCGTTTCTTTGATTCAAGAACGTTTAATTCAAATTCATGCGCTAGGTAAAAAGACCGTACTGATTGTCGATGAAGCACAAGCACTGTCATCTGAAGCTCTCGAAACGCTGCGCTTATTCGGCAATTTGGAAACGGAACAAGACAAGCTGATTCAACTGGTCTTGTTTGGTCAGCCTGAATTGGATGAGCGACTTGGCACTCATGAATTAAGACAGTTCCGTCAGCGAATTACGTTTAGTTGCCAGCTTCGTCCTCTCTCGATTGAAGAGGGCGTCGCCTATATCAACAACCGTTTAGACAAAGCAGGAAATGGTGCGCATATCTTCTCGATTGAGCAGAAAAAAGCCATTTGGCGTTCGGCGATGGGTATCCCGAGATTGATCAACCAAATCAGTCATAAAGCCTTGCTTACGGCGTTTAATGACCGTTGCACCTTATTAAAGAATCAACACGTTTACGTTGCAATGCATGACACCTTTGATGCGCGTAAGCCTAAGTTTAAAACTCCCAAATTTTGGGGATGGAGCCAGCCTTGAGTGCCATCAATAAAGCATTATCAGAACTTGTTGAAAAAGAATCGCCTTCTGCACTAACGAAAGCAGAGATTCCAAGTATCACACGAAGCAAACCGTGGCTGTGGCTAGTGGGTGGCTTCTCATTGAGCCTTGCTGTTGGAGGTTGGGCTGTCTCTCAAGGTCCGGCACCGATGGAAGACATCACATCTTCATCGAACATTTCAATGAATACCGTCAGCGTTGAGACCTCGCCAATCATGGCAGTGAATCACTCACCGACCAGTAAAGTGACGCCTCAGTTAGATAATGTGGTGTACACGCAAAGAATTGATAAACCAAAGGTGACGATTGAGTTGCCTGTGACGAAGTCCACTCCGCAAGCAGACCAATTCACTACTAACGCAGAAGTGAACCGATCAGTAGAACAACCGATGTTGTTGGCGAGCGTGAATCAGAATGTGAATACCTCGTCGAATGTGTCACAAGATAGCTCAATGCGCATTGAGCAAGTTGAACTGACGCACCAGCAGTTAGCAGAAAAAGCATTAGCCCGTGCAGATAAAGCCATGGATGCAAATGATATGAAGACGGCTTTGTCTGCATTCGATGAAGCGCTTCGCTATCAGCCAACGAATTTAGAGGCTCGTCAGAAGTTAGCGGCGCTGTATTTTGGAAAAGGGGATACGCGCAAAGCTTATGAGATCTTACAGTCGGGCATCGCTCTAGACACCAATAACCAAAGCCTACGTCTTGCGCTATCAAAACTGTTGATGAAAGCGGATCAAGCTGAAGCGGCGTTGAGCCCACTCGTGCATTTACCGCCAGCCCCGAGTCGCGAATATTTAGCCATGCGTGCCGCGTTGGCCCAAAAGCAAAAGCAAAATGAAATTGCACTGGAAAGCTACCAATTATTGACTCAGCGTGAGCCTGAAAATGCGCGCTGGTGGCTTGGTTTAGCCATTCAACAAGAGCGAGCATTAGCTTTCACTCCGGCGATCGCTTCTTATAAGCAAGCACTTGGCAAAGTCGGTATTTCAAATCAATCTCAGGCATTTATTCGTGATCGCTTGAATATCTTAAAACAACTGGAGAGTGCGCAATGAAAATTCAGTTGAGAAAACGCTTAGGCGATCTGTTAATTGAAGAAGGTATTGTTTCTGAAGATCAAGTTCAGCAGGCGCTGAATGCTCAGCATAGTACCGGTCAAAAACTGGGTGATGCACTGATTGACCTTGGGTTTATCAGTGAAAAGCAGATGCTTGAGTTCTTGTCCCAGCAACTGAGCTTGCCCTTAATTGATTTGAGTCGTGCTCCTGTTGATGCCGATGCGGTGCAAATTCTTCCTGAAGTGCACGCACGCCGTTTACGTGCCATGGTTGTGGCTCGCAACGGTGACACATTACGCGTGGCGATGAGTGATCCGGCGGACTTGTTTATTCAAGAGTCGTTGATGAACCTTCTTGGTCAATACGACTTAGAGTTTATCATCGCACCAGAACGCCAGTTAGTAGAGAGTTTTGACCGTTATTACCGTAGAACCAAAGAGATCGCTTCGTTTGCAGAACAGCTTCAAGCTGAGCACCAAGACGTTGAAGGTTTCGATTACGGCATTGATGAAGGTGATAGCGAAGAAGTTACCGTTGTTAAACTGGTTAACTCCATGTTTGAAGATGCGGTGCAAGTCGGTGCGTCGGATATTCATATCGAGCCCGATGATAAAGTGCTGCGTTTGCGTCAACGTGTCGATGGTGTTCTCCATGAAACACTTCTAAACGAGGTGAACATTGCCTCTGCGCTAGTATTGCGTCTGAAGCTGATGGCACATCTCGATATCTCTGAAAAGCGCTTACCTCAAGATGGTCGATTCAATATCAAAGTTCGTGGCCAATCGATCGATATTCGTATGTCGACGCTGCCGACGCAATACGGTGAATCAGTAGTAATGCGTTTGCTAAACCAATCTTCTGGTTTGCGTAAACTTGAAGATTCCGGTTTGCCACCTGAGCTACTCGCTCGTCTTCGTCGTCAGCTTTCTCGCCCACACGGAATGATCTTAGTTACTGGTCCAACAGGCTCCGGTAAAACCACCACGCTTTACGGTGCGTTGAGTGAATTAAACGAACCGGGTAAAAAGATCATCACCGCAGAAGATCCGGTGGAGTACCGCTTACCGCGTATTACACAGGTGCAGATCAACAGCAAGATTGATCTAACGTTTTCTCGCGTGCTACGTACCTTCCTACGTCAAGACCCAGACATCATCCTTATTGGTGAGATGCGTGACCAAGAAACGGTTGAAATTGGCCTTCGTGCTGCACTGACTGGTCACTTGGTATTAAGTACCTTACACACCAACGATGCCGTAGACAGTGCGCTGCGAATGATTGATATGGGGGCGCCTGGCTATTTGGTAGCAAGTGCTGTTCGTGCGGTTGTGGCTCAGCGTCTTGTTCGCCGTGTTTGTCCAGATTGTAAAACAACGGATGCGCTCGATGAAGCCCGTCAGCAGTGGCTTGCTGGTCGCTTCCCTAATCAAGTAGGGCAAACCTTCCACAAAGGCGCGGGTTGCCAAAACTGTAACCTAACTGGTTATCGCGGCCGAGTGGGTGTGTTTGAGATGCTTGAGCTTGAACATGAAATGATGGACAAGCTACGTGCTAATGATGCTGTGGGCTTTGCTCAAGCGGCGCGCCGCTCAGAAAACTACAAGCCGCTATTGGCTTCTGCAATGGAACTTGCGCTGCAAGGTACTGTGAGTTTGGACGAAGTTATGACCCTTGGCGAGGGTGATGCTTCTGGTAAAACCGACCCAATTTTCATGTAGGTAAGTGAATGCCAACTTTTCGTTATCAAGGCCGCACCTTAGACGGCTCATCAACCAGTGGCAAAGTCGATGCGGTGAATTCCGAAGCGGCAGCGGAAGCATTGATGAATAAGGGGATCATTCCTCTAAACCTGCGATTAGAAAAAGAAGCGGTCAAAAGCAAAGTCAGTTTATCCAAGTTACTTGTGCCTGCGATTCCGCTTGAAGTGATTATCTTGTTCTCACGTCAGCTATTTAGTTTGACCAAAGCGGGCGTGCCATTGTTGCGCTCCATGCGTGGTCTGCTGCAAAACTGTGAGAACAAACAGCTCAAAGAAGCCTTAGAAGATGTAGTAGCTGAGTTGAGTAACGGTCGCGGCCTTTCCTCCGCGATGCAACCGCATACCAAAGTGTTTAGCCCGTTGTTCGTTTCGATGATCAACGTGGGTGAAAATACAGGTCGCCTAGACCAAGCCTTGCTGCAGCTAGCAAACTACTACGAACAAGAACTGGAAACGCGTAAGCGCATCAAAGCAGCCATGCGCTATCCAACTTTTGTAATCGTGTTTATCACCATCGCGATGTTTATTTTGAACATTCTGGTTATCCCAGAGTTTGCTTCCATGTTTACACGCTTTGGTGTTGAGTTACCGCTGCCTACCAGAATTCTGATCGCGACGTCGAACTTCTTTGTAAATTACTGGGGCTTGCTGATCGCCGCGATCATTGGTGTGTTTATTATTTTCAGATCTTGGGTCGCAACCGCAGACGGTCGAGAAAAGTTCGACAAACTGCGTTTAAGACTGCCTATTGTTGGTGACATTGTTAACCGCGCTCAGCTATCGCGATTCTCACGAACATTTTCATTGATGTTGAAATCCGGTGTGCCGCTCAACCAATCATTAGCTTTAGCTGGTGAAGCGTTAGGTAATAAGTTCTTAGAGAACCGAATTCTAGAAATGAAAGCGGCCATTGAAGCGGGTAGTACCATTTCAGTTACGGCAATCAACAGTAAGATTTTCACGCCTTTGGTTATTCAGATGATTGCGGTGGGTGAAGAGACCGGTCGAATTGATGAGTTGTTATTGGAAGTCTCAGACTTCTATGACCGCGAGGTGGATTACGACTTAAAAACCCTAACCGCGCGAATAGAACCGTTACTTTTGGTCATTGTTGCAGGCATGGTTATGGTGTTGGCACTTGGTATCTTCCTACCAATGTGGGGGATGCTGGACATCATCAAAGGCGGCTAACGGCGTGGTCGAAAATCAAAGTCGAGCGACACTGATTCTCGTGGGTGTCGTCGGTATTATTGTGCTGGCGGCGTTTATGCAAAAGTTGAAACCTATAGAGCAAGAAGCGCAAGAAACAGGTGCGAAACTTGCCAAGGTTTGGATGCAAGACAGCGTGCAACGATACCACCAAGCGTGGCTCGTTCATGGAGAGCCTAAGTTACTGTTAATGGACGGTTTTGAACTTAACATGACGAATGGGGGTTTAGTGTCACCTTTCAGAGCAAGCGGTGCACTCGATTGTGACTATTGGCTGACGGTCCACTACCCGCAACGTAAAATTATGGCGAGCGAGTTGTTAGAAATTCGTGGAGCAATTAAAAGTAATAGTTATACATGTAACTATACTTATGAAAATGGACAGAGAGTTGTTGTTATATCAGACGCTAATTACCTGAAAATAGACGTCGAAATGTCGACGGAGTGAATTTTTTGACACTTAAGTACTATAAATAGGAATGAAAGTCGGTATAATGCAAACATTACCATAAGCAAAAGGTTGTAATAAAAAGTAAACCAAACATGGGATGTCTTTTTTGCACGGCTTTAACTTAATAATGGCGAATCGTCATTCTGCTCAAGCGGTAGAAAAAGGGCTCAATGGATAAACCTTGGTTTACCGTTGGGATGCCACACCGTTTTGACATTATCCAAAATGGTCGCATGACCGATAAACTTTGCAGTCACTCTGCATGCTTACATAGAGAGAGTAAACAATGAAAAGACAAGGTGGTTTCACCCTTATCGAATTGGTAGTGGTAATTGTAATCCTAGGTATTCTAGCTGTTACGGCTGCACCACGTTTCCTTAACCTGCAAGATGATGCTCGTGATTCAGCGCTTGACGGTTTGAAAGGCGCGATGACTGGCGCTGCTGGTATTACTTACGGTAAGGCTGCTATTGAAGGTCAAGAAGCTGCAGCAGACGGTGCAATCAGTATTGGTACATCAACTCTAGGCCTTACTTACGGTTACCCAGACGCTACATCTGCAGCGCTGTCACTAGTTGTTGATGGTCTGTCTGAAGATTGGGTTGTTAAGAAAGATGGTTCAAGTGCAACTCCAAAGTACATCTCATACGGTTTTGATAACTACGACACCAAATGTGTGAAATACACTCAAGCTACAAGTAAAGATGCACCAGCAACAGTTGCTGTTACTAACACCGAAGCTGATTGTAAGTAATTTTGATTACTTAAAGGCCAGCTAGTCTGGCCTTTATCTCTTTATTTTGATTAATCTTGGAATAGTTCATATGCGTAAATCATCGGGTCTTAGTGCAATAGAGTTTGTGGTTGTGCTGGTTATCTTCGGTGTCGTCGGTTATGTGGTATTGCCAAGATTTATCAGCTTTGAACCAGAAACTTACGAAGCAAAGTGGGAGCAAACTAAGCAAACCGCTGAGCACGTTTCTGAGACGCTAAGCAACAAAGAAACTTACGATCGAATTGAAGAAGAATTGGAGCGCTCAAAAGGGGAGAAATAACCTTTTGGCGGTTATTTGTACACCAGCTCACAGTTCGAATTTAAAACTTATAAACCTATCATTATTCTCATAATTTCATCGTATACTTATTTCGCTTGTCCTAAGCCTAAGGTTGGGTTATGAAAATTCGCAGCTCTACATTAGGGTTTACATTAATGGAGCTGATCCTAGTGATCGTCCTCCTTTCCATTCTTTCTCTCTACGCTGCTAGCCGCTTTATGGGCAAAGGTAGTGTCTCCGCGTTTGCGCTTCAAGAGCAGGCTATTTCAGTGATTCGCCAAGTACAGGTGAATCGTATGCAGTCAAACACCTCAACCACGGATACCAATTTCCAATTGCAAGTTTCCTCTAGTTGTATCGGCTCGGTTGCCGCTTGTTCGCTGAGTGGCAATGCAAAAGATGCTCGTAGTGATTTGGTTGAAGACTCCGCTGCAACGTTCAGTTTAACTGGAGCAACAAGCCCAATTAGCTTTGATTTGTTAGGGAATCCATTGAGTGTTGCTTCTGGTGGCGTGTCTATTCTTATCCGTGATGTAAACGGTCAAAGCCAATGTCGAGTGCTGATTAACTCTCAAGGTTATGTCTCTGAGGGTTCATGCTCATGAGAAAACAACTCGGTATGACCTTAGCTGAAATGATCATTGCTATTGTCCTGATGGGTATTGCGATGGTTGCGTTTACCTCCTTTCTTGTTCCTCAAATTCGTGACTCTGCGATGCCACACTATCAAACCCGAGCAACCGCGCTTGGGCAAAGTTTTATGTCGCAAATTTTGGCGCGTGGTTTTGATGAGAACAGCGACTTTGATGGCGGTCTATTACGTTGTGGGGAAAGTACGCTTGGAGCGCCAAATTGTTCGAGCAACCTCGGTCCTGACTCTGGTGAGTCTATTCCTGAAAACTTCAACGATGTAGATGATTACATCGGCTGTTGGAGTACACCAACTACAGCTAGTCAATGCCAAGGGACAAACCGTGGCAATATCTCAGATATCTTGGGCACAAGTAGTGAAGACAAGTACCGTAACTTCCGAGTTGAAGTTGGCGTGGCATATGACGATCTGAGTGCGACACCACCGACAGGAATCACTAACTATAAAAAAGTCACAGTTACGATTTTTGCTAGTAATGCTCAACCTCTGACACTAACAGCAATAAGAGGTAACTACTGATGAAAGTTCGTGGTTTTACCTTAATAGAGATGATCGTCACCATTGTGATCGGTAGCTTTATCATGCTAGGCATTGCAGGTTACGTGCAACTTGGTATGAAGGGGTACGCAGACACGATTGATCGTCAACGAATGCAAACGCAAGCGCAGTTTGTGCTAGAGAAAATGTCACGAGAAATTCGCCACGCAGTCCCAAACAGCTTTCATGTACCTGCCGGATCTAATAATTGTTTGGAATTTATGCCGATCGAATATTCTGGTTTTTACACGCTAACAAATAACAACTTAGAGTTTCTGTTAGGTAATGACTCTACATTGAATCCTATTCCTTCGGATCGTTGGATGGTGATCAATCCAAGTCGCTATGAAGATTTGCAATCTGCCTCTCCTCAGAGTTTAGCGGTTGGCAATCTAGCGAAAACTGGTGATGTCTTTGTTGTCAGTGGTGCAGCCAGTACGATTGGTGGTACTTCCATTTCTAGCCGTCATTACATCTATCAAGATAACTCTGAAGTACGTTACTGCTTCGACAATGGTCAAATCACGCGTAATGACATTACGGTTGCGGACAGTGTAGATACTTCTGTTAGCGATATGCATTACCTCGAGCCAACACTTCAGCGTGGCGGTATTGTGCATATCAACTTAGAGTTCACTCAAAACGGGGAGCGTAGTGTTTACCAACAAGACGTGCAGGTGCTCAATGTTCCGTAAAAAAGCTCAGCAAGGCAATGTCCTGATCGTCGTATTGTTCGTCATCATTGTGATGGGTTATCTAGCCGCATCTTTAATGAAGGTGAGTTGGTCAAACCAAAGCACGTTAACCAGAGAATTCTTAGGAACGAAAGCTTGGTTTATTGCGCAATCTGCCAATGAGTGGGCACTAACTCAGCTTTATCCTTTAAACGACACTACTCCAGATGTGGCCGATTTTTGTGCCAATACGGTAAGTGGCGCTACACCAAATGTTACACAAGGCACTGGTTGCCAATTAAGTGCTATGACATGTTCAAACATTGGTACCTTTAATGCGGGTACCTCTGAAGCTGAATCTCTATTTAGAGTGCAAGCCACAGCGATTTGTGGTTCCGGGGTTGCACAAGTACAGCGACAACAAGAGATTTGGGTTAGGGAGTAAAAATAATGAGAAAAATAATAACGCTAATACTTGCTAAAGTACTTTTGCTTTCTTCTTTTGCGAGTTTTGCTGCTGTCAATAACAACCCTCAGTTTGAATTCGGCACAATCCCTGCTGAAGACTGTCAGGTATTAAACAATGAACGAGGTGTCACTTGTGATATCAAGTTCCAAAATACTTACGACGAAGAACCCTTGGTCTTCGTTATGTCGACGATTGATGCATCAATGTCGAACTTTTCTCAAAAGAAAACAGAATACCCGTCAGATCTACGAGTGTGGTCAAAGTCCAAGACTCAAGCCACAGTGAAGCAATTGTTTCCACCTCATAGCGCCGCTTGTAAGCGTTTGAGATATAACTCAAGCAAGAAAAAGTGGCAATGCACCAACAATAATAATCAAGGTCAAGCCGTAACTTTCGTCGATGCTCCGATGGAAGATATTGATTATCTGGTTATTGAACCTGGTGTTATTAAGTTTGACGGTGATGCCATGATTGTAGCTGGTGAGGTTAGCTCTAATCTCACGTACTCTAATATTGGCGGTTCAACGTATCGAAGCAAAGATGTTAAGTTTCGTGACTTTGGCCTAAATACATCATTTGCATCTGCTCCTGGTGTCTTGGTGCAATTGCAAACACGAAATAATTACTTAGGCAATGAACCGTTATGGTTGAGCTCGATTGCTTTGAATCCTACCACCAAAGGTTTCTCACTAATTATTGATCGTTCTGAAGTGACTCGAAACTCAGTTTTGTCTAAGTCAGAGGATGTGGCGTTTGTGGCTGGCCTAGGGCAAGGCTTTGTTAACGGCCGTAAGTTTTGGCTAGGAGATGGTTCTACTCGAAATACACTCGGTGATCTTGACGACAACGTTATAAAACCAGTCACTGAAGGGTGTTTACAAGTCAGTGACTTTCCGGTTTCTGGCTTTAAGTCAGCACCTGTGTTGCTTGCGTCTAAAAGAACTCGTAATGGTAATAATGGTGGTTGGTTACGCCGTTGTTCTGTAACGAAGACAGGTGTCGCACTGATCAATGAAGAAGATATGCAAAAAGACTCGGAACGTGGTCACGTTGTCGAGCCATTCTCCTATTTCCTTTTTGATAAACCTCCAGTTGATGGGGTTTGTGAACTTTTCCCTTCGCCAGCTCAAACATGGGATTCAAATAATAATGCCAAGCTTGAGATGAGTAATACTGCCAAAATTTCTGGCGCGCAATTAAGTAACGGTAAGCGTTACGTTGGTTTCCGCCCAGCAGATATTACGATGCATAACCAAGCTAACTGTGATGGCCAAAGCTGTCTGGGTGACTCAGGTTTGAGAGTGAAAAAACAGGAGCTTGAAAGTTTTCGGTCTCCTGATGACCCGAACTTGACTAATGTGAATATATGGCAAGATGAGCGTGAGTTTAGCAATAATGAGGTGATTGGCACCCTAACTGTAGGTAAAGGCAAGGTAACTTTTAAAACAGGTACTTATTGGGTGGGGAGTATCAACTTAAACAATTCAGGAGTCATTGAAATACCTGATGGAGAGAAAGTTACTATCCATACAAAAAGCCTATCGATAAGTAATAACGATAGCCACTTTGGTGAAGTGGGAGACGCTGAGTTAGTTGTGCTTGTACATGGTTCAAGTGATGGGCAGGTTGTACTTAGTCAAAACGCAGTTTTTACAGGTCTACTGTATAGTGAAAAAGATGTTTACCTGAGCAACTCAACGATTGTAAATGGTGCGATCACTGCAAGACGAATTCAGATGAACAACAGCTCACAAATTATAGCGACCGATAACCACTGTTTTACGCCTTCTGACAACTATGAAGTAACGCTATCACCAGCAACACAATATGCGCTGATGTGCGGGACAGAGCAACCTAGCTTTGAAATAGAAACCAAGAATGATGGCTATGCGGAAAGTACAGGGGTTACTGTGCAGGTTTATCCTGATGCCGATAAGTTCTCTGTAGAAGTCGCTGATAGCACTGGTGCAGGCACTTACCCAAGCTTTACAACGAGCAATGTGTCTTCGAAACTCGGTAAGCTAAAACTACAAGTTACCGTCACAGATCAAAGTGGCATTGAGCTTAATGACGAATATACGTTAAAAGTTACCGTGGACAATGACCCATCAAAAACGCAGACGTCTACCTTCAAATTTGTACCATTCAAGTTTGATGTAGATGACCAAACAATCGTAGCTGGTAAAAATTATCAAATAGAAACAAGAGTATTAGCTTGTAGCGATGGCCAGCAAACGGTAGTGAAGAGTTACACGGGCTCACCAAGTGTCCAGTTAGAAATCGAAACACCAGCTGACGGGCGCAGTGACGAGAGCTTATTAACATATGAGCCTAAATTTATTGGCTCAGAGCAAGGTAAGACATCAGATACCTTTAAGCTAATGGAGTCGGGCTTGTACACAATCAAACTCGAAGATGCGAATTTCACGTGTGACCCTCAGTACTCAGATGAGTGTCCAATCGCTCCGGATGAAGAGAAAGGTGAGCAAGAATCAGTGACTCTCAATGGATCATTCAGCGTTAAGTCTCGACCATGGAAAATTGCTGCATGTAATATTGTGGCGAAAAATGGTGGAAAAACTAACCCTGCGACACAAGCTACTGGTGATGGCTTTATTGCCTCTGCTGAAAGCTTTAATGTGACATACAAGCCGGTTGTTCATAGCGACTCACGTGGTAATGCTACCAATGTTTGTGAATACCCACTGACACAAAACTATTTCTCTGATTCAAATACGGCTGCACCACTTGATGCTGAGTTTTCTGTCTTGTATCCATCGGGTGGTGATATCGCCAACTTAGACCCAAGTAAAGGTTCAAGCTTAGACTTTAGTTCGGAAGAAGCTAAAACGGGCAAAACAGTTGAATACGTTTGGGATGAAGTTGGCGCTTTAAACCTTAAAACTAAAGCAACGTATTTGGGAGAGAAACTAGATGAATATGACGTCACCGTTGGTCGTTTCTATCCTAAATATTTTAAGGTTGTGGACAGTTCTTGGACTTACCCTGATGAGCTAAGTTTTGTTTACATGAACCAGCCTTTTGATGGGGTCGAGTTCAGCGTAGAAGCTTTGAATGCTAACAAAGCTGCGATTAAGAACTATGCAGACTTTGTTACAAAAGCGGAATTCAACCTCGATGATATTGACGATTACTCAGCTCGCTTTGATGCGCCCGATTTTGGCGCTGGTGATTGGAGCAACGAATCTGATAAAAGTATCGGAGACTTCTCAATTGGTAATAGTGGTCAGTGTATCGGAAGTGCATGCTGGAACAAAGATATTGGCGGCAGTTACCCTGATGGGCCATTTAACTCAAAAATTGGTACTGCAATCTCAGAGATTGGCTTGGTGTACACCAATAATGCAGACCCCGTTGAGTACATTATTGATACTGAAAAAGGCACTAACTCACGCTTAGTCGAACAACCAGATATCCGTTTTGGTCGTGTCGACCTAGATGATGTTGGCGGTAACCAAGGTACGACATTGCGAGTACCACTTCGAGTTGAATACTGGAATGGCAGCCGTTTTATCGCCAACTCTGATGATAGTCAAACTAGTGTACTTGGGGAAACTGAAGATAGCTCTCAGGTACATATTTGGCCTACAGATAATACTGCTAAAGTTGTTTCTCTAGGGGCTGGTGGTCGAGTTAGTTCAGGTTATTCTCGTTCAGTTACTGCAATGGAGGCGGAGTCTTACCGTCAACAAACTCGTGTGTGGCTTCAGCTTGATGGTGTTCTAAATGCAATCCCATGGCTCAAATACGACTGGGATAAAGATGGCTCAGAAGAAAACCCATCATCGGTCGTCACGTTTGGTATTCACCGCGGTAATGACCGCGTGATTTATCGGGGTGAACCGGGGTTAACCGGGGTTAACCGGACAATAACAAACTTCGGTTTCTTGCGTTAAGTAAGGAAACTGCAAGAAATTGAGGCTTTCTGCTCATGTTTGTGTACCAATGCCTTGCTGTGACAGCGAGGCATTGGTACATTTAGGACAATTTTTGTCTTCTAAATTTTTGCAGGATGAGCGAAGAATATGTTTAAAAAACTTCGTGGCATGTTTTCTAACGACCTATCTATCGATTTAGGTACTGCCAACACTCTAATTTACGTAAAAGGACAGGGCATCGTCCTTGATGAACCTTCTGTAGTTGCTATTCGCCAAGATCGTGTAGGTTCTGCAAAAAGCGTTGCTGCTGTGGGCCATGCGGCAAAACAGATGCTTGGTCGTACACCAGGCAACATTTCAGCAATCCGTCCAATGAAAGACGGCGTTATCGCTGACTTCTACGTAACAGAAAAAATGCTTCAGCACTTCATTAAGCAAGTGCATGACAACAGCATCCTTAAACCAAGCCCTCGCGTATTGGTTTGTGTTCCTTGTGGTTCTACTCAAGTTGAGCGTCGTGCGATTCGTGAATCTGCACTAGGTGCTGGCGCGCGTGAGGTTTACCTAATTGACGAACCAATGGCGGCGGCAATCGGTGCTGGCCTTCGCGTATCTGAGCCAACAGGTTCAATGGTGGTCGATATCGGTGGTGGTACAACGGAAGTTGCGGTTATCTCACTAAACGGTGTGGTTTACTCTTCTTCTGTACGTATCGGTGGTGACCGCTTTGATGAAGCCGTTATCAACTACGTGCGTCGTAACTACGGTAGCTTGATCGGTGAAGCAACAGCTGAAAAGATCAAACACGAGATCGGTTCTGCTTACCCTGGTGATGAAGTTCAAGAGATCGAAGTTCGCGGCCGTAACCTTGCAGAAGGTGTACCACGCAGCTTTAGCCTTAACTCAAACGAAATCCTAGAAGCACTGCAAGAGCCGCTATCTGGCATCGTATCTGCAGTGATGGTTGCTCTTGAGCAATGTCCACCAGAGCTAGCGTCTGATATCTCTGAAAACGGTATGGTTCTAACTGGTGGTGGTGCACTACTTAAAGACCTAGACCGTCTACTAATGGAAGAAACTGGCATTCCAGTTGTTATCGCTGAAGACCCACTAACGTGTGTGGCTCGTGGCGGCGGTAAAGCTCTAGAAATGATCGACATGCACGGTGGCGATCTATTCTCTGAAGAATAAAATGTAGGGTGGAGTCCAAATGGGCTTCACCTTCATTTCCGCTCTCTGTAATTTCAATCTGCTCCATACCTAGAATCTCTTCATGTCAGATTCTCTGGTTGCCAAGTAAGGCTCAATAATCATGGTAGCAATCAGGTTAAAAACAAGATGAAACCGATTTTTGGCAGAGGCCCATCTCTGCAATTACGTCTGTTTTTTGCTGTCATCGTGTCGGCGAGCTTGATGCTGGCTGATAACCGTCTAGATACGTTTTCCAACGTCCGATACCTATTGAACAGTATGGTTGCGCCAATTCAATACGCAGCTAATTTGCCTCGCAGCATGTTCGATGGAATGTTCGAGAGTTTAAACACTCGTCAGGCACTGATTGAAGGCAATCGCAGTTTGAAGCGAGAAGTGCTTCGCCTGAAGAGCGAGCTGATCTTGCTCGACCAATATAAAGAAGAAAACCAACGCCTGCGTAAACTGCTCGGCTCTTCATTCGTCCGTGACGAAAAGAAAGTCGTCACTGAAGTGATGGCTGTAGATACCTCTCCGTATCGTCACCAAGTGGTGATTGATAAAGGTCGTATTGATGGTGTTTACGTTGGCCAGCCTGTTATTAACGAGAAAGGCATCGTTGGTCAGGTAACGTTTGTTGCAGCGCATAATGCACGCGTATTGTTGCTAACAGACGCGAAAAACGCGATTCCTGTTCAAGTGATTCGTAACGATATTCGTGTGATCGCTTCCGGTAACGGTGAAGTGGATGAAATCCAACTGGAACACATCCCAACCAGTACAGATATTCAAGTGGGCGACTTGCTAGTGACGTCGGGTCTCGGTGGTATTTACCCTGAAGGCTACCCTGTCGCAACCGTCACGAATGTCGATCACGACACTCGTCAAGAGTTTGCATCGATCAAAGCGGAACCTGTGGTTGAGTTTGATCGTCTGCGCTACTTGCTGTTGATTTGGCCGAATGAAGATCGTCAACACAAAGTACTGCAATCCAATGTCGAAGAAGGTTCAGAGCAAGAGGTAACCGATGGCCAATAGTGTATTTAGAAGCCGAATGGTCATCGGCGTTAGCTTCTTTGTCGCGCTAGTCTTACAAACTATTCCATGGCCGGGCGTGCTCGATTTGCTGCGTCCGTCATGGCTGTTCCTAGTGGCCTGTTACTGGGTGTTGGCATTGCCTCACCGTGTTAACGTCGGTACCGCTTTGATCTTAGGTTTGTTGTGGGACATATTGATTGGCTCGACGCTCGGTATCCGAGGGATGATGATGTCGATCATTATCTACTTAGTGGCCTTGAATTTCTTGGTGATCCGTAACATGGCGCTTTGGCAACAATCTATCTTGATTGCCTTTTTTACCGTGCTACTGGAACTTCTCATATTCTGTGGGGAATATTTGAACCAAGACGTAGTATTTAATCCATTATCTCTGTGGACTGCGGCAATAAACTGTATACTTTGGCCATGGATGTTTTTACTTATGCGACGCGTCCGTCGCGCATGGCACGTAAGGTAGCGTTGTGAAAAAGGGCTTATCCCTCGTTCTCGCATCGGGTTCTCCGAGAAGAAAAGAGTTGCTTGCTCAATTAGGTTATGACTTTGATATTGTGCTTCCTGATATTGAGGAAGCCAAGCAAGACCACGAGCAAGCAAAAGACTATGTTTTGCGTCTCTCTCTGGAAAAAGCTCAAGCAGGCTTAGCGATGGCTAAGCCTGATTCCGTTGTATTGGGCTCAGATACCGTGGTGGTATGCGATAACCACGTGTTAGAAAAACCTAAAAATTTCGAAGATTCAAAACGCATGCTCAGCAATCTGTCCGGTCGTCAGCATCAAGTGATGACTGCGGTGAGCGTCGTATCAAAAGAACAACAACATTCAGTGGTCGTTATCACTGACGTGTGGTTCAAAACACTGACTGAAGAAGAAATAGAACGATACTGGCAGTCAGGTGAACCATGCGATAAAGCTGGAAGTTATGGTATTCAAGGACTCGGTGGGCGTTTCGTCACCCGAATCGAAGGCAGTTATCACGCCGTAGTAGGCTTACCTTTGTTCGAAACCGATCAGCTAATTCAAGAATTTTTATAATTGTTTTGAGGTGTGCACATGAGTGCAGAATTGCTGCTAAACGTGACCCCGAGTGAAACTCGTGTGGCCATGATTGAAGGTGGAGTACTACAAGAAGTTCATATAGAACGTGAATCACGCCGTGGCATTGTTGGCAATATCTACAAAGGCAAAGTGAGCCGAGTATTGCCAGGCATGCAAGCGGCGTTTGTTGATATTGGTCTTGATAAAGCGGCGTTCTTACACGCGTCAGATATCGTTCCACACACCGAATGTGTGGCAGAAAACGAAAAGCAACAATTCCAAGTACGTGATATTTCTGAATTGGTTCGCCAAGGACAGGATATCGTTGTACAGGTTGTGAAAGATCCTCTGGGCACTAAAGGCGCACGTCTGACAACCGATATCACCTTGCCATCACGTTATCTTGTCTTTATGCCGGGTGCTAGTCACGTCGGTGTCTCTCAGCGTATTGAAAGTGAAACTGAGCGCGAGCGTTTAAAGAAAGTTGTCAATCACTACTGTGATGAGCATGGCGGCTTCATCATTCGCACTGCCGCAGAAGGTGCAGACGAAAAAGAGCTTTCTCAAGATGCGGCATTTTTGAAGCGCTTATGGCTGAAAGTCATGGAGCGTCGCTCGAAATACAAAACCCGTTCTACCTTGTACGGTGAGCTAGGTTTAGCGCAGCGCATTCTACGTGATTTTGTTGGCACTGAGCTTGACAAAATCATGGTCGACTCTCGCCTTGAATACGAGAATCTGAAAGAGTTTACCTCTGAATATGTGCCTGAGCTGACAGAGAAGCTTGAGTTGTACGAAGGCGATAAGCCTATCTTCGATATGTACGACACAGAGAACGAAATCCAACGCTCTCTTGAACGCAAAGTTGAGCTTAAGTCCGGCGGCTACCTGATCATCGATCAAACGGAAGCCATGACTACGGTCGACATCAATACCGGCGCGTTTGTTGGCCGTCGCAATCTAGAAGAAACCATCTTCAATACCAACGTTGAAGCGACACAAGCCATCGCACGTCAACTTCGTTTACGCAACCTTGGCGGGATTATCATTATTGACTTTATCGATATGGCATCGGATGAACACCGTAAGCGCGTTCTGAGCTCTCTTGAAGCTGCACTATCAAAAGACCGAGTGAAAACCAACATTAATGGTTTTACTCAACTAGGCTTAGTGGAGATGACTCGTAAGCGCACGCGCGAAAGTATTGAACATATCCTGTGTTCAAGCTGTCCTACTTGTGAAGGTCGCGGCAGCGTGAAGACTGTCGAAACTGTGTGTTACGAGATCTTGCGTGAAATTACCCGTGTTAACCGTGCTTACGATGCCGACAACTTTGTTGTGTACGCGTCACCGTACGTTGCGGAGACACTACTGGGTGATGAATCTCACGCACTGGCTGAACTCGAAGTATTTATTGGTAAGCAAGTTCGTATTCAAGCTGAACCCCTGTACATTCAGGAGCAGTTTGACGTCGTCATGATGTAATTGGAAAATTTGTGAATTCTGGTTTTAACCGTTTCGGGCGTTTCTGCGCGTGGACTTTAGTTACTCTGTTGGTGCTTCTGGCCATCTTAGTAACCACACTGCGCGTAGCATTGCCACAACTTAACCACTTCCAAGATGAGATCAAAACCTGGGTCAAGCAAGGCACAGGTTTTGACTTTTCTATTACCAGCGTTGCTGGTTCTTGGCGTAACAGCCATCCATCTATCGCCCTGCAAGGTTTAGAAGCGAATCTGCCTAATAACCAAGACGCTCGCTTTGCAGTGGATGAAATCCATATTGAATTCGATTTGATTCAATCTCTTCTGAGTTTTAAACCGGTTGTCGCTGATTTAACGATTGATGATTTAGCGTTAGACATCCGCACTGTCGACCTTTTGTCGAAATCTGAAGGCAAAGAACCGCAAGCGAATGTCAGCAAAAATGAAACCAAGCTGATAGACCAGTTAGACTCCTTGTTGTTGCGTCAGTTTGAAGACTTCACCATCACAGATTCTCGCATTTGGTATAAATCCGTTTCAGGCGAAACACGCCGTTTGGACATCGATCAATTACGTTGGAGTAACCAAGGTAAGCATCATTTAGCAGAGGGCACAGTAAGCATTGCGGACGCCAGTCTCAACTCATTGTTAGTACGTGCTAACTTCAAAGATTATGGTTCGCTGCGTGATGTGTCGGGTGAGTTTTATGTCAGTGCGAAAGATGTCTCAGTCACGCCTTGGCTAACCACTTACATGCAAGATGAGTCTGGCGTTGAGTCTGGCAAAGTCAGCTTAAACACTTGGTTGACTCTCGATCGCAGCCAGCCAAGTTATGCCTATGTTGACTTACAACCTTCCGAGTTAGTTTGGGACGAAAATGGTCGTCATGATCTGCTATTAGAGTCTGGCATTTTTAAGCTGTCTCCTGATAAAGAAGGCTGGAAAGTAAATGGTCACTCACTGCAAATCCGCACGGATGACAGACCATGGCCAGAGTTGGATGTTGCCTTTGATTGGCAACCGGATGGCTGGCTACTAAACCTTTCCCAATTAGATATTGAAGCGTTAACACCACTGGTTAAGTTGGCGCCAAAGTCTGAGTCCACCACCGATTTACTCAACAAGCTTGCACCAAAAGGACGAGTGGAAGACATTCGTCTATCGATGAATGGCGGCTTAGATACCTTGCGTTATTCTGCTGAGTTAGATGAACTGGGCTTAACGCAATGGGAATTGCTGCCTGGCTTTAGTCATGTGCAAGGTAAAGTCTCGGGTGACTTAGAACAGGCAAAAGCGAAAGTTACCGTTATTGATGATGTCTTCCCTTACGGAGATGTATTCCAAGCTCCATTGAACATTAAGCAAGGCGAAGTCGACATCATTTGGCAGCAAGATGAAGATGGTTGGCGTTTGTGGTCTGATAAAGTGACGGCGGCGACACCAGACTTACAAGTGCTGGGCGCATTCCGCCTCGACTTCCCGAAAGAGCAAAGTCCATTCCTGTCGTTTTATGCTGAGGCTGACCTCTACAACGCAGGTGAAACATGGCGTTATCTTCCGACTTTAGCGCTTGGGCAAGATCTCACGGACTACCTATCTACCGCGATTCAAGGTGGTAAGGTCAATACCGCAAAACTGCTTTGGTATGGCGAGTTGGCTGACTTCCCATACAAAGAGCATAACGGCATGTTCCAAGCATGGGTTGGATTGAAGAACGCGAAGTTCAGCTTTGATACTGCTTGGCCGACCATCACAGATTTACAGCTTGACTTGTTGTTTGAAAACGACGCCATGTACCTAGATTCGAAATCCGCAACGTTAAATGGTGTGAAAGCGAAGCGAATCACAGGACGTATTCCGGAGCTTGCGGAAGGTGGCCATATTGAAATAGAAGCCAAGGCTAGCGCTCCGGGTAATGAAGTTCGCGACTACATGATGGCAACACCATTAGTTGACTCTGTTGGTGCTGCGTTGACCGCGCTGCAAGTCAGTGGTCCGGTATATTCTGAATTCCGACTCAATATCCCATTTGATTCAGACCGAGATGCGAGAGCTTGGGGTTATGCCGATCTTAAGAACAATCGCGTAGATATCGATGCGCCGCCGATGACGTTAGAAAATGCGACAGGACGTATTAAATTCGATAACGATGTAGTGACCACATCTGGCTTGTCAGCGGAACTGTTGAAGCAACCAATCTCACTGGATTTCCGAGGTGAGAATGCTGAGCAAGGCTATAACGTGACCATCAATACCCTTGGTGATTGGGAAGTGGACCCGCTCAAGCCTTACCTCGGTGAACGTTGGTTAAGTTTGGTTTCTGGTCATGCGCCGTGGCAAATGGACATCGACTTACAACTTAATGATGTCGGCTTTACCTACCAAGTCGATGTGCTTGCTCAGCTTAGTCAGCTTGCGAGCGAATACCCATATCCATTGGCGAAAAAACGCGGCGAGAAAGGACAAGCGAAACTGCAAGCTTCTGGCAACCAAGAAAGCATCTCGGCTCGATTACAAATCCCTAATGCGAAGTACCAGACGGAAATCGATATCTCTGGCGATGTACCTCAGTTAACCGCGACTAATCTGGTTATTGGCAATGGTGGTTTCAAGATAAGCCCAGTTGTGGGGCATGATGCTTCGATTCGTTTAGATGACTTGAGCCTCGATAAGTGGGCGGACTTAATGCACGTTCCACAAAGTACGACGCAATCAGTATTGTCGAGTATGAAAACGCCGACGATTCCGTTGCCAACGCGCGTCAGTATGGATGTGCAAAACCTAGAGCTCGGTGGTATTGAGTTCCACGACGTCGACTTAAATGCGCGTAAGAAGAACCTAAGTTGGCAGCTTGAAGTCGATAGCCAAGAGGTGAAAGGTAAAGCCAATTACCTCAAACCGTATGATCTGTCTGTTTCATTGGATCACCTGCACTTGTACATTCCGGGTTTCGATGAGATGACCAAGGAGCGTAGTTCTCTGTTTGCTAGCGAAGATCAAACTGCGCCACTTATCTCAAACTTTGACCGCAAGTTCCATGCAGAGATGCCAAACTTAACCTTGAGCATCGATGATTTTTGGTTGCAAGGTTACAAGGTCGGTAAGGTGAACGTGGATGTTGAACGTGGCAACAACCGACTTGAATGGAAGAATGTAAACTTTAGTAGTGGCCAGAACCGCGTTGATATGAGTGGTTGGTGGGAGCTGACGAAAGAACGAAGCCATTCAAACCTGACCATGAAAGTAAAAGGTGAAAACAACAGTGATTTAATGGAGCGGTTTGGTATCACTTCAGGTATCCAGCAAGCGCCGTTTGAAATCAATGCCAACCTCGATTGGGATGGCGCGCCTTGGTCGATGAAAACACAAAGCCTGCAAGGGGATGTCTCTACCGAGTTTGGTAAAGGCGTGATCACCGAAGTGAGCGGCGCGGCGCGATTACTGGGTCTGTTTAGTCTTGATTCGATCATTCGTAAGATGCAGCTCGACTTTACTGACGTGTTCGACAAAGGGATGGCATTCAACTCAATTACGGGTACAGGCAAAATCCAAGATGGCGTGTTTATCACCAACGATATTGTGATGGATGCGTTAGCCGGCGAGATGAAGATCCGCGGCATTGCCAATATGAACACACGTTTGGTGGATGCAGAAGTGAACTTCACTCCGGATATTACTTCGGGTTTGCCTATGTTGACGGCCTTTGCGGTAGCGCCTCAAACGGCGTTGTACGTACTGGCGATTTCGACCGTTATTTCTCCAGTGGTGGAGGTCTTCACGCAAGTAAACTACGAGGTGAAAGGCCCGCTAGATTCACCTACCGTAAAAGAGATTTCACGAAGCAAAGGTGAATACAAGTTGCCAGAAAAACTGCGTGAGCAAGCGAAGTAATTACGTGGTCAGTCTTCTGACGAACAAGGAATTGAATACATGGAACGTGTTGGCATCATTCAAATGACATCGGGTCCAGATATCGAGCAGAATCTGGACTTCATTGCCAAGCAATGTGCATTGGCAGCTGAGCAAGATGTGAAGCTGGTTGTGACACCAGAAAATACCACACAATTTGCTAACCGAGAGGCGTATCACCAGAACGCAGAAACTTTAGGTGACGGTCTAACTCAACAGCGTTTATCAGATATCGCACAGCATAACCAACTGACTTTAATCGTGGGCAGCATGCCGATTCGTACTGAACAAGGTGTGACTACCACAACATTGGTTTTCTCACCGCAAGGCGAGTGTATTGCTCACTACGATAAGCTGCATATGTTTGATGTGGATGTCGCTGATGGGCACGGCAGTTATCGTGAGTCGGATACTTTTACCGCAGGTAATCGCATCGTGACGGTAGATACCAATATTGGTACGGTAGGCTTAAGTATTTGCTACGACGTACGCTTTCCTGAATTGTTTAAAGCGCTACGCTTAGCAGGAGCACAAGTTATAGTGGTGCCTGCTGCGTTTACCGCGGTGACGGGGCAAGCGCATTGGGAAGTACTGCTAAGAGCGCGTGCGATTGAAACCCAATGCTGGATTCTAGCCTGCGGGCAAACGGGGACGCATCCGTGTGGTCGCCAAACTTGGGGGCACTCCATGGTGATTGACCCTTGGGGGCGTGTTCACCAACAATTGAATGACCAAGTAGGATTGCTGGTGGCAGAGATAGATTTGTCACACAACCAGCAAGTAAGGCAGAATATGCCGCTGACTCAACACAGTCGCTTTCAAAATGAATTGAAACGGAAATAAAAGAGCTAACTATGAGCATAAACCAAATAGAACAGGCACTCCTTGCCCCAAACGGTCTGACAGAGCAAGACATCGCTGACACACTAGCGAGCATTGCGACGCGCCAGATCGATTATGCGGACATTTACTTTCAGTCCAGCTGGCACGAGTCTCTGGTTCTAGAAGACAGCATCATTAAAGATGGCTCTTTCAATATTGACTGTGGTGTCGGTGTACGAGCAGTCACAGGCGAGAAAACCGGTTTCGCCTATTCAGACCAAATTCAACTGGACGGTTTGAAGCAAAGTGCGATTGCAGCGCGTGGTATTGCGCAGCAAGGCCAAAACGGCAAAGTGCACGCATTTAAACGTTCTGATAACCAAGCTTACTACGATGCGGTAAACCCACTAGCAAGCTGGGAAAAGCAACAAAAAACTGAACTGTTGCTGTCTCTAGATGCGTACATTCGTACCAAAGAGCCAATGATCAAAGAAGTATCGATCAGCATCAGTGGTGTGCATGAGCAAATGTTGGTTGCTGCAACTGACGGTACTTACGCTGGTGACATTCGCCCGCTTGTTCGTCTCTCAATCAGTGTTCTTGCTGAAAAAGGCGATCGTCGTGAACGCGGTAGCGCTGGTGGCGGTGGTCGTTTCGGTTACGACTTCTTCCTGTCTGAAACAAACGGCGTGAAACAAGCCTTCCAATTCGCTGATGAAGCGATTCGCATGGCGCTCGTGAATCTAGAAGCAGAAGCGGCACCTGCAGGCATGATGCCTGTGGTACTTGGTTCTGGTTGGCCGGGCGTATTGCTGCACGAAGCGGTAGGCCACGGTTTAGAAGGCGACTTTAACCGCAAAGAATCATCAGTGTTCTCTGGCAAGATGGGTGAGCAAGTGACGTCTCCACTTTGTACTATCGTGGATGATGGCACACTGAAAGATCTTCGCGGTTCATTGAACGTCGATGATGAAGGTGTGAACGGTCAATACAACACACTTATCGAAAATGGTGTGCTTAAGGGCTACATGCAAGATAAATTGAACGCACGTCTAATGGGTGTAAATCCTACAGGTAACGGTCGTCGTGAGTCTTACGCGCATCTACCAATGCCACGTATGACCAACACTTACATGCTGCCGGGCGAGCACACGCCAGAAGAGATCATCTCTACAGTGAAGAAAGGTCTGTACGCACCAAACTTTGGTGGCGGTCAGGTGGACATCACTTCTGGTAAGTTTGTATTCTCAGCATCGGAAGCTTACTTGATTGAAGATGGCAAAATCACTCGTCCAGTGAAAGGCGCAACGCTAATCGGCTCTGGCATTGAAGCGATGCAGCAAGTTTCTATGGTGGGTAACGACCTAAGCATCGACAGAGGTGTTGGCGTGTGTGGTAAGGCGGGTCAAAGCGTACCGGTTGGCGTTGGTCAGCCTACATTGAAGCTCGATTCCATCACCGTTGGTGGTACTGAATAAACTTCATCTGAAGCAGAATTAAAAAGAGCGCTCATTGAGCGCTCTTTTGTTTTTAGGGGGAGAGTGTTCGTTATAGGTTCTCTTCAGCAAATTCAGCCAAGCGACTTCGCACCACACCATTGAGGTGAATATTGGCGCTGCCTTCAAAGTTCTTGAAGCGTTCAACCATATACGTCAAACCAGACGTCACTGGGGTTAGGTAATGAGAGTCAATCTGTGCCAAGTTACCCGAACACACAATCTTAGTGCCTTCACCACAACGGGTGATGATGGTTTTGATTTGTGAAGCGGTTAAGTTCTGACACTCATCGAGCAAGACAAACGCATTCTGGATCGAGCGGCCACGCATAAAGTTAATCGACTTAAACTGAATGTTGGCTTTATCACAGATGTACTTCATCGAACCTTCGGTGCAATGGTCGTTCTTGTGCAGCGCTTCCAAGGTATCGGTCACCGCTGCTAACCAAGGCATCATTTTCTCTTCTTCCGAGCCCGGCAAGAAGCCAATGGACTCACCAATGTCTGGCGTGTTACGCGTTACGATGATCTTATCGAACATGCCTTTTTCAATGGTTTGTTCCAATGCTGCTGCCATAGCAAGGAGCGTTTTACCACTACCTGCAGCACCGGTCAGAATCACCAAATCAATATCTGGATCGAGCAGGGCATCCATCGCCATGCCTTGATAGATATTCTTAGGTGTAATGTCCCAAGCGCGGCGATGCATCATGCGCTCGCGGCTGAGGTCGAGTAAGGTGAGCTTATCCTCATTGATGGTTTCTACTCGGCCTACAAAATCACTCTCTTCATCAATCACGTATTGATTAATAAAGGTCGGGTCGAACGGTTCGCGGCTGAGTTTATGGAACGTTTTTCCACCCAGCGCATAGCTCTCAACTTCATCCACGCCACTCCAAAAATCACCTTCACGTTGTTGAAAGCCCTTGGTGAGGTATTGGATATCATCAATCAGTTGGTCTGTACGATAGTCTTCAACAAAACGCACGCCAGCGCCTTTGGCTCGCAAACGCATGTTGATGTCTTTGGTCACGAGCACGACTTCGCGTGGTGCGCGTTTGTTTTGCAGATAAAGCACCGCATTGAGTATGCGGTTGTCACCGGCTTTGTCGGCGAAGGCTTTGACGGTTTCCTGCAATTCGAAGTCCGCCAAAATAGAGATGGTGCCTTGGCTTGGGTTGTCTTTAGAAACGGGAATGCCTTCTGAGATTTCATCTGGCGTGGCTTCTCTAAATAAATCCTCCAAAGCGCGAATCGCAACGCGTGCATCTCGTGCAACATCACGTTTGCTGTCTTTGATTCGGTCGAGTTCTTCCAACACAGTCATTGGGATGACGACATCGTGTTCTTGGAAAGAGAAGATGGCGAAGGGTTCATGAAGAAGAATGTTGGTATCGAGTACAAACAGTTTCCGATCGGTATCGCCCATAGCGTCTCCTTGCCGCAGCGCGGCTTTGCTGGCTAGTAGTTAAGAAGGAACAGACTTCCTAACTCTGATTGCTTGCAATAGAGGTTGTCGGGCAATGTCGGTTAGTGCGCAACCGAGTAGCAAGACAACTTACTGCAAACCCGTGTTGATCCTAATCGTGTACTTAATGCGCTCAAATCATGCACGATGACTCTAAGCGCCCCTCAATAGAAGTATACGTAATATTTACTTCTTACAACTTAATAATTGTCATGAGTTTTTTACAATTTGATTGCATTCCTAATTCAGGAAAAAAAGTTTGCCCTCTGGGCGGTTTCGGCGTGACCTAAATCACAGCTTCAAGTAAGATTAGCGACCTTTTTCTGCGTATAGGCTACGCCCGATTTATCATGTTCAGCTGGCTTAAAAATGCACAGCACAAAGTGGCATGACAAGCACGATTGGCATAGCAGAAGCCAGAATCAGATCTAAACTAATATCCATGCCCATCGGGATGGGTAGAGACCAACAAGAAACAACAACGAGGTAGTCAATTCATGACATTTGCTTTGGGGCAGCGCTGGATTAGCGATACGGAAAGCGATTTAGGTTTAGGTACCGTAGTAGCAATGGATGCTCGTACTGTGACATTGATGTTTGCAGCATCAGAGGAAAACCGAGTTTACGCACGTAACGATGCACCAGTTACCCGAGTAACGTTCAACGTCGGTGATGTCATCGATTGCCAAGAAGGTTGGTCATTAAAAGTTGAAGAAGTACTGGAAGATGAAGGTCTATACACCTATTTCGGTACTCGTGAAGACACGCAAGAAACGGCGATCGTGCTGCGTGAAATCTTCCTAAGCAACCACATTCGTTTTAACAAACCGCAAGACAAGTTGTACGCAGGTCAAATCGACCGCATGGACAACTTCGTGCTTCGCTACCGTGCGCTACAAAACCAATTTGAGCAACACAAGAGTCCAATGCGTGGCCTGTGTGGTATGCGCGCAGGTTTGATCCCTCACCAGCTTTACATTGCGCACGAAGTCGGTCGTCGTCATGCACCTCGCGTATTGCTAGCGGATGAAGTTGGTCTTGGTAAAACCATCGAAGCTGGAATGATCATCCACCAGCAAGTGTTGGCGGGTCGTGCGGAGCGTATTCTTATCGTGGTTCCTGAGACGCTGCAACACCAGTGGCTCGTTGAGATGATGCGTCGTTTCAACCTGCACTTCTCTATCTTTGATGAAGAGCGTTGTATTGAAGCGTTCGCAGAAGCAGAAAACCCATTCGATACGCAGCAATACGTATTGTGTTCACTGGATTTCCTACGTAAGAGCCGCAAGCGTTTTGAGCAAGCGCTCGAAGGCGAGTGGGATCTATTGGTTGTCGATGAAGCGCACCACCTAGAGTGGAGCCAAGACAAACCAAGCCGCGAATACCAAGTGGTAGAAGGCTTGGCAGAACGCACTGCGGGTGTACTACTACTGACAGCGACACCAGAGCAACTTGGTCGTGAGAGCCACTTTGCTCGTCTACGTCTGCTAGATCCAGATCGCTTCTACGATTACGACGCATTCGTTGAAGAAGAAGAGCAATACGCACCTGTTGCGGATGCTATCACATCGCTATTTTCTGGTGAGAAACTGCCTGACGAAGCGAAAAACCAAATTACAGAACTGCTTTCTGAACAAGACGTTGAGCCGCTATTCCGCATTATCGAAAGCGACAGCGATGAAGAAGCGAAAGCGTCAGCACGCCAAGAACTGATCGACAACCTAATGGACCGTCACGGTACAGGTCGCGTTCTGTTCCGTAACACACGTGCAGCAATCAAAGGCTTCCCGAAGCGTAACGTGCATCTAATGCCAATGGACATTCCGCAGCAGTACACCACATCAATGCGTGTATCAGGCATGATCGGTGGCAAGATGACACCAGAAGCACGCGCGGTGAAGAACCTTTACCCAGAAGAAATTTTCCAAGAGTTTGAAGGTGAAGATTCAAGCTGGTGGCAGTTCGACTCACGTGTGAACTGGCTGCTTGAAAAAGTAAAAGAGAAGCGCAGTGACAAAGTGTTGGTTATTGCCTCTCGTGCAAGTACGGCGCTGCAACTTGAGCAAGCATTGCGTGAGCGTGAAGGTATTCGTGCAACTGTATTCCACGAAGGCATGTCGATCCTTGAGCGTGACAAAGCAGCAGCTTACTTCGCACAAGAAGAGGGTGGCGCGCAGGTTCTTATCTGTAGCGAAATCGGCTCAGAAGGTCGTAACTTCCAGTTTGCGAACCAACTTGTGATGTTCGATTTGCCGTTCAACCCAGACTTGCTCGAGCAACGTATTGGTCGTTTGGACCGTATCGGTCAGAAGCGTGATATCGACATCCATGTACCTTACCTAAAAGGCACATCACAAGCGATCCTTGCGCGTTGGTTCGATGAAGGTCTAAATGCGTTTGCTGAAACCTGTCCAACAGGTCGTGCGGTTTATGATAAGTACTCTGATGCGCTGATTGAAATGCTGGCGTCTGGTGATGTTTCAAACCTTGATGAAGTGATTGAAGAATCAGCGAAGATGAACAAAGACCTGAAATCACAACTTGAGCAAGGTCGTGACCGCCTACTAGAGATGCACTCAAATGGCGGTGATAAAGCACAGCAAATCGTTGAGAAAATTGCATCAACGGATGGCGACACAAACCTAGTGACATTCGCGTTGTCTCTGTTCGACACCATTGGCTTGAACCAAGACGACAAAGGCGAGAACGCACTTGTGGTAACGCCATCTGAACACATGATGGTACCAAGCTACCCAGGCTTGCCATACGAAGGCGCGACAATCACGTTTGACCGTGATACTGCGCTGTCTCGTGAAGACATGCACTTCATCAGTTGGGAGCACCCAATGATTCAAGGCGGTATCGATCTACTGATGAGTGAAGGTGTGGGTACGTCTGCGGTTTCTCTGCTGAAGAACAAAGCGCTACCAGTCGGCACTATCCTACTTGAACTGGTATACGCGGTGGATGCACAAGCGCCAAAACGCAGCGGCATTGCTCGTTTCCTACCGAAGACACCAATTCGTATGATGATGGACGGTCGTGGTAATGATCTGTCTTCTCAGGTTGAGTTTGAAGGTTTCAACCGTCAGCTTAGCCCGGTAAACCGTCACCTAGGCAGCAAGCTAGTGACATCAGTACAGAAAGACATTCACAGCCTAATCGAAGCGGGTGACGCATTGGTTGAGCAGAAAGTGGAAGAAGTTCGTAAGCAAGCGCATCAAGACATGCAACAAAGCTTGAATGCAGAGCTTGAGCGTCTACAAGCACTGAAAGCGGTTAACCCGAACATCCGTGATGAAGAAATTGAAGCGATTGAAGAACAAATTAAAGAGCTAACAGGTTACATCAACCAAGCTCAGGTTCAGTTAGATTCGCTACGTCTGATTGTGGTCAGCCACAACTAGTCAGCGTTCATACAAACAAAAAAAGGTCTTCAATTGAAGACCTTTTTCTTTATCTGAGCTTTGTTTACCCATGAGCTAAGTTAGTCGCTCGCAGCTAATTACATCAACCACTTCCACCAAATAAACAGCGCTAAGAAGCCGAATAAGTAAATCAATCCAGCAATCGACAACCACTTCAATTTACGACCCAATGCCAATGGTTTAGGTAAGTCCGTTTTACTCACGAGAATGTAGTTCAATAGCGCGAAGAACGGTGTCGTCATAAATGCCAGCACCATGGCAAAGTCCAACATTGGCAGCAGTGCCGAAGCCCAGAAAACGACAATACCTAAAGCCAGTAGCGATACGATCAGTATGATCGCTGACGTCGCTTTCGGATCGGTTTCTGGTTGTGAACGCAGTAGGCGCTGAGAGTCTGAAATGACACGTGAGTAGCCATCAATCACCGTAATCGTACTACCGAAGATACAGAAGAACGCAATCACTGCAATTAGGTAACGTGACCACTCACCAATGGTCGAAGCGTACAAGCCAACAAGCTGGTGAGAGAAGCCTACGCCGGAGCTCTTAAGTTCAATGCCCGAGCCGTGTAGCATCAACGCACCTAGCGATACAAACACCAACGCCAATACTGCTGTGCCAATGTAGCCGACATTGAAATCAAACAGGGCAGATTTTGCCGTAACTTCTTGTTGGCTAGTTTGGCGTTTTAACCACGCAGACGTCAAACAAGAGATTTCGATTGGAGCAGGCATCCAGCCCATGGTCACAACGATAAAGCCGATGGCTGCAATTGACCACGGAGAAGGGGATTCAAAGTTCGCAACAGGCTCTACAGGGTTACCAAACGCAATCGCCACCGCTAGCAATGTCGCAATGGTCAGTACTGTCATGATGGCTTTAGAGAGTGTATCTAGGGCTTTGTAATGACCAGCAAATAGGATCACCAAGCACGTGACCAATACGATGATGCTGAGTGATGCCATCGACAATGAAAATGGAATGAAGTAGCCCAATAAGCTAGCACTGAACATCAACAGGGCTGCTGTATTGATTACCGCTGAAACAGCACTAAGAAACAAGAACAACCACAAGTATGGGCGACCAAGCTTTGCATAGCCTTCAACCAGAGTTTTACCTGTGCCCATGGTGTATTGCACGCCTGCTCGGAAGAATGGGTATTTAAAAAGGTTTACCAGCAGGATGAGCGCCGCGAGTTGCCAGCCGTAGATCGCCCCAGCTTTGGTGGATGCAACAAGGTGAGAGCCACCGACGGCGGCAGAGGCCATAAGAATGCCAGGACCAAGGGAGCGGAAGAATTGCGAGACTTTGGATTGGGGTTGATCGGATACTGCGGATTCCATTTATTATTGTCCTTTTTGTGTCAACTAGTGCTTATAAATAACATTACCGCTTAGCTTGTCAATTTATATTTACGAAGTGATTTTTTTAATTTTTCTCTTCGTTATTGACTTGGCTGTTTTTGTTATTTCTAAAAGTTATATCGATGGTAAAAAGAGGCAGGATTTAAGCGATTTTTCTGCATGCATCTTTGCATCTCTTGGGTATAATCAGCGCGTTTTTATTCTGTAGAGATCCAGCCCATGGCAATGCTTGAGTACAATCCACCAACCGACCCTTGGATTGATGTCGTTTTTGAAGATGAGCAAATTTTGGCGGTAAACAAGCCATCTGGTTTGCTTTCTGTGCCGGGGCGTCTTGCTGAGCATCATGACAGCATGTGGAGTCGCTTAACCGAGCAATACCCTGACATTCAAGTCGTGCATCGCTTAGATATGTGCACTTCTGGCTTGATGGTACTCGCTAAAAACAAACGTGCAGAAAGTGCGTTAAAAAAGCAGTTCCAATACCGATTGACGCATAAGATTTACTACGCGCGCGTTTGGGGACATTTAGAGCAAGAAGAGGGTGAAATCGACCTGCCATTGATTTGTGATTGGCCGAATCGTCCCCTGCAGAAAGTGTGTTTTGAAGATGGCAAACCTTCTAAGACGCTGTTCCAAGTAGCGAAGCGAGAAGAACATCCTGATGGCTCAAAGACGACGATTGTACGTTTGTTGCCGATTACTGGTCGCTCACACCAATTGCGAGTTCATATGCAGGCATTGGGTCACCCGATTGTAGGCGATGAGTTTTACGCAACTGAAGAAGCGAAAGCCTTCTCTGAACGCCTAGAACTGCATGCCGCTGAGTTGAGCTTCTACCATCCGAAATGCCATTGGCTGCGCAGCATTTTTGTTCCTTGTGATTTTTACCCGGAAGCGGAAGCGATGATCTTTGACTATTTCGACCCAGCGCGTAAATTACCAGATTACAAAACACTGCCTCGCCCATAAATTCATCTCTAGGCAGTGAACAAGGAGTTGTTATGTCACTGCCTAAAGTGGTCTTCCTCGACCGCGCGACCATCCCCACTCAAATTCAAATACCTCGTCCAAGCTTTGCCCATGATTGGGTGGAATACGATCTGACTTCTTCTGAGCAAGTTGTTGAGCGTCTCGCTGATGCAGATATCGTGATCAGCAACAAGGTGGTGCTCGAACAATCTGTTCTCATTCAACTTCCTAACCTCAAGATGATTGCCGTCGCGGCAACGGGCTTTAATAACGTCGATGTAAACTACTGCGCCGAGCACAACATCGCGGTTGCCAACGTGCGTGGTTATGCGACTCGGTCTGTACCAGAGCACGTTATCGCAATGCTGTTTGCCTTGCGTCGTAACTTGTTTGGTTATCATCAAGATATTGCTGCAGGTGAGTGGCAACGCAACAAGCAGTTCTGTTTCTTTACACACCCGATTGGAGACGTTGCAGGTAGCACCTTAGGTGTGGTTGGCAGCGGCGCATTAGGTCAGGCAACGGCACAATTGGCAAAAGCATTGGGTATGAATGTGTTGTTTGCCGAGCGTAAAGGCGCAACAGAGTGCCGAGAAGGCTATGTTTCTTTTACCGAGATGTTGGAGCATGCGGACGCCATCACTCTGCATTGTCCATTGAATGATGAAACACGTAATTTGATTGGCGAAGCCGAACTCAAGCTGATGAAGCCTACATCGATTTTGATTAATACCGGACGTGGCGGCTTGGTGGATGAACAAGCTTTAGTGGATAGCTTAAAACAAGGTGAGATTGCTGGGGCTGGGTTTGATGTCTTTACCCAAGAGCCAGCTGATGAGAGTAATCCGTTGATTGCCAATATGCACTTACCGAATCTATTGCTGACGCCACACGTTGCTTGGGGCAGTGATTCATCGATACAGCGTTTGGCTGAGATTCTGATAGAGAATATTAACGCCTTTGAACGTGGCGAAAGCCTTAATCGTTTGGCGTAATGCCAGAAAATAGGCATGAAAAAGCAGACTCAAAGGTCTGCTTTTTGCTTTCTTAAACACCGAATTAAATTTCTTCTTCTTCGTGCGCTTTTAGAATTTGGAAGATTTCACGGTAAGATTTTGCTGGTTTACCGGCTTTCTTCTCTTTCGCTGCTTGGCGAGCAAGTTGGCGTAGACGTTGACGATCCGCTTCTGGGTACAGTTCCATCACGTCATCAATCGCTTTATCGCCTTCTTCTACAACACGATCACGCAACGCTTCTAGCTTGTGCAGAGCGGCTGTTGCTTGTGAGTGCTTGTTGCGCACTTTGTCCAGTGCCGCTTGAATTGGCTCTGGATCTTCGTAACGCATTAACTTACCGATGCGTTGCAGTTGACGACGGCGTGCTTCGTTTTTAAAGCGCTGCGCATCAGCAATTGCTTCGCGTAGGTCTTCGCTCAATGGAAACTTTTCGAGAACTGCTGGCTTAAGGCCGACAAGCTCTTCGCCAAGCTTTTGCAGCTCTTCCATGTCTCGCTTCATCTCGGATTTACTTACCCAGATGATCTCTTCTTCTGGTTCCCATGGCGCTTTTTGATTCTTACGTGCCATTTCAGTTGCCTGTGTTTTGATTAATATTATGACTATTTTAACAAGAATCGTGGGGAGAAAGCGAAATTCTTGTTATTCTATTGTACATCGAATACATGATGTGAAAGACAATGGATATTAAACAGCAGGTTGCTGAGCAACGTACCGAGCTAGAACAAGCCGTTTCACGTGCACTAGAAATCGCTGCGGCGAAGTCTGATGCCGCTGAAGTCGCAATCACCAAGAGCACGGGTTTGAGTGTTTCCACTCGCATGGGTGACGTGGAAAACGTTGAATTCAACAGCGATGGCGCACTGGGCATTACTGTCTACCGTGGTCAACGCAAAGGCAGCGCTTCCACATCTGACTTGAGCGAAGCAGCTATTGAGCAAACGGTATTAGCGGCGCTAGACATTGCTCAATACACATCAGAAGACCCATTCGCAGGTCCCGCTCCAAAAGAATACATGGTGAAAGAGGTACCTGACTTAGACCTTTTCCACCCAGACGCACCCGATCCAGATTACGCTGCACAAGTTGCGATTGCCGCTGAAAAAGAAGCGCTGAACTACAGCGATGCGATTAAGCAAAGCGATGGTGCGAGCTACGACAGTCACTACGGCGTAAAGGTTTACGGTAACAGCCACGGCCTGCTAGCAAGCTACGCATCGAGCCGTCATAGCACCAGCTGTTGTGTGATTGGTGTAGGTCAAAACGGTGAGATGGAACGCGATTACAGCTACACCGTTGCTCGTCATCGTGACGATCTTTGGTCACCAGAAATGGTCGGTCGCAAAGCAGCTGAGAAAACCATCAGCCGCCTTGATGCGCAAAAGCTTAAGACAGGCAAATACCCAGTAATGTTTGCTGCGGACGTAGCGACAGGCTTGATTGGTCACTTAGTGATGGCAATCAGCGGTGGTAACCTGTACCGCAAGTCTTCTTTCCTATTGGATCACCTTGGTAAGCAAGTATTGCCAGAGTGGTTCAACATTTCTGAGCGTCCACACGTACTACGTGGTCTGGCTTCAAGCCCATTTGATAGCGAAGGTGTATACACACAAGATCGTGAAATCATCACTGATGGTGTCTTGGCTACTTACTTGTTAACCAGCTACGCGGCTCGCAAGATGAAGATGGACCCAACGGGTCACGCTGGTGGCATCCATAACTGGTACGTGAACTCTACCGGTCAGAACTTCGAGCAAATGCTTAAAGAGCTAGGCACAGGTTTACTGGTAACAGAAACCATGGGTCAAGGCGTGAACGTTGTGACTGGCGATTACTCTCGTGGTGCAGCCGGTTTCTGGGTTGAGAACGGTGAAATCCAATACCCAGTGTCTGAAATTACCATCGCGGGTAACCTGAAAGATATGTTCAACCAGATTGTTGCTGTGGGTAGTGATGTAGAAACACGCTCGCAAATCCAAACGGGTTCTATCTTGTTGGATACTATGAAGGTTGCTGGTGAATAAGCTTGCTAACCGCTAGATACGAAAAAGCCTGATGTGTTCATCAGGCTTTTTTATTGCTCGTTATCTGTAGGTCATTACTGATATTAAATCATTAAGGTCGCGAGACCGAGGAAGACCGACAGACCGATTACATCAGTCACTGTGGTTAGCGCCATACCACCAGCGAGGGCTGGGTCGATGTTCATTTTCTTCAGTAGGATTGGGATGGTAACACCGGCAACACCCGCAACCAGTAGGTTGGTCAGCATAGCTGCTGAGATAATCCCACCAAGCATCCAGTTACCTTTCCAAGCAACCACAATGCCACCGATGATCAGCGCCCACATAATGCCGTTTAACAAGCCGATGGCGGCTTCTTTCATCAAGAGTTCGCGTTTGTTCGAGTCACCGATGTGACCGAGTGCTAAGCCACGGATAACAAGCGCTACGGTTTGGTTACCGGCCACACCACCCATTGAAGGTACAATGGTCATCAAAACGGCAATCGCGGCCATTTGATCGAGCGTGGCTTCAAACATATTAGATACTGAAGCAGCTGCTAGTGCAGCAAGTACGTTGGCACCTAACCAGATACTACGTTTACGCGCTGATTTAACTACCGGAGCAAAGGTATCTTCGTCGTCGTCCATACCCGCCATACTCATCATTGAGTGCTCGGCGTCTTCACGGATAACGTCGACCACGTCATCGATGGTGATACGACCGACAAGATGCTGGTTTTCATCCACAACCGGAGCTGATACCCAGTTACGACGTTCAAACAGGCTTGCTACGTCAGAGTCACTGGTATCAACAGTAATTGCATCGTCGGCGTCTTCCATTACTTCACTGACTTTGACATCAGGCTGCGTGGTTATCAGCGTGGTGATCGGTAGTTCACCAATCAGTTTGCTGTCATCATCAATTACGTACAGTGCATCGGTCGCCTCGGGTAGTTCGCCTTTCATGCGCAGGTAACGCAGGACTACGTCGACATCAACGTCACCACGAATGGTGATTACGTCGGTGTTCATCAGTCCACCTGCGGTATCCTCAGGGTAGGATAGGGCGGTTTCAACGCGCAGACGATCGGCGGAGTCCATCTGGGAAAGAACTTCGCGTGAGACGTCGTCAGGCAAGCTACGCAGTACGTAAGCCACGTCATCGGTGTCCATGCCTTCCGTCGCTTCTGCAAGCGCTTCAGGAGCCATTTTGGACACAAGACTGTCTTTGACGTCTTCGTTTAGCTCGTCAAGAATCTCACCGTAATCTTCTGGGTCGGTAAGTTGCCAAAGAACCTCACGACTTTTACGCGGGGAGGCTTCTAAAAGGTGGGCAATATCCTCAGGCTCCATGTCCTGAAGTTGGCGACGAACATGGACGAAGCGGCCGTTTTCCAGCGCTTCAGTGACTTCTTGGAGGGCTTGGTGAGCTTGGTCGAATTCTATTTGCTCTGCCATTCATTCCTCCCAATTCCTGATATTTACAATGCTTTGAATAATAACTTAATTCTAGGCACCTTTTAATAACAACTTATGAAAGTCGACAAAATTATTTATCGGAATTTAAGTCGGAGGTGAAACTTATGTGGGATATCTGGCTAGAGATAATAAAAAAGCGAGTGAATCACTCGCCTTCATCAAACTTATCTTCAATCAAATGACACACTGCATCAAGGGCTTGCTCAGATTGATCGCCAGTAGCGTGGATAGTCACGTATTGTCCTTGGGCGGATTCCAGCATCAGCAACCCCATGACGCTGTCTGCGGTCGCGGTTTTGTCTTCTTCGTTGTCAATGGTGATTACTGCATCGAAGCTTTGCGCCAGTTCTACCAGTTTAACCGCAGCACGGGCGTGCAAGCCTAAGCGGTTTTGGATCAATACTTTACGACTTATTTCCACCGTTATTCCTTAACGTTCTTTTCCAATGAAGTGTGGCGAATTTGTACTTGATGGCCTTTATCAGCAAAGAACTCACCGATTTTTTGAGTTAAGTACACTGAGCGATGTTTACCACCAGTACAGCCAATCGCAACTGTTAGGTAGCTGCGGTTGTTTTTCTCTAGCAGTGGTAACCAAGTCTCAATGAAACTCTCAATTTGGTATTTAAGATCAAGTACAGACTGGTGTTGTTCTAGGAAAGCACCGATTGGCGCATCTAAGCCGGTCAATGGGCGCAATGCTGGTTCCCAATGTGGATTTGGCAAGAAGCGTACATCGAACACGTAATCGGCATCAGAAGGAAGGCCATATTTGAATCCGAATGACTCAAACACCATGACTAAGTCTTTACGATCTCGACCTTGAACACGCATACGGATCGTTTCGCTGAGATCATGCAAAGATTGCCCGCTACTGTTCAGCACTAAATCAGCGTGCGCTTTGAGTGGCATTAAGATCTCTTGTTCAAGCTCAATGGCCTGATCAAGCGACAATGACTGACTACCAAGTGATAACGGGTGAATTCGTCGTGTTTCGCTGTAGCGAGTAAGGAGCGTTTCTTTATTCGCGTCTAAGAACAGTACTGTCACATCCAGTTCAGCTTTAAGCTTCTCTAAGGTGGTGTTCAGTTCTTTGAGTTTCTTAGGAATGTTTCGAATATCAATGCTTACTGCAACGTTCTGTTTGCTCTCTGATACAGATTGAACAAACGCGTCAAGCAAGTTTACTGGTAGGTTGTCTACACAGTAATACCCCAAGTCTTCTAGTACGCGCAGGGCAACACTCTTCCCGGCACCGGAATGCCCGCTAACAACGATTAATCGCATGGTGATCGTCCTGATTACTGATGAATCATAATGTCGTAGAGTTCTTCATCACTCTGAGCGTTACGCAGGCTCTTTAGCACTTGCTTGTTGCTCAGGCGTTCTGCCATAGAGGATAGTGTTTTGAGGTGCTCTTTGCACTGTTCTTCTGGAACAAGAAGAGCAAAAAGAAGGTCGACAGGTCGGTTGTCGATAGCATCAAACTCAATCGCCTCGTCACATTGCAGTAATACGGCGATGGCTTTGTCGCTAGATTGCATTCTTGCGTGAGGGATAGCAATACCGTTGCCGATACCCGTACTACCCATTTTTTCTCTGCTGAGCATACACTCAAACAGTTCTGTAGAATCTTGGCCCGTGTTCTCAGCAACAATTTGGCTGATCATTTCTAGGGCACGTTTCTTACTTGTACAATGGACTGCACTTTTGGTGCAGTCCAGTGACAGTATCTCGCTCAATTGCATGATTAATGACTGTTTAGTTTTTCTTTGTGCTTGTTAAGTTGACGAACTAATTTATCCACCAGCGAATCAATTGCTGCATACATACTTTCGTCGTTCGATGACGCGTGGATTTCGCCCTGATTGATGTGGAGCGTAGCTTCCGCTATTTGGTTGAGTTTTTCAACTTTTAGTACGACTTGGACTTGGTTAATGTGGTCGAAGAACCTTTCGAGCTTCTGAAACTTAGATTGAACATAGTCTTGCATTGAATCGGTAAGATCAACGTGATGGCCTTGAATATTGATTTGCATAGACTTTCCTTTTCAGTTGGTGCCTTAAAGTAGGCGTTTACGCTGACTTGAAGGGGCGATACCCAAGGATTCGCGATATTTCGCTATCGTTCGTCTCGCGACTTGAATCCCTTGGTCAGCCAGAAGAGCAGCAATCTTGCTATCACTCAGTGGTTTAGCGGTATTCTCCGCTGCGACCAGTTTCTTGATAAGAGCACGAATTGCTGTGGACGAACATTCTCCACCATTGTCTGTACTAACATGGCTAGAGAAGAAGTACTTCAATTCAAAAATGCCACGTGGGGTATGCATAAACTTCTGTGTTGTCACACGAGAGATTGTTGATTCATGCATGTCCACATCCAATGCTACATCGTTTAGTACCATTGGTTTCATGGCTTCTTCACCATACTCGAAGAAATCTTGTTGATGTTCAACAATACATCTTGCAACTTTGAGAAGCGTCTCGTTTCTGCTTTCTAGGCTCTTAATCAGCCATTTTGCCTCTTGCAAATTGCTGCGAATGTACTGGCTATCCGCACTGTTGCCTTTGCCTAGTTGCGCATATTGTTGATTTACTTTTAGTTTCGGAATGCTGTCAGGGTTAATGGATACGGTCCACTTACCATGATCTTTAAATACAGACACATCCGGAATGACGTATTCAGTGTCATCAGGTGTGATACGGCTGCCTGGGCGAGGGTCAAGTTGTTGAATCAACTTCAATACTTCACGCAGATCAGCTTCTTTAAGCTTAGTCTCTTTGATAACAAGCTTGTAGTCGCGATTACCAAGGTGATCGATATGATCGCTAAGAATCATCTTCGCTTCAGCAAGCCATGGCGTGTCTTCAGGGAATGTCGCCAGTTGCAGTAGCAAGCACTCTTGTAGATTGCGAGAAGCAACGCCAAGTGGGTCAAACTGCTGAATACGCTTACGTACTGCTTCTACTTCATCCAATTCCACTTCTTCGTTGTCGAAGCTCTCGTGAATTTCTTCAGGAGAAAGGGTTAGGTAGCCGTAGTCGTCGATAGCATCGATGATCGCGAGGGCAATGGTGCGGTCGGTTTCACTGAAAGGTGTTAAATCTAACTGCCACATAAGGTAGTCATGCAGCGATTCGGTAGTTTCACCTTGGTAGACAGGCATGTCGTCGTCAAGCGCTAGGCCTGTGCTGCCGGTGTTTGCGCTGTAAACGTCATCCCAAGTGGTATCGATTTCTAGCTCAGAGCTGATTTCTGATTTCTCAATCACATCTGAACTGTCTGGCAGATCGGGCTCTGAGGCATCGTTGGCTTCGTTCGCACTGTTATCAGCAGATTCAGACGCTGATTTGTCTTCACCGTTTGCTTGAGGTTCTTCGTGGCCTTCTTCAACTTCCAGTAGCGGGTTGGAGTCAAGTGCTTCTTGGATTTCTTGTTGAAGATCGAGCGTCGACAATTGCAACAAACGAATCGCTTGCTGCAGCTGCGGCGTCATGGCTAACTGTTGACCTAGCTTGAGTTGTAATGAAGGTTTCATTCAGTGTTACTTACCTTGTAATGCTCAGAATCTTACCGTTCCTAATGTAATCATAGACGGAATTGTTCGCCGAGATAAACTTGTTTCACCTGTTCGTTATTGAGAACTTCATCCGGAGTTCCCGATGCAATTAGGTGTCCTTGGCTTACGATATAGGCTTTTTCACAAACGTCCAAGGTTTCGCGAACGTTATGGTCAGTGATTAACACGCCAAGGCGCGATCGCGCAAGTGTTCAATGATTTTTTTGATGTCGTTAACCGAAATTGGGTCAACACCCGCGAACGGTTCATCCAACAAAATGAATTGAGGGTTAGCGGCCAGTGCTCGGGCGATTTCTACACGGCGGCGCTCACCACCTGATAGTGCCATACCCGCACTGGTGCGTATGTGCTGTATGTGGAATTCTTCCAACAAATCTTCAAGCTTATCTTGGCGTTCTTCTCGAGTAAGCTCTTGGCGAGTCTCTAAAACAGCCATGATGTTGTCTTCTACCGACAGCTTACGGAAGATCGATGCTTCTTGTGGCAGATAGCCAATACCTAAACGTGAGCGGCTGTGCATCGGAAGGATACTGATATCTTGATTGTCGATAGTAATGGTGCCTTCATCACGTGGCACCAAACCCACAATCATGTAAAACGATGTAGTTTTACCCGCACCGTTTGGACCCAAAAGACCAACAATTTGGCCAGACTCTACTTCGAGACTTACATCGGTAACGACCTTGCGCTTTTTGTAGCTCTTCGCAAGGTTCTTTGCGCTCAGTACTGCCATATTAGTTCTCGATTTGGTTCGGTTGTAGGATGGTGGTTACGCGCTCATCCTTCGAGCTGTCAGCGACTAGCTTCTGTTGACCAATTTGGTAACGAATCGACGAACCTTTGATGGTATTGCCGTCTTGTGCCAGTTGTGCTTGACCTTTCATGGTCAATTCATCAGTAGAGATGCGGTAGTCTAACTCAGTTGCTTGGCCGCTTAGCGTTTTGCCATCGTCCATCAACTGAGAAAACGTAGCAGGCTTACCAAATGCTTGGATCTGCTTGATAGACTCGGTCTTAGGATCGCGAGTCACAACGATTCTATCAGCATCGATATTGATGCTACCTTGCTTAAGCGATACATCACCTTTAAAGATGACCTGGTTACTCTTCATGTCCACCTGTTGGGTGTCTGAATTGATGTAAACCGGTTGTTGAGTATCCGACTTAAGTGCTAACGCTTGCGGCGCTGCTAAAACCAATGCCAGTAGGCTAAGGTGTAACGGTTTCATATCGACCTTGAACTTCATCAGTCAGAGTCGCAGTGTGAGCTTTTAAGTTGCCCTGCATTGCGCCTCCGGTAGTTTCAAATTGCGGTCCAACCAACATCACTTGTTGATCGGCTTTAAAATCACGATTACTTAGATTGATGACCAGTTTGTCTGTTGCCATGGTGTCGAAACTCGC
Organism: Vibrio sp. B1ASS3; assembly: GCF_905175355.1. NCBI lineage: Bacteria > Pseudomonadati > Pseudomonadota > Gammaproteobacteria > Vibrionales > Vibrionaceae > Vibrio > Vibrio sp. B1ASS3. The sequence continues at coordinate 521,554 of NZ_HG992742.1, forward strand.
ATCAGGCAATAGATTCTGCATAAGTACTTTGTCGTACAAGGTCAGAATTTGGTCTTCATCTAGTACTGCTCTTGTTGCAGTAACTTTCCACTCCACAACGCTACCTTCGCGGTAAACCATCAGTGTTGGGCTTTTAAAAATCGTGTCTCCACTCTTGGCATAGTGATCCAAGTTGGTGGAACGGATGATGTAACTGCGGACACCATCTTCACCATAAGTGATATTTTCTAGTCCAGTACCACTGAACATAGGCAGTTCTAAATTTGGTGCTACTTGGATATCTTCATTACCTTTTGGCGTGAGTAGGTAATAACCACACCAAGCGACAACAAAAACCAAGAGCAAATAAATAAGGCGAGTAAAACTCATAAAATAAAGGCCTTTATCTTAGCTCAGTACTTCCCTGACCATTGCCTTAATCTGTTAAATCAAATCGTTAAGTCTTTTGGAGGCGCGATCTTACATCACGCCTGCTTTAAGTAAATCATGCATATTGAGTGCGCCAACAATTTTATTGTTATCGCACAAGATCAGAGCATTGATGTTCTTGTCTTGCATTAAGTTTAGTCCTTCCACAGCCAGCATTTCTGGGTGCGCGGTGGTTGGGTTCTTCGTCATTACGTCACCGATCGCTGTGGTATGGATATCAATGCGTTTGTCCAGAGTACGGCGCAAATCACCATCGGTGAATATACCAAGCATAGCATCGTGCTCATCGACAATAGCGGTCATACCCAAGCCTTTTTCAGAAATCTCGAGTAAGGCGTCACGAATCAGAGCGTCCGGTGATACTTTTGGTAGTGCATTACCGAAGTGCATTATATCAGACAGCTTAAGCAGCAATTTTCTTCCCAGTGCACCGCCAGGATGTGACAGGGCGAAGTCTTCTGCTGAAAAACCGCGAGCTTGCAATAGCGCAACTGCAAGGGCATCGCCCATTACTAATGTCGCCGTTGTGCTGCTTGTCGGAGCAAGGCCCAGCGGACAAGCTTCTTTAGGGACTGTAATTTGCAAATGCAGATCGGACAGTTTCGCCATATTTGATTCTGGCTTGCCTGTCATACTGATGATTTTGATGTTCAGGCGTTTCAAAACTGGGAATAGAGACAAAATCTCATGAGACTCTCCCGAGTTTGAAATCGCAATAACAATATCACCCGCGCTGATCATGCCTAGGTCACCATGTGCAGCTTCGCCAGGGTGAACGAAAAATGCCGAAGTGCCAGTGCTCGCAAGGGTCGCAGCAATTTTGTTGCCGATATGACCTGATTTGCCCATGCCCATTACGACAACTTTGCCGTTATTGGAAAGAATCAATTCGCAAGCTTGTTCAAACTGCGCGTCAAAGTATTGGTCAAGTTGTTGTAAGGCCGTTACTTCGATATCGAGAACTTGTTTAGCAGCAGCGCGAAAATCAAATTGAGTGGACATATCAGTGCTCCAATTTGTCTTTACTTATTATGTTATTAAGCGGCCATGTTTGCGAATAGGTACACTTGGTAAGCCAAGAAACATACAAACAGGATGCCACCTTCAAGGCGGTTAATGCTGCGTGATTTACCAAGACACATCGCTACCAAGAGTAGAGATACACCTAGCATCACCCAGAAGTCACGACCCATTGCGTATTCGCTCAAGGTTGAAGGGTTAATGATGCCTGGCAGGCCCATTACCGCAAGAATATTGAATACGTTTGAGCCGATGATGTTACCCACAGCCATGTCGTCTTCGCCTTTTAGAACGCCAGCAAGAGAAGCGGCAAGCTCAGGAAGACTTGTACCAATGGCAATGATGGTTAGGCCGATAACAAGATCACTCATGCCGAAGTACTTAGCAATAACCACGGCGTTATCAACCAGCATGCTTGCTGCCAAAGGAAGCAGTATCAAGCCAATCACTACCCACATAACGGCTTTTGAGTTGCTCACACCGTCTGGAACTTCAGACTCTTGCTCATCAACGAAAGCATCGCCCGCTTTTTGTTCTTTGCGGCTGATTTGCAGCATGGCAAATAAGAAGCCACCAAACAAAACAAACAACAGTACACCTTCGTAGAAACCTAGATGACTATCCCAAAGTAAGATACCCGCTAGAACAGTCACTGCTATCATCAAAGGCAGCTCACGACGAATAACGGCAGAACTGATAGAAAGTGGTTTAATTAGGGCTGTAATACCTAGGATCAGAGCGATGTTGGCAATGTTCGAACCCAGAACGTTACCTACAGCAGTGTCGGTTTTGCCGTCCCATGCTGCGGTTGCAGAAACCATCATTTCTGGTGCCGAAGAGCCCATTGCTAGAATGGTCATACCGATCACTAGAGGTGAAATACCGACGTTGCGGGCCAGAGCGGCAGAACCAAAAACAAGTTTATCTGCACTCCAAACAAGTAAAACAAGACCGACGATAAGCAACGCTACGGCTTCGAGCATGATGATTCCTAAGTAATAAAATAAGTGAAATGAGTAACCGCTAATTTTGACCTTTTGCGGCCAAAAATGGAAGATAAACAACAAATAAATTAAAGGTTAGTAACGAAATTGTGTTTAATTGTTGCTCATATACTCGTCGTTTAGAATACGGTTAATCTGGCTCGAGATATAAACACCTTCCTTTCATTTCGTCATATTTTATGAAGATTTGCTTGAATTTCGTCGGCTTTATTTAATTGAACAGTGCTTTTAATTAACGTTCAATGTGCTTATGATTGCAGCCTAATAAGTGTACCGAAGTCACTTTAGGATATTCTCGACGTAATATCTTGAAAACAATCGGGGTTGAGTTGGATTGCAACTCTGTGAGAACCGCTCACAAACAGTAGAAGAGATAGTATGTCGAACAACGATTTAGTTACCGTTAACAATCTCACTTTTTCACGTGGCGAACGCAAGATCTTCGATGGCGTTGATTTGCATGTGCCAAAAGGAAAAGTGACTGCCATTATGGGGCCGTCAGGGATTGGTAAAACGACACTGCTGCGTCTGATAGGCGGGCAGCTTTATCCTGAGCAAGGAGAGATCTGGTTTGATGGCGACAATATCCCATCACTATCTCGTAAAAAGCTTTATCACGCTCGAAAGAAAATGAGCATGTTATTTCAGTCGGGCGCTTTGTTTACTGACTTGAACGTGTTCGACAACGTGGCGTTTCCTTTACGTGAACACACAGAACTTTCTGAGGAATTCATCCGTACCATGGTGCTGCTAAAGCTTGAAGCCGTTGGCTTACGTGGTGCGGCAAAGCTGATGCCTAGCGAATTATCTGGCGGTATGGCTCGACGTGCTGCGTTAGCGCGTGCAATTGCACTTGATCCAGACCTCATCATGTACGATGAGCCGTTTGTAGGGCAGGATCCAATCACCATGGGTGTGCTGGTCGAATTGATCAGTAATTTGAATCGAGCACTAGGTCTGACTTCAATTGTCGTTTCTCACGACGTTCCTGAAGTGATGAGTATTGCCGATTGGGTTTACTTGATGGCCGATGGAAAAATCATAGCGTTTGGTACGCCGCAAGAACTGAGAGATAACCCTGACCCTCGCGTGCAGCAATTCTTAAAAGGTGAAGCTGATGGTCCAGTGCCATTCCGCTTCCCTGCTCAAAGTATCGAAAAGGACTTATTTGATGGCCGATAGCTTTATTCAATTTGTCGCTTCTCTAGGAAGACGTACGCTCGCCATCTGTGAAGCGTTTGGTCGCGCGACTTTAATGCTCATTGGCGCCTTGGTGACTCGACCTCAGCCAATAAAAAACTTTCCGTTACTGATTAAGCAGCTTTACTCGGTTGGCGTTCAGTCATTGGCGATTATCGTCGTTTCGGGTTTGTTTATCGGTATGGTGCTTAGTCTGCAAGGTTATGTTGTGCTGGTGGACTATGGTGCAGAAGGTAGCCTTGGTCAAATGGTGGCTCTATCGTTGCTACGTGAACTTGGCCCTGTTGTTACGGCGCTTTTGTTTGCTGGCCGTGCTGGCTCTGCTCTAACAGCAGAAATCGGACTCATGAAAGCAACGGAGCAGCTTTCTAGTATGGAAATGATGGCCGTCGATCCACTAAAACGTGTTATCGCACCGCGTTTTTGGGCTGGTGTTATCTCAATGCCTCTATTGGCTATGATCTTTATGGCGGTTGGCATTTGGGGAGCTCAGATTGTCGGTGTGGATTGGAAAGGCGTAGACCACGGCAGCTTTTGGGCTGCGATGCAATCTTCGGTTGAATTAGGCCAAGACATCGGTAATAGCATGATCAAATGTATCGTGTTCGCGATTACCGTTACTTGGATCGCTTTATTTAATGGCTATGACGCTATTCCAACTTCGGAAGGGATCAGCCGAGCAACGACGCGCACTGTTGTGCATTCTTCTTTAGCAGTACTGGGACTAGACTTTGTACTGACCGCATTGATGTTTGGGAATTAATCATGCAACAAACACGTAAAACAGAATTATGGGTTGGCAGCTTTGTATTAGCAGGAATTTGCGCGATTCTTGTGATGATTTTTCAGGTTGCTGACGTAAAAAGCATTGGCTCTGGCAATACTTACACCCTGAAAGCCGAGTTCGATAATATTGGTAGTTTGAAAGTTCGCTCTCCAGTGAAAGTTGGTGGCGTTGTTATCGGTCGTGTAAGTAACATTACACTTAACCCTGATAGCCTATTACCGGTCGTGAGCTTGTCGATTAATAGCCAGTATAACCAGTTCCCTGAAACTTCTAGTGTGCAAATTTTGACATCAGGATTGATTGGTGAGCAGTACATTGGCTTGGTTCCGGGCTTTGTTTTTGACGATGAAGAAATGCTTGTTGATGGTGATACCATCGAAGACACTAAATCTGCATTAGTATTAGAAGACCTGATTGGTCAGGTACTTTACAGCATTGGTGGCTCAGGCGATTCTGGTGACACGAGTAAGGAATAACCTATGTTTTCTAGACTATTACTTTCATTCGTAGCGGCGTTTACTGCTTTTGGCGCAGTGGCAGCTGAAGTAGATAAAACTCAGCCATATTCAATGATGAAGCAGGTTGCTGAAGTGACGTTCGAGCGTCTGAAAAACGAGCAACCGCAAATCAAACAAGATCCTAACTTGCTCAAAACCATTGTTGAAGAAGAGCTGATGCCTTACGTCAACGATCGCTATGCGGCATTGAAACTGCTTGGTCCAAACTTGAAAGGGGCGAAGCGTGAAGATGTGGGTGAATTCATCACAGCATTCCGTGCTTATTTAGTGACTTCATACGCGCAAGTGTTAACACAATACACGGATCAGCAAATTGAATTTGGCCCTGAGCCAAAACTGGACCCTTCTAAGCGCATCACGAGTATCAAAGTTGATATCATTGACGCGCCGCGTCCGAATATCAAACTTGAGTTCAAACTGCGTAAAGATAAGAAAACCGGTGAATGGTTAGCATTCGACATGGTTGCAGAAGGTATTAGCTTACTATCGAGCAAGCAATCAGAGTGGAATACTCAGATTCGCCAAGACGGTATTCTTGCGGTCGCAAAAGATTTAGAGAAACTGGCAGCACAGCCAATTCGCTTCGAGGCAGCAAAGTAATGGCGCAGTCTCATTCTCAGTGGCATTTACAAACAGACATTCTTAAGCTTACAGGGGCGCTGGATCGCGATACAGTGCCCGCACTGTGGGCGGTGGCACAGCAATGGCAACCTTCTCAAACCGAGCTAGAATGCTCGCTCCAAGAGATTGAACGCATTGACTCTGCGGGAATGGTGATGTTAATCCACTTATTAGAGCATGCAAAAAAGCAAAACTGTCATATAATGCTCAGTTTCGTGCCGGCGCAATTGCGCACTTTGTTTCAGCTGAGCAACGTTGAATCTTTAGTGGCCAAACATATACAGAATTATCAGGGGTAAATTGTGGATAGCGCAAAAGTACAACAGTTACTAGAAGAAGCACTAAACCTTCAAGAAGTGCATGTAAAAGGTGAAGGTAGCCACTATGAGGTGGTTGCTGTTGATGCTTGTTTCGATGGAATGAGCCGCGTTAAGAAGCAGCAGTTAATTTACGGTCCTCTGATGGATTACATCCAGCGTAACGACATTCACGCGCTATCGATCAAAGCGTTCACTCCAGAAGAGTGGGCTCGTGATAAGAAGCTAATGTCGCTTTAAGGTTTATTGATGGAAAAGTTTCGAGTTATTGGGTCAGATAAACCACTGGTTGGTGAAGTGACCATTTCAGGTGCAAAAAACGCAGCACTGCCGATTTTATTTGCGTCTATCTTGGCGGAAGAGCCTGTAGAAGTGACGAACGTGCCACACCTTCGTGATATCGATACAACCATGGAACTGCTTAAGCGTCTTGGCGCAAAAGTAAGTCGTAATGGTTCCGTTCATGTCGATCCAAGCAGTATCAACGAATACTGTGCTCCTTACGATTTAGTAAAAACCATGCGTGCATCTATTTGGGCGCTTGGTCCTCTTGTAGCTCGATTTGGCCAAGGTCAGGTTTCTCTACCTGGCGGTTGTGCTATCGGTGCTCGTCCTGTTGATTTACACATTACTGGTCTAGAACAGCTTGGCGCAACCATCACCCTAGAAGATGGTTACGTGAAAGCGGAAGTCGATGGTCGCCTTAAAGGCGCGCACATCGTGATGGACAAAGTGAGTGTTGGTGCAACGATCACTATCATGTGTGCAGCAGCGCTTGCTGAAGGCACAACAACGCTAGACAACGCAGCGCGTGAGCCTGAAATCGTTGATACAGCGGATTTCCTAAACACACTTGGTGCAAAAATCTCTGGTGCGGGTACAGATACCATCACTATCGAAGGTGTTGAACGTTTAGGTGGTGGTAAGCACAGTGTTGTGGCTGACCGTATCGAAACCGGTACCTTCCTAGTTGCAGCAGCGGTTTCTGGTGGCAAAGTTGTATGTCGCAACACCAATGCACATCTGCTAGAAGCGGTACTGGCTAAGCTAGAAGAAGCGGGCGCATTAGTAGAAACTGGTGAAGACTGGATTTCTGTTGATATGACAGACCGGGAACTGAAAGCAGTAAGCATTCGCACGGCTCCGCATCCAGGTTTCCCTACTGACATGCAGGCGCAATTCACGCTATTGAACATGATGGCGAAAGGCGGCGGCGTGATCACGGAAACTATCTTTGAAAACCGTTTCATGCACGTACCAGAATTGATGCGTATGGGCGCGAAAGCAGATATTGAAGGTAATACGGTTATCTGTGGCGACGTAGACTCTCTAAGTGGCGCACAAGTGATGGCAACTGACCTACGAGCTTCGGCAAGTTTGGTGATTGCAGGTTGTATCGCCAAAGGCGAAACCATTGTTGATCGCATCTACCACATCGACCGCGGTTACGACAAAATCGAAAATAAACTGTCTGCACTTGGCGCAAATATTGAGCGCGTGAGTGAGGCAGGTTAAACTGCATCGCAGTTGACCTAGATATGAAGAGAGCCGAAACTCAGGTTTCGGCTTTTTTATATCGCGCTTTCTGTCATAGTTCATGACTATGTTCAAAGAGACAATAATAGCTGTAGCTGGCGCAAAGCCGGTTCCTGGAGAACAACAATGATTGCACTGTTACGTGTATTTGCTGTCGCAATTTTCGCAATTGTGATGTTTATTGGTGGTTGTGGTTACTGCCTACTAAGCCCTCGAAACCCTAAGCACGTGTTCACCTTTGGTCGTCTATTCGGCAAGATGTCGCGCGTATTTGGTATCAAGCTTGAGCTGCGTCTTCCGGATGATGCGTACTCTCGCGGTCAGCATGTTTACATTGCTAACCATCAAAACAACTGGGACCTTTTCACTGTATCTTCTGCGGTAACACCAAAAGTAGTAACAGTAGGTAAAAAGAGCCTAGCGTGGATGCCGTTGTTTGGTCAGCTTTACTGGCTAACAGGTAACATCTTGATTGACCGTGCAAACCGCTCTAAAGCAAAAGGCACTATCGACCAAGTCGTGGACAGCATCAAAAACAGTGATGTTTCAGTATGGATGTTCCCAGAAGGTACGCGCTCACGTGGCCGTGGCTTACTGCCATTCAAGACTGGTGCATTCCATGCCGCTATCGGTGCAGAAGTGCCAATCATTCCAATCGTGTGCAGTTCGACAGACCATATCAAATTCAACCGCTGGAACAATGGTCATGTGATCATTGAGATGCTGCCACCAGTTAGCTCTGAAGGTTACGGCAAAGAAGGCGTACGTGAGCTAGCGAATATTTGCCGCGAGCAAATGAAAGAGAAGTTGGCTGAGTTGGATGAAGAAGTGAAACAGCGCAACGCTGCTTAAGTTTTGCTGCGATATCATTACAAAAAGACAATAAAAAACGGGTAGCCTGAGCTACCCGTTTTTTTATGCTTGTCAGCAAGTGCAATTATTTGCGAACTGCAATTGCTTCAATCTCGATGCCTACATCTTTAGGTAGACGAGCGACTTCCACGCAAGAACGCGCAGGGTAGTTTGCTACTTCGTGCTCATCGAAGAACTTGCCGTAAACTTCGTTCACTGTACCGAAGTCGTTTAGGTCTTTCACGAATACTGTCATTTTAACGATGTCAGTCACTTTAAGGCCTGATGCTTCAACAACAGCTTTTACGTTCTCTAGAGATTGACGAGCTTGCTCTGCGATGTCTGCAGACACTTCACCTGTCGCTGGGTTTACTGGGATTTGGCCAGAAGTTAGAACCATGTTGCCTAGATCTACGCCTTGAACGTAAGGACCGATTGCTGCTGGTGCAGACTCAGTGTGAAGTACTTTCGTCATTTGAATTGTTCCATCTGTTTAGGGGGAATAAAGAGTTTGCTCAAGTATCTTGAGCGTTCTTAAGAAGAATCAGTTTGCCTTTAAACATGAAGCACGTAAAGAGCAAAATACCCCGCATTAGCGGGGTATCAGTCAATTTATCGTTAGCAAGAATCGAAGCGAGAAATTAACGCTCAGTCACGATCTCACGTGCGAATACTTTCTCACAGTATTTACACTTCAGACGGATTTCTTCCTTCTTCTCGAACACTTGGAAGCTGCTCGCAACTGGCTCGTTGTGGGTAATGCAGTTAGTGTTTGGGCATTCAAACACGTTGTTAACTTGCTCTGGTAACTCCAAAGCAAGCTTCTTCACAACTTCGTAGTTTTCGATTTGGTTTACGGTCGCATGTGGTGCGTAAAGTGCTAGCTTGCTTGCCTGTTCTTCGTTGATGAACACGTTCTCAATCTTCAGCAAGTCTTTATGACCGAGTGCTGATGAAGGTAGGTTCAGACCGATGGTTACGCGTTGAGAAGAGTTGTGCATATCGAACAGCTTCAGCACCTTAATACCAATTTGTGCTGGAATGTGGTCGATTACTGTGCCGTTTTTGATTGCTTCAACCTGCAATTGAGTTTCTTTAGCCATGTTATTCTCTCCCTCGATTACAGTGTTTCGTTAAGAACCAGTGCCAACAACGCTTGGCGCGCATAAACGCCGTTTTCTGCTTGTTGGAAGTAGTAAGCGTGTGGTGTGACGTCGACGTCTGTGGTGATTTCATCCACACGTGGCAGTGGGTGTAGCACTTTCAAGTTCTCACGCGCACCTTCTAGTAGCGCCGCTGTTAGGATGTAAGCTGACTTGATGTGCGCGTATTCAGATTCATCGAAGCGCTCTTTCTGTACGCGAGTCATGTACAGGATGTCTAGCTCAGGAATCACGCTTTCCATGTCTGTGTGCAAGCTGTATTGGATACCTGCTTCATCAAGTTCTTCGCATAGGTAATCTGGCATCGCAAGTGCTTCTGGTGCAACGAAGAAGAAACGGATGTTATTGAACTTCGCCAATGCTTGCGTCAATGAGTGTACGGTGCGGCCGTACTTTAGGTCACCAACGAACGCAACGTTCAGGTTGTCTAGACGACCTTGTGTTTCCGCGATGGTGTATAGGTCGAGTAGCGTTTGCGTTGGGTGTTGGTTTGCGCCATCACCAGCGTTGATAACTGGTACGCCGTTAGAGAACTCAGACGCCAAGCGCGCTGCGCCTTCTTGAGGGTGACGCATCACGAATGCATCGACATAAGAAGAGATCACTTGAACTGAGTCAGACAGCGTCTCGCCTTTTTTCGCCAGAGAGGTGTTACCACCGTTATCAAAACCAATAACATCGCCACCGATACGTTGAATCGCTGTTTCGAATGACAGACGAGTACGTGTGGATGGCTCAAAGAAACAGCTCGCTACAACCTTGTTTTTTATCAGTTCTGGACGAGGTTCTTTTTTTTAGCTGACCTGCAGTTTCTACAATCAGTTCCAGTTCTTCACGTGAAAGCTCTGGAATAGAGATGATGTGCTTCTGGTAAAGCGAGTTCGCCATGATCTTCTTCCCTATAACAGTGGTGACTATCCCCAAAATTACCCTGATGGAATTTCGGACATAAAAAAACCTCCCCAATTGGGGAGGTTTTAAAATTCAATAGAATTAACGAAAATAACAGCACGTAAGCGTAGTCGCTTAGCTAGAGCAAATCGCGTTTTTACGTCAGCAATCGGCGTGGTCATTTCGTAATCCTCAGACAAATTGCCGAGCATTATACGCTTAACTTTCGTGAGCGCAAGCGATTACATCATGGTTTTTGTTACCATTTTTAATGCTTTGGTTTAGCTGCCTAAGGTTGCCACCATCACGGCTTTAATCGTGTGCATGCGGTTTTCGGCTTCGTCGAATACGATAGAGTATTCAGACTCAAACACCTCTTCGGTGACTTCAAGCCCTTTCATTCCGTATTTCTCTGCTACTTCTTTACCCACAGTCGTTTCATCGTTGTGGAAGGCTGGCAGGCAGTGCATGAACTTCACATGAGGGTTGCCCGTTTGCTTAATCACATCCATATTGATTTGGTAAGGTGTCATCAGCGCAACACGCTCATCCCAAGCCTCAGCCGACTCACCCATCGAAACCCAAACGTCAGTGTATAAGAAGTCACAGCCTTTGACGCCTTCTTCAACGTTTTCAGTGAGCGTGATTTTCGCGCCGGTTTGTTGGGCAATTTCTTGGCAAGTTGTCACTAATGCTTCTTCTGGCCAGAACGCTTTTGGCGCTACAAGGCGGATGTCCATGCCCATTTTTGCTGCGCCAACCATGAGTGAATTACCCATGTTATTGCGAGCATCACCAAGGTAAGCAAACGTCATCTCATGCAGTTGTTTCCCACGTCCGTGCTCTTGCATGGTCAGGAAGTCTGCAAGGATTTGGGTAGGGTGGAACTCATCCGTTAAACCATTCCAGACAGGTACACCAGCATAAGTACCAAGCTCTTCAACGATCGATTGACCAAAGCCACGGTATTCGATGCCATCGTACATACGACCAAGAACACGAGCGGTATCTTTCATCGATTCTTTATGACCGATCTGTGAGCCAGAAGGACCGATGTAAGAGACTTGAGCGCCTTGGTCAAAGGCCGCGACTTCAAACGCACATCGGGTACGAGTAGAAGATTTCTCAAAGATTAGTGCGATGTTTTTACCTTGAAGTTTCTTCTGCTCTGTTCCTGCATATTTAGCTTTTTTAAGCTCTGCAGACAGTTCGAGCAAAAACTGGATCTCTTTAGTTGAGAAGTCCAATAGCTTCAAAAAGTTGCGATTACGTAGATTGAAAGCCATAGCTCGTCCCTTAGGTCGTTTGGTTGATAAAGAATAAAAGCATTAAAACATATAAATGCTTTTATTGTGAATAATTATTTTAATTAAAAACAAAAAAAGGTTGATGCATTCACATCAACCTTAGTCTCAATTGGTTTTATTTGGTGGGAGAGGTTTCTCAAATATCGTCACGTTCGATTGGGCAACTCATACAACGTGCACCACCACGACCGCGACCAAGCTCGTTACCCGGAATAGTCAGGACTTCAATGCCAGCTTTGTCGTACTTCTCGTTAGTGTAGACGTTACGTTCGTAACCAATCACAACACCTGGCTTCACCGTCAGTACGTTGTTGGCATCGTTCCATTGCTCTCGCTCAGCTTCGTAGCTGTCACCACCGGTTGTGATGATCTTCAATTGGTCTAAGCCAAGTGCCGATTCAATGGCATGCAGATAGTTGTGTGATGCTTCGACATGCATTTCACCGTTGCCTTTAGGTGTTAGGCGCCAAGTATCTAAATCTTTACGCATGATCTCTGGGTATACCGAGAAAGTGTCTACATCCATGTGCGTCATGACCGTATCAAGGTGCATGCACGAGCGGTGTTTTGGTAGGTCGATAGCAATCACTTCTTTCGCCTGACCAGATTTAAACAGGCTTGCCGCTAAGTTTTCTACACCTTGCGGGGTTGTGCGCTCAGACATACCAATTAGAACTGCACCTTTACCGATAACCAGTACATCACCACCTTCAACGTTAGCATTGTCGTAGTGTTGGTCTTCATCACCAAAGTAGTTAATGAAATCTTGACCCGCGAAGGTTGGGTGCCAGCGATAAATCGCGCGCAGATGGTTGGTTTCGCGTTGACGTGCAGGCATCATCATTGGGTTAAGAGAAACGCCGCCATATACCCAGCATGATGTGTCACGGGTAAAGAGGTGGTTAGGCAGAGGTTCGATCACAAAATCCAGTGGGCGCTTCATCTTCGGCAGCATTGATGAAGATTTGATTGGCAGTTCGGAGTAAGCCAAGCCGCCAAGGAGAATGCTTGCTAAGTGCTCATCGTCCATCTCTGCGAAGTACTGACGCAAATCACGAGCGAAAGTCGGACCATAACGGAAGTCAGAGATCTGAGTATTCAACAACCATTGTTTTGCTTCTGGAACCGCAAGGGTTTCAACCAGCAGATCATGAAGCAGTAGTACTTCGACATCTTGTTCACGCAGTGTGCGCGCAAATGCGTCGTGTTCTTCACCAGCCGCTTCGACCGCCAATACGTCATCAAACAGTAGCTCATGGCAGTTCGATGGCGTTAGGTGGGTGAGGGCGCGCTCTGGGCGATTTAATAGAACTCGTCTTAGTTGACCAACTTCTGATCCAACGTACAGCTTACTCATTTTGCATCCTTACAAATATTCCAGCCGTTAGTTATGACAAGCTTGGTGCAAAGATGCAAGTCCTAGAACTTTGCTTATATATTGCAAAAATATCGTTTTTTGGCGCTATATTTTGTAAATGATTTCTTGGTGTATTTTTATTCTATATTTTGTTGTTTGTTCATGACTTTTAAAAAGTGCGTTTTTATTCTTTTTCGTTCGAGAAAGGAGTCATACATCAATAGTGCATAAAACGTGCATAACCATTCTGAAATATGCAGTTTTTAGCTTTCTTTTATTCGTTAGGTCAGAATTACCGAGCCGTTGCTGTATTCACTCCAAGATCATAAACACGCAAACAAGTCTAAAATTACTCGTCTTAGGTTCAATTAGGATCTTCTGAATATTAAAGATTAGCCGTTTTTGTTAATTTTTTGTTTCTGTGAGCGGGGTTTAGATTTGCGAGCAAAAATTATCATCAAGAATCACCGCAGTTTGGTGTTTGTTTGTGGCTTTTCATCGCAATCCGTGCCATATTTCACCGCATTAACGTACTCAGTTTAGAGTATAGTGTTTCCATCAAGTAACTAATCTGGAGCCAAAACATGTCTCACGAAGATGAATATCTATCAGTAGAAGAATTAATTGAGATTCAAAAGGAAGAGACTCGCGATATCATTGCAGCATTGCTAGAAGACGGCAGCGATCCAGATTCACTATACGAAATCGAGCACCACCTATTTGCTGAAGACTTCGATACGCTAGAAAAAGCGGTTGTTGAAGCGTTCAAGATGGGCTTTGAAGTTCTTGAAGCTGAAGAAACAGAAGATGAAGACGGCAACAAACTGCTTTGCTGTGATGCAACAATGGAATCTGCACTAAACGCAGAAGCAATTGATGCACAGGTTGAGAAACTGGTTCATCTTGCAGAAAAGTACGACATCATTTACGACGGTTGGGGTACTTACTACGAAGGCGAAGATGCGCTTTACCCTGAAGAAGATGATGAAGACGAAGAGTAATCCTCTTATTCAATCTAAAAAGCCAGCGTTTATCGCTGGCTTTTTTGTGCCTTGAAAATGATAACCGAAGATAACGATAAATAATTCTCATTGAGTTTGTCTGCTTATAGCCTGTAACCCTAAGTTACTTGTGTATATAATGCGTGAAAATTGATCTAGCTCAAGGTGTATATGCAACTCTCACTCGCCGGTTTATGGCAAGTCTCTCCACTGACGGACCTTTCTATCCCACAGGATGACATTACTTTCCCTGCTCCTTTGAGTCAGGTATTGCCTGCTGAACTGACTGAAGAAGCGATTCGTCAGCAAGAGTGGCACCTGATGCACGACATTGAAGTGGACGAATCCATGATGGCATTCCCTGCGGTAGAAATGGTGTTGGGTGGTGTGGATTACCATGCAGAAGTGCGTTTGAACGGGGTAGCATTGTTTGACTGTGACGGCTCACAAAGCGTGTACAAGAAAGACATTCGTCCGTTCATGCAGATGGGGCGTAACCGTTTTGAGATCCTGTTCCTTGAGGAAGAAGAAGATCTTCTGTTGGATGAGGATAAACCAGAGTTGTGCTCACTTGCGGATCATGAATACCAAAAGAGTGATGAGCGCTTAGGGGTATGGCAAGAACCGTATCTGCAGTTTATTCGCAATGTGCGTTTAGACCGCGTGGCTACCGAGCAGATTTGGCACCACGGTGGTGGTTGTGAGTTTAAGGTGGATTTGTACTATCAAACTTTTGCGCCGGGTTTAGTATCGGCATCGGTTAAGTTTAATGGCATGACTTACCATATTCCTATTGATGTCCGAGCGGATCATGCGAGTGCTTTATTCCAGATCGAAGCGCCAAAGTATGCCGATCTTAATGATCCCGATCCAAAAGATCTCTACGAACTCGTGGTGGAGTTGGATGGGCAACGTCAAGCATTTACAGTGGCGCTTAGCCAAGAGCTCTGTGTTACCCACCTTGTACTTTAAGTTTTGGGATAAAGCGCTATAACGTTTTAAGCATCACGACTTCACATGCATCATGCCCCGTTTGTCCTAGCGGGGCATCGAGATGCTCAAAGCCTAGTTTTTCATACAAGCCTACCGCTTCTCTTAGACATTCTGTCGTTTCTAAATAGCACTGCTGATACCCAAACTGTTTCGCCAGTTGTAAGCTCAATGCGACGATGCGTTTGGCTAAACCGTGCCCTCTTGTTTGAGGTAAGAAGTACATCTTTTGCAACTCACACACATTTGGCTCACCAGCTAAAGGTGCAAAGCCGCCGCCGCCCACAATCTCGCCTTGGTATTCGACTACCCAGTAGGCTGCGCCTTGCTGGTCGTAAACCGAGTACATGTCATCAAGCGTTGGATCGGCCACACCATAACCTTTGTCTGCGGTTAAACCGTATTCTGCAGAGACTTTACGAATCACGTCTGCAACTTGCGAGTTATCTGCTTTGGTAAGAGGTCGAAGAACGTATTCCTCAGCCTGACATACTTTTGTTAGCCCTTTTAGGTAAGTCTCCAGACCAAGTTTGAGTTGCTCTTGCTCGCTGTCATCCAGTTGGGTAAGCAGTTGTTCAAAGAAGCTGTTTTGCTGCTGGTCTAGTTGCGATAACGCCAGTTGCCCTCGCTCTGTAAGCGCTACAAGTTGGCTACGTTTGTCTTTTGGGTTTTCGATGCTCTCAACCAAGCCTAATTTAATCAGACCGGTAACGGTTCGACTCGCATTGGACTTGTCGACATTAAGCTGCTGTGCCAGTTGATTGATGGTCAACGGCTGCAGCTGGATTTCACCTAACGCGTGCGCTTGCACTGGAGTGAGAGCGACATCGCCGCATTGTTTATCGAGCATACCAAGCAATCGGACGGCTTGACGGGAATAGTGTCGAAGTTGACGAGCATTCATTATCACTTACCTCTAAAAATAAAGTTGCGCACCGCAATTAAATTAATTGCGGTGCGCAACTTTGTCAATGGTAAATGTTATTTTGCTCGTTAGGAGGCGTATTGAGCCTCCATGTTTAAGCGTGTTGGTGTAAACAGAACTGTGGTGCTTGGTTATCTGATTTACGCATCCATACTTTCTCGTGGAAGTAGTAAGCCACAGTGTTCAAGCTTGGCTCTAGCATCGCCATGATACCGCCGACAAACGCATCACCTGTTAGTAAGTAAACCACGCTAAACGCAACACTGAAGTGGATAGTGGCAAAGCTTACGGTTTTTAATTTGGTCATCCACTGACGAGCTTTAAGCGCTGGGACTTTTGCCCATGCCTTCTCATGAAAGTAGAAAGCGACGGTGTTCACTGAAGGCTCAATCATGGCAATTAAACTACCAATTAGAATGTCGCCAGTAAGCACGTAAGCGACACTAAACGCGATAGTAAAATGGAGTGCTGCAAAGGTTAGTGTCTTTTTCATGATAATTACTCAATCGTTGTGTTGTTTCGATAGGTCTATTATTGAGAATTATTATCATTAAATCTAATGGGCAGTTAAGATTAGTTTGATAGGTAAAAACTATTAAATAGGAGGGAGTAGGAGAGAAAAGTGAATACCTTTGAAAGCTTTCCGTGCGATAAAATGCAAAAAGGGTTGATGCTTTCACACCAACCCTTTGATTCTTTTACTCTAGCTTTTAGCGATTAAAGTGCAGCGATCGTTGTCTTCTGCTCTTCTAGCTTAGCTAGTGTCTCTTTGTAGCCTTCAAGTTTCTCACGCTCTTTGGCAACAACCGCTTCAGGAGCTTTCGCTACGAAGCCTTCGTTACCTAGTTTGCCTTCGATACGCTTGATTTCGCCGTGAGTTTTCTTGATTTCGCCATCTAGACGAGCAAGCTCAGCGTCTTTGTCGATCAGACCCGCCATTGGGATCATCAGCTCAGACTTAGCAACCAATGCTGTTGCACACGCTGGCGTTTCTTCGTCAGCAGCAAGTACGCGTACAGATTCTAGTTTCGCTAGAGACATTAGTACTTGTTTGTTTGCTTCTAGACGCGCTGCGTCTTCTGCGTTTGCAGCTTTCAGCATAACGTCAAGCGGCTTACCTGGGTTGATGTCGTATTCAGCACGTAGGTTACGGATGCTGGTAATGAACGCTTTCACCCATTCAATATCGTCTAGCGCTTCTTGGTTGAAGTTTGCTTCGTCGAATTGAGGCAGTGCTTGAAGCATGATTGTCTCACCTTCTACACCTTCAACGAGTGGCTTGATGCTTTGCCAGATAGTTTCAGTGATGTAAGGAATCACTGGGTGAGCCAGACGTAGCGTCTTCTCAAGAACTGTGATTAGCGTACGGCGAGTACCACGCTGTTGCGCTTCAGTACCTTTCCATAGAACTGGTTTAGTTAGCTCTAGGTACCAGTCACAGAATTGGTTCCAGATGAATTCGTAAAGCGTGTTTGACGCCATATCTAGACGGAAGTTGTCGATATGGTTGTTGAACGCTTTCGCTGCAAGTTCAAACTGAGACTCGATCCACTTATCCGCTAGTGAGTATTCAATCTCACCACCGTTGAAGCCACAATCTTGCTCTTCTGTGTTCATCATTACGTAACGGCTTGCGTTCCATAGTTTGTTACAGAAGTTACGGTAACCCTCAAGGCGCTTCATATCCCAGTTGATATCGCGACCTGTTGATGCCATTGCTGCAAGAGTGAAACGTAGTGCGTCTGTACCGTATGCTTCGATACCGTTTTCAAACGTCTTACGAGTGTTCTTCTCGATCTTCTTCGCTAGCTGAGGCTGCATCATGTTGCCACAACGCTTCTCTACTAGAGACTCTAGGTCGATACCATCGATCATGTCGATTGGGTCAAGTACGTTACCTTTCGACTTAGACATCTTGTCGCCGTTTTCGTCACGGATTAGACCAGTAACGTAAACTGTCTTAAATGGTACTTGTGGTTTGCCGTTTTCGTCTTTCACGAAGTGCATGGTCATCATGATCATGCGCGCAACCCAGAAGAAGATGATGTCGAAACCAGTTACTAGTACGTCTGAAGGGTGGAATACTTTCAGATCGTCAGTTTGCTCTGGCCAACCTTGAGTACCGAACGTCCATAGTGCAGAAGAGAACCATGTATCCAGTACGTCTTCGTCTTGGTGAAGTTCAATGACTGACTCTAGGTTGTTGTTCTTACGAACTTCTTCTTCGTCACGACCTACGTAAACATTACCTTGGTTGTCGTACCAAGCTGGGATGCGGTGACCCCACCATAGCTGACGAGAGATACACCAGTCTTGAACGTCACGCATCCAAGAGAAGTACATGTTTTCGTATTGCTTAGGAACGAATTGGATGTCGCCGTTTTCTACTGCTTCAACTGCTGTTTTCGCTAGAGGTGCAGTACGTACGTACCATTGGTCAGTCAGCATTGGTTCGATAACCACGCCACCACGGTCGCCGTAAGGAACTTGTAGATCGTGATCTTTCACTTCTTCAAGTAGACCTAGCTCGTCGAATTCAGCAACGATAGCTTTACGAGCTGCAAAACGCTCCATACCGTGGTACTTAGCTGGTAGCTCAGTGCTGTAAGCGTCGCTTGCTTCGCCGTTGGTGTTGAATACTTCAGAAGCGTCACGGATGTTCGCGTCGAAAGTCAGAATGTTGATCATTGGTAGCTGGTGGCGCTTACCAACTTCGTAGTCGTTGAAGTCGTGCGCAGGTGTGATTTTCACACAGCCAGTACCTTTTTCCATATCTGCGTGCTCATCGCCCACGATTGGGATGCGACGATCAACGATAGGAAGGATGATTTCTTTACCGATAAGATCTTTGTAACGTGGATCTTCTGGGTTAACTGCAACACCAGTATCGCCTAGCATGGTCTCTGGACGAGTCGTTGCAACAACGATGTAGTCTTTGCCATCTGCTGTTTTAACGCCATCTGCTAGTGGGTAGCGGAAGTGCCACATGTTGCCTTTAGTGTCTTTATTCTCTACTTCTAGATCTGAAATCGCTGTGTGTAGCTTTGGATCCCAGTTAACTAGACGCTTACCGCGGTAGATTAGATCGTCTTCGTATAGACGTACGAACACTTCTTGAACCGCGTTAGATAGACCATCGTCCATCGTAAAGCGCTCACGGTCCCAGTCTACAGATGCGCCAAGACGACGAAGCTGCTTAGTGATAGTGCCGCCAGACTCGCCTTTCCATTCCCAGATTTTGTCGATGAAAGCTTCACGACCGTAATCGTGTTTTGTTTTGCCTTCTTCTGCAGCGATCTTACGCTCAACAACCATCTGAGTTGCGATACCTGCGTGGTCCGTACCTACTTGCCAAAGAGTGTTTTTACCCTTCATGCGCTCACAACGGATAAGCGTATCCATGATCGTATCTTGGAACGCGTGGCCCATGTGTAGGCTACCAGTGACGTTCGGTGGCGGGATCATGATGCTGTATGATTCTTTAGTAGTGTCACCGTGTGGCTTAAAGTAGCCTTTCTCTTCCCAAGTCTGATATAGAGCTTGTTCGATTGAAGTTGGGTTGTATGTCTTTTCCATAGCGCTCTTTTAATGGATACGTTGATGGTTGAATCTAAGTCAATCTTTATAAGTGAACTCTCTGAGTGGAGAGCTTAACTATAAGGATTGACCGTTAAGGATATTGAATTTCGATCGTTTGCAGTTGATAACCTGCCTGACGGTAAATTTTATACCTTTCTCTTGCGAGCTGTTTAGCTTTTTCTTCGCAAGGCACGAAGTCTACCACTTGAGCAAACTTGTTCGCAAAGGTTGTCTCATTTTCCGCCAAATTAATTACCAGTTGACGGTTCCAGTTAGGTTTTACACCTTCATGGCCGATTTCAATATTGGTGGCGTATTTCGGTCCTTCACCTACAAGATTATGTGCCATGAACTTGTCTGCATCAATTTGCCAAAAGGCTTCAGCGAGCTGCTCGGCGTGCGGTTTGTCTTGGCAGTTCAGATATACTTTTGCGCCTTGGCGAGCAAAGTGCTGAGCCAAAAACACGATGTATTCTTCAAAGCCAGCCACCGTTGCTTGCGGGCTCTCTTCGTTAATGATGTAGAAGGTTGCAGTTTGCATCATTCTCTCACTTGCCGTTGGTCTCTTCCTGAAACCATATTAAATCCGATTTTCAATCAAGAAAATCGAGGTAATAAAAAAGGGCCTTGCGGCCCTTTTAGATGTTGTTCAGAAATTACTCTTCTGTCTCTTGGCCGCTGCGGTTCAAAAGGAATTGGACAAGCATTGAGACAGGACGGCCCGTTGAGCCTTTCGCTGCGCCTGATTTCCACGCAGTACCTGCGATATCGACGTGTGCCCAGTTGTACTTTTTAGCAAACTTAGACAGGAAACAACCCGCAGTGATAGTACCAGCAGGACGACCACCGATGTTTGCCATATCAGCAAATGGGCTCTTCAACTGCTCGTGGTACTCGTCTGCCATTGGTAGACGCCATGCACGGTCACTCGCTTGCTCAGAAGCGTTGACTAGCTCATGAGAAAGTGGGTTGTGGTTAGAGATTACGCCGCTGATATGGTGGCCTAGTGCAATAACACAAGCACCAGTTAGCGTTGCAACATCTACTACGCAGTCTGGTTCGAAACGCTCTACGTAAGTCAGTGCGTCACAAAGAACAAGACGACCTTCCGCATCCGTGTTCAGAACTTCTACAGTTTGACCAGACATGGTTGTTAGGATGTCACCTGGACGGTAAGCGTTGCTGCCTGGCATGTTTTCACAGCCTGCTAGAACACCAATAACGTTGATTGGTAGGTTTAGCTTCGCTAGCGCTTTCATTGTACCGAATACAGACGCAGCACCACACATGTCGTACTTCATCTCATCCATACCTTCACCAGGTTTTAGAGAGATACCGCCTGAATCGAACGTCAGACCTTTACCGACAAGTACGATAGGTTTTGCTTCTGATTCTGGGTTACCTTTGTATTCGATAATCGACATCATTGATTCGTTCTTCGAACCACGACCTACTGCTAGGTAAGATGTCATGCCCAGTTTTTCCATCTCTTGCTCACCAATGATCTTGGTGGTTACTGTTTCGTAATCGTCAGCAAGGCGACGTGCTTGAGAAGCAAGGTACGCTGGGTTTGCGATGTTTGGTGGCATGTTGCCAAGATCTTTTGATGCTTTCACACCAGATGCGATAGCTAGACCGTGAGTGATTGCTTTCTCACCTAGGTTTAGTTCACGACGCGTTGGTACGTTGAATACTAGCTTACGCAGTGGACGACGAGTTTCTGGCTTAACGCTCTTGAACTGATCGAATGTGTAAAGACCATCTTTAGTCGCTTCTACTGCCTGGCGAACTTTCCAGTAAGTGTCACGACCCTTAACGTGAAGTTCAGTTAGGAAACATACTGCTTCCATAGAACCTGTTTCGTTAAGTGTGCTGATCGTCTTTTGAATGATTTCCTTGTACTGGCGCTCGCCTAGCTCACGTTCTTTACCACAACCTACAAGTAGAACGCGCTCTGACAAAACACCTGGTACTTGATGCAGTAGCAGCATCTGACCAGGTTTACCCTCTAGATCACCACGGCGAAGTAGTGAACTGATGTAACCGTCACTGATTTTATCAAGTTGCTCGGCTACTGGAGAAAGGCGACGTGGTTCAAACACACCAACAACGATACATGCGCTACGTTGTTTCTCTGGACTGCCACTTTTAACACTGAACTCCATGCGTACTCCTACATCCTGAAGACAAATTGCTCTAAATGTTAGATAATGATCGCTTACTTGTTGAATTTAAGCTCAGGTCTTACCAACAGAGCTGATTTAAGCGCTAACATCTAGTTTATAATTTTTAAAAAAATAAATGGTTCAACGGGAAACTATAGTGATTCGACCAAAAAAACAAGTTTTGTATAGGTAATTTCAGCGTGATTATTGTTAGATATTTGATCCGCGAAACACTCAAGAGCCAATTTGCGATTTTCTTCGTGCTTTTTTTGGTGTTTTTGAGTCAGAAGTTTATCAGTGTTCTTGCTGACGCTTCGGACGGGGATATTCCTGCTGGATTAATTTTCTCAATTGTTGGTTTAAACATGCCAGCAATGGGGCTATTAATGCTGCCATTGAGTTTGTACATCGGCATATTGATCACGTTTGGTCGTTTATATGCAGAAAGTGAAATCGTGGTGATGAACGCAACAGGTATTGGGAATAAATTCCTAGTACAAGCGGCGTTGTACTTGGCGATCATTACTTCTGGTGTTGCGGCGTTTAACGCATTATGGCTATCACCTTGGTCGCAAGACCGCGTAGAACAGCTTTATGAACAAGTCGCTGCCGAAAACAGCGTTGATCTACTTAAGAAAGGTCAGTTCCAAGGCACGCCAGATGGTTCTTCGGTTGTTTTCATTGATGACATTAAAGACAGCACGTTAAGTAACGTGTTTGTAGCACAGATGCGCCCACGTGATTCTATTTTGCCTAGCGTGATGTTCTCTTCTTCGGGTGAAGTGAAAGAATTGTCGGATGGCCGTCAGATCATCACCATGCATGAAGGGACGCGTTATGAAGGTGTGCCGACTCGTGTTGAGTACATGGTGACTAAGTTTGATCAGTACGAAGGTGTGATTGGCCAACGTGAGGTGAAGCAAAAAGGTCGCGACTGGGAGGCATACCCAACGGCGGACTTGATTGGCCATCCAGATCCTGAAGCGCAAGCAGAGCTGCAATGGCGTATCTCATTGTTCGTATGTATTCCACTATTAACGATGCTGGTTATTCCTTTATCCGCAGTTAACCCACGTCAGGGGCGTTTCGCTAAAATGGGACCGGCCATCTTGATTTACCTTGCGTACTTCCTTGCAATCAGTGCAACGAAATCGGCGTTAGAGGATGGTGCGATTCCTGCAGCTATAGGTATGTGGCCAATCAATGCAATGTTGTTGATAGTGGCTATTTTGGCAAACATGATGGACAGCGTTCCTGTTCGACGAATGAAAGACAAATTCCGCAAGAAGAGGCTCGCGTAAGCTGTGTTTAAACTCTTAGACCTTTACATCGGTAGAACGATCATCTCTACCACTGCCTTGGTTCTGGCGACCTTCGTTGGCTTGTCGGGCATCATCAAATACGTAGAGCAGCTGCGTAAAGTCGGCCGTGGTGCTTATGACTTAATGCATGCACTTTACTTTGTACTGTTGAGTATTCCTCGCGACATCGAAATGTTCTTCCCGATGGCAGCGCTACTGGGTGCCTTGATTGGCTTGGGCATGCTGGCTTCAAGCTCTGAGCTTGTGGTGATGCAAGCGGCGGGTTTCTCTAAATTGGACATCGGCTTATCTGTGCTTAAAACGGCTGTACCATTGATGCTTATCGTTATGACGCTCGGTCAATGGGGCGCGCCAGAAGCTCAAAAGATGGCGCGTGATTTACGTGCGTTTGCTTTGTCTGGCGGTAGTATTGTCTCCGTTCGGGCTGGGGTATGGGCTCGTGATGCCAATGACTTCATTTTTATCGGTAAAGTAGAAGACGATAAACTCTACGGTTTGAACATGTGGCGTTTTGATGAAGATAAGAACTTAGACAAAGTTATCTTCGCAGAAGAAGTCGACTACCAACAAGATAACAATTGGTTGATGCGTTATGTGCAAATCACCGATATGGAAAATGAAAATGTCATTACCAAGCGCGATTTAGAGCAGATGGAATGGCACACCTCATTAGCGCCAGATAAGCTTGCGGTGGTAACGGTGAAACCAGAAGAACTTTCTTTAAGTGGCCTGTATGACTATGTGACCTATTTGAAGGCCTCGGAACAAGATGCTTCACGCTATGAACTGGCATTTTGGCGCAAGCTATCTCAACCACTCTCTATCGCAGTAATGATGCTGATGGCGTTGTCGTTTGTTTTCGGCCCATTGCGTAGTGTAACCATGGGCGCAAGGGTGCTCTCAGGGGTAGTTGCCGGTTTTACCTTCTACATATCCAGCGAGTTCTTTGGGCCTCTTACCTTGGTATACGGCATTCCGCCAGTGTTTGGTGCATTGGCCCCTAGCTTGGTGTTCCTAGCTATTGCGGTATCCTTGCTAAGAAGAAAACTGTAGGTTTTCAAAATAGATAAACATAAAAAAAGGAAGGTACTGTGCCTTCCTTTTTCTATTCTGCTTGCGCGGTTTCGCTATTTTGCTTTTGGCAAGACAACGACTTCAGTTTTTGCCCAGATGTCGTGGAAGCCACGTTTTTGCGGATCGATTGGCACAGTCAAGTTAGCTAAGCCAAAGCCCGACGTACCTAAACGAATTAACGCCTGAGTAACCGTAATTGGTGCACCATCCTTACTGTTACGAATTTGCATTTTCCAAGCTCGCATCCCTAAGGTTTGTCCTGCTCGTGTCCAGAAAAAGACAAAGAAATATACCCAGACTGCCGCCAGGTAGAATGTAAATAGTGGGCTTAGTACAGGATGTTTTCCTAGCATGTCAGCTGCATCCGCGTATTCCCCGTAGCTCAGCAATCCTGCTGCATTCAGCGCAAAGACGATTGCCATTACAACACCTGCAGCCATCATTTCAATCGCCAAGATAATCAGCGTGTCGTAGAACAACGCCGCTAATCGACGAAAGAAGCCTGCTGGTGGAAGAGTTGTAGAAGTCGTCATAGTTCCATCACTTACCTTTAAAATTGTGCGTCAGGATATAGATTCCGCTTGTTGGTGAAAAGAGAGCTAACGCACAGAGTCTCTAATTACGAAGAAATCACCGTAGCAGAAGACACTTTATACTGATGAATCCCCTAATGATTTTTATCAAAATCATTAAGTTAAGGTAGATACACATCTTGTCATATGATCAAATGGTTTCGCCAAAAATCAATAATCAGACAACAAAATGTGCGAACTCGATATTTTACACGACTCTCTTTACCAATTCTGCCCCGAATTACACTTAAAACGACTCAACAGCTTAACGTTGGCTTGCCACGCCTTACTTGACTGTAAAACTCTCACTCTTACCGAACTTGGCCGTAACCTGCCAACCAAAGCGAGAACAAAACATAACATCAAACGAATCGACCGATTGTTAGGTAATCGTCACCTCCACAAAGAGCGACTCGCTGTATACCGTTGGCATGCTAGCTTTATCTGTTCGGGCAATACGATGCCCATTGTACTTGTTGACTGGTCTGATATCCGTGAGCAAAAACGGCTTATGGTATTGCGAGCTTCAGTCGCACTACACGGTCGTTCTGTTACTCTTTATGAGAAAGCGTTCCCGCTTTCAGAGCAATGTTCAAAGAAAGCTCATGACCAATTTCTAGCCGACCTTGCGAGCATTCTACCGAGTAACACCACACCGCTCATTGTCAGTGATGCTGGCTTTAAAGTGCCATGGTATAAATCCGTTGAGAAGCTGGGTTGGTACTGGTTAAGTCGAGTAAGAGGAAAAGTACAATATGCAGACCTAGGAGCGGAAAACTGGAAACCTATCAGCAACTTACATGATATGTCATCTAGTCACTCAAAGACTTTAGGCTATAAGAGGCTGACTAAAAGCAATCCAATCTCATGCCAAATTCTATTGTATAAATCTCGCTCTAAAGGCCGAAAAAATCAGCGCTCGACACGGACTCATTGTCACCACCCGTCACCTAAAATCTACTCAGCGTCGGCAAAGGAGCCATGGATTCTAGCAACTAACTTACCTGTTGAAATTCGAACACCCAAACAACTTGTTAATATCTATTCGAAGCGAATGCAGATTGAAGAAACCTTCCGAGACTTGAAAAGTCCTGCCTACGGACTAGGCCTACGCCATAGCCGAACGAGCAGCTCAGAGCGTTTTGATATCATGCTGCTAATCGCCCTGATGCTTCAACTAACATGTTGGCTTGCGGGCGTTCATGCTCAGAAACAAGGTTGGGACAAGCACTTCCAGGCTAACACAGTCAGAAATCGAAACGTACTCTCAACAGTTCGCTTAGGCATGGAAGTTTTGCGGCATTCTGGCTACACAATAACAAGGGAAGACTCACTCGTGGCTGCAACCCTGCTTACTCAAAATCTATTCACACATGGTTACGTTTTGGGGAAATTATGAGGGGATCTCTCAGCACTTTATATCCATCCTTCCACTTAACAAAGCTATCCAGTTCAAACTTCGCGCTACCCAGCCTGTGAAATCATCAAACATACGTTACCTTGCTGAGTTAACGAAATTACGAATGATGTGATAGAGGTACAAGATGATCGTAATTACTGGCGCGAGTAGTGGCTTAGGTGCGCAGTTAGCCAAGTTGTATGATGCTCAAGGCGAAGAAACACTGTTAACCGGACGCAGTGAAGAGAAGTTGGTGACTCTTGCTCAGCATCTCTCCAATAAAGCGCAAACGCGCAGCTGTGATTTGGTGGATACATCCCAAGTCGAGAATTTGTTTGATGAGCTGCCTAAAGCGCCTTCTACGCTGATTCACTGTGCGGGAAGTGGGTATTTTGGTTTATTAGCTGAGCAAGACCCACAAGAGATTCAAAAGCTGATTGAAAATAACCTCACTTCGGCGATTAACATCCTTCGAGAGTTGGTCAAGCGTTATCAAGATCAGCCAGTAAATGTTGTGATGGTGATGTCGACAGCAGCGCTGCAACCTAAGGCACAAGAATCGACCTATTGTGCGGTGAAGTGGGCTGTCAAAGGTTTGATTGAATCCGTTCGTATGGAATTAAAAGACAAACCAATGAAAATTATCGCTGTGTATCCCGGGGGGATGGCGACGGAATTTTGGGAGACGAGCGGTAAGTCATTAGACACCAGTAGCTTTATGAGCGCAGGAGATGCAGCGACGATGATTCATGGCGCGCTATCTAATATAGGTAATGGTTACGTTTCGGAGATTACTGTTAATCGCTTATAGGGTTGAAGGGGAGGTCTTGTTATCAGGTTATATGGCAGACTGGACTGTGATGAGATCTCCTTTGTCACACTTTGTGGCGAAATTATCAGCAAACGATAGTTATTTAAGGTTTTTCTGCTTGCGCAGGTCAAAAGCTTACGTATAATGCCAACCATCAAAGGGCAATAGCCCAGAGATGCCGGTGTGGTGAAATTGGTATACACGACGGATTCAAAATCCGTTGCCTTCGGGCGTGGCGGTTCAAGTCCGCCCACCGGTACCATATTCCAAGACAGAGCCTCGACGAAAGTCGGGGCTTTGTTGTATCTAGGTTTTGTGAATTCAAATCCAGCGTGGCGGCAGGAGTGCCTGTCCAATCAGCTCCGCCCACCAGTACCATATTCTAAGACAGAGCCTCGACGAAAATCGGGGCTTTGTTGTCTCTAGGGTTTGTGAATTCAAATCCAGCGTGGCGGCAGGAGTGCCTGTCCAATCAAGTCACCCGCTGGTACCATACATAGAAAGGTCGCTTTTATAGCGGTCTTTCGTCGTTTTGGGTGTTTGGAAATGGCGGGAGAAGGTTAGCGTAACCTTCGCGGTGGCGTCAGGAGTGCCTGCCCAGTCAGGTCGGAACGCCGATACGGTAGCTCAAGGCGGTGCCTCGAAGTTTCTGAATCCTCAAAACAAAAAAAGCGCGAGGGGTATGCCTCGCGCAAACTACTACATGGTGATAGTAGGAACAGCCTATAGAGCTGTGAACAAGGTGTTCTGTGTATGCGGAGTCCAGTCTGCTTGTGATACATGCGGTACGTTGACTAGATAGCGTAGGCCTTGGTAAGTCACGACATCACCTGCTTCATAAGAAACGTTAAGTGTCCAGTTTGTTGCAGGATCTGCATTGGTCCAAAGGCTAGAAGTAGAAGATGGTGCCCAGTCTTGCTGCGCGATGTGCGCTGTCACTGATTTGTAAACAGTGCCAGAATGCGTTACGTAATCACCAGCAGCGTATGCGTTGCCGACCTGCCAAACAGGCGTGTAGTTATCCATGGTATCGAAAACGTATCCTGCTTCCTTTGCGATTTGGATAAACTTAGCCAGCTTAGGTAAGTTTTTGGTTGCTCCCATGCCGCGTTTGCCATCTTCGAATAAGAACTCATGCGTTAACACGATAACTTTGTCTGCGTGTAGCGGGGTACCACAAGGGAATTCCTGAGCTTTGGAGTTGATAGGATTGATCGTTGTTGGTGCACAACTGTTAAGAGCGGCGTCGACATAGCCTAAGAAAGGTTCTGCTTCCGTCAAACTGTTGGCTGGCATTGCAATGCCCCAGTTCTCCGGGGCCCAGTCGAGATCCCACCCATGAGTTTGATAGCCTTTATTCGCAAGAATATTTTGTACTTCAATGGAAGCTTTTACACTGTTTGATGGATTATGTGTATCACACACATAGCCTGGTTCCCAAGGCTTTAGATCGTCAGAAGTTGCGCACAAGCCATCCGCTTTGAAGTTCTTTGTTACACGCCAACCATTGGTGTAAGGCAATCGTGCAAATTCTTCGCCACGATAGTTTGGATAACTGTTGATATTCGGCAAGTATCTTTCCAATACAGCTAAGTTCTCAGCAAACGTACCCGCATCATAAACAGGATCTTGGTAAGAGTTGATTTGATGATCGCCGGTTGCATTACACTCCGCGCCGCTGTTTGGGCCAAATTCCTCTACACAGTTATGGATCATGTGGGCGTAACTATGGTTAGCAACGATATGCCCAGTGTCTAGAGCAAGTTTAAGTGCTTCTAAAGCACGATCCTCATTCTCATCGCCAATGCCATCTAAGTGCCAAGCATTAAAGTAGAAAGTACCTTTAACGCCTTGTTCATTAAGCACATTAATCACATCAATAGAAGCGTTAATAGGACCATCATCAAAGGTCAAATATATCGTGCCTTTTGGTGCAGTTTGGGCAAATGAAAATTGAGATAGCGCAGTACCTAAAAGTGTAACCATAGCCAGTTTATTTAATTTCATTTTCTATTCCTTTTTAGAAATTAATTATGACGTTGTCAGTAGTAATATATTGATAGTTATAAATATAAATTAATGCATTTTGTTATTTTGTTGGCTTTTATCCTAGACCTAAATAATTAATAAAAAATAGGCTGTATTTTCTAAAATGAGATTTAGTTCACGAACAATGCAACCGGTTGCGCTTTTTTGCGTTGGTTATTTTTGCTACAGTTTTTGTAGATTGAAATTTACACAATGGGAGTAAGGCTATGAAAAAAATTCTTTTGTGCTGTAGTGCTGGGATGTCGACCAGTATGTTGGTTAAAAAAATGGAGCAAGCAGCTGAAAAACAAGGCATTGACTGCAAGATAGATGCGCTATCAGTGAATGCGTTTGATGAAGCGATTAAAGAATATGACGTCTGCTTGTTGGGGCCACAAGTGCGATTCCAACTAGAAGAGCTTCGTAAAACAGCAAATGAACACGGCAAAAATATTGAAGCGATTTCCCCTCAAGCTTACGGAATGATGAAAGGGGAAGAAGTATTACAACAAGCATTAGAACTTATTAACTAATTCAATAATTTAAATAAAAGTAAGAGTTTTTAACTGAATATAAATATTCGGTACGGAATTCTTTTGTCTGAAATAAGGATGGAATCTATGAAGCTTTATGATGCGATTATCGGAATCGTCGAAAAGCATATAGCCCCAATTGCGGCTAAAGTGGGTAATCAACCTCATGTTAGAGCAATGAGAGACGGATTTATTGTGGCAATGCCGTTTATTATTGTCGGCAGTTTTATCTTAATTTTTGCGTTTCCCCCATTTGCTGAAGGTACCACGTTTACTTTAGGGCAAATATGGTTGGATTTCGCGACAACGCATTTCGATACCATAATGATGCCCTTTAATATGTCGATGGGGATCATGACCATATTTGTCTCGCTTGGGGTCGCCTACAGCTTGGCGAAGGCGTACAAGATGGACGGCATTACCAGTGCGGTTTTGTCACTCATGAGCTTTTTATTGGTTGCTGCTCCAGCCAAAGATGGCGCTTTAGCGATGAATCACATGGGAGGAACAGGGATCTTTACAG
Source organism: Vibrio sp. B1ASS3 (assembly GCF_905175355.1). NCBI lineage: Bacteria > Pseudomonadati > Pseudomonadota > Gammaproteobacteria > Vibrionales > Vibrionaceae > Vibrio > Vibrio sp. B1ASS3. The sequence goes on from NZ_HG992742.1 coordinate 551,478, forward strand.
CGGTTATGTGTGCTTTCTTCTCAGTTGAACTGTACCGATTTATGAAGAAACATAACATTACTATTCGTATGCCAGAGCAGGTTCCGCCAGCTATCGCTCGTTCTTTTGAAGTTTTACTGCCAGTTTTGGCAATTTTTATTACGCTCTATCCGTTGAGTATTTTTGTTCAAACTCAATACGACATGTTGATCCCTGATGCCGTGATGGCAATGTTCAAACCATTGATCAGCGCTTCTAATACTTTACCAGCGATTATTGGTGCGCTGCTTGTGTGTCAGTTGTTGTGGTTTGCAGGTATCCACGGGGCGGCAATCGTTGTTGGTCTGTTATCCCCAATCTTCCTAACTAACATCAGTGCGAATATTGATGCGTTTGTTGCTGGTCAACCTATTCCAAACGTATTCACTCAACCTTTCTGGGATTTCTATATCTTCATTGGTGGTTCGGGTGCAACGCTGGCGCTAGTCTTGCTGATGTCTTTCAGCCGTTCAGCGCACCTTAAAAGTATTGGTCGCATGAGTGCTGTTCCGGGATTCTTCCAAATCAATGAACCAGTCATTTTTGGTAGCCCTGTAGTGATGAACCCAATTCTATTTATTCCATTCGTATTTGCTCCAATCTTGAATGCAACCATCGCATATTTTGCTGTGCATCTTGGTTTTGTTGGTATGGGTGTCGCGACCACACCTTGGACAACGCCTGCGATTATTGGTGCGTCATGGGGAAGTGGTTGGACATTCTCACCTGTTTTGTTGGTGATTGGCCTGCTTATTCTTGACCTCTTTATTTACCTGCCGTTCTTCAAGATGTTTGAGAAACAGGTACTTGAGCAAGAGCTACCGACCAATAAAGAATCCAAAGAAGCAGAGCAGCCTTCGGGTGAAGGCGTGACGGCTTAAATATCAATTGGGCTGTGACTTGGCAGCCCTTCTTTTCGGAGAGAAGACATGGAACAAGAATTAGTTGTGATGGAAATCATCTGCAATGCTGGTGAGGCTAGAAGTCTAAGTTACGAAGCGTTACGTCTATCGAGAGAGAAAGACTTTGTTGCTGCAGAGGAAAAGCTTTCTCAAGCTAGAGAGTGCATTAACAAAGCACACTTGATTCAAACTCAGTTGATCGAAGAAGACCAAGGAGAAGGCAAAGTACCAATGACGTTAGTGATGGTACATGCTCAAGACCATTTGATGACCACAATATTGGCGCAAGAAATGGCCGTTGAAATCGTCGCGCTGAATAAGCAACTCGCTGAGAAATAAGGAAACCATTATGCCAAGAGATGCAATCAAGCTTGCCATTATTGGTGGCGGCAGCAGCTATACACCGGAACTGGTAGAAGGGGTGCTCAAACGCTTGGAGTTTTTGCCAGTCAAACAGATGCACTTTGTGGATATTGAAGCAGGCGCTGAGAAGCTAGAGATCATCAAGGGCTTAGCTCAGCGTATGGTGGATAAAGCTGGTGCAGATATTGAAATCAAAGCTGGATTTGACCGACGTGAGGCGATCAAAGGTGCTGATTTTGTTATGACTCAATTCCGAGTCGGTGGTTTAGCTGCACGAGCTAACGATGAGCGTATCCCAATTAAGTACGATGTCATCGGCCAAGAAACAACAGGCCCTGGTGGATTTGCAAAAGCATTACGAACTATTCCCGTGATTCTGGATATTTGTAAAGACATTGAGGAGCTTGCGCCAAATGCTTGGATGCTGAATTTTACCAATCCAGCAGGTTTAGTCTCTGAAGCGGTGAGCAAGTACTCTAAGGTTAAAAGTATTGGTTTGTGCAATGTCCCTGTCTCGATGGAGATGATGATAGCTGAAATGATGGAGTGTGAACCGAAGGAGCTTCAACTCGAGTTTGCAGGCTTGAACCATCTTGTCTGGGTGCTAAAAGCTTGGTTGAAAGGCGAAGACATTACTCAAACGGTGCTAGAGAAAGTCGGTGACGGTGCCAATTTCAGTATGAAGAACATTTGGGAAGAACCATGGGATCCTGCATTTCTAAAAGCGTTAGGCGCAATACCGTGTCCTTATCATCGTTACTTCTATCAAACCGACGCAATGCTAGCTGAAGAAAAGCAAAGTGTAGGGGAGCAGGGGACACGTGCTGAGCAGGTGATGGAAACCGAAAGTGCACTCTTCAAACTTTACCAAGATCCAAATTTAGACCACAAACCCAAGGAGTTAGAAGAGAGAGGTGGCGCTTATTACTCTGATGCTTCTTTAAATCTTGTGGATTCGATTTACAACAATCGTAACAGTATTCACGTTGTTAATGTGCTAAATAATGGTGCAATCAATGGCTTAGCTGATGATGCCGTTATTGAATGCAGTGCCGTTATCGGAAGTTGGGGGGCAAAACCTCTGGCTGTTGGCAATTTATCTACCAATATCAGTGGATTGCTTCATCAAGTAAAAGCCTATGAGCAACTCGCAATAGAAGCGGCGGTTGAGGGGAGTTATGACAAAGCCTTAATGGCATTAACTAACAACCCGTTGGTTCCAGATATTGGTCGTGCGAAATCCATCTTAGATGAAATATTGGAAGTGAATGCGCCATATCTGCCGCAGTTTAAACTGACGACTTTGTAACTCGAGGAACATCGCGAATGAAAGTGATTTTTAACGCAGATGATTTTGGTTTAACTCAAGGTGTAAACAACGGCATTATCAAAGCCCATCAACAAGGTGTTGTTCTATCGACAACCATGATGATGGGTATGAACGCAGAGCAACACGCTGTTGAGTTAGCGAATCAGAATCCGAACTTAAAAATTGGCGTCCACCTTCGTTTTACTGCAGGGAGCCCTCTAACTGGGCATCCAAATCTTACCAGTGGTGGGGAGCAGTTTGTTCGTTTTAATGAGTTATGGAAGAAGCGTGATTTCCAAGAAGAGGCGGTTTACCAAGAAGCGGTTGCTCAAGTTGAGCATTTTCTTTCATTGGGATTACCGCTTAGTCATATAGATAGTCATCATCATGCTCATACTCATCCTCAATTATTGCCAGTGATTCAAAGAGTGGCTGAGCAGTATCGAGTGCCGTTGCGTGGTAGCGGTTTGTGTCATATCGACTGTGATACCACGTATCATTTTACCGATGAGTTCTATGATCAGGGAGTGAGTTTAGATGGTGTTATGGCGCATCTAAAAAGTCTCAAGTCTCAATATGATGTGGTTGAAGTGATGTGTCACCCTGCTGATGTCGATCAACACTTATTGTCTATTAGCGGCTACGCTCTGCAGCGAGAGTTAGAACTTCAGGTGCTGACCTCTCCAATATTAAAGCAAGAGCTGGCCGAGCACGGTATGAGCATCACGGATTATTCGACTCTCATTTCTACTCGTAAATTTGCCAGTGTATGATTAAGGCTGCCAGCATCGCCCCCTACACACCTTACGATTTGCTGGCAATCACTTTCTGGTATTGTCTCCATTAACAAAAAGCAGTTGGATTGAATAAGCACGATGGCAAGGATTAAAGATGTCGCTGAACTTGCGGGAGTAAACCGCTCTACCGTTTCTCGCATTATTAATGGAGAGGGAAAGTTCAGAGAAGAAACAAAGAAAAAAGTTGAAGCTGCGATGGCTGAACTTAACTACCGCCCTAGTGCTATTGCCCGTTCGCTTGCAACTTCATCTAGCAACATGGTTGGTTTGTTGGTGACGTACTATACCGGTGGATTCTTTGGTGAGATGATGGAGCAAGTGCAGACCGAATTGGACATGCATAAGAAGTTCCTAATTACAGCGCAAGGGCACCATTCGGCGGAAGGGGAAAAGGAAGCCATTCAGCGTTTTAATGATCTGCGGTGTGATGGTTACGTGCTTCATAGCCGCTACCTATCTGATGATGATTTACGAGAACTCGCCAAGTTGCCAACGCCGTTTGTATTACTCGATCGTTATGTCGAAGGCATAGAGGAGCGTTGCGTCACCTTCAACCATCATCACGCCAGTCGAATTGCCGTTGAACATTTAATTGCTGGTGGTCATAAACATATCGCTTGTATTAGCGGCCCTTCTCTGCGTCATAACAGTTTATTGCGAAAACTCGGCTACGTGGATGCAATGAAAACGGCTGGCATTAATATAGACGAAAGCTGGTGTGAAGAAGGAAATTACGGACGTCAAAGCGGTTATGATGCAATGGCCGCTATTTATCTCCGCCATCCTGAAGTGACGGCTGTGTTTTCATGTAGTGAGGAGATGACGGTCGGAGCGATGCAGTTCTTGCATGAAAAACGTATCCCAGTGCCAGAACAAATCTCATTGGTGAGTTTTGATAGCGTGGATTTGTGTGAAAGCTTATATCCAACGGTGTCTGCAGTACATTTCCCAATCAGCGAGATGGCTAGAGTGGCAGTTCAAACGTTAATGGGGTTAATCAAAGATCAGCAATCACACACCAAGCCAGTATTTGAAGCAGAGTTAAAACTACGCAAAGCGGATCGAACTCTTTTATAACCCTTCTTTATTACTCTCTGTGCGAGTTTGTTGATGACATGCACAGAGAAGCTTCATTCATCTCCCTTATTGATGAATTTATTTACAAAATCTACTAGTATTCGAGGCTTATCAATAAAGTCTTATCAACAGTGGAACAGTGGCAGCAATTAAACTTACAGTGGATCGTATTCAGCCCGGGTTACATATCCGTCTTCCGCTAAAGTGGAACGATCACCCATTCCTACTCAATAGCTTCAAGATTAAAGACCAAGAACAAGTGGAGATGATTCGTCACCTTGGCGTGAAGTTTGTGTACTTTAATCCGGAACAAAGCGATGTATCTCCCCTTCCTGCTAATCAGCCTCAAACCGAAGTAAAGAAAGACGATGCCTTAGATCTTGAGGCTCAAAAATTATGGCAAGAGAAGCAAAAACGAATTGAAAAGCTGAGCGCTTATCGTCGTCGCGTTATTCAATGTGAAAAAGAATTTGAACGATCACTCGCTCGAATGCGTTCGGTGATGACGAAAATTCGTAACCGTCCCGCAGATGCGGTAGGGGAAGCAAAGCAACTGATCGACGATATCGTTGAGAAGTTAATGTGTGATGACAATGTGACTTTGCACTTAATGAACGGTAAGAATGAGTTCGAAGATATCTACTTCCACTCTCTTAACGTTGCCGTTATTGCGATGATGATTGGACGAGCGAAAGGTTATTCTGCCGAGCAACTAAAAGCACTTTCGTTTGCTGCTTTGTTTCATGACATGGGCAAGATAAAAATCCCAACCGCTATATTAAGGAAGCAAACGCCACTGAGTGAGCCCGAAAGCAACTATCTAAAGCTGCACACCAAGTACGGCCTAGATATGGCTAACCAGATTGAAGATTTTCCTGAAAGCGCAAAAACCGTGATCGCTCAACATCATGAACTGCGCGACGGCTCTGGCTACCCAGAGGGTTTGAAGGGGGATGAGATTGATGAGCTCGCACAGGTGATTATTGTTGCTAATGCTTTTGACAATCTGTGTCATACCCCAATCGTTTCTGAACAGAAAATTCCATATACAGCACTTTCCCACTTATATAAGAACTGTAAGCATCTATATAAAGAAGAGAACCTTAATATCTTAATTAAGTTTATGGGCGTATTCCCTCCAGGGACGGTAGTTCAGCTTTCTAACAATATGGTGGGCTTGGTTATCTCAGTGAATGCATCTCACCTATTGTTCCCGAATGTGCTGGTCTATGATCCTGCTGTTCCAAGAACGCAAGCGCCAATCATTGACCTCGCATCTAAAGATATAAAGATAGTTAATGCGATTCATCCGTCTAAATTGCCGGAAAAAATCAAAGAGTATCTTAATCCGCGCTCACGCATTTCCTATTTCTTCGATAGCGATGAGTAGTTATCCACAGTCTTTTGTGGGTAAATTGTAGAGATCCTGAGTGTTATTTCTGGGTAATTTTAAGGTTGGATGGAAAGTGTTCGTTTGGCATGTTTTTTTAGAAAAAATGCATTTTTAGTCTTGCCAAAGAAAATCTTCTCCCTATAATGCGCATCCGTCGACACGGCAGACGCCACAAGGTTTCAGCGGAGTCGAAGAGGTGAAAAGCTTCTGCGAAAATTAGTTGAAAAAAGTGTTTGACACTCTCAATTATCTCGTTAGAATGCACCTCCGCTTTGAGAGAAAAACTTCTTGATAAGCAAGCTCTTTAACAATATAGACCTATCAATCTGTGTGGGCACTCGTTGATGATAATCCAATTAGAAACTTCGGTTTCAAATTAGGTTTCAATGAAACGAAGTGACCATTGAGTCGAAAGACTCAGCACAGTCAATTCAAACATTACTTATGTAATGTTCAGTATTCATTGAGCCGACAAAATCTTAAATTGAAGAGTTTGATCATGGCTCAGATTGAACGCTGGCGGCAGGCCTAACACATGCAAGTCGAGCGGAAACGAGTTATCTGAACCTTCGGGGGACGATAACGGCGTCGAGCGGCGGACGGGTGAGTAATGCCTAGGAAATTGCCCTGATGTGGGGGATAACCATTGGAAACGATGGCTAATACCGCATAATGCCTACGGGCCAAAGAGGGGGACCTTCGGGCCTCTCGCGTCAGGATATGCCTAGGTGGGATTAGCTAGTTGGTGAGGTAATGGCTCACCAAGGCGACGATCCCTAGCTGGTCTGAGAGGATGATCAGCCACACTGGAACTGAGACACGGTCCAGACTCCTACGGGAGGCAGCAGTGGGGAATATTGCACAATGGGCGCAAGCCTGATGCAGCCATGCCGCGTGTGTGAAGAAGGCCTTCGGGTTGTAAAGCACTTTCAGTCGTGAGGAAGGTAGTGTAGTTAATAGCTGCATTATTTGACGTTAGCGACAGAAGAAGCACCGGCTAACTCCGTGCCAGCAGCCGCGGTAATACGGAGGGTGCGAGCGTTAATCGGAATTACTGGGCGTAAAGCGCATGCAGGTGGTTTGTTAAGTCAGATGTGAAAGCCCGGGGCTCAACCTCGGAATAGCATTTGAAACTGGCAGACTAGAGTACTGTAGAGGGGGGTAGAATTTCAGGTGTAGCGGTGAAATGCGTAGAGATCTGAAGGAATACCGGTGGCGAAGGCGGCCCCCTGGACAGATACTGACACTCAGATGCGAAAGCGTGGGGAGCAAACAGGATTAGATACCCTGGTAGTCCACGCCGTAAACGATGTCTACTTGGAGGTTGTGGCCTTGAGCCGTGGCTTTCGGAGCTAACGCGTTAAGTAGACCGCCTGGGGAGTACGGTCGCAAGATTAAAACTCAAATGAATTGACGGGGGCCCGCACAAGCGGTGGAGCATGTGGTTTAATTCGATGCAACGCGAAGAACCTTACCTACTCTTGACATCCAGAGAACTTTCCAGAGATGGATTGGTGCCTTCGGGAACTCTGAGACAGGTGCTGCATGGCTGTCGTCAGCTCGTGTTGTGAAATGTTGGGTTAAGTCCCGCAACGAGCGCAACCCTTATCCTTGTTTGCCAGCGAGTAATGTCGGGAACTCCAGGGAGACTGCCGGTGATAAACCGGAGGAAGGTGGGGACGACGTCAAGTCATCATGGCCCTTACGAGTAGGGCTACACACGTGCTACAATGGCGCATACAGAGGGCAGCAAGCTAGCGATAGTGAGCGAATCCCAAAAAGTGCGTCGTAGTCCGGATTGGAGTCTGCAACTCGACTCCATGAAGTCGGAATCGCTAGTAATCGTGGATCAGAATGCCACGGTGAATACGTTCCCGGGCCTTGTACACACCGCCCGTCACACCATGGGAGTGGGCTGCAAAAGAAGTAGGTAGTTTAACCTTCGGGAGGACGCTTACCACTTTGTGGTTCATGACTGGGGTGAAGTCGTAACAAGGTAGCGCTAGGGGAACCTGGCGCTGGATCACCTCCTTAAACGATGATTACTCACGATGAGTGTCCACACAGATTGATACGGTTTATAAGTAAAAGAGACGATACTGGGTCTGTAGCTCAGGTGGTTAGAGCGTTCGCCTGATAAGCGAGAGGTCGGTGGTTCGAGTCCACTCAGACCCACCAATTTCTTTTGAGATTGGTATGCAGTATCGACACCTTGATGGGGCTATAGCTCAGCTGGGAGAGCGCCTGCCTTGCACGCAGGAGGTCTGCGGTTCGATCCCGCATAGCTCCACCATCTTTAAGCATTCTTACGAGTGTGTTTAAAAATGGTTTCATCAGAAAATCTAGCTCTTTAACAATTTGGAAAGCTGACAAAACAATCTTTAAGATTGTTTGTAAAGTTCTCAATGTTTGTCTTTATGACAAACACCAAAAAACACATTCAAGTGTTCTTGGGAATATCACTTTTAAGTGATTATTCGAAATTGAGTCCGGCAAAATCGAAATGTCTCTCGCTCATTCAAATAATGAGAGACAACTTTGGTGATTTGAACATCAACTCGAAACTCCTTCGGGTTGTATGGTTAAGTGACTAAGCGTACACGGTGGATGCCTTGGCAGTCAGAGGCGATGAAGGACGTATTAACTTGCGATAAGCCCAGATTAGGTAGTAAAAACCATTTGAGTCTGGGATTTCCGAATGGGGAAACCCACTTACATAAGTAAGTATCGCTGCGTGAATACATAGCGCAGCGAGGCGAACCGGGGGAACTGAAACATCTAAGTACCCCGAGGAAAAGAAATCAACCGAGATTCCGAAAGTAGCGGCGAGCGAAATTGGACTAGCCCTTAAGCTTTTTATGCGTCAGGTGAAACTTCTGGAAAGTTGTGCGATACAGGGTGATAGCCCCGTAACCGGCAACGCATATAAAGTGAAATCGAGTAGGGCGGGACACGTGATATCCTGTCTGAATATGGGGGGACCATCCTCCAAGGCTAAATACTACTGACTGACCGATAGTGAACCAGTACCGTGAGGGAAAGGCGAAAAGAACCCCTGTGAGGGGAGTGAAATAGAACCTGAAACCGTGTACGTACAAGCAGTAGGAGCACCTTCGTGGTGTGACTGCGTACCTTTTGTATAATGGGTCAGCGACTTATATTCAGTGGCAAGGTTAACCATCTAGGGGAGCCGTAGCGAAAGCGAGTGTTAACTGCGCGACTCAGTCGCTGGATATAGACCCGAAACCAGGTGATCTAGCCATGGGCAGGTTGAAGATTGAGTAACATCAATTGGAGGACCGAACCGACTAATGTTGAAAAATTAGCGGATGACTTGTGGCTAGGGGTGAAAGGCCAATCAAACCTGGAGATAGCTGGTTCTCCCCGAAAGCTATTTAGGTAGCGCCTCGGACGAATACTACTGGGGGTAGAGCACTGTTAAGGCTAGGGGGTCATCCCGACTTACCAACCCTTTGCAAACTCCGAATACCAGTAAGTACTATCCGGGAGACACACGGCGGGTGCTAACGTCCGTCGTGGAGAGGGAAACAACCCAGACCGCCAGCTAAGGTCCCAAATTACTACTAAGTGGGAAACGATGTGGGAAGGCTCAGACAGCCAGGATGTTGGCTTAGAAGCAGCCATCATTTAAAGAAAGCGTAATAGCTCACTGGTCGAGTCGGCCTGCGCGGAAGATGTAACGGGGCTAAGTAGTAAACCGAAGCTGCGGCAATGCACTTTAGTGCATTGGGTAGGGGAGCGTTCTGTAAGCGGTTGAAGGTGTGTGGTAACGCATGCTGGACGTATCAGAAGTGCGAATGCTGACATGAGTAACGATAAAGGGGGTGAAAAACCTCCTCGCCGGAAGACCAAGGGTTCCTGTCCAACGTTAATCGGGGCAGGGTAAGTCGACCCCTAAGGCGAGGCCGAAAGGCGTAGTCGATGGGAAACGGGTTAATATTCCCGTACTTCTTACAATTGCGATGGGGGGACGGAGAAGGCTAGGTGGGCCTGGCGACGGTTGTCCAGGTTCAAGTGCGTAGGCTGAGAAATTAGGTAAATCCGGTTTCTCTTAAGGCTGAGACACGACGTCGAGCTACTACGGTAGTGAAGTCATTGATGCCATGCTTCCAGGAAAAGCCTCTAAGCTTCAGATTGTAAGGAATCGTACCCCAAACCGACACAGGTGGTCGGGTAGAGAATACCAAGGCGCTTGAGAGAACTCGGGTGAAGGAACTAGGCAAAATGGTACCGTAACTTCGGGAGAAGGTACGCTCTTGATGGTGAAGTCCCTTGCGGATGGAGCTGACGAGAGTCGCAGATACCAGGTGGCTGCAACTGTTTATTAAAAACACAGCACTGTGCAAAATCGTAAGATGACGTATACGGTGTGACGCCTGCCCGGTGCCGGAAGGTTAATTGATGGGGTTAGACTTCGGTCGAAGCTCTTGATCGAAGCCCCGGTAAACGGCGGCCGTAACTATAACGGTCCTAAGGTAGCGAAATTCCTTGTCGGGTAAGTTCCGACCTGCACGAATGGCGTAATGATGGCCACGCTGTCTCCACCCGAGACTCAGTGAAATTGAAATCGCTGTGAAGATGCAGTGTACCCGCGGCTAGACGGAAAGACCCCGTGAACCTTTACTACAGCTTGGCACTGAACATTGACCCTACATGTGTAGGATAGGTGGGAGGCTTTGAAGCAAGTACGCCAGTATTTGTGGAGCCGTCCTTGAAATACCACCCTTGTAGTGTTGATGTTCTAACGTCGACCCCTAATCGGGGTTGCGGACAGTGCCTGGTGGGTAGTTTGACTGGGGCGGTCTCCTCCCAAAGAGTAACGGAGGAGCACGAAGGTGGGCTAATCACGGTTGGACATCGTGAGGTTAGTGCAATGGCATAAGCCCGCTTGACTGCGAGAATGACAATTCGAGCAGGTGCGAAAGCAGGTCATAGTGATCCGGTGGTTCTGAATGGAAGGGCCATCGCTCAACGGATAAAAGGTACTCCGGGGATAACAGGCTGATACCGCCCAAGAGTTCATATCGACGGCGGTGTTTGGCACCTCGATGTCGGCTCATCACATCCTGGGGCTGAAGTCGGTCCCAAGGGTATGGCTGTTCGCCATTTAAAGTGGTACGCGAGCTGGGTTTAGAACGTCGTGAGACAGTTCGGTCCCTATCTGCCGTGGGCGTTGGAAGATTGAAGGGGGCTGCTCCTAGTACGAGAGGACCGGAGTGGACGAACCTCTGGTGTTCGGGTTGTGTCGCCAGACGCATTGCCCGGTAGCTAAGTTCGGAATCGATAACCGCTGAAAGCATCTAAGCGGGAAGCGAGCCCTGAGATGAGTCTTCCCTGATACTTTAAGTATCCTAAAGGGTTGTTCGAGACTAGAACGTTGATAGGCAGGGTGTGTAAGCGTTGTGAGGCGTTGAGCTAACCTGTACTAATTGCCCGTGAGGCTTAACCATACAACACCCAAGGGGTTTTGATGGACTCAATGTAAGAACATTGAATGTGTAAATAGAACTTAAAACAGCTTTCCGAATTAAAGAATTTGCTTGGCGACCATAGCGATTTGGACCCACCTGATTTCCATTCCGAACTCAGAAGTGAAACGAATTAGCGCCGATGGTAGTGTGGGGCTTCCCCATGTGAGAGTAGGACATCGCCAGGCTTTAAATTTAGTTTTTGCCTCTTTAAGAAGGTGAAGACAAAAGTTAAGAGAGCCCGTTTGAAAAAGCGGGCTTTTTTAGTCCTCACGGACACAGATAATGTGCTGATATGGCTCAGTCGGTAGAGCGCATCCTTGGTAAGGATGAGGTCCCCAGTTCGATTCTGGGTATCAGCACCATTTACTGTTTGTTTTACGCTTTGAGTTAAAGCTTAAAACAAAACGTAAAGAATTTTGCTTGGCGACCATAGCGCTTTGGACCCACCTGACTTCCATTCCGAACTCAGAAGTGAAACGAAGTAGCGCCGATGGTAGTGTGGGGCTTCCCCATGTGAGAGTAGGACATCGCCAGGTTCTTATTTAGACTCCAGAGTCTAACCAGTGCGGAGCGGTAGTTCAGTTGGTTAGAATACCGGCCTGTCACGCCGGGGGTCGCGGGTTCGAGTCCCGTCCGCTCCGCCACTTATTCAGATAAAGCCCTAGCAGAAATGCTAGGGCTTTTTCGTTTTTGAGCATAATAATTTCCCTTTCAGGGAACGAGTCCCGGTTGCCCGCAACCCCGAACTAGGCGTCCCCGCCGACTAGCCACTTATTCCAGACCCCAGCAGAAATGCTGGGGTCTTTTCGTATTGACGATATTATTTTGGTCTACGACCAATGAGTCCCGCTCGTGTGCGAGTCCAATTGCGTGCAAGCCCAGCCACTCCACTACTTATTTAGAAACCCAGTCTTCGGACTGGTTTTTGCGTTTTAGGGAATATGATTTTCGTTTATAGGAAAGTAAGTCTCACAAGGCATTGTCTGCAGCCTACAAGCTCAACCATTTATTCAGATAAAGCTTCTAGTCTATCCACGCTTATTGAACATCTACTCTGCCATTTGGTTACGTTCGAGATGCCCTCTAATGCTTTGTCTATCAAAGAATGGGGGACATTCAATAACACCAAACTTATGACCCATTAAATGGTTGCCTTCTGCAATAATGGCTATCTCTGTTGGTGTTCTCTTCTCTGTATCACCGGTTAACCTTACAGGGTCATCACTTCTCATATTTACGCTGAAGAAAACTTTGTTTGCTTTACTCTTATTTGTCAGAAGGATTAACCTAGTAAAGGTTCTTATGGGAGTACAACCTAATGATGCAGCAGATAAAAAGTGAAACGCTAAGAGTCTTATTCGAAAGCCTGTCTTCTCAAGATGGGATTGCCGTTATTAACCCTGCGACTGAGCAAGAACTGATTCGCTTAAAGCCTAGCTCTTTGGATGAGTTAGATGCGCAAATAGAAGCGTGTAAATCGGCTCAAGTCGAGTGGGCAAAACTCAGTGCTAAAGCACGCTCCGCTTCCCTAAAAAAGTGGTTCCAATTGCTTGTAGAGCATACGGAAGACATCGCGAACATCATTACCTAACAAGGTAAACCTCTTACTGAAAGCCGTGGAGAAGTCGCATACGGCGCATCTTTTGTTGAATGGTTCGCAGAAGAGGCTAAACGTGCTTATGGTGAGGTAATTCCTGCACCGGCGGTAGATAGACGCCTCTCTACCATCAAACAGCCTGTTGGTGTGTGTACTGCGATTACACCATGGAATTTCCCTATTGCAATGATCACTCGAAAAGCGGCTCCTGCTCTGGCTGCAGGATGTGGGATGATCATTAAACCTTCTGAATTAACGCCTTTAACTGCTCTGGCTGTGGTGGAGCTTGCTCATCAGGCTGGCATCCCTAAAGCTCTATTGTCTACCGTTGTTTCTGAGCAAGCAGCAGAATTTGGTTTGGTATTAAGTACCGATCCGCGTATTAAGAAGATCTTTTTCACTGGTTCGACACGTGTCGGCAAGATCTTGATGAAGCAGGCAAGTGATACGGTTAAAGCCGCTTCTATGGAATTGGGTGGTAACGCACCTTTTATTGTTTTTGACGATGCAGATTTAGATGCAGCAGCGAATGGCTTAATTGCGTCTAAGTTTCGTAATGCCGGACAAACCTGTGTGTGTACCAACCGCTTGTATGTGCATCAGAGCGTAAAAGAGGCGTTCTTAGCTAAGCTTCTGGAAAAAGCGGCAGACCTGACGGTCGGTAATGGTCTTGAGGAAAATACAACTCTTGGTCCTGTGATTACAATTGCTTCTAAGCACCGTCTAGAAGCGGTGATCGATCAGGCTGTACAAGAAGGGGCAACTATACTTAACCAGCCTCAAAAACGCTCTGGGCGCTTTATGGAGCCTGTTATCTTAGATAATGTGGAACAGAATATGGCGATCGTGCAACAAGAGCTGTTTGGCCCGGTTTTGCCAGTCATTAGTTTTGAGGATGATGAGCAAGTGCTTTCGATGGCGAACGACACCGAATATGGTTTGGCTTGCTACTTCTACACCGACAGCTTGAAGCGCATCATCAAATTTAGTGAAGGTTTGGAATATGGCATGGTGGGGGGAAATGAAGGAATTATCTCTACGGAAGTGGCACCGTTTGGTGGGATCAAAGAATCAGGCATTGGTCGTGAAGGGGCTAAGCAAGGTATGGATGAGTATCTAGAGACGAAGTACATCTGCCTTGGAGGTTTGAGCTAGCCTTCCGCTTAGACACTCATTGATACGATACAAAAAGAGAAAGCTAGGTACATCACCTGGCTTTTTGTTTATTGAGATAAAGTTGGATGAAGAGGGGAGCGGTGAGTTTTCTTCAGATGCAAAAAAGCCGCATCAAGTGATGCGGCTTCTTCTAATATGGCTCCTCCTACTGGACTTGAACCAGTGACCTGCGGATTAACAGTCCGTCGCTCTACCAACTGAGCTAAGGAGGAACAAATTTTAATAAGTGGTGCCGACTACCGGAATCGAACTGGTGACCTACTGATTACAAGTCAGTTGCTCTACCTACTGAGCTAAGTCGGCGTACCGTTATTCTTTCTATTGTTCGTGTTAGACACCAACAATTTTAAATTGTGGTGCCCGGAGGCGGAATCGAACCACCGACACGAGGATTTTCAATCCTCTGCTCTACCGACTGAGCTATCCGGGCGACGAGGTGTATTAAAAGGCTTTTCGGCTTTCAGGTCAACAATAAAATTAAAATAAAATATCGTTTGATGAATTTGTGCTCGGAGTGGGCTGTTTTTATGCATTTTGAGCAGCAATGCACCATGCTTTAAGCGCTGTTTTAAGAAAAGTAGGGCGCTCTGTCGCAAAATAAAGGCGAAAAAACAAAAAAGCACGTCTGAAAACGTGCTTTTTATTGAACAATTGACTTTAAACTAGTGCTTTACTGAGAACTTGTTCACCCAACCTTCGAGTTCATCCGCTAAAGATGCCAATGTTTGTGTGCTTGATTGGCTTTCTGTGACCACCGTATTTAGCTGGCTTCCGCTTTCTTCGATTAGGTTGATGCGGTGTGCGATGTCATCACTTACTTGAGTTTGCTCTGCAGCGGCAGTTGCGATCTGTTGGCTCATCGCTGTGATTGACTCTAGTGCTGTCACTATCTGTTGTAGCGCTTCTGAGGCGTTCATAGACTCTGTTACCGTGCTTTCACTGGTTTCGGCACAGATCTCCATTGTATGGATAGCATTGCGCGAACCTTCTTGAAGGTTAGAGATCATCTGTTGAATCTCTTTTGTGCTGTCTTGCGTGCGTCCTGCTAGGTTGCGCACCTCATCTGCTACTACCGCAAAGCCTCGACCTTGTTCACCCGCACGAGCTGCTTCAATGGCGGCATTTAACGCCAGTAGGTTAGTTTGCTCAGCAATATCGCCGATTACGTCGAGAACTTTCACGATGCTGTTTACATCTTGATCAAGATCCGCAACCGCTTTACTAGCCGTATTGAGCTGAGTCGCCAAGCCTTGAATATTATCTACCGTACTGTGGATCAATGATTGCGTGTGTTGGCTCTGTTTGTCTGCTTCATCGGTGTTATGTGCAGTGTCACTTGCCGAACTTGCAACATGGTTGGCTGAAGAAGCCATTTCTGTCATCGCTGTTGCGATCATCGCCGTCGATTGCTGCTGAGACATGGTTAGATCAGCGATTGAATTAGAGCGAGACTCTACGGCTGATAGCTCTGAACGTAATGCGTGCATTGATTCGTCCAGGTTAGTTACCATCTTAGCCAGAGATTGACTCATCTCTTGTACGGCACCATAGATGCTGTCTTTAGGGGCTGTGTATTCAAAGCTGGTTTGGATATTACCCTGAGCGACGGCCTGAACGGCTTGTCTAACGTCA
The DNA here is from genome assembly GCF_905175355.1 of Vibrio sp. B1ASS3. Classification (NCBI taxonomy): domain Bacteria; kingdom Pseudomonadati; phylum Pseudomonadota; class Gammaproteobacteria; order Vibrionales; family Vibrionaceae; genus Vibrio; species Vibrio sp. B1ASS3. Next base: position 567,234 of record NZ_HG992742.1, read on the forward strand.
TTTGGCTCACCGCCAAGTAGATTAAGCATCTTACGGATAGAGATGATTAAGCCGCCTAGAATCGCGCCAGCAATCACTAGACACAGTGCTAGCTGCCATTGTGCTGTTGACCAGAAGCGTGCATTAACTTCATTAAAGCCAATACCAGTACCGACCACCCAGTTCCAATGTGGTGTTTTCTCGGCGATAGAGTGCTTTTCTTCGATCGTGCCGTCAGGCAATTTTTGTGTCCAAGTGTATTCAACGATCTGACCTGTTTTGCGGCCCAGCACATCTAAGATCAGTTGACCAACACTGTTGCCATCACCATCGCGGAAGTCGTGGAAACTTGTTCCATGCAGTTGAGGGTCAAGAGGGGCCGCAACGAACATCATGTTCTCATCGGCAACATAAACGTATTCGTTGTCTTTGTAGATATTGTTACGAAGCAGACGGGTAGCAAGAGCTTTGGCTTCAGCTTCGGGCATTTTGCCTTCCACTGCCATTTGCTCAACTTCAGTCAGAATGCTGTAGGCACTCTTAAATAGCTCGGTAACTCGAGCTTTGTTATCAAGGTTACTTGCTACACGCAATGTCCATAGACCTGTTGCTGTAAGAGCAAGTAGGGCAACCAATATGATTGCAGATAATAAATAGGCTTGAGTTTTTAATTTCATAGTTAGCTCACGAGACGTATTTCATACTATGCAATGCATAGCTTATAAGGGGGCGTAATAATAAATTCATCATATTGAACTTGTATACAAGCGCCTATGCGGTCGTGTTGAAACTATGAGTTGGATTAAATTTTTAGCGTGAAATAAGTGTTTTTTATCAAATCAACCAAGAGTTAATAGGGATGTTTTTAGGTGGAGTCAAAGGAGAAGAACCGATGGAATTAGAAAGTAGGGGAGAGAGTTTTGGTATTGCAGATAAGAAAAAAGCCAAGTCCGAAGACTTGGCTTTCTAATTTGGCTCCTCCTACTGGACTTGAACCAGTGACCTGCGGATTAACAGTCCGTCGCTCTACCAACTGAGCTAAGGAGGAACTATTCTGTTTGTGTCTTGCTTTAAGCAAGTGCACCAAATATGGTGCCTCGAGGCGGAATCGAACCACCGACACGAGGATTTTCAATCCTCTGCTCTACCGACTGAGCTATCGAGGCAAAAGAAGAATGGTGCCGACTACCGGAATCGAACTGGTGACCTACTGATTACAAGTCAGTTGCTCTACCTACTGAGCTAAGTCGGCGTACCGTTTTCTTTTTTGAAGAGTAAACTCTTCATTTTTTAGAATCTCATTTACATGAAACTCTAGAAGTTGGCTCCTCCTACTGGACTTGAACCAGTGACCTGCGGATTAACAGTCCGTCGCTCTACCAACTGAGCTAAGGAGGAACTATTCTGTTTGTGTCTTACTTTAAGCAAGCGCACCAAATATGGTGCCTCGAGGCGGAATCGAACCACCGACACGAGGATTTTCAATCCTCTGCTCTACCGACTGAGCTATCGAGGCAAAAGAAGAATGGTGCCGACTACCGGAATCGAACTGGTGACCTACTGATTACAAGTCAGTTGCTCTACCTACTGAGCTAAGTCGGCGTACCGTTTTCTTTTTAACTGTTCGTGCTAAGTACCAACAATTTTAAATCGTGGTGCCCGGAGGCGGAATCGAACCACCGACACGAGGATTTTCAATCCTCTGCTCTACCGACTGAGCTATCCGGGCAACGGAGCGCTATTAAACGGATTTTCCCGCTTTCCGTCAACCACTTTTTTTAAATAATTTCAAAAAAGTGCTTGTTCGAACGCTTTTTATTCAACTGTCGGTAAAAAGTTTACCCTGCGTTAAATTCCTTTTTGAAATTTGTAACTTTTTCTAGGTAACGGCGTGCTTCTGCATTCGGATGTTTCTTGGTTAGCGCCCAATAAACTTGGTTTGGCTGTAAAGAATTCAAATCTTGCATCGCACGTTTGCGATCTGTGCGGTGGAAAGTGTTCAAAACACCACCAGTTCCGCCGTTGTAAGCAGAAATCATGCTGTACTCCAACGAGGTTGGGTGTTGTACATCTTTCAAATAACGGTTTTTAAGGATGTAGAAGTAAGCCGTTCCGGTATCAATGTTGTTTTCTGGATTAAACAAATACTCAGGGCTTGGTTGCCCTGAACGATTCTTCACTAGCTTAAACACATCACGCCCCGCAGTTTTTGGTACAACCTGCATCAATCCATACGCATTTGCCCAGCTTACTGCATACGGGTTAAAGCTACTTTCGGTTTTGATGATGGCGTAAATCAGATCTTCAGGAATATCGTATTTCTTCGAGGCGCGGCGCACGATGTCTGCGTATTGGTAACTACGTTGTGAGAAGTGATCTTCTACCATTGGGATTTCAACGTAGTAGGCTTTCTTGAAATCGACATCCTTGGTTTTGACTTGGTTAGCAATCAAGTAATCGGCAAAGCGATTCGCGCGCCATGACCATTGAATGGGCTTTTTGTCTTGATCAACGACCTGATTGTAAAGAAAGGGCTGGCCTTCCAGTTTGATCTCTTTAGAGGAGAATAGATCGACACTGGCTGGATCGTCTGGTGTCAAAAGGGTTGTGATGATAGCGCTCTTGAGGTGTTTTTGTGGTTCGGTTGGAGAAACCGTCTCGATAGTAATCACACCTTTTTGGAAATCGACTTCGGCACGGCTCAAATAGTTATCGATATATTTGACGTAATTGCTTTTACCCGCGACTTTAACTTCGCGTTGACCCCATCGCTTTTTGATGTTGCCAGAGAAGCTACTGATCAGTGAATCTAAGGCATCGGTGTCTTTTTCAAACTGTCCTGGCAGTTCTGCTAGATTGTTGGCAAAACGGTTGGTCGGCTCGTAATCGACGTCATAAATCTTTTCTACAAACTCACGGCTACAACCTGCCATTAAAAGGGCAGTAGCGATAAAGGCGATTTTTTTCATAACTATTGAGATGGCTTTGTGGTCTCTAATATAAAAATGACACCACAAGTTTGGTTGTGATGTCATTGTTTTAAAACAAGTTTGCTTTATTCGCTTGGTGGCGTGTAGCCCTCAATGTGAACCTCTTTGCCTTCGAACAGGAAGTTCACCATTTCTGTTTCAAGCTGTTTACGATGCTCTGGATCCATCATGTTGAGCTTCTTCTCGTTGATCAACATGGTTTGTTTCTGTTGCCATTGAGCCCAAGCTTCTTTCGAGATGTTATCGAAAATGCGTTTACCTAGTTCACCTGGGTAAAGTTGAAAGTCTAGACCTTCGCCTTCTTTCTTTAGTCGAGCACAAAAAACAGTGCGGCTCATAATGACTCCTTGCAATTAATTAACGAAGTTCGTGGGGTAGCGCTTCCAGTAGCAGTTTTACTGGTGCAGCTAAACCGACTTCTTCAGGTTTAGATAAGTTATACCAAAGACCTTTGTTACCTTCCATCACCACATTGGGTTGCTTTGACAGGTCAATCAAAATCGGTGTGATATCGAGATGGTAATGGCTGAATGTATGACGAAACGTTATCAGCGTCTCTTGACGTCTAATATCGTTGGCTTGAATTCCACGTTGTTCCAGTAGCAATTCAATATCACTTTCAACGTCAATATGCTCAGTTTGTGGGAAGCAAAATAGCCCGCCCCAAATACCTGTCTGCGGTCTTTGTTCTAGCCACACTTCGTGACTATCACCATTTTTGTGGTGAAGCATAACGAAACGTGTTTGCTTAACCGGTTTGTCTTTTTTCGGCTTCTTACCCGGATAATCAAGCACATTACCTTGCTTCTTTGCCACACAAAGATCGTTTACTGGACACAAGGTGCATTTAGGCTTGCTGCGGGTACACATCATGGCACCCATATCCATCATGGCTTGATTGTACTTGTCGACGTCTGTTTGTGGCGTGTGCGTTTCTGCGATTTCCCACAATTGATTTTCGACTTTCTTTTGTCCAGGCCATCCATCTACGGCAAAGCAGCGTGAAAGTGTGCGCTTTACGTTGCCATCTAATATCGCATGTGGCTGTTTATAGACAGACGACAGAACCGCAGCGGCGGTGGAGCGACCAATTCCCGGTAGGGCATTCATCTGCTCTAGGTCTAGAGGAAACTCACCATTGTATTTATGGGCGACCTCTTTTGCGGCTTTATGAAGGTTACGAGCACGTGCGTAATAACCCAAGCCGGTCCAAAGGTGCAGCACTTCATCCTGCTCAGCATTGGCAAGATCGACCACGGTCGGGAAGCGCTCCAAAAAGCGTTGGTAATAAGGGATAACCGTAGTGACCTGAGTTTGCTGAAGCATGATTTCAGACAACCAGACACTATAAGCGGTCTTGTTTTGTTGCCACGGAAGATCTTTTCTTCCATATGCGTCATACCATTCTAAGATGGCACTGGCGAAAGGTGTCACGACTTGCTCTGTATTCTATTATTGGTTAGGAGCAAAATTGCACCACAGATTGTGGTGTAAGTACAACAGATAAACTGTGGGGATATTGTGTCTAGTTTGTTTGCTTTTGGGCTGCCATAGTCCGATAGCTCAACAAATACTTGCACCTAAGTGAATTCTTTGGATAATCCCCGCTTTGATTAATCAATGTGCAGGCAAAATCAATGAGTGAAGTAACCACTAACGAATACAACGAAGACGGTAAAATGATCCGTAAAATCCGCAGTTTCGTGCGTCGCGAAGGTCGTCTAACTAAGGGCCAAGAGAATGCGATGAACGAGTGCTGGCCAACAATGGGTATCGACTACAAAGCTGAACTTCTTGATTGGAAAGAAGTGTTTGGCAACGATAACCCAGTAGTGCTTGAGATCGGTTTTGGTATGGGTGCTTCATTGGTTGAAATGGCAAAGAACGCGCCAGAGAAAAACTTCATCGGTATCGAAGTGCATAGTCCAGGCGTTGGTGCTTGTCTTGCAGATGCTCGCGAAGCCGGTATCACGAACCTACGTGTAATGTGCCACGATGCGGTAGAAGTATTCGAACACATGATCCCAAATGGCAGCCTAGCAACGCTACAACTGTTCTTCCCAGACCCATGGCACAAAAAGCGTCACCACAAGCGTCGTATCGTACAGCTTGAGTTCGCTGAAATGGTTCGTCAGAAGCTTATCCTGAATGAAGGTATCTTCCACATGGCGACAGACTGGGAAAACTACGCTGAACACATGATTGAAATCATGAACCAAGCGCCTGGTTTCGAAAACATCGCTGAAGAAGGCGACTTCATTCCTCGTCCAGAAGAACGTCCACTGACTAAGTTTGAAGCTCGCGGTCACCGTCTAGGTCACGGTGTGTGGGATATCAAATTCAAGCGTACTGCTTAAGGAGCCAGTAGATGTACCACTACGCGATATTAGCGAATCCGGGTCATAACCGTATTTACTTTGATAGCGCAATGACGATTGCATGTTCTGAGCTAAAAGCGATTTTGGCGTCGGAAGGTGTTGAAGTAACTGAAATTGGCAACAAAGACGTGGGTCTGCCTGCTGCACTTGTGTTCTCTTGCGAAACGGAACTAAGTGAAGCACAGGCAGGCAAGATTGCTGCGTCATCTATCTATTACGCGCTATTTGAAGTGCGTGAAGATGGCTTATTACGTCCAATTCAGGCGCCTGCATTCAATACTTTCCCTGAGAGCATGAGTCAGATCCTGCGTTACACAGGTAAAACAAACGAGCAGTTTACGCGTTTGATGGTGAACCTAGGCGTCAGTGCTGCCAACACGGGCAGTGCGCAATTGACGCTAATGGATCCTATGTGTGGTAAAGGTACAACACTGTTTGAAGGTTTGATCCACGGCTTGAATGTTGTGGGTGTTGAGATCAACCAGAAATGGGTTCAAGAGATCCAAACCTTCATCGTTAAGTTCATGAAGAACGGTCGCTTTAAGCACAAAGTGAGCAAAGAAAAGCGCACTTCTGGTGGTAAAAAAGTGGCAGATGGCTTCGTGGTCGAGGCAGCAGCAGACAAAGACGATTACAACAAAGGTAATCTTCAAACGATGAAGCTGTACTCAGCAGATACGCGTATTGCAGACCAAGTTGTGAAGAAGAACTCGGTAGATGTGATGGTGTCTGACTTGCCTTACGGCGTGCAACACGGCAGCAAAAATGCCAAAGACAGTAAGCTGAACCGCAGCCCACTGGAGCTTCTTAAAGAAGCTCTGCCTGCATGGAAAGTGGTGTTGAAGAAACAAGGTTCTGTGGTGCTGTCTTTCAACGAATTCACTTTGAAGTGGAAAGACGTGGCGGCATTATTTGAAGAGCAAGGGTGGAAGGTACTTTCAGAAGAGCCTTACATCGGTTATCTTCACCGTGTTGATCAATCCATCAACCGCAACATCATTGTGGCAATAAAACCATAATCGACTCGAGTCGAATAAATTCCATGGAAAAGCCAACGTCCGCGTTGGCTTTTTTTACCTCTGAACTCAGCCATTTGGGTTCTTGTGACAAGAAGGTAGAAGATGAAACCTACAGCGCAAATTTTGACAGACATTCTAGCGGAAGTTCGCCCTTTAATTGGTCAAGGCAAAGTCGCCGACTACATTCCCGCATTGGCAAAAGTACCCAATACTAAACTGGGTATCGCGGTATACACCAATGAAGGTGAAGTGATTAAAGCGGGCGATGCAGAAGAGTCGTTTTCGATTCAGTCGATCTCAAAAGCGTTGAGCCTGACTCTGGCTATGTGTTTGTACAAGCAAGAAGAGATCTGGTGTCGTGTAGGTAAAGAGCCTTCTGGTCAGGCGTTTAACTCGATGATCCAGTTAGAGATGGAGCAGGGCATTCCACGTAACCCGTTCATTAACGCTGGTGCTATTGTGGTAGCTGATTTGCTGCAAAGCCGTCTCTCTGCGCCTCGTCAGCGTCTATTGGAATTTGCTCGTCAGCTATCTGGTGACACTCATATCGTGTACGACAAAGTGGTTGCAGCTTCTGAAATGATGCATGGCGACCGCAACGCTGCGATCGCGTACTTGATGCGTTCATTTGGTAACTTCGAGAACGAGGTTATCCCAGTTCTGCAAAACTACTTCCATGCTTGTGCGTTGAAGATGAGCTGTGTCGATCTGGCGAAGACCTTTAGCTACTTAGCCAATAAAGGCACGTCGGTACAAACGGGTAAGCCTGTGGTATCACCAACGCAAACCAAGCAGTTGAATGCATTGCTAGCAACTTGTGGCTTGTACGATGGGGCCGGTGAATTTGCTTACCGCGTTGGTATGCCGGGTAAATCAGGTGTTGGTGGTGGCATCATCGCTGTCGTACCGGGTGAAATGACGATTGCTGTTTGGTCTCCAGAGCTCGATGCATCTGGTAACTCACTCGCTGGTACTAAAGCGCTTGAGCTACTTGCTGAACGTATTGGTCGTTCGATTTTCTAAGGGAAGAGACGACAAGTGAGAACGAACTTCGTCCTTGTGGATTCGGGACTTAGGAGCGTTTCGCTTTAGATAAGTGTTGTTACGAATAAAAGAAAGGGTTGGCGTTTATGCGCCAACCCTTTTTGTTTCTCGAAGGACCCAGTCCGTTCCCAAATCTCGATTTCCTTTCTTATTCCTCTTCCGCCATAAAGGCTTCAAGCAAGTCATTCAGGAACAGCTTACCTTTCTCGGTAATTTGCCAGTGAGCCTCTGTTTCACTCAAGTAACCCATCTCAAGCGCCCAATCGATAGTATCTTGAATTGAGCTCAACGGCAGACCGGTTGTATCGATGTAGTCTTGCTTCGGGCACGCTTCCATTAAGCGGAAACGGTTCATAAAGAACTCAAACGGACGATCTTCATCAGCCACAAGCTGTTCACTATCCAAGTACGGCTTCACCATGTTTTGGTATGCCATCAGATAGCCACGCGGGTGCTTGACCTTAGTGGTGCGAACGATGCGGCCATCTGCGAAGCTCAGCTTGCCGTGTGAGCCACAACCAATGCCAAGGTAGTCACCAAAGCGCCAGTAGTTCAGGTTATGCTGGCACTGATAGCCCGGCTTGCTGTAACCAGAAATCTCGTATTGAACGTAACCCGCCGCTGCGAGTTTCTCATGCCCTTGTTCGAAGATATCCCACAAGTCATCGTCATCTGGCAAAGTCGGTGGCTTGTAGTAGAACATGGTGTTTGGTTCGATGGTCAACTGATACCAAGACAAGTGCGGCGGCGCCAACTCAATCGCTTTGTCCAAATCTGCTAAGGCTTGTTCGATGCTTTGATCTGGTAAACCGTGCATGAGATCGAGGTTAAAGCTGTTCAAACCGATTTGGTGCGCCAGCTTCGCTGCATTCACGGCCTCGTCTTGACCGTGAATACGCCCCAAACGCTCAAGCTTCTGTTGCTCAAAGCTTTGCACGCCGATAGAGATACGCGTTACACCAGCCTTGCGGTAGCCAACAAAACGCTCAGCTTCGATGGTGCCTGGGTTGGCTTCCATGGTGATTTCTATTTCAGGCTTGAACGGAATTCGCGCTTCAATGCCCTTAAGCAGACGCTCGATGCCTTCTGCCGAAATCAAACTTGGCGTACCACCACCAATGAAGATTGAATGCAGTGGACGTGGCGCTTCGTTAAGACGGTATTTCTCAATGTCGGTATCCAAGTCTTCAAGAAGGGCATTGATGTACTCTTCTTCTGGGATCTCGGCTTTAAGTGCGTGAGAGTTAAAGTCGCAATACGGGCACTTTTGTACACACCACGGGATGTGTACATACAAGCTCAGTGCTGGGGGCGTTAACATGGTCTAATTCGCTCGTGATTACTGAGACACTTGCTCAGACAGTTGAGCAAACAACGACTTGAGCGCTTTACCACGGTGAGACAGTTGCTTCTTACGTGCTGGCTCAAGTTCGGCAGACGCGCAGTTGTCTTCGGGTACGAAGAAGATCGGGTCGTAGCCAAAGCCATTTTCACCGTGTGCTTCAGTTAGAATGCGACCTTCCCACTTACCGTGACAAACGATAGGGGTTGGATCGTTCTCGTGACGCATCAAAACCAATACACAGTGGAAGCGAGCGGTGCGCTCTGCTTCTGGTACACCTTCCATTGCTTTAAGCAGCTTCTCTAGGTTCTCTTGGTCAGAGGCTTTTTCACCTGCATAACGCGCAGAGTAAATGCCCGGAGCGCCTTTCAAGAAATCGACTTCTAAGCCAGAGTCGTCCGCAATCGCAGGAAGACCCGTTTCTTGTGCTGCATGGCGAGCTTTGATGATCGCGTTTTCGATAAAAGTTGTGCCAGTTTCTGCTACTTCAGATACGTTGAATTCACTTTGCGCCAATACTTCAAAACCGAAGTCAGACAGCAGATCTGCCATCTCACGAACTTTGCCTTGGTTGCCTGTTGCTAGCACTATCTTTTTCATGGTCGTCTCTTTCTGTAGCGATAAAGGGAGAACGCAGTGTTCTCCCTGATTAAATTGGTTCTGGGGCTATGATGTTCTAAAGCTTTAGAACATCATAGCCCAATTACTTTTCGACATAAAATTTCTGGGTGAATTTAAGCTTACCTGAGCCTTTGTTTCCAGCTTTAACGTCAATATCGAAGGTAAAAGTTTCTTCGTTAGTAATACCGAGCTCTGCTAGGTAGTAAATCGCATCACCTTCTTTCACTTCACGGAAGGTGAGCTTTTGCGTTTGACCGATAAGGTTCTTCGCCTGACCACTGATGTTAGCTTCAACTGCAGGTTTACCAAGAGAGGCACTGTCGAGCACACTGATGTTCAGTACTGCATTGTAGCCATTACGCTTGATGTCGTAGCTACGGGCGATCTTGGGAGTTAAAAAGGTCGAGTTAAACGCGATGTAGTGGACCTCGATGTCTTTCATGGTTTTGAACTGACCTGCCATGCTTGGTAAAGACAACAGGCTGATCAGTAGGGCGGTAATCCATTTGCTCATTATCACTTCCTCGAATCGGGCGTTTTATTATTGGTACGAATTTCGTAAATAAAAAGCCATCAAATGATGGCTTTAATTTCTGTTGGTATTTGTACTGGGGATTCTATCCGAATTTGTTTATGACGTCCCAGTTCACCTTTTTCTATGTGAACCAAACCTTTAGCAACTTTAAATTGTTTGGCTAAAAACTTGGTTAGGTGTGCATTCGCTTTACCATCGACAGGCGGTGCGGTGATGGCAATTTTTAGCTCTTCACCATGCAAGCCGACGATCTTGTCGCGGCTTGCTTTTGGTTGGATGTAGAGCCGAAGCACCACATCTTCGCCGTCATGCCAAACTGCTTCTGACATTATAGTTGGTACCAGATAGGACCAATCATGTCGCCCATCAGGAAGTTAGCAAATTGCAGACCAATGAACAGTACAAGAACGCTCAAGTCGAAGCCGCCCATTGCAGGGATGATGCGACGGATTGGCGCTAGCATTGGTTCAGTTAGTTGATGGAATACGTACTCGATAGGGCTGCGACCTTGGCTAACCCAGCTTAGGATTGCGCGGATCAATAGTACCCAGAATAACAAGCCGCCAGCGGCTTTAATCAGAGACAATAAGCCTAGAAATAGGAAATCCATGCTGAATGACACGGAACCGCTAGAAGCGATCAGGATCAGCGCAACAAACTTAAGCACACAAAGTACGTAAGCAAACAGTACCGTTGCTAGGTCGATGCTGCCGATGGATGGGATCACGCGGCGCAGCGGTCCTACAACCGGTTGGGTTGCTTTGACGATGAACTGCGAGAATGGGTTGTAGAAATCTGCACGAGCAGCTTGCAACCAAATACGCAAAATCACGACCATGATGTACAGGTCAAATAGGGTTGAGATGAGAAAACTCATTGAATTCATAAGGTACCCTTAACAAGTAAGTGAGTGACACAGAGTGGGTGCCACTCAAGTCATTAAAACAGTTTTTCCATTTCTTCAGCACGAGCAACCGCAGCTTGCATTGCTTTTGCCACAATATCAGACAGTTGGTGCTCGTTGAACGTACGTAGCGCTTCTGCCGTTGTGCCACCTTTTGATGTCACGTTCTCGCGTAGCGTTGAAAGCTCAGTTTGTGGATTTTCCACTACCATGCTTGCTGCGCCAAGTGCTGCTTGCTGAACCAACGTGCGAGCCGTGTCTTTATCGAAGCCTTGAGCAATCGCTTCTGCCTGCATCGCTTCCATAAACAGGAAGAAGTAAGCCGGTGCGCTGCCTGCCGCTGCAATTACGTTATTGATGCCAGATTCTTGCTCAACCCAACATACCTTACCGCAGGCTTGCATTAGTTCTGCCGCGAAAGCTTTATCTTGTTCTTGCACATGTTCAGGCGCGTAAAGCCCGCTCATGCCCAAACCAAGTTGCGATGGTGTATTTGGCATCACGCGAACCAAGTTGAGCTTAGTCGCTAGCATGTCATCCAAACGTGAACAGTTGATACCAGCCGCAATAGAGATAACCAGTTTATTGCTGAAGTCGATAGATCGCAGTGGTTTACACACTTCTTCCATCATTTGTGGCTTCACAGACAATACCACAACATCCGCTTCTGTCGCGGCTGCGATGTTATCGCTGGTGGTACGGATACCAAAGTCTTGCTCAAGAGGTTGGCGACGCGTCTCAGATGGGGCAGTCGCAATGATGCTCTGTGCAGGGTAGCCATTTGCTACAAGGCCAGAAACAATCGCTCGCACCATGTTTCCCGCGCCGATAAAGGCAATCTTTTTATGTTCCATATGTCTGATTTCCAAATATAAATTCTTACAATTTGTTGTGCGCTCAGGTGTATAATTGCGTCACTTTATTCTGACTACCGAAAGAGACGGCAGTCAGACTCAAATTCACAGTGTCTAACAACGATTTGCTTTATTGCTGTTTGCTGTAGTCGCGCGCGCCAAAATCGCTGTGCCGATGCGCACCATGGTGCTACCTGCTTCGATAGCTGCATCCATGTCGCCGCTCATTCCCATAGATAGCGTATCGACATCAGGGTATTGCTGAGCTAGCTTTTGCTTTAGCGCTTCCAGTTGTTTAAATGCACGAAGTTGTGATTCGTAATCTGGCACGTTGGCAGGAATCGACATCAACCCTCTTAACGTGAGGTTTGGAAGGCGAGAAATCAACTCAGCCAGCTCGAATATTTCTGCATCGCTGACGCCTGATTTTGATTCTTCACCACTGGTGTTTACTTGAATCAGAACTTGCAGCGGTTTTAGTTCGCTAGGACGTTGGTCATTGAGGCGCTGAGCGATCTTAGCGCGATCAACGGTGTGAACCCAATCGAAATGTTCAGCAACAGGACGTGATTTATTGGATTGAATTGGACCAATGAAGTGCCATTCGATTCGATTATCTGGATAATGCTCGGCAAAGTGCTGAACTTTACTGACGCCCTCTTGGACGTAGTTCTCACCAAATGCCAGCTGGCCACCTTGGTAAGCTTCGAGAATTGCCTCGACAGGTTTAGTTTTGCTTACTGCTAGAAGTTGCACGGACTCTGGAGAACGACCGCATTTTTGTTCGTCGTGTCGAATTTGAGAGGTGATATGTTCAATGTTTTGTTGAATACTACTCATAGCTGTACTTTAGACTTAAGGATTTTAAATGGATATCACTGAGTTACTGGATTTTAGTGTAAAACATAATGCTTCGGATCTACATCTTTCTGCAGGTGTACCACCAATGGTTCGTATTGATGGTGATGTGAGAAAGCTGGGAATTCCAGCGTTTACACACCAAGAAGTGCACCGTTTGGTTTTTGAAATCATGAACGATGCGCAGCGCAGTGAGTTCGAAGAAAAACTCGAAGTCGATTTCTCATTTGAATTGCATAACGTTGGCCGTTTTCGTGTCAACGCTTTCAACCAATCTCGCGGTTGTGCGGCTGTGTTCCGTACCATCCCAAGCAGTATTCCAACACTGGAAGAGCTAGAAGCTCCTGAGATCTTCAGAAAAATCGCTAACGCCGAGAAAGGTCTGGTACTGGTTACTGGCCCAACGGGTTCTGGTAAATCGACGACCTTGGCAGCCATTGTTGACTACATTAACCGTAATCACAATAAGCACATCCTAACAATTGAAGATCCAATTGAATTTGTTCACAACAACAATAAGTGTCTGATCAACCAACGTGAAGTACACCGTGATACACACAGCTTCCAAAACGCGCTGCGTAGTGCATTGCGTGAAGACCCGGATGTGATTCTAGTTGGTGAGATGCGTGACAAAGAAACAATCAGTCTAGCGCTGACAGCGGCTGAAACCGGTCACCTTGTTTTCGGTACACTACACACGAGCTCCGCGGCGAAAACCATCGACCGTATTATCGATGTGTTCCCGGGGAGCGATAAAGACATGGTGCGCTCGATGTTGTCGGAATCTCTCCGTTCGGTTATCGCGCAAAAGCTTTTGAAACGTAACGGCGGTGGTCGTATCGCGTGTCATGAAATCATGATGGCAACACCTGCGATCCGAAACCTTATTCGTGAAGATAAAGTCGCGCAGATGTACTCGATCATTCAGACCGGTGCAGCTCACGGCATGCAGACCATGGAGCAGAATGCTCGTCAATTGATGGCGCAGGGCATGGTCTCGCGTGAAGAAGTGGATAAGAAAGTTGAAATTGAAGCGCAGCAATTCTCGTAACGAATCACACAGGTAATAGCGAATACGGACGATGGATTTGAATAAATTTCTCGAAGGCATGTTGGCGTTAAAAGCGTCGGATCTCTACATCACTGTTGGTGCGCCGATCTTGTTTCGTGTCGATGGCGAGCTGCGCCCGCAAGGCGATAAGTTGACTGAAAATGATGTTGCTGTGCTACTCGATAGTGCGATGGATCCGGAGCGACGTCAGGAGTTTCGTAAAAGCCGTGAGTCGAACTTTGCCATTGTCCGTGATTGCGGTCGTTTCCGTGTCAGCGCCTTCTTCCAACGTGAATTGCCTGGCGCGGTGATTCGTCGTATCGAGACCAATATTCCTACTTTTGAAGAACTTAAACTCCCTTTGGTTCTACAAGACCTTGCGATTGCAAAGCGTGGTTTGGTGCTGGTGGTTGGTGCAACAGGTTCTGGTAAATCAACGACTATGGCCGCGATGACTGGCTACCGTAACAGCAATAAAACGGGGCATATTCTTACGGTAGAAGACCCGATTGAATTTGTGCACGAGCATAAGCGTTGTATTGTGACTCAGCGTGAAGTGGGCTTGGATACCGACAGCTATGAAGTAGCGTTGAAGAACTCATTACGTCAAGCACCAGACATGATTTTGATTGGTGAGATTCGTAGCCGAGAAACGATGGAATACGCAATGACCTTTGCTGAGACGGGCCACTTGTGTATGGCGACACTGCACGCCAACAATGCAAACCAAGCGCTTGAGCGTATTCTGCACTTGGTGCCGAAAGATCAGAAAGATCAGTTCCTGTTTGATCTGTCGATGAACTTAAAAGGCGTGGTAGGTCAGCAGTTGATCCGTGATAAGAACGGTCAAGGTCGTCATGGTGTGTTTGAGATCTTGTTAAACAGTCCACGCGTTTCGGATCTGATCCGCCGTGGTGATCTGCATGAGTTGAAAACGACCATGGCACGCTCGAATGAATTTGGGATGCTGACCTTTGACCAGTCACTCTACAAGCTAGTGATGCAAGGTAAGATCAGTGAAGAGGATGCTTTGCACAGTGCTGATTCAGCTAACGATCTGCGTTTGATGTTGAAGACGCAGCGCGGTGAAGGCTTCTCAACGGGTACGCTGGCGAATGTAAAGATCGATATGGATTAATCCATTCCAGAAACGAAAAAGGTTGGCAGATGCCAACCTTTTTTCATTGTGCTTGAAGTGCTTACTCACCCCAAAGGCTTTCAAACCAGCTCTCAAGAATCACGACCGCTGATTGGCAGTCGATATTGCCTTTCGATAGTGCTTTGTAGCCACCCATACTGAATAGTTCTGAGCGTGCTTCGGCTGTCGATAGGCGCTCATCATGCAATTCAACGGGTAAGCCGTAGCGACCTTGTAGGCGATTAGCGAACTTTTTCGCTCGTGGCGTGATGGTTTCTAAAGCTTTACCGTGTAAATCGGTAGGCAAGCCAACGACCAATAAATCCGGTTGCCACTCTTTAATTTGCTTCTCTATATCATCCCAGTTTGGAATGCCGTCATTCGCTTTGAATGCTTTGAGTGGGGAAGCTGTGCCCGTGATTTCTTGTCCGATGGCGCTACCAATGCTTTTGGTACCGAAATCGAAAGCCATAATAGTGCGTGACATAAGGTGTCTCGAATCTAAATCAATAAAAATAGGTTGTCGTGGGAGAGCGTGTTACGCGTGTCCAGCATCGGAAGATAACTGGCTTGGATCGATGCCCAATTTCTCAACGGCTTTTTTCCAACGGTCAATGATAGGTGTCTCAAAGATGATCTCTGGCGTCGCCTCAATGGTCAACCAAGAGTTCTCTACTAGCTCAGCTTCTAACTGTCCTGCACTCCAACCGGAGTAACCCAGCGCCACGAGGTAATCACTTGGTTCCGCTTCAGTACCGAGTACCGACAAGATGTCTTTAGACGTGGTAACCGTGAGCTCATCAGTCATTTGAATGCTTGATTCGTAGTAGTCTTTTGGTTTGTGCAGGATGAACCCGCGATCTTCAGAAACAGGTCCACCATTGTAGACAGGTCTATCTAAACTTGCTTCGAACAATCTAGGGTGCACGGGTTGCACTTCGACTTGCTTGAGCATGTTACCAACCGTGATATCGACGGGTGCATTGATCATTAACCCCATCGCGCCCTCTTCGTTGTGTTCACAGACGTAGATAACGCTATTCTGGAAGTAGGGATCTTTCATTCCCGGCATCGCAACTAAGAAATGGTTTGTGAGGTTCATTCTCATCTCGACCTTATAAGGCTATTAGAAACACTTAAGCAAACACCATGCTTGCAACCCTAGGGTATGTGCATGAGTTTGCTTAAGTTAATGCACAACGCTCTCTATTAACTGTAATACAGTTTGAGTTATTCGCCTTTTACGCGGCGCTCAACTGCGTCCATTAGCTTGCCAGTGATGGAAATATCAAAAGCCGCTTCGATTTCGCGAATACAAGTTGGGCTCGTTACGTTGATTTCTGTTAGCTTGTCGCCAATCACGTCAAGGCCAACAAAGATAAGCCCTTTTTCTTTCAGTGTTGGTGCGACTGCTTGAGCGATCTTCATATCCGTTTCGCTTAGTGGACGAGCTTCACCTGTACCGCCTGCCGCTAGGTTACCGCGCGTTTCGCCTTTTGCAGGGATACGAGCAAGGCAGTAAGGCATTGGCTCACCGTCAACCACTAGGATACGTTTATCACCGTTGCTGATGTCTGGCACGAAGGTTTGCGCCATTGCGTAGTTCTGGCCGTGGTTTGTGAGTGTCTCGATGATTACCGATACGTTTGGATCGTTCTCTTTCACGCGGAAGATAGATGCGCCGCCCATGCCATCAAGTGGTTTTAGGATCACATCACCGTGCTCTTCACGGAAAGCTTTAATCTTCTCTGCTTTACGCGTCACGATGGTGGTTGGCGTTAGCTCTGGGAACCAAGCGGTGAACAGTTTTTCGTTACAGTCACGTAGGCTTTGTGGCTTGTTCACGATCAGTGCGCCTTGCTCTTCAGCACGCTCAAGGATGTACGTTGCGTAGATGTACTCTGTGTCGAACGGAGGATCTTTACGCATTAGCACGGCATCAAGCTCAGACAGTTCGATAGTCTGCTCAGATTTGAATTCGTACCAACCCGTTGGATCTTCTTTAAGCTCAACCACTTTGGTGTCTGCGAGCGCTTTACCTTGGTCTAGGTGCAGATCGTTCATTTCCATGTAGTGAATTTCGTAGCCGCGGCGTTGCGCTTCAAGCATCATGGCAAAGCTAGAGTCTTTTTTGATGTTAATGGACGAGATTGGGTCCATTACAATACCGAGTTTGATCATTATTTTTCTCCGTTTTAACCAAGATCGCCGAAACGAACTTGTAAGGCTGTAATTGCTGTCAGAGCCGCAGTTTCGGTACGCAGAACGCGAGGGCCGAGTAGCGTCTCTTCAAATTGGTATTCGCGAGTCATGTCGATTTCGTCAGAAGATAGACCGCCTTCAGGGCCAATCAATAGACGAACTTTTTCAACCGGTGTTGGCAGGGTATTGATTGAGTATTTCGCTCGTGGGTGTAGGTTAAGCTTCAAGCCATCGTATTCTTCCTGACACCACTCTTCTAAGCTCATGATAGGGCGAATTTCAGGTACTACATTACGGCCACATTGCTCACAGGCACTGACCGCGATTTTTTGCCACTGAGCGAGTTTCTTCTCGAAACGTTTTTGATCCAGTTTTACGCCGCAACGTTCAGAGATAAGCGGTGTAATCGTATTTACGCCAAGCTCTACGGATTTTTGGATGGTGAATTCCATCTTGTCGCCACGTGAAATCACCTGACCAAGATGAAGGTCAAGCGGTGATTCAATGCTGCTTTCTACGCGTTCAGAGATCTCAACCATCACATTCTTTTTGCTGACTTCACTGATGACTGCTGGGAATTCTGCGCCGCTGCCGTCAAAGAGCAGGACTTCTTGACCTTCTTTCATGCGAAGTACGCGACCAATATGGCCAGCTGCATCGTCGCTAAGAGCAATAGCGCCAAGTTGTTGAATGGTTTCTGGATGATAAATTCGAGGGATACGCATTGTGTTTCGATTTCCTGCATACGCGAGTGTTTAGACACTAACATGGATGCTTTCCAGCGAAAAAACAAGGGGCAAGAGGCGTTTCCATTACAGTAAATGACAACGCCTCGAATAGTGGAGGTGCAATGCGGTAATTACGGGAAGAATTACAGCGCGCGACAAGCTTCTTGAACGAATGGGTTGTGGTTGCCTTGAATCTTCGCAATGCGTTCATCACGCTCACATTCCCACTTGTCTACTGGATAGGTTTTGTTCCAAGCACTCATCAATTGAGTTTGCTGCTTCGAAAGTTTAAAACCGTATTCTTTGCTCATGTACAAGTAAGTGCGGGCAATCGAACCACGTGCGCGATCGGGCGGCATTACTTTACGTTGCTTAAAGTTCACTTGCATTTCACATCGGCCGTAGCTGACGCCATCCATGCCATTCCACTGACTGAAGTTGTAGTTAGAGCGGTCACCGTTTACCTCTCCGATAGCTGGTGTTAGGTTGTGGAGATCGGCTTCCATAGATTTGAAGACTTTGTCGTTTCTTGTGCAGTTTTTGCGTCCACCATTTTGCCAACACTGACGCTGGTGGCCGAACTGCCATGCAGGAACCACGTGCTCCCACTCGATGCGCGATGCGCGTTTTTCTTGCTTACGAACTTGATAGCCACAAGAAGAGAGATCCGGCACGCCCTTTTTGCCTTGCCATTTAATGTCACAACCACAGTAGAAGCTGGTTGGGTGATCGGCGTAGATTTTTACCGCTTCGCGCTTGGCCGCGGAAAAAGAGCTTGGAGGCGCAGCAATCGCTGCACTAGAAAGTGCAAGCAGGAATAAAGAGAAAAGATATTTCATGATTAAAGTCTTTATAAAGTATGACTTTATTCATTCTAACACGCACAAATTAGCTTTAGTGATGAGCAAACCAACAATAACAGGCAAAAAGAGACACTTTGAGAGCGAATGTCTCTCTTTCTGGAATAGAAAAGTAGGAAATTTGTGCTGTTAGGAGAGCTGAGTTCCCGTGAAGTTCAGCGGTTGGCGGCACTTTTGGCATGAGTATACTGCCTCTTTACGCTGCACTTTGTTGTGACGACGAATTGAAAGTGGGTACGTCATACAACCACATCGGTATTCAAAGGTTTTACCTTGAACAGAGGCTACATCAAAGCTGTGAGTGGTTTTGGCTGGTACTTTGAATACCGCCTCCATAACACCTTGCCACTCTTTCCCGTGTGGGCGAACGCGACCGTAAACTTGGTAGGTAATCAAGTGGGCGACTTCGTGAGGAATAACCTCTTGGATAAACGCTTGTGGATTTTCGCTGAACAGTTTGGGATTCAAACGGACTTCGTTCAATTGTAGATACGCTTTACCCGCAGCTTTGCCACGCACATTGAAAGTCAGAGAAGGAATAGGAAAAGAACGCTTGAAAGCCTGCTCTGCCATCGCGATGCAATCTGCCATCACTTGCTTGGCTTTGTAGCTCAGTTCTATATCCACGACTCACCCCATTTACTCAATAAAAAAGCCCCCGCGTTTGCGAGGGCCGGATCATAACATCTGTTTTCTAAGGCGTGTGTTTTTTCTTAATCGTTGCATGGTAAGCATGCCATGTACCATACCCTAAGATTGGCATGGTGAAGAGCATACCAATACCGTAAGTCGCAAAGCCGATTAAGATACCGCCACAAATAATCGCAGCCCAAACAATGATCGCTGGGATGTTAGACTTCACAGCGTTAAAGCTGGTGAACACTGCGGTCATCATATCGACGCGGCGCTCCATCATCAGCGGTATTGAGAAAGCAGAAATGCTGAATACTACGCAAGCCAAGACAAAACCGACGATTGAGCCTATAACCAAGAAAGGCAAGAATTCAGTCAGTGGAGCGCCTTGTACAGAAGGGTACAGCGCATGGAGCAGGGCAGCAATTCGCATCCAGAAAATCATACATACCGCGAGCATCACAGCAAATGCCCACTGAGAGCTGGAGTTGCGTCCGATGGCTTTCATTGAATGGAACAAACTTGGTTTGTGTCCGCGTTCTCTCTCCCAACTCGCATCATATAAGCCGAGCGCTAAGAACGGACCGATTAACATGTAAACAATCAGGCTTGGCATCACGACGAGATGCGTGCCTTGCCATTGAACCAGAAGCACGATACCAATCGCAGCAGCCATAAAACAGATGCCGTAGAAGGCACTGATGAGCGGCATGCGGACAAAGTCATGCAGACCCAACGCGAGCCAATGGAATGGTGCCGATAAGCTAACGGTATTGCACGGAATGGTTCTGGCGTATTCATTATCTGGAACTTCCTTTCGTTTACCCTGGAAGTCAGACGGGTTCACGGTACGAGGCATAACTCCTCCTTGATTTATTCCCACGGTGGCACCTAGGCCATATAAAGATGTTTGGCTGACGTTTTTCATGACTCTTTTAGCCACGTGAGCCTGCATCATAGTTCTCTACGTTATATACATCGAAAAGTGCATTTAACATTATGTTAACTATTGGCGGAGATGAGGCAATTTACAAATAATTGCTGAATTTTTGTTCAAGGAAAGAATGAGAAGGCAGAGAAGGGGGCAGAAACAAAAAGCCCCCGCCAGAGGCGAGGGCTTTATCGATTCTTGTGTGGCTCGATTACTTGATGCCAGCGAAATCGCGTAGGATAGCTGCTTTATCTGTAGCTTCCCATGGGAACTCTTCGCGACCGAAGTGACCGTATGCTGCTGTCTGCTTGTAGATAGGTTGAAGCAGGTTAAGCATTTCTTGTAGGCCGTATGGACGTAGGTCGAAGTTTTGACGAACCGCTTCAATGATGATTTCGTGTGATACTTTCTCAGTACCGAACGTTTCAACCATGATAGACGTTGGATCAGCAACACCGATAGCGTATGAAAGTTGGATTTCACAACGGTCAGCCATGCCAGCTGCTACGATGTTCTTCGCTACGTAACGTGCTGCGTAAGCCGCGCTGCGGTCTACTTTCGATGGATCTTTACCAGAGAATGCACCACCACCGTGACGAGCTGCGCCGCCGTATGTATCTACGATGATTTTACGACCAGTTAGACCACAGTCACCCATTGGACCACCGATAACGAAACGACCGGTTGGGTTGATGAAGAAGTTAGTGTCTTTAGTGATCCACTCTGAAGGTAGTACTGGCTTGATGATCTCTTCCATTACTGCTTCACGTAGGTCAGGTGTTGTTACTGAATCACAGTGCTGAGTTGAAAGAACAACAGCATCGATACCAACAATCTTACCTTGGTCGTATTGGAACGTTACTTGAGATTTCGCATCTGGGCGAAGGAAGTCTAGTTTACCGCTCTTACGAACTTCAGCTTGTTTTTTAACAAGTAGGTGAGAGTAAGTAATTGGAGCTGGCATTAGAATTTCAGTTTCGTTCGTTGCGTAACCAAACATGATGCCTTGGTCGCCTGCGCCTTGCTCTTTAGGATCGGCTTTATCAACACCTTGGTTGATGTCTGGAGACTGCTTACCGATGGTGTTTAGAACCGCACACGAGTTCGCATCAAAGCCCATGTCAGAGTGAACGTAGCCGATTTCACGAACTGTTTCACGAGTGATTTCTTCGATATCAACCCATGCAGAAGTCGTTACTTCACCACCAACCATAACCATGCCGGTTTTAACGTAAGTTTCACAAGCCACGCGTGCTTTTGGGTCTTGCTCAAGAATTGCATCAAGAACTGCGTCAGAGATTTGGTCTGCGATTTTATCTGGATGACCTTCTGATACCGACTCAGAAGTGAACAGGTGCTTAGCCATGATAGCTCCAATCTTAAGGTTTACTCATGGCTAACTAACGCAAGCTTGCCACGAAAAATACAATACAGTTTGTAGGTGTTTCTACATCTAGACGTCTATTTTAATTTCCCACAGTCGAATTACAAGCTCTTTTTCGATTTGAATTCGTCTAGCTTATTTCCCAATCGTTTGCTTTTGATGGGGTGAATTTTTCATAAATTGCCCATTAACTGCGAAAAGATTGAGTTAAAACCTCAAAAATGGTGAGTAAAACGTTTGCAGTCAGATTTTGGCTCTGAGAGAATATTGCCCGCACTTTCGTACTTGGTTCACTCAATGAAAGTGCCCACATTCCTTTATCAATTCGCTTAATGCACTCAGGAGCAGACATGTCTTCTCGTAAACATCTGGCAAATGCAATCCGCGCTCTTAGCATGGATGGTGTTCAACAAGCTAACTCTGGCCACCCAGGCGCACCTATGGGTATGGCTGATATCGCTGAAGTTCTTTGGCGTTCTCACCTAAACCACAACCCAGCTAATCCAGAGTGGGCTGACCGCGACCGTTTCGTACTGTCTAACGGCCACGGCTCTATGCTGATTTACTCTCTACTGCACCTGAGCGGTTACGAGCTATCTATCGACGATCTTAAGAACTTCCGTCAGCTTCACTCTAAGACTCCTGGTCACCCAGAGTACGGCTACGCACCTGGTATCGAGACAACAACGGGTCCTCTAGGTCAAGGCATCACCAACGCTGTTGGTATGGCAATGGCTGAGAAAGCGTTGGCAGCTCAGTTCAACAAAGAAGGTCACGACATCGTTGACCACTTCACTTACGTGTTCATGGGCGATGGCTGTCTAATGGAAGGTATCTCGCACGAGGCATGTTCTCTTGCTGGTACACTAGGCCTTGGCAAACTGATCGCATTCTGGGATGACAACGGCATCTCTATCGATGGTCACGTTGAAGGTTGGTTCTCTGACGACACGCCTAAGCGTTTTGAATCTTACGGCTGGCACGTAATCCCTGCTGTAGATGGTCACGACTCTGAAGCGATCAACGCAGCAATCGAAGCGGCAAAAGCAGATCCACGCCCTACGCTTATCTGTACTAAAACTATCATCGGTTTTGGTTCTCCAAACAAATCAGGCTCTCACGACTGTCACGGTGCACCACTAGGTGCGGAAGAAATCGCAGCAGCACGTGAATTCCTAGGTTGGGAACACCCAGCATTTGAAATCCCTGCAGACGTATACGCTGAGTGGGATGCGAAAGCGGCAGGCACTGAGAAAGAAGCGGCTTGGAACGCGAAGTTCGAAGCGTATGCAGCGGCTTACCCAGCAGAAGCAGCAGAGCTTAAGCGTCGTCTAAACGGCGAACTTCCTGCACAGTGGGAAGAGAAGACAAGCCAAATCATTGCTGACCTTCAAGCAAACCCAGCAAACATCGCATCACGTAAAGCATCTCAAAACGCACTAGAAGCGTTTGGTCAAATGCTTCCAGAATTCATGGGCGGCTCTGCTGACCTAGCGCCTTCTAACCTAACTATGTGGTCTGGTTCTAAGTCTCTAGAAGCGAACGACTTCTCTGGTAACTACATCCACTACGGTGTACGTGAATTCGGTATGACAGCGATCATGAACGGTATCGCACTACACGGTGGTTTCGTTCCTTACGGCGCAACATTCCTAATGTTCATGGAATACGCACGTAACGCTATGCGTATGGCTGCTCTGATGAAAGTTCAGAACATCCAAGTTTACACGCACGACTCTATCGGTCTTGGCGAAGACGGCCCAACTCACCAACCAGTTGAGCAAATGGCATCTCTACGCCTGACTCCAAACATGAGCACATGGCGTCCATGTGACCAAGTTGAGTCTGCAGTAGCATGGAAACTAGCGATTGAACGTAAAGATGGCCCATCGGCACTGATCTTCTCTCGTCAAAACCTAGCGCAACAAGAACGTACTGCTGAGCAAGTAGCGGACATCGCGAAAGGTGCTTACATCCTGAAAGACAGCGATGGTAAGCCTGAGCTAATCCTAATCGCGACAGGTTCTGAAGTTGAACTAGCAGTGAAAGCCGCTGAGCAACTAACGGCTGAAGGTAAGAAAGTACGCGTTGTTTCAATGCCATCAACAGATGCATTCGACAAGCAAGACGCGGCTTACCGTGAATCAGTACTGCCATCAGACGTAACAGCTCGTATCGCTGTAGAAGCGGGCATTGCTGACTTCTGGTACAAGTACGTTGGCTTCGACGGTCGCATCATCGGTATGACAACATTCGGTGAATCTGCGCCAGCTGACCAACTGTTCGAGATGTTTGGTTTCACTGTAGAAAACGTAGTGAACACAGCAAAAGAACTGCTAGCGTAAGCTTACAAAGATAAAAGAAAAACCGAGCGTTAATGCTCGGTTTTTTTGTGCCTACTCGAATTCTTTTCCCCAGTTATCCTTCTCTTTGTGTCCACATTCCTTACAGGTGACATAGCGATCCATATCGTAATAGTGACCGCCGTTCAGCAGGGTATGAGCCCAAAGCTTTAACGTTCCAAGAATTGATTTATCCGTATCATAACGACTTGGTTTACGGACCAGCACTTCAGAGTGCGGTGTTTCTCTATTGCATCGCTTGCAAAAGTGAGCAGCGGGAAAACCTGACATACGCATTTCCTTTGGTGGTCAAACAAGGAGCTAAAGTGCCAAGCGAAATACGTAACGTCAGAACTCAATATATTGGTGATATGAATATTCCGGGAAGTGAAAAGATAGTTTACCGCGAGTGAGATCACTTACTTAATGCGTTCAGCCTCCGTATCAGGTACTATCTGTGACACGAATTTTTGGTGAGGCGAAGGATAAATGCTAAAAGTTGCGATCAATGGATTTGGACGTATCGGTCGTAATGTACTGCGAGCAGTATATGAGAGCGGTAAGCATCAGCAGATAAAAGTTGTGGCGGTTAATGAACTCGCGCAACCCGAAGCGATGGCACATCTTCTTCAATATGACACCAGTCATGGCCGCTTCGGAAAGAAAATCTCGCACGACCAAGAACACCTCTATGTTCACCACGACAGTGGCGAATACGATCCCATTAGAATCCTTCACCTTGCTGAAATTGAACTCTTGCCATGGCGTGACTTAGAAGTCGACATCGTGCTCGATTGTACTGGTGTTTTCGGCTCACAAGCCGATGGCCAAGCTCATATTGAAGCTGGCGCGCAAAAAGTTCTGTTTTCACACCCTGGCGCAAGCGATCTCGATAACACCATTATCTACGGTGTGAACCACGAAACCCTCAAAGATGAACACCGCGTGGTGTCCAATGGTTCATGTACCACCAACTGTATCGTTCCTATCATCAAAGTATTAGATGAGGCCTTTGGCATTGAGTCTGGCACTATCACCACGATTCACTCTTCAATGAACGATCAGCAAGTTATCGACGCTTACCACAATGATTTACGCCGTACGCGTGCAGCCAGTCAATCCATCATTCCTGTCGATACCAAGTTGCATAAGGGTATTGAAAGAATCTTCCCGAAATTTTCCAACAAATTCGAAGCAATTTCGGTTCGAGTTCCGACAGTTAACGTCACTGCGATGGATTTAAGTGTCACAATTAGTACAAATGTGAAAGTTAATGACGTAAATCAAACCATTGTTAACGCATCTCAGTGTACATTACGTGACATTGTTGACTATACTGAATCGCCGCTCGTTTCCATCGACTTTAACCACGATCCCCATAGTGCAATTGTGGATGGAACTCAGACAAGAGTGAGTAACGGGCAACTCGTTAAAATGCTCGTTTGGTGCGATAACGAATGGGGCTTTGCTAACCGGATGCTGGATACCGCCTTAGCAATGCAAGCTTCTTCACAAGTGGAGCAATAATGGTGAAGAAGCGATGGAGAAATTTTTTATTTTAAGCCTTGAAATAAATCTGACGTATCTCCATATCAGTAACCAGTTTGAAGAATTAACGGGCTTGGCAGGATTGCCGAGTTTTTAAAAACTTTAATTATTTAATATTTGAGAGGACACATCATGTCTGTAATCAAGATGACTGACCTGGATCTTGCAGGTAAACGTGTATTTATCCGTGCTGACCTAAACGTGCCAGTAAAAGACGGTAAAGTAACTTCAGATGCACGTATCATCGCATCTCTTCCAACTATCAAGCACTGTCTAGAAGCAGGCGCTAAAGTTATGGTTACTTCTCACCTAGGTCGCCCAACTGAAGGTGAATACGCTGAAGAGTTCTCTCTACAACCAGTAGTTAACTACCTAAACGACGCACTAGACTGCGAAGTTAAACTAGCGAAAGACTACCTAAACGGTCTAGAACTAAACGCTGGTGAACTAGTTGTTCTAGAAAACGTTCGCTTCAACAAAGGCGAGAAGAAAAACGAAGAAGAACTGTCTAAGCAGTACGCTTCTCTATGTGACATCTTCGTAATGGACGCATTCGGTACAGCTCACCGTGCACAAGCATCTACTCACGGTGTTGGTATGCACGCAGACGTAGCATGTGCTGGTCCTCTACTAGCGAACGAACTAGAAGCTCTAGGTAAAGCAATGGACAAGCCTGCTCGTCCAATGGTTGCTATCGTAGGTGGTTCAAAAGTTTCTACTAAGCTAACTGTTCTTGAGTCTCTATCTAAAATCGCTGACCAACTAGTTGTTGGTGGTGGTATTGCTAACACATTCATCGCAGCTGCTGGCCACAACGTTGGTAAGTCTCTATACGAAGCAGACCTAGTTGAAACAGCTAAGAAGCTAATGGACGAGTGTGCAATCCCAGTAGCAACTGACGTTGCATGTGCGAAAGCATTCGACGAGAACGCAGAAGCTGAAATCAAGCACGTTTCTGAAGTACAAGACGACGACATGATCTTCGACCTTGGTCCAGATTCAACTGCTGAACTAGCAGAAATCCTTAAGAACGCTAAGACTATCCTATGGAACGGTCCAGTAGGCGTATTCGAATTCAAGAACTTCGAAGCAGGTACTAAAGGTATCTCTGAAGCTATCGCAGCTTCTGAAGGTTTCTCTGTTGCAGGTGGTGGTGACACGCTAGCAGCTATCGACAAGTTCGGTATCAAAGCTGACGTATCTTACATCTCTACTGGCGGCGGCGCTTTCCTTGAGTTCGTAGAAGGTAAAGTACTTCCAGCAGTTGAAATGCTAGAAGCACGCGCTAAGTAATATTAGTAAAGCGGGAGTCCTCTCCCGCTTTCTTGTTTGCTGCAACGAGAGTGGAACTCTGCTAAAATAGCCTCAGTTGTGAGCAAACGTTTGCAAGATTTTCAATTTAACAAGTTTTGTTTATAAAACGACAGATAAATAGGATTACATCCATGTCTAAGATCTTCGACTTCGTAAAACCAGGTGTTATCTCTGGCGATGACGTTCAGAAAGTATTTGAAGTAGCAAAAGAGAACAACTTTGCACTTCCAGCAGTAAACGTTGTTGGTACTGATTCTGTAAACGCAGTACTTGAAGCAGCTGCAAAAGTTAAAGCTCCAGTTGTTGTTCAGTTCTCTAACGGCGGCGCATCTTTCTTCGCTGGTAAAGGCGTTAAACTTGAAGGTCAAGGTGCACAAATCCTTGGCGCTGTAGCTGGTGCAAAATACGTTCACGCTGTAGCTGAAGCTTACGGTGTGCCAGTAATCCTACACACTGACCACGCTGCTAAGAAACTTCTACCATGGATCGACGGTCTACTAGACGCTGGTGAAGAGTTCTTCGCTCAAACTGGTAAGCCTCTATTCTCTTCTCACATGCTAGACCTTTCTGAAGAGTCTCTAGAAGAGAACATCGAAACATGTGCTAAGTACCTAGAGCGCATGGCTAAAATGAACATGACAATCGAGATCGAACTTGGTTGTACTGGTGGTGAAGAAGACGGCGTTGATAACTCTGATATGGACGCATCTGAGCTTTACACTTCTCCAGAAGACGTTGCATACGCATACGAGAAACTAAGCGCTGTTAGCCCACGTTTCACTATCGCAGCATCTTTCGGTAACGTACACGGTGTATACAAGCCAGGTAACGTTGTTCTAACTCCAACTATCCTACGTGACTCTCAAGCATACTGTGCAGAGAAGTTCGGTATCGCACCAAACGCTCTAAACTTCGTATTCCACGGTGGTTCTGGTTCTACTGAAGCAGAAATCCAAGAGTCTATTGGCTACGGTGTTATCAAAATGAACATCGATACTGATACACAGTGGGCTACATGGGACGGTATCCGTGCATACGAAGCGGAAAACCGCGATTACCTACAAGGTCAAATCGGTAACCCAACTGGCGAAGACGCTCCAAACAAGAAGTACTACGACCCACGCGTATGGCTACGTGCTGGTCAAGCTTCAATGGTAGCTCGCCTAGAGAAAGCATTTGCTGACCTAAACGCAGTAGACGTACTATAATTCGTCTCAACTGAGTTTCTAAAAACCCGCTCTAAGAGCGGGTTTTTTTTGTGTCTAAACAATGAGACAACCCAGAATCTCCTTCCTGTAGCAATTGATAACTAAATCAACTGCTATATGATCACCGCACTTCATATCCCTTCTGTTTTTGGCGCAAATTTCGAAACTCAGCGCATTTCCGCACCAAGTGGCATAAAACCAAGTAAAAAGTGTGGCGAAATGTAAATCCATTGCGTACTCTGTAACATGCCAGTATCAGAAAAATCTGATAAAGCTTTGTTTTGTAGGTCTTTGCTAAACTCTGACTTTGCAAAATTTCAGTTTTGAGATATTGTGCCAAAAATCTGACACTGTTCAGGAAAACAATAGGGATGTTGTTGTGAATAAGAACCTATAAAAAACAAGGTTCATAAATTAACGGCAATTAGATTTAATATCTTTATTTTGAGGATACGAATTATGGCAGGTGAATCGATGGGTATCGATACCTCTTTAACGGATGGTTTGAGCAAAGCTGAAACATGGCTAAATAACAACTCAGATCTTCTTATTCAGTACGGTGTGAACATCATTTCTGCACTGCTGATCCTATTTATCGGTAACATTATCGTTAAAGCGGTAGCAAACAGCGTTTCAAAAGTGCTTGAAAAGAAAAAGATGGACAAAGCTGTTGTTGAATTCGTCAATGGTTTAGTTCGTTACCTTCTATTTGTTATCGTACTTATCGCGGCACTAGGCCGTGTAGGTGTTCAAACTGCATCTGTAGTTGCGGTAATCGGTGCGGCAGGTCTTGCTGTTGGTCTTGCTCTGCAAGGCTCACTATCTAACTTTGCAGCGGGCGTACTAATTGTTGCATTCCGTCCATTCAAGTCTGGTGACTACGTAGAAATCGGCGGTGTAGCAGGTAGTGTTGAAGCAATTCAAATCTTCCAAACTGTACTAAAAACACCTGACAACAAAATGGTTGTTGTACCGAACTCATCAGTTATCGGCGGCGCAATCACGAACTACTCTCGCCACGCTACGCGTCGTGTAGACCTAGTTATCGGTGTTTCTTACAGCGCTGACCTTAAGCAAACTAAGCAAGTTATCCGTGACGTGCTAGAAAAAGATGAGCGTATCCTTAAAGATCCAGCAATCCAAATTGGTGTACTGGCTCTAGCAGATTCTTCAGTGAACTTCGTGGTTCGTCCATGGTGTAAAACTGCTGATTACTGGGACGTTTACTTCGATTCTACTCAAGCAATCAAAGAAGCGTTGGATGAAGCAGGCATCGAAATTCCATTCCCACAAATGGATGTTCACTTGAACAAAGTAGAAGCTTAATCCCTTCGATTGAGAACATGAAAAAGCGAGGCAATGGCCTCGCTTTTTTTATATCCCAGTTTTCTAAAGTTCTAACAGAGTGTTACTGCCAGCAAGGAGCAGACGTTTAAGTTCGCTGCCTGCAAAGCCAAAGGTTAACTCGGGTAAACCTGGTGTATAGAGCAACTCATCATGTTGGTAGAGTGCTGTATCGACGATAATGGTGACATGTTCAGGTAAGCCAATAGGGCAAACTGCGCCGGGCACACAACCTAGCTGCTCAATCATTTCATCATCGCTGCAAATTGAAGGTCGTTTACCCGTAATGGCTTTGATTTGCTTGGAGTCTAGACGCGAGTCCTTGTCGGTTAGGTATACTGCATAACCTTGTCCTTTTAGCTTGAGAAAAAGACTCTTAGTATGCGTGCCTGTCCAACCGAGTTGTGCGGCGACTTTGACGTCGGTTTCGAAGTCGAGAATAGCTTCGTGTTGCCATTCTCGAAAGGGGATGGAGAGCGCATTGAATCGCTCTCGGTTGATTTGATGGATTTTTTCCAGTGACTCCATGTCGTGTTTCTTTCCTATTTGTCTTTACCAGTATTTGGTGACTAGTTCATTAGCAAGAACAAAAGCGATAGTAAACATCATAGCGGCAACCGCAATATCGATGCCTTTCTTCACTTTTGGTTTTGAGAGCGTCGGACCTAATTTCGCAGCACCTAATGAGAGTGTGTAGAACCACACAAATGAAGCCATGATGGTGCCCAAAGCAAATGCGATACGATCGTTGCCTTCGAATTGACCACCAATTGAACCCAAGATCACTACGGTATCTAAGTAAAGATGTGGGTTCAACACTGTGACGGCAAGTGCGCCAAGAATCACGGTACGACGACCTCGAGCGACGACTTCCCCTTTCGATTCAGAGGCGTCTGCCGGTTTGAATGCGCTTTTTAGTGACAGTAAACCGTAAACACTTAAGAAGGCAATGCCACCTAAAGTGACGGAGGTCAGCAGGATTTCATTTTGCGATAGAATCGCACCACCACCAAAAATACCAAGCGATATGAAGATCATATCTAGGATGCTACAGATGGTCGCGGTCGTCAGGTGATGTTGACGCTTAATACCTTGGTTAAGGACGTACGCATTCTGCGCACCGATTGGAATGATCATCGTCGCACCTAAACCGAATCCTTGTAATAACACCCAAAAGCTCACAACACACCTCAAAAATTAGCAATAGAACAACAGAGGAATGGAAGATAAAGCTTTTATTGAAATAAGTATAATTAATGATTTTAATATATTATTAGTAACACTTATCTGGTGTTTTGGGCGTTTATTAAGGAGGAAAAACACGTGCGAGGATTGGACTATAAATGGATTGAAGCGTTAGATGCGGTGGTACATCAAGGCAGTTTTGACCGAGCGGCTGAGCACCTTTTTGTCTCACAATCCGCCATTTCCCAGCGTATCAAGCAGCTAGAGAAGTACCTTGCCCAACCGGTTCTTATTCGTGAGCAACCACCAAAACCCACCCCGATTGGTAAGAAGTTACTCGGGCTTTATCGCCGAGTAAGATTGCTTGAGCATGAAATCCTCCCTGAACTAAAAAACGACACGACAACACGTCCTGTACAGCTTTCATTGGCAACCAATGCAGACAGTCTCGCAACCTGGCTTTTACCTGCGTTGCAAGACGTAATGAAGCATCGCCAAGTGGAACTAAAACTGACTATTTATGGCGAGTCGCGTTCGATTGAGAAGCTAAGAAGTGGTGAGGTTGCTGGGGCGATCAGTTTAGAGTCTCAAGCCATCCCGGGCTGTCGAGCAGACTATCTTGGTCGCATCGATTATGTTTGTGTCGCCAACCCAGAGTTTTATCAACGTTACTTCTCGGAAGGGGTCAACAACCAGACTTTAGCCAAAGCGCCAGCGGTATCTTATGACCAATATGATGATCTGCATAAGAAGTTCTTAACGGAGCACTTCAACGTGAGGCCAGATAGCGTGATTCATCACAACATCAGTAGCTCAGAAGCTTTCCTTAAGATGGCGTTAGCAGGCGTGGCTTATTGTTTGATTCCCCGATTGCAGATCACCGACGAACTGGAGAAAGGTGAGTTGATTGATATTACGCCGGGCTTTTTGATGTCCTATCGAATTTACTGGCATCACTGGCAGTTAGAAACGGGGGTGCTTCAAGAAATCTCACAAGCGATCGTTGGCTACGCGCAACAGCATTTGCCACAATAAGTTCCCGCTTGCCTCGCGTTTTAAGCTGAAATCACGGCGAAGTAACACAGTCAAAGTTGTGTTAGAAGTCGCTTAGGGCGCTTGGATAATTGGCAGAAGTTTCTATGATGAAGCTATATACACTCCAGTTCATTGGTGCCTCTTATCTTTCTGGTTTTGATGAGGCATCAACTTAATCCGCCATGGCATTCATCGAGTATCTCGTCTTGAACTCCGGCATTTGGAGTGACTTTTCTATTTCAATACGGATGGATTTATCGAATGAAACTGTCTTCAATCTTTCTGGCTTCGGCACTAAGCCTTACTAGCGTTTCTGTACTTGCGAATGAGGCACCTGATTTTGCTCACGTGAGTACGACTGGATACGGTGAAGTTGTAGCAACTCCAGATATGGCCACTTTCTCTGTGAAGGTAGTTGATACCACGATGACTGCGGAGCAAGCGAAGCAATCGGTCGATAATACCGTTGATGCGTTTCTAAAAAGCTTAGCGGATACAGGGTTGTCAAAAGATAACATCACCAGTTCAAACTTGTACTTAGCACCGCAGTATCACTATCCGAAATCGGGCAAAGCAGAGCTAGTTGGCTACCGCGCATCACGTAGTATTGATGTGACGGTTAACGATCTTGCCAACTTGAATGAATACTTGGACATGGCGTTAAAAGCTGGCATTAATCAAGTCGATAATATTCAGCTTAAAGTGAGTAACCAGTCTGAGTATCAGCAAAAAGCGCGTATGGAAGCAATCAAAGATGCGCAAAGCAAGGCGGCATCTTTAGCGACGGGTTTTGACAAAAAGTTGGGTGATGTTTGGCAGATTAATTACAACCAAATGCACGCCCGTCCAGTGCTTTTACGTTCAATGGCAATGGATGCAAGAGAGAGTTCGAATAGCTACCAAGACTCTACGCTTGTGATTCGTGACCAAGTGGATGTGGTTTACAAGCTGAAATAGTAATAAGAATATTACGACGAACAGAAACAGAAAAGGCAGGGGAGTCCCTGCCTTTTTTATGTCGAGTAATCAGCGATTAATGAAGGATACGAGCACGAATTGTGCCTTCGATGCCTTTTAGTTTCACTAGTGCTTCTTCTGCGCGAGAAGTCTCTACGTCGATCACTACGTAACCGATCTCAGCTGCCGTTTGTAGGTACTGACCTGCGATGTTGATGCCGTCTTCCGCAAAGATGGTGTTGATTTGCGTTAGGATACCAGGGCGGTTTTTGTGGATGTGCAACAAACGTGAACATTCACGATGCTCAGGCAGTGATACCTCTGGGAAGTTCACACTTGATAGCGTTGAACCGTTGTCAGAGTATTTCGCCAGTTTACCAGCAACTTCGACACCAATGTTTTCTTGCGCTTCTTGCGTTGAACCACCGACGTGTGGCGTTAGGATGACGTTGTCGAACTTCTGCAGTGGAGACTCAAATGCATCAGCATTGGTTTTTGGTTCTACTGGGAATACGTCAACCGCAGCGCCTGAGATGTGACCAGACTCTAGACTGTGGCATAGGGCAGGGATGTCTACCACAGTACCGCGCGCAGCGTTGATAAAGATGGCGCCCGGCTTCATGCGTGCGAACTCTTCTGCACCCATCATGTTCTTGGTCTCTGGCGTTTCAGGAACGTGCAAAGAAATGACGTCACACTTGTTCAGTAGTTCGCTCATGGTGAACACTTGCGTTGCGTTACCTAGCGACAGTTTGTTTTCAATGTCGTAGTAGTAAACGCGCATGCCTAAGTTTTCTGCGATGATACCCAGCTGAGTACCGATGTGGCCGTAACCGATGATACCCAGACGCTTACCACGTGCTTCGTAAGAGCTGTCTGCACTCTTTTTCCAAATACCACGGTGTGCGAGTGCATTTTTCTCAGGGATACCACGAAGAAGCAGTAGTACTTGGCCTAACACCAACTCGGCAACACTGCGCGTGTTTGAGAATGGTGCATTAAATACAGGGACACCGCGTCGAGCGGCAGCACTTAGGTCAACTTGGTTGGTACCGATACAAAAACAGCCAATCGCAACTAGCTTGTTCGCCGCATTGATCACTTCTTCCGATAGGTTCGTTCGGGAACGGATACCGATGAAGTGCACGTCTTTTACTGCTTCAATCAGCTCTTCTTCTGAAAGGGAACCTTTGTGATATTCAATGTTGCTGTAGCCAGCTGCTTGAAGAACTTCAACTGAAGAAGGGTGGAGTCCCTCTAGCAAGAGGATCTTAATCTTTTCTTTTTCCAGTGAAACTTTGGCCATTTTTCTCGTCCTTAAAATGGAAAGGTGGGCTAATGTGGCGCACATAAAGCAAAACCATTAAAAAGGGGATAATTAACAGTTTTGTCGGAAGACAAACGTTTCCCTGTGCGTCTTCTGTTCAATAAAGTAACAAAAAATTTTTGCTTTGGGTAAGAAAATTACGGAATAAGGCATGCTTTTCTTAGAAAAAGGAAGAAAAAACGGCGCCCTAGGGCGCCGTCTGTAATGAAATAACAGAAAATTTAAATCATCTAATGATTTATTCTTCTATTTTCGCACCTTCTGGTGTACCAGTGATAACCACGTCTGCACCACGGTGAGCGAACAGGCCTACCGTTACCACACCTGCAATGCCGTTGATCTTGTCTTCAAGTTCTTTCGGGTTAGTGATTTGCATGTTGTGCACGTCTAGGATCACGTTGCCGTTGTCCGTTGTTACGCCTTCACGGTATGCAGGGTCACCACCTAGTTTTACCAACTCACGAGCAACGTATGAGCGCGCCATTGGGATTACTTCTACAGGAAGTGGGAACTGACCAAGTACGTCAACTGCTTTTGTGCCGTCAACGATACATACGAATTTTTCTGAAATTGCCGCAACGATCTTTTCACGAGTCAGTGCAGCACCGCCGCCTTTGATCATTTCACGCGCTGCGTTGATTTCATCTGCACCATCAACGTAGATATCCAGCATTGCTACGTCGTTACACTCGTAAACCTCAATACCAAGCTCTTTTAGACGCTCAGTAGAAGCAACAGAGCTAGACACTGCGCCTTTGATATCATCTTTGATACTGCCTAGGGCATCGATGAAGTGATTCACGGTAGAGCCAGTACCAACACCGACAATGCTGCCTTTCTCAACATACTTAAGTGCTGCCCAACCAGCCGCTTTCTTCATTTCATCTTGAGTCATGCCAATCTCCTGAATAGATGTTCGTTAACGTTTGCGGCGTGATTATAGCGGGTAAGTGTTACTTTTCCCATTGCCAGATTTGGCTTGGAGTCACGATCTTAGGTAATGGAATATCCCAGCTTTCAACGGGGAGGCGATCTACATGCTGGCAATCGTGGGCGATACCGATCGGTTTGGCACCTTCGCCAGTGCTAAACCAACGTGAGAGTGTCCGGTCGTAGTAGCCTCCGCCCATACCTAAGCGATGGCCGGCACTGTCAAACCCGACTAACGGCGTACAAATGACATCCAGCTCACGGACCGGTTTGAGGGCGCGGATATCAAGCGCAGGTTCTAAGATTCCGTATTTGTTGTACACCAACTGTTCATCATTGATGTATTGCAAGAAGAGTAATTGACCTTTAGAGAAAGGGTGAATGACGGGCAGGTAAATCGACTTTCCTTGCTGCCATAGCGACTCAATCAAAGGTTTGGTGTCTAATTCGCCATCGGCAGACAAATAGATGGCAATGTGCTGTGCGGTTTTGATTTCTGCTAACTGCGAAAACTGCTGAACGAGATCGAGCCCGGCTTGAAACTGAGTATCGCTACAAAGGGCGTTGCGTTTTTCGCGGATGAGTTTACGGAATTCTTGTCGAGATAGGTCTGACATAGAGAGGATACCCCAGGGTGCCGTTGAGGATTGTGGCCCTTGAACCAGCTGGTTCAAGGCGGATCAGCAATGATAACCGTAGGCTTCTCGGTGCATGCCAAGCTTGCTCAATAGCTATCAAGTACTAACCCTTTGGTATTGCTTATCGGCTCAGGGACTTAAATCCAACTGACGCACACCCCAGGGTAAATTTTGTATCTACTGCTGTCCTTGCTTTACCTTACTAAGCGCACTTTCTAAAGACGCGGTGAGCTTTTCCATTCGCTCAGTAATTTCTTGTTGCTGACCGTTAGATTCGTATGATTTTGTATGCAATTCATAACAAATGTTCAACGCAGCAAAGGTCAGTAGCTGAATTTCATTGGTTACCTTAGTACGCTCGCTCATCTCTTTCAATCGACGATCAAGATCTTTAGCCGCTGTAATTAGTGACTCTTCTTGCCCTGAAGGACAATTGACTCGTGTCATTTTGCCAAGGATTTCAACGTCGATCGCTTGATTGCTCATGATGAATAAACTCTATATTCGCGCTATCTAAGGCGTTGCGTTATACAACTACCGAGGAGGAAACTATAGGAAAACCGCTATTAAGATTCAAGCATTTCCCATCACAGAAAGAAAAATGGTGAAGTGATCACACAGGAATTGGGCAAATTGATTAAATGCTGTCCAAAAT
This sequence comes from Vibrio sp. B1ASS3, assembly GCF_905175355.1. NCBI lineage: Bacteria > Pseudomonadati > Pseudomonadota > Gammaproteobacteria > Vibrionales > Vibrionaceae > Vibrio > Vibrio sp. B1ASS3. The sequence continues at coordinate 603,168 of NZ_HG992742.1, forward strand.
TGAATTTGATAGCCGTTTCAGCCGAGTAGGCTTGATGGTAGGATATGTCGATACATTATTACGCAAGAATGAGCCAAGATTATGAGTGAAATCACCCTTCCTGAATACCAATCTATTGCTGCTGAACTGAAATCTGCAAGCCTTGCTGTGACCCCAGCAGAATTGCACGGTCTACTTGTTGGCATGCTAAGTGGTGGATTGGCGATTAACGACCAAACCTGGCAACCGATTCTGTTTGATTACACCAATGAAGGCATGGGCTGGCCATCAAGCGCATTAGCATTGGCACAAAGCGTGTTCCAAGTAACCGTTAACGAGCTAACTGGCACTTCTATGGAGTTGTCTCTGCTGCTTCCAGATGAAGCGGGCGAAGAAGGTTTGTTTGCACTAGCAGATGGTGTGTCTGACTTTGTGAACCACTTTATCTCAGGTATGGGCTTAGCGGGCATTGCGATTGATAAGGCATCAGACGATGCAAAAGAAGCCTTGGCTGATCTAGAAGAAATCGCCAAGCTTGGTATTGATGAAGACGATGACCTAGGCGAGCAAGCGCTATTACTAGAGCAAGTAATCGAACACGTTAAAGCCTGCGTATTAACTATTCATGCAGAGTTTGGTGCTCGTCCTGAAAACAATGAAAACAAACCAACGATTCATTAATCACTCGTTCCCCATTATCGAATAGTTTCTAGAGGTTAGCATGAGGCAATATGACGTTGTAATTGCTGGTGGTGCCATGGCTGGTGCCACACTTGCGTTAGCAATCGACCGTTTATCTAAAGGCGCGCTGCAAATTGCGGTTGTTGAGCCTTTTAAAGCCCAATCGGATCAACATCCGGGGTTTGACTCGCGCTCGATTGCTCTGTCCTACGGTACGGTCAACATTCTGCGTCACTTGCAGTTGTGGTCTGCTATCGAGCCTTGTGCAACCCCAATTGAACATATTCATGTTTCTGACCGCTCTCATGCGGGCATGACTGAGATTACCAAGCACGAAGTTGGCATTGAAGCCCTTGGCTACGTAGTGGAACTCGCTGATGTTGGCCGCGTCTACCAAGATCTCTTGGATAAGAGTGAGGCTATCACTCTGTTTTGCCCTGATTCGGTTGCGAACATCGAACGTGAGCAAGACAAAGCACACATTGAGTTGAGCAGTGGTGAGAAGCTGGAAGCTAAGTTACTGGTGGCTGCCGATGGGGCAGTATCGCAATGTTGTCAGCTAATCGGCTTAGAGTTGTCTGAACATGATTTCGACCAAGTGGCAGTGATTGCGAATATCGTGACGCAAGAGCCTCATCAAGGTCGCGCTTTTGAACGCTTTACCGAAAATGGTCCAGTTGCACTGCTGCCGATGAGTGACAACCGCATGTCGTTAGTATGGTGTCTGCGTCCTGAAGAAGCGCAAACCGTAGTGAGCTTATCTGATGCAGAGTTCCTTGAACGCCTGCAGAATGATTTTGGTTGGCGGCTAGGTGCGATGCAGAAAGTCGGACAACGCGCGAGTTATCCGCTTCTTCTGCGTCATCGTAAGCAGAACATTTCGCACCGCTTTGCTATTGTCGGCAATGCTGCACAAACGCTTCACCCGATTGCAGGACAAGGCTTCAACCTTGGTATTCGTGATGTGGCATCGTTAGCGGAAGAGGTTGTTAAGCAAACTGAAGACGCGGGTCGTTACCAAGGCTTAATGCGATTTAGCCAGCGCCGTGAAGATGATCGCAGCGAAACAATTTGGCTAACCAGTTCTCTAGTGCATATTTTTTCAAATGATTTACCGGCGATGCGAATTGGGCGTAACCTCGCTCTCGCAACAATGGATAACCTTTCTACTTTTAAGCAGCCGCTGCTACGCCATACGCTTGGTCTAGTGAAACGATAAACGGCAACGAATTAGGTAACAAAAGCAATGATGCAAAGTGTAGATATCGCCATCATCGGCGGTGGAATGGTAGGTTTGGCATTAGCTGCCGCTTTTAAGGACTGTGACCTGCGAGTAGCCGTTATCGAAGGCGCAGTACCAAACGACACACTAAATGAACTGCCAGATGTACGCGTATCGGCGTTGAGTCGTTCAAGTGAAACTATCCTTCGTAAACTTGGTGCTTGGCAGGGTATCGAGCAGCGTCGTGCTTCTCCGTACCATGCGATGGAGGTCTGGGAGCAAGACAGTTTCGCTAACATCGCATTTGATGCACAAAGCATGGCTCAACCAGACCTTGGTCATATCGTTGAAAACCGCGTGATTCAATTGGCGCTGCTAGAACAAGTTCAAAAGCTGGATAACGTAACCCTGTTTATGCCTGCTCGTTGTGCAACGCTTGCGGTGGGTGAGCAAGAAAGCTGGCTAACGCTCGACAACGGTCAGGCTATGACTGCTAAGTTGGTTGTTGGCGCAGATGGTGCAAACTCTTGGCTGCGTAACCAAATGGATATCCCACTAACGCATTGGGATTACGGCCATAGTGCACTTGTTGCGAATGTAAAAACCGCTGACCCACACAATAGTGTCGCTCGTCAGATCTTTACACCACAAGGTCCATTGGCTTTCCTTCCAATGTCTGATCCGCACATGTGTTCGATTGTGTGGTCTACCGAGCCAAATCGTGCCGAGCAATTGCTGGCGATGAATGAGCAAGAGTTCAATAAAGCACTGACTAGCGAATTTGATGTGCGTTTAGGTTTGTGTGAAGTGGTTGGTGAACGTGCGGCATTCCCACTTAAGATGCGTTATGCGCGTGACTTTGTGGTTGAACGCGTGGCGTTAGTTGGCGATGCCGCACACACAATTCATCCACTAGCAGGACAGGGTGTGAACCTTGGTTTATTGGATGCTGCGAGCTTAGCGCAAGAGGTGTTGGCGCTATGGAAACAAGGGCAGGACATTGGCACCAAACGTAACCTACGTGGTTATGAACGTTGGCGCAAAGCTGAGGCGGCGAAGATGATCGCGGCGATGCAAGGCTTCCGTGATCTGTTCTCCGGTGAGAACCCTGCCAAGAAGCTGGTTCGTGGTATTGGTTTGAGCCTAGCAGGACAACTACCGGGGGCGAAAGATGAAATCATGAAGCGTGCGCTAGGTTTGAAAGGCAATTTGCCGGAACTAGCGCGTCAATAATCGCGTTTCTCGCTTCACGAATAGAAGACACAAAAAAGGCTGGTTAATCCCTGTCTCTTATACACAAATCCCCAAGCTTATAGCTTGGGGATTTTTTTTTGAACTCTTTAACGTGTGTGCGCTCTGATCACTTAAGAATCCTTACTGAAACACTAAGATGACACACTCAGACGCTAAACTTTGGGCACAAGAACAATTTGGACAAGCACAACTTAAAGACCCTCGAAGAACACAACGCCTCATCAGTTTAGCGACTTCCATTGCTAATCAACCAGGAGTCTCCGTGGCTAAACTTCCTTTTTCTCCCGCCGATATGGAAGGGGCATATCGCTTTATCCGCAATGAAAACATCGATGCAAAAGACATCGCTGAAGCAGGTTTTCAATCAACGGTATCTCGAGCTAACGAGCATGAGGAATTACTCGCGCTTGAAGATACAACAACGCTCTGTTTTCCTCATCGAAGTATAAAAGATGAACTCGGGCACACGAATCAAGGCGACAGAATTCGAGCTCTCCATGTACATTCGACGTTACTTTTTGCACCACAAAGTCAGACCATTGTTGGTCTTATAGAGCAACAACGATGGAGCCGAGATATTACTAAGCGTGGGCAAAAGCACCAACACGCGACTCGTCCTTACGAGGAGAAAGAGAGTTACAAATGGGAGCAAGCTTCTCGCCGTGTCGTTGAGCGCCTAGGGGATAAGATGTTAGATGTTATCTCGGTCTGTGACCGAGAAGCTGACCTATTCGAATACTTAACTTATAAACGTCAACATCAGCAGCGTTTTGTCGTTCGTTCAATGCAAAGCCGCTGTCTAGAAGAGCACGCTCAAAAGCTTTACGACTATGCGCAAGCGTTACCAAGCGTCCAGACAAAAGAGCTTACCATCCCCCAAAAAGGAGGAAGAAAAGCGAGAGATGTAAATCTTGATGTTAAATATGGTCAGGTGACATTAAAGGCTCCAGCAAACAAAAAGGAGCACGCAGGCATACCTGTTTATTATGTTGGTTGCCTTGAGCAAGGGACATCAAAAGACAAGTTAGCATGGCACCTCTTGACGTCGGAGCCAGTAAACAACGCTGAAGACGCCATGAGAATTATCGGTTATTACGAGCGTCGATGGCTGATTGAAGACTTCCATAAAGTCTGGAAAAGTGAAGGTACGGATGTGGAGTCACTAAGACTCCAAAGTAAAGGTAACTTAGAGAGGTTAAGTGTCATCTATGCCTTTGTTGCGACACGTTTATTGGCGTTACGCTTCATTAAAGAGGTTGATGAGCTATCAACAGAAAGTTGTGAAAAGGTCTTGGGCAAAAAAGCTTGGAAGCTGCTGTGGTTGAAACTAGAAAGTAAGACGTTACCTAAAGAAACGCCGGATATGGGCTGGGCGTACAAGAATCTCGCTAAATTAGGCGGTTGGAAAGATACCAAGAGGACGGGCAGAGCTTCAATAAAGGCACTTTGGGAAGGATGGTTTAAACTACAAACCATCCTTGAAGGCTACGAACTCGCAATGTCTCTTGATCACTAGACTTGTGATCAAGAGACAGGGTTAATCCAGCCTTTCTTATTACATCGATGTTTAAGCTAAGCGTATGCGCATCTGAGCTTCATAATCTCTTGGTTAATCTCTTTTACTGCCTGAAAGTGACGTTTCTCAGCTTTCTCTGGCAACATCAATTTTCCGTTATCAAACTCGAACTTACCGACTCCGTAAATATAAATTCTTCCTTTAAAAAGACGACTTATGTGTTTAGCAATCATACCTGGTGTATAGCGCTTAAACAGTCTCATATTTACTCTTCCTTATCTCTTACCTAGCCCAGTTATTCTACGTTTTTCGCGTAAAAATTATTGTGACAGCAATAGTATTAAGTGCAGTTGAGGTACTTGGCTTTAGAGATTTGTGCTGCCTTAGACAAATTGACAGAGTCATATCTCAAATAGCGTGAGGATTACCTCAAAAAATCATTATCGAAGGAACCAGTCCTTGAGTCCTCCTGTTCTTACGTGGTGCATTAAGCAACAGTTTTGTTACAGAAATAAGAATAGAAGGAAAATGATTGTTTGCTAAATGTTTTTACTCAATGGGTTGCATTTTGTTCGTTTTGACGAGGTTGAAACCTCAAATGCATTGCTTTCATTGAGTTAGAGGAAGGAAAAGGGAAAAAGTTCCACGCAAAAAAAAGGTTCATCGCGGATAAGCGGGAACTGAAAACAAAAACGGTAGTAAGTGATAGAGTTTTATCGCCAAACAAAACCTACACAAACTACCGTTTTCATGTCGAATCATACTTTCCTATCTTCATTCTGGGAAGGCTTTCATATAGTAAAGTCTCATCAGACGCCATCATTAATAAAGCTCACTCTCAAACCTAACTCTATCGCTAGGTGTCCGTGCGGGCTTAAAGCTCAAGCCATACATGAGTATCAATGGCGTAACGTGAAGGAAGCCACACTGCTAGGAGCTCCCGTTGAACTGTCCGTTCAAACCCGACGCATCAAGTGCAGCCACTGCGGCATTAAAACAGAACAACTATCTTGGTTGGAACCCTATGCTCGTATCACTAACCGCCTACGAAGCTATATAGAACAGTTGTTGCCCCTGCTACCAATCAAACATATAGCCCAAGTGACTGGTGTTCATTGGCACACAATCAAAGAGATAGATAAACGTCGGCTTCAACAGGTAGTACCGCCAGTTAAATGGGGTGAATTAAGGCAACTCGTCATGGACGAGTTCGCCATTTTTAAAGGGCACCGTTACGCGACAGTCATTGCAGATGCGAAAAGTCATCAGGTTATCTGGATAGGGCTAGGTCGTAGCCGCAAGGATATTCGACCGTTCTTTGAACAATTAGGCGAGCACGGAAAAAATATCGAAGCAGTAGCAATGGATATGAATACGGCTTTTGACCTTGAAGTCCAAGAGCATTGCCCAAATGCCCGTGTCGTTTATGACTTGTTCCACGTTGTTGCTAAGTTCGGTCGTGAAGTGATGGATAGAGTCAGAGTCGACCAAGCCAATAAGCTAAAACAGGATAAAAAAGCAAGGCAATGGGTCAAGCGTTCGCGCTGGGTATTATTGAAAAATAAGGATAATTTAAATACACAACAGGAAAGCTACCTCACAGAAATATTGAATATGAATCAGGACTTGATGACAACCTACTTACTGGGTGCGCAATTAAAAGAGCTATGGCGTTGCGGCTCTGAACTTCAGGCTAAAAACCTGTGGCAGGTATGGTTGGGACAAGTGAATGAGAGTGGAATTAAGCCGCTCAAAGAGTTCGCTCGAAAGCTCCGTCCATACCTTCATGGGATCACTGCTTCAGCAAGCTACCCGCTGAATACCTGTACGCTTGAAGGGATAAATAACAAGATAAAGTTAATTAAGCGGATGGGATATGGCTATCGAGATACTGATTACTTCTTCTTAAAGATAAAAGCGGCTTTCCCCGGAAAGCCGCGATGAACCAAAAAAAAGCCCGCTTCGGCGGGCGAATAGTCACAGATGCATTACACAAAAGTGGACGACTGACTTAATGAACGCTGTCATACAAGTCAGCAGATTCACTTTACGTTGGCTAAGTCGTTGTTGAAAACTTAACCAACGAATTCAGCATATACGAGTTTTTCATGTGTGACTATTTATGTTTTAAAAATGATTAAAAATTCTTAAGTGTAATCGGCGAGATATGAGTGAGATCACGCAGGAGTGAGAATCCTGCGCTTGATTACATGTTAGCGGCAGATATCAGCCATGGTCGGTTGGCATAATTGGATTAGATCATCGATGGATAGCGCTAAGCCAGCCATACGATCTCCGCTGCTAATGGTGATTTCTTTTTCTTCAAGCAAACTTGGGTCAAATACGATCGGCATGTAGCGTTTTAAGAGTAGTGGTGTGACAGTACCAATTTTGTATCCGGTAATCGCTTCTACATCCGCTTGATCAACGCACGTCATACGACGGCACTGCAGTAATGCGCGCACCTTCTTTGGATCAACGCTACGATCACCTGGTGCACAAGCAAGCGCATATTGGTTCCCCATATCGCGCAAAAGAATCGCTTTGACCATTTGAGAAGGGCGAATGCCGCGTTGTTGCGCGGCATCCTCAATGGTCGTTGCAGGTCTTTGATGAGGAAGGAGGCGAAACTCGATGTTCTGGTCTGCCAAAAACTGCATCAAAGGGGTATGAATGGTGTTACTCATCGTCAAGGCTGTACGGCAGTGGTGCGATTTCCCATTCACACTCAGGTTGAGCAACCAAGCGCAGACGAGTGTCATCGTCTAGGTTGTTTGGCAATACAATGAGCCCCATCGCTTGGTTGTCGCTGAATTGGTAATGCGTGAGCAATGCGCCTACTGAACGCCAGTTTTCACCAACGCTACGCTCCAATTCAATCGCACTCTCACCTAAGGCTTCAGCAGTTGCACCTTTAACAATGTACATTGCACGTTTGTTGGTGCCGCGATATTTCGCGCGCGCTACGGTTTCTTGACCTGTGTAGCAGCCTTTCGTAAAGCTGATGCCGCCAAGCGCTTGTAGGTTTAGTGCTTGTGGAATGTGCTCGTTTTGCGCGTCTGCTTCCACGTATGGTAATGCTGCTTCAATATCGAAACGAGTCCAAAGCTCATGAGTAGTCAGCGTTGCTTGGCTACCTTCCACTAACGATTGTGCTGCTTCTGCTGTAAGCGCAAGCAACCAGTGGTTTGAAGCAACTTTGACTGCAGTGCCACCTTCAACTGTACGCACGTCGCCAGAATCAGCATTTAGGGTTGAGATGAACGCATCTGCATTCTCACCAGCAACACCCAGCACGACATCGCTAGACTCTTCGATGGTCACTTTCGAGAACACCGCGTATTTTTTGATTTCTTTTAGTTCCACTTCAATCGCTGATTTCGGCTGAACCATTGCATAGCCATCGTTATGGTGGAATAGGCGGAAGACACTCCACACTTTACCTTTCGCATCACAATGTGCACCCAACATTGATTGGTCTTTCTCAATAGAAACCACATCGCAGGTAACTTGACCGTGTAGGTACGACTTTTTGTCATCCCCAACCATGGTGATCATGCCTAGGTTATCCAATAGCGAGATAGACAGCTCAGGTAGTGCGTCTTGTGTCGATAGGTTCAGCGGTGAAAAGCGAGTTTGCCATTCCATGATTACAATGCCTTTTGAAGATATTTTTCAGCTATGTTAAATGCAGAATCGGCATTTGTCAGCACTCAATATATCCACTCAATTTTAAGGTGTTTGGCTTTGCTGAACGTTTGTTTATTAAATGCGTTCAGGATTTGCAGCGACTTGGCTACATATTGTGACCCGCACACTAGTGACGTTGCACATCCCTTGTTACACTCCGCACTAAGAACAAGACATCTATGAAGGAATACTGAATGTACACTGCGGAAGAAAAGGCGCGTATTAAATGGGCTTGTCGTCGTGGCATGCTTGAGCTTGACGTGGTGATTATGCCGTTTTTTGAAGAGTGCTTTGATGCACTAAATGAGCAAGAGCAGCGTGATTTCGTCTCACTACTAGAATGCGATGATCCCGATCTGTTTACTTGGGTGATGGGCCACGGTCGCAGCGAAAACCTAGGTCATGCATCGATGGTTGATAAAATTGTCGCACACAACCTCAGCAAGGTTCGTTAATCTTAAGGTTAACACTTCTCTATACGCCCAAATTGCCAACCAACTTCTTCTCCTAGGTTGCGTTTGGGCGGTTATCTGCTTTGATATCCCGCTCGTCTTATCAACTTATCTGTTACTACTGATTATCCGTTGCCAATTGCAAGGTGGCTTTGTCGTACCTTCAGCCTGTAGTGGTTGGTATTTGCATCGTGATGGCACAGTACGCAATGACAAACAAACTTCGACAATATCGAGCGTTGATGTGTCGGCGGTGGCGTTCAAAGTCACGTTTGAATTAGTGTCGGGTGAGAAAGTCACGATTTGGCGAGACAGTTGTGAAGACGTGGAATATCGTCAACTGTGTTTGATATTACGACAATGGAAAATGGGAGCCGAAGCTCCCATTTGATCTTGTATCTGACGGTTACTTTTTAGTGTCAGAGCTATTTGTTTGGCGTAAGAATCGTTGGGCCGCTGTTTTCTAGCTGGTTTGGATAATCCAAGGTGTAGTGCAGACCGCGACTCTCTTTACGCTGCATCGCACAACGCACCATTAGCTCTGCGACTTGCAGAAGGTTACGCAACTCTAGCAAGTTGTTTGATACGCGGAAGTGACTGTAGTACTCGTGCGTTTCTTGTTGCAGCATCTGGATACGGCGCAGTGCACGTTCAAGGCGCTTATCGGTACGAACGATACCCATGTAATCCCACATAAATAGGCGCAGCTCATGCCAGTTGTGTTGGATGATCACTTCTTCATCACTGTTGGTCACTTGGCTTTCATCCCAACATGGAACTTGCGGTGCGAGTTCTACTTCGTTGTGATGTTTAAGAATATCTTTGGCTGCAGACCATGCGTAAACCACACACTCAAGTAGCGAGTTCGATGCCATACGGTTCGCGCCGTGCAAGCCTGTGTAACTCACTTCACCAATCGCGTAGAGGTTCTTCAGATCGGTATGGCCGTTTTGATCGACCATGACGCCGCCGCATGTGTAGTGCGCCGCAGGTACGATTGGGATTGGCTCTTTAGTCATGTCGATACCCAAATCCATCAAACGAGAGTAGATGGTTGGGAAATGCTTAGTAATGAAATCTGCTGGCTTATGGCTGATGTCGAGATACATGCTGTCAGCACCTAAGCGCTTCATTTCGAAGTCGATAGCGCGAGCCACGACATCACGCGGAGCAAGCTCTTTACGCTCATCAAAATCCGGCATAAATCGTGAGCCATCAGGACGACGTAAATACGCGCCTTCACCACGCAATGCTTCTGTTAGTAAGAAGTTGCGCGCTTCTGGGTGGAACAGACAGGTCGGGTGGAATTGGTTGAATTCCATGTTCGCAACGCGACAACCTGCGCGCCACGCGATTGCAATACCATCACCAGATGAGACGTCTGGGTTAGACGTGTATTGGTAAACTTTGGAAGCGCCGCCCGTTGCGAGAACAACAAATTTTGCGCGTACAGTTTCAACTTGCTCTTCGTTGCGGTTCCAAATATAAGCACCAATGATCTTGTTTTTGTCGCCGCCAATTTTATCTTCGGTGATCAAATCCAGAGCATTGTGACGTTCAAGAACATGAATGTTTGGGTGGCTGTGTGCGTTGTCTTGCAGAGACGTTTGCATTGCCATACCAGTGGCATCGGCTGCGTGCAAAATACGGCGACGACTGTGTCCGCCTTCGCGAGTAAGGTGATAACGTGGTTCTTCGTCAGAATCATCGTCTTCACGGTCAAATGGCACACCACCATCAATCAACCACTGTACGCACTCTTTTGAGTTTTCCGCGATGAATTTAACCGTCTCTTCGTCACAGATACCATCTCCAGCAATTTGTGTATCTTCAACGTGAGACTCAATGGTGTCCGACTCATCAAATACCGCAGCGATACCACCTTGCGCGTAAAATGTCGCGCCTTCGCTACGTGGTCCTTTACTTAGAACCATCACCTTACAGTGGTTTGCGACACGCAAAGCCAACGACAAGCCCGCGGCGCCACTCCCTACCACTAACACATCACATTCATGTTCACGATTTGTGTTCATATTACTTTTACAATCCCAAGCTAAGGTAACAAGGCTACCTTGTGTATATTTTGCACACCATGTGCATCCATTAACGTGACATCCGTCGCTAAGGGCTAAGTTGGGAGGTATCTAAATCACCGCAACTCTGGTGACTTGTGCCACTCTTATTTTTGCATGTCGATGACATGCGAATGCTTCCTGAGTTTTATTTTAAACGCGTTGTTCAGATAGCCATTAGCCGTGCCAACAAAAAGTAATAGTTTGTCAATGCCATTGCTTTTCTAGGCTCTACCCAGCACAATCTGGGACAGAGATCATCCATTATACCCATTTCCCCAACACTATGCTCGCTTGTCAAAACGAGACGTAATTCAGACGTGGCGAGGGATTTGGCTAGTGACATCACACTGTGAAAAAACAATGACAAAAAATTTGAGAAACTATGGAACTTTCTCATTCACGTCGGAGTCACAATAGTGCTCAAGTAAGCAGTGGTGTCAATACTACGTTTTGCATAATTAGTACCCATATCTGAGAAGAGTAGGGGCATAACAAATAGGAGTATCCGCTCGAATGAACGAGCAGCTGACCGATCAAGTATTGATTGAGCGAGTTCAGAATGGAGATAAGCAAGCATTCAACCTGCTGGTAACAAAGTATCAGAACAAGGTATGTAATCTTATTTCCAGATACGTAAGTAATCCTGGCGATGTTCCAGATGTAGCACAAGAAGCGTTTATCAAGGCTTACCGAGCTATCCCTAGCTTTCGCGGGGAGAGTGCGTTTTACACTTGGCTGTATCGCATTGCGGTGAATACTGCGAAGAATCATATCGTTGCTCAGGGTCGTAGACCGCCTGCGACGGATGTTGATGCTGAAGATGCTGAATTTTACGAAACAGGTAATGCACTGAAAGAAATTTCGAACCCTGAGAACTTAACGTTGTCCAAAGAATTGCAACGGGTAGTGTTCAGCGCAATCGAAGCCTTACCTGAAGATTTGAAAACGGCAATGACTCTGCGTGAGCTTGACGGCTTAAGCTATGAGGAAATTGCTGAAGTAATGGATTGCCCGGTGGGAACGGTACGATCACGTATCTTCCGTGCTCGTGAGGCGGTGGAAAAGAAAATCAAACCTCTTTTGCAGCGCTAGTACAAGTGATAACTATGGTGAAAACAATGGCTGACAAAGAAAAACTTTCAGCTCTCATGGATGGAGAATTGGTCGATAAGGCTTTAATTCAAGAATTAGAGCAAGACCAAGAGAGCCGTGATGCTTGGCAGAACTATCACCTGATTGGTGATGTGATGCGAGGCGAAGCGCCAGCAAAGCCTGAGTGGAATATTGCTGAAAGCGTAGCGTTAGCGTTAGAAGACGAGCCTGTGCATCGTGCTATCGATTCGCGCAGTGCAAACGTGATTTCAATTAACGACGCGCCAAAAGAGTCGCAACCAGAGCCACAAAAAGCGAAACGCCAATTGCCAGCTTGGTTGACCCAGTTTGGTCAAGTTGCGGTCGCTGCGTGTGTGTCACTCGTTGTGATTTTAGGTGTGCAACAATACGGTGGTAGTGACCCAATGTCGCCACAAGCCGATCAACTTCCTGTGCTTCAAACCGTGCCATTCGCTGGCAGCGCTGAACCAGTAAGCTTGACGCGTGAATCCGTAGAGCGTTCGGTTGGTGAAGCAAATATGCAAGAGCAACGCAAACGCGTTCATGCTATGCTTCGTGACTACGAACTGCAGCTAAGAATTAACAGTGATGCGTCTCAGCAAGATGCACATCTGACTCCGGATATTGAATGAAAAAATTTCTGATCAGCGCTTGCGCTCTGTTCAGTCTGATGTCTTCGCAAGCCTTTGCTGGTGATAAGCCAGCGGAGGCTTTATTGCATCAAATGAGCGAGGCGAGCAAAAATTTAAGCTACGAACTCTCTTATATCCTTATCAAAAAGAACAGCATTGAGCCTTTGCTGTATCGTCATGCGACTCACGACAAAGACCAGTACGCACATCTTGTGTATCTAAGCGGTCCTGTGCGTGAGGTTATTCGTCGCGGCACTGAAGTAAGCTACATCGAAACCGGCGCGGAACCATTTACCATCGAATCGGGTAAAATGGTTGCTCCAATCATGCCGATGCTGAACGCGAACATCGACGAGCTAAACTTGTACTACGACTATGTAAAAGTAGGTCGTGCCCGTGAAGCCGGCGTACCAACACAAGTGCTACGTATCGTGCCAAAAGATGGCTTGCGTTATTCTTATGTGTTGTGGATTGATGAGAAGAGTAAGTTGCCACTGCGTGCTGATCTGGTCGATCGCGATGGTGAAATGCTTGAACAATACCGAACTATCTCTTACTCAGTGAACCCTAAAATTGGCGAGCTGATGAGTGGTTTGGAAGAGGTTCAATTACCTGGTGTTTTGACCATGCCGAAAGGTGATATCGGCACCAGCGATTGGACTGTGGGCTGGATACCAGAAGGTTTTCACCCAAATGAACTGAATCGCTACCGTATGGCAGTGACCGACCAAATGGTAGAAAGTCAATTGTACTCAGATGGGCTGTTTAGTTTCTCTGTGTATGTGGCGAACAAAGATGAGCATTCGCTGAAAGGCCAGCTGGTTCGTCAAGGTCGTCGCACTCTACATAGCTTTATTAACGGCAACCATGAAATCTCTGTTGTAGGTGATATCCCACCAACAACGGCTCAGCGCATCGCACAATCGGTCACTTTTAATGTAACAAAGAGTGAAGTGCAATGATGACTGCATTGGCTACCGTGACGGGTGTTCATCGCCACGGTCAGCAATATGATGTCGATCTCAGCTGCGAGCAACAGACCAGTTGCAGCAGCTGTTCATCGCAAAAAAGCTGCGGCACTGGCGTGGTTACCAAAGCCATCGGTAACAAAACGCTGTCGTGGCATTTGCGTACCCCCAAATCCGTCAAAGTAGGGCAGGTGGTGGAAATTGGCTTCCCTGAAGCAAGCCTGATCAAATCAGCCATGGCGGTCTACCTTCTTCCTTTATTTGGTTTGATTCTCGGTGCCGTGATTGGCAACTTCCTGCTTGCGCCTTTAACCGCTGGCGGTGAGGGTATTACCATCCTCGCTTCGGTATTGTTCGCGGCTGGTGGTATGTGGCTCGCAAAACGTGTGTCACGCCCGCTAGAAGATGAGTCCAAACGTCAAGTCACCCTCATTCGAGTTCTCGGTGAACCTATTCAATAAGTTCTAAACTTTAAATAAGGTGCGCCCGTTAACGAAATTGGGTAGAATCTGCCAACTTGATTGAAATGCCGTCAACTGACGGCTTTCTTACTGTCCCTATTTGTAAAGAGTTAGTCACCCTAAATCTATGAAGCACATTCGTAACTTTTCGATTATCGCCCACATCGACCATGGTAAGTCGACCCTATCTGACCGTCTAATCCAAGTTTGTGGTGGATTAAGCGATCGTGAAATGGCCGCACAGGTTCTGGATTCTATGGATCTTGAACGTGAGCGTGGTATCACCATCAAATCTCAGAGTGTGACGCTGAACTACACCGCTAAAGACGGCGAAACGTACCAGTTGAACTTCATCGATACTCCGGGACACGTTGACTTTGCGTACGAAGTATCACGTTCTCTAGCCGCTTGTGAAGGTGCGCTACTGGTGGTTGACGCAGGTCAGGGTGTAGAGGCTCAAACGCTAGCTAACTGTTACACCGCGATCGAAATGGATCTAGAGGTTGTGCCAATCCTGAACAAGATTGACCTACCAGCAGCTGATCCTGAGCGTGTAGCGGAAGAAATTGAAGAAATCGTTGGTATTGATGCAATGGAAGCTACTCGCTGTTCTGCAAAGACAGGTATCGGTGTAGATGACGTTCTAGAAAACATCGTATCAGCAATTCCAGCACCAGAAGGTGATCCAGAAGCGCCACTTCAAGCGCTGATCATCGACTCATGGTTCGACAACTACCTTGGTGTTGTTTCTTTGGTTCGTATTAAAAACGGCTCACTGAAGAAAAACGACAAGATCAAAGTAATGAGCACAGGTCAAACTTGGGGTGTAGACCGTCTAGGTATCTTCACGCCTAAGCAAGTGGACACTGATGTTCTGCGTACTGGCGAAGTAGGCTGGGTAGTTTGTGGTATCAAAGACATCCTAGGTGCACCTGTAGGTGATACGCTGACACTAGCGAAAAACGGTAGCGAGAAGCCACTACCAGGCTTTAAGAAAGTAAAACCTCAGGTATACGCGGGTCTGTTCCCAGTATCTTCTGATGATTACGAAAACTTCCGTGACGCACTAGGCAAACTAAGCCTTAACGACGCATCGCTATTCTACGAGCCAGAAAACTCAGCAGCACTAGGCTTTGGTTTCCGTTGTGGTTTCCTTGGCATGTTGCACATGGAAATCATCCAAGAGCGTCTAGAGCGTGAATACGACCTAGACCTGATTACAACGGCACCAACAGTAGTTTACGAAGTTGAGCAAACAAACGGCGAGACTCTGTATGTTGATAGCCCGGCAAAACTGCCAGCGGTTAACGACATCGAAGAGATCCGTGAGCCTATCGCGCGTTGTAACATCCTAGTTCCTGCCGATTACCTAGGTAACGTAATTACACTTTGTGTAGAGAAACGTGGTACTCAGGTAGATATGGTTTACCACGGTAACCAAGTAGCCGTTACTTACGATATTCCAATGGCAGAAGTAGTACTGGATTTCTTTGACCGTCTGAAATCTACATCACGTGGTTATGCGTCTCTGGATTACAACTTCCAACGCTTTGAAGCATCGAACATGGTACGCGTAGACGTACTACTGAACGGCGACAAAGTGGATGCGCTAGCGTTGATTACGCACAAAGACCAGTCTCAGACTCGTGGTCGTCAGCTTGTAGAGAAGATGAAAGAATTCATCCCTCGTCAGATGTTCGACATCGCGATCCAAGCGGCTATCGGTAACCACATCATCGCGCGTTCTACTGTGAAACAGCTACGTAAGAACGTAATCGCGAAATGTTACGGTGGTGACGTGAGCCGTAAGAAGAAACTTCTGAAGAAACAGAAAGAAGGTAAGAAACGTATGAAGCAGATCGGTAACGTAGAACTGCCTCAAGAAGCGTTCCTAGCAATTCTTCACGTTGGTAAAGACTAGAGTTGAACTATCTCGTACTCTTGTCTGTCATAAGACGTTAGATAGTAAAATAAGTGAAAGGGTTTCGGCTCTTTCACTTTCGTATTTTTAGATAAGGGAATTTAATGGCGAATACATTCTCACTGATTCTAGTTATCGTGACTTTGGTAACTGGCGTAGTTTGGCTACTAGAAAAGCTGGTGTTTGCGAAAAAACGTCAAGCAAAGGTCGCGGAGATCCAAGCGCAAACAGCAAATGGTCTGGATGCAGTGACGCTACAAAAAGTAGAAAGCCAGCCTTGGTGGGTAGAGAACAGCGTCTCTATCTTTCCAGTGATTGCATTCGTACTGGTATTACGTTCTTTTATCTATGAACCGTTCCAAATCCCTTCAGGCTCAATGATGCCAACCCTACTAGTGGGTGACTTCATTTTGGTTGAGAAATACGCATACGGCTTGAAAGACCCTGTATGGCGCACGCAGCTAGTGGAAACTGGCAAGCCTGAGCGTGGCGACATCGTGGTATTCAAATACCCACCACAGCCAAACATTGACTACATTAAACGTGT
The DNA here is from genome assembly GCF_905175355.1 of Vibrio sp. B1ASS3. Lineage (NCBI taxonomy): Bacteria > Pseudomonadati > Pseudomonadota > Gammaproteobacteria > Vibrionales > Vibrionaceae > Vibrio > Vibrio sp. B1ASS3. The sequence continues at coordinate 619,679 of NZ_HG992742.1, forward strand.
GGTTGGTTTGCCTGGTGATACCGTGCGTTACTCTGCTGACAAACAGGTATGTATTCAATCGAAAGGTGAATCATCTTGTAAGCCAGTCAAATTGAGCAATGTTGAAGAGAGCCAATTCATCCAAAATGGCATTCCTCTGATTCAGATGAATGAAAAACTGGGTGAAGTTGAACACCAAGTTTTGGTGAACCCGCTCGCTCGTGACCGTGTGCAGAACTACCAGCCACGTCCAGGAGTTAACGAATGGGTTGTACCACAAGGTCAGTACTTTGTTATGGGTGATAACCGTGATAACAGTGCTGATAGCCGTTACTGGGGCTTTGTTCCAGAAGCAAACTTAGTCGGTAAAGCTGTGGCGATCTGGATCAGCTTCGAGTTTGATCGTGGCGCAGACGGCGTTCTACCTTCATGGATTCCAACTGGTGTGCGTTTTAACCGCGTCGGTGGTATTCACTAACCATTACATATCGAGAGAGTATGAATTCTCCAATTGATAAACTAGAGAGAAAGCTCGGCTACCAATTTAAGGATGCTGGGCTTATCAACTTGGCGCTGACTCACCGCAGCGCCAACAGCAAGCATAATGAACGTCTTGAGTTTCTGGGCGATTCAATTTTAAGTTTTGTCATCGCTGATGATCTGTACCATCGTTTCCCGAAAGTGAACGAAGGTGACATGAGCCGTATGCGCGCTACTTTGGTACGTGGGCACACATTGGCGGAACTGGGTCGTGAATTCGGTCTAGGAGATTATTTAAAATTAGGTCCAGGTGAATTGAAGAGTGGCGGATTCCGCCGAGACTCTATTCTAGCCGATGCGGTAGAAGCCATTATTGGTGCGATTTACCTTGATAGTGATATTGAAGCCGTGCGCGGTATTGTACTGAGCTGGTACAACTCGCGTCTTGAAGCCATCAAGCCTGGCGTATCACAAAAAGATCCAAAAACTCGCCTACAAGAGTTCCTGCAAGGCAGAAGAAAACCACTGCCTGTCTACACAGTGACTAATATTAAAGGTGAAGCGCACAACCAAGAGTTCACGGTTGAGTGTGACGTAGCAGGTGTGGATAAGCCTGTCATTGGTAAAGGCACCAGCCGCCGCAAGGCAGAACAAGCGGCTGCTGAAACAGCACTTGAGCAATTAACAAATGGCTGATAACGAATTCGATATCGATGCATTTTTTGCATCCAATGGTGAAGTCAGTTCACCAGAAAACCAGCACTGTGGCTTTATTGCGATTGTTGGTCGCCCAAACGTTGGTAAATCGACGCTTCTAAACAAAATTCTTGGTCAGAAGATTTCGATTACATCTCGTAAGCCGCAAACGACTCGTCACCGCATCATGGGTGTGGACACCGACGGCGATTACCAAGCGATCTACGTAGATACGCCAGGACTTCACATTGAAGAGAAGCGCGCGATTAACCGCTTGATGAACCGTGCAGCAAACTCATCTCTAAGTGACGTGAACCTAGTATTCTTCTTGGTCGATGGTACGCATTGGACGAAAGACGACGAGATGGTGCTGACTAAGCTTCAAAAATCGAACTTCCCAGTTGTGCTTTGTGTGAACAAAGTAGACAACGTGCAAGATCGTAACGAAGTGATGATGCACATGGCCGACATGTCTAAGAAGATGGACTTCGTTGACGTTGTGCCAATCTCTGCAAAGCAAGGTAAGAACATCGACGTCCTGCGCAAGCACGTTCGCGATCACTTGCCAGAAGCAACGCATCACTTCCCAGAAGAATACGTAACCGACCGTTCTCAGCGTTTCATGGCGTCTGAAATCGTGCGTGAAAAGCTGATGCGTTTTACTGGTGAAGAGCTGCCATACTCGGTAACGGTTGAGATTGAGCGTTTCGATTACAACCCGGAAACTGACGGTTTCCATATCAACGCCCTGATTCTTGTTGAACGCAATGGTCAGAAGAAAATGGTGATTGGTAAAGGCGGCGAGAAGATCAAGACAATTGGTCGTGAAGCACGTCTAGATATGGAAGAACTATTCGGTCGTAAGGTTTACCTAGAGACTTGGGTAAAAGTGAAATCTGGTTGGGCAGACGACGAACGTGCACTGCGCTCACTAGGTTACATCGACGACTTATAAGTTTGGTGACGAAGACACTTCGTTCCAACATCGACTAAAATATAATATCGATTAAAATAAGGAGCCACTTGGCTCCTTATTTTTTATTACCGACTTAGGCACACTGATTGAAATGAGCAACCAGTCTTCAGAAGGCTTCCAGCGCTGCTTTGTATTGCACCGACGCCCTTACAGTGAATCGAGCTTAATCCTTGATGTATTCAGCGAGGAGTATGGTCGTATCACGTTGATGGCGAAAGGCGCGCGCAGTAAACGCTCCAATCTAAAAGGCGCATTGCAGCCCTTTACGCCGCTATTGCTGAAATGGTCCGGAAAAGGTTCGATGAAAACCTTACGTCAGGCTGAGCCAATCAGTTTAGGCTTGCCGTTGTTCGGGATAAACCTTTACTCCGCAATGTACGTAAATGAATTAGTCGGGCGCGTGTTAATGGCGGAAGTGCCGATGCCAGCCCTGTTTCATGATTATCTGCATGCACTAACGGAATTGGCTCAGAGTGACAACCCTGAACCGGGATTGCGTCGTTTTGAATTGGCTCTGCTTTCTTCAATGGGCTATGGCGTCGATTTCTTGCATTGCGCCGGGACAGGTGAGCCAGTCGATCCTGAGATGACTTACCGCTATCGTGAGCAAAAGGGATTCATAGCTTCAGTAAGGCGCGACAACCTGACATTTTTAGGTAATGAATTGATTGCGATTAGTGAACGGCGATTCGTCACTAAAGAGCAATTAAAAGCGGCGAAACGCTTTACACGTATGGCATTAAAGCCGTATCTTGGCGGCAAACCTTTAAAAAGTCGCGAATTATTCATTCAGACATATCGAGCACGGAGTAACGGAAAATGAGCTCAATCTACTTAGGCGTTAATATCGACCATATTGCCACTCTACGTAATGCACGTGGTACTAAATACCCAGATCCAGTTCATGCTGCTGAGATCGCAGAGCGTGCGGGTGCTGACGGTATTACCATCCACCTACGTGAAGACCGTCGCCACATCCTAGATCGTGACGTTCGCATCCTACGTGAAACCATTCAAACTCGCATGAACCTTGAAATGGCAGTAACGGACGAGATGGTTGAGATTGCGCTACAAACTAAGCCTGAGTTCGTTTGTCTGGTTCCTGAAAAACGTGAAGAATTGACAACAGAAGGTGGTCTGGACGTTGTAGGCCAACTTGAGAAAGTGAAGGCAGCAACGCAAAAGCTAACCGAAGCAGGCATCAAAGTATCTTTGTTCATCGATGCTGACCGTCAACAGATCGATGCGGCAAAAGCTTGTGGCGCACCTTACATTGAGCTTCACACTGGTCACTACGCTGATGCGACAACAGAAGAAGATCAGCAAGATGAGCTGAAGAAGATCGCAGCAGGCGCTAGCTACGCTGATGACCTAGGTATCATCGTAAACGCAGGTCACGGTCTGACTTACCACAACGTTGCACCAATCGCAGCTCTGCCAGAAATCTACGAGCTAAACATCGGTCACTCGATCATTGGTCGTGCTGTTTTCGATGGTCTAGAAAAATCTGTGGCAGAAATGAAAGCCATCATGGTTGCGGCTCGTAAGTAATCAGATTTAAGCATGGCAATTTTAGGATTAGGCACTGACATCGCAGAGATTGAGCGCATTGAAAAAGCGCTCGGTCGTACTGGTGAACCCTTTGCAAAGCGCATTTTGTCGAAAGATGAAATGATAAAGTTTGCTGAATTGAAGCAAAAAGGGCGTTACCTTGCGAAGCGTTTCGCAGTAAAAGAGGCGGCCTCAAAAGCGTTAGGAACTGGCATCGCAAAAGGCGTGACCTTTCATGATTTTACGGTTTCGAATGATGAGTTTGGTAAACCAGTATTGACCTTATCCGGTGTGGCGAAACAAATCGCTGAGTCGATGGGCGTCAATCATGTTCATCTGTCTATTTCGGATGAGCGTCATTACGCCGTTGCGACGGTGATTTTTGAATCCTAACTTAGCCTGACTACGGATTAATAACCGAATACGAAAAAGCCAGAGTCGATGCTCTGGCTTTTTTATTACTCTGATTTATGCCGTTATTATCTACTGCTCAAGATAGAGTTTCGCGGTGCTAGTAACCTTTATCATCTCATCTTGCAGTTCAAACATTTCTGGCTCGATGTCTTCAATGCTAGCCCCTGAGCGCAGCGCTTGTTCCAAGGTGGCACACAATGACTTCAATCTAGGCACACCGCAGTAAGAGCTGCTGCCGTGAAGTTTATGCACCACATGAATAAGGTCATCACGCGAGAAGTCTTCTTGCTCTAATGCTTGATCGACCACTTCTTCCACCTCAGGAATAAAATCAATCAGCATGCGCAGCATGTCTTTGGCTAAGTCTTCTTTGTTGGCACTTTGTTTTAACGCTGCTTGCCAGTCGATGATGACATCTTGCTGTGGTTTTTCTGGCGCTGGTAGCGCAGTTTCCACAACAGGTTCGACATACGATGGCGCGATTTTGTCGACACTCTCTGTACAGGTATTTGGATTCCAATGAACCAAAACCTGTTGCAGCACATGCTCTTCAATTGGCTTGGTTAGGTAGTCATCCATACCCGCTGCTAATAGTCGGTCACGCTCGCCCGCCATGGCATGCGCAGTTACCGCAATCACAGGGGTGTCTTTGTTCAGCTCTAGCTCTTTAATGTGCTGACAAGCGGTCACGCCGTCCATCAATGGCATTTGAATGTCCATGAAGATCAGATCGTATTTCTTCTCAGTCGCGAGATTCACCGCTTGCTGACCATTGCTGCACGCCGTTACCGTTTCTACACGCTCTTTTAGTAGCGCAGAGATCAGTTTCAAGTTGGCCGGGTTATCATCAACCGCAAGCACCGTCAGTGGCAAGCGTTCATTCATCACTGGCTCAATTGGTGCAATTACTGCTTGAGGCGTTTCGACATGATCTGTGATCAGGCTTTGTAGAAGCTTACGACGCGATAATGGCTTGGTCAGACATTGGATCTGATGGTCGTTCATCACTTGGTCTGCCAGTGCCAGTTCGGTACTCGGCGTACCCATGATCACACTCGGCGCCATGCGTTTGGCTTGCTCAATCCAAGCTGCTACCGACTGTTCGTCGTAGGTTTGGTTGGCAGCCAAGTTCAACAAGACGTAATCGTAGTTCTCATCGTTTTCTGGCAACGAAGAGCGGTAGGTCACCAGAATGCCTTCTTGGCTCAGGATCTGTTGTGTCACTGACGCCGCTTGCATGTTTGGTTCAACCAACAGCAATTGCTTACCAGTTAGTAGTTCGACTTCAATCAGATCGCTCATTGGCATTTCAGTTGAGTGCAAGCGAACCGTAAACCAGAAGGTTGAACCTTGGTGTAGGCGACTGGTTAGGCTGATTTCGCCGCCCATCTGGCTCACCAGTTTCTGAGTGATAACCAGACCCAGACCGGTACCACCATAGCGACGTGAAATACTCGCATCCGCTTGGCTAAACGCTTGGAACAACTGTGCTTGCTGACGTTCGGAGATACCAATACCAGTATCGCGCACCATGAATTGCAGTTCGACCGAATCACCAGATTGTGAGCGCATCTCAACGCTGATGTCGATGTTACCGCGCTCAGTAAATTTGATGGAGTTGCCGACCAAGTTGGTGAGGATTTGTTGGATACGCAGTGGGTCACCCACCAAGCCTTGCGGGATTTTCGGATCCACTTTCAAGGTGATTTCCAAACCTTTCTCGTGCGCGCTGGTGGCTTGTAGGTTGATTACTTCTTCTAAGCTTTCACGGAATTCAAACGGAATGTTTTCCAGCGCTAGCTTACCGGCTTCCAGTTTCGAGAAGTCGAGGATGTCGTTGATGATGTTCAATAGGTTGTTTGCGGACTTCTCAATGGTCTGCAAGTAATCCGTTTGGCTGTTCGAAAGCTGTGTTTTCAGCATTTGGCGGGTAAAGCCAATTACGCCATTCAATGGAGTACGAAGTTCGTGAGACATGTTCGCTAAGAATTCGGATTTCACACGAGCTGCTTCTTGGGCGCGCTTCTTGGCGATGTCCAACTCCACGTTTTGAATCTCTAGCTGTTCCAGAGTCTCACGCAAGTCTGATGTCGCTTGGTCTATACTGTGCTGCATCTCAACGTGGTATTCCGACAGCGAGACCGCCATGGCGTTGATACCGTTTTTTAGCTGGTCCAACTCACCGTGCATTTTGCCTTCGATACGCACATCAAGGTGACCACGACGAATACGGTCAACCACGTTCTTCATGTGCGTGATCGGCTGAGTAACGTCATGCATGAGGCGAGAGGCGAACACACTCGCGAGACCAAGACCGAGGATCAACACCAAGAACGCAGAGAACACTTCTTGGTATTGCTGTAATCGAAGCGACGAAAGATCCATTTCTACTGCGATGTAGCCGATGGCTTTTGTGCCCTGATTCTCATTTGAGAGCTCCGAAAGATAGTGACCTTCAGATAGAATCGGCACGCGCAGAATAAGCGAGTTATCGAAGATTTCCGAATTGCCTAACTGAGGGATTGGCTTATCCTTCGGGAACATCAGAGCTTCAAAGTTGGGATGGAAGTTAGAAGTGACGAAAAGCTCATGATTTTCATCGAATACCGCGATACTACGAACCAGTTTTGAGTTCTTGCGATGGGCGTAACTGATAAGGCGACGAACGGCTTCGCGACTTTCGGACAGTAGGTGAGTTTCACTGGCAATCGCAAGCGGTTCGATAATGCTATTGCCTGTGGTGATAACTTGTTTCTCGAGGTCTTGGTAGCGGTTAAATGAGAAAAAGCCGCTCAGTAATAAACCAATAATGAGAGTGGGAGCGAGAGTTAGTGTAATTACACGTGCTCTTAAGCCATATCTGGTCATGTTATCTAATTACATCGGAGTCTGGATATGGGAAAATAACGCATTATTTCTCAAGCGCACGATAAAGCCTTGAGCAAAGAAGTGACGTCACCGGATAAACGGTAAGCATAATCAAGTCACTCGAATCACACAACGGCTGCAATCAAGAATAGTGAAGCAGTAGAGCAATTAGACACAAATCAGGCACAGAGCATGGCACGTATCTTTCAACCTAAAAAGAAAACGCAACTTAATACCCGCCACCAAGCGGTACAAGTGGAGCGTTTGGATCACCACGGCGCAGGCATTGCTTACCTTAAGAAGAAACCATTGTTTATTGATGGTGCGCTACCGGGTGAGGAAGTGGTAACCCAATTGGTGGAAGAAAAGAGCAAATTCGCTCGCGGTAAGTTGATTAAAATCCTTAAACCGAGTGACGCTCGCGTGGAGCCATTTTGTCCGCACTACCATGAATGCGGTGGCTGTGACCTGCAGCATCTGAACTATGATCAACAATTGACGCACAAGCAGCAAACGCTTCGTCAGTTGATGAGAAAATTTGCCGGCAGTGATATCGAGTTGGATGCGCCTGTATTGGGTGAGTCTCTTGGCTACCGTCGCCGTGCTCGTGTGAGCTTGTTCGTAGATAAAAAGACTCGTCAGTTGCACTTTGGTTTCCGTAAGAAACAGAGTAAGCAAATCGCGCAAGTGACAGACTGCCCAGTGCTCGCACCTGAGTTGAATGTGCTATTGCCAGAAATCTACTCGACGTTAAAAGCGTTTAAGAAGCCAGAGCAACTTGGTCACGTAGAGTTGGTGCTAGGCGACAATGGTCCATGCATCACATTACGCCATCTAAGTAAGCTGACTGAAAAAGAAACTAACTTGTTGGTGGAATTGGCGAAGCGTCACAATGCATCGCTCTACTTGATGCCAGAAACCGATCAGCTTGATTTGATTGAAGGTGAAGTGCCTTTCTATCAAGAAGCGGGTGTCACCGTACCATTTACGCCAAATAACTTTATTCAAGTGAACCAAGCGGTAAACCAGAAAATGGTCGCTCAGGCAGTAGAGTGGTTAGACCCACAAAGTGACGAACGAGTGTTAGATTTGTTCTGTGGTCTGGGTAACTTCAGTTTGCCTATCGCAAAACGTGCAAAACACGTGGTTGGCGTAGAAGGCGTGGCAGAAATGGTGGAAAAGGCGGCAAATAATGCATCTTTGAACCAAATCAATAACGCGCAATTTTATCACGCTAACCTTGAGCAGGATTTTGAAGGGCAAGTTTGGGCGACTGAACAATTCGACAAAGTGCTGCTTGATCCTGCACGCGCTGGCGCGAGTGGGATCATCGATCAAGTTTCTGCGCTTGGCGCACAGCGTGTAGTTTATGTTTCGTGTAATCCTGCTACCCTTGCAAGGGATAGTCAGAGCTTGCTGGAGCAAGGCTACCAATTAACTAAATTAGGTATGCTGGACATGTTCCCTCATACCAGTCATCTAGAATCGATGGCACTGTTTGAAAAGTCTTGATAATTGGGACTTTGTTGATCACTTACACGTGGTGGGTGGTCAATAAGCCAACGCTTAAAGCTTGGCACAAGAACTAACCTGGATGGTGTTAGTCAAACCACACAAATATAATAATTAGGATGATGAGATGGTTGCGGTAAGAAGCGCGCATTTAAACCAAGATGAACAGTTTGAACTTGAAAACTGGGTGGCTAGCCTAGCTCAAGAGAAGAACACAGCGAAACGCTTAACCGAAGTGTATCGTGATTGCCAATCGATTTTGGCGAACCACGAGCAGGCGGAGCTTTTGTTGTGGCGTGGACGAGAGATGATCGAAATCTTGATCACCTTGTCGATGGATAAAGCGACACTCGTCGCTGCGCAACTGTTCCCTTTGGTCTCAAGCGGTGCTTTTGATAGAGAACTCCTTGAGGAAAAATACAGCAAAGAAATCATTAAGCTGATCGATGGCGTCGACGAAATGGCGGCAATCGGCCAGTTGAATGTAACAATGGATGGTGGTGCTGCCTCGTCTCAAGTAGATAATGTTCGTCGTATGTTGTTGGCCATGGTGGATGATTTCCGCTGCGTGGTCATCAAGCTGGCAGAACGTATCTGTAACCTGATTGAAGTAAAAAAAGCGCCGGACGAAGTTCGTCGTGCAGCGGCAAAAGAGTGTGCAAATATCTATGCGCCTCTGGCAAACCGCCTTGGTATTGGTCAGCTGAAGTGGGAAATCGAAGATTACGCCTTCCGCTACCAACAACCAGAAACCTACAAGCAAATCGCGAAGCAATTGGCAGAGCGTCGTATTGTCCGTGAACAATACATCAAAGACTTTGTCGACGACCTTACTCAAGAAATGACCGTATGCGGCATCAACGCAGAAGTTAGTGGTCGTCCAAAGCACATCTACAGTATCTGGCGCAAAATGCAGAAGAAGAGTCTGGCGTTTGATGAATTGTTTGACGTACGTGCGGTACGTATCATCGCTGACAAACTTCAAGACTGTTATGCCGCTCTAGGTGTGGTTCACACCAAATACAAACACTTGCCAAGTGAGTTCGACGATTACGTAGCGAACCCGAAACCAAATGGCTACCAGTCCATCCATACCGTAATTCTTGGCCCTGAAGGCAAGACCATCGAGATCCAGATTCGTACTAAAGAGATGCACGAAGACTCGGAGCTAGGTGTTGCAGCGCACTGGAAATACAAAGAAGGCGCAAGCAGCCGTAGCGGTTACGATGAGAAGATCACGTGGCTACGTAAGCTACTGGATTGGCAAGAAGAGATGTCTGACTCTGGCGAGATGTTGGATGAGCTGCGTAGTCAGGTATTTGATGACCGCGTGTATGCCTTTACTCCACGTGGTGATGTCGTCGACCTACCGATGGGCGCAACTCCATTAGACTTCGCTTACCACATTCACTCAGAAGTGGGGCATCGCTGTATCGGTGCCAAAGTAGCGGGTCGTATCGTACCGTTCACTCATAAACTGCAAATGGGCGATCAGGTTGAAATCATCACCCAGAAAGAACCAAACCCTTCACGAGACTGGTTAAACCCGTCGCTAGGCTTTGTGACTTCAAGCCGAGCGCGTGCGAAGATCAACGCTTGGTTCCGCAAGCAAAGCCGTGAGAAGAACCTAGAAGCGGGTCGTGAAATTCTAGAACACGAACTGGCGAAAATCGGCGCAACACTGAAAGACGCTGATAACTACGCATTGAAACGCTTTAACGTTAATAGTGCTGATGAGTTGTATGTTGGTATTGGTAGTGGTGACTTGCGTATCAACCAGATCATCAACCACATTAACGCATTGGTGAACAAGCCGACCGCGGAAGAAGAAGATCAGCAAGCGTTAGAAAAACTGCAAGAAGCAGAAAGCCGCGCGCCAGCACAGAGTCGTCCGAAGAAAGATGCAGTCGTAGTGGAAGGCGTCGATAACCTAATGACGCACCTAGCGCGCTGTTGTCAGCCTATCCCAGGTGATGAAATCGCAGGTTACATCACCCAAGGTCGCGGAATTTCGGTTCACCGTAGTGACTGTGAGCAGCTTGAGGAGCTTCGTCATCACGCACCAGAACGTATTATCGATACCGTCTGGGGCAGCGGCTTTGTCGGTTCTTATATCTTGACGGTTCGTGTTGAAGCAATGGAACGTGGCGGTCTACTTAAAGACATCACAACGCTGTTTGCGAACGAGAAAATCAAAGTCACCAGTATGAAGAGCCGCGTCGATTACCGCACGCAAATGTCGATCATGGACTTTGACCTTGAAGTGACCAACCTTGAAGTGTTCTCACGCGTTTCGAAACGTGTTGAGCAGATCAAGGATGTAATGTCGGTGAAACGCTTAGGCTAACTTTCACGTTGTACTTGTCACTTTTACTGCGTTAACTGCGTTTTCTTGCTCCATCACATAGGCGAGCTATGCTCAGGAGTCGCGAAAACTTGTTGCCTTGTCAAAGTAACAATTACTTAGTGAAAGCCGCTGAGAAAATAAAATAATCTAGAAGGTGAGTGGTTTTGGCTGCTCACCTTTTTCTTTAGATAGAAAGGTTTAAAGGAACAGAGAAAATGAGTCATCCAATTGAACAGTTAGAACAAATCATGGCGAAGTTACGTGACCCAAAAAGCGGTTGCCCTTGGGATTTAAAGCAGACCTTCGACACCATTGTTCCGCACACTATCGAAGAAACCTACGAAGTAGTGGATGCGATTCAAAACCGCGATTGGCCGAACTTGCAAGAAGAGTTGGGTGACTTATTGTTCCAAGTGATTTTCTACAGCCAAATGGCGAAAGAGCAGGGACTATTCGACTTTTCTGATGTGGTGGAAACCGTCAATGAGAAACTGACGCGTCGCCATCCACATGTTTTTTCAGAAGTAGAGTTCGATTCTGAAGAGGCTATTAACGCTAATTGGGAGGCGGAAAAAGCCAAAGAGAAAGCGCAAGTAGGCAAAGCTGAAGAAAGTATTCTAGACTCAATACCAAACTCTCTACCCGCACTTTCTCGTGCTACAAAGATCCAGAAAAAGTGCGCAAAATTCGGCTTTGATTGGGACTCGCTTGGCCCTGTTGTCGGAAAAGTGCAGGAAGAAATTGAAGAGGTGATAGAAGAAGCGCTTCAAATTACTCCGGATGAGGAAAAAGTCGAACTTGAATTAGGCGATCTTTTATTTGCTACCGTGAACCTATCTCGTCACCTAGGAAAAGACCCTGAAGTGGCACTGGCAAAAGCCAACTTAAAGTTCTCGAAACGCTTTAAAGGCGTGGAAACTAAAGTTGCAGCGCACGGTAAACAGCTCACAGACTTTACTCTAGATGAACTCGATTCCATGTGGGATGAAGTGAAACGAGAAGAGCAAAGCTGAAATTGCATGAATACTCGACTTTGATTTGAAGCAAAAAATAAAAAATTACGGTGTGATAGATTTCACGTTGTGGCGGTTAGGAGCTTCTGGTATATTTACGTCCCGTCCAGAAGCACTCCATTTCCCTCATTCAACCAATTTCAGGTTAAACATGACGACAAATTACATTTTTGTTACTGGCGGGGTTGTATCCTCTCTAGGTAAAGGTATTGCAGCAGCATCTCTTGCAGCTATTCTAGAAGCTCGTGGTCTAAAAGTGACTATGATGAAGCTTGACCCTTACATCAACGTTGATCCAGGCACAATGAGCCCAACTCAACACGGTGAAGTGTTCGTTACGGAAGATGGCGCAGAGACTGACCTTGACCTTGGTCACTACGAGCGTTTCATCCGCACCAAGATGACTAAGCGTAACAACTTCACTGCTGGTCGTGTTTATGCAGACGTACTACGTAAAGAACGTCGCGGCGATTACCTAGGTGCAACCATTCAGGTTATCCCTCACATCACTAACGCTATCAAAGACCGCGTAATCGCAGGTTCTGAAGGCCATGATGTTGCTATCGTTGAAGTCGGTGGTACGGTAGGTGATATCGAATCACTACCATTTATGGAAGCTATCCGTCAGCTTGCTGTGGAACTAGGCCGTGAACGCGCAATGTTCATGCACCTAACGCTAGTTCCTTACCTAGCAGCTGCAGGTGAAGTGAAAACTAAGCCAACTCAGCACTCTGTTAAAGAGCTGCTATCTATCGGTATCCAACCAGATATTCTTGTTTGCCGCTCTGATCGTATGATCCCAGCGAACGAGCGTAAGAAAATTGCGCTATTCTGTAACGTTCCTGAGAAAGCGGTAATCTCAATGAAGGACGTAGATTCAATCTACAAGATCCCTCAACTTGTTAAGTCTCAAGGTCTAGATGACCTAGTTTGTGCTCGCTTTGGTATCAACGCACCAGAAGCTGACCTGTCTGAATGGGAACAGGTTATCTATGAAGAAGCGAACCCAACTGGCGAAGTAACTATCGGTATGGTCGGTAAATACATCGAACTACCAGATGCTTACAAGTCAGTAAACGAAGCACTTAAACACGCAGGCTTGAAAAACCGTCTAAACGTCACAATTAAATACGTAGACTCTCAAGATGTTGAGACGAAAGGCGTAGAAGTGCTTGAAGGTCTAGATGCAATCCTAGTACCTGGTGGCTTCGGTGACCGTGGTATCGAAGGTAAGATTCGCGCAGCACAATACGCTCGTGAAAACAAAGTACCTTACCTAGGTATCTGTCTAGGCATGCAAGTAGCACTTATCGAATACGCGCGTAACGTAGCGGGTATGGAAGGTGCACATTCAACAGAATTTAACAAAGACACTAAGTACCCTGTGGTAGGTTTGATCACTGAATGGGTAGACGGCGAAGGTAAAGTTGAAGAACGTACTGAAACGTCTGACCTAGGTGGTACGATGCGTCTTGGTTCACAGCTATGTCACCTAGAGAAAGGTACGAAAGCTCGTGAACTATACGGCAACGCGACAATTCATGAGCGTCACCGTCACCGTTACGAAGTAAACAACAATCTTCGTCCGCAAATCGAAAAAGCGGGTCTGAAAGTATCTGGCCTATCAGCGGACAAGAAACTAGTGGAAATGATTGAGAACCCAGCTCACCCATGGTTTGTAGCGGCTCAATTCCACCCAGAATTCACCTCGACGCCTCGCGATGGTCACCCACTATTCGCAGGTTTCGTTAAAGCTGCAGGCCAAAACGCTCGCGGCGAATTCGAGAAGTAAAAGGATACGGGCAGCGGCAAAGGTTGTACTGCTGCCCTTTAAAATTGACATTTATATTTGAAACGAGAGGAAACATTAATGTCTAAGATCGTTAAAGTTCTAGGTCGTGAAATCATCGACTCACGTGGTAACCCAACTGTAGAAGCTGAAGTACACCTAGAAGGCGGTTTCGTAGGTATGGCAGCAGCTCCATCTGGCGCATCTACTGGTTCTCGCGAAGCTCTTGAGCTACGTGACGGTGACAAAGCACGTTTCCTAGGTAAAGGTGTTCTTAAAGCTGTTGAAGCTGTAAACGGCGCAATCGCTGAAGCTCTAGTTGGCAAAGACGCTAAAGACCAAGCTGCAATCGACGCAGTAATGATCGAACTAGACGGCACTGAAAACAAATCTAAGTTCGGTGCGAACGCTATCCTAGCTGTTTCTCTAGCAAACGCTAAAGCTGCAGCAGCAGCTAAAGGCATGCCTCTATACGAGCACATCGCTGAGCTAAACGGCACAGCTGGTCAGTTCTCTATGCCTCTACCAATGATGAACATCATCAACGGTGGTGAGCACGCAGACAACAACGTTGACATCCAAGAGTTCATGATCCAACCAGTTGGTGCTAAGACTCTTAAAGAAGGTCTACGTATCGGTGCTGAAGTATTCCACAACCTAGCTAAAGTTCTTAAGTCTAAAGGCTACAGCACTGCAGTTGGTGACGAAGGTGGTTTCGCTCCTAACCTTAAGTCTAACGCTGAAGCTCTAGAAGTTATCGCAGAAGCTGTTGCAGCTGCTGGTTACGAACTAGGTAAAGACGTTACTCTAGCTATGGACTGTGCTGCATCTGAGTTCTTCGACAAAGAAGCTGGCATCTACAACATGAAAGGCGAAGGTAAAACTTTCACTTCTGAAGAGTTCAACCACTACCTAGCTGAGCTAGCTAACCAATTCCCAATCGTTTCTATCGAAGACGGTCTAGACGAGTCTGATTGGGCTGGCTTCAAGCACCAAACTGAACTACTAGGTGACAAGCTTCAACTAGTAGGTGACGACCTATTCGTTACTAATACTAAGATCCTTGCTGAAGGTATTGAGAAAGGCGTAGCTAACTCTATCCTTATCAAGTTCAACCAAATCGGTTCTCTAACTGAGACTCTAGCTGCAATCAAGATGGCTAAAGACGCAGGTTACACAGCAGTAATCTCTCACCGTTCTGGCGAAACTGAAGATGCAACTATCGCTGACCTAGCGGTAGGTACAGCTGCAGGTCAAATCAAAACTGGTTCTATGAGCCGTTCTGACCGTGTTGCTAAGTACAACCAACTAATCCGTATCGAGGAAGCTCTAGGTGAGCGCGCTCCTTTCAACGGTCTTAAAGAAGTTAAAGGTCAAGCTTAATTCTTAACTGAGTTAACCGCTTAACTTAAAGCTTTTGAAAACGCCTCGCACTTGCGGGGCGTTTTTGTATCTGACATATGAGAACGGGCTTCGCCCTTCGAGGACGTTTCGCTTAGATTGATGGGAGCTAACTTTGCTTTTTGATGTTTTTCGCTCACGTTGATTTGTCATTCCCTAAAACGATGAAGGAGAGAGTAGGGAAGTCTCTTTGTTTCATTTTGCTGCTTTTTTCCTGTAAGGAGCGTGTGAGTCTCTTTTTCTGCCCTAGAGCCAACCACGCATTTATGCTATATATGTCACCTTATCTAATCCCTTCCGGTACAGAATGTTAGCAACGATATGCGAATCTTTGTTATAGCCCTTACGTTACTGTTTGGCTGGCTTCAATATACCCTTTGGTTTGGCAAAAACGGGGTGTCTGACTACTACACAGTAGAAGATGAAATTGAAGTGCAGCAGCAAGTAAACAGCAAGCTGCAAGCTCGTAATAACGAGATGTTCGCTGAGATTGATGACTTACGACAAGGTCTTGATGCAATCGAAGAACGTGCACGTCATGAACTTGGTTTGGTTAAAGATGGCGAAACCTTCTACCGAATTGTCGATGAGGAAGAGCATTAATATGTTGGATACTAACACTCCAACCCATATTGCTATCGTGCCAGCCGCAGGTGTTGGCAGCCGCATGAAGGCAGATCGCCCAAAACAATACCTGTTGATTGACGGCAAAGCGGTACTGGAACATACCGTAGAGAAACTGCTTTCTCACCCAAAAATTTCTAAGGTTATCGTGGCTATTACCGACGGCGACCCATACTACCCTGAACTCTCCATTGCTCAGCACCCTGATGTGATTCGTGTGGCTGGTGGTAAAGAAAGGGCAGACTCTGTGTTATCAGGGCTAAACTATGTAAGTACACATCTGGAAAGCGAGTGGGTATTAGTCCACGACGCTGCAAGACCGTGTGTATTAACATCCGACATTGACCATTTGATCGACGTTTGTAGCGCGCACCCAACGGGTGGCATCCTCGCATCTCCAGTGAGAGACACAATGAAGCGAGCAAACGCAGCACAAGATATTGATCATACGGTAGATAGAGAAGCATTGTGGCATGCATTAACTCCACAAATGTTTAAAACTCAGCAGCTTACTCAAGCACTGACTGACGCATTAGAACAAGGTGCAACCATCACTGATGAAGCCTCGGCTTTGGAATGGTTAGGTGAAAAGCCGGCACTTGTTCAAGGGAATGCGAATAATATAAAAATTACTCAGCCAGAAGATCTTGCGTTAGCCGAGTTTTATCTAAGCCGTGAGCGCGGCGAATAAAGAAAGGATAGAAAATGATTCGAATTGGTCATGGTTTCGACGTACATAAATTCGGTGGTGAAGGTCCGGTAATCATTGGTGGTGTAGCGATCCCTTACGAACAAGGTTTGATTGCACACTCTGACGGTGATGTAGCGCTGCATGCGTTAACGGATGCCCTGCTTGGCGCTATTGCTGCAGGCGATATTGGTCGTCACTTCCCTGATACGGACGAAAAATGGAAAGGTGCAGACAGTCGTGAACTACTGAAAGACGTTTATCGCCGAGTCAAAGAGCAAGGCTACCGTCTTGGTAATGCCGATGTCACTATCATGGCACAAGCGCCGAAGATGGCACCGCACATTGACGCAATGTGTGCTGCTATTGCCGAAGACCTTGAAACCGACATTAGCAACATTAACGTAAAAGCAACGACGACAGAACGTCTTGGTTTTACTGGACGCAAAGAAGGCATTGCAACGGAAGCAGTTGTACTTCTGTTTAAGCAATAATTAGCAATTTGCTCCTCTAAGCTGTGATATCAGCGGAAATACATCATGTCAGACATTTTATCTTCATTGGCTTACCTAACAGGTAAGCCAGTTGCATCTGCAAAAATCAAAGCGCAGCCAGAGCACTTTCAGGTTCGCGAAGATTTAGGTTTTGCCTTTACGGGTGAAGGCGAGCATTTAATGGTTCGTATCCGTAAAACAGGTGAGAACACCAGTTTCGTTGCTAACGAACTAGCAAAAGCCTGTGGTGTTAAGTCGAAAGACGTTAGCTGGGCGGGTCTTAAAGACCGTCATGCTGTGACTGAACAGTGGCTAAGTGTGCATTTACCAAAAGGTGAAACGCCAGATTTTTCAGCATTTTTGGCGCAATACCCGAGCATCGAGATCCTAGCAACGGATCGTCACAATAAAAAACTGCGCCCTGGTGACTTAGTAGGGAACGAGTTCGTGGTTACTTTGTCTGAAGTGACAGATATAGCGGATGTTGAACAACGTCTTGAAAAAGTGAAACAAGTGGGTGTGCCAAACTACTTTGGTAGTCAGCGTTTTGGTAACGATGGCAACAACCTTGAAGAAGCACGTCGATGGGGACGCGAGAACGTTCGTACCCGCAATCAAAACAAACGCAGCATGTATCTGTCAGCGGCTCGTTCGTGGATCTTCAACCGCATTGTTTCAGCTCGCCTAGAGAATGGTGTATTTGACAAGTTCACCGACGGTGATGTTGCGCAGACAGCTTCTGGCACTCAGTTAGTTGATGCAAGCAACATCGCCGAGTTACAAGCACAATTTGCTCAAGGCGAAGTGGCGATCACCGCGGCAATGGCGGGCGATAACGCACTACCAACTCAAGCGGATGCGCTAACCTTAGAACAACCGTTCTTAGATGAAGAACCAGATTTGATGGCACTGATTCGCGGTAACCGTATGCGTCACGACCGCCGCGATATCGCACTCAAGCCACAAGACCTAGCTTGGACGGTCGATGGTAATAACATCACGATGACATTCTCGCTGGATGCGGGTTCATTTGCGACCTCAATCGTGCGTGAGCTGGTCATCGAAGAAAAGGTAGAAAGAGAATATTAATGGAAATGGATTCACACAACGCGAAGCCATTAAGAATACTGCTCAGCAATGATGATGGTGTTCATGCTCAAGGAATTCATGCGCTTGCTGATGAGCTGAGAAGCATTGCCGAAGTAACGATTGTCGCACCAGACAGAAACCGCTCTGGTGCATCTAACTCATTGACGCTGGAGCAACCGCTGCGTGTCACCGAGATTGCGCCAAAGACATTCTCTGTGCAAGGTACGCCAACAGACTGTGTACACTTCGCGCTGAATGAGTTGATGAAAGATGACCTGCCAGACCTCGTGCTGTCAGGCATCAATCATGGTGCTAACTTAGGTGACGACGTGCTGTACTCTGGTACAGTCGCTGCGGCGATGGAAGGGCACTTTCTTGGTGTGCAGGCGATTGCTTTCTCCCTCGTCGGCAAACAGCATTTTGAGTCTGCTGCGAAAGTTGCGCGTCAGCTGGTTGAGCAACACTTGGTTCGTCCGATCCCAACTAACCGTTTATTGAATGTAAACGTCCCTGATCTTCCGTTTGAAGAACTTGGTGAGATAGAAGTGACTCGCTTAGGTGCTCGTCATCACGCTGAGAATATGATTAAGCAGAAAGATCCGCGCGGACATGATATTTATTGGCTCGGCCCTCCGGGTAAAGAGCAAGATGCTGGTATTGGTACAGACTTTTACGCGATTGAACATGGCTTTGTTTCAATCACGCCGCTACAAGTCGACTTAACAGCTCATGAGTCATTGCGTGCAATGGATAGTTGGTTAAAGGAAGAGAATTAATGAGTAACCCACATGCTGACAGGCTGATAGCGTTTCTTATCTCCAGTGGCATCAGTGATCAACGCGTGTTGGATGCAATTTATCGTTTGCCACGTGAGAGCTTTGTCTCACAAGCGATGATGCACCAAGCATACGACAACAATGCGTTGCCGATTGGTCAGGGACAAACTATTTCTCAACCTTACATCGTCGCGAAAATGACAGAACTGTTGGATCTAAAATCGGACAGTAATGTTTTAGAAATCGGCACGGGCTCGGGTTACCAAACTGCAGTGCTTGCGCAAATTGTCGATCATGTCTATTCCGTTGAACGCATTAAGTCTTTGCAATGGGATGCTAAGCGTCGTCTGAAACAACTGGATATTTATAACGTCTCTACTAAACATGGAGATGGTTGGCTTGGATGGGAAGCGAAAGGTCCATTCGATGCGATTATTGTCACTGCGGCAGCGGAAAGTGTTCCCCAAGCACTTCTATCCCAGCTGAAAGAGGGCGGTAAGATGCTCATTCCTGTTGGTGAAGATGAACAACAACTATTAAAAATTGAACGTCAAGGTGAACAATATCTGTCGACCGTGGTAGAAATGGTAAGATTTGTGCCATTAGTTGCAGGTGATTTAGCTTAAGGGTTAAAGACTAGGTGAAGAAGTTATTACGTCGTTTTGGTATTAGCTGTTTATTGGCTGCGGGACTGGTTGGTTGCGCGGCTCATTCACCTGCACCTGTTTCAAGCCTAAATAAAGATTACTCGACGGTTGAGCGTGGTAGTTATAGAGGGAGTTATTACGAAGTAAAGAAAGGTGATACCCTTTATTTTATTGCCTACGTCACAGATAAGGATGTAAATGATCTTGTTCGTTACAATGAATTGTCTGCGCCTTACACGATTTTCCCGGGGCAGAAGTTAAAACTTTGGGCTCCGAAATATGTTGCGCCTAAATATGGTCATAAAGTGGAACCCGTTGTTGCTCCTGTAGTTGCGGCGAAACCTGTTCCAGTGACTAAAACATCAACAGCGTCAAAGCCGTCAAATTCAAGTAAAAGCTCTACTCAAAAACCTAAACCGACTAAGACTCAAGTTGCACAAAAACAGCCTCCAAAGAAGGTTGAACAATCCAAACCAAAGGAGTATGTTGGGTCAAAAGGTAATCAGAATGTTAAACCGAAACCGCCAGTAACTACCGCGAAAAACGATAAAGTATCGAAGTGGTTATGGCCAACAAAAGGGAGAGTAATCAAGAACTTCTCAGCGGGAGAACAAGGAAATAAAGGCATAGACATCGCAGGACAGCGTGGTCAGCCAATCGTTTCAACCGCAGCCGGCACAGTCGTGTACTCAGGTAATGCGCTACGAGGTTATGGCAACCTAATTATAGTGAAGCATAACGACAATTATTTAAGCGCATACGCACACAATGACAGATTGCTGGTCTCAGAAGGACAAAGTGTTAAGAGCGGACAAAAAATAGCGACCATGGGTAGTTCTGGTTCTAAATCCGTCAAACTTCACTTTGAAATTCGCTATCAAGGTAAATCAGTGAATCCAAAGCGCTATTTACCGTAGAACTTTGAATAACAACTTGCGACATCATTTAGCGACATATTGAGTTGTCATGTCTTGCTAACTCGCCAGGGGGAGGCGTTATGAGTATCAGCAACACAGTAACCAAAGTTGAAGAGTTCGAATATGATAATGCACAATCGGAAGGCATTTCTAACGGACTTGAAAAACCATCTAACGGAACCAAAACAGCAGCACGCGAAGAGTTTGATGCGAGCAGCAAGAGTCTAGACGCGACTCAGCTTTACCTAGGTGAAATTGGTTTCTCACCTCTACTTACTGCAGAAGAAGAAGTACTTTATGCACGACGTGCACTGCGTGGCGATGAAGCCGCTCGCAAACGCATGATCGAAAGTAACTTGCGTCTTGTAGTGAAGATCTCTCGCCGATACAGCAATCGTGGTCTTGCGCTTCTTGATCTTATTGAAGAAGGTAACTTAGGTTTGATCCGTGCGGTCGAGAAGTTTGATCCAGAACGAGGCTTCCGTTTCTCAACTTACGCGACGTGGTGGATTCGCCAAACGATCGAACGTGCGTTGATGAACCAAACTCGTACAATCCGTCTGCCAATTCATGTGGTTAAAGAGCTGAACATTTATCTGCGTACAGCGCGTGAACTTTCTCAGAAGCTCGACCATGAACCAACAGCAGAAGAGATTGCTGCACAGTTAGATATCCCAGTAGAAGACGTAAGTAAAATGCTTCGCCTTAACGAGCGTATTAGCTCTGTCGATACTCCAATCGGTGGTGACGGCGAGAAAGCGTTACTGGATATTATTCCTGATGCAAACAACTCGGATCCTGAAGTTTCCACCCAAGACGATGACATCAAATCTTCATTGATCCATTGGCTAGAAGAGCTGAATCCAAAACAGAAAGAAGTGCTGGCACGTCGTTTTGGTCTGCTTGGTTATGAGCCATCAACGCTTGAAGAAGTGGGACGTGAAATTGGTTTAACACGCGAACGTGTTCGCCAGATCCAAGTGGAAGGCTTACGTCGACTACGCGAGATCTTGATTAAACAAGGTCTGAACATGGAAAACTTGTTCAACGTAGAAGACGACTAAACGTAGGCAGCGACAGAGGCTAGATCAGAATAAACAAAAGGCTATGGGTGACCATAGCCTTTTTGCGTTTTACTGTACCAGTTAGCCCAAGAACTAGAGCATCTTCTTCAAGCGGTATAGCTCTTCCAGTGCCTGACGTGGCGTTAAATCATCAGGATCGATATTCGACAATGCTTGTTCAACATCACTAGGTTCAGGGATCAGGCTGAGTTGGTTTGCCACATCAACGGTACTCGGACGAGGTGAGTCATTACCTTGACCTAATTGTTCAAGCTGCGACAGTTTGTGACGTGCATTCTTGATGACTGGTTTTGGAACGCCCGCTAAACCAGCAACCGCTAGACCATAAGACTTGCTTGCCGCGCCTTCTTGAACGGCATGCATAAAAGCAATGCTGTCACCGTGTTCTACCGCATCAAGGTGAACGTTAGCGAGATTTGGCAGCAAGTTTGGCAGCTCAGTCAGTTCGAAGTAGTGCGTTGCGAACAGAGTCATTGCCCCAATCTGAGTTGCAAGCCATTCTGCACTTGCCCATGCCAAAGACAGACCATCGTAAGTACTGGTACCGCGACCAATTTCATCCATCAGCACCAAGCTGTTCTTAGTGGCGTTGTGAAGAATGTTGGCGGTTTCAGTCATTTCTACCATGAAGGTTGAACGGCCAGATGCCAAATCATCAGATGCACCGATACGAGTAAAGATGCGGTCTAGAGATCCAATATGAGCTGATTCTGCAGGAACGTATGAACCAATGTGAGCCATCAAAGCAATCAATGCAGTCTGGCGCATGTAGGTTGATTTACCACCCATGTTTGGACCGGTGATGATCAACATCTTACGATCTGAGCTCAGTTCAATTGGGTTAGCTATAAATGGTTCGCTTGTTACTTGCTCCACGACAGGATGACGACCCGCTTGAATGCTAATGCCCGCCTCTTTGTCCAATGTTGGGCGACAGTAATCAAGTGAATCTGCACGCTCGGCTAGGTTTTGTAGTACGTCCAACTGAGAGATCGCCGAAGCAAGGTTTTGCATCTTCTCAAGGTTTGGCATCAACAAATCAAATAGTTCTTCCCACAGTTTTTTCTCAACTGCTAGCGCTTTTGATTTTGAATTCAGAACTTTATCTTCGTGCTCTTTCAGCTCTGGAATGATATAGCGTTCTGCATTTTTCAGTGTTTGGCGACGTACATAGTGTGGTGGAACCAAGTGGCTTTGACCACGGCTAACCTGAATGAAGAAACCGTGTACAGCGTTGTAGCCAACTTTTAGGGTGTCGATACCATGACGTTCACGCTCGTCTGCTTCGAGTTTTTCAAGATACTCGGTTGCGCCGTCTGCAAGCTTTCGCCATTCATCAAGTTCCGCATTGTAGCCTTCTGCAATCACGCCTCCCTCGCGAATAACCACTGGTGGGTTTTCTTTGATTGCGCGCTCAAGTAAGTCACATACCTCATCCATTGGCGCAGCAAATTGAGCCAACTTTTTAAGGTATGGGTGAGCTAGAGAAGAAGTGACTGCTTCCAACTCTGGCAACTGTTGCATAGCATGGCGTAGACGAGCCATATCGCGCGGACGTGCTGAGCGCAGCGCCAAACGGGCTAGGATACGCTCGATGTCACCAATTTGTTTGAAGATTGGTTGAATGTCGGTGAACAAGCTCTGATCTTTGATCTCACCAATTGCATCAAGACGGTTGTTAAGAGTATCGACACAGCGCATTGGTTGATGTAACCAGCGCTTCAGCATACGGCTGCCCATTGGGGTCGCACAGTGATCGAGTACTTCGGCTAGCGTGTTATCGGTCCCACCAGATAGGTTTTGCGTCAACTCTAAGTTGCGACGTGTTGCCGCATCAAGAATGACTGAGTGATCTTGGCGATCAAACGTCAATGAACGAATGTGTGGTAGGGCAGTACGCTGAGTATCTTTTACGTATTGGATCAAACAACCCGCAGCACACAGGCCCAGTGAAGCGTGCTCAACACCAAAGCCTACTAAATCGCGCGTACCAAATTGTTGGTTCAACTGCTGCTTCGCGGTATCTAGTTCAAATTCCCAGACCGGGCGACGACGGTTGCCGTTGCGGCTAGACATGAGGTGAACTGCCTCAAAATCTTCAGGGAAGAGTAATTCGCGAGGTGCCGTGCGCTGCAACTCAGCAGCCATTGCTTCTTCGGTTTCTGGCTCGACTAGTTGGAAGCGACCCGAAGTCACATCCAATGTCGCGTAACCGAACTTACCATTGTGTTGGTAAATTGCTGCAATCAGGTTGTCGATACGCTCAGACAGTAGAGCTTCGTCGGTCACCGTACCTGGGGTGACGATACGCACTACTTTACGCTCAACCGGGCCTTTGCTTGTCGCTGGGTCGCCAATCTGTTCACAGATCGCAACAGACTCACCTAGTTGAACAAGTTTAGCCAGATAACCTTCAACAGCGTGGAATGGGACGCCAGCCATAGGAATTGGTTCACCTGCCGATGCGCCGCGTTTGGTCAACGAGATATCTAACAATTGAGATGCACGTTTTGCATCGTCGTAGAAGAGTTCGTAGAAGTCGCCCATGCGATAGAACAGCAAGATTTCTGGGTTCTCAGCCTTTAGCTTGAGATATTGCTGCATCATAGGGGTATGCGTTTGGCTTAAATCTTTGTTTTTTGTGGTGTTTTTTTTCATTTAATTCTATCTTTTCAATAAGTTATGAAAATTATGAAGATCCCATTAAATCCCACTAGATTTCAAAGAATTCCACCTAAGCGCAGCAATTAGTGTAGGTAAAAGTGTAGGTTTTTATTTCCTATACAACGGAATAGAATTGTCAAATCACCTAGCGATATGGGAGCCAGAAATGGCAGAGAGTAAGAATAGCAAACCTCTAACTAATAGAGCAATTGAGACATTAACTACTAAGAAAGGAGTTGTGGCTGACGTTGGCGAAAACCGAGGCTTAAGGATCGCCTGCGGTAAGACAGGAAGGAAAACATTTACTTATCGTTTTCGAAGTCCAGAGAATGAAGGAAAGATTACTCAAATTAAGTTAGGCGTTTTTCCCGAGTTGTCGTTAGAACAAGCTAGGATCAAGCTAAGAGAGTTTAAGGCTATGCGTGATGCAGGTATATGCCCTAAAGCTGAGCTTGATAGAATAGAAGAAGAGCGTAGGAAAAGTGAACAAAAAGGTACTGTAAAGCAAATTCAGGTTAAAGATATCGTTGATCTATACTTGGAACAATACATTGAAGATAGGGTAAATGCGGTAGGAAAAAGAATTTCTGGAGCTAGAAAACCTAAAGGTCAAAAAGAGGTGCGACGAACACTATATGTTGATGTAGTTAATGCTGTTGGTAGTTGTTCTGTCAGCAATTTTAAGAAGAATGATGTTGTTTCTCTGATTCAAGGCATTATAGACCGTGGTGCTCCTGTGCAAGCGGGTTCAGTGATTAGAGAGCTATCTAGTGCTTATGATTTTGCTATCAGTATGGATTTTTTACCTGAAGATTTTGTTAACCCTGCGCTCCTTGCATTGAATACATTTAAAATGAGGAAAGTTAAGCTAACTTGTTCAAAAGGAAAAAGAGTACTGGATCACTCGGAGTTGATTAAAGTTCTCCATTGGTTACCTACGTCTGGGTTCACAGACAATCAAAAGGGAATCCTAAAGTTAACTCTATGGACTGGCTGTCGAACGGGGGAATTGTGTGGATTAAAGTGGGAACAGATCGATTTTGACAAAGGAACAATCTTTCTTGAAGAAACCAAAATGGTAATTCAAGATATGTACAGTTAGTCTCTCAAGCTCTTGTTTGGTTGAAACAATGGCAACATACGCGCTTGCCATCAAAATCTCCTTTAGTTTTTCCATTGAGAAGTGATTGGAAAAGGCGACATGTTGTTCAAAAGCAGCTATCTGAAAATATGTGGCGAATGCGACAAAATAATACAATGCTCTCAATCCCTCAATGGACTGCCCATGATCTTAGGCGCACCGTTCGAACTGAGCTTGCTAGACTTGGCTGCCCTACTTCAGTTGCGGAGGCTGTTCTTGGTCACAGTCCTAAGGGAATTGAGGGAACATATAATTTGCACCGTTATGAGAATGAGTGCCGAGAGTGGCTTCAGCGTTGGGCCAATTTTCTTGATAGCTTAGTGTATTCAGATGATAACGTGGTTGAATTATCACGAGTTAGCTGATCTCTATCCATATATATTGGAATAAATAATAAAAGCGTTACATAAATAGTAACGCTTTTTGTTTGGATAAATAGTATTATTCAGGTGCGTTTGATTAGCTGTTTTTTTTATGTGCATCATTTATGAGAGCATTGATGGTTTTTCTTATTTTTGCATCACTCTTTCCTCCCGCCAATTCAACCAACATTTTCCAATGTCTTTCATTCAACGAGATAGAAAAGTCATTAGCTTTTGATTTATCTAATGATAACTTGTCAGTGATATGCTTTATTTCCTTAGTATAGTTTTCTTCATCTAGTGTTAAATACAGTAAGTCAATAGTTGTTTGAATGGTTTGATTCTTAGCTTCTATTGTCTCTGCTGAACCTAAAAAATCAATGATATTATAACGTTTAACTAACCTTTGATAAGTTGAGTTAATTAGATTTTCGTTTTTAATTTTGAATACATTGTATTTTAAAGGAATGCTATCTATAACCTTAAAATAGTGATTTTTAAGTTCGTCAAGCAATACTAAACTAGTTCTGAAATTTTCACGCCTATCTAATACTAAATAATCAAATTGAATGATGATTTTTTCGTATATATGATCATCTTTATTTGCTTGAAGTGGTTCAAAGTTAGAAAATAATAAATCCCTGTTGGTTGGATCGAAATCATCTAATATGTGTAAGTTGTTTTTTTTATAAGTTGAATCTTCGTTGTCTATACGTTTTCCCTTAACTTTTTTTAATATTTGATGTTGTGTAATATCATTGTTTAATAATTCAAAATTACGAGTTTTACACATTGCATTTATTATAGATGTGACAAGATAATATGAACGTATGCTATTTAACCATGAGAATTTTTCATCTGGTATCAAGAGATTAATTTCATTTTTTATTAAGTCATCTATAAGATGTTCGAGGTCATATTCTGTATCAATATGTAATCGGTTTGAAAATAATTCATCAGTTCCAATATTTAAATAAATAGCTACAGATTCAAGGAATACCTGTTTTAGTTTTTCGCCTTTGAGCTGTATTAGGTTTGTAATAGTTAAGTGACATTGAGTACTACTTATTTGCTTTCGCAAATACAAGATGTGTAGTCGAAGAATTCTATCATCACTTTTTGCTATGGTTTTTAATCTTTCTAACTGCATTTTTATTCACTATTTGGTAATCGATTTATCTGAAATAAACGAGAGAAAAAGATAAAATGAAACATAAAAAAAAAGTGTGAATTAGCGCAGGTTTAAAGAAAAAAAACGCAAAAAAATAGTGCTTTGTGCTGATTTGGTAAAGGCTCCAATGATGGTGCTTCTCTAAGTCAAAGTTCATAACTCTTAAAGTAAGTTGGTTTTAGTTTTAAATGCGTTCAAAGTAATTATGGATTGATAATTGTGCGTAAAGATGAACTTATGTCGTTTGTTACAACGTTTCGTTAGCGGTCGTGATTATGTTGAATTTTGGGGGTTAGTAATGTCCTTAACTTCCGAGTTGATTAACGACGTCAATCCTTTTTATGTACTGCCTTCACCGAAAGAAACACTGTCGGTAATGTTTAATATATATCACTACCTATATCTATCACTACTCATCTATACCTATATCCATATCTACTATATCTCTAAGATAACAACTCATTGAGTATCTACTAAAAAATAACAGAGAACTCTCCTCTATGAACAAAAGGAGAACTCACATGACTAATCGTAAAAACAAACTACTTAAACAAAAAGAATTCAAAGGTATAAATCTAACGTCTAGAGAAAATGAATTGTTAGAGGATAGAGTAAGCAAGATTTATGAAGTGTTGACTCATGCTACAAGCTGTTTTCCTAGAACGTTTGCTTTTAGAGTAGACCTTAGATTTCCTCGTGGTTATAAGTTTGGTGAGACATTCCCCTATATGAAGAAATTCTTTGCTTCTTTAGAAAGCCAAATAACAGAGGAATTAACAAGACGAAAAAGAAGGTTTAGATCTGTTAGTGAAGAGAGGCTTAGATATATATGGTGTAAAGAAATCGATAAATCAGAGAACCCACACTATCATCTGGTTATTTTCCTCAACAAAGATAACTTCCAAAGTTTAGGCGATTTTAAACGTGTAATTAGAGATGAGCGCAAATGTAAGCACTTATACCAAATGTTATTATGTGCTTGGTCGAGAGTATTAGGTATTGAACTTGAAGAGGCTCATAGAGCGGTACACATACCAGAGAATGCAACTTATATAGTTCAGACTTTTGATGGAGAAGTGGTAGCGGGAAATGAAGAATTCACAAAATTGTTTAATCGTTCTATTTATTTAGCTAAAGTTCGTACTCAGGCAATAGGGTTGTCTAGGAGTTTTGGCAGAAGTAGTAAGTAATTTTTGTTACTTTTTGACGAGTATTCATGCGGCAGTGGATAATGATGTGTTAGGTGTGAAAAAAGAAAGGAGCCTAAGCCCCTTTCTGTTATCTATCAGTTATTCTTAACGATAGTTACACATGCTTTCCATGGAAAGTTAGCAGGTGCAGGCTTTACTGTATTAACCGTAACACAGTCTTCGAATGAATCACCTTCAAAGTCTACATCCGTTAGGCGGTACCAAATACTAACGCCAGTATCAGTGTATTCAATTGATGCGATTTCACCATGTTTAAATTCACCCGTAACCTCGAATGTCATAGGACGACCTTGGTAATCGATAGCACCAGCGCCAGCTGGACGTAGTCCTCCGATTTCATCAGAACCGATGCCAACACCTGAAGTGTAGCGGAACACAGGTAGGTCTTTGTTAGGCAATACGCCGTCACCGCTTACGTCGATAAAGTAATCGATGTGTGGGATATCGAACTCTAGACCGTTATCAGCGAAATAATTCATAGTGTTTTCATAAGCCGCAGTTTTATACAGTGCAAGACTATATTCATTCAGAGCTTGTTTCATTTCTTCAAACTGAGCTGACTCAGGCTCTAACAACACTTGACCAATTTCATCAATTTGCTCCTCTAACGTGAGTTTGTTATCGGTAGCCATCGTCAAAGTACTGGTAGAGATAACCAGTAGTAACGTACTGGTATCGCCAGAGTTAGATAGGTTGGTGTTGTAGAAGTTAATATGACCTGACCATTGTTCAGGGGCATAGCTATAAAGTTTCAGCAAGTCAGAAGTCGCTTTGTCTACCGCTTCGTTAAACTCAGTGCCAGCTTGTACTTGTGCCATGACAGATTGCTTCATCGCGGCAGTTGCTACGTTGAAGTTCACTTGTGAGGTTGCATTCATATCGACGAATGCACTCATACTCATCTGTTCGTCAGCATGGTTTGTTAGTTCGTTAAAGTAATAGCCGTGGGCAACGAGCTCAGCATACGGAGTACTAAATCGCTCTTTTACACTGTAGTTACCTTCATAATCTTCGATTTGAGTCGTGTAGCTTCGACCAGTTGGCTGGAGGTCTTGATTAAGTTCGTTGATGGTTACAACAGAGCCCGGCTGTAGAGGACCTTTTTGTACAGCACCACTAAATTGATACTGCTGACCAGAACCATTGTTGTGTCCATCTGATGAGCCGCCACACCCTGTTAAGGCTAAAGGTACAGTAAGCACAGTGGCAAGTAAGGTTTTAGATAGGTTCATTCTATTTCTCCATAATGAGTGTAAGAGGGTTATATCGTGTTGAATTCAACGTGAGTGTCAGTCACATCAAATAATTGCTGAACGTCCAAAGACAGTAGCGTTGCATCGGTCTGGAGTTCGAAGCGAAAGCTCGACATCGTGGCTTCATGGATGTTGCTTAGGGCGAGAGTGTTTAGTTTGCTATGCGTGTGTGTACGCCAAACGAGATAAGCGTTTCCATGATGAAGTATAAGACCGACTGGTTGAACGTTAGTTAGATGTAGATGGTGGTCACCGTCGTTTATCTTTAATGAGATAAGACGTTGCTGAAGCGTCGCTAAACAAACAATTTGGAATACACCAACGTTAATGTATAGGGGCTCACCGCTCATCGCAGAGTCAGTAACATGCACTTTGGATGACCAATGACTTTGAATGTCTTTTATGTTTTCAGGTGCAATACCTGAGAGAAAGTTATCCAGTAGAGAAGTAAGGCTGTTAGGCAGTTGATGCTTGGTTGACTTGATTAACCAATAGAGCAGCACTGCTTCATGAGCAGTGGTACTCAATGCAAGCGTTTCGGCTTTTTGGTAACCAAAAGGTTTATCGCGGTCATCTATCATGACATCTGGAAACATGGCACAAATAGCGGACAGATTGCGTTGGATAGTGCGTAAGGAGCGCTCTAAACCAAGCGGTGAAAGCTGAGCTTGGATTTGTTTCGCGGTGATTTTCTTATTGTATGGAATAAGGTTGTAAATCGCCAAGATAAGCTCAAGGTGGTACTGAGTTTGGTTAGGTTGCGTCATGGTAAGCTCAACGAGGTTCGTTCTGTTGGGCATGACGATATCAAAAAGGTGCGACAAAGCTTGTCGTATCAATGTCTTAGGCTAAATTGCTACGACGAACTCTATCGCACTTGCGTCATGATGTGTCGTAATGAAGGGGAAGAAGGTCACTTTCCAACGATAGATAAATGGATCTCATCAAAAACTACTTTTGAAAGGTGACGAGCGAACGTTTTCATCCATATCTGCAAAAGATCTAGAACCTCTGGATGATTGAGATTCGCTGAGCCAGTATCCGGTTGGTAACACCAACCATTTGCTAAATGGAAATAAAGCTCAGGCTCTACTGAGTGCGCGCCTTCAAATGGGTAAGAAAAGCTAGCAAAGAAGACAACCTGCCAAGGCTCTGAACTTGAAGCGCGTTTGAACTGCACTTCAACAGGATGTATTCCTTGACCATTCCGATAATAGTTCATTTGACGACAATTCAAGACTAGCCGCTTTGCCTCATCGGATAAGTTGTAACGCGCGAACAACGCTTCTAGTTGCTGATGAAGTTGAGGTACTAACGAAACGCCACCATAAGCTGAATTGATCATAACCATCCCTTCTCTGCAAATGAGACACTGCTTTCTCCAACCACAATGTGATCCAGAACTTTGACATCCACTAACGCTAAAGTATCGACAAGCTTACGTGTAATGCGTCTATCTGCCTGAGATGGTGATGGATCTCCGGATGGATGGTTGTGCGCCAGAATGACGGCGGCAGCGTTGACCTCCAAGACGGTTTTGACAACCTCACGTGGGTAAATACTGGCTGAGTCAATGGTTCCTTTAAAGAGCGGCTTGAACTCAATGAGGCGGTGCTGACTATCGAGCAGTAGTAGCGCGAATACTTCATGCTCTGAGCTGGCTAATTTAAATCGAACGTACTCCTTTGTTGCATTCGGATCACAAAGGGCATCGCCGCGAACATAACGGTTAGCGAGGATTTCGGCGGCATGCTCTAGGATTTCATTTTCTTGGTATTTCTGTTGTTTTTGGTAGTGAAGGTTATCGGTCGACATAGGTCCTCCAAGAGTGAAACGATAGGAACTTCACTAAGAGGACATATATCTGAAAGTAATTGATTTGATGGGAGAGAAAGAGCTCTGAACGTTTTTTCTAACACACCGCGTTATCCCATGGGTAAAAGAAATAGGAGTCAATCCCATGAGATTTTTAAAGCTGAAAGAAGTAATGGAAAAGACCGCACTGAGCCGTTCGGCCATCTACAGAAAAATGAGCGAAGATGCTTTCCCTAAATCAGTCAATTTAGGTGATCGCGCGGTAGCGTGGGTAGAAAGTGAAGTTGATGACTGGATGGAGAGTATTCTATCGACACGTTGAGGTGAGGAGCGTAGCTGCTTTGATTTGAGTTATTTATGAATATATATCATCTAGATGTGCAGGCTTCTCTTACAAAAAAGAGAAGTTCAACATCATGTTATTTCACAGAAGGGGTTGCCGATGGCAACCCCTTTTTAATGCTCAATGATAAAGGAGTTTTTATGTCTTGGTATCAAACAGTTGGTAAAGCGGTCGCTGGTACAGCAAGCGTTGCAGGTGTGATCACCGCAGCCCCAGTATTTGGTGCAATTGGAACCATCACCGCTGGCGGTATTGTTGTGTCTGCTTTTGTTGGCACATCCGCAGCGTTAATCGATAAAGCGTTGCAATCGACACGCACACCACATCCCATGGTGACATCGAACGAATACTCTGACGACCAATAGGAGGACTCATTATGTCCAAACAATCTTCAATCCGAACTCAAATAGGCTTCCTTACTCATCGTATTTCAGGCAAAGCGTTTCCAGTATCGGAGCGGTTAGCGATATGCCTTGTCAGGGCACTCGCATCTCATATCTCGCTTAAGGGAGAAGTTGCAGAGTCATTACTCTCTGGTCATCGCGTGGTATTTAATTTTCGTGACAAAAGCTACAGTGCTGAAGGAGGCGGTTTTCGCCCTGTTGAAATTTGTTTGCTTCGAAACGCTGATGGCGATTGGCAATACCAATACGTGACCGAGTTTGCTTATATTGGCAATTATTATCCGGAGTTAGAAAAAGCACTGGATTTTGATTTCCACAGTTGCGGAGCGTATTCGTGCGGTATTCCTATGCGAAACCAACAAGAGGCAAATGAACTTTACCAATTGTGGGAGCATAACTTTTTGACGTATTTTGAAATGGACGCTTACGACGCTATCAGCATAACGTCAGCTTAAGTACTGGCTCTTTTCTATCGATTTAACCGTGACACAACGTCACGGTTTTTTTATGCCCGGACATCAAGGGATCTTTATTTTGAACACATCTATAGAAGCGTCGAGAACGCAAAAGAAAATCAAACCGATATCGGTCAAGGTGCATTGGTCAGAATCACGTGAGTTTGATGAAGACACCCACTATGACTTTATGGACTTTGAGCGCAAAGCCTTAGAGGTCGCCAAGACCAATCCACGAGGTGGTTACGATAAAACAAAAGTCACGGTGCTTTTTGATAATGAAGACCGTTACGAATGCCGCTTAGATTTAGGCTGTGATGGCAATGATGCCGGATTTGCGTCGCACTGCCTTAATATGCTGGCTTACTATCTGCGCCACCAATACGACGTAGATAAACCGTGGTTGCACGATCAGCACCACCTATCACTCATTGACGCTATCCAAAGCTATGAGTTCGATACGGCGTTTGTAGAAAATGCCAAAAAAGAAATTGAACAGGCAGAAATGAATGCTAAAGCCGAAGATGAAGGCAAAGCGCAAGCAGAGCAACGAGAATGGGAGCGACAAAACAGGGAGCATCAAGAGAAGGAGAACGCGTTTCAAGCATCACTGACCATTCCATCGTGGGCAAAGGCGGTCATTGTTGCTACCTACACGGATTACGATGCAGAAAATAGTGACCCGCACTCGGGCTACCACGCAACCAAGACGGTCAGAACCTTGATACTGGCGTGGTCCAGACACACTCGTAATTTGTTTCCTGAACTTCGTAAGGCGTGCTTGAACCATCCATCCACCGCTTTTCTTAATCATCCAGAGCAAAGTAATGAACACCGTGAAACGCATTGGTCAGGCGATGGCTACTACCTGACGGACATTAAGTACCTTCGCTATGGGTGGTCGGTTCGAAAGCATGTCTTTTATAACGAAGCGCAGAAAGCGAAGTATGTGCCACTGGGTGAGTTAGTTATACCTGATTAGTCAGCGATTGAGGTGAAGCGCTTTATGCTTCACCTCAAGTCGTATTATTTTTTTGTCGAAATATAGCAATCATATCCACGTTTTACCCCGTCTATTGCTTGAATTGATTGCCCTTGAAATTCGAAAAGCCCCTCCCCATATGGTGGGTATCACTTACAGACTAAAAAACATCCATGCAAATCAAACGAGATTTTGATTATTACTACAACTTACATCATGTGGTGATCCACTCTTTGCTTCACTTGCTTTGTAAAGTCTCTGCGACCGAGCGCCATGTTCCAGTGACGACTCGAAATGATATTCTCATTAAGTTCTTGAAGCCTAAGCTAACGGATAAATCGCTTGCCAATGTAAAGAAAGACATCAAATTGATGCTTAATGTGGCGAGAAGAAAAGGAGGGAACTTAGAAATGAAATTGCATGAACTTAACTCTCAAGCGAATAAAACGAAGCTCGTTGGGGCAGAAAAACTCTACAACTTACTGGTTTATCTCTACGATGCTGAAGGGATTGAATCTCGTTTATTCGATGAGGGGATGGAAGCGGAGCCGGGCATCCTATATATGCTTGATGAGCAAATAGAATACGGTTTTGATGAAAGCCATAAACAAGTTGCACCTCTCTCTATGCTTATCCAGTTAGAAAGGGCTCCTGAGCTCATTGATGTGATTAATCAGCATGGTTTTTTTGTCGCAGAGATGAAAGAGTGGAATTTAGATACACACCAAGCGCATATCTTGGTACATCCAGTTAAGTAAATCGCAGAAATGCCTTTTGATGAAAAGCATAGAGCTCAGCAGTTTTTAATAAAAGCGCAAGCTAAATACGGTGACCTGTATGATTACTCTCAGGTTGAGTATGTAAACAAAACCACTCACGTCAAGATTGGTTGTTCAAAGCATGGTGCATTCTACTCTTCGCCGAAAAATTTTCTCGCTACAGTGAAGAAAATAGGGTGCCCTTATTGTAGCCGTGAAAAACGGTTTCAATATGAAATGAAGGACAATACACCAGCAAAAGAAACAAAAGGGTGTGAAACGGATCATTTTAATGTGCGTGGAGGTACAAAGAAGTATCCACACTTATTACTCAAAGTGTTTGATTAATAAAAGCTATTTATAACAAGCTTTGCGATTGACTTCACATGCCCAACTTTAAATGTACTCTCTGATGGTGGCAAGATATTGACTTGGTATGCTATATCAACGGTTAGGTCAGTAATGCCCAAGTATAATGAATCACAGATAAAGCTCCGTATTGAACGAGTCCTACAACGATATCCAACTTCAACATCACAAGATGTACGACAGCGTTTAATGCTTACAGTAAAACCGAGCTATCTATACTCTTATTTTGTCCCATTTTACGAGAGCGGGCGAATTGATGATCGTGCAGATATTCAACGAGCAATAAGAGCTATGATGAAAGAACATTTAGGGTTTAGTGTGATAGCGCAAAAGTTGGCTAGTGGACGTTATAATTTTTTGCAAGTGGAGCAAGCTTTGAGGCTTCTTCAAGCGGAATTTGACCATGTGGCGCAAACTAAGCGTTGTAAAGTAGCTCGCTTCGGTTCAGAGCGACCAATAGATGAACATCATCAATCTCAAGTGGTTATGTATTTACAAAAGAAAGGGCACCGATTAACGGATATCTGGAGTGTGCTGAGAGATGAGCGTTTTGAATTTTGAACTGGAGCGTACAGCGGGAATCGAAAAAGGTAGACCTAAAACGATATACTTTATGTTGCCCTATACTCTCCGCTTTAGAAACTTCAAAGCGCTGAGAATTATGCTCTTAAGCCTTGTTAGTCATTTCCTTAAGAAGAGTTCGGCGCATTATAGCAGTAAGATCTCACATTGCAACAAAAAATAATTCTAGTAAAAACACCTTTCAAAATCAAGACATCTGCATCATACTTTAATACTTCTGTACTTTAAGGGATTATGATGGATTTCTTCAGTTTTTATTCAATCAAGTGGGTCAGAACCACCGAATACCCCAAGTTCGATATCCCTATCATGTTTTTTGATGGAGAGCCTGCAATTGGTGTTAACCAATGGATCAGCGGGATGATAAAGCAAGGAATCACTCCTTCATCACTAGAAGAAGCAATGAGAGCAATTGGTCATTTGTATAATTTCCATAAAGTGCTCACCATCCATGAAGGTGACGATTATGATACCAATCGACTAATTGAAAAGTTTCTTGATGCTAAGATGTTTGGGACAGATCAGTTCTGTACGTTAACATCCGATTCTTATCTCAAATTAGCCTTTCTTGGCTGGAAGCCCGTCAAAGCCAAAAGCATAAAAACAACGTACCTTCGACACATTAATGATTTTGATAAGTTTCAAAGTGCATTTCACGGTGCTGACAGGTTAAATCCTTCTGAAACTGTCTTTCTATCCTCTTATGAAAAGTACCTTGCCTTTAAACAACGTTCAGGTTGGGACGCTTTATTACACCTTTTCCCAGCTCAAGAGCATGAAAAAGAAGAATTTTCTATTTCTGTTCGAGAAGACCGAGTCCATAAGCGAGCGAAGCGCTTACAAGACAGAATAAATAAGTGTTTTCCCGCTGACCGTTTTATAGAGCTAATAGAGACCCTTGGCAATCCCAGAGATAAATTAGTGTTTTTGATGTATGGCGGAGGCTCTCTTCGAAGATCTGAACCTCTACATACCTTTTTTGATGATGTTATTGGTATCGATAACAATCATATGCTTCGAGTTCGCCTGGATGACCCGACTTATGGTGAAATCTCGTGGAAAGATTCTGATGGCAACATCAGGAAAACCACCAGAAAAGAATACATGGAAGAGAATTACGCGAATGAGCAGTTACCACCAAATCACCCACTAAGGCACCTACAAACCAGAGATCAGGTATTGAATCGTAATGACGGGTTGCATTCTGGTTTTAAAGGAATGACGTTTTTAGAAGCATCGTTTACCCCTTCGGAAGCATCAAGCAGAGATGGCGAAGTGTTCTGGTGCTCCCCAGAAATAGGTCGTTATGCCGCTAAAGTGTTTGAAGAATATATGAACACCTACATTTATCGCAACCCTAGTACAGGAAAAGCAAACCCTAATGGCTGGCCGTGGCATCCTTGGCTGTTCATCAAAATAACCGACGATGAGTATGGGTTGCCTCTTACGATATCCGCTATCAATGCCTCATTAAAACGTTCACTCGCAAAAATGGGGCTGGCAGGAAAAGGCTATGGTTTGCATTCATTAAGGCATTTATTCGGATTTTATTGCGCCACTGTGTTGAAGATAGACATCACAAAGCTTCAAGGGATGCTGCATCACAGTCAGATTTCCAGTACGCAGATCTACTACCACTTATCGGATGCTACCGTTCGTCACGAACTGCTACTTGCTCATCATAAGCATATTGGCGAACCATCCGATGTCCCATTAGACCTTCCTGCTGTGGCAGATTTCGACCAACACTTTAAATACCAGTATCCAAACAACTGGCTGAGATAATCATGACACCAGATATCATCATTAAAGATAATGCTCACTTACTTGAACTACACGCAGCAGGAACACTCTCAGGCGCTTTAATTCAAGTCCCTTCATTTAAAGAAAATGAAGATCCAATACTGGTAAATCTTTCCTCTAACTTACGCTTTCAAAACACGAATGCATCAGTGCTAATAGAGCATATTGAAAAAAATCTCATGGCTGCTTTTAAACAAGCGCTCATTCAACTCTCTTTAGATTTTTACCGTCAGTTTCATGCTAACAAGTCTAAATCTCGTAACTTTACTTTGATGTCAGCTACAGGAAACAAAGCTCTTGATGCTTGGTTGGCGTCTTATGCGGAGAAAAGTCCCGTAAAAAATAGAAAGTCATTGCGAGGCTATATTTTCAGTCTTACAACAGACGAAGTCGAAGAGGTCATTGGTAAGATCATTGATGAGTTGATGATGTTTGAAGCTTGGGCTGATGCGATCACAGAAGAAGCCTTGGCAAAGCTTGACATCAACCTTTTCCCTGCATTACTGCTAAGCAGAAAACACGCTATAAGCAAGTTGGGATGTGGTCACATTGCAGAACAAATACTATGGTGCATAGAGCAACTTGATGATGTTAAACGTAAAAAGACTGCCAATGACTTAATTTCAATACTAGGTGACGCTGACTGCTTATTGATTTTTAGTGGCGAACATCTGGCAGAAACCAATCGACGAAAGTCTTCGCTGTATCGAAATATCTACCTCAAGCTGCTGTCTTATGGAACCGTGACAAAAAGCTGGCTTCCCGCTTATTCGAAGAAAACACCACGACTACAATTTCGCGCTCTCGCTTCTAATGATATTGATAACGCAATCACGCAAGCTTTCAGTAGTGATCGTAAGTCTATTCTAACCTCTCTTTGGTCTCGATTTATCTTTTGCACATCCATCGGGCAAACGTTGAATTTTCCGATACAAATTCGACTACTTTGTGGCTATTTATTCGATGAGGATAGAGCGACAAGACTTGGTTATCGAAAGATAATGGAGCAGCTTACACAGTCCGTAGGGTTAGGATACCCTCTGGAGATGTGCGACACCATTTATAAGCAGCAAGACTCAAATTCATTACATTGGTATGAACGCTATAAGATGGTTGAAAGAAATGGCGCTGTTACTGTTGAGTCAGCAGCAGATATCCCTATCGGTGTAGTAGCGCAACCGCTGCCCGATGCATGGCAAGATGCTTTATCAATATTCCATCAACAAAAATTGACGTCAGATGGTTATAAATCTGACATCATGCATTTTGTAAAATGGGCGGTTCAATACCGTGGGGCGCTAAGCCCTTGGGATGTAAAGCCAATTGATTTATACACTCCCTCTCCATTTATAAATGCGTCTGAGTGTTATTTTGACTACATCAATAACACTCAAAGCGTCAAATCCAAGAAGACCAAAAGACACCGATGGGGGCTAGCAAAAAGTTTTTATCGCGGCGTAGCAAACACACTGAAGTTGGAAGAGCGAGATGTTGAATCACCATTTAAAAATCTACCCAAAGTAGACTTTACAGGTCGAGGAAGACGCTCAAAAACACCAAGAGCCAGAATCACGTCAATGGTTGTCGATAAAATGGTAGAAATACTTTGTGGCTTTGATAGCAAAGGTGTACCAACGTACCAGTGGGCAGAGCAAATTTCACTCGCAGCTCTTAATAGCCATCATGCCAAAGGGCGTACTGACCATTTCCTAGATCCAGAGTCTCAACAATATGTATTTTGCCCTTCCAGAGCCGCCTCTCTCGCTTTTTTGTTATTGTTGCCGATACGAGGCGTTCAGGCTCGTTGGTTAGATCAAGGCTACTTTGACCAAGAGATCTTTGACCCGACAACCAAAAGCTTTAAAGAAAACCTATCCCCTTTGAAGCATTTTGAAAGTGAATACCATCGAACACAATGGGATGTGAATGGCGGTGCCGTTGGCGTTTTACAACGC
The DNA here is from genome assembly GCF_905175355.1 of Vibrio sp. B1ASS3. Taxonomy (NCBI): domain Bacteria; kingdom Pseudomonadati; phylum Pseudomonadota; class Gammaproteobacteria; order Vibrionales; family Vibrionaceae; genus Vibrio; species Vibrio sp. B1ASS3. Next base: position 658,293 of record NZ_HG992742.1, read on the forward strand.
CCATCAAACCGATTGATGTCGGGAGATTCCGACTTTTCCATTTATATCAATACGAACAAAACTCAGATGTGGTCGCCTGATGAAAAAAATGGATATGAGATCCCTTGGCCTTACATATCTAATCCTCAACACACCTATGAGAAAAGCTTAAATCATCCATACAATGTATTATTTGAGCAACTTCAATGGCTTGAACAATATTCAGCCGATGCGCAGCCTCTAAGGTTCGACCATCTTCCATCCGATAGAGAGCGTATTACCAATGCCAGAAATGTCATGGCAAATGTTCCGTTTATACTGCCTGTATTCAGAGACTTAACAGAAACTGTCAGCTACAAACTCAGTGGTAAGCACATTATTACCCACCCACCGATCAGTAAGTATAAAATTGAACGCATTTTTGATGAGCTGTGTTTAGAAACAGAAAAGCAACTTCGACAAGAAGGGCTTGATGTCACGCTAACGGATGCGGATGGAAAATCTATCTTTGATATCCATACATTACGAGTAGCTGGGATTTCTCATTTACTCGATATTGGCGTGCCTTTACATATCGTCTCGGAGTTTATCGCTGGACACGCTTCTATTTTCATGACCTTGGGTTATAGCAAAGCAGAATCGGATGTCATAAAGGAAAGCATTCTGCAAGCAAACGAGTCCACGCCATACGCACCATCAGCCAGTGATAAAGTCCTGCTAGGACAAGACAAAAGACAACTATTTGCTCCCAATGACCATTCCTCAGATATTGATTTAAACCATCGAAATATCGCAACCTTCGCCCCTGTCGAGGGCGGGATGTGTCCTCTCGGTGGCAAAGGTTGCGCAGGATGCTCAGAAGGTATGCCTCACCCAGAGGAAGATAATGCATTTGTTCCTGTTCAGGGCGGGTGTGGTAATTGTCGATTCTGGCTAACTGGTTTTGATTTTTTGATTGAACAAATCATGGAGCTGAATCGAATCATGTTTGTTTTAAAAGAATCCAGTAAAGAAATCCAGTACCTCAATGAGTGTGTTGAAGAGATTGAATGGGCGCTAGAAGATGCCGAGACCCCTGAAGAACGACAAAGACTTAATGTCAAAATCACTTCTACTCAATCCAGCATTAAGGGTATCGAAGAATCGCTAATCCCTTTAATGAAGGCATGGAAGAACCGTTATCTAGCTGTGTTACAGTCGGAAGAACTTCGGGACACAAACGATACCGAGTCAGGCAATAAACCCGCCTTGATCGGAGATGTGAATATCACCGCCAACTTGAAGTCAGGTTCAGAGTATCAATTAATACACACGATAGTTGAACAAGCGTACCTTCTTCCGAAAGGCTCCGTTCCTATTCCAGAAAACCCAGCCAGGGCGTTACGAGAGTTTTTAGATACTATCGTGAGTCACCTTGATTCTTCCTTTTTGTTTGCACGGATCAAAGATAAACACTTAGCGAACAAAGGTGCTTTAAAACTCGCTGATTATTTGAATGAGCACTTCAGTCAAAGTGAGATAGCGGCCTTGTCTGACGGACGATTAATGGAGATCAGCCAACTCAAACTGGAGAAGGTCACAAAAGCCGCCAACTTACTTCAGTCAATGATCGATCAACAACTAACATTACCCAAAAATCAAAAAAGCCTTACGCATCATATGTTAGAGGAGAACATTTGAGATGACACAACAACTCAATGACATTGAACAAAAATTCAGAGATGAAGAAGAAGCACTTTTCGCTCAATGTGAAGAGAAGTGTGGTACGCCCATTTCGAAGATGTCACTCCGAAACATAAGAAAAGCAGCCAAAACCATGCTGGCTTCAGGTGCGAAAATAAACAACTCAACGATTGCCGCTTTCATCCAAAACGTTGACAACTCAGATCTGTTTGAAAAAACAGAGAAAGAGAGCGTTCCCCCTAAATATCAATCTATTGCAAATAATGTAAATTTTAAGGCGTTTATCTCCTTCTATGTGATTGAACAAGATAAACGCATGGGTGCTAAAAATAAGGCTCCAGTAAGTCAACGGAGCGAAGTGAGTTTTCCTGTAGATCAATTAGATCCTAAATCAAGAGCTTATGTCAGAACACTTCAAATGCAGGTGCAAGCTTTAGAGAATGAAAGAAAAGTATTAACCGCCAAACTACAGGAACAATCGAGAAAGCAACCCATTAGCCTTGCGCTCTCGCACCAAACGACTGCTAAAAAAGGGCTTCCGACATTAGAGGTAATTTCAGACACCTCAGCCGAAGATGCTCTGTTCGCTCAGATAATATCAAAGTTAGTTAATCTACCAGAGCAGTTTCCTGAATACTTCCAAACCGAAACTCGAAATGAAAAAACGGTGTTAAAAATCGTCAGCAATTCTCGGAAGCAAGTCCTGTTTCGCAGTGACGAATGGAAATACATTACTGATGCTTTAACGGGACGGTCTCATGAGTGATTTTGGTTTAACAGAAGATGCCGACAAAAAGCTCTCTAGTGGCGATAAAAATGCCTCAAAATTCGAAACGTGGTTAAGTAGCAAAACTCCATTGGACGCCAATGGTTGTAAGATTTACGACTCTAAAACTTGGCTGCCACTTGTAAATGCTAAAACACATAATCTCGCAAGAGCGGAGCTATCCGCTCAATCAGGCGTAGGGCTTTCGGCATTGCGGCAAAACCCGAAAATTAAAGCATTGCTGGAAGAGCTAGAAACAGAGCTTAGAGAGAAAAATATTCTGCCCGCTCTCACGGAGTCAGGCAAAGTCGCTCAGGATTCACCGAAGAAATACGATCAGGGCGCTTCTCAGCGCCATGTGGATACAAATCGACTCAGAGAGCTTGAAGAAGAGAACCAGCGCCTTAGAGCTGAATTAAAGCGCTTTGAAGAGCTAAAAGAAATCATGAGCGAAATGGGTATGGGGGTGGAGCTATGATGACCGCCTATATGGAGATAACAGCTATCCATTTTGAAACCAGCAAAGAAGCTCAGTTCACAGGAATCTTCATACGCAAATCACAACCTGAAATGGTCTCAGCCAAATCTTATGTGCTGGTTCGCTGCCCTGTGAATGTCATGGATTTTGCCCCTTCTGAAGGTCAATGCGTTCAGATCACGGGAGATTTCGTGATAGTTGATGACTTGCGAGGGCATTATCAACTTAAACGCTTTGACTTCATCAATCCAAAGCGTGTGAAGCTGGTATTGCCATCAGCCTCCAATGAGTTTGTGAACTTTATTTCGAAAGAGCGTGATTTTGTTGGTATTGGTATAAGTAAAGCCAAAGAGTTGTGGCGCACCTATGGTTCGAGAATCTTTGAGATCCTTGAGAAACAACAACTGAACCCGTTACTGAGTATTCTCACCGAAAAATCGGCGGTTGCACTCATTGCAGGCTTTGAAAAATATCAAACCCTAAAGTACACGGAATGGTTTTGCTCTCATGGTATACCGCCTGCGATACAGCAAAAGCTCTTCAAATATCATAAAGATACAGTCGTTGAAGAGTTAAAGGACAATCCCTACTTACTTGTGACCTTCGGTATGAACTTCAAAGATGCCGATGAGATTGCTCGCTCTTACTTTCATATCGAACGCCACGCAGATATCCGATTTATTGCTGCGATAGAGCAAACGATACGTAACCATACCCGCTCAGGGCATACGTACATGACAAAGGGAGAACTAAGAAGCAAGTTGTTTGATATAATGCGCAGCTATGACGTTGTCGATAAAGCCATGCAAGTGGCAGGACATAAATTATCCTTCCGCATCGACCCTGATACCCAACACTATCATCCTGTAGGGATGTACGTCACAGAAGCGGTGATCGCAAAAAGGTTAGTGAAGCTCGTCACCTCTGAAGCTAAGTGGAACTACACAACTGAAACGGCAATGCATCAAGCCATCAATGAATTACCTTTTACGCTCGCAAATAAACAACAGCTTGCAGTCAAAGAAGCCTTGTCACACCACATTTCCATTATCACTGGCGGTGCAGGTACAGGAAAAACCACCATACTAAAAACGGTTTTAAAAGCTTACTCCGCATTGAAATACAACATTTATCCGATGGCACTCTCTGGCAGAGCCGCGATGCGGCTGCATGAATCAATCGAGCTACCAACATCAACGATAGCAAGGTTTTTAAGAGAGCCACCTATCGGCGCAGGCAAAAACCTTATTGTTATCGATGAAGCTTCTATGCTTGATCTGCACACCATGTATAAGATTGTGACGCATTCAGATCCGTCAGTTCGCTTCTTGCTTGTCGGAGACCGTGACCAGCTACCGTCCATCGGCTCAGGTTTAGTGCTGTCTGACATGATTGATTCAGAGCTTATTTCTGTCGTGAAGCTTGATATTGTGCAAAGGCAATCTGAATCCTCTGGAATACCCGAATACTCAAAATCAGTCAATGATGGGATCGTACCGCTAGAGTTGAGTACAGGATGCATTCATTTTCATCCCGTCCGTGACGAAGATATCGTGGAGACCTGTACAAGGCTTTACTCAGAGGCTCCCTCAGACAGTCAAGTGGTCTCTTCCTCAATAAAGATCACTTCAGAAATTAACGAATCCTGCCAAAAGATGGTAAATCCTGATGGCGCAGCCATGTATGTTCATATGTACAGTAATGAAAAACTAGAGACAGACTTTAGAATCAATGACCCTGTGATATTTACCATCAATGACTACCAAGCAGGCGTTCAAAACGGCACGCTTGGCGTATTAGAAAGCATTGAGTCAAGAGGGAATCACCTAGGTCGAGTAAGAACGGATGACGGCAAAGAGGTCAACCTGACCAGAGCACTCTTTGATTCGTTGAAACGCGCCTACTCGATCACGCTACATAAAGCGCAAGGCTCTCAATTTAAACGAACCATAGTGGCATTGGATGGCGCACCAATGGTTGACCGTGCGTGGTTATATACTGCGATAACTCGAACAGAAGATGAACTGCATATCGTTGGCTCCGAAGCGAACTTCAAAAAAGCAGTAACGAGCTTGAGCGCACGGTACAAGCGCAGAACTTGGCTGGACAAGCTGATCCACGAAGAGTACCTCTATGCCACCAATCAAAGAGAGAGACCTGTCGTCACACTTCGAAATCAATGGCAAAGAGTGAGTTAATCAATATCGTAGCTGCTGCGTTCACGCAGCTTGCGAAGCCTTTTAACTCGCAAAGCTCCAAATACAAGCCGCGATGTAGAAGGCTAAGCTGACATAGCCAAGCCCTTTTAACGCTAAATCATAGAGGTGCTCGTTATTCCTCTTATCGTAGTGATCCACGACAATAATGATACAGGCGATAGCAAGCATCACAAAAGAGCCAAATAAAACATAAAGAGAATCACCGACAAAAGTAATGCCATGCCCTCGTTTGGAAGGTAAGTAAATTTCTCCGTGGTTAATACCAAACAAACCATAGAGCACTAACCCAGCCGCAATCGATAGAAAGAGAATCCGAATATTTTTGGGGATAACATTCGGCTTATAAGGTTTACTTTTCTTAATAAACTCATATTCACCATTTCGTTTGTTTAGAAAGGACTTCTTCACAAACAGCTTCATGATGAACTCTTCTTCCTGTGACGTGTAGTACCCCGTATTCAGCTTTGAAAACATTGCCTTAGCAACTTCAGGGCTTATATCTTCTTTACCCTGATACAATATCTTCCGTTGCTCAAGGTGAAAGTAAAGGCGATTCAGCATCTGCTTATATTACCTAGTCATTTTAAGTCTGAATATCGTCGTCACCGAGTCAAGTCGGAGTTACTGATTGCAAATGACATCTCGACCATAGCTATCAACTTCTTCTTGAGTGGCAAACATCACGAATGAGCCACAAGGAATACGTAGAGCATTTGGATCATCATATGCCGCATAAGTTGAGTATGTATGCGTAGCAGTGTAGTAAATTGAACCACCCCAGATTGTTGCACACAGAGCTAGAAACCAAAGAACACTTGATTTATTTCGCCACCGCGCTGGAATCCAATCCCATAGTTGCTCGCTATGGAATGTTTTTCGATACAGGTCATAGTTAGCCCACTGGGAGCACAAGCACGCTGATAAACTCCAAAAAACCACATCAGGAATGACGACACCACTGACAAACTCAATTCCTGCTAGAGCAGCTATCCAAAGCATAGATAAAGAAAGAATTACCAAGCCTTTTAGATGCATACGCTTATAAAAGTAGTATATAAAACCACCAAAAAACGCAGCAAAATTAGAAATAAAAGAGATACGTTCTTTAAAAGACAATGCCCTATATGCTTCACTCTTCAGAATCAAAGCATGGCTGAGTTCATCTGCCCCTAGATTTTTCAATAGATGAAAACGGCGCTTCCACTTATTACTAACATCTAGGTCATCAATTGCATTTATACTATCTTGCAAACTATAAAACCTTTCTCGAATTAAACACCAAGCGTTGTTCACGCCAAAAATAAGGCTCAGCGTCACCGTGAACCTTCTCTGAGTAAGAACTCTTTCCTACCTAAAACTTTTCACACTGGCTGACATCTAGAACGTAGTCTCGAAGTAAATTCTTTTTGTAGCCGATCTTTTTCGGGCAAAGCACATAGCCGTTATCAGGAATGATCTTGTGAAGTAAGATGATGTTAGACACGAAGGAAAAACCACCGCCGATGATTGCTACTATAAGAAAAAACTTCTTTATATTTCGCAGAGTAAAATAACGCATTTTCATTGGCTGCGGAGTTAACGTTATTTCAGCTTGTTTATACCAAACGTATGTAATTAAAGGTAAAGATAACAGCGTGGTTATGCCAAGAATAGAACCAGACACTCCAAAGATTATTGACATAAAATATAGCGGATCAGCAACTAATTCCGATGAAGGATTAAAAATTTGTACAACATAAAATTGCCAATAAACCCACCAAGTAATAACCGAAATTGCGAATGCAGTTAAAACAAAAGCGATACAACCTATTTTATTCGCCATCGAATTCATCAACGACAGCCTCCACTAGTCTTTTCTCAAAATCAGTCTCTTTATCAATAAACCATACCCCAAAAGCAGAGAAAGCAAGGATACTTAAAGATACGGGAACCGTTACAGGAAGTGATAACAATCCTGCTCCAAATGCGACGATTTTACCCAAAACTAAAGCAGTACCAGCAACACTTACCGCATGAACCAAAAGCTTAGCTTCATCAACACCTAATTCTCTTAGTGTATAGTCATCGGTTAATAGATATTTAAGACCATTGATCCCTGAGCCAAGAAGAAATTCGGCTGGGGCGTAAGTTTTCACGTAACGGGTCATGCCTTTAACTGAATCAAGAGCACCCATTCCCATTTTCACCACTTGAGGGTTATCGGCACGGAAGACGCCACCATGCAAAATTGTCTGTTTAAACTTATCGTAATTATTTAAATAGAGATACTCGACACCATCGATGTTTTTGACAATAGCGGTCACACCCAAGCCACCAAGTGCTTTGGCAGTTTCTCTGGCATTATATAACCCTGTTAGCGAGTCTTTGACGGTCTTAACATCACCATTGAAGTCCCAAATCTCAAACAGTTTTTTCCACTCTTCAGGCGTAAAGATCGCGATCTCTGCTGTCTGGCTGCGATAAATCACCTCTATCTGTTTTTCACCTTCTTTAGCAAGGAAGTTATAGGCAGGCCAATACGTGTGAGTGGCGTTGATAACAGGAGTGTTAGCCGACACGCTTTGATCTTGGGAAATATTAACCAACTTATCATTGATGGTCGTATGTTGATATTTTCCCCATACATCACCTAAAGAATGGGCTTTTTCAATGGTTTTTATCGGATGTGGTTGATCCGATATGCTGCATTGTTCTGGTGCTTGCCACTCCCTTACTTGAAGTTTATCGCCGACTTTTAGCGATAATGGGTCTTGTTCATAAAGAGGATTTAGTGTCAGTAGTTCCTTGGGAGCAAGTCCATACTGAGCTGCAATATCTGTCCAAGTTTCGCTTTGCCCTGTATCAACGTGAGTCTTAACTGTGTGAGTTGGGGCTGACTTTTCTTTAAAGTCGCTTTGTGACTCAGTATCTTTTGGACGCTCCAGAAGATCTGTTTGTCGAATAGAAACGAGCTGTTCAATATCTAATGTAACTGCGTTCTCTTCAAGCCATGCATGGTTAATATTTGCTAGCTCTTCAGATGTCAGTTTTTCAGTTCTAAAAAGAATATGTTGAGGTGGCAGCGATTTCTCTTCTAGCTTATAAGGCAATAAAATAGAAGTGTAATGATGGTCAGATAATAGTTCATCAGACAAAAAGAGGGCTTTTGAACGAGTCAGATAAAAAGACCAACGATCATCACCCGCCACTTTGTATTCTTTGGCTAATACTCCATCAAGGAAGTGGTAATAGTAACCATGTGTAGCCCAAGCTAAGCCGCTTTCTGAAACTTGCACCATTAACTTAACAGGGATGTACTCAGCATGTATATGTGATGAGTTAATAGGCTTCGGTGTGATAGTTTGCTGAGTAATATGACCAGCATCAACAAATACATCATGAAGTAAGCTCTTTTCTTCATTGGATAAGCACTTAGCCGAAAGTAACACCTCACTCTCTTGCGTTGCTTTTTTAGTCCAACTCATGACTTTAGGCTCGTTCGATGTTTTAGCCAAAGACCAAACTCCCACCTGAAGCTGATTTAGTTCTTCAAGTGTACAAAGTATTTTAATATTACACTCATGGGTAGGTGTTGGCTCTGGTGTGTCTTTTACCCGTTCTGTCGATGGCGTGTATTGAGGGACATCATCCAAAACAGGTTTATAGCCTGCGCCTCTAATTCTTACCTGATCGAGTGGTTTCTTCATGCTTCGCTGCCTGATAACTTCCTAACACTCCAACATACTGGTTTTACGAGAAAATTAGAATAGTCATATTCACCAATTAGTTAGGCAAAAGGCATTTAACATTAGCGTTGTTCAATAAAGGTTCTCAGTATGATGATCATTACGGTACTTTCTGAGGTGAACCACATTTTCTTACCTATCAGATAGGTATGAGCCAAAGACAGGATGTCATTCCACTATCATTTAGAGATTGATAAACCTATATGATAGATTTATCTTATAACTATGTTAATGATAGAGGTATGTGCATTATGGCGATATACGGATATGCAAGGGTTAGTACCTTAGAGCAGAACCTTGAACAGCAGATAGCGTTGCTTAAATCGACAGGTTTTAACTTCGACAAAATCTTTAGTGAGAAAGTCAGTGCTAAAAATACAACTGACCGAGAGCAGTGGCAAAGGCTGATGGATTCACTAAAGCCTCAAGATCAGATTGTCACTCAATCAATCGACAGACTGGGTCGTTGCACTCGTGATGTGCTCGACTTAATTGATAGATGCAAATCTGACGGGATCAAAATTTTCATTGCCGACTTAGGAAGTATCGACATCACCAGTGCGACTGGTCAATTAGTTGTCACCACTCTTTCAGCCGTTGCCCAAATGCAACGTGAGCAAATGCTAGAAAAGCAGTTCATTGGCATAGAGAGAGCAAAGGCAGAAGGAAAATACAAAGGTAAACAACAAACTCAATCGACGATAAACAAATGCATAGAAGCGTTGAAGTATGTTGAAAAAGGGATGAGTAAGGAGAAAGCAGCGAAGGCTGCTGGGATAGGAATTGCCACACTTTACCGCTATATCAAACAAACCAATCGCGGATAGCGACAGGAGTGCCAACCGTTCACCCGAAGCAAACTTTAGGTAACAGTGTAGAGCATGACTTCAAATACAGCATCACACGAGATATGACTATATTTCTAGTATTGATAGGGAGAGAGTAGTAGCTGATCGAGCTAAAAGGAAAAAGTGTACTCTGAGCGCGTAGCGAGAATCGAACTCGCAGCATCAGCTTGGAAGGCTGAGGTATTACCATTATACGATACGCGCTCAGAGTACACTCATAAATCTGGAGTGACTAATCAAATTGTCTATGCTCTAGAGTAGAGCATAAAGTAAGGTCATTTTCAAACTAAAAGTAAATATACTTTAGCTTGCCTTACTTGCGGTGTCCTTCAAGCCCAATAAGATAAGCAATTCACTCACTCACCTGTTAGTTAAAGTATGATTTTGGGTCTACATTTATCGAACCCGCATCATCAGCTTGGAAGGCTGAGGTAATAGCCATTATACGATGTACGCGATGCTAATGTATCTTCCTTGAAGAACAATGTGGTGTCTAGTGCTTTTTACGTTCGATGCCTTTTTGTTGCTTCAGATGTCTCGCTACAAAGATTTAATGTGAATAACTTCTCATAATGAGAGCAAGCGAAAATTAAGTCGCCGCTCTTATCACTAATGCATCCTTTCTTTATTGAATGCCGACAATCAATATAAGTCTGTGTTTAGATAAATAGCCTCTTTGAAAGGGCGTTTATCCTGTCAGTTCGTCACGATGCCCTTGCTGCATTACCTTGATACAGTTTGACTATTTAACGTGTGGCGGTGAACCCTTTTCCGCTCATTTCCTCGTTGTCATAAGAGCCGAATGGTATGGTTAATGATGTAAATTTCACCTTTGATGTTTCTGGGTTCTCCGGTGCATTTAAAGTCGAAAGCTTTCGAATAACAGAGACAGTCTCTTCTCCCTTTGAAATAAACCTGACGGTATTGTCCGATGATGATGCCATTACATTTGATATGTTAAGCCGAAAAATGGGTGTTCTGAGCTTGTTTGGACAAGGTACGGGAAAGGCTCGCCAGTTTAACGGCAGTATCTCTGAGCTCCGCTATTTAGGCTCTGGCCGCCGCTTTTCGCGCTATCATATAACCTTGGTCCCACACCTTTGGTTTCTCACTCAGCGCCAAGACTGTCGAATCTTCCAGATGCAAACTGCGCCCGACATCCTTCGTCAGGTTTTTGATGATGCGGGAATGAGCGATTACCGCTTTGAGTTGTCGGCGCAATACGAAGCGAAAGAGTACGTTCTTCAATACCGTGAGAACGACCAGCATTTTGTACAGCGACTAATGGCAGAGCACGGCCTTTGGTATTATTTCGAGCATAACGAGGCTGGACATACCATGGTCATCGTCGATAGCAACGATGCGATTCCTGAACTCATCAGTTCACCCACTAATGCTTCTTACCTAGGACCTGTGATTTATCATGCCCAAGGTGGTGGCACGCCAGGTCGAGAACACATCTTCGACCTCGAACAAACGCATCTTACTCGCACTGGCATCGTCAGCTACGGCGATTACAATTATCTCACGCCAAAAATTCCGCAAGGCAAAAGTGCAGATGAGGGGCCGAACTTCGATTTGCAGCGCTACGACTATCTTGGTCGTTACACAACGCCAGAATTAGGTCAGAAGCGTGCAACAGAGTGGATGTCCGAATACACGGTGGACAGCCATCAGATTGAAGCTGCGAGCGATATCATGCGTCTTACCTCAGGTTATAGCTTCGATATCAGCCAGCACCCTCGTTCAAACATCAACCGTGATTACCTCATGTTGACGGTGATGCACACGGGCTTTAACCCTCGTGTGCACGAAGAAGAATCGAGCGATGAGCCTACAACTTATCACAATCAGTTTGTCTGCTTACCACGAGACGTGACATTCCGTGCACCTAAAATGGCGTCACCTGTCGTTGATGGTCCTCAAACCGCGGTTGTAGTTGGTCCTGCGGGTGAAGAAATCTACACCGATGAATATGGGCGCATTAAAGTTCAGTTCCATTGGGACCGCTATGCGCAAAGTGATGAGCATAGTTCATGTTGGCTACGTGTTAGTCAATCAATGGCAGCACCCAACTGGGGAGCAGTCTATCTACCTCGCATTGGGCATGAAGTGATTGTGACCTTCCTAGAGGGTGACCCAGACCGCCCGTTAGTGACGGGCGCGGTGTACAACGGTTTACATACGCCGCCATACCCATTACCAGAAAACAAAACGCGCACCGTGTTCAGAACCCAAAGCCATAAGGCCGAAGGTTACAACGAAATGTACTTTGAGGATGAGAGTGACCAAGAAGAGGTTCACTTCCGTGCTCAAAAAGACATGAAGACCAAAGTGCTCAATAACCGTTACCGAGATATCGGTAATGATGAAGAGTTAAAAGTCGGCAACAACCAAGAAAACAACATCTTAGGCGACCGCAAAGAAGTCATTGATGGGCATAAAACCTCCATCACTAAGCAGACCTTTATGGAACGAGTTGAGAAAGATGTTCACGTTACTTACAACGCCAACGAATCCGAGAAAATCGCCAACAACCGAGATTTGTACATCGATGAAAATCGTCAGACCTTGATTGGTAAAGACGATTCATTGGATGTAGGTCAAGACCAAAATACGGTCATCAAGGCATCACGTTCTATCGATGTGGGCGCAGACGACACGCACAGTGTCGGTAATCACCTCAGTGTTGAAGTCAACGGCAATACCTCTATCCGCTCTGATGGTGAAACAGCGGTGGTCTCTGCGGATGAAATCAAGGTGCAAGTCGGTGCATCCAGCTTAGTGCTAAAGAGCAGCGGTAATATTCATTTAAACGGCACCTCAATCACGATTGACGGTGCAAGTAACGTTACCGCTACGGGCGGCAAGGTAGACATCAATCCAGGCGGCGCGGCAAACAGCAACAGCAGCGTTTCTACAAGGAGGCCAAAGAAGCCATCGCTGGCGATGAAAGCGATGCCTGTGATGTCACCAGCGGCGTATGCCGGATTAGTTGAAGACGGCACGTTACTGCAAGAAATTTGTGATTGTGGGAGTGGAAGAACATGCCAACTGCACAGCTAAACCCAGAATGGGACATTCAACTTAACGAGCCGCTATTTCCATCCGCTGATGAAAAGCTTTATGTGCTGCTTGAACCTACGTTGTGGTCGGACTGGGAGGAAACCCTATCGGAAGGCGAAAGTGTTCCACTTTTTGCCAACACTCGATTCGCTGCCTTGGGTAATGGGCCGGTATTGGCGGAGGTTGTCAGTAAACAAACACTCGAAAGCGTTAAAAGCCACCTAGAAGTGACGCCTTCAGGTTCTCTTCTCTTTACCCCTAGCTCGATGGATATGGCGAGAGTGGCCGAGTCCTTAAGCCGACGCCTTGTCGTGCAGCATGGTAAGACACAAGCGATGATGCGTTTTTATGAGCCTCGCAAACTGGTCTCACTCATCGGGTCAATGACAACCCATCAAAGGCAGCAGTTTTTTCCATCGTTGACTCGTATCCAATGGTTTGACCGCGACTGGCTGGACGCCTCATGGCACACACCAGAGCAGAGCACGCCATCCATTTGGGATTTAACGCCGCCGCAAATCCAACTCATGAACTTAATCTCAGCCCATTGGCAAGGAGTAAACTCCTAATGAGCCAAACTTACACCATCAAATCCGGTGACACATTGCTACAAATTGCGATTGAGCAAGAGGTGGACTTCACGACATTGCTTGAGCTGAATCCTCAATATCAAGCGAACCCTGATTTTATTCGTATCGGTGAGGCGCTTACCTTGCCGGATGAATCGGCGATTGAACCTGTTGAGCCTACCTACCCAGTAGAACCTGTTTCAGCGATGCGTCCGTGCTCTAACGACGGCACATTGTTTGCGCCTCCGCTGTGTAAGAAGGGAGAGAGTGTTTATGATGTCGTCTTTATTACAGGCGATGGTCCACTGGAATATTATTTATTAGACGAGAAAGCCAGCAACCAGCTAGAGCATGAAGCAAAGGAAACCGACCGCTTAGTCGAAAGCTATAAAGCGTTGCTAAGCTCTGCCCCTAGCGATAAAGAGGCGACCCGAGAAGCACTTGAGCAACATACCTTGAAGAGAACTGCGTGGTTTGAAGATGCAATGCACGCGGGGATTTTCGGTGATAACAGCCGCCCGTTTAGCCCAGCTTCACAACGTGCCGCCGCCATGAGAGCGGCGCAGCCCAAGCCAAACCCGAACCTCGATTTAACTCAAGACAGACTCACTTCACTGCAACAGCGAAAAGCTTTTGTAGAGCAATACCGCTACCGTTGGCTTGAAGAAACCTCGATGGAAACACTGAGAAAAGAAACCCTTCGTCAGTTAGACCGTCAAATTGATGAATTCAAAAAGCTAGAAACGAAAGCAAAACCCAAAGAAGAAAGCCCAACCAAACTTGGCATTGATGCGAACAATTTCACCAATGATAAAACTCAGCTTGTGACACAAAAGGCCAAGCGCCATGTTGTTGAAGCCTACTCCATCAACCAAGGTCGTTACGTGTACCTTCGTCACGCCTTTTTTGAACGAGAAAAGCCACGTTGGAGCCAGTCTTACCATCACAGTAATGCCCACGCGGCGCTCAAGCGAGGGGACTTAAATCGTCTGAGTCAGGAGATTGCTAAAGACATCAAAGAGAGCACCAAAGAGTTTAAGGTCGAAGCGAAGTTTGCCGAATGGAAAGCAGACGGCGGTAAATTCCACGAATGGAAGTCCACTCAGAAATACTTAACGGAAAGTGGTAAAACACGATTTGCGATTAGCCCAGAAGCACAGTTGCTCCGCTGGGGCGCTCAAGCCAGTGTCGCGACCGTGTTTGAACCCACGAACGGGCGAGTCGACATCGGTATTGGCGCAGAGGCCAGTGTATCGCTCGCAGAAGCCAAAGTCGAAGCCAATCTTTACCTTCCGTACGAGAAAGGTTGGCACATCCGACTCACTTACCTCGATGCAAATAAAAAAACGGCGACTCATTCATTTGGTCGCTTCCGTTTTGTCGGCAAAGTTGCAATTGGCTGCTTTACTGGTGCAATGGCGGAAGGCAGAGCAAGCGTTGCAACGGGCGGGCGTCAACAAAGCAGAGAGGTCAATGAATATGGCGAGAGCGTTGGCGTCATGTATTCACCGAAAGTGAACCTTGCCCAAGGCGCTAAAGGTGACGTCGGTTTTAAGGTGCAAGGGTTTGCGGGAATGCAGGCCAATGGTCAGTTAGTGGGTGGCGTTGAGTGGCTACCACCTAAAAATGCCTCTTCTTCAACAGATGAGGAAGGTACTCAAAAGGAAAGCAAAGAGGCTGAGTTTCAAGCATTAGCTGAAGTCAAACCAGAGGGTAATATTGCGTTTGGTGTGGGCGTCAACGCCGAGTTTCAACTGGCTCTGGAGGGCGGTAAGTTTTATGTCAAATGCTCAGGTCAGATTGTTTGTGGTTTTGGTGCTGGCGGTGGCTTTGGCGCGATGCTAGACACGACCCAGCTTTGGGCACTGACCAAAATTATTTTACAAGGGTTGCAGTACGTTGATTATCGGTTTTTGAATAATATTGACCGCAGAGCATATGAATACTTGGTTAACTCAACACTGGTTGCATTTGCTAGAGGTTTGGTTACAGATCCTTCACAAACCTTTGAAAAGGTATTAATTAACGGTGAGAGGCAGGTGATGATATGGAGAGATGAATTTAACAAAGTACGTGATCGGCAGAAAAAAGCGATGATTCTTGCCACTCGTATTCTTGATGAATCGACCTTGTCAGGTGTGCCATTTGAGCAACTGCTACCTGAAGCCATTGGGATTATGCTAGATGTATTGGTTGAAGAGTTTTTGTTTAGCTTTAATGAGCAACAAGAGAGTGCGATACATAAATTGCTATGTAAAAGCACTTACAGCTGGCATAAGTTTGAAGAGATTTTGCAACGCATGAACCCAGATGGGCGTGCTATTGCTGGTGAGAAAGCGATGTTTGATAACCTTGCGCGCATTAATGCGATTTTGGACAATATCCAGCAGCATGACTTTAACTTGTGGGTGACGCAGTTGGCAGAGAAAAATAAACTGGATGCTACCAACACGCCTTATACACCGCTAAGCGGTGAGGCGCTTGCACGCAAGAAAGCCCAAATTACCGCGCCTAGTGATGAACATCTGCCGTATCGATGAACCTAACAAGCGAGGAAATCGGTCGTTGTGACCGATTTCTTCTTTCGCATCATTACTTGGCTGGCGAGGCTTGCTGAAGTGCACAACGAAAGCTCACTGATGGAAAATACCACTCTAAGACTGGTATATCATGGATACGTGAAAAGACCATAGTGGTTCCCGCCGCATCACGAAGCACTTTTTCTGTACCCGACTCGGGACCTTGCGGATTATGCTCTGGTGAGACAAGATAATAATCTTTGGCATACCAATCATTTACCCACTCACTTATTTGGTTCGACATGCCTGCTACACCTAATGGGTTGGGCGGGTACGCGTCCACATCTTTGATACTTACAGCTGCATTCACCTCTTCATCCGTGTATTTAATATAACGATTAGATACAGGGTCAAAGTAATGGTCACCTTGGAGTTGTGCATAACCATTGTTGGTTGCGAAATATACCTTTTGTCCACGACTTCTTGCGGCATATTCCCATTGTGCTTCTGTTGGCAGATCAAATGGCAATGCGCTGACATCACCTAGCCATTGACAATAGTCTTTCGCTTCTTGCCATTTCTTTGCAGATGCCGCAGTATTTTGCCCGTCCTCCATTGCATACACATAACGTTCAGAATCTCGTTCAATAGTTGCGCGGTCAGATGAACCATTATAAAAGTCTTTCGCTACTGGTAATCCATTGATCCATCGCATCCACTCCATATCGACAAAGCGCGTTTCAAATTTTGCAATCGAGTATGAGTCTAATGTTACTTTGTGCAGGTTATAAGCACCCGTTTCTCCGGTGCTTGGGGAGCTAAAGCACTGCACATCCGGTGACCAATCCATTCGACTTGGTGTGCCGCTTGGAATTTCGCATGGCGCACCAAAGTCCCCCATCTCAAAACTTCCGCCTTCAACAAACACAAGTTCTTCAATTGCTCGAACTACGGTTTTTGCTGCTCTCAATTTTTGCTCTTGAGTTGCCTCTGGATAAAGCTTATTGATGTTCGACACAATCGTATCGATTTGCTTTTGAGATACGGTCTCGCTAGACACTGGGATTGCTGAACTCTCGCGATTGCATGCAACCAATAAGGGAAGCACACAAGCCATACCTAACCATCTGTTTTTCATTTGATATTCCTTTTACTTTATGAGCATATTTTACGCAAAAATAAAAGGCGAAAACAGTTTCAAAGGCACTGTATGACTAGTTATAACGACTTCGTTCCTGTTTTGGGGGGTACATTGTCTTAGAAGCTACTTTGTGGTCAAGCACACGAATACTCTAAAGACAAGGAGTATTCGGTGCCATCAAATAGCAACCTTAAACTGAACCAGATTATGATGGCTACCCAACAGTCGAACAATAAACTCTCACGCTCGTACCCTGCTAATTTGTAATGAAGGTCGTCTTTGGCGTTCATCGGCATGTTGATAGAGTGAATAACGATGGCTAGGGGAATAAGTCATAGCTTGCCCTCTAAGTAACATAGGGAAAGAGATTCACAGCGATGACATGTATTTGAAGTACAAAATTGGATGATAGCTAGGAGGGAGGTGGCGCGATGAGCGAATAAGTGCTTTATCGTGTGTTTATTGATAAGTTTAGAGTGAATAGCCATCGTTAAATACTTTTGCTATGTGCTAGCTGCGCGAGAGTTTACAAACGAATATTAGAGTATGACTTTAATTTCGTCATAGCTCCCCTCTCGGACATGCTTAATAAAGCTTTTCTCCCATATTCGATATAAGTCCTCCACTTTGGATGATTGGATACGCTGCCAACCAGCTTCAATAGTGAAATAGAGTTGGTGACTAAAATCGAAGTCAATATGACGTTTTATCTCTGGATACAGATTTCCTACATAAGCAAAATCAGTGATGTAAATGATCGTTACATTTACCTTATTGGTTATGTTTAGACCAACTTCAACTGGATGGGAACCGCCGTTTTCTACGCTATAGCTTTTATCACGAAAGCAGAGAGTCAAGCGCTTGCTGGTGGCTTCCCAACTATCTGAAGCAAGTAACGTTTGACAGTGTTCGCTTAATAGTTGTTGAAACTGCTTGGATACTGGTAATGAAACGGAAGTGAAGTTTAGTGTTGTCATGTGAGCTTCCTAAGAAAGAAATTCATCGTCAAAGTTATTGAAGGAGGGGATATTCTGTTTTGGATTGGTAACATCGGGAATTAACAGGCGAGGAATTAGAATGTTTACTTTGGAGAGTGTCTTGTGCATAAAAACTCCTAAAAATTAATTGGTTAAGGTATGCACGAAGGTAATATATATCTAAGTTTATTTTGTTTAGATGGACTAGTTATAAGCGTTGTTTGTGCTAGAGATTGGTGAAGCTAGAAGTGTGGCTTTCTCATTGAGAAACCTTGGGAATCACTAATTTCAATGATGAGCAAATAAACGATAGAAAAGGAAGAGCAGAGTGTGGCGTGCTTTACGGATTTTACGGTTAGTTTGTTCGTTAACCAGAGAGTGCTATTAGTCATTTCATTCGATTCATAGTTCGATGTGGTTAGGGTACAATGCCCATCAGTCGAGACCAGTCATTATGACGTATTTATTCATTTACGTATTTGGTAGCAAAAAATGATAACGAAAGAAGCTCAAATTGAACAAGCGCTCATAGATAAGTTGGGCGATCTAAAGTATTCGTACCGGAAAGATATCCGAACAGAGCGAGCTCTCAAGCAGAACTTTCGTGAAAAGTTTGAGGCGTTAAACTTCGTCAGCCTAACTGATAATGAATTTGAGCGCTTGTACCAAGACATCATTACAGCTGATGTTTTTGAAGCCGCTCAAATGCTGCGTGAACGTGGTTACTTTCAGCGTGAAGATGGCACGCCACTACATTACACCTTAGTGAACATTAGAGATTGGTGTAAAAATGAGTTTGAAGTCATTAACCAATTGCGCATGAACACAGATGATAGTAATCATCGTTACGATGTCATACTACTGATTAATGGTGTTCCGACGGTGCAGATTGAGCTGAAAGCCTACGACATTGTAACTCGTAGAGCCATGGAACAGATCGTTGATTACAAAAGCGATATTGGTAATGGCTACACCAATACGCTGATGTGCTTCATTCAAATGTTTATTGTCAGTAATGAGCACCATACTTATTACTTTGCTAACAACCGTAATGAGCATTTTAGCTTCAATGCTGATGAACGTTTTTTACCTGTTTATCAACTAGCTAATGAGAATAACCGCAAAATTTCGCATTTACATGACTTTGCCGATGCCTTCTTAGCGAAGTGTACTCTTGGGCAAATGATCAGTCGTTATATGGTGCTAGTTCAATCAGAACAAAAGCTATTGGTGATGCGTCCGTATCAAATCTATGCAGTGGAAGCTATTGTTGATTGTATTCATGAAGGGCGAGGAAATGGTTATATCTGGCATACCACAGGATCAGGTAAAACCCTAACTTCTTTTAAAGCATCAACGCTGCTTAAAGATAATCCTGACATTGAAAAATGCTTGTTCGTCGTAGATAGAAAAGACTTGGATCGCCAAACCCGAGAAGAATTTAATAAGTTTCAAGACGGCTGTGTGGAAGAGAACACCAATACAGAAACGTTAGTTCGTCGTATGCTGTCAGAAGACTATGCTGATAAAGTCATCGTTACAACGATCCAGAAACTCGGCTTAGCGTTAGATGAAAACAGCAAGCGTAACCAGAGTAAATTGAAAGAGGGTAAGAAAACTTTCAAAGAGCGATTAGAACCATTACGAGATAAGCGTATTGTTTTTATCTTTGATGAATGTCACCGCTCTCAGTTTGGTGAAAACCATAAAGCGATTAAAGAGTTTTTCCCTAAAGCACAATTGTTTGGCTTTACGGGTACTCCTATATTCAAGAAAAACTCAACGTATATTCAAATCGATGGCAATGTGGGTTCCTTTAAAACTACAGAGAGTATCTTTGAGCAAGAACTACACCATTATACGATTACTCATGCAATTGAAGACAAGAACGTTCTAAGTTTCCATATTGACTTTTTTGGCAAACATTCAGCGAACAAACAACTAGCAGACGTCAGCAATGATGAATCTGAAGTAACGGTGAAAAGAGTTACGCCTCCACCACGAGCTGTTGTTCAAGAAATATTAGAGAAACATGATGCTGTGACGAATCACCGCCGATTCAATGCCATTCTAGCAACGGCTTCTATCAACCATGCGATTGAATACTTCGAAGAGTTTAAGAGCCAGCAAGAGCTTAAAGCGTCAGAATCTGAAGACTATATTCCTTTAAATATTGCCTGTGTGTTTTCGCCACCAGCACAGCTTAGTGATAAGGACAAAGAAGATTCAGATTTAAATACACTCGCTCGAAATGTGAAAGATATCCAGCAATTACAGGAAGATTTACCACAAGAAAAAGCTGATAACGAAGTTGAGCCTGAGCGTAAGAAGCAAGCCCTGATCGATATTATTAATAGCTACAACCATCAATATTCAACGAATCATACTATTAATGAGTTTGACCTTTATTACCAAGACGTGCAGCAGCGGATTAAAGATCAGCAGTACGACAATGCTGACTATCCTCATAAAAACAAGATCGATATTGTCATCGTCGTTGATATGCTGTTGACAGGATTTGATTCCAAGTATCTGAATACTTTGTATGTGGATAAGAACTTAAAGCATCATGGATTGATTCAAGCATTTTCACGTACTAATCGTGTATTGAATGATAGTAAGCCTTGGGGGAATATTTTAGATTTCCGAGGTCAAGAAAAAGAAGTTAATGAAGCGATTAAACTTTTCTCTGGTGAAAAGGAAGAAGGCGCTGAGCTGGTTTGGTTGGTAGATCCTGCGCCTGTTGTCGTTGAAAAATACAAACAAGCAGTTGATAAGTTAGAAGCCTTTATGCAAAAGCAAGGTTTGGCATGTGAACCTTCGGAAGTGACCAATCTTCAAGGTGACGCGCAAAGGGCTTCTTTTATCAATCACTTTAAAGAAGTACAAAAATTTAAGAACCAACTAGAACAATACACAGAACTAGATGACGAACAGAAAGCTCAGGTTGCCGCGACATTACCAATTGATACCTTACGTGGCTTTAAAGGAGCGTATTTAGAAACAGCCAAAGACCTGAAACGCAAGCTAGATACGAATGAAGGGAAAGGAGACTTACCTGAAGAAGTCGAACAGCTAGAGTTTGAGTTTGTGTTGTTTGCATCTGCTTTAATAGATTACGACTACATCATGGGATTAATTGCTAAGTCGACTCAGGGAGCAAGTACGCAAAGCATGACTCGTCAACAGCTCATCGATTTAATTTGCTCGCAAGCAAATTTGATGTCTGAGCGCGATGAATTAATTGCTTATATACATAGTTTACCTTCAGGTGAAGCATTAGATGTGTCACAAATTCATGCCGGCTACCAAGCATTTAAAATGAAAAAGGCGACCAGTGAGCTCAATGATATGGCTATAAAACACGGTTTAGCTACAGAGAGCTTACAGGTATTTGTTGATGGGATTATGGGGCGAATGATTTTTGATGGTGAGAAGCTAGGGGATCTGTTGGAGCCACTAGATCTTAGCTGGAAAGAACGTACGAAGAAAGAGTTAGTATTAATGGAAGATTTGGTTCCTTATCTACATAAACTTGCCCAAGGGCGTGAAATATCTGGGTTAGCAGCTTATGAGTAAGTTAGAACCTAGAGATTTAGTGCCTGAATTACGCTTTACTGAGTTTAGAGAAAGTGAAGGATGGACTCAAAAAACAATAAAAGATATTTTTTCAATTTTCCAAGGATATGCTTTTTCTAGTACAGACAGTGTGGCTACAGGGACCAGGTGGCTGAAAATTGCTGATGTCGATATACAGAAAATGAACCACAATTCACCTTCTTTTTTACCAAAAGATTATGAAGGAGAGTATGGCAGATTCATAGTTAAAAAAGGTGACTATGTAATGGCTTTAACTCGTCCAATTCTAGGTGGAAAGTTGAAAGTAGCTTGTGTAGATGATGTGTTTGATGGGGCTTTATTAAATCAGCGTGTTGGTAAACTAGTCACGCAGGAGAATAGTACTTTCGTCTATTATCTAATCCAAACATCTCAATTGGTTAGTGATATAGAAAGAAGCATAGCTGGGAGTGAGCCACCTAACTTATCATCTCAGCAAATTAAAGATATTAAAACCTATATCCCATCAGATGAAAGAGAAATAAAAAAAGTAGCTGATTGTCTTTCTTCAATGGATGACTTGATTACTAAAAATACTCAAAAGCTAGAGTCGCTGAAACTACACAAAAAAGGCTTGATGCAGAAACTCTTTCCAGAAGAGGGAAAAAGTATACCTGAGTTTGTTTTTGCTTGTAATGTCAAATGGATAAAAAAAACATTTGAAGAGGTTTATTCTTTAAAGACTACAAATTCATTATCTAGAGATAAGCTTAATTACGATGAAGGCTTAGTTAAAAATATTCACTACGGTGATATTCATACTAAGTTTTCAACTCTGTTTGATATAACGAAAGAATATGTTCCATTTATTAGTGAAGAAATATCTCTGGATAAAATTAAACAAGAGTCTTATTGTCAAGAAGGTGATATGGTTTTTGCAGATGCTTCAGAAGATATAGATGATGTTGGTAAAAGTATTGAATTAATTAATATTAATGGAGAAAAGTTGCTTTCTGGACTTCATACAATATTGGCGAGACAAAAAGAAAGTTATTTAGTTAAAGGTTTTGGTGGGTATCTTTTTAAATCAGAAGCAATGAGAAAGCAAATTCAGAAAGAATCTCAAGGAGCTAAAGTTCTTGGTATATCATCAGGTCGCATATCCAAGATTGATGTTATCTACCCAATAGAACAAAGTGAGCAACAAAGAATAGTCGATTGTTTATCGTCTTTAGATAAATTGATAGATGCTCAAACAAAAAAAATTGAAGTATTGAACAAATATAAAAAAGGTTTAATGCAGAAGTTATTTCCAGAAATTAAGGAATTTATTGCATGAGCGAACTTGTTTATTCTGATCTTGGAAAAGTTTCTGAAAAATTTAGAGATGTCTTTGAAAATGGCGTTCCTAGAGGAAAAAAAACTCAAACAGTAAATCAGATACTAGTCTTTGCTTACAATGGTACTGGTAAAACTCGCTTATCGATGGCATTTAAAGAGCTAGGTAAAGACGTTATTTCGCGCCCTGCTAATGTTACGGACGATGTCACAACACCATTAGAGGTAGAGGAAGCAACAAGAGATACTCTTTATTTTAATGCTTTCACGGAAGATTTGTTTTCTTGGGATAACGATCTAGATAATGATCAACAACGAGTGCTAAAGATTAATCAAGATTCTCATTTTTTTGATGGCTTGCAAGAACTTGAAATGGAGAATCGTATTCGCCCTTTATTACAGCGTTATGCCGATTTTGACTTTCAAATTGATTATGCAAAGTGGACGGTTAATTTTAAACGAGAGATTCATAATGACGATGACTCACATGAAATTGTTGAACATATTAAAGTCTCTCGTGGTGAAGAAAATATTTTTGTTTGGTGTTTCTTTTTAGCAGTCGCGCAATTGGCTATTGACGGGCAAGAAGCTTATAGCTGGGTGAAGTATCTATATATAGATGATCCTATTTCTTCATTAGATGATCACAATGCTATTTCTGTTGCAAGTCATCTTTCTCAATTATTAAAATCAGCTAACGGTTCAATTAAAGCTGTAATTTCATCCCACCATGCGCTATTTTTTAATGTAATGTGGAATGAGTTGAATGAGAAAGGAAAATTACAGCCGTATTTTCTAAAACACGATAAAGATAATAAAAAATATTCTTTAAAATATACTAGAGACACGCCATTTTTCCATCATGTAGCATTGTTAGAACAACTTCACCAAGCTTCTGAATCTGGAAGTTTGTTTACCTATCATTTTACAATATTACGAAGTATATTGGAAAAAACGGCTACATTTCATGGTTTTAATAACTTTTCTGCTTGTATTAAAAAACAAGCTAACGACCCTGAAGGAATATTGCATGCTAGATTGGTTAATATTTTAAGTCATGGCAATTACTCTCTATTTGAGCCAATGGAAATGACAGAAGAAAATAAAGGCCATTTCAGGAATATTTTAAGCGATTTTATGGAAAATTATCGGTTTAACCCAGAGCTGTTTCCTGATTTAGTTGAACAAAAAACAGTAACAGAGCAATAAGTAGAGATATATTGAGATGACTCAAGAGCAATTAAACAAATTAGGTAAAACTCTGTGGGATATCGCGGACACTTTGCGTGGTGCAATGAATGCCGATGATTTCCGTGACTACATGCTGTCTTTTCTATTTTTACGTTACTTATCTGATAACTTTGAAGCCGCAGCTAAGAAAGAGTTAGGAAAAGACTACCTTGATTTACCTAAAGATGTACTTAGGGATCTAAAAATGTCTAACCCGTTGGAAGTGTGGTATGACGAAAACCCTGATGACATCTCGTTTTTTGAAACTCAAATGCGCCGTAAATTGCATTACATTATTAAACCTGAGCATTTATGGTCAAGTATCGCAGAGATGGCGAGGGTTCAAGATGATGAGTTGCTCAAAACGTTAGAAGAAGGGTTTAAGTACATTGAAAATGAAAGCTTCAATAGTAGCTTTCAAGGCTTGTTTTCTGAGATCAACTTAAACTCAGAAAAGTTAGGGAAAAAGCCATCAGATCGTAATGCAAAGCTATGTACTATTATCCAAAAGGTTTCTGAAGGTATTGCTCAGTTCTCTACTGATACTGATATTTTAGGGGATGCTTACGAATACCTTATTGGCGAGTTTGCTGCCAACGGCGGTAAAAAGGCTGGTGAATTTTATACCCCGCAACCAATTTCAACCATCCTCTCGGAAATTGTCACATTAGACAGCCAAGAACCTAAGATGGGTAAAAAGAAGAACTTAAATCGAGTATTGGATTTTACTTGTGGTTCCGGTTCTTTGCTATTGAATGTTCGCAAACATATCACGTCTGCTGGTGGCAGCATCGGTAAGATTTACGGGCAAGAAAAAAATATCACTACTTATAACTTAGCTCGCATGAACATGTTGCTTCATGGGGTAAAAGATACTGAATTTGATATTTTTCATGGTGATACGTTATTCAATGATTGGGACGTGCTTAATGAAAAGAATCCTGCTAAAAAGCTTAAGTTCGATGCTGTAGTTGCTAACCCACCATTTAGTTATCGATGGGAATCAGATAGAGCCGAGTTTAAGGAAGATTTTCGTTTCAAAAATCACGGTATAGCTCCTAAATCTGCTGCTGATTTTGCTTTTCTTTTACATGGTTTCCACTTTTTAAGTGATGAAGGCACGATGGCTATTATCTTGCCTCATGGTGTCTTGTTTAGAGGTGGCTCGGAGCAACGCATACGCAGTAAGTTATTAAAAGATGGGCACATTGACACTGTTATTGGTCTACCTTCGAATCTGTTCTTCTCAACAGGTATCCCTGTTTGCATTTTAGTGCTCAAAAAATGTAAGAAGTATGATGATGTTTTGTTTATCAACGCTAGTGATGAAGAGAACTTCGAAAAAGGTAAACGCCAGAATAAGCTTCGCCCAGAAGACATTCAAAAGATAGTCGATACGTATAGATTTAGAGATCAAGAGGAACGCTATTCTCGTCGAGTCTCAATGGAAGAGATCGAGAAGAATGATTTCAATTTAAATATCTCGCGATACGTAAGTACGGCTAAAGCTGAACCTAAAGTGAATTTAGAAGCGGAGCACCAGAAGTTAGTGAACATTGAGAAAGACATCAATGAGGCTTTAGACAAACATAACAGCTTCCTCAAAGAACTAGGTTTGCCTCCATTGCCTAGGTAGCAATAATTTTCAATCTATTACGGGCTGCATACACAATAAAGTGATGCAGCCTTTGTTTTTTCTGTCGTTAGTTAAATTTAAACAACCTTCAATTGCCTCATACCAGTTACTGAGAGACTGTCTTTGGCAGCCTCTCCTATATGCCCGCTCCACCAGCACATCATTGGTTTTCTGCGTTCTAGGTAGTCTGTACGGTTGTATGCACCGCGGACCTGATTATCATCGATGTGAGCTAAAGCAGCCTCAATCAAATCGGCTTCAAATCCTTGTTCATTATTGAGCTTTACATTTATTGGTTGTTCGACAAATTACCGAACAATTGTAATTTCTGCTTGTATTCAAAACTCGCTCGATTGGAAATTTAGGATTCTTTAATATCGATGCTTACTAACTATCATTTTCTCACGAGTCTCTAGGACTTTTGGCTAACTTGAGTGCTTTTGCCAGATTTCGGAATCGCCGATAATCCCGAGAAAAAGAAAGTGTAGCTAAAAGTGTAGTTTGTGATTTATTTGGGTTTTAACTATATGATTTGACAGGTTTTACACGCTAATGCATCAGGAGTATGTTTTTGTTCAGCTTTCACAGGTAAGTACTTTTGTTTATTTCCGTAGCGGCTTAGGATACGTGAATCCCTATCAAGTAAAAAGAGACAAAGGGCATTTTTGGCTATGGAAAGAGCAACAAAATTGAGTGCCGATCTAGGCGCATTATTGGCTAAGCATGGACATGTTTTAACCACCGCAGAATCATGCACGGGTGGTGGTGTTGCAACCGCTATTACTGACATTGCTGGTAGTTCAGCTTGGCTTGATCGCGCATTCGTCACTTACAGCAATGAAGCGAAAATGGAGATGCTTGGTGTACAGGCTTCAACGTTAGAAGCGCACGGTGCAGTGAGTGAACCAGTTGTGATTGAAATGGTGCAGGGCGCAATTAAAAACTCCAATGCCACCATCGGCGTATCCATCAGTGGTATTGCTGGGCCGGGAGGAGGCAGTGAAGAGAAACCTGTCGGAACGGTCTGTTTTGCTTTTGCTGATAATCAAAATTGGCAGCAAGTCGAAACCATGCATTTCACTGGTTACCGTGCGGAAGTTCGCAAAAAAGCGGTCGAGCATGCACTGACTCAATTGCATCAACATCTGATTTAGAATTTGTGAAATTGTTTTAGCCCAGCGTTGATAAGGGCTAGAGCAAATCACAGCTTTAGGTCAGTCAAATTTTTTTCATACAGGTATAGACACTGTATGAATCAACAGTATAATAACTTTCATTGCTGAGCAGTTCTTCTGCTTAAGAAAAATGAATTACTATTCGTCGCCCAAAGAAGATGAATAAATCGGAGAAAGTAATGGACGAGAACAAACAGAAAGCGCTCGCCGCTGCGCTAGGTCAAATTGAAAAGCAATTCGGTAAAGGCTCTATCATGCGCCTTGGTGATAACCGCGCAATGGACGTAGAAACCATCTCAACGGGTTCTCTTTCTCTTGATATCGCTTTGGGTGCTGGTGGTCTACCAATGGGTCGTATCGTAGAAATCTTTTAAAGTAAATCTGATTTTGGTTCGTGTTGACTAACTCATTTATTTTGCTAGGATAAATTAAATTATAACGAAATGATCCGGTTCATATCTTACCTATCTGCATGACTTGAGCCACTATGAAAAAAATACTACCGCTTTTAGTGAATATCAATTCACTAAAATGAATAAATAAAAGTAAAGGAATTCTAATGTCTGTAGACGAAAATAAGCAAAAAGCGCTTGCAGCCGCGCTAGGTCAAATTGAAAAGCAGTTTGGTAAAGGCTCAATCATGAGGTTGGGCGAAAACCGCACAATGGACGTTGAAACTATCTCAACAGGTTCGCTTTCACTGGATATTGCGTTGGGTGCAGGTGGTCTACCTATGGGCAGGATAACCGAGGTATATGGCCCAGAATCGAGCGGAAAAACAACGCTAACCCTTGAGCTTATTGCTGCCGCACAACGTCAAGGTAAGACATGTGCATTCATTGATGCGGAGCACGCATTAGACCCTATCTATGCGAGAAAGCTCGGTGTAGATATTGACAATCTACTTGTATCACAACCCGATACTGGCGAGCAAGCACTAGAAATTGTTGATGCATTAGCTCGCTCAGGTGCAGTAGATGTGCTTGTAGTCGACTCGGTAGCAGCACTGACTCCTAAGGCTGAAATTGAAGGTGAGATGGGTGATAGCCACATGGGTCTGCAAGCACGTATGCTGAGTCAGGCTATGCGCAAGATTACTGGTAACCTAAAGCAGTCTAACTGTATGTGTATCTTCATCAACCAAATCCGAATGAAGATAGGGGTCATGTTTGGCAACCCAGAAACAACAACTGGCGGTAACGCACTTAAATTCTACGCATCGGTTCGTCTTGATATCCGTCGTACTGGCGCAATCAAAGAAGGCGACGAAGTAGTTGGTAACGAAACTCGCATCAAAGTCGTTAAGAACAAAATTGCTGCACCATTTAAAGAAGCTAATACTCAAATCATGTATGGCCAAGGTTTTAACCGCGAAGGCGAACTGGTTGATTTGGGTGTGAAGCACAAGCTAGTTGAAAAAGCGGGTGCTTGGTACAGCTACAATGGTGACAAGATTGGCCAAGGTAAAGCGAATGCTTGTAAGTACCTGCGCGAAAACCCAGAAGTGGCAAAGACCATCGATACTAAACTTCGCGAGCTACTCTTGACTCCTGCTAAGCCTGAAGATGTTAGTGTTGATGAAAACGATGTTGCAGAGGACGATGCGTTCTAACTGACATACTTTCACATGGGGCGGTATTCTTCTGCCCCATTGCACACACCCTTCCCCATCTTGCTCATTCAGAGAATCTCTATGGTGCTAAGACCAAATCTCACGGTAATTAAATCTAACAGTGAAGAAAGCTGTTTAACTAGAAAGTTTTCAGATAAAGAATACTACTCCCCTTTATCTAAAGACTTTTTGTCTTGCTTAGACGAAACCTATCACAAGTATGTTACAGAAGACCAAAACACCTCACGGAGTGGTGACAAGGCAATACATCACCATATCAAACGGTTCTTCGACTATATAGTGTCAGCAGGTACGGATAATACGCGACATCTAATTGATACAATTCAACAGGAAGGGTATGCGAATGTTAAGTATCTTGAATGGCAGTTTGTGTTAGACGAATACCGCGATTCAATCATTCTGTCAAAGGGAAAAAAGGTATATTCCCACAATATAATATCTGGGCTTTCATCATTTCTAAGATATGCTGCCTCTGAAGGCTTATGGCCTCACAAGCTCAAGATTAGTAGCTTCAAACTACCACCGTCATTAGCGAAGTCTCTCGTTACCCATAATCAGGCTATACCATCATCAGAGCTAGTAGATGATGTCAATCTGTCTATTGAAAAGATGGATTTGGATGGTCATAACAATGAAATAAAGAATTTTGTTTCTAACGTTATTAGGCTAGCGAATAAAGAGATAAAAACTAAAGCTCAGTTAGTGCAATTTACTTGTGAGTATTTAACTGAAACGCTAAAGCAGCTACGGCTAAATGCTGAGGTTGAGCTTAGATATTTGATTGAGAGACATGATACTGCCATCAAGACTGCCAAACTTCACATTGATGCTGCAAGAAGTATTAATGAGTTAGTTCTTGAGCGAGATAAGCTTCTCTGTGAGTCCCTTCAGACTGATAATGGTGGTCGACCTACGTGGGTAACTGAATCTCTCAAGGAGATAAGGTCTGCTATTTGCTCATATGGCAAAGGTGGGCTTTATGCGTATTTCTATCATTATTTCGATGGCATTACACCACGTGACTGTGAAAGAACTAAAGAGGAGTTTAAATACCAAAATAGACATCTCTACCACTTCTTCTCCTCCGTGTGCAAGGAGGTCGGAATAAAAATAAAGGAAATCAACGATGACCTGAATTTGAGTTCACGCGCACAAGTTCTTGCCCAATGCATCCTGTATATTGATACATCGGCAAACGAGACCAGTGTTCGTTATCTACAGCATGACTGCCTAGTCACAGAGGTTATTGAATTAAAGAGTTCTTCTGATGGGAACAGGAAGAAACGAATCCATACCTACACTGATGTTAAGAACCGTGCCAACGAAGCAGAGTACAAACCTTTAGTGTTTACTGACGACCCAAACGAAAAACGTATTGATATGTTGGTCTTTTCAGATGATGAGAAGATTAGTCTCAGTGTGCCTGCTGTAATTGAGTACCTTCAGTCTGCGACAAAAAACTATAGGAAACACACCCTTAAGAAGCATGAGAGTCGTATGTTCCTAACGATGAACAGGAACAACAATGGGAAGCACGGAGGCTACATTCCTACGCCATTGAGCGGAGGTAGGAACACTAAACTGTTTGGGGAAATAGTTGCTGAGATAACCATGGGGGCCCTAAAAGTCCCACCAAATATTATCAGACAAAGCACAATGCAGTTAACGGCATTATTGACTAAAGATCCTCTTAGGGTTAAAGAGCAAGGTAGGCACAGTCGCATTGCAAGCGCATCAGCATACTTGATGCACCTAGCGATACAGTTTGGTAATGAGCTGGATATCCGAGAGTTTCAGGCCGCCTTAGAGGCACTGGTTACGGTCGATACAGCGAAATTCATTGAGTTTGCAGGTGTTGATGAGGAGTCTTACCTACAAAGTGTTGAGCAGTCAAAGAAGATCCTACAGAGTCACTTTGGTGGTGCTTATTGCTCAGAACCTACTGGAGGAGAACATACGGAAAAAGGCAAGGTGTGCGATCAGGTGCACAATTGTCCTACATGTCCTAAGCGTCGACCTGTGCTCCTCGCTTCAACCCATTCGATCATGAATACCCTCTTATGGGACAAGGCGTTGAAGACAGCCATAGACAAACTTCCCAAAGAACAAATGAAAAAATGGCAACTTTGGATTGCATTTAATAGCTACGCACTATCAGTTTTTGAGCAGCCGACTTATGAAGCTGAGTACCAACAGGCTTTAAAATTATCAGAATCTCGTATTAATAACCCATATTTGAAGGTGTTTGCATTATGAGCGCAGCTATTGCAAAGGCGTATGCCCAACTAGGTCAGATAATTGATCTTTCGGATGTTAGCTCCCCCAAGCACAAGCGGTTGGTTTCAGAGTTTTCTGAC
This sequence comes from Vibrio sp. B1ASS3, assembly GCF_905175355.1. Classification (NCBI taxonomy): domain Bacteria; kingdom Pseudomonadati; phylum Pseudomonadota; class Gammaproteobacteria; order Vibrionales; family Vibrionaceae; genus Vibrio; species Vibrio sp. B1ASS3. Next base: position 689,190 of record NZ_HG992742.1, read on the forward strand.
AATGAATGGACTCTACAGCTAGGTGAAGAACAGCATAAAGAAGACTACAAGATCTCTTTCGATGTAGTAATCGACTCTGGATTATCTTTAGTTGATGAGGTTGACCTGCTGAAGTCGGTGAAGTGGCTAATTCTCTTATCTATTGTTGATACCAAGGCAGCAAAGTCTCCATTTGGTAACACAGACTCTATTAGAAAGTATTTAGATTTCATATTGTACCTTGTTCGGTATTTAAGAGTTATTGGTGTCCGTCGTCCAATTAATGCCACTACTGGAGACTTGGAGCTTTTTGCTAAGAGCTTGGTCAATACTGTCGGCAAAAACCTTCAATACATCAGAAGGTTTAATGAGTTCTCAGATAAAAAAGGTGGTGATTTATCTGAATACTGCGACAAGAAGAGTGGAAATAATAGAGGTACATCCTTTGACCTATCAAGGATGCTATTTGATATCGGTATCCCACTTACAAGTTGGGCTAACTTTAGAGAGTTAGCTGAAACTTCGGACTCCCTTCGTGCAAAGTACGAAAGTAACTACAGAATAGATAAAACTCTGTCAGGTAACAAACGCTCCATTGAGGATGTAGGGAAAAAAGGGAGTGTAATAAAGAACGTTTCCTTTTTGAACCGTATTTTGAAGACAACGACCCACTTCCCATCATTAATCCCAATGTTTCCAGCAATGACGCTTCCATCAGAGAAGATTCTGAAAAAGGTCATTCAGAACAAAGCTAAGGCAGATGGGAAAACGAAGGACGTGCCATTCCTTGTAATGAGGGACACTCTAGAGAGGTCAATTAGATACATTATTCACTTTAGCCAACTGACAAAGCTCAAAGACAAAGCGCTTGAGGGCTTCGAGGGTTATATGGCTGCCAACCCTAGTCGACCACGAACAGAAATAGCTAAGAAATTCTTTTTGGAGAACCCAATAATTTTAGAGGGTGACAGTGAACTAGGTTTTCCGACCATACGCATTACAAACTTTGATCGAACCTCTCCGGTGAAATCCACAACAGAGGAGAAGGCTCAGTGGGCAGAAGTCGCCATACGTAATGCCAATGGAGATTCATTAAAGAAGCTTGCTACAGAAAAGGGTGTTGCTAAATCTACTATTGCTTTGTGGATCAGAAAGCACAATGACCCCTTCAGAGAGCAAGAGTTTAATTACGGGTTAAGTACGTTTCTCCATAACCACATGATGGTAGCGATAGAGATGGTTCTCTGTTTTCTAACGGCTAGAAGAAGCATGGAGGTTAACAACCTTGAGGCAGGTTGTATTAGTACAACTGAATCCGGTCATTGGATAAAAATGTACGTTGCCAAAACGTATCAGGTTCACGATGACTTCCCCGCAACCAACCTTATTAAGGTCTGTGTTGAAATCCTTGAGAAGCTAAGTCTTACAGCTAGAAATGAAACTGGAAACGACAAGCTGTTTCAGTACGCAAGTTTTATTGACCCAAGCAACGTTAGTCAATACGAGTTTAAAAGTTGTCGAGCGGCATTTCTAGAATTTATAGGTATCACTGAAGACCATAGCTGGGACTGGAGTGAGCACCAGTTTCGCCGTTTTTTTGCAGGTACTTTCGTAAACCATTTTGGTGGAAGCGTTGATGCTCTTAAATATCACCTGCGCCATACTGATATCGCGATGACATTCGAGTATCTAAATAAGATTATGACTGGCGCTACACTGGACACCCTACAAGCTGAAGCAATGATTGAGGTTCTCGACCAACAGGCTCAAGCTAATGGTGGATTTGATGATGAAACCGAGTTGGGTAAAAGACTTAATGAGTGCACTGAATGTCTCTCTAATGCTGTAGGCATCACAGAGAAGCGTGCCCATAACAAACGGGCGTTTGAACGGTTAGTTCAGGAGGATGACATCGTATTTGAAATGATCGAGGAAGGGCTTTGTGTCGGTAATACCAAAAAGTACCGCCACAGATCAAAGTGTATCGTTGATGACGGTGGTTTTGCGCAAACGGCAAATGCTGATTGCTCCTTCTGTGCTGGTTGCGAGAACAAAATCAAATTAGATAACTGGGAATATAAAAACGTCGGTAATGAGTGCCTAATGAATCCAGAGGATTCCGACATCCTAAATGCTGTCGTGGAGAGCAATAATGACTGGCATTAAGAAGAGTGCAACGCAGGTAGCCTCAGAAGCTAACCAGAAAAATTCTGATGAGAAAATTAAAAACAAAATCAGTGCCATTAAGGCAATTGCTCTATGTGATACTGAGCTACAGAGACTCCGTGATCAGTTTGCTGAAACGTCCCCTAACCGCAAGACTATAAGCCTTAGTCAGCGATGGTTTAGTAGCTGGAAAGGGTTGGATGGAGAGTTGTCTTTCACAGGCAGAAATACAGACACCTATGAAGCCAATAAAGAGGTTATCGTAAAGGAGCTAGGATACCTAGAGGAAGCACTAAAAGGTGGTGGAAAAAGTAAATCTACATCCAACGACGTAAACTACGAGGATAAGTATAAAGAGCTACAGAGAGCACAACAGATTCAATTTGAAGATTTATTAGATGAGCGTAGTGAAAACAATAAGTTACGCGAGCAAATTGAACGTTTAACAGCCGCTATTAGAGAGCTGGATGAAGAAAAATCTGAGCTTCTAAAAGAGAATACTCAGCTTAAAGAGCAAAATAGAAGGCTTAAACGTGCGCGTCCATCGATCACAGTTGTTAAGGAGTCCGATTGATGGGGTTTCAACATCATAAGACGCGACCGCAATTCACAGAGGATGGTGATACAGCGTATCTCGTAACATACCCAAATCATCATATTTACTGGGATGCGACAGATTACCTAACAGATCGCCTGAGTTACTCTGATCAAAGCACTACGTACTACCACACGTTGTACATTACCAAGTTCTGTAACTGGGTGATTAGAGGTTTCACATGTGATAACCCAAGTGAGTTCTACTCGAACGCGATTAACAATGTTCAGCATAAGAAGCTTAAAGAATACAAAGAGTTCTTGCTAAAAACACTCAAGCCTAACTCAGTAAATCAAAACCTAGCTGTTGTTGTCGAATACTACTGGTGGTTACAGAAAAATAAGCGGACTAAGCATCGATTTCTATGTGGGTGGGCTGACAATGAAAAAGGGATACCTAAGCACCGAATTCAGGTAAAACCCCCGAAAAAGAATGGTGAGTTCTCTAATCCACTGCTAATCAAAGGTACATCAAAAACTCAGATAGGGTATGTACCATCTAAGAAAGAGATGGCTGAAATATATCGACTGGTCGTACTCCTTGCAAGACAAAGTGCGCCGAAGCCTCCTAAATTCAAGCTTGACCTTTCAGATGAATACAAGGAACGAAACCTCCTTATCACGGACTGGCTGTCTCAGGCGGGAGTTCGCAGAGAAGAGTTACGAATGATGCAAACCTCTGTGATATACGATGCACAAAGGAATGCTCAGAATGAAGAAGATGGGATTGAACAGCAAGTCGCTAAGCTACGTGGGGAGAAGTATGAAAGAAGGAAAATTAGAAAGCTGGTCAAGGTAGAGATCAAAACCGGACTAAAACACCGGAAAGAGCGTGTTGTACATATTACACCTGAGCTTCTTGAGAGAACCATAGATTACATTGAGATCGAGAGAGAGGACATATTAGCTAGTGGTAAATGCAGGGATACAGGAGAGGTCTTTGTTGTTGTTGCAAATAAGGCTGAAGGATCTTCATGTCGGATGTCTAAGCCTTACATTAACAACATATTCAAATTTGATATGAAGTTAAATGGTGAGCAGGTTCCAAAGGATAAGGACGATGTGATCCCACATGCATTGAGGCGATATGCGTTAAAGCAGTACGCAATAATCCTGTGGACAGTTGAGCTAGACAGGGTTCGCAAAGGAAATAAAGACAGCGTTGATGAGACTGCTGTATTGAATGCTTTGAGAAACTTTGCAGGACACAACGAAGATCAAACAACTCTCAAGCATTACGTGGATATAACAAAAGTTATTGCTGAGGCGGGCGAACTTGCTGTAGAAGAAACAAGGGCGGAAATCGAGTTCCAAAGAATCCGCATCGCCACACTAGAAGAGTCACTGGAAGATTAAACGGTATAAATGTCAAAGAAAAAAGCACCTATACCTAAACAACAGGCTGAACTAGACAAGGTAATGGATTACGTTGTCTCACTGGGATTTGACTTTAACAACTCTCAAGAAATGGAGAACGCTATAGCTGTAGTTGTTTTTCTGAGTCAAGCTATACACCGTATCTAATTCTAATCCCGAAGTTTTATTGAACGAGATGCTGTAAATTAAACGTAGTCTATGTTTACGTAGATTAATTTACGGGAAACTTTACACGAAAGGTTGCAAGGCTGTGTAAATATACATACTTTAAGGAATGTAAATAAAACGAACGTTTGATTAACCTTAAAAGGACTTCTAATGATCCATGATGTAGTTACAAAGCATGTTGGCACTCAAGCCGCTATTTTCCTGACTAATGAGCACCTTCATCTATTTATCAATAATGAAGGATATGAATACTATGTGGACTTAATGCAAAATGAACATAAGTTCCTCGTTCGTGATTTCGAAGAGTTACCTGTAGCTGCATGGTATTGTGCAGAAGAAAATATCGCAGTTGATCTTGAGGTTATTAAGTTCTTGAGTAGTTCAGGCTTTATCTGCTCAAAGACTGAAGCTGGCGGTAATGACTACATCTTGAATGTTAACATGCCCGAAACCTGCAAAGAGTTAACTGAAGAATCTCTAGAGACTGGAGAGTAAATATTTAAGGTATAAGCTGCTCACGATGGGCAGCTTATTTAGAGGGAATTATGCTAATTGGCTATGCACGAGTTAGTACACTAGAACAAAACCCTGAAGGGCAAGAGTCAGCTCTTTTGAATTATGGCTGTGAGCGTATTTATGTGGAGTCAGCAAGTGGTAAAGATTCGAAAAGTAGGCCAGAGCTACAAAGGATGCTGGATACACTGAGAGCAGATGATATTGTCGTTGTTCAACGCTTAGATCGTCTAGGAAGAAGCCTGAAAGACCTGATCGAATTACTAGAAGGCTTTAAAGAGTCCGGTGTGAGATTTGTGTCTATCCATGATGGTATCGATACAACAACAGCTACAGGTGAGCTTATATTCCATGTTATCGGTGCTATTGCGCAATTCGAAAGAAGATTGATCTCAGACAGAACAAAAACCGGATTAGCTGCTGCGAGAGCACGAGGTCGAAAAGGTGGTCGTAAGCCATCTCTATCTGCGTCGGACATCCGAAAAGCCAATGCAATGCTACTCGATCCCAAAGTTACAAAGGCAGAGGTGGCTAAGCACTTTTGTGTAAGTCGTCCAACCTTAAACAAAGCCTTAGCTTCCCTAGATAAATGAAAATTTAACATGGTTGTAGTTCTGGTTTTAGTGTACTGAAGCGCAATCCATACTTACTGAATTTTAAGAAGGAGCCTAAAGTGGAGGAATTTGTTCGGTATATTGATAAGTTAAACTCTGAAGACAGAATGAACTTGTTTCATGTAGTAAATGTCAGCCTTGGTGAAAAAGGGTGTGAGCTAACTTTATCTATAAAATCGTCAGAACCAGAGTTATCTAGCGATTGGTTGATTTCGTGCAAGGACTGCTTGAAGGTGAACATAGATAGAACAAATATGCCTGCCCATGAGATCACTATCAAATATGGGATAATACTAATCGGAAGCTCTTATATAACAGGCTCTTATTTTAAAGCTGTAAAACTACACACATCCCACATGTGATTGGTCAGCTCTTACACTGCTAGCAATGAGAGAAAATACTCGGATAGCCCTATCCGAAACTGTCGAGTCGAATTCGCCGCATTTTTGTAAATACTGCCTTTAGCGTCCAACTCCATTACCGAGCACTTTTTCCAGTGAGTAGCATTCTTGCTATAGTCTAGCTTGCCTAGTTCTCTACCTGCGTTACTTAAGTCCGTTAGTGACGCGCCATTGTTCACTAATTGATGGATTGTGAGGCCTATTGCTTGCCAAACTTGAGGAGATAAATGGTAACCAGAGCGATTATGCACAAACGCTTCCTTCAATGGTTCAAGCCAAGCTGCTAAGAAGGTGGCAATATTACTTACATAACCTTCTGACAAGATAGATGAAAGACTATCGCCACTCGATAAAGTAACGTCTTTCGACATCTTACTGTACTCTTGCGTTCCTACCCCAGCCACGGCACCAACAATTAATTTGAATAATATATACTGTGTGGTGATGCTGCTCTCTGATACTTTTACGTGCTTAGAATTAAAGTTAACACCACCATAACGTTCAATATTCGCTTCTTTTATTAGCTGATTTATATAATCTTTTAGTGGGAAGTCATCATTCGGTAGTAAGTTTCTTCCTTCACTCAGATGAGGGAGGTTCAAGGATGAGTCAAAAATGCTGCTTTTTTTAAACAGGTCGATAGCATGACTGGCTTCCAAGCCCTTCTCGTCATCAAATACAACTCGTACCTCCACGTTTTCCATAGCTAGGCGCTGCCTAAGCTCGCTCTTCTGATTAGCTTCTTTAACACTTAGCCTTGAGCTAAACAAAAACGTTTTTAAGCCCAGAATCTTACAGATTGCTACCAGCACTAAAACGTTCCCCACAATATGAGTATCCGAGGGGTTGTAACTCAGTGTGGGCAGAGAACGAGCTGCATGATGAAGGTGTGGCTTTCCGATAACCGCGAATGTTAGGGACAACGGCATGCATACCGATTTATCAAACAGGATACTCTCTAGCTCAGCTTGGATTTCTTGAACCTTATCAGCGTTTTTAGCGTTAACAGCGGCATCGGCTGCCCATTTTAATTCAGGCAATAAGTTTCCTACCGAAAAAAAAGCGGCGACCTCAAACACAGGCATAGTTGCAATTAGTGTTTTTTGCGTTCGTCCTTCCGAAGAAAGCAACGTCCCACTGATTTTTTTATCCGAAAGTATCAAGTTTTTTCATCCAGTTATCTGAAAAGCGCAGTCTAAAACAAAATTAAAAATTGATCCGACAAGCTTGTCGGATCAATAATGGTAATTATCTAAGGCAGATGAATGCCTAGTCATTATATTGCCACAAGTAATACAGAGAGGTCGCAAATGGCAGATAACAAAGAAAACGCATTTGATGAAATATCAGATCAGGAATTAGAAACATCGATCGTTGACACATTGGTAGATAGGTATGATGAAAAAGAAAGCTCTAGTTATTTAGCAAGCTCTAAAAAACTTTTAGCTAATTCCAGTTCTGTTCTATCGTCCGAACAACTTCAGGATATTTTTAAGTCGAATGCTCGCTACTACTCTGGGGTAAAGCAGATTGAAACAACCCTAAAACACACGGTCATTTACATCACCCCCCAATTAGCCAGAGACATGTTGAAGTTTTCTCGGCGCGGAGCCATAAATGACAACAATAAAAATAGAAAATTGAGCAAAGCAAAGATCAGGAAATACGCGGAAGCTATGGCGAAAGGCCAATGGTGCCTTACTGGTGAACCACTCATTTTCTCTGATGAGGGAGAAATTTTGAACGGACATCATCGTCTAGAAGCATCCTATGAATCAGGGGCTGGATTTATTGCGCCCGTAACCTATGGAGTCACTGACGATCTGTCCTTCGCGCATATCGATGTAGGCAACCTGAGATCTAGATCTCAGGTTTTAGAAATGGCGGGGGTTAAGGTCAACGCGAACGTACTGTCACGAGTAGCGATGTTAGCAAAAGCATTTGAGAAAAGTTCTAACCCTTATGCGTTTAGAGGAACTCAAGGCACATCCTTTCAACCCGCTGAGATTTTGGCATATGTGGAAGAAAATGAGGAGCTAGCGTTATCGGTGCATTTTGTTGCAACTGTAGTAAAGCGCCATCGACTGGAGAGCCAAGTTTCTGAGGCAATTTATGCGTTTGCACACTATCTGATTACGCAAAAACTCAAAGAAACTTCACTTAATGAGACTTTGCCTATGACACCAGAAACTTATCTTACTCGTATCATTTCATCATTGGGTTTGGAGTCGGAGGATGATATTGAGTATCAGGTACGGAACTATCTTCAGTCACTCGTTCATGAGTCCACCTCGTACTCACTGTTGTGCAAATTATCTGCAATTTTCAAGGGGTGGAACATGAATCTTGGTATTGCGGTTACAGGAAACAAAATTAGCGTGCGAAGGGTTGCACGATACAAAAAAGATGCGGACGGAAACAAAATCCAACTTCCTGCTGCTGGTAATATTAATGAGGCCTTCACTATTCCTTGCTTACCTAAAGGAAGGACGCCAAAAAACATTCAAAAACAAGGTAATGTTCAGCTCAAGAGCGCTTAATCAAAGTAAGGGGTGAGCATGTCCGCTCACCTCTGCTTCCCATTCCTTCCCCTGCCTTTGAACCATGCGTTTATCCAACCACAACACCTCCACCTAAAGTACGAATATTGCCAAGGAAAAATACGTGTTCGTTACGTATTTTTCCTCTTCTTTAGTGATAGAATTGCAGCAACAAACATAAATAACAATGAAACTCCTTTTTGCTAAGTCACTGAATCTTTGATTGTAAACATTAGCTAATGTTGGTTTCGATTTGATATTCACCATTATTCAAGAGCAAGTAGTAAATGCCCCATACTAATATCAGTCAAGATGCAATAAACAAAGCCGTCTGGGCTGCCTGTGATACTTTCCGAGGCACCGTTGATCCGTCGATTTACAAAGACTTTATCCTAACCATGTTGTTCTTAAAGTACATTTCTGATGTACATAGAGATAAAGTAGCTGAACTAACGGTTGAATACGGGGATGAACCAGAGCTGATCGCAGCAATGATGGAGAGCCAGTCTTTTAAAGTCCCAACAGGCGCAACTTTTTGGGATCTATACGAAGCTCGTCATGAAGCAGGTAACGGATCACGTATCGACCAAGCTCTGCACGCTATCGAAGAAGCCAACGGCACCAAGCTAAAAGGCGTGTTCCAAGACATCAGCTTAACACCGATAAACTTGGTGATGAAAAGCAAAAGAACGAAATCCTTCGCCACTTACTGGAAGATTTTGGTAAAGAGACGTTGAACCTTCGCCCTAGCCGTGTTGGCTCATTAGATGTGATAGGTAATGCCTACGAGTATCTAATCAAACACTTCGCGGCAAGTAGTGGCAAATCGGCTGGCGAGTTCTATACACCACCAGAAGTCTCTGATTTACTCTCTATCATCCTTGAACCACAACAAGGCGACAGTATTTGTGATCCTGCATGTGGTTCTGGCTCACTATTGATGAAGTGTGGTAAGCAAGTTCAAAAGAACTTTGACGGCTCTAAGCAATACGCTTTGTTTGGACAAGAAGCCATTGGTTCAACTTGGTCGTTGGCGAAGATGAACATGTTCCTGCATGGCGAAGATAACCACCGTATTGAGTGGGGGGACACCATACGTAACCCTAAGCTACAAGATCAGGAAGGTGGATTACTGCACTTTGATGTGGTTACCGCCAACCCTCCATTTTCCTTAGATAAATGGGGATACGACATCGCGAGCAATGATCACTTTGGTCGCTTCCGCCGTGGTCTTCCACCAAAAACCAAAGGTGACTATGCGTTTATCTCACACATGATTGAGACGTTAAAACCACAGACTGGTCGTATGGGGGTCGTTGTACCTCACGGTGTGCTATTCCGAGCATCCTCCGAAGGTAAAATCCGTAAACAACTGATTGATGAAAACTTGCTAGATGCCGTCATTGGTTTACCTGAGAAACTGTTCTTTGGTACAGGCATCCCAGCAGCCATCCTGATCTTCAAAAAGCAGAAAAACGATAACAAAGTATTGTTTATTGATGCTTCTCGTGAGTTCAGATCAGGTAAGAACCAGAACCAACTAACGCCTGAGAACATTCAAAAGATTGTCGATACTTACAAGGCGCGTGAAACTACAGATAAATACTCATACCTAGCAACGCTCGAAGAGATTGTCGAGAACGACTACAACCTCAATATTCCTCGTTATGTCGACACGTTTGAGGAAGAAGAAGAGATTGATTTAGTTGCGGTACGAACTGAACGTTTAGCATTGCAGAATGAGTTGGCTGATTTAGAGGCTGAGATGGTAGGTTACCTAGAGGAGCTAGGTTATGAGTAAGTATCCTTCTGACTGGAAGAGTCAAACCCTTGGTGACCTTGTTACATTGCAAAGAGGCTATGACTTACCAAGTCAAAATAGGATTAATGGCGAAGTTCCAATTATGAGTGCTGCTGGTTTAGCTGGCTACCACAACACATCGAATGTATCAGGCCCGGGCATTGTGATAGGAAGAAGTGGATCAGGTTTTGGAAATGTTCATTATTCCGAGCAAGATTTTTGGGCGCACAATACCGCTTTATTCGTTAAAGATTTTAAAAATAACGACAATCAGTTTGTTTACTATATTTTGAAGTCCATCGACTTTACTAAGCATAATAGTGGTGGGGTTCAACCTTCGCTCAATCGCAACTTTATTTACCCAATAAGCGTTGGTATACCTCCGCTGTTAGAACAACAAAAAATCGCCCAAATCCTCTCAACTTGGGATAAGGCGATTGCTACCACTGAAAAGCTGATTGAAACCAGCAAGCAGCAGAAAAAAGCCTTAATGCAACAGTTGTTGACGGGTAAGAAGCGTTTGGTTAATCCTGAGACGGGTAAGGTGTTTGAGGATGAGTGGGAATTCGTTCGAGCAGGGAATGTATTCCAGACTAGATCAAACAAGAAGCATAATTCTGACTTGCCAATATTGGCTATTACACAAGATAAAGGCGCGATACCTAGAGAGCTTATTGACTACAATGTTTCAGTAACCAATGACAGCATTTCAGGTTACAAAGTTGTTGAGCAAGGAGACTTCATCATAAGTTTAAGAAGCTTCCAAGGTGGTATTGAGTACTCCAAATACAAGGGTATTTGTAGTCCAGCTTATGTCATTTTATATCCGAAAATAAAAATTGTGGATGCTTTCTATAAATACCATCTTAAATCTCATCCTTTCATTCAAGCAATGAAGAGTCGTCTTGAAGGGATTCGTGATGGAAAAATTATCAGCTATAAGTACTTTTCAGAGATCAAGTTGCCTCAACCATCATTAAAAGAACAACAAAAAATCGCTTCAGTCCTGACCGCTTCCGATAAAGAAATCGAGCTATTAGAAGTCAAGCTCGCTCATTTCAAGCAGGAGAAAAAAGCATTGATGCAGCAACTGCTGACTGGCAAGCGTCGCGTGAAAATGCAAGATGTTAAAGCACAAGAGCTAAAAAAAACTGAACCAGCTTAAACACATAGAATATCCGCCCAACTACTGGGCGGATAAAACACTAACAATAATAATTAAGGCTAGGAATGGATAAGACAGAACTTTCTCGTTACGAAGCGTTATTAGAAAAAATTAAAGGCTTACCATCTCAACCCGATTCGGAAACAAGCATTTTTGGTATCGGTTCTAAGGGATATTTTGAAAATCCTACTACGGACATTTTGGCGTTCTTTTGTGATGATAACGGTGACCATCGCTTAAATGCTTTGGTGTTAGAATCCTTAGTTCAATGTTTACCTGAATCCGTTAACGCAATTGATTGCTCGCTTTGTTCTTCTCCTGAGCGAGAAGTCACAACAGAGTCAGGCAAGCGTATCGACTTGTTATTAGAGGCTGATGATTGGGTTATCGTTTTAGAAAACAAAATTTACCATCATCAGAATAACCCTTTCGATGATTACGAAGCTTTTGTTTCTGGGAATAAATACCAGCGATTTAAGAATAAACAGCCCATTTTTGTCGTGCTGTCACCATCTGGTGACGCCCCTCAAGACTATTCGCAATGGCATGGGGTCAGTTACCCTAAGCTGATTCAAGCAATAAAAGACAATTTATCTCAGCACTTCTTTTCTCAGCCGCTAAATAAGTGGGTAATCCTGCTACGTGAATTTATTTTGCATTTAGAGACGCTTATGACAACTCAAACAACCCCAGAAGAAACGTTAGAATTTGTATTAAAAAACTTGGGTGATATCCAAAAACTACAAGAGTTAAAATCAAACGCGATTAATGACTATCATCAAGAGTTACAGCAACTTATCCAAGAACAAATTGAGCAGTCAGTTAAAATTCGTTTGCACCATTGGTATAAATTGCCAGCGCTTCGTTTTGCTTTAGAGTCATGGCAATCAAAGTCAGATGTTGTACTCCACTTAGACGGTGACGAGTCATACGCAAAATTTAATTTATATGCGCATCTTCCATCTCGTGAAGATGCCCCTATTGCTGAAAAGTATATTAGTGCTGGACACAAACATAGTTGGTTCGAGTCTTGTTATCGTGGTTATGACGTTTTTATTCCGAATGCGTCTAAAGAGCAGATTGTGAATGAGTTAGTTAAGCGATTGAAAATGATGGACGCTTATGAGCTGGCTGTACGTCCAAGCGATAATCGGGGTTAGTTGATGGCACATCAAGTTCCTAACTTTAAAGAAGAACAAAGTGCAAAAATCCCTGCACTCACGCTTTTGAGTAATTTGGGTTATATCTTTGTTCCACCAAGTGAGTGCTTGGTCATGCGGGGTAGCTTATCACTGGTCATCTTGCCTGATGTGTTGCGTGAAGTGTTAAAACACAAAACCTTCAAGTTTATGGGCAAGGATCACCAGCTATCAGAAGCCTCTATCGATAAAATCATTCACGAGCTGGCTAACCCAGCCATGAATGAAGGGCTGAAAGTTGCCAACGAAAAAATTTATGATGCTTTAACTTATGGCATCGGTGTTACAGAGTTTATTGATGGCAAAAAGGCCAACCCAACCATCAATGTGATTGATTGGCAAACTCCATCCAATAACCAGTTCCACTTTACTGAAGAACTGATCGTAGAAAATGCTCATGGCACCGCAAATCGTATTCCTGATATCGTCTGCTTTGTGAATGGCTTGCCTTGGGTAGTCATAGAAGCCAAGCGCCCAGACTCATCTCATGAGGGTAAGCCAACGGTAGCTGAAGGTATTTCTCAAAACATTCGCAACCAAAAAGTGGATGAGATCCCACATCTTTTCGCTTATAGCCAATTATTACTGTCAGTGAATGGGCACGATGGCTTATACGGTACATGTGGCACCCCTGAAAAATTCTGGGCTAAGTGGAAAGAAGAAGAGATCACTGAAGCGACCTTTGAACGCTTGAAGAATACTCCACTTACTCAAGAAAAATTGGATCTTATCTTTAATCACCGTCCTGCTAAGGTTCGAGATGAATACCTTTCGCTTATCGCAGGCGGTAAGCTTGTAGTAACCGCTCAAGACCGTCTATTGGTGTCGTTATTGCGCCACGACCGTCTACTCGAAATGACTCAGCTATTTACTTTGTTTGATAAGAAAGTTGGCAAAATTGTGGCTCGTTATCAGCAAGTATTTGGTATTAAGGCCTTGATTGAACGGGTAACTTCTTTTGATGAAAAAGGTGCTCGTAACGGCGGTGTAATCTGGCACACCACTGGCTCTGGTAAATCTTTTACCATGGTGTTCTTATCTAAGGCTCTAATTTGGATTAAAGAATTAGCTAAATGTCGTGTTGTTGTCGTGACCGACCGTGTGGATTTAGAAGACCAGCTTGCCCGAACATTCGCTTCTGGCGGTGCTTTGTCCGATAAAGACCATAAATCAGCCATGGCAACGACAGGCCGCCGCTTAGCCGAACAAATCGGTAAAGGGAATGAACGGATTATCTTTTCCATCATCAATAAATTCGGCACAGCGATTGAGTTGCCTGAGTGTTATAACGATAGCCCAGACATTATCGTTCTGGTTGATGAAGGTCACCGTAGCCAAAACGGTGAGAATAACATTCGCATGCAACAAGCTTTACCTAAAGCAGCTTATGTTGGTTTTACGGGTACACCACTGTTGCAAGATGATAAGACCGAGAACAAGTTCGGTAAGATCATTCACTCTTACACGATGCAGCAAGCGGTGGAAGACAAAACCGTTACTCCACTGCTATATGAAGAGCGTATTCCAGATCTAAGCACCAATGACAAAGCAATTGATGCATGGTTTGACCGCATTACCGATAAGCTCTCAGAAAAACAGCGTACCGATTTGAAGAGAAAATTTTCTCAGAAAGGTCAAATTTATCAGACAGAAGGACGCATAGAGCTTATTGCGCATGATATCTCTGATCACTTCCAAAACTTTAAGAACCAAGGTCTGAAAGGGCAACTTGCGTGTGACTCAAAAGCTTCAGCTATTACCTATAAAAAACTACTCGATCAAATTGGTAAAGTTACCTCGGTAGTTGCCATGTCGCCACCAGACACACGAGAGGGACACGATACGGTAGATGGTGAAAGCAAAGATGTGGTGCAGAATTGGTGGAAAGAGAACGTTGGCAGCGAAGATGAAAAGGAGTACACCAAACATATAATTGAAGAATTTGGTAAAGATGACGGCCCTGATTTAATGATCGTGGTCGATAAACTGCTAACGGGCTTTGATGAGCCAAAAAACACCGTGCTCTATATCGACAAGCCACTCAAGCAGCACAACTTGATTCAGGCTATTGCCCGTGTGAACCGACTGCATCAAAAGAAACAGTTTGGCTATCTGATTGATTATCGAGGCATCTTAAAAGAGCTAGATGCTTCTATTGCGAGCTATCAAGAACTAGAGGAACGTATCAAAGGTGGTTTTGATATCGAGGATCTAAAAGGCCTCTACAGCCGCATGGATACCGAGTACAAGAAGCTTCCGGGTTTCTACAGCGACCTATGGTCGATTTTTGAAGGAGTCCAAAATAAGCAAGATGGTCAGGCGCTACGCCAAGCACTTGCACCCAAGATAGATACCATAGATGGTCAGCTAACTGATACTAACCAAAAGAAACGTGAAGACTTTTATTCAGCTCTCACCGCATTCTCGAACTGCCTGAAAGTGGCTTTGCAGTCTGCAACTTATTTCGAAGACAAGAGCTTTGACGACAAGCGAGAACTCTATAAAAAGACGCTGAAATCCATGTCTGAACTGCGTAAGCAAGTACGTGAAGATGCGGAAGAGACTGTCGACTACGATGAGTATGCAGAGAATATTCGTACCATGCTGGATAAGCACATTGGTGGTGTTGAAATTCAAGAGTCAAAAGGTGCGTACCTTGTCGGTAATATGGGTAAGAACGTTAAGCCAGAAGAGTTGACGGATGATGAGGCTCGCAACAAGAAGGATGCTATCACTGGTCGTGTCACTAAAATGATTGAACAGGACTTGGCAGACGACCCATATGCTCAAGAATACTTTTCAAAGCTACTTAAACAAGCGATTCAGCAAGCTAAAGATATGTTTGATGCGCCTGTAAAACAGTACCTTCTATTTGCCGACTTTGAAGAGCAAGTAAAGGAACGCAATGTCGATGGTATACCCACCGACCGCTTCGCTGAATTCGACCCTAAGGTTAAGCGACATGTTCAGGCGTACTTTGGTCTGTTCTTAAAGCACTTACCAGACGTGAGCACCTTCAGTGAAGATGAGCGTTTTAATTATGCTGTGCAAATAGACGAGGTAGTTACGGCTTCGGTTGCGGAGTTCTCGATTAACCCACAAGAAATCGAGAACCAAATTCGTCGTAAGTTATTGCCTGTTCTATTTAAAGCCATTGGCATGGATACAGCAAAAGTGATAATTGCAGACGTTATCCAAATTACTCGTCTTGGCGTTGCAGGTCATCACTAATGACATCGGTAAGTTCAAAAGAAGGCAACAGAGAGGAATACAGCTTCATCTACGGTGATGAAGCTGTCCCATACGAGGTGGTTCGTAAACCTCACCCAGAAGGCAAGAAACGCAGGATAACTATCAAAGTTCATCCAAACTGTGAAGTGGTCGTTTCATCTCCAGAAGACGCGGAGCGTGAAGACATTCACCAAGCAGTAATGAAGCGTGCCAAGTGGATTTATGATGCGCTGAAAGAGTTTCGAGGCCACCTTGAGTATGTGCAGCCAAAGAACTATGTCAGCGGTGAGATGCAGTTCTACCTTGGCCGCCGTTATGTCCTGAAGATAGTGGAAGATATTGATGCCTTGCCAACTGTAAAAATGACTCGCGGCAAGCTACTTGTTACCTTAACTCGGTTTAACGACGACAAGACTGCCATGGTTAAAGCTTTAGTGCGCAACTGGTACAAGGTTCGTGCTGAACGCATTTTCCATGAACGTTTGTCTGAGCTACTGCCTCAAGCTACATGGGTAACCGGAATCCCAAGCTTTCGTGTTTTACCAATGGCTAAGCAATGGGGTAGCTGTTCAGCGAAAGGGAATTTGATGCTCAACCCACACCTCATCAAAGCACCCAAGGAATGTATTGATTATGTGATATTGCATGAGCTTTGCCACATCGCTGAGCACAACCATAGTGACAGGTTCTGGCGGTTGCTAACCAGCGTAATGCCTAACTGGAAAGAAGTGAAAAGCCGTTTGGATGGAATGGCAGAGTTGTATTTGAATGAGTGATGGCAGGTTAACCTAAATAGACTTTGCCCTAAACAAGTTACGAGTCATTGTAAATCATTTTCAAACGAGTAGAGTTTGTATTAGATGAGCTAATACAACTAATGCCCAAGCAAGTAATAGGTAAGACGTAACCTCCTCCCAGTAGTTGGAAGGAGGTTACGTCTATGATTTATTTATCCAGCTACGATTGGAAGCGTAATCGCTTTGTACGTGACCAGCACTGTAAAACCAAGTAATACGATAGCGAAAACCATAGTAGCTACTAGCTTGAGCCAGACTCTCAGCTTTCTTGTGTCTAAGTCCTGCTTTAATGTTCTAAGCTCGTCCTTTTGCCCACCTTCAAGTTCATCACCAAGACGCTTGAACAGGTCTTTATATTCACTCTCAGTAGCACTTAATGTCGCAAACTGACCTAATAGATTCCAACAGACCACAACAACTAGGAAGAACACCATCACGCAGTACGAGATATTCTTAAAAAATTGAAGACTTTCCATCGAGTCTGTTGCTTGCATTTGCGAAGTAGCAAACCATACACCTAATGGAATCGAGAATGTTTTGGCGGCAACTTCATCAAAAACTTTATTTACTTTATCAATGTACTCTGTTGCTTTCTCTCGATACTCTTTACGTACTTTATCAAATGAATAGTTTCGAACATATTGCTCATAACTAACTAATAGCTTGCTTGTAAAAGCATTAAAATGGTTAACTAGATGAGACAATCTCGACTTAGGATCAAGATCACTTAATAGGTTGTAAAGAGCCTCGCGAACTAAACTGTTCATCGCTTCTTTGTGCTGGTCTTTACCGAGCAACTCATCATAAAAACCAATATCAATGTCTGCACTAAGCACAGAGTCATCAACAGACAAAGTTATGTCTAGTGATTGACCACATAAAATAGTATATGTGTTGCCTTTGTTTGCATGGGCAACATCCTTAACTAAGTTACACACTTCCGAAACATTTAGATAAGTTGTGAACTTAGCATCTTTAGAATCTTTTGTGAGAATCTTGTTGAGGTCGCTGATATAGACCGCTTCAACTGGATTGAGCAGATAACCTGTATAGTTTGTTAAATCAGCCCAAGTAGAGCATATAAAGTGATCTTTGTTTTGAGCTGATTGTTTGCTTAATTCGATCTTAGCTCGATTACACGCAGTGTAGTGCTTGTCAGTAATCTCATCGTTTACTGTTAAATCAAGCTTTCTAGTATCGTCTTTATAGATATCAAATGAAGCCGAGCACAGCCCGACTTCATTCAACTGCTTAAGCTTGTTAACAATATCTGCGTTAAAGTCTACAAAACCAGACACGTCGTTACCGTCAACAACCACATCGGACATCAACTCTCTTATCGACTTGTATAGCTTTAACGTCTCAATATTCATAACTAGTCATTGTCTTTAGCTTCTCGCTGAAGGTCTATAATGCTCTGTTTCAATGTCTCTGGGATATCAGTAAAAATCAACTGTTCATCTTCAAATGTAACGGTCTTGCCAAGCAATTCGTTGTCAAAACTAATTGATACACCTTTACCACGGCCACTTAAGCGAACATAACGTTTCAACTCTGCCGAACTAATCGCTATTTGCTCACTTAGTTGGTGTTCATCGTTACGAGCAACTGCTAAGAAATCGTCAGTTGAATCAGGGAAAACTGCATTAGCGACATGTGTTAGGAGCACTTCTTTACCCGCTTTCTGTTGCTCTTGGATAAAGCTATGAGCACTATCTAATTTTGATTGCGTCTCATCACTATCTAAGCCTAGATCAGAAGAATAAGTTTTGATCGCAGTTTTTAAAGCACTCGTTTCACGAGTTGCGGCTTGTTTATCACGCTGACATCCAATGAAAGACTCAAAGTAATCGCGCATTTCAACAGAACGTCCTGTTTTGAACTTGATGTAACGACTACTCAAGCCCTCGTTCCAGTCAGTTAAGTTGATAGATGCACCCAAGTGTAAGCGGTTAAGGTCTATGATTGTAGCCGAACTTAAATCAAGATCTTTACTAGCGTTAATACCGTCAATTCGATTTAGTACGGTAATCGCTAACAATGTGTTCTCACGATACTCATACATGTAGAATGCGAGTATACCTCCTTTTACACTTTGGAGTTTAGGTTCACTGATAATATCAGCAAATCGCTCGGCCATGTCCTTGGTAGTTTCAACGAAGGTTTTCTCTTTGTTATGTAGGCGCTTTAACTGCTGCTCGAAAGCTGGTTCAAGCGTCGGATCACCATCTACACCAAACTCACCAATGTTAAGCGTTGATTGAGAGAATAATTCAATTAGTTGTTCAGTTAGCTTGCTTCCTAAGCCTTCAGTGGAGTTTTCTTCGTCACGCAGATTTGTTACTACTGGTTCACCATCTTTGTCACGAGTAACTTCATGAAGAATGACGTTCTTTATTGCCATGCTCTAGCCTTTATATAAATATATTATGCACATAGTACATTACGCTAGTGTTTTCAATGAAGCTTTTTTTGATGGAAGCAGCTTGGCTCTCAATGAACATCCACCGAGTTCACTGACACATTTTTGCTTTACTTTGCACAAACCATTGCTTATCCGAAAGCATCAATTTAGAGCTTCGGTTATAAACTATTTTTGTCCAAAAGTGAGCTGCGGGATGTCGAGTGCGGGTGTTCGATTCAGTCACACTATATAATTAAAACTGTCAGGGCGTGTATGAGTTAGCACATATCAACCACACAATATCAAGCATCTCTGTGCTGTTGACCACCATTGACTACGCGTGGTCAATGGTGGTCAATGCTTAAAAATGTAGTCTGTAAGACTGCGGACTCGATAAAGAGATCGCCTCTATTTTTCAAGTTGAGATGGACGATGACTTGATACAGTTACGTCATCGACATATCTAGTGTATGTCATACCCTTGTGGCTAAGTTTTTCTACGAGTTTGGCTCACGACTCCAAAGAACTAGATTACTGATCACTTAACGACTACTACTTTATGTAAAAACCATAGTTTGAATGTTTTACCTAAACCTACCCAAACTTGAATATAGTGAGATTTAGTGATCTAAACGAGACATTCATATAGCTCCGCAAGGAGAGGTTGCTAAATTCACTAAAATGAATAAACTATGAATAGACGAAGGACGTTAGAGTTACGCCTTTAGATCATCAAGATGAACCAGTTAAGCTAATAATAGTAAGTTTGACATTAATCTACGGTCCAGAATCTTCAGGTAAAACAACGCTAACTCTTGAGCTTATTGCTGCAGCGCAACGTGAAGGCAAAACTTGTGCGTTTATCGATGCAGAGCACGCTCTAGATCCTGTATACGCAAAGAAACTTGGTGTTGATATTGATGCACTATTGGTTTCTCAGCCAGACACTGGTGAGCAAGCGCTAGAAATCTGTGACGCACTTGCACGTTCTGGTGCGATTGACGTTATGGTTGTCGACTCAGTTGCTGCACTAACACCAAAAGCAGAAATCGAAGGCGAAATGGGCGACAGCCACATGGGTCTTCAAGCACGTATGCTTTCTCAAGCGATGCGTAAGCTAACGGGTAACCTAAAGCAATCTAACTGTATGTGTATCTTCATCAACCAAATCCGTATGAAGATTGGTGTGATGTTCGGTAATCCCGAAACAACAACAGGTGGTAACGCACTTAAGTTCTACGCTTCTGTTCGTCTAGATATTCGTCGTACTGGCGCAATCAAAGAAGGTGACGAAGTAGTAGGTAACGAAACGCGCATCAAAGTTGTTAAGAACAAGATTGCTGCACCGTTTAAAGAAGCAAACACGCAAATCATGTACGGCCAAGGTTTCAACCGTGAAGGTGAACTGATTGACCTAGGCGTGAAGCACAAGCTAGTTGAAAAAGCGGGTGCATGGTACAGCTACCAAGGCGACAAGATTGGCCAAGGTAAAGCAAACGCTTGTAACTACCTACGCGAAAACCCAGAAATCGGTAAAACTATCGATACTAAACTGCGTGAAATGCTACTTTCACCAGCACTACCTGAAGCACCAGAATCAGGTGAAAAATCAGAGCAAGAAGAAGAGTTTTAAGCTTCTGATTGAATCATATTGAACAAAGCCCTGCTATGCGGGGCTTTGTTGTATCTGCTGAAATCAAAATCAAAAAACAAAAGCTAGGTTAATATCAATTAGAGTAGGCAAGCGATCAGAACTAGTGCGTTGGTAAGCTAGAGTGAGCGGTTATTTACTGCGATTGTTATAAAGCCTGTACAGCAAAAACAGTTTTAGGATCATCATGTACCAAAAGCGTCAAGCACCGACTCTATCTAGCAAAGAAGCGGCTATCCAATTATTGAGCCGTCGAGACCATGGGCAATACGAGTTATACCAAAAACTGGCTCTAAAAGGGTATGAAGAGGCAGACATCGAAGCGGCCATTAATTTTTGTCTCGACCACAACTATTTAGATGACCTGCGTTACGCCAAAAGCCAAGTGCGCCAGCATGTTTACAAAGGTCATGGTGAGCGCCGCATTCGTCAAGAATTGAACCAAAAGCGTGTGGCAGAATCCATCATTGATATGGCGATGGCAGAAGAGCCCCAAGATTGGTTTGAACTGGCAAGAATGGCTGCTGAGAAGAAATTCAAAGGAATAAAAGCCAAAGACCAGAAAGAGTACGCAAAACAGGTGCGATTTCTGCAATATCGTGGCTACAGTTTTGACCAAATTAGCTATGCGCTGAGCTTTGAGGACGAAGATTAGCGGTCAGCCGTTCGCACTGTTTTTTGTTTTGCTTCAAATTTTTTCTTCTAATGCCTCTTTTCCGCAAGAAAACTAGTCGTAGCTGATTGCATGATCTACAATACGGCAAAATTCTAACTCGACTATTTTCAGGAAGAGCTGCATGTACATGAGCACTGATGAGGTTCGTAACGCGTTCCTCAAGTTCTTTGAGAGCAAAGGACACCAAATCGTAGAAAGTTCATCGTTAGTTCCACATAACGACCCAACCCTGCTGTTCACAAACGCGGGTATGAACCAATTTAAAGATTGTTTCTTAGGCTTAGAAAAACGAGCCTACACTCGAGCGACTACGGCTCAACGTTGTGTACGTGCTGGTGGTAAACACAACGACCTGGAAAACGTTGGCTTCACTGCTCGTCACCACACATTCTTTGAAATGCTAGGTAACTTCAGCTTTGGCGATTACTTCAAAGAAGACGCTATCGCATTCGCTTGGGAATTCCTAACAGTAACCCTTAAGCTGCCAGCAGACCGTCTACTTGTTACAGTTTACGAGACAGACGACGAAGCATTCGATATCTGGAACCAAAAAGTAGGTGTTCCAGCAGACCGCATTATTCGCATCGGCGACAAGAAAGGTGGTAAACCATACGAGTCAGATAACTTCTGGCAAATGGGTGACACAGGTCCTTGTGGTCCATGTACTGAAATCTTCTACGATCACGGTGAGCACATTTGGGGTGGCCGTCCTGGCACACCTGAAGAAGATGGTGACCGTTTCATCGAGATCTGGAACAACGTATTCATGCAGTTCAACCGTCATGCAGACGGTACTATGGAACCGCTACCAAAGCCATCGGTAGATACTGGTATGGGTATCGAGCGTATCTCTGCAATTATGCAAGGCGTTCACTCAAACTACGAAATCGATGTATTCCAAGCTCTTATCAAAGCAGCTGCTGAAGTGATTGGCTACGAAGATCTATCAAACCAATCGCTACGCGTTATCGCTGACCACATCCGTTCATGTTCATTCCTGATCGTTGATGGCGTTATGCCTTCAAACGAAGGCCGCGGTTACGTTCTACGTCGTATCATCCGTCGTGCAGTTCGTCACGGTAACAAGCTGGGCGCACAAGGTGCATTCTTCCACAAACTGGTTGGTGTACTAGCGGAAATCATGGGTACGGCTGGTGAAGAGCTGAAGCGTCAACAAGCTGTGGTTGAAAAAGTACTGCGTATCGAAGAAGAAAACTTCGGTCGTACACTTGAGCGCGGTATGGCGATTCTAAACGAAGCTCTAGATAACATTTCTTCGCAAGGAACGGACGGTAAAGTACTAGACGGCGAAACCGTATTTAAACTTTACGATACTTACGGCTTCCCAGCTGACTTAACTAACGACGTTGCACGTGAGCGTGAGTTCGCAATCGACGAAGAAGGTTTCGAGAAAGCGATGGAAGAGCAGCGTCAACGTGCGCGTGAAGCTGGTAACTTCGGTACTGACTACAACGCAGCAATCAAAGTTGATACGCAAACAGAATTCTGTGGTTACACAGGTACTAAAGGCTCTAGCTCTGTAGCGGCGATGTTCGTTGAAGGCAACGAAGTAGAATCTCTATCTGCAGGCGACAAAGCAATCATCGTGCTTGGTGAGACACCATTCTACGCAGAGTCAGGTGGTCAATGTGGTGACGCTGGTGAAATCCGTACTGAAGCTGGTGTATTCCGTGTTGAAGATACTCAAAAGCTAGGTAACGCAATCGCACACCACGGTGTAATGGCGGAAGGCGTTCTAGCGAAAGGCGACGAAGTAGCAACTATCGTTGACGCAGAGCGTCGCGCAGCTATCTCTCTAAACCACTCAGCAACGCACTTACTACACGCAGCTCTTCGCCAAGTTCTTGGTGAGCACGTAACGCAGAAAGGCTCTCTAGTGAAAGCTGACAGCCTACGTTTCGACTTCTCACACCTAGAAGCAGTAACTGCAGCTGAACTGAAAGAAGTTGAGCGTCTAGTTAACGCGCAAATTCGTCGTAACCATACGATTGAAACCAACGTGATGGACATTGAGTCTGCTAAGAAGAAAGGCGCAATGGCTCTATTTGGCGAGAAGTACGACGACGAAGTACGCGTACTGTCTATGGGCGACTTCTCTACTGAACTTTGTGGTGGTATTCACGCTTCAAACACAGGTGATATCGGTCTATTCAAGATCACATCTGAAGGTGGTATCGCAGCAGGTATCCGTCGTATCGAAGCGGTAACGGGTGAAGGTGCGCTAGACGCAATCGAAGCTCAAGCGGCTAAGTACGAAGAGAAACTGGCTGAATCAGCGCAGAAAGCAAAATCTCTAGAGAAAGAAATCCAGAAACTGAAAGACAAGATGGCTGCGGCAGAAAGCGCAAACATCATGGGTAAAGTTCAGGACATCAACGGTACTAAAGTACTGATCGCTGCTCTAGAAGGCGCAGATAACAAGAACCTACGAACTATGGTTGATGACATCAAGAACCAAGTAGGTAGCGGTGTAATCCTTCTTGCTAACGTGAACGATGACAAGATCGGTCTGATTGCAGGCGTAACCAAAGACCTTATCGGTAAAGTGAAAGCGGGTGACCTAGTTAAGATGGTTGCTGAGCAAGTTGGCGGTAAAGGCGGCGGTCGTCCTGACATGGCGCAAGCGGGTGGTACTGATGTTGCCGCGCTGCCTGCGGCGATTCAGTCCGTACAGCCTTGGCTAGAAGAACGCCTATAAGCTTTTAAAATAATGAATTACGCTCAATCAAGCTTCTTTGATTGAGCGTAATTTTTTTATGGTAACCAAGTGGTTTAATTGACCGTATTTTAACCAGGTCATTTACGCTGCTTGGTTTTTGTTGTAACTACCGCTTATATAATTTATCTCAATGGAGTATGAGTGGTCCTAATGAGACTTTGGTCTTGGGAAGGTGAAGACTGGTGAAAAAGCCCCTTATCGTGCAAAAGTTTGGCGGAACCTCAGTGGGTTCAATTGAAAGAATCCACCAGGTAGCTGAACACATCATTAAGGCGAAAAATGATGGTAATCAAGTTGTCGTTGTTGTGTCTGCAATGTCAGGCGAAACAAATCGACTAATGGATCTCGCTAAGCAAGTAGATAGCGTTCCAACGGCTCGAGAACTTGATGTTTTGCTCTCTGCTGGTGAGCAAGTGTCGATGGCACTGCTGGCGATGACTCTGAATAAATTGGGTTATGCAGCGCGCTCACTTACCGGAGCACAAGCGAACATTGTGACGGACAATCAACACAATGACGCGACGATTAAACACATTGATACATCTACGATTATGGATTTGCTTGAACAAGACCAAATCGTCATCGTAGCTGGCTTCCAAGGTGTGAATGAAAATGGGGATATCACCACATTAGGTCGAGGTGGCTCAGATACGAGCGCAGTGACACTGGCTGGCGCATTATGCGCGGATGAATGTCAAATCTTTACCGACGTTGATGGTATATATACTTGTGATCCACGTGTAGTGAAAAACGCTCAAAAGATGGCAGTTATCGATTTTCCTTCAATGGAAGCGATGGCGAGCCGTGGAGCGAAAGTGTTACATCTCCCTTCTGTGCAGTATGCATGGAAGAATAATGTTCCACTACGCGTGCTTTCGACATTTGAACTGAATGAAGGCAGTTTGGTGAAAGGGGAGTCAGGCTCAAAAGCCGTCTCTGGTCTAGCCATTCAACGTGACCTTGCCATTATTGAAGTTGACGACGAACATTTGCCTAGCGTTACAAAGCAATGTCAGATGTTAGGTATCGACATTTGGAATGTGATCGAGGAAACAGAACGAACAGGTATCATGATAAAACAAGATGCATGTGCCAAGTTGGATCTGGTGTTCAGCGATAAAATCCGTAATAGTGAAGTAGTAAGCCTGTTGACCGCTGTGGGGCTAGAAGCCAATGGAAT
Organism: Vibrio sp. B1ASS3; assembly: GCF_905175355.1. NCBI lineage: Bacteria > Pseudomonadati > Pseudomonadota > Gammaproteobacteria > Vibrionales > Vibrionaceae > Vibrio > Vibrio sp. B1ASS3. Next base: position 714,386 of record NZ_HG992742.1, read on the forward strand.
GGTTGACCATGCCTGTGAATTGTTGGCACAGCAAGATATTGCGATCAATTTCTGCTCAACGAATGCACTCACTATGATGCTAGTCTTACCACCTGAGAGTGTGGATGCAGCAGCAAACATTCTTCATAATGCTTACGTTACATCTAGTGAAGTATTAAACATTCAGCAAAAACATGCCTTTTTGGGCTAATTTTCGGTAACAAGGTAGTTTACGAAAATATAACTTTTGTTGGATAATAGCTTTGTAGCAAGAAAATTTAGAGATTACTCAAGGAGCAAAGAATGCTAATTTTGACTCGCCGCGTAGGCGAAACACTTATGATTGGTGATGAAGTGACTGTAACTGTACTAGGTGTTAAAGGTAACCAAGTACGTATCGGCGTTAACGCTCCGAAAGAGGTTTCTGTTCACCGTGAAGAAATCTACATGCGCATTCAAGCTGAAAAAGGCAACGGTAACGTTGCTTCAGGTAACTACTAAGCCGCTCCTGTTTACAGAGCTTAGTTTGAATGAAAAAGGCTAGCCGAATGGCTAGCCTTTTTAGTTTCGAAAAAATGTCATTTTTTAAGAGAAGACTCTCTTTTTTTCATCATAATAGAGTGATAAAGTTTGTTTAATAATCACTTTGATTAAATCCGCATCGGTTAAGCGATTTTTGCGTTTTTTTTCAAAGAAAGTGTTTGACATATTTTCGGTAAAACGTAATATGTGCCTCCGCAAGACGGTGAGGTGGCCGAGAGGCTGAAGGCGCTCCCCTGCTAAGGGAGTATACGGTTTATCCCGTATCGAGGGTTCGAATCCCTCCTTCACCGCCATTCTTGCAACGTTGATTTATCAACAAAAAGTGCGTCCTTAGCTCAGCTGGATAGAGTACCTGGCTACGAACCAGGCGGTCGGAGGTTCGAATCCTCCAGGACGCGCCATATCTCTTCTGAGATATAACAATGAAAACGGTGAGGTGGCCGAGAGGCTGAAGGCGCTCCCCTGCTAAGGGAGTATACGGTTTATCCCGTATCGAGGGTTCGAATCCCTCCTTCACCGCCATTCATTGACTGGCCCGACGGCCTTTTTTTTGTTTCGTAAGAAATGAATGTGATTTACTTCACAACTTCCTAGCAAGAAGATCTGCGCGTCCTTAGCTCAGCTGGATAGAGTACCTGGCTACGAACCAGGCGGTCGGAGGTTCGAATCCTCCAGGACGCGCCACTATTTAATAATTCGTTTGATAAACGGGTTATACAAAGTAAAATAAAGATTATTGCGCGTCCTTAGCTCAGCTGGATAGAGTACCTGGCTACGAACCAGGCGGTCGGAGGTTCGAATCCTCCAGGACGCGCCACTCTTTAGGGTTTCCTAGTGAACTCCTGATATTGGTAACACTGATATCGAAAACTGCGCGTCCTTAGCTCAGCTACGAACCAGGCGGTCGGAGGTTCGGACGCGCCACTCTTTAGGGTTTCCTAGTGAACTCCTGATATTGGTAACACTGATATCGAAAACTGCGCGTCCTTAGCTCAGCTGGATAGAGTACCTGGCTACGAACCAGGCGGTCGGAGGTTCGAATCCTCCAGGACGCGCCACTCTTTAGGGTTTCCTAGTGAACTCCTGATATTGGTAATACTGATATCGAAAACTGCGCGTCCTTAGCTCAGCTGGATAGAGTACCTGGCTACGAACCAGGCGGTCGGAGGTTCGAATCCTCCAGGACGCGCCACTCTTTAGGGTTTCCTTGTGAACTCCTGATATTGGTAATACTGATATCGAAAACTGCGCGTCCTTAGCTGAGGGTTTCCTTGTGAACTCCTGATATTGGTAATACTGATATCGAAAACTGCGCGTCCTTAGCTCAGCTGGATAGAGTACCTGGCTACGAACCAGGCGGTCGGAGGTTCGAATCCTCCAGGACGCGCCACTCTTTAGGGTTTCCTTGTGAACTCCTGATATTGGTAATACTGATATCGAAAACCGTGCGTCCTTAGCTCAGCTGGATAGAGTACCTGGCTACGAACCAGGCGGTCGGAGGTTCGAATCCTCCAGGACGCGCCACTCTTTAGAAAAAGCCTCGCTTATGCGGGGCTTTTTTGTACCTGCTGCTCGGCCATGAGGCTCTGTGCCTCCTGCTTATTTGCCGCCTCCTTTTGCACGAGACTTTGTTTCAAACGCATGGCCCTCAGTTTTTGAGGCAATAGCATTGATTCGCCTAAATAGTCATCTTAGAGCTCCTGAGCGCGCTTTCTCTCGTCTTATTGATTAAGTGGCCCACATAACGTCATTAAAATATTGGCGAGAACACAAGTGTTTCGTTGTTGTTATTGATTTGTTTTGTGTGTGTTAATTTATTCTATCTTCCTGTTTTTATTTTATTTTCTTCTTAAAAACTCTTTTCGTTTTGAAATCCCAATCGCAGTTTTTGCAAACACTTTAATTTAGTGTGGTTATATGTTGAGCGAACCCGCTAAAGAAGTGAGTTTTCGTATAATTTGTGATCTGGGTAGTGAATAAATAATCAATATTAAGGATTATTTAAAAGCTTCCTTAAACAAAATTGACAAAATTTAACCAATCGAGATAATCCATTGGTCGGGATTTGACGCTATTAAAGTCCTGCACATTGTCAGGATGACAAAGAAAGGAAGCAACATGACGAATATAGGAAGCCTGCTAGTAGATGCGGCCACCCTGATGTTAACAGGGATGGCGGTCGTATTTATTTTCCTCACCATTCTAGTTTATCTCGTTCGGCTGATGTCCAAATTGGTACCGGAAGAAGTACCAGCGCCGATCGCAGCACCGAAAACAAATACCAACGTTCAATCAACCTCTTCAGCTGTTAGTCCACAAGTAGTGGCGGCGATCTCGGCTGCGATTCATAAACATCGCGCCTCTGTCGCGAAGTAGCCGAAAGATAGGATTAAAAAGGAGTTTAAGAACATGTCTAAACCACTCGCTATTACAGATGTGGTCCTTCGTGACGCCCATCAGTCTCTATTCGCAACGCGTATGCGTATCGAAGATATGCTGCCTATCGCAGCTGAGTTAGATAAAGTTGGTTACTGGTCGCTAGAGACTTGGGGTGGCGCAACCTTTGATGCGTGTATCCGTTTCTTGGGTGAAGACCCATGGGAGCGCCTACGCGAACTGAAAAAGGCCATGCCAAATACACCAATGCAAATGCTACTGCGTGGTCAAAACCTTTTAGGATACCGCCACTATGCCGATGACGTAGTAGAGAAGTTTGTTGAACGCGCGCACGCAAATGGTATGGATGTGTTCCGTATCTTTGATGCAATGAACGATGTACGTAACTTCCAAAAAGCAGTGAAAGCCACTGTTGATGTTGGTGCACACGCTCAAGGGACCTTGTCTTACACTACCAGCCCTGTACATAACGCGGATACTTGGGTGGATTTGGCTAAACGTCTTGAAGACTTAGGCTGTCACTCTCTATGTATCAAGGACATGTCCGGTCTACTCAAGCCATATGAAGCCGAAGAGCTGATCACTCGCATCAAAGCGTCTTGTGATGTTCCATTGGCGCTTCATTGTCACGCAACAACCGGTCTATCTACTGCGACTGCTGTGAAAGCGGTAGAAGCAGGCATTGATATTCTAGATACCGCGATTTCTTCGATGAGCTGCACATACGGTCACACGCCTACAGAGACAGTGGTTGCGATGCTGCAAGGTACAGAGCGCGACACGAATCTAAAACTAGACCAAATTGAGCCTATTGCGGCTTACTTCCGTGAAGTGCGTAAGAAATACGCAAAATGGGAAGGTCAATTGAAAGGTGTGGATTCGCGCATTTTGATCGCTCAAGTACCAGGTGGCATGTTGACCAACATGGAAGGTCAGCTTAAAGAACAAGGCGCTGCAGATCGTATCGATGAAGTATTGGAAGAGATCCCACGTGTACGTGAAGATCTTGGCTTTATCCCACTAGTAACACCGACGTCTCAGATCGTCGGCACTCAAGCGGTGATCAACGTACTAACAGGCGAGCGCTACAAGAGCATCACCAAAGAAACAGCGGGTGTTCTAAAAGGCGAATACGGTGCAGCTCCAGCAGCAGTAAACGCCGAGCTACAAGCAAAAGTGCTGGATGGCAAAGAAGCCATTACTTGTCGTCCTGCCGATTTACTTGAAGCAGAAATGGAAACCCTAACCGTTGATTTGATGGAGAAAGCGCAATCAGAAGGCATTAAGCTAGCAAGCGAACGTGTCGACGATGTCCTAACTTACGCGCTGTTTCCTCAAGTCGGTCTGAAATTCCTGAAAAACCGTGGCAATCCAGATGCCTTTGAACCAGCACCAACTTTAGAAGCTGCAAAACCAGCTGCTGCACCTGTAGCGCAACCTGCTACTGGCGGTGTAGAGACCTACAGCGTGCGTGTTGATGGTCAAGTGTATGAAGTAGAAGTGGGGCCGCAAGGTCAATTAACTTCTGTGACGCCAAATGCGGCGGCAGCACCTGCTCAACCTGCAGCGCCAGTTGCTGCCAATAGTGCTGCGGAAGCAGTACCAGCGCCACTTGCGGGCAACATCTTTAAAGTCAATGTTCAGCCGGGTGCTGAAGTGGCGGAAGGTGATGTACTTTTGATTCTTGAAGCGATGAAGATGGAAACAGAAGTTCGCGCTGCACGTGGTGGTGTGGTTCAAGAGTTGAACGTGAAAGAAGGGGACGCTGTTACCGTTGGCTCACCTCTTCTTAGCCTGGCGTAAGGGAGTATCATGGACGGATTGATGACCTTATGGTCAGAAACAGGGATCGCGAACTTTGAGTTCGGCCAAATTTGTATGATGTTGGTTGGCTGTACCTTGCTGTTTTTGGCGATCAAAAAAGGCTTTGAGCCCTTACTGTTATTGCCAATTGGTTTTGGCGCTATCTTAGCGAACATTCCAAATGCTGGCTTTACCGATCCGGGCGGCTTGTTGTACTACGTCTACTATATTGGGATCGAGTCGGGCGTGTTCCCGCTGTTGATCTTTATGGGCGTAGGGGCGATGACCGACTTTGGCGCTTTGATTGCGAATCCGAAAACCTTGTGGTTAGGTGCTGCGGCGCAGTTTGGTATCTTCGCAACATTATTTGGTGCGATTCTGCTTAACTACGTTCCGGGTATGGAGTTCTCCATGGCAGATGCATCGTCTATCGCGATCATCGGTGGTGCGGATGGCCCAACGGCTATTTTCTTGGCGAGTAAACTTTCTCCAGATCTGTTAGGTGCAATTGCCGTGGCAGCATACAGCTACATGGCCTTAGTACCGATCATTCAGCCACCAATCATGAAAGCTCTGACAACCAAAGAAGAGCGCCAGATCAAGATGGCTCAGCTTCGCCATGTGGGTAAGTGGGAGAAAGTGATCTTCCCACTTGCTGTGTTACTGATGACGATTCTGTTCTTACCTTCGGCAACGCCACTAGTTGGTATGTTCTGTTTGGGTAACCTGATGCGTGAAGCTGGTGTGGTGGATCGTTTATCGAAAACCGCTCAAAACGAACTGATCAACATTGTGACCATTTTCTTGGGGCTTGGTGTTGGTTCTAAGTTGCAAGCTGAGCAGTTCCTGAACCTAGAAACGCTAGGTATCTTGGGACTTGGCGCAGTAGCGTTCAGTATCGGTACTGGCGCGGGTGTTCTGATGGCGAAACTGCTCAACAAGTTCTCGAAAGAAGACATCAACCCACTTATTGGTGCGGCAGGCGTTTCTGCAGTACCAATGGCGGCACGTGTTGTGAATAAGGTTGGCCTAGAAGCAAACCCACAAAACTTCTTGTTGATGCACGCGATGGGACCAAACGTTGCTGGGGTACTCGGTTCAGCAGTCGCGGCTGGTATTTTGCTCGCACTTGTCGGCTAGTGTGTCACCGTAAGTAGCGCCTGAAAGTTGGTGGATATTCTATGAAATGGAATTAGCTATCAATTTACAAATTGGCGATTAACTTCGACAAACAAAATGGTTTATAGTCAAAGGGATGCTCTTGCATCCCTTTTTGTTTTCTCGCAGGGAATGGGTTATGGAACACAAACAGATAGCGATTACCGAATTTGGCGACGCAGACGTTCTTGCACTGCAAACCACCACAACACCGGCACCACAAGCGGGTGAAATCCTCATTAAAGTTGCGTACTCAGGCATAAATCCAATTGATGTTAAAACTCGAGCAGGGCTTGGATGGGCTGCCGCACAAAATAAAGATAACTTACCTTGGGTTCCGGGTTATGACATCTCAGGAAAAGTTGTTTCCTGCGGAGAGGGAACGTCGCGTTTTAATGAAGGCGACGAGGTAGCTGGATTTATCGGCTTCCCTATCCGCGGCGGTGGTTACAGTCAATACGTGTGTGTTCCCGAATCTGAACTCAGTCATGTTCCAAATACTGTCACTTTAGAAGCGGCAGCGGTACTACCTCTTGCGGGACAAACGGCGGCTCAAGCATTAAGCAAGGCCAATGTTACCGAAGGCGACCGAGTATTGATTCTCGCTGGCGCTGGTGGCGTTGGGCATATAGCGGTACAAATCGCCGTGGCAACCAAAGCCGAAGTCTTTACTACCTGCAGTGAGCGAAATTTAGACTACCTCGCCACATTGGGGGCGCATGCAGTGAACTATCAATTTGCGCCAGTGTCAGAACGTGTTGAAGATGTGGATGTTTTGATTGATCTTGTTGGTGGCGATGCTGCACTTGATGCTCTCAAATGCCTGACTGATGATGCTCGAGTCATCACCGTTCCAACCATTACCGCCGAACTGATCTGCGAAAAGGCGAAGCTGCTTGGCTTTGAGGCGAGCGGTATGTTGGTGGAACCCGATCGCGAACAACTCGACACCTTACTTTACATGGTTGGGGTTGGATTGTTGAAAACAGAAATACAACACGTCTATCCGATGAATGAGGTTGTGGAAGCACACAAACAAGTCGAATCCGGACGGACGCGAGGCAAGATCTTGCTTGATATGACATGTTAGAAGCCTTTAATGCGGCTTTTGAAAACCTAGCACTGTGGTTTTCTGACTCTGCATTGTGGGTGCTATTCATCACCGGTTTTCTCAGCGCCACTTTGTTACCGGGTGGCTCTGAAGCGGGGTTGATAGCCACTTTATCGTTAAACCAGTACTCCGTTTCTTCCATTATTATTGTTGCCACGATCGGTAATACGCTTGGTGGTTTGACTAACTATTGGCTTGGGTTGTGGATTCCTAATAAAACTCAAGACGAAAAGCACGGTCACACCGCATTGAAGTGGCTGTCAAAATACGGTTACTGGGGATTATTCTTTAGTTGGTTGCCTGTTATTGGCGACCCACTATGTTTAGCGGCAGGGTGGTTAAGGATGAAGTTTCTGCCGTGTTTAGTTCTTATATTTTTAGGCAAAGCCGCAAGATATAGTGTGCTGGCTGCCATCTATCTCGGTTTATTTTAAGGAAAGCGCATGAGAATGTTTTGGGTAAGTGCGTGCTCACTTTTAGTGATCACGGGCTGCGCATCAAACGCCCCTGTTTCGTCATTGCCTGATGGGGTGACTTTCGTTGAGTCATCAAAAGCAGAAGAAGGCAAAGTAAAAATTCCATACCAGAAATATCAGCTCGATAACGGCCTTACGGTGATTCTGGCACCTGAAGATTCCGACCCACTTGTGCATGTGGATGTTACTTACCACGTGGGTTCTGCACGTGAAGAGATCGGTAAATCTGGCTTTGCGCACTTTTTTGAGCACATGATGTTCCAAGGCTCTGAGAACGTGGGTGACCAAGAGCACTTCAAAATTATTACGGAAGCGGGTGGTGCCCTAAATGGTACAACTAACCGTGACCGCACCAACTACTTCGAAACCGTTCCGGCTAACCAGTTAGAAAAAATGCTGTGGCTCGAATCGGATCGCATGGGCTTTTTGCTCGATGCCGTGTCTCAACGTAAGTTTGAGATCCAACGTTCTACCGTGAAGAACGAACGAGCTCAGCGTTATGACAATCGACCTTATGGTTTGATTTGGGAACGCATGTCTGAAGCCTTGTACCCAGAAGGTCATCCATATTCATGGCAAACCATCGGTTACGTAGAAGACCTTGATCGCGTGGATGTGAACGACCTGAAAGCTTTTTTCTTGCGCTGGTATGGCCCAAACAATGCGGTATTGACCATTGGTGGTGATATCGATGTAGAACAGACGTTGGCGTGGGTGAACAAATACTTCGGCTCGATTCCTCGTGGCCCTGAGGTAGAAAATGCACCTAAAGTGCCTGCTAAGCTTGCTGAAAGCAAATACATCACATTAGAAGATCGTATCCAGCAGCCTATGGTCATGATCGCATGGCCGACAACTTATAGCGGTGAAGCAAATCAAGCCTCGCTGGATACTTTAGCTAGTGTGTTGGGCAGCGGCACGAACAGCGTGCTTTACCAAGACTTGGTCAAAACACAGAAAGCTGTCGATGCGGGATCATTCCAAGATTGTGCTGAGCTATCGTGTAATTTCTATGTTTATGCGATGGGAGATTCTGGCGACAAAGGTGACTTATCTAAGCTTTATGATGAGTTGATGGCATCGTTGGATAAGTTCGCCAAAGGTGGGGTAACTAAAGATCGTCTTGAGCAACTGAAAGGTAAAACCGAAGCCGACGCGATTTTTGCTCTAGAAAGTGTAAAAGGCAAGGTAACGCAGTTAGCATCAAACCAAACGTTTTTTGGTAAGCCAGATCTGATTGAACAGCAACTTGAACAGCTTCGTGCTGTTACGCCTGAATCGGTAGAAAAAGCATACAGTGACTTTATTCAAGGCAAGAACAAGGTAACGCTGAGCGTTGTGCCAAAAGGTAAGACAGAGTTAGCTGTGAAGCCCGCAACCTTCGTTACGCCAAAACGCACATTACCTGAGTACGAAAAGATCACCGATGACCAATTGGCTTATCGTCGTGCAACGGACAATTTCGATCGCTCTGTCCAACCGCCAACGGGTGCGCCAGTTGAAGCGACGATGCCAAAACTGTACGACATTCACTTCAAAAACGGTTCGGAATTACTTGGAACCGTAAGCAGTGAAACACCAACGGTGACAATGCAGTTTAGCTTGCCAGCTGGTACGCGTTTTGTTGAAAGAGGCAAAGAAGGTCTTGCTCAGCTTACCGCAGCGATGTTGCAAGAGGGCACAACTAAGCGCTCTGCAGAAGATATCCAAGCTGAGTTAGACAAGCTTGGCAGCGTTATTTCTGTCGATGCGAGTGGCTACACGACGGACATCAGCGTTTCTGCACTTGAGAAGAACCTTGCCCCAACGTTGAAGATTGTTGAGGAGATGTTGTTGTCTCCGGCATTCAAGCAAGAAGACTTTGACCGAGTGAAAACACAAGCGTTAGAAGGTCTGGTTTATGAACACCAAAAACCAAGCTGGATGGCATCACAGGCAAGTCGCCAAGTGTTGTATGGTAACTCTATCTTTGCACGCCCGAAGGATGGCACCAAAGCGGGGCTTCAAGCGCTGACGTTGGATGATGTTCGTGATTTCTATGCGAAGCATTACACGCCACAAAGTGCACAGATCATTGCCGTTGGTGATATCAGCAAAGTGGACTTAGAGAAACAACTGTCTTTCTGGGCAAATTGGGAAGATGAAGCCGCTCCACTTTACGCGCCGCAAACTATCGCACCACTCGGTACGCAAAAAGTGCACTTGGTGGATAAGCCAGGGGCACCACAAAGTGTGGTCATGTTGGTTCGTCAAGGCATGCCTTACGATGCGACAGGTGATTTCTATCTGGGTCAGTTAGCAAACTTTAACCTAGCGGGTAACTTTAATAGCCGTATCAACCAAAACCTTCGTGAAGACAAAGGCTACACTTATGGTGCTTATGGTTATTTCTCCGGTAATGTAGAAACGGGGTCGGTTGTGTTTACTGCGCAAGTGCGTGCGGATTCGACGGTGGCGTCTATCATCGAGATGGAGAATGAGTTGAACGAGTTCTCACAATCGGGGATGACTGACGATGAATTGAAATTTATGCGCCAAGCGGTCGGTCAAAAAGATGCACTGAAATATGAAACGCCAACACAGAAAGGCAAACTCATCAGTGATATTTTGAAATACAACTTAGATAAAGATTATCTACAACAACGAAACGCTATTGTTGAGACCGTCGATAAGCAGACGCTCAACGCTCTAGCACAGAAATGGTTTGACCCGAACGACTATCAAATTGTGGTCGTCGGAGATGCGACTTCCCTTCGCCCTCAACTAGAAAAGTTAGGGAAAGACGTGGAAGAGCTTGAAATCATTCGATAGAGTACACATTTAATAGCGGAGAGGAGACTCTCCGCTATTCGTTTCTAACTAGATAAATGACTTTTTGATGGGTTATTTATCTAGATGGATTATATATCAATAACTTAGCTTTCACTTGCCACGCTTGGCGAGTGTCCTGCTCCCAATATAAGCGAACCTCATTTTGACTGATTTTGCTGCGCGACTAAAACAAGTTGCATCAAACCCAGAAGTATTTAAGCAGTTTGGACGCGGTGTTGAGCGAGAAACTTTGCGCTATCGTCAGGATGGACACCTAGCAACAACACCTCATCCAGAGGGTTTGGGCTCAGCGTTCACAAACAAATGGATCACGACAGACTTTTCAGAATCTCTTCTGGAATTCATTACGCCTGTATCACATGAGATCCCTGAATTGATGGGGCAGTTGAAAGACATCCATCACTTCACTCAAACCAAAATGGGTGAAGAGAAAATGTGGCCACTATCGATGCCATGTTATGTAGGCACTGAAGATGATATTCAGCTAGCTCAATATGGCTCATCTAACTCAGCAAAAATGAAAACGCTTTACCGTGAAGGTCTAAAACGCCGCTACGGTAGCTTGATGCAAATTATCTCAGGTGTGCACTTCAACTTCTCTTTCCCTGAATCGTTCTGGGATGCGCTGCATGGTGAGCAAGATGAAGAAGCTCGCCAAGAAACGAAATCTGCAGCGTACTTTGCTCTAATCCGTAACTACTACCGCTTTGGTTGGATGATCCCGTACTTCTTTGGTGCGTCACCAGCATTGTGTGGCTCGTTCATTCAAGGACGTGAAACGGATCTGCCATTTGAGAAAATTGGTGGCACCTTATACCTACCAAAAGCAACCTCTCTGCGTCTGAGTGATCTCGGTTACACCAACAGCGCTCAAAGCGTGCTTAAGATTGGCTTTAATAGTATCGACCAGTATCTTGAAGGTTTGAGTGACGCGATTCGTCGTCCATCTGAAGAGTTTGCTGAGATTGGTGTGAAAGTCGATGGTGAATATCGTCAGCTTAACTCAAACATTCTGCAAATTGAGAATGAACTGTACGCCCCAATTCGTCCGAAACGTGTAACGAAGAGCGGTGAAAAGCCTTCGGAAGCGCTTAAACGTGGCGGTGTGGAATACATTGAAGTTCGCTCGCTAGATGTAAACCCATTCAGTGCCGTTGGTGTGAGTGAAGAGCAGGTTCGCTTCCTTGACCTATTCCTAACGTGGGCAGCGCTTTCAGACTCTGATCCGATGGATAACTGCGAGCTAGAATGTTGGCGTGACAACTGGAACAGAGTCATTGTTTCTGGCCGCGAGAAAGGCTTGATGCTGCAAATCGGTTGCCAAGGCGAGCGTCTGTCTCTACAAGATTGGGCTCATCGCGTATTCGCTGACCTTCGTATGATTGCGGTTGAAATGGATGCCGCAGCTGGTGGCAATGCGTACCAAGCGGTTTGTGACAAACTAGAATCTTGGATTGATGAACCTGAGCTTACCATTTCTGGCCAACTGCTTGAGCTGACAAAAGAGCACGGCGGTTTAGGTAAAGTGGGTTGTGCGCTTGGTATGAAGTTCCGTGAAGAAAACCTAGCCCACAGCTATGAGCAATATTCAGCTGACGCAATGGAAACGGAAGTTGCGACATCGGTAGAAAAGCAAAAACAAGCAGAGCAAAGTGATACGTTATCCTTTGATGACTTCTTAGAAGATTACTTTGCTTACCTAAAACAATAATCAGCAGTAAGGACAGGGATTGGACATTAAGCCGTTAGTGGTGTCTGTACTTGGGAGCGTGATGTTAGCCGGTTGTGCGACTGCGCCCCCAAAGCAACAAGACAACCTATGTGAAATATTCCGAGAAAAATCTGGTTGGTATGAAGATGCCAAAGACATGGAAGAAGAGTGGGGCACGCCAATCAATGTAGCGATGGCGATCATTAAGCAAGAAAGTAGCTTTCGTCATGATGCTCGACCACCTAAAGACTATATTCTCGGCTTTATTCCGTGGGGACGCGTTAGCAGCGCTTACGGTTATGCTCAAGCCCAAGACCCTGCTTGGGATGATTTCCAAGATGCGACGGGACAAGGTGGCTCACGTACGAACTTCGACGACTCCATGATGTTTGTCGGTTGGTACACCCATGAAACTCGTCGTCAATTGGGTATCTCGTTGTGGGATCCTTACAATCAGTACCTTGCGTATCATGAAGGACGTGGCGGCTACAAACGCGGCACTTATAACAGCAAACCAAGCTTGATTAAGGTTGCAAGACGCGTAGAGCAAACCGCAAAGACTTATGGCTGGCAGCTGAAACAATGTCGTCAGGAATTGGAAGACAACAGCGGCTGGTTCTTTTAGCTCACTCAATCCATGGATTATGAGTGAGGGAATGAACAGAAATAACGACCAATACTTGTGAGTGTTGGTGATTACAATCAGGAGAGATGTAATGCCTTTATTAGACAGTTTTACCGTAGACCACACACGCATGAATGCACCAGCAGTCCGTGTGGCTAAAACGATGCAAACTCCAAAAGGGGACACCATCACGGTATTCGACCTACGTTTCACTGCGCCAAACAAAGACATCCTTTCTGAGAAAGGGATTCATACATTAGAACACTTGTACGCAGGCTTTATGCGTAACCACTTAAATGGTGAGAGTGTTGAGATCATTGATATTTCACCAATGGGCTGTCGCACTGGTTTCTACATGAGTTTGATTGGCACACCTTCAGAGCAACAAGTGGCTGACGCTTGGATTGCCGCGATGGAAGATGTTTTGAAAGTAGAAAACCAAAACAAGATCCCTGAGTTGAACGAATACCAATGTGGCACGGCAGCAATGCATTCTCTGGATGAAGCAAAGCAAATCGCGAAGAACATTCTAGAAGCCGGTGTATCAGTCAACAAGAATGACGAGCTTGCGCTGCCAGAGTCAATGCTAAAAGAACTACGCATTGATTAATCTGTCTTTCAGATAAGAGCGTGGAATTCGAAACGCATAAAAAGAAAGAGCCTGACAATGTCAGGCTCTTTTTTGTTTTTTCGACACTATTTATCGCTACTTTTCTTGAGTTTTGGGTATACCTTAACAAGCTTTATGCGATTCTCTTCAATGTCGACAATTTCCATTGGATGCCCAGCGACTTGCACGCTTAAATGGCTTTCTGGAATGTCTTCTAAATGTTCTAGAATCAGACCATTCAAAGTTCGTGGGCCGTCGGTCGGTAGTTTCCACTTCAAGCCTTTGTTGATATCACGAATGTTAGCACTACCTTCAATCAAGAAGCTGCCATCACCTTGTGGTGTGATTTCTTCCGATAAGCTCGGTGCAATGGATGTGGTAAATTCGCCAACAATCTCTTCCAAGATATCTTCCAACGTTACCAAGCCATTAATGTCGCCATACTCATCGACAATCAAACCAATGCGCTGTTTGTTGCGTTGGAACTTCAACATCTGCACGTTCAGAGGTGTGCCTTCTGGGATGTAGTACACCTCATCGGCAGCACGTAGCAGTGTTTCTTTGTTGAACTCGTTCTTCTCTAACATCAAACGGTACGCTTCGCGCAGACGCAGCATACCAACCACTTCATCAATCTGGTCGCGGTACAGCACAATGCGGCCATGAGGAGAGTGAGTCAGCTGACGTACGATAGATTTCCAATCATCATTGATGTCGATGCCAGTGATCTCATTACGAGGCACCATGATGTCGTTCACGGTGACGTGCTCAAGATCCAAAATCGAAACCAGCATGTCTTGGTGACGGCGCGGAATCATGCCTCCCGCTTCATTTACAACCGTACGTAACTCTTCTGAACTAAGGTGATCTTCTGTGTTGTGATCGGCTTTCACACCAATAAGGCGGATAAAACCATTAGTAATAAAGTTCACTAACATCACCAGAGGTGACAGAACTTTCATCAGAATCGTAAGGAGAATACTACTCGCGTAGGACACGCGTTCAGGGTAGAGGGCGGCGATGGTTTTCGGTGTGACTTCTGCAAACACGAGCACCACCATAGTCAGTGCACCAGTTGCGATGGCAACACCGATATCACCGTATAATCGCATACCCAAAATGGTCGCGATGGCAGACGCCAAAATATTAACAAGGTTGTTGCCGATAAGGATAAGACCAATCAAACGATCTGGACGGTCTAATAGCTTTTCGACTCGCTTCGCCCCTTTATGCCCATTATTGGCTAAGTGCTTTAAGCGGTAACGGTTCAAAGACATCATCCCTGTTTCTGAACCTGAGAAGTAACCTGATATGACGATAAGACACGCGAGTAGCGCAAATAAGATACCCGTAGATATGTCGTCCAAAACGCAGCAGTTCCTTGTATGTGTTTGGTTAATTTATGACCGAGCTTGGCCGTTAAGTCAATGGAATAAGGGGTACTCTATTTTATTTACCCATCAATATAAAGGATAAGGAGCACAAGGCTCCTTATTAATTGAATTTAATAGATGGATTACATCAACTTAAAATGATCTCTTTCACGAAGCGACTGCCAAAGTAAGCCAAGGTCAGTAGTGTCGCACCCGCGACTGCAAACCAAGTCACTTTCTTACCACGCCAGCCTTTTTGGTAATGGCCCCAAAGCAAGATGGAATACACAATCCAAGCGATGAAAGAAAGAATGCCTTTGTGTGCTTTACCTTGAGCAAACATGTCTTGTACGAAGACAAAACCAGTAATCAATGTGCCTGTGAGTAATAAGTTACCAATCAAGATAATCTTGAACAGTTGTCGTTCAACCATCATCAATGGTGGCAAGTTCGGATTAATTGCCAACGACTTCTTGGCTTTGAGCTTGTGGTCGAGCCACGCCAGTTGCAGTGCGTATAGTGCACCAATGGTTAAGGTTGCGTAGGAGAACAGCGCAAAAGAAATGTGAATAAGTAGCTTAGGGTCGTTCTCTAAATGCTTAATAAACGTGCTTGGTAAGAAGGTAGCAGCAGTTAAATTGATGGCAGCAAAGCTATAAACCACAGGAAGAAGGAACCACAAACGATTCTTGAGCATCGCCACACTCATTACCAGCGAGATGATAAAGCTGATCAAAGAAGCGACGTTAAGAATGCTGAGGTTTTGCCCTGAACCGTCGAAAATCAGATCACTCAGAATCCAAGCGTGAAAAACCAACGCACATGCCGCACTGGCAAATACGGTTTTCGCTTTGATTCCTGACTGCTGAGAGAGTCCGGGAATGATGGTCGCAATTGCCAAAACGTAAAGAATGGCGGCTGCGATGGCAATTAAGCTATCCATGAATCTTAAGAGTTATTGTGCACAATGGTGAAAATTATACCTTGCATTACTCTTTGGGGCTATGGGCGATGCCTCATCAATCACGAGAGATGAGATATTGAAATTAACAAGTTAGCCCTCAAGTTAAGGATAAGAGCAGTGTTCGGGTATGACTGTGACGTTGGCTAAGGTATACTCACACTAATTAATCGCCATTTTAGCGAAGAGACAAAGATGTTTGAGAATTTAACGGATCGATTATCCAAAACGCTGAAGAATATCAGCGGTAAAGGTCGTCTGACCGAAGACAACATTAAAGAAACCCTACGTGAAGTACGCATGGCACTATTGGAAGCGGACGTTGCGCTTCCTGTTGTACGTGAATTTGTAAACCGCGTTAAAGAAAAAGCGGTGGGTGTAGAAGTTTCTAAATCCCTAACACCGGGTCAAGAGTTCATCAAGATCGTTCAAGCTGAGCTTGAAGCGGTTATGGGTGAATCTAACGAAGCTCTTAACCTAGCAGCACAGCCGCCAGCAGTGCTTTTGATGGCAGGTCTACAAGGTGCGGGTAAAACTACATCGGTAGGTAAGCTTTCTAAACTGCTAAAAGAGCGTGATAAGAAGAAAGTTTTGGTTGTGTCTGCCGACGTTTACCGTCCTGCGGCAATCAAACAGCTAGAAACCTTAGCATCAGACATCGGTGTCGACTTCTTCCCATCTTCACCGGATCAAAAGCCAATTGATATTGCTAACGCAGCTATCGATCACGCGAAGAAGAAATTCTACGACGTGTTGATTGTCGATACCGCGGGTCGTTTGGCTATCGATGAAGAAATGATGGGTGAGATTAAAGATCTTCACTCAGCGATTAACCCTGTTGAGACGCTGTTTGTTGTCGATGCAATGACAGGTCAAGATGCGGCGAATACAGCAAAAGCATTCGGTGATGCGCTACCGCTAACTGGTGTGATTCTGACTAAAGTTGATGGTGATGCACGTGGTGGTGCGGCGCTATCAGTTCGTCACATCACAGGTAAGCCAATCAAATTCCTAGGTGTGGGTGAGAAAACCGACGCACTAGAACCGTTCCACCCTGATCGTGTTGCATCGCGCATTCTAGGTATGGGTGACGTACTGTCACTTATCGAAGACCTACAACGCAATGTAGACCAAGAAAAAGCAGAGAAGCTAGCGAAGAAGTTCAAAGAGAAGAAAGGTTTTGACCTTGAAGACTTCCGTGAACAGCTAGGTCAAATGCAAAACATGGGTGGCATGATGGGTATGCTAGACAAGCTACCAGGCATGTCTCAGCTACCATCAGACGTGAAAGACAAAGTTGACGACAAGATGTTTAAGCAGATGGAAGCGATCATCAGCTCAATGACAATGAAAGAACGTCAACGCCCAGAAATCATCAAAGGTTCGCGTAAAAAGCGTATCGCTGCAGGTTCTGGTGTTCAGGTTCAAGACGTTAACCGTCTATTGAAGCAGTTCACCCAAATGCAGAAGATGATGAAGAAAATGCAAAAGGGCGGCATGAAAGGCATGATGCGCAACATGCAAGGCATGATGGGCGGCGGCGGTATGGGTGGAGGCGGTGGCTTCAATCCATTTGGTCGTTAAACGATTGCCTAGACTTTAGTTTCAGGGTGTTAGCTACATCACAAACTTGAATTTCAATTTATGTTGGTGAAAAAGTAACTAAATCCCTTGCATTGCTTCGGGATAAGAGTAAAATTCCGGAGCTTTATTTTGGCACGAGACCCCAGGTTGTTCAGTTTTATGAATGATTATTGGGGTTAATTTTATTTTTGAGAAAGCAAAGAGGACGACATGGTAACCATTCGTTTGGCACGTCACGGCGCTAAAAAGCGTCCATTTTATCAAATCGTAGTAGCGGACAGCCGCAACGCTGCAACTGGCCGTTTCATCGAGAAAGTTGGTTTCTTTAACCCAACTGCAAAAGGTCAAGAAGAAGGTCTACGTCTAGACCTAGACCGCGTTAACCACTGGGTTGGTCAAGGCGCGTCTCTATCTGACCGCGTTGCTAAGCTAGTTAAAGACGCTCAAAAAGCGGCTTAATTTTTTTACTTTAGAAGTAGAAACTAGTTTATGTCGATGAAAGGTAAAGAAACAATGAGCAACGAAAAGATTGTTGTAGGCAAGTTTGGTGCTACTTACGGCATTCGTGGTTGGCTTAAAGTTTTTTCCTACACAGACAATGCTGAAAGCATTTTCGATTACAGCCCTTGGTTTATTAACCAAAAGGGTACGTGGGTTGAGTACAAAGTAGAAAGCTGGAAGCGCCATAACAAAGGTATGGTGGCTAAGCTGGAAGGTCTAGATATTCGTGAAGACGCGCATCTCATGACAAACTTTGAAATTGCTATCGACCCTGCGGTACTTCCTGAATTGTCAGAAGATGAGTTCTACTGGCGTGAATTGTTTGGGATGCAAGTAGTAACCACTAAAGGTTACGATCTAGGTGTCGTATCTGACATTCTAGAAACTGGCTCAAACGATGTTCTGGTTGTTAAAGCAAATCTTAAAGATGCTTTCGGGCAGAAGGAACGATTAATCCCGTTCCTTGAAGAGCAAGTGATCATCAAAGTTGATCGCGAAGCTCAACGGATCGAAGTTGACTGGGATCCTGGATTCTAATCTCCAAAATTACAGAGCGAGATAAACATGTGGGTTGGCGTAATTAGCCTGTTTCCTGAAATGTTCCGTTCTGTTACTGATTTTGGGGTAACAGGTCAAGCGGTTAAAAAAGGTCTTTTGTCGATTGAGACTTGGAATCCTCGCGATTTCACTCACGACAAGCATCGCACTGTCGATGACCGACCTTACGGTGGTGGCCCTGGTATGCTAATGATGGTTCAGCCTTTGCGCGATGCCATTCATACCGCGAAAGCAGCCTCACCGGGTAAGACGAAAGTCATTTACCTTTCTCCTCAAGGTCGCAAGCTCGACCAAAAAGGGGTTGAAGAACTGGCAACGAATGAGAATTTACTTCTGATTTGTGGCCGTTACGAAGGGGTAGATGAGCGCATCATTCAATCCGAAGTCGACGAAGAATGGTCGATTGGTGATTTTGTGATGACGGGTGGTGAGATACCAGCCATGACGTTAATCGATTCTGTCTCTCGGTTTGTTCCGGGTGTACTAGGGGATTTCGCGTCGGCAGAAGAAGACTCTTTTGCAAATGGCTTGTTAGATTGCCCTCACTATACGCGTCCTGAAGTGTTGGATGATAAAGAAGTGCCAGCGGTACTGATGTCAGGCAACCACAAGGACATTCGTCAATGGCGACTAAAACAGTCGCTAGGCCGAACTTGGCTAAGAAGACCAGAGCTTCTGGAAAACCTAGCTCTGACTGACGAACAGGAACAATTACTTGCTGAATTCATTAGTGAACATAACGCAAAGTAACCTAATTTATTTAGTATCAGTTTATTCTAGGAATTTAAAAAATGAGTAACATCATCAAGGCTCTTGAAGAAGAGCAAATGAAATCAGGCCTGCCTAAATTTGCACCAGGTGACACTGTTGTAGTTCAGGTTAAAGTTAAAGAAGGTGAGCGTGAGCGTCTACAGGCTTTTGAAGGCGTTGTAATCGCAATCCGTAACCGTGGTCTTCACTCTGCTTTCACTGTACGTAAGATCTCTAACGGTGAAGGTGTTGAGCGTACGTTCCAAACTCACTCTCCAGTTGTTGATAGCATCGAAGTTAAACGCCGTGGTGCAGTACGTCGTGCCAAGTTGTACTACCTACGTGAGCGTTCTGGTAAGTCAGCTCGTATCAAAGAGAAACTTGCTAAGAAGTAATGCTATAACTAGCGTTCTCATAGTAAACGGAGCCCATTTGGGCTCCGTTTTTTTATGCGTGAAAAAGGACGCTAAGCTCTGATGAATCCCCTAATGATTTTTATCAAAATCATTAAGTTAAGGTAGATACACATCTTGTCATATGATCAAATGGTTTCGCCAAAAATCAATAATCAGACAACAAAATGTGCGAACTCGATATTTTACACGACTCTCTTTACCAATTCTGCCCCGAATTACACTTAAAACGACTCAACAGCTTAACGTTGGCTTGCCACGCCTTACTTGACTGTAAAACTCTCACTCTTACCGAACTTGGCCGTAACCTGCCAACCAAAGCGAGAACAAAACATAACATCAAACGAATCGACCGATTGTTAGGTAATCGTCACCTCCACAAAGAGCGACTCGCTGTATACCGTTGGCATGCTAGCTTTATCTGTTCGGGCAATACGATGCCCATTGTACTTGTTGACTGGTCTGATATCCGTGAGCAAAAACGGCTTATGGTATTGCGAGCTTCAGTCGCACTACACGGTCGTTCTGTTACTCTTTATGAGAAAGCGTTCCCTTTCAGAGCAATGTTCAAAGAAAGCTCATGACCAATTTCTAGCCGACCTTGCGAGCATTCTACCGAGTAACACCACACCGCTCATTGTCAGTGATGCTGGCTTTAAAGTGCCATGGTATAAATCCGTTGAGAAGCTGGGTTGGTACTGGTTAAGTCGAGTAAGAGGAAAAGTACAATATGCAGACCTAGGAGCGGAAAACTGGAAACCTATCAGCAACTTACATGATATGTCATCTAGTCACTCAAAGACTTTAGGCTATAAGAGGCTGACTAAAAGCAATCCAATCTCATGCCAAATTCTATTGTATAAATCTCGCTCTAAAGGCCGAAAAAATCAGCGCTCGACACGGACTCATTGTCACCACCCGTCACCTAAAATCTACTCAGCGTCGGCAAAGGAGCCATGGATTCTAGCAACTAACTTACCTGTTGAAATTCGAACACCCAAACAACTTGTTAATATCTATTCGAAGCGAATGCAGATTGAAGAAACCTTCCGAGACTTGAAAAGTCCTACGGACTAGGCCTACGCCATAGCCGAACGAGCAGCTCAGAGCGTTTTGATATCATGCTGCTAATCGCCCTGATGCTTCAACTAACATGTTGGCTTGCGGGCGTTCATGCTCAGAAACAAGGTTGGGACAAGCACTTCCAGGCTAACACAGTCAGAAATCGAAACGTACTCTCAACAGTTCGCTTAGGCATGGAAGTTTTGCGGCATTCTGGCTACACAATAACAAGGGAAGACTCACTCGTGGCTGCAACCCTGCTTACTCAAAATCTATTCACACATGGTTACGTTTTGGGGAAATTATGAGGGGATCTCTCAGCGCTAAGCTTCGAGATTCGAGAGCGCTTCGCTTTAGGTATCGAGAGTTGTTGTTGGAAGGCTAGTGCAAGAAGCTTGGCCCCCCGAAGATGTTGACAGGGCTTGTCCCTAAAAAAACAAAATAGAGCCGAATCCCGAATCCCGAATCCCGAATCCCGAATCCGAATCCCGAATCCCGAATCCCGAATCCCGAATCCCGAATCCCGAATCCCGAATCCCGAATCCCGAATCCCGAATCCCGAAAAACAAAAAGGGCCGATGCTCTCACATCAACCCTTCTCTTTATTGTCGAAGCGTAGCGCTGTCGTATCTCGACTCTAGCCTCTCAATTCTCAATTCTCAGTACTGGTCTTCAGACCAACCATCGCTGTCCGACATATCTGGAGCACCGGCGATGGCGTTTTCTTCATCAGCCCATTCGCCAAAATCAATCATTTGGCATTGCTTGCTACAGAAAGGGCGGTGAGGGCTTTGTTCGCCCCACTCAACGTCAGCGCCACATTGTGGGCATGGAACGACTGTAATTTTAGACATCGTCATTCGTCCTATTTATTCGGTGTTCAAAGGTATTAAGGCAATAGTAGTGCTTGTTGAGCTTAGCTACAAACAGCAAGTTCAAACTCGACATCTTGCGTGCAAGCTTGACCACTTTCGAAAGCCATGAATTTGATGGCAAAACGGTTTTTATGACCCGAGATCATCGGGTAGACACCGTATTCCATTGGAATGTGTAAACGCAGGATGTTGGCTTCGTCCGCGTCGCTTTGGAAGAATCCAGTGCGAGCGATTTGTGCTTTGAAATGTCCTGTTTCGCGAGTCAGCTTGAGCCAGAGTGCTAAGGCATCAGACAAAGGTTTTAAACTCGCTTGCCACTGTTCTGCATCGTGTTTTTTACGCTCAATAGGTAAATGAAGCCAGTAGTGCAACGCAGGAAGATCAAAACAACATGACCCTCCAGGTAAGTTAAAGCGTTGGCGAATTGAACTTAAGAAGCGATCTTCTTTAAGTGCCTGACCAAAACGCTCAGCAGTCATCAGTTGGCTATGGACCACGTCGATCTCTTTTAAGAGTTCGCTAAGGGCTTGCTGATCGACACCGTCAACATTGAGCCAGTTACGATAAGCTAAACGCTGCTTTTCAAGATCTTTAGCCAGTTCGCTTTTTAGCTGGATTTGCTCGAAGATCTCGACCATATCGAAAAGGGCACGAAAGAACAGCTGATATTGATGGTTATCTGCAAAACCAGAGGCTAGATGAGCCTGACGCAGCAAAGACTCAACTCTTAAATAGATGCGAGTTTTTTCATTTAACGGATGTTCAAATTTGTGCGTGGTCATCGACATTAGCCTTGGTGAGTTTCATTCCTATTTTCGCAGATTTTTCTTACACATGGCTAGGTACTTTTCGTGTAAATCTGTGATTTGAAGCAAAAGATCTGGGTCATCTGGATTATTCTTCACCACATCATCCGCCAGAGCAAGCCGTTGCTCACGAGAAGCCTGGGACGCCAAGATCGCATTTGCCTGCTCTTCGCTTACGTTATCGCGTTTTACAGTTCTGGAGATCTGGGTTTGTGGGTCAACATCGACGACAAGAACTCGATCACATAAGCTATCAAGCTTGTTCTCTACCAATAAAGGTACAACCAAGAGGGCATAGTCCGATGTGACTTGCTCCAAATCTTCGATCATCTTTTCACGAATCATCGGATGCAATAAACCATTAAGCCATGCTTTCTCTTCTGGATTGGAGAAGATCTTTTCTCTTAATTTGGCTCTATCAAGTGCCTGATCATCGCGAACAATATCCGCACCAAAGTGTTCGATGATGGCATTAAGTCCGGGAGTCCCCGGCTCAACCACTTCTCGAGCTACGATATCAGCATCGACAATATCGATTTTGAACTGCTGTTTGAATAGGTTTGCCACCGTGGTTTTGCCACTCGCAATACCGCCAGTTAAGCCAATAACAAAAGCCATTTACACTCCTAGAATCGACGTAAAGTACCAGTTGAGGATTTGATGGCCCCAAATTAGGCTCACCCATCCCGCAATTGCAAGGTAAGGGCCGAAAGGAAAGGCTTTCTCGATACCTTGCTTTTGCAAACGCAGTTGGATAAGACCAAAGATGACGCCCACTACGGATGAAAGCAAAATGATCATTGGTAGAGATTGCCAACCCAACCAAGCCCCTAAAGCTGCAAGGAGTTTAAAGTCACCATAGCCCATGCCTTCTTTGCCTGTAAGGAGCTTAAACAAACAGTAAACACTCCACAGACACAGATAACCTGCCATAGCACCAATGATGGAGTCTTGTAGGTTAACTGGGCTGATACCAGAAAGCGCGAGCGCAATACCTGCCCACATTAATGGCAATGTAAGCTGGTCTGGCAACAACATGGTATCGAGATCGATAAATGTGGCGGCAATCAATACAAAGGTAAAGAAAACCAGCGCGACAGTGAAGTAGCTAAAACCGAAGTGAAAAGCGATAAAACCCGAACAAAAGGCAGTAAGCAGTTCGATAAGAGGGTAGCGTGCACTGATAGGAGATTGGCAGTTGTGACATTTACCGCGTAGAAGCAGCCAACTAATCACTGGGATATTGTCACGAATACGAATTTGCGTGCCACATTGCTGACAAGATGAGCGTGGTACGCTTAATGTCAGCTTCTCTTTTGGTGGTTCGATTTTGTATTCAGGGAATGATTCCGCGCATTCGCGTCGCCATTCTAATTCCATGATTTTGGGTAATCGATAAATTACAACGTTGAGGAAACTACCCACGATCAAACCGAAAATCGTGGCAAATACAACGAATAGCCATGGGTAGTACTGGAATACTTCCATATCTGTCTCTTGAGCGATGAATCAAACAAGCAAGGTGCTGTTTTGAAGGAATTAATTTGCTAAAGGATCATTCTATCCCAATACGCTCATCAAGTTAAAGATTGGCAAGTACATTGCTGTGACCAAACCGCCAACAACGACACCGAGAAAAACGATGATAAGTGGCTCTAAAATCTTACTTAGGTTATCGACGGTATTGTCGACCTCAAACTCGTAAATTGCAGCAATCTTGTTGAGCATGTCATCCAAGCGGCCAGATTCTTCGCCAATCATGACCATTTGCAATACTAGCTCGGGGAAGACATTGCAGTTGCGCATGGCAATATACATTGGCATGCCCGCAGCCGTGTCTCTGTATACTTCTTCGATTGCCAATTGATAGTGCATGTTACCCGAGGTCTTTGAGGTGGTTTTTAACGCGGTGAGGATTGGGATACCGGCACTAAAACTGGTGGCAAGCGTACGGCTAAACTTGGCAATGGCGGCTTTGGATAAAACAGGGCCCAAGATGGGAATCTTTAAACTGGATCGTGCGAGCAATAGCTTGAAAGAATCAGAGCGGTTCGATATGACTTTTGAGCCGATCAAGAGACTCAAGAAACCGAGTCCAATGAAAGGGCCCCAGTTTTGAGTCCAAGCAGAGAGGTCTAATACCATCTGAGTAAAAGCAGGTAAATCCGCACCAAAGCCGACAAACATCTTTTCAAACTCAGGGATGACCCGGGTCAGCATTAGGTAGGAAACCCCTAGGGCAACCAAGACAACCATGGCCGGATAAATCAGTGCTTTGATCACTTTCGCGCGCAACTGTTCGCTTTTTTCTCTGTAGGTTGCCAAACGCTCGAAGACTTGGGATAAGTTACCGGACTGCTCACCCGTTGCGATTAAATCGGTATAAAGCGGATCAAAATGCGTGCTAGCGGTACGCATGGCTTTCGACATTGGTGTTCCGGCTTCAACAGCCCTTGTGACACTCATTAAAATCGATTTCATTTCCGCTTTTTTATGGTTCTCTGAAACCAACTTAAGTGCCTGAACAATTGGGACGCCTGTCATCAGCATAGTAGCGATCTGACGGGTAAACACCGTGATGTCTTTCCCTTTGACTCTGTGGCTCAGTTTAGTAATAAAAGAAATACTGCCCTTTTTCAGTTTCTTGATTTTGATGTGTTGAGCATCGAGGCGTTCTCTTACTTCGATTTCCGTCATGGCAAGGACATTACCTGAGGTCTTTTTGCCCGAGCTATTGATGCCTTTCCAACGGTAGTTCTTAAGTTGAGGAGTGATGGTTTTCATAAGCGGAGTGACTGCCTAAAATTTCTGAAAAAGTTAAAAGTAGAGAACGCGTTGCAATTCGCTGAAGCTAGTGACGCCTTGTTTGAGTTTTTCGATGCCAGACATTTGTAGGGTTTGCATCCCTTTGGCGATGGCGAGTTTTTCTAATTCGTGTACTGAAACTCCTTTTATGAGCGCCTCAGATAGGGACTCATCAAACTTCATCACTTCATAGATGCCCGTTCGACCTGAATAACCGTGGGTACACTCGTTACAACCATCTGGATTGGCTTTAAAGACATGCTCTGTGTTGGTAATCCCAATATGTTGCAGTTGGGCATTTGGCTCTTGCGGTTGTCTACAGTGCGGGCACAATTTGCGTGCTAACCGTTGGGCGATGATCAAACTGAGTGAGGAG
This sequence comes from Vibrio sp. B1ASS3, assembly GCF_905175355.1. NCBI lineage: Bacteria > Pseudomonadati > Pseudomonadota > Gammaproteobacteria > Vibrionales > Vibrionaceae > Vibrio > Vibrio sp. B1ASS3. The sequence goes on from NZ_HG992742.1 coordinate 739,695, forward strand.
GCAAGGTTAAAGCTTTCTACACCCATGTTGGATAAGCGGATTACGGTCTCAGCGGCCGAGTTGGTATGTAAAGTGGAAAGAACCAAGTGACCAGTTTGCGATGCTTTGATCGCGATTTCTGCCGTATCGAGGTCCCGGATCTCACCCACCATGACAACATCAGGATCCTGACGCAAGAAAGAACGAAGTGCTTCAGCAAAACCAAAACCGATCTTCGGCTGAACTTGAACTTGGTTAATGCCGGGTAAGTTTATCTCCACAGGGTCTTCCGCAGTCGAGATGTTGATCTCTGGTTTGTTAAGAATGCTTAGCCCTGTATAAAGAGAAACGGTTTTGCCACTACCTGTTGGACCTGTCATCAGAATCATGCCTTGTGGCCGGCGCAGAGCATCCAAATAAAGCTGTTTCTGTTGATCGCTATAACCAAGTTTATTGATATCTAATGCTGCAGAACTGCTGTCTAGCAAACGCAGTACGATCTTTTCTCCAAACAGAGTTGGCAGTGTGGAGACACGCATATCAACCGCGGTGTCTTGGTTTAATTTGAGTTTGATGCGCCCATCCTGCGGCAAACGGCGCTCAGCAATATCGAGCTTAGATAGGATCTTTATTCGGGCAGAGAGACGACGGCTTAAATGGCTAGGAGGCTGTTGAATTTCAATTAAGATGCCGTCGCAGCGTAAACGGACTCGATACATGTTTTCGTAGGGTTCGAAGTGAATATCGGAAGCCCCTTTGCGTACAGCATCGAGTAAGATTTGGTTGATATAACGACTGACGGGGGATTCGTCTTGACTGAGATCTTCAATGTTCTCAATCTCATCATCTCCAACCTCAACCAAGCTTGCGAGCTCGTCTTGGTTTATTTCTTTTAACCTCGATTTTTCCTGCCCAAGTGCTCGGCCATATAAGCGCCGAATCGCAGCGGTCAGCTCGCGAAAATCAGCCAGAACAAGTTCGACTTGCAAGCCTGTCGCAAAACGAAAGTCGTCTTCAGCTTGAAGGTTGGTTGGATCGGCAACCGCGAGAATCAAAGTTGATGACGTGCGATTAAGCGGCAGAGCGTTGTGCCGAGTGATCAAATCTCGCAAACCTAGCGTTTGGCATAACGAAGCGTATTCGTATTGATTGAGAGAAGTGCAAGAAAGCCCGAAAACAGAGCTTAGGTGCTCCGTTAATTCATGAGATTGGAAAAAGCCAGAATTGAGTAAAGCTTCTGGCATTGATATACCAGAAGCTTTGGCTTGCTCAAGTAACAGCTCTTCTTGGGAAAAGGTGAGTATCCCCGCTTGGCGAAGAACTGTTGAGAGGTTGGTTAGCACTATTTACAGCCAGTTACTAAGTCTGCAGCGTCACCTGTAGCGTCACAGATCCAACCAGCATTTGCGTCTCTAGTTATTGTAATTTTAGCGCCACTAATGTTTGTTAATGACAACTCAATTTGTCCTGCTTTTGGTGCAAGTGTCCCCAAACTTGTTGAGCCAGAGGATATTCCCAAGTCTCCTAAGTTAGTCGAGGTTGTGATATCCCCATTTTCTTGGTAGTAAAGCTCTGCTGGTGTAATTAAAGACTTCATTGTTGCAACGGCAGATGCGACTTCGCTTTTCTTTACATAATCTTTATATGCAGGGATAGCTACAGCTGACAAAACACCAATAATTGCTACCACAATCATCAATTCAATCAGCGTAAAACCTTGCTGCTTTTTCTGTTTATTCGTTTTCATCTTCTTTCCTTAAGATAAATTTAGTTAATGCTTATGCATGGGGCAGAAGAGTAAAAAGAGTAGAAACAAGTGGAAACTGGAAACGAAGTGGCTCTCGAGTGAGATAAAGATCTTTGCACTGTAGTTGCATATTGCATGCAAGGTTTTGCGAGTGGTGTTATTTTTTAAGCGGATAAAAATAAAGAGCCTTGCGGCTCTTTATTGCGGTTTGAAAAGCGTAACTCTATGAGATTAAGATAGTTAGTATCGCTTGGTTCTCTGGGATTACTTGAAGCGCATCGAAAGATCCATCGCTTTTAGGTGCTTAGTCAGAGCACCTACCGAGATGTAATCGACGCCAGTTTCTGCATATTCAGCGATGGTCTCTAGAGTCACGTTGCCAGAGTTTTCTAACGCTGCACGACCTGCGTTGATCGCGACCGCTTCACGCATCATATCTGTCGTGAAGTTATCTAGCATGATGATGTCTGCACCTGCTTCGATCGCTTCTTTTAGCTCGTCCAAGCTTTCCGTCTCAACCTCAACAGGCTTACCTGGGTTCAATTCTTTTGCGGTAGTGATCGCTTGAGTAATGCCGCCACAAGCAATGATGTGATTTTCTTTAATAAGGTAGGCATCGAACACACCGATACGATGGTTGAAACCACCGCCACAAGCTACTGCGTATTTAAGTGCGCTACGTAGACCAGGAATCGTTTTACGTGTATCTAATAAACGGCATTCAGTGTGGGCAATTTTCTCTGCGTACTCAGCGGTAACGGTCGCGCAACCTGAAAGGGTTTGAATAAAGTTCATTGCGTTGCGCTCGCCAGTGAGCAAATCACGAGCAGGACCTGTCAGTGTGCAAAGGGTTTGGTTTGGTTCAACCTTGTCGCCATCTTTTACATGCCACTCGATGGTCACTTTGCTACCCAGTTGTTTAAATACTTCATCTGCCCATGCTTGGCCACAAAACACACCGTGTTCACGAGTGATGATGGTTGCCGTGTTAATAGCGTCAGCTGGGATAAGCGATGCGGTGATGTCTTTGTCTGCATCCAATGTGCCACCTAGATCTTCTTTTAGGGTATCGGCCACGGCGCGAGTGATTTCTAATGGAAGTTGTTGCTTAAGGTATTCTAGGCGTTCTTGGCTGTTGTGTGTGTTCTTCATCGCAAATCTTGTCTTGAAAGGGAGATGGCAACGAATGATACTCTCCGGTGTCAATAATTTCAGCAGTTAATTTGCAAAGTAGAGAGGTTGATATGTGCCTAAAAATCGAGAATGGTTGGTTGACGGAGGCAAAGCACGTCCCATCTCCATTTTTTGATGCTCGTTCTGATAAAAATGACATCTCTCTGCTGGTGGTTCACAACATCAGTCTGCCACCGGGTCAATTTGGTGGCTCTTATATAGAAGACTTTTTCACGGGCAACCTTGACCCCAACGCACACCCATTTTTTGAAGTAATTCACAAAATGGGCGTTTCAGCACATTGTTTAATTAAGCGTGACGGCGAGATTGTTCAGTTTGTTTCTTTTTTAGACAGAGCATGGCATGCAGGGCAATCCAGCTTTGCTGGCCGTGAACGCTGTAACGACTATTCAATTGGTGTTGAGTTGGAAGGTACCGAGTTTGTTGCGTACACAGAAGAGCAATATCAATCACTTACTGCATTGACCCAAGCTGTAATGCATTCCTACCCAAAAATCACCTTGCCGAGAATCACGGGGCATCAGTATATCGCTCCCTTGAGAAAAGCCGATCCTGGTCTAAGCTTTGACTGGGTCAAGTTCCGGCACCAGATAAAACGCTAACTTGTAGCGAAAGTGTAAATTCAAAAAACAGAAATAAATAAGGCATACACTCAGGTATGCCTTTTTTCGATACAAGAAATATGAGCGCTTGTTAAAAGTTAACTACATTTTGAACGCTTAAATCGGCGATTGGTGCAAAAGTGTACAGATAATTTTGTCATTTTTTGTTTTTGTTGATCAAATTTACTAGCACGCAGAGCTCCCATCTGTTTTGTTTATGTAATTGGTCATACCAATTTTATTGCCGTTTTAATAGTCGATTGTTATCAGAGTGTTGGTTGTAAGTCCATTCTATGATTTAGGTCAATTTTTGGCTGGACAGTGGCGTTTTAATTATGTTAATTTCTGCACCATCTTAAAATTGGTATTACCAATTACCTGCAAGAGTAGAAGAACAATAAATTATGGCTTATCAAAGGATTCGTCAGCCAAAACTCTCTGATGTTATTGAACAAGAGTTAGAAAGGTTGATTGTGGAAGGAACATTGTCTCCGGGGCAGCAGTTGCCACCAGAGCGCGAACTCGCTAAGCAGTTCGATGTGTCTCGTCCATCTGTCCGTGAAGCCATTCAACGCTTGGAAGCAAAGCGTTTGCTTACTCGCCGTCAAGGCGGTGGCACATTCGTTAGCGAAAACATCTGGAAAAGCTTTTCAGATCCTTTGTTGAACTTGTTGTCGACTCACTCCGAAACGCAGTTAGACCTACTTGAATCGCGTCATGCGATGGAAGGAATTTCGGCGTACTTTGCAGCATTGCGTGGTACCGAAGAAGATTTTGCACGCATTCAAGCTTGCCTGAATCAAATCAGTGAAGAGCAAAAAAGCGACAACGTTGAAGCGGAAGCTGCAGCAGTAATGCAGTTCCTTATTGCTTTAACAGAAGCGGCACACAACGTTGTTCTGCTTCATATTGTTCGTAGCCTTGCGCCTTTGCTTGAGCAAAATGTTCTACAGAATCTAAAGCTCTTACATCGCCGCGAAGAAGTGGTCGATAAAGTAAGTAAACACAGAGCTAATATCGTGGATGCGATTGTTTCTGGTCAGCCTGAAAAGGCGCGTGAAATGTCTCACTCACATTTAGCTTATATCGAAGAAACATTGTTGGATTTGACTCGAGAAGAGTCTCGACGAGAGCGTTCTCTGCGTCGAATTCAGCAAGGTAACGATTCTTAATACAAGAATCGCTTACTTAAATAAGTAGATCCAACCAACAGAAGGATAGATCGCCATGTCTGACATGAAGCATGACGTAGATGCACTGGAAACTCAAGATTGGCTACAAGCCCTTGAATCAGTTGTTCGTGAAGAAGGTGTAGAACGTGCACAGTTTCTACTAGAAACCGTTCTAGAAAAAGCACGTCTAGACGGCGTTGATATGCCAACTGGCATCAACACAAACTACATCAACACTATTCCAGCTGCACAAGAACCAGCTTACCCTGGTGACGTAACTCTTGAGCGTCGTATTCGTTCGATTATTCGCTGGAACGCAATCATGATCGTATTGCGTGCTTCTAAGAAAGACCTAGACCTAGGTGGTCACATGGCTTCTTACCAGTCAGCTGCAGCGTTCTACGAAGTTTGTTTCAACCACTTCTTCCGTGCTCCAAACGAGACGGACGGTGGCGATCTAGTTTACTACCAAGGTCACATCTCACCAGGTATCTACTCTCGTGCGTTCGTTGAAGGCCGTCTAACTGAAGAGCAGCTAGACAACTTCCGTCAAGAAGTAGACGGTAAAGGTGTTCCTTCATACCCACACCCTAAACTGATGCCTGAGTTCTGGCAGTTCCCAACAGTATCTATGGGTCTTGGTCCTATCTCTGCTATTTACCAAGCACGTTTCCTTAAGTACCTAAACGGCCGTGGCCTTAAAGATACTTCTGCTCAACGTGTATACGCTTTCCTAGGCGACGGTGAGATGGATGAGCCAGAATCACGTGGTGCAATTTCTTTCGCTGCGCGTGAGAAGCTAGACAACCTATGTTTCCTAATCAACTGTAACCTACAGCGTCTAGATGGCCCTGTAATGGGTAACGGTAAGATCATTCAAGAGCTTGAAGGTCTATTCAAAGGTGCAGGTTGGAACGTAGTTAAAGTTATCTGGGGTAACAACTGGGATGCACTACTAGCTAAAGATACGACTGGTAAGCTACTACAGCTTATGAACGAAACGATCGATGGCGACTACCAAACATTCAAATCTAAAGATGGCGCATACGTACGTGAGCACTTCTTTGGTAAGTACCCAGAAACAGCTGCACTAGTTGCAGACATGACTGACGACCAAATCTTCGAATTGAAGCGTGGTGGTCACGATTCTTCTAAGCTGTTTGCTGCATTTAACAATGCAAAAGAAACAAACGGCAAGCCAACAGTAATCCTAGCTAAGACTGTTAAAGGTTACGGCATGGGTGAAGCGGCTGAAGGTAAGAACATCGCTCACGGTGTTAAGAAGATGGACATGACTCACGTACAATACCTACGTGATCGTCTAGGTCTACAAGACATTCTTTCTGATGAGAAAGTAGCTGAACTGCCTTACCTAAAACTGGAAGAAGGTTCTGCTGAATACGAATACCTACATGCTCGTCGTAAAGCACTGAAAGGTTACACGCCACAGCGTCTACCTAAGTTCACACAAGAGTTCAAAGTACCTGAACTAGAAGAGTTTGCTCCTCTACTTGGTGCTCAGAAGCGTGAAATCTCAACGACTATGGCTTACGTACGTACGTTGAACATCCTGCTTAAAGACAAGAACATCGGTAAGAACATCGTTCCTATCATATGTGATGAAGCGCGTACGTTCGGTATGGAAGGTCTATTCCGTCAAGTGGGTATCTACAACCCAGACGGTCAAGAATACACACCTGAAGATAAAGGCATCGTTTCTTACTACAAAGAAGCAACATCAGGCCAAGTTCTTCAAGAAGGTATCAACGAACTAGGTTCAATGGCATCTTGGGTTGCTGCTGCTACTTCTTACAGCACAAACGATCTGCCAATGATCCCGTTCTACATCTACTACTCAATGTTCGGTTTCCAACGTATTGGCGACATGGCATGGCTAGCAGGTGACCAACAAGCTCGTGGCTTCCTACTAGGTGCTACAGCTGGTCGTACAACACTGAACGGTGAAGGTCTACAGCACGAAGATGGTCACTCGCACATTCAAGCTAACACTATCCCGAACTGTATCTCTTACGACCCAACATTCGCTTACGAGCTAGCAGTAATCATGCAAGATGGTATCCGTCGTATGTACGGTCCTGAGCAAGAAAACATTTACTACTACCTAACAGTAATGAATGAAAACTACGCAATGCCAGCAATGCCAGAAGGCGCTGAAGAAGGCATCCGTAAAGGTATCTACAAGCTTGAGTCTCACGAAGGTGCTAAGGGTAAAGTTCAGCTAATGAGCTCTGGTACTATCATGAACGAAGTACGTAAAGCAGCGACTATCCTAAGCGAAGAGTACGGCGTAGCATCTGACGTGTTCTCTGTAACTTCATTCAACGAGCTAACTCGTGATGGTCAAAATGCAGAGCGTTACAACATGCTTCACCCAGAAGCTGAAGCGAAAGTGCCTTACATCACTACTGTTCTTGGTAACGAACCAGCAATCGCTGCGACGGATTACATGAAGAACTACGCTGAGCAAGTACGTGCATTCATGCCAACTGAGTCTTACAAAGTTCTTGGTACTGACGGCTTCGGTCGCTCAGACAGCCGTGAGAACCTACGTCGTCACTTCGAAGTTAATGCAGGCTACGTGGTAGTTGCAGCACTAACTGAACTAGCGAAACGTGGTGATGTTGAGAAGTCTGTTGTTGCTGAAGCAATTGCTAAGTTCAACATCGACACTGAAAAAACAAACCCACTTTACGCTTAATACAGCGCTTAACTAGAAGGTAAATAAGCAATGGCAATCGAAATTAATGTACCTGACATCGGTGCGGATGAGGTTGAAGTTACTGAGATTCTTGTAAGCGTTGGCGACAAGGTTGAAGAAGAACAGTCTCTGATCACTGTTGAAGGCGACAAAGCTTCTATGGAAGTTCCAGCGTCTCAAGCAGGTATCGTAAAAGAAATCAAAGTTGCAGAAGGCGATTCAGTAACAACTGGTTCTCTTATCATGATTTTCGAATCCGAGGGTGCAGCTGACGCTGCACCTGCTCCTGCGGCTGAAGCGGCTCCAGCAGCAGCTCCAGCTCCAGCAGCAGCGGCAGCAGAACTAAAAGAAGTTCACGTTCCTGATATCGGTGGCGACGAAGTAGAAGTTACTGAGATCATGGTTAAAGTTGGCGATGCAGTAGAAGAAGAGCAATCACTTCTAACTGTAGAAGGCGACAAAGCTTCTATGGAAGTACCTGCACCATTCGCAGGTACAGTTAAAGAGATCAAGATTGCTGAAGGTGATTCAGTAACAACTGGCTCTCTTGTGATGGTATTTGAGGTGGCGGGCTCAGGTGCAGCAGCTCCTGCAGCGGTTGAAGCGCCAGCAGCACCTGCGGTGGCTCCTGCGGCAGCAGCTGAAAAAGAAGTGAATGTTCCAGATATCGGCGGTGACGAAGTAGAAGTTACTGAGATCATGGTTAAAGTTGGCGATACAGTAGAAGAAGAGCAATCTCTAATTACTGTAGAAGGCGACAAAGCTTCTATGGAAGTACCTGCACCATTCGCAGGTACAGTTAAAGAGATCAAGATTGCTGAAGGCGACAAAGTAACGACTGGCTCTCTAATCATGACTTTCGTTGTTGAAGGCGCAGCACCTGCTCCTGCGGCGGCTCCAGCTCAAGCGGCAGCACCTGCTCCAGCAGCAGCTCCTGCACCAAAAGCTGAAGCTCCAGCGGCGGCACCTGCAGCGAACGATTTCCAAGAAAACAACGAATACGCACATGCGTCTCCAGTTGTTCGTCGTCTAGCTCGTGAGTTTGGCGTAAACCTATCTAAGGTTAAAGGTTCTGGTCGTAAGAGCCGTATCCTAAAAGAAGACGTTCAAAACTACGTGAAAGATGCGCTTAAGCGTCTTGAGTCTGGCGCAGGTGCAGCAGCATCTGGCAAAGGCGACGGTGCAGCACTTGGTCTACTACCTTGGCCAAAAGTTGACTTCAGCAAGTTCGGCGAAACTGAAGTTCAGAAGCTGTCTAAGATCAAGAAGATCTCTGGTGCAAACCTACACCGTAACTGGGTGATGATTCCTCACGTTACACAGTGGGATAACGCTGACATCACTGAGCTAGAAGCATTCCGTAAAGAACAGAACGCAATCGAAGCGAAGAAAGACACTGGCATGAAGATCACTCCTCTTGTGTTCATCATGAAAGCGGTAGCGAAAGCACTAGAAGCGTTTCCAGCGTTTAACTCTTCACTTTCTGAAGATGGCGAAAGCATCATTCTTAAGAAGTACGTGAACGTAGGTATTGCCGTAGATACGCCAAACGGCCTTGTTGTTCCAGTATTTAAAGACGTGAACAAGAAAGGCATCTACGAGCTATCTGAAGAACTAATGGCAGTTTCTAAGAAAGCACGTGCAGGCAAGCTAACAGCAGCTGATATGCAAGGCGGTTGTTTCACAATCTCTAGCCTTGGCGGTATCGGCGGTACAGCGTTTACACCAATCGTAAACGCGCCAGAAGTTGGTATCCTAGGTGTATCTAAATCTGAAATGAAGCCAGTGTGGAACGGTAAAGAGTTCGAACCACGTCTACAGCTTCCACTGTCTCTATCATACGACCACCGTGTGATCGATGGTGCAGAAGGTGCACGCTTCATTACTTTCCTAAACGGTGCACTATCAGACATTCGTCGCCTAGTACTGTAATATAGAAAGTAATAGTTAAGGTGGCTTTCGGGTCACCTTACTTCTTTATATAAAAGACTATTTTTAGACGACAATTTCTCACATCGTTCAGAATCTGAAAGATGAATTGTTGTCTAGCTCACAGGCTAACTTAAAGCTGCTTTCACACTGTTAACATCTCTGTAAAATATTGACCGTTTGAAAGCCTAATAATTTAAGAACATCTACTCAGCCTGTTAGGGATAATGACTACAAGAGGTCACAATGAGCAAAGAAATTAAAGCCCAAGTTGTTGTACTTGGTTCTGGTCCTGCTGGTTACTCAGCTGCATTCCGTTGTGCGGACTTAGGTCTAGAAACAGTACTAGTTGAACGTTACAGCACTCTTGGCGGTGTATGTCTAAACGTTGGTTGTATTCCATCTAAAGCACTTCTTCACGTTTCAAAAGTTATCGAAGAAGCGAAAGCGATGGCTGAGCACGGTGTTGTGTTTGGCGAACCACAAACAGACATCAGCAAAATCCGTATCTGGAAAGAGAAAGTTGTAAACCAACTGACTGGCGGTCTTAGCGGTATGGCTAAGATGCGTAACGTTACTGTAGTAAACGGCTACGGTAAGTTCACAAGCCCTAACTCTATCCTTGTAGAAGGCGAAGGCGAAGCAACAACGGTTAACTTCGACAACGCTATCATTGCTGCGGGTTCTCGCCCAATCAAACTGCCATTCATCCCGCATGAAGACCCACGCATTTGGGATTCAACGGATGCGCTAGAGCTGAAAGAAGTACCAGAAAAACTGCTTATCATGGGTGGTGGTATCATCGGTCTAGAAATGGGTACGGTTTACCACTCACTAGGTTCTAAAGTAGACGTAGTAGAGATGTTTGACCAAGTTATCCCAGCTGCGGATAAAGACATCGTTAAAGTCTTCACTAAGCGTATTAAAGACAAGTTCAAGCTAATGCTTGAGACTAAAGTAACTGCAGTTGAAGCGAAAGAAGACGGTATCTACGTTTCAATGGAAGGCAAAAAAGCGCCAGCAGAAGCTGAGCGTTACGATGCGGTTCTTGTTGCTATCGGTCGTGTACCAAACGGTGCGCTTATCGATGCTGAAAAAGCTGGTATTGAAGTGGACGAGCGCGGCTTTATCAACGTTGATAAGCAAATGCGTACTAACGTTCCTCACATCCACGCAATCGGCGACGTAGTTGGCCAACCAATGCTTGCTCACAAAGGTGTGCATGAAGGTCACGTTGCTGCAGAAGTTATCTCTGGTAAGAAGCACTACTTCGATCCTAAAGTTATTCCTTCAATCGCTTACACTGAGCCAGAAGTGGCATGGGTTGGTAAGACAGAGAAAGAAGCGAAAGCAGAAGGCATCAACTACGAAGTGGCAACATTCCCATGGGCAGCATCAGGTCGTGCAATCGCGTCTGACTGTGCAGACGGTATGACTAAGCTAATCTTCGATAAAGAAACTCACCGCGTAATCGGTGGTGCTATCGTTGGTACTAACGGTGGTGAACTACTTGGTGAAATCGGCCTAGCTATCGAGATGGGTTGTGATGCTGAAGATATTGCACTAACTATCCACGCTCACCCAACTCTACATGAGTCTGTGGGTCTAGCTGCTGAAGTATTTGAAGGTTCAATCACTGACCTTCCAAACAAAAAAGCAGTTAAAAAGAAAAAGTAATTTTTCTTGAACGTTGAATGATAAAAACCGCTGATTCGTCAGCGGTTTTTTATTGGAAGAAAAGAACGCTGCGCTTCGAGAATCGGGAACGCTTTGCTCTAGGAATCGAGAGGTATTCGTTAGAAGATAATTAGCTCTAAAAGGAGTTGACGGGATTTGTCCCTCGAAAGACAAAATAAGCTCGCTTCTCGCTTCTCGCTTCTCGCTTCTCGCTTCTCGCTTCTCGCTTCTCGCTTCTCGCTTCTCGCTTCTCGCTTCCCAAAAACAAAAAAGGCCGATACCTAAGTATCAGCCTTTGTTTTAAGCCTAATTATTTTTAGTGATGTTCACGGTTGTAGATGCACAGCATATCTAGGTAAGCGCTAACGAGCGTTGATAGCTCAGCTTCGCTCTTAGAGCGGTTCGCTTGTACGAAAATAGAGTAGCAAATACCGTGGAACAGATTCGCCAAGTGTTCCGGTTCATGTTGGTCACAAACTTCACCACGTTCGATCGCTTTTATGAACATGTTTTGCACCAATAGTTGGTTTGTGCGGTTTGTGGTCACGAACAACGGCCATACTTCATCACGTGTCGATGCGCTCCACTCAAACCAAACTTTCAGCCAATGGCAATCTTGGCTTACTAGCTCAATCATTGCATTAGTGATGTTGGCGATGTTCTCGCGTGCATGGATGTCTAAGTCGATGTTATCAGACAAGAAGTTCGAGAATTGACGAACAACGTGGTTCAGAACTTCATCCACTAAGTCTTCACGAGTAGGGAAGTAGTTAAATACTGTCGCAACAGAAACTTGAGCGATCTCTGCAATATCTGCGTGACCACCACGACCAATGCCGCGACGAGCAAATACTTCAAGAGCGATTTCCATCAGTTGCTGTTTACGTTTTAGAGGGGAAAGCCTAGTACGAGGTCTCTTTGCTATTGAGTCCATATCCATTTTCCTTGCCATTTGAGTTGATGTTTTGGGGATGATCCCCTAATTGATTATTTTAATAGTTGCTTAAAGCATTGATGAGTGTAATGGTGCATATGTGCAAGGTCAACATCTGATGCGTAATTTATAGACAGTAATGTCATTATTGATGTTTCATTCAACTAGATAAGTTCTAAAATTAAGACTTTCATCCAAGAATTCAATGGAATGGGAAGCGGCTTTTAACCCATGGTGCGGGGTGTTACACTACACGCCGCAAGATAAGGTGATCGTTTGCGTACGACCAACCTCAACCCACAAAGAAAATTGAGCACAGTATGAAACATACAATAGAAGTGATGATTTCTGAGCAAGAAGTTCAGGAACGTATTCGTGAATTAGGCAAACAAATTACTGAACGTTACCAAGGTAGCGAAGATCTGGTAATGGTTGGTTTGCTGCGTGGTTCATTTGTATTTATGGCAGATTTGGCTCGTGCAATCGAACTGACTCACCAAGTCGACTTTATGACCGCTTCTAGCTACGGCAACACAATGGAAAGCTCTCGTGACGTGCGTATCCTGAAAGACCTAGATGACGACATTAAAGGCAAAGACGTACTGATCGTAGAAGACATCATCGACACAGGTAACACACTGAATAAGATCCGTGAAATCCTATCTCTACGCGAGCCTAAATCTATTGCGATTTGTACACTGCTAGACAAGCCGTCACGTCGCGAAGTTGAAGTGCCAGTTGATTACGTTGGTTTTGCTATTCCTGATGAGTTCGTTGTTGGTGTGGGTATCGACTACGCTCAGAAATACCGTCACCTACCGTTCATCGGCAAAGTGGTACCTCAAGAGTAATCATTACTCTTTTGCAAAGAATACAAAAACGCCCGTTAATCATTTAACGGGCGTTTTCTTTTATTCAGTCTGACTGATACTTTTCAACTCATCGACACAGTAGTTTGTTATCTGTGTTAAGGATCGTCGAGAGTGCTTTTTGGTAAGACGCTTCCACCGTTTCTTTCGAATTTGAGCGAATGCCCAAGTACTCTAAGCGGCCATCTTCAATCCCATATACCACGCCATGAATCTCTACGTCTTGCCCACGTTCCCATGCGTTTTGCATGATGGTCGAGTTACCCAAGTTGTAAACTTGCTCTGCAACGTTGATTTCACCAAGTTTGTCAGCTCGGTCTTCAAGCGGCATTTGGTCTAGGTAAGGGCGGTGTTTAAAGTAAAGATCACGAATGTGAAGTAGCCAGTTGTTGATGAGGCCAAGTTGAGGATTATCGATTGCAGCGTTGACGCCGCCACAGCCATAGTGACCACAGACAATAATGTGCTTCACTTTTAATACGTCGACCGCGTATTGCACCACAGATAGGCAGTTTAGGTCGGTGTGGATGACCTGGTTTGCAACATTTCGGTGAACAAATAACTCGCCCGAGAACAGCCCTGTTAGTCGCTCTGCAGGAACGCGACTGTCTGAACAACCAATCCATAGAAAGTCGGGCTTTTGACCTTCCGCTAGTTTTGCGAAATATTCTGGGCGATCAGATTTGATTTCTTCTGACCACTTAGAGTTATTTTCGAATAATTGTTTAATTTCCGGCATCTGACATCTACTTCCCTAAAAATTAAAATAACCAACCACTCCCCAGTGCTTACAAAGCGATCAGCGCTGTAACTATACACAATGTTACAATTTCGATCCCGTTAAATATTCATTCAAGATGACTCATCTGACTAGTTCTCGCTGTGAAAATCATAAAATATGCAGACATCATTCAGTATGCGAATAAGCCTAGCGAATTCGTGGTTTTATTGTGTTTTTTTCTTTGACGAAATATTTGTTAGATTGATGGCATTTTGTCTTTTTAATGCAGGGAGCAAATTCAATGTTCGGTAGTCGCTTTAAGGATATCAACTTGAAAGGGGATCTGTTTGGTGGCGTCACCACGGCCATTATTTCACTTCCTCTTGCGTTAGCCTTTGGTGTCGCATCTGGTGCTGGCGCAGAAGCAGGCTTATGGGGCGCGATCATGGTGGGGCTTTTCGCTTCGCTGTTTGGTGGCTCAAACACCCTGATATCGGAACCAACCGGTCCTATGACCGTGATCATGACCGCCGTACTGACCAGCATGATGGCCAAGTACCCTGAAACGGGGATGGCAATGACCTTCACCGTTGTGATGATGGCGGGGGCATTCCAGATTGTGCTCGGCACATTAAAGCTAGGTAAGTACGTTACGCTGATGCCTTACAGTGTAATCTCCGGCTTTATGTCGGGTATCGGCGTCATTCTGATTATCTTGCAGCTCTCGCCACTGTTAGGTCATGCCGCGCCCTCTGGTGGGGTTATCGGGACGTTATCAGCATTACCAGACACCATTTCTAACCTGAAGTTTAGCGAGTTGTTTTTGGGCTTGCTGACGCTAGGAATCTTGTTCTTCTTCCCTAAGCAGTACCGTAAATACGTTCCAGCTCAGTTAGTTGCATTGGTTGCAGTCACCTTACTTTCGGTCATCCTATTTGATGCTGAAGATATTCGCCGAATTGGTGAAATCCCAGCAGGCTTGCCGTCTTTGGTTGTGCCGCACATTGATCCTGCGATGTTTACCGAAATGGTCATTGATGCCTTAGTACTGGGTACATTAGGTTGTATTGATACCTTGCTCACGGCTGTTATTGGTGACTCTTTGACGCGTAAAGAGCACGACTCAGACAAGGAACTGCGCGGTCAAGGTTTGGCAAACATGATCTCTGGTCTGTTTGGGGCTCTGCCTGGTGCTGGCGCGACAATGGGAACGGTAACCAACATTCAAGTTGGCGCTCGCTCGCCCTTATCTGGTGTGATTCGTGCTTTGATTCTGGCGCTGGTGGTATTAGTTGCAAGTGGATTAACCGAGCCGATTCCGATGGCGGTACTGGCGGGTATTGCGGTGTATGTTGGCTTCAACATTCTTGACTGGAGCTTTATTCAGCGCGCGCACAAGGTCAGTTTCCCGGGCATGGCTGTGATGTATGGCGTAATGCTATTGACGGTGTTTGTTGATTTGATTGTCGCTGTTGGCCTTGGTGTATTTATCTCTAACATCATCATCATTGAACGTTTGAGCCGTGAACAAGCACGCCAAGTTAAGGCGATCAGTGATGCGGATGAAGACGATGTACCGCTGACAGACAGCGAGCGAGGACTGTTAGACAGAGCCAACGGAAAAGTGTTGTTCTTCTATCTTTCTGGGCCAATGATCTTCAGCGTTTCGAAGGCGATTTCGCGTCAGCACTCCAGTATCTCGGATTACGAAGTGATGATCCTCGATCTAACAGATGTACCTATGATTGATGTGACCGTTGGGTTGGCGCTAGAGAACGCCATCAAAGATGCTTTGGATGCAGAGTGTGAAGTCTATTTACTGTGTCCAAACCAACGTACGCGTGAGCAGTTAGAGAAATTCCACGTGATTGATTTAGTACCTGATGAGAACACCTACAAGTTCCGCTACGAAGCATTGAATGCAGCGGTAAAACATGTAGAAACCGATGAACATCAAATGCTAACCATGTAGTTTAAGTGACTTATTTAAAAGCGCTACCAGAGAGATTTGGTGGCGCTTTTTAGTAAATGGAATCGAGGATTTATAGTTATTTCTAATTTTATAGAAAGGTTTATTTGTATTCATCGTTATTCAACGATAAACTAATTCAACTTCAGTGCAATACCGCTTTCGACTCTTGAGTCGCTATCAATGATCCCCACGGTATTGGCATTCACGATTCATCAACAGATGGCAATTATTACGCAATGTACGCATTAGAAATTGAACAGCTTCGCAAGACCTATGCGGGCGGATTTGAAGCGTTGAAGGGCATCAGCCTACAAGTCGAAAAAGGTGACTTCTACGCGCTTCTAGGGCCGAATGGTGCAGGTAAATCAACCACTATTGGCATTATCTCTTCTTTGGTAAACAAAACCTCCGGTACGACTAAGGTTTTTGGTTACGACATCGATACGCATCTTGAATTAGCGAAGCAGAACCTAGGCTTGGTGCCACAAGAATTCAACTTCAACCAATTTGAAACGGTTGAGCAAATTGTAATGCAGCAAGCGGGCTACTATGGCGTATCCAAAGAGCTTGCTAAAGTTCGTGCGGAAAAATACCTAACTAAGCTCGATTTGTGGGAAAAACGCAAAGAGCGCGCACGTAATTTATCAGGTGGTATGAAGCGTCGCTTGATGATTGCCCGTGCTTTGATGCATGAGCCTCAGCTGTTGATCCTTGATGAACCAACGGCGGGTGTGGATATCGAATTGCGCCGCTCTATGTGGGATTTCTTGAAAGAGATTAACCAAGAGCAGGGCATTACTATCATCCTAACAACCCACTACCTTGAAGAGGCAGAAATGCTGTGTCGCAACATCGGTATCATCAATAAAGGTGAGCTGATCGAGAACACGACGATGAAAGCGCTGCTAGGCAAACTTCGAGTTGAAACTTTTATTCTCGATGTCGAGTTTGAAGGTGAAATGCCGATGTTAGAAGGGGTAAATAGCCAGATGATGGTGAACGGCTCATTAGAAATTGAGTTGGATAAGAGCCAAGGTTTGAACTCGGTATTTAGTCAGCTTTCTGAGCATGATGTGAAAGTGCTTTCAATGCGTAACAAAGCCAACCGTTTGGAAGAGTTGTTTGTCAGCATTGTACGTGGAGGTAACCAATAATGTATAAGTTGTATTGGACAGCTTTCTGTAGCCTGTTGACCAAAGAGATCAACCGCTTTACTCGTATTTGGGTGCAAACCTTAGTTCCGCCAGCGATCACTATGACATTGTACTTCATCATCTTCGGTAGCTTGATTGGCTCTCGTATTGGTGAGATGAACGGCTTTAGCTACATGGAATACATCGTGCCGGGTTTGATCATGATGTCGGTGATCACCAACTCGTATTCTAACGTCGCATCGTCATTCTTTAGCTCCAAGTTCCAACGTAATATCGAAGAGCTGCTTGTTGCACCGGTACCAAACTACATCATCATTCTTGGTTTTGTTATGGGAGGCGTGGTTCGTGGCCTGCTGGTGGGCACCATCGTTACTTTCGTGTCGCTGTTCTTTGTTGATCTGCAAGTTGACCATTGGGGCATCATCATCGCAACGGTGTTTATGACATCTGTTGTGTTCTCACTAGGCGGTTTGATCAATGCGGTTTACGCAAGAACGTTTGATGATATCTCTATCATCCCTACGTTTGTTTTAACGCCGCTGACTTACCTTGGTGGTGTATTCTACTCAATTAGCTTATTGCCTGAATTCTGGCAAGGCGTGTCTAAGTTGAACCCAATCGTCTACATGGTGAATGCGTTCCGTTACGGTTTCTTAGGTGTGTCTGATGTAGGTATCGTCACCTCATTTAGTGTTCTGACCGTATTTGTTATCGCACTTTACGCTGTGGCGCATTACCTCGTGACTAAAGGCATTGGCTTAAGAAGTTAATCCGAACAAAGTTTGAAAGAGCAGCCATAAGAGCTGCTCTTTCTTTATGCACATCGATACATTCCCATACAAATTTTCGACTTCTAACATGCTAGGTTTCATTCAACTTTTGTAAATGCATTTGATGCAAATGAGTGAAGCCATGAATATTGTCCCCTCTCCATCTTTCTCCTTTAAATTGCTTCTTCCTAAATACTGGTCTGTTTGGTTTGCCTTTGGTCTTTTGGCGCTGATCGTCAATCTGCTCCCATACTCAGCCTTGCGTTTTCTGGGGCGAAGTATTGGCTTGCTTGCGATGCCGGCCATGAAACGTCGTAAAGGCATTGCTAAGCAAAACTTGAAACTCTGCTTTCCCGAATACAGCGCTCAAGAATGCGATGAGTTGGTAAAGACAAACTTTAAATACACGGGTATGGCGCTCATCGAGACGGGAATGGCTTGGTTTTGGCCTGATTGGCGCGTGAAGCGTTTAGCCAAGGTGGTCGGAAAAGAGCGTTTACTTGAGCAAGAGAGAAATGGACGAGGAGTGCTGGTGGTGTGTAGTCATCACCTTAACCTTGAAATGACGGCGCGTATTTTTAGCCAGTTTGCGAAAGGTTATGGGGTGTATCGGCCAAACTCGAACCCTGTTTATGAATTCGTCCAGCATCGTGGACGCACTCGCTGCGGGCACCAAATGATTGATCGAAAAGACGTGAAATCGATGCTCAAAGTTCTGAAAAATGGACAGCGACTGTGGTACTTACCGGATCATGATTATGGTGTGAATAACTCTGTTTTTGCGCCGTTTTTTGCGGTTGAACAAGCGGCAAGTACGGTGGGTTCGAGCGTGTTGATTGATGCGACTAAGTGCGCAGTGATGTCCGGAGTGACGGTCATGAGTGGAAACCAATATACGCTTTATATCGGTCATGACCTTAGTCAGCAGTTTGAGCGACGTAATCCTGTCAAAGCGGCCAGTATTTTGAATCAAGAATTAGAAGGAATGATCAGAAGAGATATTCCTGCATGGATGTGGCTACATAAGCGATTCAAAACGCGTCCTGAAGGTCTTGAATGCGTTTACTCATAAATCCATTCATGAGATACAAAAAAGGTCGGCGTAGTGCCGACCTTTTCGTTTATGCATTTCGCTTATTCAGCGCTTGCTGAATTCGCTTCGCTTGATTCTTCTTCTTTGGTTTCTACCACCATATCAACCGTTTGGTTGTCGATTAGGCGTGCTTTACCTAAGAATGCAGACATCAAGATCACCGCTTGAGTGGTCTCTGCAGTAATCGCTTGAAGTGTACGAGCATCACGAATGAAGATTTCATCAGGCTGTAGACCAGCTGCACGCAGTTGGTCGTTCGCATCTTCAATCACAGAAGCATAATCGTCACGGCCGCCGCGCATCGCACTGCTAATCCAACGCATAGTGCGAGCTAAAACTGGAGCACGTTGGCGCTCATCAATCGTCAACAGACCATTGCGAGAGCTCATCGCTAAGCCGTCCATTTCACGTACAGTTGGTACGCCAATGATTTCGATGTCCATTGCTAGGTCATCAACCATCTTACGAATCACAGCAAGCTGTTGGAAGTCTTTCTCACCAAAGCAAGCTACATCAGGCTGAACGATATTGAACAGCTTGTTTACGATGGTGGTAACACCACGGAAGTGACCTGGGCGAGAAGCGCCTTCAAGGATGGTTGATAAGCCCGGTACGTCAACAAACGTTTGTTTGTCTAAGCCTTCTGGGTAGATGATTTCTGGTGTTGGAGTGAACACCATTTCTACACCTTCGCCACCTAGTTTGCTTAAATCTTCTTCTAGAGTGCGAGGGTAGTTGTTTAAATCGTCTGCACGGTCAAACTGCATCGGGTTAACAAAGATGCTTACGACAACGACATCAGCGTATTCACGAGCTTTACGAACAAGCGTCAAGTGACCTTCGTGTAGATTGCCCATGGTTGGGACAAACGCCACTTTGCGACCTTCACGCTTAAAGGTTTTCACCTGTTCACGAATCGCTGAGATTTCCGCAAAAGTTTGCATGCATTTATCCTCTAGGCAATAGTGTGAGCTGCGTCTGGGAATGCACCGCTTTCGACATCAGCCATGTATTGAGCCACGGCTTTGCGCATATCGCCTGTTTCAGCAAGGAAGTTTTTCGAGAATTTTGGCATGTAGTTCGCCGAAATTCCAAACATATCGTGCATTACGAGAATTTGACCATCAGTCACGTTACCAGCACCGATACCAATCACAGGTACATCAAGTACTTGAGTAATGCGATCCGCTAATTCAGCTGGAACACACTCTAGCAAAACAATTTGAGCGCCAGCTTCTTGCAGAGCCAGTGCGTCTTTCACCATGCGATCCGCTTTTTCTTGGTCGCGGCCTTGTACTTTGTAACCACCAAAGATGTTTACAGATTGAGGTGTTAGGCCTAGGTGAGCACAAACAGGAACGGCACGTTCAGTTAGCATCTTAACCGTATCAGCTAACCAATCGCCGCCTTCGATTTTTACCATATTTGCACCAGCACGCATTAACGTTGCTGCGTTCTCACACGCTTGCTCAGGCGTTGCGTAGCTCATGAATGGCATATCAGCCATCAATAGGCAATTCGGGCTACCAGCGCGTACACAGCGCGTGTGATAAGCAATATCTTCAACGGTTACCGGTAATGTATCGTTTTTACCTTGCAGAACCATGCCTAGAGAGTCACCGATCAATAGAACTGGCATTTCTTGGCTTTCAAAAAGTTGGGCAAAGCTTGCATCGTATGCAGTTGAAGTAGCAAATTTACGACCTTCTTGCTTCCACTTAATCAGGTCGTTAATGGTCATTTTTTTCATTGTTTTATCCTCACTAGGAGTTGGCTATGACTGCCAAATATTGAGGCCGTTACGATCTACTTGTGCAAGTAGTGACGACACCTCGGTCCCGTCTGGGAGTTGTAAACTTGGTGCAATTTCCGCAAGAGGGTAGAGTACGAACTCGCGCTCTCTCATTCCATAGTGTGGAACTGTCAGTCTTTCGGAATCGATCACCTCATTGCCATAAAGAATCATGTCGAGATCCAAAGTTCGTGGACCCCAGCGTTCATCTTTACGGACACGCCCTTGTTCTTGCTCAATCGCTTGGGTGCAATCGAGCAGTTCAAGAGGCGTCAAATTGGTTTTTATCGCCACAACCGCGTTGATGTAATCCGGTTGGTTTTGCGGTCCCATCGGTGTACTGCTGTAAAGTGATGAAGCCTGCACAAACTCAGAGTTTGGCAATGTTTTAAGGGCTTCGATCGCTTGCTTGGCTTGGCTGACAGGATCAGCCAAGTTACTGCCTACCGCAATGTACGCTGTGATCATGACTTAGGCTTACTCTTTTTCTTGCGGTAAGTTTTACGGCGGCGTTGACCGGTTTTAGGCGCTTGGCCGTCTAGGTCCGCAGCCATAGCTTGGCGCATTTCTCGGCCAGCATTTTGGAAAGTTTCCCACCACTTGGCAAGCTTCTGAGTATCACCGCCTTCAATTTCACCGCGCATTTCAAGAAAATCAAAGCCAGCTCTAAATTTGTTGAGCTCCATTAGGCGGAATGCACGTTTACCGTTGCGTCGTGGAAGGCGTAATTGCAGCTGCCAAATTTCACGAATCGTCGCTGTGTGACGGCGTGGAATGGCAATGGTACGAACTTGGTCATCAAGAATGATGTTGCTCGCTTCCATGATGGCATCGTAATGGCACAGGTTACGCTGTTCCATTAGTTTATCTGCCATGGCACATAGCGGGTACCACAGCATCGCGGCAAACATGAACGCAGGATTGATGCGCTTGCCTTCTTCGATTCGCATATCGGTCGAATCAAGCACTAAATCTAGCATTTGTTCGGTATGAGATTCGTAATCTTCAGTGAAGTGCTCAGCAATTACAGGGAACAACTGTTGGAACAGGTTGTATTCGCGCAGTAGGTGATAAGTCTCTAGACCGTGACCAGATTGAAGCATCTTCAACGATTCTTCGAAAAGACGTGCTGATGGGATATCACGCAGTAGCGGTGCCATCTCTTCAATTGGTGCTGCGGTGTCTTCTTCGATATCGAAGTCAAGTTTCACTGCGAAGCGAACAGCGCGCAGCATGCGCACAGGGTCTTCACGGTAACGGGTTTCTGGATCACCGATTAGACGAACAAGACGGTCCTCTAGATCTTCAATACCACGAGCGTAGTCGTGAATAGAGTAATCTGCGATGTTGTAGTACATCGAGTTAATCGTGAAGTCACGGCGCTCTGCATCTTCATCAATAGTGCCGTAAACATTGTCACGAAGCAGCATGCCTTCTTTTGACTGCTGGGAAACGTTCTTGTTCTTTTGCTCTTGGTGGTGACCGCGGAAGGTCGCAACTTCGATGATGTCTCGGCCAAACATAATGTGGGCAAGACGGAAGCGACGGCCAATCAAACGGCAGTTTCTAAACAGTTGTTTGATTTGCTCTGGTGTCGCGTTAGTTGCGATATCAAAGTCTTTTGGTTTTTGTCCAAGCAGTAAGTCTCGAACCCCGCCACCCACAAGAAAAGCATCGAAACCGGCACCGTTTAGTCGGTATAGCACCTTCAGTGCATTATCACTGATCTGCTTACGCGAAATGTTGTGCTCTTCACGAGTAAGTACATTGAGAGCGAGTTCTGGGATCATGGCAGATTCGCTTGTTGTATTGTCGTTTGTATTCATGTGCATCTGGCAATAACTGGGTTTAATCCAATCTTGCTTTGGTTAGTTTTTATGCCTCTAGGGCCAATTTTGCGGCTAATGATAGCCTACACAGTGCCGTTTGAGAATCACGGTGTGATCTCGATCTCCGCTGGAAGCTGTTGCAAACGCCAATTTTCGCAGCCCCAACGTAGGATTTCGTCTACGTTAGCGGTTCGAATATCGTCAGGAATATCGAATCCTAAAAATGTCATTGCATGCAGCAGAGCTGGCTTCGGATTAGCGACATCAATGGCTGTCGCATGGTTTTGTTTCGACAGTTTGTTGCCGTTAGTGTCCATCGCCAATGGTAAATGCAAGTAGCTAACTTCTGGTTGTCCAAGAATTTGATACAAGCTGATTTGACGACCTGTGGGCTCAATTAAGTCAGCACCACGGACGACTTCAGTCACCCCTTGGTCGATATCGTCTAATACTACCGCAAGATTATAGGCAAATAATCCATCTCGACGTTTAATAATGAAATCTTCATTTACTAACGCTTCAGGAATGGTCATCAAACCATGCTTCTGATCGAGGAAATTGGCGATGGGCTTAGTCATTCTTAGGCGAATCGCACCTTCTTTCAAGCCTTTGTCGCGGCAAGTGCCGAGATAATAACCACCATGTTCTTTTATTTGCTTGCGTGTACATTGGCAATAATAAGCATCGCCATTCTCCAACCACGCATCAATTTGTGCTTGGTATAAATGGTGTCGTTCACTTTGATACACCACTTCACCATCCCAGTGGAGTTGATAAGCTTGGAGCGCATTAAGAATATCTTCTGCCGCACCAGGCATTTCTCTCGGTGGGTCAAGATCTTCGATACGAACGAGCCAAGTCCCTTGATTGGCTTTTGCTTGAAAGTAGCTGCCAAGAGCGGCAACTAAGGAACCAAAATGTAATGGTCCTGAAGGGGATGGGGCAAATCGACCTACATAGCGTGTCATGCGTGTATCTCGAAAGTATTCGGGTAAAACTAGAAGTTTAGCGTTAAAAAGCTAGTCAAAACAAAAAGGGAGCCTGAGCTCCCTTTCAATAATCATAATGCGTGGTTGATTAACCTTGCATCTGTTTCTCTTTGATTTCTGCAAGTGTTTTACAGTCAATACAAAGGTCAGCAGTTGGACGCGCTTCTAGGCGACGAACGCCAATCTCTACGCCACAAGATTCACAGAAGCCGAAATCGTCTTCAGTAATTTTGTCTAGAGTCTTTTCGATCTTCTTGATCAGGCGACGCTCACGGTCACGGTTACGCAGTTCTAAGCTGAACTCTTCCTCTTGAGAGGCACGGTCAACTGGATCTGGGAAGTTCGCTGCTTCGTCCTGCATGTGGTGTACAGTGCGATCGACTTCTTCCCTGAGCTGATTACGCCAAGCTGTTAAGATCTTTGTAAAGTGTTCAACCTGCTCTGGTGACATGTATTCTTCACCAGGCTTTTCCTGATATGGCTCCACACCGGCAATGGCTAGGATGCCTATCGTTTTCTTCTTTGATTCTGGCATACAGCATCTCCTACTTACACCTAGTCAACTGCATCGCAGTCAATTTAAGGCGGGTATCTATAGCAAAAAGAGGCGGTGCAGGCAATTACTGAATCGCAAACTTATCGTCAATGTGAAGACGACATCATTTTTTCTCTCAATTGATAAATTCAATAGCAGAGATTAGCTTGACTTCAGTGTTGCTCAGTTCAGCTTTGTAGCAGAGAACTTCTACTCCAGCGTCTTGTGCTTGTTTTAGTAACGTTGAATATTTCGCGTCTATATGGTGCGCCGCAGATACTTTTTCAATACCTGAATGTAAAACAGTGAATAAAAGTATGGCTCTACTTCCAGTTTGTGCCATTTCTGTGAGCTCTCGCAGGTGCTTTTGTCCTCGCGTGGTCACGGCATCAGGGAAATAACCTTGTCCCGATGAACTTTCCTCATCAAGTAGGGTGACGCTCTTCACTTCTATATAACACTTTGATTTATCACTTGCGCTGAGCAAGATATCAATTCGGCTATTTTCATTGCCGTATTTCACTTCAGTTTGAAGTTGGTCATATCCAGACAGTTCCGAAATGACATTATTTTCAATTGCTTCTACCGCCAGTTGATTGGCACGAGCGGTATTTATACAAATACGATGCCCTTGTGGCGTTTCGCTCAGTTCCCAACTGTTTGGGTATTTGCGCTTTGGGTTATCAGAAGTGGAGTACCAAACTTTGTTGCCTGGAGTGGCACAGCCTGTCATTGCGCCAGTGTTCGCACAGTGAATTGTTCGAATCTCACCGTTATCCAATTCGATATCGGCAAGGAAGCGTTTGTAGCGTTTAAGTAGAGTCGCGGACTCTAGAGCGGGTTCGAATTGCATTTGCTTATTTAGCCAAGAGTGTTTTTATGTACAATGTGCCCAACATTACAACATAGGGTATTTCCTTTGTCACAATTGCCGATCGAAGCCGTGATGCCACAATTACTTACGGCGGTCAAACATCAACACCAAGTGATCCTCAAGGCAGCTCCTGGTGCCGGTAAATCCACTTACTTCCCACTACAACTTCTTAAAAGCCAAGCCGTGACGGGCAAGATTGTAATGCTAGAGCCTCGTCGTCTTGCTGCGCGCAATATCGCACGTTATTTGGCGCAGCAGTTGGGAGAGCAAGTAGGAGAGCGTGTGGGTTACCGAGTGCGTGGCGAGACAAAGGTGAGTAAGCACACTCAACTTGAAATTGTGACGGAAGGGATCATGACGCGCATGATCCAAAGTGACCCTGAATTAGACGGCATTGATCTACTGATTTTTGATGAATTTCACGAGCGTAGCATTCATGCCGATACCGCATTAGCGTTCAGTTTAGAAGTTCAAGAAGCATTACGGGACGATTTAAAGCTGGTGGTGATGTCGGCAACGCTTGACCAAGATGCCTTGCAATCCTTATTACCAGAGGCGGTTTACATTGAGTCGGAAGGTCGTAGTTTTGAGGTAGAAACGCGCTATTTACCGCTTGGGGCGAATGATCATTTGCCGACCTCCATGGCAAAAACGATCGAGCACTTGATGAGCAAAGAGTCTGGCTCTTTGCTTGCTTTTCTTCCGGGTATCGGTGCCATCAAGCAAGTGCAAGAGCGTTTAGTACACCTACCTGATAACGTAGAAGTGTGTCCTCTTTATGGTCAACTTAGCTTTGCCGAGCAGCAAAAAGCGATCGCTCCCGCTTCTGGAGGTAAACGCAAAGTCGTGCTCGCGACTAACATTGCTGAAACTTCTTTGACCATTGAAGGCATTCGATTGGTCGTCGATTCTGGATTAGAACGTGTGGCGCGTTTTGATTTGAAGAATGGACTTACGCGATTAGAGCAAGTGCGAGTGGCACAATCGTCTGTAATTCAACGTGCTGGCCGTGCAGGGCGTATTGAAGAGGGCATTTGCGTCCGATTGTATTCAGAAAGCCAATTCAAGCAGCAACCGCAAGTTCCCCAACCAGAAATCCTGCACTCAGATTTAGCAAGCTTAGTAATGGAACTGGCATTCTGGGGAGCAGGGGATATCGCTGAGCTTAAATGGTTGAATATTCCTTCTTCAGCATCGCTTGCTCAGGCTAAACAGCTGTTGATTTCTTTAGGGTTACTTACCGAGCAAGGCCAACTTACTTCTGCAGGTAAGACGGCCCACGCTCTTGGTGTAGAGCCGCGCTCTGCAGCAATGCTGATTCAAGCACAGCAGCGCAGTGAAAAAATGCTAAATACTGCTTTGGCTGCGGTCGCCCTAATTGAAGAGCCTGAGCGCAATGTGACTAACATCGCGCATAGCCTACATCGCTGGATAAGTGGTACACATGCAAAGAAAGCGATATTGCACAAGCGATCTCAAGCGCTGGCGCACAAACTGGATACGGTATTCAGCCTACCTAATGTCGATGAGCGAGTGCTGGCGCTAGTATTGAGCTTAGCTTTCCCAGATCGCATTGCGCAGCAGCGTGTTAACCAATATGGTCGTTTTACTTTGTCGAACGGGCATGGTGCTGAGTGTCGGCCAGAAGAGACTCTTGGTGGTTGTGATTACTTAGTTACGATTGATTTGATGCGCTCGCATTCTAACTCAAGCCAAATGAACCTAGCTTGTGACTTAGATATCAACGCATTACAAGAAACGTTCGAGCACCTTTTCACGGTGGCTGAGCTGGTTGATTGGGATGAGAAAAAAGGCCGTTTGATTGCCGAACGCCAAATCAAACTTGGTCAACTGGTGATTAAGCGCGAAGCGTTGCCGAGTCCGGGTAAAGAAAAAATGACACAAGCTTTACTCACTTATGTCCGCCGTCAGGGCTTACAGAGTCTAAACTGGACGTCGGCAGCGGAAAATTTGTTAGAACGTATTCGCTGCGCAGTGGAATGGTTACCTGAGCAAGCTTGGCCAAGTTTTGATGAGACCAGTTTGCTTAATGGCCTAGAAGAGTGGCTAGAGCCGTACATGAGCACGGTATCATCGGTGAAAGATTTGGCGAAAGTGAACCTAGTGGAAGCGTTGAACGCTCGATTAGGTTGGCCGTTGAATCAACAGATTGATGAGTGGTTACCAGAAGATTATCGCTTACCAACAGGTTCGAAAAAGCGCATTCGTTACCAATTTGGTCATGAACCAGTACTGTCAGTGCGTATGCAAGAAGTGTTTGGAGAGAGCACTTCTCCAACCGTGGCACAAGGTCGCAAGCGATTGGTGTTAGAGTTACTTTCTCCAGCACAGCGTCCTCTTCAGGTGACAACGGATTTAGCTGCCTTTTGGGCAGGAAGCTACAAAGAAGTGCAAAAAGAGATGAAAGGCCGATATCCAAAACACGTTTGGCCTGACGATCCTGCCACTCATGTAGCGACAACAAAAACAAAAAGACAATTGAATAATGACTGATACAAAAAAGCCCGGTGCAAAAAGAGCACCAGCCAAGAAAACAACGTCAAGTAAAACGACTGCCGCTAAGAAAAGCGGAGCGAAGCGACCGAGAAAATCGCCATCGAAGAAGCCAAGTAATGGCAAGCGGTCTTGGCTTAAAATCATTTGGTCATTTAGCTGGAAAGCGGGTGTAGCGCTTGCGGCGGTGTTGCTGTTTGTTGGTATCTATCTTGATAGTGTGGTGAAAGACCGCTTTGACGGCCAGCTGTTTGATCTGCCAACTGTCGTTTATGCGCGTATCCTCAATTTGAGTCCGGGTGAGAACATTACCATCAAAGAGATGCGTAATGAGCTTGATGTATTGAACTACCGTAAGGTAAGTCAGCCTCGTTACCCTGGTGAATACTCTTCTTCTTCGACGCGTATTGAGCTTATTCGTCGTCCGTTCGAGTTTGCTGATGGTCCTGAGCCTGATCGTCACGTCATGCTGCATTTTTCAAGCAGTGGTTTACAACGCATTCAATCTTTGGAATCCAAAGGCGATCTTGGTTACTTGCGCATTGAACCTAAGATGCTAGGAATGTTGGAAAAAGATCAGAATGAACAGCGCCTGTTCTTACGTCGAGATCAATTCCCAGAAGTGCTTGTCGATGCACTGTTAGCAACTGAAGACCGTGATTTCTATCAGCATGATGGCGTTTCGCCGCTGGCGATTGGCCGTGCCCTTGTTGCTAACATCAAAGCGGGTCGTACTGTTCAAGGTGGTAGTACCTTGACTCAGCAGTTAGCGAAAAACTTATTCCTGACACGTGATAAAACCTTGTGGCGAAAAGTCCGTGAAGCGTACATTGCTCTGATTCTGGACTACCGCTACAGCAAAGACCGTATTCTTGAAGCTTATTTGAATGAAGTTTACTTAGGTCAGAGTGGCGGAGATGCAATCCATGGTTTTGCTTTGGCATCACGTTACTACTTCGGTCAACCGATTCAAGAGCTTCGTATCGACCAACTCGCGATGTTGGTAGGTATGGTGAAAGGACCGTCTTACTACAACCCAATTCGTTACCCTGAGCGCACCAAAACGCGTCGTGACTTGGTATTGCGTTTGTTGATGCAACAAGACATGTTAACCGCGCAGCAATACGAACAAGCGGTAAATCGTCCGTTAGATACACAAAGTAAACCTCGTATCGCGAGTCGTCAGCCGGCGTACTTCCAACAACTGAACATTGAGCTGAAAGAAAAAGTAGGTGACAACTTCAAAGCTGAAACCGGCTTACGTTTGTTTACTTCTCTCGACCCGGTATCGCAAAGCAAGTTAGAGCAAGCTATCGCGAAAAAAGTCCCTGAGCTTGCTAAACGAGCAGGTAAAGAGTTGGAGGCTGCAGCGGTTGCGGTTGACCGTCATAGTGGCGAGATTCGCGCTATGGTCGGTGGTAAACGTGTTGGCTATGAAGGTTTTAACCGCGCCTTGAATGCAAGTCGTCCGATTGGCTCTTTGGTAAAACCTGCGATCTATTTAACTGCGCTAGAGCAGCCAGAGAAGTACAACCTTGCAACCACGCTTCACGATACTCCGCTTAGCTTGAAAGGCAGTAAAGGCTCGGTTTGGTCGCCACGTAACTTCGACCGTAAGTTCCGTGGTGATGTGCCGCTGTACTTAGCGTTGGCGAAATCACTCAATGTGCCAACCGTGCGTTTGGGGATGGAGCTGGGCATTCCAGAAGTTTCGGCTACGCTAGAGCGTTTGGGCGTGGATAAGAATGAAATTCGTCCAGTCCCTTCTATGTTCCTTGGTTCCTTCTCGTTGACGCCATTTGAAGTCGCGCAGATGTACCAGACAGTCACTAACTCAGGTAAGCGCGCCAAGTTATCGGCATTACGCTCTGTGATCGATATGGATGGCAATGTGCTTTATCAATCACTACCTCGCTCATCTCAAGCGGTGGACCAACAAGCGGCTTGGTTGACGACTTACGCGATGAAGCAAGGGGTCGCTCAAGGGACAGGTCGATTCCTACAAAGTCAGTTCGCGTGGGCTGCTCTGGCAGGCAAAACCGGTACCAGTAACGACAGCCGTGATAGTTGGTTTGTGGGTGTTGACGGCCGTGAAGTGACAACCGTTTGGCTCGGTCGCGATGATAACAAGTCGACCAAGCTTACTGGTTCAAGTGGTGCATTGCGTGTCTATGCGGAATACCTGAAACAACGTATCCCTGAGCGACTAGAGTTACCTTGGCCAAAAGAAGTGACCACATTAGGATTCCAAAAAGCCGCTAATGGTGCGCTGGAAATGAACTGTCGCAGTGAATACAAGCTGCCAGTGTGGGACAAGTCTGGGCAAATCAAACAGCAGTGTGAGAAAAAATCTAATTGGTTGAATAACCTATTTGATTGGTAAGACCACCAAAAACGCCATCACTGACTTGTGAAGTTGTTCAAATCTTAGTAAAAGTAGGTGTTCAATATTCAGTAAAGGAAGAAGTGAATGTTCAAAAAGTCGATCTCAAACCCATGGAAGCGTTGTGTTGCGCTCTGGGTCTGTTCCTTTTTGATTGCAACGCCTTCCTTTGCTAAGCAAGTCAGTGATGATCAATCTCGTCCTAAAATCGCCGTCGTACTGGCTGGTGGTGGGGCAAAAGGAGCCGCTCACATCGGGGTTTTGAAGGCTCTGGAAGAGATGAATATTCCCGTCGATATCATTACCGGCACTAGCATGGGTGCCTATGTCGGTGGTCTATATGCCACGGGGATGAGCGCCGATGAAATCGAAAGTTTTATCTACAGTGTCGATTGGAACAGCGGTTACCGAGACCGTGTCGACCGCAGCCAACGTCGCGTCCGCGATAAAGAATACGAAGATCGTTATCAAATCACCACTGACCTAGGTTTGAGGTTTGGTGAAGTGCGTTCGCCAACAGGCGTGGTGCAAGGTCAAAACATGTTGCGCATTCTACGTGAAACCACAGGCAACCTTGGTCGTTTTAACTCCTTTGATGATCTTGCCATTCCATACCGTTCAGTCGCGACGGATATCGTCGAGTTAGAAGAGGTCGTCTTAGATAACGGCTATTTGGTTGATGCCATGATGGCGAGTATGTCAGTGCCTGGCGCGCTTCCACCTTACGAACTGAATGGTCATATGCTGGTGGACGGCGGGGTAGTCAATAACATGCCTGTTGATGTTGCTCGCGCAATGGGTGCCGACGTGGTGATTGCCGTTGACATTAGTACCGATTACAAAAGTGAAGAGGACTTTACTGGCTTATTTGCCGTAGCAGACCAACTCTCCAACTACCTAGTTCGTCGCAGTACTCAAGAGCAAGCCGAAACGCTAAGCGGTGATGATGTCTACATTCGTCCTGATGTTGGGCAAATGGAAACGGTAGAATTCGAAAAAATGCCAGACGCTTTTAAAGCGGGTTATGAGATCACTCGAGGACTCAAGTCAAAGCTTGAAGGGCTGAGTGTATCGAATGCGGAGTACCAGAAATACATCGAGCATAAACAAGACATGCGCAAGAATCTTGAGTATGGGGATGAGCGTGTTGTCGATCAAATTGTTCTTGTGAACAATACCCACTACAGTGATGTGCTGTTGACTAACCGACTTGAGTTAGACACAGGACGCCCTCTAGAAACGGCTGAGATCGAAAAAGCGGTAGAAAATCTCTATGCACTGGATCGTTTTGAGCTGATCACTTATCACTTTGAAGAAATCGATGGGGTGAACTTACTCGTCTTTGAAGTGAACGAAAAGTCTTGGGGTCCAAACTACCTAAACTTCCGCTTCTTCTTAGAAGATGATTTCAATACCGATAGTCAATATGGCATCGGCATGTCGGCTAATTTCACCAACTTGAACTCTCACGGCGCCGAGCTGACCTTTAATGTGGATATGGGCACGGATAAACTGATTGAGGCGGAGCTTTACTCTCCGGTGCTTTCGAGTCAGCAGTTGTTTGTTTCTAGCAAAGTAAATTACAACACAGAGAATAGAAACCTCTCTGATAACTTTGAAAACCCCGATATTGGATCCGTCTACGATTACCTGCCGGTTTCTTACACTGAGTTTATTACAGAGCTTGCTGCCGGTGTACAACCAACGTTGTGGCAAGAGTTCCGAGTTGGCGGGCGCTATACCAAAGGTGCGATTGAAGCATCCACTTTTCAGTCTTTCGGTGAGCTTGATTATGAGCGTTTGGGTGTGTTTGCCAATTACCGCCTAGATACCTTGGACGATTTTGCTTTCCCAACGCACGGTATGTTGATCGATTTGGATTACCTAGTTTCTCACGATAAGACTCCAGAGGATTTTCGTCAGTTAAACCCAGATGGCAATATTGAAGATACTGTTTACGAGATTACCGCGCGTTTCAAGGGAGCAGTGACTCATAGTCGTCATACTTTAGTCGGACAAGCGGAATACAGCTTTGTTGAGAGCAAAAACTCGTCTGTACCTTTAGACCCGCGTGAGCTTGGTGGTTTCTTGAATCTCTCAGGTATTCCACGTAACAGCCTGATCGGGCAGAACTTATTCTATACCAGCTTGGTGTATCGTTATAAATGGATGGATAACGACTTCGGGCTGTTTGAAGCACCTGTGTATTTAGGTGCATCCCTTGAACACGGTGGCGTTTGGTCAGATAACGATCTGAAGCTCAATGAAGCGCCGCTGTACAATGCCGCATCGATTTTCTTTGGGGTAGATTCTCCAATAGGACCGATCATGTTGGCATACGGTCGTACCGAGCAAGATTTAGATGCCGTGTACTTGATCGTTGGAACATCATTTAAATAACCGGGAATAGGACAGCAAGATCTCCGCATATTTAGCCAAAATTTACCGGACTTTAGTCGTAAGTTGCTATGTTGGTCAAAATGATGAGATTTTAATTTAACGTTAAATTTGCTATTCTTTCGCCCACAGTTTGGCCTCTACGGCGCTGTTTCTCAATCAGAATTGAATGAAAACAAGGGCAATGGAGAGCCAAGTTTCCAAGGATGTTCACTCCTTTACTTTGAAAAATAGTAAGAAAAAAGGAGGAACCGCAATGAGAGGAAAAAGTCGTGCTTGAAGCCTACCGTAAACACGTCGAAGAGCGTGCTGCCGAAGGAGTTGTTCCTAAACCGCTAGACGCTGAACAAGTTGCTGGACTTGTTGAACTTCTGAAAAATCCCCCACAAGGTGAAGAAGCCTTTATTCTTGACCTACTAGAGAACCGTATCCCACCAGGTGTAGATGAAGCTGCTTATGTAAAAGCAGGTTTCTTGACGGCTGTTGCTAAAAGTGAAGTGGCATCACCGCTTGTAAGCCGTGAAAAAGCTGCAGAGCTACTAGGTACGATGCAAGGTGGTTACAACATCGCGCCCCTAGTCGAGTTCCTAGATGACGATGCGCTTGCCCCAATTGCTGTAAAAGCGTTATCTCACACTCTATTGATGTTCGATGCTTTCTACGATGTAGAAGAGAAAGCCAAAGCAGGCAATGCATTCGCGAAGCAAGTTCTACAATCTTGGGCGGATGCTGAATGGTTCACATCAAAAGAAAAAGTAGCGGAAAAGATTACCGTTAAAGTCTTTAAAGTGACCGGTGAAACGAACACCGATGACTTATCTCCAGCACCAGATGCATGGTCTCGTCCTGATATCCCAGTACACGCGAAAGCGATGCTGAAGATGGAACGTGATGGCATCGTTCCAGACCAACCAGGCAGCGTTGGTCCTATTAATCAAATCGAAGAACTGCAAAAAGATGGCATTCCACTAGCGTATGTTGGTGACGTTGTTGGTACGGGTTCTTCGCGTAAATCTGCAACTAACTCTGTTCTTTGGTTCATGGGGGAAGACATCCCATTCGTACCAAACAAGCGCACTGGTGGTATCTGTCTAGGTGGTAAGATTGCTCCTATCTTCTACAACACAATGGAAGACTCTGGCGCACTACCTATCGAGTTAGACGTACAAAATATGAACATGGGTGATGTAATTGACATCTTCCCATACGAAGGCGTTGTACGTAAAAACGGCGAAGACATTTCTAGCTTTACGCTAAGCAAAGTACTACTTGATGAAGTTCGCGCGGGTGGCCGTATTCCACTGATCATCGGTCGTGGTTTAACAAGCCGTGCTCGTACTTCACTTGGTTTAGAAGAAACCGATCTATTTGCTAAGCCAGTTGACCCTTCTGCATCAGACAAAGGCTACACGCTAGCTCAGAAGATGGTGGGTAAAGCATGTGGCGTAGAAGGCGTACGTGCAGGTCAGTACTGCGAGCCTAAGATGACAACTGTAGGTTCTCAGGACACCACTGGCCCAATGACGCGTGATGAGCTAAAAGACCTTGCGTGTCTTGGCTTCTCAGCTGACTTAGTGATGCAGTCATTCTGTCACACATCGGCATATCCAAAACCAGTTGACGTAAACACACACCACACGCTACCTGATTTCAT
Source organism: Vibrio sp. B1ASS3 (assembly GCF_905175355.1). Classification (NCBI taxonomy): domain Bacteria; kingdom Pseudomonadati; phylum Pseudomonadota; class Gammaproteobacteria; order Vibrionales; family Vibrionaceae; genus Vibrio; species Vibrio sp. B1ASS3. The sequence continues at coordinate 773,194 of NZ_HG992742.1, forward strand.
CATGAACCGTGGCGGTGTGTCACTTCGTCCGGGTGATGGTGTGATTCACTCGTGGCTAAACCGTATGCTTCTGCCTGATACGGTAGGTACAGGTGGTGACTCGCATACTCGTTTCCCTCTCGGTATTTCGTTCCCTGCAGGTTCAGGTCTTGTTGCGTTCGCAGCAGCGACCGGTGTTATGCCACTGGATATGCCAGAGTCAATCTTGGTGCGCTTTAAAGGCGAAATGCAGCCGGGTATCACGCTACGTGACCTTGTGCATGCTATTCCTCTATACGGCATCAAGCAAGGCCTTCTAACAGTAGAGAAAGCAGGTAAGATCAACGAATTCTCTGGTCGCGTACTAGAAATTGAAGGCGTTGAGCACCTAACTGTAGAGCAGGCATTTGAGTTGTCTGATGCGTCAGCAGAACGTTCTGCGGCAGGTTGTACCGTTAAGCTATCTCAAGCGTCTATTGAGGAATACCTAAACTCAAACATCACTATGCTGAAATGGATGATCTCGGAAGGTTACGGCGACCGTCGTACTATCGAGCGTCGTATTACTGCGATGGAAGAGTGGTTGGCAAATCCTGAGCTTATGGAAGCAGATTCAGATGCGGAATACGCTCACGTGATTGAGATTGACCTAGCTGAAATCAACGAACCAATTCTTTGTGCGCCAAACGATCCAGATGACGCTCGTCTTCTGTCTGACGTTCAAGGTACACAGATTGATGAAGTGTTCATCGGTTCTTGTATGACGAACATTGGTCACTTCCGTGCAGCGGGTAAGCTACTTGAGAAGTTCAATGGTCAATTAGACACTCGTCTATGGGTAGCGCCGCCAACGAAGATGGACCGTGACCAACTTACAGAAGAAGGTTACTACGGTATTTACGGCCGCGCTGGCGTTCGTATTGAAACTCCTGGTTGTTCGCTATGTATGGGTAACCAAGCACGTGTTGCAGATAAAGCAACAGTAATGTCGACTTCAACGCGTAACTTCCCGAACCGTCTAGGTACAGGTGCAAATGTGTACCTATCTTCAGCGGAACTTGCGGCAGTGGGTGCGATTCTAGGTAAGATTCCAACTAAGGAAGAGTACTTAGCGTACATGGAGCAAATTGATGCGACAGCTGCGGATACTTACCGTTACTTGAACTTCCACAAGATGGAACAGTACACCAAGAAAGCAGATAATGTGATCTTCCAAGAGCCTGCGTAATCTTAGCGAGCTCTGTGAATACTTAGTTAAGCGCCCACCTTTTGGTGGGCGCTTTTTTCTTTGCAGAACGCTGCGAGATATTAGAACTACGTCATTTCCTAGATTGGCAGATGAGGGAGTCGAAATCTCTTTTAGACAAAGTCTTGAGAGATCCCCAACTCGCTCGTGCCTCGCTCTTGAGGATGACGATTAAACAGCTAAGAGTAAAAACGATGTCATTCCCGAAAGCGACGAAGGAGTGGAGTCGGGAATCTCTTTTAAACAAGCCATCGAGAGAGCTCTCGTCTCCCGCTTCTCCCATCTCAAATCTCCCTGTATACTCCGCACCAAATTGATACGAAAAGGCGATCACGATGGAATTTGAATTCATCCGCAACACATTGATGGGCGAATACTATGTTAAATGCAGCATGGGGCATGAGATTGTGGGTCGTTGGTTGCAAGAAGAAATAGGCAAAGACCCAGCAAAAATTGCTCAGGTAGAAGCTTTAATTGATCAGGCATTTTCTTCGCCATCTCAAGAGCATAGGTTAACTGGTGCAGAGATCAGTTTGATGATCCACGGTGATGAGGTGCTAGTGCAAGAAAACGCACTTGGTCATGAGTATGAAGTGGAAATGGAAAGCGAGTTTGATTTCTACGATGCAGAGAGTACAGCCAGCTGTGGTATAGAAGACTTTTGTGCCTTGATAGAGCAATGGAAAGACTTTTTGAACATTTAATGCACAGTTTTGGGTAGTTAGACTTGAATTGCCTTATATTTGTGAAAAGGGCGCACCGATATGGTGCGCCCTTTTTGTTTATAAGTTTGTTAATTTTACTAATTCTATATAAATCAATGAGATAAAAAGTTGGCACGCCGCTTGGATTAATAAAACTGTTTCAGGATGAAAGCTGCGGAGAAGATTCAATGAAAATCATTAATGCCATTATAAAACCTTTTAAGTTAGACGATGTTCGCGAAGCATTGGCTGATGTTGGTATTGAAGGGATGACAGTATCAGAGGTTAAGGGTTTTGGTCGTCAGAAAGGCCACACGGAGCTATACCGTGGCGCTGAGTATCAAGTCGACTTTCTACCAAAAGTAAAACTAGAAATCGCAACCCACGCAGACAATGTGGAACGTGTGGTAGAAGCCATCACAAAAGCGGCGCAGACCGGAAAGATTGGTGACGGCAAAATTTTTGTTTACGACCTGAACCAAGCGGTGCGTATCCGTACTGGTGAAATGGACGCAGAAGCACTTTAAGAATTCAAGGGATTGGAGAATTATCATGGAATTAACAACAACAGTAACTGAATTACGTTACGCACTCGACACCTTTTTCTTCCTCATTTCCGGTGCGTTGGTAATGTGGATGGCAGCAGGCTTTGCCATGCTAGAAGCGGGCTTAGTTCGCTCTAAAAACACAACAGAAATTCTAACTAAAAACATCTGTCTTTACGCGATCGCTTGTACCATGTTCCTATTGGTTGGCTACAACATTATGTATGTCGATAACGGTGAAGGCGGTTGGTTACCATCATTTGGTGCACTAATTGGCACACAAGGTGAAGGTGCAGACCACTCTCTAGAGTCGGACTTCTTCTTCCAAGTAGTATTTGTAGCAACAGCAATGTCAGTGGTTTCTGGCGCGGTTGCAGAGCGTATGAAGCTTTGGTCTTTTCTAATCTTCTCAGCGGTACTGACGGCATTTATCTATCCAATGGAAGGTTACTGGACTTGGGGTGGTGGTTTCCTATCAGAGGCTGGCTTTAGTGACTTTGCGGGCTCAGGTATCGTACACATGGCCGGTGCTTCAGCAGCATTAGCAGGCGTACTATTACTGGGTGCACGTAAAGGTAAATACGGTAAAAACGGCGAAATCTACCCAATCCCTGGTTCAAACATGCCTCTCGCTACATTGGGTACGTTCATCCTTTGGTTCGGTTGGTTCGGTTTCAACGGCGGCTCTCAACTTATGGTTTCGGATTTTGAGAACGCGACTGCAGTTGGTCAAATTTTCCTAAACACAAACGCTGCAGCTGCAGCAGGTGCAATTGCCGCACTATTTGTATGTAAGACAACTTGGGGTAAAGCAGACCTGACTATGATTCTTAACGGTGCGTTAGCTGGTCTTGTTGCTATCACGGCTGACCCTCTATCTCCATCACCGCTTTATGCTGTGGCGATTGGTGCGGTATCAGGTGCGCTAGTAGTATTCAGCATCATTGGTTTAGATAAGATTAAGATTGATGATCCAGTAGGTGCTATCTCAGTTCACGGTGTGTGTGGTTTCTTCGGCCTAATGGTTGTGCCACTGAGCAACGGTGATGCAACGTTTGGTGCACAGCTTCTAGGTGCGGCAGTTATTTTTGCTTGGGTATTTGGTGCAAGCCTAGTGGTATGGGCAATCCTGAAAGCGACAATCGGTATCCGCGTATCGGAAGACGAAGAGCTAGAAGGTATGGATATGCACGACTGTGGTGTTGGTGCTTACCCAGAATTCGTGACTGTGAAATAACACTCACAATGTAATAAATAGTTACAAACTTAACATTAAAAAACCTGCTCCAATGAGCAGGTTTTTTTATTGATTAATTGTTTTCTTATTGAACATGCATATAATAACGCAACTGATAAACGTTATCATTAGCATGGTAAAGGATTAAACAATGAAAAAACTGCTAACTCTTTCAGCGATTACTTGCGCTACTCTGGCTCCAACGGCAATGGCTGCTGAAGAAGTGAACGTCTACTCTTACCGTCAACCTTTTCTAGTTGAGCCTATGTTCAACGAGTTCACTAAAGAAACTGGCATTAAAGTAAACGTTAAGTTTGCGAAAAAAGGTCTAGCAGAGAAGTTGGCTCAAGAAGGCGAATACAGCCCAGCTGACGTAATCCTTACTACAGATATCAGCCGTCTAGCGGAACTGACTAACAAAGGTCTAGTTCAGAAGGTAGACAGCAAAATCATCGAAGAAAACGTACCAGCACAGTACCAAGACAAAGAAAACGAGTGGTTTGCTCTGACTCTACGTACTCGTAACGTTTACTCTTCACGTGACCGTGTTGGCAAACTAGGTAACGACTTCAACTACGCGGACCTTGCAAAGCCTGAGTTCAAAGGCAAAATCTGTACTCGTAGCGGTAAGCACCCGTACAACGTATCTCTAGTATCTTCTATGATCGCTCACCACGGTGAAACTGAGACAAAAGAATGGCTAGAAGGCGTAAAAGCGAATCTAGCTCGTAAGCCTCAAGGTAACGATCGTGCTCAAGTTAAAGCAATCAAAGAAGGTCTATGTGACGTTTCTCTAGGTAACAGCTACTACCTAGGTAAGATGGTTAACGACAAAGAGCAAAAAGCTTGGGCTGATGCGGTATACATCAACTTCCCTAACCAAGAGACAACAGGTACGCACGTAAACATCTCTGGTATGGCGATGGCGAAGTTCTCTCCAAACAAAGACAACGCTGTGAAGCTAATGGAATTCCTAACGGGTGACAAAGCGCAGCAAATGTACGCAGAAGTAAACTACGAGTACCCAGTAAAAGAAGGCGTTAAGCGTTCTGAACTTGTGGAATCTTGGGGTGACTTCAAAGCAGATACGATTTCTCTAGACGACATTGCTTCTCACCACGAAGCGGCAATTAAGCTACTAGATGAAGTGAAATTTGACCTTTAATTCCATGTGGGGGTATAACTATACCCCCATTTGATTAAAGGATATGAGATGTATTTGCAGCCGCATTTGTGTTTCATACAGCCTTGCAGTATTTAGGCAATGAAGAATAAACATTCTCTATGGAAAACCAGTAGTGGGGCGATCACCCTGTTACTGGTTTTGCCGATCTTAGCGATCTTCTATACCGCCATTGGCGAGACGGATGACCTGTTTACACACTTGATGTCGACGGTCATGCCTACCTACATCTATAACACCGTAGTTCTGACTGCTGGTGTGATGCTCCTTTCTTTGATTCTCGGTATTCCAAGTGCTTGGTTTATGGCGATGTGTAAATTGCCAACTGAGAAATGGCTACAGTGGGCATTAGTTCTGCCCCTCGCGATGCCGGGTTATATCATTGGTTACATTTTTACGGATTGGTTTGATTTTGCTGGGCCGATTCAAATCTTCTTGCGTGATATAACCGGATGGGGACCGGGCGAATATTGGTTTCCTGATATCCGTACTTTGAGTGGTGCAACTTTCGTTCTTTCTCTTGTCCTGTACCCATATGTTTACTTGCTTTGTCGAGCGGCATTTATGGAGCAGAACGTTTCTTTGCTACAAAGTGCACGCTTATTGAAGTGTTCTCCTTGGGAAAGCTTTTGGCGTATCTCTTTACCGCTTGTAAGACCCTCTATCGCTGTTGGTTTGTCTCTGGTTGCAATGGAAACGATCGGTGACTTCGGAACCGTCAGCTATTTTGCTGTGAACACGCTTACGACTGCGGTTTACGATACTTGGCTTGGGTATTCGAACCTCAATGCAGCCGCGAAAATATCAGCCATGATGTTGATGATAGTTGTGTTGCTACTGAGTGCAGAGCGCTACAGCCGCCGCAAACAAAAGCTGTTTCAAAGCCAGTTTAATAGCCATGAAGATTTCCGTTATGAGCTACGAGGCTGGCGAAAGTGGGGCGCACTGATTTGGTGTTGGGGTCTCGTTGCAGTAGCCTTTATTTTCCCATTGCTACAGTTAATTGATTACGCCATTACTTACTTTGCACAAAGCTGGACTCCGGAATTTCGTGAATATGCATGGAACAGTTTGGTGGTGTCAGTCGTTGCTGCCATCATAGGTGTTGCGATTGCATTGACTGTGAACTTCAGTCAACGCGTAAACGGCGGCCGCTCTAGCTTAGCGTTTATGCGTCTGTCTTCGATGGGCTATGCGGTTCCAGGCACTGTACTTGCGATTGGTGTAATGGTGGCAGTGTTGTTTATGGATCACCGTGTTAACGATATTGCTAAAGCGATGGAATGGGGAAGGCCTGGGCTTATTTTCTCTGGCTCTATGTTTGCGCTGATTTTCGCGATGGTGGTGCGTTTCTCCGCTGTTGCAATTGGTAGTGTGGAAAGTAACCTAAACAAGATCTCACCATCGTTGGATATGGCTTCCCGAACCATGGGGTGCACGCCAAATACCATGCTGTGGCGAGTGCATTTCCCTTTAGTTAAGCGTGGCGCGCTGATTGCTGGTCTTTTGGTGTTTATTGAGTCGATGAAAGAGCTCAATGCTGCACTACTATTGCGACCATTTAACTTTGAAACCTTGGCGACGTATGTGTACAACTTCGCTTCGGATGAGCATTTAGAGCTTGCCGCACTTCCGGCAGTATTACTGGTTCTCGTTGGGTTGATCCCGCTTGTTGTTGTTAACCGTTCACTGGAGCAAAGTCACTGATGAGCTGCGCATTATCGATTAAAAACCTAACTTGTCAGTATGACGATCAGACTGTTCTTGAATCTCTTTCTCTGGAAGTTGAACAAGGACAGATTGTCTGTCTACTCGGTGCAAGTGGCTGTGGTAAGACGACACTTTTGAAAGCCATTGCTGGGCTGCTTCCTCTGAGTTCCGGTCAAATGAGCTTGAACTGCCTGACTATTGATGACGGTAAAAACTGGTTACCACCAGAGCAGCGCAATATTGGTATGATTTTCCAAGATTACGCTTTGTTCCCACACCTAACAGTCGCTGAGAACATTGCTTTTGGCTTAAAGAACGAATCGGCGCAGCAAAAGCTGATTAAAGTCGAAGAGATGCTCGGCTTGGTTCACCTTAAAGGTTACGGCGACCGTTATCCTCACCAACTCTCTGGTGGTCAACAGCAGCGCGTGGCGATTGCCCGTTCACTGGCTTACAAACCGGATCTTCTGTTGTTGGATGAACCATTTTCCAATATCGACACTCAAGTTCGTCATGAACTGATCCGTGAAATTCGTAAGATCTTTAAAGAGCAAGGCGTAACCGCGATTTTCGTTACTCATAGTCGTGAAGAAGCGTTTGCTTTTGCCGATAAAATGGCAGTCATGAATCATGGTGTAATCGAACAATACGGAACAGCCTCAGAGCTTTATTACCAGCCTTCGAGCAAGTTTGTTGCTGACTTCTTAGGTGGAGGTAGCTACCTTGCGGCGAAGCGAATTTCCGACAATGAATACGAAACCCACCTTGGTGTAGTAGAAGCGAATGCTCAGCAGGAAATTCAACGCGATAGTGAGTGTGCATTACTGCTTCGCCCTCAACATGTACAAATTAAGGTTGATGATGAGAGTGCAGTAAAAGTGCTTGAACAACACTTTATGGGGGATCATTGTCGTTACGTGATTGATGTCAATGGTGACCGACTGTTAGCGACGTCAACTCAAGCATTGAATGTGGGTGATAGTGTGGCTGTAGAAGTTGAAACTCAAGGCGTATTAGCTTTCGCCTAGTTTATGAAGGCCAGATAGAAAAAGGCCCGGCGGTGATGCCGGGCAAGTGTTCTTCACCTATAGGTTATGTGCTCGAAGCGGGCACAAGGTTCAGTTATAAAGACAAGAAGTCCTTAAACTGTTGAAGAACACGTTCCGCAGTGTCCCTATCTTGCATCTCTGCAAAAATTCGTAGCAATGGCTCGGTGCCAGAGAAGCGAGCGATGATCCAACCGCCGTTCTTGAAGTAGACTTTCGCACCATCTTCATAGCTGACTTTTTCGATTTCAAACTCAAACTCAGGCAACTGCTTTTCAACATAAATCTTGTTGAACAGTACGTCTTTTTGCGCCGGTTTGAACTTGCAATCGCCTTCTGCCATGTAGGCATAACCGTACTTACCGTAGATTTCATCCAACAACTCAGACAGCTTCTTGCCGGTTACTGAAATCATTTCTACCAACAGGCTTGATGCGAATACGCCGTCTTTGCCTTTGATATGACCACGAATAGTCAGACCGCCAGAGCTTTCACCGCCAATCAGTGAATCGTCAGCTTCCATTTGAGAACTGATGTGCTTAAAGCCTACAGGAACCTCAAAGCATTTTTCGCCATGATCTTCTGCGACTTTATCCAACAGGTGCGTGGTTGCGATGTTACGTACCACTGAGCCTGTCCAGCCTTTGTATTCAAGTAGGTAGTAGTAAAGCAGTAGTAGTACTTCATTTGGATGAATGAAGTTACCTTTCTCGTCGATAATACCAAGGCGGTCTGCGTCACCATCGGTACCGATACCAATGTCATAGCCTTCTTGTTCCACAAGGTGCATCAAGCGGTAAAGCGTTGCTGCACTTGGTGATGGCATCAAGCCGCCGAAGTCTGGGTTTTTACCATCGTTGATGACGTCGACTTCACAGCGACCGTTGATCAATACGGTCTGTAGCGCGTTTTTCGCAACACCAAACATTGGATCGATCAACACGCGTAGATTCGCCTTCTTGATCGCTTCGATGTCGATAAAGTCGATGATTGAGTCTACGAATTCGTTCATCGGGTTGATTATTTCAATCAGCTTATCTTCAACCGCTTGTTCAAAATCGACGCTTTTAACATCTTTCGCAGTTAGTGTAGCGATTTGCGATTCGATCTTTTCAGTGATGATTTCATCTGCGTCACGACCGCCTTCAATGAAGACTTTAATGCCATTGTAATCGGCAGGGTTGTGCGATGCGGTAATACATGCAGAGTACGCGCAGCCCATTTCCTTCGCTTTAAACATTACGATAGGCGTTGGGACAAATTTGTCGATAAAGCTCACCACAATGCCGTTTGCTGCTAGAACTTCAGCGAACCAACGACCGGCTTTATCGGAAAGAAAACGACGGTCATAGCCAATCACAAAGCCGCGATCAGCAACCGATTCATTATTCGTGATGTTTGCAACTGCTTGAGCGACCAAACGTACATTATCTTTAGTGAACTCCTCACCGATAAATGCACGCCAACCGCCTGTACCAAATTTGATCATGATTCGATCCTCGATAAGAGCGGCATCCCACCGCCTCTTAAATCTTTGCTAGCGAACCGATGCACTCATCAAACTCAGTGCATCGGATAAATCAAAAGGGGAGAAGCTCTCCCCTAAAAGATGATTAACCTAGAGTAACGATAACTTCGTTTACTGAACCTTCCGCTTGAACTGGTACAGATGCACCATTTACAGCTTCACCGTTCACGGTAATCGACTTAACGCCTTTGCTTACTGAGTCTGGGTTAACGACTTTGATGTTGTACGTTGCTCCTAGCCATTGGCGAGTCACTTCGAAACCTGGCCAGTTTGTTGGGATACATGGATCGATAGTCAGACCATCGAAGCCTGTACGCACACCAAGGATAAAGTTGGTAACAGCGAAGTAAGCCCAGCCAGATGTACCTGTTAACCATGGGTGGTTTGCACGACCGTGGTCTTGGTGGTCACGACCCATAATGAACTGAACGTATGAGTATGGTTCTGCAATACGTTTTTCGATAATGTCGTTCTGGTTGTATGGGTTTAGTGCATCGTAGAACTTCATTGCACGATCACCACGACCCAGTTTCGCTTCAGCTACCCAAGCCCATGGGTTTGGATGCGAGAAGATGGCACCGTTCTCTTTTACGCCTTGGTAAACGCGAGTTACGAAGCCGATATCATCATTCGGTGTTGCAAAAGATGGTGAGTTTAGGTGAAGGCCGTATTCGGAGAACAGGTTCTCATCGACTGCGTCCATCGCTTTTTCGCCGCGCTCTTGAGATACAGCACCAGAAAGTACTGCAAGCGTGTTTGACTCTAGGTGCACTCGGCCTTCCGCTTGTTGCGCTGTACCGATCTTGTCGCCATTCTTCGTCAGACCACGGATGTACCAGCCGCCTTCGTCGTCCCAAAGATGTGTTTCACACGCTTCACGAACGTTTGCTGCCATTTCCGTGTATTTCTCTACGTCGGCTTCTTTACCTAGGTATTTCGCTAGGTCGATGAACTCTTGCAGTGCCCAGAAGTGTAGGAACGACACCATTGAAGATTCGCCGCCACCTAGGTTCAGACAGTCGTTCCAGTCTGCACGCAGGCCTTTACAGATACCGGTTTGACCGACGTATTCAGCCGAGAAGTCTAGCGCTACTTTCATGTGGTCATAAACGGTTGCATCGCCACCGTCAGCGTAAGGGATCACTTCATCAAAGAAGCTGTGCTCACCCGTTTCCATCACGTACTTACAGATGGTTGGAACTAGCCATAGGTGATCATCAGAACATGTGTCTTCGATGCCGTGAATCTTATCTTCATCAGAAGGTGTTGGAACTACGGTTGGAGATTTAGATGGTTTAACATCAGCTTTCTCTGGATCGAACCAATCTGGATCGAATAGGTGTAGACCGTAACCCGCTTTCACTTGGCCGCGCAGTAGGTCAACGATACGTTTGCGCGTCATTGCTGGGTTAGCATGAGGAACTGAGATTGCATCTTGCGCTGTATCGCGGTAACCAAGACCAGTACGACCACCCACCTCGATAAATGAAGCAAAACGAGACCACACCACACAAGTTTCTGCTTGGTATAGTGTCCAAGCGTTGATCATGGTATCTAGACCTTCGTTTGGTGATTTCACTTGGAACTTGCCACAGCGCTCATCCCAGTGTGCTTTGATACCCGCAAATGCGTTGTCGACTTCTGCAAGGTCCTGGTATTTAGTACGTAGACGCTCACCGTTGCCTTTACCGATACCTAGAATATAAGCAAAGCGAACTTCTTCACCCGGTTGGATAGTGAATTGCTTGTGCAGAGAGCCACAGTGGTTGTAACACGTTTGTGCTGTGTTGAAACACTTACCTTGTTCTACCGCTAGCGGGTTTGCTTCGTCACGGTATAGGCCAAGGAAACTGTCACGTTGACCGTCGTATGAATCTGGGTCAAATGTTGAAGCTAGGTAGTAGAAACCTTCGAAATCGTTGGTGTTGTAGTACAGGTCGTACTCAATCACACCTTCATTGTAAGCCGTACCTGCTGAGTACAGAGACATCTGATGGTTTTGGTTATCAGATTGAATGTGGCTGAATGAGAATTCAACAAATGAGAATGCGCTGATCGTACGTGGTTTGTCTGAGGTGTTTTTAATCACTACATCCCAGATTTCAGCGTCTTCGCCTTTTGGCACGAACAGAGTTTTCGTTGCGGTAATACCGCTGTATTCACACTTGAACTTTGAGTAAGACAAGCCGTGACGAACTTCGTAGTTTGCTTCGTCTAGGCTTTTCGCAACAGGTTGCCAAGAGATTGACCAGTAGTCACCTGTCTCATCATCACGTAGGTAAACGTAGTGTCCTGGGCGATCGAATGTCGCATTTGGACGGAATTTAGTAACACGGTTGTATTCTGGAGAGTTGTAGAACGAGTAGCCACCCGCGTTGTGCGAGATAACCGTACAGAACTTCTCAGTACCTAGGTAGTTTGTCCATGGTGCTGGTACGTCAGGGCGAGTGATGACGTATTCGCGATTCTCGTTATCGAAATAGCCGTATTTCATTTGTGTATTTCCTTTTTACTAAGCTGCGCCTGCAGCCAAAAATTTAAAAACTGTTTAAGCGTGATGCGTTGGCATCTAGCTTGGTATTACTTCCACGGTTTACGGTAATTCACTCCCTGCAAGTCGAGCAGAGGAAGGTGACCTTTCAAACGTGATAAATAGTCGGTCCAATCGCGGTGTTGTTTTTCAGTCCAACATGCTTCTGCCATGGCAGTCAGGCGAGGGAAAATCATGTAGTCCATGCGCGATGGGTTGTTGATGATTTCGCACCATAGAGCGGTTTGAATGCCCCAAATGCGTTTTCTGATTGGGTCGTCAGCAGGGACTTCTGCTAACGGCTCGTAGTTGTAAGCCTTCTCTAATGGCAGTGGATTTGCCCAGTCCACGCCCGGTTCTTCAGGTGCGTAGTCTTGGGTCATATCTAGGTAAGTGGTTTGTGCAGGTTGCAGCACCACATCAAAGCCTTGGCGAGCACAGTTCAATGCCGCTTCTTCGCTTAGCCATGAGTAGATCACCGTATCTTTGCTGACTTTGTTGCCGTGTTGCGCTTCTTCCCAACCCAGCATACGTTTACCCAGTTTGCGAAGTTTGTCTTCTGCATGGCGAAGGAAATGACCTTGTAGTTCCTTGTAATCTGTGTAACCCAACTTCTCCATAAACGCTTGGCAAGCAGGACTTTTCGACCAGACGCCATTAGGCACTTCGTCAGCACCAATGTGAACATAAGGAGCAGGGAAGAGAGCCGCGATTTCCTCAAGCACTTTGTCGATAAACTCGTAACTACCCGGCAGAGCAGGGTTGATGACGTTGTCGTTGTAGTGCTGAATGCTGCGATATTCCGTCGTATCCTCTGCTTCAACCAATAGGTGTGGCAGAGCCTTAATCGCGGCACGACAATGACCAGGTACATCAATTTCAGGAATGATTGTGATGCCACGTTGCGCTGCAAATTCGATAACGTCTTTGATTTCTTCTTGCGTGTAGAAGCCGCCGTAGCGTTGAGACAAATGGGTGTATTGCGGCTCGATGGTTTCATCAATACCGCGCCACGCACCAATATCGGTAAGCTGAGGAAGAGATTTGATCTCGACACGCCAGCCTTCATCGTCGGTGAGGTGCCAATGGAACGTGTTGAACTTGTAGTGTGCCAATAAGTTGATCAGGCGTTTTACTTGCTCTACCGAATGGAAATGGCGAGCGCAGTCCAGCATCATGCCGCGGTATCGAAAACGAGGGCTGTCTTTGATAGAGCAGCACACCACTTCCATAGTGTTGGTATTCTCGTCTCGTTTTAGTAGTTGCAATAAGGTCGCACAAGCATGGGTAAAGCCAGACGAAGACCCTGCCTCAATCTTGATCGACTCTTCTGACACTTTTAACTTGTAAGCGCCTTCATCTAGCGTTGGGTTACTTTTGAACAGGATTTTTCCGCTGTTGGATGAAGAAAGCTCAAACTGATGAATACGCTGGAGTTCTTCCAGTAACCACGTTTTTGCTGAGTTGGCTAAGTCAGTATAAATTGCCACGCCAGCTTGCTCGTCAAACGTGAACGAGTGGTCGCTGACCTCAATATGATTAGGTTTTGGCAGCAACGGCTGTGCATGGGTTAAGCTTGCAGGAATCTCACTGCGTTCACGGTAAGGTGACGCTAAAACGATAGGAGTCACATCCACTTGTGCGCGCTGTGGGTTTCCATCAACGACAAAGTCGATCATCGCTTCGTTAAAGCCATCCGAGTAATAACGGAATGGGTTTGAACCAATACTGAATTCACAGTAATAGTGATGGTTGGCAGCCAGTACCATACCTTCCGGTTTTAGTGTGCAAAAGCTACCAATTTGAGTCAGTTGACCATTTGAAACGCTGTCTGGAAGAATGTAACGATCGAAAGCGAAAGTTAAGCTCCAGCTGTTTAGGTCTTGGTCGCTCAAATTGTGAAAGGTGAGTCCAAAGCGGCAGTTTTGTTTTTGCTCAGAAAGGACCACTAGATCAACACGATATTCCATGTTCACTCCTACTCAACACTCACGGCGTAAAGGTTATGCTCTGGTTTGCCAGCAAACATAATGGCTCCTTCAATCGCATCAAACTGAGGTTCAACCACCCACTGTTGAACTGGTGGAGACAACCAGTTCAGAATTCGCTCTGCGATACTGCCCATTAGGCAGATACGAGTAGCCCCACGCTTATTCAGCGCGACTAAGAACATTTCTATATCGGCTGCGGTTTGCTTAAGCATTTCAATCGCCAGTACATCCCCTTGTTCCGCATGTTGGAAAATAGCAGGAGAAAATTGACCGTAATCGCGAGGCAAAGCCTGTTTAGACCATGCCACTACGTTGTCGATGTCATTTTCAAAATGATTCATGACGTGCGCGGCAAGAGGTGTTTTTTCACGGATGCCATCTTCTGCTAGCAAGACTTGTTGGATCAGACGCAACCCCATGACTGCGCCGCCACCTTGATCGGAGATTGGGAACTCACGACCACCAACGACATGTTGCTCGAGACCTTTGAGGAAAATGCCGCATGAGCCGGTTCCTGCAATCATGATTGCGCCATCTTCACCGTTATGCGCACCAATACATGCTCCGTAAGCATCGGTATTGAGTGTCATACTGGCAAATGGGTGCTCTAAAGCCATGAATGCTTGCCAAGAGGTTTTATGTTCAGCGCCCGCAAGTGCTAAGCCAACGTGCATAGAAGCAAAGTCTTGTTGAGAGAGACCGCCTTGTTGTGCCGCTGAAGCGATGGATTCAAGAATCGACGCCATCGCGATTTCTGCACCTAACATAATGTTAGCGCTGCCGCTTTTAGCTTCTCCAACGAAGTTGCCTTGCGCGTCTTTGATACGGGCGCGACAGGAAGTGCCACCGCCATCAATACCTACAAAATACATCCCCATGTTTATTGCTCCTTGAAGGCTTGAGAGTTCGCTAAAGTCGAGATGTGCTGAGCCTGACTCATTACTGCGAGTAGGTACCACGCACCATGCGGGATCCATTGTTCTCCCCAGCGCCAGTTTTGAAGCATATCGTCTTTCTGTGCTGGTGGATTAAATGCAATGTCTTCCTCATCTTCGAAACCGCCGGTGATGCCGTTACACACGCCACCTTTTGCATTGAAGAAACCATATTGAGGAAGGTAGTCCGGATTGTTGCGACCATGACCGTCCAACATACACATGTCGTACGGGTTCAGACCCACAATCCAGTTGATAGAATCTTGTGCGAGTTTAGAAAGTTGCTGCTTTAGAATTTCTGACTCGATAAATGGCTGCGCCAAATACGCCATGGTTGCCAGTGAACCTAAGCGAGCATTTTCACCTTGCCACCAGTAACCCGATTCATTGTTGTGTGCCACAAAGAACGCATCACGTTTCGCTTCATCTACACCTTTTACATATTGGCGTGGGTAACCAAATGGATTCTTCACTCTATTGGTGATAGAGACTTCAAACTCACAGGCTTGAGTGATGATTTGTTTTGCTACTGAAGCGCGCTCAGAGTCGTCTTCAATCGCCAAGTATTCGCACAGCGCGATAACAGGAAGTCCAGCTTCTGCCGCATGGAAATAAGGGCGGCTGCCATCTTGATTGGCTGCCCAGAAATGTTGAATGTGCTCATCAGTCATTTGACGAGCAGAAAGGCGGTTTGCCCACACGCGGCTTTCTTCTAGGTAGCGGGTTTCTTTGGTGGTCTTAAATAGCTCAACGGCTGCAAGTAATGCACAGTATTCATCGATGATGTTCTCTTCACCATTGTTTAGGTATTGGGTGTTGTGCTCTTTTAAGTGCCAGTAGCCGTTTTCTGCTGCATTACGGTATTTTTGTTGGTGGAATTCACCATGAACCTCTAGACGTGCTGCTGAAGCTAATGCTGCAATGCTAATGCCAGCTCCTTGTCGGTAACCGGCTTGGTAGTCATCAAACTTATGACCAAGTTGGGTTTCGTAGGCGCAGATTTCACGTTGAGCTGTGTCTTTACTCCACTTGTCGAACACGGTCATGTAGAAGAAGCCTTTTTCGTTTTGCATTCGAACAAGGAAGTCTGCACCGAACAGGGCTTCTTCAATAAGGCGAGTAGCAGTGAATTTAGCCAGTTTGTCGTTGCCGTCTAGCAGGGACAAACCTTTCAACATGTTCCACACCACCATAGGGGTCTGCTGTGGGTTTAGGTAGTTTGCGTACGACAAATGGCTCAGATATTTGCTGACATCGCCTGAAGCGTCATACCAACCGCCATGAACATCGGCGGTTTCGTCGGAATTTAGCAGCGGAGCCTGACGATCTTGTTGATCGAAAATACCTCCGCAACGCTGAGATTTAAAATAATGGATCACATCTGAAAGCGTGCGATCGAAAAGAATGTGTTCGCCGATCTCAAAGTGAGATGAACGTAAATGGTCGAAACGAAGGTAATAGTTACCTGGAGTGTTAAATGAAGAAAAGTCGATAAGGTAGAAATGACCTTGATGCCAGTTCGCTACTTTGCCTTGCTTTTCTACCGTCAAGGTTGCAACGGTTTGATGGCTATCAGCACAAACCAACAAAGCCGTATAAGAAGACAGACGTGGTCGGCTCGTCTGGATGATCGCTTTCTTAGGGCCCAGACGCTCGTAACCAATGTGGTTAGTCAGTAGCAGCATTCAATCTCTCCGGGAAACAATAAAATCTAAAGGGAAAAAGGGGTCAGATTGATACCTGACCCTCGTTATGATTAATCTTCGAATAAGTAACAACGAACAAAGTGGTTATCAGACAGTTGCGTCACACCAGGCAGTCGCTCGCGACATTTTTCTGTGGCATGAACACAGCGTCCTGCAAATGGACAACCGACTGATTCAGGCGTCCAAAGTGGGATCTCACCTTTGTTGCCTTTCAACTTCTCGTGAATTGACTTTGATGGATCTGGCACGGCTGAAACCAGTAGTTGCGTATATGGGTGTTGAGGATCGTGAATGATTTCCTCTGTGTCACCCCACTCAACCATGTGGCCCACGTACATAACCGCAAGATCTTCAGCGATGTAACGCGCTGTCGCGATGTCGTGAGTGATGTAAAGAAGAGACATTTGTTTCTCAAACTTCATCTCTTCCATCAGGTTAAGAACACCAGCACGGATCGATACGTCAAGCATTGATGTTGGTTCGTCAGCCAGTACCACTTCTGCACCAACTGCAATGTTACGAGCCAAGTTCACGCGCTGACGTTGACCACCAGAAAGTTGGTGCGGGAACTTTTGCGCCGTTTCTTTTGGTGGAATCAGGCCAACTTGTTCTAGTAGGTCGTACACGCGCTCTTCCAACTCTTTTTTGTTGCCCGGTGATACCTTCTTGTGGATCAGCAGTGGGCGAGCAATATGGTGGAATATGTTGTGTGTTGGGTTTAGCGAGCCAAACGGGTCTTGCCATACCATTTGCACGCCTTCACGGTAAGTCATCAAATCGTGACGAGAGGTGATGTCTTGAATATCACGACCCTTGTACTCGATGATGCCATCGGTTGGTGCGTACATTTTCGCAATCATTTTTGCGGTAGTAGATTTACCTGAGCCAGACTCACCTACTACGGATAAACCGCGGCTTTTGTACATTTTGAAAGATACGTCGTTGATAGCACGCATCTTAGATTGTTTGATTGAGTTACTGTTTAAAGGGAAGTCCTTAACGACATTTTTACCTTCAACCAGCAATTCGCCGAATTGTTTGCTCATAATTCTCTCCAGTGTAATTTTCTTCTTAGCTAGCGTTATTTTTTGTTGTTAAACCTTAGCTTGAGCAATCGTGTCGCCATACAAGTGGCAGTTTGAGAGACGACCAGGTTCAATTTGACGCAGCTGAGTTGGTACTCGCGTACAAGCTTCATGGACACGGTCACAACGAGCTTGGAATCGACAACCTTGAGGAACTTCTAATAGGTTCAAAGGGTTGCCTGGAATACCAGTCAATTTGGTCTTAGGACCAGTTAGTGGAGGGAAAGAGCTACCCAAACCTTTTGTGTAAGGGTGGTAAGGACTTTCCAGAATTTGTTTAGAAGGGGCTACTTCAATCAGTTCACCCGAGTACATGATGCCGATGCGGTCAGAGAACTCGACCATCAACGACAAGTCATGAGTGATGAACAGAATCGAGAAGCCAAATTCTTCTTTAAGTGCATAGATTTTTTGCAGAATCTCACGTTGAACTACCACGTCTAGTGCCGTTGTAGGTTCATCCATGATGATCATTTTCGGGTTCAGAGCCAAAGCGATAGCAATAACCAGACGCTGACGCATACCGCCAGAGAATTGGTGTGGGTAATCGCTTAGTCGGCTAGGGTGGATATCAACGATTTCCAATAGACCTTCTGCTCGAACTTTGGCTTGAGCGCGAGTCATGTTGGTGTGACGCATGATTACGTCACAGAACTGCTCTTCCATCGTTAGTACTGGGTTCAAAGCGTTCATCGCACTTTGGAATACCATCGACATTTCGCTCCAGCGGAACGACTGCATACGCTCATCGCTGTATTGAAGGATATCTTCGCCATTGAAGATAACCTCACCACCAGTGATAAACGCTGGCGGCTTATGAAGGCGCATTAGCGAGAATGCAACAGTTGATTTACCACAGCCAGATTCACCTGCTAGGCCAAATACTTCGCCTGGCGCAATGTCGAAGCTGACGTTGTTACAGGCGCGGACATCGCCCGCATCTGTAATGTAGTCTACGCATAGGTTACGGATAGAAATTAGTGGTGCAGTCATGATTATTTATCTCCGCTCCATAGTGCATTTTGTGGTGCCAATTCTGGCTCACGCTCTTTCTTGTCTTGTGCTGCCATTTTCTTCCAGCGCTTCATGCCTTTGTGAGAACGAAGCTGCGGGTTAGCAATTTCATCGACTGCGAAGTTCAGTAGAGCAAGGCCTGTCACCAATAGAGTTAGTGCAATACAAGGTGCTAGAACTTCCCACCATGCGCCGATAAGCATCGCGGATGAAGTCTGTACGTTGTACAGCATGATGCCCCAACTGATGGTGTTTGCATCGCCTAGTCCTAGGAACGAAATTACTGCTTCCGTGTTGATTGCTAGCATTACCGAACCGATGAAGCTTGCACCAACGATTGGGATTAGGTTTGGCAAAATCTCAACGAAGATGATGCGAATTGGTGACTCACCCAGTACTTCTGCGGCTTTAACGAATTCTTTTTCTCGTAGTGCCATGGTTTGAGCTCGCACAACACGTGCACCCCAAGCCCAGGAAGTACCGGCGATAATCAAGGCAATGGTGAGCGGCCCTGCCTCCCCGATAAATGCAGCGAGTACGAACAGGAGTGGTAACTGTGGAATAACCAGCATGATGTTCATTGCAGCACTCAGTACGTCATCGACACGGCCGCCGAAGTAACCTGCTGAGATACCAATAACCGTTGCTAGAAAACACACGATAACACCCGCACCAAAACCCACACCTAGAGATACTCGAGCGCCATAAGCAACTTGAGACCAGATGTCACGACCCATACGAGACGTGCCTAGTACGTGGTCCGCTTTTTTCGACATAAGCAGCGTACGACGGTCATCTGCTAGGTTTTTAGCAACCCAGCCATCAGGGTTGTTTTGTGCTTGTTTTACAACAAAGCCAGGGTACTCATGTGGGTTACCAGTGCGCTTATCTGGCGCATGCTGAGTAATCAACGGAGCGGCAACGGCGACAAAGATGAATAATGAGATAATCGCCAAACCAACACGCGCGAACGCGTTACCTAAAATCAGTTTAAATAGTTCTTTCATGATTATTTGCCTCCCTTACGTAGGCGAGGGTCTAGAATCATGTACAGCATGTCAGCCATTAGGTTGAAGCAGAGCATGAACATCGTCATGATGATTAGCTGACCTTGAAGTACTTGGTAGTCACGTGCGTGAATTGCGTTTAGAAGAACCGTACCTAGACCTGGGTAGTTGAAGATCATCTCGATGATTAGCTGACCACCGATTGCCATACCTAGAGACATAGAAAGTGCGGTTACACTTGGTAGTAGTGCGTTACGAGCTGCGTAGTTGAATACAACTCGGTTTTCGCTCAGACCCTTACCTTTTGCCATTGTGATGTAATCTTCAGCAAGAAGGTTGATCATGTTGTTACGCATGTTTACTAGGAAGCCACCAATCTGAACAATCGTCGCACAGAACAATGGAAGAACAGCGTGGTAACCCACGTCTTTTAGGAACTCCCAGCTTGTCCAATCTGGCACAGTACCCGGGGTGTAGGCGTAGCCTGATGGGAACCACTTAAGACCGATGGCAAAGATGAACAGCGCTAGCATCGCGATAACCATTTGTGGAATCGCTTGAATGATCAGTGTGCCCGGTGTTACGAATGCATCGTATCGGCTACCACGTTTCCAAGCTGCGAAGATACCTAGTACAGAAGCAATCGAGAACGATAGTACAACTGCAGTACCTGCTAGGAACAATGACCAACCGAATGCGCCACCTAGTAGAGAGTTAACTGAAAGCGGGTAGAACTGGATAGAAGTACCTAGCTCCCAGCTTAGAATGTTTTTGATGTACGACAGGTACTGAATGTAGATTGGACCATCTACGAAACCCAGCAGTTCTTTCATTGCTGCGATTCGCTCTGGCGTTACCTGTACTGATGCGTTAGCAAACATCATGGTAACTGGGTCACCAGGCATTGCTCGCGGAATAATGAAGTTTAACGTCGCTGCAACCAAGAGCGCGACAAGATAGAACGACAAACGTCTTAAAAAATAACCCATAACTCACACCTTACTCACCCAGATTTTTTCCCTGTTTCTGGTTTCAGGTCGCTCCTAGCGAAATTTAGAGCGAAAAATCCCCTGACGACGAGCGCCATATGTTGGTTTAGTAACAAGGGGATTTTTATAGGCGGCACACGGGATGTGTGCCGCTAGAAATGAACTTCTACTTATTTAACTGGTTTTAGGTCCAGTACGTGAAGTAGACGCTCTGGGATACCAGCCCAAATGTTTGGACGGCCCTTAGGATTTTCTTCGTTCCACCAACCAGTGAAGCGAGTTGTGTTGTATTGGTACATGTAAGCACCAGACATCACAGGGATAGTCACTTGGTCTTGAGCGATGATTTGCTGAATACCGTGAGCGATTTCTAGCTGCTCTTGCTTGTCAGCTGTCTTGTAGAAGCTGTTTAGAAGACCATCTAGCTTGTCGTTCTTGTAGAAGTGCATCGCGAAGCGAGGCATACCGTCACCAGATTGTAGTGCTGAGTTGTAAGCACTGTTCCAGTAAGTGTATGGGTCTGCACCGTGGAAGTAGTTGGTGTACGCAACGTCGTAAGTACCTTCAAGCATTGCTTGGTTGTACACAGAGAAGTCTGGTGTACGAGCACGTGCTTTGATGCCTACTTCTGCAAGTTGCTCAACAGCAAGCTGTACAGTGTTGTTGAAGTCAGTCCAACCGTTTGGCGATTGAATTAGAAGCTCGAAAGACTTACCAGATGGCGTGTCAACGAAACCGTCTTTGTTTACGTCTTTAAAGCCCGCTTTCGCTAGAAGTTTCTTAGCGCCTTCAGCGTTGTAAGAGTTGTAACCCTTGAACTTGTCGTGAGTCTTCTCGTCAGACCAAGCTTCGAATGCGTAGCCAAGACCAGATGCGAAGTCGTTCACTGTACCGCCGCCGTAGAATGCAATATCAATGATAGTTTGACGGTCAAGAGCCATAGAGAATGCGCGACGGAAGTCAACGTTAGTTAGTGCTTCGTTTTTCGCTGCATCTGGGTTCTTGAAGTTTACTACGAACGCTTGAGTACCTGCTGGCGGGTACCAGTAGTGGTGTTTAGGGCTCGCTGCTGCGTAAGTGCGGTCGATGTCTGGAACGAATGAAGAAGTCCAGTCCATTTCGCCGTTAACAATCTTACCTAGGAACTGGTCATTGTTCGCGATTTGAGGAACACGCAGACAGTCAACGTCTAGGTTCGCTGCATCCCAGTAGTTCGGGTTTTCACACTGGATGTACAGTTGAGGAGTGAAAGTGTCGATCACTGTGAATGGGCCAGAACCTACTGGATTTTCGTTAGTGAATGTTGATGGATCTTTCACTTTGCTCCATACGTGCTTAGGTACAACTGGTACTTTAGCAATTTCGTAAGGAACGTTTGAGTTTGCTTCGCTTAGACGGAACTTAACTTGGTAATCGTTAACTTTCTCTACGCCAGTTACCCAAGAGTTGATACCAGATTGGTCTAGCTCTGGCTTCTCTTTAACTAGGTTGAAAGAGTAAACAACGTCATCAGCGGTAAACGCTTCGCCGTCAGACCATTTTACGCCTTTACGAATATCGAAAGTTACGCTCATTAGGTCGTCAGACATTTGGAAGTTTTCTGCTAGACGGAATACTGGCGTGTTGCCGTGCATTTCGTTGAAAACAACTAATGGCTCGTAGATAAAGTCAGTAGTTGTGTGCAGGTTTGTTGCACCCAAGAAAGGGTTAAAGTTACGAACAAAAGTTGTAAACTCTTTAGGGTGGATAGTCAGTTCACTGCGCTCAGCGGCTGTAGCTACTGATGCAAAACCTGTAGTAGCCGTTGCAATAATTGCTGTTGCTAGTGCTGTTTTTTTAATATTGGCAAGCATAGCTGTTCCTTACTATTTGCTTTCATTTCACTAATGGAATTGAATGTCATCAATTGATAAACACTCTCCAAGGCCCACCTCTTCGCTCCACATTAAATTTGTTTCGCTCTAAGAGTGGCCTGTAGGCCTTAGGCAGGAGTAAGAAAACACCTTATCCACAAAATAATCAAACTCGATTCCCGTTAAAAACGTTAAAAACCGTACCAACTCCGTCATAAACGTCATTTTGTTCGTTTTTAAGCCTGGTAAGGCTAAAAATTAAACGTTGATATACGTCGCAGTTTATATCCACTTAAACTTTGTGTGTTAGTGTTTGCTTACTCTTGATCCCTTTTAAATTAATGTCTTTGTGGGCTTGTGATGCTTTGGCGATCTGGCTCACACACGATTTTTTGTTAATTAACTAGGTGAAATTTAATCTGCCGTTCTGTTGTGATTGACTTCGCAATCTCCATCAAATGTTGGCCTAATTTCCCTTGCTGAGTAAAAAATAGAGGTTTTTAACAGCAAAATTTGGCTGCTGATTATGCTTTTTTTATGAGGGAAAGGAAGTGTTTTTAGAGGACTTTAGGGTAATAAATTCCGTTTGTAATTATCCAGAAAGTAGCCGCTCAAATTCGTACGTAGAGGGTGTCTAGAATGGCTTTTTTGATAGCTTGCTTCCAACTCTACATGAACTGAAAAAAGATGAGCTAAGTGGGATATGGAGAGTAACTGAGTAGATATAGATTAGAGCTTGAGTGGTCGTCTTGCTATCTAAGTCATAAAGCGTGAGTTTTGGTAGAACATATAAAAAATGTATGGTCCGCCCCGTTATTGCAACTACAATTTAGTAATAACGGAGTTGGTTTGCGCTAATGTATTCGGAGTCCACGTTGGGAACATTAACTTCCCGCTCCACGATGATATCCGCGCCAGATTATCCTTAAAAGCCCCAAAGCAACTAGGTGCTATTTTTTGTATCAGGTTACTAATCTGGCCGATCGACCGTTTTTGTCATCACGTTCATTGGCGTTGCAAACTTGGTTATGGCTATACAGCCTTAAAAGCTTGGCGGTGGTACAACACCGCCCAAGCTATTCTTGCTAGCTTATTGGCAAGTGCGACTACCACTACATTAAACGGCTTTGTTGCTCGTAAATTGACTAACCAATCTCCAAACACTTTTCCTGTTGTTTCTATCCTAGATAGCACGGACCTCGCTCCATGTATAAATAGAGCGCGAAGGTGTTTGTTCCCTCGTTTACTCATGCCTAATAGCTTTGATTTGCCACCCGTTGAATACTGCCTTGGAACGAGTCCTAGCCATGCAGCCATCTCGCGACCTCCACCAAAGTTTGAAGGAGAACTGATATTAGCCACACACAGCGTTGCTGTTAAATCACCAATACCAGGAATACTCTTCAAAAGCTCGGCATTTTCATTATTTTCAGTAATTGCTTTCAGTTTTCTATCTTGAGTAGATACTTGCTCATTTAGGTATTTATAGTGCTCATGAATCGAGAGCAACTCAGCGACCAGACTCGGTGGTAGTTTTATATCTTGCTCGGCCAACCACTGAAATAGCGCTTTCATCTTGGCATGGCCTTTAGGAAAACTCAGCCCAAACTCAAGTAGTATTGCTCCAATTCGGCTCATACAAGCCGTTCGTTCTTTGATATAACCATCCCTCACTCGATGGATAGCTGCGATTACCTGAGCTTCCTCTGACTTGGCAGAGACAAATCTCATGCTTGGTCGACTCGCTGCTTCTGCTATCGCAGCTGCATCAATAAAGTCGTTCTTGTTACCTTTGACGTAAGGTTTTACATATTGAGGCGGGATAAGTCGAACTCGATGCCCATAGGCTTCACACTTTCTCGCAAGCCAGTGAGCACCACCACAGGCTTCAAAAGCGATGATGGTAGGTTCAAGTACAGATAAGAAACGAAGTAGTTGGATTCGACTAAACTTACGGCGAATAACGTCTTTGCCAGTGTGATTGTTACCAACCGCATGAAAGCAGTGCTTGCCTAAATCGATACCTAAGATGTGAATGGTAGACATATGGTTCACCTCGTTCTGAGAGCCTACTCTAAGCGTAGGGCTTGAGAGTGAGGCGGACCATATAATTAGCCCCGCTAAATGCGGGGCTGTTATTTGTGTGTTGTGCAGCTAGCTTGTTAAAAGTCTCTGCATTTTGTCGCGCTGAGCTTCAATGTATGCACGTTCTGGGCTCTGTTCTTTACAGTGCTCCAAGATAAACTCAATCGAGCTTAATACCGTTCTCCAACGTGGTGTTTTAGGTAATGTCTCGATACGCATGTATTTATCTAGGGTACGGGTCTGCAAGGTACTGCGGTCTAGATAAACACGCCACAAGCCACTTTGCTCAGCAAACGCAAACTTGGTTTCTCCGGTAACAGATTCCCAGTATTCCAATGCATGGGTCATGGTATCGACAAGAACCTCACGAAGAAGCTCTTGTTTGTCTTTCTTGTTACCCAAAGCTTTATCCGCCAAGCGTGTAAACTCTCCGCCAAGCTCTTTTAGCTTCTGAAGTTGGTCTTTGTCGCCATCGAATGCGTAGCATGAAAGCACTTCAACTGCCGTCTCTAGATTGTGGATACGAGCAGCGTTCGCTCCGCCGCCGACATTAAAGATGTACATCACATCCAAACCAGAGCCTTCTGGCAGCTTTAGAATGTCGGCTTCGATGTTTTGGCGAATATCTTCAATGTAGATATCAATCTTGCCACAGTAGTGAGGTTGCTTAACCGTCAAGAACTTAGGCGCGATCAATTCGTCTGCTGAAGAGCGCTTCAACTGTTCTAAGCTGCGTTTAAACAGCTTACAGGCCGCTTCATTAGCAAAGCGAATGCGTTGGTCTTCACGAAGACAAATAATGGCTTCTGGTGCAGACTCTAGCTGCTCTAGTAATCGACCTTGGGTCTCCAACAAGCTCGCTTCGACTTCTGCACGTTGGCGCAGTTCCGACTCTAATAACTTGTTTTCGATGTGTCGCATTTCCGCTTTACTTGCCGTTAGGTGCGCCTGAATACGTGCCGCTAGCTCTTGTTTGTTGAATGGTTTTGTCAGGTAATCATTCGCGCCCGCTTCAAAGCCTCTCACTCGGTCCTCTGTTTGGCTTAATGCGGTCAGCATGATGATTGGTAGCTCTGCATGATCGTAAGTTTCACGAAGCTCGCTACACACTTGATAACCACTCATCCCCGGCATCATGATGTCCAATAAAAGCAGTTCTGGCTTTTCTTGTTCAATCAACGCCAGCGTTTCTGGACCATCAGAAATTGTACGAACGCGATAGCCTTCCAACCTTAGGAAGCTTTCTAGAACGCGCAGGTTAACTGGTTCATCATCGGCAACGTAAAGCAATGGACCGTCTGGGTTCTCTGGCAGAGACAAGTCATCGTTGTTCTCAAAATTTGCCTCAGGGATTTGGAAGTGCCCACGAGCGGCAAGGCTCTGTGTAGCTTGGATCTCTTCTTCACTTGCCAGCGGCAGGGTAAAGCTGAATGTGGTGCCTACCATAGGTTGACTGCTCACATACAATGACCCGCCCATCAACTCAATAAGTTGACGGCTGATTGATAGACCCAGTCCTGCACCTTGACGGTAGCGGCTCGCGTCTTGGCCTGCTTGAATCAGAGGTTCGAAGATATGTTCTAGATGCTCTGCTGGGATGCCTTGACCTGTATCCACGACTTGCACTCGAACTTGATCGTCAACAACCATTGCTGAAATGACGATCTTACCTTCAGAGGTGTACTTGATGGCATTACCGATCAAATTGTACAGCACTTGTTCTAAGCGCTGAGGATCCGCTGAGACAGCTTTCAAATCCGCAGGCACTTGGTTAATGATGCGGATAGTCTTGTTACCCAATAGGTGACCGGAAAGCTCTAATACTAAGCGTGTGGCACTTGCTAAACTCACTGCTGACTTTTGGATATCCATGCTGCCATAGCGCATCTTGTGGTAATCCAATAAGTCATCAACGAGGTTCGCTAGGCGTTGACCACTCTTGATGATGATGTCCAATTGATATTTCTGGCTAGCCGGAATAGCCCCATTTGCGCCAGATACCAAGGTTTCTGCAATACCAACCATGCCGTGTAATGGCGTGCGAAGTTCATGGGAGGTTGTCGCAAGGAACTCATCTTTCAGCTTATCAGCCAGCTGTAATTCTTCGTTTTGCTTTTGGATCAGCTTGATGTTGCTTTCTAACTCTTCATTTTGCTGCTTGATGGTTTGAATCTTTTCACGAATAGAGCGTTGCATACGCTCAAAGCTGATCGCAAGACGCCCAATCTCGTCTTTTCGTTCGGTGTTAAAGGTCGTTTCATCCAAATCGCCTGCAGACACTTTCTCTGCTGCCCAAGTCAGCTTGAGGAGTGGAGAGGTGATGAAGTTCGATAAGTAATGTGAGGCGATAACTACCAATACGATCGCAATTAACATCGCAATCACAAACAGTTTTTCAAGCTGGTGGACACGCGCAAAGGCTTCTTTTTCAGGAAGTTGCACGACTAGCGCCCAAGTTAGGCCACGAGTTTCAATTGGCGCAAACGCCGCAATCATCTCTTCACCTAAGCGGTTACTATAAGTACCTACTTCAGTGTCACCAGCCAACGCTTTATCCACGATTTCTAAGCTGTTTTGGATATCTTCTTGTTTGGTATTGATCGTTCTAGGTTTGTGGTCACTACCAACGAGCAAGGTTTCAATGGATGAATCACGGTTAATTTCCGCAATAAGCTTGGTAATGCCGTTATTTGGCAAACGGAACATTGCGTAACTGTGGAGGTAGCCTTGTTGAACAATAGGCGCACCTAACCAAGCAACTTGCTTTCCGTTTTCGATATCAAAGTCAGACACGACCACTGGGGTGTAATCTTCATTGACTTTTCGGCGTGCACTGACGTCTTCTGATAAACGTTTAAAGGTACGACCTAACGCCGTCTCTTTATAGCGACCGGTTAGTAGGTTTGTGCCGTAGTTGTCATCTTTGTTGATGGAGTACGTGACATTACCGTCAATGTCGACCAACAAAATATCATTGAAATCAGAACGTTTTAGCAGTTCTAGGTACGCCCAATGGTAGCGTTTGTGGAGTAGGCGGTAGCGTTCACTACCAACATAGTTGGACGACTCCGGCAAAATCGACGTTTTGATTTGATCGCCACTGCCTTTGATGTAGCGGTGCTGTGCGTTTTCTCTCGCTTCGTCAATATCGTGCCCTAAACGGCTAAATGCGTTGACCAAGCCGTAGAAGCGTCCGCCACTGGCATAGGCAAGTTCTGAGCGTACGAAGCCCATCACTTCCGTTTCTTGCGCAGCGAAGTAGTCAATGATCTGCTGTTGCTTAGTATCACGAACAGAGAGTAGGTGCGATGTACTCTGCTCTTGGAGATCTTTACTGTGTGATTGCAGGAAGAAAATCGCAGTGATCGTCAGGGGCGTAATACTAAGAACCAAAAAAGCGGTCATTAGCGTGCTTTGCAGGCGCTTAAATTTCTGCTTTTTGTAGAATTTAAACATGGATAAGATTACAACTCGTTAAAGGGCAGCGACCGATTGGTTGGCGCTTGCCAAGGTTCTCGTTAAAAACGGGCAAGAAGTTAAATTCGATAGAATTAACAAAATTAACGAGTTTTTTTTCTTTGACAAGAAAGTTGATTGCAAAGCGTGGGTAGCGACGCAGTTTTTCTTTGAGTTGTGTAAAATTCAGCAATGGATTGCGCAGGAATTCACCTGCGCAAGGGAGTGTTACGATTTTTTAGCGTAGTAGATAGAGAATTTATTGGTCTTATTTAGCGTCTCGCAATTATTGAATGCTTTCTCAATAATTGGCGGATACTGCAAGAAACTGTTCGCCACAATGACCATCTCACCGTTGGCCGTCATATACTTTGGTGCTTGACCTAACAGAGTTTCTGCTGCGTTGTAGTTTGTGTCTAAGCCACTGTGGAATGGTGGGTTACTGACAATAAAACGGTAGTCTTTAGCCGTGTCTGAGTAGATATCTGAGGCAAAAACACGACCTGATAACCCATTCGCTTCGAGTGTTGCTTGGCTAGAGGTAATGGCATAAGCGTTAATATCACACATCTCAATCGCGATCTCTGGGTTTGCTTGAGCCATAAATGCGCCCAGCACTCCAGCACCACAACCAAAGTCGAGTACCTTGCCTGAAAGTTTCGGTAAGGTTTCCAGCAGAAGACGACTGCCTAGATCAAACTCACCATGGCTGAATACGCCAGGTAGACTCTTAACGGTAAGTGATTGTTCACCGAGTGTAATTTCGTAAGATTTAAACCAGTCGACTTGATTGAAAGGCTTTGGCTGGTTAAGGCAAGTTCCCCAGTAAAATGAACAGCGACGAGCGGTGTCGTACTTCTTCACGGGACCGTACTCTTTGAACATCTTCTCGATGCTTTTTACACCTGAACGGTTTTCACCAACCACAACGATTTCTGTATTGATGCCTAACTTAGCCATCAACATCGCTAGCAGATATTCCGCTTCAGCTTTAGCTTTTGGCCAATATAAAAGGAGCATGTCTGCTTGTGTTTCAACGTCAAACTCAGAACCAAAATGACTTTTCACTTTGTCAGAGGTTTGAATTTGGCGATAGTAACTGTAGTTGGAAGTAAACACTTCTACAGATTCGCAATGCTCCACTAACTCTAGCGGGAACAAGTCTTCAACTTCTCCTGCGACTAAAACGTGTTTTCCGTTGAAATACTCAAGTTGGCGCTGAGCAATTTGGCTAGGTGCGATATAAGCAGACATAAATTAGGTTCATCAGAAATAATTAGGGGCAGATTTTCGCACAATCTGCCCCAAGCTTGAAGTGCTTAAGCGATGACTAGCTGTTGTCTTGTTGGTTGAGGAAGTCTTTGAACTCTTCTTCGTAGATATTAAACAGCACCATGGTCACGGCAAAGATCAATGGACCGTAGATAAGGCCAATCAAACCAAACAGATGCAGACCACCCAGTAACGAGAAGAAGATCATTAGGGTGTTCATGCCGGCGCTACCTTGCATTAGCAACGGACGCAACAGGTTATCAATAGAACCAACCACGACCACGCTCCACACCGTTAGGAAAATGGCCCAAGTCGTATCGCCAGTTAAGAATAAGTAAGCGGCTGCTGGAATCCAAATTAACGCGGTACCAACGACCGGAATGAAAGACGCGAAGCCCATCATCGTGCCCCAGAACAGGCCCGGGAAGCCGGCCAACCACATGCCAATACCACCCGCAAAACCTTGAGCTATCGCGGTCAAGAACGACCCCATAACTGCGGATTTCGATACTTGTTCAATCTCGGTCAGAATCTTGTCTTCTTGGCTACGAGAAAGCGGCAAGATGTGGCGCATTGCTGAGATGATCTTATCGTGGTCACGCAACAGGAAGAACAACACAAACAGCATCAGGAAGAAGTCCATCAGGAAGTTCGTCGCATCACCAAGGATTTTTGCACTGATAGCAACAAGGTTTGAACCAAATGATGTGGCGAATTGACCAATCTTCTCTGCGATAGCTTGAGGTTCTATTTTATCGAAAGGTAAGTACTCATTAACCAGCGCTAAACCTTTGACTACCCAAGGGTGTTGGAAGATATCTTGGATACCACCATTGGTCACCCACTTATAGGTGTTTTGAGAAAAGACGGAACCTTGCTGAACGATGGCAGCAAAGACAAACAACAATGGAATCACAATAATAAAGGTTAGAACCACACAAGAGAGTAGTGAGACCAAGTTTTTATGGTTAGGCATTTTGCTCTCAAACCACTCGTGTATTGGGAACATAAGTAGTGAGATAATAAAGGCCATTACGATTGAGTTTACGTAGGGTTCAACCAATAAATAGCAGGCAAAAGCAGCGGCGAGTAGTGCAACAACTAACACTCGGTGACTCGACGTGATTTTTACATTGTTCGGCATGGGATTAATCCAACTTACGGATGATGTTACGGCTAGCGCTTTATACCACAGCGTCAAACCTTTATTACTTTGCACCGACGATTCTTTCAAGCTTATGACATAGCCGAATTGGGAAGGTGCAACGGACCTTGTTATAATGACCACAAATCAGACAGTTATCAATCAAGAGATAGAAAAATGGGTTGTTGTAACGGTGACAAGAAGTGTCAGAGTGAGAAGAAAAACAAACGCATACCGTGGTTTGGTATTGTTATCGGCGTACTCGCTATTCTCGTGATTTTTAATTGGCAAGCATAGCTCAGACAATAAAAAAGGACCCTGAAGGTCCTTTTTTGCTTTTGGTGTGCGAGTAAAAAGCTTACTTAGCTTCTTCTGCTAGAATCGCGAAACAGCGATCTGCAGCTTCTAGTGTTGCGTCGATTTCTTTTGAACCATGAGCAAGAGAAGTAAAGCTTGCTTCGAATGCTGATGGTGCAAGGTATACACCGTGTTTTAGCATTAGGTGGAAGAAACGTTTGAAGCGCTCAACGTCGCACTTAGTCACGTCTTCGTAGCATGTTACGGTTTCTTGGTCTGTGAAGAAGAAGCCAAACATACCGCCCACTTGGTTTACTACCATTGGGATACCGTGTTTCTCAGCAAGTGCTTTGAAGCCTTCAGCAAGCTGTTTTGTTTTCGCCGCAAGACGTTTCTCGTTGCCTTCTTCTTTTAGAAGGTTCAAACATGCAAAGCCCGCAGCCATCGCCACAGGGTTACCTGAAAGCGTACCCGCTTGGTAAACAGGACCTGTCGGCGCTACGTATTGCATCACTTCTTTACGACCACCGAAAGCGCCCACTGGCATGCCGCCACCGATCACTTTACCTAGTGTCGTTAGGTCTGGTTTGATGTTGTAGTGTGCTTGCGCGCCGCCTAGAGCAACACGGAAACCTGTCATTACTTCATCAAAAATCAGTAGCGCGCCTTCTTGGTCACAGATTTCACGAAGACCTTCGTGGAAGCCTTCTACTGGTGGGATACAGTTCATGTTGCCCGCAACTGGCTCAACGATGATACATGCGATTTCGCCTTTGTTTGCTGCGAATAGTTCACGTACTGAATCTAGGTCGTTGAATGTTGCTGTTAGCGTGTGCTTAGCAAAATCTGCAGGAACGCCAGGAGAGCTTGGTTGACCTAAAGTTAGTGCGCCAGAGCCCGCTTTTACTAGCAAGCTGTCAGCATGGCCGTGGTAACAACCTTCAAATTTCATGATCTTGTCACGACCAGTGAAGCCACGAGCTAGACGGATAGCACTCATGGTCGCTTCTGTACCAGAGCTTACCATGCGGATTTGTTCCATTGATGGCACTAACTCAGATACAAGCTCAGCCATCGCAATTTCCATCTCAGTTGGTGCACCGAAACTTAGGCCGCGTTGTGCTGCATCGATAACCGCTTCACGGATTACTGCGTGGTTATGACCTAGAATCATAGGACCCCAAGAGCCAACGTAATCAATGTACGCTTTACCATCGGCATCAAAAATCAGGGCACCGTCTGCTCGTTCGATAAATAGCGGAGAACCGCCAACGCCGTTGAATGCACGAACTGGTGAGTTCACACCGCCAGGAATGGTTTGCTGAGCCTTTTGATATAGCTCTGATGATTTGGTCATGGGGTTATCCTCTTTTGATTGCTCGGACCAAGTGGAGCGCATTGTACCTAGCTAAACTCAAGTTAGAAACGTTTTGGGTAATTTATGTGTAGTCTGACGTTGTAATCTTACATATCAGCATCGGATATAAAGAATCGGCGGTGAATACTTGAACGAGTTGGTCAGGTATTGGATAATCGCTCTAATTAGCACAAATTTGACGTCTTGCTTCAGGCTTGACGCATTACACGAGTGAGAGAGGTCTTCGTGAGCGAAGTAAACGTACCATTATCTTTTTCTGATGCCGCGGCATCTCGCGTTCAAACGTTGATTGCGGAAGAAGAAAACCCAGCGCTGAAATTACGCGTATACATTACTGGTGGCGGCTGTAGTGGTTTCCAATACGGCTTCACATTTGATGAGAACGTAAATGAAGGCGACACAACAATCGTAAACAGTGGTGTAACACTGGTTGTAGACCCAATGAGCCTGCAATACCTAATCGGTGGCGTGGTTGATTACACAGAAGGTTTAGAAGGAGCTCGCTTCTTCGTCAATAACCCAAATGCGACGACAACTTGTGGTTGTGGTGCATCATTCAGTGTTTAATTAACACGACAACAGGCAGCCAATTGGCTGCCTGAGTTTTACGTAGCAGGAAGTCACGTAAACGCACTCCCAGTTCCAAAGAGAGCTGAGAGCTAAAAATAAAAAGGACTTTGTATGTCTGGATCTTCTTTTGGACGTCGTATTGTAGAGCGTCCATGGCTAGTCTCTCTAACGCTTGTGATCGCTTTAGCTGCTTGGCTCGCAATGGGTCAACTTAAAGCACAAGACGAAACGGTTTCTCCTTCAAACACTCAAGCTGAAGATACACCTGTTGCTAAGGTGATGTTCAACTCTTTTACCGCCCAACCAACCAGCAAAACCATTGAACTGTACGGTCGCACCGCGCCAAATCGACAAGCTCGTCTAGGGGCTGAAGTCGCAGGTAAGATCATCAGTTTGAATGTGCAAAAAGGGCAAAGCGTGAAACAAGGGCAGGTGATTGCCAATATTGATGAGCGTGACCTCGATATTCAGCTTAAACGCGCCAAAGCGATGCTGCGTGTTAAAGAAAAAGAGTTTAAAGCCGCAGAGTCTCTGAAAAATCGAGGCTTACAGGGGGAGGTTGCGTTTGCCGCAGCACAAGCAGCCTTGGTTGATGCACGAGCAAATCTAAGTAACGTTGAAACTGCACTCAAAAACACCAAAGTAAGAGCGCCTTTCGATGGCATTCTTGACCATAGGTTCGTTGAAGTTGGTGACTTTGTTGGTGTTGGCGATCCGATTGCCACCGTTATTGACCTTGAGAAATTAGTCATCGAAGCGGACGTTAGCGAGCGTCATATTCAGTATTTAAAAGAAGGCCAAGTCGCTGACGTTCGTACTATTAACAACGTTCACCATCAAGGCACGATTCGTTATATCGGACGTGTGTCTTCGACTTCAACCAATACGTTCCCAATTGAGATCGAAATTGATAACCGTGAGAGTGCAATGCCGGCGGGGATCAGTGCCGAAGTCGTGTTGTCTTTGAGCGAAGTGTTGGCCGTAAAAGTGACCGCAGCCATGCTCGCACTCGATGAAGAAGGCAACCTTGGCATCAAGACACTACGCGATCAGCATGTCCATTTTGTTCCTATTCAACTTGTGAAAGCCGAAAAAGATGGCGTTTGGTTGTCTGGATTAGGCGACCAAGTGGACATCATTGTGCTCGGACAAGGTTTTGCGCGTGATGGTGATTTAGTGATGGCGACCAAGGTGGATGATGCCATCGAAGCCGCGAATCAGCAGTAAGGAGGCAATATGTTTGCTTTGATTGATGCTGCGTTATCGCGTGCACGTACCATGCTCACCTTATTGGTGATGATTTTGATTGCTGGAGTGATCACTTACATCACGATCCCCAAAGAGTCGAGCCCCGATATCACCATCCCAATCATTTATGTTTCCGTTGGGCACCAAGGCATTTCACCAACAGATGCAGAGCGTTTATTAGTGCGCCCAATAGAGCAAGAGTTGCGCTCTATTGAAGGCGTAAAAGAAATGACCGCTGTGGCTTCAGAAGGTCATGCCTCGGTCACGCTTGAATTTAGTGTAGGGGTTGATCTGGCCGAGGCGATGGCGGATGTGCGCGACGCTGTGGATCTTGCCAAACCTAAATTGCCTGAAGACAGTGATGAGCCAACCGTAAATGAAGTGACGTTCGCATCAGAAGAACCAGTTTTGACGGTGGTCTTGTATGGCACAGTGCCCGAGCGCACTACCGTACAAATTGCTCGTGCATTGCGAGATAAGTTAGAAAGCTATCGTCAGGTGTTAGAAGTCGATATTGCTGGTGATCGTGAAGATATCGTAGAGATCGTGGTCGATCCGCTGTTGATGGAAAGCTACGGTTTGGATCAAGCTGACATCTACAACTTGATTGCTCTTAACAACCGAGTCGTAGCTGCGGGTTTCGTCGATACGGGATATGGTCGTTTCTCGGTTAAAGTTCCTTCTGTGTTTGACTCTCTTAAAGACGTACTAGAACTACCTATCAAGGTGAACGGTAAAGAGGTGATTACCTTTGGTGATGTGGCGACGGTGCGCAGGGCATTTCGTGATCCTGAGAGTTTTGCTCGCTTGGATGGTAATCCTGCTGTCGTACTCAACGTCAAAAAACGCGCGGGTGAAAACATCATTGAGACAGTTGAGTTAGTCAAACAAGTGATGCTCGAGGCACAAAAGCGTTCAGAGTGGCCGAATAACCTACAAGTCAAATACACGTGGGATCAGTCTGATGACGTCAAATTGATGCTCAACGATCTGCAAAACAACATTCTCTCTGCCATCATTCTTGTTGTCATTGTTATTATCGCGATACTTGGTGTGCGAACCGCTCTCTTGGTTGGTATCTCGATTCCGGGTTCTTTCCTTACAGGTTTGTTAGTGCTGTCGGTGTTTGGCTTAACGGTCAACATAGTGGTGCTCTTCGCGCTGATTATGGCGGTAGGTATGCTGGTGGATGGCGCTATCGTAGTGACCGAATTTGCTGATCGGCGGATGCAAGAAGGTACGCCACGTAAAGAAGCGTATCGAGATGCGGCAAAACGGATGGCTTGGCCTATTACGGCATCGACTGCGACGACCCTTGCTGCGTTTGCCCCTTTACTGTTTTGGCCAGATATTACTGGCGAATTCATGAAGTACTTGCCATTAACTTTGATCGCAACACTGACTGCCTCACTGATGATGGCGCTGCTTTTTGTTCCGGTGATTGGTGGGATTATTGGTAAGCCTCAAGTTGTGAATCCAAAAAGCCAGCAAGAGATGGTTGATCTGCATAACGGTGAATTTGATAAAGCCACTGGCATCACCAAGCTCTATTACAAGACACTTTCGATTGCAATTCGTCACCCGTTAAAAGTATTGCTCAGTGCGATTTTGCTCGCGGGTGGTGTTGGCTTTACTTATAGCAAAGCGGGCTTAGGCGCTGAATTCTTCCCAGAAGTGGACCCTGCATTCTTTACCGTCAAGGTGCGTTCTTACGGTGATTTATCGATCAACGAAAAAGACGTAGTGATGAAAGAGATCGAAAAAGTCATGCTAGGACACGATGAGTTTGAAAGTGTCTACACGCGTACCGGAACGGATTCAAATGATGGCGATGAGATAGGTCAGATTCAGATCACCCCTGTTGACTGGCAATATCGTCGCAAAGTGAAAGACATCATTGAAGAGCTCAAACAGACCACTAATCAATTTTCAGGTGTGGAGTTGGAGTACAAATTCCCCGATGCTGGTCCGCCAGTAGAGCATGATCTCGTTATTGAAATGTCGGCGCAAAATTCAAGCATTGACCAGTTAGACAGTGGGGCCAAAATGGTTCGTTACTGGGCTGACCGCAATCCCGCTTTAACTAACCTAAGTGATACCACCAATAAAGAAGGGATTGATTGGCAGATTGATATCCGCAGGGACGATGCTTCTCGCTTTGCTGCTGATGCGACTTTGGTTGGTAATACTGTCCAGTTTGTGACTAACGGTTTGAAGATTGGTGATTATTTGCCCGATGATGCCGATGAAGAAGTCGATATTTTAGTGCGTTATCCGCAAGATAAGCGGGATATCGGCCGCTTTGATCAATTACGTGTAAAAACGGCGGCAGGTTTGGTGCCGATCACTAACTTTGCGCAGATTAAGCCGGACCATAAGCAAGATACAATTCGACGTGTTGATGGTCGACGCGTGGTGAACATCAAAGCAGATATGGTTGAAGGTTATAACCTTGCCCTTGAGTTACCAAAGATAACTGCAGAAGTAGAGCAGTTGGGCTTGCCTGCTGGTATTGAGTTTAAAATTCGCGGTCAAAACGAGGAGCAAGAAAACTCTTCTGCGTTTTTACAAAGTGCTTTCATGGTTGCACTCGGTGTGATGGCTTTGATCCTGATTACTCAATTCAACAGCTTCTACCAAGCATTTTTGATTTTAAGTGCTGTGTTGTTCTCTACAGTTGGCGTGTTTGCCGGCTTGCTCATCTTCCAAAAACCATTCGGTATCATTATGTCGGGTATTGGGGTGATTGCGCTGGCTGGTATTGTTGTAAACAACAACATCGTATTGATCGACACTTACAATCAAATGCGTAGACGCGGTTTAGAGAAATCAGATGCGATTCTACGTACTGGGGTGCAACGTCTTCGCCCCGTGTTGTTAACCACGGTCACTACCATTCTTGGCTTACTGCCAATGGTGTTAGAGATGAACATCGACTTAGTGAATCAGAAGATTGAGTTTGGTGCGCCAAGCACACAATGGTGGTCTCAGTTGGCAACAGCGGTCGCGGGCGGTTTGGCTTTTGCCACGGTGTTGACGTTGGTGCTTACGCCTTGTCTTCTCATGCTTGGCCGTGAACACAACCTTGATGAAAAAGAACCGCAAACAAAAGAGGCAGCTTAGGCTGCCTCTTGGGTGCTGTTCTAAACAATCATGCCTTTTACTTCATCGCGAGTAACTTACTGTAGCGATCCAGCTTCGCCATGCTGATTTTGGCATTCGCCATGAAGGTTTGCTTCGCTTTACCCGTCAAGGACTTCGATTGCGGCAGCTTCACGGTTCTTGGGTTCTTATGAACCCCGTTAACCAAGAACTCGTAGTGCAGGTGTGGACCGGTTACACGGCCTGTACCGCCTAGAGTACCGATGGTTTGCCCTTGTTTCACTCGTTGCCCTGTTTTCACTGTACGTTTCGTTAAGTGCAGATACTTAGTGATGTAGGTGTTACTGTGTTTGATAAACACGTAGTTGCCGTTGAATTTGTTATAAGCTGACTTTTGTACCACGCCATTACCAGCTGCCCAAATTGGTGTGCCAACTGGCGCTGCGTAATCGGTGCCTCGATGAGGACGAACTCTGCCCGTTACTGGGTGTAAACGGCGAGGGTTAAAGTTAGAGCTCACACGGCGGAAATCAAGAGGAGCACGCAAGAAGGCTTTCTTCATTGCTCGACCATTTTCATCGAAGTACTTACCGCTCTTCTCATCTAAAATCGCGGTGAAGGTATCACCTTGGTTTTTAAAGACCGCAGCGATGATCTTGCCACGTCCAATGACCTCACCCTCGACGACTTCTTCTTGATAAAGCACGCGGAAGGTGTCGTTTTTACGAATGTCCAAAGCAAAGTCGATGTCCCAGCCAAAGATGCCGGCTAATTCCATGATTTGGTTCGCATTCAAGCCTGATGAGATGCCTGCATTCCAGAAGTTGGATTTGATGGTCGCTTCTGCGTAGTTGAATTGGTAATCGACTTCTTTCTTATCAACTTCAGAAACGTATTTGCTGCCTTGCAGTTTGATACGGAAAGTTTCGAAGGCATTGAGTGTACGTTTAAGTTGAATAAAGTCGTTGTTTTCATCAAAGCCAAATTGGAGTCTATCGCCAGGACGAAGTCGAGTGAGTTGTTGTTTGATTTCTTTATCGGAAGTAATCAGTTCATGCAAAAGACGAGGTGATAGACCCACGCGCTGAAACAGGACTGCAGCACTCTCACCATTTTTGACTTTATACGTTTCCCAGCGCAAAACAGAAGGGAGGTTAGAAGAAGTGCTGCGCTCGGGTGATTCTACGGAAATCGGTACCGAATAATGCTCACCAACTTTGAGTCGGCTTTGCTGCGGATCGAGGTCTTGCGGATCGGGTAAGAAAAACAGCGCGACAATGATAAGCGCACTAAAAAAACCGATCAGTACTTTGTGCAAGAGTGGTAGTCGGACAAAAATCGAATGCATGAGGTACTTGATTACTAAATTAAACGTAAAAATTGACAACTACCTAGTCTAACGTGTTTCAAAATGCATCGCTATTCAAGTAAGATGTTCAGCTATTATATTTTTGCCAAATCTGTGGGAGTGAACAAGAATGGCGAGCATTGAAGCTGCATTAGCCGAGATTAAGCGCGGTGTTGAAGAGCTGATTCCAGAAGAAGAGCTGATCGCAAAACTAAAAGAAGGTCGTCCTCTACGTATTAAATTGGGCGCCGATCCAACAGCACCTGACATTCACCTAGGCCATACGGTTATTTTCAATAAGCTTCGCTTGTTCCAAGAACTAGGTCATGAAGTGACGTTCCTAATCGGTGACTTCACTGCGATGGTTGGTGACCCAACAGGTAAGAACACAACTCGTCCACCACTAAGTCGTGAAGACGTTCTTCGTAACGCTGAAACGTACAAAGAGCAGGTGTTCAAAATCCTAGATCCAGCTAAGACAAAAATTCAGTTCAACTCTGAGTGGCTATCTGAGCTTGGCGCAGAAGGCATGATTCGTCTTGCTGCGAACCAAACTGTTGCTCGTATGCTAGAACGTGACGACTTTAAAAAGCGTTACGCTGGTGGTCAACCAATAGCTATCCACGAGTTCATGTACCCGCTACTTCAAGGTTGGGACTCAGTAGCAATGGAAACGGACGTTGAACTTGGTGGTACTGACCAAAAATTCAACCTGCTAATGGGGCGTGAGCTGCAAAAATCTCACGGTCAAAAACCTCAAGTTGTACTGATGATGCCTCTTCTAGTTGGTCTAGATGGCGAGAAGAAGATGTCTAAATCTTCAGGCAACTACATTGGTATCAGCGAAGCGCCAAGCGAAATGTTTGGTAAGATCATGTCTATTTCTGACGATCTAATGTGGAGCTACTACGAGCTACTTTCTTTCCGTCCATTGGAAGAAATTGCACAGTTCAAAGCTGACGTGGAAGCAGGTAAGAACCCTCGTGATATCAAAGTACTGCTAGCGAAAGAAATCATTGCTCGTTTCCACAGTGAAGCGGATGCAGATGCAGCAGAGCAAGAGTTCGTGAACCGTTTTGCTAAGAATCAAATTCCTGACGAAATGCCAGAGTTTGATTTTGAAGCAGGCACGCCAGTAGCAAACCTACTGAAAGAAGCGGGTCTATGTGCTTCAACTTCTGAAGCAATGCGCATGGTTAAGCAAGGCGCAGCTAAGATCGAAGGCGAGAAAGTTGCTGATGCGAAGTTTGCACCTGAAGCAGGTACTTACGTATTCCAAGTTGGTAAACGTAAATTCGCACGAATTACTATTAAGTAATCAATAACTGTTCAAAATGAAAGCGCCTACTGGGCGCTTTTTTTGTATGAAAATTTGGTGAATCCGCAAGAGATTGACTGTAAAAGTGACTCGTTTTTGCTACTATACGCGCGCTGCTAGATGAGCAGCTTTATCGGAGATTTACATGAACAATACCGACCATCCTCCCAGTTGCTGGGTGAGTAAGATTAAGGGAGCGAAATAACCCGCTTCGGTATTGGCGATCTCCGCCTTACCTGAGTGGTGAGGCATCTTTTCTAATTTTTCCTTCTTGTTATTTCCCTTCATAAATTCTGAATAGACAGTGCTTTTGCATTGATGTTTTCGTACATCCAGTATTTCTAATACACGTAATGGATTGTGCCGAAGGCTATTTGCGCGCGTTGTCGATGGTCGTTACCAATGCCAATCGGGAGATTCGCCATGACGGTAATGAACAACACTTTTATTGAAACAACACCAAATTTCTCAGAAGTAGAAATTGGTGCCGCTCGTAATGCTTTTTTGCGATACGAGCAAGAGCAACAACTGCATTTACTCACGGTTATGCCTATTGATGAGGCGGTGGGTATTTTGCAGCATTGCTCGGTAGGTTATGTGAATAGCCTTATCGCTCAACTTGAACAAGCAGGGCATGACAAACGTGCGCGTCATTATGCTCACCAATTAGGTCTGCATATGTCTGAGGTTGATACGCCGGATGGTTATCTTTCTACGAGCGTGCTAGGGCATGTGAAGCAGCGTATTGGCTGGATCATTGCGCTTGCGCTGCTTGGAATTGTGTCTGGCTTAATCATCGCCCAATATGAAGACACATTGAGCCAACTTGTATTGCTAGCGGTTTACATGCCGGTAATCGCGGCAGCTGGTGGTAATACAGGGACGCAAGCAGCAACTTTGGTGATTCGCGCTCTCGCAACGGGTGAGCTTAAGAAGCGCCAATGGTTGGAAGTGCTATGGAAAGAAAGCCGCGTCGCTTTGTTTATCGCGTTAGCAATTGCTGTCGTTATGGTTGGCCGCATCATGCTATTTAGTGGTGGGCAATCGACAGGTGGCTTTGCGCTTGAGGATATCGCGTTGGCGATTGCCGTTGCGTTGTTTATTCAGGTGACCATATCAACCACGCTAGGCGGATTACTGCCTATTATTGCTCGAGCTTGTAAACTGGACCCAGCCGTATTGGTGAGCCCAGTTTTAGCATCGATTGTCGATATATCAGGGATGTGGATCTACTTTACCGTTGTGAACTACTTCTTAGGCATTGCCTGACTAAAGCTTACAATGTCTTGGTAGAACAATTTCTCAAACTGAGTAATAGGGGCGACAACAGGTTTGTTATCGTCCCTTTTTTCTGGGAAATAGTCTGACACAAACTGAACAAAGACGGTGTTTGGTTTACCATTCTTATCTAATCCATACCCAGCCATGTTGTAGGTTCCGTAAAGTGAACCGCTCTTCGCAATCAACTGTCCTTTAATTGGCGCTTTACGCATACTTTTGCGGTATTGCAAGGTCCCTGATTCACCAGACTTAGGCATGATTGCGATCAGGTTAAGCTCCTTCTCATGCTGCCAAATGTAACGCAAAATAGCCGCCATCGAAGTCGCTGAAATTCGGTTGTTGCGTGATAAGCCAGAGCCGTCTTCTAATCTTGCATTACGAATGTCGACACCAGTATTGGCAAAGATGATCTGTTTGATGGCTTCTGTGCCATTAGTAAAGCTTCCCGGTTGAACAAAAAACTTCGCGCCAAGTGTTTTAGTCAGCGTATCAGCAATCAAGTTGTCTGAGCGTTTGAGCATCTGATCCAATAATTGCGGTAACGGTTTAGATTTGTGCACAGCAAGCAATTTACGCTGCTTTTCCGGAGCTTTACCAATACGGACATTCCCTTTTAATGAAATGCCAACTTGTTTGAGGAGTTTTTGCACTTTTTGGCTGGTGTAGCGCTCAGGATCTTGCACGGCGAATTTAAGAGGAAGGGGCTTGTCGCCACGGTCGACCAGACAGCCGGTTAGTTCATATTTGTTGTCTGGGTTAGCAATAAGGTCTAAATCACAGTGACGGCTCTTCTGAACGCTTCTAGAGACGGTTTTTACACTCGTGCTGACATTAATTGGTTGATGTTCAGGGACATAAACCCGTGTTGAGCCGTTTTTCTTAGTGTAGATGGAAGCTTGAACACAGTTGTCGTTTAGAGTGATTGCGGACGCTGGCGCGCTATAACAAACCCCCAGAATATCCCATGGCCAGCCTACAGCGCGGTTGTACCCAGTAAAGGCGCTATTATCTAACCAAAGATCGCCTTTAATTTGGCTTAGTCCATTTTTCTTTGCTCGCGTCAGCATCGTTTTTAGATCTTGAGTGAGCAGGGTTGGGTCGCCAGAGAAGGTAAGTACAGCATCTGAGCTCGAGCTTTCT
The DNA here is from genome assembly GCF_905175355.1 of Vibrio sp. B1ASS3. Lineage (NCBI taxonomy): Bacteria > Pseudomonadati > Pseudomonadota > Gammaproteobacteria > Vibrionales > Vibrionaceae > Vibrio > Vibrio sp. B1ASS3. Next base: position 815,121 of record NZ_HG992742.1, read on the forward strand.
AATGTGGTACGAAATGCGAAGCTATTCCCCAGTTCAAGTTTTGCCGCTAAAGCCGTGACCACTTTTAAGGTGCTGGCTGGTGGGAAATACTGATCGGTTGGGTGAATACCAGTTAGCTCGCTTTGGTCGTTGAGTTTTTCAGCAATCAAGCTGACACGAGAACCTTCTGGCAAAACCTCTTGATGAGGATAAGCCATTGATGTGAGTGGGGCGAGACTAGAAAAAAGTAATAAAGACCAAGGTAAGCGCATAGTGACAGTTCGTGAGGTTAGTTATGCAATTGAGTATATACCGAAAAATCGCAGAATTCTGGATATAAAAAATGCCCGCATAGTGCGAGCATTTTATCTTCAAGTCTTAAGACTTAATTAGAAGTCGTAACGTAGACCTAGAGCTAGCTCGTCTTCTGCATCAGCTTTAGTAGCTTTGTAGTTAGAAGCAGTAGTTGAGCCCATTGAATCGCCAGCATCAATTAGGTTGAAGTTGTACGATACGTAGCCACGGAAGTTAGGCTTGAAGTAGTAAGACGCGTCTACAGCGAAGTTGTTTGCTGAAGTTTCGCCGTTTGTCTCTGCGTTGTTGTATGTAGAAGTGAACACAGTTTGACCTAGAGTGTAAGCACCCGCTAGTTCGTAACCTGTGTAGTCTACAGTGTTCTTGAAGTCAGCTTCTTTTTCGCCGTCAGTGAATACACCAGCGAAGTATAGGTCGCTCATAGTGTAAGAAGCAGCAAGCATGTATTCGTTAGCGTCAGCTTGGTCTGCGTAACCAGCACCTAGGTCAAGACCAGTGTCGCCTAGAGTGTAGATTGCAGATAGAGAGTAACCATCTTCGCCGTTGTCTTTGTATTCGCCGTTTACTTCTTCACGGTCAGCAAAACGGTAGCTAGCTTTAACAGCTAGGTTTTCGAATTGGCCTTTGTAAGAGAACATGTTGTCAGAACGGTCAGCTGCAGCTAGTTTGTCAGCAGCAGAGTTACCGTGGTAAGCCATGATATCTGTGAAGTCAGTAATAACGCCTAGCGCACCGTCGTTTTTACCGTAAGTCATTTCACCGAAAGCACCGCCTAGACCAGCGTATGCGTAACGAGTGTCTAGATTGCTGTTGCCGTCTACGCCGCCGTTTTCAGCTGTAGTGAACTCACCTTCCCAGAAACCAACACCGTATAGGTTGTCGTTGATTGCTTGAGTACCAAGGAAGTTTAGACGGATACGAGAGTTGTCCGCTACGTCGCCATCTTTCATAGATAGACGTGCTTCAGCACGGCCGCCCATTTCTAGAGAAGTGCCGTCTTGGTTGTAAAGCTCAGCTGCGTTAACGCCAGTTGCCATAGCTGCTGCAGATACAGAAAGAGCAATTAGAGTCTTTTTCATCTTATTTGTCCTAGTTAGCTGTCCATAATCATTGTTTTATGGGGGAGAGGTTATCTCTCACAAGTTGTTGTTGTGCGTATAGTTTCACTCGTGAGAATCGCCCACATTCGAAAAAGCTATGACGTAACAACTTGCCGGACATGTTTTACTGCTAAAGTTTCCTTATGAGTTAGTAAAATGATATAAATCCAACTGATGAACAGTGTTCAATTGTGTTGTTTGTTACCTCAAGTAATTGTATTTTAATGCTTTATGTTGGTATGACATTGGTCTGACATTGATTTGTTTTTATCTTTCTTGAGGTTTTTTATGTAATGAACAGTGTTGTTTTTCAATAAATTGCGATGATGGTTAAATCTAAAAACAATTGATGGCGTGTTATTAACCACACAACTAAGCAGCAAAATCGAATTAGGGTGATTTCATACCCTAGTTTGTTTAAACTAATCAAAACAGAATCTTTGAACGTACTACCCAGTCACCATGATTGGGTGGGCTTTTTTTGTCCAAAGACACCTTTGGCCTTGAGGTTATATAATGGAAAAAGTTCCAATGACACTGCGTGGCGAACAATTGCTACGTACTGAGCTAGATCGTCTACTAAAGCTTCGCCCACAAATTTCAGAAGCAATCGCAGAAGCGCGTGAACTAGGCGACTTGAAGGAAAACGCAGAATACCACGCAGCTCGTGAAGAGCAGGGTATCTGTGAAGCACAAATCCGTGATATTGAATACAAGCTATCTGTAGCTCAAGTCATTGACGTAACAACGATGGACAACACTGGTAAAGTGATTTTTGGTTCAACGGTTACTCTAATTGACTGTGATACAGAAGAAGAGAAAACGTACCAAATCGTTGGTGACGATGAAGCAGATATCAAAGCCGGCCGCATTTCAATCAGTTCTCCAATCGCACGTGGCTTGATCGGTAAGATGGAAGGTGATGAAGTCGTTATTCAAACCCCAGGCGGTGCGAAAGACTTCGAAATCGATAGCGTTGAATATATCTAATTAAAACCAGTCTGTTTTAATTAGGCTTAAATAGTAGATGCAAAAAAGGTCGCCCATGGCGACCTTTTCTTCTTCCTCTGCGTAAGTAGGGATTACTTACGTGGGATTTCGATTTTACGCTCTTCAGACTGGCGGTATAGCACAAGTACTTTACCAATTGTCTGAACTTTTTCAGCGCCCGTCTCACGTACGATAGCGTCGATGATCAGCTGTTTTGTCTCACGGTCTTCTGATGCAACTTTAATTTTGATCAGTTCGTGGTGGTCAAGAGCGATTTCAATTTCTGCTAGCACGGCTTCTGTAAGTCCATTTGCGCCCATTAGCACAACAGGTTTTAAACTGTGAGCCAGGCCTTTTAGGTGCTGCTTTTGTTTGGTGCTTAGGTTCATTACGCGGCCAATTTTCTTTAAAATAAGGGTTGAAAAAAGCTATTTTAACGCCATCTATTGCTGAAGACTATAATTTATTGAGTAATAGGTTGAGCCTATTAGAACAATAGCTCCTAATTACGCCTTGTTGGGATTAAAATGAGTAAACAAAAACATTCGGCTAGTTCTGGTCGTTGGTTGAAAGAACACTTTGATGATAAATACGCAAACGAAGCTCGTAAAAAAGGCTACCGTTCTCGTGCTTACTTCAAAATCGAAGAGATCCAAACGAAAGATAAATTGTTGAAATCTGGGATGACTGTCGTCGATTTAGGTGCAGCTCCAGGTGGATGGTCTCAATATGCTGCTAAGATAATAGGTGAAGAAGGTCAAATCATTGCATGTGACTTATTGCCTATGGATCCAATCGCTGGTGTAAGCTTCCTGCAAGGTGACTTTCGTGACGAGGCGGTTTTAGATGCTCTATTAGAAAGAATCCAACCTTCGATGGTGGACGTAGTAATGTCTGATATGGCACCTAACATCGCTGGTAATAACTCTGTAGATCAGCCACGAGCTATGTATTTAGTTGAATTGGCTTTAGATATGTGTCGACAAGTTCTAGCACCTAATGGTAGCTTTGTCGTAAAGGTTTTCCAGGGTGAAGGCTTCGATCAATTTGTGAAAGAAGTCCGAGACATGTTTAAAGTCGTAAAAATCAGAAAACCAGACTCATCGCGAGCTCGCTCCCGAGAAGTCTTCGTTGTAGCCACTGGTTACAAAGGTTAACTATTTCGCTCGTTTAGAGCATGGTTAACACTATAGCTACAGGAAATGAACTGTAGTACCCTACCTTTAATTACAATTAGTTATCGAGAGGCTGACACCTTGAGTGACATGGCAAAAAATTTAATTCTGTGGCTTGTTATCGCTGTCGTATTGATGTCGGTATTCCAGAGCTTTGGCCCTGGAGAGAGCAATGGCAGAACCGTGGATTACACCACGTTTGTACAGGAAGTTGGCCAAGGCCAGATTCAAGAAGCAACTTTTAAAGACGGTGAGATTAGCTTTGTTCGTCGCGGCGGCGGTGCCAAAATGGTCACTTACATGCCTGTGTATGACCAAAAGCTTCTAGATGATCTAATTAATCAAAACGTGAAAGTGCAAGGTACGCCTCCTGAAGAGCAAAGCCTGCTAGGCACTATTTTCATTTCTTGGTTCCCAATGATCTTACTGATTGGTGTATGGATTTTCTTCATGCGTCAAATGCAAGGCGGCGGCGGTAAAGGCGCTATGTCTTTCGGTAAGAGCAAAGCTCGTATGATGAGCGAAGAGCAGATCAAGACAACTTTTGCGGACGTTGCAGGCTGTGACGAAGCGAAAGAAGACGTAAAAGAATTGGTGGACTACCTGCGTGATCCAAGCCGTTTCCAAAAACTGGGCGGTAAGATTCCAACAGGTGTTTTAATGGTTGGTCCTCCAGGTACTGGTAAAACGCTACTAGCGAAAGCTATTGCTGGTGAAGCAAAAGTACCATTCTTTACTATCTCAGGTTCTGACTTCGTAGAAATGTTCGTAGGTGTTGGTGCATCTCGTGTACGTGACATGTTCGAACAAGCGAAGAAAGCGGCACCTTGTATCATCTTCATCGATGAGATCGATGCGGTTGGTCGTCAACGTGGTGCAGGTGTTGGTGGCGGTCACGATGAACGTGAACAAACACTAAACCAAATGCTTGTAGAGATGGATGGTTTTGAAGGTAACGAAGGTATCATCGTTATCGCTGCGACTAACCGTCCTGACGTACTTGACCCTGCGCTATTGCGTCCTGGCCGTTTTGACCGCCAAGTCGTTGTTGGCCTTCCAGACGTACGTGGTCGTGAGCAAATTCTTAAAGTACACATGCGTAAAGTGCCTCTAGCGGGTGACGTAGAGCCGTCTCTAATCGCACGTGGTACTCCAGGTTTCTCTGGTGCTGACCTAGCAAACTTAGTTAACGAAGCGGCTCTATTCGCTGCACGCGGCAACAAGCGCAACGTTTCTATGGTTGAGTTTGAACTGGCGAAAGACAAAATCATGATGGGTGCAGAGCGCCGTTCAATGGTGATGTCTGAAGAAGTGAAAGAATCAACTGCATACCACGAAGCGGGTCACGCGATTGTTGGTCGCTTGGTTCCTGAACACGATCCAGTGTACAAAGTATCTATCATTCCACGTGGTCGTGCGTTGGGTGTGACTATGTACCTACCTGAGCAAGACCGTGTGAGTATGTCTCGCCAACACCTAGAATCAATGGTTTCTAGCTTGTACGGTGGCCGTCTAGCGGAAGAGCTGATCTACGGCGCTGACAAAGTATCGACAGGTGCATCGAACGATATCGAACGTGCAACAGACATTGCTCGTAAGATGGTTACGCAGTGGGGCTTCTCTGAGAAACTTGGTCCGCTACTGTATGCGGAAGAAGAAGGTGAAGTGTTCCTAGGACGTAGTGTGACTCAGACTAAACACATGTCTGATGACACAGCGAAGCTAATCGATGATGAAGTTCGTAAGATCATCGACCGTAACTACGACCGTGCGAAACAAATCTTGCAAGACAACATGGATATCATGCATGCGATGAAAGATGCGCTAATGAAGTATGAAACCATTGATGCTGGCCAGATTGATGACCTGATGGAGCGTAAGACGGACATTCGTGAGCCTGCTGGTTGGGGTGACAAACCTGCAAACAAACCAGAAGACAACGATAAGCCTCAAGCGAAACCTGAAGTAAAAGCTGAAGAGAAATCAGAAGAGCCTACAAAACCAGTAGAGCAACCTGCTTCTCAAGAAGCGACTTCAAGCGAAGCGCCAGAAAAGAAAGACTCTGAATAAAGAGTAGCCTTTGATAATAAACCCCGAGTTAAGCTCGGGGTTTTTGTATATGTTGTGATTATTAAAGCTATGATTATTAAAGCAAACAACAAATCTCTCGACCTTTCTCGCCCTCACGTCATGGCGATTCTCAATGTAACCCCTGACTCCTTCTCCGATGGCGGTAAGTTCAACTCTCTCGATCTTGCGCTTGTCCAAGCTGAGAAAATGATTGCTGCTGGCGTCAGTATTATCGATATCGGTGGCGAGTCGACGCGTCCTGGCGCGCCAGATGTTGAACTCGAGGAAGAGCTGCAACGCGTCATTCCAGTTATCAAAGCCATTCGCGAAAAATACGATGTTTGGATTTCTGTCGACACCAGTAAAGCTGAAGTGATGCGTCAAGCTTATGAAGCTGGAGCCGATCTCATCAACGATGTTCGCGCGCTTCAAGAACCGGGGGCTCTGGAAGTGGCGGCACAAGCAAACCTACCAATTTGCTTGATGCACATGAAAGGTCAACCTAGAACGATGCAGGCAAATCCACAGTATGATGATCTGATGGAAGATGTCTCAGAATTTCTCAAAGAACGCATTGCTGCTTGTGAAGCGGTGGGTATTGATAAGTCTCAACTTATCCTAGACCCAGGTTTTGGCTTTGGCAAAACCATAGAACACAATTATCATATGCTCGCTCATCTCGATAAGTTCCATGAATTCGGTTTACCAATACTTGCTGGTATGTCGCGTAAGTCAATGATCTTCAAACTGTTGGATAAACCCGCAGCGGAATGTACTAATGCAAGCGTGGTCTGTGCGACTATCGCTGCAATGAAAGGTGCGCAGATCATTCGAGTTCATGACTTTGAAGAAACCATTGAAGCAATGAAGGTGGTTGAGATGACGAACAAAAATATCAAAAAGAATTAAGGAAAGTTTTATGTCTGATAAAAGACGTTATTTTGGTACTGACGGTGTGCGCGGTAAAGTTGGTCAATACCCAATTACTCCGGATTTCGTACTAAAGCTTGGCTGGGCAGCTGGTCGTGTACTAGCAAAACAAGGCACTAAGAAAGTTATCATCGGTAAAGATACGCGTATCTCTGGCTACATGCTTGAATCTGCTCTTGAAGCCGGTCTTGCAGCCGCTGGCCTGAAAGCAACCTTTACTGGTCCAATGCCAACCCCTGCGGTTGCTTACCTAACGCAAACCTTCCGTGCGGAAGCAGGTATCGTTATTTCAGCGTCTCACAACCCATACTACGACAACGGTATTAAGTTCTTCTCGTCTGAAGGTACTAAGCTTCCTGATGATATCGAGCTTGCTATTGAAGCTGAGCTAGACAAAGACATCGAATGTGTTGAATCTGCTGAACTAGGTAAAGCGACTCGTCTAAATGATGCAGCAGGTCGTTACATCGAATTTTGTAAGAGCACTTTCCCTTCTGAGTTGAGCCTTGCAAACCTAAAAATTGTTGTTGACTGTGCACACGGTGCGACTTACCACATTGCTCCTAACGTATTCAAAGAGTTAGGCGCGGAAGTTGTCGCAATGGGTGTTGAGCCAAACGGCACTAACATCAACGCTGAAGTGGGCGCGACTGACGTTCGTGCGTTACAAAAGCGTGTGGTAGAAGAGCAAGCTCATCTTGGCCTAGCGTTCGATGGTGATGGTGACCGTATCATCATGGTTGACCATTTAGGTAACAAGATCGACGGTGACCAAATCGCTTACATCATCGCACGCGATGCATTGCGTCGTGGTGAACTAAAAGGTGGTGTTGTTGGTACGCTAATGACAAACCTAGGCATGGAAAATGGCTTAAAGCAATTAGGTATTCCATTTGTACGTGCAGCAGTAGGTGACCGCTACGTAATGGAACAGCTACTTGCGAAAGGCTGGAAGATTGGCGCGGAAAACTCAGGCCACGTTATCTTGCTAGACAAAGTCACAACGGGTGATGCAATTGTTGCCGCGTTGCAAGTTCTTGCTTCTGTAGTCGGCAGTGATATGACACTACACGACTTGTCTCAAGGGATGACGCTTTACCCACAAGTGCTAGAAAACGTGCGCTTTGCTGGTGAAAGCAACCCACTTGAAGCTCAAGCTGTACTAGACTCAGTAGCAGCGGTTGAAGCTGAGCTTGGTGATAAAGGTCGCGTGCTGCTTCGCAAATCAGGCACTGAACCTCTGATCCGAGTGATGGTTGAAGGTGAAGATGCCGAGCTTGTTCAAAGCTCTGCGCTTAAAATTGCAGATGCAGTAAAAGCAAGTTGTTAATCATTGCGTTAACCTATTTTGCGAGAGAAAAGGGCATCTTTTGCCCTTTTTTTGAGCGCTTAATGCGTTAGCGCTGACTTTTTGCTAATTTTCCCTTGTCAGCGTTACTGGCTTTCGCTAGTATTGCTCCGCCTCCCGTTAGGAGGTCGCTAGCCTTGTTCATAAATAAACATCATTGTTTTTGAACGGCGCTGGCTCAACAATTTGGAACATAGGTGGAAAAAAATGTTTTCAGTTCTACTTGTGATTTACCTGTTGGCGGCGCTTGGTGTGATTGGCCTTGTGTTGATTCAACAAGGTAAAGGCGCAGATATGGGAGCCTCGTTCGGTGCAGGTGCTTCAAACACAGTGTTTGGTGCAAGCGGCTCAGGTAATTTCTTAACCCGAACAACTGCTATTTTAGCAACCGTATTTTTTATCATTAGCTTGTTACTTGGTCGTATGTCTACGCACAAGACTGAGTCACAGTGGGTAGACCCAACACTAGGTCAGCCAGTTGTAGAACAAGTTAAAGATGCAGCAAGTGAAGTTCCAGCACCAGCAGGTGATGAGATTCCACAATAAGCTGTAAAGGTTTATGTAGCCGAGATGGTGAAATTGGTAGACACGCTAGCATGAGGTGCTAGTGCCTTTGGTGTGAGGGTTCGAGTCCCTCTCTCGGCACCATGAATTTACAAACTTGTAAATCACTTAGTTGAGCGTATAATGCTCAGCAAGTCGGACGCGGGGTGGAGCAGCTTGGTAGCTCGTCGGGCTCATAACCCGAAGGTCGTCGGTTCAAATCCGGCCCCCGCAACCAATCTCTCCTTTCATTGGAAAGGATGATTCGATTGGCAAGTTTGCACAGTGCTAACCACACTGTGAGTTAAGAAAAGCAAATTTTTGGCTATTCTTAACGTATCAGGGTCCAGCAGCATAAAACCCCGACTTTCGGGGTTTTTTGTTATCTGAGTTTTTGTAATTTAACTCGGATCACTGCTTGGTTTTTTGATTGGGCTCTGAGCCCTTTTTTTGTTTCTGGAGTGGTTCAAATGACTGGTTTAGAAAGACAACTTACTGAAATGCTTGAAGCTCCAGTAGAGGCATCAGGCTATGAGTTGGTTGGATTAGAATTTATTCGTGCGGGTGCGCACTCAACGTTACGTATCTACATCGACCACGAAAATGGCATCAATGTAGACGCTTGTGCAGAAGTAAGCCATCAGGTTAGCGCAGTACTAGACGTTGAAGATCCAATTTCTGTTGCTTACAGCCTAGAAGTTTCTTCTCCAGGCTTAGAAAGACCACTTTTCAAAGCAGCACATTACGAGCAATTTATTGGTCACGAGGTCAGCATCGTTTTGAAAATGGCTGTTGCAAACCGTCGTAAGTGGGCAGGTATTATCCACAGCGTAGATGGTGAGACAATTGCAGTTACTGTTGATGGGCAACAAGAAGAGTTTGCTCTAAGTAACATTTCAAAAGCTAACCTGATCCCTAAATTTTAGTTCCCTAAAAAATTTGAAGCTTAGAGGCTAAATACAATGAGTAAAGAAATTTTAGCGGTAGCAGAAGCGGTATCGAACGAAAAAGCGGTACCTCGTGAGCGTATCTTTGAAGCTCTTGAGATTGCTCTAGCAACTTCTACAAAGAAAAAATACGAAATCGAAATCGATGTACGTGTCGCTATCGACCGTAAAACGGGTGAGTTTGAAACTTTCCGCCGTTGGTTGGTTGTAGAAGATGTAGAAAACCCAACAAAAGAAATCTCTCTAGAAGCTGCACAGTATGAAGATGCAGACATTCAACTAGGTGATTTCGTAGAAGACGATATCCCATCGGTTACATTTGACCGTATTACGACTCAAACTGCTAAGCAAGTTATCGTACAAAAAGTACGTGAAGCTGAGCGTGCACAAATCGTAGAACAGTTTATCGACAACGAAGGTGACCTAATCACTGGTGTTGTTAAGAAAGTAAACCGTGAAACAGTTGTAATGGATCTAGGTAACAACGCAGAAGCGGTAATCCTACGTGATGACCAACTTCCTCGTGAAAACTTCCGTCCAGGTGACCGTGTTCGTGGTCTTCTGTACAAAGTTGCTCCAGAAGCGCGTGGTTTCCAACTGTTCATTACACGTTCTAAGCCAGAAATGCTGGCAGAACTATTCCGTGTAGAAGTACCAGAAATCGCTGAAGAAATCATCGAGCTTAAAGGTGCTGCACGTGATCCAGGTTCTCGCGCTAAGATCGCTGTTAAAACAAATGACAAACGTATCGACCCTGTAGGTGCGTGTGTTGGTATGCGTGGTGCACGTGTACAAGCAGTATCTGGTGAGCTTGGTGGTGAGCGTATCGATATCGTTCTTTGGGACGATAACCCAGCTCAATTCGTTATCAACGCAATGGCACCAGCTGACGTTGCTTCTATCATCGTTGATGAAGATGCACACTCTATGGACATCGCAGTTGAAGCTGACAACCTAGCGCAAGCTATCGGTCGTAACGGTCAAAACGTACGTCTAGCATCTCAACTAACTGGTTGGGAACTGAACGTAATGACTGTGGCAGATCTTCAGAAGAAACACGCTGAAGAATCTCAAGCGTCTATCGAAAACTTCATGAAGTACCTAGACATTGAAGAAGACTTCGCTCAACTACTTGTTGAAGAAGGTTTCTCAACGCTAGAAGAAATCGCATACGTTCCAGTTAACGAACTGCTAGACGTAGACGGTCTAAACGAAGAGCTTGTTGAAGAACTTCGTAGCCGTGCGAAAGACGCACTAACGACAATTGCCCTAGCGCAAGAAGAGTCTTTTGAAGGTCTAGAGCCTGCTGAAGATCTACTAGGCCTTGAAGGTCTAGAGCGTGAGATGGCATTCAAGTTGGCAGCAAAAGGTGTAGCAACACTAGAAGATCTAGCCGACCAAGGTATCGACGATTTAGAAGGTATTGAAGGCCTGACAGAAGAACGCGCAGGTGAGCTTATCATGGCTGCACGTAACATCTGTTGGTTCGGCGAAGAAGCATAATATCAGCAAGGAGGAAGCGGCATGACACAATTAACAGTTAAAGCTCTGAGTGAAGAGATTGGTACTCCAGTCGACCGCTTAATGGAACAACTTGCTGACGCTGGCATGAACAAAGCGAGTTCTGACCATGTATCGGATGAAGAGAAGCAAAAGCTTCTCTCTCACCTGAAGAAAGAGCACGGCGATAAGTCGGGCGAATCTGAACCTACTAGACTGACGCTTCAACGTAAGACTCGTAGCACGCTAAGTGTTGCAGCAGGTGGCGGCAAAAGTAAGGATGTTCAAGTAGAAGTGCGTAAGAAGCGCACATATGTGAAGCGCAGCACTATCGAAGACGACGCAAAACGTGAGGCTGAGGAAGCAGCAAAGCGTGAAGCTGAAGAGCTTGCGAAGCGTGAGGCAGAAGAACAAGCCAAACGTGAAGCTGCAGAGAAAGCACAGCGCGAAGCCGATGAGAAAGCGAAACGTGAAGCGGATGCAAAACGTGAAGCTGAAGAAAAGGCAAAACGCGCACAAGCTGAAAAGGCTAAGAAAGACATGAATGCAAAAAATGCGGATGTTAATACGCAAGCGAAGAAAGAAGCTGACGAGCTAAAGCGTCGTCAGGAAGAAGAAGCCCAACGTAAAGCTGAGCAAGAAGCTGCGAAGCTTGTTGAAGAAGCTCGTAAACTTGCAGAAGAGAACGAAGCTCGTTGGTCTGAAGAAGAGTCTAAGAAGAAAGAACTTGAAAACTCTGACTACCACGTAACCACTTCTCGTTACGCTCGTGAAGCTGAAGATGCAGCTGACCGTAAAGAAGAAGGCGGTGCTCGTCGTAAGAAGAAGAAGCCAGCAAAAGAAGAGCAATCACGCGGTGGTCGTAACCAACGTGGTGGCAAAGGCCGTAACAAAGGCAAACTTGCTAAGCCAACTTCAATGCAACACGGTTTCGATAAGTCTGCGACTGTAGCAAAACAAGACGTAGTAATCGGTGAAACAATCGTTCTTTCTGAACTTGCTAACAAGATGTCGGTTAAAGCGACAGAAGTTATCAAAGTAATGATGAAGATGGGCGCTATGGCGACTATCAACCAAGTGATCGACCAAGAAACAGCACAGCTTGTTGCTGAAGAAATGGGTCACAAGGTAGTTCTTCGTAAAGAGAACGAACTGGAAGAAGCAGTGCTATCTGATCGTGATACAAACGCAGAAGCAGTACCACGTGCTCCAGTTGTAACTATCATGGGTCACGTTGACCACGGTAAAACGTCAACACTTGACTACATCCGTCGTACACACGTTGCTTCAGGCGAAGCGGGTGGTATTACACAGCACATCGGTGCTTACCACGTTGAAACTGACAACGGCATGATCACGTTCCTTGATACTCCTGGACACGCAGCGTTTACTGCAATGCGTGCTCGTGGTGCTCAAGCGACAGATATCGTTGTTCTTGTAGTTGCAGCAGACGATGGCGTAATGCCACAAACAGTTGAAGCGATCCAGCACGCGAAAGCGGCAGGCGTTCCTCTAATTGTTGCTGTGAACAAGATCGATAAAGAAGACGCGAACCCAGACAACGTTAAGAATGAGCTAGCTCAATACGACGTAATCCCTGAGGAATGGGGCGGTGAGAACATGTTCGTTCACATCTCTGCTAAACAGGGTACAAACATCGATGGTCTTCTAGAAGCAATCCTTCTTCAATCTGAAGTTCTAGAGCTTACAGCTGTAGCTGAAGGCATGGCATCTGGTGTTGTTGTTGAATCTCGCCTAGATAAAGGTCGCGGTCCAGTTGCAACAGTACTTGTTCAATCAGGTACGCTAAACAAAGGCGACATCGTTCTTTGTGGTCAAGAATACGGTCGTGTTCGTGCAATGCGTGACGAACTAGGTCAAGAAATCACAGAAGCTGGTCCATCTATCCCTGTAGAGATCCTAGGTCTTTCAGGCGTACCATCTTCAGGTGACGAAGCAACAGTAGTGCGTGACGAGCGTAAAGCGCGTGAAGTAGCAAACTACCGTGCTGGTAAGTTCCGTGAAGTGAAACTTGCTCGTCAGCAGAAATCTAAACTAGAGAACATGTTCTCTAACATGACTGCTGGTGAAGTTGCTGAACTAAACGTAGTACTGAAAGCTGACGTACAAGGCTCTGTAGAAGCAATCGCAGACTCTCTACTGAAACTATCTACTGACGAAGTTAAAGTGAACATCGTTGGTTCTGGTGTTGGTGGTATTACTGAGACTGATGCAGTTCTTGCAGAAGCTTCAAACGCAATCATCCTTGGCTTTAACGTACGTGCGGATGCATCTGCTCGCCGTGCAATTGAAGCAGCAAGCGTTGACCTACGTTACTACTCAATCATTTACCAATTGATTGACGAAGTTAAACAAGCAATGGGCGGTATGCTTGCTCCAGAATTCAAGCAAGAAATCATTGGTCTTGCTGAAGTACGTGACGTATTTAAGTCACCGAAACTGGGCGCAATCGCTGGTTGTATGGTTACTGAAGGTCTAATTAAGCGTAACAACCCAATCCGCGTTCTACGCGACAACGTTGTTATCTACGAAGGTGAGCTAGAATCACTTCGTCGCTTTAAAGATGACGTTCAAGAAGTTAAGAATGGCTACGAGTGTGGTATCGGCGTTAAGAACTACAACGACGTTCGCGTTGGCGACCAGATCGAAGTATTCGAAATCGTTGAAATCAAACGTACTCTAGACTAATTGACTAAAATTACTAAACGTCTGAAAGACAAATAGTAATTGGTTGTTGAATACACCATGGGGGGCTGGCTTGACCATCCCCCCATTCTTTCTATTTAAGAGAATGAATATGTCAAAAGAATTTAGCCGCACGCAGCGCGTATCACAGCAGCTGCAAAAAGAACTTGCGATGATCCTTCAACGTGAAGTTCGTGACTCTCGCCTAGGCATGGTTACGATTTCTGATGTAGAAGTATCACGCGATCTTGCTTACGCAAAAGTATTCGTTACTTTCCTATGTGTGGGTGAGCAAACGCCAGAATCATGCCTAGCAGCACTACGTGAGCACGAAGTGCACATCCGTATGATGCTTGGTAAGCGTATTCGCCTACGTCTAACGCCTGAAATCCGTTTCTACTACGACAACACACTAGTAGAAGGTATGCGTATGTCGAACCTAGTTTCTGAAGTTGTGAACGAAGATAAACGTAAACAGCAAGATTCAGGTCGCGAAGAAGATCAGGCAGGGGAAGAGTAATGGCTCGTCGTCGTAAAGGTCGTCCAATTAATGGCGTTATCTTGTTGGACAAACCAACAGGTATTTCTTCAAATGATGCACTGCAAAAAGTAAAACGTATTTTCTTTGCTGAAAAAGCAGGTCATACGGGTGCATTGGACCCACTAGCGACGGGCATGTTGCCAATCTGCTTAGGCGAAGCAACTAAGTTCTCTCAGTTCTTGTTGGATTCAGATAAGCGCTACCGCGTAATCGCAAAGTTGGGTGAGCGTACTGATACGTCTGACTCTGATGGCGAAGTGGTAGAGACGCGTCCAGTTGACGTGAACCTTGAGAAGTTAGAAGCGTGTATCGACACGTTCCGTGGTGAATCAGACCAAGTACCTTCAATGTTCTCAGCATTGAAATACCAAGGTAAGCCATTGTACGAGTACGCTCGCAAAGGCATTGAAGTACCACGTGAATCTCGCAAGATCACCGTATACGAAATCGTGCTTCACCGTTTTGAAGGTGACGAAGTTGAGATGGAAGTGCACTGCTCGAAAGGCACTTACATCCGTACTATCGTTGATGACCTAGGTGAAATGCTTGGCTGTGGTGCACACGTGACCATGCTTCGTCGTACTGGTGTTGCAAAATACCCATACGAAAAAATGGTAACGCTAGAGCAACTTAATGAGTTGCTAGAACAAGCGCATCGTGATGAAGTCGCACCGAAAGAGTTGCTTGATCCACTGCTGTTGCCAATGGATACTGCCGTTGAAGATTTACCTGAGGTAAACCTAAACGCAGAGCTAACCAACTTGGTACAGCATGGTATGCCAGTACAAGTGTTTGGCGCGCCAGAAGGGACGCCAATTCGTATGACTTCTGGTGAAGATAAGCTGTTTATTGGCGTTGCTGAAGTGAACGACGATGGAAAAGTGGCACCAAAACGTTTGGTGGTTTTCCGCGACGAAGAGTAACTTCATCAAGCTCTAGAAAATACCGGCTGTAATGCCGGTATTTTTATATTGCGCGGGTGAGGAAACTTCCCTATAATTCGCGCTTCGCGTAGCGGCTGAATCAGAGATTGGCTGCTACAACTTTAAACTTACTCTTATTAGGAGAGAATTATGTCTCTGAATGCAGAAACTAAAGCAGCAATCGTTGCAGAATACGCACAAGGCGAAGGCGACACAGGTTCACCAGAAGTTCAAGTAGCTCTACTTACAGCTTCTATCAACCACCTACAAGGTCACTTCAAAGCACACAAAGGCGATCACCACAGCCGTCGTGGTCTTCTACGTATGGTTTCTCGTCGTCGTAAGCTTCTAGATTACCTAAAAGGTAAAAATCTAGCTCGCTACCAAGACCTAATCAAGCGTCTAGGCCTACGTCGCTAATCAGCGACTGCATAGCAGTTTGTTTAAAAGGGGCTTTATGCCCCTTTTTTGTTGCCCGTTACTTATTTTCACTGCTATAGCTTAGCCAAATCAAACTTATGCCGTTATACTACACGCGGCTAAATCTCGTTTTGAGATTTTCACAAAGACTCATTGCATTACAGTCAACCACGTCGACCAAAAGGTCGCGACTATTAAAAGCGAATTGCACACCATGTCAGTTTGTTTTCACTAGTCGCGATTCGTAATGTCTTGAGTATCAATCAATACTCTCTGAGCAAGTCCATCGATGCGCTTAGAAACAAGGAATAACAATGTTCGAAAAACCAGTTGTTAAAACGTTCCAGTACGGTAACCACACAGTTACTCTAGAAACTGGCGTTATCGCACGTCAAGCTACGGCAGCCGTTATGGTAACTATGGACGATACAGCAGTATTCGTTTCTGTAGTTGGTAAAAAAGAAGCAGTTGAAGGTCAAGACTTCTTCCCGCTAACAGTTAACTACCAAGAGCGTACTTACGCTGCAGGTAAAATCCCTGGTGGTTTCTTCAAGCGTGAAGGTCGTCCATCTGAAGGTGAAACGCTAACGGCTCGTCTAATCGACCGTCCAATCCGTCCACTTTTCCCAGATGCATTCAAAAACGAAGTACAAGTTATCGCAACGGTAGTATCTGTTAACCCAGATGTTCAACCTGATATCGTAACTATGATCGGTACTTCTGCGGCGCTAGCTATCTCTGGTATTCCGTTCAACGGTCCTATCGGTGCTGCACGTGTTGGTCACATCGACGGTCAACTAGTACTTAACCCAAGCAACACTGAACTAGAAGCTTCTAAGCTAGACCTAGTTGTTGCGGGTACTGAATCTGCAGTACTAATGGTTGAGTCAGAAGCTGACAACCTAACTGAAGAAGAAATGCTATCAGCGGTTGTTTACGGCCACGACCAACAACAAACAGTAATCAACGCAATCAACGAGTTTGCTGCTGAAGTAGCGACTCCTGCTTGGGATTGGGTTGCTCCAGAAGAGAACACAGCACTTGTAAACAAGATCGCTGAACTGGCTGAAGCTAAGCTTGTTGAAGCTTACCAAATCACTGAGAAGATGGCTCGTTACGACCGCATCCACGAGATCGCTGGTGAAGTAAACGAAGTGCTACTTGCTGAAGATCCAGAAGCGAACACAAAAGAAATCCACACTATCTTCCACGATCTAGAGAAGACAGTTGTACGTCGCAGCATCATCGCTGGTAACCCACGTATCGACGGTCGTGAAAAAGACATGGTTCGTGCGCTAGACGTTCGTACTGGTGTTCTTCCTCGTACACACGGTTCATCACTATTTACACGTGGTGAAACTCAGGCTCTAGTAACTGCGACTCTAGGTACGCAGCGTGATGCTCAAATCATCGACGAGCTAACAGGTGAGCGTAAAGATCACTTCCTACTACACTACAACTTCCCTCCATACTGTGTTGGTGAAACTGGTTTTGTAGGCTCTCCTAAGCGTCGTGAAATCGGTCACGGTAAACTGGCTAAACGCGGTATCGCAGCAGTAATGCCTTCTGTTGATGAATTCCCATACACAGTACGTGTTGTATCGGAAATCACTGAATCTAACGGTTCTTCTTCAATGGCTTCTGTATGTGGTACTTCTCTTGCTCTTATGGATGCAGGTGTGCCAATCAAGTCTTCTGTTGCGGGTATCGCAATGGGTCTTGTTAAAGAAGGCGACGACTTCGTTGTTCTTTCTGACATCCTTGGTGACGAAGACCACCTAGGTGACATGGACTTTAAAGTAGCTGGTACTAACACTGGTATCACAGCACTTCAAATGGACATCAAGATCGAAGGTATCACTAAAGAGATCATGCAAATTGCGCTTAACCAAGCTCAAGGTGCACGTAAGCACATCCTATCTGTAATGGATGAAGCTATCTCTGGTGCTCGTGAAGACATCTCTGAATTTGCTCCTCGCATTCACACAATGAAGATCAGCGCAGAGAAGATCAAAGACGTTATCGGTAAAGGTGGTGCAGTTATCCGTGCTCTAACTGAAGAGACTGGTACAACTATCGAAATCGAAGACGACGGTACTATCAAGATTGCAGCAACTGAAGGTGCAGCAGCGAAAGAAGCTATTCGCCGCATCGAAGAAATCACTGCTGAAGTTGAAGTAGGTCGTATCTACACTGGTAAGGTTGCACGTCTAGCTGACTTTGGTGCATTCGTAACGGTTCTTCCAGGTAAAGATGGTCTAGTACACATCTCTCAAATCGCTGAAAAACGCGTTGAGAAAGTGTCTGACTACCTAACTGAAGGTCAAGAAGTTCAAGTTAAAGTTCTTGAAATCGACCGCCAAGGCCGTGTACGTCTAAGTATGAAAGAAGCTGTAGAGAAGCCAGCAGAAGAAGCAAACGACGCTTCTGAAGCAAAAGGCGAATAATCTAAGTTTCGACTTTTGGTCTTTTATTAGCTTAAGAGACTGAAAGCATGCTATAAAAGGGGAGCATTTTCGCTCCCCTTTTTTTTGGCCTGTTTCGACAAGTTTAGCCTCAAGCGAAGTTATATATCCTATAGTGCATAAAGAGAAACAGACCCAGAGCGGTCCAAACAGGAGTACCAATTAGTGAAATGGTTTCAAACCGCAAGTTTATGTGTCGCTATCGCGCTGACCGGTTGTGCTAATACCTCTCAACATTCGGCACAAAAGTGGATCTATCCTCCGATGGCGGTACCGCTACAGCCAAGCGTTCAGCAAGAAGTTCAGATTGCACGTCTTTCCCAGCTTTTACAGCGTCCAGACTTGAGCGATGAAGTTCGCGCTAAGATGCACTACGAGCGTGGTAACTACTACGACAGCGTAGGCCTGCGTGATTTGGCTCGTTTGGACTTTAATCAGTCTCTGCAACTGAACCCTGCTCAACCAGATATCTTCAACCTATTGGGTGTTTACTTTACCCAAGTGGGTGAATTTGATGCCGCTTACGAAGCATTTGATTCAACACTTGAGCTCGCGCCACAGAATTCATACGCAGAGCGTAACCGTGCAATAGCTTTGTATTACGGCGGTCGCATCGACCTTGCTCTGGAAGACATGACTAAGCATTATGAAGAAATGCCGAGTGACCCGTTCCGTGCACTATGGCTTTACATCATTGAAGCTGAACAAAACCCAGAGCAAGCAAAAGCGAACTTAGAGAAACGTTACCAACGTGACCGCAGTGAGGAGTGGGGCTGGGTTTTAGTTGCCATCATGCTGCGTGACGTGTCTGATGATGCTGCGCTTAAAGCCATCATGGATGGTACGCGTGAAAACTACCGTCTTGCTGAGCGTCTAACAGAAACTTACTTCTACCTTGGTAAGCGTTACCAATTAGAAGGTGATATTGCTGATGCGATTTCACTGTACAAGCTAGCAATCTCTTTCAACGTTTATGAATACGTAGAACACCGTTACTCCTTCTTGGAACTGGCGCAAATCTACGATCAGTTGCAGCAAGAACAACTTGCTAAGCTCAAAGCCGAGCAACAGCAACAAGAAGAAAAATAACCATGAGCCGCTCAACTAGAGCGGCTTTTTTGTGCTTGAAGAATTTGGATAGGTTATCTAAAATAGTTAGCCTTGCTAACTAAATGAGCAAAACACAATGGCACTAGAAAAAAGCCTGATTGAGTTAGAACGATTTTGTGCCAAAGCGTGGCGTGTTTATGCCAAGGAAGATCCGCTTTCACATTTGAGCTTTAATGAGTTCGATTACTTACGAGTGATTCAGCTTCATCCAGAAGGTGTGCGTATTACAGACTTGGCTGAAGAGCTACAAGTCACCAAACCTTCAGCTTCAAATATGGTGGTTCGTTTGGAGAAAAAGGGGTTGGTTAGACGCATCGCTTGTAACGAAGATGCGCGTTCAAAGCGCGTTTTGCTAACGGAAGAAGTGATAGCAGAGATGTCCCTTGAGCAGGTGGTATACAAGGATATTTCTGAACAACTCGTGCGTAAACTTGATAAGCAAGAAGCACAGCAACTGAAAGCGCTACTGGATAAGGCGCTCGGAAACTAAACATACATTTTATTCTTTTATCTATTTAGTTAGCTTTGCTAACTATTGGTGGTAGTCATGCAAAACTCTATATACAAACAGTTTTGGAAATACACAATTCCGACCGTCGCAGCCATGTTGGTCAACGGCTTATACCAAGTCGTGGATGGTATCTTTATTGGTCGTTATGTGGGGGCTGATGGATTAGCCGGGATCAACGTCGCGTGGCCGATCATTGGCTCGATACTTGGTATCGGTATGATGGTGGGCGTAGGTACGGGAGCACTCGCCTCTATCAAACAAGGTGAAAAAGACGGTGAAGGTGCTAAACGTATTCTCTCAACCGGTCTATTGCTTTTAGTTGCTTTGATGCCTGTCGTAGCGACAACCTTGTTCTTCTTCGCTGATGACTTTATTCGTTGGCAAGGAGCAGAAGGACGAGTATACGAGCTTGGTTTGCAGTACCTGCATATCTTAAGCGTGGCGTGTGTGTTCTCCCTTGGTTCAATCGCAGTGCCGTTTTTGCTGCGTAACGATGATAGCCCGAACTTAGCGACCATCTTGATGGTGATTGGTGCCGTGATCAATATCGTGCTTGATTACTTGTTTATCGCATGGCTTGGTTGGGAGCTTGAAGGTGCAGCGATTGCGACTGCGTTAGCACAGATGGTGGTCACCATTCTTGGTGTTGGTTACTTCTTTACTTCAAGAGCTAAGATGCGTTTGACTATCAGCGATCTTAAGATGCAGTTTGATGTTATCCCTAAGATTGTCATGATCGGTACATCGAGCTTCTTTATGTACGCATATGGTTCGATGATGGTCGCTCTACACAACGCGCTGTTTGCCCAGTACGGTAGTGCGTTGTTGATTGGTGCTTACGCCATCTTGGGTTATATCGTGACGGTCTACTACTTGATCGCGGAAGGCATCGCTAATGGTATGCAGCCTTTAGTGAGCTATAACCATGGTGCACGCAACCAAGACAATATTCGTAAGCTATTGAAGGTCGCAATGGGCACGTCAGTGCTCGGCGGTGTCGCGTTTGTTATTTTGATGAACATCTTCCCATACGAGTTTGTGTCGGTGTTCAACAATGCCGATCAAAACCTGATTGATGCGACGGTAGTGGGGATTCGCCTCCATATGTTTGCATTGTTCTTGGATGGTTTCTTAGTGGTTGCTGCGGCGTACTACCAATCGGTAAACAAAGGCAGCAAAGCGATGTTTGTGACCATTGGTAATATGGCAATTCAATTGCCGTTCTTGTTCATCATGCCAAAACTTCTAGGCGTAACGGGTATTTGGATTGCATTCCCACTGTCTAACATCGCCTTGAGTTTAGTGGTGATGACAATGTTGTGGCGTGATATTAAGAAGCTAATGAACCAGAGTTCAGCAGAGCCAAGTATTCAAGCGTCTTAACGACGAAAAGATGTAAAAAAAGCGAGGTCAGTACCTCGCTTTTTTATGGTTCATCGCGGCTTTCCGGGGAAAGCCGCTTTTATCTTTAAGAAGAAGTAATCAGTATCTCGATAACCATATCCCATCCGCTTGATTAACTTTATCTTGTTATTTATCCCTTCAAGCGTACAGGTATTCAGCGGGTAGCTTGCCGAAGCAGTAATCCCATGAAGATATGGGCGGAGCTTTCGAGCAAACTCTTTTAGCGGCTTAATTCCACTCTCATTCACTTGCCCCAACCATACCTGCCATAAGTTTTTAGCCTGAAGTTCAGACTCGCAACGCCATAGCTCTTTTAATTGCGCACCCAGTAAGTAGGTCGTCATCAAGTCCTGATTCATATTCAGTATTTCAGTGAGGTAGCTTTCCTGTTGTGTATTTAAATTATCCTTATTTTTCAATAACACCCAGCGCGAGCGCTTGACCCATTGCCTTGCTTTTTTATCTTGTTTTAGCTTATTGGCTTGGTCCACCCTGACTCTATCCATCACTTCACGACCGAACTTAGCAACAACGTGGAACAAGTCGTAAACGATACGGGCATTTGGGCAATGCGCTTGGACTTCAAGGTCAAAAGCCGTATTCATATCCATTGCTACTGCTTCGATATTTTTGCCATGCTCACCTAGCTGTTCAAAGAACGGGCGAATGTCCTTGCGGCTACGACCTAGTCCTATCCAGATAACCTGATGACTTTTCGCATCTGCAATGACCGTCGCATAGCGGTGTCCTTTAAAAATGGCGAACTCGTCCATGACGAGTTGCCTTAATTCACCCCATTCAACTTGCGGTACTACTTGTTGAAGCCGACGCTTATCTATCTCTTTGATTGTGTGCCAATGAACGCCTGTCACTTGGGCTATATGCTTAATAGGTAGCAGAGGTAACAACTGTTCTATATAGCTTCGTAGGCGGTTAGTGATACGAGCATAAGGCTCTAACCAAGATAGTTGTTCTGTTTTAATGCCGCAGTGGCTGCACTTGATGCGTCGGGTTTGAACGGACAGTTCAACGGGAGCTCCTAGCAGTGTGGCTTCCTTCACGTTACGCCACTGATACTCATGTATGGCTTGAGCTTTAAGCCCGCACGGACACCTAGCGATAGAGTTAGGTTTGAGAGTGAGCTTTATTAATGATGGAGTCTGATGAGACTTTACTATATGAAAGCCTTCCCAGAATGAAGATAGGAAAGTATGATTCGACATGAAAACGGTAGTTTGTGTAGGTTTTGTTTGGCGATAAAACTCTATCACTTACTGCCGTTTTTGTTTTCAGTTCCCGCTTATCCGCGATGAACCTTTTTTATTGCTTTGAAACCTTAAGCAGGGATTAGATGTTCTTCACTTCTAGACCTGCAAGTTGGTGCCAGTAACCGTTACATTGGCGGTCTTGGATCTTGCCTGGGTTGGTGCCTTTCTCGTTTGAGCGGAATTGGTCTAGCTCAGAGAAGGTACTCAGACCGAGCGGGCTTAAACGAACCACGTCAACCAGACCTTCCATACTTGGTAGATCGTTGATCAGGTTGTAGCAGTAACCAGACTGAGTTTGGATGCCGTTTAAGTTAAACACTTCTTGGCCTTCTTGGCTGCTTACTTGAATACCCGTTGGGTACTTAATACAGCAGGTTTCGCAGTCGTCTTTGGCTTTGTTTTCTGCACGAGCGGTAAAGCAGCGCGCCGAGTAAGCCAGAGGCAGATAACCATGGCTGAAGACTTCTACTTCAAACTTATTGCGAATGCCAAGTTCATCACATTGAACCAATGTATTGCTGAGCCATTCACGAGACAACTCCACAGGCATACACCAGCGGATCATGCCTTGTTTCAGGAACAAGTTAAGCGTGTGCGCGTTGTAAGTGTTAACTGCAGGGCCAACGACGAATGGCACTTTGTGCTCAGAAGCCAGTTGAACCGCAGACACATCGTTGGCTTCAATCGCGAAGTCACCGTTGTCGATGTACTTCTTCATGATGTTCACTTCACTTGGCGCTTCTAATAGTGCCATCGTGGAAAGCACGACTTGTTTGCCAGATGCAGACAGCTCTTTCGCGATATCGAACCAATGTGCAGGCTTCATTTCACGACGTTTCGAACATACGGTTTCACCTAGGTAGATGATGTCCGCAGAGCTTGATTTCGCTTGTTCGTAAAACGCTTCAACGTCTTGCTTTGGCCAGAAGTACAACAGTGGACCAAGTGCGTATTTCATTGAGTTATCCATCTTAACCTCTACTGCCATTTACGGTGGTAAGCACCAAGTGTGGTTTGCGTACCTTCAGATACGTTTGCCAACGCTGCATCCCAAGCCGCTTCAACTTGGTAAGCCTCTGGGTTTGCTTGGTAACGATCAATCGCTGCACGCCACGTACGCGTTACTTGTTCTACGTAAGCAGGGCTACGTTGGCGACCTTCAATTTTTACGGAAGCCACATTTGCCGCAAACAGCTCAGGCAACATAGAAAGGGTGTTCAAACTGGTTGGTTCTTCCAGTGCATGGTAGCGTTTTTTCTCGCCTTCAATTTCAGCTTCAAAACGACCTTTACACAAAGTTGGGTAGCCAGCGTTTTCACCGGCGCTGTAGCGATCGATCAGAATATCGTTAAGACGAGATTCCAGACCATTTTCTGTTTCTTGCCAGCGAACGTATTTCGCTGGAGAACACGCACCAACTGTGTTTGGTGATTCGCCAGTCATGTACGAAGACAGGTAGCAACGACCCTCTGACATGATGCATAGGCTACCAAAAGCAAAGACTTCTAGCTCGACATCGCTGGTGATGTTGCGAGAAAGCTGTTTTACCTGATGGATAGACAGTACGCGAGGAAGTACAACGCGTTTTACGTTGAAGTTTTGCTTGTAGAAATCTACCGCTGCAACGTTGGTCGCTGATGCTTGCACAGAAAGGTGCAGTTCGAGTTCTGGGTATTTGCGAGCAGCGTACTCAAGTACCGCAATGTCAGCCACGATAAGCGCGTCCACACCCAAGGCTGCGGCATTGTCGACCGCATTTGTCCAACGCTCGAAACCATTTGGGTGGGCAAACGTGTTTAATGCAACGTGGATCTTTTTGTTGCGGTCATGAACGTATTGCACCGCTTTTTCAAGCTTCTTGCCGTTGAAGTTCAGACCAGCAAAGTGACGAGCGTTGGTATCGTCTTTAAAGCCGATGTATACGGCGTCTGCACCGCAATCAATCGCGGTTTTTAGCGCAGGCAGGTTACCCGCAGGACACAAGAGTTCCATATGCTCACAATCATAGAGAATAAAAAGGTGCCCGCATTTTATGAAGAATTATGAATAGCGAAATTGACCTAAGTTAGGTTTAGCTCAATAAAGTTGAGATTTACCCCTTGAGAGTAAGGGGTAACACTCAGATTTTGTTGCTGTTGAGATCAGTTCTTATGACGGCGGTTTTGCGCAAACAACTCTTCAACCTCGTGTTTAGGTTGAGGACGGTAAAAATGGAAGCCCTGAATCGAGTTACATTGCAGGTTCGAGAGCAGTGTCGCTTGTTGGTGGGTTTCCACACCTTCGGCGACCACGGTCAAATCCAACGATTTACCAAGGTTGATGATGTTCTCAATCACTGTTACTTGTTTCGGCAGCGTATCGATGTCGTTGATAAACGCGCGGTCGATTTTTAGTTCATCGATAGGGAAGCGGGCTAAGTAGGAAAGGGAAGAGTAACCCGTACCGAAGTCATCGATAGACAATGCGAAACCAAGCTTCTTGATCGCATTAAGCATTTGCAGAGTGTGTTCGCTGTCGCTCATTACCGCACTTTCTGTTAGCTCGAAGGTAATGCAGCTTGGGTCAAGTTCGGTGGTACGTAGGAGCTTCTCCATGTAGTCGATCAGCTGTGGGTTCCCAAACTGCTCTGGAGAAAGGTTGATCGCCACGCGGCCCGGTAGAATGCCTTGCAGTTTCCAGCGCTTTACCGTGTTAAACACATCGCGCATTACCACGCGACCAAGGTGTTCAATCAAGCCTGCACGCTCAGCTACAGGGATAAATGCGCCCGGGCTGATGTAACCTTCGACCGGATGCTTCCAACGTACTAGCGCTTCGGCTCCGTTAATGCTGAAGTCACGGGCGTTAACTTTTGGTTGGTACCATACTTCCAACCCGTTTTGCTGTAACGCTTTTTGTAGCTCGATCTCCAACCACAAACGCATACGCGCTTCTTTGTTCATCTGATCGTTAAATTTAATCAGGCGGTTACGACCACGGTCTTTTGCTTCGTACATCGCGGTATCAGCGTTTTGCAGCAGAATGCGCGCATCTTGCCCGTCTTCTGGGTAACGCACACTACCAATAGAACATGCAAGGCGTTTACTGAAATGATGCAGATCGAAAGGTTGGTTGATCAGAGAAATAATGCGCTCAGATAAAATCTCCGCCATACGAGTGTTTTCTGGCTCAGGCAGAATGATGCCAAATTCGTCGCCGCCTAAATGGCCAATAATCGCTTGATTTGGCAAAGAACGTTTTAGACGAGCGGAAACTTCTTGAATCACTTTGTCACCGATGTGATGGCCAAGTGAGTCATTGATATTCTTAAAGTTATCGATGTCGAGGTAGAAAACCAGCAACGGTGTCTGGCTCTTGATGAGTTGCTCTAATCGTTTCGTAAAGCCAAAACGATTGTACAGCTTGGTCAGTGAATCAATGTGCGCGTCTTCATTGGAATTGGAAGAAAGCAGCTTGGGCGCATCGTCGGCATCTTGGATCAAAATGATTTGAGATTCACTACCGAGAATAGCTGTGGTATCGGCATGCAATTGAACTTTACGTTCGAAACCACAACGAGCGCTGGTCAGACACACAAAAGGTTTTTCAGAGAGTAATGTGCTGATGCGATGAGTGAAGACTTTTTTGCTGTTTTCATCAATAAACAGACGAGTCAGTTCTTCTCCGAGTAGCTCATGAGGCGAGTTTAACCCGAGTAAACGTGCGGAGGCTGGATTGGCAGAAATGATGATGTCATCTTCGACCAACAACAAACCGTCGGGCAACAGTTGAGTGAGCTTGGCGAACTTACTTTCGGACTCTTCTAACGAGCGAACCAGAATTTGTTTTTCAGACGTGTCGATGGCATGAAAGACCACAAAGCGAATTTCGTTTTCTTCATGAACGGGAGAAAGGCTGAAGTGAAGACTGGTTTCAAGATCGGTTTCGTCGAGCGTAATTTCCGCTTCAACATGCTCACCTTTGAACGCGCGTTGGTAGTAGGGCGCGAGCTTCTTATAGAACTGCTCTCCCAGTACTTGGCTGTCGTTCAGACCAACGATCTCGTCGTGTCCTAAGCCTGCAATGTCACAATAGCGATCACTCACCATTCGATAATTGTGTTTCTTATCAAGAATGGCAAAAAAGAATGGGCTATTTGAGGTAAGCGTTGCAAACCAATGTTGTAATTGCTGGGAAGGCATTAAGGTGTTACCGATCTCCAATGAGCCTGATTATTCGTCCGTGTAATAAAAACGCTATTTTGATAACTATAACTTTGAACATACCGTTATTAAAGCGTTTATCCACGACTTAGCGTCAATAATACACGTAAGGTCAAAAAAACGACGTTTGAGTGAGTAAACCGCCTACTTCTAAAACAAACAGATTTATTGATACATAACAGGTACAGGTATTACTCTATTGCGTAAGATAGACAACCTTATGACAAAGTAACGGATAATTAGCGTGTTAAACAAGATTCGCAGTCAACTAGTAAAGAACGCAGCATCAATTTTGCGATCTCCAGTCCAGTTATTGCCACAAACTGTTCAGAAAAAAGCCTTGCTAGAAGGTTTAAAAATGGTGTTCAAAGAAGCCCTAGAAGATGGTGATTTTGAGTTCCTTGAAGACAAGTGGCTGAAAGTTGCGATTAAAGACTTGAACTTAGCATGGTACATCAGCTACCAAGATGAAAAATTAGTGGTAGCAGAGAAACCGGTTCAGGAAGATGTGAGTTTTAGTGGTAACCTTAACGACCTAGTACTTATTGCTGGTCGTAAAGAAGACCCTGATACACTGTTCTTCCAACGTCGCCTTTCTATCGAGGGCGATACTGAGCTTGGCTTAGAAGTGAAAAACCTGATGGACAGTGTCGACTTAGAGCAGTTACCAAAAGCGATGCAAGTAGCACTGAACCAACTGGCTGACTTTGTTCAGAAAGGGGTTCAAGCGCCTGCACAAGAAACCGGAGTAGCGAATGCTTATTCGAACTGAAGCCCCTGCGGACATTCTCACCATTGACCGCTTATTAAAACACGCTTTCCCAACAGATGCGGAAGCCAACCTAGTGATGCGTTTACGTGAAAACGGCAAGCTCACTTTGTCTTTGGTAGCCTGTACTGATGAAGGTGAAGTGGTTGGTCATGCGCTGTTTAGCCCTGTGACGTTGAATGGTGAAGATCTGTCTTGGCAAGGTCTTGCGCCTTTGGCTGTGCATGAAGATTACCGCCGCCAAGGTATTGCTGCTGAGCTAATCAAAGAAGGTTTTGATTCGCTACGTGACTTTGGTTACCCAGTATGTGTGGTATTAGGTGAGCCAGATTACTACGCGCGCCAAGGCTTTACCGCTGCTGAAGATATGGGCTTCGACTGTGCATGGGAAGTGCCGCAAGGTGCGTTCCGCGTAGCAGAATTGGTCGAAGGTCAGTGTGACGGACGCTCTGGTCGCATCGATTATTCTCCAGAATTCTCTGAGCTATAATCGCCAATATTGAATGACAAAGCCCGCTGTAAAAAGCGCAATGTAGATCAGATAAGGATCGGTTGACCGATCCTTCTGCTGAGAGATAATCGGAAGCCTGTTTCTAGGCTTCCGATTTTTTATGTCTATCCAAAACTGTTTTGCCGATTTCCTCGAAGAAAATCCTGTTGATGTAGCTCAACTCACCACTTTCTCTGAACATATCCCAGATGAATGGGTTGTTAAGGCAGCTAGTCTTTCTGATAAGGCGACTATTCGCCGACGTCGGCTACCAAGTGACATGGTCTTGTGGTTAATTGTCGGCATGGCCTTCTTCCGTAATGAACCTATTGCCGAAGTTGCACGAAGAATGAATGTCTGTGCGGATGGCTTAGCCGATGAAGAGTTATTAGCAAAAAGTGCTTTAACTCAGGCAAGACAACGTTTAGGTAGAGCTGCACCAGAGTGGTTGTTTAAACAATGTGGGCGGACGTGGGGTCTTGAACGATACCGTGATGATACGTGGCAAGGATTACAAGTTTTTGCTGTAGACGGTGCTCTTTTTCGAACCGCAGATACCCCCGAACTTAGAGAGCACTTTGGCTCGGGTAATACCTCCAGCAACAGACAGACACCGCATCCAGTGCTAAGAGTTGTGACTATCATGAATGTCCGCTCTCATGTCATCGTTGACGCCGCTATAAGCCCCTATCGGCGTGGTGAAATCCCGCTTGCTATGCCCTTCATCGACTCCTTGCCAGATAACTCTGTGACGTTACTGGATAAAGGGTTTTACGGTGCAGACTTACTTCTCTCTCTTCAAAATAGCGGTATCAATAGGCATTGGTTGATACCAGCAAGGAAGGGGCTGAAATACACACTTCTAGATGAAGAAGAAAGTAATGACATGCTCATAGAAATGAAAGTCTCTCCGCAAGCTCGCAAAAAGAACCCTAGCTTACCTGAGAAATGGCAAGTCAGAGCGGTGACCTACGAAGTACAAGGTAAGCAGAAAACCGTTTTTACCTCCCTTCCTAGAACAAACTACGACGCGAAGGCAGTAGCCAAACTCTACCACGAGCGTTGGGAAATCGAATTGGGTTATCGTGATATCAAAAGCTCAATGCAACACAATACCTTAGTATTACGCAGCAAAACAGTAGACCTTGTTTATCAAGAACTCTGGGGGCTGTTGCTTGGTTATAACTTAGTAAGACGTGAAGCGAGTCAGGCCGCGGTTGAGCATGGAAGAATGCCGAATGAAATTAGCTTTAAATATGCTTGTCAGTTTATAGCGAGCCAACTGAAGGTGATGAGTAAAGCGATATCGCCAGGCAATACACCTAAGCGTTTAAAGAGTCTCAGGGGAGATTTATCCATCCTCTTTATAGACAAACGCCCTAAGCCTAATCGGCCTAGGGCGGTAAAAATATCAAAGACCCGATATCCTGTTAATCGCAAAGCAACTCCGCTTAAGTGAACTACATTGCGCTGTAAAAAGCGGGCTTTGTTTTTGAGCTCTTAGTGAGTCGTACGGAGCAAAAGTGGTTTAATCCTGTTCTTGGACGCGTTTTTTGCCCCAAACTTCGATTTTTGCCTTTTTACTCATACCAGCTGCATTCAATGTCATGTTGCCCCAGCTTTTGTATTCCATCTCTAGACGTTTGAACTTCGCATCTTCAGAACCTGGTAGTGTCCAAGCGCGTGTTGACATACCATTCGTTAATGTTCCAACCATGGTTTTAAGTTTTTTCTCGCTGCCATCGGTCATGGTCACTTTCATGTTCTTAATGCTCATGGTGCCTTGAGTGCATTTGATTTTGATTTTGCTGAACTTACGGTTTTTGAACAGACCGTTTGGTTCTACCGTGTCGGTCTCAGTTTGGAAGTTTACGGTTTTCTCGGCGATCAGCTCCCAGCCATCGTTGCTATCCTTAGCGAAAGCGGTAAAGCTGGTGGTGGCGATAAGTAACGTAATAGCGAGTGATTGGAAAAGCTTCATAACACCTCTGACTTTAAATGCGAAATTTTGATAGGATTGCCTCGTTCAAATAGGTGACAAAAGATGTCAATTAACGAGAAACAATATTTACATGAAATGGGGATCAGCACTTGGGAGCTGAGTCACCCAGAAAGGCTGGAAGGCTATCAATCGCCATTATTGGATTTGCAAAGTTCTTGTAAACTCCTATTGGTATCGCCAATGTGTCCAGAAAACGAGACAGCTTTGATGTTTGAGCGCGTATTAAAAAGCATTAAGCTCACGCTCGACGACGCACTGCACCTAGAGCCTGAGCGTTTATCCATGTTGGGTGAACATCAACTAGAGTGGGTGTGGTTCGCAGGTTGTGAGGCAGACGCTAGCATCAATGCCAAGCAACTGACTTCACCGCTATTACAAGATATTGATGGCAATAACGAACAACGCCGCGCATTGTGGCAACAAATCTGTTCGTACTCTTAACGGAGCGACCGCGTGACAATTGAAATTACGCCGATGCGTGCTGAGCACCTCGACCAAGTTTGGCAAATCGAACAACAAGCGCATTCTCATCCCTGGGCAGAATCTTTAGTTCGTGACTTATCCAGTCGCGGCGCTTGTCATCATGTGATGCTTGAAGGCGCTCAAGTGGTTGGTTACTTCTATGGACAGAATATTGTCGGAGAAGTGACGCTATTGAATATTGCCATATCGCCTTCTCAACAGGGCAAAGGGTTAGGGCAAAAATTACTGGATGTATTCATCGAGCATTGTGAACAAGCCAAAGCTGAGAGTGCTTGGTTGGAAGTGCGTGAAAGTAACCATCCCGCTATCCATATTTATGAACAAGCGGGTTTCAATGAAGTGGATCGTCGTTACAACTATTACCCAGCGAAAACCGGTAATGGTAAGGAAGACGCCATTATTATGAGCTATCTGTTCTTTAACGAATAAAGTGCTCTGTAGCCAACAAAGTGCATCGCTCTCAAGACACTAAGCCAAATCAACAAGCCTCGGAATTTCCGAGGCTTTTTACTTTCTCCCATCTGAAAACATGGCTTTCTCTCTTCCGAATTCATTCTTTTGACATATTTGTTGAGCTTATTTTTGTTCGCTTTATTACCATACAAGTTATAAGTTTATAAATTATATGAAACAAGATCTGAACAGGAGGAAGGATTTACGATGCCGTATCCGCAAAAATTCGACACTCCTGTCGCTCAATTGTTCGATGAGCAAAGCAGGGGAACCGTTCTTAAAGTTTTAATGTTGGTCACCTTGGCAACGTTTGTGCCACTTGGTATCAAGAATCTAATTATCGGGGAGACTTTCCTTGGTGTTGTTCTGCTTACCTTCCAACTCAGCTTTATTATTGAACTGGCGGCGCTCTTTATTCTGGGAGAAAGCAAGATAGGCTATCGCATTCCATTGTTTTTGCTCTGGTTGTCGGTGGTTCTGAGTGTGCACATCTTTGGCATCATTGCGACGTATTGGGTGTTCCCTGTGATTGTGGCGCTGGTATTTATTATTCCGACTAAAGATGCCTTGGTCACTAATGGTTGGATCATTGTTGGTTGTACGATTTCTGCTTGGCACCAACTTGAATGGAACGTGACTTTGCGTTTTGTTCTTGCTGTGATTTGCTGCGCGATCGTCGCGCATGTCGCCGTGCATAAAATCCTAGAGCTGCAAGATAAATTGACGTTCCTGTCTACACGGGACTCCATGACCGGAGCGCTGAATCGTGGGCAACTAGAAGCGTTTTTACATCGAGCATTGGATGACAAACGACTAGGGAAAGCGTCGACGATCGCCGTGATCGACATCGATCACTTTAAGCAGGTCAATGATTTGTACGGGCATGATGTTGGCGACGAGGTGATCAACCAAACCGTAACCATTCTTAATGACTATTCGCGCGAGTACGATTTAGTATTTCGCTTAGGCGGGGATGAATTTCTACTCCTGTTTGAAGGACTTTCTGAGCAAACGGCGCACTTTATGATGAGCAGCATCAGCGATAAGGTTCGTTCAAAGCACTTTGCACGCCATGCACATGTCTCGTTAAGCGTAGGTGTGGCGGAGTGTTTATTGGAAGGCGACACGCCCGATCTGTGGTTGAAACGTGCGGATATTGCTTTGTACGATGCAAAGCAAAATGGACGTGACCAAGTTGTGGTGGCTTCAACGACCACTGTTGAGCCAGAAGTGTTGGATTGGCAAGATGAAGTTCAGCAAGGTCACTTCCTTTAAACATGCTAGGAAAGTTGCCCCTAAAGCAATAATAAGCGAGAATACCGCGCAATATTGAATCGAATAAAGCTTGTTTGAATTTCGAACAAGACATCAGACATCAAAGAAGACCAGTTTCATGTCAAATACACCTTTTCTAGGCGAAGTTTCTAAGCGCAGAACGTTCGCTATTATTTCTCACCCGGATGCGGGTAAAACCACCATTACTGAAAAAGTACTGTTATTCGGAAACGCGATCCAAAAAGCAGGTACGGTTAAAGGTCGTGGTAACGCACAGCACGCAAAATCAGACTGGATGGAAATGGAAAAGGAACGTGGTATCTCGGTTACTACTTCTGTAATGCAGTTCCCTTACAACAATTGTCTGGTAAACCTACTTGATACTCCTGGACACGAAGACTTCTCGGAAGATACTTACCGTACTTTAACGGCAGTTGACTCATGTCTGATGGTTATCGATGCGGCGAAAGGTGTCGAGGATCGTACTCGTAAGCTGATGGAAGTAACGCGTCTGCGTGACACGCCAATCGTAACCTTCATGAACAAACTTGACCGTGACGTTCGTGACCCAATGGAAGTGTTGGACGAAGTAGAAAACGAGTTGGGCATGATGTGTGCGCCAATCACATGGCCGATCGGTTGTGGTAAAGAGTTTAAAGGTGTTTACCACATCCACCGCGACGAAACGATTCTATACGAATCAGGCCACGGTCATGAGATCCAAGAAGTACGCATCATCAAAGGTCTAGACAACCCAGAACTTGATGAGAAAGTAGGTGAGAGCCTAGCAGCAAGCGTTCGTGAAGAGCTTGAACTTGTGATGGGTGCTTGCCCTGAATTTGATCATGACGCTTTCCTTACTGGTGAACTAACCCCAGTTTACTTCGGTACTGCATTGGGTAACTTTGGTGTTGACCACATGCTAGACGGTCTGACTGAGTGGGCGCCAGCGCCGAAAACTCGTCAAGCGGTTGAGCGTGATGTTGAAGCGACAGAAGACAAGTTCTCAGGCTTCGTATTTAAGATCCAAGCAAACATGGATCCAAAACACCGTGACCGTATCGCATTCATGCGTATCGTATCGGGTACTTACACACAAGGCATGAAGATGAACCACGTTCGTCTTGGCAAGCAAGTAAGTATCTCAGATGCGGTTACCTTTATGGCGGGTGACCGTTCTCGTGCAGAACACGCTTACGCGGGTGACATCATTGGTCTACACAACCACGGTACTATCCAAATTGGTGATACCTTCACTCAAGGTGAAGCGCTGAAGTTCTCGGGTATTCCAAACTTCGCTCCGGAACTGTTCCGTCGTATTCGTCTAAAAGATCCATTGAAGCAGAAACAGCTACTGAAAGGTCTGGTTCAGCTTTCTGAAGAAGGTGCGGTACAGGTATTCCGTCCACTGCAAAACAACGATCTGATCGTTGGTGCGGTTGGTGTGCTTCAGTTTGATGTGGTTGTGGCTCGCTTGAAGTCAGAATACAACGTTGAAGCGATCTACGAAGGCGTTAACGTAGCAACAGCGCGTTGGGTTGAGTGTGGCGATGCGAAGAAACTGGATGAGTTCCAACGTAAGAACCAAACTAACCTAGCACTGGATGGTGGTGATAACCTAACGTACATCGCGCCAACTATGGTTAACCTAAACCTAGCGCAAGAGCGTTTCCCAGATATCGATTTCCGTGCGACTCGTGAGCACTAATCGAATCTAACTCGCTTTATATCGCGCACTAGATCATAAGCCGCCGTTAGCTATACACTTAGCTAACGGCGGTTTTTTATTTGGTGAAACTCGGTTTTTGTTTGTTAAACAGAAGAGGTTGCAATGAACTGGTTTAAGAAAGGACTCAAGCGTTACGACGATTGGTGTAAAGAGATGGGGCTGACGCCTGATCAAAAGCGCAGTTGTGTGCCGTATAAACAAGACCCAGTTCATGAAGACGAGCCTGCTAAAAAAGCAGAGCAAGAGAAACCAAACAATGAAGCTGTTTGATACCCACTGCCATTTTGACTTCGATGTCTTCCAGGATGACTTTGCACATCAAGTTGAGCTTGCGCGTGACCAAGGAGTAGAGCGTATCTTGATTCCTTCTGTCGGGCCGAGTAACTGGGCTCGTATTCAAGCGCTGGCCAATCAATACTCTCACCTTTATTACGCGCTGGGCTTTCATCCCTATTTTCTGCAACCAGAGTTTGAGCAGTTTTCTCCCGAGCTGGAATCATTACTTTCCTCGTCCAAGCGACAATGCGTTGCGATAGGAGAGTGCGGTTTGGACTTCGCAATAGATGTGCCTGTCGAACTTCAAGAGCAGGCACTTGAGTTGCAATTCGAACTGGCAAGACGGTTCGATCTGCCTGTTATTTTACACAGCCGAAAAGCACACAATCGTCTCATCCAACTAGTCAAAGCTGCCAAGCTTCCTAAAGGTGGCGTATTGCACGCATTCTCTGGCAGTTATCAGCAAGCAATGGAATGGATTCGATTAGGTTTTCTTATCGGAGTTGGGGGCACAATTACCTACCCACGTGCGAATAAAACTCGCGACGCGATTCAAAGAATATCACTTGAGAATATCGTTTTAGAAACGGACGCTCCGGATATGCCTATAATTGGCTATCAGGGCGAGCCTAATCACCCTTCAAAACTGATTCATGTATTGAATGAGCTGGCTGTGTTGCGCACAGAAAGTAAGCAATCGATTGCCTCTCAGCTATGGGAAAATAGCAATTCGGCCTTCTTTATATGTGAATAAAATCTAAAGATGGTGTTTAAAAGCGAAAACGTTTTCCTGCTTATTGTGAGATAACTCACAAACGGGAGTGAATCAATGATGAATCTTATAAGAAAGTGTGAGGGTGGCATTACTTTAATTGATTCTGCATGAGTATAATTGCCCCCGCTTTATAGCTCCATTTTGTAACACGCCAATAAATAACTTATAAGGAAGTCATAAACTATGAGCCTGTTTATGAGCCTAGTCGGTATGGTAGTGCTTCTTGCTATTGCATTTGCATTCTCATCTAACCGCAAAGCTATCAACTTTAGAACTGTGGGTGGCGCATTTGCTATCCAATTCATCCTTGGTGCATTTGTTCTTTACGTACCTTGGGGCCGTGATCTACTAAACGGTTTCTCTACTGGTGTTTCTAACGTTATCAACTACGGTAACGATGGTTCATCTTTCCTATTCGGTGGTCTTGTTTCTGACAAGATGTTCGAAGTATTCGGCGGCGGCGGCTTCATCTTCGCATTCCGCGTTCTTCCTACACTGATCTTCTTCTCTGCACTGATTTCAGTTCTTTACTACATTGGCGTAATGCAGTGGGTTATCAAGATTCTTGGTGGTGCACTACAAAAAGCGCTTGGCACTTCTCGTGCGGAATCAATGTCTGCAGCTGCTAACATTTTCGTAGGTCAAACTGAAGCTCCTCTAGTTGTTCGTCCATTCGTACCAAAAATGACTCAATCTGAGCTATTCGCGGTAATGTGTGGTGGTCTAGCATCTGTAGCTGGTGGTGTACTAGCAGGTTACGCTTCAATGGGCGTTCCTCTAGAGTACCTAGTAGCAGCATCATTCATGGCAGCACCAGGTGGTCTACTATTCGCTAAGATTCTTCACCCAGAGACTGACCAGCCTCACGAAGACATCGAAGAAGCAATGGACGGTGGCGACGACAAACCAGCTAACGTAATCGACGCAGCAGCGGGCGGTGCGGCTTCTGGTCTACAACTTGCACTAAACGTTGGTGCAATGCTAATCGCGTTCGTAGGTCTTATTGCTCTTGTTAACGGTATGCTAGGTGGCATCGGTGGTTGGTTCGGTATGCCTGAACTAACACTAGAACTAATCCTAGGTTACGCGTTCTCTCCACTAGCATTCCTAATCGGTGTTCCATGGGACGAAGCAGTTGTTGCTGGTTCATTCATCGGTCAGAAACTAGTAATCAACGAATTCGTTGCATACTTGAACTTCACACCTTACCTAGGTGAAGGCGCTCAAGTTGTTGCGGCAACTGGTGAAGTAATGTCTGAGAAGACTACAGCTATCATCTCATTCGCACTATGTGGTTTCGCGAACCTTTCTTCTATCGCGATTCTACTTGGTGGTCTAGGTAGCCTTGCACCAAACCGTCGTTCAGATATCGCTCGCATGGGTATTAAAGCAGTTCTTGCTGGTACGTTGTCTAACCTAATGGCAGCGACTATTGCAGGCTTCTGCCTTAGCCTTGCAGCACTTTAATTAGAATCGGTTCTTAATATATAGACGCCGTTTTAAATCATGCCCTGTAGCAAGAGATTGCTGCGGGGCATTTTTCGTTTTTCGGGCCTAAAAAATTAACCGCACGTAGGTCTACGTGAGTAGCTTACGCAGTCGGTGGAATAGGGGCTGGGAAATTTTGAGATACAAACCGTTTGCGCTCTATTTGGTGCTACAGTTTTGCGGTGAAACTCTATAATGTAGTAATCACGAATTCGTGGTTATGATGACCACTTAATCACAGAGTGAATACTACATACTCGATGGGCAAATGAATTGCCCTGCAATATCAAATCTCACAAGCGTTTTATTGTTTGATGTGATATTAAAGACACCGCAATCATAGATTGTTGTGCCATAGGCCAAACTGGTACTGTGCGGTGACAAGGATAGCAATTGGTATATGATTTTTCGCAGTATATGCCGAGTCTTCAGGGAACCAAGTCCGTTCATTAATAGACTGCTTAGCTAAAATCTCACGCTGTCTCTACTTGTTGATTATAGTTAGAGAAGCGATGTGAAGCTGAGTAGTGAATTTTTTGAATATTGATCGGAGATAGAAATGAGCGATTTAAAAGCAGCAGCGCTACGTGCACTGAAACTTATGGACCTTACTACGCTAAATGATGATGACACTGATGCAAAAGTGATCTCACTGTGTCATGACGCGAAATCAGCAGTAGGCAACACAGCTGCAATCTGTATTTACCCTCGCTTTATTCCTATTGCTAAGAAGACACTTCGTGAGCAAGGTACGCCAGAAGTTCGTATCGCAACGGTAACGAACTTCCCACACGGTAACGACGATATTGAAATCGCAGTTGCTGAAACAAAAGCGGCGGTTGCTTACGGTGCAGACGAAGTAGACGTAGTTTTCCCATACCGCGCTCTAATGGCGGGTGATGAGAAAGTTGGCTTCGAACTAGTTAAGCAATGTAAAGAAGCTTGTGGTGACATTCTTCTTAAAGTAATCATCGAAACAGGTGAACTTAAAGAAGAAGCACTAATCAAGAAAGCATCTCAAATCTGTATCGAAGCAGGTGCTGACTTCATTAAAACTTCAACTGGTAAAGTACCAGTAAACGCAACACCAGAATACGCTCGCATGATGCTTGAAGTTATTCGTGACATGGGTGTTGCAGAATCTGTTGGTTTCAAACCAGCAGGTGGTGTGCGTACTGCTGAAGATGCAGCGGCATACCTAGCAATGGCTGACGAAATCCTAGGTGACAACTGGGTTGATGCTCGTCACTACCGTTTCGGTGCGTCTAGCCTGCTAACAAGCCTACTAAATACATTAGAAGTATCGGACGAAGTCGCTGATCCAACAGCGTACTAATTCCAACAATACGTCTGAACGGTAGCACCAGCTTTGGTGCTACCAAACCTCTTCTATCCTACTTATACCATGGCTCAAAATGAGCTTGGGAGGCACTAATGTATTTACCACAAGAAATTATCCGTAAAAAACGTGACGGCGAAGTTCTAACAGCCGACGAAATCAACTTCTTTATTCAAGGCGTAGCAAACAACAGTGTGTCTGAAGGTCAGATTGCTGCATTTGCTATGACAATCTTCTTCAATGAAATGACGATGCCAGAACGTATCGCACTAACCTGTGCAATGCGTGATTCAGGTATGGTTATCGATTGGAGCCACATGAACTTTGGTGGTCCAATTGTCGATAAACACTCTACAGGTGGTGTAGGTGACGTGACTTCTCTAATGCTTGGCCCAATGGTGGCAGCATGTGGTGGTTTCGTACCTATGATCTCTGGTCGTGGTCTTGGCCACACTGGCGGTACGCTGGATAAGCTTGAGTCTATTCCGGGCTACAACATCACTCCGACAAACGACGTATTTGGTCAAGTAACCAAAGACGCAGGAGTGGCGATCATCGGTCAAACTGGTGACCTAGCGCCAGCGGATAAGCGCGTTTACGCGACTCGCGATATCACAGCGACAGTAGATAACATTTCACTGATCACGGCGTCGATTTTATCGAAGAAGCTTGCTGCAGGTCTTGAATCTCTAGTAATGGACGTAAAAGTAGGTTCTGGCGCATTCATGCCAACTTACGAAGCGTCTGAAGAACTAGCAAAATCAATCGTTGCGGTAGCAAACGGTGCAGGCACTAAGACAACCGCTATCCTAACGGATATGAACCAAGTATTGGCATCTTCTGCGGGTAACGCAGTGGAAGTACGCGAAGCGGTTCGTTTCCTAACAGGTGAATACCGTAACCCTCGTCTACTTGAAGTAACCATGGCTTCATGTGCTGAAATGTTAGTACTTGGCAAACTGGCTGAGAACACAGAAGACGCGCGAGCGAAACTGATGGAAGCGCTAGATAACGGTAAAGCGGCTGAGTGCTTCGGTAAGATGGTTGCTGGTCTAGGTGGTCCTGCGGACTTCGTAGAAAACTACGATAATTACCTAGAGAAAGCGGAAATCATCAAACCAGTATACGCTACAGAAACGGGCGTTGTATCTGCGATGGATACTCGCGCTATCGGTATGGCTGTGGTTTCAATGGGCGGCGGTCGTCGCGTTGCGACAGATGAAATCGACTACGCGGTTGGTTTCGATAACTTCATCCGTCTTGGTGAAGTAGCTGATAGCGACAAACCTCTTGCGGTTATCCACGCTCGTACTGAAGAGCAGTGGGAAGAAGCAGCAAAAGCACTTCGCAGTGCAATCACTGTAGGTGGTGAGTACACACCAACTCCAGAGGTTTACCGTCAAATCCGTGCAGAAGATCTTTAATCGAATAAGTAATTACACAAGGCCTACTCAACCATAATAAGAAGCCGAGTGGGCCTAAGGAACGAGCAATGAAAAGAGCATTTATTTTAGTACTAGACTC
This sequence comes from Vibrio sp. B1ASS3, assembly GCF_905175355.1. Classification (NCBI taxonomy): domain Bacteria; kingdom Pseudomonadati; phylum Pseudomonadota; class Gammaproteobacteria; order Vibrionales; family Vibrionaceae; genus Vibrio; species Vibrio sp. B1ASS3. The sequence goes on from NZ_HG992742.1 coordinate 854,171, forward strand.
ATTCGGCATCGGCGCAGCTGCAGATGCAGAGCAATTTGGTGATGTAGGTTCAGACACATTAGGTCATATCGCTGACCAGTGTGAGCAAGGCTTAGCGGATAACGATCAGCGTAAAGGCGCACTTCGTCTTCCAAACCTATCTAAGCTTGGTCTGGCAATGGCACATAAAGAGTCAACAGGTCGCTTCGCACCTGGCCTAGACGCAGACGCTGAAATCATCGGTGCATACGGTCATGCTGCAGAGCTTTCTTCAGGTAAAGACACACCGTCTGGTCACTGGGAAATCGCAGGTGTGCCTGTTCTGTTTGATTGGGGTTACTTCACTGACAAAGCAAACAGCTTCCCGAAAGAACTGACTGACCGCATTCTTGAGCGTGCAGGTCTTGACGGTTTCCTAGGTAACTGCCACGCATCTGGTACTCAAGTTCTTGACGATCTTGGTGAAGAGCACATGAAGACTGGCAAACCAATCTTCTACACGTCTGCTGACTCTGTATTCCAAATCGCATGTCACGAAGAGACTTTCGGTCTAGATCGTCTACTAGAGCTTTGCCAAATCGCACGTGAAGAGCTAGAAGATTACAACATTGGTCGTGTTATCGCGCGTCCATTCGTCGGTGCTGGTAAAGGTCAATTTGAGCGTACGGGTAACCGTCGTGACCTTTCTGTTGAGCCACCATCAGCAACGGTTCTACAGAAACTTGTTGAAGAGAAGCAAGGCAACGTGGTTTCTATCGGTAAGATTGCTGATATCTACGCAAACTGCGGTATCACTAAGAAAGTGAAAGCGACAGGTATCCCTGCATTGTTCGAAGCAACGCTAGAGCAAATCAAAGAAGCGGGCGACAACACCATCGTATTCACTAACTTTGTAGATTTCGACTCAGCTTACGGTCACCGTCGTGACGTAGCGGGCTACGCAGCGGCACTTGAGTACTTCGATGGTCGCATCAACGAAGTGCTGGATATTATGGAAGAAGACGATGTGCTTATCCTAACGGCAGACCACGGCTGTGACCCAACATGGCCAGGTACAGACCACACTCGTGAGCACATCCCAGTGATTGTTTACGGTAAGAAAGTACCAGCAGGTTCACTAGGCCGTCGCGATAGCTTTGCAGACATCGGTCAAACATTGGCGACTTACTTCGGTACTTCTCCAATGGATTACGGTAAGAACTTCCTATAATTAGATAGGTTTTTGAAAACTAGGAGCTTGATTGCTCCTAGTTTTATGTTCGCAGCATGAAAATGTTGCTTGTCGGAAATGAGAATATTCTAGCTTAAGCCGCCGATAGCAGTGCGGATCGCTAGAGACAGGTTAAGGAAAAGAAACATGGCAACTCCACATATCAACGCAGAAATGGGTGCTTTCGCAGACGTCGTTCTAATGCCGGGTGACCCGCTACGTGCAAAATACATCGCAGAGACTTTCCTTGAAGATGTAGTTCAAGTGTGTGACGTTCGTAATATGTTTGGTTACACAGGCACTTACAAAGGTCGTAAGATTTCAGTAATGGGCCACGGTATGGGTATCCCATCTTGTTCAATCTACGTGACTGAACTGATCAAAGACTTCGGCGTGAAGAAAGTGATCCGTGTAGGTAGCTGTGGTGCTGTGAACGAGGACATCAAAGTACGTGATGTTGTTATCGGTATGGGCGCATGTACAGACTCTAAAGTGAACCGCATTCGCTTCAAAGGTCATGACTTTGCCGCTATCGCTGACTACAAAATGGTTCGCGCAGCAGAAGAAGCAGCAAAAGCTCGCGGCGTAGACGTGAAAGTAGGTAACCTATTCTCTGCTGAGTTGTTCTACACACCAGATCCAGAAATGTTCGACGTAATGGACAAGTACGGTATTGTGGGTGTTGAAATGGAAGCAGCTGGTATCTACGGCGTTGCAGCAGAGTACGGCGCGAAAGCTCTGACTATCTGTACTGTTTCTGACCACATCAAAACTGGCGAGCAAACGACATCTGAAGAACGTCAAACTACGTTCAACGACATGATGTTAATCGCACTAGATTCAGTATTGCTAGGTGACGAAGAATAAGGACGAACAGTCTTCTATTCTTTTGCCTATCAGCATAAAAAAACAGCCCGCATGTCGCGGGCTGTTTTGTTTTTGGAATTTGCTTTTTGCGTTACTTGGTTAGCAACAAGTTTTCGCCTTTCTTACGACGGATCGGTTGTCTGCGTAAAATCATGATGAACAACATGCCACACGCGAAGCTCATTAGCACCATCATGTACATGTAGCGATCACTCTTGCGGTAGTGGTGATCAGAAATAGCGGTGACTCGACCAGTTTCAAAGGTCACTCGCACAAAGCCAATCACTGCGCCATCCGACAACACTGGCTCAACGAGCTGTTGGCGTCCAATCGATGCGGTCGCGAGTGGGGTATCTAATCCCAACACCTCACGTACTGACAATGCTTCTTCACTCGATGCCAAACGCACACCTTGTGCATCATAAATGGTTGCATCAAATACCAAGCGGTCTTGAGCAAGCTGGTTAGTGAGCTTGAGTAGACGTTCTTGGTCTTTATTGATGATCATCTCGCCGGCTGATAAGGAGGCCTGCGAGATCAAAACTTTGGTCAGGGTTTCAAGCTGTTGTGCTTGTATTTTCTCATTACCCTTACTGATCACGACACTGTTTTTGATGGTGACAAAAAGCATCACACATAACAGGATCAGAGCCAGAATTCGTAGGGCATTCCTTACTGAGAACAAGGATTCACTCATGCTCTTTACTCGTCCATTCAAATCAAAACAAAGACTTGCCTTTTTAGCTTGTTAAGGTAACGTTTTAGCAAAGTCACAAGGGATTATATACATGGACGCGCCAAAAAGCTTGCCTATCAGAAGGCATACGACTCTTTTAAAACGACTACCCGAAACTCGCTTCGCGACACAGCTCGATAAAGCCAAGGCGAATTGGATTGTGTTTAGTGAACATCTTGAGCCCCGCAATTTTGAAGACATCGATTTCTTTACTGGCTTCTACAACCCGATTTTAGACACTTGGAAAGTTGGTCAATATGAAGTGGCTCTCATGGCGGGCAACCTTACACCAGAGCATGAAACCATTCTGAAAGGCCTAAATCTGGATTACGCCTCTCTGCAGGAAGTACCGGATCTTTCTGCGCCGGGTTTGGTCGTGTTCGATATGGATTCAACCGCGATTCAAATCGAGTGTATTGATGAAATCGCCAAACTGGCCGGTGTCGGCGAAGAAGTTGCAGAAGTCACTGAGCGCGCCATGCAAGGTGAGTTGGATTTCGAACAAAGCTTACGTCAACGTGTGGGTAAACTGAAAGGTGCCGATGAAGCCATTCTTGAACAGGTACGTGGCCAACTCCCATTTATGCCAGATTTCGAAGCGCTGATTGCAACGTTTAAAGCGCTTGGCTGGAAGACCGCCATTGCTTCGGGTGGTTTTACTTATTTCTCTGATTTCATCAAAGATAAAGTGGGATTGGACTTCGCGCAGTCTAACCAACTGGAAATCGTGGATGGCAAGCTGACCGGTGAAGTACTGGGTGAGGTTGTATCAGCTCAGACAAAAGCGGATATCTTGGTTGAGCTTGCGGAAGAATATGAAATTGAACAACACAATACCGTTGCCGTGGGTGATGGTGCGAACGATTTGGTGATGATGGCTGCGGCAGGGCTAGGTGTGGCTTATCACGCTAAACCTAAAGTTGAAGAGCAAGCGCAAACCGCTGTTCGATTTGCAGGTCTAGGTGGTGTGCTATGTATCCTTTCTGGCGCTTTGGTTAAGCAGCAGAAAATCAGCTGGAAAGCGAAACCTTAGCTGGAGCTTCTTCCAAATTAACATAGAAAAACACCGCCATCTCGGCGGTGTTTTGTTATTCCGTTAGCTCTAAGCGAACAATCACTTCTTCAGTAATGTCTTCAAATTCGCTGTAACCAACTAGGGCGGTCAGCTCTTTTTCTAACTTACTCGCCTGATGAACACCAAATTGGGTTAAGTCGCTCAAGTCTTGGCGTAGTAATGATGTCATCGGATCGAAGATCGGCGCCGTTGAAATGCGTGTCGCGTAAAATTCGCCCATCATGCGCGCTTTCTTAATGAACTGAATACGCTCTTTGACGCTGGTGAAGTCTTGCTGCATTTTCGATTCAATAGCGGTGATCTTATTGCCTACTTTACTTACGCTAATATAAATGTCTTGGTGTCGAGCCTGTGCTCCATCAATACGCTTTATTGGGTCGGCAATTAACGTGTTTGAGCGTCCTTTAAAAAGGGGCTCTAAAGAATACTGCTGATTATGACCAAGGCGAGCATACAACTCGATATGTTTTGCCAACGGTAAGTTTACCCCAATTACGGGTGTCTTCACTGAAGAGGCGGCACTTTTGCTGATAAAGATTGGCGTGCTCAGCGTTCGTGATAACAATACACTGTGCAGTCTCTCTAGTAGCGCATTGCTTGGCAGCATCTCTTTCTGCGGGATTAGCTTGTCTTGGTTGTGCTCAATAATGCTGTTGAAGAAAGCGATCACTTTCATGGTCTTGCTTTGTTCATCAATCACCAGTTGGACACTTCGACCATCAGGGCTGACGCGAATGACACGGTAAGGCACATCTGAAAGTGGCAACTTCTTATCGTAAAGCTGTAACTCGCGAAAGTTAATTCGAACTTCTTGTCCTGAGCGCAGCGCGGTAGGTTCATCCAATCTAAGGCCTAAACCTCGCTTAGAAATATCCGCGGTAAAGCCAGCAGCTTTAGCGTTGCCAGTATCTAGAACCAAAGGGGTTTTAAAACGGTAGCGTGGTTCTTTACGGCGAGACTGGGCATCGAAGTAAATCCCTTTTGGATTACCAAGGATTTTTCTTGGTTGCCTAAACTCATTCAAGGTGTTTGCAGGAACACGAGGCTTTTCGGTCAGCAAGTAATCTTGGCCTGACTTCTCATCGGCAATTTCTTGCAAGATGCCCACATGTGTCAGCTTTTGCGAGCTTTCGGCCAACTCAGAAGAAAACGCAGCAAGGTCTTCTTTCTCCTGTTGCGACAGCTCGAAAATAGAGATGCGGAAAGCACGCCAACTTGCTCGTTTTGCTCCTAGATGCCAGAACAATTGACGCTGTTCTCTGGTTGCCTCTGGGCGCAGCATTGAATAGAAGTAGGTTTTGCTCTCATGTTCATGAGTGAATGAATACAACACGTTGGTTGCGCCTTTCACACCGGGAGCAATTAGGGAAGCCATTCTCTTTGGATTGAATAGCGAACCAAACACTTGTTGGTTGCGTTCATCATGCCAGTATTGCCAAAGCTTTTGGTTGTTTGGCGTTAGCATTGCCAGTTTGAGTTCACTGCCTTCGAAAAACAGCGGCAGGTTACTGGTGTGCTTGAGTGCAATGTGCTCATAACCACGCGTGCGGGCACGGATGATTTTATCTTGATTGTCATGGCGAGCGCGTTTTGCCGCGCTGTTGAGTGCTTCATCAATTACACGTGCAACGACATTGGTTTCCGTTAAACGAATGGTTCTTAGGTAACGAACGGCATCATTTTCATAGCAATCGTCCACGGCTAAGACGCGATAAGTGATTGGCTTTTCTACGCCTGCAACCTGAGATTTGCTAGCAAACTCAGTAAAAGTGACTTGGATGACTTCGCCTAAGCTGTATTTGAAAGCGCTTGGAACCTTGAATTTCGCGCCTGAACTGGAAAGATCGATACTCAAACCGTGGATCACTTGTCCTTTCGGGCGAATGATTTCGACTTGAGATTGTACTTTTAAGCGTTTTTCTTGGCGTTTTAGGTCATAACCAAGGTGGACAGGTTCTGCTAGAAATGGGCTTTTCGGATCGGTCAGTGATTGTTCTTCACTTTTACCATTGTTTTTACTCATCACGCGGAAGTTATTGCGCGTGTTGACCAAGGCTTCCCACATACCTTCGGTATAAGCGCCAAACTTCTTTAGGTTCTTGTGGTAAGCATTAAAAGCAACGTCATCCAACCAATGCGGGATGCCATCTAATAGGTATTCACGACATTCACCTTTCACTCGACCTCGTAAATCAATGCTCTTTTTACAAGGTGCCATGACACGGTTGAGTTCCATCTTAACTAGGATTTTGGCTGACGGCGGTTCTCCCTCGGTCAATTGACCAAGGACAAAGTCAAAGTCATCAGTGCCATAAACAGGGATGAGTCGTTCTGCGAGCGAGAGAATTTCAGATTGCTGCATTATTTCTGTTAAAGTATGTCGTTATTCGAATTATATCGGCTAAGCAAAGCAAAACTTAAGTATATCAATAGTTCATGTCCGATAAGGTCAGACATGGCTGTGTTTGGTCACATTTGTTGAAAAAACCGAGTGTAGAAAAATCGAGGCATCATGGCGAAAGCAAAACGAGCGTATGTTTGTAATGATTGTGGCGCGGATTTCCCACGTTGGCAGGGGCAGTGTAATGCGTGTGGTGCATGGAATACGATTACCGAAGTTCGCATAGCGGCATCGCCAACTGTCGCGCGCAACGAGCGCTTATCTGGTTATGCAGGATCTGCAACGGAATCAAAAGTTCAAACTCTGTCTGAGATTGATCTGCAAGAAGTTCCACGATTCACCAGTGGCTTTAAAGAACTAGACCGTGTGCTTGGTGGGGGCGTGGTGCCTGGTGCTGCCATTCTGATCGGTGGTAACCCAGGTGCTGGTAAGTCGACCTTGCTATTGCAGACCATGTGTTTACTCTCAGCGCAAATGCCAACGCTTTATGTAACGGGTGAAGAATCCCTTCAGCAGGTAGCGATGCGTGCTTCTCGTCTTGGTTTACCAAAAGAGCATCTAAAGATGTTGTCGGAGACCAATGTCGATAAAATCTGCCAAATCGCAGAGAAAGAGCAACCTCGAATTATGGTTATCGACTCGATTCAGGTAATGCACGTCTCGGATGTTCAGTCTTCTCCGGGCAGTGTGGCGCAGGTGCGTGAATCAGCGACCGCTTTGACGCGCTACGCAAAGCAAAACAATGTTGCCGTCTTTATTGTTGGTCACGTGACAAAAGATGGTACCCTTGCAGGCCCGAAAGTGCTTGAGCATATTATTGACTGTTCTGTGCTGCTCGATGGTGGCACCGATAGTCGCTTCCGTACACTTCGCAGTCATAAAAACCGTTTCGGTGCAGTGAATGAGTTAGGTGTATTTGCCATGACGGGGCAGGGACTGAAAGAGGTCAATAATCCATCGGCGATCTTCCTTTCCCGCGGTGAAGAGGAAACTTCGGGTTCTTCTGTTATGGTGGTATGGGAAGGCACGCGTCCTCTATTAGTAGAGATTCAAGCGCTGGTGGATTATTCGCAACTTGCCAACCCTCGTCGTGTTGCCGTTGGTTTGGAACAAAACCGCCTCTCTTTATTACTCGCTGTCCTGCATAAGCACGGTGGCCTTCAAATGGCTGACCAAGACGTATTTGTGAATGTCGTCGGTGGCGTTAAAGTGACAGAAACCAGTGCTGACCTTGCGTTAGTTATGGCGCTTTTGTCGAGCTTCCGCGATCGCCCATTACCGAAAGATGTGGTCGTATTTGGTGAGGTTGGCTTGGCGGGTGAGATTCGCCCTGTACCAAGTGGACAAGAACGCTTAAATGAAGCATTCAAGCATGGCTTTAAGAAAGCAATCGTCCCTGCGGCAAATATGCCTAAAGGTGGCATTCCTGGTATGCAAATCCACGGCGTGAAAAAATTATCAGAAGCGATTGAAGCATTTGATGAGTTGTAAACGCCATTTTGTGCCCCAATTTAAGGGGTAACAATAATGTTGAATCTGTCCTCATTATTATCGAATAGAGCACACAAATTGCTAAGTTTGACTATTATTTGAGGACGGAAAATTTACGTTAAAATTTTTTTTCTTCCATCCGCACGCAAGGGTATCAGTATTGACAGAATGTGATATACTCTGCGCGCACTTTATACCTTATTAACAGAGTAAGACAATGACTGATTTATCAAAATACAGAAACATTGGTATTTTTGCTCACGTAGACGCGGGTAAAACTACCTCTACAGAGCGTATCCTAAAGCTAACTGGTAAGATCCATAAGATCGGTGACACTCACGACGGTTCAACTACTACTGACTTCATGGAGCAGGAAGCTGAGCGTGGTATCACAATCCAGTCTGCAGCAACAACTTGTTTCTGGAACGATCACCGTCTAAACATCATCGATACTCCTGGACACGTTGACTTCACTATCGAAGTTTACCGTTCTCTAAAAGTACTTGACGGTGGTATCGGTGTATTCTGTGGTTCTGGTGGTGTTGAGCCTCAGTCAGAAACTAACTGGCGTTACGCTGACGAATCACACGTATCTCGTCTGATCTTCGTTAACAAACTGGACCGTATGGGCGCTGACTTCTACAAAGTTGTTGACCAAGTACAAAACGTTCTAGGTGCTACTCCACTAGTAATGACTCTACCTATCGGTATCGAAGAAGATTTCGTAGGTGTTGTTGACGTACTAAGCCAACAAGCTTACGTATGGGACGAGTCTGGCCAGCCAGAGAACTACGAAGTTCAAGACATCCCAGCTGATCTAGTTGAGAAAGCGGCTGAATACCGTGAAATGCTAATCGAAACTGCTCTAGAGCAAGACGAAGATCTAATGATGGCTTACCTAGAAGAAGGCGAAGAGCCATCTCTAGAAGACATCAAACGTTGTATCCGTAAAGGTACACGTGACCTAGCATTCTTCCCAACTTACTGTGGTTCAGCGTACAAGAACAAAGGTATCCAACTTATTCTTGACGCGGTAGTAGATTACCTACCATCACCAACAGAAGTTGATCCTCAGCCTCTAACTAACCCAGAGACTGGCGAACCAACTGGCGAAGTTGCACTTGTATCTGAAAACGAGCCGCTAAAAGCGCTTGCATTTAAGATCATGGACGACCGCTTCGGTGCTCTAACGTTTATCCGCGTTTACTCAGGCCGCATGAAGAAGGGTGACACAATCCTTAACTCTGCAACTGGTAAAACTGAGCGTATCGGCCGTATGGTTGAGATGCACGCAGACGAGCGTAACGAAATCGATTCAGCACAAGCTGGTGACATCATCGCTGTAGTTGGTATGAAGAACGTTCAAACTGGTCACACTCTATGTGATCCTAAGCACGAATGTACTCTAGAACCAATGATCTTCCCAGATCCAGTAATCTCTATCGCAGTTAAGCCTAAAGATAAAGGCGGTTCTGAGAAGATGGGTATCGCGATCGGTAAGATGGTTGCAGAAGATCCATCATTCCAAGTAGAGACTGATGAAGAATCTGGCGAAACTATCCTACGTGGTATGGGTGAACTTCACCTAGATATCAAAGTAGATATCCTAAAACGTACTTACGGCGTTGAGCTAGAAGTAGGTGCTCCTCAAGTTGCTTACCGTGAAACAATCACTCAAGCAATCGAAGACAGCTACACGCACAAGAAGCAGTCTGGTGGTTCTGGTCAGTTCGGTAAGATCGACTACCGTATCAAACCAGGCGAAACTGGTTCAGGCTTCACGTTCAAATCAACAGTTGTTGGTGGTAACGTACCTAAAGAATTCTGGCCTGCAGTTGAGAAAGGTTTCGCATCTATGATGGAAACTGGTGTTCTAGCTGGCTTCCCAACTCTAGACGTAGAAGTTGAACTATTCGACGGTGGTTTCCACGCAGTTGACTCTTCAGCTATCGCTTACGAAATCGCTGCTAAAGGCGCATTCCGTCAGTCTATGCCTAAAGCTGGCGCGCAACTTCTTGAGCCAATCATGAAAGTTGACGTGTTCACTCCGGAAGATCACGTTGGTGACGTAATCGGTGACCTTAACCGTCGTCGTGGTATGATCAAAGACCAACAAGCTGGTACTACTGGCGTACGTATCAAGGGTGATGTACCTCTATCAGAAATGTTCGGTTACATCGGTACTCTACGTACTATGACTTCTGGCCGTGGTCAGTTCTCTATGGAGTTCTCACACTACTCGCCATGTCCAAACAACGTTGCTGAGCAAGTAATTGCTGACGTTAAAGAGCGTAACGCTAAGAAGTAATTCTTAAGTTAACTCTGTAAGACATCAAAGCCCCGCCTAGTGCGGGGCTTTTTACTTTCTGTCGGTAAACCCATCTATGGGGCCTTGCTATACCGATTACTGACTTTATTCTTCTTTTAACTGAATCGTTTCAAAATCTCGGACAGTGTTGCGTTCGAAATCAGCAATCTCTTCTTTTATCCACTGGCTAAACAGCTGTGCTTTTTGGCGCTTTAAGTAACCAGTCGGTGCACAAAGGTAATACGCGTATTTCGGTTGAATGCCTATGTTTCCAATTCTTACCAGTTTTCCTTCTTGGATATATCGATAAGCCAAGCTGTGCTTAACCAAAGCTACGCCTTGCAACGACAAAGCGCCTTCTAGGACCAAATGTGAACCGCTGTATTTGAGGGTAGGCTTCGCCGCCTTATGGCCTAGTGTATTGAGCCACAAGTTCTAGTCTAAGTCCGGCCACAAATCTTCGATCAGTTCTGCTTTACCTAAATCTTCAACGCGGTAGATGCCGTGCTCTTTTTGGTAAATGGGATGGCAAGCAGGGTAGAAAACTTCATCCATCAACCACTGTGATTCAAGGTTCGGATAGTCGCCATGCCCATAGCGAACGCAAAGGTCTATCTGACTGTCTTGAAATGACACCAACTCGTTGGTTGGCTCCATTAGTAAAGAGATATTCGGATGACGCTGCCGAAAAGCGGTGATTCTTGGTACTAACCAATGGTGTGCAAAAGAAGGCAGCGTAGAGATGGAGAGGTGATTCGGGTTGGGATCTTGGTTAATCAATCGCACACCTTGCTGAAGGTGGTTGAATCCTCGCTCAGTTTGGGCAAACAGTAAATCGCCTTCTGCGGTAAGGAGTATCTTTCTATGTTGGCGGACAAATAAGTCGGTACCAAGAAACTCTTCCAACTGACGTATCTGCTGACTAATCGCGGCTGGTGTGACAAATAAGTATTTGGCAGCGGCTTTAAAACTGCCTTCCTTTGCCGCGATGTAGAAGTAGTACAGTCCTTGTAACGGAGGCATACGTTCTTTCACGTTAGTTTTCCTTAACTCAGTGTCAGATTCTATCGTTTGAGAATAGCAGGGTAGTCACTGATTATTAAGTGGTCAATGTGAATGAATCGAGGAGGATATATGAACAATGCAACGCAAACCTGTGGCCAGTTAGCGTCGAAGCCACGCAAGAGTTTAGTTCAGTATATCTTTTCCAAGTTAGCCGTATGGAGAAAGAACTACCGTACACGACGTCATTTATCTGAGTTACCTCGCCACCTCTTGGATGATATCGGTTACAACGAAACTGAAGTCCAAAAGGAAATTCAGAAACCGTTTTGGCGAGATTAATTAACGTGGGAATGAAAAACGCTCCCTTGATGGGGAGCGTTTGATTTATTGGTTATCTAGGTGGGTAAGAATTACAAATCCTCTTCCCACACAACTAATTCACCTTTTGGCCAGTTGTGCCCGATTTCATGATATTTCTGTTCAAGAACGTGGCGTTTAATTTTCAAGGTTGGCGTCAGAATGCCGTTTTCGATACTCCAAGGGTCTTGGATCATCAACACCCCTTTAATCTGCTCGTGCGATTCAAGTTCTTCGTTCATGCGAGCAACAACCTTACGTGTTGTGCGGGCGTAACGTTCTTTATCAAAGTTCGGGAAGTCGTGTGGCACAACCAATAATATTGGTCCAGGTAAGCCTAAGCCGATCAAACACATCATTTCGACGCGACTGTACTCAAACAGCTTCTTCTCGATAGGCACAGGAGCAACAAACTTACCTTTGGCAGTCTTGAAGGTGTCTTTTTTACGACCTTGAATAGTGAGGTAACCATCCGCATCAATTGAGCCAATGTCACCGGTGTGCAGCCATCCCTCTGAGTCAAACGACTCTTGTGTCGCGATGTCGTTTTTGTAGTAACCAGAGAACAAGCCTTTGCCGCGTACCATGATTTCATCATCGTCGGCGATCTTAAGTTCAATGCCTGGCCCGGCGTTACCAACAGAACCAATTTTATCGGCTCGGAATGGGTAGTTTAGTGTGCTGTAGGCGAAAGATTCTGTCATCCCCCAAGCTTCAGTGATGTTCAGGCCAACACTGCGGTACCACTCAAGTAGTGCTGGTGACACTGGGGCAGAACCACAACCGAGCACGCGAGCTTGATCTAAGCCAAGACCATCCGCCAATTTCTTCTTAATCAATGAATTAACAAATGGGATCTTCAACAGAATGTTGAGCTTTTTCTGTGGAAGCTTGTCTTGAATACGTTGTTGGAACAATGTCCATAGTCGAGGTACAGAGATGAAGAGTGTCGGGCGGTGCATTTTGACATCTTCAATGAAGGTATCGAGTGACTCTGGGAAAGCCGTGGTTACACCACCCATAATCGATGAACCAAAGATGTAAACGCGCTCTGTGATATGAGCGAGTGGTAAATAAGAGAACAATCGGTCGTTTTCTTGGATACCAATATGGTTGATGAGTTGTTGAACGGACCAGCTGAACGCACCGTACGTCAGCATTGCCCCTTTCGGCAGACCTGACGTACCTGAGGTGTAAACGAGAGACATTAGCTTGTCATCATGGTGTTGTGGACGCTCTGCGCTTGGCTCAACGTCTGCAATAATCTCGTTAAACTGATATTGGCATTTCGGCGCCGTATCGTAAGGAAGTGCAATGCTAATTAAATCTGGCATTGAATCGATCACTTGTTGCGTTGCCGCTGGATCATCTAACTTACCGCCAATCAGTGCTTTACTTTCACTGTGAGTCACACAGTACTCAATGGTGTCTGCACCGGCTGTTGGGAAAATTGGCACACTCACGTAATCGCCAAGCATCATGGCCAAGTCGCATATGAACCACTCTGCACAGTTTTTCGATACTAATGCGACTTTTTCACCGGGCTGTACACCCAAGTTACGTAGGGCTGTAACCAGTTTAAGCGCCTTATCGGCAACGTCGGCGTAAGTAAATTCAACAAACTGTCGATTAATGATTTGTTTTAAGTAAACCTCATTTGGGCGTTCCTCTGCCCATTTAAGGATCATTTCATTCGGCGGCGGGAGAGCGCAACCAGCGGTATGTTCTAGGTTAGGCTGATTCATTGTAGATGACTCCATGTCTTCTCTCGTTTGTATTTATAGTTGTTAAAACATTGTTAACTTTAGCATGTTAAATCATTATACGGGAATGCATTTTGATGAATTCTGTGGGAAAGGTAGCGTTAGAGAGTATAAAGTCGCCGTAGTTATCACTACTTAAAATTGTTGCCGATAGGTCGCAGGGGAGAGTCCAGTTTTCTTTTTGAAGATACGAGAAAAATATGAAACGTCTCGGTAGCCACACTGATAAGCGATGTAGGCGATCTTCATCGAGTCCTCTTCGAGCAGCATCTTCTTCGCTAGAGAAATGCGCTTTTCTGTGACGTAATCACGAAAACACATGCCAACTTTTCTACGAAAAAGCTTCGAAAAATAGTTTGGAGAGTAGTGGCAAAGTGCCGCAGCTTCCTCTTCTCTTAAGTCTTTATGTACATTATTTGCAATGTAATGGACCACATCGACAAAGTTTGATTTGCCACTTTTGAATAGCATGGTGTCGGATGACAAGTATTGCTCATCGAGTGCCGTAGGTGAGAAGTACTTGAGTTTTACTTGCGATATCCACTCGTTTGGTGAACATGCGTTTGCTTGGCAATATTCGGCGACAATATGCTTGGGGGGGAGACGGCTATGGTCTTCTCCGTCATGAATCACAATGAGTTTTTTATCTAGGTTCTCACAAAGGGTCAACAAACTCTTTTGTAAACATCGATGCTCCGATGTTGGACAGTAAAAGAAGTGGGTGAACTCTTTATCGCTTAGCACGGAGACATCTCCTTCGCTCTTAATGAGAGTAAAGGACTTTTCCAATTCTGAACGAAAATCGTGATTAAGAGCTTGTGGGCTTTGTCCGATCCAGTAGGCTTTGATAAGTTCTGTCATATTATTTCCATTTATAGTGAACTTTGCCGAAGGGTGTTCGTAAAAGGCTTCAACTGTCCCGCATCCTTGCGAGCAAAAACTAAACCTTTCGTTTATTAAGCTTAGGCTTATATAGAAAGTCTGCAAGTGTGAAATGCGTCACATATCACCCGAAGGGGTGTCTCAAAAATGCTACATTCGTGCTTTGCCAGCAGATCTAGCAAGAAAGTGCTAGTGTTTGGCAAAAAAGTCCTAACCCCCAACATTCTCGATGACTAAGGTTTAGTCATGATTCAGACACACCCACGCGTCGAATCATCAACAAGCGAGACTGTTAAAGAGGGGAAATCTTATGGAAAACTTTCGCAAACTAATCAATGACTTCATGGAAGACGAAGAGGGTCTAACGCTTCTAGAATACATCTTAGGTGCGGCACTTATCGTTACTGCATTCTTGACCTCAGGCTTCTGGGATACTTTATCTAGCAAATTCTCATCTGTTGCATCACGTATCAGTAGTTCGTAATGACATTAGAGATCGTCATCTGGTCATTGCTGTTCGCTATAGGAGTATCTGATGCACAAAAGCATAAGATCCCGAATAAAGCTGTATTGCTTTTATTAGTCGTAGTCGCTGCAAGCGTAGTACTCGTTCCTAATTCGAATGGTTTAGATCATTTGTATGGTGGACTGGTCGCGTTTGCAGTCTGCTTTGTTCTGTACCTGTGCAAAGTGATGGCTGGAGGAGATGTTAAGTTACTCGCCGTATTAGGGGCTTGGATAGGGCTGAGTAACTTAGGAGCAGCGTCAATAGGTATTGTGATGGCTGGCGGAGTAGTGAGCCTGTTTTACCTCGCTCTCCACATTGCATCTTCTACTATTAACCTATCCGACCAAGTAAAAGGTTATTGCTTGGAAAAAGTAACGCCTGGGTTAAAGGCATCAAAACCGTTAGTCATTCCTTTTGCTCCCGTGATCGTTATCGGATTAGCTTACTTTTCTTACTTAAACTAAATCTAATAAAAACAAGTAACTTGGCGTTAGACATCAGTTGACTAGGCAACGACAGAGGGGAATTGTCATGGGGTCTGTGTATTGGGATAAGCTCGTGCCACAAATAACGCCGCCTAAAGTACCAGCAAATATAGAAGGGCTTGGCATACCGGCTTCGGTTGTCGAAAATTTGGTACTAAAACATCTTTCTGCTTTTCCTAAAATTGATTTAGTCGAGTTGACTCAGCGATTGGGAGTCGTCTCAACGATTGTCGATTTAGCGTTAGCGCAGCTGAGAAAACGCAGTTGGGTTGAAGTGTATCAGCCGACAGCAGATAAATTGTCTAGCTCTTACACTAACGTTCGATACAGCCTGACCGAGCTTGGTTTAGCGGAAGCTGATATTGCATTTCGTAAAGATGCCTACGTTGGCCCTATTCCTGTTTCTTTGGAAGAGTACTGGGAAGTGGTGGAAGGGCAAGATCTCCGCAAGCATCCTATTACTCGTGTGGATGTTGAACGCGCTCTTAGTGATGTCTTTGGCTCTGAGCGGTTGATTCCTATTTTAGGACCTGCCATTAACTCTGGCCGAGCAATGTTACTCTACGGCCATGCCGGCACGGGTAAAAGTTACGTTGCGGCAAGAGTACTCAACGCAATGAGCACGTCTGTGTTCATTCCTTATGCGGTTTATGCGGATGGGAACATCATCAAGGTGTTTTCTGAGCAGCACCATCGTCGATTAGACAACTCCCATTCTAAAGTGTTTGTTAAGCTTGAAACCCACTATGACAAACGCTGGGTTTTGTGTGAGCGCCCAAATATTCAGGTTGGTGGCGAGCTGACCATGGATATGTTGGAAGTCAACCACAGTGAGCACAACCGAGTCTGGAATGCACCGCTGCAAATGATGGCAAACAACGGCATTTTGGTCATTGACGACTTGGGGCGTCAGGCAATGCCAGTCGATGCATTGCTAAACCGCTGGATAGTGCCGATGGAATACTTGTTCGATCATTTGGCACTACCCAATGGGCAGCAAATCACGGTTCCATTTATGCTGACATTAGCGTTCTCATCCAACTTTGCTCCGAGCCAGTTAGCCGATCCCGCCTTTTTACGCCGTCTAGGATACAAAATCGAGTTTAGCCCTTTGAGCCCTGAGGACTACAAGGCGCTATGGTTGAGTTTGTCTGGCGACTTGAAAATGGCGCTCGCCCCAGATTTTTTCGACCAGTTGCATCAGTTGCACCGCGACAACAACGTCCCTTTCTTTCCATGTTTGCCAAAAGATTTGCTAGGGATAAGCCGCGATATTTTAGTGTTTGAAGACAAAAAGAAGCTTGTCTCTGCAGACACACTAACCCGTGCTTGGGCGCTGTATTTTACAGTGGATGAATAGGGAGATTTCGTTATGAGTAAGACGCAAGTTGTCATGCTATTACTGCTCTCCATTGTGTTTGGTCTTGCGGCTGTTTTGATTGCAAAGCAGTGGATTGATGGACAAAACCAACCGACAGTAGAGCTTGAAGAGATAGAAAGGCACCCAGTATTAGTGGCTGCGATGGAGCTGGAGCCAGGAACGGTTTTAGAAGAAAAACACCTCACGACCAAGTTGATGGAGGTGGACTGGATTGAAGAAGATACCTTAAAAGTCTCTGAGCAAGCGTTGGGGCGTATTGTTGCCAACACCATCTATTCCGGTGAAATGGTGAACCCAAACCGACTTGCATTACCTGGTGAAGGGGCGACATTAGCAGCCCTGATCCCTGAAAACAAACGTGCGATTACCATTCGTGTTAACGACGTTATTGGTGTGGCTGGTTTCCTACTTCCGGGTAACAAGGTCGATATCCTCAATACCATCAGCTCGGGTAAGGGGAAAAGTGCTTCGACTAAAACCGTGCTCAAAAATATTAAAGTACTAGCCGTCGACCAAACCGCAAAAACCAACGATAACAAGCCAGTTATTGTTCGAGCAGTGACGTTAGAAGTCACACCAAAAGAAGCGGAAAAACTCTTATCGGAGAACAGTAAAGGCAAGATTCAACTTGCATTACGTAACCCTCATGAAGTCGATAAACCACCTGTTGCACGCAAATATACACCTCGACCTAGTGTGACCATTATTAAGGGATCTCAGGCATCGAATGTCCGAGTCAGTAATTAGGTGACTTATGAAAAGAATAATATTACTCATTAGCCAGTTACTTTTTGTCAGCTTGTCTGTAAATGCAGCGCCTGCGCAATCAGGGAAGTTAGTTAGCGTTGCACACCACCAATCAACACAATTGATTATTTCGGGTAAAGCGAAAAAAGTGACGTTAGGGGATCCGGAAGTTCTGGATATTATTGTGCTGCGTTCCAATGAGTTGTTCTTGGTGGGCAAAAAGCTTGGAACAACCAATGTGTCTGTTTGGGACAGTCGAGGCCGCTTAATTGAGCAGTTTAACGTTGAAGTCACTCACGACTTAAACACCCTAAAATCCAAACTTTATCAATTCTTACCAGATGAAAGTATTGAGGTGCACAGCGCCCAAGAAAAAGTCGTGTTAAGAGGTTTGGTCAGTACTCAGCAAAACATGGATACCGCCGTTAAGATTGCTGAAACCTTTGCCGCAGGCGATGCTGCGGATGAAGGGGAAGACGATTCAAGAGACGACAGCATGGTCATTAACCTCTTGAACATTGGTGGCGCGCAACAGGTTACTCTAGAAGTCACGGTTGCCGAAGTGCAGCGCACGTTAGTACGTCGCTTTGATTCGAACTTCCACTTCTTCCAGAAAAGCGGAGACTTCACTTGGGGGGCAACTACCGCTGGTGGTGGCATCGACAATATTGGGCCGATTCTAAATGTGCCTGCAGTGGATGACTTTGGTTTCCTCGGTTCCTTTATCGACAGTAATACACTGTTTACCTTCGCGTTAGACGTTGCGCGTCAAAACGGTGTAGCAAAAGTCCTTGCCGAGCCAAGCTTAACGGCTCTGAGCGGAACCCAAGCTGAGTTTGTTGCTGGTGGTGAGTTCCCAATCCCTGTGCCAAACGAAGATGGTATTACCATTGACTACAAAGAGTACGGTGTACAACTGGACTTTGTTCCGTACATCTTGAGTGATAAGCGCATCAATCTAAAGATGAACGTCAACGTCAGTGAAATCTCCAACTCTGGTGTATTGACCTTCAATCCTAATGAAGTGAATGCGACCTTTTTCATCCCACCGATTACAAAACGAAGTGCAGGAACCACCATCGAGCTTGCTGACGGGCAGACGATCGGTATTGCGGGCTTATTGAGTGAGAACGCACGTAATGTTGCCGATGGTATTCCGGGAGCGAGTGATTTACCGGTACTTGGCCGACTATTTAAGAGTGAAGAGTTCACTTCTGGTGAAACCGAACTCGTTATCCTAGTTACTCCAAGACTTGCAACACCTATTGACCGTCGTCGTATTACCTTGCCGACCGATGGTTTTGTAAGCCCTAACGATGTTGAGTTTTATTTGTTAGGTAAAGGTGCTGAGTTGGATTTCGACCGATACCAACTCAACGACATAAGAGAAGAAGAAACGTTTGAAAGTTTCGATCAGTTTGGTTCGTCAGATGGTGGCTCTGAGGGCAAATTTGGGCACAGCTTATAAGTGGAGAATAAGATGAAAAACATAATGATAATGACCATTTGTTTCACTTCATTCGGCTTGTTTGGCTGTGCGAATGACCCTGAGCTTGGTATCTCTGTCAGTCAATTGCGTGCAGAGCAAACTCTTAATCCAGAAGCTTGGTATGAGAATTTGGGATATTTACCAGAAGGTAGCGGACAACGTACGCAAACGAGTTTAGAGGTATACGACAATAATGGGGTAGCCAAAGATGATTAAGTGATTTATTCACTTAGGAGGGGCTATGCGACGGAAAATGAAAAGGGCAACAAGACGAACCCAAAAAGGGATTACCTTGGTGCTGATCAGCATGGTATTGCTGATCCTATTGGGCGTGGCGGCGTTTGGTATTGACCTTAACCACCAAGTCTTAAATAAAACGCGTCTTCAAAATGCCGTTGATGCAGCGGCATTGGCTGGCGCGGTTGCCGCAGATGAAAATGGCGACGTGGTAGCGGCAGAAGCCGTTGCAACAGCCACATTGAACGGTATTAGTGCTTCGTCCGGTAACTCAGAACTGGTGTTTGATGGCAGTAATACATCCATAACTTTCTCACTTGATAGAGCGACGTTTGTTGACGCTGCGAGTTTTACTGCTCCTGCTGGCGCTTATGATATCTACGTTCGTGTTGCTGTTACCGAGATTGGATTGACACAGTTTTTGAGTGGTGTGTTTGGGATTAACAAAAACATTTCGGCAAGTGCAATGGCTGGGCGAAGTGCAGGGTTTACCCAGTCATGCAACCTAACGCCGATCGCCATGTGCGGCGAGCCGACAGGCAGTGCAGAAGATGCATGGGGATATAAACCTGCTAACTATGATCCTAATGTGGACACGGATCCATCGTTGGTACATGAACTAAAAGTCGGAGACCAGAACAATACAGATATGGGGCCCGGTAACTTCCAACTTTTGGATTTTGGTCAGGGAACAGGTAACAGCGGTGCCGCATTAGTGAGAGATGCTTTGTCCGGTGCATATAACGGTTGCGCTGCAATAGGCGATACGGTGACAACCAAACCTGGTAATAGTGCTGGTCCTGTCGCTCAAGGTTTAAATGTTCGGCTGAACGACTTTTCTGGGCCGATCAAAAATGATGGTACCGTTTTGCCGGATAAGTATGTACGAGAGCCCGACGTATTAGCGGCAACGGATGAGACTTATGCCGGTAATTTGTATTACGCAAATTACTTACAAGAGCTTAGTGCATGTAGTGGTGGTTCGTCTCCGTGTGATACTTCGAGCTACATGGGGGACGGCGGATTAAATGGACGTCGTATTTTGCGCATTCCTATTGTCAACTGCACCGAGTCGACAGGTAAAACTGACTTTGATGTTTTGGGATTTGGCTGTTTCTTCTTATTACAGAAAGTGAGTAACTCAGGACAATCCTCAGTATTTGGGCAGTTCTTATATGATTGCTTAATCAATAACGGCTCTACTGGTGTTGATCCGACAGACAAAGGCTTCTATCGCATCCAGCTCTACAAAGATCCGTTTAGCGGGGCATCTTGATATGTTGAATAAAACTATTAAGCAAAAAAAACAAGCGGGCCTCGCGATTGTTGAGTTTATTGTGGCGCTGCCAATATTGCTGATGCTTACTGTGTTGGTGATTGATGTATGTCGAGCTTTTATTCAATACACTGAGGTTAATAAAGCCCTGCAAAACGGTGCCCGTTATGCGGTTGTCGATACGTATGGCACCTTAACTTTTGACGCCATAGCCGATGAAACGAGCATTAAAAATGTCGTGGTTTACGGCAGCCCAATAGCGAGTACGACGCCGATCATCGATCATATATCCGTCGGTGACATCACGATTACGCAGCCTACATTGGCCAACAAGGTCGTGACACTTTCTGCGACTTACAATTATGTCCCTATCTTTTCTACCTTACCGTTCTCCGGTCAATCATTGCAGTTCAGTATCGGTGCAACAACGACGATGAGGACAGGGCCATGATCATTAATCGCTTTAAGCAAAAGGGTGTTACCCAAGTAGAGTTCTCTCTTATCGCATTGGCCGTCATATTAGTGCTCTTTCTGATCATGGAGTTTGCGGTGTACTTCTTTTCTGTTCAGATGGTCAATGAAGTGACGCGTCGAGCGGCCAGATTAGCGACGGTATGTTACATCGCAGATCGGGATGATATTCCCAACTTACCCGCAGTATCAGATCTGTACCCCTCTGGATTTAGTGCGAATAATTTAGAAATCACTTACCTCGATGCCACAGGGGCGAATGTCGATGTGTCTGGCTTTTTATCTACCCCACCCGCTGATGACTCTGTACTAGGCGCTCAATTCTCACAAATAAAATACGTTCGCGCTCGAGCCGTAAATTACACTTTCCAGTTTTTTGTTTTGGCTGCTTTAATTAATGCAGTAGGGACAACACCTGCGTTTGAAACCATATTACCAGCCGAAAGTTTAGGGGTGTTAAGACCGGAAGGTGCAGGAACGGACGATATAGAAAATTGCTGATGGAGTAGCAGTATGCTGAAACCAGTGAAAATGAATAATGAAAACTATAAAAACCTTAAAACAAACTTGATTGTTTGGGTCGTATATTCTACGTCAAATTTTAAGCTGCATTTAACCAATGAGCTGTCTCAATGTGTCAATGTCAATGTTGAATGGATAGAACTTGATTTATTTAATGTCGATTTGGTGAGAAATAAACAAATTCCAGATCTTATTTATATTGAAACGGGGGATAACTGGGCGCAAAAAGTCGCACATGTGTACTCCAGTGACAGCAATTTGCAGCACAATCATACCGCATTAATTGTCTTTGGCGATGAAACTGATACTGCATCTCTCAAGATGGCATTACGTCTCGGAGCAACGGACCACTTTTCACGTTCGGCGGACTTAGGCGAGCTGTATCCGCTACTCAAATCAACGGCAGAAGAAAAAGTCTATAACAAGAAAATGGGTGACCTGACCTTGTTTATCAACACAAAAGGCGGCTCAGGCGCAACGACACTGGCGCTTAATACTGCGATTGAGTTGTCCAGTTATGCCAAGAGTAATGTGTTGCTCATCGATTTGGACATGCAATTTAGTGATGCGGCAGATTACTTGAACTGTAAGCCAAAATACAACATCAATGATGTTGTCGACTCGGTTAATGACCTCGATGAATTATCGTTAGAAGGTCTTGTTTACAAGCATCCATCTGGGCTCAATTATTTATGCTTTGATCAAGGTAACCTACAAGGTAATTACAACTATGCGAATGAAGTCAGCAAGTTATTACCTATTCTTCGACAATTTTATTCTCATATTATTGTCGATATGTCTCATGGGATTGAGCATGTATTCCAAAAAATCGTTTCGCCAGCTACCCATATATTTTTGGTCATGCAACAGAACGTTACGTCAGTAAAACACGCAGTAAATTACGTGAGAACCTTAGAACTGGACTATGGTTTAAGTAATCATCAGGTCGAACTTATCGTAAACCGCTTTGAGAAAAAATCGACCATCTCATTAAAAGATATTGAAAGCGCTGTTGGTGGGCACTCTATTCATTTAGTTCCAAATAACTTTGCTATTGCAATCGAGAGTGCAAATTTAGGTAACCCAATTGTTCAATCTAAGAAAAATAGTGCGATAAAAGCTTCTTTGGCTGAAATCTCACATTTATTGGAAAGCCCAACCAAGGAAAATCAAAGTTGGATTAAGAAATTTTTTTCTTAATAAGGGGGAGTCATGTTTTTCAAAAGAAAAAGCGTCGGAAGTGCGTTTCACAATACCGATGAGGCAAAAGACCAAGAATCAAAAGTGGATGAGTTAAGTCGTACGGAACACGTTGATACTCACTCTGAAAAAGCGACCTTATCTCCGGTTGAAGCTAAACTGAAAGCGATTGAAGAACAGAAAAAACAGCTGGAACAAGATCTCTCAATCAAGCATTACTACCACAAAAAATTGCTTGATACGCTCGATCTCGGGCTGTTGTCCCACTTACAAGAAGACAGAGCAAAAGAAGAGTTACGAGAGGCAGTAGTTCAACTGATTGCCGAAGATCAGACACACCCTTTGAGCTCAGAAGCGCGTAATCGCGTCATTCATCAGATTGAAGATGAAGTGTTTGGCCTTGGTCCTTTAGAACCTCTTCTGGATGATCCTACCATCTCCGATATTCTCGTGAACGGACCTAAGAACATCTACGTAGAGCGTTTTGGTAAATTGGAAAAAACGCCACACACCTTTTTAGATGAGCGCCATCTGCGCAACATCATTGACCGCATTGTTAGCCAAGTTGGGCGTCGTATCGATGAAGCATCACCTATGGTAGATGCGCGTTTGAAAGACGGCTCGCGCTTTAATGCAATTATTCCGCCTCTAGCGATTGATGGGCCATCGGTGTCGATTCGTCGTTTTGCTGTCGAACGACTCAATATGGACAACCTACTCGAGCTTAACTCCCTGTCACCAGAAATGGGTAAGTTTCTGAATGCTGCGGTTGTCGGGGAAATGAACATCCTTATCTCTGGTGGTACGGGTTCAGGTAAAACCACCACACTCAATATTCTTTCTGGTTTTATTCCTAGTGACCAACGTATCGTCACCATTGAGGACTCTGCGGAGCTTCAATTACAACAACCACACATCATTCGATTAGAAACACGACCATCGAACATCGAAGGCAAGGGGGAGATCTCTCAGCGAGATCTGGTGAAGAACTCATTACGTATGCGTCCCGACCGAATTGTGATTGGTGAGGTGCGTGGATCTGAGGCCGTGGACATGCTGTCTGCAATGAACACAGGTCATGATGGTTCTCTTGCCACGATTCACGCGAATACACCGCGAGATGCGTTGAGCAGAATTGAAAACATGTTCTCCATGGCAGGTTGGAACGTGTCGACAAAAAATTTAAGAGCGCAGATTGCTTCCGCGATAAACATCGTTGTTCAAATGGAACGTCAGGAAGACGGTAAGCGCCGTATGGTCAGTTTGCAGGAAATTAATGGTATGGAAGGGGAAGTGATCACCATGTCTGAGATCTTCACCTTCCGCCGACGAGGGGTAGACAAAGAGGGTAATGTTATTGGTGACTATGAAGCCACAGGCATTGTGCCTAGTTGTCATGACCATCTTGTTAAACGAGGCTTAGACGTACCATTGAAATCTTTAACGAAAAAGCCCGTTAGGAGAGTGTGCTATGGAAAGCCAATTCCCACTTTTCCTTGTGCTGTTGTTTTTGTCGGTATTCTTTATTAGCCAAGCGTTAATCCTTCCTTCTGCTGGTAAAAAAGTAAAACACAAGCAACTGATACAGAGGATTCAAGATAGCCACAAACACATAGACCAAGAGAGTATTTCTCTTCTTAGAGAGAATTCACTCAAGCACCTTTCTCCCCTAGAGCGATGGTTGGTGAATTTCAGCCTCTTTGATGGATTGAAGAAAAAGCTTGAGCTGGCTGGTATCTCAATGGGGTTTACCCGATTTCTGTTCTTATCTTTTCTTGCCGGGGTTGCGGTTGGGTTAGTGATCTTTATCTTTGGTCAAGAATGGTACATGTGCGTTGGGGTGACGGTTGCCTGCTGGGTCGCTATCTATTTCTATTTACAAAAAATGATTGCCGATCGCTTGATGAAGTTTGAGGAGCAATTACCTGAAGCGCTCGACATCATCAAGCGTGTTCTCCAAGCTGGTCAGCCCATCACCCAAGCATTTGGTGAGGTCGGGAACGAAATGAGTGCACCATTAGGGCCAGAGTTTCTCAACACCTTCAACATGCTTAACTATGGCTATGATTTAAGACTCGCCATCATGCAAATGTCAGAGCGTACACCTACGGTGTCTATGCTCGCGTTCTCAAGTGCCGTTCTGTTGCAAAAAGAAACGGGTGGTAACTTAGTTGAGAACATTGAAAAGCTTTCCCAAATCTTACGAGCTCGCTTCAAATTAGCACGAAAAATCAAAACGATTTCTGCTGAGTCTCGTATGTCTGCGTGGGTGCTTGTGCTCGCGCCGTTTGGACTCTACGTCATCATTTCATTGGTTCGTCCCGAATACATTGAACTGCTCCACACCACACCAATGGGCGTCAAGATGATTGTGGGAGGGATGGTGTCCTTGTTTGTTGGCACTATTTGGATTCGCAAGATCGTCAACATTGAGGTGTAACTATGAATACAGAAAGCATTCAAGCATGGTTGGCCGGTCTTGCAATTAATCAAGAGACGTTGTTGTTTGCTCTGATCCTCATTACGACGATTCTTGTGGTAATGACCATCGGCTCTATTGCTTTAGGGGTTAATTCACCAGTTAAACGCAAGCTCGCGGAGTTGTCTGGTGATAAAAGGGAAAAGGTCTCTGCCAATAGTAAAGTCGCAGACACACTAGAGTCACTTGCTCCACTCACTTCGCCAACCAGCGAAAAAGAGCGCCAAACAACACGCAATAAATTAATGCATGCGGGTTTTCATCAAAGTAACTCGTTATCAATGTTTTATGCCATTAAGTCCGTGACAACCATCATCGGTGTTATGGTTGCAACCTTGGTTTATTTGACGATTCCTGAATCGAAATACCTCTATACTTTTATGGCGTTAGCTGTGTTTGTTGGCCTAGTGCTCCCTGACTTCATTCTTCGCCGCATGATTGATAAGCGTCAAAGCGCGATTCGTGCCGGGGTTCCAGATATGCTGGATTTGCTGGTGGTTTGTACGGAGTCTGGTCTTGGTTTTAATGCGGCATTGCGTCGTGTTGCCGATGAGCTTGTGATATCTCATCCTGAATTGGCTGACGAAGTGGATACGGTGTGTAACAAAATTCAGGCAGGTAAGCCCATGCCAGAAGCGCTTCGAGAACTGGTTTATCGCACAGGTTTAGACGAATTGATGGGGCTCGTGAGTATGCTCAGCCATGCATCAAGAATTGGGGGGAGCTTAGTCAACTCCCTACGCGAATACACGGAAGATTACAGGGATAAGCGCCAACAAGCAGCGGAAGAGATGGCTGCAAAAATCCCAGTGAAAATGATGTTTCCAATGGTGCTGTTTATTTGGCCATGTTTTTTTATTGTGGCAATTGGTCCAGCGCTGATTTCACTGGCTGAAGCATTTAAATAAAAGCAGAAAAGGGATTTGTTATGTGGATTAAGAGATTTGCCATAATTTCGTTGTTGTTGCTTACCGCATGTTCAACAACAGATACGTCGTCGGACTTCAATTCGGAACTTTACTCGGGTAAACCCGTAGAGTCCCTTACCAATGATGAACCACCAAAAACAGAGGAAGAAGCGATTTCTCGAGGCGATATCGCTTTGAGTAATAAGAATGCCGACTTGGCGTTATATGAATACATCCGCTCCCTTTCTTTTCCAAACGCGAAGCACAAAGATAAAACACTCTATACCGTAGGCCGAATCCACCTTGCTCGCGACAACCAAGAGTTGGCAGATAAATCGTTTAGAGCATCATTGGCAGAGAATCCAGATAACATCGGTTCACTAGAAGAGCTAGGCACGCTCTACACCAAACGTGGGGACAGAGAGGCTGGGCGCAGTTACTACTTACGTGCACTGAATGCCGATCAAACTCGCCTCGGAGGGGATCCCAACATCACGAAAGATAATGTCTCTAAAGAAAACATTGCGACTTATCGCTACGATGAGAACTCACCTGTCGCTGCGTATTCCGGTTTAGGCGTGCTGTACGATATTCGAGGTGATCACGAACTTGCACAAACACTTTTCAGAAAAGCGCTAGATATAGAGTCGAGAAACGTGAATGCACTAGTGAGTCTGGGTTATTCCTACTACATGGAAAAACAATACTCGAAGGCAACGCACTTCACTCAAGCCGCATTGGGTTTGCAGCCTAGCAATGAAAGAGCGATTAACAACTTAGGTTTGATTGCGCTTGCAAAAGATCAACCTCGCCAAGCTCTCAATATTTTTACTCGTCATATGACGGAACCAGAAGCATTAAACAACGTGGGTTACTTCCTGATCTTGCAAGGAAAACCAGATGAGGCGATTCCTTACTTGCAACAGGCTATCGATAAAAATCCGGCTTACTATGAACTTGCTAATAAGAACCTAGAGCGTGCACTGTCTATGGTAAGAGAGCAGAAAGACACTTCAACTGCTTTTCTTCAATAAACATCTCTCTACTACGGTCATAATAATGAAAGCCACTCTTGTTGATAAGAGTGGCTTTTTTACATCGCTATCTTAATTGAACCACTGAGGAAAACGGGCAATAAACCTACCCATGAGTTTCCACAATAAGATGGTCAATATAATCGAAACATAACCATCCACAGCGTAATGCCATGCAAGATGTACTGAGCCGATTTGAATGAGCGCGGCAAATGCGTATGCAAGATAGCCGGCGGTTTTATTTAACCGGTAAAGGCTTAAAGCAACCAAAATCGCGATAGAGACATGCATACTTGGTAGCGCTGAAATCCCAGCACCTAGACCATTCTGTTGATTCTCATAGGCTTGCCACAAGTAGTTTTGCGTATTCAATGCCCATAATGATAGCCCTCCGTAGCCTTCTAAATACTGGCTTTGTGCGTTGAGCGTATCCATAAGAGGGGCAAATTGCTGATCTCCGGTTAACAACTCTAGGTAGCACGGCCCTACCGAAGAAAAGAGGGTCGCGGTGACACTTCCTAACAGCATCCACGTCAGTAAAAACGTAATCAAAAACTGGAATCTTAAGACTGGTTGGCGCTTGTATATGAGAAAGAAAAACAACACGCCCCACATGATAAAGAACCACAAGTTGTAGGCGGTGTTGAGCAGCAGTGAAGCCCAAGGTGATGAAAAGACATAGTGAGTAATTAACCATGGGTCCGAGCCTAGGTGCAGCACTCTATCCAGTTCTGCTAGCGTATGGTCGAACTCATAGGGGTTGATGACTGGAATGATGAACTTAAGGAAGGTGTAGTTTGCGAACACCACGCCAAGCGTGAGGAACAATAGGATGACAGCAACAGTTTGGTGGAGAGGAAGAAGTATCGACTTCAACTTCAATAGAAAGCGCTTCGTTGGGCGCTTTTCTTTCTTATAAAGTAAATACAGGTAGTAATAAGTACACCAAATAAGAAAAGCAGAATACGTCGCAAGGTATAGAGTGTGGAAATAGGTGTTAACGGAATACTGAAACGGAAACGAATAGTACAGCGTTAGGGCATAAATAGCCGAGGTTGTGAGTAAGCAATACAGATAGAGAAATCGGTCTTTTATGATCTCAATTTTGAGTAATACACACCACTGATAGACTTTATCGAGGGCTTCTCTTTGAGGTTTGTAGTTACTTTCTTGTGTCATAGACCGCACCTCGGGTGAGTGGCTTTATTTGTATTTAATTTCTCGATTTCTTACTTGGTGGTCTCTCAAGGAAACGCTGAAGGGTAGCGGTGAATAAGGTAACCGACGGCTTTCCAGATCAGTATGGTTAAGACGGTCGCGAAATACCCATCAATTGCGTAATGCCATGCTAAATGAACCGAACCGATTTGAATGATTAGCGCAAAAAAGTATGCAACGTAACCGGCGATTTTGTTCAGGCGGTAAATGCTCAGTGCGATTAGTACAGCGATGGACACATGCATACTTGGCATCGCAGAAATCCCGGAACCAATACTATTGGCTTGCTCAATATAGTCATGCCACAGGTGTTCTTGTGTCGCGAGCGCCCACAGTTGCCCAATTTCTATGTCTAGCAAGTATTGGTTTTGTGCTCTTAATGTCTCCATGAGAGGAGAGAAGTAATTGTTCTCT
This sequence comes from Vibrio sp. B1ASS3, assembly GCF_905175355.1. Taxonomy (NCBI): domain Bacteria; kingdom Pseudomonadati; phylum Pseudomonadota; class Gammaproteobacteria; order Vibrionales; family Vibrionaceae; genus Vibrio; species Vibrio sp. B1ASS3. The sequence continues at coordinate 882,614 of NZ_HG992742.1, forward strand.
GATAAAGGCTCGACATAACAAGGTCCAACCGAAGAAAGTAAGGTGGCAAAAAAGAATCCAATCACCATCCAAGATAGGACGAAGGTAAGCAGAAACTGCTGCCTAAGTTGGGGGCGTTTTTTGTATATCAGAAAGAAAATCAGCATCCCCCACATCAGGAAAAACCAAGCGTTGTAAGCCATGTTTAACACATATGAGGACCAAGCTCCGGGAAACAGAGAGTGGGTGATAACCCAAGGGTCGACGCCAAAATGCAATACGCGGTCGAGATTGATAAAGGCTTCATCGAAACTAAATGGGTGCAGAATAGGGATCAGCGATTTCAAAAAGGTGTGGTTTGAAAACACCAAGGTCAACATCAAGACCAACGTGGCGACTGCAATCGTGCGATTTAGCGGAAAAAAAATCTGTGCCAGCTTTCGAAGAAACTGTTTAGTGGGGGACTTCTCTTTTTGAACAATAAGGTAGAAGTAGTAATAGGTACACCACATTAAAAAGGTGATGTAGCACGCGGTGCCAATCGTTTCTAAATAGGTCGTCAGTGAATAGCGAATGGGGGATTGAAAGTAGAGGGAAAGCGAATAGATAACAACAGTCGTGACTGCACAGTATAAATAAAGAACCTTGTCTTTGAGTAGGTGTACCTTTAACTCACCAAACCAAAGCGACACTTTTTGCTGCCAGTTAAGTGGCAATTCGTAATTATTATCTTGCGCCATCGATGATCCATCACCCTGATTTTCCCCACCTTATATAAGCGTAGTTGAGAAAACGGGCACTCGTGTTGAAGTGCCCGTAGTTTCTGGTTGGATGACTTGTTTGCTGTTGGATAACGAGGCGTAAGCGAAATAACTTACATCATGCCTGTCACAATGCCTGCCGCGACAAAGAACACAATCATCCAAAGTACCGACAAGTTAAGTTTCTTATGTAAGTAGAAGCCAGCTATCACAAGAGCGATGTCAATTGGGGCAACCACAGCGCTGCTGAATACCGGTTGGTAAAGTGCTGCCAATAGCAAACCAACGACCGATGCGTTTACGCCGTTGATGGCACCTGACACTGCAGGTTTACCAGCCAGTGCTTGCCAGTTCTTTAGCACGCCAAGCAGCAATAAGAAGCCCGGTAAGAACACACCCAATGTTGCGACTAGCGCGCCTAGGATAGGGGCATCAGACAGCTCGTAACCAATGTAAGTCGCGAAGGTAAACATTGGCCCCGGTACTGCCTGCGCTGCGGCGTAGCCTGTTAGGAACGCATCTTGGCTGAGTTGATCGCCAACGATGTTTTGCAATAGCGGAAGTACCACGTGGCCGCCACCGAACACTAAGCTACCCGCTTGGAAGAAGTCGCTAAACAATCCAAGCATTGGCAGGGTGTGAGCCACAAACGGCAAACCAATCAGAAGTACCGCGAACAGTGCCAATGGTGCAATGGTTGGTTTAAAAGGTTCGGCAGGCGCTGCGGATTCTTTCTTAAGATATTGAGTGCCAATCAAGCCCGCTACTACGAGTACCAGCATTTGAGTTGCGATACTCGGTGCAACCAATAACGCAATGGCGGTTGCCACACACAAGCCGGCAGTTAGTTTGCTTTGACAGAAGTTTTTGTACATTCCCCAAGTCGCATCCGCCACCACAACGACCGCCAGCAACTTCAAGCCGTGAACGATGTTTTGGAACAATGCCGTATCAGTGATCTGGCTGCTTACAATCGCAAGCGCCAACATGATGATCACGGAAGGCAGCGTGAAGCCAAGAAAAGCCATGCATGCGCCGCCTAAGCCTCCGCGTTTATAACCCAGAGCAAAGCCAACTTGGCTAGAACCAGGGCCCGGTAAGAATTGGCTCAAAGCCACGATCTGTGCGTATTCGCTGTCATCAATCCATTTGAGCTTTTCAACGAACGTTTGGCGGAAGTAACCGATGTGCGCCGCAGGGCCACCGAAACTGATCCAACCAAGCCAAAAAAAGGTTTTAAAAATGGTAAACATGTTGAGCCTGTTAAATCTCCAATAAAACTGCATCTACTGTAAGAAATGTACTAAGATGACTCAAATTAATAGTTTTAATTTCATCTATGAATGAAATGGGATGAGGTTTGTTCTGTGAAAGATGACATCCAGTGGCGCAATATCGACTTAAACCTGTTGGTGACCTTTTCTTATCTGTATCGCTATCGCAGTGTGAGTTTGGCGGCCGAGAAAAGCTTTGTCAGTCAGTCTGCTATGAGCCATAGTTTGTCGCGCTTGCGCGTGTTGTTTGATGACCCATTGTTTGAGCGTAAAGGCCATAAGATGGATCCAACCGAGCACGCGCATCATATTGCGCCCACGGTGCATCATTTATTGGATTCGATTGCCAAAGACTTACTGACGAAGTCCGCTTTCCTGCCAGAAAACTATTCTGGCGTGTGCCGCATTGGTTTAACCGACTACGCCGAATTCATCTTCGCACCACTGCTTTATGATGAAATCCGTAAGCGTGCGCCAGAAGCCCAAATCAGTTTTATTAACGTCAACCGCAGCAATTACGTGGCGATCACGGAGCACGATAAGCTAGATGTCATCATCGGCAGCATGCCGGTACTCGACGATAACTTTGAGAGCCAGTACCTCTACACAGAAAAGCACGTCTGTCTGTGTGATAAGCGAGTGTTGAAAGGTGAAACACAATTGTTGATTCACGCTTTTGCCAATATTGAACAAGCCCTCGTAAGCCCTGATGGCAGCCAGAGCACACAAGTAGATAAAAAGCTTGCTGAACATGGTTTGAGCCGAAAAGTCACTGTTGCCTCACGCAACTTCCTGACGATTCGAAACTTGCTTAAACAGCGAGAGTTGGTTGCGATTGTGCCGGAGAAAATGGCGCAAGCGGAAGGGTTCTCGGACGATTTGGTGAGCGTCCAGCCGCCGATTGCGGTAGCGGATTTTGATATCGCGATGTTGTGGCATACCAGCCGTAACAACGAGGATAAAGGAATTTGGCTGCGTCAGCTGGTGGCAGAATTGATTACAGGGAGCAACGAAGGCTCCCTGTAATTGACGACTGATTTCTACTCAGTGAAGAAGTCGTTGTACAGCATGTAAAGGTGCGCTGCGCTCCATGAGAAGTTCGGTGCGCCTTGTTGATCGCCCGTCAGTGGGTTGTAGTTCTCACGAATCGGGCCATCTTGCACTAGGCCGTCTGCATGCTGGAAGAAGGCCGTTGCCATCTCAATGGCGTCGTCACGATAGCCGTATCTGTCCATGCCTTTCAAGCCGAAGTAGAACTGATCGACCCACACGCGCCCACGCCAGTAAATATCAGGGCCAAAGGCTGGGTTCGATAGCGCAGCCGTACCCAGTGGCACATACGTGTTGAACTCATTGCTGTCTTTCATCACTTTTACGACGGAATCAGAATGAGCTTGAGTCGCCGCACCATTAAACAGTGGCGACCAACCCTCCGGTCCCATACCGCGCTCGACAATCGGTTTGCCTGCACAGCCATTTGCCAGTGGTTTATCTTCGATGCGAATGTCGTAGAAGAAGCCTGTCGACTCATCGAACATACAAGTGTTGATGTAGTTCGCCAGATGTTTTGCCTTCGCTCGGAAGTCTTTGGCTTCGTCTTCTTTGTCTAACATGTCCGCCATTTCGGCCAGATATTGGTTATCGCTGTACATGTAGCTCGCTTGGTCGACGGATTCTTGTAGCAGTGAGTAACCCAGTAAGGTGCCGTCTTCAGCGCGGTTCTGAGCAAATTCTACATCCCAATCGCTGCGCTTACCGCCTTTGGCAACGTAAGCATCAAGCTGTTCTTTATCGATGAAGCCAAATACCGCTGCGTCATCGCGGCCAGACTCCCAAGACGCGGCAGTTTGTGCTGGGCTCTCGATGTAATCGTAATTACCCTCTGACATCACTTTTGCCAGCGCTTTCTTGCCCACGATCGTTTCATGCTCTTCGCCGCGAACCACCGTAAAGTACATTTCACCTTCTGGCGTGTTGTGTGCTTTGTCTACCGCAGCGCCGTATTCAGGAACGCCGTTGCCGTTGTTATCGCGGTTACGCAGCCACCAGTTGTGGTACGCCACAAGCTTCGGATACATCTCTTCGATCCATGCCTTATCGCCGGTGGTTTTGTGCACTTCCATTACCGCCCATGCAGCAAGGCTTGGTTTGGTGTTACGTTCGTTCCAGTTGCCACCGTCGCCGCCACGTTCTGGGCTTAAGTTGTAAGCCAATAGATCCGGCACATAACCCTCATCCCAAGGGCGAACAGGATCGTTTGCTTGAATTTGATAAGCGAACATCGCACGAATGTTGTCTTTCGCGACATCTGGATTGAAGTGCGCCATCGCATAAGCTTGCTTCCATGTGTCCCAAGGCCAAGTTTGGTTACCTGAGAACCAACGTGCTGTCACGGATGGGGTTACAGAATCAAACTTCATCGCACCTGCGACACCGCGCCAGTTACCGTTCAAGGTTTCCATCGATTTCACCGCCACGCGTTCTTGCTCTGGTGTGGCGTGTGGGTTGGTTAGACCTTTAGTTAGATAGTCTTCCCAACGCTGCTCAGAAGCTGAAAGGTAAGCTTCTGGATTTGCCAAAATGTCTTGAATCTTCGCTTGTTCAGCTTGGTTTTCTTTTGCGGTTAGGACATGAGAGTAGGTGGTGTAAATCGTGGTTGAACCGTCGATTTCCGCCGTAGAAGTAAACTGATGACCATCTACTTGAGTGTCCATATCGATGGACTTATGGATTTGGTATTCAGACTCGCCAGAGGTCAGCAGATCCCACGTTGAACGTACTTTGCCAAACGTTACCTTTAAGCCGTCATCTGTCGTGACGATAGTGCGGTTGTAATTTGGGTACTGCTCATCAATGGTTTTATCTGATTGGGATTTGCCTTCCTTCGCGTGGTACTTCTCAAGCAGTTGCCCGTCCCATACGAGTTCAACAGGGGCGTCTGTGGTGATGCTGGTTTCCAACAGAGAAGTGCGGTCAGAAGCAAAGCGCAGTGTCATCTCTACAGTGACATCATCAGAGGTTAGCTTTTGCACCAATGCGCCCGGCAAGCTGTACGCTTCCATTTCGAAGGCGACTTTTTTGCCATCTTTGTACACGCTTAAGCGATCAAAATTATTGGCCATAAAGTTGATGTATTCTTCGGTCAGGAGCGCAGTACCAGGAAAGCCACCCATACCTTCTGCATTGTCAGGCAATAGGTGTCCGTGCCATGCGCCCATATCGAAAAATGGATTAAAACGCTGGTGGTCATCAAAGTCGTAATCGCGCATGTATTCTGGAGAGCCAGTACGGTCAATTACATTCTTAAACTCGCTCGCTTGTAACGGTGCTTCGGAAGTTGTGACGGTATTACAGCCAGAGAGTGTCACCGCTGAACCAACGGCTAAAGCAATTAGGGTTTTACGTAGAGTCATGTTTGGTTTCTCGGTTTACCAGTAGAAATATTGCATTGCGAAAACTTGAGCATCGCCCGTCACGTTGTCATCCCCGACAGCGAAGCGACTATCAAATGCGGTTGCCCATGTGCCGTTGGCATATTCCCACCACACGCCGGCGTTGATGTAAGAAGTGATTTCGTCTTCAGCGGTATCTGATTCAAAGTTGGCGTAGTTGTAGGCCGCTGATAGATAGATACCCGGAGCGGCTTCATACCATGCACTGGTCATAAAGCCTGATTCGCTGCCGTCTGAAACTTGGTTGCCCTTATCGGTGTCGTGCCATACACGCGCGGCAACGTTTTTGTATTCCGCGCCAATGAGGAACAGTTCACCACCGTCGTTGTTACGGACTTCTGCGCCGCCCATAAGCGTTAAGTGTTCAGCAATGTCGTATTGGATGTAACCGTTGACCATGGCGTTCTTATCGATCCATTGATCTGCGAAGCGGTCGTATTTACCAAAGTTGACCCAAGAATCATCTTCAGAGAAGTCCGACTCAGGAGCCGCTGAAATGCTGTAGCGGAATTTACCTTCAAGGTTTTGGATCTTAGCGCCCAAGAACACGTCTCGTGTATTGGAGATCACGTAGCCATATTCGACCGTCGCATCGCCCCACCATTGAACGTCATCCAGAGAAGAGTCCATACGGCCAATCATAAACTCGGTGTTGCCATCGGTGCGGTAGCCGGCATAGAAACGGTTGAAGCCACCCTCGAAGCCTCCCCAACCATGGCCTGTCGCCCAAGCATTGCCATCGTCGTCGGCTTGAACTGTCCAACCTTCCATATACGCAAGGCCGAACCAGTTACCGTATTGGACTGCGAGGCCACCCTCGATGTAAGTACCGTCTGCGTAGCGGCCTTTATTTTCGCCTTCTAACGCGACATGGCCACCAACGCCTAATTCGCCGTAAAAGTCGAAGCTGACTTCTGCGTCGGATTTTGGAGGTTGAGTAGGGCTATGGTCAGCTTGGCTTTCAGATGCATGGACATTGACAGCGGTAAGAATCAATCCGGACAAAACAGTTTTAGTAAAACAAGTCTTCATTTTAGTCGCTTCTTAATTGAGTAGGATTTATGGTTTGCTGACGTGGCTGAATTTATATTGGGGTGCTCTAAAGGCTTTAGGATCAGCTCGTGTGCAAACTTGGGATCAATTTTATCGATCAAATGGTATTTGATTAAATGCTCTATAGTTAAATTGCGATCGATATTTAGTAAAGTTTTACTTATTATTTTTATGGATTGAGAGCACTTATATAGGAAGAGGGAATGATGGTTTTTGCTATGTAATTGCGCCCTAGAATACAGCTGAAGAGCGGTGGTTTTGCAGGGGAAGCAGGACAAAAGCAAAAAGAGCATCACGAAGATGCTCTTTGAATAATTGGGGGATTAGCGCCTATTTATGATTGCGTTACTGGCTCTTGTGCCTTTTCTTGCATTGCTTGTTGTTTGATAGCTTGCTTCTTTTCAAAGCGAGAAATCCACCACCAAGCCAGAGCAGAGAAGACGGCAGTCATAAACACGTTGATGAAGAACGCACGTACCAAATCAACACCTGTTGGGAATGCCGATGCGGTCATGCTCACCACGAAGATGACAATCAGTACCGACACCACACTCATGCCCACTTTGCGTGAACCCATACGGAAGTCGCGCGGTGTATCGTCGTGTTTTAGACGGAACACAAAGTACGCAATCATGATGAAGATTGGCGGTAGCATCGCCGTACCTGCGGTTAGGTTGATCGCTTGGTTCATCATGTCTTGCACGGATTCTGAACCAAAGCCGTTAACGATCAGCATCACCACAACGAATGCGAATTGCCACCATGCTGCACGCACTGGTACACCGTGTTCGTTTAGCTCTGTGGTTTTCTCGCCGTATACACCTTTTGGAATTTCAGAGAAGTGAATTTTTACTGGTGCTGCAGTCCACATCATCATTGAGCCAAACATCGCGATGAACAAGATGATGCCAACGAAGCGTCCAACCAATACTGTTGAAATGTCGAAATATTGCGCCATGCCAGTAAAGATTTCTACCATGCCGCCTGCGTATGTTAGGTCTTCACGCGGAACGAACACGTTCACCAAAAGTGAGCCAATAGCGTACATCGCACCAATCAAGATGCCCGCCATGATGATCACTTTGATGAAGGCTTTTTGGCCGCCTTTTACGTCTTTCAGGTAAGCCGCTGCGGTTTCTGCACCACCTGCTGCTTGGAAGATCCAACACATAATACCTAGCGTCGCCCAGTTAATAGTTGGGCTCATTGCTTCTAGCGTGATTGGTTCTGCTGGCGTGTAGGAGTCACCGCCTAATGCCATGAGCGCGCCGAGAACGTAAATGCCGAATAGGGCAAACACACCGTAAGCAACCAGCTCAGAAATTTTGCCCAACCAAGATGCGCCTTTGGTTGAAATGTGGGTCGCCGCTGCGAACAGAACAATCGAGATCACCGACGTCACCATTGGTGAGAAGGTGTATTCGTAACCAAGCATTGCGTAAGACGCATAAGCAATCACGTTTGGAAGCAGAGACACAAACCAGAATAGGTTCACGAACCAGTAGAGGAACGAACCTAGGTAAGCAGCTTTAGAGCCAAGTGGTTGTTTAAGCCAGTCGTACATGCCTGACTCAGAGTTTTTGTTCGCCGAAACGAACTCCGCAATGATGAATACAAATGGAATGAAGTAAACGATCGTCGCGAAAAGGAAGATAGGGGCAGAGCTAAGGCCAAGCTCAATGTTGTTGTTCACGATGTTACGGACGTTAAATACCGCCGCAAATGTCATCGACAGCAAGGCGAATTTGCCAATGGTGCCGCGCATAGATTCAGACATAGAGTCCTCCGATGAATCACGTCAATTCCCTTCGTAACTCAGTGATAGTGCTATTGACCGTTTTATCATCCTTGGGCGAATATTATTCGTAATCGCGTGGGATTGCTGAGGTCTACAACTGATCTGTGATCTGAATTACTTTGGGTTTATTTAATTATTTTGTTGTTAGGCCAGACGCGTTGTCTGGCCTTGCCTGTAAGCCGTTATTTATTTAGGAAATAGCCATCTTCGATGGTCACTTTGAGCACCACTTTTCTTACTCGGTTGTCACCGTGGAAGCGGTACGCTTTATCGTTATCAAAAATTGCAACTTGGCCTTCGCAAAGCTCGCGAGTATCACCTTGACCAGAGAGAAATTCGCGGTCAGTTTCATCACGGTATGCTTGCTCTAGGCGTAAATCTGATTTGTCGGCGAACTCCACAGTTTCGCGGCCTTCTAGGTAGTAATGCACGTCGAAGTAGCGGCGGTTCCCTTCAAACAGGTCGGTTTGTTTTGTCCCGTCTTCAATCATGTAAACTAGAGAGTCACCAATCGAATACATCACGCCGTCTTTGATGTTGGCGATGTTCTCAATCGCTTCCACGCAGCGGTTCCATTTACGACCGTCGCGGTACACGACTTTGAATTGTTCTAAGTTGTCTAAAACGATCATGGATTACGCCTCGTTTGCTGTTTGAGTATTGGATTGAGTGAAGAACGCATTGTCGAAATCATGGTTTGCCATGGCCTGTGCACTGCAATCGCCCGCTTGAAGTGGCATCAGTGTTAGGCCATAGCGGAACTCGTCCATGTACACGCGGTATGAATCAAGCACTTCGCTGCCCCATGAGTTTGAGCCCAGTCCCATCACTTGATGGTCAAGGTTGAGCGTGATGTAGCCGCTCTTTTCTAGCTCAATGGTGTGTTGTGCTTCGTGCAGGTTTTGGTTGGTGTAGAACCAAGCGCTGAAGTTGATTTCTTGCTGTGGTTTCACCAACAACCCCGTGCCGTGGCGATTCGTCAGTGATGCCCAACGAACGTGTTGGCGGTTGCCGTTGTTTTGTGGGTACGGGTAGTTCTCAAACATGTCGGCTACCGTGCTGTGGTAAACATCAATCAAGTTCGCTTGGCGGCTGTCTTGGTAGTTTTCTTCAGGGCCACGACCGTAGTAACTCACTTGGTCAAAGTTGCCATTGATGCCCAAATCCAAGCCAATTACAGGGATAACGTGCGGGTAATCGCCATAGCGCTCGCCGCTTAATTCCACATTCAAATGACCTTGTGCGTTGATTTGGTAGCGGTAGGTACAGCGCATGCCAAAGTCGAATACCGGTGGCGCAATGATGCTGGTGGTCGTAATCGAAACCGATTCATCCGTTGCTTCGACTTGCAGCGTGCGGAAGTGCTCTTGCATGATTTGTAAGTGCGCTGGGTGCCACAAACCTTCGTATTCTTGTTTGTGGTTATCAATCATTGGCTTGAAGAAGTTCAGTCTAGGTTCTGACTGAATCAGCTCTTCACCATTGAAGCGCCAAGAGGTCAGCTTGCCGTTGACTTTAGAGAAGGTCAGCGCGAAGTTGTGACCTTCAATCACGTGCTCTAAGCGGCTTTCTGTGGTGACTAACGCTTGTGCATTGTGGCTAACAAATTCGGCTTCGCTTGTTGTGTTCTCTTTCAGTTGGAATTGGTACACCGCGATATCGTGGTTTGCTTCGCTGTACAAAGTGCGGCTGTCTTTACGCACGGTGAAGTTAATAAAGGCTTCGCGTTCGTCCAGCTCTGGCAGGTTAATTGTGATTTCACGAGCGCTGTTTTCTGCAAGTTCTTCGACCTTAAACTGCACGCTGCGCAACGTTTCACCTTCCGCTCGGATATCCGCTGTGATGGTGTAATCATCAAGGTTGGTAAACCACAATTTGTTCTCTACGGTGAAGGTGTTTGTCGTACCTTCTACTGCTTGAATTTTCACTGGAGCGATGACTTGTTTGTACTCTTTCAAGCCCGGTCCAGGTGTTTGATCTGGGTAAATCAAACCATCCATACAGAAGTTGTAGTTATTCGGGTAATCGCCGTAATCACCGCCGTATTTGTAAAACTCTTGGCCGTTTTCATCACGTGCTAATACGCCGTGATCACACCATTCCCATACGTAGTGACCTTGAATGTGGTCGTGCGCATAGAACACGTTTTGGTATTCTGTTAGACCGCCAGGGCCATTACCCATCGCGTGTGCGTATTCACAAATGATGCGTGGTTTCTCGTGTGGGTGCTCACCAAAGTGATTCATGAGCTGCGCACGTGAGTACATGGTAGAAATCACGTCGACGACTTCTGCATCGCGGTCTTCTTCGTAATGCACCAAACGGGTGTCATCAATCGCTTTGGTTGCATCGTACATCGCGCGGATGTTGCAGCCGTAGCCGGACTCATTACCCAGTGACCACATGATGATAGACGGGTGGTTCTTTTGGGCGTGAACGTGGCGTTCTGCGCGGTCTACAAACACACTTTCCCATGCGGCATCGTTGGTGATGCGGCTTAGATCGCCAACGTTCGCGAAGCCGTGGGTTTCCACGTCGGTTTCTGCCATTACGAACAAGCCGTAAATGTCACACAGTTCGTAGAAGCGCGGGTCATTAGGGTAGTGCGCGGTGCGAACTGAGTTGATGTTGTGTTGCTTCATCAAAATCAGATCTTTCTCGATGCGCTTCATGCCAACTGCACGACCTTTTAGGTGGTCGTTATCGTGGCGGTTCACACCGTGCAGCATCACGTATTGGTTGTTGATGTAGAAAAGACCATCACGCACTTTGATGTCGCGGAAGCCAACGCGCTGTGGGATCACCTCAATCACATTGCCTTGTGCATCTTTCAGTGTGATGAACAGTTGGTATAGGTATGGATTTTCCGCGGTCCAGTGGGTTGGGTTCACTACATCGATGGCAAAGTTTGTTTGGCTGTTTTCTTGGATAGTCAGTGCATCACATTGGCCACTAGCAATCACTTTACCTTTGTCTTGTAGTGCGTATTCCAGTGTGTAACCAGATACAGCCGTAGTAGACAGGTTTTCTAGCTCAACTTGGCAGCTTAAAGTGGCACTTTGGTAATCGTCGGCGAAATCAGTACGAACAGTCAGGTCTTGGACGTGAACGTGCTCTTTTCCGACAAGGTAAACATCACGGAAGATACCCGCCGTCCACCACATATCTTGGTCTTCAATGTAAGTCGAATCTGCCCATTGCATGACGCGTACAGACAATAAGTTCTCACCTTGTTGAACGTAAGATGAAATGTCGAACTCAGCAGTTAAGCGGCTGCCTTTGCTAAAGCCAACGTAATGACCGTTTACGTAAACTTCGAAGTAAGTTTCAACGCCATCAAATTTGATGATGGTTTGTTTGTTGTCCCATTGCTGGCCAAGCGTGAAAGTGCGTTGGTATGCGCCAGTTGGGTTGTCGGTTGGGACAAACGGTACGTCGATAGGGAATGGGAAACCTTCGTCAGTGTATTGAAGGTCACCGTGGCCTTCCATTTGCCACATGTTTGGAACGGTAATTCGTCCCCAGTCTTCCATTTTTTGAGAGTAAAACGCTTCAGGTACCAAAAGCGGGTTAGTGAAGTAGTTGAATGTCCATTGACCACTCAGCAGTTTAAAGCGGCTGCTCAGCTCGCGTTGGAACGTTTGTGCGTTTTTAACTGAATCGTATGAGAAGAAGTAAGCACGTGGTGCCATACGGTTCTCATGTAGGTGAAGGAAGTTTTCCCAGTTGTTCACGTTTGTTCTCCCCTCGGCTTAGTTTGGTCATTTCGGCGCGGTATCGTCAGCGTCGAATCTGCCCAAAAGAAATGCAGCCGATGTATTGTGAAAAGGCTTATGAGTTATCTGGGAAAGATATTAGTAAAAGTTTTACTAAATAAATTGATGAAAACGTTTAACTTTAACTCGATCACGTTTTAATACGTGATTGGTAAGCAAGATGTGATCAGCGTAAAGGAATAGCATCCCAAGCTTATTTGCTGGGTAAAATGAGTAAAAAATGACGGGGATTTAGATAAGGGAAATAAAAAAGCACTGAGGATTCAGTGCTTTATAAAATAAGAATGAAGTGAGATAACTACTTAGTCGTACCGCGCAGTTTGAGTTTGCTTGGTACGTGAACTTGCAATGGCAGCGCACGACCATCGCGGTATTTTTCTACCAATAAGTTTACCCCTTGTATGCCCATCATCTCTGAGTGAATTCGCACAGTAGAGAGCGGTGGGAAGGTAAAGCGAGCGGTTGGAATGTCATTCACACTGATCAGAGCAATGTCTTGTGGAATGTTCAAACCGAACTCATGGATGGCACGTAAAACTCCAATCGCAATCGAGTCTGATGCGATAAAGAGTGCTGTCGGAAAGTTGCCTTTTGCCAACATCGCTTTGGCTAAGTCGTAACCCGATAGGCTAGAAAAATCGCCGCGGTAAATGTCGTTCTCTGATACGACACCTTTTAGGTTGCCGTATTCCACAAACGCATTCTCACGAATGTCCGCCGTGTTGGGTTCGTCTTGTCCGCCAATGAAACCAATGCGCTGATAACCTTGTTCGACAAAGAAGTCGACGACTTGCTTACTGATGCGAGCAAGATCGATATCAACACTGTCGTACACGCTGTCGCTGTCTGAGAAGTCGATATAACAAATGCTGTCTGCGAGGCGTTTAGGTAGTTTATTGATGATCGCTTTATCGGTCTTACCAACCAAAAGGATACCGGTGATCTTTTGCGTTTCGACATCAATGACGCTGTCGTAGCAGTTGGTTAATGTAATGCCCAACCTGTCGCACTGGGTTTCAATCCCGTGACGAATCGACAGGTAGTAGGGGTCATTCACCTCAGCTTCTTGCTTGTAGTTGTACAAGGCTAAAAAGTGGTGTTTTTGTTTCGCCTCTTTAGTGGCTTTTTTCGAACTGCTGGTGCGGTATTCCAGCTTTTCAGCAATCTCTAAGATGCGGTGTTTGGTTTCTTCTTTTACGCTCAGAGTCGGATCGTCATTCAACACGCGTGAGACGGTTGCTAGTGAGACGCCCGCTTCTGTAGCGATATCTTTTAGTGTTGCCATGTTCACTTCCCGTTGGCAAAGCTCACTGTCCCAGTGAGATAAGCAATAATCCCACCATTGTAAACAGCTACTTATGGATGCACAAATTTTTAGTAAAACTGTGCGAGGAATGAAATGAAGCGATCACCGCGATAAGAGGGTTTTTTAGGCAAACAAAAGCCCGAACGGCTAGGACAATCCGTTCGGGCTTTGTTATTTATCATGACCACTTAACACGAATGCTAAGGCGATAAAGTTAAACCTAAGACTTTTTACCTTTGGTTTTATCTGGTTCTACAAGCAAGTGGTCAAACACATGGCGAATGAATGGTGCCCCGACTTTTGAACCACCGTTACCGTGCTCAATCACAACGGTCGCTACGTATTTTGGATGGTCGTACGGTGCGAACGCAGTGAACAACGCATGGTCAAGCAGGTGGTTTGCGAGCTTTTTCGAGTTGTAGACTTCGTCTTTACGCAAGCCAAATACCTGCGCCGTCCCCGATTTACCACCGCTGCTGTACTCTGCGCCCTTAAATGCACGGCGGCCAGAACCATGTGCGCCATTGTTTACCAAGCGCATCGCGTTGATTGGAATGTCCCAGTATTTATCAGGCACACCTTCAATTGGCGGCAGATCTTTCGGTGCAACGTCGACTTGGTTTTCAAACTCTTCACCATGTTCAATTACAGCTTTAAGTAGGTGAGGTGCTTTCATTTCACCATGGTTAATAAGGAACGAAGTCGCTTTGGCGATTTGCATTGGCGTCGCTGTCCAATAACCTTGGCCAATACCGATTGGCACAGTATCGCCCTGATACCAAGGCGTACGGTGGCGTGCGACTTTCCACTCACGGGTCGGCATGTTCGCACTGCTCTCTTCATAAATATCGATGCCGGTTGGCAAGCCAAAGCCGAACTTGTTCATCCATTTCGAGATGCGGTCGATGCCAAGGTCAAAGGCGGTTTGGTAAAAGAAGGAATCCACGGATTCTTCAATCGCTTTGGTGACATCAACATTACCATGCCCCCAACGTTTCCAATCTCGCCATGCTTTTGAATTTGGTTTCGAGCCAGGAATACGCCAAGAACCGTGATCGTTACGCACCGTCGTTGGCGTGATCACATGTTCCTCAAGCCCTGCAACAGCCATAAATGGTTTCACGGTGGATGCCGGAGGGTAAACACCAAGCGTAGTGCGGTTTACCAAGGGGTGAGCAGGATCGTTCAATAGTGATCGGTACGCTTTGCTGGAAATGCCGTTCACAAATGGGTTGGGGTCATAACTTGGGCTAGATGCCATTGCGAGTACGCTGTTGTCTCGTGGGTCGAGCACCACAGCACTACCTTGACGATGGTCGAGCTCTTTGTAGACGTATTCTTGTAACTCGATATCAAGGTTTAGCACGATGTCTTTACCCGGAATCGGCGGTACGTATTTGATGGTGCGAATGACACGGCCGCGGCTGTTTACTTCGACTTCTTCGTAGCCCTTGGTGCCATGGAGAAGGTCTTCGTAGTAGCGCTCAACGCCCAACTTGCCGATGTTTTGTGTTGCTTGATAGTTCTGCGCTTTGCCTTCTTCATCAAGGCGACGCAAATCTCGGTCGTTGATGTGCGAAACGTAGCCTAGTACATGCGTCAGCTTTTCACCGTAAGGATAAAAACGCTTGAGGTCGGCAGTCACAAACACGCCATTAAACTCATGCTGATGAACAGAAAAGCGTGCGACTTGTTCGTCATTCAGCTCATTCATGATGGTGACAGAACGAAAACGGCGAGTGTGCTTATAACGTTTTTTAAAAGCGTCGACTTGTTCAGGAGAGATGTCGACGTAATGACGCAACTTTTCAATTAGTGCATCTGGATCGCCTGCTTGCTCTGGGATCATGTCAAGGTTGTAAACCGGGCGGTTCTCCGCCAGCAATACGCCATTTCGGTCGTAGATCAAGCCACGTGTTGGCGCGATAGGCAGGATTTTGATTCGGTTGTCGTTAGAGCGAGTCTGATAATCTTTAAAGTGGTTAACCTGCAAGTTGTACAGGTTCGCGACCAATCCACCCAGCAAAATAACCATGCCGAGGAAGGCAACGATGGCACGATTCTTAAACAACCGCACTTCTTGGTTGTGGTCTCGAAATTCATTTCGCTTGCGTAGCATGAGGGCCCTTCAGATCTGTTTTTTATTCTTTGCATGCCCCGATAAAAGGAAAAGACGCGATTCGAGTCTTGTTACAAAAGGTTACATTTGGGGCGGGGCTACTGTAGCGGGCTTTATCTCTCGTTTTGTAAGAGCAATGTCAGGTATCGATTGCGGAAAATCATCTTTCTGGTTTGCGTGAATCACCGTGTTTTTCTTACATTGTGTAAACGTTTATACATGTAAGTGTCATAAATCTTTCTCATTTTTCTAGTTCAACACAACTTTCTTTATTTTTATTGATTTTGAATCGTGATGTAATTTTGTGGAAACGTTTACACTATTTTGAGTTTGATCACGGATCTGGATCGGTTTTGATTGGTAGACTTTTAGCCAGTTAAGAGATGAGCGAATTTGCTTGGTAAGCAGGCTCAACCAATTTCCAAGCATCGAGCAGCAAAAGTGGAGAAGCAAAAGTGAAAGTTCTTGTCACAGGCGGTATGGGGTACATCGGCAGTCACACATGTGTCCAGATGATTGAAGCAGGTATGGAGCCAATCATTGTCGACAATTTGTGTAATGCCAAAGTGGAAGTGTTAAGCCGCATTAAAGCGCTAACCGGTAAGCAGCCGGCTTTCTACCAAGGCGACATTCGTGATGAAGCCTTTTTGGACTCAGTATTTGCCAAGCATGACATTCAAGCTGTGATTCACTTTGCTGGCCTGAAAGCGGTGGGCGAATCTGTCGCGAAACCATTGGAATACTACGACAACAATGTGAATGGCTCATTGGTGTTGGCGCGCAGCATGCGTAAGGCGGGCGTGAAAAGCATTGTATTTAGCTCATCGGCAACGGTTTACGGCGATCCTGACATTGTGCCGATTACGGAAGACTCTCCAACGGGGGCGACCACTAACCCATACGGTCGCAGCAAGTACATGGTGGAAGAGTGCTTGAGCGATTTGTTCAATGCAGAAAACGATTGGAGCGTGACTTTGCTGCGCTACTTCAACCCAGTTGGTGCGCATCCATCGGGCACTATGGGTGAAGACCCTCAGGGCATCCCAAACAACTTGATGCCGTTTATCGCGCAAGTGGCAGTAGGCCGCCGCGAAAAACTGTCGGTATTTGGCAATGACTACCCGACGCCGGATGGCACTGGCGTGCGTGATTACATCCACGTGATGGACTTGGCTGATGGCCATATCGCAGCGCTGAAATCGGTAGGTGAAAAAGCCGGCTTACACATTTACAACCTAGGCACGGGCAAAGGCTCTAGCGTGCTTGAGATGGTAGAAGCGTTCGCAGCGGCTTGCGGTAACCCAGTGCCTTACGAACTTTGTCCTCGTCGTCCTGGAGACATTGCAGAATGCTGGGCAAGTACAGATAAAGCGGAGCGAGACCTTGGCTGGAAAGCGACCCGCAGTGTTGCGGAAATGACAGCTGATACGTGGAAATGGCAGTCAAATAACCCGCAAGGCTATTCCCCTGCGTAATTGAAGCTGCAGCGTTGTTGCCTGCACTTTCCAATTCCAATCACATAGAAAACCTATGCTCATGGATATTGGAAAGCTTGCCGCCTAGCTGCAACTCCAATTTCATTGGGGAATGCAGATGAAAGAAATTTTAAAAGTTGAGTAAGTAAGATGTCGAATGTTGAATTTAACCCAGTGGATCACCCACACCGTCGTTACAACCCACTAACGGGTCAGTGGATTTTGGTGTCACCGCATCGTGCAAAACGCCCTTGGAGTGGCGCTGATGAGAAACCTGCAATTGATGAGCTACCAAGCTACGATGAGAAGTGTTTCCTTTGTCCAACGAATGAACGCATTTCTGGTGATGTAAACCCAGATTACCAAGGCACGTACGTGTTCAAAAATGACTTCGCAGCGCTGATGGCGGATTCACCTGACGTTCCAAAATCGGATAACCCTCTTTTCCAATCGAAAGGCGCAAGAGGCTTGAGTCGAGTGATCTGTTTCTCGCCTGACCACAGCAAAACCTTGCCTGAACTGCCTGTCGACAAAATCCGTGGCGTGATTGACACGTGGAATGATCAAATCGAAGAGCTAGGTAAAGACTACGTTTGGGTTCAAGCATTCGAGAATAAGGGCGAGACCATGGGCTGTTCTCAGCCTCACCCACATGGCCAAATTTGGGCTAACAGCTTTTTACCGAATGAAATTGAGCGAAAAGATCACTACCAAAGAGCGTACTACCAAGAGCATGGCAGCAACCTGCTGGTGGATTACGTGCAAGCTGAACTAGAAGATGGCTCGCGAATTGTGGTGGAAACTGAACATTGGGTTGCGGTCGTCCCTTACTGGGCAGCTTGGCCATTCGAAACTATGCTACTTCCTAAAACGCACATTCGTCGAATGAGTGAGCTAACTGATGAACAACGTGACGATCTTGCAGTTGCAATCAAAAAACTAACCAGCCGTTACGACAACCTATTCCAATGCTCTTTCCCATACTGCATGGGGTGGCACTATGCGCCTTTCTTTGCTGAGGAAGAAAGCATTGAGCATTGGCAACTTCACGCCGTGTTTTACCCACCGCTGTTACGCAGTGCAACGGTTCGTAAGTTCATGGTGGGTTACGAGATGCTGGCTGAGACACAACGAGATCTTACTGCAGAGCAAGCAGCGCAGCGTCTGCGTGACCTAAGCGATGTGCATTACAAAGAGCAATAACTAACGATAAATACGAAATATGTTATTCCGTACAGCGAGGTACGAGCGTGATACGGAATCTACCATCAGAGTGCGCTGAACGTAGATTCCGGATGCTCGCTAGGGCTCGTCCGGAATGACTAATGTTAGACAATTAAATATGTCGTTTCTGATTGCGAGATATGAAAGCAGTCGAGAATTTACACAAAAATTATATGCTGAGATTTTACTATGTCTGATCTAATCCAAAACGTGAAAACTTCTTTTGAACAAGTGCTGGGTTACGCGCCAAGCCACATTATTCAAGCGCCTGGTCGTGTAAACCTGATTGGTGAGCACACCGATTACAACGACGGTTTCGTACTGCCATGTGCGATCAACTATCAAACGGTTGTGGCGGCAGCGAAGCGTGAAGACAACCTAGTGCGCGTGGTTTCTGTGGATTACGGCAACGCAGTTGATGAGTTCGATATCACGCAAGAAATCACATTCCAACAAGACAAAATGTGGGCGAACTACATTCGCGGTGTGGTGAAGTGCCTTCTTGCTCGTGGCTACCAATTCTCTGGTGCGGATATTTCTGTTAGCGGTAACGTGCCTCAAGGTGCGGGTTTAAGCTCGTCGGCAGCGTTGGAAGTGGTGATTGGCCAAACGTTCAAAGTGCTGTTCAATCTAGAAATCAGCCAAGCGGAAATTGCGCTGAACGGTCAGCAAGCAGAGAACGAATTTGTTGGCTGTAACTGCGGCATCATGGACCAAATGATTTCGGCAGAAGGTCGTGAAAACCACGCCATGCTGTTGGACTGTCGTAGCCTAGAAACCGAAGCGGTATCGATGCCTGAAGACATGGCGGTGGTGATCATCAACTCGAACAAAAAACGTGGCTTGGTAGACAGCGAATACAACACGCGCCGTGAGCAGTGTGAAGAAGCGGCGCGCATCTTCGGTGTGAAAGCACTGCGTGATGTGACCATTAAACAGTTCAACGAGAAAGTCTCTGATCTAGACGAAATGGTCGCAAAGCGTGCTCGTCACGTAATCACAGAAAACGACCGCACGGTAGAAGCGGCGCAAGCACTTCGCGCGCACGACATGAAGCGTATGGGTGAACTGATGGCCGAGTCTCATGCTTCAATGCGTGATGATTTCGAAATCACAGTCAAAGAAATTGATACGTTAGTTGAGATGGTGAAAGAAGTGATTGGCGAGCAAGGCGGCGTGCGCATGACAGGCGGTGGTTTTGGTGGTTGTATCGTTGCAATTGTACCGCCAGCATTAGTTGACGAAGTGAAAGCAACCGTTGAAGCGAAATACCAAGCGGCAACGGGTCTAAAAGAATCCATCTACGTGTGCCAAGCGAAAAACGGCGCTGGTTTAGTCGAAGTACTTTAAGTGCAAAGTTGCTTTAAGTTCAAAGTGCTTAAAGACGCAGTAGGAGCGAGAGATGACTGAGCCATTAGCTATCACGATGACACAGCAGGTCGCCTTTGATGGCGCGCCTGCCAACGTGGTCGAACTGAAAAATAACACAGGCATGAGCGTTACCTTTATGGATATTGGCGCGACATGGCTGAGTTGTCGTTTACCTTTGGCGAATGGGGAGTTGCGTGAAGTGCTTCTCGGAGTGGGGACGATGGGGAGTTTCATGCAGCAACAGGGTTACATGGGTGTCACTGTTGGTCGCTACGCAAACCGCATCGCCAATGGTCTTTTTGAAGTGAATGGCGAAGTATTTCAAGTGTCTACTAACCAAGCGGGTAATTCTCTGCATGGTGGTGAAGAAGGTTTTGATAAACGTCGTTGGAAGATTGAGTCTCAGTCCGAACAGCAAGTGACGTTTTCTTTGTTGTCTGAAGATGGCGACCAAGGTTTTCCGGGCAATCTAGAAGTGCAAGTGACGTATACGCTGACTGATGATAACCAAGTGAGCATTGCGTACTTCGCTAAGACCGACAAAGCGACACCAGTAAATTTGACCAACCATGCCTACTTTAATTTATTGGGTTCAGAGGCGGATTTGGATTGCCGTTCTCACCGTTTAACCATCTCAGCAGAGCAATATCTACCAACCAATGAGGCCGGTATTCCTTTGGGGACATTGCAAGATGTGAAAGGAACGGGCTTTGATTTTAGAAATGAAAAGTCAGTATCGGAGCATTTCTTACAAGATGAGCAGCAGATTGCCGCCAAAGGGTATGACCATAGCTACCTATTTGATGCTCATCGTGATGTTGCAAAACCGGTTGCGCTGGTGGTTTCTCCAGATGGAAAAGTGCATATGTCTGTCGTGACCAATAAGCCTGCGATGCAATTGTATACGGGTAACTGGTTAGCGGGTGCACCAAACCGTCGCGGTGGGGAATACCAAGACTACGCGGGCTTGGCGTTAGAAACCCAGTTTTTACCAGATTCACCAAACCATGCTGAGTGGGCGCAACCAAGCTGTATTCTTGAGCCTGAACAAGAGTACCGCTTCTGCACCACTTATCAGTTTGCTTTCTAGGTAGACTAAGCATTTTCGACCTTTTGGGTTACAGCAGGCTTTTTGCTCACAGCAGGTCAAAAGCTCATCGAAAGTTGGCAAAATAACGCTCTCTACAAACACCCAAAAAGAAAAAGCTCTGTCACTTCGGTGGCAGAGCTTTTTACTTTGTAACCTATCTTGGTAATTATTAGCGCTATATCTTAAAGACGATCCACCGAGTTACGGCGCACTAAAGTTGGGCTAAAGATGATGGTGTCATCTTCTACTTGTTCATCACGCGATAACGCTAACGCCAAACGCGCGGCACGCTCTGCCATCATTTCGATTGGGTAACGAATCGTGGTCAAACTTGGATTGACGAAGCGAGCAATTAAGCCATCGTCGAAGCCAACCATGGACACTTTTTCTGGTACGTCGATACCATTTTGGTCTAACGCCGCCAGCGCACCTGCTGCCATGTAGTCGTTGTACGCCACGACGCCAGTGATTGCGAGTGATTTGGTCAGCAGATTGGTCATGGCTGTTTCGCCACCGTCACTGTTTGGCTCACCATATTCGACATAGCTTTTTGATAGCTCGATATCGTGATCTTTCAGTGCTGCTTGGTAACCTTGTAAACGCTCGTCGGTATCTTCGATGTCATGGGATGAGGCGATACACGCGATCTTAGTGTGCCCATGACGAATCAAATATTCCGTCGCTAAGTACGCGCCCTTGCGGTTATCAAGAGAGATACAACGCTCTGCCAACTCTGGGATATGGCGGTTGATCAACACCATGCCTTTGACTTCTTTGGCGTAACCAATCAGTTCTTCGTCTGATAAACCTTTAGAGTGAATCACAATGGCTTCACAACGGCTGTTGATCAGAAGTTCTAGCGCTTGGCGTTCGTCTTCTGGGTTGTGGTAGCCATTACCAATCAGAATGTGTTTGCCGTTTTCACGCGCCACGTTATCTACCGATTTCACCAGTGTGCCGAAGAACGGGTCTGAGACATCACCCACAAGCACGCCCATGGTGTTAGTACTTTGGCTGACGAGTGCGCGCGCTGCTGCGTTTGGACGGTAGCCCAGTTTGCTCATTGCTTGCGTCACAGCGTCGATAGAAGATTGGCTCGCTTTCGGTGATTTATTGATCACGCGAGAGACGGTCGCGACCGATACACCGGCTTCTTTCGCGACATCCTTGATTGTTGCCATGAGGGACCTTTCGAGGGCTAAAAAACGTTAATTGGAGTATTAAACACCCATTGTGTAATAAGTGCAATTTTAACCGATGTTTGCTTTCAAAAATGCGACCTTTACCACTTGAAATTATTAAGCTTATTGGTAGTGTAAACGTTATCTTTTTAGTAAAATTTTACTTGAGGTTTTAATCAATGGAAACGATCGCTTACTCAGACTTCGCAAAACTAGAAATTCGCACCGGAAAAATCATCGAAGTGGCTCGTCACGAAAACGCAGATAAGCTTTACATCGTGCAGATCGACATCGGTGAGAAAACACTGCAAACCGTCACCAGCTTGGTGCCTTACTACACAGAAGAAGAGTTGATGGGGAAACAAGTGGTGGTGCTGTGTAATCTCGCGAAAGCTAAGATGCGTGGTGAAACCTCTGAGTGCATGTTGCTGTGTGCTGAAACCGATGATGAATCAGAAAGTGTTCTGCTAACGCCTGAACGCGCGATGCCTGCTGGTGTGAGAATCGTTTAGTATCTAATCATATATTGTTTATATAACAGTTATTTATGTTTTAGATCTCATTTTATAAATGAATCAATAGAATCATATTCACCTTTATTTATAATCTCCGCGCTTTAAAAGCTGTCTAACAGCATGAAAAATTAGGAAATTATAATGAAAAAGTATTGCCATTATTGGCTTTAGGTGCAGTGGTTGCTTCGGCGTCGGTTCAGGCGGAAGGTAATTGGTACATTGGTGCGGATATTTTAAATTCAGACCTTAAAGTTGAAGGCGACTCGTCAAGCTCTTCAGCAACGGGTCTTGGTATTGCGGTAGGTAAAGAGCTGCAATACTCAGAAAACTTCAAACTGGCACTAGAGGGCGAATACGTCTACTACGGTAGCTTTGAAGAAAAAGCATCAGGTTCAGGTAACTGGGCAAAAGTGACTGTTGATGGTTACGGCTTCAACCTAAATGCAAAACCGAAATACCAATTCTCTGGTACTGGTTTTTATGTTGGTGCAGTTGCAGGTCTTGGTGTGATGGGTGTGGATTTTGAGTCTAAATCAAACCTTGCAAACCTTAATGTGAAAACTGACGGTAGTGATGTTGGTTTCAACTACGGTGCAGAAGTGGGTTACGAGTTCGCTTCAGGTCTAATTATCTCTGGTGGTTACCGTGTTTCTACAGTAACGATCGATGTTGAAGGCGGTGGCGATATCGACTTTGATTTCGACAGCCTATACGCTGGTGTTGATTACAAGTTCTAATCTCACACAAACAGAACATGAATAGCAAAAGGGAGCCACTAGGCTCCCTTTTTAATTAGATTATCAATCAACTCATAATGATGATCTTGTACGCCTGCTAAGTTGCCGTATTTGGGCTGGTGGCGGTCGTTTTCTTTGGCATGATGCCAACCAACAGTATGGCGAACGAAGTGCTCAGCAAAGGCATGGGAGACTTCCAAGCATCCAGCGAGGACCGTATCAACATAGCTTTGCATGATGGGACTGAGCGAGCAGGGTGGTAACGGATCGTTTTTCACATAAACCCAAATGCTGTGCTCAGAGTTAAAAGTGGCCTCTGTTTCAATCTGATCAGGACGGATTTGAATGCGATGGTAGCCACGTTCGCGTCGGTCAAACTCCGCTAGCGCTTGATCGTCGACTTCAAGCAGTACGCCATTGACTTGCCCTTCGCCTTCATTCACAACCAAGGGTGACAAGATATAGCTGTCGTCAACTTTGCCCCAATAGCGCACCAGACCATGAGCGATGACTGGGATGGCTTCTCCCGTTTGACCCGTTAACTTGCGCGAGGCGGCATTGATTAAACTGCCGTAGCCAAATATATACATCTCGATTGCTTCCCTTACTTCGACGAAATCACTGTTATCCGTTATACCTAAACACTACCAACCAAGCAACGCATGAAGCACAGGTTTTACCTCGAAAGGATAGTTTGATTTTATAACATGTATTTTTTATGCATGTTTGTGTTAATATCGAACGCGTAGAATTTTTGAACGGTATCAAATGGGTACTTAAGGGCATCACAATGCTGAATATCACCGATAAAAAAGTGGAAGAGAAAATCCCTGCATGGCTGCGATTAGGGTTTAGACCGTTTTTCCTGTTTGGCTCTATTTATGCTGTTGTCGCAATTGCGGTATGGGTATGGATGTTCCAAACCGGACAGCCAAGTACATTGAGTGTTCCAGCGTTGTGGTGGCACGTTCATGAAATGTTATTTGGTTTTTCGATGGCAATAGTAGTGGGCTTTGTGCTGACTGCAGTGCAAAACTGGACAGGCATTAACGGCACGAAACACTACACCTTGTTAGCGATATTTACACTGTGGCTTGCACCGAGAATTCTGCTTTGGACACCAGCACCACTTTGGTTAACCAGCAGCATTGAAGCGCTGTTTTTGCTGTTTGTGGCGTACGAAGTGGGCATTCGTGTTTACCGCGCGAAAGGCTGGCGTAATCTATTCTTTGTGCCGTTATTCTTGCTCGCCATCTTTGCTAACTTTGCCAGTTACGCAACGGTGAAAGGCATGCCGCCATTTACCTCGTCTGCGGTATGGCAAGCGATGCTTTGGTGGTTCACTCTGCTGCTTTCTGTCATGGGCGGACGAGTGATTCCATTTTTCACAGCCCGTCGCTTTAACTTCGAAAAGGCTCAGCCGCTACTGTGGTTAGATTGGCTAGCAAACCTACCTTTGGTTATGTTGTTTGTGTTGAGCTTCTTCCCTGTGACATTTGCAGAACTTGGTCAGCCACTTATGTTGTTTGCCGGAGTGGCGCAGTTGGTTCGATTCCTGCGTTGGAAGCCTTGGCTGACGCTTAGCGAGCCGTTGGTGTGGTCGTTACATGCGGCTTATTTGTGTCTGCCTTTGAGTCTGATTTTACGTGGCAGTTGGAATAATGCGTTTGCGAGCCACAACTTAATTCACCTGTTTGCTATCGGCGCATTGGGTGGATTAATCCTAGCGATGATTGCTCGAGTGACCATGGGGCACACAGGTCGCATGATTTACAAAGGCCCGAACATGAGCATCGCTTTTGCTGCCGTGATAGGTGCGGCGTTAGCAAGAAGCTTAGGCGTGATTTTTGACCCTTCACACATGCTACTTTGGATTGATGTCAGTGCCGCCTTGTGGATTCTGGCTTTCGGTATGTTCGTATGGCGATTCGGAATGATGCTGATGAAACCAAGAGTGGATGGCCATCCCGGATAATCACAGTTCAGAATTGATAAAAAAAGGGCTCACCAACGGTGTGAGCCCTTTTTATTTGAGCTTGCTTCCGCAAATGACCCACAATTAGTAAGGTAATTGTTAAGAATGTGAAAAACGTTGAATTCTAGAGTGGGATTTGAGCGTGCTAGAAGGTGCGGACTCCGCTACTCTGTAGGTGTTATTGCTCGTATGCACATGAGTGATTAACTAGCCAATTGACGTTTTAGACCCATACGTGTCTTTTCGTGTAATTACATGGCCGCTTAGTTCTATACCTCCGTGGAACTAAGCGGCGTTTTTCGTTTTGTGGCTAGGTAAAATTAGATATTCCCTTGGCTGAAGTCTTTCTGGAAATAAAGAACTTTCTGTAGATAGCGTCTCGCTTCCCCTTTTGGGTGTTGAGTGGTTAATGCATCATAAACTTGAGTTGGGTTGAGGCTGTTAAGTTCATTCATTGCACGCTTACGGTCGCTATCAAACGTCGAAAGCACACCACCAGTGCCGCCGTTGTAGGCGGAAATCATACTAAAGTGCTTCGAGGTTGGATGTTTCACGTCTCGTAGATAGCGGTTTTTCAATATATAGAAATACGCTGCACCAGTATCAATGTTATTGGCAGGATCGAATAAGTATTCTTTGGTAGGAATACCTGGTTTGTTTTTTACTAAATTAAACACATCCGCCCCCGCTGTTTTTGGGATCACTTGCATCAAGCCGTAAGCGCCAGCATGAGAAACCGCATAAGGGTTAAAACTACTTTCGGTTTTGATCACGGCGAAAATCAGATCTTCTGATAAACCATATCGTTTTGCAGCGTCACGTATCAAGCCAGCGTACTGGTATTCGCGTTGTTCTAGATGATCTTTCACCATGTTGATTTCGACATAGTAAGCACTGCCGTGTTTGATGGCTTTCTTTTGCAGTTTGTTGTCGAGTAGGTAGTCTGCGTAACGATTGGCGCG
Source organism: Vibrio sp. B1ASS3 (assembly GCF_905175355.1). Taxonomy (NCBI): domain Bacteria; kingdom Pseudomonadati; phylum Pseudomonadota; class Gammaproteobacteria; order Vibrionales; family Vibrionaceae; genus Vibrio; species Vibrio sp. B1ASS3. Next base: position 908,662 of record NZ_HG992742.1, read on the forward strand.
CCATTCCCATTCAATCGGTTTTCCATCGTGATCGAGAACTTGCCCCAATAAAAAAGGCTTACCACGTAATACCGCTTCCTTGTCACTAAACAACTCCGCATGTGCTGGATCGGCAGGCATGAGTAGTGTCTGTACAATCGCTTTTTGTAGCTTTTCCGTTGGCTGGTATTGGGAAATTGTCGAAACGTAGATTTTTCCCGCTTCGAAGTCGATATGAGCGCGGGTGTTATAACCATCAAGGTATTTCACGTAGCGGTGTTTTCCCGCTTCGACGAACTCATCTTCACCCCAGCGATCTTTGGCTTTTTGCGCAATGTAAGCCAGTAACTGTTGGATATTCTCTTGGTTAGATGCACTTGGCGGCTTTACATAGGGAGGTACGTAGTCATCACATGCGCAAGGTGGTGTTTCTTCAGGAGCAACAGAGCAACCACTGAGGAGAAGTAAGCTCAGGAATAGCGATTTCTTCATCGGATACCGATTTAATTAGAGGTGAGGGCAATTGCCGACTGAAGAAAATAATAAGTAAGAGTGTTAATTGTCTGAAATTAAAACTTTTTGTGCTTTCGATAGAAGGTGTTGATATTAGAATTTAGCTCCAAAAAAAAGCCTGCGGGGTGCAGGCTTTGTATTAGGAGAGTCCAATTTAACTTACTTGTGAGAGGCTAACGACCTTTTGTTGCAGCTTCTCTTTTAGATATTCTGCCAGTGCGATTTTCTCCTCTTCGTTCATGTATAAGCCAAGTTTTGTACGACGCCATAAGATGTCTTCATCGGTTAGCGCCATTTCGTGATTCATCAAGTAATCAATTTCACGTTGATATACGCCATTTGCTTGCTCTGAGAAGCAGTGACCAAGATCTTCTACGCTGTTAGTGCCTTCCATCAGATCCCAAGTTTGTGTACCAAACTGAGTCACGTAGCGCAGCAACATTGCTTCTGATGCCCACGAGTATTTCGCATGAATCATCTTCGCAAGTTGCTCACGGCTGCAACTGAAGTTACCACCAGGAAGGGTTTGGTTTGCCGTCCAGTCTTTACCCATTTCAGGTAGGTAAGGTGCAAGTTTCTTCATTGCCGCTTCGCCAAGCTTACGGTATGTCGTGAGCTTGCCGCCGAACACTGAAAGTAAAGGTGCGTGGTCGTATTCAGCATCCAACTCTAGTGTGTAGTCACGTGTGATCGCTTGCGGTGAGTCAGACTCATCATCACACAGTGGGCGTACACCACTGTAAGTCCATACCACATCTTCGCGGCTTAGCTGGTGGACAAAGTGTTGGTTAACAATATCGATCAAGTAATCGACTTCATCTTCGGAGATCGCGACTTCACGCGGATCGCCTTTGTATTCCACATCTGTGGTACCAATGATCGAGAACTTATCTAAGTAAGGGATCATAAAAACGATGCGGTTATCTTTGTTTTGTAGGATGTAGGCTTGCGGCTCGTTGTGGATACGAGGAACAACGATGTGCGAGCCTTTGATCAAACGAATGTTGCGAGGGGAGGTTTGCTCTAATCCTTCATCAAAGAACTGTTTCACCCATGGACCAGCAGCGTTAACCAGAGCTTTCGCTTTACGTTCGAAACGTTGGTCTGTGGTGACGTCATGAATAGTGACATGCCAAATGCCGCCTTCACGGTGTGCTTTTTCTACGCGGCAGTAGTTGCGAACTTCTGCGTTATTCTCTTTTGCAGCCAGAACGTTAAGTAAGACTAAGCGCGCATCGTCTACCCAACAATCTGAGTATTCGAAACCGGTTTTCATTTCAGGTTTCAAAAGACCTGATTTTGCTAGGTTGACAGTTTTGCTGCCTGGCAGTGTGGTTCGTTTACCCAAGTTATCGTAAAGGAACAAACCACAGCGGATCATCCAAGCTGGGCGTAAAAATGGGCGATGAGGTAAACGGAAGCGCATTGGTAGAGCCACATGTGGTGCTTTACGTAAGATCACTTCACGTTCAGCGAGCGCTTCCGAAACTAAACGAAACTCATAGTGTTCAAGGTAACGTAATCCGCCGTGGATCAGTTTTGAACTTGCAGAAGAGGTTGCCGATGCGAAGTCATTAGCTTCGTACAAACCGACGCTTAAACCACGACCAGCAGCATCTGCAGCAATACCAGCCCCGTTAATGCCGCCACCGATCACGATCAGGTCTAAAGTAGGGGATGCGTTAGTCGTGGAAGCATTTTGTTGGATACTCATAAATTTGACCTCTTGGTGAGCGAACGAGCATTTTAGAACATGAGTTTATCCTAGCTTAGGTTTCGTTTGTGGTCATTATTTATTTTCGTTTATGAGCGTTTTGTGTGATTTGGGCACAAAAAAACCTCTGCCTAATTAAGACAGAGGTCATTTATTCGTATAGAAAGAGAGGTAATTTGCTATTCGTTCTCAGATCTTTCTATTTGTGTATCAACCACTTCAAGGGGAACCGAGGCATCTTTTAGAATCGCAAGAATCTCTTCTGGTGGTTGTTTGTTGGTGAATACCATGTTCAATTGCGCGATATTGCCCAGTTTCACCATAGCATTGCGACCAAATTTCGAATGGTCAACCGCAAGGAACACACTGCGGCTGTTATCAATAATTGCCTGTTTAACGCGAACTTCATGATAATCAAAGTCCAGTAGTGAGCCATCAAAATCGATACCACTGATGCCTAAAATGCCGAAATCGAGGCGGAATTGTTTGACGAAATCGAGCGTCGCTTCACCGACAATACCGCCGTCACGGTTGCGAACTTCACCGCCCGCCAAAATAACTTTGATTTCTGGGTTTGGTAAAAGAATGGTGGCAACATTAATGTTATTGGTCACCACGCGAAGTTGTTTGTGGTTTTTATTGAGCGCTCGAGCGACGGCTTCTGGCGTGGTACCGATATCAATAAACAAGGTTGCGCCATCTGGAATGTGCTTTACTAGTTCTTCCGCAATGACATCTTTTTCATTGAAGTTAAGCGCTTTACGCGTGTTATATGACGTGTTCTCTGAACTGAGAGGAATGGTAGCACCACCGTGGTAGCGTCGAATCTTGTTTTCATCAGCAAGGTCGTTTAAGTCGCGACGGATAGTTTGAGGACTGACATTAAATTTTTCTACCAGCTCATCCGTGCTGACGTAGCCTTGTTTTTTCACCAACTCAACAATCTGTTGGTGTCTTGGTATTTGCTTCACTTAGCACTCCCTTGTGCACTGGTAATCGCCAATGCTTCAAATTCGAATATAGAAACTCGCTCTATTGTGCTCGAATTAGCGCATTGTGAGAAGTCGTGGGAATAGGGAATCCGCGATCGAACGCAAAAAAAGAGCGCCAAGTCGGCGCTCTTTACGATTAATCAGGGGGAAACTAATCGTTTATCAGAAATTAATCGTCTTCGTCGTGAAGCTCAGACCAAGTTTGAGCACACTTGACTGCGCGCTTCCAACCTTTGTAACGACGGTTACGTTTTTCTTCATCATCGTGTGGTTCGAATGTGCGATCGAGCACTGCTTTGTCTTGCAGCTCATCAATGCTATTCCAGAACCCAACCGCTAGACCAGCTAGGTATGCTGCACCCAAAGCGGTTACTTCAGTTACTTGAGGGCGGTGAACTTCGGTATTAAGAACATCAGACTGGAACTGCATTAAGAAGTTGTTCGCCACTGCGCCGCCATCTACACGAAGGTTCGCGAGCTTGATGCCCGAGTCTGCTTGCATTGCATCCAGCACATCACGAGTTTGGTAAGCGATACCTTCCAAAGTTGCACGGATAATGTGGTTAGAGTTTACACCACGAGTTAGACCGACAATCGTACCGCGAGCGTAAGCATCCCAATATGGTGCGCCCAGACCAGTAAACGCAGGAACCACGTAAACACCATTTGAAGTATCAACTTTGGTCGCAAAGTATTCTGAATCTTCGGCACCAGCCAGAATCTTCATTTCATCACGTAGCCATTGAATTGAAGCGCCACCCATGAATACCGCACCCTCAAGGGCGTAAGCTGGCTCACCTTTTGGACCGCATGCTAGCGTGGTCAACAGACCATTTTTCGATGTTACCTTCTCTTGACCCGTATTCATCAACAAGAAACAACCTGTGCCGTAGGTGTTCTTCGCTTGACCAGCTTCAACACACATCTGACCGTAAAGAGCGGCTTGTTGGTCACCTGCAATGCCTGCAATTGGGATACGAGTACCACCTTTACCACCAATGTTGGTTTGACCGTAGATTTCTGATGAGCGTTTTACTTCAGGCATCATGGATGCAGGGATGCCCATCTCATCCAGCATTTTTTGATCCCAGCATAGGTCATTAATGTTGAACAGCATGGTACGAGAAGCATTGGTGTAGTCGGTTACGTGGACGCGACCTTGTGTCATCTTCCAAACCAACCAGGTATCAACAGTACCGAATAGCAGCTTGCCTGCTTCAGCATCTTCACGTGCGCCTTCAACGTTATCTAGAATCCACTTCACTTTTGTACCCGAGAAGTAAGGGTCTAGAACCAGACCTGTATTGTCGCGAACGTAATCTTCTAGTCCGCGCGCTTTTAATTCTTCACAAATATCGGCAGTGCGGCGGCATTGCCATACGATCGCGTTGTAAACCGGTTTGCCTGTTTCTTTGTTCCATACAATCGTCGTTTCACGTTGGTTGGTAATACCGATACCTGCAAGTTGGTCGCTACGGATGCCGGTTTTCGCAAGTGCTTCAACCAAGGTAGAGCTTTGAGTTGCCCAGATTTCCATTGGGTCATGTTCAACCCAACCAGCCTCTGGATAAATCTGAGTAAATTCTCGCTGAGCGACGCTTACGATATTCGCGTCATGATCCAGAATGACAGCACGAGAGCTTGTCGTGCCTTGGTCTAGGGCAACAATGTATTTTTGCTCAGTCATGGTAAGAATCCTTTTGTTTCGTTATTTATATTTTAGTAAATGTTCGAATTGGTAGGGGTTAAGCTTGCGCTTGTTCTGCTTCTTCTTCGGTTTCGCACTGGTTAGGGATAGTACAGCCGTGACCTTGCTTTGGCAGATATGCAGCAATCGCTTTCGGGTACAACCAACCACCGAAGCAAGCACCTGCGATAGGAGCAAGAATTGGAACAATAAAGTATGGAATTTCACGCGCGCCAGTCAGGGCATAATCCCAACCTGCGAAGTAGGCAAACAGCTTAGGACCAAAGTCACGTGCAGGGTTCATCGCAAAGCCTGTTAGTGGACCTAGAGAACCGCCGATTACCGCAATTAGGATACCGATCAGTAGAGGGTTCATCGCGCCGCGAGGTGCGCCATTGTTCTCATCACCAAGAGCAAGAATGGCAAACATCAGCACTGCAGTAATCACGAATTCCACAGCAAAAGCGCCAAAGAAAGAGAGAGAAGCATGTGGGTAAGTCGAGAAAATGCCCGCTGTGGCTAATGCGTCTTGGCTGCTACGAACGAAGTTGTGTGCGATTTCGTAATCCGTAAAGAGGTTGCTGTACAAGCTGTAGACCAAAGCAGCAGAGCAAAATGCACCTAGCATTTGCGCAATGATATAAGGCACAACTTTCGCTTTATCAAATCCATGGAACATCGCCAGTGCGATAGTTACGGCAGGGTTGATGTGTGCACCGGATACGCCCGCAGTACAGTAAATAGCGATGGCGACGCCAAAGCCCCATACAATACTGATTTCCCATTGACCAAATTGAGCCCCGGTCAAAACGAGTGCAGCAACACAGCCTACGCCAAAAAAGATAAGTAATCCTGTACCGATAAACTCGGCCAAACATTCTCCGAGCAGTGAGGGGTGTTTGTTCGTTGTCATGTTAAGAGTCCTTTAATATTTATGCTTATCTAGCACGGTTCTATTGTGCATATATAAACGTTTGCGAAAACAAACGAGCGCTAAAAATGAGCGTTTGAGCATAAATTTGTTAATCAAACTCTTCGTTTTTGTTAATTGACGCATCTTTTGCTCAAAAAGGAAACTCGATAAAACGAATTATGGTCTTCAATTTTGCTTTGATAGACTAAAACTACCGATGTGAAAATCAATGCACAAACTGGTAAGAGGAGTTTTGTGAACCTGCTTCGCGAATGGTGGGAAAATACTCAGATTATTGGTCGAAAACTAACCCTAAAGAGCTAGCTAACACTAATGATGATAAGGGATTGCTGATATTCATTCGCTCGTTGCTAAGAGCTACGCCATCTCAAAGAAAGAAGACCGTTTCCCGTAGCACATATGCCATCTTTTGCTTGGAGACGACCTCTAAATGTACGTTGGAAGCGGTGGGCTTATGTTGACCCTAATTGTTAACGCGATGACATTGTTGCAACACGCCACAATTGAGGCGTTTGATGGCTTAAATCACGTGCTTCGTCTCTTCAACTTCCACCTTTTATCCATTTTTGTGGTCATTTGAGCACTTGATTCACTTAATATTGTGCTGATTTTGTTCGTTTGCGCACTTCGTGTTCTATGTGGACAGTAACGAAATCTGCAGAAAGTGGAAGCGCAGTCTAATTAAAAGCCTCTAATTTTCTGTATTTACTGAAATTTAATTCTTATGCAACATTTGTCACAGAAATAAAAATCGAATTTCATAAAATGCATTCACTTTCGAACGAAACTCCTTTTTGCTCGTTCTCGATTTTATACTCCCTACCATCGCTCACATTATTAATGAGGTTCCTATGTTTGGAATATTCAAACCTAAGGCGCACATCGATCGTTTATCGTCCGATAAGATCGATGGCACTTATTCCCGCTTACGTTGGCAACTCTTTATCGGCATCTTTGTTGGTTACGCTGGCTACTACCTGGTTCGTAAAAACTTTAGCTTGGCGATGCCTTATCTTATTGAACAAGGTTTTAGTCGTGGTGACTTAGGTGTTGCCTTAGCTGCGGTATCTATTGCTTACGGTTTATCAAAATTCTTAATGGGCAGTGTTTCTGACCGCTCAAACCCTCGTTACTTTTTAAGTGGCGGTCTATTAATGTCAGCGCTTGTGATGTTCTGCTTCGGCTTTATGCCTTGGGCTACTGGCAGCATTACAGCGATGTTTATTCTATTGTTCCTAAACGGTTGGTTCCAAGGTATGGGATGGCCTGCCTGTGGTCGAACCATGGTTCACTGGTGGTCGCGCAAAGAGCGTGGCGAGATAGTGTCGGTTTGGAACGTGGCACATAACGTGGGTGGTGGTTTAATTGGTCCGCTGTTCATCCTTGGTCTTTGGGCATTCAACGACGATTGGCGCACCGCTTTCTATGTACCTGCATTTTTTGCCACGCTCGTAGCTGCCTTTATTTGGTTCACCGTAAGAGATACACCGCAGTCTTGTGGTCTTCCGCCAATTGAAGAGTATAAAGACGATTACCCTGACGATTACGACAAATCACACGAAAAAGAAATGACGGCGAAGGAAATTTTCTTCAAGTATGTCTTTTCTAATAAGTTGTTGTGGTCAATCGCGATTGCGAACGCGTTTGTTTATTTGATCCGATACGGTGTGCTGGACTGGGCGCCGGTATACCTTAAAGAAGCGAAGGACTTCTCGGTTGATAAATCTTCTTGGGCTTACTTCCTATACGAGTGGGCTGGTATCCCGGGTACGCTATTGTGTGGTTGGATTTCAGACAAGCTGTTTAAAGGTCGTCGTGCTCCTGCCGGTATTCTATTTATGGCGTTAGTCACCGTCGCTGTGTTGGTTTACTGGTTCAACCCAGCAGGTAACCCAGCAGTCGATATGATGGCACTGGTTGCAATCGGCTTCTTGATTTACGGTCCGGTAATGTTGATTGGTTTGTATGCGCTAGAGCTTGCTCCTAAGAAAGCGGCGGGTACGGCTGCAGGTTTAACTGGCTTATTTGGTTACTTGGGCGGTGCGGTAGCGGCAAACGCGATTCTTGGCTACACCGTAGACCACTTTGGCTGGGATGGCGGCTTTATCATCCTTATCGGTTCATGTATCACGTCCATCGTTTGCTTGACTTACGCATTTCTTGGCGAGCGTGCTCACCATGAACAAAAAGCGCGTGAGAAAGAAGTATTGGCGTCATAAAACATTAAAGGGGCGGTGGAATACTGCCCCTTCAATAAGCTAAGGAAAGAACAATGAAAACAACGTCAGTTTGCATGACGGTTCTCGCTCTGAGCATCTCAGCTGGAGCTATTGCACAACCGCTTGTTATCGCGCACCGTGGCGCATCGGGTTATCTACCAGAACATACTTTAGAAGCAAAAGCGTTGGCGTACGCGATGAAACCAGACTACATCGAACAAGATGTGGTGATGACCAAAGACGATCAACTCGTTGTATTGCATGATCATTACCTCGATCGCGTGACCGATGTAGCTGAGCGATTCCCGGATCGTGCTCGTAAAGATGGTCGTTACTATGCGATTGATTTCACGTTGGCAGAAATCAAATCATTGCGAGTCACTGAAGGCTTTAACATTGATGATAAAGGTAACAAGGTTGCTGGCTATCCAACACGATTCCCAATGTGGAAATCAGACTTCACCGTACCTACTTTTGCTGAAGAGATTGAGCTGATCCAAGGCTTAAACAAAACGCTGGGTTATGACATCGGTATTTACCCGGAAATCAAAGCGCCGTGGTTCCATCGTCATGAAGGTAAAGACATCTCAAAAGCGGTGCTTAAAGTTTTAAAACAGTACGGTTACGATTCGCAAGACGACAAAGTATACCTTCAGTGTTTTGATGCGAATGAGCTTCAGCGCATCAACAGTGAACTCATGCCCGCATTGGACATGGATTTAAAGCTCGTTCAGCTCATGGCTTACACCGGTTGGAACGAGACCATGGAGTACAAAGGCGAAAAAGCAACACCATACAGTTATGACTGGATGTTTGAAGCCAATGGTATGAAGAAGGTCGCTGAATACGCGGAAGGGATCGGTCCTTGGAAGCCAATGTTGGTGGATGACAAATCAACCAAGGATAACATCATCATCAAACCTTTAATGAAAGCAGCAAAAGACGCGGGCTTGCAAGTGCACCCTTATACTTTCCGATCGGACCCTGGGCGTATTCCTGCTTACACCGACAGCTTCGATGGCATGATGGACATCTTCTACAATCAGGTGAAAGTGGATGGTTTGTTTACTGACTTCCCTGATAAAGCGGTGAACTTTCTTAACAAGTAAAGTTCTAAAAACTGAGTGTTTGAAACGCTCAGTATTACGTCACACGCCATCTCGTAACAATAGGCTCTCATTGAGCAATCATTATCCCTCAACAGTGACTCTCCTGTTGGGGGATTTTTTATATGTATAGAACGCGAGAAACACCGTTTTACTTCTCTTTCATTGTTCCCGCTGTGTATGCATCCCCGCTGTTCTTGATTTATAGATGCTAAATATTCATCCCTCTGACATGGTTACTATATAGCGGTATTGTAAATTGGTGCCCTTTGCTAATGCCATTGTGGAGAAGATTGTGTTCCAGTGGCTTAGTTTACCCTTTCAGCTTGCCGCTTAAGTCTTGCTTCACATGTCGGTTCGTAGCTCCAAATTCTTAGGCGGCTTTTTCTTTTGAACAAAACGATCTCGACGGCAATCCGTTTGTTGATAAGCCGAGCATCAGTGCGCAATACGATCATGAATAATAAAAGACTTAATAGGACATGACATGAGACTAGTACTTGCCATTCTAATTCCTTGGCTTCAATTTTTTACTATTGGCCGTTATTGGGCGGGTGTGATCTGTTTGCTATTGCAGATTACTTTAATCGGTTGGTTGCCTGCGGCCATTTGGTCTGTCTATGCATTGGTTAATTACGAAACGGATAAGAAAATCGAGAAATTGGCTGCAGAGAAAGATGGCCCTGAGACGTTCTCAAACTATGCTCGAAAAGCACCAGCATCGTCTGATCAAGATGGTGGTGGAGACGAGTAAATGTTGTCGTCGAATACAAGTAAGCCTTACTTCTCTTGGTGCTTGCTTTTGAGTTGTTTTGGGTTTGCTTCTGGTGCACAGGCAGAGCTCACAATTCAAGAAGCGGTCGATTTATGGATATTAGATGGGGCAGAGTTTCGTCAGATGGTGAAATGCTCCCCGCAAGCGCAGTTGAATAATGGTGTGCAGCAAATCTATTACGATTCGTCATCTTGTGTATTGAGTGAGCTGGCGACTTACGCTTTGGCTAAAGAATGTTTTGGTGATGCGAAGGCTCAGCGCGTCAATATTCTGGATGTCGCGGATAAATCGAAAGTGATGTCTTTTGATATCAACGCTGCCAGCTGTTCGTTATTAGAGAAAAAAGCGGGCCAGAAGAAATCAAAACCGGCGCCTCCGCCAAAGCCATCTCAGCCATCGACCTCAAATTCTAAAGCTTACGTCGTTCAGCTCTACTCTGGTGTTAAGCCACCGAACAAGGTATTTGCTCAGTGTGCGACAGCACCTTTATATGAGCATCACATTCATGGCTCGTACTATTTGTTCAGTGATGTTTATTTCCATTACTCAGAAGCCAAACAATTGATGGATCACTTGCAATACGAATGCCCTGATCTATCGATGTGGATTCGCCCGATAAAGCGCTAGTTAAGACTGCTAGCTAGAAAAAATCCCCCAACAGTTTCCTGCTGGGGGATTTTTCGTAGGGCTAATTCACAAATGAATTAGTTGTTTTTATGCAGTTCGCTGTTCAGTTCAACCGCGCTCTTGTTAGCAAGACACTCGATTTGACCTGTTACAGAGTTACGACGGAACAGTAGGTCAGAAACACCAGCAAGATCGCGTGCTTTCACTACTTCTACTTCTTGGCCAGCAGAATCTAGCATACGTACTTTAGAACCAGCAGTTACGTACAGACCTGATTCGATAGTACAACGGTCACCCATTGGGAAACCAAGACCTGCGTTCGCGCCTAGTAGAGAGTTTTCACCGATAGAAACCACAACTTTACCGCCGCCAGATAGCGTACCCATGATAGATGCGCCACCGCCGATGTCAGAGCCGTTACCAACCACTACGCCAGCAGAGATACGACCTTCAACCATGCTCACGCCAGTTGTACCCGCGTTGAAGTTGATGAAGCCTTCGTGCATTACCGTTGTGCCTTCGCCAACGTGTGCGCCAAGACGTACGCGAGAAGTGTCAGCGATACGAACGCCAGTTGGTACCACGTAGTCCACCATTTTAGGGAACTTGTCTACACAATCTACGCTTAGTGCACGACCCGCTAGGCGAGCTTCGATTTGACGCTCTGCTAGTTCAGGTAGATCGATTGGACCTTCGTTAGTCCATGCGATGTTGTGTAGTAGACCGAAGATCCCGTCTAGTACCGTGCCGTGTGGTTGAACTAGGCGGTTAGAGATAAGTTGAAGCTTTAGGAAGCCTTCAGCAACGCTTTGTGGCTGTTCGTCAGTTGCAAGGATAACCAGTACAAGTGGTTGTCCTGATTCTGCTGCTTTTGCTGCGAAAGATGCGTTTGTCGCATCGCCGTTTGCTTCAAATGCTGCTGCCAGTTCTGCGCTTTGTGCTGCAGAGATCTCGATAGCTTGGTTGCCTTGCTCATAACCTGCTACTGCTGCTAGTGCGTTAACAAGCGCTTCGCTTGGGTTAAGAACTGGGTTTGGGAAAAACGCTTCGATGATTTTGCCGTCGCGGTTTTTAGTTGCCGTACCAAAGGCTAGAGAGAAGAAAGCCATAGTTGATCTCCATGTGTTGAGTCTTGTGTCTCGTCTGTTCACTGACAAGAAATAATTAAGTTGTCAGTCATCATAAAGAGAGTATTGGGGAGTTTAAAGAGGGGAAATGGAGAAAGTCCGTAGATGGATACCTTTTGTCTTTTTAGAGATATGTTTGTCTGATGAGAAATGTGTCGCAAAAGCCTTATCAGGCCGATTTGGGGCAGAGACACAGTGAAGTGGGAGAAGGGAGCATCGCAAAAAAATAAGGGGAGGACCGAAGTCACTCCCCCTACACTGGGTTTGTTGGATTTACTGGCTTTGGGTAGTAAAGCGATAAATCGACTTAGAGGCTTAGCTCACCGACCTCTACTGCAAGTGCAACCGTTGCACCTACCATTGGATTGTTGCCCATACCGATGAAGCCCATCATTGCTACGTGTGCAGGTACTGAAGAGCTACCCGCGAATTGCGCATCGGCGTGCATGCGACCCATGGTATCGGTCATACCGTAGGATGCAGGACCTGCCGCCACGTTATCTGGGTGTAGAGTACGACCAGTACCACCACCTGATGCCACAGAGAAGTAAGGCATGTCTTCACGGTTACGTTCTGCTTTGTAGATGCCTGCTACAGGGTGTTGGAAACGAGTCGGGTTGGTTGAGTTACCTGTGATGCTCACGTCTACTTGCTCTTTATGCATGATAGCTACGCCTTCACGTACATCATCAGCACCGTAACAAAGGATCTCACCACGTGGACCTTGGGAGAAACGGCGACGTTCTACTTCCACTAACTCACCAGTTTGGTAGTTGTATTGAGTGCGTACGTAAGTGAAACCATTGATGCGTGAGATTAGGTAAGCGGCGTCTTTACCCAAACCATTTAGGATAACTTTCAACGGATTTTTACGTGATTTGTTCACGTTCAATGCGATTTTGATTGCGCCTTCTGCCGCTGCGAATGACTCATGACCCGCAAGGAAAGCGAAACAGCCACTTTCTTCATTCAATAGACGAGCCGCCAATGCACCGTGACCGATACCCACTTGGCGTTGCTCTGCCACGCTGCCGGGTTTAGTGCACGCCTGAAGACCTTCACCGATGATGTTTGCTGCTTCTTCTGCTGTTTTTGCTCCGCGGAAAATCGCCAAAGCGGTGCCCAGTGTGTAGGCATCTGCCGCGCTTTCAAACGCGATAGGTTGAGTGTCCATCACTAGTGCTTTAGGGTCGATACCACGATCCATACAGTATTGGTAAGCCTCTTCCAGAGAAGAAAGTTGCATTTCGTCTAATGTGCGACGTACAGATTCAGTAATTGGAGTGTTCATAATCTCTTTCCTCTTGGTGGCAATTATTGTTGGCGCGGGTTGATGGTAGTTACGGCTTCGTCAAAACGACCGTAAGTCCCCGTTGCTTTGTCTGCGGCTTCTGCTGCAGATACGCCTTCGTTGATGGCTTTCATCATCTTGCCTAGGTTGAGATATTGGTAACCAATCACTTCTTTGTTTTCGTCTAGCGCGAGTTTTGTTACGTAGCCTTCAGCTAACTCCATGTAACGCACGCCTTTTGCTTTAGTTGAGTAGCTAGTACCCACTTGGCTGCGTTGAGTTTGACCAAGGTCTTCCAGTGCCGCACCAATTTCCAAGCCGCCTTCAGAGAAAGCAGATTGAGTACGACCGTAAACAAATTGAAGGAAGATTTCGCGCATCGCGACGTTAATAGCATCACATACCAAGTCGGTATTCAGTGCTTCAAGAATGGTTTTGCCTGTTAGGATTTCTGCGGCCATCGCTGCTGATTGAGTCATGCCTGAACAGCCGATCGTTTCGATCAAAGCTTCTTCGATGATGCCGTTTTTGACGTTAAGAGTCAGTTTTGCTGCGCCTTGTTGAGGAGCACAAGCGCCAACGCCGTGGCTAAGACCAGAAATCGCGATAACGTCTTTTGGATTGATCATTGCGCCTTCAACAGGGATCGGTGCAGATGCATGAAGATCGCCGCGTTGAATCGGGCACATTGATTGGATTTCGTGTGAATATTGCATAATGTTTTCCCAGTGTATTTTTATTTTTTGAGAAAACAGGAGCGGGGTTGGAGAAGAGTTGAATTGCTCACTACAGAACTCTTGCTTTCACAACACAGGCGAAAGCATTTCCAACAGGGCTGACCTGTTTTCGTTTCTGTAGGAGTCATTAGCTTTAAAGCGGTTCGAATCTTTCGATTCCGGTGGCACCCCATCACCGTGCCCATTTAGATTAGATCTAAGTCACACTAATCTGCAACATGAAATTTAGAGCAATTTGGGATATTAAATCGGTTCTTTATATTCTCAGAGGTATATGGCGATAAATGCAACGCATAAAAAAACGCCGCATAATGCGACGTTTTTTCTAAACAAATGAGAGGCTTATGCAGCGTCTTCTTGCTCGCTATCTTCTTCAACAGCTTCAAGCTTCTTTGCTTTTTTTGGTGCAGGTTTACGTTTTGCACCTAGAGCGTAAAGCACTTCTTCTTTGTTTTGCGCAAGGTACATTGCAAGATCTTCTTGCTTACCTTCGTCTTCTAGAAGTTCACTCTTACCTAGCAGTGAGAATAACTCGTCCGCCATATCCAGCATTTTGTCGTATGCGTCAGCTTCCGCTTTAGAGGTAAAAGTCATTTTCTCTTCTCCATTGCGTTCTACCACGTACTTGACGATTACAGCCATGGTTGGTCCTCTAAGTTAATTTGTTAAATTTTATACTGGCTTTTTATACAGTTTTTGACCAATTAAGTCTAGCGACAAGCCTCAGAATGAGAGCCGTGTACAACTAAGTGACCAGCATTTGAACTATCTGCCTTGAACGACCCATCTCGAACTAGCCATCTTTAAGATGTGGGTTCTCTGGTCGCTCCCAATCTTGGCAGAATTCAATGAATGTACGCAGGAGCGGGTTTTGATACTTCTCTTTGTGGATCAAAAGCCAGAAGCGACGCTTCATGTCCAGTGGCATGTTGAGCATTTTCACTCGACCATCACGAATTGCAGGTTCTGCAGATAGGCGTGATAAACAACCTAGGCCAAGTCCGGCAGATACCGAATTGATCAGCGCTTCGGTGGTGTTGAGCTGAAAAGCCTCATGCCAGTGTTCTAGACGCGGAGCGATGGCGCGCATAAAGAACTCTCGAGAGCCAGACCCCGCCTCACGCAGAATCCACTCTGTGTCTTCGAGTTCGTTTAGGCTGATTGGCCCTTCATCGAAGTTAGGGTAATCCGGCGGACAAATTACACACATTTCATCTTCACTGAATTGCGTTGATTCCAACTCTGGGTGTATGGTCTTGCCCTCGATGAGCGCGATGTCGAGTTCGTACGCGATCAACATGTCACAAATCTGGGCAGAGTTGGAGATGAACAAACTCTGCGATTGGTGATTTGTTTCATCACGAAAATCACTTAACAGGTAGGGTGCAACTTGGTTGCCGATGGTGTCACTGGCACCGATGCGAAGCAGCCCTGATAAGGTTTGGTCGCCATCGAACACACTCTCAATATCCCGAGCTCGGTTGAGGAGTTCATCCGCGAGGGGCAAAAGTTTTTGTCCTTCTTGGTTGAGAATTAAGCGGTTGTTCACCCGGTCAAATAGGTGGTGACCAATTTGTTTCTCTAACTCAGACAGCGCCATACTCACGGCCGCCTTAGAAAGAAACAGGCTTTCAGATGCCGCAGTTAGCGTTTTGTGCTGAGTGATCGTAGTAAAAACTTTCAGTTGTTTAAGAGAGATATGACTAGGCATGATATTCCGTTAAGTTTATCTGAACGTTAGTTTTAAATAATTAGATATATTGGAACGAAGTGCAAGAGTAATATACACCCCATAGAAAGTTAGCCTAGATTTTGAGGTCGTAATGATTCAAAGAACAAAAGCAAAAGTAATGGGAGCACCAACCCCAATGGCGGGTCTGGCTCTTGGTATTGCGAGCTTAGGTTGGAGTTGGGAAAACTTCGCCGAATTACATGGCTATGGACAGTGGATTAGCGCAGGTATTGCAAGCGTACTGCTAGCAATCTTGGCGACTAAATTTCTTTTTCACAATCATTTGTTGAGACAAGATCTTGCGCACCCTGTGGTGGGTAGTGTCGTTCCAACTTTCGCGATGGGAACCATGGTGGTTTCAAATTCTCTAGGGCACTTTTTCCCTGTTGCAGGTGACGTGCTTTGGTTAGTGGCGGTAGCTCTACATATCGTGTTCCTAGTGAGCTTCTTGTACCACCGCGCGAAAGACTTCGAACTACACCACATGGTGCCAAGCTGGTTCGTACCACCAGTGGGTATTATCGTTGCAGACGTGTCTTTCTCAGGTAACCCAGTGCTTGCACCTATTGCACACGGTGCGTTGATCTTCGGTATGGTGGCTTACGCGGTGATGTTGCCAATGATGATCTACCGTTTCATGTTTACTCATGAAATCCCAGACGCAGCAAAACCAACCATGGCAATCATGGCGGCACCAGCAAGCCTATCGTTGGCAGGTTACCTAACCGTAACGGCAACACCTTCACCAGTGATTATTGCTCTGTTGTTTGGTATCGCGGTATTGATGACAGCCATCATCTACTTAGCCTTCTTTAAATTGCTAAGACTGCCATTTAGCCCAGGTTACGCAGCGTTTACCTTCCCAATGGTGATTGGTGCAACGGCTCTATTCAAAACAGCAAACTGGATGGAAGCAAATGGTCTAGCAGCGCACTATGTACAACAAGTTCGCGGTCTAGCAGGCATCGAATTGATTGTGGCAACGATTGTGGTGACTTACGTAGGTTTGCAATACATTAATAACTTACTGATTCAACCACGCTTGATGACGACACATCACGCATAAGTCTTACTCGTAAAGCAAAGTCTCTTGGTCTCTCTCGCCAAGAGGCTTTTTTTGTATCGGTAGGATCGGGACTAAAGCTAATCTGAAGATAAAAAAATGCCACCCAAAAAGGGTGGCAGGAAAAATAGATACAATTTTAATACATCAAACTTTAGTAACCGCGGCCATTGTAGCGAGAGTTCTCATGCAGAAGATGGCAATTCGAAACTTACCTCTCTTCACTATGCCTACCTGTCTGATGGGCGTGCGTTCTTTTTATCCTTTCTTATAGAAACGTGACATTTCATCGAGAGAATCTTGAATCACGTTCACTGGCACTTGGTGTTCCGTATCCACTTTAAGTTGATTATTGAGTTGTTGAGAGTGCCCACCTGGGTTTACCACTAACATGGTTTCTTTCCCTACCAGCGCATAGTTGTAGTAACTGCCCGCAATGAACCAATCACGTGGAACACAATTATCAAACAGGTCTCGTCCGACGCTATACGATTGTGTGTTGCCTTTAACGTCGAATAGCTCGTTCATTAGAGTTGGCACAATGTCATAGTGTGTGGTGCGGTAGTTGATCTGCTCTGGCTGATGATCCGGAAGATAAACGTATAACGGCACATGCACTTGAGTATCACTGTAGTTACCCGTATGGCCCCAGTAATTCATCTTATGGTCGTTAAATTCCTCTCCGTGGTCGGAAGTAATCACCACAATGGTGTTCTCTAAGTCGACATTTTTCAGTACTTTCGCAATCAAACTGTCGATGAAATACAACGAGTTCTTATAGCGATTATGATAGAGCGAGGCGTCAAAATCGTTGTTCAGAAGAATATGATCGACACGTTCCCAATAAGGCTTGAATTTAGCAAACTCAGGCTCTGGAAAACTGGTGCCATGAGCTGAATCGTAAAACAAGAAGCTGAAATACGGTTTGTCGCTATCTTGCTTTTGAAACTGAATAAACTCATCGGTGATCTGCTGGTCACGTTTGATTTGTGTTTCGCCAGTTTGCTTAAGGGTGAGATCTTTCACCTTCTTAAAGACGGTGCGCGACAAAGGTGGGCTGGTTAATGGTGCTGAACCAAAAATACCCATTCGATAGCCTTGGTTTTGCAGGATATCCATGAAGACCGGGGATTTTTGACTCGCATAAAAGCTGTCCCAGTAAGTTGCTGGCAAGCTGTAGAACAGACTAAAAATGCCCGCTTGAGTAGAGTTACCACCGCTCATGTGTTGAGAGAAATTGACCGTTTTTTCAGTGAACTTGCTGACATTTGGCATGATCTCTGGTGTTGCATCACTGTAGCGCCAAGCATCAACCAGAATGAACAACACATTCGGCTGTTTAGCTTTAGGGTCTACATTTACAGGGGCGAGTGGGTAGTTCAGTGAACTGCTTTCAATGTTTTTCAGCTCCACTCGGTTTTGTGAAGCCATATTTTCATCCACCAAATGATGACGATAGATAAACTTACGCGCCGTTAATGGGTAGTAAAGGGGCCAGTTGTTCGAGAACTGGCTGACTTCGTCGTCATAGAGTGCGTTCTTATAGGCGTGGATAACCTGAGTGCTCAGTAACAAGCTAAACCAAAGCGCAACAATCACAAACTTTGCTCGGCTCTGAGTCAGTTTATTGGCTAACCAAACGGTGCATGCCAAGCCAATGGCGAGCAGTGCAATGTCGCTAATAAAGATCAGCCAACTCATCCAAGAGATTTCAAATACGTCACGACCGCCTTCGAAGAACATGCGGATCAGTAGACCATTGATGTGCAGTTTGTATTGCTGGAAAACGAGGATATCGACTTTCAACATGATCAAGAGCGTGATGGCAATGGTGATCACAACGACTTTGAACATGCGAGTCGGCAAAAAGGACAACAATAAACAACCCAGCATCAGCGGAAGAGCAATTAAACCCAACCAGCCAAATTGTGTAGCAAGTAAATAATATTCTTGCAGAAAGGTGAGCGGTTCTGCTTGGTTGTTTGACAGCAAAAATGGGTAACAAGCGATCGACAGATAAAGCGCAAAGCAAGCAAAAAATGCAATCAGCCAAGCGCTATTTGAAGAAAATTTGCGCAACATAGTTTTGGTATTCCAGTGCTTTTTCATCCCTATCAAATCAAGAACAAAGTGCGGCTCCGCGTAAAATCAAAACGATTTGAACCCCGTGATTCTTCGCCTTTCACTCAATATTCAATTTGATGGGTATTGTTATAAAAATTTGCGTGAATTATAAAACAGTGTTTTTTATCATGAAATAGTTGTGACTGATGTCACGCTTTGTATTTGCGTGTAAGACGTGACTTACAAATGTCAGTTGCTGGTTATTTGTGCAGAGTTTGAGTGTTCTCTAACCTTTTGTTATTTAAGCTATCGAGATCGCTCTAGGAATAAATGTGGCTGTGCTAAGCTTGCTAGCAGTTTCCATTGGCATTCGGTGCTCCTACTTTGTTTACTGTCTATCACTCCAATCAGGTCGATGTTCTCAAATCACTTCTTGTTGAACTGATTCGCATCAATCCATTAGAAAACCCATTCGAAAAAGAGCAAATTCTGGTTCAAAGCCCGGGCATGTCTCAGTGGTTAAAAATGGAATTGGCTAAAGAGTTTGGTGTTGCGGCAAACCTAGAATTTCCGCTGCCAGCGACTTTTATTTGGGACATGTTCACCCAAGTATTGGCTGATGTGCCTAAGCGCAGTGCATTTAACAAAGAAGCCATGACGTGGAAGCTGATGCACTTGCTTCCGGGTTTACTAAACGAAGCGTCATTCGAACCTTTGGCTCGTTATCTTCAAGACGACACTGACAACTCCAAGCTGTATCAATTGGCAGAGAAAATTGCTGATATCTTCGATGGTTATTTGGTGTATCGCCCAGAATGGATTGCGAGTTGGGAAGCTGGACAAACGGTACCTGAACTTGAAGATGAACACCCATGGCAGCCGATTTTGTGGCAGGCACTGTACGACCACACGGTTACCCTTGGGCAATCGCCTTATCATCGTGCCAATTTGTACGAACACTTCATTGATACGCTCGAAAACTTCAACGGCAATTTTGACCATCTGCCGAAGCGTCTGTTTGTGTTTGGTATCTCTTCACTGCCGCCACGTTACATGGATGCGCTCAAAGCTATTGGTGAACACATTGATGTCCATCTGATGTTTACTAACCCTTGTCGCTATTACTGGGGTGAGGTACGCGACCGTAAATTCCTAGCTCGCCTAGCAGCAAAACATCGTCAGCACGTGGTCTGGCAAGAAGACCATTCTGAAGTACAAGGTAAGAGTGAGCAGTTAAAAGGTTCACTAGAAGAAAACGTGGTGGATGAGCTGCATACCGATGTGGTGGGTAACAGCTTGTTGGCGTCGATGGGTAAACTTGGACGCGATAACATGTATCTGTTGTCGCAGCTTGAATCCCATGAGATAGAAGCTTTTGTTGATGTCGAGCGCGACTGTCTGCTCCATCAACTTCAAGCAGACATTCTTAATTTAGAAGAGCACCAAGACGACGAGCAAATCGACAGCAGTCAGCACAAACAAGTGGTGAGTTTAGGTGATAAATCTCTGAGCTTGCACTCTTGCCACAGCCCAATGCGAGAAGTGGAAGTGCTACATGACCAGCTTCTGGCGATGTTCGATGCCGATCCGACACTGAAACCGCGCGATATTATTGTCATGGTGGCAGACATCAATGCCTACAGCCCTGCGATTCAGGCGGTGTTCGGCAATGCGCCGGGTGAGCGATTTATCCCTTACTCGATTTCAGACCGAACGGCCGATCAAGAAAGCCCAATTTTGGCGGCTTTCATGCAACTTGTTAATTTACCGAATACACGTTGCTTGGCTTCTGAATTACTTGAGTTGTTAGAAACGCCGGCGATTTTGAAGCGATTCGACTTAAGCGAAGATGACTTCCTTCAAGCCAAACAATGGGTGGAAGAATCTGGTATTCGCTGGGGGCTAGATAGCCATACCGGCAGCGAATTTGAACTGCCAGAAACACGCCAAAACACATGGCAATTTGGTATTCAGCGTATGTTATTAGGTTACGCGATGCCAGAATCTGCCGGTTTGTTTGAAGCGCAAGAAGGTAGCCTCTCACCATACAATGAAGTGCAAGGTATGGGCGCAGAACTTGCCGGTAAGTTAGCCCATTTTATTCAACAAATTAGCCAATATCGCCGCAAACTTTCCCATGTTCAGTCGATTGATGCATGGCGTGAAACCTTGGTGGCGATGTTGGATGACTTCTTCTCTGTTGAGCTAGAAGGGGAAATGGCGCTTAAGTCGATTCGAGATACCTTAAGCCAACTGAAAGAACAGCTAACCGATGCGGCATTTGATGATGCCTTGTCGCCTTCTATTGTTAGCCAGTATCTGCAAAACAAACTGTCAGGAACACGGGTCAGCCAGCGCTTCCTTGCCGGGCAAGTGAACTTCTGTACTCTGATGCCGATGCGCTCGATCCCATTTAGAACCGTGTGTCTACTTGGTATGAACGATGGGGTCTACCCGCGTTCAATGCCACCGGAAGGTTTTGACTTAATGACGGGGCGCACTAAACCGGGTGACCGTTCGCGCCGAGACGATGACCGTTACCTATTCTTAGAAGCCATGTTGTCTGCGCAGCAGAGTTTGTACATCAGTTACGTTGGGCGTTCTATCCAAGATAACACCGAGCGCGTGCCGTCTGTTCTGGTGTCAGAGTTGATGGAATATTGCCATCAGAACTACTGCCTAGGTGGCGATCAAGACCAGCCTGTCGATGACTCCGGAGATAAACTACTCAACGAGTTAGTGAACGTGCATGCCATGGTGCCATTCAGCCCAAGCGCATTCCAAGGTTCTCATTCAAGCTATGCCAAAGAGTGGATTCCAGCGGCGTTGACCCAAAGCAATCAATCGCAAGGTCATGCGCGTGGCGAGTTTAACCGCGCATTGGATGATTACTTGCTTGGCGCAACCTTCCCAATCGAATTGGACTTGGTGGAATTACAACGCTTCTGGCGTTTACCAGTACAGTATTTCTTTAACCGCCGTTTGAAAGTGATGTTCGAGCCGCCATTGCCAGTGATGGAAAACGATGAACCATTCGTGTTAGGCGGCTTAGAAAGCTATCAAATGCGCGATGAGCTATTGGAAACCTTGCTCGAAACTGCCATTACTCAACCGTCCGAAAAAGCAGATGTGCTCAAGCATTTTATGAGTGAGCAACGCGCGCAGGGCAAATTACCGGTTGGCGCATTTGGTGATATCGAGTTTGAAACCAACCGCGTGCAAGCGGAAGAGCTGGTGGATAAGTTGGCGTTTTTATCCGGTGCTCCACAAGACGATTTAGAAATCGACCTTACTTTCGATGTGCTTGGTGAAGGAAAAAACATCCGTCTAACCGGTTGGCTAACTCAATGCTATCAATCTGGTTTGATTCGCTACCGCAGCGGTAAAATTCGTGCGCAGGATTACCTTGCTGCATGGATCGATCATCTTGCTATGTCTGCCTCTGGTCAGGCTAGAAAGACCCACGTTATCGGTTATGACCGCAAGGAAGGCGCGGTGCATTTGGTTTACCCAGCAATGGCAGACGCTGCGCAAGCGAAACAACTGCTTGCTGAATTAGTACGTCTGTTTTTTGAAGGCATGACCAAGCCATTGCCATATTTCCCGAAAACAGCACTGGCATGTGTCGAGGCGGGCTTTAGCCGCGGCCACTGGGCTGATGACGAAGAGAAATCGCTGAAGAAAATGGCGGATGCATTCAATGATGGTTACATGAGCCCAGGCGAAGGAAACAATGCGTATATTTCGCGTATTTGGTCTGCTTGGAATGATGAGCTTGCAGCAGAAGTTCGCACGCTGACCGCATTGGTTCTTCAAGGCGCAAGATTGACGGCGATGGATGCCGATGATGAAAAGTAAGTTGGATTATTTAGACAAAGAAGAGAGTAGGGTGGCCGCCAGAAAATCATTATTTTTTGTAGGGCGTTCGCTGTACGGCCACAAGGTCAGAGGGACCATGATTCTTTTGAGTGTAGCCGCCTGAAAGGCTTGGCTTATCTCGTGAGGCGCATACTAACGGTACTCCGTAATGATAACCGTGAGTGAGATCCCACAAAGGTCTAAATATTCCAACCTATTAGACATATTAATAGAATTTTTAACGATAGATCACAGTTCGATCAGTCGATAATCCGGAGAGATTCAGCGTTATGGCGCAAATGTCAGTTCCAACTCCACTGCAAACCATGACTTTTCCGCTGCATGGTGCAAGGCTAATTGAAGCATCGGCGGGTACGGGTAAAACCTTTACCATCGCAGGTTTGTATCTGCGACTCTTACTAGGGCATGGCACTGCCGATACGAAACATCGCGTGCCGTTGACTGTGGATCAAATTCTGGTAGTGACTTTTACCGAAGCCGCAACTGCAGAGTTACGTGATCGTATTCGTGCGCGTATTCACGACGCGAGGATCGCATTCGCTCGCGGACAAAGCTCAGATCCTGTGATTCAACCTTTGCTGGAAGAAGTTGAGGATCATAAGCAAGCCGCTGAGATCCTATTGCAAGCAGAGCGCCAGATGGATGAAGCCGCGGTGTACACCATTCACGGTTTCTGCCAACGCATGCTGACGCAAAACGCATTTGAATCTGGTAGTCGTTTCAATAATGAGTTTGTGACAGACGAAAGCCATCTTAAAGCGCAAGTGGTTGCCGATTACTGGCGTCGTAACTTCTATCCTCTGCCATTCGCTTTGGCAGGAGAAGTACGCCAACTATGGGGCTCGCCATCGGATCTGCTGTATGACATCAGCAACTACCTCACGGGTGCGCCGTTAAGTCTCTCTGTTCCTGCAATGCAGGGGAGTCTTGCCGATTTGCATGAGCAAAACTTAAAGCAAATTGATGCTTTGAAAGCCCAATGGCGTGATAACCAAGAGGACTTCCTCGCACTGATTTCTGATTCCGATGTCAACAAACGCAGTTACACCAAAAAGTCTTTACCGACATGGTTAGAAGCGGTCAACGCATGGGCTGCGACAGAAACCACAGGCTATGACTATCCAGATAAACTGGAGAAGTTCGCGCAAAATGTATTGCTTGAGAAAACCCCGAAAGGCACTGCGCCACAGCACCTTGTGTTTGAGGCGATAGAAGCCTTCCTTGCAAACCCAATCAGTTTAAAAGCGCCGCTATTGGCTCATGCGATTGAGCATTGTCGAGTGATGCTGGCAAAAGCAAAAAATCAGAAGCAATGGTTGTCATTTGATGACTTACTGACTCAGCTTTCTGCCTCGATTGATACCGATGAAACCGCCTTACTGACAGAGCGCATTCGCACGCTTTATCCGGTTGCGATGATCGATGAATTCCAAGATACCGACCCACTGCAATACAGCATTTTCAGCCGCATTTATTTGGATAACCCTGAGTGCGGTTTGTTTATGATCGGTGATCCGAAACAGGCGATTTACGGTTTCCGTGGGGCGGACATCTTCACCTACATCAAGGCTCGTAACCAAGTTAGTGCTCACTACACGCTTGGCACCAACTGGCGCTCAAGTGCCGATATGGTATTGGCAGTGAACCAGATTTTTGCTCTGCCAGATAGCCCGTTTATTTATGACTCCGACATTCCATTCCATTCTGTGGATTACAGCCCAAGCGCTGACAAACGCGTTTGGACCATGGGTGGTCAAAAGCAACCTGCACTGACTTATTGGCTGCAAGAAGCGGAAGATAAACCGTTGCCCAAAGGCGAATACCTCACCGCTATGGCTGAGGCGACAGCAAGCCAAATTCAAACCATTTTGACCGCGGCACAACAAGGTCAAGCGTGCCTAGTCAATGGCGAAAAGCAAAAGCCAGTCAAAGCGGGCGACATTGCAGTATTGGTGCGAACGGGTAGCGAAGGTCGCATGGTCAAACAGGCGTTAGCAGACCAAGGCATTGCCAGCGTGTATCTTTCTAACCGCGATAGCGTGTTTACCAGTTCCGTCGCACAAGACCTACAGCGTTTGCTGCAAGCGGTGTTAACGCCAGAAAATGACAGAGCATTGCGTGCCAGCCTAGCATCAGAATTATTTGCTCTAGATGCAGCCAGCTTAGATGCCCTCAATAACGACGAAACCGTGTGGGAAAACGCGGTTAATGAGTTCAAAGAATACCGCAAACTTTGGGTGCAGCGTGGTGTGCTACCTATGCTGCGAGCAGTGATCAGTAAGCGCCATATTGCTGAGCGTCTGCTAGAAGAAGGGGCGAGCTCACAAAGCGAAAACGGTGAGCGAGTACTTACCGATCTGATGCACATTGGTGAGTTATTGCAGCAAGCAAGCAACGAATTAGACAGCGACCACGGCTTGCTGCGTTGGTTAGCCCAATCCATCAGTGATGCAGAACATGGGCTAGGTGGCAGCGATGATCAAATTCAGCGTTTGGAGTCAGAGCGTAACTTGGTGCAAATCGTCACCATTCACAAGTCAAAAGGTCTGGAATATGACTTGGTCTTCTTGCCATTTGTGTTTGGTTACCGAGAAGCAAGTGAAGCCAAATACTACGACGCTGAGAACGATCGCACCGTACTTGATATTACGGGCAATGATGCGTCGTTAAAACAGGCAGATAAAGAACGCCTTGCTGAAGATTTACGCCTCATCTATGTAGCGCTAACGCGTGCCGTGTATGCCTGCTTTATTGGTGCTTCACCACTGCGCAATGGTCGCTCAACCAAAGAGCCAACCGGTGTGCATCACAGTGCGATTGGTTATTTGGTGCAAAATGGTCAAGAAGGCGGCATTAACGATTTGTTGGTTGGGTTGAAAAAGCAGCAAGAGAATCTCGATAGCGTCGTGATTTGTGAGCCTCCAAAGCAGCACGATGAGATGTATGTTGCGGAGCAAACTGAGTTAGAAGCGTTGACTGCCAAAGAGCTGCAAAATCCAATTGATAGAAACTGGCGCATCACCAGTTACTCGGGCTTGGTTAAGCAAGGTTCTCATCATGCTGAACATGACGCGACGATTGAAATCACCGGCTTTGATATCGATTCTTCAGAAGAGCAAGATGAAGCGGAATTGGTTGAGTCAGAACGCTCTATCTTCAACTTCCCGCGTGGCGCACGTCCGGGTACCTTCCTGCACAGTTTATTTGAGGAAATTGAGTTTACTCAACCTGCGACGACGGAAGAAAACACCCAAATCATCCTCGGTTTAATGGAAAGTGAGCAGCTTGATGAAGAGTGGCTGCCAATCCTGCAACAGTTGATTGATACCGTGCTGGCAACGCCTTTGGATAGCAAAGCACTGCTACTCAATCAGAAAGGTCCGGCACAACGTTTGGTTGAGATGGAATTCTTATTACCGATTGAAGTGCTATCTGCACCAGCATTGAACCGCGTGATTCAACGTCATGATCCGCTGTCTGCCAAAGCGGGCGATCTAGGTTTCCAAACCGTGCAAGGTATGCTGAAAGGCTTTATTGACTTGGTGTTTGAGCACCAAGGCAGATACTACGTCCTCGACTGGAAATCGAACCACTTAGGTGATGAAGTGTTCCACTATCATGGCGATGCGTTGAAGTCGGCGATGGCGGATCACCGTTACGATCTGCAATACCAAATCTACGCTTTGGCACTGCATCGTTTCTTGCGTAGCAGATTGCCAAATTATGATTATGAACAGCACTTTGGCGGTGTTTATTACCTGTTCTTACGTGGTATGGATGGGCAAAGCGATCATGGTATTTTTTCTGCCAAGCCCACCTTCGAATTTTTACAAGAAATGGATCATTTGATTGATGGTCAAGCGCCTGACACGCGATCCAGCGAATCGGGTCAGATGGAGTTAATTTGATGAAAACCAATGATCTTCTTTCTGAGCAAAGAAGCCCTGTGGCAGCTCCAGATCTAGTGGCAACGTTAGAATCGTTAGCAAACAAAGGTGCGATTCGCCAATTGGATTTCCAGTTCGCGCGCTTTATCTATTCGCAAGTTGAGCAACAAGCGAACAGCCAAGAACTGGCATTTATTGCTGGCGTGGTCAGCAGTGAGTTAGGGAAAGGGCACATCTGCTTGCCTCTGTTTGACAGCCAAGGGCAGCCAACAGACCTTGCAAGTAAGCTCGGTCTGTTTGGGGAGTCTGCGTTAGCGCTTAATACTCAGCTGCAAGGCGTTAATTGGGTTGAGCTTCTACAAGCGTCGCCTTTGGTTGGTGCTCAAGGTGAAGCCTTGCCAATGATGTTTGATGGCGAGCGTCTCTACCTGCATCGTTACTGGCACTATGAAGTGATGTTGGCGGACAAGCTCAATCAACTCAGTGCAGCTGTAAACCTTCAGCCTCACGAGTTCACACGTTTGTCTGAGTTGCTGCATCATTTATTCGCTCGTCAGTACCACTTTCTGTTCAATGCATTAGCCAAAGCGACAGAGTCGGGAACCAGTAACCAAGTGCTACGCCAACAGCTAGTTTGTGACCATTTGGATGTGGTCACTGTAGACAGTCTCGATTGGTCATCCATTGATTCGGTAGTCAACCAAGCGAAACAAGTGCACGATCTGCAAGTGCTGGACAAGCTTGTGCCACTATCGGCTTGTGTTAACTGGCAGAAGGTCGCTGCTGCGGTGGCACTGACGCGTCGTTTCGCTGTGATCTCCGGTGGGCCGGGTACGGGTAAAACCACCACGGTAACCAAACTGCTTGCCGCACTGATTGAGCAAGCAGGACAAGAGAAAAACCTCACCATCAAGCTGGTGGCGCCAACAGGTAAAGCGGCAGCGCGTTTGACGGAGTCTATCGGTAAAGCGATTCAAGAGTTGCCAGTGGAGCCTGAGCTTAAAGCGAAAATTCCAACCGAATCGAGCACTTTACATCGGCTGTTGGGCGCGATCCCAAACAGTGCAGAGTTTCGTCACAACAAACAAAATCCGCTGCACCTCGATATTTTAGTGGTGGATGAAGCCTCCATGGTCGATCTGCCCATGATGTACAAAGTTGTCGATGCGCTACCAAAGCATGCGCGTTTGATTCTTCTGGGAGATAAAGACCAATTGGCATCGGTAGAAGCTGGCGCGGTGCTAGGTGATATCTGTTCGTTCCACGTATTTGGCTTCGGCAAAGAGCAGGCGTCTGCGGTCGCGAAGTTAACAGGCTTTGACACCTTGGCGTACAGCACCAACAGTAATGCTTCGATTGCCGATAGTTTGTGCATGCTGCAAAAGAGTTACCGATTCGATGCCCGTTCTGGTATCGGTCAGCTAGCAAAAGCGGTTAATGCTGGCTCAGCCGCAAAAGTAGATGACGTTTGGAATCGTGATTTTGCTGATATCGAGCATTTTGCTCTGAGCAGCCAAAACTACAATCAGATGATGCAGACTTTGGTCTCTGAATATGGTCGTTACCTGAAACGCATCGGACAGCAAGAGATTGACCAAAAGACTGGGGAACCAGAAACACTGACCCACAAAGCCAAAGCCGTGTTGGATACTTTTAATCAATGCCGATTATTGTGTGCCATCCGTGAAGGTGATTTTGGTGTGACCGGTTTAAACCAACGCATTGAAAAAGCACTAGCTGCACGTAAGTTGATTCAAACCCAAGACGAGCTTTGGTATCACGGCAGACCTGTAATGGTCACGCGTAATGATCATGGCTTGGGATTGTATAACGGTGATATCGGCATTTGTATGCGAGACGACAGCGAAGGTGAGCCGCGCCTTAAAGTGTTCTTCGAACTGCCAGACGGCAGCGTGAAGTCGGTGCTGCCAAGCCGAGTCCCTGAGCATGAAACCGCATATGCGATGACCATTCATAAATCACAGGGCAGTGAGTTTGAATACACGCTAATGATTTTGCCGCCAGATTTCAGCCCAATCCTCACTCGCGAGCTGATCTACACAGGTATTACTCGTGCAAAGAAACGCCTTGCGATGTTCGCTGAGATGAATGTTCTCAAGCGCGGAATTAAAGTAAAAACCACCCGAGCGAGTGGGTTGGTTGAGCGACTTAGAAATTGAGTTTACTCATTCAAAAGTGAGAAGTTTTCATGAACTGAATATGTTTTTATGTGGCGGGTCGTAATCCCGCCATTTTTATGTCTGAGTCATTCGACCTGCATTGAACCCCATGCTTTTTCGACGATATTGTTTGAGCTTTGATGTCGAGTGAGGTGTGACCGTGGATTTTTCCTGGCTTCTACATATCGCATTTATCGCTTTTTTTGTATCAGGTGCTGCGTTGTTTATTTGGTTTGTAGTGCTAGGCGCTTTTCTCGTCTTCTTTACACCCAAAAATGTAAAGCAGTACGCTTTCAACGAGCGACATTTTTCTGAAGTTGAGCTAGCCATCAGCTCCGGTTTTCATTTTGGCTCTCTTATCTATGGCACCGGCCTGCTTGCGACCATCGCGTTTCCTCGACTTGGGAAAAAGCGGGGACTGAGCGATGTACGCAGCATAAGTCCTCAATGGCTTATTAAGGTTAGCGTGGTTTATTGGTTGATACTTCTAATCATTCTATTCGTTATATTTTCGACGTTATTAATTATGACCTTTCACTGAGCATACGTACAAAAAGACCGAGCGCGATGCTCGGTCTTTTTTAATTTTGTGTAAACGCATTGGTAAATGACACGCTGCGAATTTTGTACTGCTGTTGGTAAGCCAAGATAAAATCTTTAATGGCGTCATTGACGGGGAATACGCAATGGACGTCGAGCCCTTCCAGAAAGTGGTTATCCGCCATATCCCAAAAGCTTTGAAGTGAATTGCAAATAATGGTTCTCATAACAGTGCTCATCTTATTCATTTTAAGAGTAACAACTGTCCTTGATGCGTCATGCAGCGCGATGGAGCTCGCTCTGCACTTTAGGGTGAACAATATTCACCTAGATCCATTTGTGAGTTGATTAAAAACCAACCGTTTGTCGCGCAGAGTATAACCAACCATGTGTATATTGAAAAGGTTAAATTGCGACCAATGTCAATGTAAAGCTTTGCATAATGATATAGACACTGAATAAATAACGTTTTGTTATTCTTCAGAGATCTAATGCCAGAATCTTCGATTTACGTTGGAAGTTATACAGCCCTTGTTTTGCCCCCGGAAGGTAATCGACATTCACTTCATAGAAGCCTTGTTCTCTAAACCAATGCAGGCTGTGTGTGGTCAGCACAAAGATCTGATTGATGTTATCTGATTTTGAACGATGCTTCATATAGTTCAGTAGCAACAACCCACGGTTTCCATCACGATAGTCTGGGTGGATCGCCACACAAGCCATCTCCGCTTTTTGCTCTTCGATATATGGGTACAAAGCGGCGCAACCGATGATCAAGCCGTCTTTTTCAATGATGGTGAACTTATTAATTTCTTGCTCAAGCTGTTCGCGAGAGCGCCTTACTAGCACACCTTGTTCTTCTAGTGGGCGAATAAGATCTAAAATACCGCCAATATCATCGATGTCCGCTTCACGTACTTGCTCGGCACTGGCCATCACAACCTGCGTACCGATACCATCGAAAGAGAACAATTCTTGAATGAGTGCGCCATCAACTTTGTAACTGATTAGGTGGCTTCTTGGCACACCTGCACGGCAAGCCGAAATCGAACCTTTGAGAAAACGTAATGTTCCAGAGTTATAGTCGGAATCTGGTGAGGTGTCTGCCATGAGTTTCGTGATGACATGCTCGGCTTCAATAGGGAACAATTCCGCGACAGCGTTACTGTTGTCATCAATAACCCCTTGCTCTGAGCAGAAGCCAATCAATTTGTCCGCACCAAGCTTAATCGCTAGTTGAGTCGCGACTTCTTCTGAGGGAAGGTTGAAGCATTCCCCTGTCACTGAGCTGGCAATTGGACCGAGTAACACAATTGAGCCTTGATCGAGTGTGCGGTGGATTGCATCGGTATCGATTCGACGAATGCGTCCGCTGTGGCAATAGTCGACGCCGTCATCCACACCGAGTGGCTGAGCAATGACAAAGTTGCCGCTCACAACGTTAAGCTGGGTACCTGCCATTGGCGTGTTGTTAAGGCTCATGGATAAGCGCGCGGTAATTGCCAGTTGAAGCTGTCCTGCGGCTTGCATAACTACCGAAAGCGCGGCTTCATCTGTGATTCGAACGTTTTTGTGGTATGGCGTAGTAAGATCTTGTTTCTCTAGTAGTTGGTTGATCTGTGGTCTGGCACCATAAACAACAACGACTTTAATTCCAAGGCTATGCATTAAAGCAATATCATTGATAATGTTACCAAAGTTTTTATCGGCAACCGCTTCACCTCCTAGCATTAGTACCATGGTTTTTCCACGGTGAGCATTCACATAAGGTGTGGATTGACGGAATCCTTTAACCAGAGCAGTACTACGAATTTTCACGACAGCCATTCCTTGTGTTTATTTATGCTTTAATATTGTCTTTTTATTCAAAAGTTAGCAAGGTAATTTTTTGGAATAAAGCACAAACATCGTGAGCGTGATGCTTGGTTGTGTTTGGCTGATGAGGGTACAATGTTCCCGTCTAGTTCAAACACGTGAGCCTCATGTCTTCAGTTGTAAATAAGAATGCTGCGATCGCTGCTCAATCAGAGCAAAATATCTCTACAAAATCGCCACTTCGTAAATGGATCGAACGTTCGCTTATGCTAACAGCGATCGTAGGAACGATAGTCGTATTTATGATGTATGGTGATTTGATCACGCGCTATATCAATCCACCGGTTTCTAAGTCTGTGATTTATGGTAAGTGGGTAGAGCAAGATGTGGCGCCATATGCTCGTGAAGAGTTTATTCTTAGTGAGCGTGGTGTAACGGTGAGAGGATCGACCGTGGCGACGGACTTTGAATTTGATGGTGATACGCTTTCTTATAAGGTCGGGTCTACAGTGCGTCGATTTGACTTCCTCGATCAGCATCATTCTGAAATGAAGTTGGATTCAAATGCCCACTATCTGCCCGTTTTTCACCTAGAAGGTCATTCGAACCTAGCTATTCGCTAGCGCGTCATATTCGTAAAATTCTATCTATAACTGCTCGCTGGGTCTCAGTGTGAGAGGGCTGGCGTTTTCGGGTATCTTAAAATTCCTGCCACTTCCATCAGACATTTTTCGGACAATCGTTTGATTCCATTGCTGTTATTATCCTCAACCCAGTTTAAATGGATAAATTGGCAGCAAACCAAGTCTTTGCCTTATCGCTGATACACTTTGTCGCAGCTTTTCAATTGCGTCGTTTGCATTTGTTTGCCATCCTTTTGCTATCTTCTTTTATGGAAAAACACGTGTTTAAAAAACTCCTTCCTATTGTCTCTTTAAGCCTGCTATTTGGTTGTGCGGCTGAGCCAGAACAAAACCTACTTGCTAAGCAAGATTACGATGGCGAGTTTTCGCATATCTTGAACAAAGCTGATGTCGTTGAATCCAACAAGCCACAAGATTTCACCGAGTTCAACAAACAAGCAGAACAGGTTGTGACTAAGTCGCCTTCAATGGCAAAAATGTATCAGCCACTTTACGAGAAGTTGAGTGAATGGGCATTGCAGAGTGGTGACACGACTGCGCTCAGTGCATACGGCATTCAAGCCGCGCAGCTTGGTGGTGGTGATAAGAAGGGCAACGTGTTGTTCACAGGCTATTTCTCTCCTGTGATGGAATTGCGTCATCAACCGAATGAAACATATAAGTACCCGGTTTACGGCAAGCCAAAATGTAGCTCTGATTGCCCAACTCGTGCGGAAATTTATGACGGTGCGCTTGAGGGGCAAGGTCTGGTATTGGGTTACGCACCAAACCGTATTGATCCATTCATGATGGAAGTGCAAGGCAGTGGCTTTGTTCATTTTGAAGATGACGATACGCTGGAATACTTTGCTTACGCAGGTAAGAACAATAAAGCGTACGTGAGTATTGGCCGAATTCTAATTGAGCGTGGTGAAGTGCCACGTGAAGAGATGTCACTCAAAGCCATCAAAGACTGGGTGATGAAGAATGATGAAGCAACGGTTCGTGAGTTGCTAGAGCAAAACCCTTCTTATGTGTTCTTTGCTCCACAAGCGGATGCGCCAGTAACGGGCTCTGCAGGTATTCCACTATTACCAATGGCATCGGTAGCAGGCGACCGCTCGATTCTACCTATGGGTACGCCAATTTTGGCGGAAGTGCCATTGCTTAATAAAGACGGTACATGGAGTGGGGCGCACCAGCTTCGTCTTCTTATTGTGTTAGACACTGGCGGTGCGGTGAAGCAGAACCATCTTGACCTATACCACGGTATGGGACCACGTGCCGGTACAGAAGCGGGTCACTACAAGCACTTTGGTCGAGTGTGGAAGTTGGGCTTGGAAAACACGCCAACGCAAGCGCCTTGGGCTTTGCCGCCAGAGAAGTTACAATAAGCGCCTAGCGAGAGGAATCACCTCTCATCATCTAGACATTTCCTCAAAGAGTGCGTATAAATCGCACTCTTTGTTTTTCTATCGATCATCTGGAACTTCAATATGCGTGAACTCGATACTCCGGCATCTGACAGCTATAACCAACGTTTTGGTGGCACTCGTCGTCTCTACGGTAACAGCGAAGTAGAAATCCTTCGTGCTGCACACGTGTGTGTGATTGGTATTGGTGGTGTTGGTTCATGGGCGGTAGAAGCGCTCGCACGTACAGGTATTGGTGAGCTGACGCTGATTGATATGGATGACGTGTGTGTGACTAACATTAACCGTCAAATCCACGCGATGACTGGCACGGTTGGTCAAAGCAAAATTGAAGTGATGGCAGAGCGCGTTAAGCTGATTAACCCAGAGTGTAAGGTGAATCTGATTGACGATTTCATCACGCCAGATAACCAGCACGAGTACTTGAGCAAAGAGTTCGATTACGTGTTGGATGCGATCGATAGCGTAAAAGCAAAAGCGTCTCTACTGGCTTACTGCCGTAGCAACAAGATTAAAGTGATTACAACTGGCGGTGCTGGTGGTCAAATCGATCCAACCCAAATCATGGTGGCGGATCTGACCAAGACAATCCAAGATCCACTGGCGAAGAAGATCAAAGATACATTGCGTCGTCATCATAACTTCCCGAAGAATCCAGCGCGTAAGTTTGGTATCGATTGTGTGTTCTCTACGGAGCAATTGAAGTACCCACAAGCCGATGGTTCAGTATGTGGCGTGAAATCGACAGCAGAAGGTCCAAAACGTATGGACTGTGCGAGTGGTTTTGGCGCAGCGACGGTTGTAACCGCAACGTTCGGTTTTGTTGCGGTATCACGCATCGTTGAAAAGCTGATCCAAAAGCATAAGAAGTAATTCAGAGAAGAGAGCGCATCATGACTGATTTTCCTGCTTCGCCGTTTGGCACTGACATCACTAGTGAAGACATCGCCGCAACCATGCAGCAATTTAAAGGTTGGGAAGACCGTTACCGTCAGGTGATTCAATGGGGTAAAAAGCTGCCTCAAATGCCTGAAGAGCTTAAATCAGAGCAAGTTACGGTATCTGGTTGTGAGAGCCTAGTGTGGTTGGTGAGCAAAGAGCAAGAAGGCGTATGGCACTTCTGCGCTGATTCTGATGCGCGTATTGTTCGTGGTCTAATTGCCTTGGTGATGGCGGCTTACGATGGCAAAACGGCAGAGCAAATCCAAGCGTTTGATATTGATGCTTACTTTGAAAAGTTGGGTTTAATTGCTCACCTAAGCCCATCGCGTGGCAATGGTTTGAAAGCGATTGTTGAGCAGATCAAAATGCAGGCTCAGTACTGAGAGATCCCCTCATAATTTCCCCAAAACGTAACCATGTGTGAATAGATTTTGAGTAAGCAGGGTTGCAGCCACGAGTGAGTCTTCCCTTGTTATTGTGTAGCCAGAATGCCGCAAAACTTCCATGCCTAAGCGAACTGTTGAGAGTACGTTTCGATTTCTGACTGTGTTAGCCTGGAAGTGCTTGTCCCAACCTTGTTTCTGAGCATGAACGCCCGCAAGCCAACATGTTAGTTGAAGCATCAGGGCGATTAGCAGCATGATATCAAAACGCTCTGAGCTGCTCGTTCGGCTATGGCGTAGGCCTAGTCCGTAGGCAGGACTTTTCAAGTCTCGGAAGGTTTCTTCAATCTGCATTCGCTTCGAATAGATATTAACAAGTTGTTTGGGTGTTCGAATTTCAACAGGTAAGTTAGTTGCTAGAATCCATGGCTCCTTTGCCGACGCTGAGTAGATTTTAGGTGACGGGTGGTGACAATGAGTCCGTGTCGAGCGCTGATTTTTTCGGCCTTTAGAGCGAGATTTATACAATAGAATTTGGCATGAGATTGGATTGCTTTTAGTCAGCCTCTTATAGCCTAAAGTCTTTGAGTGACTAGATGACATATCATGTAAGTTGCTGATAGGTTTCCAGTTTTCCGCTCCTAGGTCTGCATATTGTACTTTTCCTCTTACTCGACTTAACCAGTACCAACCCAGCTTCTCAACGGATTTATACCATGGCACTTTAAAGCCAGCATCACTGACAATGAGCGGTGTGGTGTTACTCGGTAGAATGCTCGCAAGGTCGGCTAGAAATTGGTCATGAGCTTTCTTTGAACATTGCTCTGAAAGCGGGAACGCTTTCTCATAAAGAGTAACAGAACGACCGTGTAGTGCGACTGAAGCTCGCAATACCATAAGCCGTTTTTGCTCACGGATATCAGACCAGTCAACAAGTACAATGGGCATCGTATTGCCCGAACAGATAAAGCTAGCATGCCAACGGTATACAGCGAGTCGCTCTTTGTGGAGGTGACGATTACCTAACAATCGGTCGATTCGTTTGATGTTATGTTTTGTTCTCGCTTTGGTTGGCAGGTTACGGCCAAGTTCGGTAAGAGTGAGAGTTTTACAGTCAAGTAAGGCGTGGCAAGCCAACGTTAAGCTGTTGAGTCGTTTTAAGTGTAATTCGGGGCAGAATTGGTAAAGAGAGTCGTGTAAAATATCGAGTTCGCACATTTTGTTGTCTGATTATTGATTTTTGGCGAAACCATTTGATCATATGACAAGATGTGTATCTACCTTAACTTAATGATTTTGATAAAAATCATTAGGGGATTCATCAGGGCTCAGTAGTTGGCGTTAGTGAAAATCGCACAATGAACAGAATAAAGAAAAAGGGTTGAAGCCCAACGGTTTCAACCCTTTTTCTATAAATCTACAGTGGTATTTTTATTGT
This sequence comes from Vibrio sp. B1ASS3, assembly GCF_905175355.1. Classification (NCBI taxonomy): domain Bacteria; kingdom Pseudomonadati; phylum Pseudomonadota; class Gammaproteobacteria; order Vibrionales; family Vibrionaceae; genus Vibrio; species Vibrio sp. B1ASS3. The sequence continues at coordinate 944,342 of NZ_HG992742.1, forward strand.
TAAAGCATATCGACCGCTTTCTCGACTGCTGCAATCAGCTTCTCAACATCTTCTAACGTATTGTAGATGCCAAAAGAAACGCGCACCGTGCCTTTGACGTTAAGCGCATCCATCAGAGGATGAGCACAGTGATGCCCTGCACGAACAGCGATGCCTTGTTGATCAAGCAGCGTTGCAATGTCTTGGTGGTGAACGCCATCCATTACAAAAGTAAGCACTGAAGCATTCGGCTGATAACCGAGGATTTGAATGTCGTCCAGCTGAGTCAGTGCTTGGTAAGCTTTGTCCTGCAGAGAATGCAGATGTGCCTCTACTGCGGCGTGATCGAAGCCTTGGTACCAATCGATAGCTTTCGCTAGAGCAATCGCTCCGGCGACGTTCGGTGTACCCGCTTCAAACTTACCCGGCAAGGCAGAGAAGGTGGTCTTCTCGAACGAGACTCTTTCAACCATTTTGCCGCCGCCGTGCCATGGTGGCATCGCTTCTAAAAGTTCAAGCTTGCCATACAGAACGCCAATCCCTGCGGGTGCATACAACTTGTGGCCAGAGAAGACATAAAAGTCGACATCGAGCTCTGCCAAGTTCAACTGTTCATGAACAATGCCTTGTGCACCATCGACAACGACAACTGCGCCAACCGCATGTGCCATGGCGATGATTTTCTCGATAGGTTGACGAGAGCCCGTCACATTGGTGATTTGTGCGCACGCTACGATTTTACAGCGCTCCGACAACACTGCTTCAAACGCATTGATGTCGAATTGGCAGTCAGAGGTCATCGGAACTTTAACGATTTTCGCGCCCGTTTGCTCCGCGACAATTTGCCAAGGCACGATGTTCGCGTGATGTTCCATTTCACTGATTAAGATTTCATCACCCGCTTGGAGTGTGCTCCGAGCATAAGTTTGCGCGATGAGATTTAGTGCTTCGGTTGCGCCTCGAGTCCAAATGATTTCTTTTGAACGGCTCGCCCCAATGAACTTCGCAACGGTTTCACGAGCGGCTTCAAATTGACTGGTCGCGTTGGCTGTTAAGCTGTGACTGCCACGGTGCACGTTAGCATTTTGTGCACTGTAGTAATGGCTAATCACATCGATCACGCACTGCGGTTTTTGCGTTGTTGCTGCGCTATCAAGGTAAACCAAAGGCGATTGGTTTACGTCTTGATTTAGGGCTGGGAACTGTTCGCGTACAGCGTTTACGTCAAACATTATTCGTCACCGAACTCGTGATAATGCAGTGTTGGGATTGTGACTAACGGCTCTGCGACCATCCATCCATGCTCTTTACCAGAAAGTTTGATAATGATTTCCATCGCGAACTCAAGTGCGGTTCCTGGTCCCTGACTTGTCAGTAGGTTGTGATTCACATCCATGGTGACACGTTTAGCTCGCCATTTGTCTTCAGGAATATGAGATTGGAAGCTTGGATGGCATGTCATCAAGGCTTCAGGGTAAAGGTTGTGGTGTTGCAAAACCAAGGCAGGAGCTGCACAAATTGCCGCAACCAGCTTACCTTCGTACATGTGCTGTTTCAGGATCTCAATCATGATGGTGCTATCACGGAAGGTTTCTGCACCACCTACGCCACCAGACAGAACAATCGCATCAAACTCGTCATCGGCAATATCAACTAGCTTGCAATCCGCGGTTAGTGTCACGCCTCGAGACGCTTTCATAGTCAGTGAACCATCGAAATCTGCGCTTGCGACTGTTACGTCATAGCCTGCTCGAACCATTAAGTCGATAACGGTTACCGCTTCCATTTCTTCTGTGCCCGGCGCGATAGGTACTAAGATCTTTTTATTCATTGTTCTGTCCAGCTGTGTTCAATCTGTTTGATGCGTTGATAGAGTTTGGCGTTCTCTGGCGTTCTAATGTGATGCTTTTCAGCAGCTTTCAGCAAATAGCCGGTAATAAAATCAATTTCGGTGCGACGTTGGTGAAAAACATCTTGTCTCATTGAAGAGTAGTTGGCTGCTGTTGCGTTCACCACTTGCATAATGGTGGTGTGAAGAGAATCAAAATCGACCTTTATCCCTTCTTTATTCATTGTCTCTACCAACTCGCGAGTGATGTTCGCCAACTCGGTGGCAAATTCCGGAGCGGCAAGCTCACCATTTTTACACTGATGAATGGCCGTCAGGGGGTTGATAGCACAGTTGATCGCAAGCTTGGTCCACAGGGCAGCGTTGATATTTGGGTTCCAATTGACCTCTGGCAAAGCGTGATTCATCACCTCCGCTAAGAAGTCACATTGAGCACCTTTAGCATTAAAACCACCCAGTTGAGTATTTCCTTGGCCAGTATGCAGAACCTGCTCTTTACTTGGTTTGTAAGCACCGTGTGTTGTTGTGGCAACGATTAACGGGTTATCAGCAAGTTTGGCTTCGATTAGTTGTGCGGTTCCCATTCCGTTGTGCATCAACATTATGATGGTGTCAGTGTTGATATAAGGAAGAAGAGGCTCAATCGCGGTTTCCACTTGCCATGCTTTTACTGTCACAACAATCAGATCTGCACTTTGAACAGAAGGGACGTGCTGATTAGAAAAATTGATTGCAGGATTGTCATCAAGTTGGAGCAACTGCTCGCTGTTTGAGTTTCTTCCCCACAAGGAAACATTGTGTCCAGCAAGTTTGAATTTAGTCGCCCAAAGTGAGCCAACGGCTCCTGGACCTAAGATGAGAATATTCACCAAACGCTCTCATTAAAAAGGTTTGCTGCAAGGATAATGAGGGAAAAAAGGAAAGCAAATAAAAATGGCGCCAAGAGGCGCCATTTTTGGGGAACCTATCGGTTCAATTAGAACTTGTAAGTTACAGCTACGTAGTGACCAGCACCAGATGATTCTGGTTTGTGACCCCATGGTAGTGGCTCACCGTCTTTGAAGCCGTATACGTCATGGTATAGTTTCAGGCCGTAACCCACTGCGAAGCGGTCAGAGTGCCAGTAGATACCGTTAAACATTGCACCGCCGTTAGACGCTGTAGTGTTGAACTTGTTACCTTCAGCATCATCCATACCGAATTGGTAATCGATGTAACCTTGGTAAGAAATGAATGAACCGTTCTCGAAGAAGTAGAATGGCTTGAACCAGTTAGTAGAAACTTGGAAACCGTTCCAGTCTTTTTTGTTGCCATCGTAAGTACCGTATAGGTTTAGGCCGATTTTGCCTAACCAAGGAACCATTACGTCAGAACCTAGACCGATTTTCTGAGAGTTAACGTCTGAGTTACCACCCCATTCCATAAGAGTCGCAACGTAAAGCTCTTGAACTGGACCGAAAGATAGGTCTTTACCAGTTACAGCATCTAGAGACATACGAGGAGCAAACTTCATAAAGATCTTCTCGCCGCCATCTTTGTCGCTGCCTGGATCTGAAGCCAAGTTAAAGACATCTACGTAACCGTATAGGTCGAAGATGCCAGAGCGGCCGCCAAATTCCATTTCTAGGTAATCGTGAGAAGACTCAGAGTAGCCTTTCTCGTTGAATGCACCCATTAGGTTGAATTGCATCCACTTGTAATCGTTCTTGTGGATATCGCCATCTGAGTAGTCAGCAGCCATAACTGGAGCTGAAGTAGCCGCTAGAAGGCTAAGAGCTAAAAGTGATTTACGCATAAGGGGACTCTCTATGTTTGTAATGATTCAGAACACGCAATCTGTGCTGCGCTTTCCAATTGGCGGGAATAATAGCGATAAAAATCTCAAATGAAAGTGATAAAGGATGCAAAAATGAAGGTTTTTAGTGAGGCTCGTCACGAAATAAGTTTATTTCACGGAACTTTTTATTTGTTGCATTGGTTTGCAATAAATATGTGACTCACGTCGTTTGCGTAATCGTTTTTATGACTTTTTAAGCCAGTCGATTAACCAACATAAATCGTTAGTGATCTCTCTAATACATCGCTCGTATGAGTTTTTGAATCAAAGAGGACGATTTAATGAACGAAGTCATGTTATTCCCTTTAACCTCAGTTGTATTGCCAGAAGGAAAGATGAATCTGCGTATTTTTGAGCCACGTTATCAACGCATGGTGAAGGAATGCAGTATTAGAAACGTCGGGTTTGGCGTTTGTCTTGTCGGCAGTGGGGAAGATCCAAAAGCAGTAGGGAATGTGTCGTCTATCGGTACTTTGGTCACCATCGTTGATTTTGAAACACTGAGTGATGGACTTCTTGGAATCACCGTTGTCGGTGAAAAGCGCTTTACTGTCAAGCGTGTTAGAGCAGACTCTGATGGTCTGCGTCATGCTGAGATTGATTGGATAGAAAACTGGAGTGAACCAAAGCCTACTCCAGACTTTCTGTATCTAAGCGAGCAACTCGCTCATGTATACGAGCAATTTCCTCAGTTGGGAAAACTCTATCAGCATCGTTTCTATGACGATGCCTCGTGGGTTACCCAGCGGTGGCTAGAGCTCTTGCCTCTCGACAGTATCTTATTTGAGAAGCTGGTTGGTGCAACAGATTGCCTACCTGCGTTGCATTTTCTCAATCAAGCGATAGAAGTCCCACCAAAAAGAGAGACTAGGATATGAAAGGACTAACCAAAACTGCAGTAACCTTGGTTGCTGTACTAGGGATTGCTGCGTGTGGCTCAGACAGTGATTCGATCGAATATTCGAACTTGCAAGCGGTGCACGCGTCAGCAGACGCGCCGTTAGCGAACGTATGGATTAATGACGAAGCAGCGTTAACTGGCGTAGATTACGGTGTCGGGTCGGGGTACGTTCGCGTTCCAGAGGGCGCCAACTCTGTACAAGTTGACGTTCAACTACCTGGTGGCGAAGTCGCTACTGTTGTAGACAGAACAACACTCGATCTGGATTCAGACCTAAACTACACCGCCTTTGTTGTGGGCGACGCTTCTGGTGCGTCAAACCCTGTTGAACCTCTTATCGTAACTCGAAGCGCAACTTCTATGGCAGACGCTAACAGCCTAGACGTGCAGGTGGTGCATGCTGCTTCTGGCGTGCCAGCCGTAGGTCTTTACGTCACTGAACCCGGTGCCGCGTTGGCAGGCTCATCACCGATTACTAATCTAGCCTATAAAGCATCAACGGATGTGCTAAATATTCCTGCAGGTGATTATCAAGTGAGACTCGCTGTGGGTGATACAGTAGCGTTTGATTCGGGAACCATTCCGCTCCCAGCTAATGCTAACTTAACTATTGCAGCTATCAGTACAGGTGATTCAAACAGCACTTCTCCGGTGAAGTTAATGGTATTAGATGGTTCTGGCTCTTCTATAATTGAAGATACCGGCAGCCAAGCAGAAGTGCGCGTTGGTCATTTAGTCGATGGTGCACCTGTTGTTGATGTGCATGTTGACGGTGCTGCGTTTGCTCCGCTTGCGGATTTGGAGTTTAAACAAATTCGTGGGTACTTGGACCTTGCGCCAAAAGCGTACGATATTGATGTGTATGTTGATGGTACAACGACAGATCCAATTATCGACGTTGACGGTTTAGAAGTGAAAGGCGGTATGGATTACAGCATCTATGCAGTTGGTGTTGTAGCCCCTGCAATCGCAATTGAACCGCTTGTAGTCGAAGACATGCGTCGTGCAGTCGCAACCAGCGCAACTTTAAATGTTACACACGCAGCAGCGAATCCAGTGGCTGAAATGGTAGACATCTATCTCACAACCAGCGCAGGAATCGATGGAAGTGATCCAGCAATAGCAAACTTCGCGTATAAAGATAGTGTGCAAGGCGTTTACGTTGCCGAAGGTTCTTATTTTGTCACTGTGACAGTGGCGGGAGACCCAAATACAGTGGCAATTGATTCTGCACCTGTAACGGTAATGAACGGCGTCGTATATCAAGTAGTCGCCATTGATGATGGCAATAACGGTGGCTTCAATCTTATTGTTGATGACATCACCGACTAGGACGAAAGGGGGAGGGGGCAACTCCTCCCAATGATTAAGGCTGATTATGATGAGTGAAAGCCCACAAAAGCTCGGGCGAAGCGAATGGAATGACTATATGGATAAAGTGAAAGCGCGAGACAAAGACGCTTTCGCCTTCGTATTTCGTTTTTATGCACCAAAGCTTAAGCAGTTCGCCTACAAACATGTTGGTAATGAGCAAGTTGCAATGGAAATGGTGCAAGAAACCATGGCGACTGTTTGGCAAAAAGCTCATTTATATGACGGCACAAAAAGTGCGTTGTCGACATGGATCTATACCATTATCCGTAACCTTTGTTTCGACCTTTTAAGGAAACAGAAAGGCAAAGATTTACACATTCATTCTGATGACATTTGGCCATCAGATTACTACCCCGCTGATTTGGTTGACCATTATTCACCTGAGCAAGACATGCTCAAAGAACAGGTAGTCAAATTTTTAGACATACTGCCGAAAAACCAAAGAGAAGTACTCCAAGCGGTGTACCTTCAAGAATTACCACACCAACAGGTCGCAGAGCTGTTCGACATACCTTTGGGTACCGTGAAGTCTCGCTTGAGGCTAGCGGTAGAAAAGCTAAGGCATTCGATGCATACGGAGCAATTATGAATAAACATCCAGACAAAATATTGTTAGAGGCATATGCTTCGGGAAGTATTGATGCGGTTTCTGGTTTGGTGGTTGCCACACACTTAGAGACTTGTTCGAAATGCCGAGCATATGTAAATGAAATCGAAGCCGAACAAGCATCGGTTGCTGTAAGCGATATCGCTTCAGAATACGACGCGGACTTTGACATCATGTTCAATGACATTATTACGGCAGAGCCAACACCAGAATCGGTCGTTATAAAAGACATTGCGAAAGTTGAAGTTGCGGGTAAAGACTTTAAGCTGCCCAAAACGTTGAGTCGTTTTTCTGATCTGGTCGGTGAGTGGAAGAGTTACGGCGGTAAAGTATATAGTGCGCAACTCGACTTAGGGGAAGATGCCCGCGTTAACTTAATGTACATAAGTGAGGATGTTCGTATTCCTCAGCACACGCACAAAGGGCAAGAATCGACGCTTGTACTGCACGGTGGTTTCAGTGATGAAGATGGCCATTATGAAGCGGGAGATATGATGGTCAGAGACGGTTCCGTAAAACACAGTCCGTTCACCAAGCCCGGAGAAGATTGCTTGTGCCTAACTGTGCTGACAGAGCCAATGATCTTCACCCAAGGGGTTGCCAGAATATTCAATATGTTCGGCAAGGGCATGTACCCGTAAATATTCAACGGTAAAAAAAAACCACCGAAGTCGGTGGTTTTTTTACTATTTTTCTTTAGTCTCTTTGCCTTGCTTTTTCGAGCAGTTCGGTAAAGTAGTGGCGTAAAGAATAGAGCATGATCAAACTTGGAATAACCATGACTGCAGTAATTGCAAAGAAGGTGGTCCAGTCATTCAGATAGTCGACCAACTCGCCACTGAATGACGCCAACGTTGTTCGTCCAAAGTTGCCCAGTGAAGCTAGCAGCGCGTATTGAGTAGCTGAGAAAGCTTGCCCAGTCAAAATCGTTAAGAAGGAAACAAAAGCGACGGTCGAGAAAGCGGTCGTAAAGTTATCGACAATGATTGTTGCTAGGAACAAGTGCTCGTTTGGGCCCACCTTCGCAATCCAAGCAAACATCAAGTTACTTGCCGCCATGGCGATACCGCCAATCATCAGGCCACGTACAATACCAAACTTAACGTTGAACATGCTGCCAACAAAGGTGAACAGCATGGTCGCACCCCAGCCAATCAGTTTCGAGTAGTAACCAATCTGTTCGTTGCTAAAACCAATCTCTTTGTAGAAGGCGATCGACATACGTCCTAAGAAGGCTTCACCAATCTTGAATAGGAAAACAAACAAAAGCAGGGTGATGGCAACACGAACGCCATTTCGGTTAAAGAAGTCTAAGAAGGGTTCTACAACCGTTACAGTAAACCAAGCCACTACTTTAGAACCAACTACCTCTTTATGGCGTTGCTCCGCTTCAGATTGAAGTTGCTCTCGTTGAGTTTTCGGTTCACCGACCAATAGAGTAAAAATCATCAGTAAAACGACAATAAACGCCATCCCGTAGTAGACACCGTTCCAACCGATACTGTCAGCGTTGATGAAAGCTAAGTAGCCCGGTAAGGAGTAACCTGTCCACCAACCAATCACCGCCATAGCTGAAGCTTGCGGAAGTTTAGATTGCTCCGTTTTAGGGAAAGTATCGATACGAAATGCATCAATGGCTATATCTTGTGTTGCGGAAGCCGTAGCAATACACAGAGCAAGAAGTGATGTGAACATCAGGTTTTCTGCTGGGTTTACGCCGGCAATAAACAGCGTCGCAACTAAGACGATACTTTGGCATAAAAATATCCAACTGCGTCGCTGTCCCAACAAACGATGCAAAACAGGCAATTTGACGCGATCGACCAATGGCGCCCATAGAAAGTTGATCGCGTAGACCGCGAACACACTACCAAAGTAGCCGATTGCAGAAAGTGTTAAACCAGCATCTTTCAGCCAGCCTGACATATTTGAACCGATAAGCACCCATGGAAAGCCGCTGGAGCAACCGAGCATGAAAACCCAAAGTAGGCGTTTATCGAGGTAACTTTTTACCGTTTCCAACCAAGTGATGGAAGGTAATGAAGACATAAATCAATCCGTTAAAATAGAGCCACTAAAAGAGAAAGCCCTTCGAATATTCAAAGGGCTTATGGTTTTGGCTATTTGAGTAGTGTTGCTTTGGTGATGACGATTTGCGTCTCTGGGACATCGCGCATGCGACCGATAGATTTGGTTGGCTGAGCGGCCATTTTTTGAATGACATCGAAGCCTTCAGTGACTTCGCCAAATACTGCATAACCAGGTGGACGAGCGCCATAGTTTAAGAAGTCATTGTCCACGAGGTTAATAAAGAACTGGCGCGTTGCAGAATCAGGAGCGTTTGTACGTGCCATCGCGATGGTTGCACGGTCATTGTTCAAACCGTTGTTACCTTCGTTTTTGATTGGCGCATAAGTTTTCTGCATCTGCATATCTTGATTAAAGCCGCCACCTTGCGCCATAAAACCAGGAATCACACGATGGAAAATTGTACCTTCGTAGCTGCCGTCTTCCACGTATTTGAGGAAGTTAGCGACAGTAATCGGTGCTTTTTCTTCATTGAGCTCAACAGTGAAGTTACCTAGCGTGGTTTCAAACGCCACTTTAGGACCAGCGAAAACGCTGCAGCTTAATAGCGCGAGAGAAAGAATGGCTTTGCGTAGCATTAGAATCGCTCCTGCATGTATTGACGAAGCTCAGGGTCATTCGCGATTTCTTTCAAAGTAAGAGCAACAACATCATTAAGAGTTTGCTCAATATCAGAGTCTGAAGCGCTTAGTGTGCCTGAACGTTTAGCAGTACCAGTATAGGTCTTAACTAGCTTGCCTTGCGGAGTTTCTGCTGTGATTTCTAGAACCACTTTTGCATCCATCTCGTTTTCCATTACAGAGTGCTTCACGTTTACTAACGCTTCTTGCACTTCAAGTTCGATTGAGTTGTCGCTGTTCAGATCAGAGTGGAAACCTTGAGAAGAGAATTGCTTCTCCAATGCTTCTTCAAGAGAAATACGTAGGTTCTGCTTCGCGTGAAGTGGCAAAATGTTTGAGCGACCGTTGTCGACTAGCGCAACGTATTGTGCGGCGCGTACATCTTTACTGGTTAGGCTGTAGCTTTTGCCTTGCACGATAGGGTTAGTGCTTAGCGTTGTTTCAGGCATCAGGCTCAGTTGAGGTTGCTGTTGTGGCGCTGAACATGCAGCAAGCAAGGCAACCGAAGCCGCTAGTACCAGTTTTTTCATCTTATTATTCCTTTTAAACATTTTGCTAAAGTCAGGACTTTATTGCTTAGCGCCTAATTTAGCAGGATTTTTCGTTGCCTGTAAAATCACGAACTTATTGTTAGAAGCGACTAATTTCACATTTTTGTCGCCGAATAGACGTTTCAGCTTTGCATCGTAACCAAGGTGACGGTTACCTATGACCAATAACTTCCCACCTTGGTTCAGAATTTGTTTTGAGTCACAGAACATTTGCCAAGCGATATGGTCGGTAATGGCCTGTTGCTGATGGAAAGGTGGGTTACACATCACCATACATGTGCTTTCAGGTTTGAAGTCGTCTAAACAGTTGTTCGCGATACATTCAATATCTCGGCCTTCACCTAAGTTAGCGATAAGGTTTTGCCTTGCAGACTCCACCGCCATAAAGCTCTCATCAACACAAGTTAGGTGAGCTTTTGGGTTTAACTGCCCCATTTTGATGGACAACACACCATTACCACAGCCCAAGTCGATAATGTTTTTCAACTCAGGGTCTTGAGGCAGGTGCTGCAACATAAAGCGTGCACCTAAATCCAAGCTTTCACCTGAGTAAACATTTGGCAGGTTTTTCAGTTGAATGTTCTCTCCGTCTACGCCCCAAACTGTCATCGGATCTACGGCATGGATTGGCTGCGCGGTTGCGTGAGAAAACACCAAACGATGCTTTTTCCATGCAAGGGAGGTGGTGGTTTCACCCAAGTATTTTTCGAAGAGCTTCAGAGTAGAAGTGTGGATTTCTTTGGCTTTGTTCACCGCAATAATAGGGCAAGAGGCCGGAAGCGATTTACGTAATTGACTTAACAACCAAACCAAATGGCGGTTGCTTTTCGGCAATTGCATCAAAACCAAATCTGTATTCTCAGGGATCTCATCCATCGTACTGAGAAAGGCAACTTGCTTACATTGGTTATCTTCGAGGTTTTGTTTGGCACCTTTATGAGAAATAAAAGAGTCACTCATCAATGTGACATTATGTTTCTCTGAAAACCAGCATGCCAACGCGCCGAAATTATCATTGATAACCACGATGTTTTGATTCTCTGGCAGCGCTAATTCTTCTACGTGATTGATAAGGTACTCATCACCCGCATCCCATGCTTGAAGAGTCTCATTGGAGCGCTTTGGGAAACGATGTAGCGTGAGGCTACGATCGTGAAGGTCTAATTCGGTTTTCATAACTAAACGTAAGTGGATTTGGAAATTAGTGATTATTGTCGCAAATGATGAAGATTCAAGATACAAAAAGCTGTCAAATTTACTGATTTTCACAGGCTTTTAGTGAACTGTGTGGATTATGAGAAGGTAGAGCAAGGAGGTTTCGTTGATTTCATTTGTCAAAGTAGAGTATATACTTACCGGACTAGTATCGATGAGGACTGAATATGATCCAAGAAATCATAGAAAAGAAGCTGCATAGTGAGCTGCAACCTAATTATTTGAAAGTGATCAATGAGAGCTACATGCATAATGTTCCGCCGGGTTCTGAGAGTCACTTCAAAGTGATTGTTGTCAGTGATGCGTTCGCGGGTCAGCGCCTTATTGGTCGACATCGTCAGGTACACACCGTGCTTGCTGATGAACTCGATAATCACATCCATGCGTTGGCGATTCATACTTACACCAATGAAGAGTGGAAATTAGAGCAAGATGGCGCGCCAGATAGTCCTATGTGTATGGGTGGCGGTCGTTAAACCGGCTTTAACTCGCTGATTTGAAAAAGATGGTTTCGGCCATCTTTTTTTGTTTTACATCTTTTCGGGATTAAAATGTGGCACAAATGAAGGTTAAAAAATGTGTTAACAGTGTTTCAACAAATGAATGAAAATTAATGCATGTTTCAAAGCGTGAATGTTTTATTTCCATGACAGATGCAAGGGATTTGGCATTTGTGCGATGGGTCAAAGTTATGACTATTCTTTAACCTTTTACACTCGATTCTACCGAAATAAACCCACCTTTCCTAAGATTGGTCATGGCATCAAGTTCCCAAAAAATGCTAGACTACCGCACCTGATAAATCTCGCCTAATATTTGTGACGAGATAATTAATAGGATGTTGCGATTTTGATGTTTTAAACAGCATCGAAACCGGACACTGATGTCGTGTCTAAAAGTTACGCAATCAAAAGAATCTTTTTCCCGATAAAAGTAGTGCAAGTGCGTATGATTACAATAAAGAAGGGCTTGGATCTTCCTATCGCAGGAACTCCATCCCAGGTGATTAATGATGGTAAGACCATCAAAAAAGTCGCCTTGCTTGGCGAAGAGTACGTTGGCATGCGTCCTACCATGCATGTCCGCGTTGGTGATGAAGTGAAAAAAGCGCAAGTTCTTTTTGAAGACAAAAAGAACCCTGGCGTTAAGTTCACAGCTCCAGCAGCCGGTAAAGTGATCGAAGTTAACCGTGGCGCTAAGCGTGTTCTTCAATCTGTAGTGATTGAAGTGGCAGGCGAAGAGCAGGTGACATTTGATAAGTTCGAAGCAGCTCAACTAGCAGGTCTAGATCGCGAAGTGATCAAGACTCAATTGGTTGAATCTGGCCTTTGGACCGCTTTACGTACTCGTCCGTTCAGCAAGGTTCCAGCAATCGAATCAAATTCTAAGGCTATCTTTGTAACTGCGATGGATACTAATCCACTAGCAGCTCAGCCTGAGTTGATCATTAATGAACAACAAGAAGCATTCGTTGCCGGTCTAGACATTCTTTCAGCCCTGACAGAAGGCAAGGTTTACGTATGTAAATCTGGTACTAGTTTGCCACGCTCTTCTCAGTCTAACGTAGAAGAACACGTCTTCGATGGCCCTCACCCAGCAGGTCTTGCTGGCACCCACATGCATTTCCTATACCCAGTAAATGCACAAAACGTGGCTTGGAGCATCAACTACCAAGACGTTATCGCGTTCGGTAAGTTATTCCTTACTGGTGAGCTATACACAGATCGTGTTGTATCTCTTGCTGGTCCAGTAGTGAATAACCCACGTCTTCTTCGTACTGTTGTAGGTGCTTCTCTTGAAGACCTAACTGACAGCGAATTGATGCCAGGTGAAGTTCGTGTGATTTCAGGCTCTGTACTTTCTGGTACTCAAGCGTCTGGTCCACATGCTTACCTTGGTCGTTACCATCAGCAGGTTTCTGTCCTGCGTGAAGGTCGTGAGAAAGAACTGTTTGGCTGGGCTGTTCCTGGCAAAAACAAATTCTCAATCACTAAATCTTTCCTGAGTCACATCTTTAAAGGTCAGTTGTTTAACATGACAACGACAACTAACGGTAGTGATCGTGCAATGGTTCCAATTGGCAACTACGAGCGTGTAATGCCTCTTGATATGGAACCTACTTTGCTACTTCGTGATCTATGTGCAGGCGATACAGACAGTGCTCAAGCACTGGGTGCGCTTGAACTGGATGAAGAAGATCTAGCATTGTGCACCTTTGTATGTCCTGGTAAATACGAGTACGGTCTGCTACTTCGTGAATGCCTAGATACCATTGTGAAGGAAGGGTAATCCATGCTTAAGAAATTCATAGAGGATATCGAGCATCATTTTGAACCAGGCGGCAAACACGAAAAATGGTTTGCACTGTACGAAGCAGCGGCAACGCTTTTCTACACGCCAGGTCTAGTAACAAAACGTAGCTCGCACGTCCGTGATAGCGTTGACTTAAAACGTATCATGATCATGGTTTGGTTCGCGGTATTCCCAGCAATGTTCTGGGGTATGTACAACGCGGGTGGCCAAGCTATCGCAGCACTTAACCACATGTACGCTGGTGAGCAACTAGCGACAGTTATCTCTGGTAACTGGCACTACTGGCTAACAGAAATGCTTGGCGGCACCATCGGTGCGGAAGCTGGTGTTGGCAGTAAAATGCTACTAGGTGCGACTTACTTCCTACCAATCTACGCAACAGTATTTATTGTTGGTGGTTTCTGGGAAGTGCTTTTCTGTATGGTGCGTAAGCACGAAGTGAACGAAGGTTTCTTTGTAACTTCTATTCTATTCGCACTTATCGTTCCACCAACGCTACCTCTATGGCAAGCGGCACTAGGTATCACATTTGGTGTTGTTGTTGCTAAAGAGATCTTCGGTGGTACAGGTCGTAACTTCCTTAACCCTGCACTTGCAGGTCGTGCTTTCCTATTCTTCGCTTACCCAGCTCAAATCTCGGGTGACGTAGTATGGACAGCAGCTGACGGCTTCTCTGGTGCAACTGCTCTTAGCCAATGGGCTCACGGCGGTAGCGGCGCGTTGATCAACAACATCACTGGCGCTCCTATCACTTGGATGGATGCTTTCATCGGTAACATCCCAGGTTCAATTGGTGAAGTATCGACACTAGCTCTAATGATCGGTGCAGCGATGATCGTATACATGCGAATCGCTTCATGGCGCATCATTGCGGGTGTAATGATCGGTATGATTGCAGTATCGACACTGTTCAACGTGATCGGCTCTGACACCAACCCAATGTTCAACATGCCATGGCACTGGCACCTAGTTCTAGGTGGTTTTGCATTCGGTATGTTCTTCATGGCAACGGACCCAGTATCAGCTTCATTTACCAACGGTGGTAAGTGGTGGTACGGCATCCTAATCGGTGCAATGTGTGTGATGATCCGTGTAGTTAACCCAGCTTACCCAGAGGGTATGATGCTGGCGATTCTATTCGCGAACCTATTCGCACCTCTGTTCGACCATGTAGTTATCGAGAAGAACATCAAGCGGAGACTAGCACGCTATGGCAAGTAATAACGACAGCATTAAAAAGACGCTGGGTGTTGTTATCGGGTTGAGCCTTGTTTGTTCAATCATCGTATCAACAGCGGCAGTAGGCCTGCGTGATAAGCAAAAAGCTAACGCTGTCCTAGATAAGCAATCAAAGATTGTAGAAGTTGCTGGCATTGAAGCTGACGGTAAAAAAGTACCTGAGCTATTTGCTGAGTACATTGAACCTCGTCTAGTTGACTTCAAAACAGGTGATTTTGTTGAGACTGCGGGTGACGGTTCTACAGCAGCTAACTACGACCAACGTAAAGCAGCGAAAGATCCATCTGAGTCTATCAAGCTAACGGCTGAAGAAGACAAAGCTAAGATCCTACGTCGTGCTAATACTGGTATCGTTTACCTAGTGAAAAGCGGTGATGAAGTATCTAAAGTTATCATCCCTGTTCACGGTACTGGTCTTTGGTCAATGATGTACGCATTCGTTGCGGTTGAAACTGACGGTGACACTGTGTCTGGTATCACTTACTACGAGCAAGGTGAAACTCCTGGACTTGGTGGTGAAGTAGAGAACCCAGCATGGCGTGCTCAATTCGTTGGCAAGAAACTATTCGACGAGAACCACAAACCAGCAATCAAGATTGTTAAAGGTGGTGCTCCAGAAGGTTCTGAACACGGCGTTGACGGCCTATCTGGTGCGACACTAACTGGTAACGGTGTTCAAGGTACATTCGACTTCTGGTTAGGTGACATGGGCTTTGGTCCTTTCCTAGCAAAAGTTCGTGACGGAGGTCTGAACTAATGTCTAGCGCACAAAACATTAAAAAGAGCATTATGGCGCCTGTGTTGGATAACAACCCGATCGCGCTGCAGGTTCTTGGTGTATGTTCTGCTCTTGCAGTAACAACTAAACTAGAAACAGCATTTGTAATGACACTAGCAGTAACATTTGTAACTGCACTGTCGAACTTCTCTGTTTCTCTAATCCGTAACCACATTCCTAACAGTGTGCGGATCATCGTTCAAATGGCGATCATCGCATCTCTAGTAATCGTGGTAGACCAAGTGCTTAAAGCATACCTATACGATATCTCTAAACAGCTATCGGTATTCGTAGGTCTGATCATTACGAACTGTATCGTAATGGGTCGTGCTGAAGCGTTCGCGATGAAGTCTGCGCCAATCCCATCTCTAATCGATGGTATCGGTAACGGTCTTGGTTACGGTTTCGTTCTTATCACTGTTGGTTTCTTCCGCGAGCTATTTGGCTCAGGCAAACTATTTGGCCTAGAAGTACTACCTCTAGTGAGCAACGGTGGTTGGTACCAGCCAAACGGCCTGATGCTACTTGCACCATCAGCATTCTTCTTAATCGGTTTCATGATCTGGGCTATCCGCATTATCAGACCTGAACAAATCGAAGCGAAGGAGTAAGGACGTCATGGAACATTACATCAGTCTGCTAGTTAAATCGATTTTCATCGAAAACATGGCACTGTCTTTCTTCCTAGGTATGTGTACTTTCCTTGCCGTATCTAAGAAAGTTAAGACCTCTTTCGGTCTAGGTGTTGCCGTTGTGGTAGTACTAACTATCGCGGTTCCTGTGAACAACCTAGTTTACAACCTAGTTTTGAAAGAGAACGCGTTAGTTGAGGGCGTAGACCTTAGCTTCCTAAACTTCATCACCTTCATCGGTGTAATTGCGGCACTTGTACAGATTCTGGAGATGGTTCTTGACCGTTTCTTCCCACCTTTGTACAACGCGCTAGGCATCTTCCTACCGCTGATCACAGTAAACTGTGCGATCTTCGGTGGTGTATCTTTCATGGTACAACGTGACTACAACTTTGCTGAATCTGTTGTTTACGGCTTCGGTTCTGGTGTGGGCTGGATGCTAGCAATCGTTGCTCTTGCAGGTATCCGTGAGAAGATGAAGTATTCAGACGTACCTCCTGGTCTACGTGGTCTAGGCATCACGTTCATCACTGTAGGTCTAATGGCGTTAGGCTTCATGTCTTTCTCTGGTGTTCAACTGTAAGTCGGGTAAACCGCAACAATTAAGGAATAGTCAATGGACATTATTCTTGGTGTAGTGATGTTTACTCTGATCGTACTTGCGCTAGTACTAGTGATTCTTTTCGCTAAGTCTAAGCTTGTACCAACAGGTGACATTACAATTTCTGTGAACGATGACCCTTCACTGGCGATCGTTACACAACCAGGTGGTAAGCTACTATCTGCGTTAGCTGGTGCTGGCGTATTCGTATCTTCTGCTTGTGGTGGCGGTGGCTCTTGTGGTCAGTGTCGCGTAAAAGTTAAATCAGGTGGTGGTGACATCCTACCTACCGAGCTTGACCACATTACTAAAGGTGAAGCACGTGAAGGTGAGCGTCTAGCATGTCAGGTTGCAATGAAAACTGACATGGACATCGAACTTCCTGAAGAAATCTTCGGCGTTAAGAAGTGGGAATGTACTGTTATCTCTAACGATAACAAAGCAACATTCATCAAAGAGCTTAAGCTACAAATCCCAGATGGCGAATCAGTACCTTTCCGTGCTGGTGGTTACATCCAGATTGAAGCGCCAGCTCACCACGTTAAATACGCTGATTTCGATGTACCTGAAGAATACCGTGAAGATTGGGACAAGTTTAACCTGTTCCGCTACGAGTCTAAGGTAAACGAAGAAACGATCCGCGCATACTCTATGGCTAACTACCCAGAAGAGCACGGTATCATCATGCTTAACGTGCGTATCGCTACGCCGCCGCCTAACAACCCAGACGTACCACCTGGCATCATGTCATCGTTCATCTGGTCTCTGAAAGAAGGCGACAAGTGTACGATTTCTGGTCCATTTGGTGAGTTCTTCGCGAAAGACACTGACGCTGAAATGGTATTCGTTGGTGGTGGTGCAGGTATGGCTCCAATGCGTTCTCATATCTTCGACCAGCTAAAACGTCTGCACTCTAAGCGTAAGATGTCATTCTGGTACGGCGCACGTTCTAAGCGTGAAATGTTCTACGTAGAAGACTTTGATGGCCTAGCGGCTGACAACGATAACTTCGTATGGCACTGTGCACTGTCTGACCCTATGCCAGAAGATAACTGGGATGGTTACACTGGCTTCATTCACAACGTTCTTTACGAGAACTACCTACGTGATCACGAAGCGCCAGAAGACTGTGAATACTACATGTGTGGTCCACCTATGATGAACGCTGCTGTAATCGGCATGCTAAAAGATCTAGGTGTAGAGGATGAAAACATCCTACTAGATGACTTCGGTGGTTAATCCCTCCAAGTGATTGAATCTATGGCTAGCTCTCTAAGAGCTAGCCATTATTTTTTGTAGAAAACACGACGATATTCAACAGTTGATATAGGAAATCGGTTTGTCTCAAGAGAACCCATTTTCCATATCAATTTAACGACAATAGGAGTAAACAAGTGAAAAAGTGGCTTGTTGCATTCGCTTCTCTATTGGTTTTGGCTGGCTGTGAAAAGTCTGCGGATCAAATTCATCTAAGTGGCCCAACAATGGGCACAACTTACAACATCAAATACATTCAGCAAGATGGCCTACCATCGCCTGAAGCGCTTCAGACAGAAATCGATCGTCTACTTGAAGAAGTGAACGATCAAATGTCGACGTACCGTGAAGATTCAGAGCTTAGCCGTTTTAATCAACACACAACGAGTGAGCCATTCGAGGTATCACCACAAACTGCAACAGTAGTGAAAGAAGCGATTCGTCTAAACGGTCTTACTTTAGGTGCACTAGACGTCACTGTTGGTCCTTTAGTTAACCTCTGGGGCTTTGGACCTGAAGCACGTCCAGATGTGGTTCCGACAGACGAAGAGCTAGCGGCTCGCAAAGCGAATACAGGTATCCATCATCTGTCTATTGAAGGCAATAAAATGTCTAAAGACATTCCAAACCTTTACGTTGATCTATCAACTATCGCAAAAGGGTGGGGTGTTGATGTGGTTGCGGATTACCTACAATCTGAAGGTATTCACAACTACATGGTAGAAGTTGGTGGTGAAATGCGTTTGAAAGGCATTAACCGTGAAGGTGTGCCGTGGCGTATTGCAATTGAAAAGCCAACCGTTGATGAGCGCTCAATTCAAGAAATTATTGAGCCGGGTGATATGGCAATTGCAACAAGCGGTGACTATCGTAATTACTTTGAGAGCAATGGTGTGCGATACTCTCACATCATTAACCCGCAAACAGGCAAACCAATCCATCATAAAGTGGTGTCTGTAACGGTACTGGATAAATCGTCGATGACGGCTGATGGTCTTGCAACTGGTCTAATGGTGCTAGGTGAAGACAAAGGCATGGAAATCGCGAACGAGAATAACATTCCTGTTTTCATGGTTGTGAAAACGGATGATGGTTTTAAAGAGCTGGCTTCGGAAGCATACAAGCCGTTCATGAAGAAATAACAACAGAAGTGAGCATGTCCTTATGAGTACATTTCTAATTACTTTTGCTGTCTTTGTTGCGGTGATTGCAGCGATGGCAGTAGGTTACAT
The DNA here is from genome assembly GCF_905175355.1 of Vibrio sp. B1ASS3. NCBI lineage: Bacteria > Pseudomonadati > Pseudomonadota > Gammaproteobacteria > Vibrionales > Vibrionaceae > Vibrio > Vibrio sp. B1ASS3. The sequence goes on from NZ_HG992742.1 coordinate 963,415, forward strand.
CTTCCAAAAGAAGGTTGTAAAAGGTAGCTGTGGTGGTCTTGGTGCAGTAGGCATCGAGAAAGTATGTAACTGCCCAGAACCATGTGATGCACGTAAAAAGCGTGAAGCCCGTGAAGCTGCGCGTGCTGAGAAGCTTGCAGCATGGGAAAAAGATCGCATTGCTTAATCGGCGATAACCAAAATAGAAAACCCAGCCTTGTCGCCTGTCTCTTATACACAAATCCCTAAGCTTGTAGCTTAGGGATTTTTTTGAACTCTTTCAAGTGTGTGCGATCTGATCACTTAAGAATCCTTACTGAAACACTAAGATGACACACTCAGACGCTAAACTTTGGGCGCAAGAACAATTTGGACAAGCACAACTTAAAGATCCTCGAAGAACACAACGCCTCATCAGTTTAGCGACTTCCATTGCTAATCAACCAGGAGTCTCCGTGGCTAAACTTCCTTTTTCTCCCGCCGATATGGAAGGCGCATATCGCTTTATCCGTAATGAAAACATCGATGCAAAAGACATCGCTGAAGCTGGCTTTCAATCAACCGTATCCCGAGCTAAAGAGCATGAAGAATTACTTGCGCTTGAAGATACAACAACGCTCAGTTTTCCTCATCGAAGTATAAAAGAAGAGCTCGGGCACACGAATCAAGGCAATAGAACCCGAGCTCTCCATGTACATTCGACGTTACTTTTTGCACCACAAAGTCAGACCATTGTTGGTCTTATCGAGCAACAACGATGGAGCCGAGATATTACTAAGCGTGGGCAAAAGCACCAACACGCGACTCGTCCTTACGAGGAGAAAGAGAGTTACAAATGGGAGCAAGCTTCTCGCCGTGTCGTTGAGCGCCTAGGGGATAAGATGTTAGATGTTATCTCGGTCTGTGACCGAGAAGCAGACCTATTCGAATACTTAACTTATAAACGTCAACATCAGCAGCGCTTTGTCGTTCGCTCAATGCAAAGTCGTTGTCTAGAAGAACACGCTCAAAAGCTTTACGACTATGCGCAAGCGTTACCAAGTGTCGAGACAAAGGAGCTTACCATCCCCCAAAAAGGAGGGAGAAAAGCGAGAGATGTAAAGCTTGACGTTAAATATGGTCAGGTGACATTAAAGGCTCCGGCAAACAAAAAAGAGCACGCAGGCATACCTGTTTATTATGTTGGTTGCCTTGAGCAAGGGGCATCAAAAGACAAGTTAGCATGGCACCTCTTGACGTCGGAGCCAATAAACAACGTTGAAGACGCCATGAGAATTATCGGTTATTACGAGCGTCGATGGCTGATTGAAGACTTCCATAAAGTCTGGAAAAGTGAAGGTACGGATGTGGAGTCACTAAGACTCCAAAGTAAAGGTAACTTAGAGAGGTTAAGTGTCATCTATGCCTTTGTTGCGACTCGTTTATTGGCGTTACGTTTCATTAAAGAAGTTGATGAGCTATCAACAGAAAGTTGTGAAAAGGCCTTGGGCACAAAAGCTTGGAAGCTGCTGTGGTTGAAACTAGAAAGCAAGACATTACCTAAAGAAGTACCCGATATGAGCTGGGCGTACAGAAATCTTGCTAAATTAGGCGGTTGGAAAGATACCAAGAGGACGGGCAGAGCTTCAATAAAGGCACTATGGGAAGGATGGTTTAAACTGCAAACCATCCTTGAAGGCTACGAGCTCGCAATGTCTCTTGATCACTAGACTTGTGATCAAGAGACAGGCCTTGTCGCTGGGTTTTGTTTTTTTGTAATCGAGAAACAGGGCGCTATTGATAGACAGTCTGGTTTCGACCACTTTCTTTCGCTTGATATAAACGGTCATCGGCCACTTTTATCTGTTGGTCTAGATTACCCTGTATATTTGACACGCCAACACTGATGGTCACTTGAATGTCTTCTTTCTGATGCGGAATAGGGGTTTTCTCTACCCTTTGGCGCATTTGCTCTAAACGAGTGACGAAATCATCATAGCTTCCACAAGCTTGAATACAGAATTCTTCCCCACCAAAGCGAGCGATGACGTCTTCAGGGAAGTAAATCTTTAGGATATTCGCTACCATCACCAGTGCGGCATCACCGCCATCATGCCCGTAGTTATCGTTGACCTTCTTGAAAAAGTCGATGTCCAGCATAGCGATATTGCGCTTCTCACAACCACCACAAGCTTGTCCAAACAAAAAGCGTCGGTTCCATAAACCAGTTAGAGCATCTTGGTTTGCCATTCTAAATAGCTCAGTGGTTGCTTCTTTCATGTCTAAGATTTGATGAACGCGGCAAAAGAATTCTTCTTGATTGAAAGGCTTATATAGAAAGTCATTCGCTCCAGCCTTAAGAAAACGTGCGGTCATGGTGTGATCGTCGCTTCCTGAGATGCCCAGTATGGCCAGTTGGTTCTTATCCAATTTCTGACGCAACTCGCGGATCATGGTAATACCATCTTTTACTGGCATATCGTGGTCAGTCAGTACCAAGGTGATATCTGGGTTTTGCTCGATCAACTCGATGGCTTGTTGGCCATTTTCAGCTTGCAACGCTTGGATGTACTGGTGCTCTAGCAATTGAACAACGTGGCGGCGAACCGTCATTGAATCGTCAACGACTAAACACTTGTGTCGCTGATTATTGGTCAATCGTTTGATCAGTGGAAGGAGGTACGAGACGGAAGCCATACTGTCTTTCAGAATGTAGTCCAACACGCCTTTCGCCAGCATTTTTTCACGAACATCATCTTGAAACATTGCTGTAAGCACGATGACTTTTTGTTGATGAGCTAAAGAAAGGTCGATGATTTCGCCTTCTTGGGCGTCAGGTAAGCAGTAATCTAATACCGCACACAACAGCTCTGGTTTAGCCGCTAAAATGGATTGAGCGTCCGCATAGCTCTCTGCAGCAAGTACCTCATAACCAGCCTGAGTTAAGATCTGTACGAGATAGTTTCTAAAGGCGCGACTGTCTTCGACGACCAGTATTTTATTACTCAAAGAAGTGTCCCTACTTTTTTAGTGTTATTTGAATCAATAATAACGAAATATGAATACATCGCTATTAAAAACTCCGACAAAAATTTCCAATATTGACTCCAGATAACAGTATTTCCAATACGTATATTTGCAGCTATACTGTTTTTTTGAACAGTGTGTTTGTGTGTAGAGCGTGATTGAGCGAGTAAGAAAAATTATTCACGTGGATATGGATTGTTTCTATGCGGCGGTAGAAATGCGAGACAATCCAAATTACCGTGGGATTGCGCTTGCAGTAGGTGGCCATGAGAAGCAAAGAGGTGTCATCAGTACGTGTAATTATGAAGCACGTAAGTTTGGTGTACGCAGTGCAATGCCAACCGCAAGAGCATTACAACTATGTCCGAACCTCCTCGTCGTTCCGGGACGCATGCACGTGTATAAACAAGTTTCTCAGCAGATTCGCGCCATCTTTGAACGATATACATCGCTGATTGAACCGCTTTCTCTTGATGAGGCTTATCTCGATGTGACCGACTCTACGGTATGTCGTGGTTCCGCGACCTTGATTGCGGAATCTATTCGTAATGATATCCGAAATGAGCTGGGAATTACTGCATCTGCAGGCATTGCTCCGATTAAGTTTCTTGCCAAAGTCGCCTCCGACATGAACAAACCCAATGGCCAGTTTGTGATTCCACCCGATAAAGTCCAAGAGGTGGTCGATAAATTGCCTTTGGAAAAGATTCCAGGTGTTGGCAAAGTTAGTTTAGAGAAACTCCATCAGGCTGGCTTCTATCTATGTGAAGACATAAAAAACAGTGATTACCGTGAACTATTGCGTCAGTTCGGCCGTCAAGGTGCTTCGCTTTGGAAACGCAGCCATGGTATTGATGATCGTGAAGTGGTAGTGGAGCGAGAACGCAAATCGGTTGGAGTAGAGCGAACCTTTAGCGAAAACATCTCGACTTACGACGAATGTTGGAAGGTGATTGAAGATAAGCTGTACCCTGAACTGGAGAGACGCTTAGAGAAAGCCAGCCCAGATAAATCGATCATCAAGCAGGGAATTAAGCTCAAGTTCGCCGACTTTCAGCTCACAACGATTGAGCACATCCACCCCCAATTGGAACTGGATGACTTCAAAGTTCTGTTAAGAGACATTCTTAAGCGTCAAAACGGCCGAGAGATACGCTTGTTAGGCTTGAGTGTGATGCTCAAGCCTGAAGAACAAGCACGGCAACTGAGTTTTTTCTAAGCTCGCGCTAATTCAACTTGCTTGAGTACGTGTTCAAAAGAGACATTCGCCATTGAACCATAGCCCCGAAGTTTACTGGCTTTGAGTTGAGTGATGATTGGCGTGCTAATACCACATAGGAATCGAGCTACGGCGGCATTACTAATCGCCGTTGGTGAAAGCTGAACAAACTCATCAACCCAAGCGGATAAATGTGCCAGTTCAGGTTGCTCTTGTTGTGGTTGAGGGAATGATGCGACTTGTCCACGACATACTGAGCAGTGACCACATTGCGTCGGTGCATTGTGATCAGCAAAGTAATGCGCTAATTGATAGCTCAAGCAGTCCGATGATTGGAACAGATTCAACATCGTATGAATTCGTTCAATGTCTTTTTGCTCTTTGGATTGGAACAGTTCAACCAAATGTTGAGAGGTCGCTTCTTGGTTTTGAGTTGCAGGGAGAACCGAATACACATCCGTGAGCTGTTTACTTTCTAATTCAATCCAACCGTTTTGGTGGAAGTAATCAAGCGCCGCAACCACACGGCTGCGCTCAGATTGATAGTTCATCCACAACGCTTCTAAATCCACTTGGCACCATACTTTCGCTTTGGTCGAGCAAGCAAAAATAGCTTCAATAAACTGGCGTCGTTCGCCTTGGAACTGATTGAGGATGAAAGACCGGTCTTGCAAAAACTTGAAGCGATATTCGGCGAAATAGCTGTATTTGGCTTCAATCACTTTTTCCAGCTCTAGGTAAACCAACAAGGTCTTCAGCGGCAGTTGGCGAATGTTACTGTCGCGAGATAAACGCAGTGCCATCACTTCCCACTGAGGCGTGTTCTCGCGAATTTGTTCCAGTACATAATTGATTGAGCTTGGCTCAGGCGTGTCGCCGTAAACAAAGTTCTCTAATACCGTTAGACCAGAGGTATTACCAAGAAGAATACATTCCGAACGTTGCCCATCACGTCCCGCTCGGCCAATTTCTTGTGCGTAGTTTTCGATAGATTTCGGTAAATCGAAGTGAATCACACGGCGAATATCGGATTTATCTACACCCATACCAAAGGCGATTGTGGCGACAATGCAGTCAATTTGCGAGTCCATGAATTGCTGTTGGATTTTCTCGCGAATGTCACTCTTCATTCCCGCGTGATAAGCGTGAGCATTGATACCTAAACGAATCAGTGAGTTAGCAACTTGCTCTGCGGTTTGCTGTTGAGTCACGTACACGATGCTTGGCAGTTTCGGTGCAGCAGCAATGATGTCGCTCAATTGAGTTAGCTTGTTTTCTTCTTCGCATGGAAGTACCGAAATATCAAGATTAGAGCGATAGAAACCGGTAACGGTAATGTTCTCGCCAGCGATATCAAACTTACTTTGCATGTCCTCGATAACTGCTGGCGTAGCGGTTGCAGTCAGCAAGAGGGTTTGAGGGATATTCAGTTCACGCTGGTATTGCGGCAGTTTAAGGTAGTCTGGACGGAAGTTATGACCCCACTCCGAGATACAGTGTGCTTCATCAACCACCATGAGAGAAAGTGGGATTTGACGAATGAACTCGCGAAAACGTTCGTTCTTGAGTCGCTCTACCGAGATCATCAAAATCTTGATATGCCCATTCTTCACGCCAGCCATCACCTGCTGGGTTTCTTCACGGCTTTGGCTACTGTCGATAGATGCCGCAGCAATGCCTCTGCTTTGTAAGAAACTAAGTTGGTCCTTCATCAGAGCGAGAAGTGGTGAAATCACCAACGTCAGATGTGGTAACTGAGTTGCGGGAAGCTGGTAACAAAGCGATTTCCCTGAGCCTGTTGGGAAGATGGCTGCGGCTGAGTGTCCGTTCATTACAGCTTCAATCACCGGTTGTTGGCCGGGTCTTAATGAGTCAAACCCGAATACGGATTGAAGCGTTTGCTGAAGCGAGTCACTTTGCATAATAGGGAAACCTTGGTTTGATGATAAACTGGGTTACATTAACACACCCTGAGTGCCAAACGCGCGCCCTAAAAGTATGAACAAAGTCGATTTAGTCCAAATAATCATTCAACAACTCGAAGATAAACTGCAAGTTGCTCATGCCTCGACTCAGAGAGCGATTGACGCCGCAACGGATGAAGAAACCGTGCCCGAGCATAAGTACGATACGCTAGCTTTAGAGGCTTCTTACCTCGCACATGGGCAAGCGATGCGCGTGCAAGAGAGTGAAGAAGAGCTTCGCCAGTACCGCACTCTTGTGTTGCGTGATTTTGTCGATGCTCGTATCGCGGTTGGTGCTTATGTGGAATTAGTGGACGAGAACGATGTTGAAAAAGCCTTCTTTATCGGCCCTTGCTCAGGCGGACTAACTGTCGAATGGCAAGGCAAAGAGGTGTTTGTTCTTACGCCGAAATCCCCCCTTGGTCGTGCTTTGATGGGGAAAGAAGAAGGGGAGGAAGTGGAGATGAAAATTGGCGATAAAACAACTTGTTATGAAGTCGTGACGATTTGCTGACATCCCACCCATAGGTGGCTGTTATAGTTAAACAGAATAACCATGAAAAAGAGAAAGTAATGAAGAAACTGCTCACGCTCTCCTTGTTGACTATCAGTGCCAGTGGCTACGCAGCTCAGTGTCGCGTTGATATTAACAACGAAGTTCGTATGGATGGTCAGAACTTAGAAATCGTACATGCTAATGGTGAAAAAGCGGTCGTCGATGAAGACAATAACCTGTTCATCAAAGGTGAAATGATCGAGCTAGACGATGATCAAAAAGCGGCAATTGAAAGTTACCGCGAGAAGATGAATGCTTATATTCCGCAAGCGAAACAGCTCGCGAGTGATGGCTTAGCGCTAGCAAATGACATCATCGATGATATCGCAGTAAGTCTTGATGCGCCTGACTCGTTTAATAACGTTAAGGTTGCGGTAAAGGATTTCTTTGCCGATGTAGAAGCCCGTTACTACAAAGACGGTGATTTTATTCTACCTGCTGACAGTTTTGACTCGATGACAGAGTCATGGTCACAAGACTTCGAAAAGGCACAAGAAATCTTTAACAAAGAATTCCTAACCAGCGCATTTGACGCTTTGTCTGCCAAGATGAAAGAAGACGGTGGTTTGAACTTAACTGCGCTGTCTGAAAGCATGACGGAACTGCAAGCCAAGGTACAAGAACGCTTAGCTGAGCATTCGAAAGACGTCGAAAAACAAGCGGAAGATTTGTGTGAATCACTGGATGATATGGCAGGTGAAGAACAAGATCTGCTGAAGAAGATCCCAGCATTAAAAGATTACCAAGTCTTTACGATTTAATTCGCGAAACACAAATAACAAAGAGCGCCTGTTATCGGCGCTCTTTTTACATGGGTACTATTTAGTCTCTATTCGAGTTATTCCGCATTCATCTGAGTTAGTTTATCGCCTACAGGTTTCGAGAAGTTGAAGCCATCGTGCTCATCCCAATTGATTGACCATGTCATCACGCCAGCGTAGTTCGGGTAGTTAAACGCTGGTTTCACTGTGCCACATGAAGTGCCTTTAGTCAGACAGTCTAGTGCGTCTAGAATGTTCTGTGTTGGCGCCTGACCTGAGTTAGCTGAGCTTGGACCTGATGGCAAGCCAATCGCCACTTGGTCATCACGCAGTGGCTCAAACATGGTGCCGTCTGCCAATTCAAAACCTTCAATCAGCATCTTAGATTGTGCCACCATCATATCCACTGATCCCTCTGGAGCCGAGCCAGACATGTATGGGTTTGGCAGGCCGCCGTTGTTGTATAACTGAACGTGTAGCAGGTCGAGTGTGCTGCGTGTTTCGTTAATAACAGGAATGTACGCGCCCCAAATGCCGCTATAAGCAATGTAGCCACCTTGTACGTAAGGGTGCTCAGGTGCCATGGTTAGGTACATATCGCCGCCCATGTTCTGCTCGATTTGCAACAAAGCACCACCTAAACGAGCTTGGATTTGCGAACCATGCAGCAGGTTAGAGCCACTTTCTAGGTCCACATCCAAACCATCGAAGCCCCATTCGGCAATCAATGCGGTCAGGCTCGATACGAAGTTTGCTTCATCTTGGTCTGTGTTTAGCGTGATTGTGCCTTCTGCGCCACCAAGAGACAGAACGAATTTCTTACCTTTAGCTTGCAGTGCTGCCATGTCTTGCTTGAATTGAGCTGGGTCTAGCGCAGGACAATCACTGTAGATGTCACCAGAATACAGGTTGAAGTGCACCGTACCATCGCTGTTACGGTCGTTTTCTGCAAACGCAATATCAATCACATCCCATGCATCAGACATGTCCGCGAGGCGGATAGGACAGCCTGCACCGTTCACGAAGTTGTGCCAGTAGCCAATCAACTTATGACGTTTCTCCGTTTGTTCAACAACGGTAATCGATGCCGCATCAGAAAGCGCGGTTGTACCTGCAAGGTCGGTGGCTTGAGCGCTTACCGTAAAGCTACCAATCGCGGCAGGTGTCCAGTTCGCGGAGTAAGGTGCCGTCGTGTCGGTTGCGACAATCGCACCGTTCACCATAAAGTCGACGTGTTTCACGCCAGAGGTTAGTGAGGTTGCATCTGCGCTTAGAACGAGATTTTTACCTAAACCGACGGTTTGACCTGCACTCGGTGACGTCAATGAAATCACCAAATCTTGGTCACTCACAGTCACGTTGACGACAGACTCGGACGTATTGTTATCGTTGTCTGTGGCAATGGCTTTTAGTTGATTCGCGCCAACTAGCGTTGCATTCCATAGAACGGAATATGGTGCTTGAGCAACCACACCTAAACTGGTGCCATTGGCGAAGAACTCCACTTGAGTCACATTACCGTCTGCATCGTTGGCATCCGCCGAGACTTCAACACTGTCACCTGCGAGCAAGACTTGTCCTTCGCTTGGTGCGGTGATAGCGACTTGAGGCGGTGTCGAACAGGCACCTAGCCCAGTCCACGCGTCCTGCCAGTACAAACCTTCACCCGGCTCATAAGCCCAGGCTGCATCAGAAGAACACCAGCCTGCAACATCACAGCGATATTTCTGGTTGAGATTAGAAACGAGTGCGCCTGCTTCATAGCGGTTACCAGCTACATAAGGCACAGCATCTGCACAGCCACCGGAGCTGGAATCGCTGACGACGAGCGAGACTTCTTGGCTCATAGTTGTCAGGTTTGAATCATCGGTTGCTTGCGCTTTGAAGGTATGAGTACCGACTGCCGCCGTCCAGACGTATTCATATGGAGCCGCAGTATCGACGGCAACGGATTGGTTGTTTATGAAGAACTCAACTTGAGTGACTAAACCATCGCTGTCTGCTGCATCGGCCGTTACCGAAATAGTGTCACCTACACTTGGTGTTTCTGTGCCTGTTGGGCTCGTTAGAGAAACGGTTGGAGGTGGTAGTTCGGTTTGCGGTTGAACGAAAATAGAAACGTTGGTTGTGGTTACCGCACCTTCGTTGTCGGTGGCGATTGCCGTTAACTGAGAGACGCCCTCAACTGCTGTCCAGTCAGCTTGGAAAGGGGATTGGGTAACAACAGCAACGGTCTGGTTACCAGCAAGAAATTCGACTTGAGCCACTTGGCCGTCTTCGTCAGCAGCGTTCGCTAACAAAGTGATTACGCTGCCTTCTGGGATCTGAGCGTTATCTGCAGGAGAGGAGAAAGATACCGTTGGAGGGAGGTTTGTACCGCCCCCATCACATTGACCAAGGCCTTTCCACGCTTCCCATGGGCCAGAGTTGTTTACCGGATCATTACCTTGTGTCCAATACGCAGCCTCATACGCAACGCCTTTGGTTTGCACTTGATCGCCAGAGTTATAGACGGTTGTGCTATCCCACGTTGATAAGTTTTGGCAGTTGTAGGCTTGAGCTTGATAGCTGACACTAAGAGCGGCTATCACTGCACCATGCAGTAGAGTGAACTTCATTTTTCTCTCCTTGAGTTACTCGATGTTCGTAAGAACATGAACAGATATAGTTAGATAACTAGTTGATAAATAGACCTCAGGAGAGAAATTCGAAGCGTTATGTTTCACTTTTCAACACGAAATCACGTTGAACTATTCGTACTTTACAACTCGGCTCATTATTTTTCGGCTCACTTCACGCTGATTTATAAATTCATCAAAAAGACAAAAAACGATACTTGGCGAATATGAGATGTACGTGGAAATTTACAAACTGAATGTCTGCTAATTGATCTGATTGTCGAGTAATTAACCTAATGACTCTTGTTGAGTAGAAGATATTGCTATAGTGTACTAGTCAGCTAGTTCATTGATATTTTGTGTGAGTGGTATGACACAACAAACTTCTTCTCAGCCTCGTGAGCATTTTGGCTCACGCCTTGGATTCATCTTAGCGGCAGCAGGTGCTGCAGTGGGTCTAGGTAACATTTGGGGCTTTCCTACCCAAGCAGCAAGCAACGGCGGCGGCGCCTTCTTGTTGGTGTACTTGGTGATGATTCTTATCGTTGCATTCCCAATGCTGGTGGTAGAAATGGCGATCGGTCGTCATGGTCAAGCAAACCCAGTTGACAGCATGCGTTCTCTAACAGACAACCCAGTGGGCAAGAAGCTTGGCGGCCTAGTTGGTTGGATTGGCCTGAGTGTGCCAAGTGCGGTTTTGGCGTTTTACTCGATTGTAGGCGGCTGGTTGATCTGCTTTATGTTGGGCGCAGTGACCGACATCATGGGCATGGAAGCGGCGACACAATGGTTGAAAGGCTTCAGCGTTGAACGCAACTTGTTTGGTACGATTACATTTTATGTATTAACCATTTTGATCGTACAAGGCGGCGTGAAGCAGGGCATTGAGAAATGGTCTACACGTCTAATGCCAGCACTGTTTGTACTGTTTGGTTTGCTGTTCATTTACATCATGACGCAAAACGGTGCGATGGAAGGTTTGAAGCACTACCTAGTGCCTGATTTCGAGAAAGTATGGGATCGCAAACTTATCCTTGCCGCAATGGGCCAAGGCTTCTTCTCTCTGACCATCGGTGGCTGTTCGATGCTTATCTATGGCTCTTACCTAAGTAAGAAAGAGAACTTGCCGAAGATGGCGATGAACGTGACTATGGTCGATACCGCAGTTGCCTTTATTGCTGGTCTAGTGGTGATGCCAGCAATGTTCGTTGCGATGCAAAAAGGCGTTCAAATCTATGCAGAAGATGGTTCGCTATTAAGTTCAGATACATTGGTATTTACTGTTCTACCGCTGATGTTTGATAGCTTAGGTTTGCTTGGCCAACTATTCTCAATTGTTTTCTTCTTACTACTGACGATTGCAGCACTGACGTCATCTATCTCGATGCTTGAATGTCCGGTTGCTTTGGTGGGTGAGCGATTCAACACGAAACGCAGCACGACAAGCTGGGTATTAGGTGGCCTGATTGCGCTGTTCAGTGTGGTTATCGTATTTAACTTCGGCGCACTGTTTGGCATGGTTGCGACCATCGCAACGCAATATCTACAACCTATGGCGGCGCTATTGTTCTGTCTATTTGGTGGTTGGGTATGGAATCGTCACTCAAAAATCAAAGAGCTAGAGCAAGGTTGTCCTGAGTTCACTCAAGGTTGGTTCGGTAAGTTGTGGCCAGCATACGTGAAGTTTGTTTGTCCGATTCTGGTAGCGACCGTTATTTGGGCTTCGTTCGGCTAATCGACTTACGCAAAACACACAAGAAAAGGGCTTGATGAATGCATCAAGCCCTTTTTTCTATTCGTTGTTTACGTTGTCCGTCGCGATGGGCTGTTAACGGAACTGACCTGCGTCAGGCAAAAAGTCAAAACCTGCAGTTGCCAGTTTTGCTTCAAGTGCTGCGCGGTCGATATCAAAGAATGCAACCAGCTTATCCAGATCACCACCGAAGTCGTCACGTAGCTTCATGTTGACGATGCTCATCAGCATGATTGGATCCATGGATTCGAAGTTCGCTAAATTCATTACTTATCCTCGAAATCAGAGATCAGTAGGTTTGCCGCAGCAAACGCCGCTTTTTCACGCACGTCTTTTGGTAGAGACTCGTCTGCCGCAACGTCATTCAGTGCTCTTACGGCACACGAGATTGCTTGAGGCACGTATGCTTGATCGCCACTACCGATTTGAGCGTAAAGCTCACGAACTAATTCACAACAGCCGTATACTTGCATGGCTAAATCCTTAATAAATGATAACTGCTCTCAAATATACACATAGCCGTTTTGAAACTCAAAGCAGAGAATTGTTTTGGCTCAAGTTAACAAGCAACTTGAGCAAACATTCATCACTGCAACTGTGCTTCCAACTGATGCGTCACTTCTGGCGCAAGGTTGAGTTGCTTCGCAAGTTCCTGCAAATACGCTTTTTCCATAAAGTTTTGCTCATCGGCCACAATCAGTGATGCTAGATATATTTCTGAAGCCTGTTGTGGAGAGGTCGCCAAGCGCGCAATTTCTGCTGGATCGAGCGGCTTGTGTAGCTCTTGATGAACCAACTGTCTTACATGCTCATCTGCGCCCATTTCTGTCAGTGCTTGTTCGATGCGAGCCATTTCTTGTTCATCGACATGGCCATCGGCTTTCGCTGCACCAATCATGGCTTTAAGGATCAGCTTTGCATGTTTGTTGTCATCAGGATCGAAGGTTTCGTTGACACCTTGTGTATCCTGTTTTGCTTGCCAATCGTTATAGACTTTGTAAGCCAAAGCACCTAATGCCGCTGCGCCACCGACTTTGAGTGTGCCAGTGCCCACTTTCTTGGCCATCTTTTTGCTCTTTTTAGAGCCCATTAACATGCCGATAAGGCCGCCACCAATCGCGCCTGCACCAAGGGTTTTTAGCTGGCTAGAACTTGATGATGATTTGATATTGCTCGTTTGTTTACTGAGCGCATCGCTACCTTGTTTAAGTAGGTCTGATTTGAGTGCTTGGTTAAGAAGACTTTTTAGATCCATGAGTAACCTCCTTACTAGATTAAATCCAGTGTAAGGTGATAAATCTGAACCAAAGATTAACAACGTAAATATTAGAGACGGTCTACACACTTAAAAAATCAGATGTAAAAAAGGGCTGACCGAAGCCAACCCTTTTCATCGCTATATATTCAGCACAGTGTGCTTAGTGCAGCTTATTGTAGTTGAGCTTTAACGTGCTCAACGATGTCTGCCATTGCAACGGCTGTCTTCTCACCAGAGCGGCGGTTCTTGTACTCGAAGTTACCTTCTTTCATTGAACGATCACCGATCACGATAGTGTGAGGAATACCGATCAGTTCCATATCAGAGAACATTACGCCTGGGCGTTCTTTACGGTCATCGAATAGTACTTCGATACCCATAGCCGTCAGTTCAGCGTACAGCTTCTCAGCTGCTTCTTTCACTTCTTCAGACTTGTGCATGTTCATAGGAACGATAGCCACTTGGAAAGGCGCTAGAGCGTCTGGCCAAATGATGCCGTATTTGTCGTGGTTTTGCTCGATTGCAGAAGCAACAACACGTGAAACACCGATACCGTAACAACCCATTTCTAGGATTACGTTCTTACCGTCAGGACCAAGAACACCACAGTTCATCGCTTCTGAGTAAACGTTACCTAGTTGGAAGATGTGACCAACTTCGATACCACGTTTAAGCATTAGCGTACCTTGACCACATGGGCTTGGATCGCCTTCTACTACGTTACGTAGATCTTCAACTTGGCCTAGTTCAACGTCACGACCCCAGTTGATACCGAAGTAGTGTTTACCGTCGATGTTTGCGCCCGCACCGAAGTCGCTCATTACAGCAACAGAACGGTCAACGATGAATGGAAGTTCAAGGCCAACAGGGCCTAGAGAACCAGCGCCAGCGCCGATAAGTGCACGCATTTCCTCTTCTGTTGCCATCTCTAGTGGAGAAGCAACTTGAGGTAGGTTTTCTGCTTTCACTTCGTTTAGCTCGTGGTCACCACGAACGATAAGAGCGATGATGTCAGCATCTACTTCATCAGACGCTTTAACGAATAGAGTTTTTACTGTCTTCTCGATTGCTAGACCGTGTTGCTCTACAAGCTCCGCGATTGTTTTCGCGTTTGGCGTATCAACCAGCGTCATCTCTTGAGTTGGTTCAGCGCGCTCACCTGCAGGTGCTGCCGCCTCTGCTTTTTCGATGTTCGCTGCGTAATCAGACTCAGTAGAGAATGCGATTAGGTCTTCGCCGCTTTCAGCAAGTACGTGGAACTCTTGAGAACCACTACCACCGATAGCGCCAGAGTCAGCAAGTACTGGACGGTACTCAAGGCCCATACGGTCGAATGCTTTACAGTAAGCATCGTGCATCGCTTGGTAAGATTTCTCTAGACCTTCTTTGTCGATGTCGAAGCTGTATGCATCCATCATACAGAACTCACGTGCACGCATTACGCCGAAACGTGGGCGACGCTCATCACGGAATTTAGTCTGGATTTGGTACAGGTTTAGCGGAAGCTGTTTGTAAGAGCTCACTTCGTTACGCACAAGGCTAGTGATCACTTCTTCAGCTGTAGGGCTAAGAACAAACGGACGAGTATGACGGTCAGTAAAGCGAAGTAGCTCAGGACCCATCTTCTCAGAACGACCTGTCTCTTCCCATAGTTCAAACGGCTGAACAACGGGCATCAAAGTTTCGACTGCACCTGCATTGTCGATTTCTTGACGAACGATGTTTTCGACTTTACGCAGCACACGTAGACCAGTAGGCAGCCAGGTGTAAAGACCTGAAGCCAGCTTACGGATCATACCTGCGCGTAGCATGAGCTGGTGGCTCACTACTTCTGCGTCGTTTGGAGTCTCCTTCAGAGTAGAAAGAAGATAATTACTGGTACGCATTAAATTTATCCGTTTATTAAAGTTAGATACTCAAGCCAGAATGGACAGGAGTATGAAGGTCCCACAAGGGGAAAATTGTTAGCCGCTTATAATATCAGCCAAATGCCTTTGTCAAAAGCTTTCAATCGCAGTAACTGTTATTAAGTTATCGCTAACCATGAACTTAACGTTCAGATCGAACAAATTTACCGCATATTCCTTGTTGTCAGGCTTGTTTTTCTTGTAAGCCGGACGAGGATCTTGTGCTAGAACCTGCTCGATCACCGTTTTGACATACTCAGTATCGTCACGTTTTTCGAGTGCTGCCAGTGCCGCTGAAGAGAAGTCGACCTGTGATTTTTCAGGTTCGTCTTCTGCGTAGCCACCTTGTGCCTCTGCAATAGAATCCGAGTAGGGGATGTATGGTTTGATATCAACAATTGGCGTTCCATCGACCAAGTCTACGTTACCAAGATCCAAATAGATCTGATCGCCTTCCTTGCTGATACCTTTAACTTCTACCGCTGACATACCAATGCCATTCGGGCGAAAAGTCGAACGTGAAGCAAACACACCAATACGCTCATTGCCGCCCAAACGAGGCGGGCGCACAGTTGGTTTCCATCCGGCTTCTAAATTCTGATCAAACAAAAACAACAACCAAACATGAGAAAACTGCTCCAATCCGCGCACGGCTTCTGGACTATTTGCTGCGCCTTGAAGTTTGACGCGTGAGCGCGCGGCTGGCACCAATCGAGGTTGGCGAGGGACAGCAAATTTCTCTTTGTATGGGCTTTGAATAACACCAATAGGCTCAATGGAATACATGGATACGTTGTCTTATGCATGGGAGATGGAAGCTAAAGTACCACAAAATTCCGCTTGCTTTTTTATTGATAATGATTCTTAATTGCATTGTTATAACATAACAATTAATCGAAAGGACAATTAATATGAAACCAGGTATCCACCCAGAATACCGCCCCGTGGTATTTCACGACACAAGCGTAGATGAGTACTTTGTTGTGGGGTCGACACTACACACTGATCGCACTATCGAATGGAAAGATGGCAAAACTTATCCATATTTCACTCTCGATGTATCATCCGCTTCTCATCCGTTTTACACCGGTAAGCAACGTGTGGTTCAAGCGGAAGGCCGTATTGCGAACTTTAATCGTCGCTTTGGTCAATTTAATAAAGATAAGGACTAAGAGATGAAAGTTGTTAAATCATTAAAGAGTGCAAAAAGCCGACACCCTGATTGCCAAATCGTGAAAAGAAGAGGGCGTTTATACGTCATTTGTAAGTCGAACCCGCGCTTCAAGGCGGTGCAGAAATAACCATAAGTATCGTAATAATTTATGGGATGCAGTTACTTATAATGCTAATTTATGATCTATATGTGGGTGATATAACTATATTTTTATCTATAATAGGTCATAAATCCGCCTTTAAGTTACATTCTGTAACGTTTTGAACTTTCACTTAACCCTTGTGTCGAGTACCCTGCGCAAGCTTTATGACATTTTTGTCACAAATGCGCAGGAATAAATACAAGGAGGGAACAGATGAGTTCATCTGCTTCAATGAAACAAAACTCGCCAAAGAAGCCACTATTCACGCGCTTCTTAGATACAGTTGAATATTTGGGGAACCTTTTACCCCACCCAATCACACTTTTCGCCATTTTCTGTCTTGCAATCCTAGTGATGTCCGGTATCGCGGGCTACTTTGAAGTCGCAGTCATGGATCCTCGCCCAGAAGGCGCACCGGGGCGTGCAGCGGACGGCATGATTCAAGTAGTCAGTCTGCTCAACGCTGACGGCTTAGAACTGATTGTTACTAACCTAGTGAAAAACTTTGTTGGCTTCGCACCGTTAGGTACGGTTTTGGTTGCGATGCTTGGTGTTGCCATTGCAGAACATTCTGGACTACTTTCTGCTGCAATGCGTGGCCTAGTAATGGGCGCTTCTCAGCGCATGGTTACCGTGACTGTTGTTTTCGCAGGTATCATTTCAAACACGGCATCTGAGCTTGGCTACGTGGTATTGATCCCACTAGCTGCAATGCTCTTCCACTCATTAGGTCGTCACCCACTTGCAGGTCTAGCAGCCGCGTTTGCTGGTGTATCTGGTGGTTACTCTGCAAACCTACTAATTGGTACGGTTGACCCACTGCTTTCAGGTATCACTGAAACAGCTGCACAGATGATTGACCCAACTTACACGGTAGGCCCAGAAGTAAACTGGTACTTCATGTTTGTTTCTACCTTCTTTATCGCGATTACCGGTGCATTTGTAACGGAGAAAATCGTTGAGCCGAAACTTGGCAAATACAACGATGAAGAAGCAGCGGAAGATCTGTCTCAAGATAAGATGGGTACACTGACTGACGTAGAGAAGAAAGGTCTTAAACTGGCGGGTATCGCTGTTCTAGCAGTATCGGCGCTACTGGCATGGACTATCATTCCTGCTGACGGTGTTCTGCGTTCTGATGCTGGCACAGTTGCCGGTTCTCCATTCCTGAAGAGTATCGTAGCGTTTATCTTTGTGTTCTTCGCGGTACCTGGTTTTGTGTACGGCCGAGTGGTTGGCACAATGAAAAACGATCGCGACGTGATTGATGCTATGTCGAAGTCTATGTCTTCAATGGGCATGTACATCGTGTTGGTATTCTTTGCTGCTCAGTTTGTTGCTTTCTTTAAGTGGACTAACTTTGGTCAAGTATTTGCAGTAGCGGGTGCAAGCTTCCTACAAGAAATCGGTCTAACTGGCCCAATGCTGTTCTTCGCATTCATTCTAATGTGTGGCTTCATTAACCTTATGATCGGCTCTGCATCGGCACAGTGGGCGGTAACAGCACCTATCTTCGTTCCTATGCTAATGCTTGTGGGTTACGCGCCAGAAACGATTCAGGCGGCTTACCGTATCGGTGACTCAACGACGAACATCATCACACCAATGATGAGCTACTTCGGTCTTATCTTGGCGGTAGCAACACGCTACATGAAGAACCTAGGTATCGGTACGCTGATCGCGACTATGTTGCCGTACTCGATTGTCTTCATCGTAGGTTGGAGTGTGTTGTTCTACCTATGGGTATTCGTATTCGGTTTACCAGTAGGTCCTGGTGCGGCAACGTACTACACGCCTTAATTGGCAACCTCACTCAGCTCTCAAAGCCTGCGTTTATCGCCTGTCTCTTATACACAAATCCCCAAGCTTATAGCTTGGGGATTTTTTTGAACTCTTTAACGTGTGTGCGCTCTGATCACTTAAGAATCCTTACTGAAACACTAAGATGACACACTCAGACGCTAAACTTTGGGCACAAGAACAATTTGGACAAGCACAACTTAAAGACCCTCGAAGAACACAACGCCTCATCAGTTTAGCGACTTCCATTGCTAATCAACCAGGAGTCTCCGTGGCTAAACTTCCTTTTTCTCCCGCCGATATGGAAGGGGCATATCGCTTTATCCGCAATGAAAACATCGATGCAAAAGACATCGCTGAAGCAGGTTTTCAATCAACGGTATCTCGAGCTAACGAGCATGAGGAATTACTCGCGCTTGAAGATACAACAACGCTCTGTTTTCCTCATCGAAGTATAAAAGATGAACTCGGGCACACGAATCAAGGCGACAGAATTCGAGCTCTCCATGTACATTCGACGTTACTTTTTGCACCACAAAGTCAGACCATTGTTGGTCTTATAGAGCAACAACGATGGAGCCGAGATATTACTAAGCGTGGGCAAAAGCACCAACACGCGACTCGTCCTTACGAGGAGAAAGAGAGTTACAAATGGGAGCAAGCTTCTCGCCGTGTCGTTGAGCGCCTAGGGGATAAGATGTTAGATGTTATCTCGGTCTGTGACCGAGAAGCTGACCTATTCGAATACTTAACTTATAAACGTCAACATCAGCAGCGTTTTGTCGTTCGTTCAATGCAAAGCCGCTGTCTAGAAGAGCACGCTCAAAAGCTTTACGACTATGCGCAAGCGTTACCAAGCGTCCAGACAAAAGAGCTTACCATCCCCCAAAAAGGAGGAAGAAAAGCGAGAGATGTAAATCTTGATGTTAAATATGGTCAGGTGACATTAAAGGCTCCAGCAAACAAAAAGGAGCACGCAGGCATACCTGTTTATTATGTTGGTTGCCTTGAGCAAGGGACATCAAAAGACAAGTTAGCATGGCACCTCTTGACGTCGGAGCCAGTAAACAACGCTGAAGACGCCATGAGAATTATCGGTTATTACGAGCGTCGATGGCTGATTGAAGACTTCCATAAAGTCTGGAAAAGTGAAGGTACGGATGTGGAGTCACTAAGACTCCAAAGTAAAGGTAACTTAGAGAGGTTAAGTGTCATCTATGCCTTTGTTGCGACACGTTTATTGGCGTTACGCTTCATTAAAGAGGTTGATGAGCTATCAACAGAAAGTTGTGAAAAGGTCTTGGGCAAAAAAGCTTGGAAGCTGCTGTGGTTGAAACTAGAAAGTAAGACGTTACCTAAAGAAACGCCGGATATGGGCTGGGCGTACAAGAATCTCGCTAAATTAGGCGGTTGGAAAGATACCAAGAGGACGGGCAGAGCTTCAATAAAGGCACTTTGGGAAGGATGGTTTAAACTACAAACCATCCTTGAAGGCTACGAACTCGCAATGTCTCTTGATCACTAGACTTGTGATCAAGAGACAGGCGTTTATCGCAGGCTTTTTTGTTTAAAGTCCAGCGAAGCGATAAGTTAGGCCGACTTCAAACGACCATCCCACATCACGTTGAATTAAAGGGCTGTCGCTATCGTGATGCATAAACTCAGCTTTAGAAATGCCAATCCAAGATGGTGTGAACTCATACAAACCGATAATTCCCGCTTGATAAACAAAAGTAGAATCGGCTTTGAACTCGTTTAACCCAGATGCAGCGGCCTCTTGTGCAGAGACATTGTAGAGGTGGTGAGAGAGTTTTTTGTCACGATAGTCGACTTCAAGATATGGAGTCAGGGTAAAAGGTGGCAACCAAGTTTCTAACGTCCGACCGAGATGCAATTGAACTTCATAGCCATTGTGTTCTGAAGTGACATCCTGCAAATAAGTCAGTCTCGCGCCGACCGTTCCTAAGGTAATACCAAGCTCACCATTACCATCGCGGTCGTTGATGCCATCTGGCAAATCGGCAAAGGTATCGGAGACTTCTGCGAAACGCCAATTGGCCGATATGCCTACATAGGGTAAAGCTTGCCAGTTGGCTAAGCTGCCATCAATAAAACCTATCGGCCCTGAATAAAACAGATTCGGTGTTGCGCCAAGCTGAGGGGTGTCTTTGACGGAAAACACGCTTTCGCCATCGGTGACACTGCCGCCAACAATGCCAAAAGACTCATCGTTAGCCAATGAAAGAGGGCTCGATAAAAGCAAAGTGAGAGAAAAGGCAATCCGTGACTTCATAAATAAAACTCCGTTCTTGTTCTAACAACAAAGAACGGAGTTTTGTGATTCCTATTTCATCAACGAATGATTTTCATGCGAGGGGGAGGCGCAATCAACGCTTGGCAAGGATTCTATCGAGGTGGTTAGCGAACTCTCTGCGCTCCGTTTGAGACAAAGCTGCAGGGCCGCCAGTCTGAATGCCACTTGAGCGCATGGTGTCCATGAAATCACGGATATTCAAACGTGCTTTGATGGTGTCTTTGGTATATAACTCGCCTCGTGAGCTCAGTGCTTGAGCACCTTTGCTGATCACTTCGTCTGCCAATGGAATATCAGAGGTAATCACTAAGTCGTTTGCTTCGACACGACGAACAATTTCATTGTCGGCAATATCAAAGCCAGCAGGGACTTGCAAAGAGTGGATATTGGCTCGTTTAGGTACAGGGACCACATGGTTGGCTACAAATGTACATTCAACGCCCGTGCGCTCAGCGGCGCGTACAATCGTCTCTCTGATTACTTTCGGACAAGCATCCGCATCTACCCACAGCTTCATGATGTTTTCTCATTGAGTTTTGCTTCCAGTTCCTCTACTCGAGCAACCAACTTCGCCACGGTATTCTCCAGCGCAACAATGCGATCTTCTTCTTTCGGAGTTTGTACCGCTACTTCCACTTTAGGGATACGGTTTGCGCTCTTCCAACTTTTGATGGTTGCGATTAATGCAGGCATCGGCACGGGCGTTTTCATTCGTGCTTTGACCAGAGCCACAGTGGGCTCTTTGCCTTGCTGCTGTAGCTGCTCCATCACGGCTTCCAGCTCTTTAGTGACGTCTTGAGTTAACATAATTTGTCCCTACTAAAATGACTTCTATCATCATACTTTGCGCGGTTGATTTTAGCGAATAGCAATTTCGGCAGTGCCTTGTGCGAGATCTCTCACACGGGTTGTGAGAGAAAACGATTTCGTCATCAGCCAAACAGAGTGTTTTGCATTTAAGTTTATGAAAAATATCATTTTAACATGCTGTTAACTAAGTTTTTCAACAAAAGATTTTCTCGGGTAGATTGTGATTTAAAAGGAAAAGCGTAAATTAAACCTTGTCGGCAGGAAGCAGACATGGAACAGGAAAGCACCAAGGATTTGGTCATCGTCAGGACGACGATTTGATTATTCAGGATGAGTGATCAAGCAAGGAGCGTAGGACATTGTAAGGATACATTCATCAATAGGATGTTGATGACTAAGGATAGACAATGGACCCCTCATAGGATTGAGGTAAGGACAGCATCAGGACGATGCAAAGGACACCGCTCAAGGAACAAGTGATGTGTGCTAACGGGGAATGTTAGCTATCAGGATGATAAGGACACCGCTAGGACGGCGACGTAAGGACTAAGCTGACGGATTCAGCCACTATTATGGATGATGCATGGAGCACTAATTAGTAGCCGGACTGCTGCGAGTAAGACTATGGCCCCGATACTTTTGTGTCGGGGTCTTTCTTATTTATCGCGCTTTCATATTTTTGGATGATTGAAAGTAGGCGATATCACATTATTTATAAATTCCTCATAACACTGAATAAAAAACAATCCAGATCAATATCCTTTCCAATCAGTTGGTTTAACTTTCGGCTTCTCTAAAAGGCGTTATGTGCCGCATACAAATCGATGGCTTTTCAATCGATAGCTCTTGAGCTTCTGCTATGCGGATAAATTAAGTTTGCTGTAATCAAGGAACAGATGTGACCATAGTAACCAGAAGAATGCTTCTTCTACCCTACAATGAGTCGTTGCAACTAGAGTTCGTGATGTTGAATTGCTGCGCTAAAAATCGCGCAGAGATGAATGGACCTCATACCGTGTCTTCTGCCAAACAGTTGTTTGAGAAGATTCTGGACGATGAGAATGTCCACAGTATGGCGGTGCTTGAGAGTACCAGCCGTGATTATATGGGACACGTGTTCATTTCAAACCTAGATCATGAACCAGAGCTAGGGTTTATCTTTGATAAAGCTTATTGGGGTAAAGGGTTAGCGACAGAAGCGCTAAAGGCGTTTTTCCCGAAAGCGTGCCGTGAGCTTGGGCTACACAAAGTCAAAGCAAATGTGAATAGCAACCACAAAGCATCCATGGCAGTGCTGGAAAAACTAGGATTTACAAAAACGAGAGAAAGCAAGGACCTTTACGGCCCTTACTTTGAAATGGAATTTACAAGCGATGTGGCGGTAGGTGAAAGTTCAGCGGCCTAAACCCGATCATCGTTAACTCACCTTGGTAGCAATCATCACCAAGGGATGAAAACTCAAATTGATACACTGTATGCCAACGCCAGATTCCGTCTGGCGTTTTCAATTTATGCGCACCAAATGCAATGCTGACTAATTGCAAATCTAACTGATCGCACTTACGCGAAATTGCCGCTTTTGCCAACTCTGACTGACGTCGTTGTTGCCAAAACAAAAAACAGAAAAAACACAGTCCTAAAATGGCTAGTAGGTCACCGATCATCCCTAATCCTTCATTATCCTTTTGTTGCTTGCTGCAGTTTGACTAATGCCGTCGCTAGCTCTTCCGATGGGCTAGAGTGCAGCAAAGGTAGCAATACCATTCTTAGCTCTGGCAGCATAACTAAATCGGCAAACAATTGATTAAATAGGGCTTGGTTCCCAGTTTGTGCGAGGCGCAGCAAAAATTGCTCAGCGACGCTTGCGTCAGCGAGTAGGTGCCAAGTACGGCCAGCGATGCCGATCAATACTTCTTGGTGGCTCAAACGTGGGCTTTGTAAAATTGCCTTCAAGATTGGCAAGGAAATCTCGGTTGGTGCGCCCGCCAGAGCTCGAATCAAAGCAGAGAGTAAGAACAAGTCAGGTTCGTTGCTTTCGATTTCTTGCTGCGCTTTCTCCGCAATGCGCTCTGCCAAACGTTCTTGTAGGTCGACATGTTCAAGCGCGCCGAGTAGGGCGTAAAGTGGTTCATTAGGCAAGTGGTTAAGGGCTTTACGCAAAATCACGGCATTTTGCTCTTTGCCTAAGCGTGCGGCCATATCAGTGATGCCTTGCAGACCAACGGTTTGCCAGTTGTCCCAACCTAGGTCACCGGTAAAGTAGTGCTGAGTGTGCTCGTAATACTGGCTGGTGGGTAAGTCTAAGTTCGCGCGAACTTGACTGTGGAAGACTGCCATCTTTTCTTCTGCAGGTTTAAACGTGTATGGGTTGTTAGAAAGCTTTTGTTGTTGCTCTTCCGACATTTCCTCACTTAGGCGAGTCCCCATCGCTTCAACGACGTATTTAATGAAGTTTCCGATGTCGGATTGCTTAAGCAAACCACGCTCATCCAGCTCAAACTTTAGAAACCAAATCCAAGGCTGCTTTTGCTCATTCCAGTACGCGATTGCGAGGTGCGCTTTACGCTGCATTGGGAATGGGTAAGGGCACTGGCCTTTTTCCACATCCGCAAACACTTGTGCATCGATGGTTTTGATACGACGACCAAGGTCGAAGATTTGATATTCACAATGGCTGTTATTTAACAGCTGAGTGAGGGTTTGAATGTTTTCCATTAAATACGACATCCTAATGTTCTTTTCAAAAGAAATGGTATCATTCTCGGCTAATTCAAGGTTCGAGACGGAATTAATGGCAACAAACACCCAATTGGTCGACTTACTTCAACAACTTGAAGCACAATTGCGCCATCATGAGCTGTGGCAGCACACTATGCCATCGGAACAAGCACTGCAAAGCACGGAACCATTTGCTATTGATACACTTCATCCGCATGAGTGGTTGCAGTGGATCTTTATTGCCCGTATGCATGCGTTAGTGGAAAATAACCAACCTTTGCCACGTGGCTTTTCTATTGAGCCGTATTTTGCAGAAGCGTGGAAACAAGAGCCGCATTACGCCGAGTTATTAGTGACTATTCGAACCATCGACGAACTATGTAAGTAACCTCAATGTCAGAACAAGAAACATCACCATCCGTTGAACCCGTTGTATTAGAGATCGTTTATCAGGACGAGTACTTTGTTGCGGTCAACAAACCTGCCGGAATGCTAGTGCACCGTAGTTGGTTGGATAAGCATGAGACTCAATTCGTGATGCAAACGCTGCGCGATCAAATTGGTCAGCATGTGTTTCCACTGCATCGCTTAGATCGCCCAACCTCAGGTGTGCTTGTGTTTGCTTTATCCAGCGAAGTTGCTTCACAAGTCATGCCTATGTTTGCTGAGCACAAGATGGAGAAAACCTATCATGCTATCGTTCGAGGCTGGATCGAGGAAGAAGGCATTCTAGATTACGCTCTGAAAGTTGAACTCGATAAGATTGCCGATAAGTTTGCTTCGCAAGAGAAAGAAGCACAAGAAGCAGTAACGGCATACAAACTGCTAGCAAAAGTGGAAGTACCTTATTCAACAGGTAAGTTCCCGACCACACGATACTGTTTGATGGAAATGAAGCCAAAGACAGGACGTAAGCATCAGTTGCGTCGTCACATGGCTCACCTACGTCATCCAATCGTTGGTGATACGACACACGGTGATGGCAAGCACAACAAGTTGTACCGTACCGAGTTCGACTCTCATCGACTGTTGCTGCATGCATCAGAGTTGCGCTTTGTGCATCCGTTTACCGATGAAGAAATCGTGATGAAAGCGAATATCGATGAAACTTGGCAGCAGTTATTCGCGAGATTTGAGTGGGATGCATCGTTGGTACAATAAGCGGTTAGGTTAATCCGCTATTCGCTGTTTTAAACAAAGAAAGGGGTTGGTATCGGTACCAACCCCTTTTTGATTTTTCAGTTCTTAATGTTTTATTTCAGCTTTTCTAGATCCGCTTCGATCTCGGCGATCTTGTTGGAAACGACTTTCTCCAAGTGACGAAGATCAGAGAGAATCTTCTCTTTTACACCCACTTCAGCCACTTTCACAGGCTTAGTGATCTTGTTTAGCTCATCGATCACAAGCGTCAGGTTACGGTTGATTTCGGTTACTTCTTTGTATTTATGACTGCCGCTATCTACTAATACATTTTTAACTTGGCGTGGGTATTTGAACTTCACACTCTTAGCGAAAAACTCGCCTTTCTGTTTGTGGAAGTAGATCTTTAGGACGTCTTTGTGTGCTTCTTGGCGCAGGGAGTAACGTTCAATCTGTTTTGGGTCATGGATGCCCAAACCAGTGAGGTGTGGATACATAGGCTACCTCTGTGTATTGAATTGGAGTCCATACAACTGTAGCAGCCCATTTATGAGCTAGATAGCTGATATTTAGTCAAATTGCTCAACTTGTGGGCAAGATCGCTATCGTTCTTACCCACCTTAGTTGTTGATCAAGCGCTGGTTTTCTCTCAAGCCGAAACTGGGTCAGAGAGTTTTTCAATCAGCTTTTCACGCAGCTCGTCTTGTTGCTCTTCACTGAGCCTGCCGCCGGCTTCACTCGTCAGAATAAACAAGTCTTCAGCGCGCTCACCAATGGTGGTGATTTTTGCTGCATGAAGGTTAATGCCCAAATCAGCAAAGGTACGACCCACTTTCGCCAGAAGCCCCGGTGTATCGAGAGCGACAAACTCCATCAAAGTGCGCTTTTTGCTCTTGGTTGGCAGGAAGTCGACTTTGGTTTTTACGTTGAAATGCTGAAGTTTATTTGGTGTACGGCGCGTCTTAATTTTCGTCGGACGGCCATCTTCCAGTACGTGGGTAATGTGTTTGGTTACTGCGCTGTGACGACCTTCTTCAATCGCTTTACCATGTTGGTCAAGTACCATAAAGGTATCGAGTACATAGCCATCTTTACTGGTCATGATTTGTGCGTCATGTACGTTGAAGTTGCGACGGTCAAGCTCAGCAACGACGGTAGCAAACAGCGCCGGTTGGTCTGGGCTGTAGACGAACACTTCAGTACCGCCACGAGTGGCCTTCTTACTGATCAGAACCAATGGTTTACTTGGATCTTCCATACGAAGTAAATGCTCGCAGTGCCAAGCGATTTGCTTGTGGGTATGACGCAAGAAGTAATCGGCTTTAAAGCGTTGCCACAACACTTCAATTTCACGAGCAGAGAAGCCTTCTTTGCGTAATAGGGCAGAGGCCATTTGTTGGTTATGACGAATACGCTCACGCACATCTACAGGGTTTTCTAGACCACGGCGCAGTGCGCGTTGGGTGGAATAGAATAACTCTGCGAGCAAGGTGCGTTTCCAGCTGTTCCAAAGCTCAGGGTTGGTCGCGCAGATATCGGCTACCGTCAGACACACAAGGTACTCAAGGTACTCTTCATCACGCACTTGCTTGGCAAACTCGGTAATCACGTCCGGATCGTAAATGTCTCGGCGTTGAGCCGTCACGGACATCAATAAGTGATGTCTTACTAGCCAACTTACCAATTTCGCTTCTGGCTTAGACAAACCGTGCTCAATACAGAAGTCGTATGCTTCACCTTCGCCGATCACCGAATGGTCACCGCCACGCCCTTTACCGATATCATGGAAAATCGCGGTCAGAATCAGTAGCTCTTTCTTCTGAATTCGAGGATAAACTTCGCAGCAAATTGGATGTTTACTGTGGTTCTCGGCGTAGCTGAAGGTATTAATGTGCTTGAGTAGACGAATACTGTGCTCATCCACGGTATATACATGGAATAGGTCGAATTGCATCTGACCGACAATTTGGCTCCACTGCGGAAGGTATGCCGCTAGTACGCCAAGCTTGTGCATTAAACTGAACGCCTTATGCAGCGCATTTGGATGACGACACAGCGCCATAAACTTTTCACGCGCTTCTGGAATAGTGTGCAAGAACTTGTTCAATCGACGACGCGCAGTACGTAACTGACGCAACGTAGGAGGGCTCACGCCTTCAATGCTCGAATCATTGGCGATGTGTAGGAACATATCCAAAATGGTTTCAGGACGAGCTTGGAACAGTGCAGGTTTGCGAGCCTCGATCAGTGAACCACGGCGTTGGAAATCTTCGTCGATGATTTCAGCATCTTGCGATGCACCACCGTTGATGATGGCTTGGTCGAACAGTTTGAGCAGCATCTTATTCAGCTCTGCCACACGACGTAGGGTGCGGTAGAACTCCTTCATCATCATTTCGACACCTCGATTGCCTTCACCCACATAACCTAAATGTTCGGCGACTTGAGCTTGATGAGCGAAGGTCAGTCGGTTGTCATAACGGCGAAGCTCAATATGCAGTGCAAAACGCACGCGCCATAAGAAATCCTGACACTCGACCAGCTCTCGGTATTCTGCGTCGGTCAGGAAGCCATAGCGGCTCATCTCTAGTAACGATGTTGCGCCAAAGTGACGGCGTGCCACCCAGCTTAAAGTGTGAATATCACGCAAGCCGCCCGGCGTGGACTTAATGTCGGGTTCGAGGTTGTACGTGGTGTCATGGTAGCGTGCGTGGCGTTCACGTTGCTCTTGAATCTTGGCGCGGTAAAAAGTTTCGCTTGGCCAGAAAGAATCAGACAACACCACTTTCTTTAAGGCTTGAAAGGTGTCTTCACTTCCGCAAAGCAAACGCGCTTCTTGCAGGTTCGTGGCAACGGTTAAGTCTGAACGTCCAATCTCTGCACATTCATCCACAGTGCGTACTGCGTGGCCGACTTCTAGGCGTAAATCCCACAATAGGGTAATGAACTCACTGATTTTAGCTTCTAGAGCATTTGGCAGCTTGTTCTGCGACAGAATCAAAATGTCGATATCAGACAGAGGGTGTAACTCACCACGTCCGTAACCACCGACGGCAACTAAGGAAATATTATGTATGTCGTTGAATCCGAAGTGTTGCCATAAACGATTGAGGAGTAAATCCATGTACTCAGCGCGTGACAAAACAAGGTTGGTCACAGGGTGGTGCTGTAGAAATTCTTCTTTTTGGTATGAACTGAATTTTTCAAGTTCTTGCTTAAGTTCGCCGATGTTTATCTGTTCATCGGTAAACGTAAGAGGTGACTGAAGGGTCATATTTGCTATCCGTGCAAGCTAAAACTACTAGCAATCTAACAAATTTGCTGCAGATAAAAAATATCCCCGCATGGGCGGGGATATGGAAAGTGATGGGCGATTAAACGTTTTTCATCATTCGTGGAATGGTATCGTCGCTGCGAAGTGTTAGTACTTCACAACCTTCTTTGGTCACCACGATGGTGTGTTCCCACTGTGCTGAGTTTTTACCGTCACCAGTGTAAACCGTCCAATCATCTTGAGCATCAACAGTACAACCGAATTTACCCGCGTTGATCATTGGTTCGATAGTAAAACACATGCCTTCTTTTAGTACGCGGCGGTCTTTGTTCTTGTAGTGAACCACTTGTGGCTCTTCGTGGAACTCATCACCGATACCGTGACCGCAGAAGTCTTTCACGATAGAGAATTTGTTGCGTGGGTTGTTCTTGTTGTTCTCTTTGATGTACTTCTCGATTGCCGTACCGATATCACCAACTGTTGCACCAGGCTTAACTTGACGCATGCCGATGTACAGAGATTCTTGAGCAACCATACACAGACGTTTGTTTGCTGGAGATACATCACCAACTAGGAACATCTTAGAAGTGTCACCGTGGTAACCTTGTGGACGAACACTTAGATCTGCGTTTTCATCGTTAGGTACGATAACCGTGATATCAACGTTAATGATGTCGCCATCTTTAAGTACCGCTGGCTTCATTTGGCCATTTGCACCTTTTTCATCTTCTGTCGCAGGGATGCCGTGACAAACGATGTGGTTGATTGACGTACAGATTGATTTAGGGAATCCATGGTAATCAAGCGGTGCAGAGTAAGCGCCTCGCTCTAGAGCGTAATCGTGACAGATTTTGTTTAATTCTTCTGTCGTCACACCCGCCTTGATGTGCGGTTCGATCATTTCTAGAGTGTCTGCGGCTAGCTTGCCCGCAATACGCATGCGTTCGATTTCTTCAGCAGTTTTAATCTTGATTGACATTGGCTTTCTCTACTTATTCGTAAGCACGTAAACGTGCGAATGCGCGCATTCTATCAGACATCTTGCGGTTAACCCAAGCCAGTTAAGAATATGAGTCATTCTTACTTGTAGTCTAGTCATGGAATTTAGAAGAGAGTAGGGATAGGTGTGATAGGGAAATTAGAATTGTAAGAAACAATTTTTACTAGCCATCTTAGGCTAAAATATGGTATAAAGCGCGCCGGAATCGAGGACTGTTCTCTTTACTTTTCATTAGAAGAGTAGCGAAGCAAGCTTCTTCCAATTAACTTTTATCTTTAAATCACACACATTCCGTCACATGTTCCGGGGTGCTGAGCAGAAGCTTGGTCGGAATTATGGGGGATGTGGAGGCCTAACCCCTTAGAGGATTTTAAAATGGCAACTGTATCAATGCGCGATATGCTGAAAGCTGGTGTTCACTTCGGTCACCAAACTCGTTACTGGAACCCAAAAATGAAGCCATTCATCTTTGGTGCTCGTAACCGCGTTCACATCATCAACCTAGAAAAAACTGTACCAATGTTCAACGAAGCTCTAGCTGAACTAGCTAAAGTTGGCGAGAAGAAAGGTAAAGTTCTATTCGTAGGTACTAAGCGCGCTGCATCTGAAGCTGTTAAAGAAGCTGCAATCGCAAGCAACCAATACTACGTTAACAACCGTTGGTTGGGCGGCATGCTAACGAACTACAAAACAGTTCGTCAGTCTATCAAGCGTCTAAAAGATTTCGAAGCACAAGCACAAGACGGTACTTTCGAAAAACTAACTAAGAAAGAAGCTCTAATGCGTACTCGTGAAATGGAGAAGCTAGAGAAATCTCTTGGTGGTATCAAAGATATGGGCGGCCTACCAGACGCTCTATTCGTAATCGACGCTGATCACGAGCACATTGCAATTAAAGAAGCTAACAACCTAGGTATTCCAGTATACGCTGTGGTAGATACTAACTCTAACCCAGACGGCGTTGACTACATCATCCCAGGTAACGACGACGCGATCCGCGCAGTTCAACTATACCTAAACGCTGCAGCATCTGCAGTGTCTGAAGGTCGCAACAAAGACGTTGCAGCAGTTGCTGAAAAAGACGGTTTCGTAGAAGCTGAATAATAACGGCTCTGTGTCACACTTAGTCTATGTGAAACCTTGTTGTAGCATAGACTGAGTTATAGTTAGCAATGGGGGCCGACAATGTAGGCCCCTGTTTTTTACCTTATTTCGAATCAAACGAGGAATAGAGAATGGCAACTGTAACTGCTGCTCTAGTTAAAGAACTTCGCGAGCGCACTGGCGCTGGCATGATGGAATGTAAAAAAGCGCTTGTAGAAGCAAACGCTGACATCGAACTAGCAATTGAAAACATGCGTAAATCAGGCGCAGCGAAAGCAGCTAAAAAAGCTGGTAACGTTGCAGCTGAAGGCGCAATCATCATCAAAGAAGAAAACGGCGTTGCTGTTCTTCTTGAAGTTAACTGCCAAACTGACTTCGTTGCTAAAGACGGTAACTTCACTGCATTCGCAGACAAAGTAGCACTTGACGCTCTAGCGACTAAAGCTACTGCTGAAGAGCTAGTTGCTAAGTTCGAAGAAGAGCGCGTAGCTCTAGTTGCTAAAATCGGCGAAAACATCAACATCCGTCGCGTTGCTTACGTTGAAGGTACTGCAATCGCTTCTTACCGTCACGGCGAGAAAATCGGTGTTGTTGTTGCTGGTGAAGGTGACGCAGAAACTCTTAAGCACGTTGCAATGCACGTTGCTGCTTCTAAGCCTGAGTTCGTTAACCCAGAAGACGTACCAGCTGACGTAGTTGCTAAAGAGAAAGAAGTTCAAGTTGAAATCGCTATGAACGAAGGCAAGCCACAAGAGATCGCTGAGAAGATGGTTATCGGCCGCATGAAGAAATTCACTGGCGAAATCTCTCTAACTGGTCAAGCTTTCATCATGGAACCTAAGAAATCTGTTGGCGAAATGCTAAAAGAGAAAGGTGCTTCTGTTGCTACATTCGTTCGCCTAGAAGTAGGTGAAGGTATCGAGAAAGCAGCTGAAATGAGCTTCGCTGAAGAAGTAGCACTAGCTCAAAAAGGTTAATCCTTAGCGACTTGTGTAAATATTAGACCGTAGCCTAGGCTGCGGTCTTTTTACGAAAAGAGCGGGCAAAATTAGCCGTGATGAATAGCTATAAGTGACCTTGTGTCTATTCATGACTGTTAATCGACAACTCTCTTTGGAAGGTAAACTCCATGACTACGAACCCTAAACCAGCATATCAACGTATTCTATTAAAACTAAGTGGTGAAGCTCTTCAAGGTGAAGAAGGTTTTGGTATTGATCCAGCGGTTCTTGACCGTATGGCTCAAGAAGTGAAAGAGCTGGTTGAACTGGGTGTTCAAGTTGGTGTGGTAATCGGCGGTGGTAACTTGTTCCGTGGTGCAGGTCTTGCAGAAGCGGGTATGAACCGCGTAGTAGGCGACCACATGGGTATGCTTGCAACAGTAATGAACGGTCTAGCAATGCGTGACGCACTTCACCGTGCTTATGTAAACGCTCGCGTAATGTCTGCAATTCCGCTAAAAGGTGTGTGTGACGATTACAATTGGGCAGACGCTATCCGCGAACTTCGCCAAGGCCGTGTAGTTATCTTCTCTGCAGGTACTGGTAACCCATTCTTCACTACAGATTCAGCAGCGTGTCTACGCGGCATCGAAATCGAAGCTGACGTAGTTCTAAAAGCAACGAAAGTTGATGGTGTATTTACTGCTGACCCAGTAGCAAACCCAGACGCAGAGCTGTATGATAAGCTATCTTACACTGAAATTCTGGATAAAGAATTGAAAGTAATGGACTTGGCTGCGTTCACACTTGCTCGTGACCACAAAATGCCAATCCGCGTATTTAACATGAATAAGCCAGGCGCACTACGTCGCGTGGTAATGGGTGAAGCTGAAGGCACGTTGATCTGCGCTGACGCGTAAATCTCAACGCCATTCAACAAGAGATATTGGATGGCGTTTCGCTTTGCTTAAGCCCTTTAAGCTTTCTTCATGAAAGATGACATTTTTAAGGTGAAACCGTGATTAACGAAATCAATAAAGACGCGCAAGAGCGCATGGACAAAAGCGTTGAAGCGCTAAAGAACAACCTTTCTAAAGTTCGTACTGGCCGCGCACACCCAAGCCTACTATCTGGTATCTCTGTAGAGTACTACGGTGCGCCGACTCCTCTTAACCAAGTAGCGAACGTTGTTGCTGAAGACGCACGTACTCTAGCAATTACTGTATTCGACAAAGAGCTAACTCAAAAAGTTGAGAAAGCGATCATGATGTCTGACCTTGGTCTAAACCCAATGTCTGCTGGCACAATCATCCGCGTTCCACTTCCACCGCTAACGGAAGAGCGTCGTAAAGACCTAGTTAAGATCGTTCGTGGTGAAGCTGAAGGTGCA
Organism: Vibrio sp. B1ASS3; assembly: GCF_905175355.1. NCBI lineage: Bacteria > Pseudomonadati > Pseudomonadota > Gammaproteobacteria > Vibrionales > Vibrionaceae > Vibrio > Vibrio sp. B1ASS3. The sequence goes on from NZ_HG992742.1 coordinate 996,243, forward strand.
CGTGTTGCTGTTCGTAACATCCGTCGTGACGCAAACAGCGACCTAAAAGGTCTTCTAAAAGACAAAGAAATCTCTGAAGACGAAGATCGTAAAGCACAAGACGAAATTCAAAAACTGACTGACGTAGCAGTTAAGAAGATCGACGAAGTTCTTGCTGCTAAAGAAAAAGAGTTGATGGAAGTTTAATACTCCCACCTACATCACTGTTGGAAAACGCTGTGCTCACAGTGCAGCGTTTTTTTGTGTTAATCTATCCAACTGATGGAACTCAATTAACTCCCTATGCAAAATTCTCAAGCCTTCTCTGATTCCCTCCCTAAACATATTGCCATCATTATGGACGGTAATGGTCGTTGGGCTAAGTCCAAAGGAAAACCTCGCGTATTCGGTCATAAAAAAGGCGTTAATGCCGTTCGTAAGACCGTCGCTGCTGCTTCTAAACTCGGTATTAAAGCCATGACGTTGTTCGCTTTCAGTAGTGAAAACTGGCGTCGTCCGGAGGAAGAAGTGGGTCTCCTGATGGAGCTGTTCATTTCCGTGCTTTCTAGCGAAGTGAAAAAGCTGCATAAAAACAATCTGCGTTTGCGCGTTATTGGTGATACCAGCCGCTTTAGTGAGCGACTGCAAGGCAAAATCATCGAAGCAGAAGCACTCACCGCTGGCAATACGGGTATGGTGATTAACATTGCGGCTAACTATGGCGGTAAATGGGACATCACAGAGGCGGCAAAAACGTTGGCGTTAAAAGCGCGTAACGGTGAAATCCGTGTAGAGGATATCAATGAGCAGTTAATTACCCAGCATTTAACGATGGCAGATCTCCCTGAAGTGGATCTTTTGATCCGTACAAGTGGTGAGTGTCGCATCAGTAACTTTATGCTGTGGCAAATGGCGTATGCTGAAATGTACTTTACTCCGGAGTACTGGCCAGAGTTTGATGAAGACAGCTTAGTAGAGGCTGTGACTTGGTTTATTAACCGAGAGCGTCGCTTTGGTTGTACTGGCGAGCAAGTAAAGGCATTGATGGCTGCTCAATAAGGACTAGTTAGTTTGAAACAGAGAATAATAACAGCACTAATTTTAGCTCCCCTTGTAATTTTAGGTATTTTTAAATTACCCCTAATCGGCTTCATTATCGCTTTGACTGCGATTACGCTATTAGGTTTTTGGGAGTGGACCCAGTTTACAGAAAGCAATTCACGCATCGCTGCGCTAGTACCAGCCGTTGTCGTAACCGGACTCAGTTTTCTATTCATCTCGCCAGATGCAGCAAGCCTTAACCAACTAGCAACTCCACACTACACAGTGTTAGCGCTCGGTTTTGCATGGTGGATTATCGCAAGTGGGATGGCCATTACTTACCCTAAAACAACCAATCTGTGGCAAAACAGTAAAGCACTGCGTCATGTGTTTGGTTTTCTAACTTTGATCCCTTTCCTTTGGAGTGTGATCATCCTTAGAGCTTCCGATATTTCAGTAGATCCATACCACGGCGCAAAACTTGTGCTGTACGTTTGCTTCTTGGTATGGGCTGCAGACAGTGGCGCTTACTTTGCTGGTAAAAGCATGGGTAAACGTAAAATGGCGCCACATGTTAGTCCAAACAAGACTATCGAAGGTTTGATTGGCGGCATCATTGCAGCATTAATTGTTGGATGGTTGTTTGCAGGTTGGTTTGATATTCAATTTACCAGCCCAATTCACATGGTAATCATCACACTGATTACAGTTGTGATTTCTGTTCTTGGTGACCTAGTAGAAAGCATGTTCAAACGTGTTTCTGGCATCAAAGACAGCAGTAACATCATTCCAGGGCACGGCGGCATTCTCGACCGTATTGATAGCCTAACGGCTGCATTCCCAGTATTTGCTCTTCTTTACTACGTATTCTAATTTATCGGGAGCGGCGTCGTCGCTCCTGAGTTTTTCTAACGGTCTTACATCATGCAAAAGTTAACGATTCTTGGTGCAACAGGCTCAATCGGTGCAAGCACACTTAAAGTGGTTGAACAAAACCCTGAGCTGTTTTCTATCGTCGCATTGGCGGCAAGCACGAACGTTGAAAAGATGGTCGCACTTTGTCGTAAATGGCAACCTAAATACGCTGTAATGGCGGATAAAGCGGCGGCTGTGGCGCTTAAGTCAGAGTTGGCTTCAGTGTCTCCTCGTACAGAAGTGTTGGGTGGTGTTGATGCGCTTTGTCATGTGTCTGCCCTAGAAGAAGTCGACAGCGTGATGGCGGCTATCGTTGGTGCGGCAGGTCTGCTTCCAACCATGGCAGCGGTAAAAGCGGGCAAGCGTGTTCTCCTTGCGAACAAAGAAGCACTGGTGATGTCTGGACAACTGTTTATCGATGCAGTTGAAGAGCACGGCGCAGAGCTACTTCCTGTTGATAGCGAACACAATGCGATCTTCCAGTGCCTACCTCAACAAGTTCAAACTAACCTAGGTCGCTGTAACTTAGAAGAGCATGGTATTTCATCTATCCTGCTTACTGGTTCTGGTGGTCCATTCCGCTACACGGATATCGCTGAGCTTGAGAGTGTTACTCCTGCACAGGCAATCGCTCACCCTAACTGGTCGATGGGACCTAAGATCTCGGTTGATTCCGCAACCATGATGAACAAAGGTCTTGAGTACATTGAAGCAAAATGGCTGTTTAATGCGGCTCGCGAACAGCTGAAAGTGATCATTCACCCTCAGTCGGTGATTCACTCAATGGTGCAATACCGAGACGGTTCCGTTTTAGCACAAATGGGTGAACCCGATATGGCAACGCCGATTGCACTGACCATGTCTTACCCATCTCGTGTGAATGCTGGTGTGAAACCACTCGATTTTACTCAAGTGGGTGAGTTGACGTTCCTTCAACCCGATTTTGCACGCTACCCTTGTTTGAAGCTAGCGATTGATGCTTGTTACGAAGGTCAACATGCTACAACCGCTCTGAATGCAGCAAACGAAGTCGCTGTTGATGCTTTCTTGAATAACCGTCTTGGTTTCACTGATATCGCTCGCATCAATGAATCAGTTTTGAACAAAATCACTGCAAGCCATAAAAGTGAGAATGTGAATAGCTTGGAAAGCTTGATAGAGCTAGATAGAATGTCACGAACTATCGCCTTAGAATTTTTACGCGAGCGTAGCTAATGACTGGTATTTTGTGGAATTTGGTTTCTTTTATCGTTGCACTGGGCATCTTGGTGGCCGTGCACGAGTATGGTCACTTTTGGGTTGCGCGTCGTTGCGGTGTAAAAGTTGAAAAGTTTTCTATCGGTTTCGGTAAGTCTATTTGGAGCAAAGTAGGCAAAGACGGAACTGAGTACAGCATCTCGATGATTCCGCTAGGCGGTTACGTCAAGATGGTGGACAGCCGTGTTGACGAAGTGCCTGAGCACGAAAAGCATTTGGCGTTTGACCAAAAGCCACTGTGGAAGCGCACGTCGATCGTGGCGGCGGGTCCTATCTTTAATTTCCTGTTTGCTATTGTTGCTTACTGGTTGGTTTTCCTGATTGGAGTACCAGCAGTGAAGCCGGTAATTGGTGAAGTTACGCCCAATTCAATCATTGCAGAAGCAGGAATTGAATCAGGGATGGAACTAAAATCCATCTCAGGTATCAAAACTCCGGACTGGGAATCAGTCAACATGGGATTAGTTTCCCACATTGGTGATGATTCGATGACAGTGACGCTATCTTCAGCAAACGAAGTTGGCTCGGAAGTCACGAAGACACTTGATATCCGTGATTGGAAATTTGATCCAGAAACACAATCTGCGATGCAATCGCTAGGCTTCAAACCTTACACTCCAGAGATTTATACGGAGTTGGCACAGGTAAGTGAAGGTGGTGCCGCTGAACAAGCAGGCCTACAAGCTGGCGATAAAATCATCGAGATTAATGGTGATAAGATTTCTAAGTGGGATGAAGTGGTTGAAGCCATTCGTTCTAACCCAGAAACGCCAATTGACCTGACGGTGTTACGTCAAGGTGAAGAGCAATCTTTCACATTGACTCCAGGTAGTCGTGAGCTAGCTAACAAAGAAACGGTTGGCTTCGCGGGTATCGCACCTGAAGTCGCAGAATGGCCAGAAAGTTATCGCTTCGAATTACAGTTTGGTGTATTCGAGTCTATTGGCAAAGCGATTGACAAAACTGGTCAAGTTATTGGACTTACCATCAGTATGCTTAAGAAACTGATTGTAGGTGACGTTGGTCTGAACAATTTGAGCGGACCAATATCTATTGCCAAAGGAGCAGGGGCGACCGCAGACTATGGTCTGGTCTACTTTTTAGGTTTTCTAGCGCTAATTAGTGTTAACCTAGGTATTATTAACCTCGTTCCTTTACCAATGTTGGATGGTGGGCATCTGCTGTTTTTTGCAATTGAAGCAGTCATCCGACGCCCAGTACCTGAGAAAGTACAGGAAATGGGCTATCGAATTGGTGGTGCGATTATCTTCTCGCTCATGGCGTTAGCGCTATTTAATGATTTTACTCGTCTGTGATAGTTCAGAGACAAAAGCAGTAGCAAGGAATAATTAGAACAAGTATGGCGATTAAGCGAATTCTGTTTGCAAGTTTACTGGCGACCAGTGTATCTGCAAACGGAGCAGAGAACTTTGTAGTTCAAGATATTGAAATCGATGGATTGCAGCGTGTGGCACTGGGTGCAGCGTTGCTGAAAATGCCTGTACGTGTCGGTGATACCGTTGACCAAGGCGATGTTGCAGAGATCATTCGCGCATTGTACGCATCGGGTAACTTCGAAGATGTGAAAGTGCTGCGTAATGGTGATGTTCTGGTTGTTCAAGTGAAAGAGCGTCCAACTATTGCGAGCATCTCATTCTCAGGCAACAAAGCAATCAAGGACGAGCAGCTACAAGAAAACCTGAATGCTTCTGGCGTTCGTGAAGGTGAAGCGCTTGACCGCACTACGCTGAGCAACATCGAAAAAGGTTTGGAAGACTTTTACTACAGTGTTGGTAAATACAACGCAACCGTAAAAGCGGTTGTTACTCCATTGCCTCGTAACCGTTCTGACTTGAAATTCGTCTTCACCGAAGGTGTATCGGCGAAAATTCAGCAAATCAACTTTATCGGCAATGAAGTCTTTTCTGATGAAGACCTTCTATCTCGTTTCAACCTAAACGTTGACGTGCCATGGTGGAACTTCCTAGCGGACGAAAAATACCAGAAGCAAGTTCTTGCTGGTGACATCGAAGCGCTGAAGTCTTACTACCTAGACCGTGGTTACCTGAAATTTAACGTTGATTCGACACAAGTGGCGATTTCTCCTGACAAAAAAGGCGTATACATTACCCTTGGTCTTGAGGAAGGCGACGTGTACACCGTTAAGGACGTGAAATTCCGCGGCAACCTAATTGGTGAAGAAGCAACGTTCGAAAAACTGGTTCCATTTGAAGACAACGAGACGTACAACGGCTCTCGCGTAACGTCAATGGAAGAAGGCATCAAGCGTGTGCTTGGTGAATCTGGCTATGCTTACCCACAAGTAAACACCATTCCTGAGTTCGACGACGAAAACAAACAAGTATCGCTTGTTGTGAACGTAGACCCAGGTAACCGTATTTACGTACGCGACATTCGCTTTACGGGTAATAACTCGACCAAAGACGAAGTTCTGCGTCGTGAAATGCGTCAGATGGAAGGCAGCTGGCTAAACTCGAAATCAATCGAAACGGGTAAAACGCGTCTAAACCGTCTGGGCTACTTCGAAAACGTTGAAGTACAAACGGTACGTGTTCCTGGTAGCGACGACCAAGTTGACCTAGTTTACTCTGTTAAAGAAGCGAACTCGGGCAGCGTGAACTTCGGTGTCGGTTACGGTACTGAATCGGGCGTGAGCTTCCAGGTTGGCCTACAGCAAGACAACTTTATTGGTAGTGGTAACCGCGTTGGTATTAACGCGATGATGAACGACTACCAGAAAAACGTGAGCTTGGACTACCGTGACCCTTACTGGAACCTAGATGGTGTAAGTTTGGGTGGTAAGATCTTCTACGACGAGTTCGAAGCATCTGAAGCGGGTATCGTTGACTATACCAACCAAAGTTACGGCGCAAGTTTGACATGGGGCTTCCCATTCGACGAACTGAACCGCTTTGAATTTGGTGTAGGCTACACCCACAACAAGATCGGTAACTTATCTCCTTACCTACAGGTAGAACAGTTCCTACAGGCGCAAGAGGACAACATTGACTCTAGCGGCGCGTTGAACACAAATGACTTTGACTTCAACATCTCATGGACACGTAACAATCTAAACCGTGGCTACTTCCCGACAGCGGGTAACCACCAACGTGCATTCTATAAGATGACCGTACCTGGCTCTGACGTTCAATACTTCAAGATGCAGTATGATGTTCGTCAATACGTTCCACTGACTAAGAAGCATGAATTCACGCTCTTGTTCCGTGGTCGTCTAGGTTATGGTAACGGTTATGGTCAAACGGATGGTAACGATAACTTGTTCCCATTCTACGAAAACTACTACGCGGGTGGTTTTACAACACTACGTGGTTTCGGCTCGAATACCGTAGGTCCGAAAGCGGTTTATCGTGACTACTCAGGCTCGAACAACGGTGCAGATACAGCAACAGACGATTCTGTTGGTGGTAACGCGGTTGCGTTGGCAAGCCTTGAGTTGATTGTTCCAACACCATTTGCTTCTGACGAAGTTCGTAACCAAATTCGTACCAGTATCTTCTTCGATATGGCGAGTGTTTGGGATACGGAATTCGACTACCGTAGCTCAGGTGCGGAATACGGCGACCGTTACTACTACGATTACTCAGATCCAACCAACTACCGCTCATCTTACGGTGCGGCGTTGCAATGGATGTCTCCAATGGGGCCTCTAGTATTCTCGCTAGCGAAACCAATTAAGAAATATGATGGCGACGATGAAGAGTTCTTCACGTTCACTATCGGTAGAACCTTCTAAAGAGGAAAATATTTTGAATAAAATGATCAAAGCAGCTGGCCTAGGCCTTCTAGTACTTAGCTCTTCAATGTTTGCTAACGCGGCTGAAGCTGCTCAGAAAATTGCTTATGTAAATACTGCTCAAGTTTTCCAAGCGCTTCCTCAACGCGAAGTAGTTCTACAAAAAATGCAGAAAGACTTTAAGAGCAAAGCAGATGAGCTGAAATCTATTCAAGCGCAAGCTAAGACTAAGATTGAAAAACTACAACGTGATGGTGAGCTTCTAGGTCAAGACGAAGTTGAAAAACTACGTATCGACATCGCTAAACTAGACAGCGAATACAAAGTGAAGGCACAAGCTCTAGAGAAAGCAAGTGCACGTCGCGAAGCTGAAGAGAAAGCGAAGCTATTCAAAACTATCCAAGATGCAGTGAAGAAAGTAGCAACTAAGAAAGGCTACGACATGGTAATCGACATCTCTTCACTTCAGTACGGTAAGCCAGAATACAACATCTCTGAAGACGTAATTAAAGCTCTAAAATAAGAAGTTATGAAGACATTAACATTAGCCGAGTTGGCGACAATTACCGGGGGTGAGCTATTTGGTGACGAGTCTCTCGTTGTAAGCCGCGTAGCTCCAATGGATAAAGCACAAGAAGGTGACATCACTTTCTTGTCTAACCCAAAATACGCAAAACACCTTTCTGAGTGTCAAGCAACGGTTGTGATGGTGAAAGCTGAACACAAAGACCAGTGTGTAGGTAATGCACTGGTTGTGGCTGACCCTTATGTTGCATTCGCTCGTGTTGTTCAAGCAATGGACACCACGCCGAAACCTGCTGATGAGATCGCACCAAGTGCCGTCATCGCAGCAGACGTGAAGATGGGTACTAACGTAACAATCGGTGCAAACGCAGTGATTGAAACGGGTGTTGAACTAGGCGACAACGTAAGTATCGGCGCTGGTTGCTTTATCGGTAAAAACGCAAAGCTAGGTAACAACACCAAGCTTTGGGCTAATGTGACTATCTATCATGAAGTATCAATGGGCGATGACTGTCTGGCTCAATCTGGCACAGTCATTGGCTCTGATGGTTTCGGCTACGCTAACGACAAAGGCGAGTGGATTAAGATCCCTCAACTTGGTTCAGTGCGTATCGGTAACCGCGTTGAGATTGGTGCATGTACTACGATTGACCGTGGTGCACTTGAAGATACCATTATCGAAGACAACGTAATTCTTGATAACCAGCTTCAAATCGCTCATAACGTGCAGATCGGATATGGTACCGTGATGCCAGGTGGTACTATTGTCGCTGGCAGTACCAAAATTGGTAAATACTGCCAGATCGGCGGCGCGTCGGTTCTTAACGGACATATCACGATTGCAGATGGCGTAGCTATCACCGGTATGGGCATGGTTATGCGCAGTATCGAAGAGAAAGGCTTGTATTCGTCAGGTATTCCACTGCAAACGAACCGAGAGTGGCGTAAAACGGCAACTCGAGTTCATCGCATTGACGATATGAACAAACGCCTGAAAGCTGTTGAGAAACAGCTGGAACCGAAAGAAGAATCTTAGTTCCATAATTCAGAACAAAGACTCGCGAAATGCGGGTCTTTTTCTTCTATAATGACGCGCTATAAGTAGATTTATCACCAAGCTGGTATACACTTTGCAGGCATTTCCTGATTAAGTGGCTTTTGCCGCTGCCTTGCCATCTTGGTTGTTGAGTATTGATATAGGAAGACGACTTTGACTACTGAAAAGAAAACGATGAACATCTCTGAAATTCAAGAGCTACTACCTCATCGCTACCCATTCTTATTGATCGACCGAGTGATTGACTTCCAAGAAGAGAAGTACCTTCACGCAATTAAAAACGTGTCGGTTAACGAACCTCAGTTCACAGGTCACTTTCCACAACTGCCAGTTTTCCCAGGTGTTCTTATTCTGGAAGCGATGGCGCAGGCGACAGGCTTACTTGCATTTAAATCATTTGGTGCACCAACTGAAAACGAGCTGTACTACTTTGCAAGTGTTGACGGTGCAAAATTCCGTAAACCAGTAGTACCAGGCGATCAAATGATTATTGAAGTAGAATTTTTGAAAGAGCGTCGCGGCATTGCTGCATTCAAAGGTGTAGCGAAGGTTGACGGCGAAGTAGTATGTTCAGCAGAGCTGAAGTGTGCTCGTCGAGAGTTTTAATATGATTCATGAAACCGCTAAAATCCACCCAGCTGCGGTGGTAGAAGAAGGCGCGAAAATTGGCGCTAACGTGACTGTTGGTCCATTCACTTACATCACCTCAACGGTAGAAATCGGTGAAGGTACTGAAGTGATGTCTCACGTAGTGATCAAAGGTCACACCACAATTGGTAAAGACAACCGCATTTTCCCACACGCTGTTATTGGTGAAGAAAACCAAGACAAGAAGTACGGTGGCGAAGATACAACAGTGGTTATCGGTGACCGCAACGTGATTCGTGAAGCGGTTCAGATTCACCGTGGTACGGTTCAAGACAAAGCGACAACAGTGATTGGTGATGACAACCTGCTTTGTGTAAATGCACACATCGCACACGACGTTATCGTTGGTAACCATACTCACATTGGCAACAATGCGATTCTTGGTGGTCACGTAACGGTTGATGACCATGCAGGTGTGATGGCGCTTTCTGCGATTCATCCGTTCTGTACAGTTGGCGCTTACGCATACGTTGGCGGCTGTTCTGCTGTTGTTCAAGACGTACCAGCATACGTACTTGCTCAAGGTAATCACGCAACACCATTTGGTTTGAACTTGGTTGGCTTGAAGCGTAACGGTTTCGAAAAACCAGAAATTCGTGCGCTACAAAAAGCGTACAAAGAAATCTACCGTTCAGGTAAGACTCTGGAAGAAGTGAAACCAATCCTAGCTGAAATGGCACAAGAGTGGCCGGCAGTGAAGCGTTTCTCAGATATTCTGGAAACAACGGAACGTGGCATTATTCGTTAATCAACGAATGAGCGGTTAAATTGAAAAGATCGCGCCCAAATTGGGCTGCGGTCTTTTTGTGTTTTATGGATAACGGTTTGTACGCTGCGAATTGTGCGGCTACCGCGGATACATAGTTTAAACCGTTACCCATAGCGCACAGGAAAAATAGCGAAGTAGATATGGAAAGACCATTACGTATCGGCATCATTGCCGGAGAATTGTCTGGCGACACGCTAGGTGAAGGCTTTATCAAAGCAGTAAAGCAACAATACCCAGACGCAGAGTTTGTTGGTATTGGTGGCCCTAAGATGATCGCGCAAGGCTGTGAGTCTCTGTTCGATATGGAAGAACTTGCCGTAATGGGCCTAGTGGAAGTGCTCGGTCGCTTGCCAAGACTACTGAAAGTCAAAGCGCAACTTGTGAAGTATTTCACCGAGAATCCACCAGATGTTTTCATCGGAATTGACGCTCCAGACTTTAACTTACGAGTTGAGCTAGACCTGAAAAACGCGGGCATTAAAACCGTGCATTACGTCAGTCCATCGGTTTGGGCTTGGCGTCAAAAGCGCATCTTCAATATTGAAGCCGCAACCAATCTGGTACTTGCATTCCTACCGTTTGAAAAAGCGTTCTACGACAAATTCAATGTACCTTGTGAATTCATTGGGCACACATTGGCAGATGCTATTCCACTGCAATCGGACAAAGCACCTGCACGTGAACTGCTCGGTTTAGAGCAAGATAAACAATGGCTAGCGGTACTTCCGGGTAGCCGTGGCAGCGAGCTGAAAATGCTCTCTCAACCGTTTATTGAAACCTGTAAAAAACTGCACCAGAAATTCCCAGATCTTGGCTTCGTCGTTGCACTAGTAAACCAGAAACGTCGTGAACAATTCGAGCAAGCGTGGAAAGAGCATGCACCTGAGTTGGAGTTCAAGCTGGTGGATGACACAGCGCGTAACGTGATTACCGCTTCAGATGCCGTGATGTTGGCGTCTGGTACTGTCGCGTTAGAGTGTATGCTACTCAAACGTCCAATGGTGGTGGGTTACCGTGTTAATGCTGTAACGGCATTCCTTGCTAAGCGACTATTGAAAACCAAATACGTGTCGCTGCCGAACATTTTGGCAGATGCCGAACTTGTAAAAGAATATCTGCAAGAAGATTGCACGCCAGAAAACCTATTCAATGAAGTGTCTCGTTTATTAGAGAGCGACAACCGAGAAATGTTGGATAAGTTTACTGAAATGCATCATTGGATTCGTAAAGATGCGGATCAACAAGCCGCGAATGCGGTTCTAAAACTGATTAATAAATAGAGATTTACCATGGCTGTAAAACCAAAAACGACCAAAGCAAAAGTAGAACTACCACCGTTTGAATACCCGCAAGGCTATCAGCTGGTTGCGGGTGTCGATGAGGTAGGGCGTGGTCCTTTGGTGGGTGATGTCGTTACCGCAGCGGTTATCTTAGACCCAAACAACCCAATTGAAGGCTTAAACGATTCTAAAAAGTTGAGCGAGAAAAAACGCCTCGCATTGCTGCCAGAAATCAAAGAGAAAGCCCTAGCATGGGCGGTAGGCCGTTGTTCTCCCGAAGAGATTGATGAGCTAAACATCCTGCAAGCGACCATGGTTGCGATGCAACGTGCCATTGCTGGCTTGAAGGTCCAGCCAGACTTAGCGCTTATCGACGGTAATCGCTGTCCGCAGTTGCCAATGGATTCTCAAGCGGTGGTGAAGGGTGACTTGCGCGTAGCGGAAATCAGTGCGGCTTCTATCATTGCCAAAGTGGTTCGTGACCAAGAAATGGAAGAGTTGGATAAACAATATCCGCAATTTGGTTTTGCTAAGCACAAAGGTTATCCAACTAAAGCGCACTTTGAAGCGATTGAACAACATGGTGTGATCAGTGAACATCGTAAGAGCTTCAAACCCGTGAAGAAAGCGCTCGGCATCGAAGAATAAAGCAAAGTAATAGAATGGGCGTTTCGGTGTTATAAACCACGTCCGCTTTAGGTTAGAATCCCAATCAAGATATAGTTTTACGGTACCTGTTAATGTCAGATCCCAAGTTCATTCACCTAAGAATCCACAGTGATTTCTCTATGGTGGATGGTATCAACAAAGTTCCACCGCTCGTTAAGAAAGTCGCCGAACTCGGTATGCCTGCAATGGCGCTGACCGATTTCACTAACCTGTGTGGTTTGGTGAAATACTATGGCACCGCACACGGCAGTGGTGTGAAGCCAATCATCGGTGCAGACTTCAAAATGCAATCGGATGAGTTTGGTGAGGAGCTGACGCAATTAACGTTACTCGCAGCAAACAACGAAGGTTATAAAAACCTGACTTTGCTGATCTCAAAAGCTTACCTTCGTGGTCATGTACAACACCAACCGGTGCTCGACAAAGCTTGGTTGGCAGAACTATCAGAAGGTTTGATCGTTCTTTCAGGCGCGAAAAACGGTGAAATCGGTAAAGCATTGCTAAAAGACAACCGCAAAGTTGTCGACAGTTGTGTCGAGTTTTACAACCAACACTTTCCAGACCGCTTTTACCTAGAATTAGTTCGTACTGGTCGTCCAGATGAAGAAACTTACCTGCACTTTGCGATTGAATTGGCAGAAGAGGTTGAACTGCCAGTCGTTGCAACCAACGAAGTTGTTTTCATCAGTGAAGACTTGTTTGACGCCCATGAAATCCGCGTTGCGATCCATGATGGTTACACCCTAGAAGATCCACGTCGTCCAAAGAACTACAGCCCAGAACAATATCTGCGTACTGAAGAGGAAATGTGCGAGCTGTTTGCCGACATTCCGGAAGCGTTAGAAAACAGTGTTGAAATTGCCAAGCGTTGTAACGTTACAGTACGTCTCGGTGAATACTTCCTTCCAGCCTTCCCAACTGAAGGTATGGAAGAGACCGACTTCTTGGTCATGAAGTCTCGTGAAGGTCTGGAAGAGCGTTTAGAGTTCCTGTTCCCAGATGGGGAAGAGCGAAAACAGCGTCGTCCTGAATACGATGATCGTCTGCAAATCGAACTCGACGTAATCAACCAAATGGGATTCCCTGGTTACTTCTTGATCGTAATGGAGTTCATCCAATGGTCGAAAGACAACGCGATTCCGGTAGGTCCGGGTCGTGGTTCAGGTGCCGGTTCTTTGGTGGCATACGCATTGAAGATCACCGACCTTGATCCATTGGAATACGACCTTCTATTCGAACGTTTCTTGAACCCTGAACGTGTATCCATGCCCGATTTCGACGTCGACTTCTGTATGGATAAGCGTGACCAAGTAATTGATCACGTAGCGGAAATGTATGGCCGTGATGCGGTATCTCAGATCATCACCTTCGGTACCATGGCGGCGAAAGCGGTAATCCGAGACGTAGGCCGTGTACTTGGCCACCCGTTTGGCTTCGTTGATCGTATTTCAAAACTAGTTCCGCCTGATCCGGGTATGACGCTGGAAAAAGCGTTCAAAGCCGAGCCTGCACTGCCAGAGTTGTATGACGCAGACGAAGAAGTGAAAGAGCTTATCGACATGTGTCGCCTCCTTGAAGGTTGTACACGTAACGCCGGTAAGCACGCGGGTGGTGTTGTAATCTCACCAACCACCATTACCGACTTCGCGCCGATTTATGCTGACTCGGAAGGCCACTTCCCGGTTACTCAGTTCGACAAGAACGACGTTGAAACCGCCGGTCTGGTTAAGTTTGACTTCTTGGGTCTACGTACCCTAACTATCATTGATTGGGCGTTGGGTCTGATTAACCCGCGTTTAGAACGCGAAGGCAAAGATCCAGTTCGCATCGAATCGATTCCATTGGACGATGCTCCGTCATTCCGATTGTTGCAAAACTCAGAAACTACTGCGGTATTCCAGCTTGAATCGCGCGGTATGAAAGAGCTGATCAAGCGTCTGCAACCGGACTGTTTCGAAGACATCATCGCATTGGTGGCACTTTTCCGTCCGGGTCCGTTGCAGTCGGGCATGGTAGATAACTTTATCGACCGTAAGCACGGCCGTGAGGCGATCTCATACCCAGATGAAAAGTGGCAACACGAATCGCTTAAAGAAATTCTCGATCCAACTTACGGCATCATCCTGTATCAAGAACAGGTAATGCAGATCGCACAGGTACTGTCTGGCTACACCCTTGGTGGTGCGGACATGCTTCGTCGTGCGATGGGTAAGAAGAAACCGGAAGAGATGGCGAAACAGCGTGCAACCTTCGAAGAGGGAGCAATTGCCAACGGCGTTGATGGCGAGTTGGCGATGAAGATCTTCGACTTGGTAGAGAAGTTCGCGGGTTACGGCTTTAACAAATCTCACTCGGCAGCCTACGCACTGGTTTCGTACCAAACGCTATGGCTGAAGATGCACTATCCAGCAGAATTCATGGCAGCGGTAATGACCGCCGATATGGATAACACTGAGAAAGTGGTTGGCCTAGTAGACGAATGTTTCCGCATGAAACTCACTGTGCTTCCGCCAGACATCAATGCCGGCTTGTACCGTTTTAACGTCGATGAGAATGGCGCGATTGTTTACGGTATTGGCGCGATTAAAGGCGTGGGTGAAGGCCCAATTGATGCAATCTTAGAAGCGCGCAACAAAGGTGGTCACTTCATTGACCTATTTGACTTCTGTGCGCGTATCGACCTGAAAAAGGTGAACAAGCGTGTTATCGAAAAACTGATTTATGCGGGCGCACTCGACAGGTTAGGTCCACACCGTGCTGCATTGATGGCATCGCTCAATGATGCGGTGAAAGCAGCGAGCCAGCATCACCAAGCGGAAGCCTTTGGTCAAACCGATATGTTCGGTGTATTGACTGATGCGCCAGAAGAGGTGGAACACAAATACACTCAAGTGCCAGCATGGCCAGAGAAGGTATGGTTAGAGGGTGAACGTGAGACGCTCGGTTTATATTTGACCGGACACCCAGTTAACGCATACATAAAGGAACTAAATAAGTACGTTAGTTGTCGACTAAAAGACGCGACCCCAACTCGTCGCGATCAATCCGTGACAGTCGCGGGTTTGGTTATTGCAGCTCGCGTGATGACGACCAAGCGCGGTACGCGTATCGGTATCATGACTCTGGACGACCGAAGTGGTCGAATGGAGGTGATGTTGTTCTCGGATGCGCTTGATAGGTATGCAGAACTTCTCGAAAAAGATAAAATTCTGGTTGTTTCTGGACAGGTCAGCTTTGATGACTTCAACGGTGGCCTTAAAATGTCGGCGCGTGAAGTTATGGATCTGGGTACCGCACGTGAAAAATACGCACGTGGTTTGTCGGTATCTATTGATGCTAGCCAGATCAACGATAAATTCTTTGAGCAATTTACTCGTATTTTAGAACCGCACAAAGCCGGAACCGTACCTGTCAATGTATACTACCAGCGTGCCGACGCCAGAGCGCGGTTAACATTGGGCACCGAATGGCGAGTAACGCCAACAGATACATTACTAGACGATTTAAAACAGTTACTTGGCAAAGGCCAAGTAGAACTCGAATTTAACTAAAAATTCAGCGCAATATGTAAGACGCTGAGTAAAAAAGGATTCATAGATGAGCCTAAACTTTCTTGAATTTGAAAAGCCAATTGCAGAACTAGAAGCGAAAATCGAAGCGCTACGTGACGTATCTCGTCACGGTGGTGATTCTGCGGTTGACCTTGATAAAGAAATCGAACAGCTTGAGAAAAAGAGCCTAGAACTTAAGAAGAAAACCTTCAGCAATCTAGGTGCATGGGAAACAGCTCAACTGGCTCGTCACCCTTTACGTCCATACACACTAGATTACATCAAGCACGCATTTGATGAATTTGATGAACTAGCGGGTGACCGCGCGTTTGCTGACGACAAAGCGATCGTTGGTGGTATCGCTCGTCTTGAAGGTCGTCCAGTGATGATCATTGGTCACCAGAAGGGCCGTGAGACCAAAGAAAAAGTAAAACGTAACTTTGGTATGCCTAAACCAGAAGGTTACCGTAAAGCGCTACGTTTGATGGAAATGGCAGAGCGTTTCAACATGCCTATCATCACTTTCATCGACACAGCAGGTGCATACCCAGGTGTTGGCGCAGAAGAGCGTGGCCAATCTGAAGCGATCGCAACTAACCTTAAAGTGATGTCTGGTCTTAAAGTACCAGTAATCTGTAACGTAGTAGGCGAAGGCGGTTCAGGCGGTGCACTTGCAATTGGTGTAGGTGACTACGTGAACATGCTTCAGTACTCAACGTACTCAGTAATTTCTCCAGAAGGTTGTGCTTCAATCCTATGGCGTGATTCAGACAAAGCACCACAAGCAGCAGACGCGATGGGCCTAACTGCTCCACGTCTGAAAGAGCTTGAACTTATCGATGAAATCATCGAAGAGCCACTAGGCGGTGCACACCGTGACCACGTTCAAATGGCTGAAAACATGAAAGCAAACTTGCTTCGTCAGCTAGAAGACTTAGAACAACTGGATCACGAAACGCTACTTGAGCGTCGTTACCAGCGTCTAATGAACTACGGTTACTGCTAATTACAGCTGTCGCTAGGTGCTAGCTGAATTCTCGCTAGATTACAGATAAAATAGAAAGGGTTGGGCATACGTCCAACCCTTTTTTGTTTCTATCGGATGATTTATGGAATCGCTTTACTCGCAATTTGCTCAAGTTCTTGATCGTTATTACCAATCAGGCACCAAGATTGTCTTGGCGTTTAGTGGTGGGGTGGATTCGCGTTTACTTCTCGAGCTGCTTAGCCGTTATCGCCAAGCGCATTCGATAGACAATCAATCAGTAGATTCTAAATCCGTGAGCTGCCACGCGGTGTACGTGCACCATGGCTTGAGCTCGAACGCAGACGATTGGGCAAATCAATGTTTAGTTTGGGCTCAGCAAGCGGGAATCTCATGCTCGGTTGAGCACGTGAACTTAGACATCAATAGTGGTGAAAGCATTGAGTTGTTGGCACGTGAAGCTCGTTACCAAGCTTTAGAAAAGCATATCCAAATGGGTGACTTATTGCTGACAGGGCAACATGCCGATGACCAAGTGGAAACCTTCTTGTTAGCACTTAAACGGGGCAGTGGACCAAAGGGGTTATCATCGATGGCTGAAAGCATGCCGTTTGCTGATGGCACATTAGTTCGCCCATTACTGACCATTAAGCGAGAGCAAATCGAAGCGGCAGCCAGAGAACAAAAGCTGGATTGGGTAGAAGACGAAAGCAACCAAGATACTCGTTACGATCGTAACTTCCTCCGTCATCGTATTGTGCCAGAACTTTCTGAACGTTGGCCGAGCATCCATCAAGCGGTGCAGCGCAGTGCGAGCTTGTGCGCGCAGCAAGAAGCTTTGCTGGACGAGTTGCTTAGCGCAGTGTTTGAGCGTGCTCTGCAAAGTGATTTGAGTCTGAGTATTGAAGAGTTAGCGACGCACAGTGAATTGGCTCGTGCGCGATTGATACGTATGTGGCTGGCTAAGCTGAACGCTAACATGCCAACCCAAGTACAACTCAATTTAATTTGGAATGAAGTCGGATTGGCACAGCAAGATGCGAACCCTAAGCTGCAACTTAAGCAGGGTGAAGTTCGCCGTTTTCAGAATCGCCTGTATTGGGTAACCGAAACGGTTGACGTCACGATGTGGCAAAGTGCCATTCAAACCGATACTGCTTTGGTATTGCCTGAGCGACTAGGAGAGCTCACTTTGAGTACCAACTCAGAGCAAGCCACCATTGCTATGCCGCCTCAGCCAGATCTATTACGAGTGATGTTTAATCCAGAAGGGCTCTCTGCGCACCCAACCACTCGTAACCATAGCCGTAAGCTGAAGAAGTTATTCCAAGAGTACAATGTGCCGAGTTGGCTGCGTCGCCAAATTCCGATTTTGATGTACCAAGATCAGGTGGTGGCGGTCGGCGATTTGTTTGTTGATCAAGCCTTCAGTGGTCAAGATTGTGAACTTATCTGGCGCAAGTCGTTGTAATTCATGCCACAATGTCGATTATAAAATATAAAAATCCTTAAATAATAATCGATTAGGTGAAGCAATGAAGAAAACAATCATGGGCGCAATGGCGGCGCTAACCATGTTAAGTGGGCAAGCTCTGGCGGCAGGTGATGTAGCCGCAGGGCAAGCAAAAGCAGGCGTATGTGCTGCTTGTCATGGTGCGGATGGTATCGCGGTGATTCCTGGTTACCCAAACCTGAAAGGCCAGAACGAGCAATACATCGCAAGTTCAATCAAGGCGTACAAAGCGGGTCAACGCACAGGTGGTCTTGCCGCAGTGATGCAAGCGCAAGCGAATCTACTGTCAGATGAAGATATCGCAAACTTAGCAGCGTACTACGCAAGCTTGAAGTAAGCGCGGGTATAACCCAGATAAAGATTTAGACCAAGCCAGAGCCAGTGCTCTGGTTTTTTCGTTTCGGGCATGCGGGATTGCTAACTGCGCGACTTTGTTACACTCATCGGCAAATAAATTCCACCAGTGTCAGGATTTTCAGGTGCTTGGTGACAACAAGGATTGAATGTTGTGAGACGCTAACCGATAATATGCGCAAACGATTGAAGCTTAAGGGATGAACATGAAAAAGATTGAAGCGATTATCAAGCCATTCAAATTGGATGATGTTCGAGAAGCATTGGCTGAAGTAGGCATTACAGGGATGACAGTCTCTGAAGTGAAAGGCTTTGGTCGTCAGAAAGGTCACACTGAACTGTACCGTGGTGCTGAGTACATGGTGGATTTCCTTCCTAAAGTGAAGCTAGAAATCGTTGTGACAGAAGACGTTGCAGACAAGTGTGTAGAAACCATCATTGAAACGGCGCAAACCGGTAAGATTGGTGATGGTAAGATCTTCGTAACCGACGTAGAGCGCGTAGTACGTATCCGTACGGGTGAAGAAGACGAAGACGCGATCTAATCTTTATCCAGATAGATATAAGATTTCACTACAGCATGTGGTGAAAATTTGAGTAAGCTAAAAGGGAGCCGTGAATGGCTCCTTTTTTCTTGCTCGTATTTTTGATTCCATTTTATTTGCATTCAGGTAGGTCTATGTATCAGCGTTTAGCTTTTGCGTTAGTTTTTCTCATTATCGCTGGGTTTGTGAGTTTTCAGGTGATCTTTACTGTGCCAGAACAACCACAGATTGTTACTCAAACAGGGACGAACATTACTCAAGATATCCGCTGTATGGAGTTTAATAAGCCACAAGCGATTGATAAGGATGGTGAGCTTAACGTTTTGGTATGGAACATCTATAAGCAAAATAGAGACCACTGGCAACAAGCGCTCGATGCTTTCTCTGCCAATAAACAACTGTTGCTTTTACAAGAAGCCAGTTTGACCGATGAGTTTAAAAACTGGTTGGTGGAAGGCCATTGGATGAGCAACCAAGTAAGCGCGTTTAAGGCACTAGGAAGTGGTGCAGGGGTAATCAGTATTGCGCAGAAAGAGCCAATTCGTGCTTGCGCATACACTTCTAAAGAACCATGGCTGCGTTTGCCAAAGTCGGCTCTGTACAGCAAGTATCAACTTAGCAATGGCGAGACCCTAGCCGTGGTAAACATTCATGCGATTAACTTTACCGTTGGCACTGAAGAGTACACTTCACAGTTGTCTGGTTTAGAAATGGTTCTAAAAGAGCACAAAGGCCCAATTTTGTTTGCGGGAGATTTTAATAGCTGGAGTGAGGACCGCGTTAAAGCAATGAAGACGGCTCTCCAAAAGGCAGACCTACAAGAAGCGAAGTTCAGTCAAGATAACCGCACTCAGTTCATTACCGGATTACCACTCGACCACGTCTTTTATCGAGGTCTGACCCTCAAAAACGCGAAAGCGCCGCAGAGCGACGCTTCCGATCATAATCCATTATTGGTGTCTTTTACGCTTAACGACCAGTAAGGGCTCTTATGAGCTCGCTTAAATGGCTTAAGCAATAACGATGTACAACGCCCAAATCACGTAAAACGCAATCCAAGGCAGGCTCGAAATCACAAGAGCCTGTCCACGTTCAAACTCTGTCCAAGTCAGAACCACACCGTAACCAAGTACAATGTACCAAGGCAAAAGCAGCGGTAATGAGCTAGCAAAATGTGACCATTCATTGGTGAGTGGCAGTTTTAACAAACCGTTTAGGCTGTTTAAATCCGCCGCGTACGTCATTACCTGACCGTGTTTCAGTAACAGACTCGCATAGCTTGCGATGTCGCCTAGGACCGCTGGGAATATGATTGCAGAAGCCGCCGCAAACCATTTCCAGTAACCATATTGTTGTTTGCTTGCTTTAGTCGCTAGGAAGAACCACAGCGCCAAAAGCAGCAGAGTTGCAAAGCGGTTAAACACGTCGTTGATGATCGCACTCGCCATCAGCGTGTTTGGCTCCAACAGTTCAATCTGTTTTGGATCGACCTGTTGGAATTGCGCCGTTAATTGTTCACTTAGCCAAGTGAAATCCACATTCGAGAAATAGGCACCCCAGAATAGGAATGGACTGAGCATCAAAAAGATGAACGGTTGCCATCCCCAGCCTCCACGCTGATACAGCGCCAAGAAGCTAGATGTTGGAGATCGAAAAATATCCAACAACATTACAAGCGGGTTACTCGATGGGTTCATACACTTACCTTAGTTACGTCAACATACAACTTAAGCTTCTGACCTGGTTTCAGGTACTTCTGCTTTTGAAGAGAATTCCATTTCACGATGTCGTTGCTCTTCACCTTAAACTTGCTCGCAATGCCACTGATGGTGTCGCCAGAACGCACGTCATAGAACACTGTGCGAATTACTGCGCCTTTATCTGAGTTTTTCCAGATCACCAGTTTTTGGCCAACGCGCAAGGTGTCTTTTGGTCCCATGCCGTTCCATTTCGCCAGAGACTTATGAGAAACCTTGTTCTCTTTTGCGATAGACCACAAGCTCTCGCCAGATTGCACAACGTGAGTCAGTTTGAATTGACCGCGAGCTTGAGATTGCGTTTTGTTAAGGCGATTTTCGGCGGTAAGCGCGTACTTAGCATCGTCTTTTGTTGACGTTGGGATCATTAGGTACTGACCAACGCGAATATTGTTGTTTTTTAAGCCGTTAGCACGTTGGATAACTTTCGTTGTCGTACCGTACTTCTGAGCCAATACGCTGAGTGAGTCACCAGACTTCACTTTGTAGCGTGCGACCTTCATGCCTTTACCACGGTTCTTCTTCACCTGAGCAAGGAACTGATCCTTTTTCTCGATAGGAATAAGAAGCTGATGCGGGCCATTCGGTGCTGTCGACCATTGATTGTAAGCTGGGTTGTAACCTTGCAGCTCTTTCACACCAATGCCTGCGTAGTCTGCCGCAATTGCGAGATCCAATTGTTCTTTTGGATCGACTTGCGTAAGCACAGGTTTGTTCGGGATCGGTGGAATGTCGATGCCGTACTTATCTTGGTTCGCAATGATGTCTGCAAGCGCAAGTAGCTTAGGAACGTAACTGCTGGTCTCTTTTGGAAGATCTAGAGAGAAGAAGTCCGTAGGTTTACCTAGCTTTTTGTTCTTACGAATCGCGCTTGATACACGACCACCACCACTGTTGTAAGCAGCAATCGCTTGATCCCAGTTACCGTCAAAGCGCTTGCTTTGTTGCTCTAGGTAATCAAGTGCTGCATCCGTCGCTGCGTACACATCACGACGACCGTCGTACCAGTAGTTCTGCTCTAGGCCCATCATCTTGCCGGTGCCAGGAACGAACTGCCAAAGACCTGCCGCGCTACCGTGTGAGTACGCGAATGGGTCAAATGAGCTCTCTACGATAGGTAGAAGCGCCAATTCCATTGGAAGACCACGTTCTTCAATGCGTTTTGTAATCATGTACAAAAACGGCTGTGCACGCTCAGAAACGGTGCGCAGGTGGTTAGGGTGCTTCAGATACCATGTACGGTAGTAAGCGACTTTCTTGTTGTCTGGGATGTCCATTTCAAGCTGCATGCCGATACGACGCCATACATCTTCTTGTTCCTGAGGAGAAAGGGTTTTTGGCGTCTCTTTAGCAGGTTTCTTCGCTATCGATTGCTTTTTCTCGGAGTCCGCTTGAGCCGCGTCTTGTTTTACCGCTTGCTCGGACTTATTGGTTTCTGGTGTTGGTGTGTTTGTTGAATCTGACTGTGTCAATTGACAGCCAGAAAGTAGTAACGCCAACGCCCAACTGTACTTTAAACGCATGGATTCAGCCTATTTAGGGCCTGTTTATCTTCTCCTGCCTGTCGCGCAGCTAAGGTGCGTGGCAGTCGCAAGATAATAGACATCTTGTAACACTAACTAAGGGTAGGGCGCGAAAGCCGCTACTTTTATGCGATTGGGTGAAATACAAACAGCTTTATATCAGCCCCAAACGCAATAGAAGCGCCAGAGGCGCTTCTATGAAAATCAGCTCACGATAATACTTGCGTCGAGCAAAGTTACAAGCAGAAATTGGTTAAAATTCGTTCTTCCACTCACGTAAAGCTGTAAAAACCGAGCATGGGTCGCTATTTTCGATACGGTTTGTTACAGATTTTATGACCTCTGCGTTTGTTGCACGCAGGAATGGGTTGATTAACTTCTCTTTGCGAAGCGTGGTAGGAATGGTTGGAATGTTTAATCCGCGTAGTCGGTTTACGTCATCACGGTACTGGCGTAAGTGCTCATTGTCTGGCTCAACCGCTAGAGCAAAGGCTACGTTGCTTGCGGTGTATTCGTGCGCGCAGAAGACTTCGGTCTCTTCTGGTAGCTTCATGATTTTGCTTAGTGACTCGAACATCTGCTCTGGTGTGCCCTCAAAAATACGGCCACAACCTGCAGAGAATAGCACATCACCACAGAACAACTTACCGTCACCAGCGTAGCCGATGTGACCAAGCGTGTGACCCGGCAAACCCAGCACCATGAAGATTTCTCCGAAAAGCTCAAGCTTATCGCCTTCTTCCATTGCATTGGTTAATGTTGGGATAGGTTCAGCTTTTGGTCCTACAACAGAAACATGAGGAAAAGCATGAACTAAATCTGGAACGCCACCAATGTGATCGTTGTGGTGGTGCGTAATTAAGATCGCTTCTAAAGTTAACTCGTTAGCCTGCAAATATTCTAACACTGGCTTAGCATCGCCCGGATCGACCACGGCACATCGCTTGTCGCTATTTTGTATCAGCCAGATGTAATTATCATTAAATGCGGGTATGCTTTTGATCTCTAACACGATTCGTTCTCCGTCACCCTTTATATAGTCAGGTGGTTAATGAAACCAGCACTCAGCAACAAAACTTTACAGCACCCGTCGACTTGGTCAGACATGAACAATGGGCCGTGGGTACTTGAGTCAATCCAAACCCGACTTGATGAGTGGTGCCCGAAGCTGTTCGGTTACCACATGTTGAAATTGGGTGGTTTGAGCTGTGAGCTAACCAGCTGTAGTTGTAACATTCAACACCAAGTCAACGTAGATATCCAGAACCCGTTGCATAATGTCATCGCAGATGGTTACGAATTACCCTTTTTAGAAAAAAGCTTTGATGTTGTGGTGCTTGCTCATCAGCTTGACTATGCAAGTGATCCCCATCGACTGCTGCGCGAAGTTGATCGCGTCATGATGGATGATGGTTATCTTATTATTACGGGATTCAATCCGATCAGTCTCACTGGGTTAGCGAGTTTATTGCCTTGGCGAAGAAATAATTTGCCATGGAGTGGTCGCATGTTCACGTTGAACCGGATTAAAGATTGGTTAGGTGTATTGAACTACCAAGTGATTCACTGCGATCGCTATGCGCTGTTTCCAATGACGCGTTACAAAACCATGTGGACGTGGTTAGAGAACAGTTTGGGCGATTGGGCATCACCGGCGGGGAGTTTGTACTATATCGTGGCTCGCAAACGAACGTACCCTCTCAAACCTATCAAGCCACATTGGCGCTTAAAGAGAAAGCTAACACCACTTGGCGTGATGAACAGAGAGGGCAGTGCAGTGAAAAAGGTCTCAAGCAGTAAAAACTAGGACGCTTGATACCCTGTATCTTCTTCGGTTGGGTTTTCTGCGGCTGCGCGTGCTAGCTCATCACAGATTTCATTTTCACGATGGCCTGCATGGCCTTTAACCCAATGCCAATCGACTTGGTGGCGAGCGGTTTCTTTATCAAGCGCTTGCCAAAGGTCGGCATTCTTCACCGGCTTTTTATCCGCTGTTTTCCAGCCACGTTTCTTCCAGTTGTGAATCCACTGCGTAATGCCTTGGCGCACGTACTGGCTATCCGTCGTTAACGTCACTTGGCACGGCTCTTTTAGCGTTTGAAGTGCAACCACGGCGGCCAACATTTCCATGCGGTTATTCGTGGTCAGAGTGTAGCCTTTCGCGAGGGTCTTTTCTGTTTGCTTGTAACGCAAGACAATGCCGTAGCCGCCAGGGCCCGGATTGCCTAAACAAGATCCATCAGTGAAAATCTCAACGTGTTTGGTCATATTTTTGGTACTATTAGCCGAAACATTTAATAAAGCATAGTCTGACACACATAACCTTATGAATACCAGCAGCAATTCTGAACATAATCGTATTGTCGTTCTCGATACCGAAACCACGGGTATGAACCTAGAAGGTGGTCCTCACTACATGGGTCACCGCATCGTCGAAATTGGTGCCGTGGAGATCATCAACCGTAAGCTGACTGGTCGTCACTTTCACGTTTACTTAAAGCCTGACCGTGAAATCCAACCAGATGCGATTGGCGTCCACGGTATTACGGATGAATTCTTGGTCGATAAGCCAGAATACTCTGCCGTACACCAAGAGTTTCTAGACTTCATTAAAGGCGCCGAGCTGGTTGCCCACAACGCGCCCTTCGATACCGGCTTTATGGATTACGAGTTTGAAATGCTCAATCCAAGCATCGGTAAGACGGATGATTACTGTAAGGTGACCGATACCCTTGCCATGGCGAAGAAAATCTTCCCGGGCAAGCGAAACAACCTCGACGTATTGTGTGAACGTTACGGCATTGATAACTCACACCGTACTCTCCACGGGGCATTGCTCGATGCGGAGATTCTAGCCGACGTTTACCTATTGATGACCGGTGGACAAACAAGCCTAGAATTTAATGCCAATAAAAAAGACGGTGAAGCGGAAGGCATTCGTCGTGTTGAAGGAAGAAAAGCGCTAAAGGTTTTGCGTGCAACTGCCGATGAAGTAGAAGCACACCAGAAAAGACTCGAACTGGTGAACGACAGTATTTGGTAGTAAATAGGAGAGACTATGTTGAGGGCTTTGTCAGTCGCTATTTTAGCGTTCTGGAGTTGTTTCGCGTTTGCCGCGAGCGAGTCCGCCATGTCTTTGTTAGATAACCGCTTTCGTGTCGATCCAACCATCGAACAGATTACTTTTTTGGTTTATCGTGAACAGAGCTCTCAGCCTGTCGTCCTTGTCCGCCCTGACGGTAAAAAGTATTACGCTTGGGGCACCTACGACAACGTTCGTTGGTATCAAGAATCTTCCCTCGATATCATCTCGATAGATAAACCCATGCCAGGTCCATGGCAGGCTGTCGGAAAAGTCACCCCGAAAAACAACATTCGTCTGATCTCACACTTAAAGCTCAGCACCGATGTGTTCCCAAATCGCCTTTATCAGAATGAAGCCCTCAAGTTTACTGCGCGTTTAACCTCAGACGATAAGCCGCTGGTACTGCGTGATTTCCTAGACCGCGTAAATCTGCGTGTCACCTTCACTAAGTTTGTAGAAAACGAAGACGAACTGATCAAAGAAGCGCGTCCTGTGCCTATGGTGATTGGCGAGTTTGCTGATGATGGCCGTGGGCTAGATGAAAAAGCTGGCGACGGTGTGTTTACCGTTCAACTGCCAATTGATATCGAGCCGGGTAAATACCGTGCTCGTATTACGTCTGGCAATGGCGTATTTTTGCGAGCACAGGAACAAGTGGTACTGGTGTACCCATCGCCAATCACACGCACCTTTATTCAAGCACGTCATGCAGACCAACCACACCAGCTGGTGGTTAGTGGTGAGCAAGGCATGATCACGCCGGGATCCATTGCCGTGAACGTCGAGCAAGAAGCACCAGACGGTTTCATCAGCTACAGCCAAGGTCAAGTGTCTGCTGACGGCACCAAAACCACGCTTAATATGGATAACGATCCAGAGTTAGGTAAGTACTCATGGCATGGTGAAGTCTTTGCCACAGACCTAGCAACCAAGCGCTCATTAGTCTTCCCAATCAAAGAGCAGTCATTCAGCGTCGTTGATGAAGTGGATCTAGAAGCTGCACGCTTAGCGAAAGAAGCTGAGATCGCCGAGCAACGCCGCATCGAAATGGAAAAACGCATCATCGCCGAGCGTGAAGCCGAACGTAAACGCAGCATGATCATCATTGCCATTGGCAACGTCATCGCATTGATTCTGGTGATTCTATTCTGGATTATCTGGAGCAAGCTCAAAGCTAAACGCCAAGCCATGCCAGAGATGCAATTGGAAGTGCCTAAGAAGTAGGGTGCAAGAATTTAAATTGAAAACGGAGCCGATTGGCTCCGTTTTTTGATTTTGAAAGCTTATTTAAGTGCAAATATGTGACTATTACACACAATAATTATGTGTTTTTTTATCTTCCGGTTTAAAGAGCTAGAGCAACAATATTAAATGCAATAAGATGCGTAAATTGTTTTTAAGCTATGGCTCTATTTATGGGTGAATTTTCAAAATATGTTGGTGAAGTCGGGGAAGAAATTGTTGATGATTTCTTGCGCCTATTTGGGTGGAAGAATATGTGCAGTAATAAAGAATTATCTTGCTGCATTTCTACACACAAGAAGAAAACTCATGGCATCGATGCTCTCTTCCTGTATCCATCTCCTTTGCAGAAACAATCACTTGTAAGTGTTGTCGTATCAGCAAAATACTCTTCCAACCCATACTCAAATATTAAAACAACCTTCAAGTCCCACTTTACAGATATAGCTCATACAGTGGATTGTTACTCCAAGTCTCAGCTAAAGCGTTCACTTACCAAAGCATTCAAAGGCAGTTCGAGAAAGGATGATATTGGGGTGCTTTTTTACCTAAATAACGATGAGTCAGGAGATAAGGACAATATCAAGAGTTACATCGCAAACTCTCGTTTAGATAGCTCTCTAAAATTTAGTGTGATTCACGTAATTGACAACGCTAGAGCTGACTTTCTTTACTCATCGCTAAGTTTTATCAAATCAAAATACAGTCTACTAGAGTTCTTTTGCAATGGTACAACCCTTAAGGTTGGCACGAGTAAAAGCCACTCAAGAGTAATGCCTGTTGAATACATCACATCACCAATAATCCCAGTATCAATAATGACAGAGGGTGGTAGAAAGCTAGTTTTGCTTTGTGACTTTGACTTTAGCAAAGAATCTCTAGAACTAGTTTATAAACTAGCTCGTAAGTTGTGTGCTGAGTTTACCAATCACTATGAAGTGTATTTTAAAACATATAGCAAGCTCAGAGATGCTCCTGTGGTCGATGAAGTTAAAATGTCGGCGCAAGCGGAAGGTTTAAACTGTGAAGATGATTATTACGATATGGAGAACTTTCCAGAGCCAACCCTTATTGTCGGGACCTACAACCAAACTTTCAGGAATGATTTCTAATGAGCGACAGTGATACTTTCATCCCTTCTGGAGATGAGCTAAAAAACCTTGTTAGCCAATCTCGATGTACCGCGGGTACGATTAACTCCTTACTGAGAGATCGAGGTGTATTCTGTGGCTCATCTGATAAGGCTAATACGGTACCAAACTTAGTTACGTCGTTTTTGAGTCCTGCTGAGGCATATGATTTGCTAGGTAGTATCAAAACTAAAGAACGTTTAGATAAAGTTAATTTTCGTAACTTTGAGCTGCAAAGTGATACGGCATTGCTCAATTTTGTAAGTGGTTTAATTGAGCCCGAAGATTTGCTTCAAAATGATTATTTAAACTACCAAATTTCTGACTTTAATGACTTCACATCTCTAGACGGTTCTAGTGAGAACTCGGTGATACTTGATTTTGAGGTATGTAGAACTGATTTGTTAGATGACTGGTATGAAACAAAAAAATTCTTCAAAGGCTCAGTAGAGTTGAAGAAAGATACTGTTGGAGGAAGCTCGGAATTACTGATGAATGTAAAGCTCAATCATTCCTCACCAGAGACAAAAGAAATCGCTGATAAAGTGGTTTTTATAGTTGAGCAAGCGATGATAAAGAATGGTTTCATAAAGGCTTCCCCGGAAGGTGGTAAGGTTTCTTTGGATGATTTTGAAAACGAAGATCGTGTGAACTTTCTACATGATCTAGCTTCCCAACATATAGGTTACGAATTCTTTTACAAACAGATAGATGATGTTCATTTTAACCCAGATCAGGAGGCCGATATTGACTCTTTGCCAGATCTAGCCAACTTCTTAGAAAAAGATGTTGAGCAATATCGCCTCAAAGGGAAGCTTGAAAAAATAATATCTATAAAATGGAAGCACATACATCCTTATGTGAAGGTAACCAAAGTCGTTGGTAGCTATACCATTGACTACAAATCTTATTCTGGTGAATGCAAAGTATCTTACGAGTTTAGTGACTACGGAAGAAAGAAACCTGTTAATCCCGAGTTGTGTATCAATTTCATCAATTTAAAAGTAAAGGGAGCTTCTGCATCAGTTCTTTGTGAAATCCAAGATGCCATAATGCGCCAAATTGAAGAACGGAAGACAGAGCTGCTACGGAAATATAAGAAATCTACTTTATTAGAGTAATACCTTTCTTTGCTATTGGTAGTTTCGAGAATATAGAAACAGAACATCGAATGGGCTGGTAAATATTTGCTTAAAGAAAATCGCAGACAAGCTTTAGGTTAAGAGCCTCAAAGAAGCTAGGTGACTAGGAGGTCTCTGATGAAGTACAAAAAACGTCGGACGTACAAATATAACCTTCATTCCGAAGAACAGATTGAAACCGGTATTACTCTCGCACAGCCTTTCGATAGTCCGTTTCTGAGTCTATCTGAGCAAGGTTTGCTGACGATTAAGAAAGGTTACTCTTGGGATGGAGCTAGTGGCCCAGCGATTGATACCAAGAACATTCTTAAAGCTTCTCTGGTGCATGATGCGTTGTATCAATTGATGAGAGAAGAAGTGTTACCTCAAAGCAGTCGAGAGCATGCGGATAGGCTTCTGCGTCAAATATGCCTTGAACATGGCATGTCGAATTTTAGAGCGACGTACATTTATTACGGAGTCAGAGTGTTTGGCGGATATTTTTCTAAACCGGATCTTTTATCTGCCTAGTTAAGCTCTCTTGGTGAGTAGATTCTGAATCATGTTCGTTCCTCACTGTTCAGAATGACGAAAACCTAGGAACACTGCGCGTGTAGTAACCTGATAACTCAAAGTAAACCGTCATTCTAGCGAGCTTTAGCGAGACTAAGAATCTATTGCCAGCGCGCTGGGGCGTTTGTTTCTTCACCCTCTGCAGAGCACTCGGCAGTATGTTCTAGTACGCACACACAATCACTTCGCTGTTCCTTTACATATCTATGCTAGACTCACGCCATCAGCTATATGAATGACTTCTCATTTGTTTACCTGAGGGCAGCAATTGGGCTGCTGTATTCTTATTAAAGGCATAAAAATGAGTGAATTAACTTCAGCTGAACGTAAAGCACGTGACAACGAACGTTTCTCGCAACGCGTGAATGAACGTCGTGAAAAAGGTGAAGATGTCGTGGCGTACGCATTGGCGAACAAAAAAGCGGTGAAGTTCCTGACCAAGTCAGAGAAGAAAGCATTGAACGAACGCAAAGCGACGCTTCAAGAAGAACTTAAGCTGAAAGAGCAGGAAGAACTGCGCAGAATTGAACAGTCGTTTATTGTTGAAGAAGATAACGAACAATAAACGCTTCTTTGCGATTGCCGTGTTGTGCGAAGCAGAGATTCAATAAAAAACGGGAGCTTCGGCTCCCGTTTTGCTTTCCTACTTATCGTTTAAGCCATCATTCGCTTAAGCGACGTTTTCCATCTGAGGGTACAGCGGCTTTGCGGCCAATAGCTCTGGCTCAAAATCGTCTACGTTGATGGTGTCTAGGCGATGCTGTTCTGCTTCTCTCAACAAATCAGCTTCTTCTTGAGTAATCACGCCTTGCTCTAGGCCTTCTTGAGCAATCATATCCAAACGCATGAATGGACGGCGTTTACCTTGCGCTTTACATACCTTGTCAAACACAGGCTCAGCTTGAAGAATCACAGACAATGCAAGCTCAATCTTACCTGCTGCGTTGTGCTCTGTTGGTTCTAGGTACTGACCACGACCAATACGCGAACGTGTTGCACTTGGCGTTTGTAGAATACGAGCTACTTTGCTGTCTAGCTTGTCGCTTGGCGCTTTACGTACACGGCCAAATGGCATGATCAATACGCGTAGTGCACGACCAATCACTTTGTTCGGGAAGTTCGCTAGGAACTCATCAACTGCTGCTTCAGTTTGCTTCAAGCTATCTTGCAAGCCCCAATGCACCAATGGCAAATCTTCAACAGGGCGGCCATCTTGCTCAAAGCGTTTCAATGTTGCAGAGCTCAGGTATAGCTGACTTAGAATATCACCAAGACGCGCTGACAGACGCTCTTTACGTTTCAACGAACCGCCTAGTACTACCATCGAGATATCCGACAGTAGAGCAAGGTTTGCACTGTAGCGGTTCAATTGTTGGTAGTAACGCTTGGTCGCGTCTTTGGTTGGTGATGAAGAACCTAGACCGTCACTTAGACCAAACCAAATACTGCGCACTAGGTTACTCATGGTGAAGCTCACGTGACCCGCTAACGCTTTGTCGAATTTCTCAACCGCGTCGCCAGCATCAGAGTAAGCCGCGTTCATCTCTTCAAGTACGTAAGGGTGACAACGAATCGCGCCTTGACCGAAGATGATCATTGAACGAGTTAGGATGTTCGCACCTTCTACCGTTACCGCGATTGGTGCACCTTGGTAACCACGCGCTAGGAAGTTAGAAGGACCCATACAGATACCTTTACCGCCTACGATGTCCATCGCGTCGATGATGCTCTGTTGGCCACGATGTGTACAGTGATACTTCACGATAGCCGAGATAACCGAAGGTTTTTCACCTAGGTCGATACCTGCCACGGTTAGGTTGCTCGCTGCATCCATGACGTAAGCATTACCACCTAAGCGTGCTAATGGCTCTTCTACGCCTTCCATGTGACCGATAGGCTGTTTGAACTGACGACGAATGCGTGAGTAAGCGCCCGTTGCCATCGCTGCAGTTTTGATGCCGCCTGTTGAGTTAGAAGGTAGCGTGATACCACGACCAACCGATAGACACTCAACCAGCATACGCCAGCCTTGGCCTGCCATTTTCTCACCGCCAATGATGAAGTCCATCGGTACGAAGATGTCTTTACCGCGAGTTGGACCATTTTGGAATGGTACGTTAAGCGGGAAGTGACGGTTACCAATCTCAACGCCTTTAAGGTCAGTTGGGATTAGAGCACAAGTGATACCGAGATCTTCTTGGTCACCAAGCAGGCCTTCTGGATCACGCAGTTTGAATGCAAGGCCAAGTACGGTTGCGACTGGCGCTAGAGTGATGTAGCGCTTGTTCCAAGTTAGGCGCATACCAAGGACTTCTTCACCTTGCCATTCGCCTTTACATACCACGCCGTAATCAGGGATAGAGCCCGCATCTGAGCCTGCTTCTGGGCTAGTCAGTGCGAAACATGGGATTTCTTTACCCTCCGCTAGGCGCGGTAGGTAATGATTTTTCTGTTCTTCTGTACCGTAGTGTTGCAGAAGTTCACCAGGGCCTAACGAGTTTGGTACGCCAACGGTAGAAGACAGCACGCCAGATACGCCTGTTAGTTTTTGTAGTACCAAAGATTGCGCGTATGCAGAGAATTCTAGGCCACCGTATTTCTTTTTGATGATCATGGCGAAGAATTTGTTGTCTTTAAGGTATTGCCACACTTCTGGAGGAAGGTCAGCCAGCTCGTGCGTTACTTGGAAGTCACTCACCATGGCACACACTTCATTTACTGGGCCATCTAGGAAAGCTTGCTCTTCTTTGCTCAGCTTAGGTGCTTTGATTGCGTGAAGCTTTTGCCATTCCGGTTTGCCTTTGAATAGCTCGGCTTCCCACCATACGGTACCTGCGTCCAATGCTTCTTTCTCGGTTTGAGACATAGCAGGCAGGACTTTCTTAAACATGACGAGTGCTTTGCGGCTAATGAGGGATTGGCGAATGCTAGAAACCGCGAACACTGCAACAGCAAGAACGTAAAGTGCCCAGCCAATAACACCAACTGAGCCTGCGATAGTCAGTGCTAGCATGGCAGCAGTTAGCAGACTGACGGATTTCACGAGTGACATTCTGTGGTAAAGCGTAATGCCTAATACAACTGTCATCGCTACGATTGAGAGCAAGATGTCCATATGTTTTTTCCTTTTCAGACTTTAATTATGTTGTACGTCTGTATTTTGGTAAGAGGTCTAACCAGTTTTCGTAAGTGTAACCAAAATATTAATAAAATGTAAAACCCAAGATTGAGTAAAAAGTGATCTAAGTAGAGTTAAAATTCTAAAGTTGGGAGTTGGGTGATGATTTCGTAAGCAAGTTAACAAGTTTATTACCGCGATGAATCCAAATCTGTTGGTTCGCTATCGACACTAATTCTCGTTTGTGGGTAAACTCAGAGTAATGAACTGTCCGGTGTGAATTTCGCATCAGAACAATTTGCCAAGTGAGAAGCGGAAACGCTCCGCTGTGGCCGAAATAATGAAGAGAACGTCTTATGTACCAAGATCTGATTAGAAGTGAATTAAACGAAGCTGCTGAAGTTCTGAATAAGTTTTTAAGTGATGACCACAACATCGCGCAAATCGAAGCGGCAGCGAAAATGATTGCTGACTCATTCAAGCAAGATGGTAAAGTGTTGTCGTGCGGTAACGGTGGTTCTCACTGTGACTCTATGCACTTTGCAGAAGAGCTAACAGGTCGTTACCGTGAAAACCGCCCAGGTTACGCTGGTATCGCTATTTCAGATCCAAGCCACCTTTCTTGTGTAAGTAACGACTTTGGTTACGATTTCGTATTTTCTCGTTACGTAGAAGCGGTTGGTCGCAAAGGTGACGTTCTGTTTGGTTTGTCGACTTCTGGCAACTCAGGCAACATCTTGAAAGCGATTGAAGCAGCACAAGCGAAAGGCATGAAGACGATCGCGTTAACGGGTAAAGATGGCGGTAAAATGGCAGGTCTTGCAGACATCGAGATCCGCGTACCACACTTTGGTTACGCAGACCGTATCCAAGAAGTGCACATTAAGATCATTCACATCATCATTCAGTTGATCGAAAAAGAGATGGAATAAGATTTACAACTAAGCCGAATACTGGCTTAGTTGTGTTTTAAGGTAAGGAGTTCGTTAAACCATGTGTGAATTGCTCGGCATGAGCGCAAATGTTCCTACAGATATTTGTTTCAGTTTTACAGGCTTGATGCAGCGCGGTGGTCGCACTGGCCCGCACCGTGATGGCTGGGGAATTACTTTCTATGAAGGAAAGGGGTTCCGTACTTTCAAAGATCCAAACCCAAGTTGTGACTCGAAAATTGCTGAATTAGTGCAAAACTACCCGATCAAAAGTCGTGCGGTGGTCAGCCATATTCGCCAAGCAAACCGAGGTGGCGTGAATCTAGAAAACACACACCCGTTTACGCGTGAGCTTTGGGGACGTTATTGGACTTTTGCACACAATGGTCAGCTAACTGACTACCAAGATTTGTATACGGGTCGTCACCGTCCGGTCGGAGAAACCGACAGTGAGATGGCTTTCTGTTGGCTACTCAAGCAGATGGAAGACAAATACCCTGAGCCTCCTCAAGATATGGAAGCGGTTTTGCTTATGTTGCCCAGTGCTGCGATAAGTTGAAAGAAAAGGGCGTGTTTAACATGCTGCTCAGCGACGGTGAGTTTGTGATGACTTACTGTACCAACCATCTTTACTGGATCACGCGTCGAGCACCATTTGGCAAGGCCGCTCTGTTGGATGAAGATGTAGAAATCAACTTCCAAGAAGAGACAACACCAAACGATGTGGTTTCTGTGATTGCGACTCAGCCTTTAACGGGCAATGAGACTTGGCATCGAATGAAGCCGGGTGAGTATGGCTTGTTCCATGTTGGCGAATTGATATTGAACAACGCCGAAGCGCTAACGGATGTACCATTTGCTGCGCCTAAGCCGGGTAACCAAGCGCCGACTGAGCCGTTGGAGTGATGGTTTTCTCGCAGTAAAACATTTGAATAAAACAAAAGGCAGCCTGATGGCTGCCTTTTGCGTTTGGTGTTTGGAATTAAGAATTACTCCGCGGCGTAGCCGTGAGCACTTAGCTCAAAACCATCGAGATACGCTTTGCCTTCGGTCATCGATAATCGTCCTTCGACTAACCACTTCGTCACCATTGGGTAGATGTTGTGCTCTTGAGTTTGAACGCGTGCGGCGAGTGCGTCGGCATCATCGTCTTCAAATACCGGTACTTTAGCTTGCAGCACAACAGGACCACCGTCTAACTCTTCTGTGACAAAGTGAACGCTGGTGCCGTGCTCTTTGTCTCCGGCATCAATGGCACGCTGGTGGGTGTGTAAACCCGGATACTTGGGCAATAGAGAAGGGTGGATGTTGATCATCTTGCCCAGATAATGGGAAACAAACGCGCTGCTGAGAATACGCATGTAACCTGCCAGTACAATCACATCTGGTTGGTATTCATCAATTTGCTTCATCAGTTCAGCATCAAAGTCTTCACGAGATTCGAATGCTTTAGGATCGACAAAGTGACCATTCACATCAAACTGTTTTGCACGCTCCAAACCGTAGGCATCAGCTTTGTTGGAGAAAACCGCTGCCACTTGTGCGTTTGGCATGCAGGCTTCACAGGCTTCAAGTATTGCTTGTAGGTTACTGCCGTTACCCGAAATGAGGACCACTATGTTTTTCATCATATTGAGACTGCCTTGATACTGTAGGTTTGACGTGCGTAATCACTAAATTACCTACTATTAGAATGGTTTTCGATGTTCCAGATAGCAGAATGAGGACATAGCGTCCTCATTCTTTTTATTTTTTGAGCTTGATTCGCAAGTTATTGGATTTCAACTTGCTCTTCGTTTGCTTCTGCTTGAGCGATTTCACCAATCACCCATGCGTTCTCGCCTTCTTCTTTAAGAAGAGCAACCGCTGCGTCTGCTTGGTCTTTTGGTAGTGCAACGACTAGACCAACACCACAGTTGAACGTACGGTACATTTCGTGCGTTTCAACGTTGCCTTTCTCTTGTAGCCATTTGAAGATGATTGGCCATTCCCAGCTGTTACCATCGATAACGGCTTTTGTGCCTTCAGGCAGTACGCGTGGGATGTTTTCCCAGAAACCACCACCAGTGATGTGAGAAATCGCGTGGATGTCGTGCTTCTCAATCATCTTAAGTGCTGATTTGATGTAAATCTTAGTTGGTTCTAGAAGGTGCTCACCGATAGTGCGACCTGCTAGCTCTTCGTTCTTATCTGCGCCGGATACTTCTAGGATCTTACGGATAAGCGAGTAACCATTTGAGTGTGGACCGCTTGAGCCAACAGCGATT
Organism: Vibrio sp. B1ASS3; assembly: GCF_905175355.1. Lineage (NCBI taxonomy): Bacteria > Pseudomonadati > Pseudomonadota > Gammaproteobacteria > Vibrionales > Vibrionaceae > Vibrio > Vibrio sp. B1ASS3. Next base: position 1,031,854 of record NZ_HG992742.1, read on the forward strand.
AGTGCGTCGCCTGCTGCTACCTTCGTGCCGTCAATCACGTCTTCTTTTTCTACTACGCCAACACAGAAACCTGCAACGTCGTAGTCTTCGCCTTCGTACATGCCCGGCATTTCAGCAGTTTCACCACCGATAAGTGCACAGCCTGCTTGAACACAGCCATCAGCAATGCCAGAAACCACGTCTGCTGCTGTGTCTACGTCTAGCTTGCCAGTCGCGTAGTAATCTAGGAAGAATAGTGGCTCAGCACCTTGCACGATTAGGTCGTTTACACACATCGCTACTAGGTCTACACCGATGGTGTCGTGCTTGTTCATATCCAGTGCTAGACGAAGTTTTGTACCTACACCGTCAGTACCAGAAACCAGTACAGGTTGTTTGTATTTAGTCGGTAATTCACACAGTGCGCCAAAACCACCGATACCACCCATCACTTCAGGGCGACGAGTACGCTTAACCGCACTTTTAATACGATCTACAAGCGCGTTGCCTGCATCAATATCTACACCAGCGTCTTTATAGCTAAGAGAAGAGTTGTTACCACTCACAGGGAAGTCCTCGGTTTTTAAGTTGGATATGAAAACGGCGCTATTCTACCAGTGGTTAAATACAGATAGCAAACGTTTGCGTCGGTTTTTTTCTTTAGTGATCTATCCTGATATCCCTGCAAAAATCATGTATAATCTGAAGGTTTGTTTAAATATTGCCAAAAAAGCCGGAGATGGAAATGAAAGTTGTTGAAGTTAAACACCCTCTAGTAAAACACAAAATTGGTCTAATGCGAGAAGGTGACATCAGCACGAAGCGTTTTCGTGAGTTAGCGACAGAAGTCGGTAGCCTACTTACTTACGAAGCGACAGCAGACTTTGAAACAGAAAAAGTAACCATTGAAGGTTGGAACGGTCCTGTAGAAGTTGACCAAATCAAAGGTAAGAAAGTGACAGTAGTGCCAATCCTACGTGCTGGTCTTGGCATGATGGACGGCGTACTTGAGCACATGCCAAGTGCACGTATCAGTGTTGTTGGTATCTACCGTGACGAAGAAACACTTGAGCCAGTACCTTACTTCAACAAGCTTGCTTCTAACATCGACGAGCGTATTGCTCTAGTTGTTGACCCAATGCTTGCAACGGGCGGTTCTATGATCGCAACAATCGATCTTCTAAAAGAGAAAGGTTGTCAGGCAATCAAAGTACTTGTTCTTGTAGCGGCTCCTGAAGGTATCGAAGCGCTAGAAAAAGCTCACCCAGACGTTGAGCTATACACAGCAGCAATCGATGAGAAGCTAAACGACAAAGGCTACATCGTTCCTGGTCTTGGTGACGCAGGTGACAAGATCTTCGGTACTAAATAATTCGAGCTTGATGCTAGATTATTACTGAATTGAAAAAACAAAGGCTTGGTGAAAACCAAGCCTTTTTTGTATCTGTTATGTAGAAGACAGTTACGAGTTACGAGAGTAGGAAAGGCGACTTAAATCGATTAAGCCGCACTACAAATTACTTCGCGTTCTCTTCTTCCATTTGTGCGTTATCCACCACGTGGTTTTCACCAAGGTCGTGTGGTAGCACTAGGTTAAGAATGATAGCCACGATACCACATAGGCTCACACCTTGTAGGCTGAACTCGCCAATACCGAAAGCCATACCGCCGATACCAAACACTAGCGTTACTGCTACGATCACTAGGTTACGTGATTTGTGAAGGTCAACATGGTTCTTGATCAGTGTGTTCAGACCGACTGTTGCGATAGAACCGAACAGTAGAATCATGATGCCGCCCATAACTGGAACTGGAATCGTTTGTAGAGTCGCACCTAGCTTACCAACCAGCGCAAGTACGATGGCTGTGATAGCGGCCCATGTCATGATTACAGGGTTGAATGCCTTAGTTAGCATAACCGCACCAGTTACTTCACTGTAAGTCGTGTTTGGTGGCGCGCCAACCATAGAAGCAGCAATTGTCGCTACCCCGTCACCTGCGATAGTGCGGTGAAGGCCTGGCTTCTTCAGATAGTTTTTACCCGTTACGTTAGAAATCGCTAGCATGTCACCTACGTGCTCTACCGCAGGAGCGATAGCTACAGGGATCATGAATAAGATAGCGTTGATGTTGAATTCAGGCGCGGTGAAGTTTGGCATTGCTAGCCAAGCCGCTTGAGCAACCGGAGTGAAATCGACCACGCCGTAGAATAGAGACACAGTGTAGCCTGCCAAGATACCGCCGACGATAGGAACCAGTTTTAGGAAGCCTTTCGCGAATACGCTTAATGCAATCGTCGTTAGCAATGACACTGCGGAGATGATAATCGCTGCGTCGCCGTTCACTAATTGAATTGCACCGTCACCTGATTTACCTACTGCCATGTTTACAGCCGTTGGTGCTAAGCCAAGACCAATCACCATGATTACAGGGCCAACTACGACAGGCGGAAGAATCTTATGGATGAACCCAACGCCGCGCACTTTGATCATCGCACCAAGGCCAACGTACACCAAACCTGCAGCCATCAAGCCACCCATGGTTGCACCGATACCCCAAGTTTGGATACCGAACATGATAGGAGCAATAAACGCAAAAGAAGAGGCAAGGAAGATTGGAACAGAACGTTTAGTAATCAGTTGGAAAAGAAGAGTACCGACACCAGCACCAAACAAAGCAACGTTTGGGTCAAGGCCAGTCAGAAGTGGCACAAGTACGAGAGCACCAAAAGCGACAAAGAGCATCTGAGCGCCTTGTAACGCATTTTTCATAATAATTCCCTATTCAAAGATACGCAGACAAATCCGGCGAATCTTATCATCTGGCAATCGATTGCAATGTTGCCTAGATCAAACTTTTGTGTGGATTTATAAGGTCAGCGAATGTTTAGTTTCATGCGGGCCTTTTAAATTGGTCAGAATACAGACAATTCACTCAGTACTCTTCTTGCTCAAGGTTTGATAGTTGCTTATCATGCGTGTTCTTGTTCAGAGGATTATGAAAACTATGCGCTATTTAGCTCTCTTATTGATAGGTTGGTTGTCTCTGCCAGTTTATGCATTAACTCAGGTAGATATCTATCGTGCCGAAGTGGCGATCGACGGTGAGCAAAAAGACGGCGAAGAACTCGCACGTCAACAAGGTATGCAAGATGTGATTGTGCGTGCGACAGGCAGCCAATCTTCCCTTAGCAACCCAGTAATTAAGAAAGCAGTGGGTTCAAGTTCTCGCTATATTTCCCAACTTGGCTATGGCCAAATTGATGGTCAAAGCAGCTTAAAAATGCTGTTTAACAGTGGCCAGATCCGCTCACTACTAACGCAAGCTCAGCTTCCTCTTTGGTCACCAAACCGTGCGAACATTCTGGTTTGGATGGTAGAAGAGCAAGGCTACGATCGCACGATTACATGGGAGCATTCAGATTCAACGAGTGCAGCGACCCTTCGTGATGCTGCACAAGCACGTGGTCTTCCAATCACGATGCCAGTGGGTGATTTCGATGATGTAACAGGCGTGAACGTTTCTGATCTATGGGGTGACTTTGTTGACCCTATCAGCCAAGCGAGCCAACGTTACCCTGTGGATGCGGTACTGATTGTTCGTGTTCAAGGCGATAAGATTCGTTGGACGTTGTACGACCAATCTCCAGCCCAGCTTTCTGAGTCTAAACAATCTCCACGCAGTGGCTCAGCATCGGGCGCAAATGCGATTCCAGCAATGGTAGGTGGTATTGCCGATTACTACGCGAAGAAGAGCGCTGTCGTCGTTTCTAGCAAATCATCAGAAGCGATTGATGTGAAAGTGCTTAGCGTTTCCTCTGCTATGGATTTCTTCGAGCTAGAAAACTCACTTACAAAGTTGAGCTCGGTTGCTGGTGCTGAAATTAAGCGTATTCAAGGCAATCAAGTCACTTTAACTATCCATCTATTGGCTTCTCAACAAGCGTTTGAGCAAGAAGTCTCTTCTATCCGTTCTTTGGAAGTAACGGAAGATCCAATGGCTGGTATGGAAGAGGTTGTACCGGCCCAGTTACCTGAAGAGCCTGCACAGCCAACACAGCTGCCAGCAACGACAGAAGACGCTCAAGCAGCGGAAGTGGTCGATCTAAATACAGAGACTGCGCAACCAGAACAGCCTGTTGTAGTGAAGCCTGCACCAGAGCAGTACGACTTGATCTACAAATGGAATGCACCAGTTCGCACGCCTGTCGAGCCTGAAGAAAACTCAGAGATTGCGCCAGTGCTAGAAACGGATGTGGTTGAAGACCTAAACTAAGCATTAGGCCTAGCTAGCAACATAGCAACAAGCTGAACAAAAAAAGAGTCGCCAAGTGCGACTCTTTTTTATTGTTTGGTATTTCTTGCTGGGAGTGAGAAAACTGGAGGCTTCATCATCCAGATACGTATTGGGCTAGCTACTTATTGAAATTGCTATTTATTGAATTTAGCTTTCTCTTCTTTCTCTACTTGAGATAGACGTTTTAGCTTCAACCCCAACTCTTTACCACGCGCTCGTGCAAACAAGATGTTACCTGCAAAGCCGAGTGAAGTAAGGAGCAGTTCCACAGCTGCTAACCAACGCTCACCACCATCGATATACAAAATTGTCAGCGCGTGTAAGAAGTACAGCATCAAGACGAAGTTTGCCCATGCGTGCGTGTATGGCTTACCTGCAAGAATGCCTGGCAATGGTAAAAGTAGTGGGATACACCATGCGATAGCGAGTGTGGTACTGCTTAGATGCGGGTGAGGGGAAAGCGCTAATTGCCAAATCGCGACCCAAGCTAACAATGCCAAATTACCGAACAGTGCCATGTAGCGATAGGTTTGGGTTCGGGTGCTAAGAGGTGGTTGGTCAATAATGTCAGACATCGATTTCTTATCCTTGAGCTTACTGACTTCCTTTGAGCTTTTTCGCTGCGGTCGCCAGTCGTTTTCCTAATTGTTGTGCGAGACGAATCTCTTCTGCCGTAAGACTTGGTTCTTGTCCTACACTGCTTGCCCCGTATGGGGTTCCACCTGATTGGGTGGTATGCAGTTCTGGCTCTGAGTAAGGGATTCCTAACACCATCATGCCGTGATGCAGAAGTGGGGTCATCATGCTCTGTAGCGTGGTTTCTTGACCGCCGTGCATTGAGGATGATGAGGTAAACACACAAGCTGGCTTATCGATAAGATCGCCGTTCACCCACAAAGGTGTGGTTTGATCCCAAAAGTGCTTAAGCGGTGCTGCCATGTTGCCAAACCATACTGGGCTGCCAAACGCGAGGCCATCACACTGCTTCAACTCATCTAGAGTAACAATTGGATCGGAAGGGGTATGTGAGTGAGGTGACAATTCTTCAACTGTACGCAAAATCGCTTCGCAATGAGGAGTCGATTCGACCCCTCTTGCTATTTGTCTTGCCAGCTGTTTTGTCGAGCCATGACGGCTGAAATACAAAATGAGGATCTGGCAATCCATTTATAGAATTTCCAGTACTTGCTCTGGCGGGCGACCAATTTTCGCTTTGCCGTTGGCAACCACAACAGGGCGCTCGAACAGTTTAGGGTTTTGTGCCATTGCTTCGAACAGTTGTTCGTCTGTCACTGACGCTTCACCCAGTGCAAGCTCTTTGTAAATGTCTTCTTTTGTACGCATCATTTCGCGTACAGAAGAGAAACCAAGTTGAGCGAAAAGTGCTTTGAGTTGTTCCACATTAAGCGGTGTATCAAGGTACTTAACAACTTCCGGTGTAACACCGTTTTGCTCTAGAAGTTCTAGAGTTTGACGGCTCTTTGAGCAACGAGGGTTGTGATAAATCACGACTGACATGGTTTTCTCCATTTCGTTATTGTAATGCCATGAATCGATCTCTTTGGATCATTAACTGGTCGATACGAGCGTCGTATCGTGCTTGTTTTAAGCTGCCCAGCTCAGCAATTTTACTTGCTTCAGAATAATATTGAATGGCTTTATTCCATCCTGCACGCAGCGCTAAAATTTCTGCGCGAGCGGCGAGTTCTTCGTCATTGCGACCCAGTGCGTGGTTACCTTTTGATAGAAGGTGCCAGCCGTTGGTATCTTCTGGGTTATCGTGCGTGTAGCGTTGAAGAATGCGTACGGCTTCTTCATTCTTATTCGCTTCCAGCAAAGCGTTAGCGTAGTTGATGGTCAGCACTTTGTTTTGCGGGTTGCGTTTTAGCGCACTGCTTAGCATATCAACCGCTTTTTGTGGCTTCTTCTGTGCGATGTACAAGTCGGTCATGGCATCCAAATAGAATGGATTGCCAGGGTCTTGTTGCAGCAGTTTTTTCAGAAGTGGCTCAGCTTCACTCAAACGTTTGTTGTCTAGGTGAACGAGCGCTCGACCGTAATCAAAAGACGGGATGATTTCAGGAGAGGCTTTCTTTTGAGTTCGATTAAACCAACTCATTGCCGCTTGTCCATCGATACCCGCATAACGTGCAACGATTCGAGCACGAGTCAAATGGTAATCAATCGAAGGCATGATACGCATTGGCGGGTAAGCTCGTGCACGCGCTCGGCTATCGGTAATACGGTCTTCAGGTAATGGGTGAGTCAGCAACATTGGTGGCGGCTTACTCGCGTAACGGTATTCATCCGCTAGGCGGCCAAAGAAGCGCGGCATTGCTTGTACGTCAAAGCCTGCTTTCGCCAAGGTTGCAATACCAAAGCGGTCGGCTTCTTTCTCGTTTGAACGAGTGTAGTTGATTTGGCTCTGCATGTTACCGGCTGTTGCTGCCGTCACGGCTGCCATCCCGGCTTCTGGAGATGCAATGGCGAGTAGCAATGCACCAGCGAGTGCTGCCATAGTCGCTGGCGAGCGACGAGCTTGTTCTTCCATGCTTCGTGCAAGGTGGCGCTGTGTTACGTGGGCAATTTCGTGCGCTACAACAGAGGCAAGCTCACTTTCAGTACGAGCGTGCAAAAACAGACCCGAGTGCAATGCAACGTAACCGCCAAAGAAGGCGAATGCGTTGATGTTGCGGTCACGGATCATAAAGAAGTGGAACGGAGTTTTTACGTCATTCGCATTGGCAACCAAGCGGTGTCCAAGTGTGTCAATATATTCATTGATGACGGGATCGCTAACAATAGGGCTGCTGGCTCTGAGCATACGCATGTAAGCGTCGCCATAAATCAACTCCTGATCTATCGTCAGAGTACCTCCAGCTGCAGTACCAATATCAGGGAGATCAAGGCTATTGGCGTAAATAGGTGTTGGTGTACTCAATGCAGCAGCAAGGCATAAACAAACTAGCGAGCGAGTGCGTTTTAACATACGGTTTAAAGATTCTCCAAAATACCGAAACATGGGTTGGGTGCCGAGTTCCTCTCAGCATGACCACCATGCATTATGGTCATCCTTATGGGATGAATATGCTAGCTATAAGACCGAAAATAAACGGATTGGTTTCGTAGATACTTCTTACAAGATGTTAAAATTTTGAATTATAAAGTCTTTGTCGTCTACGCTTAAATCACTAGCACCAGCTCAAAAAGCCGTTACAATACAACCCTATCACAAGTGCAGAGCAATACAATGGAATCCATGTTACTCGATTTGCGCGAGCAACGCTGCCCTATGGCACTGTTACTTGCTAAGCGTCACGCTGCAGATGTGTTTCAGGGAGAAACGCGGAAATATCATCAGCTTGTCATTCAAGTGGTGGATAAAAGCTCTAAACACGATATCGTGAAGTATTTACTTAACCAAGGGTATGCGGTGGAATGCCAAACTTCGCCGGAACACTTCACGTTGACAGTATTCAATAAGGAATCTTCATAAGATGCTTGAAATGGTAAGTCGTTGGTATAAGCGACGCTTTTCAGACCCACATGCAGTAAGCCTAGTGGCGATCTTGCTGTTCGGCTTTATCACAATTTACTTTTTCGGGCATTTGATTGCGCCATTGCTGGTGGCGATCGTTCTTGCATACTTACTTGAATGGCCAGTGACACAAATGTGCCGTTTGGGTATTCCGCGTACTTTCTCCGTCATTACCGTCATTCTAATCTTTATCGGTTTGATGCTGATTGCCGTCTTTGGTCTCGTGCCAACGATTTGGACGCAGGTGGGGAATTTAATAAACGATATTCCGAACATGTATGCAGGGTTGCAAAAGTTCATTGCTACACTGCCACAGCGTTATCCTGAGCTGGCAAATCTAGAGATCGTAGAAACCGTGGTTACCAACGCGAAAAACCAAGCCATTGGTTTGGGTGAGAGTGTGGTAAAAGGCTCTTTGGCATCTTTGGTAAGCTTAGCGACACTGGCGGTTTATCTGATTCTTGTTCCGCTGTTGGTGTTCTTCTTGCTCAAAGACAAAGAAGAAATGCTGCGCATGGCGAGTGGCATTTTGCCGAAAAACCGTAAGCTAGCGAACAAAGTTTGGCACGAGATGAACGAGCAAATCTCGAACTACATTCGCGGTAAAGTTTTAGAAATCCTTATCGTGGGTGGCGTAAGTTACGTGACGTTCGCGATTCTTGACCTGCGCTATTCTGCATTGCTCGCTGTAGCGGTGGGTTTGTCAGTGCTTATCCCGTACATCGGTGCGGCTGCAGTGACTGTGCCTGTCGCGATTGTTGGTTTGTTCCAATGGGGCTTAACACCACAGTTCTACTGGTTATTGGTCGCTTACGGCATCATTCAGGCACTAGACGGCAATGTATTAGTCCCTGTGCTTTTCTCTGAAGCGGTAAACCTTCACCCCGTGGCGATTATCGTTGCCGTGTTGGTCTTCGGTGGTTTGTGGGGCTTCTGGGGCGTCTTCTTCGCAATTCCGTTGGCGACACTAGTAAAAGCGGTATGGAACGCACTGCCAAGTACTGAAGAAAACGAACCGATACAAGAATAGAAATCGAATCCAATAAAAAGCCCAGCGATTGCTGCAATGTAGATCAGATAAGGATCGGTTGACCGATCCTTCTGCTGAGAGATAATCGGAAGCCTGTTTCTAGGCTTCCGATTTTTTATGTCTATCCAAAACTGTTTTGCCGATTTCCTCGAAGAAAATCCTGTTGATGTAGCTCAACTCACCACTTTCTCTGAACATATCCCAGATGAATGGGTTGTTAAGGCAGCTAGTCTTTCTGATAAGGCGACTATTCGCCGACGTCGGCTACCAAGTGACATGGTCTTGTGGTTAATTGTCGGCATGGCCTTCTTCCGTAATGAACCTATTGCCGAAGTTGCACGAAGAATGAATGTCTGTGCGGATGGCTTAGCCGATGAAGAGTTATTAGCAAAAAGTGCTTTAACTCAGGCAAGACAACGTTTAGGTAGAGCTGCACCAGAGTGTTTGTTTAAACAATGTGGGCGGACGTGGGGTCTTGAACGATACCGTGATGATACGTGGCAAGGATTACAAGTTTTTGCTGTAGACGGTGCTCTTTTTCGAACCGCAGATACCCCCGAACTTAGAGAGCACTTTGGCTCGGGTAATACCTCCAGCAACAGACAGACACCGCATCCAGTGCTAAGAGTTGTGACTATCATGAATGTCCGCTCTCATGTCATCGTTGACGCCGCTATAAGCCCCTATCGGCGTGGTGAAATCCCGCTTGCTATGCCCTTCATCGACTCCTTGCCAGATAACTCTGTGACGTTACTGGATAAAGGGTTTTACGGTGCAGACTTACTTCTCTCTCTTCAAAATAGCGGTATCAATAGGCATTGGTTGATACCAGCAAGGAAGGGGCTGAAATACACACTTCTAGATGAAGAAGAAAGTAATGACATGCTCATAGAAATGAAAGTCTCTCCGCAAGCTCGCAAAAAGAACCCTAGCTTACCTGAGAAATGGCAAGTCAGAGCGGTGACCTACGAAGTACAAGGTAAGCAGAAAACCGTTTTTACCTCCCTTCCTAGAACAAACTACGACGCGAAGGCAGTAGCCAAACTCTACCACGAGCGTTGGGAAATCGAATTGGGTTATCGTGATATCAAAAGCTCAATGCAACACAATACCTTAGTATTACGCAGCAAAACAGTAGACCTTGTTTATCAAGAACTCTGGGGGCTGTTGCTTGGTTATAACTTAGTAAGACGTGAAGCGAGTCAGGCCGCGGTTGAGCATGGAAGAATGCCGAATGAAATTAGCTTTAAATATGCTTGTCAGTTTATAGCGAGCCAACTGAAGGTGATGAGTAAAGCGATATCGCCAGGCAATACACCTAAGCGTTTAAAGAGTCTCAGGGGAGATCTATCCATCCTCTTTATAGACAAACGCCCTAAGCCTAATCGGCCTAGGGCGGTAAAAATATCAAAGACCCGATATCCTGTTAATCGCAAAGCAACTCCGCTTAAGTGAACTACATTGCAGCGATTGCTGGGCTTTTTGGTATTTGGATGAAAGCTAAGCTTACGCGTTTTCTTTCAAGTAGTTCACAACCACTTCGTGGTGATCTTTGGTTTTGAACTTGTTGAACACGTGCTCAATCACGCCTTCTTCGTTGATCAGGAAGCTAATACGGTGAAGACCATCGTACACTTTACCCATGAACTTCTTCTCGCCCCATACACCGAACTGGTCAGCAACCGCATGGTCTTCGTCTGAAAGTAGTGTGAAGTTTAGCTCATCACGTTCGATGAATTTACCAAGGCGTTTCACTGGATCGATACTTACGCCCAATACCACAACATTGTGTGCATCTAGCTCTGCTTTTACATCACGCAGGCCTTTTGCTTGGGTGGTACAACCCGGAGTCATTGCTTTCGGGTAGAAGTAAAACAGAACTTTTTTACCTTTGAAGTCACCGAGAGAAACGGTGTTGCCATCTTGGTCGAGCAAAGAGAAGGCTGGCGCTGGCGAGCCTGCTGTCAGCGTATTCATTGTTATATCCTTTACTTTATAGATTGTTTTTAATGAAATTCAGAGAACCTTGTACGTTGAGCGTATTACAAAGTTCATCGAAATCTTCTTGTAATTGCATCAGATTACAGTCAGAACTCACTGAGGCGGTGATCGCGATGTGGAACTGATCGGCATCTAATTGGATTTTCGATTTACTGATTGTTTGCGCACTAAGGGAATCTAGACCAATCTGTTTATCGGCGAAGAATTGTGTGAACTTCTCAGTGAGGCCGATACGGTCTTCTGATTCAATGAACACTTCCATGGTGTAGCTGTTGTCGAGCAACTCATGTGCTGACGTGCGTTTCATGATAGTGATAAGGTCGTGTTCTTGACCTAGTAGTGGCAACTGCGTTTCGACGCGGGTGACATTACTGGCGTTACCAGTAAGCAGCATGATAAGAGTGAATTCATTACCAAAGATAGCAATACGGCTATCGACAATGTTACAGCCAGCTTGTGTGACGAGCTTAACCACTTGGTTACATATGCCCGGACGATCCGTTCCAACCGCTGTAAGTACCAGATGTTGCTTCATAAATGAGCTTCTTGTCCTTTCTTCAATAGAGAGATGTTAGCACAGATACGGCACAGAAATGTCGAGTCAGTTCTTTTTTTAAACTTGTTAAAACGCTTTGTTGATTAAGTGAACAGTTTGATTGTTGAGTACTCTATTAATTCACTCAACGCTGACTTGAGCCTCATGACGAGAGAGTATATTCCGCGCCTAATTAAAAGCGGCGGCCTAGGCTTATTCACGGCATGTCGCCACCAAACACAATTATCAGAATGGCTAGGATTGAGAACAAAATTCACATTTTAGTTGCGAGACCTCTAACAACTGATAATTATTCATTCATTTGTACTTTGTAAGCGAGTTTACGCTCTTGTGTTTTTCAATCGCATTACAGTACCATGCAGAAAGAGTAAAATGAGGGAGATAAACATGTTTTCAGGAAGTATCGTAGCGCTGATTACACCACTAAAATCAGATGGTGAAGTAGATTTTGATAGTCTACAAAAGCTTGTTGAGTACCATGTTGAAGCAGGTACAGACGGTATTGTTGCGGTTGGCACCACTGGTGAGTCAGCGACTCTAACCATTGAAGAGCATGTAAAGGTCGTAAATAAAACCGTTGAGTTTGCAAACGGTCGTATCCCAGTGATTGCTGGTACGGGTGCAAACGCAACCCACGAAGCAGTGACATTTAGCAAATTATTGGCTGATTCTGGTATTACGGGTTTCCTGAGCGTAACGCCTTACTACAACAAACCAACTCAAGAAGGTTTGTACCAACACTACAAAGCAATTGCTGAAGCGAGTGACGTACCTCTAATTTTGTACAATGTACCGGGTCGTACTGCGGTAGATATGTTGCCTGAGACAGTGGCACGCTTGTCAAAGCTTGATAATATCGTGGCTCTAAAAGACGCGACAGGCGATTTAAGCCGAATTGCACTTCACCGTGAACTTTGTGGCGAAGATTTTATCTTACTAAGTGGTGATGATGCGACTGGCCTAGAATTTGTTAAACTTGGCGGTCATGGCGTTATCTCGGTAACGAACAATATCGCGGCTAAGGACATGGCAGACATGTTCCATTTGGCAAGTGAAGGAAAATACGACGAAGCAGAAGCGATCAATGAACGTTTGATGACTCTGCACAAGAACCTATTCGTTGAATCAAGCCCTATCCCAGTAAAATGGGCTGCACATAAGCTTGGTTTGATTGAAGAAGGTGAACTGCGTCTTCCTTTGACCCCACTTTCTGAAAAATCGCAGCCAGTCGTTGAACAGGCGCTAACCGACGCCGGTATTTATTAAGATTGAGTTGCTAGGATTGAAGTTCATGCTGGGGGCAAATTAGCCCTCAGTGTTTTAGGAGTATAAATGAAGCTTTCAAGCCAGTTAGTGTTAAGTTCACTAGCTGTATTCGTATTGACTGCCTGTTCAGGTGGTGCAAACCAGCGTCGTCAAGCAAAAGACGACTTCGAGTACTTGAACACCCCACCTCTTGAAGAGTGGAGTGTTCCCGCAGGTGCTGTTCCTCAGTTTTACCCTAACTACCGCATCCCACAAGGTGAGTACGCTGGTGGTATTGGTAAAGAAGTGGATATTCGTCCGCCGCAGCAAGTATTGGAATTGATCCCTGGTGCTCGCCTAGATCGCAGCAATGACGGTGAAGTAACACTGTGGCTGCTTCGCAAGGATGAATTGGATAAAGTTTGGCAAACCGTTCAAGACATGGTTGCTGAAAACAAGATCCCAGTAGAAAACCAAACCGACAATCGTATCGAAACGGGTTGGGTAACTTGGAACTCACCAGATGAAGACATGGAAATCGGCAGCCGCTACGAAATTACTCGTGGTGAGATGAACGGTCGCCATGGCTTTAAAGTGAGCTTGATTGATTGGCGTGAAGGCAATCAAGTTAAAGAGGTAACACGTACTAACCGTGAGCGTTACAACGTGTTTATGACTAACTTGGTTACTGCTCGTTATGACCAGCACGTTCGTGAAGAAGCACAGCGTAAAGCACAAGAGTTAGTGAAGCACATCCCTATTACCATGGGTAAAGACCGCAGCGGTCTACCAGTGATCATCGCTCGTGCTCAATACAACGTAGTGTGGAACCGCCTACCAGACATCATGCCGAAGATGGGCTTCACTATCGAAGAGCGCAGCCAATCTCAAGGTACGGTGACAGCGAAATACGCATCACCTGATGATGCTTTCTGGAATGACATCGGTGTGAAACCAGTAGACCTAGCAGCAGGTAAATACACTTTCCTATTGGGTGATCTGGGTAACCGTACTTCTATCAACATTACCGACTCTTCTGGTAAGCCAGTAGAAGAAGAATTCTTGAAGTCACTTGCGCCAGTATTGGCTGCGGTAGTGAAAGATTAATTGCTTAAGACAGCTAAGTAGTTAGACACAGATAAACAAAAGGGACCTTCTTGGCTGTCTCTTGATCACAAGTCTAGTGATCAAGAGACATTGCGAGCTCGTAGCCTTCAAGGATGGTTTGCAGTTTAAACCATCCTTCCCATAGTGCCTTTATTGAAGCTCTGCCCGTCCTCTTGGTATCTTTCCAACCGCCTAATTTAGCAAGATTTCTGTACGCCCAGCTCATATCGGGTACTTCTTTAGGTAATGTCTTGCTTTCTAGTTTCAACCACAGCAGCTTCCAAGCTTTTGTGCCCAAGGCCTTTTCACAACTTTCTGTTGATAGCTCATCAACTTCTTTAATGAAACGTAACGCCAATAAACGAGTCGCAACAAAGGCATAGATGACACTTAACCTCTCTAAGTTACCTTTACTTTGGAGTCTTAGTGACTCCACATCCGTACCTTCACTTTTCCAGACTTTATGGAAGTCTTCAATCAGCCATCGACGCTCGTAATAACCGATAATTCTCATGGCGTCTTCAGCGTTGTTTATTGGCTCCGACGTCAAGAGGTGCCATGCTAACTTGTCTTTTGATGCCCCTTGCTCAAGGCAACCAACATAATAAACAGGTATGCCTGCGTGCTCTTTTTTGTTTGCCGGAGCCTTTAATGTCACCTGACCATATTTAACGTCAAGCTTTACATCTCTCGCTTTTCTCCCTCCTTTTTGGGGGATGGTAAGCTCCTTTGTCTCGACACTTGGTAACGCTTGCGCATAGTCGTAAAGCTTTTGAGCGTGTTCTTCTAGACAACGACTTTGCATTGAGCGAACGACAAAGCGCTGCTGATGTTGACGTTTATAAGTTAAGTATTCGAATAGGTCTGCTTCTCGGTCACAGACCGAGATAACATCTAACATCTTATCCCCTAGGCGCTCAACGACACGGCGAGAAGCTTGCTCCCATTTGTAACTCTCTTTCTCCTCGTAAGGACGAGTCGCGTGTTGGTGCTTTTGCCCACGCTTAGTAATATCTCGGCTCCATCGTTGTTGCTCGATAAGACCAACAATGGTCTGACTTTGTGGTGCAAAAAGTAACGTCGAATGTACATGGAGAGCTCGGGTTCTATTGCCTTGATTCGTGTGCCCGAGCTCTTCTTTTATACTTCGATGAGGAAAACTGAGCGTTGTTGTATCTTCAAGCGCAAGTAATTCTTCATGCTCTTTAGCTCGGGATACGGTTGATTGAAAGCCAGCTTCAGCGATGTCTTTTGCATCGATGTTTTCATTACGGATAAAGCGATATGCGCCTTCCATATCGGCGGGAGAAAAAGGAAGTTTAGCCACGGAGACTCCTGGTTGATTAGCAATGGAAGTCGCTAAACTGATGAGGCGTTGTGTTCTTCGAGGATCTTTAAGTTGTGCTTGTCCAAATTGTTCTTGCGCCCAAAGTTTAGCGTCTGAGTGTGTCATCTTAGTGTTTCAGTAAGGATTCTTAAGTGATCAGATCGCACACACTTGAAAGAGTTCAAAAAAAAATCCCTAAGCTACAAGCTTAGGGATTTGTGTATAAGAGACAGCCTTCTTGGTCCCTTTTTAGTATTTGTTTTAATGGAAAGTACTCAGTACCTTGGTTTGAGTTCGGAGTAAGCTCAAATGAGATATTAACGAGAGTCGTCTTTCTTCTCACCATTTTCGCCGTAGCGTTCTTTATCCAGCTCGTTCAGCTTATCTAAATCGTTCTTACGACCTTTATCCATCTGACCAAACTTCATTTTTGCGGTGTACTTGAGCGCAGCAATATTTCCCACCACGATACTGACCACTATGATGATAATGACCCAAGGGTTGGTTAAGAGTTCGATCATAGAGCCTCCGGCGGCGTGATATTGTGAATGAATTTGGTAACGACCTTATCCAAATTATTCAATATGACGTCAATCCCTGCAATGTTATCGATCTGATTTTGCTCAATGAGCTGATTTCTCAGAACTTCGGGCGTCAAATGGGTTAGGCATTGCTGCCCTATAAAGCGATGGCTGATGTGCCAGGGTTCAATGGCAACGCCACCCAGATCTTGCTGATAAGGGAAGAAGAAACCAAAGCGCTCTAAATTGGCTGCTAACCATTGATAGAAAGGTAACTGGTGACCTTCTAAGTATTCCCACGGCTCTAACTGCAATTGTGTGTCTGACGGTAGCAAGTTACGCGCGTAGACATCAAAATCACAACCCCAATGATGTCGGCTTCCGCCCGGTAAGGCAGACCAACGAAGAATGGCCATCAGCTTTTCTTCATCACTGAGTTTCGCCTTGTCTAGAGGCTGGGAGTGAGAATCTAAGATCGTTAAGTCACCAGCAAACTTACCGTTCCAGATCGCTTTTTGGCGGTTGAAATCGCGAAAGCCGCTGGCGATTTCCATCTTAAAGCCCGCTTTGTTTGCCGCATCAATCATCTGCAACAAATCATCTGCGACCTCTGGATGAAGCATAAAGGCTTTTTGACCCACTAAAGTGGATTGCAGATGCGAGTCAGTGATTCCGGTAAGTTGCTCTGGTGTCATGGTGTTCTCGTTAAATACTACTTGCTACACACGTAGGCGCTATTTTGCTAACAGATGCTTTAACGTGTTCTCGTACATGTCAGTCAACTTTTCTAGATCGTCCACTTTCACGCACTCGTTCACTTTATGAATCGTCGCATTAACAGGGCCAAGTTCAACTACCTGACCACCCATGCGGGCGATAAAGCGACCATCAGATGTACCGCCTGTTGTCAGAAGCGCTGGTTTAGTGCTGTTTACTTCATCAACTGCTGCTACCACTGCGTCTAGCAATGCGCCAGTGTCAGTTAAGAACGGGTCGCCGTTGAAGGTCCATTTTAGATCGTAGTCTAGCTCGTGTTTATCCAGCGTCTCAGTGATGCGTTGAACGATCACTTCATTGCTCAGCTCAGTGCTAAAGCGCAGGTTGAATTGAACGTTGAACTCGCCAGGAATGACGTTAGATGCGCCAGTCCCTGCTGAAACATTCGGGATCTGGAAACTAGTCGGAGGGAAGTAGTCGTTACCTTGGTCCCACTCTGTGGTGGCAAGCTCATGGATAGCCATTAGAGACTGGTGAACTGGGTTGTTTGCAAGGTGAGGGTAGGCCACGTGACCTTGTGTACCTTTTACGGTTAGGTCACCAGTGATTGAGCCGCGACGGCCATTTTTCACTACATCACCAACCACTTCTGTACTTGAAGGTTCGCCAACGATGCACATGTCGATGTTCTCGCCGCGTTCCATTAGCGTTTCAACAACGCGAACGGTACCGTTGATGAATGGGCCTTCTTCGTCTGAAGTGATCAAGAAGCCGATCGAGCCTTTGTGGTCTGGGTTTTCAGCAATAAAGCGTTCAACCGCAACCACCATACAAGCCAGTGAGCCCTTCATATCAGCCGCACCGCGACCGTGAAGGTAACCATCAATAATGGTCGGCTCAAATGGTGGTGTATCCCACTGTTCTAACTTACCCGCTGGCACAACGTCTGTGTGGCCGGCAAAAGCAAACAGTGGCGCTTCTGTACCACGGCGAGCCCAGAAGTTAGTGGTGTCTTCAAATACCATGACTTCGATTTCAAAACCAAGCGCTTTCAATCGCTCGATCATTACTTCCTGGCAGCCTGCATCTTCAGGCGTTACGGACTGGCGGCTAATCAGGTCTTTAGCAAGTGCCAGTACTGGACTGTCTGTCATCCTTGAGTGTTCCTTAAATTAAGAGTTAAAAATGGTCGCGTATTGGTCTGCTTTGAAACCGATATGAAGTTGGTCTTCAACTTTCAAGATTGGGCGCTTAATCATCGCTGGGTTTTCTACCAACAGCGCTATTGCGTTTTCTTCGTTAAGAGAATCTTTTTGCTCTTGAGTCAGTTGACGGAAAGTCGTGCCACGCTTGTTCAGAACTTGCTCCCAACCTAGTGCGTTACAAAATTCAGTTACCATTGCCGCATCGATACCTTGTTTGCGGTAGTCGTGAAAATCAAAAGCAACGTTTTCCGCTTCTAGCCATTTCTTGGCTTTTTTAATCGTGTCGCAGTTTGGGATGCCGAACATAGTGATCGTCATATTATTTCCTTTTCTCTTTGTACTTTACTTATCGGTTTGCGCTATGGAACGCCCGATTTTGCATTGTTTTTGGCTGTTCAAGCATCCTATCAAGAAGCAACCAATGTGACAAAATCATGCGGCGAATATTTCACAGGTCAGTGCTCTATTCAGGCTTATTTTGTAGCTCATTCCTCCACCAAATGGTGATCAGATTGATAAAAAACTCGGCTAAATAGCACGGAAAAGTCGAGTTATTGATCAAACGCAACATCTCGCCGAGCAAAAAAGAAATAATGAATCAGCACAATTTTAGGAGGTGTCAATGGAATTGAGTCCTGTTTTTGCAAGGCGGCTATATTTGGCCTTGTTGGTGGAAAACCTAGAAAGGCCAAATGTACCAAAATTGATCGAAAGAACGGGGTGGCCTCGTCGTACTATTCAAGATGTACTCAAGGCATTACCGGGGATCGGCATCGAACTCATCTTCGTTCAAGATGGTCGACGTCATAACGACGGCTATTACCAACTTTCGGATTGGGGACCTTTTGACAGTCAATGGGTTCTTGAGCGAGAGGGAGATATCGCTAGCAGTCTTGGATTTCGTGCATAAGCCAGCAATTGCTGGCTTTTTTTACGTCTGGAAAACGCTTATTGGCAGCGGTAGGCAGTACCTAGCACGCTGAAAGAAGTCACAAAGTCTTGAGGTGAGACCATGTAAACGGTGTCGGCCTCGAGCAAAGCGGCGTTGTTTTTCAAATCGGCCATCGCACCATGCATCATGGCATCGTTGGTGTAGAACAAGTAATTATACCAATGTCCTTCGCTGCCAGTGACTTCACCTAGGTACTCGCATTGCTCTGGATTGAACTGACTATCAATGCGGATCTGCACATCACTACCTAGTTCAGTTGGCAGTATGGATGGTGATGAACACCCCATCAAAGCCAATGCGATGCTTCCTATCATCACATAACGTTGCATGCTATTTCCCCATTATGATGTAAGCCGCAAAACCTGCCCAACTCAAAACCAATAGCGCCCAAGGTAAGACGGCAGGTTTGCTCGTTGGTGCTTCAACGTTTGCTGAATCTTGTTCAACTACGTCATCGACTTGGCGTTGTTTTTCTCTCTGCTGTTTTTTCTTCGCTTTATCGGCTTGTCGATTGCGCTCTTTCTGCTGCTTCTTGTACTGAGCAATGCCTTTCTCAATACCTTGAGCGATCAGTTTAGTCTGTTCTTTGGTTTGCCCTGGCTTTTGCGTGGATTTAGCAATCTTCATCGCTTCTGTTTGGGTTTCTTGGGAAGGAACGGGTGCTGCTGTGTTTTTCTTCTTCATGTTTCCATCGACGTCACTGTAAATCTAAACCTAGTTTACCTGCGTAAGATGATGAAATGAACTTTAGTTCTCAGCTTTGCTGGGTTGCAACTCTGAAGCGATCAGTTAAAGTGGCGTTTTTATGAAACTAAGAAGACGATATTGTGCGTTACTCATTTGATCAGTACGACGCTCATGGATTTTTGAAAGCGCCAATTATGTTATGGCTAGGGTGGATGTTCCTAGCGCGCTCTTGGGTGGTGTTTGCCATGGCAGGAGTGAGTAGAGACAGCGGTAGCAAGATATTATCGATTGTTTATCCCGACTCAAATACGCTATATCTCGGACTATCGATGGGTATTCCAAGTTTATTATTGATGTGGTTGATGGGCTTACGTCATCCAGACAGAGGTTGGGTGAATCAAATTACCCAGCGTGGTCGTGCCATGACTTTGATCTTGTGCGGTATTCAATTGGTTCAGACCATGTATCATGTCTACTTAGAACATGGTGTATTCAACTGGGCAAACGCGCTCACTATTACCCTGTTAGCTTGGTTTATGATCTATCTTTTTAATGGAAGATGGGTGAAAGACTGTTTCAACGTGCCACAAGCTGAGCACAAAGAAGAACAGCCATCGAAGAATTAAGAACAAAAAATTCCCGCATGGGGCAATGTATAGAGGATTTCTCAATGTCACAAGCTCAAACGGCGATTGTGCCTGAAGCAGGACCATTTGCACTTTACACTCAGTTAAAAGTGAACCAAAACCGTGAAAACGTACTGGCGAAACTAAAAGCGCTACCTGAGCTAGTAAAAGAGCTCAATGCGAACCAACCAGGTGCAGACCTAACGATTTCTATCGCATTCACTAAGTCTTTCTGGCAGCACCTAAACATGCAAATGCCAGAAGAGTTGATTGATTTCCCACAACTGGGTGAAGGTGACGTGATTGCTCCGGCATCAGACGTTGATGTGCTGATCCACTGTCATTCAACGCGCCACGATTTGCACTTCTACGTTCTGCGTAAGTTCCTAGTGGACACAGCAGAAGACGTAACAATTGTTGACGAAACATACGGCTACCGTTACCTAGATGCTCGTGACATGACAGAATTTGTTGATGGCACAGAGAACCCGAAAGGCGACGCACGTGCTGACGTAGCATTGATCAAAGACGGTGCTTTCGCTGGTGGTAGTTACGTGATGGTTCAACGCTTTGAACACAACCTTCCTGCATGGAGCCGTTTGAACGTATCTGCACAAGAGAAAGTGATTGGCCGTACTAAGCCAGATTCTATCGAGCTAGAAGATGTTCCAGCCGCTTCTCACGTAGGTCGTGTGGACATCAAAGAAGAAGGCAAAGGCCTTAAGATCGTTCGTCACAGCTTGCCATATGGCACAGTAACGGGCGCACACGGTCTGCTGTTCATCTCTTACTGCAATACTATCCACAACATCAAAGTGATGCTTGAGAGTATGTACGGTGTGACAGATGGTAAGACTGACCAACTGCTTCGCTTCACTAAAGCGGTGACAGGTGCGTACTTCTTCGCTCCTTCACAAGAAATGCTAGCGGAATTGGCGATTAAGTAATTCTTCGCTAACCCTCCAATGATTAAAAGGCAGAGTGATCTGCCTTTTTTGTTTCCTCTTATTCTTGCCTGATAAGACTAACTGACTGTCAGTGGTCTTTTGCCATCAATGGCGCCTTTCTCTAGTTCGTAAAGTGGGCTGGTAGTGTGACTGCTCCAGCGATGATCTTCGCGTGACTTCTTGCGATATTGCGTTGGCGTTACACCAATATAATTCTGAAAAGTCTCATAAAATCGGCTGCTAGAATTAAAACCTACCGTTAACGCGATATCTAAAATTGTCCGGTCGGTATCACTCAACAGTGCTCTGGCGTGGTTAATCCGCATTGCCGTGATGTATTGCTTGATGGTCATCTGCATGGTTCGTTGGAACACGTTCATCGCGTAGTTAGTGTGCAGCCCAATGTGCTCTGCGATATCTTTTATCGTGATCGGCTGGTTATGATGGGTGGCAATGTATTCCAGCATTTGACTGACGTAAAACTGCGAGTGTTTGGAGACGCCTTTTTTGGTCGATTTCTCTTGTCGATTGATACTCAGTTGTTGCCATCCATCTAAACACATTCTTTTTAACATCAAGCCAATTTCATCAATCGCTAATTGCTGGCGACTTTCCGAACAGTGGTTTATTTCTTTTGCCCAGCGTGCTAACTCAAACTCGCTGACTAATGAACTGGCGTTTGATTGCAGCACACAACCATGAGTGATCTGATTGACGAAGTCTCGATTTAGCGTCCAAGACATAAAGTGGTGAATCGGAATATTGATGATCCCCATATTATGACTCTTGCCCGGATTGGTGAGCCGATGAGGAACTGACGCCCAAAACAATCCTATCGAGCCTGCTTTTACCTCGACTGGGCTGCCGTTAATGATGTACTCGACATCGTCGCCAAAAGGAATGTTCACCTCTACTTGCCCGTGCCAGTGATAACCCGGCATAGAGTGGGGCGGCCTAAGCTCGATATCGATTTTTTCATAGGATGAGTACAGCGAAAGTGGGCTTACAGAAACCGTTTCGGAAGAATACTTATCTTGAATCACGACTTTCAATGGATCTAACTCTGCCTTGGACTCTACTTTCGCCATCGCCCACCTCTTAGGAAACTGTATAAGTTCTTTGTACTAAATCTGTTGAAACAAAACTCAGAACAGCTTCAAAAACACCGATTACTCTGTTTTATAAGATTTTGGTTATGTGACTTAAATCGCCGTGCTAGCAAGCCTCAGTGTATCTTCCCTCCTTCTTTATCCGTGATTTACACAAAAATATCCCATTTCCTAAGATTTTTTGGGTATTCGAAATAGTGTGAGTATCGATTAATAAACATACAGAATTGATACCCACACTTCACAAACCCTATTCGTGTGTATTTGGTTGTTTTTCAAGCAAAGTAACCATGTCTCTAAACAGAGCTTTAAAGGCTCTATGTCTTAAGCCATGCATTGTTACTTTTGGATCGTCTTTCTTCAACAATTCGAACAGTGGATCATGGGTTGGTTTGTTCAAGGACTTCATTGACACTTCCAAGCCGCCTTTGTTGTAAAGCAGCTTCGCTCTAAGCACTTCAAAGCTATAACCACGACCATTCCTAAACACACCCTTGATTGTGTTGTTCAGACTCTCCGTAACTGCGTTGGTGTAAGGATAGTCCCACCAATTAAAGATAGGCTCATGCCAGTTATCAACGGCTCGTATGGCGTCTTTGAAGTATTTTCTGACAGGTGGTGTAGATACTGCTTTCCAGTTCTCCCAGTAGTCCTCAGCTTCTTTTCTGGTAGGCATATCCCACATATCGAGAAAAGCCTCTTTAGCGTTATACACTTCCATCAACGTTGGGTATTCCTCTGTCCAGAAATGGAATGACGCCAGCTCGTTTAAGCCCTTGATGTTTGCTCTACGCTTAAGCAGTATCTTTCGGTCATTCTTGAGCTTCTTACGCTCCTTGTCTGATAGTTCGGCTCGTATCGCCTTACGTGCTTTCTCCATAGCTTCACCAGCCATCTTGGCAACGTGAAAGCGGTCGATAACTACAACTGAATTAGGCAATAGCTGTTTCACAGCGCGGTAATACGGTCGCCACATATCGATACAGACGATCTCAATATCTTTCCATCCATTCAGCCTCATAATGGCTTTCTGAGTGGCATCCTGAGATCTATCTTTACGCATATCGAGTAGGGTTCTACGCTCAATATCCGTCATGACAAGGTGCATCTTCTTGCTGAAATGAGTCTCATCGATACCAAGAACGCGAGGAGCAAGCCAATCGTGCTTACCTTCGATAATATCCACGTAGTTGGCGAATACGTTACGTATAGTGCCTTCGGTGATACCCATTTCAGTGGCTACATGTGTAAACGACACTTTCCCACACATTCGCATGATGTAGTCTTCTGCTCGTTTAGTCATACGAAAATCATTAGAGAGCCAGTCCAATTGTTCAAAGCGAGTCTTGCTACAATCCTTGCAGCGAAGTCGCTTTCTATCGAATTGAATCTTGATGGTTTTGCCGTACATACGAGTGTCGTTGTAAGGTTGGTTTACCTTGCCGACGATTACTGTATTGATTGATCCGCACTCGGAACAAGTGCGGTTAGGGGATATAGATTGAGCGTGGAATATACAGTGATCGTCATATTCTTCACGCTCAATCACTTTTAGGTTTTCGAGATTTAACATGGTTATCGAGAGACGCGAGGGATAGGTTTTTGAGATACGGCTAAGTCCTCAAGCCCTTTAATCATTTGTTCCATTTTATTCGGGAACTCAAGTTCATGAACCTTCGCCTCTAACTCCTTTACTTTCTTTTCAAGTCGTTGATTATATCGAAAAACATCGTTTAACTGTTCAAAGTTCCCCGATTTTGCAAGAAGTAGAGAAGCCATCCCAAGCTCTGCATCACGATTGCATTCAAACTTCCAATCAGAACTTTTACCTAACCTATGACCACGAACAACGGTTATCTTTCCTCTCAAACCAACATATAAAAGACCCCATTTATTCGGAAGTTCTGATTCAGATATTAACCCCTCTGGGCAGATGTAGTATCGAAAATTACCCATACCTAATTCTGGGTTAGCCCTAAACGGCTTGTTTCTATCTGCTAAAAAATCACTACGACTAACTTTTGCCTCTATGACTATGGTTTCAGTTCCATAAGCGGTTCTTAATCCGATCGCGTCAACAATTTCACCACCATTAGAACCAGATTGCACCTCTGAAAACGCATTAGGGCATCCACAACCGCCAGCACTATGCGAGCGCTTTAGCCAGCCAACTGCTTTTTTACATAAGTCGTTATGGGTAATTTCTTTTGCCATCAATACACACTCTTTTACGAATTAAACACCTTTAAACTGTATCAGCGTTATCGACTTGCGTACACATCATTTTACGAATACCCGATTTTTTATTGGTTGATTTTAAATGTTAGGAAACGGGAGAGTGATTGGTTTATCTGAGACGAATTCGGCCTTGCGACAGGTGTAACTTAAATGCATCGAAACAAAAGTATGAAAGCAAAAAGGATTCAACTATGAAAAGCCCAAAAATCACATTCATCGGTGCGGGTTCTACGATTTTTGTGAAGAACATTCTTGGCGATGTGTTCCATAAGCCGGCCTTTAAAGGGGCGCAAATTGCCTTGATGGATATTGATGAAATCCGCTTGGAGGAATCACACCTAGTCGTAAGCAAGTTGATGGAATCATCCGGTGCGACGGGGACGATTACTTGCCACCTAAACCAAAAAGAAGCATTGCAAGGTGCAGACTTTGTCGTCATCGCATTCCAAATCGGTGGGTATGAACCATGCACTGTAACGGACTTTGAGGTTTGTAAGCGTCACGGTTTGGAGCAAACCATCGCCGACACATTAGGCCCTGGCGGCATCATGCGCTCACTGCGCACGATTCCTCACCTTTGGAGCGTGTGTGAAGACATGACTGAAGTGTGTCCAAATGCCACCATGCTCAACTACGTTAACCCAATGGCGATGAACACTTGGGCGATGTATGAGAAATACCCTCACATCAAACAAGTGGGCTTGTGCCATTCCGTGCAAGGGACGGCGGAAGAGCTGGCTCGCGACCTTGATATCGAATATTCAGACCTTCGTTACACCTGTGCTGGCATAAACCACATGGCTTATTACCTGACGTTCGAAAAGAAAAACGAGCAGGGGGAGTATGTCGACATTTATCCTGATTTGCTTGAGGCATTTGAATCAGGCAAAGCGCCGAAGCTGGGTTTGCATCACAACGGTCGTTGCACCAACTTAGTCCGCTACGAGATGTTTAAGAAGCTGGGCTACTTCGTAACGGAATCATCAGAACATTTTTCTGAATACACCCCATATTTCATCAAACCAAATCGCCCAGATCTGATTGAACGTTATAAAGTGCCACTTGATGAATATCCTAAACGTTGTGTAGAACAAATTGCTGATTGGAAAAAAGACCTCGAAGACTTCAAAAACGCGGATCAAATCACCGTCAAAGAGTCGCATGAATACGCGAGCACCATCATGAACTCAATTTGGACAGGCACGCCAAGTGTTATTTACGGCAACGTGAAGAATGAAGCGTTAATTGACAACTTGCCACAAGGTTGTTGTGTGGAAGTGGCTTGTCTGGTGGACGCAAACGGCATTCAACCTATCAAAGCTGGCCGATTACCAAATCACTTAGCGGCATTAATGCAGACCAACATCAATGTTCAGACTCTGCTGACGGAAGCCATCCTCACTGAGAACCGAGATCGTATCTATCATGCTGCCATGCTTGATCCTCATACCGCAGCAGTGCTTGGACTCGAAGAGATTTATGCCCTTGTTGACGATTTGATTGAAGCACATGAAGGTTGGTTGCCTGCGTGGGTGCATCAGTAAATACAGAATCACAAAACCAATATCAATAAAAACGACAATAACGTGAATATACTGCGCCTTCTCGATGAGGGGGCGTAAGGAGTAACAAATGAGTATCTCTATGAATACCAAGCTAAGCTACGGCTTTGGCGCATTTGGTAAAGACTTCGCTATCACCATCGTTTACATGTACCTGATGTTCTACTACACCGATGTTGTTGGTATTTCGGCTGCCGTGGTGGGAACCATTTTCTTAATTGCGCGTATTTGGGATGCAGTGAATGACCCGATAATGGGCTGGATCGTGAACAACACCCGCACACGTTGGGGTAAATTTAAACCTTGGATTTTAATTGGCACCATCACCAACTCAGTGGTGTTGCTCATGTTGTTTAGTGCGCATCACATCGAGGGGCCATGGCTTATTGCTTATGCAGCAGTGACTTACATTTTGTGGGGCATGACCTACACCTTAATGGATATTCCTTTCTGGTCACTGGTTCCGACACTCACTCTGGACAAACGTGAGCGTGAAGAGCTTGTGCCATACCCACGATTCTTCGCCAGTCTTGCATGGATTGTTACCGCCGCTATCGCAATGCCGTTCGTCAATTATGTCGGTGGCGATGACAAAGGATTTGGCTTCCAAGTGTTTGCGATTTTGCTTGTCGGTTGTTTCCTCGTCTCAACATATATCACGCTACGTAACGTGAAAGAGCGCTACTCAACCAGCAACCTTGACGTAACGAAACCTGAAGAAAAAGTCTCACTGAAGAAGCTTCTCTCGCTTATCTATAAAAATGATCAACTGACCAGCGTGCTTTGTATGGCACTTTCATACAACCTCGCAACCAACATCATCACAGCCTTTGCGGTTTACTACTTCACCTATGTGGTCGGTAATGAGGAACTTTTCCCTTACTACATGGCTTACGCTGGTATCGCGAACCTAATTACATTGGTGTTGTTCCCTAAATTGGCGCAAATGTTCTCACGTCGAGTGCTGTGGGCGTGTGCATCGAGCTTCCCAATCCTAGGTAGTGCAGTCCTTATCTACGTGGGCATGTACGACAAGCAAAGCATTCTGCTGATTTCTACAGCGGGTGTGTTATTGCAAATCGGTACGGCGCTATTTTGGGTGCTGAACGTCATTATGGTGGCGGATACAGTGGATTACGGTGAGTACAAGCTAGGTTCACGCTGCGAGAGTATCGCGTACTCAGTACAAACGCTGGTGGTTAAAGCTGGTTCAGCTTTTGCGGCTTTCTTCATTGGTATCGCACTGACCGCAGTGGATTATGTACCGAACATGGAACAAAGCCCTGAAACCGTCTTTGGCATGCAATGCATCATGGTTGGTCTGCCAGCATTCTTCTTTGCTATCGCTTTGGTTGTGTACTTCCGCTTCTACAAACTCAACGGTGCTTACCACCAAAAAATTCAGGATCATCTGACTGAGAAATACGACCATATCGTAGCCAAGGATTCTGATGAGAAAACGAAAGTTTCTCCAGAATCCATTCAAGCGGTTTAACGCTCCTTATAGTTATTAAAAATTAACAATAAACATGCCGGCGTCTTCATTTCATGTCGCCGGCAGCATCCCGAATAAACGTTATCCAATAATCACGCTATCCCTACGAACGAGAAAAAAATGAAACTGAAAATACTTGCTTCAGCGATTCTTGTCGCCCTTGCTTTGCCCGGTTGTAATAGCTCGTCTGATGATGATTCTTCGAAAGGCGATAACCTTGTCTCAAATTCTACCTTTGAAAATGACGGTTTAGGATGGAGCTACTGGTTTGCCAATGTGAAGTATGAAGACGCTTATGTTGGTGAGTCGATGGCGAGGATTGCCACCGGAACTAACCATCATGTAAGCCAAACAGTCACTATTCCTGAGACGGGCTTTTATGATTTATCCGCGTTCATCAGCAGCCCAAGTGATGACGCCATTCTTGGCTTGAGTAATCTGGCCGATGAGGTTCTAGTCAGCCAGACGATTGAAAAAACCAAAGACGAAAATACAGAGGGTGAAATATATAAGCCAAATACTCTGCCAGCTATTCCACTAGAGAAAGGCGAGCAAATTAAAGTCTGGTTTACGGGATCTGATGCCGGAGGGGTGAGCGTCGACAGTGTGTCTTTGGTAAGAGTGAACAAGAGCCAGCCTGTTAGTTTTAATCAAATCATTCAATTTAAAGCCGAGCAACAGGTCGGTGTGACGGGCATTGATAAAACTCAGCGAACCGTCGAGTTCCAAGTCCCTTATGGTACCGATTTAAGTGCCATAACGGTGAGTACCCTTTTGGTTTCTGAACAAAGTCGACCAAGCTTGGATGTAGGTGAAGTCGTGGACTTTACTCAACCAGTGCAAGCGGTAGTGACAGATGCAAATGGTAAAGAAGAAAAATGGACATTAACGGCGATTGAAAAAGAGAAGCTGGTTGTCGTCACGTCGTCCAATCAGAAGCTTCAAGATTCGTTTGAATGGGCAATTGATAAAACACGTCGCTTCGTTATGACGGGGCAGCATGATCTGGTTAATCGTGATGAGAACAATAATGACGGTGATGGCACGGCTGATTACATCCCATCTTATTGGGCTGGTTATTTTGACCGAACGGCTTTCTACTCTCGCGACTTCTTACATCAAGTCAGCGGAGCCAAAATCGCAGGTCTAGATGCCGAAAACTTTTCGATGTTTAAGACCTTCGCTAAGCATTCTACGGAATCGAGAAAATGGTATACCTTGTGGGCGGTTAACTTTGATGGCACGCCACATACCATTGACTACAAAGATGACAGCTGGTTTGTACGTGAAGTGCCTGCGCAATTTGAGTTTGTGGAAAAAGCATGGAAGCAATATCAATGGACAGGTGACAAGCGTTACATCGAGGACCCAGATTTATGGCGTTTTTACACCAAGGTACTGACGGATTATATCGCGCTTCACGACGATCAAGATCCTAACGGTATTGCCGAAGGTTATGGTGGTATTTTTGAAGGATCCGCAACTTACAACGAGCGTGGCGAATTCCCAATTGAAGCCGGTGATGGCATTGGCTCTCAGTACCAAGCGACGGTCGCGTATGCTGCAATGCTTGGAGCTCGTGAAGAGTACAGCGAGGCGGCGCTTTGGCAAGAGAAAGCACAGCAACTTAAAGACTTCTTTAATGAAGAGTGGAGTATCGCGGATCCAAATAAACCGCAGGACAATTACGTGAATATCGTTCAGCGTGATGGCTTCCGAATGAATGACTTCGGCAAAGAAAACAGCTGGTTTATGCCAATGAAGTTAATTACCGAGCCCGGAGAGCGTAACGACCGCTACTTAGACTTTATTGCAGAAAATCTGGGTGATGGAATTGGAAGTACGCCTGAAGCGCCATACAACATTGAGGCTTACACTTATATCCCTGAAACCTATTTCCCTTACAATCGCAATGCGGAAGCATGGAAGTGGATGCAGTACATCATGGATATCAAAGACGAGCCCCATGAGCGTCCAACTCAAGGTACTAACGGTGACTATCCTGAAATCTCTTTTACCTTTATTTCGAATACCATTGAGGGGTTGATGGGCATCAAGCCTGATGCGGAAAACCATCGAGTTGTAACCGCGTCTCATCTAACAACCGATATTGACTGGCTTCAAGTTGAGCAACTTCCGATGGGAGAGCACGAGCTAACTTTGCGTCATGATGGCTTAGAACGGTCGACGCTAACCAATACCTCCGAGCAAAACTTAGAGTGGGAAGCTTGGTTCTATGGCGATTACCCGACGCTTATTGTAGATGGGCAGTCTGTTTCTGCTGAGCACAAGCTCGTTAACGGACAACAAGTGAGTTATGTGACAGTTACTCTTGCGGCCAACTCAAGCAGCGAAGTCAGAAAATAACCTGAGTCGCCATTGCTCATAAATGCAAAGCCTAGTGTGTCATCACTAGGCTTTTTGCTATTTGTTGTCTCGTCCTGAAATATCTAGCCAAATCTCTTTCTCAAAAAACACTAAACCTTTCTGAAATTTGGTCGATAAGTATCCAAAGCCTTAATTTCAGGATCAATATTTGTGGCGATCACCGTTAATACCAATGTGGCAGCACTTGTCGCACAGCGTCATTTGACCAGTGCAACTGACATGCTGAACCAATCCATGGAGCGTTTGTCTTCAGGGAAGCGTATTAACAGCGCAAAGGATGACGCTGCGGGTCTGCAAATCTCCAACCGTCTGCAATCGCAAATGCGTGGTTTAGATGTTGCCGTGCGTAATGCGAACGACGGCATTTCCATTATGCAAACTGCGGAAGGCGCGATGAATGAGGTGACCAATATCATGCAGCGCATGCGTGATTTGTCGCTACAGTCTGCTAACGGTTCAAACAGCAAAGCGGAACGCACTGCGTTGCAAGAGGAAGTCTCTGCACTCAACGATGAGCTAAACCGCATTGCGGAAACTACTTCTTTTGGTGGGCGTAAACTGCTCAATGGCAGCTTTGGTAAGTCGGCATTTCAAATCGGTGCAGCGTCAGGTGAAGCCGTGCAAGTTGAATTAAAGTCGATGCGCAGTGATGGCATTGATATGGGCGGTTTTAGTTACATTGCAAACGGACGTGCAAGTTCTGATTGGAAAGTAAAAGACGGTGCGAATGATCTTAGCATGTCATTTACTAATCGTTTTGGTGAAACGGAAACCATTCAAATTAATGCCAAAGCTGGCGATGATATCGAAGAGCTTGCGACTTATATCAATGGTCAAACTGACAAAGTCACGGCATCTGTGAATGAAGAAGGTCAGTTACAGCTATTTATGGCTGGAGAAGAAACTTCAGGCACTTTATCGTTTTCAGGTGATTTAGCGAGTGAACTGGGGTTACAGCTAAAAGGTTACGATGCGGTTGATAACATCGACATTACGTCTGTCGGTGGTGCGCAACAAGCCGTGGCCGTCCTAGATACTGCGATGAAGTACGTTGATAGCCATCGTGCTGAGTTAGGTGCGTATCAAAACCGCTTTAATCATGCGATCAATAATCTGGATAATATCCACGAAAACCTAGCGGCTTCGAACAGCCGCATTCAAGATACTGATTACGCCAAAGAAACCACGCAAATGGTGAAGCAGCAGATTTTGCAACAGGTCAGTACTTCTATTCTGGCACAAGCAAAACAAGCGCCAAACCTTGCTTTGACGCTGCTTGGTTAATGATTCGTACCACACGAATTTAACGCAAAATCAGCCTGTATCGACAATTCGAAAAGAAGCTTTAGCGAAAAATGAAAGTTTTTTTGCTTTTTTATCCGCTTCGTCACGATTACCCCTCCAAACGAATTATTTTCAAAAAAATCTAAAATTTTTTCTAAAGAAAACAGGGCATGCGCCGTTAATAAAAGTAACTTTGAGAGAACTACTTGGTTTTCCGAGACGTCGGAAACCGCTACATCGGAAAATCAATTGGAGAAATCACCATGGCAGTGAATGTAAACACAAACGTATCAGCGATGACCGCTCAGCGTTACCTAAACAACGCAAACTCAGCACAACAAACTTCTATGGAGCGTTTGTCTTCAGGTTTCAAAATCAACAGCGCGAAAGACGATGCTGCGGGTCTTCAAATCTCGAACCGCTTGAACGTACAAAGCCGTGGCCTGGATGTGGCTGTTCGTAACGCGAACGACGGTATCTCTATTGCACAAACTGCTGAAGGTGCAATGAACGAGACAACTAACATCCTGCAACGTATGCGTGACCTATCTCTTCAATCTGCGAACGGCTCTAACTCAAAATCTGAGCGTGTTGCGATTCAAGAAGAAGTAACGGCACTAAACGACGAACTAAACCGTATCGCTGAAACGACGTCTTTCGGTGGTAACCGCCTACTTAATGGTACTTACGGCACTCAGTCTTTCCAAATCGGTGCGGACAACGGTGAAGCAGTAATGCTTAACCTAAAAGACATGCGCTCAGACAACAAAATGATGGGCGGTGTGAGCTACCAAGCTGAAAACGGTAAAGACAAAAACTGGAACGTTGAAGCTGGCAAAAACGACATGAAAATCAGCCTGACTGACAGCTTTGGTCAAGAGCAAGAAATCAACATCAGCGCGAAAGCGGGTGACGATATCGAAGAGCTAGCGACGTACATCAACGGTCAAACTGACCTAGTAAAAGCGTCAGTAGACCAAGACGGTAAGCTGCAAGTTTTCGCTGGTAACAACAAAGTAGAAGGCGACGTGGAATTCTCTGGCGGCCTATCTGGTGAGCTAGGTCTAAGCGACGGTAAAAAAGTAACGGTTGATACTATCGACGTAACATCAGTAGGTGGTGCACAAGAATCTGTGGCTATCATTGATGCGGCATTGAAATACGTAGACAGCCACCGTGCAGAGCTAGGTGCT
This sequence comes from Vibrio sp. B1ASS3, assembly GCF_905175355.1. Classification (NCBI taxonomy): domain Bacteria; kingdom Pseudomonadati; phylum Pseudomonadota; class Gammaproteobacteria; order Vibrionales; family Vibrionaceae; genus Vibrio; species Vibrio sp. B1ASS3. Next base: position 1,063,857 of record NZ_HG992742.1, read on the forward strand.
TTCCAAAACCGTTTCAACCACGCAATCAGCAACTTGGATAACATCAACGAGAACGTGAACGCGTCGAAGAGCCGTATCAAAGATACAGACTTCGCGAAAGAAACGACTCAAATGACCAAGTCACAAATTCTATCGCAAGCGTCAAGCTCAATCCTTGCGCAAGCGAAACAAGCGCCAAACTCAGCGCTAAGTCTTCTAGGTTAATTTCTAACCTAAGACAAGAACCTCATTGGCTCGTGGTGAGAGATGAGCGAGTAAACCCAGCTTTGGCTGGGTTTTTTTATGTCTGTTTTTTAGGTTTAGATAAGCTTGAGTTACCTTCAGTTACAATATTAGAGATTCATCACACTTCAGTAAGCCAAAGAAAATAATCGCAAAAAATTGAAAATTTCTCCTAAAGGATATTTATAGGCCGCCGTTAAAGGGACTGAGAGAAATGAGATGTACCTAAGTGAGGTGAGAGACACGACGGTGCATCAACTAAAGCCTTAAGGAGATCAACTATGGCGATTAACGTTAATACTAACGTTTCTGCGATGACCGCACAGCGTTACCTAAACCAAGCGGCTGAAGGTCAACAAAAATCAATGGAGCGTTTGTCTTCGGGTTATAAAATCAATAGCGCGAAAGACGATGCTGCCGGTCTACAGATTTCTAACCGTTTGAACGCACAGAGCCGTGGTCTAGACATGGCTGTGAAAAACGCGAACGACGGTATTTCTATTGCACAGGTTGCTGAAGGTGCAATGAATGAATCTACCAACATCCTACAACGTATGCGTGACCTATCGCTTCAATCTGCGAACGGTTCGAACTCAAAATCAGAACGTGTAGCGATCCAAGAAGAAGTTACAGCACTTAACGACGAACTAAACCGTATCGCTGAAACAACTTCATTTGGTGGTAACAAGCTTCTTAACGGTACTTACGGTACTCAATCTTTCCAAATCGGTGCGGACTCTGGTGAAGCAGTAATGCTTTCTATGGGTAACCTACGTTCTGATACTTCTGCAATGGGCGGTAAGAGCTACGCAGCAGAAGACGGTAAAGACGCGTCTTGGACAGTAAGTGACAAAACTGAACTTAAGATGAGCTACACCAACAAGCAAGGTGAAGAGAAAGAGCTGACTATCAACGCGAAACAAGGCGATGATATCGAGCAGCTAGCAACTTACATCAACGGTCAGAGCGACGATGTGAAAGCATCAGTAGGCGAAGACGGTAAGCTACAAGTATTTGCTGCTTCTCAAAAAGTAACTGGCGATGTTGAGTTCTCTGGCAACCTAGCGGGTGAAATTGGTTTCGGCGATGCAAAAGACGTAACAGTTAAAGATATCGACGTAACATCAGTTGCAGGTTCTCAAGAAGCGGTAGCTATCATCGATGGCGCACTAAAATCAGTAGATAGCCAACGTGCGTCTCTTGGTGCATTCCAAAACCGTTTCAACCACGCTATCAGCAACCTAGACAACATTAACGAGAACGTTAACGCGTCTAACAGCCGTATTAAAGATACTGACTACGCGAAGGAAACGACAGCAATGACTAAGTCGCAAATCCTTCAACAAGCAAGTACTTCAATCTTGGCACAAGCGAAGCAGTCACCATCTGCAGCGCTGAGCTTGTTGGGCTAATTGGGTCGACTCAGCCTAGTGATACCATCACCAAAGCGATAGACCTAATCGTTAGCTCATAAGGTGGAAGGGAGATTGTAATGGAAATATCCTCCTACGCATCGAACATCCAGCCTTACGGCACACCGAGTGGCACAAAAGTTGCTAAAGAAAATGGCATAGGCACGCCTAGCACAGCAAGTTCTAACGGCACCGTTCCCGTTGAAAAACCGAACGATGCCGAGCGTGAACTCTCTGTTCAAGCTGCGATTGAAATGGCGGAATCTCGCCAAGAGCTGAACAAAGAAGAACGCGAAAAAATGGTCGAGCAAATGAATGAATTTGTGAGCGCCATGAATAAAGGGGTAGCGTTTCGAGTCGATGAAGAATCGGGCCGAGACGTCGTGACGATTTACGAAGCCACAACCGGTGATGTAATTCGTCAGATCCCTGATGAAGAAATGCTCGTGGTATTGCGTCGCCTAGCTGAGCACACAGCTAACCGCGGTTTGTTAGTTGAAAAGGTGTAAGTCGTTTTTGAGGTGATTTGATGAGTTTAGGCCCTTTGGGGATGTCTGGCGGCATGGATATCAATTCCATGGTCAGCAAAATTGTAGATGCCGAGCGTGTGCCAAAGCAGCAACGCATCGACAACGAGCGTATGACAATTGACGCCAGCATCAGTGCCTATGGGCGACTCAGAGAATCGTTGGATACGATGAAAAATCTCATGGCGAATTTTCGTCAGGAGAAGGCTTTTGCCGTTCGTACGGTAGAAACCACCGATGATAAAATCGTATCCGCAACCGCAACTACTGACGCTATAGCCGGTAAGTATGCTATCGATGTGTTGCAGCTTGCACAGAGCCATAAAGTGGCTTCTGACGTTTTGCCAGAAGACGCCAAGTTTGGGGCTGGTAAGCTGCAGATTTCTCTTGGTGATGACACCTTCGACGTTAATGTCCGTTCTAGCTCTAAGCTAGTTGATGTCGTTCGTGGAATTAACGGCGCTAAGGATAACCCGGGCGTACGTGCTTCCGTAATTAACGACGTAGAAGGGCCGCGTTTGATCCTTGCCTCAAACCTTTCAGGCAAGGACCATCAAATTAAAGTTAGTGTGGATGCCGAAGCCGGTAACCCTCTGAAACATTTCGAATACAAAACTCTGGAAGACCGAGTGAACGCGCTTGAAGAAGCTCGTGAAGCGGCAGAAGCCGTACTTGGACCTTTGAAAGAACTAGAGTCAAAGACCGATGCAGACCAGCCTGAACAGGTGGATGCAGACGGCAATCCTATACCTCCTGAAGAACAAAAAGCGGCAGAGAATGCGCAAGATGGCGCAGCGGATGAACCGATCTCTGCAGCTGGTGCCGCTGCGGCGAAAGCAGGGCAAGAAGCAATTGATGCTGCCAATAAACGAGCGGGTATGCGCCCGCAAGACAGTATCCCAGGTTGGACTGAAACCGCTTCAGGTACACTTCTCGACTCTTACCGTCCGCCAGAATTAGAGCTGGACGAAGAAGCCATTGCTAAAGCTCCAGACGTACCGGGTTGGAACAATGCTGCCTCTGGTACGCTGACCGATTCGTACGTGACGACCAAAGAAGCCAAGCAACAGCTCGAACAAGAGAAAGCTGAAATTGAGCAAAAGATTGCCGATGAAAAGCAAGAGCTTGACCAAAAAGTTGAGCGGGGCGAGTTGACGGAAGAGCAAGCGAAACAAATCCATCGTGCCAAGCTCGATCCTGAAGAGCGTGAGCGTCTTGAGAAAATTGATGTCGCAGAGGCAAAGATCGCAGAGGCGCAAAAAGCCTTTGAAGTGTATTCAGGCATGACTGAAGTGCAAGCGGGTCAGGATTCGCAAGTGATGCTTGATGGCGTTGCACAACTGTCGAGCCATAACAACGTGATTGAAGACGCCATTGAAGGTGTAAACCTCACGTTGAAAGGCAAATCCGAACTGGGTAAACCGCCAGCTGAAATTGGCGTAGAGTACGATCGCCAAAGCGTTCGTGCAGACATCGAAAATTTTGTTTCAGCATACAACTCGTTCTACCAAACCTCAAAAGCGCTCGCTAGCGTCGATCCGACAGCAGGCCAGAAAGGGCCGCTCGCGGGCGATAGCACAGTACGTAACGCTGATGCGCGCCTGAAATCGGTGTTCTCAACATCCATTGAAAAAGCCCCAGAAGACCTGAAATCTTTAACTGAGTTCGGTATTACCACCACACGCCAAGGTTCGTTGGAAATCAATTACGACATGTTGGATCGCCAACTGAACAACAACTTTAACGAGTTAGAGAAGTTCTTCGGCGGCAACACCGGCTTTGCCAAACGTGTGGAAGATGCGATTCAAGGCATCACGGGCTTCACGGGCAGCATCCGTACTCGTGAAAAGAGCCTGACAGAACAGAACTATAGATTGGGCGACGACCAAGCGGCATTAGATCGCCGCATGGACAGTTTAGAAAAACGTACCCACGCAAAATTCGCTGCAATGCAAGATGCCACAGGCAAGATGCAAGGACAGTTGGGGGCGTTGATGAACGCGTTGGGTCAATAGATGAAAAACGAACTCATTGAAATTAGTGATATTGATCAACTAATTACGCAAGAACTGGAAAAAGTCGACTTTAACGCTGAAGAAATTCAACGTTTGGTCGATATCAGGGAACAGTTATTGCAAAACCTGTTAACCATTGTTGAAAGCAATCCATCGGTTAAGCAGGAAGCAGAGTGGCAAGACTTGCTCATTCGTACCAAAAGAATTGTAGAGCTGATGCAAAACGAGACCACTAATGTTGGTAAAGAGCTTCATAAGTTCCGTTATGGTCAACGTTCGCTTCAGCAGTACAAAAAATTTATATAAAAGAGGAATACTATGCGCGGTTCTTTGCAAGCATACAAAAAGGTATCAGTCGACAGCCAATTGAGCGCGGCTTCTCCGCACAAAGTCATTCAAATGCTAATGGCGGGTGCAATTGAGCGTCTGATCCAAGGTAAAGCAGCAATGCAAGCAGGCAACATTCCTGCAAAAGGTGAGCGTCTGGGTAAAGCGTTGGACATCATCATCGCACTGCGCAGCTGTCTGTCTATGGACGACGGTGGTGATATTGCATCAAACTTAGATTCACTTTACGAGTTCATGATCACTCAGATCTCGGCAGCGAACCACCAAAACGATCCTCAACCGATCGACGACGTTATCGACATTATTCGTGAGATCAAATCAGCTTGGGACCAGATCCCAACAGAGTTTCACAACTTAACGGCTGCTGAAGTAGGCATTTAATAGATAAAACAATACCTTACTTATTTGGTAGGGTATTGTGTCTGATTGCACAGAAAGTCGTTCAGTAAAGTTTCAATCAAGCTCACACCTCTTTATTGCTTGGTTGCCTTATTTTTTTATTCAAATAAAATAGAAGTCATTAGTGGCCCCTAATGGCTTTTTTTTGTTGCTGATTTTCCTATTTTGTCTATCGTTAATTGAGAGTGGTCCCACCTTTCTGACACTCAATTGCGCAAATCAAGGTCTGGCCGCAACACACCCATAATAAAGGCAATCATTCTTACTTATGCAAGGTTTGGCAAAGCTGCTTGTAATCGATGACGATGCACCAAGTCGTTTGAATATAAGCAATATATTGGAATTTGTTGGAGAAAGTTGCGAAGCTGTCAGTTCTGATCAGCTAGGCGATGTAGACTGGTCTAGTGTTTGGTCAGGTTGCATTGTTGGTAACATCTCTGCAGGTCGTGCTGCGACAGCGGTGATGACCCACCTCAACGAAGCGTACCATATCCCCCTTCTGGTTCTGGGTTCTTTCCCATTGCCTGTTGATGACTTGCCAAATTTTGTCGGTGAATTAGAACAACCTTTAAACTACCCACAACTTAGCGAAGCGTTACGTCACTGCAAAGACTTCCTTGGTCGCAAGGGCGTTAATGTAGTCGCAAGCGCGCGTAAAAATACCCTTTTCCGTAGCCTTGTTGGCCAAAGCCGAGGCATTCAAGAAGTTCGTCATTTGATCGAACAAGTATCGGGCACAGAAGCAAATGTGCTGATCTTGGGTGAGTCTGGCACGGGTAAAGAAGTCGTCGCACGTAACATTCACTACCATTCTGCCTATCGTAATGGCCCGTTTGTGCCAATTAACTGTGGCGCTATCCCACCAGAGCTTCTTGAAAGTGAGCTGTTTGGTCATGAAAAAGGAGCGTTCACTGGCGCGCTGACCTCACGTAAAGGCCGTTTTGAACTAGCCGAGGGGGGGACGATCTTCCTTGATGAGATTGGTGATATGCCAATGTCGATGCAAGTGAAGTTGCTGCGTGTTCTGCAAGAGCGTTGTTTTGAGCGCGTCGGTGGCAACACCACAATCAAAGTAAACGTTCGTGTTGTAGCCGCAACGCACCGCGATCTAGAAACTATGATCGACGACGGCACGTTCCGTGAAGACCTTTTCTACCGCTTGAATGTTTTCCCAATTGAGATGCCTGCACTAAAAGCACGTAAGCAAGACATCCCTTTGTTGCTACAAGAGCTAATGACGCGTTTGGAAGCAGAAGGCGGACAACCAATTTGCTTCACTCCTCGTGCGATTAACTCGCTGATGGAACACAACTGGCCGGGTAACGTTCGTGAACTTGCCAACCTTGTTGAGCGCATGATCATTCTCTACCCAAACAGTTTGGTCGACGTAAACCATCTGCCGACAAAGTACCGTTACAGTGATATTCCTGAGTTCCAACCAGAAGGTAACCCGTTTACTTCGGTTGAAGAACAAGAGCGTGACGTGTTCCAAGACATCTTCTCTGAGAACTTCAGTTTTGAAGATCAAAGCGATCTGGACCACAACATGAATGCCCCTCAAGCTTTACCGCCAGAAGGCGTGAACTTGAAAGAGCTTCTAGCCGATATGGAAGTCAACATGATCAGCCAAGCGTTAGAAGCACAAGGTGGTGTCGTAGCAAGAGCAGCTGACATGCTGGGTATGCGACGCACGACTTTGGTGGAGAAGATGCGCAAATACAACCTACAACGCTAGGTTTTATCTGACATCAAAAGTAAGCACTTTCCATTGCGCTTGTTGTCTTTTCCGACAAGAAAAGCGCACTCTTCTTGGTGTCAACTTCTTGTCGTTAGTATAACGCTATGATAAATATAGAAAATAGCTTGGTACGCTAATTGCTTACCAAGCTATTTTAGTTTTTAAATGGCGATATTTCGACAGGCAGTGAATGGACAATAATACCAACCAATCCCATTTAGACTCGGTAGAGAATCAGGTCGAGCGTTACAAGCAGGTTTTGGATGTGATGCCCGCAGGTGTGATCTTATTGGATACACACGGTGTGGTACGCGAAGCCAACCCGGAAGCGCACCGTATCCTTGAAATCCCACTGGTCAACGAGAAATGGTTCAACATCATCCAAGTGGTATTTGATCCGCGCGAAGATGATGGTCATGAAGTCTCACTGCGTAATGGCCGTAAGGTTCGTTTGGCGATCTCGGCCTCTGCGACGGGTCAACTTATCCTGATCACCGACCTAACAGAAACGCGTTTGCTGCAATCTCGCGTGAGTGACTTGCAGCGTCTGTCATCGCTTGGTCGCATGGTGGCTTCTTTGGCTCACCAAGTGAGAACGCCGTTATCGAGCGCCATGCTATATGCATCCAATTTAGGTGCGCCAAATCTCCCTCCGGCGACAAGAGAGCGATTCCAAAGCAAATTAATGGATCGACTGCACGATTTGGAGAAACAGGTTAATGATATGCTGCTTTTTGCCAAAGGTGGTGATAATAAAGTCATTAAGCCTTTTAACATTGCTCAGCTTGTTGTCGAATATCAGCCGATGGTGGAAACCGCGCTGAAGAACAACAGCATCGACTACTTCCTAGAAGTCGAAGAAGAGAACACTGAGCTGTTAGGCAACGCTAACGCCATTGCTTCAGCACTGAGTAACTTAGTGATGAACGCGATTCAGATGTCTGGAAAGGAATCGCAAATAGATGTCTTTTTCCGCCCGGTGAACGGTGAACTGCGCATTTCTGTGCAAGATAGTGGTCCGGGTGTACCAAAAGAACTGCAAGCAAAAATTATGGAGCCATTCTTTACCACGCGTTCTCAAGGAACCGGGTTAGGGCTCGCTGTAGTTCAAATGGTTTGCCGTGCCCATGACGGTCGATTGGAACTTATTTCAGAGCAGGGTGATGGAGCCTGCTTTACCATGTGCATTCCGCTAGAGCGAGTGCAAGCAGAAGCGCAATAAGCGGCTTTTGTCGATAACAATTACTGGAGAATCATAATGGCGCAAAGCAAAGTGCTGATCGTAGAAGACGATGAAGGTCTTCGTGAAGCCTTAGTGGATACTCTGGCTCTGGCAGGGTACGAGTGGTTAGAAGCCGATTGTGCAGAAGACGCTTTAGTGAAGCTGAAGTCGAACGCGGTGGACATCGTGGTTTCTGATGTACAAATGGCAGGCATGGGCGGTTTGGCTCTGCTACGTAATATCAAACAGAATTGGCCAAACTTGCCAGTTCTTCTTATGACGGCTTATGCAAACATTGAAGACGCAGTGTCGGCAATGAAAGAAGGTGCGATTGATTACATGGCGAAGCCATTTGCACCAGAAGTTCTGCTGAACATGGTGAGCCGTTACGCACCAATCAAAAGTGATGACAACGGTGATGCAGTCGTTGCGGACGAGAAAAGTCTGCGCCTACTTGCGTTAGCTGACAAAGTGGCACGCACTGATGCTAACGTCATGATCTTGGGCCCAAGCGGCTCAGGCAAAGAAGTCATGTCTCGCTACATCCACAATGCTTCAAACCGTAAAGACGGTCCTTTTGTTGCGATTAACTGTGCGGCGATTCCAGACAATATGCTGGAAGCGACACTATTTGGTTACGAGAAAGGCGCGTTTACTGGCGCAGTTCAAGCGTGTCCGGGTAAGTTCGAACAAGCCCAAGGCGGCACGATTTTGCTGGATGAAATCAGTGAAATGGATTTGAGCCTACAAGCGAAACTGCTGCGCGTTCTTCAAGAGCGTGAAGTGGAGCGTTTGGGTAGCCGTAAGAGCATCAAGCTGGATGTTCGTGTATTAGCGACCAGTAACCGTGACCTTAAGCAGTACGTGTCAGAAGGCAACTTCCGTGAAGACTTGTACTACCGCTTGAACGTCTTCCCAATCTCATGGCCAGCACTTTGTGAACGTAAAGGTGATATCTCGCCACTTGCGCAGCACCTTGCTGAACGTCATTGCAGCAAAATGGGCATGCCAGTACCTAAGTTCTCTCAAGTCGCATTAGATAAGCTGCTTCAATACCCATGGCCGGGTAACGTTCGTGAGTTGGATAACGTGGTTCAACGTGCTCTGATTTTGAGTGAAAACGGTGACATTGATGCAGAACACATTTTGCTGGAAGGTGTAGATTGGCAAGATGCCAGCAGTCTGCAACATGTTGTACAAAATGCAGAAGTGGTGGTGCCAGATGTTAAGCCAGTCGCGCAAGCAGAATCTATCAACCGTGTTGCCGCTGGTGGTGAAGGACTCGGTGGTGAACTGCGTGACCAAGAATACGCGATCATTTTGGAAACGCTGATCGAATGTAACGGTCGTCGTAAAGAAATGGCAGAGAAATTGGGCATCAGTCCACGTACTTTGCGCTACAAACTCGCCAAAATGCGTGACGCTGGTATCGATATTCCGGCTTAGTATTCACATAAATAGCCATAGGACAAAAGTGTGGGTACACTACGACACTATTGTCTTATGGCACAGTAATTGCTGTGTCAATAATCAGTTTTATTTAATAGTCAAACTTTTGGCTTAGAGGTGACAATGAAAGTTGATGGTATTCAGGCAGAAATGCGCGCCATGATGGTGGAAGCGACCAACACCGCTCCCGTTGCAACAGGTGCGAAAGTTGGGGCAGATTTTGGTGATCTCCTAACGAAAGCCATCAATAACGTAAACTCACTTCAAAAAGCATCGGGCGATCTGCAAACGCGTTTCGACCGTGGTGATGCCGATGTTTCCCTTTCTGACGTTATGATTGCTCGTAACAAGTCCAGTGTTGCATTTGATGCCACTGTACAAATCCGCAATAAGCTCGTTGAGTCCTACAAGGACCTCATGAACATGCCAGTGTAATTTTAGGTAATAAGTGTGGCAGACAAGTCTACAGATTTAACCGTCACTGATGGCGGCGCAGATGGTGCACTGATCGCTGGCTCAGATTTGGATGTGGATAGCCAAAACCCAGATCTAGAAGAGCGCAGTGCGTCAAAATTCGATATGGCAGTAGGGGACCTCGATTTACTTCGTCAGGTCGTATTAGTGCTGTCCATCTCTATCTGTGTTGCGTTGATCGTGATGCTTTTCTTCTGGGTGAAAGAACCGGAAATGCGCCCACTTGGTGCATATGAAACCGAAGAACTGATCCCAGTGCTGGATTACCTCGACCAGCAAAAAATCAATTACAAGCTAGATGGCAACACCATTTCTGTGGAATCGAGCGATTACAACTCGATCAAGCTGGGTATGGTGCGTGCGGGCGTGAACCAAGCAACAGCGGCAGGCGATGACATTCTGCTGCAAGACATGGGCTTTGGTGTATCACAACGTTTGGAACAAGAACGTTTAAAGCTCAGCCGCGAACGCCAACTTGCGCAAGCCATTGAAGAGATGAAGCAGGTACGCAAAGCGCGTGTGTTGCTCGCTCTGCCAAAACACAGTGTGTTTGTTCGTCATAACCAAGAAGCGTCTGCTTCAGTATTTCTGACGCTCTCTACAGGCGCAAACCTAAAACAACAAGAAGTGGATTCCATCGTTGATATGGTGGCGAGTGCTGTTCCGGGCATGAAGACCTCTCGTATTACGGTCACCGACCAACACGGTCGTCTGCTTAGCTCAGGTTCTCAAGATCCTGCGTCTGCGGCTCGCCGTAAAGAACAAGAGTTAGAGCGTAGCCAAGAGCAAGCGCTGCGCGAGAAGATCGATTCTGTTCTTCTACCAATCCTAGGTTTTGGTAACTACACCGCTCAGGTCGATATCCAAATGGATTTCAGCACTGTTGAGCAAACTCGTAAGAACTTCGATCCGAATACTCCAGCAACGCGCAGTGAATACGCGCTAGAAGATTACAACAACGGCAATATGGTTGCGGGCATTCCTGGCGCTCTAAGTAACCAACCGCCAGCCGATGCGTCGATTCCTCAAGATGTGGCGCAGATGAAAGACGGTTCGCTGACTGGGCAAGGTTCAGTCCGTAAAGAATCAACGCGTAACTTTGAACTCGACACCACTATCAGTCACGAGCGCAAGCAAACGGGCACATTGGCGCGTCAAACCGTTTCGGTGGCGATCAAAGACCGTCGCACCGTAAACCCAGATACGGGCGAAGTGACTTATACGCCGCTGTCAGAATCAGAAATTAACGCCATTCGCCAAGTGCTGATTGGTACCGTTGGTTTTGATCAAAACCGTGGTGACTTGCTAAACGTCCTTAGCGTGAAGTTTGCTGAGCCAGAGCTTGAGCAAATGGTTGATCCACCAATTTGGGAACATCCAAACTTCAACGATTGGGTTCGTTGGTTCGCGAGTGCGTTGGTGATCATCGTGGTTATCTTGGTTCTGGTTCGCCCAGCAATGAAGAAACTGCTTAACCCTGCGAGCACCGACGAAGACGAAATGTACGGACCAGATGGCTTGCCAATTGGTGCGGATGGTGAAACCAGCCTAATTGGTAGCGACATCGAAAGCGGTGAGCTGTTTGAGTTTGGTTCAAGCATTGATTTGCCTAACCTTCACAAAGATGAAGATGTACTCAAAGCAGTACGTGCTCTGGTGGCAAACGAACCAGAACTTGCTGCTCAAGTTGTGAAAAACTGGATGAACGAAAATGGCTAACGATATCGTACCTCAAGATGAAAACGGCGTAGGTGTTCCTGCGGAGTTTGATGTCTCTAGCATGACAGGTGAAGAAAAAGCGGCGATTTTGCTACTGAGCCTGAACGAAGGCGACGCCGCTGGCATCATCCGTCACTTAGAACCAAAGCAGGTTCAACGTGTTGGTAGTGCAATGGCGCGCGCTAAAGATCTGAGCCAAGACAAAGTGTCTGGTGTGCATCGTGCGTTTTTAGAAGACATCCAGAAATACACCAACATCGGTATGGGCAGCGAAGACTTCATGCGTAATGCGCTGGTGGCTGCTCTGGGTGAAGACAAAGCAAACAACTTGGTCGACCAAATCCTGTTGGGTACTGGCTCGAAAGGTCTGGATTCACTCAAGTGGATGGATCCTCGCCAAGTGGCAAGTATCATCGTCAACGAACACCCGCAGATTCAAACCATCGTACTTTCGTACTTAGAAGCGGATCAGTCAGCAGAAATTCTTTCTCAGTTCCCAGAGCGTGTGCGTCTGGATCTGATGATGCGTATTGCTAACCTAGAAGAAGTTCAGCCATCGGCACTGGCAGAGCTGAACGAAATCATGGAGAAACAGTTCGCAGGTCAAGCGGGTGCACAAGCAGCGAAGATTGGCGGCTTGAAGGCAGCAGCAGAAATCATGAACTACCTAGACAACAACGTCGAAGGTATCTTGATGGAGCAAATTCGCGACCAAGACGAAGACATGGCTACACAAATCCAAGACCTCATGTTCGTATTCGAGAACTTGGTGGAAGTGGACGACCAAGGTATTCAGAAATTGCTGCGTGACGTTCCTCAAGACGTTCTGCAACGTGCACTTAAAGGTGCCGATGACTCTCTACGTGAGAAAGTCTTCAAGAACATGTCTAAGCGTGCAGCTGAGATGATGCGTGACGATATCGAAGCAATGCCACCGGTTCGCGTTGCAGATGTAGAAGCGGCGCAAAAAGAAATCTTGGCGATTGCTCGCCGTATGGCCGACGCTGGCGAGATCATGCTGTCTGGCGGCGCGGACGAGTTCTTATAAACCTTTCTTATTCCTCCTGCTATAAGTGGGAGGAATGCACTTCCTTAGTCGCGCATTTTTCAAAGCACTTTATTTTTAAAATCAATTTCAACATAGACAGATTGTAGGTTAAGCATGGCTGGCGATAGAAAACGTGGATTTATCCGTCCTGATGAAGACGATGCGATGATCGAACCGCAGCGCTGGGGTTTGCCTGATTACGGTGAGCCGAAAGCAAAGCAAGCCAAGCAAACTGCGTTTAACTACGATCCAGGTTGGGTGCCAAATTTTGACGAACCAGAAGAAGAGCAAGCGCTTGAGCTGACAGAAGAACAGATCGAATTGATCAAGCAAGGTGCTTATCAAGAAGGTCTGTATCAAGGTCAAGAAGCGGGCTTTAAGCAAGGTTACGACAAAGGCAAAGAAGAAGGCATTCAAGCCGGTCATGCAGAAGGTCTTGAGCTGGGTAAAGCGGAAGGTGTGACCGCCGGGCAAGAGTACATCCAGCAGCAGGTGGAAACCTTCATGAATTTGGCTAACCAATTTGCTCAACCTTTAGAGCTGATGAATGCTCAGGTTGAAAAGCAGCTGGTGGACATGGTGCTGTGCCTAGTCAAAGAAGTTGTGCATGTGGAAGTGCAAACCAACCCTCAAATTATTCTCGATACCGTAAAACAATCTGTTGAAGCGCTGCCAATTTCTGGCCATCCAATTACCTTGCATCTGAACCCAGACGATGTGGCGATCATCCGCTCTGCATACGGCGAAGAAGAACTTGATTGTCGCAATTGGACATTGGTTGCAGAGCCAGCATTAAATCGCGGTGATGTACAAATTGCTGCTGGCGAATCGAGCATTAACTACCGCATGGAAGAGCGCGTGAAAAGCGTGCTGAACAGCTTCTGTGGCGCAAATCGTCATCAAGGGGGCGAGTAGTCCATGCAAGCCTTGGCTGACCGTTTAAAGAACTACAAAGTTGAAGGGCTGACCACGCGTCCGGTAGCGTCGGGCAAGCTTGTGCGTGTCGTAGGCTTAACCTTGGAAGCGACAGGTTGTCGTGCTCCGATTGGCAGCTTGTGTTTGGTCGAAACCATGTCCGGTCATATGGAAGCGGAAGTGGTGGGCTTTTCTGGTGATAACCTTTTCTTAATGCCGAGTGAGCAAATCACGGGCATCTTACCGGGCGCGAAAGTGACGCCCTTGACCAGTGAAGCGGGTTTGCCCGTTGGTATGGAACTGCTTGGGCGTGTGATTGATGGTGTGGGTAACCCACTTGATGGCCTCGGCCCGCTTTATACCGATCATCGCGCTTCTTTCAACGCTGAGCCAATCAACCCATTAGCGCGTAAGCCGATTTCTGAGCCACTTGATGTGGGTTTAAAAGCCATCAACGGCTTATTGACGGTCGGTAAAGGTCAACGTATCGGTCTGTTTGCGGGTTCTGGTGTGGGTAAATCGGTCACCCTTGGCATGATGACGCGAGGCACGACGGCACAAGTTGTTGTCGTTGGCCTGATTGGTGAACGTGGACGCGAAGTAAAAGAATTCATTGAAGAGATTTTGGGTGAAGACGGACGTCGTCGTTCTGTGGTGGTGGCAGCTCCTGCTGATGCTTCGCCTTTGATGCGCTTGAAGGGCTGTCAAACTGCACTGACGATTGCCGAATACTTCCGTGACCAAGGATTAGATGTTCTTCTACTGATGGACTCTCTGACGCGTTTTGCTCAAGCGCAGCGTGAGATTGCGTTGTCTGTGGGTGAACCGCCTGCAACCAAAGGTTATCCGCCTTCGGTGTTTGCTAAGCTGCCAGCACTGGTGGAACGTGCAGGTAACGGTGGTGATGATCAAGGTTCGATCACCGCATTCTTTACCGTTCTGACCGAAGGTGACGATCTGCAAGATCCGATCGCCGATGCGTCACGTGCGATCCTCGATGGTCACATTGTTTTGTCTCGTGAAATGGCGGACGCAGGTCACTACCCAGCCATCGATGTCGAGAAATCGGTGAGCCGTGTTATGCCACAAATCACCACAGAAGAGCACGTGTTGATGTCGAAAGCGGTGCGTCAGGTGTTGTCGATTTGTCGTAAGAACCAAGATTTGGTGTCGATTGGCGCTTATAAACCGGGGACTGACCCGGCTATCGATGGCGCATTTACCCTCAAGCCAAAACTGGATGAATACTTGCAGCAGCGTATGAAAGAGTCTGTGCCTTATGACATGTGCGTCAACATGTTGAAGAGCATCTTGGGTGGGTAATAGCGTATGAATAACGCGATGGAATTCCTACTTGAGCAAGCAAAAGAACGCGAAGACCAAGCCGTATTAGCGCTCAATAAAGCCCGCTCGGAGCTTGAAGATTACTACCGCCAAGTAGAGCAAATTGAAAAGTACCGCTTAGATTACTGTCAGCAGTTGGTAGACCGTGGTATGGCAGGACTCACCGCAAGCCAATATGGCCACTTAAACCGCTTCTTAACCCAGCTCGATGAAACGCTTTCCAAGCAAAAACAGGCAGAAAACCACTTTAAAGAGCAGGTGGTGAACTGCCAAGATTACTGGTTAAACATGCGTAAAGAACGGATGTCTTACGAGTGGATGATTGAAAAGCGCGAGAAAGAAAAGCAAATTGCGGAAGCTAAGCGTGAGCAAAAGCAGATGGATGAGTTTTCTACCTTGCTGTATAGCCGGAAACCGCAACGTTTCTAAGCGTTTCTCATCGTTATATTGCGTTAGCGCTGTTTGCTACATCTCTACTGATTCAAGCAAGGTTACTTTGACGGAGTCTTGCTCTATCAACTCAAAAACCTTTGGTCGAATTTCACGAATCCACCATTCATTGTAAGTCTCTGCATATATCGCTTGTCGCGCTTGTTCACTGTCGAACTCACGTAACCAGACAAAGTAATCGTGCCCATCTTCACCCGTGTGAACATAGGTGTTTAAGACACGCATGCCTTTGGAGCGTTGGTAGGGCAGCAACTCGTCTTTCATCCACGTTAACCATTGCTCTGTTTTGCCAGTCTTAATTTTATATTGGCGAAGTTCTGTGACTTTCAAAGTGATTCCTTATTGATTGAGCAAGGCTTCTGTTTACGCTCCCACCAATGAATAGTCAAATTATGATGATGGTTTACGCATCTTTGATGCTGCTTAGGGATATCGCAAAGTTGATCTCTGTTCCACTGATGTCGTCTCACTTAACCGTCAGAAATTCCACACTATGCGTTGGCGTGATTTTTGCAATTTAGCCGTCAGTATCGGGTCTTTTGACCTAAGTTTGCCGCCTATGTGCAATCCGACAGCGAGTTGCTCAACGCTGCCGATGACGAGAGTTTCTATATGAATGTGAATTTATCCAATGTTTCTGCAACCAATAAGACGTCGGTTTCCGATTCTTCAAATAAAGTTGATGCAGAAAGCCCTGAAAGCAAAGGTTTTTTTGAAACCTTAGCCGGGGTATTTACTGATTCACAAAAAGCCGAAAAAGCGGTCGCAAAATCTGATGCGTCAGAAGTATCGGCAAAAAACACAGATGAGGCGACAAAAGTCGCATCGGCAAACTCAGAAGGTGAGAGCCAAGAAAAAGTCGTTGATACTGTGGATGGCGAGAAAGTGGCATCTGCAGAATCAACCGATGAGCTACTTGCTCAAGGCGACGGTAAACAAGTTGCGAACAGCAAAGCGGGTGAGCTTTCAGATAGCGAATTGGCTTCTAGCGGTGTTAAACAAACAAATTCACCAGAAGGCGATGCAACCCAGTCAGCAGCAAATGGTGCTTCAAGCCAAGTTGCACAAGGTACGATAGCAAAACAAACGCAACCTAATGATGCAGACGCTTCTGAACAGGCGCCTAATGCTCAAGTGAAAAGTGCGATGGGTGAAGGTCAACAATTGTTGGGTCGTATTGAGCAAGCAAACCAAACGCTTAAGCCTAATGAGCAATTAGTTGATAGCGGCAAAGCATTGCCACCTGAGGCAGTATTGGCGCAAAGCGTTACTCAACGGGAAAAAGACACCCCGCTGACTCCAGAACAACAAGCGATGCTTTCTGCTAAGCAATCCGGCCTGCAAAGCAACGCGGCGCAACCTGTTGGCAGTGACAAAGTAACGTTGGATGCCAATGGTAAACCTGTTGTATTGACGACGGAATCAGCCGCGAACGTACAAGCAGCAAACACAAATCAAGCGGCTCCAGTTGCCGCGAAAATTGATTGGAACTCGCCAAGTACTCAAGCTGTTCACGCAGAAGCAACGGTGAATGCGACAACTCAAGCCGCGGTTAACGGTCAAGTTGTGGCTCAAGGTGCTCAGTCGACGGTTGGTGGAGAAGTATTGCAAACGGCATTGCCAGTCGAGGCTGAAATCTCTGAAGTAAAACGTATTTCTCTTGATGAGCTGCACATCATCGATACCAAGTTGGCGCAGGGTAAGCCGCTTTCTCAACAAGAACTTGATGTGATTGAGGGGCTAAAAACGGGTGATATGGTTGCGGATATTCCTGTGCAAGAATTAGCGCAATTCGCGGCTTTGCCAAGCGATGTAAAAGTGGCGATGGCAGAGCATCAAGCATCTCATAACCAAACTCGTGTTGCGGCGTCTTCAGTGGCGGCTCAACAAGCTCATCAACTAGCCGCGCAGGACATGAAGCACGCTGCAGCTCAAGCGAGTGCGCAGACAGCCGTATCCCCAAATGCTGACAAAGCAGCGTTATCTGCAATGCCAGACGCGCTAGTGGCAGCAAATCTAAACCCCGCGGCACAGGCTGCTTCTAGTGCAGAGCTAAGCAAGAAAGTGATGAATGCTAGTCTTGCTGCAGGCGCGTTGAAGGGTGCTTCAAGTAAGCAAGATAAACCGGAACCACAACATGGTTTAGCGGGACAAATTCAAGCGGCAGCAGGTCAACAAGGCGTGACAGCTCAGCAACAAGCACGAGTGGATGCTGCGCAGCAGGCACAACTACCGTTGCAACTAACCAAAGAATTGGCCAATGACCAAGTGGCAGAGAAAGTACAAATGATGATGTCGAAGAACTTAAAGAACCTCGATATCCGTCTTGATCCGCCAGAACTTGGTCGTATGCAGATCCGCATGACAATGAACAACGATCTTGCCAACGTTCATTTTACGGTGGCAAACCCGCAAGCTCGTGACTTGATTGAGCAAACCTTACCTCGCCTGAGAGAGATGTTGGCTCAGCAAGGTGTGCAATTGGCGGATTCGTCGGTCCAGCAACAGAGCAGTGGTCAGCAACAAAGTGGCTACGCCAATGCGGAACAAAACGGTCAAGGCTCTCAAGGTCGTGGATTTTCTGGTCAGTCAGATGAAAACTTTGATGCCGACACGAATCTTGATTTGAATGTGGTTTCAAAGCGTGATGGAATTAGTTTTTACGCATAAAATAGCGGCCTAAAAAAGCAAAACAATAAGAGACAGTAATGGCAGAAGAACAGCTACAGGGTGCGGATGCACCAAAAGGAAAAAGGGGTATTCGTAAAATGATGTGTACGCAAGTCGATAACGCTGATACAGTTTAAAGGTGTTTAATTCGTAAAAGAGTGTGTATTGATGGCAAAAGAAATTACCCATAACGACTTATGTAAAAAAGCAGTTGGCTGGCTAAAGCGCTCGCATAGTGCTGGCGGTTGTGGATGCCCTAATGCGTTTTCAGAGGTGCAATCTGGTTCTAATGGTGGTGAAATTGTTGACGCGATCGGATTAAGAACCGCTTATGGAACTGAAACCATAGTCATAGAGGCAAAAGTTAGTCGTAGTGATTTTTTAGCAGATAGAAACAAGCCGTTTAGGGCTAACCCAGAATTAGGTATGGGTAATTTTCGATACTACATCTGCCCAGAGGGGTTAATATCTGAATCAGAACTTCCGAATAAATGGGGTCTTTTATATGTTGGTTTGAGAGGAAAGATAACCGTTGTTCGTGGTCATAGGTTAGGTAAAAGTTCTGATTGGAAGTTTGAATGCAATCGTGATGCAGAGCTTGGGATGGCTTCTCTACTTCTTGCAAAATCGGGGAACTTTGAACAGTTAAACGATGTTTTTCGATATAATCAACGACTTGAAAAGAAAGTAAAGGAGTTAGAGGCGAAGGTTCATGAACTTGAGTTCCCGAATAAAATGGAACAAATGATTAAAGGGCTTGAGGACTTAGCCGTATCTCAAAAACCTATCCCTCGCGTCTCTCGATAACCATGTTAAATCTCGAAAACCTAAAAGTGATTGAGCGTGAAGAATATGACGATCACTGTATATTCCACGCTCAATCTATATCCCCTAACCGCACTTGTTCCGAGTGCGGATCAATCAATACAGTAATCGTCGGCAAGGTAAACCAACCTTACAACGACACTCGTATGTACGGCAAAACCATCAAGATTCAATTCGATAGAAAGCGACTTCGCTGCAAGGATTGTAGCAAGACTCGCTTTGAACAATTGGACTGGCTCTCTAATGATTTTCGTATGACTAAACGAGCAGAAGACTACATCATGCGAATGTGTGGGAAAGTGTCGTTTACACATGTAGCCACTGAAATGGGTATCACCGAAGGCACTATACGTAACGTATTCGCCAACTACGTGGATATTATCGAAGGTAAGCACGATTGGCTTGCTCCTCGCGTTCTTGGTATCGATGAGACTCATTTCAGCAAGAAGATGCACCTTGTCATGACGGATATTGAGCGTAGAACCCTACTCGATATGCGTAAAGATAGATCTCAGGATGCCACTCAGAAAGCCATTATGAGGCTGAATGGATGGAAAGATATTGAGATCGTCTGTATCGATATGTGGCGACCGTATTACCGCGCTGTGAAACAGCTATTGCCTAATTCAGTTGTAGTTATCGACCGCTTTCACGTTGCCAAGATGGCTGGTGAAGCTATGGAGAAAGCACGTAAGGCGATACGAGCCGAACTATCAGACAAGGAGCGTAAGAAGCTCAAGAATGACCGAAAGATACTGCTTAAGCGTAGAGCAAACATCAAGGGCTTAAACGAGCTGGCGTCATTCCATTTCTGGACAGAGGAATACCCAACGTTGATGGAAGTGTATAACGCTAAAGAGGCTTTTCTCGATATGTGGGATATGCCTACCAGAAAAGAAGCTGAGGACTACTGGGAGAACTGGAAAGCAGTATCTACACCACCTGTCAGAAAATACTTCAAAGACGCCATACGAGCCGTTGATAACTGGCATGAGCCTATCTTTAATTGGTGGGACTATCCTTACACCAACGCAGTTACGGAGAGTCTGAACAACACAATCAAGGGTGTGTTTAGGAATGGTCGTGGTTATAGCTTTGAAGTGCTTAGAGCGAAGCTGCTTTACAACAAAGGCGGCTTGGAAGTGTCAATGAAGTCCTTGAACAAACCAACCCATGATCCACTGTTCGAATTGTTGAAGAAAGACGATCCAAAAGTAACAATGCATGGCTTAAGACATAGAGCCTTTAAAGCTCTGTTTAGAGACATGGTTACTTTGCTTGAAAAACAACCAAATACACACGAATAGGGTTTGTGAAGTGTGGGTATCAATTCTGTATGTTTATTAATCGATACTCACACTATTTCGAATACCCGGAAAAAGTAAGTTACTGATCATCATTATCGCAGTGGTGGTTTTGCTTATCGGTGGTGGTGCGGCAGCTTTCTTTTTAATGGGTTCTGATGAACCTGCGCAAGCAGCACAAACCGAGCAAGCACAAGCGCAAACGGCAGCAGCGCCAATTGCGTACGTGAACATTGCACAACCGTTTATTTTTAACGTGACGGGAGACCGCCGCGATAGACTGGTACAAATCAAAGCGCAACTGATGGTGCGTGGCAGCGAGAATGAGCAATTAGCTCGTTACCATTCCCCACTGATAGAGAGTTCACTACTATCGACATTTGCGTCAGCGACCGTGGAGCAACTTCGTTCTCCAACAGGACGAACTGAACTGCGTGATCGCGCTTCTGATGATATCAAAGCTGCATTGAATGCCGCTGTTGGTAAGCCAGTGATTGAGAAAGTACTGTTTACAGATTTTGTAATTCAATAGGTATAACGTGACCGATCTATTAAGCCAAGACGAGATTGATGCGCTTCTGCATGGGGTTGACGATGTTGATGACGTCGATGAACCCATAGATAACGACACCGAGGGTGCCGTCAGTTTCGATTTCTCGTCTCAAGACAGGATTGTCCGTGGTCGAATGCCGACGCTCGAACTTATCAATGAGCGTTTTGCCCGACACATGCGAATCAGCCTGTTTAACATGTTGCGTAAAACCGCTGAAGTGTCGATCAACGGCGTGCAGATGATGAAGTTTGGTGAATACCAAAATACCCTGTACGTTCCGACAAGTTTGAACATGGTGCGCTTCCGTCCACTAAAAGGTACGGCATTGATCACCATGGAAGCGCGTTTAGTCTTCATCTTGGTAGAAAACTTCTTTGGCGGTGATGGTCGCTTCCACGCCAAAATTGAAGGTCGTGAATTTACCCCAACTGAACGTCGCATCATCCAGCTTCTATTGAAGATTGTTTTCGAGGACTACAAAGAAGCGTGGTCGCCGGTCATGGGGGTGGAATTTGAGTACCTTGATTCAGAAGTAAACCCAAGCATGGCGAACATTGTCAGCCCGACTGAAGTGATTGTCGTAAGCTCATTCCATATTGAAGTGGATGGCGGCGGTGGTGACTTCCACGTGGTCATGCCTTATTCGATGGTGGAACCAATCCGCGAACTACTTGATGCGGGTGTTCAATCCGACAAGATGGAAACTGACGTGCGTTGGAGCTCGGCACTACGTGAAGAGATCATGGATTGCCCAGTCAACTTCCGCGTGAATCTGCTTGAGAAGGACATCTCTCTGCGTGATTTGATGGAGCTGCAACCGGGCGACGTGATCCCGATTGAAATGCCAGAACACGCCACCATGTTCATCGAAGACTTACCAACTTACCGTGTGAAAATGGGTCGCTCCGAAGACAAGATGGCAGTGCAGATCTCTGAAGAGATCGAACGCCCACACGTAGTAAAAACAGATTTAGCGTTCTTGGGTAAAGACATCATGTCTGAACTTGAAAACGACGACGATACAGACGATTAAAACCCTTACTCATTACAATCGCCTCGCTTTGTTCTCTGTTATCGACAACAAAGAATGAAGCCAGAAGTATGGCGCAGTAAGGTTTAACACAGGACAGAAAAATGGAACCAAGTGACGATCAAAAGCTAGCAGACGAATGGGCAGCCGCTCTTGGCGAAGACCCGTCTGCACCTTCAATTGATGTTGATGAAATATTGGCAGCGCCACTGGAAGAGTTAAAAGACACCTCGGCTCCAATTACGGAAGATGAGCGTCGCAAACTCGACACCATCA
Source organism: Vibrio sp. B1ASS3 (assembly GCF_905175355.1). Taxonomy (NCBI): domain Bacteria; kingdom Pseudomonadati; phylum Pseudomonadota; class Gammaproteobacteria; order Vibrionales; family Vibrionaceae; genus Vibrio; species Vibrio sp. B1ASS3. Next base: position 1,085,797 of record NZ_HG992742.1, read on the forward strand.
TGGATATTCCAGTGACTATTTCGATGGAAGTAGGGCGCTCACAAATCAGTATCCGTAACCTACTGCAATTGAACCAAGGTTCGGTTGTAGAGCTTGATCGCCTCGCAGGTGAATCGCTCGATGTACTGGTTAACGGTACTTTGATTGCGCACGGCGAAGTCGTTGTCGTCAACGATAAGTTTGGTATTCGTCTAACTGACGTGATCAGCCAAACTGAACGCATCAAAAAGCTGCGTTAATATGAGCAGTTCAATCAAAACGCGATTGAAGCAAATTACAGGAGCACTCGGCTTAATGCTGAGTGCTCCTTATGCATTTGCTGCCGCGCCAACGAGTTTGGATCTTGCGACCACGTTAGGTTCTTTAGTGCTGGTTATTGGTGTGATTTTATTCCTGGCTTGGTTGCTAAAGCGCATGCAAGTACCAGCAATGGGTCAACAAAAAGGGCTACGAATTGTTAGCCAGTTACCAGTCGGTACCAAAGAGCGCATTGCGGTTGTGCAAGTCGGTGAAGAACAGTTTTTGGTAGGCATTACCAGCCAATCTATCCAAACCCTAGCCAAGCTTGAAAAGCCATTGAAAGAGGAAGAGTTGGCGACCAGCGCCTTCGCGAGTCAATTTAGCCAACTAATAAAAAAACATGACAAAGGATAATTCAATCCGCCTAATGCTGAGCACTTTTATGCTGCTCGTTGGCGTGCTGTTTTCTTCACTTTCGTTTGCGCAGGCAGAGGAATCGCCATTGCCTTCTAATCTTGCACAAGGTGATAGTGTGACGGTTCAGGCGATGGAAAACGAGTCGGGCTCAAGCCGAAGTATGTCAGTGGGCAATGGTGGAGGGATTCCTGCCTTTACCATGACGACCAATGCCGATGGCAGCGAAGACTACTCGGTTACTCTACAAATTCTTGCGTTGATGACCATGCTTGGCTTCTTGCCAGCCATGGTGATTTTGATGACGTCGTTTACCCGTATCGTGGTGGTGATGTCCATCTTGCGACAGGCAATGGGTCTACAACAAACGCCGTCTAACCAAGTCATTATTGGTATCGCGCTATTTTTGACGTTCTTTATCATGTCGCCTGTTTTGAATGAAATTAACGATCAAGCGGTACAACCTTATTTGAACGAGCAAGTGACAGCACGTGAAGCCTTTGATGCGGCGCAAGCGCCAATGAAAGCGTTCATGCTTAAACAGACTCGAATTAAAGATTTGGAAACGTTCGTCAATATGTCTGGTGAAGAGGTGACAAACCCAGAAGACGTTTCAATGGCGGTGTTGATTCCTGCTTTCATTACCTCAGAGCTTAAGACTGCGTTCCAAATCGGTTTCATGTTATTCCTGCCGTTTTTGATCATCGACTTGGTTGTCGCATCGGTATTGATGGCCATGGGTATGATGATGCTCTCGCCAATGATCGTATCGCTACCATTTAAGCTGATGCTGTTTGTGCTGGTGGATGGTTGGAACTTGATATTGTCGACACTCGCCGGCAGTTTTGCCCTTTAGATTGGCACAGAGAGAAGAGGGTAAGACATGACTCCTGAAATGTTTGTCGAGCTTTTCCGTGATGCACTGTGGATGGTGCTGATCATGGTCTGTGCCATCATTATCCCAAGTTTGCTTATTGGTCTTGTCGTCGCTATTTTCCAAGCGGCAACCTCTATCAACGAACAAACGTTGAGTTTCTTACCGCGTTTGATTGTTACCTTGTTGGCGTTAATGTTGTTCGGCCATTGGATGACCCAAATGTTGATGGAATACTTCTTCGGCCTGATTGAACGCCTACCACAGGTGCTTTACTAGAGTCGCGTATGGAGTATCCGACCCATATCGTCCTCGACTGGATCGCAAACTACTTTTGGCCCTATACTCGTATTTCTGCCATGTTGATGGTGATGACGGTAACTGGGGCTCGCTTTGTCTCACCTCGAATTCGTCTCTACCTCGGTTTAGCCATTACCTTTGCGGTTGCCCCTGCGATTCCTGCGGTGCCTCAAGATATTGAGCTGCTTTCTTTCCGTGGTTTTATGACCATTGCCGAGCAAATTATTATTGGTGTTGCGATGGGCATGGTGACTCAGTTTATGATCCAGACCTTTGTACTTTTAGGTCAGATCTTAGGTATGCAATCGAGCTTGGGTTTCGCATCCATGGTCGACCCTGCTAACGGCCAAAATACCCCTTTGCTTGGTCAGCTATTTATGTTCTTGGCGACCATGTTCTTCTTGGCTACCGATGGGCATTTAAAAATGCTGCAATTGGTGGTGTTTAGTTTCAAAACCTTGCCGATTGGGTCTGGCTCGCTCAATGCGGTCGATTTCCGTGAAATGGCGAGTTGGCTTGGCATCATGTTTAAGACGGCATTGAGTATGTCGTTGTCGGGCATTATCGCGCTGCTCACGATTAACTTGTCATTCGGTGTAATGACACGTGCCGCACCACAGCTGAATATCTTCTCACTCGGTTTTGCCTTTGCCTTGATGGTGGGCTTGTTACTTTGTTGGTACATTCTGGCTGGTTTGTACAGTCATTATGAATTGTTCTGGGCAGTGGGTGAGGAGCAGATTTGTAACCTCATTCGCTTGGATTGCTAGGAGGCTGGATTGGCAGAGTCAGACGGTCAGGAACGCACCGAAGAAGCCACGCCCCGACGGTTACAACAAGCCAGAGAGAAGGGGCAGGTTGCTCGGTCTAAAGAGCTCGCATCAGCGTCAGTACTGATCGTAGGGGCTATCGCCTTAATGTGGTTTGGCGAGTCTTTGGCGCGCTCGCTGTTTTCCATCATGAGTCGTTTGTTTGATCTCAAACGCGATGAAATCTTCGATACCGCTAAGTTATTCGACATTGCTTTTGGTGCGATGACGGATCTGCTGTTCCCACTGTTCCTTATCCTCATAACCTTATTTGTCGCCGCCATGATTGGAGCCGCAGGGGTGGGGGGCATCAGCTTTTCTGCCGAAGCGGCAATGCCAAAGCTCTCCAAGATGAACCCGCTTAGTGGTCTAAAGCGCATGGTTGGCATGCAAAGTTGGGTTGAGCTGATCAAATCGATTTTAAAAGTTGCGTTGGTAACGGGGATGGCGATTTACCTTATCCAAGCCTCGCAAGCGGATTTGATTCAGCTAAGCATGGATGTGTATCCGCAAAATATCTTTCACGCTTTGGACATCTTGCTCAACTTCATCCTGCTGATCAGTTGTTCTTTGCTCATCGTTGTGGCGATTGATATTCCGTTCCAGATTTGGCAACACGCTGATCAGCTTAAAATGACCAAACAAGAGATCAAAGACGAATACAAAGAGACCGAAGGTAAGCCTGAAGTTAAAGGTCGTATTCGTATGTTGCAACGTGAAGCAGCTCAGCGTCGAATGATGGCCGATGTGCCTCAAGCGGACGTTATCATTACCAACCCAGAGCACTTCTCTGTCGCGTTGCGTTATAAGCAGAAAACTGACCGTGCGCCAGTGGTGATCGCCAAAGGTACCGATCATATGGCGATGAAGATTCGAGAAGTCGCGCGGGAACACGACATTACCATCGTACCTGCTCCGCCATTGGCGCGTGCGCTCTACCACACCACAGAGTTGGAGCAGGAAATTCCAGACGGCTTGTTTACCGCTGTAGCGCAAGTTCTGGCGTTCGTTTTCCAACTTAAGCAGTATCGTAAACGTGGCGGTCAACGACCGAAAATTCAGGACTACGACCTACCAATCCCACCTGAACATCGTCACTAATGAAAATAATTGCATGGTGTGATTAGACAAAAATTCACATTAGATCAAAGGATTGTGATTTCTTTGAGCAACTAGTCATTATTTTGGCGTTAATCATGGTACACACATTGCTTAAATCGCGTTAATCAACAACAATACCTAAACTTTTAGGCGAAAGCTGTCGCGTAATACTAGTTACATGTGTGTACTTACATGCCTCTGTTACGTGATGCTCCAGACCGATTGAGACACCTCGCAGTATGAAGTTAAGCCTGCCATTTGCAGATAAATTACCCAAAATCCCACAGCGTTCCATGCCCGCCATTGGTGCGCCTGTTATGGTATTGGCCACCCTTGCAATGGTGGTGCTACCTATACCTGCATTCCTGCTGGATTTATTCTTCACCTTTAACATCGCCTTAGCTATGGTGGTGTTGTTAGTGACCGTTTACACACGTCGTCCACTCGACTTTGCGGCTTTTCCTACGGTACTGCTAATCGCGACGCTATTGCGTTTGGCGTTGAACGTTGCTTCAACCCGTGTGGTACTTTTGTACGGTCACGAAGGGGGCAATGCGGCCGGTAACGTAATCGAAGCCTTCGGTAACGTTGTTATCGGTGGTAACTACGCCGTCGGTCTGGTGGTCTTCCTTATCTTGATGATCATTAACTTCATGGTTGTGACCAAAGGTGCGGGTCGTATTTCTGAGGTAAGTGCTCGCTTCACCTTGGATGCTTTGCCGGGTAAACAAATGGCGATCGATGCGGACTTGAACGCCGGTTTGATTGACCAAGACCAAGCGCGTTTACGCCGTTTTGAAGTGACCAAAGAAGCCGACTTCTACGGCTCGATGGACGGTGCGTCTAAATTCGTAAAAGGTGATGCGATTGCGGGTATTTTGATCCTGTTTATCAACATCATCGGTGGTCTATCGATTGGTATGGCGCAATACGGTTTGGGCTTCTCCGAAGCAATGCAAATCTACACCTTGCTGACTATCGGTGACGGCTTGGTGGCACAAATTCCATCGCTATTATTGTCTATCGCAGCTGCGATGATGGTAACGCGTCAAAATACTGATGAAGACATGGGCGAGCAGCTGATTTTCCAGATGTTCGACAACCCGAAAGCCCTCATGATCACCGCCGCGATTCTTGGGGTTATGGGTATCGTACCGGGTATGCCTCATTTCTCATTCTTGTCATTAGCGGTTATCGCTGGTGGTGCCGCTTACTGGCTCGACAAGAAGCAAAAACAAAAAGCCAAAGAACCCGCCTTACCCGCCAAAGCGGAAGATGGCAGTGAACCGATTTCTCAACGTGAGTTGTCGTGGGATGACGTACAACCCGTCGATATCATCGGTCTAGAAGTAGGCTATCGCTTGATCCCGTTGGTGGATCGTGACCAAGGTGGTGAGTTGCTTGAGCGCGTGAAAGGGGTGCGTAAGAAGCTTTCTCAAGATTTCGGCTTCCTTATTCCTGCGGTTCATATCCGTGACAACCTAGAACTGACGCCAAACAGCTACCGCATCACCTTGATGGGGGTTGCTGTTGGTGAGGCCGAGATTCGTCCAGACCAAGAGCTGGCGATAAACCCAGGTCAGGTTTACGGCATGATTGAAGGCGAACCAACCATGGACCCTGCATTCGGTCTAGAAGCGGTTTGGATTCGTGAAGAGCAGCGTGAACACGCCCAAGCATTAGGCTACACCGTAGTGGACTCATCCACGGTACTCGCTACCCATTTGAGCCAACTGCTGACCAACAACGCGTCACAACTGATTGGTCATGAAGAAGTACAGAACCTGTTGGAAATGCTCGGTCGTAGCGCGCCTAAATTGGTGGAGAACTTTGTTCCTGATCAGTTGCAACTTGGCGTGGTGGTGAAAGTGCTGCAAAACCTGCTTAACGAAGCTATCCCAATTCGCGATATTCGAACCATCGTGCAAACCTTGGCGGAGTACTCGAGTAAGAGTCAAGAACCTGACATTTTGACTGCCGCAGTTCGTATCAGTTTGAAACGTCTAATTGTTCAGGAAATCAATGGTATAGAGCCTGAATTACCAGTGATAACACTCATTCCTGAACTGGAACAAATCTTGCATCAAACCATGCAGGCTTCAGGCGGCGAATCCGCTGGTATTGAACCGGGATTAGCTGAGCGACTTCAGTCCTCTCTGAGCCAAGCGACACAAGAGCAAGAACTGAAAGGCGAGCCTGCGGTTCTGCTGACATCTGGCGTATTGCGTTCCACATTAGCGAAGTTCGTTAAGAACACAATACCGAACCTCCGCGTACTGTCTTACCAAGAAATACCGGACGAAAAGCAGATCAGAATTGTGCAAGCCGTGGGCAACTAAGCCTGCGCATCATTAATGGATTTATAGTTTGAAAATTAAACGATTTTTTGCCAAAGACATGCGAACAGCGCTGCTCCAAGTGAAAGAAGAGCTTGGTGCAGAAGCGGTGATCATGTCGAACAAGAAAGTGGCAGGCGGTGTAGAGATCGTAGCGGCAATCGACGGCGAGTCCAATGCAGCTCCGACTTCACAGGCGCACTCTCTTCCTAACCGTGGCGCAGCTCAACCAAATCGTTATAGCGAACAACGTCAATTGCCGTCATCTGCAGCAGAGCGTTATCAAGATCGCCGTTTGGATGAAGACAGAATTAGCCTAAACGCGAACAATGAAAAATCAGGCTCAATGACGCAACGTTTCGCGAACATGCTCAAGCAATACAGCAATGGTGCTGCTGAGTCAGATGACCATGTAGCAGAGAACGAAGATTCTTTGTCGGCATTACTGCAGCGCCAAAACAAGCATCGTGAAAGCTATAACCAAGAAAAGCCAGCACCATATCAACCCGATTCGCCATTGGCGAAGTTGATTGCACAAGACAACCGATTTGAGCGCCCAACACCTAAGTTGGATCCAACACGCTATGACCGTCGTCGTCCGTCGGATGAGCGAGAAGAATCTAGTAGTGAATTAGAGAACATGCGCGAAGAGATGACATCAATTCGTCGTTTGTTGGAGCACCAAGTTTCCGGTTTGATGTGGCAAGAGGTAGAACGCCGTGAACCATTGCGCGCGATGCTGATTAAGCGTCTAGAGCGAATGGGCGTTTCACCGGAGTTGGCAGATCAAATGGCTTGCTACATTCCAGAAGACACTAAGCCGGCGCGAGCGTGGAAGGCACTGCTTTCTCTCGTGGCGGATCAAATCAGCATTCCAAAACAAGACATCTTGAAGCGTGGTGGTGTGGTTGCACTGCTTGGGCCGACAGGTGTTGGTAAAACCACCACGGTTGCAAAGCTTGCAGCGCGTGCGGCAATGGAGTTTGGTGCCGACAATGTTGCCCTTGTGACAACAGATACATATCGCATAGGTGCACATGAGCAGCTCTCAATTTACGGAAGAATTATGGGTTGTCCTGAAAGAGTTGCTAAAGATTCTAACGAGTTAGCCGATGTTATATATCAGCTAAGAAACAGAAGACTGATTTTGGTCGATACGGCAGGGATGGGGCAGCGAGACGTAAGACTCTCTGAACAGCTCGATACCTTGATGCAAGAGAGCGGAGAAGTGATTCACAGCTACCTTGTTTTGCCAGCTACCGCACAACGTCGTGTTCTACAAGAAACACTGGATCATTTCCGACGCATTCCGCTGTCGGGCTGTATTTTGACTAAGCTTGATGAATCATTAAGTCTTGGCGAATTCATCAGCGTGGTGATTCAGAACGCGATGCCAGTGGCTTACATTGCCAATGGTCAGCGCGTACCAGAAGACATTGTGATAGCACAACCAAAATACATGATTGCGAAAGCAAATGAACTGTTAGAGAAGTCGACAGAGAACGAACCTCACTTTTGGAACAGTGACAGCGAAGGACTCTAGGGCGGCGGACTACTATGACTGAGAATATGATACACGATCAAGCAAGCGGCCTCCGTCGCTTAACACAACCATCATTGACTAAAGTAATTGCTGTTACTGGCGGTAAAGGTGGTGTGGGTAAATCAAACGTAACACTGGGTCTGGCGATTTGTATGGCGCGCCAAGGCAAAAAGGTGATGGTTCTCGACGCGGACTTAGGTCTGGCGAATGTGGACGTTATGCTCGGAATCCGTTCAAAACGTAACCTAGGCCATGTCCTTGCGGGTGAATGTGAGCTAAAAGATGCGATTGTTGAAGGCCCTTATGGTATAAAGATAGTCCCTGCAACTTCTGGCACACAAAGCATGACCGAGCTGTCTCACGCTCAACATGCTGGACTCATCCGTGCATTTGGTAGTCTTGAAGAAGAAATGGACGTACTGCTGATTGATACAGCAGCGGGCATTTCTGACATGGTAATTAGCTTTTCACGTGCAGCTCAAGATGTTGTGGTTGTGGTTTGCGATGAGCCGACTTCAATCACCGATGCCTACGCATTAATCAAGCTGTTGAGTAAAGAACACCAGGTTCAGCGCTTCAAAGTTGTTGCAAATATGGTCAGAAGCTACCGTGAAGGCAGAGAATTATTCGCAAAGTTGACTCTAGTCACAGAGCGCTTCTTGAATGTCAGCCTCGAACTCGTAGCATGTATTCCATTGGATGACAAAGTACGTCAAGCCGTGAAAAGACAGAAGATTGTTGTGGATGCATTCCCTCGTTCTCCTGCGGCTTTAGCGATCAGCTCATTAGCGAACAAAGCACTGACGTGGCCACTGCCTAAGACACCAAGTGGACACCTAGAATTTTTCGTTGAAAGGTTGCTAAATCGTACTGAATTGGCAGAGGACCCTTTTGGTGAATAAAGCGATTACCTATGACCAACATGGCAAATTTAATAGCCAGCAGGCGTTCATTGAACGTTACTCGGTGTTGGTTAAGCGTATTGCTCATCACCTGTTAGGCCGTTTACCGCCGAGTGTTCAGGTAGAAGATTTAATTCAGGCCGGCATGATTGGCCTTATCGAAGCTCAGCAGAATTATGATGGTTCTAAAGGTGCGAGCTTTGAAACTTATGCAGGTATCCGAATTCGCGGTGCGATGTTAGATGACATTCGCAAAGGCGACTGGGTACCTCGTTCTGTTCATAAGAACAACCGCGAAATTAACCAAGCGATCGCAGAGCTGGAAGGTGTACTAAATCGTGACCCATCGGACTCAGAAGTAGCAGCACATCTCGGCATGACACTAGACCAATATCATAGTGCGCTTACCGACATAAACTGTTCAAAACTGGTGGGAATTGAAGATTTAGGCGTCTCTGATGATGTGATTTCACCGGCTGATGAAACCGATGACAGCAATCCATTTAAGGGTGTTGCTGATGAATCGTTCAAAAAAGCACTGGTTGAATCAATAAAACAGCTTCCAGAGCGTGAAGCGCTAGTACTTTCGCTTTATTATGACGAAGAACTCAATTTGAAAGAGATTGGCGATGTGTTGGGCGTAAGCGAATCTCGCGTAAGTCAAATACTGAGTCAATCGATGCAACGTTTACGCACCAAGCTCAGTGCGTGGACACAAAATGACTAAACACACTGATTTTACGATTCAGTGGAGGCAATTTTGAATAAAAACATGAAGATCCTTATTGTTGATGATTTCTCAACAATGCGCCGTATTGTTAAAAACCTGCTTCGTGACTTGGGTTTCAATAACACTCAAGAAGCGGACGATGGTTTAACTGCATTACCTATGCTGAAAAAAGGTGACTTCGACTTTGTTGTAACTGACTGGAACATGCCAGGTATGCAAGGCATCGACCTGCTTAAACACATCCGTGCGGATGCAGAACTTAAGCACCTACCTGTTCTAATGATCACAGCTGAAGCAAAGCGTGAGCAGATCATCGAAGCAGCTCAAGCAGGCGTTAACGGTTACATCGTTAAGCCGTTTACCGCTGCAACACTAAAAGAAAAATTAGATAAAATTTTCGAACGTTTATAACTCTCTCTTTCTCTTTGTTAATCGAGTCATCACTCCTAATACCTAATACTAAAGGGTGGCTCGTTTGACGCTAAAAAAGCGAAAAGAAAGAACTAAACGTAAAAAAGGGTCTATTCAGGATGATCTCACTAGAGCAGGCGAAGTCGCTCGTTCAGATGCTAGAAAACGGGGAACAGGACCAAGCTAATGCGCTTGTTGCCTCGATATATGAAAGCGATGGGAATCCGATGCTAAAAGAAATCGGAACATTAACCCGCGACCTTCATGATTCACTTAAGCACTTCAACATCGATCAACGCATGACAGAAATTGCCAGGGCGGAAATACCTGATGCAAGAGACCGTCTGCAATATGTGATTGATAAAACTGAGTTAGCAGCAAATAAAACGATGGATGCGGTTGAGTGCTGCTTGCCTATCGCCGATAACCTGCATGAGTGCCTTCAACAAGTTCGCCCTCAATGGAACGAACTCATGCACGGACGCATTGAATTAAGCGATTTTAAAGCGCTTTGCCATCGTATCGACGAGCTGTTGGTTCAAGTCGAAGGTGATAGCACTGAATTGCGCGGTCAACTGACCGAAATTCTTATGGCACAAGACTTCCAAGACTTAACGGGTCAAATCATTCGCCGCGTGATCACGCTTGTCAATGAAGTGGAAGATCGCCTGGTTGAGATCTTGACCGTCTTTTCTGGCAATAAACCAGAAGAACCGACTCAAGTTTTGCCAGAACCGTCAGATAAAAAGATTAAACAATCAAGCGAAGCAGAAGGCCCAATTCTTAACCCTGAACAAAGGGAAGATGCGGTCTCGTCGCAGGACGAAGTCGACGACTTGTTGTCCAGTCTTGGATTTTAAAGGTAACGTATGAGCTACGATTTAGACGAAGATATTCTTCAGGACTTTCTAATTGAGGCTGGGGAAATCCTTGAGCTGCTGTCTGAGCAGTTAGTTGAACTGGAAAATAATCCAGAAGACAAAGATCTCCTAAACGCGATTTTCCGTGGTTTCCACACGGTGAAAGGTGGTGCTGGTTTCCTATCATTGGCAGAACTGGTTGATACCTGTCACGGCGCTGAGAACGTGTTCGACGTGTTGCGAAACGGCCAACGTTCAGTGACGCCAAGCCTAATGGACACCATGCTGAAAGCGCTTGATACGGTTAACCATCAATTCCAAGCGGTTCAAGATCGTGAGCCACTAGATGCGGCGGATCCTGCGTTGCTAGAAGAGCTTCACCGCCTATGCAAACCAGAGTCTGAAGACGAAGTGGTCGTTGCTGTTGAAGCGCCAGTCGTAACACCAGAACCTGTGATTCCTGAGCCAGTCATCGAACAACCTGCTGCGCCAGTTGAGCCTGCTCCTGCATCTTCAAGTGTTGGCTCTGTTGACGAAATCACTCAAGACGAATTTGAAAAGCTATTGGACGAGCTGCACGGTAAAGGTACTGCTCCAGGTGCGTCTGCATCAGCGCCAGTAGCTCTAGCTGCGCCTGTTCAAGCAAGTGCGCCTGCGGCAGATAGCGGCGACATTACTGATGATGAATTTGAACGTCTATTGGACGAGCTACACGGTGTAGGCAAAAGCCCATCAGCATCAGATGTTGCTCCAGTAGAACCACCAAAAGCACCAGAGCCGGTTGCACCAGCGGCATCTTCATTCTCAAACGACAGCGACTTAATGACGGATGAAGAGTTTGAGAAGTTACTTGATGAACTACACGGTGCTGGTAAAGGACCGACTCTTGAAGAGTTAGACTTTGCAACTAAACCTGCATCGGCAAACGCGGTACCAGAAGCGCCAAAAGCAGAACCTGTACCAGCGCCTCAACCAGCTCCAGTAGCGGCTGCACCTTCTCCAGCACCAGCTCCGGCTCCAAAGCCAGAAGCAAAACCGGTTGCGGTAAAAGAAGAAGCGAAAGCGCCAGCGGTTAAGAAGCCACAAGCAGAAGCGACGGTACGTGTTGATACTTCGACGCTAGACACCATCATGAACATGGTTGGTGAGCTTGTATTGGTGCGTAACCGTCTACTAAGCCTTGGTTTGAACAGCAACGACGAAGAAATGTCGAAAGCGGTAGCAAACCTAGACGTAGTGACTGCAGACCTTCAAGGTGCAGTGATGAAAACGCGCATGCAGCCAATCAAGAAAGTATTTGGCCGTTTCCCACGCGTTGTTCGCGACTTGGCGCGTAACCTAAATAAAGACATCGTGCTTGAGATGCGCGGTGAAGAGACCGACCTAGATAAAAACCTGGTAGAGGCGCTAGCGGATCCATTGATCCACTTGGTGCGCAACTCGGTTGACCACGGCATCGAAATGCCAGACGACCGCGCGAAAGCAGGTAAATCTCGTACTGGTAAAGTGATCCTGTCTGCATCACAAGAAGGTGATCATATCGAACTGGCTATCGTTGACGATGGCGGCGGTATGGACCCGAACAAACTTCGTGGCATCGCGGTGAAACGCGGCATGATGGACGAAGATGCGGCAGCACGCCTGTCAGATAAAGAGTGTTTCAACCTGATCTTTGCACCAGGCTTCTCAAGCAAAGAGAAGATTTCAGATATCTCTGGTCGTGGTGTAGGTATGGACGTGGTTAAAACCGCGATCAACACCCTAAACGGCTCTATCGATATCGACTCTGAGCTAGGCAAGGGCACTAAGATCACCATCAAAGTTCCACTAACACTGGCGATCCTTCCAACACTGATGGTTGGTGTAGGCGGTCATCCGTTTGCTCTGCCACTGGCGTCGGTGAACGAGATTTTCCACCTAGATCTAAGCCGCACTAACGTGGTCGATGGTCAGTTGACGATCATCGTGCGTGATAAATCTATCCCATTGTTCTACCTACAAAATTGGTTGGCTTCTAAGTCTCCACGTGTACAAGAGCGTACAGGCCACGGTCATGTTGTTATCGTACAGATCGGTAGCCAACGCGTTGGTTTTGTAGTGGATACATTGATCGGCCAAGAAGAAGTGGTGATCAAGCCGCTAGATAACCTATTGCAAGGCACGCCAGGTATGGCAGGTGCGACGATCACCAGTGATGGCCACATCGCATTGATTCTTGATGTGCCAGACCTACTTAAGCAATACGCTGCAGCTTCGCGCATCTAAGCGAAGCTGGAGTCGATAAAAGGAATAAAATGGCGATTAAAGTACTAGTCGTTGATGATTCGAGTTTTTTCCGTCGTCGCGTTAGCGAAATCATCAACTCAGAATCGCGCCTAGAAGTGATTGACGTTGCGGTAAACGGCAGAGAAGCGGTTGAGAAAGCCAAAACGCTCAAGCCTGACGTCATCACTATGGATATTGAAATGCCAGTCATGGATGGTATCACTGCCGTTCGTGAAATCATGGCTGCGTCTCCTACGCCAATCCTGATGTTTTCGTCCCTGACTCACGATGGGGCGAAAGCAACGCTTGACGCACTAGACGCGGGTGCGTTGGATTTCTTACCGAAAAAGTTCGAAGACATTGCCCGCAACCGTGATGAAGCGGTGTCACTGCTTCAACAGCGAGTGATTCAAATAGCGTCTAAGCGCGCGTTTATGCGTCGTCCAATTGCGCGACCAGCGACTGCAGCGACCAGTTCGACAGCACGTCCTTTGGCTTCTCGTACTGCTGCGCCGACTGCATCTGCGCCAAGCCGTCCGATGGCAGCGAAATTCCGCGCATCAGGTAAGAAGTATCAGCTAACAGCGATTGGTACGTCGACTGGCGGCCCTGTTGCGCTACAAAAAATTCTGACTCGTTTGCCAGTTAACTATCCACATCCAATCGTGCTTATCCAGCACATGCCAGCAACATTCACAGCGGCATTTGCAAGTCGTCTTAACACGCTATGCAAAATCCAAGTGAAAGAAGCGCAAGATGGTGATGTGTTGCAAGCGGGTGTGGCTTATCTTGCCCCAGGCGGCAAACAGATGATGGTTGACGGTCGTGCTGGTGCTGCTCGTCTTCGTATTATCGATGGCGGCGATCGCATGAACTACAAACCGTGTGTCGATGTAACCTTCGGTTCTGCTGCAAAAGTCTACGGCGACAAAGTGTTGTCGATGGTACTGACAGGCATGGGCGCTGATGGTCGTGAAGGTGCACGTATGCTGAAATCAGCAGGTTCCACCATTTGGGCTCAAGACGAAGAAAGTTGCGTCGTTTATGGTATGCCACAAGCGGTTGCGAAAGCGGGCATCTCTACTGAAGATTTACCACTTGAACGCATTGCAGAGCGCATGCTGGTGGAAGTGGGCTTAGCGTAGGAAAGATCATGATCGTTTGGAGTGTAGCAAACCAAAAAGGTGGAGTAGGTAAAACCACATCAACCGTGACATTAGCTGGTCTATTGAGCCAAAAAGGTCACCGAGTGTTGATGGTGGATACCGATCCGCACGCGTCGCTGACGACTTATCTTGGTTATGATCCGGATGCCGTAACAACAAGCTTGTTCGATCTTTTTCAGCTGAAGACGTTTTCACGTGAGACGGTAAAGCCGTTGATCTTAGAAACGGATCTTGAAGGTATGGACATCATTCCTGCGCACATGTCGCTTGCTACGCTAGACCGCGTAATGGGCAACCGTAGCGGAATGGGTTTGATCTTGAAGCGTGCCTTACAAGCGGTTGAGCAAGACTACGATTATGTGTTGATTGACTGTCCGCCGATTCTCGGTGTGATGATGGTTAACGCACTAGCAGCTAGTGACCGCATCTTGATTCCGGTTCAAACTGAATTCCTTGCGATGAAAGGTTTGGAGCGCATGATTCGCACTCTGACCATCATGCAAAAGTCTCGTCCGGGTGGCTTCAAAGTGACTATCGTTCCGACTATGTACGATAAGCGCACGAAAGCCTCGTTGCAGACACTGACTCAGCTAAAGAAAGACTACCCGAATCAGGTGTGGACTTCAGCGGTGCCGATTGACACCAAATTCCGTGATGCGAGCTTAAAGCATCTGCCAGCTTCGCATTTTGCTTCTGGTAGTCGTGGCGTGTTTGCTTACAAGCAACTGTTGATTTATTTGGAGAGGTTAGCGTTCGATGAGCAATAACGACGTACTTTCCAGTGAACAAGCACTCGATGATTACTTCAGTGCTTTGCTTGGCGAAGAGGTCGAAGTTATTGAGCAAGAAGAAGAGCTTGACTTGCTCGCTCAAGAACTATCATCTGCAGAGCCAGAGCCAGAGCCAGAGCCAGAGCCAGAGCCAGAGCCAGAGCCAGAGCCAGAGCCAAAATTACAGCTGCAATACGCAGAACCGGAGTCGTATCAATACAGTGATTCGTACTCGCCAGAATTAGAAGCACCTAATCTGCAAGACGTTCAGCGATTGCTTAGCCAACTTGAGTCCACCAACGTGGTGGCAGAGTTGGATATTGATGACATTCTGGAACAAAACACCATTGATATTGCGACTGAAGCAAAAGCAATGGAGACAGAAGTTGAAATCGAAACAGCGGTGGAAACCGTTGAAGAAATTCAAGAGTGGGTGATCGACGAAGAGCCGGCACCGACTGTTGAGGTTGAAAAAACTGAGCCAGTTTGGGAGCGACCAGAAATTGAAATGGTTGAACCCAAAGTTGATGTTGAAGTGGAGATTGAACAGCACACTGAGACAGAAACAGAACTGGAAACCGAAGCGGGTGCAAAGTTATCCAATACTTGGGAGAGCACGCAGCGTAGCGCGGACTTTCAAGTGCTTTACTTTGATGTAAATGGTGTGACTTTTGCGGTGCCGCTTGATGAGTTAGGTGGTATTCACCGCATCACAGAGCTGAACCACTTGATTGGTCGCCCTGCATGGTACTTGGGTTTGCAAACCAGTCGTGAGCAACAATTTGATGTCGTCGACACTGCAAAGTGGGTGATGGCGGATAAGCTTCGCGACGAAAACTACAAAGATAACTACCAATACGTCGTCATGCTTGGTGAAAGCATGTGGGGGTTGGCCAGTAACCAATTGATGGGTACTGAAACGCTCAATATCGACAAAGTCCGTTGGCGTGAACAAGCGGGCAAACGCCCTTGGCTAGCGGGCATGGTGAAAGAAAAAATGTGTGCTTTAATTCATGTCCAAGCACTTATAGACATGCTAAACGCGGGTTTAGATGTAAAATCACTGAATTAGATTTTTGGTCGGGAACGACATTAACGAGGATTAACTATGTCTCAAGCTTTTGAAGTAGAAGTGAAGAAAGATACATCGAACGACGAAGTTCTTCAGTGGGTGACGTTCCAACTAGAAGAAGAAACGTACGGCATTAACGTAATGCAAGTTCGTGAAGTTCTTCGCTACACAGAAATCGCTCCAGTTCCAGGTGCGCCAGATTACGTGCTAGGTATTATCAACCTACGTGGCAACGTTGTAACGGTTATCGATACACGTTCACGTTTTGGCCTAATGGAAGGCGAAGTAACAGACAACACGCGTATCATCGTGATTGAGTCTGAGCGTCAAGTTATCGGTATTCTAGTAGACAGCGTTGCTGAAGTGGTTTACCTACGTTCTTCTGAGATCGATACAACACCTTCTGTAGGTACTGACGAAAGCGCGAAGTTCATCCAAGGCGTAAGCAACCGTGACGGTAAGTTGCTTATCCTTGTTGATTTGAACAAGCTGCTAACTGATGACGAATGGGATGAGATGGCTCACCTATAATTGGCTGATGAATCATGGCTGAAGAAACCTTGCTATCTTTGCCGCTCATATTGGGTGGCCTAGCGTTTGTATTCTTAGTGCTGCTTTTGCTTCAACTGCGCGTGCGTGCGGGTTTGCAAAAGCAGATGGATCAGCAACGTGCACAGTCACGCCATGCTGACAAAGAAACACAAAAACTAAACAAGCAACTGTTGGAAGTGCGTTCAGTGGTGGTAGGCCTAGGTCAAAAAGTGACTGAACAACAAGATGTGATTCAACATCTTAATGAACGCATTCGTGAACTTGAACACGCAGATACAGACGGACGTTTGTACAGCCGCGCTTCGAAAATGGTTCAACTTGGTGCCGACATCAATGAGTTGATTGAAGAGTGTGAATTGCCAAAAGCAGAAGCAGAATTGATGCTTTCGCTGCAGAAAAAACTGGCAGGGAAAGAGAAAATCCCACCGCTAAGCAGTCAACCCTCTGATGACCCGACTTATCCACCCCGTGGAAGACGTCGATAAAGATAAAAAAAGAAGCTTCGGCTTCTTTTTTTATTTTTAAAATAAAAACTTATAATCACTTATGGTTATTTTTATCAAAATGTGACTATAAGTTAACAAAAACTCACGAACTTACATACATCATCGCTTTCTTATCCTGTTTTGTCACAACTAAGCTGTGCTAATATAGCGGCTCGTTCATTTTTTAGTTGAAGCCCTATGTTAGAAGTCTCTAACCTAACTGCGATCCGTGATGACAGGGTCCTGTTTGAAAACCTGCAATTCGAAATCAAGCCTGGTGAATTGGTCCAGATTGAAGGACGCAACGGCACAGGCAAAACCACATTGCTGCGTATCGTGACAGGGTTAGGGGACAGAGAAGAAGGCACCATTAAATGGAAAGGCGAAGAGGTTGAAAAATCTCGTGACGTTTTCCATCAAGACCTTCTGTTCTTAGGGCATCAAACTGGCGTTAAACGCGAACTTACCGCGTTTGAAAACCTGCGCTTTTACCAATCTATCCATAATAATCGCTCCTCCGATGAAGAAATCTTTGCTGCTTTAGCCCAAGTAGGGCTTGCGGGTCGAGAAGATGTGCCTGTAGCACAGCTTTCTGCTGGCCAACAGCGTCGTGTGGCGTTGGCAAGGCTTTGGCTAAGCAACCAAATCCTATGGATTCTGGACGAACCTTTAACTGCAATCGACAAACAAGGCGTGAAAGTGCTAGAGGCACTGTTTGTTAGCCATGCTGACAATGGCGGCATCGTCGTGCTAACCACGCACCAAGATATGTTTGCAGACAGCCCGAAACTTAGAAAAATAAAACTGGGTGATTGATATGATTTCGGCCATGACAACCATTATTCGCCGTGAGCTTCTGATCGCATTTCGTCGTCAAGCGGACATTTTGAACCCATTGTGGTTCTTCATCATTGTGATCACACTTTTCCCTCTTAGCATCGGTCCTGAGCCTAATTTGTTAGCACGTATTGCAGCTGGCATTGTTTGGGTTGCTGCTCTGCTGTCCGCCTTATTATCATTAGAGCGTCTATTCCGTGATGATTTTCAAGACGGCGCACTAGAGCAAATGATGCTAATGCCAATTCCATTGCAACTTGTTGTGATTTCTAAGGTCATAGCTCACTGGTTGTTAACGGGATTGCCTCTGATTTTAATCAGCCCATTG
The DNA here is from genome assembly GCF_905175355.1 of Vibrio sp. B1ASS3. Lineage (NCBI taxonomy): Bacteria > Pseudomonadati > Pseudomonadota > Gammaproteobacteria > Vibrionales > Vibrionaceae > Vibrio > Vibrio sp. B1ASS3. The sequence goes on from NZ_HG992742.1 coordinate 1,103,792, forward strand.
TTGGCAATTCTGCTTTCTCTTGATTTCAACACTTGGCTGTCTGTCGTACTGACTTTAGTGATTGGTACGCCGACGTTGAGTTTTATCGGTGCCATTGGTGTGGCACTGACGGTTGGGTTGCAAAAAGGCGGCGTTCTTTTGAGTTTGCTCATTCTTCCGCTCTACATCCCAATTCTGATTTTCGCTACGTCCGCGATTGATGCTGCAGCACTAGGTATGGCGTATAACGGACAACTGGCGATTTTAGGCGCAATGTTGATGGGGGCTGTCACCCTCACACCGTTTGCTATCAGCGCAGCACTGCGAGTTAGTGTTAACTAACTCAATAAATGCGATTTAAGCGACGTTTGATCAAAGAATTATTATTAAAGCACTGCTACGGTCTCGGCCCTCTGGACAGTGTCCCTGAAGTAAGAGTGAGAACTTAACATGTGGAAATGGCTACATCCTTATGCCAAGCCTGAAGCAGCTTATCACCTGAGTGGTAAGTTCCTACCTTGGTTTTCTGTATTGGCCCTCGTATGCCTAACAGTTGGTACTGTCTGGGGCCTTGCATTTGCGCCTTCTGATTACCAACAAGGTGACAGTTTCCGAATCATCTATATCCATGTACCTTCGGCTATTTGGTCGATGGGTGTTTACATGTCGATGGCCATTGCCGCATTTATCGGCTTGGTTTGGCAAGTGCGCCTGTCTGACATGGCAGCATTGGCTATGGCGCCGATCGGTGCAGTATTCACCTTTATTGCTCTACTAACGGGTGCCGTTTGGGGCAAACCTATGTGGGGTACTTGGTGGGTATGGGATGCACGCCTTACTTCCGAATTAATTCTTCTATTCTTGTACCTTGGTGTTATTGCACTTTACCACGCATTTGATGACCAAAAGACCGCCGCAAAAGCCGCAGGTATTTTGGCTATCGTTGGTGTGGTGAATCTACCAATTATCCACTTCTCAGTTGAGTGGTGGAACACGCTTCACCAAGGCGCGACTATCACCAAATTTGAAAAACCATCGATCTCATCCAACATGCTTTGGCCTTTGTTGCTGAACATTTTTGGTTTTGCGTTCTTCTTTGGCGCGGTAACGATGGTGCGCTTCCGTAACGAAATTATCAGCAAAGAGAGTCATCGCCCTTGGGTGCAAAAACTCGCAGCTGAAAAAACTCAGTGAGGTAATTGATTATGCATTTTGATTCTCTGAGCGAACTATTTGCCATGGGTGGCTACGCAGGTTACGTATGGAGCGCGTTTGGTATTACTTTCTTATCTATGCTCATTCTTTTGATTTCGAGTATCCGCCGTGGGGATGCGTTGTTAAAAGAAGTGAAAGCGAAAATTGATCGTCAAGCGCGTATCGACGCGGCGAAGAATATGGAGAACACGTTATGAACCCGAGACGTAAAAAGAGGCTAGGCATTGTTTTAGCGATCTTTATCGGTATTAGTGCAACCATCGGTTTGATGCTTTACGCACTGAACCAAAACATGGATCTATTCTACACGCCGACGGAATTGGTAAACGGTAAGCCAGACGGCACAAAGCCTGAGGTAGGCCAGCGTCTACGTATCGGTGGTATGGTTGTTGAAGGTTCAGTTCGTCGTGATCCTGAATCTCTAAAAGTAAGCTTTGAACTGCACGATGTCGGTCCTGAAGTGACCATCGTTTATGAAGGTATCCTTCCTGACTTATTTCGTGAAGGTCAAGGTATCGTTGCTCAAGGTGTTCTTGAAGACGCAACAACCGTAAAAGCTTTTGAAGTGTTGGCAAAACACGATGAAGAATACATGCCACCTGAGATTGCAGAAGCAATGAAGAAGACTCATGAGCCTTTGCAGTACACAACTGAACAAAAACAAGGAAGCGGCCAATGATTGCTGAAATCGGTCACTTTGCCCTCATACTCTCGCTAGCAATGGCATTGTTGCTCAGCGTATTGCCGCTATGGGGTGCATCAAACAACAACACCATGCTGATGAACACAGCACGACCGCTTTCGTGGTCGATGTTCATCATGCTGTTTTTCTCTTTCGTTATTCTGTGTTGGGGTTTCTACACCAACGACTTTACGTTGCAATACGTAGCAAGTAACTCAAACAGCCAATTGCCTTGGTACTATCGTCTGACTGCGGTTTGGGGTGCGCACGAAGGTTCATTATTGCTTTGGGTACTTATCCAAGCAGCATGGACAGTGGCGGTTGCTACTTTCAGTCGTGGCATGCCACAAGAATCGGTTGCACGTGTACTTGCGGTAATGGGCATGATCTCAGTGGGCTTCCTGCTGTTTATCATCCTGACGTCAAACCCATTCCTACGCACGTTGCCGTTCTTCCCGGTCGATGGACGTGACTTGAACCCTCTTCTTCAAGACCCGGGTTTGATCGTTCACCCACCTATGCTTTACATGGGTTACGTAGGCTTCTCGGTTGCGTTCTCGTTTGCAATTGCGTCTTTGATGACTGGTCGTCTTGATACTGCTTGGGCTCGTTGGTCTCGTCCTTGGACAACAGCAGCTTGGGTATTCCTAACACTAGGTATCGCGCTAGGCTCTTGGTGGGCTTACTACGAACTTGGCTGGGGTGGCTGGTGGTTCTGGGATCCAGTAGAAAACGCGTCATTCATGCCTTGGCTAGCGGGTACAGCGCTGATGCACTCTCTAGCGGTAACCGAAAAACGCGGTACATTTAAAGCTTGGACTGTTCTACTGGCGATCTCGGCATTCTCACTAAGTTTGTTGGGTACCTTCTTGGTTCGTTCCGGTATCTTGGTATCGGTGCACGCGTTCGCGTCTGATCCATCACGCGGTATGTTTATTCTAGGTTTCCTAGTCTTCGTAATCGGTGGCTCACTCCTGCTATTCGCAGTGAAAGGGGCAGCGGTTCGCGTACGTGGTAATTTCGATTTGGTGTCGCGTGAGAACGCGCTGCTTGCTAACAACGTGCTTCTGATTGCTGCGCTAGTCGTCGTATTGGTTGGTACATTGTTGCCATTGGTTCACAAACAAATTGGTCTTGGTTCAGTATCTATCGGTGCACCATTCTTCGACATGCTGTTCGCATGGCTGATGATGCCGTTCGCTTTCCTATTGGGTATTGGCCCTATGATTCGTTGGAAGCGCGACAATCTATCTAAGCTTATCAAGCCAATGATTGTTTCTGGTGTGCTTGCTTTCACACTAGGTGCAGTGTGCGTATTCCTGTTCGCAGACTTCTTCTCAGCGATGGCTTACATCGGTTGGGTAATGGCAATCTGGATTATTGCAATGCATGGCTTTGAGTTGTACGAGCGTGCTACTCACCGTCACAGCTTTGGCGAAGGTGTTCGTAAACTTCAACGTAGCCACTGGGCAATGATGCTTGGTCACATCGGTCTAGCTGTTACTGTGATTGGTATTGCGATGGTGCAAAACTACAGCATCGAACGTGACGTGCGTTTGGCGCCAGGTGAGCACTTCAAGATTTACGGTTACGATTTCTACTTCTCAGGTTTACGTGACAAAGACGGTCCAAACTACGATGGTTACATCGCGGACTTTGAAATCACCAATGACGGTAAGTACGTGAACACGCTACACGCTGAAAAACGTTTCTACCGCACGGCGAAGTCAATGATGACAGAAGCGGCTATCGACCGTGGTATCACTCGCGACCTATACATCGCAATGGGTGAGCGTCTAGACGATAACCGTTCTTGGGCAGTACGTATTTACTACAAACCATTCGTTCGTTGGATCTGGGCTGGTTCATTGATCATGTCTTTAGGTGGTGCGCTTGCTATTTCTGATAGACGTTACCGCTTCCGCAAAACGGCTAAGAAAGATGAAAAGTCAAAGCTAGCGGAGAAGGAGGCGTAAGAAATGAATAAGAAAGTCCTATTTATCCCGTTGGTGGCGTTCATGGTACTGGCGGGTATCTTCGCAACTCAGTTGGTTCGTAACCAAGAGGGTGACGATCCAACAAAATTGGAATCAGTACTAGTAGGTAAGCCTGTACCTGAGTTCCATCTGGAAGATTTGGCGGAGCCGGGCAAGCAATACGATCAATCGATCTTCAAAGGTGAGCCTTTGCTACTTAACGTTTGGGCGACTTGGTGTCCAACGTGTTATGCAGAGCATAAATATCTAAACGAGCTTGCTGGTAAAGGTGTGAAGATCATCGGTATGAACTACAAAGATGATCGCAACAAAGCAGTGGGTTGGCTAAACGACCTAGGCAACCCATACCTAATCAGCTTGTTTGATGGCAGCGGCATGCTAGGTCTAGACCTTGGCGTATACGGCGCTCCTGAAACATTTATCATCGATGCAAATGGCGTGATTCGTTACCGCCATGTAGGTGACGTAAACCCTCGCAACTGGGCGGAAAAACTAGAGCCGCTTTACACCAAGTTGGTTGAGGAGGCGAAGCAATGAGAAAGTTTATCTTAGCGGCATTGGCTGCAATGACATTCTCTCTTGCTGCCCACGCAGCGATTGAAGTTTATGAGTTTGATAACCTAGAGCAAGAGCAGCAGTTCAAAGAGCTAGGCCATACTCTGCGTTGTCCAAAATGTCAGAACAACACTATCTCAGATTCGAATGCGGAATTGGCTCAAGACCTACGCCACAAGGTGTACGAAATGACCAAAGAAGGTAAGTCGAAGGACGAGATCGTGGATTACATGATTGCTCGTTACGGTAACTTCGTAACTTACAATCCTCCGTTTACCTTTGCGACTGCAATTTTGTGGCTAGGCCCACTAGCAGTGGTATTAGGCGGTTTTGGTTTGATTGTGCTACGTAGCCGTAAATCCAAAGCAAAAGCAGTTCAAGCAAGCAATGAGCAATGGGACGAAGAGAAAGAAGCGCGCCTCAAATCATTACTTGATGAAGAGAACAACGGAGATAAGAAATAATGACACTATTTTGGGTTTCAACCGTTGTTCTTACGCTTGTGGCATGCGCATTGATTGCATTGCCACTGCTAAAGCAAAAAGCCAACAACGATGAAGTGTTACGTGATGAGCTAAACAAGGCGTTCTATAAAGACCGTCTATCTGAGCTTGCTGAAGAAACAGACGAAGGTCTGGTGGAAAGCGAAGACGATCTGATTTCGGATCTAAAGCAGTCGCTACTTGACGATATTCCGGGTGATAAAGCGCAAAAAGAAACAAAGGTTTCTCCTATTGCAGTCTTAATCCCATCAGTCATTCTGACAGTAGTTTTAAGCTACGGTTTGTACTACAAGTTTGGTGCATCTCAAGATGTGATCAAGTGGCAAGAAGTCAACGAGAACCTACCAGAGCTTTCTAAAAAGCTAATGTCTGCGTCATCTGAACCTTTGAGTGAAGATGAAATGGCTGACCTATCTTTAGCACTGCGTACTCGTCTGCATTACCAGCCTGAAGACTCAACGGGGTGGTTGCTACTAGGTCGTATTGCTTTGGCTAACCGTGACGTGACGACTTCTATTGATGCGATGGAAAAAGCGTACAAGCTAGAGCCAAAAGACCCAGATGTTCAACTTGGTTACGCACAAGCACTGATGCTTTCTCAAGACGAGATGGATCAAGCAACGGCTCGTTCTCTGCTTGGTAAACTGATGCAGCAGGATTACGTTGATCTACGTGTATTCTCGCTACTAGCGTTTGATGCATTTGAGCGTCAAGACTTCCCTGCGGCAATCAAATACTGGGGCATCATGCAGCAAATGATTGGTCCAGAAGACAGCCGATACGAAATGCTAGGCCGCAGTATCGAAAGCGCACGCAAGCAAATGGGCGAAGCGGTTTCTCCAGACAAGAGTGTGGCGGTGACGATTAACGTTGCGCCAGAAGCTCAGTTGGATTCAAACGCAGTATTGATCGTTTCAATCCACCGTGCAGACGGTTCTCCGATGCCAGTTGCAGCAGCTCGCTACCCATTAGGTACATTCCCTCGTACAGTGGTACTGGATGATGGTAATGCGATGATGGACGGACAGAAGCTTTCTTCTCTAGAGAAGCTGATGGTTCGTGTTCGTGTCGACTCTGATGGCAATGTGGCGACTCGTGACCAAGATTGGCACGGTGAGAGCGCCGTGGTTGATTTCGGTCAGCCAGTTGAAGTGATGATCGATAAACAGTATCAATAAGCATAATCGTCTCTGATATTTGACACTTAGTGATTGCCATCTCTGTTTTGTGGTATGACTAGCAACTATCGAGTAGAATGAAAAAGGCCAGCGATTGCTGGCCTTTATTTATATACCCAAGTGACTTTTCTTTCGGTGCTTACCGTTGTTATATCAAAAGGTTGCTTAGGTATATTAATAGTCGTTATGGAACGAAGAATGTATAACAAGGGTAAATCCATCTTCTTGTTACTGTTCGCAGTTGGACTGGTTGGCTGTTCAAGTGCGCCCGAGGAGGCAGTAACTGAAGAAAACGAAACGAATCAAACCACTTCTGATGCTTATGATCCATTAGAAGGCTTCAACCGCGCAATGTGGGACATCAACTACGATTACTTAGACCCGTATTTGGTTCGTCCGATCTCTCTTGCGTACGTTGATTACACACCAGTGCCGGTTCGTTCTGGTATTGCTAATTTCTTAGCAAACTTAGATGAGCCAGCAAGTGTGGTAAACAACCTTGTTATGGGTAATGGCACTAAAGCCGTTGATCACTTTAACCGTTTTTGGATTAACTCCACGTTCGGTATTTTCGGTTTATTCGATATTGCAACGGCCGCAGGTATTACTAAATACGACAACAAAGAATTCAGCAGCGTAGTCGGGCACTATGGCGTTGGTAACGGCCCATACTTTATGATTCCTGGTTATGGTCCATATACGCTACGTGAAGTGACAGATACTGTAGATGGTATGTATGTACCCTTGTCTTACCTTAACTTCTGGGCGGGTCTAGGTAAGTGGGCACTTGAGGGCATGGAGAAACGTGCGCTATTGGTTCCACAAGAAGCACAGCTTGAAGCATCCCCAGATCCATATGTGCTAACGCGTGATGTTTACTTACAGCGTCAAGATTTCAAAGCGGAAATCAACAATGTTGATGAAGTGGATGAAGACGAAGAAGCATACTTGGACGAGTACTTAGAAGAAGACTTCTAATCGCTTCAGCAAATAGCAAAATAAAAAGGTTCATCGCGGATAAGCGGGAACTGAAAACAAAAACGGTAGTAAGTGATAGAGTTTTATCGCCAAACAAAACCTACACAAACTACCGTTTTCATGTCGAATCATACTTTCCTATCTTCATTCTGGGAAGGCTTTCATATAGTAAAGTCTCATCAGACGCCATCATTAATAAAGCTCACTCTCAAACCTAACTCTATCGCTAGGTGTCCGTGCGGGCTTAAAGCTCAAGCCATACATGAGTATCAATGGCGTAACGTGAAGGAAGCCACACTGCTAGGAGCTCCCGTTGAACTGTCCGTTCAAACCCGACGCATCAAGTGCAGCCACTGCGGCATTAAAACAGAACAACTATCTTGGTTGGAACCCTATGCTCGTATCACTAACCGCCTACGAAGCTATATAGAACAGTTGTTGCCCCTGCTACCAATCAAACATATAGCCCAAGTGACTGGTGTTCATTGGCACACAATCAAAGAGATAGATAAACGTCGGCTTCAACAGGTAGTACCGCCAGTTAAATGGGGTGAATTAAGGCAACTCGTCATGGACGAGTTCGCCATTTTTAAAGGGCACCGTTACGCGACAGTCATTGCAGATGCGAAAAGTCATCAGGTTATCTGGATAGGGCTAGGTCGTAGCCGCAAGGATATTCGACCGTTCTTTGAACAATTAGGCGAGCACGGAAAAAATATCGAAGCAGTAGCAATGGATATGAATACGGCTTTTGACCTTGAAGTCCAAGAGCATTGCCCAAATGCCCGTGTCGTTTATGACTTGTTCCACGTTGTTGCTAAGTTCGGTCGTGAAGTGATGGATAGAGTCAGAGTCGACCAAGCCAATAAGCTAAAACAGGATAAAAAAGCAAGGCAATGGGTCAAGCGTTCGCGCTGGGTATTATTGAAAAATAAGGATAATTTAAATACACAACAGGAAAGCTACCTCACAGAAATATTGAATATGAATCAGGACTTGATGACAACCTACTTACTGGGTGCGCAATTAAAAGAGCTATGGCGTTGCGGCTCTGAACTTCAGGCTAAAAACCTGTGGCAGGTATGGTTGGGACAAGTGAATGAGAGTGGAATTAAGCCGCTCAAAGAGTTCGCTCGAAAGCTCCGTCCATACCTTCATGGGATCACTGCTTCAGCAAGCTACCCGCTGAATACCTGTACGCTTGAAGGGATAAATAACAAGATAAAGTTAATTAAGCGGATGGGATATGGCTATCGAGATACTGATTACTTCTTCTTAAAGATAAAAGCGGCTTTCCCCGGAAAGCCGCGATGAACCAATAAAAAGGCTTGGTTTTCACCAAGCCTTTCTTTTTATCGTTAACTTTCTTTTATCGATAATTCGCGTTCAGATTAGAACGTGTAGTTCGCTTGAACACCGATTAGCCATACGTTACCAGTTACTTCACCTGTAAACGCGCCACCTAGAAGAGCTGCTTCGTTATCAGACGCATCGCGAGGTTCGCTGATAGATGCATCTTTAGCAAAGATGTAAGTGAAGCCTGCGTCTAGCGTTAGGTTTTTAGACCATTCGTAACCAGCACCAACACTTAGCCATAGACGATCAGTTTCTGGAATAGTCGTTGTACGGTACTTGTCATCAACCGCTGACATGTCGTAAGCAACGCCTGAGCGCAGTGTCCATTTTTGGTCAAGCTTGTAAGTAGTACCTACAGCAAAGCGGTAGTTGTCTTCCCAGTTTTCAGATTTGATTAGATCTGATTTGTCTGGGAAATCTGCCACTAGCTCTTTAAAGCTGCTCCAATCAGTCCAGTTAATGCTCGCGTGAACTGCTAGTTGGTCACTTAATTGGTGGAAGCTTGCTAGTTCCGCTGTTGCTGGCAATGTTAAGTCCATTGAGCCTGCTTTTTTAGCGTTAGGGTTGATTGGGTTGAATGCCCAGCCCGTTGCATGACCTTCTAGTGTTAGATCTACTGCTGATTTGTAAGCAAAGCCAAGGCGGTTGTTGTCATTGATTTGCCAAGCTGCACCAACTTGCCAACCCCAAGCGGTATCGTCACCTTCCATGTATTTTAGCGTTGTTTGAGGCTTTAAGTTCTTAGAAGGAATTGCAGGGAAGTGGTTTGGTACTGATGCACCAATGCTGCCGTCTGCGATGATGTAACGAATACCACCACCAATGCTTAGTGCTTCATTCAGTTTGTATGCCGCGTTCAGGTTTGCTTCCATCGACGTTACGCTCGCTTCGTTACCAAAGTTAGCCGCCGCGAAATCTTTACCTAGATCCGTTTCCATACCGTAGTTAGTACCAAACGCCAGACCAATAGCAAACTTGTCGTTGTACTGATGAGATAGGTAGAAGTTAGGGATAACAGCGTCGTGTGCAAAGTCATGTGAGCTTGCTGGAAGAGTAGCACCACCACCAACATGCATTTGACCGTCAACATCTACATTTGGGTTTACGTAAATAGCGCCAACAGACACTTGTGTGCCTTCTAGGTAAGTTAGCATTGCTGGGTTACGCCATTGTGCACTTGCGTTATCAGCCATTGCTGCTTCACCAGCGTATGCACGACCTAGACCTGTCGCAGAGTATTCTGCAAGTTGGAAACCTGCTGCGTTTGCAACGCCTGAAGTACTAAGTAGGCCGAATGCCACTGCTGTTGATAGGAGAGTCTTGTTGGTTTTCATTGTAATGTTCGCTGAGTTATTTATAACGTGGAGCGAAAGTTTACGACTAGAGTTATTACTTTAAAAATGAAAAGCCAATAAAACAGTGTTTTCAGTCCTATAATCTATTTATATAGAGATATGTAGATGATCTATCTAACTGTAACGGCTGTGTGAAAAAATTTCAGCGAACACCTGTGAGTCATAATTATGGCTTTTGATTACACGTGTGCGCCCAATCTCGGTGAATGGAAAACAATAGATAAGAAAAAAGGCTGGAATTCCAGCCTTTTATATAGAGAGTACTTATATTAGCTTGTCGCGTAATGCTTAGAAGCTGCGGCTGTACTGTAAGCCGAATAGAATCGCGTCCGCACGTGTTGTACCAGATACTTGCGATAGAGTTACATCACCAATGCCAGGGACTGTTGAACCAGTAACTTCGTTTACATCTACGTCTTTACCAACTAGGTAAGTGAAGCCAACATCAATGTTAGATTCTTTGTCGATGTGGTAAGTGGTACCCACAGAGAACCATTGACGATCTGAATCCGGTACAGAGATAGAAGTTGTCTTATCTTGTGCACTTGTATCGTACATGTAGCCAGCGCGTAGCGTCCAATCAGAGTTCATGTAGTACGTACCACCAATAGAGTAGTGCCAACCGTCTTGCCAGTTGTACTCGTTCAGAGTTTGAGTCGTACCATTGATTGTTGCATCCAGTTTATCAAATGCCTTCCAACCGATGTATTGAACGCTGTAGTGTACCGCAAACTTAGTATCTGTAATTTTGTGGTAACCAGAGAACTCAGCAATGTCTGGCAAAGGCATGTGTAGCTTACCGTTGCTGTCTGAATTTGTTAGATATTGAACGTCGCCTTCAGCTTCGATCTCTGGGCTGTAACGGTAAGAAAGACCGAAACGGTTGTTCTCGTCTAGTTCAAAGACAGTACCCACGTTAAAGCCAACGCCAAAACCTGTTGCATCAGCATTTAGCAAAGACGTACCTTGTGGAATTTCACCAGCAGCACAACCCATAGGGGTAGGGAAAGCACACAGTCCTGTACCTGCACTACGTTTCAATTTACCCGCACCGTAAATTAGGTCTAGACCAGCACCAAAGCTCCACTGTTCGTTTAGACGGTAAGAACCTGCCACACCAACGTTTACACTCTTAACATCAGTAAGGCCGCCGTATTCAGACCAAGATAGGCTGTTCGAGAATTCAGTTTTAGTACCGAAGTTAGAGTATGCGTTTACACCCCAAGCAAACTTTTCATTAACAGGAACAATGAGGTGGATGTTAGGTGCTACCGATGTACCGCCTGCATCATCGTAAGATTCAGCAGCTGAGCCGTTGTAGCTCATATTTTTTGCAGTGATATCAGTAGTGATAGTTTCAAAACCTAGCGACAGTTCCATTTTGTCAAATAGAGCCATTGCTGCTGGGTTACGAGCCATTACAGATGCGTTATCTGCAATTACTGCATCACCTGCGAATGCACGACCGATACCAGTCGCTGATTGTGCGTTTAGCTGGAAACCAGCTGCCATTGCTTGACCAGATGCCATTGCAACCGTCACTGCTAGGAGAGTCTTTTTAAACAGACGCGTATTCTGAGTCATTATTTATTCCTTATTAGTTTCGTCTCTTTGGACGATAAGTTGAGCTTTTGCTCAGTGGCGCAGATAGTAGTATTAAGAGTGGACCATACAAATCCGACCATTGGATAAATTTGAATAAAAATTGCAGAAATGATGTCTAAATGTCGGGAAATTGCACCTAAAGTGCATAATTTAGAGTTTTGACTCTAAACCCAATAGGTGGGGTGAATGTTTTGCTTTGAATTTATAAACAAAAAGCCGCTAAATTTCGAAATTTAGCGGCTTTTTACTGTTTAGTATTGTGGTTTCGATGAAGTTCTTACATCGGTTCCATCATAGGAGCGAGTTTCGCTGCGATGGCTTCAACGTCCTCACCGCTGTTACCAACAAGAATCATGCTTGCTTTACCTACGGGCTTCACAACGCCGCTCATACCATCTTTATCAAAGTCGACTTTCTGATCACTCTTCACGTCAGTAACAAACATGGTTACTTTGCCTTCTTTTCCTTGGAAGACCATATGAAGGGCATTGTTCGACTCACCAAAGCCACAATGATTCAGGTAGTAGACGTGGTAAGGGAAGTCGCCATTGATTTGATAATGGAAAGGCATCATCTTGGCGTTTACTTGCCTATTAGAAACATTCTCGTCTAATTGGTTAACGAACTCTTTCTCAGCCACGACGTGCTTCATTGCGGTGTCAGCTAGGCTTGCTTGCGCTGGAGAAACAATGACATTGCCCCAGTTGATTTGACCTACAAGTAGACCAGCAGTAAACGCAACCGATGCAGCCAGTGCCATCGCTTTACGAGCAAAATTCGGTCTTACCACTTTGTCGTCATCTAGCGCGTTTGACGTTTGGCTAAACAGAATTTTGTCGGCAAGGTCTTCAGGCACATCCACATTCATGGCTTGCTTGATTTTAAGGTCGAGATCCAAAACGTCATCAACAAACTTGCTGTTAGCGTCGTTCTCAGCTAAAGCTTGCAGAATCTCTTCATCCTTCTGTTTTGGATCCGACAAAATACGACGACGAAATTCTAAATCATCCATTTTTTTGTCCTCTCTGAGTATCTTGAGAATCCAACATCTCTTTTAATTGATTACGGGCACGGAATAGGCGCGTCATTACTGTGTTCTTGTTTAAATCAAGAATGTCACCGATTTCTTCTCCACTGAAACCGCCTACAACTTGAAGAAATAAAGGTTCACGGTATTCGACGTCGAGCTTCATGATCTGAGCTTGCAGCCATTCCTGTTGATGATGTGGGTCATCGCTGACTTTAGCATCATTGCCGTAGTCATCGATATCAACCAAATCAAATTGTTTACGCTCGAAGCGGCGTGCGTTTTCTCGTCTTAATATGGTAATAAGCCAAGATTTTGCAGCCTTTTCATCTTGAAGACTATCCAGCGACTTCCATGCACGCAGACAGGTCTCTTGAACCAAATCTTCTGCAACCGCCTTATCCTTGCACAACCAGTAAGCGTAGCGATACAAGTCTCTGTGATAGCCCCGAACAAGAGCTTCGTATTTTCTTTGTCTGTCCATATCAGAGTTGACCGGACTGTTGGAATTTTTCTTTCCAAACATTTTAAATATTGCCACAGGAGCCTCCGTCTTGCTCTGTGAGGTCATAGTTCGATTTGACTACATCTGTATGTAGTTTAGCAGCAGCACAATATACTTCTTCTACGATCAAGCACTTATTTGAAGTGATGATAATTTATTCTATATCGTTTTAATGGGGTACTTTCCTACACCTTTTTTGGGGCGATTTGAAGTTATTCGAACTTTGATACGGTGGGAACCCGTAAAATCGCCATAAAATTGATCTATTTCAAAATCTCGCGCAGTGAAGGGGCTATAGTACATCTTGTCATCTAGTTAGTCATTGACGACTAACATGTTGAGCAAGATGACACTTCCTTTTGAAGGCTGACTTTACTTTCTCCTAATCAGGAAACTGATTAATTTTACAATTGGCGTATGTTAATTGTTTTATAGATATTCCGACCACACAGTTTTTTGTGGTTGTTTTTTTGCTTTAATTTTACCTTCCGCACACTTCTCCTCTGTTTTACTCACTATAGTTAATCATTCTTAATCGCCTAAGAATCAATGAACTAGAGCAATAGATCTACTCGCTTCACGTTTATTTAAACGCATGTTTGATAAATTTAACAAACTGATTACAATGCATCAGGTCAGACCTCTTGTATTTAAGGAGAAACAATGGGCAAGCAGGAAGTGAAAACACGCCACGGTGAACGTGTTGCTATTGTCGCAGGGCTACGAACCCCCTTTGCTCGTCAAAGCACTGAGTTCAGCCAGGTGCCAGCGGTCGATTTAGGCAAAATGGTAGTGAGCGAAATGCTTGCTCGCACAGACATCGATCCGAAACTCATCGAACAAGTGGTATTTGGACAAGTAGTTCAAATGCCAGAAGCGCCAAACATTGCACGTGAAATTGTGCTTGGTACAGGAATGCACATCCACACTGACGCTTACAGCGTTACTCGCGCGTGTGCGACCAGCTTCCAAGCTGCAGTCAACGTTGCTGAGAGCATTATGGCGGGCAGCATTGATGTTGGTATCGCGGGTGGTGCGGACTCTTCATCTGTCCTACCTATTGGTGTTTCTAAGAAACTTGCCGCGAACTTGCTTGCGCTAAGCAAAACCAAAACGCTGGGTCAAAAGCTCAACACTCTCAAAAAACTCAGCTTTAAAGATTTAATGCCAGTGCCGCCAGCGGTAGCTGAGTACTCGACGGGTCTTTCAATGGGGCAAACTGCCGAGCAAATGGCGAAGTCGCACGGCATTACTCGTGCAGAGCAAGATGCTTTGGCACACCGTTCTCATTCTCTAGCTTCGCAAGCTTGGAAAGATGGCAAAATTCAAGACGAAGTGATGACTGCTTTCCCAGAACCTTACAAAAAGTGGATCTCTGAAGATAACAACATTCGTCATGACTCGACATTAGAAGGCTACGCGAAACTGCGTCCGGCTTTCGACCGTCAATATGGCAGTGTAACAGCCGCGAACAGTACGCCACTAACCGATGGTGGTGCGGCAGTGATGTTAATGCGTGAAGGCAAAGCGAAAGAGCTTGGTATGGAAATACTTGGCTACATCCGCGGTTATGCATTCTCAGCCATTGGTGTGGAAATGGACATGCTAATGGGACCAACATACGCGACGGCAAAAGTGTTGGAGAACACTGGTCTCGAGCTTTCAGATCTAACGCTTATCGATATGCACGAAGCTTTTGCTGCTCAAGCATTGGCGAACGTTAAGATGTTTGCTTCTGATAAATTTGCCCAAGAAAACCTAGGTCGCTCGAAAGCGATAGGTGAAATCGACATGGATAAGTTCAACGTCCTTGGCGGTTCCATTGCCTACGGTCACCCATTTGCCGCAACTGGCGCACGTATGATGACGCAAACGCTGCGTGAGCTTAAACGTCGTGGCGGTGGTCTTGCGTTGAATACCGCATGTGCCGCAGGTGGCCTTGGTGCAGCAATGATTTTGGAGGTTGAGTAATGAGCGAGCAAAAAGCATTTAGTCTAAAGATTGATGAGCAGAACATTGCTTGGCTAGCCATCGATGTGCCAAACGAGAAAATGAACACGTTGCAAGCGGCGTTTGCAGATGAGATGAAAGAAATTTTCGCTCAACTGAAAGACACCAGCGGCGTGAAAGGGATGATTATTCACTCCCTAAAACCAGACAACTTTGTCGCGGGTGCTGACGTTCGTATGCTTGAAGCGTGCACAACGGCGAGTGAAGCGGAAGCATTGGCTAAGCAAGGTCAAGAGTTATTCCAGCAGCTGTCTGATCAGCCTTATCCAGTTGTTGCTGCGATTCACGGCCCATGTCTAGGTGGCGGTTTAGAGCTTGCTCTAGCGTGTGATTACCGTGTGTGTACCGATTCCGATAAAACGCGTCTTGGTTTGCCAGAAGTGCAACTTGGTTTGTTGCCTGGTTCTGGTGGTACTCAGCGCCTTCCTCGTTTGATTGGTTTGTTGCCTTCGCTAGACCTCATCCTTACTGGCAAACAACTGCGTGCCAAGAAAGCGAAAAAACTTGGCGTTGTTGATGCGTGTGTACCGGAGACGATTCTTCTAGATGTAGCGAAGCAGCTTATCGAAAAAGGGAAGAACAAAGGTAATAAGAAGCAATCGACAAAAGAGAAGTTGATGTCGGGCAGCGGCTTAGGTCGTAAGTTTGTATTCGAGCAAGCCGCGAAAAAAACCAATGAAAAGACCCGCGGTAACTACCCAGCAACGGTTGCGATTCTCGAAGTCATTCAGCACGGTCTTGAAAAAGGCTTTGTTCAAGGTCAAGAGCTTGAAGCGAAGCGCTTTGGCGAATTGGTGATGAGCTCAGAATCAAAAGCACTGCGCTCTATTTTCTTTGCTACTACTGAAATGAAGAAAGAAAACGGTGCGGAAGCCGAGCCAGCAGCTGTCAACAGAGTTGGCGTGTTGGGTGGTGGTCTAATGGGTGCAGGCATCAGCCATGTTTCTGTTGCGAAAGCGAAAGTGCCAGTATGTATTAAAGACGTCAGCAATGATGGCGTGCTTAACGCGTTGAACTACAACTACAAGTTGTTCGAAAAACAGCGCAAGCGTCGCATTATCTCTAAAGCGGGCCTGCAATCGAAGATGCTGCAACTGTCTGGTGGCACTGAGTTCACAAGCTTCAATCATATTGATGTGGTTATTGAAGCGGTGTTTGAAGATCTTGACCTTAAACAGACGTTGGTTGCGGATATTGAAGCGAACGCAAAACCAGAAACCATCTTTGCGACCAACACGTCTTCGCTGCCAATTCACAAAATTGCGGAAAAAGCGGAGCGTCCAGAAAACATCGTAGGTCTGCATTACTTCAGTCCGGTAGAAAAAATGCCCCTAGTGGAAGTGATTCCTCACGAAACTACGTCAGAAGAGACCATTTCTACCGTTGTTGCACTGGCGAAGAAGCAGGGCAAGACACCAATCGTCGTGAAAGATAAAGCGGGCTTCTATGTAAACCGTATTCTTGCACCTTACATGAACGAAGCTGCGCACATCTTGCTGGCAAATGAGCCAATCGAACAACTTGATGGTGCACTGCTTGATTTTGGTTTCCCTGTTGGGCCTATCACATTGTTGGATGAAGTCGGTGTGGATATCGGTGCTAAGATCATGCCGATCTTGGTTAACGAATTGGGCGAACGATTTAAAGGTCCAGACGTATTCGACACACTACTGAATGACGGTCGTAAAGGTCGTAAGAGTGGTAAAGGTTTCTACACCTACAAAGGTAAGAAGAAAGAAGTCGATAAGTCAGTGTACAAGCTATTGAACCTGACGCCAGAATCCAAGCTGAGCGACAATGACATTGCATTGCGTTGTGTACTGCCGATGCTCAACGAAGCCGTTCGCTGTTTGGACGACGGTATTATCCGTTCTCCACGCGATGGTGATATCGGTGCGATCTTTGGCATTGGTTTCCCACCATTCCTAGGTGGTCCATTCCGTTACATGGATCAATTCGGTTTGAAAGAACTGGTTGAGAAAATGAACGAGTTTGCATCGAAATACGGCGATCGTTACGCGCCATGTGATGGCTTACTCACTCGCGCGGGTGAAGGTCGTAACTTCTATGATTAATGGCTAGCGCTAAAAAGAGAAAGGCTTGCGTGATGCAAGCCTTTTTTGTATTTGAGGTTATGAGACATTATTTCTTTTTGTCTTTTTTACCCTTGTCGTGGCCTTTGCCTGGGTTGTCGTCACCATGAACGCTTGCGTTACCTTTGTGGTCTTTGTCATGCTTGCCTGATGAACAGTCATCAGACTTAATTGATACATTGTCACCATCAAGGCGCAAACAGTCGTCACTTAGCTCAAAATCATCACCTTTAATCGTGATATCAGCGTAAGCAGCAGGTGCAAGTGGCATTAGTACAGCAGCAATTAAAAGTAGCTTTTTCATGTATTCCTCGTGTTTGCGAATTTATTGAACAAGGTAATTACAGCATAAACTAAATTACTACTTTTACCATTTTATGCCATTTCTACCATTCTTTCTCTCATCCGAGACCGAAGTCTTTCGGGCGTAGCTGAAACTCTTCTATCGAGCCAATTTCTAAACCAAGATTGATACGCGGTGCGTCCTCATGGGCGATGCCTTGTGAATGCATTACCAAACGATTAGCAGTACGAGGTTTAAGCTCATTGACTACGAAGCGAATCATGTCAGTGCGAGTTAACTCTTTAAGCTCTTCCAACACTTTTTCGCGCTGATTAAAGTCGGTGTCTTTGTTGCCAATTGCTACCCATAGGCGCTGCGCTCGCCCACGTAATGTAGTATCAGGTGTTGCAATTTGGTTCCACAATCCGCGTTTACTGCTATGCCACTGGTATTCGTTGAGCTCTAACAACACCATGTAGAACGCATTTAAAAACTCATCGATTGAGGTAACCAGTTCGGCTGGTGCAGCATTCGGTGACTGTACATAAAGCACAATCCCCGGATGGCGGTTAAGTGGCATGTTCCCTGTACCAACCATGTAGCCTAACTGTTGTTTAGTTCGGATCTCGTGGAAGAAGGTTGCCGACATTAAGTGGTTTGCCAAGGAATAAAGTGCAATGTTACGAGGCGAGATGTCTTCGCATTGGTGATAAATCACTACAGCTGAGTCTTGCTGGTTACAGTTCACTTCGCGTTGGAAACTGCCGTTTTCACCCAGCATGACGAGTGGGCGAAGCGCTTCTTCGTAACGTTGTTCTTTTACACGAAGTGCGTCTTTCAATGTGTTTGCCATGTCATGAGCTTGCTGACGCTGCCAATCGCCATAAACAAACATTTCAACATGCAACTCGGCAAGAATCGATTCAACAAACACTGACAGCTCATCCACTTCAATCTCTTCCAATGCTTCAACCAATGTTGCGAATGGTGGATTGTTCGGTTGGAGTAGGCCTGTTAGTGCATTAAAAAGCTGTGAAATAGGACGATCTTGCGATGAATTTCGCCAATTACGTAACAGTTGCTGCTTAATGGTCTCGAAGCGGGCTGGGCTGAACTCACGTGCAGCAAAGCGATGCAGAATCATTTCTAGCAGTTGAGGTAGCTTTTGGCTAAAGCCTGATAATGTCAGCGTAACACCGCCTTGGTGGGCATACATGTTGTAACCCATACCTGCGATTTCAGCTTGATACGTCTCTTTGGCTAGAGAATCGAGGAACATCTCAACACATAGACGCGTTTTCACGATATTTTTCGGTGATGCTACCGCGTGTGAACTATCGATAGCGACGTAAACGACGCCTTTTGGTACTCGGAATTCATCGTCTTGCAAGTGCCATAAACGGAAGCCTTCTACATCCTCCACCAATTCCGGCAATGAGCCTCCGTTTTCAAACGGTTTTGGATCGAGTTCGTAGCAAATGTATGGGTTCTTTTCTGGGAGAACGAATTGCCAACTTGGGTCGATTTGTTGATAGAAACGGCGCTGCTCTTCGCTGAACGGCGTTACTGAGTAAGGCGTGAAGTACCACTCTGCGGTTTGGTTGTATTCCAAGCCTTTCGCTATCAAGGTGACGCGAACATTTTCAACCGAAAGATATTGGAGTAATGAGCGTTGAAGCGCTTCATCATAGCCTGCCATTTTGTAGTCACCATAAACCGTGTCTTCCGGTTGATAGTGCTGCATATTGATCACCAAATGGCTGACCAAGTCCATTGGGCGCGATGGCTCTTGGAAGCGAAAAGCGGATTCCAACACCGCTTGTTTTTCCAAATAGCGCCACTCATCCATGCCATCTTGTTTGATCATGGAGAGATATTGGAATACCGCTTGAACGATGTCATCGATATGGTCCAAGCCGTTTGGCGTCAGGGTGCAACTTACGGTGAAATCGCGGTAGTTACTACCGCTCGCACCACCACCTGCTGAGAGGGAAGTAATCCAGCCTTTCTCTTTGAGTTGAAGCATCAGACTGCCTTCGCCTTCGTAACCCAACAGGTGAGCAAAGTAGGAGAGAGGCTTCACGCTATAGTGCGCATCCATTCCCGGCATTGGGAACGTGAGAATCAGTTTACGGAACTCTTTGATTGGCTCGACTTGAACCAAGATGCCCGTGCTTTCTTCAGTACCAATAGGCACATCGATCGACTTGCCGCGTAGTTGGTGATTTGGAACGTCGGCAAACATGCTTTCTACCCATGCTTGCTGCTCATCAAGAGATTGCGGACCAAACAAAGTCAGCGTCATCAAATCAGCGGAATACTGTGAGTGGTGAAATTCAACTATCTCGTCGCGGATGGATTTGCCATCGCGATCGCCAAGTGTATCTAAGTTGCCGACAGAAAATTTTGAAAACGGGTGCTCTGGGTTGATGACTTCTTTGTTGACTTGATACAGACGGCGAGAATCGTCGTTCAGTTTGAGCTTGTATTCGGAGTCGACCGCTTGGCGTTCTTTGTCTAACGCTTCTTCGTTAAACAGTGGTGCGGTAAAGAATTGGCTGAAGCGATCAAGTGCAGTTTCAAAAGCAGTTGGTGTGACATCGAAGAAGAAACAGGTGTGCTCGGTGCCCGTCCAAGCGTTGTTGGTGCCACCATGTTGACTAATATAACTTTGAAACTCGCCCACTTTAGGGTATTTTTCCGTACCCAAAAAAAGCATGTGTTCTAGATAGTGTGCCAGACCTTGGCGATCCATAGGATCATCGAAGTGTCCAACGTTTACTGCTAGGGCTGCTGCCGACTGTTGAGCCGTGTCGGAATGAATCAGCAACACGCGCAGGGCATTACTCAATGTAATGTAGCGGTATTGATTTGAATCGTTTGGACTTAGGTGCACGATGCGTCTCCAGATTTCGCATTACAGTAATTATGATCCCCGAGCGGGGAGGCGCAAAGTTTGCGCTTCGACAAATACTGCTTGCCGCATTTTTGTTATTCGTAAGAGTACTGCATAAGCCCATCAGCAAATTGCTATGGGGTTCGAGCTATTTGAAGGAATGCACTGAGTTCATAACTTCATCGTAGAATGTGATGAACTGAGTATATTCTTTTTAATAGATTGTTAAGAAAGTCGCTATCTTTAGCAAGCGAATTGGTATAATGAACCGATAATTATATCAGTATTTTTGTTTCGACATTATTAAAGTTAGCCCGCTATCCGTATAAAGATAGCAGTCAACCTTTTGGTAGCGTTAGCTATCCCTAGGAAATAACATGAAAATATTTATCTTGCGTCACGGTGAAGCAGAGCATTTTGCGAACACCGACGCAGAAAGACAACTGATCCCAAGAGGCAGAACTGAATCGGAAGCAGTTGCCCGAGCATGTAAAGAGCAAGGTTTTGCTCAATTCGACAAAGTACTGGTTAGCCCGTACATTCGAGCGCAGCAAACTTGGCAAGAAATCAGCGCACACTTTTCGGCTAAGAGCATCGAAACGTGTGAAGATATCACGCCTTACGGTCAATCCGACCAAGTGTTTGATTTCGCTAATGCGTTGATTGAAGTTGAGAAGCTTGAATCTCTTTTGTTTGTGTCGCACTTGCCGCTGGTGGGCTACCTTACCTCGGAATTTGTGAAAGACATGACGCCACCAATGTTTCCAACATCTGGCTTGGTGTGCATTGAATTTGATCCGCAAACACAACGCGGTGAAGTGCTTTGGCATATCACGCCATAGAACACTAGCTCTCGGGACAATGGTTCGAGAAAAACAAAAAGGCAGGGTTAACCTGCCTTTGTCGTTCTTGCTCGTCCAAGAAGTACTTCTCGAAGTCGGTGAGTTATTTTTCTGGTATGGACAGCAGCACCAGTAGGGCACCATCGCCGCCAAACTCCAGAGGCGCTTGGTGGAATGCCATTACGTCTGGGTGTTGAGCTAACCAAAGCGGCGCTTTCTGCTTCAGAATGTGCTTACCGATGCCGTGTTGTACACACGCACAGTGGATTTCGTTTTTCACGCAGTACGCGATCATCGCACCGAGTTCTCGCTTGGCTTCTTGTTGTGTCATGCCGTGCATGTCTAGGAAGACGTCAGGCACGTACACGCCACGACGAAGACGTTTCACTTCATAAGTGGAGACATCGTCACGCGCATAACGAGTTGGTCCCTCTTCATTAAGAAGCGGAACAAACTCATCAGAAAAGTAAAACTCAGAATCACTCGCTTCACGGTTTGAGCGTGTGATTTCTTTTTGCTTAGTATTTTTTTTTGGTTGCTGGATTATGGTATCCTGTCGCAACTTTTTTACGCCCTGTACTGCATCCTTAAACAAGGCGAAATCGTCATCGTGTTCGGTGTCTTTTTTGCTCATTAGGTAAACAATTTCATTTTTACAATTTATGGCAGTATTGTAGCGCTTTTCGGAGGCAATTTTGGATAAGATTTTTGTAGAAGAGGCGGTATCGGAGCTCCATACCCTTCAAGATATGATTCGTTGGACGGTAAGCCGCTTTAACGCCGCTAACCTGTTTTACGGTCATGGCACTGATAATGCGTGGGATGAAGCGGTTCAGCTTATCCTGCCAACATTATACTTGCCGATTGATGTGCCTCCGCACGTATTGAACTCTCGCCTTACGACAAGCGAGCGTCTGCGTATCGTTGAGCGCGTAGTAAAACGCATCAACGAGCGTACACCAACTGCATACCTAACGAACAAAGCATGGTTCTGCGGTCTTGAGTTCTTCGTTGATGAGCGTGTTCTTGTGCCACGTTCTCCAATCGGCGAATTGATTCAAGCGGAATTCCAACCTTGGTTGGTGGAAGAGCCTACGCGCATCATGGACCTATGTACGGGTTCTGGTTGTATCGCGATTGCTTGTGCGCACGCTTTCCCTGAAGCAGAAGTTGACGCGATCGACATCTCTACAGACGCTCTACAAGTGGCTGAGCAAAACGTACAAGATCACGGCATGGAGCAACAAGTGTTCCCAATCCGCTCTGACTTATTCCGCGATCTTCCAAAAGAGAAGTACAACCTGATCGTGTCTAACCCACCTTACGTGGACGAAGAAGACATGAACAGCCTGCCTGATGAGTTCACGCACGAGCCTGAGCTAGGTCTAGCTGCTGGTACTGACGGTCTAAAACTGGTTCGTCGTATTCTTGCTAACGCACCAGACTACCTAACAGACGACGGTATTCTTGTGTGTGAAGTCGGTAACTCAATGGTTCACATGATGGAACAGTACCCACAAATTCCATTCACTTGGATTGAGTTCGAGAACGGCGGTCATGGTGTATTCATGCTAACGCGTGACCAATTGGTTGAGTGTGCAGAAGAGTTCAAACTGTACAAAGACTAAGTCTTTCGAAATAAACCATTCGAATAAACAATGAAAACACCGAGCCCAGTGCTCGGTGTTTTTTTATCCGCTTCGCACTGAGCTTGGAAAATTTCGGCTGTTTTGTTTTTTCCGCCAAATCGGGCTTTACATCAAAACGTAATACCGCCACTATGATTCCACGAAGAATTGAAAAGCAGTTGCGCTCATGGAGAGCGTGGCGACAAGAACTTGAGGAAGTAATGGCAGGAAACAGTATCGGACAACATTTCCGAGTAACGACATTCGGAGAAAGTCACGGTATCGCACTAGGATGTATCGTAGACGGATGCCCTCCAGGTTTGGAAATCACTGAGGCAGATCTGCAAACGGATCTCGACCGTCGCCGTCCTGGCACATCACGTTACACTACCCAACGTCGTGAACCGGACGAAGTAAAAATTCTTTCTGGCGTTTTTGAAGGTAAAACCACCGGTACTTCAATTGGTCTGATGATCGAGAACACAGACCAACGTTCTAAAGACTACTCAGACATCAAAGACAAGTTCCGTCCAGGACACGCTGATTACACTTACCACCAAAAATACGGTGTGCGCGATTATCGAGGTGGCGGCCGTTCGTCTGCTCGTGAAACGGCAATGCGTGTGGCGGCTGGTGCAATCGCTAAGAAATACCTAAAAGACGAGTTCGGTGTCGAAATCCGCGCTTACTTGTCGCAAATGGGTAACGTTTCAATCGATAAAGTGGATTGGAATGAAATCGAAAACAACGCGTTCTTCTGCCCAGATGCAGACAAAGTCGAAGCGTTCGACCAACTTATCCGTGACCTGAAAAAAGAAGGCGACTCTATTGGCGCAAAAATTCAGGTTGTGGCAACCAACGTGCCTGTTGGTCTTGGTGAGCCTGTATTTGACCGTCTGGATGCAGACATTGCGCACGCACTAATGAGCATCAATGCGGTGAAAGGTGTGGAAATCGGCGACGGTTTTGACGTGGTAAGCCAAAAAGGCAGTGAGCATCGTGATACGCTTTCGCCAGAAGGCTTCGGTAGCAACCACGCAGGCGGCATTCTTGGCGGTATCTCTACTGGTCAAGAGATTGTTGCAAACATCGCGCTTAAACCAACCTCAAGCATTACGGTTCCAGGTGAGACTATCACTAAAGAAGGTGAACCAACTCAGTTGATCACTAAAGGTCGTCATGACCCATGTGTGGGTATCCGCGCCGTGCCTATCGCAGAAGCGATGCTGGCTATTGTCGTTATGGATCACTTGCTACGTCATCGTGGTCAAAACCATGGCGTACAAACCGAGACTCCAAAGATTTAAGTTTGAAACTTAACTCGATAGAAACACAAAAGGCTGCTCAGTGAGCAGCCTTTTTTCATGTATTTTCAATAGCTTTCGATTTGAATCAGTGAATCGAACCTTCGGTTTCCAAGTGGAATGAAGGCAAGCGCCATTTGAATCGTACTGCCGCCATTCGCAGCATGTAACCAGTAATCAGAGTCACAATCGTCGCGGTTACGTCTGGTACGTTGAACTCAAGTAGCGCTAGGTACAAACCTGATGCGATAAGTGCTACCGATGCGTAAAGCTCTTCATGCAACACAAGCGGTGTTTGACGACAAATCAAATCACGTAGTAGACCACCAAATACGCCTGTTACGAGCGCAGACACCATACAAATGCCAGGGTGTAAGCCCATACCAATCGCTACCTTGGTACCGATGATGCTAAATACGATCAAGCCCAGCGCATCCAAACGAATGAACAGACCTTTGAATTTAATCACCCATTTCGCTAAGCCAGTCGTCAGAACACCTGCTACACAAGTGATTGCCAAAAACTCTGGATTCTTTACCCAACCTAGTGGGTAGTGGCCAAGAAGAATGTCGCGCACCGTACCGCCGCCAATAGCTGTTGCACTGGCTACCAACATAACACCAAACCAATCCATTTTTCTTCGGCCGGCACTCAATGCACCAGTCATGGCTTCAGCCGTGATACCAATGATGTACAACACACTTAGCAGCATAAGGGGACACTCAAATAAAAGGGCTCTGTCATGGTCCTTGAGATTAAGGAAAACAGCAGCAAAACTTACCAACAAGATTTAAACCTTGGGGAGAGGCTTAAACCCAAAAAGAATCTCGCTTCAAGTGGCGTTGAAGTCGCCATCGTTAAGCGTAAAAATAAGGCGTGAGTGTAGTGGGAAATGTGATCTGTGACGAATGAGAAATTGTATGGAGAAAGCGACTTTCAGATTAACTCAGCTAATAACCAAACATGTTGTGTGGCTTTACCTGTGTAAGAAAAACAGCGACAATGCGCACCGCATATCAATTTGACGTACAGAATCGATGATGAACCACGAATATCAAGACCTTATCGCTATTTTCAATGACACATTTCTTGAGCCTTTTAACACTGAGTTAGAGCTAGGCGGCGATGAGCCAATTTACTTACCAGCAGATGAAGAACATCCGCATCATCGGATTATTTTTGCTCGTGGCTTTTATGCGTCAGCGCTACACGAGATTGCCCATTGGTGCGTAGCTGGACCAGAGCGTCGTTTGTTGGAAGATTTTGGTTACTGGTACGAACCAGATGGTCGTACAGCACAGGTTCAAGCTGAGTTCGAAAAAGTTGAAATTCGCCCTCAAGCTTACGAGTGGATTCTAGCGAAAAGTGCTGACTTCCCTTTTAACGTCAGTTGTGACAATCTACACGGCGATTTTGAACCAGATCGTCTTGGTTTTATGCACAAAGTGCACAATGAAGTAATGGGTATTCTAGAAAACGGTCTTCCGCCTCGCGTGAAAATGCTATCGGATGCGTTGCGTGCCTTTTACCAAACCAAGCCGCTGGAACCATCTGACTTTATCGTTAAATAACCTCAGAGAAACGCCATGATTATTGAATTTGAAGAAAAACTACTAGAACTGATTGATGCTCGCATTGAAACAGCATCGGATGATGAACTGTTTGCTGGTGGTTATTTACGTGGTCACATTTCTCTGTCTGCTGCAGCGTGTGAAGAAGAAGGCATTAACGATGTGACTGAGCTTAAATCTCGCATCGAAAACAGTCTTGAAGAAGCACGTTCAGAACTAACGCCAGCCGATCGCGTGATCGTGAGTGATCTATGGCAAGAGCTTCAAGCGCAAGCTTAAGTCTCATTCAGTTATATATGCTTCGATTGGCAGCGCTAAGCTTCTGGTTGAAGCAAAAAGAGTTGAAATAAACTCCTTCGAAATTTTCGAATCTCTCCTTAAAATTTTTGTGGTTGTAGCACACTCGTTCACCTTTTACTCTTGTTAGTACAAAACGTGAACAAAGGACTACAACCATGAAAATTATCGCATTCGGCGCTTCTACTAGCTCTACCTCTATCAATAAAACCCTTGCAACTTACGCTGCTAACCTTGTCGAAGGTGCAGAAGTTCAAGTGTTAGACCTCAATAGTTACGATGTTCCTTTGTTCAGTGAAGACAAAGAGAAAGAAATCGGTCAGGCGGAAGGCGCAAAAGCGTTTCTTGCTGACATCGCAACCGCGGACGCTTTGGTGATTTCTTTTGCCGAGCATAACGGCTCTTACCCAGCAGCGTATAAGAATCTATTTGATTGGGCGACACGCATCGAGCGCAACGTATTCCAAAATAAACCGGCGGTGTACTTAGCGACTTCACCTGGCCCTGGTGGTGCACAAACGGTACTCGCTGCGGCAACAGGGTCTGCGCCTTACTTTGGTGCTGAAGTGAAAGCATCGCAATCTATTCCAAGCTTCTACGATAACTTTGATTTGGAAGCGGGTGAGTTTCGTAATGCGGAAATTGCAGAGCAGGTGAAAGCGGCCGTGGCGGCGTTGAACTAAACACTTGTAACCCCCTCTAACTCCCCCTTGGAAAGGGGGAGGACCAATGCGGGGTTAAGAACTTGTTCCTCCCCTTTTTAAGGGGAGGCTAGGAGGGGTTCTTTGCACAATCGAAAAACGTTACAACTCAGTAATCGTCTTACCTTTACGTAGCTTTCTTACCCACATACGGCTTGGGTGCAGCTCAGTCAGCACATCAACAGGCAGTGGTAACGGGTCGCCACAGATTTGTGATGCCAACACCTCGGCCATTAAAGGCGCAGAGCTCAAACCACGAGAACCTAAACCTAAGAAACAGAATAGGTTAGGGAACTGGTGAATCGCGTCAACGTCTTGCTCTTGTTGATTTTGCAGATCCGCATATTGCGCTTTGATGGTTTCAAAGTCGCCTACGTTACCGACAAATGGAAGGTGGTCACGGCTAACACAGCGAATGCCTTGGCGTGATAAATTCCCAGAGGTATCCACTTCTTTCGTCCAAGCTTGATTCGGCAGGCACTTCACCAATTTCTCTGCATTGTCTTTTTGTGCTTCTTCGTCAAACTCGTAATCTAGGTGGCTGCGGTCGTAGCTTGCACCGATGCATAAGTGCTGATTATTCGGGTTAACAGGTGTCATGTAACCGTCGTAACACAATACTGTTTTCAGCTTAGACAGCGTTTCAGTTGCAGGTGCATGGCTAACTTGACCTTTTACCTGCCCCATTGGTAGATCGGCAGTTTGGCTTAGTGTTTGGAATTCACTGCCGTTAGCAACCACTACAGTTGAATGTTCAAAGCTTTGGCCGTTAGCCTTCAATATCCAAACCTTTCGCGCTTCATCCCAATCTAGCGACTCGACTTGATGCTCGAACTTCGCTTCGAAAAGCTCGGTGTTTTCTAGTTGAGCAATCAAACCACGAGTCAGTTCAGCAGGGCATAACCAACCGCCAAGAGGGTAGTGGACCGATGCCATATCAATCGGCAAGCCTATTTTTTCCGCCGTCTCTTCAGCAGATAGCTTGTGAATCAACTCTGGCGTGAAATTGCCAGCGAGCATCTTCTCTAACTTGTCTGCGGATTTGCCATCCCACATCAGCTGAGTAATGCCACACCAATCGTGATCAAATTGGATATCTTGCGCTGTTTGGTCAACAAACTGACGGGCAAACAAAAAGCCCGGAGCGAACACGCGTGAAACGCCTTTGTGTGGACCATTTAGTAATGGGTACACAGCACCTTGGCGGTTGCCTGATGCGCCTTCTGCAGGTTGAGCGTTTTTGCAGTAAAGCGTGACATTTTGACCACGGCGAACCAGCGTTTTAGCCAGAGCGGCACTAGCAATACCACCACCAATAATCGCGATGGAATCATGATTGGTCGACGCAGTGCGGTTGAACCAAGGTAGGTGGTTTGAATGCGCTTCACGTTGCTCCATCGAACCTGCGATCATTTCACGCTTGGTGCCGAAGCCTTTGACTTTTTTCATTGCAAAGCCCGCTTCGTTTAAGCCGCGACGCACAAAGCCCGCTGCTGTAAAGGTTGCGACAGTACAATCCTGTTTCGCCAATTTTGCCATGCCGTTGAATAGGTTTTGGTTCCACATCTCTGGGTTTTTGCTTGGTGCAAAACCGTCTAAGAACCAAGCATCAATCAAGCCTTGTTCAGCATAAGGAACAAGCGGCATGCAGTCTTTGATATCACCAAACCATAGGTCGAGCGTGATAGCGCCGTCTTCTAAAACAATGCGATGACACTCAGGCACAGCCGCTGGGTAGTGCTGTTGCAGCTTTTTCGCAAATTCTGCCAACTCTGGCCAAGATTGATGCGCTTTTTCTAGATCAGCTTTGCTCAGTGGGTACTTCTCAAAGCTAACGAAATGCAATTCTTTTAGCGTTGCCTCTGGATATTCGCGACGAAATTCGGTAAACCATTGCCACACGGCTAAGAAGTTCAACCCTGTGCCAAATCCGGTTTCACCAATAACAAAACGTCTTTGGTCAAATTCCTGCCATCTTTCTGGTAGATGATTTTGTTTGAGGAACACGTAACGCGTCTCTTCGAGACCGTTTACGTTGGAGAAATAAACATCATCAAATTGGTCAGAAACCGGTGTACCAGCTTCGTTCCAACCAAGTTCTGCGTTTTTAATCGAAGTCATAATGGTGCAAATATGTGATTTGGCGCGGTTAGAATTCGGCGATTGTACGAATTTCTGGGAAAGCTGACCACTTTTGTTGACTATCTTAGTTATTATCTAGCGGATTTTTGAATTATAGGAATGTCATAATGAAACGAGTCGTAATCACCGGTATGGGTATTGTTTCAAGTATCGGTAACAACGTCGAAGAAGTTCTAGCGTCTCTTAAAGCGGGCAAATCTGGCATCACTGCGTCTGAGCAGTTTAAAGAAAACGGTCTGCGTTCGCAGGTGTGGGGTGATCTGAAAATCAACCCTGCAGAGTTTATTGACCGTAAGCAGATGCGCTTTATGGGTGATGCGGCTGCTTATGCATACCTATCAATGCAGCAGGCAATTGAAGACGCTGGTCTATCTGAAGAACAAGTTTCAAACGATCGTACAGGTATCGTTGCTGGTTCTGGTGGTGCTTCTGCATTAAACCAAACAGTAGCAACTGACACGATGCGTGCGAAAGGCGTAAAACGCGTAGGTCCTTACATGGTGCCACGTACTATGTCTTCAACAGTATCTGCGTGTCTTGCAACACCATTTAAAATTCGTGGTGTGAACTACTCAATGAGCTCAGCTTGTGCAACGTCTGCACACTGTATCGGTCACGCGATGGAGCTTATCCAACTTGGTAAACAAGACATCGTATTTGCAGGTGGTGGTGAAGAGCTAGATTGGTCTCAAACTATGATGTTTGATGCAATGGGCGCACTATCTACTAAGTACAACGAAACGCCAGAAAAAGCTTCTCGTACTTACGATGCAGACCGTGACGGTTTCGTTATCTCTGGTGGCGGCGGCATGCTAGTTATCGAAGAACTAGAGCACGCACTAGCACGTGGCGCGAAAATCTACGGTGAAATCGTAGGTTACGGCGCGACTTCTGATGGCTACGACATGGTAGCACCATCAGGTGAAGGCGCAGTTCGTTGTATGAAGATGGCAATGCAAGATGTTGACGCTATCGACTACATCAACACACACGGTACTTCTACTCCTGTAGGTGACGTGAAAGAGCTAGGCGCTATTCAAGAGCTATTCGGCGACAACAGCCCTGCGATTTCTGCAACAAAAGCAATGACAGGTCACGCACTAGGTGCAGCTGGCGTTCACGAAGCGATTTACTCAACGCTAATGCTAGACAACAATTTCATTGCGCCAAGTGTGAATATCTCTAACTTGGATGAAGCAGCACAAGGTCTAGACATCGTAACGGAAGCTCGCGACGCTGAGCTAACGACTGTTATGTCAAACAGCTTTGGTTTTGGTGGTACAAACGCAACATTGGTAATCAAAAAGTACCAAGCGTAAGCGACCCAAAGCTAACTGAATTTGTTGGTCGGAATATCACTGTGATTTCCCATACGGCGTAAACGGACCAACAAACCAGTTTCCAGAGCTTGATCAGTCAAACTGATCGAACAGACGCAGACTCTATCCCAAGGAGAGCGGGATAGGATCCTTTTGTTCTGGAACTTTGCCCGGCTAATTTAGCCGGGCTTTTTCTTTTCTGAAACCTGTTTTTGCTCGCTCTAGTTGTTGAGATTTTTCAAGAAAAGGGCACAATCGCTTTAGCTTCGCATCTTGCGAATAAACGAACTCATACAAATGGATGTTAAACGCTGGCGCTATGAAAATTATTGTTGATGAAAATATGCCGTACGCTGAAGAGCTATTCAGCCAACTCGGTGAAGTGATTCTAAAACCCGGTCGTACACTGACAGCCGATGATTTAGTGGATGTAGATGCGCTAATGATTCGCTCAGTTACCAAAGTAAACGCAGAACTGATCAGCAAAGCAAACAAGTTGAAGTTCGTTGGTACGGCGACGGCGGGCATGGATCATGTTGACCAAGCACTTTTAAAAGAGAAAGGCATTTTCTTCACCGCTGCACCAGGATGTAACAAAGTTGGTGTTGCTGAGTATGCGTTCAGCGTCATGATGGTGCTAGCACAACAGCAAGGCTTCTCTGTTTTCGATAAAACCGTTGGCATCATCGGTGCGGGCCAAGTGGGCAGTTACCTTGAGAAATGTTTGAAAGGCATGGATATCAAGGTGCTCATCAATGACCCATTTAAGCAAGAAGAGGGCGATTCTCGCAGTTTCACTCCGTTAGCAGAGCTCATCGAACGTTCTGACATCATCACGCTTCACACACCTATCACTAAAGATGGCCCACACCCAACCCATCATTTGATTGATGAGAAGGTGTTAAATGGTCTTCGTAGCGATCAAATTCTTATCAATGCGGCACGCGGTCCAGTTGTCGACAACCAAGCACTGAAGCAACGTTTACTGAAAAACGACGGCTTTACAGCGGCACTCGACGTATTTGAATTTGAACCAGAGGTTGATATGGAGCTTCTGCCTCTGCTAGCATTCGCAACCCCTCACGTTGCAGGCTATGGTCTGGAAGGGAAAGCTCGCGGTACGACGATGATTTTCAACAGCTACTGTGAGTTCTTAAATAACGAATTACGTGCGCATGCCAGCGATTTACTGCCGACCGCGCCTGTCCCGACTATGGTATTGGACAGAGCATGGGATGAAGCAACGCTGCACAACATCACGCAGTTAATCTATGATGTGCGTAAAGATGACGCTCTTTTCCGCCGCGAAATCAGTAAGCCAGGCTCTTTTGACCTGATGCGTAAAAACTACTGGGATCGCCGCGAGTACAGCGCTGTCACGCTAGTGGGTAACGAAACAAGCAATCTTGCACCATTAGCAGAACTAGGTTTTCAGGTTGAGGTAAGTCAATGAGCCAGCAATACAATGTTGCCGTATTAGGTGCGACCGGTGCGGTCGGTGAAACAATTTTGGAAGTGCTTCAAGAGCGCAAATTCCCAGTAGGCGAAATCTTCCTGTTGGCAAGTGAACGCAGTGAAGGCAAGACTTACCGTTTCAATGGTAAAACAATTCGCGTACAAAACGTGGAAGAGTTTGATTGGTCACAAGCGCACATCGCTCTGTTCTCTGCTGGTGGTGAACTGTCAGCAAAATGGGCTCCAATCGCAGCAGATGAAGGCGTGATTGTTATCGACAACACATCACACTTCCGTTACGAGTACGATATTCCTCTTGTTGTGCCTGAAGTAAACCCAGAAGCGATTGCAGAGTTCCGTAACCGTAACATCATTGCGAACCCGAACTGTTCAACCATTCAAATGCTGGTGGCACTAAAGCCTATTCACGATGCAGTGGGTATTGAGCGTATTAACGTATCAACGTACCAATCGGTTTCTGGTGCAGGTAAGGCGGGTATTGATGAGCTAGCAGGTCAAACAGCGAAGTTGCTAAACGGTCTGCCAGCAGACAAGAAGCAATTCTCTCAACAGATCGCATTTAACTGTATTCCACAAATCGATCAGATGATGGAAAACGGCTACACCAAAGAAGAAATGAAAATGGTGTGGGAAACGCAAAAGATCTTTAACGACCCATCAATCACCGTAAACCCAACTTGTGTGCGCGTGCCAGTATTCTACGGCCACGCAGAAGCACTTCACGTTGAAACGCGCTCACCAATCGATGCACAAGAAGTCGTTAACTTGCTTGAGCAAACTGACGGTATCGAAGTATTCCACGGCGAAGACTTTCCAACACAAGTTCGCGATGCGGGCGGTAAAGACCACGTAATGGTAGGTCGTATCCGTAACGATATCAGCCATCACAGCGGCGTAAACCTATGGGTTGTTGCAGATAATGTTCGTAAAGGCGCAGCAACTAACGCGGTTCAAATCGCAGAAGTTCTGATCCGCGACTACTACTAAGTCGACCTCGCTAAGAACCTTTAAGCCTCGCACTATGCGAGGCTTTTTTGTTCGAACGGCGTAAAATTGTGTGAGATTAGTACGAATATGGTGAGAGCCACACATTTTTTACCCTCAACGCTATAGTTTTGCGTGCTTTATCCGATATATTTAACCGATCACCATTTCAAATTGTTACTAGCACCTAACTGAGCCTTCTATGCGTCAAAATTATAAGCGTTTGTTAGCAGCCCTTGTGCTGATGAGCGCGACTCAGACATCATCAGTGGTTCAAGCCGAAGGTATTCGTCTTGTAGGACCCTCTGGTGAAGTGCAAGCATCTCCGAGCTACGCTGAGGAGATTGAACGAGCGTTACCTGCTCCACCTGAAAATGACCAACCGTCGCGTTTCTTCGGTCCGACTGGTCAAAACGAGACTCTCTGGTCGATTGCTTCTGAATTACGACCTTCTCGAAATGTTTCCGTACAACAAACGCTACTCGCCATTTATCGCATAAACCCTCAAGCGTTTGATAAGCAAAATATCCACGAGCTTATTCCAGGAAGTCGCTTGCGTGTGCCTTCTCTAGAGCAAGTGCAAAGTGCGACAACGGCACAAGCGATTGCGATCATGAAAGCGCATGAAGCTCGCCTTACTCAGCCAAAACCAACGCCTGCTCAGCCTGCGAAACCGAAAGTTGAGCCGCCGAAGCCTGTGGTTGAAGCGCCAAAGCCAGAGCCTAAACCAGAGCCAGTTAAGCCTGAAACGCCGAAACCGGAGCCAATTAAAGCGGTAGAACCAACCACTCCAGTACCTGCAGTGAGCACATCACCTGAGGGTGAAAAGCAAGTCAGTGCGTTAAAAGACAAGCTGCAAGGTTCGCAAAGTGAGTTGGAATCTTTAGAAGAGAAGAACCATCGCCTGCGTTTAATGCTTTCTGAAGTACAGAGTGAAGTCGAAACGCTAAAAACCTCGCTCAACGATGAAGAACGCATTCGCTCGGAAGTAGAAAAACTGCTGGCAGAAGAGCGCCAACGTGTCGCTGAACAACAACGCATGCAACCAAGCACCATGGACAAAATTTTGTCGAATGGTTGGCTTGTTGGTCTTGCTGCGTTAATTCCTGGTGCTCTGATTGCGTTGCTAGTCGTCATGCTGCTTGGTCGACGCTCTAAAGCGAAAGAGGAAGAAGCGGCTGCACAAGAACAGCAAAACGTTGATCCTCTTGCGGCGCCAATCGGTTTAGCTGCTGCTGATGAATTAGATGAAGAGCTAAGCCTAGATGATGACCTGTTCGGCGATGACGACGAAACAGAAAACCTATTCGAACAAGAAGAACAACAGCCTGAAGAAGAGGACGTTTTCGGTAACCTCGATGACGATGACCTCGACTTCAATCTAGAAGGCGACGATGGCGAAGACCCATTCGCGGGTATTGGCGATGATGGCGAGCTGGATGTTGGTTTCGATGAGTTTGACTCTTCTAGTAATGGCATCAAAGTCAATGGCGAAGAAAAAGCCCTTGGTCTTGAAGAGATGGAGCGCGCACTCGATGAGGTGACGCCTGAGCTTGAAGTGCTCGATGACGATGATGATGCAGGCTTCGATCTTTCTGACGAAGACGGCTCTGATGCAATGTCTGACGACGCCTTTGCTGAGTTGCTCGCTGCAGATGATCCTGCGGAAGAGTTACAAAGTAATGCGCTTGATCAAGCGATGCTCGATGATCTATTTGCTGACCTTGATGGTGACGATCTCAACTTAGACGTTGAAGATGATAAGCCAACGGTATCAGAAACCGCATTCTCTGCAGGTGAAGCGACAGATGACGACATCGACAAGTTGCTTGCACAGTACGAACAGCCAACGCCAAAAGACACTGATGATGATTTGTTTGATGAGCTAGAAACGTTATCTGGTTTATCTGAAAGCGATTCAAGTGAAGAAGAAGCATCAGCGTTACTTGATGAGTTGATCGGTGAAGACGATGGCGAACCGCTTAACGAACTTGATCCACTTGAAGAGTTGGAAGACATCGCAGGTTTAAGCGAAGAGCCTACCATCGATGAAGACAGCACAGATTTACTTGATGAGCTCATTGGTTTTGATGATGAAGACTCCTCCGATGATGACTTTGACCCGCTTGATGAGCTAGAAAAGCTGTCGGGCTTCGATGGTGACGATTCTCTAGAAGACATTGATGAAAACAGTGTTGATCTGCTGGACGAACTGCTTAGCGACGAGAGCGTAGAAGAGCAGGACGAAACAAGCAGTGAAATCGATCCATTTGATGAACTGATTCGTGAAGATGACGAGTTAGAGCAAGCAGAAAACAAGCTTAGTGACGACGATCTCCTTGCTTCGTTAGGCTTTGATGATCTAGAGCCAGAAGCTGAAGAGAGTGCTCAAAAACCTCAGCCAATGACAGATGTTGAGCCTGCTGCCGATCTGGAAGAGGAAAAAGCAGCGCTTGGTCTCGATTCTGGTTTGGATATTGATGCTCTGCTGAGTGAGAACCAACCTGAAGTTGATAACCAAACTCAGGCAGAACTTCCAAGTGAGCCGATTGAACAAGAGCAACCAGAATCAATTGATGATTTTGATAGCCAAGATTTCTTAGGCGACCTTGAGGACGTTTCCCCAGAGCATGATCCGTTAATGACGGAGCTTGATGAGCTATTCGAAAGTAACAACGAAGCGTTGCTACCAAGTGAGCAAGAGCGTTCAGACTTTGCAGCAGAACTTGATGCTTTAATTGGTGAAGAGCCAGTAGCAAGTGAGAATGCGGAGCAGCAATCAGAAGCTCCGGCTGAACCATTGGTTGAAGATAACGAACTAGCAGAAAAGACAGTTGAAGAGCATTCAGCTGAAGTTTCTGAAGCGTTAGATCCTCAAGCAGAAAGCTTAACGGAAGCGTCTCAGCCACAAGAAGAAACGATGGTAGAACCGGAAACTGAGCCGGCTCCAGCGTTCACGCCAACACCAAATACGGTTGAAAACGAATTTGGAATTCCTCAAGAGGAAGATTGGCTGGTTGATGAGATAGAACCTGAAAACAAAATTGAACAAGAACCCGTAGCGGCAAGCTCGACTGAATCGGCTATTGATGAAGAGGAGTTCAGCTTCGACGAGTTAGAACTTCCAGAGTTCAACGAAGAGGATGCACTGGCGTCAATGGCCAAAGAGCCTGCGCTAGCGGAATCTGAAATCGCTGAGCCTCAAGCGCCAGTTGCGGAAGCAGAAGAAGAGTTAAACTTCGATGAGTTAGAGCTTCCTGAGTTCAACGAAGAGGATGCACTGGCTTCAATGGCCGATGAGCCAGCGTTAGCGGAATCTGAAATCTCTGAGCCTGAAGCACCAGTTGCGCAAGAAGAAGAGTTCAACTTTGATGAGCTAGAGCTTCCGGAGTTCAACGAAGAAGACGCATTGGCTTCGATGGCCGAAGAGCCTGCGTTAGCGGAACCTGAAATCGCTGAGTCTGAAACGCCAGTTGCGGAAGCAGAAGAAGAGTTCAACTTCGATGAGTTAGAGCTTCCGGAGTTCAACGAAGAAGACGCATTGGCTTCAATGGCAGAAGAGCCTGCGCTAGCGGAATCTGAAATCGCTGAGCCTGAAGCACCAGTTGCGCAAGCAGAAGAAGAATTCAACTTCGATGAGTTAGAACTTCCAGAGTTCAACGAAGAAGATGCATTGGCTTCGATGGCCGATGAGCCTGCGCTAGCGGAATCTCAAATCGCTGAGCCTCAAGCGCCGGTTGCGGAAGCAGAAGAAGAGTTCAACTTCGATGAGTTAGAACTTCCAGAGTTCAACGAAGAAGACGCATTGGCTTCGATTGCTGAAGAGCCAGCGCTAGCGGAATCTGAAATCGCTGAGCCTCAAGCGCCAGTCGCGGAAGCAGAAGAAGAGTTCAACTTTGATGACTTCGAACTACCAGAGTTCAATGAAGAAGATGCTTTGGCATCAGTGACAGAAGAGGTAGCAAGTTCTGATTCTGACACTGTTGAACCTGAGGTTGTTAAAGAGCACTCAGAAGTCTCTCAAGCTGTACAACAAGCAGAGAATGACCATGACGCTCTGTTTGAAGTCTTCGCGCAACCAGACGCTTTCAGTGCCGATTTAGAGCCTGAGCCGAGCAATGACCTAGAGTCGGAATTAAATGACTTTGAAGAGTCTGCGATGGCGAACTTGTTGTCTGAAAACGCTGAATCTGAAGTATTTGATGGCAAGTTAGACAGCGACACCATTGCAAGTGCAGGTATGGACTTTGAAACCATGCTGGATGTTGGTGACGATTGGGATGGCTTTAAGCTGTCGCCAGAAAACACCTCATCAACGGCAGAGGTTCCAGAAGACCAGCGTGAAGTGTGGAGTTCATCAGAAGCACTTGCACAGCCTGAGATCGCGCAAGAAAACTGGGGTGAGCAAGACGACCTAACCGATTTTGATCCGAAGAAAAATCAATTCATGACCATTGATGAGTTGATGGCTCAGGTAGACAAAGACGGTGGTGAGTTTGAAGAGCAGGAGCTCAAACTCGATGTGGGTTTGAATGAGTTCCCGGATGTGATTGGCGATATTGGTGATGTTGACGTAGATACCAATGCTGAAGCCGCAGGTAAGCTAGACCTAGCAAAAATCTACCTTGAAATGAACGATCCTCAAGGCGCGATTAAACTGTTAGAGGAAGCGATCGTCTACGGTGAGGACGATATTCGCCGAGAGGCTAAAACTCTCATCGACACGATTAACGGTCGATAAGTAAAAAGGGGTAGCAAACGCTGCCCTTTTTTGTATCTGGAAGGACTTACGTATATACTTCCCGCCCCATTTTAGAGTTCGAAGGTTAAAATGAGAATCGCATTAGGTATCGAATACAACGGTACAAACTACTTTGGTTGGCAACGCCAAAGAGACGTGAAAAGTGTCCAAGAAGAGCTAGAGAAAGCATTGTCTGTGGTCGCGAACCATCCTGTCGAAGTACAGTGTGCAGGTCGTACCGATGCTGGCGTACATGGCACTGGTCAGGTCGTTCACTTTGACACCAACGTGAGTCGTAAAATGGTGGCTTGGACCATGGGCGCAAACGCAAACATGCCAAGTGATATTGCTGTCCGTTGGGCAGTGGAAGTGAACGATGATTTCCATGCTCGATTCTCAGCAACCGCACGTCGTTACCGCTACATCATCTTCAACCACGCATTGCGTCCTGGTATTTTAAATTCTGGCGTTAGCCACTATCACGGTGAGCTAGACGAGAAGAAAATGCATGAAGCAGGTCAGTACCTTTTAGGCGAGAACGACTTTAGTTCATTCCGCGCGGCGCATTGCCAGTCGTTGAGCCCATTCCGTAACTTGATGCACCTTAATGTGACTCGTCATGGTGACTACATCGTGATTGATATTAAAGCGAATGCTTTTGTTCATCATATGGTGCGTAACATTACTGGTAGCCTGATCAAAGTAGGTCGTGGCGAAGAAAAACCAGAATGGATTAAGTGGCTACTTGAAGCAAAAGACCGCAAATTAGCAGGTGCAACGGCGAAAGCTGAAGGTCTGTATTTAGTGGACGTGGACTACCCTGAAGAGTTTGGATTACCACAAGTTCCGATCGGTCCGCTGTTTTTGCCAGATAATTTGAACTAAATTTGCGATTTTGTTTCAAAATATCGGTACTTTAGACTGGATACGTGCAGAAACTGTGCGTTATTAATGATATCAAAAATAGGTACAACCAGTTTTTTATCTACAGTCGCGGCAAGATATGTTTTAATCCATCCGCAATATTCCCGAATTTATATCTTTCGCAATGAAGCGGAAGAGTTGAGAGAAAAGGTCTTCCATGAGTTGGCTTGAAAAGATTTTAGAGAAAAGCAACCTAGTAAGTTCACGTAAAGCCTCTATTCCTGAAGGTGTGTGGACCAAATGTACTTCTTGTGAGCAGGTTCTGTACCATGCTGAGCTTGAGCGCAACCTAGAAGTTTGTCCTAAGTGTAATCACCACATGCGCATGAAAGCGCGTCGTCGTCTAGAAACTTTCCTAGATGAAGGTGAACGCGTAGAGCTTGGCACTGAGCTTGAGCCACAAGATAAACTGAAGTTTAAAGATTCTAAACGCTACAAAGAGCGTATCTCTGCAGCGCAAAAGAGTAGCGGCGAGAAAGATGCACTGATCGTAATGCAAGGTGAATTGCTGGGCATGCCACTAGTGGCGTGTGCGTTCGAATTCTCTTTCATGGGCGGTTCAATGGGTTCTGTTGTTGGTGCACGCTTTGTTAAAGCGGTAGAAGCAGCAATTGAAAACAACTGTGCGCTTGTTTGTTTCTCTGCAAGTGGCGGTGCGCGTATGCAAGAGGCACTGATGTCTCTAATGCAAATGGCGAAAACCAGTGCAGCACTTGAACGTCTTTCTGACAAAGGCCTACCATTCATCTCTGTACTGACTGACCCAACAATGGGTGGTGTATCAGCGAGTTTGGCAATGCTAGGTGACATCAACATTGGTGAACCTAAAGCACTTATCGGCTTTGCAGGTCGTCGTGTAATCGAACAGACAGTACGTGAAGACCTTCCTGAAGGCTTCCAACGTAGTGAGTTCCTTCTTGAGCACGGTGCGATTGACATGATCGTTGACCGTCGTGAAATGCGTCAGCGTGTGGGTGGTCTAGTGGCTAAGCTAACTAACCACAAGTCTCCTATGGTGGTTTCGGTTAACGAATCTCCAAATGAAGAACCATATTCTGTACCAGAAGCGGACGAAAAAGGGTAAAGTATCAGCTAACATAAAAACCAAAGAAATTAATGGTTAAAGTTAGATGACCCAAAACTCGATTCCTCAAGCCACATCCTCTCTAACGATGTGGCTTGATTATTTAACAAATCTCCACACTTCAGCTATCGACCTTGGCTTAGACCGTGTTCAAGCGGTAGCGCAAAAAGCCAACCTCACTAAACCTGCTCCTACTGTGATTACTGTTGCCGGCACCAATGGCAAGGGATCGACGTGTGCATTGATGGAAGCCATTCTGTTAGATGCAGGCTACTCAGTGGGTGTATACAGCTCTCCACACCTAATTCGTTACAACGAACGTGTGCGCATCAATGGCGTGGATGCAGAGGACAGCAAACACTGTGAGGCGTTTGATTACGTTGAGCAGCAACGCGGCGATATTAGTCTAAGCTTGTTTGAATTCGGTACGTTAGCCGCACTTCGTATTTTCCAAGTTGAGAAAGTCGACGTAGTTCTGCTAGAAGTTGGCCTCGGCGGTCGTTTAGATGCGACAAACGTTGTGGATCATGATGTCTCTGTTATTACCAGCTTGGCCATTGACCATGTTGATTGGCTTGGTGATGACATCAATGTTATTGGCTTTGAGAAAGCAGGCATCTACCGTACTGGTAAACCTGCGATTTGTGGCCAACCAACGCCGCCAGCAACCGTTGCTGCGCACGCTGATGACATTCAAGCTGAGTTCTTCCAAGTTGGCATCCAGTTTGATTACCAATTGACTGAGAAAGGCTGGAAGTGGACCAGTGGTGCATTTGCATTAGAAGACCTACCAGTTCCATTGCTACCGCTACCTAATGCGGCAACAGCTTTAATGGCACTTGGCGCTTCAGAATTGCAAATCACTGACATTAATATCGTTAATGGCTTGAATAATGCTCGTCTAGCTGGCCGAATGCAGGTTCTGCAAACGGGCCCAGAAATCGTTCTTGATGTCGCGCACAACCCTCACTCAGCTGAATACTTAGTTGAGAAGGTGAAACGCCAATACGCGGATAAGAATATCCACGTTGTGGTCGCGATGCTGCACGATAAAGACATCAAGGCAACAATCGAAGCATTAACTCCAATTGCAACACAATGGTACCCAGCATCGCTAACTGGCCCACGCGCGGCGACAGCAGATGAACTGTGCCAATACTTACCTCAAGGTCAAGTTCAGTTCCAAACCCCAGTCGAAGCGTTTGAGAGTGCGCAGAAACACGCCGCTCAAGCCGATGTTATTTTGGTGGTTGGTTCATTCCATACAGTGGGCGAAGTGTTGGAGCATTGGCAATCAAATAATGAGTAATCAAAGGTAATTTGATGGCAAGTAAATTCCAAAGTCGTTTAGTCGGCACCATCATTCTAGTGGCGGTGGGGGTCATCGTACTTCCAGACGTGCTAGATGGTAAGAAACTGCACTACAAAGAAGAGTTTGCCAGTATTCCTATCAAACCTGAACTTGATAGCGATGTGGAGAACTTCGAAATATTAGAGCCTGTAGAAGATGATGTCTCTTTGCCTGAATCTCCGGTTACGGCAACGGTAGATGAATCTGAAGAGCCTCAAGTTGCCGTTTCGGAGCCAGAACCAGAGCCAGTTACCCAACCAGAAGAAACAAAACAACCTGAACAGGTGGAAGTTGCGGTTCGTCCAGTTGAAGAAAAAAATCAATATGAAGATTCTGCTTGGATCATTCAGTTGATGGCACTGAAAAATCATGAGAATGCTGTTGCATTAGTAGAGGATTTACAGAAGCGTGGTTACCAAGCTCATGTAAAAAAAGAGACAGCTTTTACTCGAGTGATTGTTGGTCCTGATGTATCAAAAAGTAAACTTGAACGACAGGTCAAGGAATTACAAAAAATTACAGGCTCAAAAGGTCAATTGCTTAAATTTAAGCCATTAAATCCATAAGAAAACGTTTGCGTCAGCATTTTTTCTGTTAAAATGCGCGCCAACTTAAGATGAAGAAAACATGAATTGGTTAGATTTTGTCATTTTAGGTGTGATCGGATTTTCAGCTCTGATCAGTTTAGTTCGCGGCTTTGCTAAAGAAGCTTTGTCTTTGGTGATTTGGTTTGGAGCATTTTTTATCTCCAGCAACTACTACGCCAAATTGGCGGTGTACTTCACCAACATCGAAGATGAAATGTTTCGAAACGGAGCCGCAATTGCGGCGTTATTCGTCGCAACCTTAGTGGTTGGTGCAGTGGTGAATTACGTCATTGGTCAACTGGTACAAAAAACAGGGCTATCAGGTACCGATCGAATTCTCGGTATGGTGTTTGGTGGCTTACGTGGAGTGCTGATTGTTTCTGCGGTGCTGTTTTTTATGGATGCGTTTACTGCATTCCCAAGCTCGGATTGGTGGAAAGAGTCACAGTTGGTCCCTGAGTTCAAACTTGTGATTGAGCCATTCTTCGAGCACTTACAAGCAACATCAAGTTTTCTGTCTGGCACTATCTAGTAGTGCCAGCTACTGTCGCAAATCGAGGATTAGGACATGTGTGGTATTGTTGGAATCGTGGGCACAACGCCTGTAAACCAGTCTATTTATGACGCGTTAACGGTGTTACAGCATCGTGGCCAAGATGCCGCTGGTATTTGTACCATAGAAAGCAATCGTTTTCGTCTGCGTAAGGCGAACGGTTTAGTGAAGGATGTGTTCGAAGCAAGACACATGCAACGCTTACAAGGTGAGGTTGGTATCGGTCACGTTCGTTACCCAACCGCTGGCAGTTCAAGTGCCTCTGAAGCTCAACCTTTCTACGTAAACTCTCCTTTCGGTATTACACTTGCCCACAATGGTAACCTGACTAACGCTCATGAAGTTCGTCAGAAGCTGTTTGAAAAAGATCGCCGCCATATCAACACCACTTCAGACTCAGAAGTACTTCTAAACGTACTTGCACATGAGATCGATACGGTAAAAGGTAACGTAACGGCGGATGACGTTTTCCGCGCTGTAACGAATGTACACCGCACAATCCGCGGCGCTTATGCTGTCGCAGCGATGATCATCGGTCATGGCATGATTGCTTTCCGTGACCCACACGGTATTCGCCCTTTATGTTTAGGTAAGCGTGAAGTCGAAGGCAGAACAGAGTACATGGTGGCTTCAGAATCTGTAGCACTGGATGCGGTTGGTTTTGACTTTGTTCGTGATGTCGCACCAGGTGAGGCGATTTACGCAACGTTTGAAGGCGAGTTGTTTACCAAGCAATGTGGCGACAATCCAAAACTGAACCCATGTATCTTTGAATTCGTTTACTTTGCTCGTCCAGACTCATTCATTGATAAGATCTCGGTTTACAGCGCTCGTGTTGAAATGGGTAAAAAGCTGGGTGACCGTATCCGCGAAGATTACGCAGATCTTGATATCGACGTGGTTATCCCAATTCCTGAAACATCATGTGATATTGCGCTGCAAATTGCACAAGCGATTGATAAACCATACCGCCAAGGTTTCGTGAAAAACCGTTACGTCGGCCGTACCTTTATCATGCCGGGTCAACAGCAACGTAAGAAATCAGTTCGTCGTAAACTGAATGCTATTCGTTCTGAGTTCAAAGATAAGAACGTACTGCTTGTCGATGATTCTATTGTTCGTGGCACAACTTCAGAGCAGATCATTGAGATGGCTCGTGATTCCGGTGCGAACAAAGTGTTTATGGTTTCAGCTGCTCCTGAAGTGCGCTTCCCGAACGTTTACGGTATCGATATGCCAAGCGCAACAGAGCTGATTGCACACGGTCGTGATAACGAAACCATCTGTAAGCAAATTGGCGCAGATGCACTGATTTATCAGCGTTTGGATGACTTAGTTGAAGCGGTTGGTCTTGGTAATCAAGACATCACGCAATTCGATACCTCTGTATTTAACGGTGAATACGTGACCGGTGATAT
This sequence comes from Vibrio sp. B1ASS3, assembly GCF_905175355.1. Classification (NCBI taxonomy): domain Bacteria; kingdom Pseudomonadati; phylum Pseudomonadota; class Gammaproteobacteria; order Vibrionales; family Vibrionaceae; genus Vibrio; species Vibrio sp. B1ASS3. The sequence goes on from NZ_HG992742.1 coordinate 1,146,931, forward strand.
CGATCAGCAATATCTAGATTTCCTTGATGGCTTGCGCAACGACGATGCGAAAACGCAACTCGAGATTCAGCAAGATTTAGCAAACCTAGAACTGCACAACGAAGGTGCTTAAATCGCGCTGCTAAAGACATAAAAAAACCAGAGCTTCGGCTCTGGTTTTTTGTATCTGTGCTCAACATTAATGAATGTTGTAGGCGATCACGAAGTCGATGAATAGTCGAACTTTTTCTGGTAGGTGATCTTTGTGGTTGTAAAGCATGTAAATGTCACGCGGGTTTGCGCTCCAATCTGGCAATATGCGCACGAGATCGCCACTTTCGATGTACTCTTTGATCATTACATCAGGCATCAATGTAATGCCAAGACCTTCCGAACAAGAGCTACGAACCACGTTCAGTGCGTTTGCTTGAAAACGACCACGCTCTACGTTCACCACAGACTCGCCCTTGCTGTTAATCAGCGTCCACTTGATAAGTGGTGAACCTTTTAGCAAAGAGTGGTTAGAAAGCTCTTCAGCGTGATTTGGAGCAGGGTTTGCGCTCAGGTAATCAGGACTCGCGACCAGAATGTCTTTCACTTCACCGATTTTACGTGCAATCAGGCTGGAATCACGTTGCGGACCAACACGGAAGATCACGTCCCACTCTGTAGGATCAAGTTGATCGGCGTTGCTTTCCGTTGTCAGTTCGATGTTGATATCTGGGTACTGTTTCATGAACGAATTGAACATCGGCATCATCATGCGCTTCGTCAAGTTGTACGGCGCAGAGATCTTGATCTTGCCCGATGCACCACGGCAATCATCCGTAATTTCCTCTGCTGTCGAGGTTAGGCGTTGCAGCAAAGGTGAGCATTCATGGTAAAAACGTTCTCCGGCTTCAGTCAGAGAAAGTTTACGCGCATGACGGTTCAGCAATCGAAGATTGACAGAGTCTTCAAGCGCTTGAATGCGTCGGGTGATGGTTGCCACCGGAATCATGGTTTTTCGCGAAGTTGCGGTATAGCTCCCATTTTCGACAACCAATCGAAATAGGTTTAGATCATCTAATTTCATATTTCCAGACACATTAAACTACCGTTTATGGCTAATTTATAATTAACTTTGTGATCAAAGTTTGCTTTAAGTCAACATGTTGCGTCATTTGAACACAGCAGGAGGCTCTTAGTAAATACTGATAAACAATGGAATATTTGTATAAACGTCAATTTCAGGCTACGGTTTATAACAAGGTGAAAGGGCCTGACGTCTTGCTGCACAACGTTTCGTAAGATGTGAATACAACAACAATAATAACTTAGAATTTGTTTTTTGACTGAGCTTTGTGAGGTGTAAAGGTATGTTTAAGACTCACAGTCAAACGGCAATGGTCTCGGCGCAGGAAGTGGTCAATCACAAGCTCATCATGTTGGTGGACGATGACCCTATATTTCGTAGAGTAACTAGTGCCTATTTGGAAAGTCAGGGTTTCAAGGTAGTAGAAGCTGAAAATGGCCTAGAGGCGCTTCAGCAGCTGAGGGAGTGCCAGCCTGATCTTGTCTTATGTGACTTATCAATGCCCGTCCTAGACGGAATCGAGTTTGTAGAAGAGGTAAGCCTAGAGTATCCATCTATGCCATTGATCGTGGTATCGGGCACCGACGAGATGTCTGATGTAGCGAAAGCGCTGCGTTTTGGCATTAAAGACTTCTTACCAAAACCAATTGGAAATTATAAACATTTGTCTCAAGCGATCGATAACACGCTTGAGGAAGCAGACTGCCATTATTCTGACCATAGGGATTTCTCCAGCCAGTGGTTTAGAGTTGATGACGGCGGAGAAATGCCTGATGAGCAAGAGCTCCATTGGCACTTAGAGTATTTACAGCAAAACCCGAATGCTGCACGTGATTTGCTCCATGCACTGCTTCCGGAGAAAGATGCATCGCAAGGCGACTGGAAGTGCTCTTACCGATTATTGCAATCTACGGATGTTATGCCGTTGGTGTTTGATTATCGGTGGTTGATGAACGGTCAGTTTGCGTTTTACCTCGTAGATTCAGCATCACTGGAAGAGGATGGGGTAGCGACAACCTTACTCGTGCGTGCTCTGTTTGATGACTACTTACGCAACCTGAAAAGCTTTAGTGCCGATCTGAAAGATATGGTCGAGATTATTGAGAAGGGCATTCAATGCTCGGATTGCGCTGGAGCAGTAAATGCCGTGTTTGGTGTTGCGGATTTGGCGTCATCGACTGTTTCAATTTTACCAGCGGGTCTTGATAGCCAATGGTCTGATGGTCATACGAATCAACATATAGCGGCGGGGAACCGTCTTGGTGATGGCAGTATGAAAAACTTCATCACTCGTGAGCTCCCGATTACGACGAGTGGTCAACTGTCTATTGGCTGTTTAGGAACATCAAGCTTTAGCTTAAACATCGTTCGTTTGAACCGCTTGATGTAAACATAAATCATCTAAATGAAAGCAGCATATCGATGCTGCTTTTTTTGTTTTCAGCCCTAAACCACCTACTTCAGTAGGTGGTTATCATCCGTTTCGGCTTTGCCTGTAAAACTACTCATGCTAAATGCGTCTTTGATTTTTCCAGAAGTCAAAGAGGACAAATAACATGAGTAGATACAATCAAGCTTCCCACGTATTTTGGCGATGTCAATACCATATAGTGTGGACTCCAAAGTATCGATTTAGGATCTTGAAGAACAATATAGGTAAAGAAGTTTATCGATGTATTTATGTTTACTGTAATCAACTTGGATGTGAAGTAGTAGAGTTAAACATACAAGTTGACCACGTGCATTTAGTAGTAAAGATTCCACCAAAGCTATCGATATCCAAGTTGATGGGGGTATTGAAAGGCAAAATAGCCTTAAAGCTATTTAGTAAGTTCCCTCATCTTAGGAAGAACAGGCTTTGGGGTAATCACTTTTGGCAAAGAGGCTATTTTGTCGATAGTGTTGGAATCAATGAAGAAATCATACGCCGATATGTAAGACATCAAGAGAAGCAAGAGCGAGTAGAGCAGCACCAGTTGGCGTTGGATTAAACAAAGGCCCCCTTTTAGGGGGCTCACACAAAGCCACCTTCTTTAGAAGGTGGTAATTTACTTTTTCATTCCGTATCTCCCTCGTTGTTTCCCTTTATAACCTTACTTTTTGTTGGTGTTTAGCGTTTGATGTTTAAGGTATAGTCAGCGCTTAAAACAATAATGACCCATTTGTGCAACGATATTTTAACGACGCATGGTTGGGAGAAGCAAAGTCAACAAGTGAGAAGAAGCATCATGGCAGACAAAGATTTTAAAGAGCCTTATAATATTTTTTACTTTCTAGGTTTCATTGCAGTCCTTTTGATCCCAACTCTACCTGCAACGCTAACCTGGCTTCGCGTAATGAACGGTTACGCAGGTTTTTAATCGAGCGATTGTTTACTGGAGTCCACCATTCGTATTAAGCGTTACTTTTTCAATATTGCTGGTGGACTCTGCATGATACTTGGCATCGCCGGTATCGTTCTTCCTTTATTACCCACCACTCCCTTTATCTTATTGGCAAGCGCGTGTTTTATGCGTGGAAGCCCTGCGTTTCATCGTTGGTTACACGAACACAAAACGTTTGGTCCAATGCTCGATAATTGGCATAAGCACAGAGCCGTTACCCGTAAAGTAAAACAACGTGGAGCGGTATTTATTGTGCTGAGCTTTACCGTATCCATTCTTGTCGCCCCTATCATTTGGGTAAAAATTGCGCTTTTAGTGATGCTAATCGTTTTACTGAGTTGGTTTATGCGTCTACCTGTGACTGAGTTGGTTGCTGACCGAGAAGAAAATCACTAAGATTGTAGAGAATAGTGTGCCCGCTCTTCGAGTGGGCGTTTGTATTTTCAGCGCCTGTGACTTTTTAAGAAAATGAGCTCATAGGGATGAAAACCTATTGTTTGTTGCCCTCATATATACTGCGATAAGAACAGAGGGCGATGAGCCAATCTAAGTAAATCGGTATTATGACTACAGAAACAATTTCACTGATCAAATCTAGCATCAAAAGCATCCAAGACTACCCAAAGCCAGGCATTCTTTTCCGCGACGTGACTAGCCTTCTTGAAGACGCAAAAGCGTACCAAGCAACGATTAACCTTTTGGTTGAGCGTTACAAAGACATGGGCTTCACGAAAGTTGTCGGTACAGAAGCGCGTGGTTTCCTTTTTGGCGCACCTCTAGCACTAGAACTGGGTGTAGGTTTTGTTCCTGTGCGTAAGCCAGGCAAACTTCCTCGTCCAACAGTCGCTCAATCTTACGAGCTTGAGTACGGCGTTGATACGCTAGAAATTCATACTGATGCAATCGTAGAAGGCGATAAAGTATTGGTTGTTGATGATCTGCTAGCAACTGGCGGCACAATTGAAGCAACAACAAAACTGATCCGCCAACTAGGTGGTGAATTAGAGCACGCTGCATTCGTTATCAACCTACCAGAAATCGGTGGTGATAAGCGCCTAGAAGGTCTAGGTCTGAACGTATACAGCATTTGCGAGTTTGAAGGACACTAATACATTCAATGAGTTATTTAGCTTTAGCGCGAAAATGGCGTCCTAATAAGTTTGATCAAGTAGTCGGGCAGAGCCATGTCTTAACTGCTTTGGAGAACGCGTTAGCGCAAAATCGCTTACACCATGCGTACCTATTTAGCGGCACGCGAGGCGTTGGTAAAACGTCGATTGGCCGACTGTTTGCTAAGGGCCTGAACTGTGAAACTGGTATTACTGCTAACCCTTGTGGTGAGTGTGATACTTGTCGTGAGATTGATGAAGGTCGCTTTGTTGACCTACTGGAGATCGACGCAGCTTCTCGTACTAAAGTTGAAGACACTCGTGAACTGTTAGACAACGTTCAATACAAGCCCGCTCGCGGACGTTTTAAAGTGTACCTCATCGATGAGGTACACATGCTTTCGCGTCACTCTTTCAATGCGCTGTTAAAAACGCTGGAAGAGCCGCCTGAGTATGTGAAGTTCTTGTTGGCTACGACGGATCCACAAAAACTGCCGGTGACGATTCTGTCACGCTGTTTGCAGTTCCATCTTAAGCCAATCAGTGTTGATGATATTCATCAGCAACTTGACCATATTCTGGAAAAAGAACAAGTCTCTGCAGAAGCAAGAGCACTTGGCATGATCTCGCACGCTGCAGATGGCAGTATGCGTGATGCACTGAGCTTAACTGACCAAGCTATCGCTCTAGGCAACGGTACGATTCAAACCGATATCGTGAGTCACATGCTTGGAACGATTGATACAGACCAAGCGATTCACTTGCTGGAATCGATCAGCAGTAAGCAGCCGCAACAGGCGATGGACAAAATCCAGCAACTTGCATCAAACGGTGTCGAGTGGGATGGATTGCTACAACAATTGGCGTCGCAGCTTCACCGTGTCGCGATGTACCAAGCTCTGCCATCGACCTTGGATCAGGCGCAACCTGATGCCGAAAAAATCGAATTATTGAGTAAAGCTCTCACACCACAAGATGTTCAGCTTTACTACCAAATTGCTTTAAAAGGTCGTGAAGATCTGACGTTGTCACCAAATGGTCGCGTTGGCATGGAAATGATCGTATTGCGCATGATGGCATTCCGTCCGTCAGCAAATAATAGCGCGAACGTGATTTCTACTTCATCACAGCCTCAAGTCGCACCGACATCAAGCGTGAGCCCATCATCGCAAGCGGCTCCGCAGTCATCGCCACAACGACCATCGCAGCAACAAGCTCCAGTGGCTCAGGCGCCTGCACAGCACATGCAAAGCCGACCAACGCCGTCAGCGCGACATCAAGCGCCTGCTCAGTCGATGAGTCAGCCGGCGATACAATCTCCGGCTTCGATGAATGAAGCGCCGCAGTACCAACCTGAGTATCAGGGTGGCTACGATATGGCACCACAATACGATATGGCTCCGCCGATGAGTGAGAACCCTGCGCCAACGCAGCAAGCTCCTCAACAAGCTCAGCCACAAGAAAGTGCTCCGGCACCTGCTCGTGGTAATTTGAGCGGCCTACGTCACCAATTACGTTCACAGCGTCAGGGGCAGCAACAAGCATCAACGCAAAGTGGTGGCCCAAAAAAGTCTAACGCGACATCTGCACAGAAAGAATCGGTTATTGACCGTCTAGCGCAATTGCATGGCAATTCCGCGCAGGTGTCGCCTAAGTCTGCTCCTCAAGCTGAAAAACAAGCTCCAGAGGATGAAGCGTATCGTTGGCGACCAACCAAACCGGTTGAAAAGAAAGCCAATACGCAATTGACACCTACGCAGCTCAAGCAAGCGCTAGAGCACGAAAAGACGCCAGAAATGGCGCAAAAATTGGTTGATGAATCTCTAGATAAAAGCGAGTGGGCAAACCTGATTAGCAAGATGGATACGCCTAAGTTGGTTGAACAACTTGCATTAAACTCGCATTTCAACAAAGAAGGCTCGACAGTTTCGCTACAATTAAGAGGCAGTCAGGCACACTTGAACACCGACAAAGCGCAAAGTGAGCTGCACAGTGCACTGAACCATGTGTTGGGTGAAGAGTGTCATTTGAGTATTGATGTTAGCGAAAGTGGTGAGACGCCGCTAGAGTTGAGAGATAGACTCTACCAAGAGAAATTACAGCAAGCGCTGAACAGTTTAGAAAACGATCCGCACGTACAATTCATCGAGCGCCGTTTCGCAGCAGAGCTTGATAAAGATAGTGTACGTCCTATCTAAAAAATGAACGGAATGGGGTTGAAAACACAAAGTTGCAGCCCCATTAACAGATGCAACACCTAATTAAACCAGAGAGATAAACATGTTTGGTAAAGGCGGTATGGGCAACCTAATGAAGCAAGCCCAGCAAATGCAAGATCGCATGCAAAAGCTTCAAGAAGAAATCGCGAATATGGAAGTAACTGGCGAGTCTGGTGCTGGTCTAGTTAAAGTTACAATCACTGGTAGTCACAGTGTGCGTCGTGTAGAAATCGATGAAAGTCTGATGGAAGACGACAAAGAAATGCTAGAAGATCTTATCGCTGCAGCATTCAACGATGCAGCACGTCGTGTTGAAGAAACTCAAAAAGAGAAAATGGCTTCAGTAACTGGCGGTATGCAACTACCACCAGGCATGAAAATGCCATTCTAATCTGCTGAATTCTAACTAAGCGGATTTTCAATGCGTACCAGTCATATGCTGGAACAATTGATGGAGGCCTTACGTTGTCTACCTGGGGTTGGCCCCAAGTCGGCGCAGCGTATGGCCTTTCATTTGTTACAGCGTGATAGAAAAGGCGGTCTGCAACTGGCAGATGCGCTGAGCCAAGCAATGACAGAAATTGGCCATTGCACCGAGTGTCGTACTTTCACTGAAGAAGAAGTTTGTCATATTTGTACTAACCCAAAACGCCAAGAAAATGGTCAGATTTGTGTGGTAGAAAGTCCGGCAGACATCGCAGCAGTTGAAGCAACGGGTCAATACTCGGGTCGATACTTTGTACTGATGGGACATTTATCACCGCTGGACGGAATTGGTCCAAGTGATATTGGTCTAGATGTATTGGATTACCGTCTGCGCCGCGGAGATATCTCTGAGGTGATTCTTGCTACCAACCCAACGGTAGAAGGTGAAGCGACGGCTCATTACATCGCAGAACTTTGTAAAGAACACCAAGTGGAAGCAAGTCGCATTGCACACGGTGTACCAGTGGGTGGCGAGCTTGAGCTCGTGGACGGGACAACCTTGTCACACTCCCTTCTGGGTCGACACAAGATTTAATAAAAAAGCCGCTGAATTCAGCGGCTTTTTTGATCTTTGGGTTCGAGAATCGATTAATCGTTTGATTCTGTACCTAGAAGGTTCTTGTAGATAAGTGCACCTAGGATACCACCAACGATTGGTGCTACCCAGAATAGCCAAAGCTGAGAAACCGCCCAGTCGCCAACAAATACCGCAACACCAGTACTACGCGCTGGGTTAACCGATGTGTTTGTCACAGGAATGCTGATTAGGTGAATCAGTGTCAAACATAGGCCGATAGCGATAGGTGCGAAGCCTTGCGGTGCACGTTTGTCTGTTGCACCCATGATCACGATTAGGAACATCATCGTCATCACAACTTCAGTCACTAAAGCTGCAACCATTGAATATTGGCCTGGAGAATGCGCGCCGTAACCGTTCGCAGCAAAGCCAGAACCAACCACGTCAAAGCCCGCTTGACCGGTTGCGATTACGTAAAGTACGCCACCCGCAATAACACCACCAATCACTTGCGCGATGATGTAAGGCACTACGTCTTTAGTCTCAAAACGACCACCGGCCCATAGACCGATAGTTACTGCTGGGTTTAGGTGACAACCTGAGATATGGCCAATAGCAAATGCCATTGTAAGTACGGTAAGACCGAACGCCAAAGAAACACCCAACAGGCCAATGCCGACATCAGGGAAGCCAGCCGCTAACACTGCACTACCACAACCACCAAGCACTAACCAAAAAGTACCAAAAACCTCTGCCATGTATTTATTCATATTGTTTCCTATTGCGGATTTAGATTACCCGCTGAACATAGTCGAGAATTGTCAGAAAAGTGTGAGTTGAAGCACGGAAATTAACCAAAATGCCAGATATGAGCGTTTCTGTCTCATACATGAAACGAAATGAGTAAGGAGAGGGTAGGTGGATGAGTTGAAAGGAAAACCTCGGCTATCGTTATAGAGTTTGATAACCGAGGCGAGAGGAAGCGTTAGCTAAAAGCAATAAATGGTGAGATACACAACAAGATGCCCGTCGCGATGATTAGGTATAGTGAAGCGCCTTTGTATTTATGTAGAGAAGGCACTTGATACACCAAGTAAGCAGGAATCAAACAGCCAATCAAACCAAAGATAGGACTACAAACCGAAGTGAAGCTCAGAACCGGTAGGTTGAGTACGATAGCGCCCCACGCCATCAAAATCGCGAATAGAATGATGCCTTTCGTCACGAGATCTTTGTTGATTTGCTCTTCAGGCATCACTTTTTTCAATGCCAACATCGCAAGGCCTTGGCAAGAGTCGCGGAAACCTAAGTACACACCGAAGAATGCCGTCATCACCGAGAAGATGTTTAGCATCAAGCTAAGAAGCTTCAAAGTAGTGCCGTCCATGCCTTGAGCAACCATCGCAAGCGCAGAGATGTTCTCGTTTGCGGCACGGACTGCTTGTTCATGAGACATCGCCAACGTGAAAGAAATCGCGTAGAAAAACACAGTCACAAACAAAATGCCAAAAGCGATATTCATGGCGCGCATCGCTTTAAAACGGGCAACTTCAATAGACTTCTCTTTTGAACGGTAAGAGATCACCATCGGACTCAAGCTTTGAATAAACAAGATAGAAGTAAGGGTGAATGGCAGCAGTTCAATCGCATCTTTTAGGCCAGCACCAGCCGTTGGTACGGTACCGACATTAGCTAAATCCCATTTTTCTACCATCATGAAACCCAACAGGGCAACGGTACAGAGCTTAATTAGCACTAAGCCCGTACTGACTTTAAATAAGATCTTTTCCCCACGAGATGCGATTGCTACTAAAGCGCAAACCAATGCTAGACCATACAACGGGTTTTCCGACAACAGCCCCTCAGTGATACCAAAGCTGTGTAGGAAAGAGGCTGAGTCATTATTGATTGCCGTCGAGTATACGAATACCCAAATCACCAACATGATGAAGTAGAGCACGCCTAACAAGGCGCCCCATTTATTGCCAAGGTAGCCGGAGATAACGCCCGCATAGTCTTGACACTTCGGAGAAGTGGAAAGCGTGTTAATAAATAGGCGTTGGAACAAGTACATCGCTGGATAACCAATCACCGCAGAGGCAAGAAATACCCATATACCAAGTACGCCCACTTTTACTGGAAGAAAAACAATACCAGCACCGATTGCCATGCCGATACTCATGATTACCCAGCCCCAGTCAGTGCTATCAAACTTAGTCGCCGCTTTCCATTCTGTGGCTGTCATACCGGCTTTAACGTGAGGTGGTTCTTTAGTTATTGGAAGAGTTTGTGTAGGTACAGTAACGCTCATTGTCGTTTTCTCTTTGTTAGTATGAATTTTTCTCAAATCTATTTGAGAAAAAGATTAACAACAATTTTTTTGTGGAAAATTCAGATAAATTTGAGATCTCGGCAAAATTACTCAATAAAATCTGAATTTAGATCGATTTGTGTGATCTGTAGTGGTTGTTTTGCTCACATATAGTTGAAAGAATAGCTTTGAAACGAAAGCGAAAGCTGAGTTTTACGACTAAAACTAAAAACTATGTGAGGATTAACATGAAAGAATTGATCGCTTCAGAGCACGCTCCTGCTGCAATTGGCCCGTATTCACACGGTACCACTTACGGGGATTTGATTTTTACTTCTGGCCAGCTCCCAGTTGATAGCGCGACAGGTAAAGTAGTAGAGGGAGGGATTACTGCTCAAAGTCATCAATCTCTAACAAACTTAAAACATGTGCTTGAAGCTGGTAATGGTAGCTTAGATACGGTTCTAAAAACGACGTGTTATTTGGCAAACATCAGCGACTTTGCTGAATTCAACAAAGTGTATGCAGAGTTTTTCCAAAAAGATTGCCCAGCACGAAGCTGCTTTGCGGTGAAAGATCTTCCGCTAGGTGTTTTGATTGAAGTTGAAGCGATTGCTAGTAAAAAGTAATACGGAGAAGAAGCATGAATCAGCAATGGAACCAATATATCCAAATCATTAAGCAAGTTGTAAAACCTGCCCTCGGATGTACAGAACCCATTGCTGCTGCATATGCGGCAGCAGTTGCAAAGCGTGAGCTTGGATGCCAAACCCCGGACATGATTGAAGTACGTGTCTCAGATAACTTATTTAAAAACTCGATGGGGGTTTACGTTCCCGGCACTGGGAAAATTGGCCTTAAGATCGCGGCGTCAGTTGGCGCATTAGCGGGAGACCCAAACGCAGAACTGGAAGTACTCGCTAAAATTAATCAAGACGATGTGACTGCTGCCCAGCAACTTATTGATGAAGAGCGAGTCAGTGTTGCTCGCATTGATACACAAGAATTTATCTTTTGCAGTGTCACCATGAGCGCTGGAGAAGACACCGTCTCGGTGACCATCAGTGGTGGACACACTAATATTATCCAGATCACTCGCAATGGAGTGGTGACGTTCGATGCCCCTTTGCAGCAGCGAGTCGCGACAGGATCAGTATGTGAAGGGGTTAATATCTCTATCAAGCAGATTTACGACTTTGCCCTTCAAGCGCCATTTGATGACATCAAATTCATTCTGCAAGCGGCGGAACTCAACTCTTCCTTAGCGCAAGAGGGTATCGACCGAGGTTACGGCTTAGAAATCGGCCGCACGTTAAAAGGCAATATCGAACAGGGTTTGCTTGGCAATGATCTGATGAGCAGAATCCAAATGATGACGTCTGCTGCATCAGATGCGCGCATGGGCGGTGCAACCTTACCAGCTATGAGTAACTTTGGCAGTGGTAACCAAGGCATTGCGGCTACCGTGCCTGTAGTTATCGCAGCGGAAGCTTTCCAAAGTGATGAAGAGCACTTAGCACGAGCTCTGATCATGAGTCACCTAGGCGCGATATACATCAAGTCTTACTATCCACCTCTGTCAGCTTTCTGCGGTAACACGGTAACCAGTGCGGCTGCATCCATGGCGTTGGTGTACCTAGCGGGTGGCACGTTTGAGCAATCATGCTATGCGATTCAAAACGTTATCAGTGATAGTTCGGGCATGGTGTGCGATGGCGCAAAATCCTCATGTGCGATGAAAGTCTGCACTTCTTCAACTACGGCGGTGCGCTCATATTTGATGGCGATGGGTAACCACAGTGTGAAGAATCAAGGTATAGTAGGCGATGAAGTCGAACAAACTATAAGAAACGTAGGCTCTATGGTTAGACTTGGTATGCCGTATACTGACAAATCTATTATCGATATCATGTCGGCCTAGCCTCAAAGTTTTTGCTAAGGGAAGTAAATTGCAGCTTAAGAAACTCACCAAAAGTGATTTAGATATTTTGAATTCGATGAAGAATGTCGTCGATGGCATTGCTCGTATGTACGGTGAACATACTGAAGTCGTTCTTCACAGTCTTGATGCAGAAGCACCAGAAATCATCAAAATTGCCAATGGCCATGTTACAGAACGTGGAGAAGGTGCTCCAATTACCAACTTAGCAAGAATGAAGCTACTTGAGGGCAAGGACGTGTCAGACTCGTATCTGACTAAAACCGCGAGCGGAAAGACCTTGCACTCGATTACCACCATCGTTCGTAACCCAAAAAACAAGCCTATCGGTCTACTTTGTATTAACGTGGATATGGATGTGCCGATGCAGGACTTCTTGCGTTCAATCTTACCGCAGCAGCAGAACCCTTGTTGCACGGGAGCGAGCTCGCCAGAAACGTTTGCACGCAACATCGACGAAACCATCATTAGTACGATCGAAACCGTTCAGTCAGAAGTATGGACGAATGAGGCAATCACACCTTCCAAACGCAACCGAGAGTTGGTGACACGCTTACAAGGTTTGGGGATTTTTAAATACAAAGATGCGGTATTGATGGTGGCAAACCACCTAGGTATCTCGCGTGATACGATCTACCTTTACCTAAGGGAATTGGGTAACGATTAAGTGAGCTGTTCTAGCTCGGTAATGTTGTTCAAAGCTTCCTGATTAGTTTTGCCACACACGATCGGACACGGTTTGAAGTCGTGGCAAACTTTTGGGCGTTCTGGTTTTCCGAACAGCTTGCACAGGTTATCGTCATTCAGTTGAATGCAACGTTCACCTGCTGGTTTGCCGTTTGGCATGCCCGGAATAGGGGAAGAGATACTCGGTGCAATACAGCACGCCCCACAACCTAATCGACAATCCATCTAAAAGCCCTCGTAAAAATGAAGGGGGCATTATGGACATTTCTCGCCAGATTGGAAGAGGCGTGCGTGAATTCACATCAACAAACTTAGCCCTTTTTACTCATCATTAAGTAAAGCTGCGACTTCAAAATTCTGATCGCGTTTAGCTTGTTGGATATAACGGTTGCACTCTTGCATGCTTAAACCCCACGTTCCAGCCTCGGTACGAGCGGTCATTTCTTTTAGAAACGTTGCTTGACCTTCTTGAACATTAGAGGCGATATCCTTGCCGTATTGCTGACAAAGTTCTGTATCGGTACTCGCCGCAGCTCCGAACGAAACAAGAGAGATAATGGTGATCATTGCGAGTTTCATAATATTGATTCCTTTATTCACACTATGAGCTAAAACCATAGGATAGGAATCACTATTAGTAAAAATATCAGTGTTGAGTGACCTTGCTGATGAAGCAGGACAAACGTTGATAATAGTTCGTATTACGGGGTGGAATTCGGCAAAACTTGAACTTTTGTTGTCAGAGGGGTATAAAACGCACCCAATTCATTCCCATTCGAGAAATAAGTAGTAAGCGTATGAGCACTCCATTTTGGCAAAGTAAATCGTTAGAGAACATGACAGAAGAAGAATGGGAATCTCTCTGTGATGGGTGTGGCAAATGTTGTCTGCACAAGCTAATGGATGAAGATACGGATGAAATCTACTACACCAACGTAGCGTGTAGTTGGCTGAACAGCAAAACTTGTTCGTGTAAAGACTACCCGAACCGTTTCACTTCAGGCGAAGAGTGCACCAAGCTAACGCGTGAAGATATTGATGATTTTACTTGGCTGCCACACACTTGTGCATACCGCTTGCTGGCAGAAAACCAACCACTGCCAGAGTGGCACCCATTAATCACTGGCTCTAAGTCTGCCATGCACGCAGCAGGGGAAAGTGTACGAAACAAAGTGGTGTATGAAATCGATGTGGTGGACTGGGAAGATCACATTCAAAACTTACCTGATAGACTAAAACCTCACAATTAACTTTAAAAGTTGAGAATGCTGCATGTACTGGTCGTATGTACAGCTTGAGGTTTGGTATGTCAGATAACGATGAAATTCAGAAAAGTGTCATACGAAAAGCGGTAGAAATTTCACCTATCCCTAACTTCGTTTACGAGAAACCATTGGTATCCATTGATGAGAATGGCGAACCCCAGGTTATCTACCGTGCCAATGGCAATAAGATCCCCATCAAGAAACTTCCCTTACTCTATGTCGGTGGGTATGACGACAAAGACAACCTAATTAGCTACCAGCCATTAGACATGGTCAATGAATTCTTATTGTCGAAAGCAATCGATGATGGTGTGCTTGAGCTTGGTACTGATGCACAGGGGCTTGCCCATTACTTCAGCTTCGTATTGGACAAACAAGCTGAGTGGGATGCTGAATACGATCAGGAGGACTTTGACCCTCTCTATGATGACCCCCGCCCAGAATGGAGTGCTTTTCCTCGCAACAAACAAGAGCGGTTAACCTATCAATATCGAGATGGAATAAAGCAGCTCGCTATTGATGGTGTATTGGCTAAAACAACAGCTAGGCAATATATGAGTAGTGTTGTTGGCTTCTATAAACACTGTCTGCGTCAAGGCATACGCTTTAATAATCCTCCTTTCCAGTTCGAGACAGTGAACATCCATTACGAGGCGTCTGCATCTAGTATGAAAGCTTACCAACGTAAGCAGGTGCACACGACGGATATGCGGATTAAGTTTGCTAAGTCGTCTCGCAGTGGCGGCACAAATCTCAGCAATCTACGCCGTGACCTGAAACCATTCACCAATAATGAATGGAAAATCCTACAAACCATATTAATGAAATCCCGCAGAGTGGTTCGTCATGGTGACAATAATAAACTGCACTCACTGCCGATTGAGTTTTGCCTGCACCCAATGATTTGCCGCAATACTGGATTGCGGCGTGAGGAGGCTGCGAGCCTTCATTTGGGGCAGATTGTTAACCCTGAAACCATGATTCAGGGTGGCAAAGTGGTGTTTAAAAAGCCTGTGATGGATTTGGGTGTCGGCGATAAGTACCAATCACTCACAAAGACTGCTGAGGGCTTTGCAGAGAAAAATAAAAGCCGCATTACTATTATCCCCGCCACATTGATGAAGATGCTTTACGATTACTCGCAGTCTGACAGGTATCAAAAGCGCTTTGAGAAGTTCAAAGCATGGTGCAAGGAGCAGGCTGAATCAGGTAATACGCATTACTTTGAGGGTGATGATGCAATCAACCCTGAGCTGGAATACCTGTTTATTACCCAGTCCGGGAAACCCATGTTTACCCGACTACAAGACTTCACTGGACGTTGGGTGGAAATACGTAACACCGCAAACCTAACCCAAGGCCTTGACCAGCCTATTGTCGGTTCCCTACACAATTTACGCTCAACATTTGCCGTAAATATTTTCCGTCACCTCCTAAATAAAAAAAATGAGTATGGCAACCCATCAATCACACCTGATGAAGCATTGGACAGGGTATCAGCGCTGCTAGGCCATGAAGATAGAGCAACGACCATGGAATACCTGAAAATAGCACAGGATATGCCCTCTGCCGATGAAATCTATGAAGACGTACTGGACTATATTGGTGCTTTTGATGATTTGGAGGTGGCATTATGAATCAAGGACGTAAGCGTACCAAAATTACAACAAAGAAGACCAACGCACCTGTCATCCCACTTCGTTTTGAAGATATGGTTTTAGATTGTGGCAATGGAATAAAAGCCTACACTCACCGCCTACGCTACCGCAATGTCCCGACAGTAAAACAAATAAAGTCAGGGAAGGGCGTGTTGGCGAATCGGGATGATATCGTCAGGGACATTCACCAAAGGCTAGCCTCCTTACCTGAAAAACTATCAAAGAAGAGTTATTTTACTGGGCTTGTAAGCTACTTCCAATATCTTGATGGCATTGGTTACAACGGTGACCTTTTCAGTAATGCAGTCATGATTGATTGCTTAGAGCACTTCAATAAATTACGCGAAAAAGGTGGGCAGGTATCAAAGGCTTCGAATATTAAAGCCAGCTTATCTTTCCTATTAAGGCTATGGAATAGAGAGTCTGACCTTAAGACGCTGCCTGAGGTTGCAAGACACCCTCCGGCTGCGAACAAAGCGTTCCATGTGGAAACAGAGCTGAAACCATTATCAAAGGTGTTGGTTAAAGGCGCACAGGCCTTTCAGGAAGCGATTGAGAAAAATGAGTTGCTAGATATTCATCCGTTCTTTGATGAAGATCTGTTTGATGAACAAGCAAAGCGCCTTGGATGGACATTAAGGCAAAGTGTAGACAAGAAAATAGGCTTCAAAACGTGCATGAAACCTCGACCTAGGACAATAAAGATCAGCCCGCTTCCATTTGAACGCCTACATCGACAGGTTTTCTATAATCAGGCATCACGCAATTGGTTTTTCGTATTCTCAATGCTGACAGGTATGAATATATCAGTGCTTGCTAATGTGCGTCACAAGGACGTTTCATTTAAAAATATTGGCAGTGGGCGTTTTGTTTTTGACGGTGAAAAGTTTAGGGCAGGCTATAAAAGTTTGGATAATAGCGCTGGCTTTAGCCAGCGAACTAAAGAGTTGATTACCCGATGGCTAAAAACCTCTAAAGCGATGTACCAGTCACTGGGTATTCCGCTGTCAAACGAGCTGCCGCTTTGCCCTTTTTTTACGGGCAGCGGTGAGGTTTGGACATTCAATACCCACGGTTCAAATATTGTCTACATCAATAATCAACTTGAGAAGATAACAGGATTAAGGGTTAATACAAGCCGATTCAGGGCGACAAAATCCGATGTACTGATGCGGGTGACTGAAGATATCTTCCTTGTGTCACAGGGGCTGAATAATACCGTGAATGTTGTCGCAAAACGCTACTCTAGCGGCGTTCAGGCAGACCATGATAATAACCTCAATGCTACGTTTGGCGCGTTAAGTGCTATCGCCAAGGGTGAGGCGGTTGGAAAAGCCATTGATGACTCCAAGGTAATGCACAGCGATATTTTGTCTGATTATGATGCTAAAAAATTACGTACCCGTGAAAGCCAAGAGCAGCCATTAATGACCACACCCAGTGGTATAAAATGCGCAGGACCAACACCAGAGAGACTTGTTGTAGAAGCAAGGCGCATGAAGCAGTTGGGGATTGATTTTTCGCAAGATACCGGACGTTGCACGGATTTTCTTGCTTGTTTTGATTGTGACAGCCATAAATTGGTGGCGTCAGAAAATGATATCTGGTTAATGCTGTCATTTTTAGAACAAATCGAAGACCTCAAAGAGATGGTGGCCAGCAATTCCGCACCGAAAGATGAGTATTTTGTGGTGGAGGGGATGTTGAAAAAAGTCCTTCTTAGGCTGAAACAAAAAGCACCCCAAAACTACGCTCAAGCAAAACAAAAGGTGGATGATGGCGACTACCACCCACTTTATCAAGACCGAGCCAGTGCAAGCCAATTCTTTAAGGGGTAATTTATGTCTAAACAGCTTATACAGCTTCGCCAAGAACTCGCTGAAAACCCGTATGTGACGTTTGACTCTGACGGAGAAGGGGTGTCACGCGTCTTTGATGTAGAGTGGGATTTTCACGGCCTGAACCAGAAAGATAAAACAATCTCTTTTGGGCGTATTGATGAGAAGTACCGCCACGATATTCAGTCTTACCTTTATGGGTTGATACAATGGCAAAAGGAAACATCAAACTCTAACTCCCATGCGGCTGTTAGCTCACTGATAAGGACTAGGGGTAGATTAAACACCATCGCAACACGCTGGGGAAAAAGTGATTTCAGTTTGCTTTCGAGCGAGCGAGAGTGGAAAAAGTGCACTAAAGCATCAGATGGGTTTGGCGGTGAAGTTGGGTGCCAAGGCATTGCGTCTACGATTAATGCACTGAATAAAGCGGGCTTTGTAACGCGCTATGTCCACAAACGAGAGTTTATCCAGTGGGTTAAACCTGATACTGGTCAAGGTCAGGCAATTGCGTTTCCTGAAGCGATTCATGTCAGTATATTAAAAACAGTTGTTGAGTTTGTTGAAACCTATCACCCTTATCGCCACCAAATTTCAGCGGCGATGGAAAAGCTTTACATCTATCAGGATGAGATGCTCAACGCTGAGCTTAAAGCGCTTGATGTGAGTACCCTTAACGAGAGGCAAATGAAAACACTCCGAATGAGGATGTCCCGCAAAATAAGCAAGTGGTCTGAACGAAAAGCCATTCCTAACTTCTCATTTTACAGACGTGGGAATTGGTTAGGCATATTGCTCAGAATGTGCTTTATCTGTGTGGGTTTGTTCTCCGCTGCCCGAAAGGAAGAGCTGCTCTCCATGAACAAAGAGAGCTATGACGATACATTAGCTGCTGTGCCCAAGGTCTCAGCGTTTTCGACAAAGGGAAATAAGGGCGAAAAGATTTATACAACGTGGAATACAGCTCCTGTCGCAAAGCTGGCACTGGAGCTCGCTTTTGACGCCACGCAAGCCGCGAGGAAATATAGTTTAGAACGACTGGATGACGGCTATCAAAATGGTCAGCTAACCTTAGACCAATACAACGCAAAGAAACAAGACCTTGAGAGTGCCTTTATTTCTCCCGATATCCCTTATGACAGTGACGTGCTCATAAATAAAACATCGTTAAAGTACAAGGTTGATGGTGCTGATGATGCATTGAACATGAAAGAGTTCAACATTACTGCGACCGCCGAAGACGTTGACGAGTTCGACCTGTTAAACCCAGAGCGAGCAGGGAGTTTAAAGGTTGGAGGCGGTTTACCAAGGCTTAGCCCTCATGATTTACGGCGGAGTTTTGTGGTCTTTATGGTGAAAAACCGGCTGGGCAACGCACTCACAGTAAAATACCAGCTTAAGCACCGCAATATTAATATGTCCAACTGGTATGCGAACTATTCTGAACTGGCGCGTACCAACCAACTGCTGATGGATACAAAGTTAATGAGTGAATTTGATGAAGCCATTGAAAGTTCTGCGGTCGACGCATGGGATGATATTTACAATGTATCTGATACGCTCAGCGGCGCAGAGGGTGAGCGTATAGCTAAGGAACGACCAGAGCTGTTAGCAAAGAATAGAGCAGAGCGGCTAGCACAGGGTGAAGAAATAGTTATGTCCCGAAGTGAATTGCTTGCATTGGTAAGGTCTGGTGACAAATCTATTGTGTTACTTCCTACAGGGGGGTATTGCACCAACCGTAATTGTGAGCGCCTTTGCTCTTTAATGGATATTGTTGAAGCCCCCTGTGAGCATAAGGTTGTCACTGATAGGGCGGCCAAAAGGCTGTCGAGGGAGCGAGACAACCTCATTGCTTCATTTCGGGCAATCAATGATATGGGTGATTATGCCAATGAATTGATTCTTGATGCCAGAAAAAAGAAGATTAAGTCTATTGAACCAACGTTGGTCAAGCACAGCATCCGATTTGATAGCTTCAATGATGATATTAAGGCGGTGTGGTCATGAAAGTGGAGTATAGAGCAACCTAACGTTGAACCGAATCAATAATGAAGCCCTGCTTGGCAATAGCTATGTCCATAAGTTCAAAGAGTTCGTGGCCTACGCCAAACCTGTTATCGACGAGTACAACCTAAATCGTGATAAGGCGATGACAACAGGTTTAGATATTGAGCTAGACGTTCCTTTGTCTGAGGTTGATGGGCTAAAACATCAGTTGAAGAAAGCTAATGAGCTCAAAGATAAATACAGGGTGCAACGAAACAATGCAATTGAGGCCCGAAAGCAGTTAGAGGCTGAGAACGCCAGGCTCCGATTTAGGGTGTTTGAGCTCCAACAAGAGCTGTTAGATGAAAATTCGGTTGTGATACCAATCAAGTAGCCTGCACTCACGCTCAAGTATAATGGGGCTAGGGACGTATGCGTAACACGTTTCTGCCCCTTTATTGTTTTCGAGCATGACGACACATGTGGCTATTGTCTATAAACGCCACATGTGTTCACAATATTAATTGCGATTATGTATTTACATATTGTGAATGCATATGTGATTTTCTGGGGGGGAGGTAAGTTAGTCCTACCGCACTAACTTACCTTAACGAGATTATTCTCAAACCTCAAATCGCATGACCTTTTACCCGATTCGTTTGGTAGTGGGAAACGAGATCATCTTGAGCTGCGAGGGCCGCTTCAACACGCTGTTCAAAGTTATCCGGCTTTTTATCCTTGCGTAAGAAGTATTTTGCTGGCTCCCTTGTAAATGACTCACCTGTAATCACCGCCTCTTTGCCATGCTCCATAAATGCTAATATTTGAGCTAATGGATAAGTCATATCGCCTTCTCGGTGAAAAGAAAGTTTACCGATATCAATACCCACGATCCCCATCGGTCGGTAGCCCGTTTGTTTTTTGTTCTCAAACTGCAATACGATATTTAAGCCAAGGTGATTTTCTAATATCCCCATTTTGTCAAATGACGCCGCTCCAACCCTTCCATGTCGCCACGAGTAGACAATTTGTCTGTTTCGATCAAAGTAAACTTCCGCGTCTTGAGGTTTCAGCAAGAAAAGCAACCAAGCTCCTAAAGATAAAGCACACATGAGTGCAAGGAAGCCTGTCGTCGAGAGAAAACTATCTAATTTCCCTAGTTGCTTAAGCGCTCTCATATGAGTAAATAGTGTCACATCACCGTCTTGCTCAAAATAGATGCTATAGCCTTGAATTTGTTTTTTTTCCTCTAGAATCCAGTGTTTATACTTAGTCGCTTTTTCTTTATTTCCTTCCTTCTCGGCTCTCTGAGCCCACTTATTGTAATCAGCTCTCCTTTCTTGATGAAAATCAATCATACGAGCAGCCCCAGCTTTGTGAGACTCAAAATCATATTCGTAGCTGGAGGCGTAGATAAAATACAGGGTTAATACGGTTAGCATCAGCATCCATGGCACGACAATGGTATTGCGGCGAGTATGATAGCCAGTCCTTAACGTCAACAGATTATCATTGACCGTCATAAAAGGTTCGAGTGAGTCTTCCATCGGAACAACGATCACTTCTGCTCGAAATAGCGCCCACCACTTTGAAAAAGGTTGCGCTTTTGTTGTGAATATTCCTCTAGAGCCGCGATTCATTTATTTCCTCACACACCATCAGGCCTCAAAAAATGTCTTTACATAGCTAACGGTTTAATAACATTTTTTTCGTAGAGCTCGACTAAGTTGTGACTTGCCTCAAGCACTTGCTCTAATCGCTGCTCAAAGTTCTTGGGCTTCTTATCATCAAATAGAAAAAAGCGTGCAGGCTTGCGCTGAAAAGATTCGCCAGTAATTACGGCTTCTTTTCCATTTTCCATGAAAGCCAACAATTGGGCCAGTAGGTAACTGAGGTCTTCTTCTTTGTGGAAAATAAGCTTATCTGCATCGATTCCCCATACAGCACTGGGCCAGAAGCCACCTTGCTTCTTGTTCTCGAACTGAAGATAGATACTCAACCCCATCATGTTTTGTTTAATTCCGATATCTTCAAAGCGAGCCGCTCCAACGCGTCCCCAACGCCATGTGTAAACAATGCCACGACGACGGTCAAAATAAATTTCCGCGTCTTTGGGTTTGATAACGACGACACCAAAAAAGACCAAAGTAAATGTTAAGTAAAAAACAAAGCCTAGCAACTTAGCCACTGAACTAGATAAATTCCCTTGTAGATACTGGCTCTCTAGATAGGTAAATATAGTTGGATCGCCATCCTTTTCTACGTAAACCATGTAACTTTTAATCAACTGGCCATAGTCTTCCACCCTACCTAAATAATATTTCACGTCCTCTGCATTATTTTCTTTTTTAGCTTCGAGAAGCCACTCTTCCCTTTGAGCTTTTTTATTTTGGAGGAATTCAACCATTGAAATGGCATGTTCCTTTTGTTGATCTAAATCAGGTATTGCATCAGACCAAACATAAGTAAGAAACACTGAAGCGATCAACCATGGCAATGCAACTGTATTCCTTCGATTATGAAATCCAGTGCGGATGGTCAATATATCATCATTGACAGACATGATAGGTTCCAATGGATCTTCCATTGGGACAACGGTCACTTCTGCACGAAACTGTGCCCACCACTTAGAGAACGGCTGCGCAAACTTGGTAAATATCCCCATTTTCTGACGTTTCATCTATTTTCTCCAAGGTGTCTCGTTTGGTTGTTCGTCTTTCATGCCAACGAATTTCGCGTTTGTTATTGTATTGCCACTTAATGAGCGTTGTGGCACAACCAGTCCAACTTTAGGTTCATATACCCAAAATAGAGTGACAGGTTGTTCAAATTCCACATGCACGAACAAATGCAAACCATCTTGTTTAAAGTCATCCTCTGTCATGCTGTTTATTGCGGCGGAAACGGCTTGTTCAAGTGTCTGTGTTGCAGCTTTATCTGGCTCTGATTTTTGCGAAAGTGGGTATGACTTTTGTTTCAAATCGGTATACACCGTACCGTAGAGTTGTGACTCCCCTTTGACAAATTCAGGTAAAACAAACTCATAGGTCAACATTGTTCTGGACGGCCCATTGTATGGTTTAATACTGCGGTCTGTAATGTTTAGTGTCGGCATATAGAAATAATTAAAAAACTCTTGTGATTCAATACGTAGAGCAGCATCAAAGTATGGTTTTAAATCTTTATTTTTAACATCAAGATAATACTTCACTTTTTCTTCTGGATTGATTGTGGAACCACTGCCAGCAAATTCCATCCAGAATGGATAGGTTTTACTTTTCCCCCAAAAACAACTGAACAGTAAGTTTTCAATGATGATTTAGAGTAATAAGTCGAAAGAAATGTTCCGCCGATTAGAGTTGTGAATGAAATAACGACTAAAAGGGGGATGGCTATTACTGGAAAAATGACCGCCGCTGCGAAATACGCACTGGCTGCAGCAACCATGGTTTGTCCGTAGCTTGCACCCAAATTTCCAGCATTGAAGTTTCGCCATGCAGAAAGCCCGCTGGCAATTCCTATTGCCACATTGGCGGCAAACGTAAGACTCTTAATAGCAGTAGTAGCTAACGCAGATCCTAAGCGTTGCTCGTACGCAATCAGGTTTGGTCCAATTTTAGCCGAGAGCTGAGCGCTTATTGCAGGAAGTGCTTTATTTGTGATTTTTAATGTCCCTTGTGCCAAGGTTGCGGTGTCTGTGCTGATCGCCGCCATATAACCAGTCAATTCAAGGAGCCTCCGAGCTGAGCCAGCATCATTAACGGGGTCTGCTTTTTCATAGTCACTTTGAGATAGAATACTTTGGATGCTATCGATGTTGGCATAAAATGACCAAGCAGCAAAGCCTTTGTCTAACGCTTCTCCTGCTAGATGCAATAACGTTTTGATGGGGGCTTTTTCTACCATTTCTATTATCTCAGCTGGTGCTTTTTTGGTTACTCTCACTTCATCCAGTTTGATAACTCTTGATTTTGCATGCTCCGCAATATCGTCGGCCCACTCATACAACTTATTACCGAAGTTTAATTTTCTTTTTCCGTACTTGTACGGAGCAACATCAAGCTTTCCTTTCTTGGCAAGGTTTTGAACAATTTTCTCTAGCTCTTCCACTGTAAATTCGAGAGTTTCACCAGTGCGAGCAACCCCATAAAGTATTTCGATCATATCTGGGAGTGTTTCGCTCGCAAAACGCTTCAAGCCTTGGTTTGCACTTAACCGAGTCTCTTTGAACCCATTCTCAAGCCCATAGGTTAAATGGGCGTGGACGCTTGCAAGCCAAGGGCCTATTGCTAATGTTAATTTTGTCGGTGCCTCGTCCCAAGGAAAGGCACTCTGACATTGGGTAAACAGTATTTTCGCCGTGTTGAATAAGATGCCCACGCCGATCTCATTTGGCTCAGAACTGAAACCTTGTCCCACCCAATTATCCATAAAATCGATGCCTTGTTCTGAAGCTGTGACACCTTCAAGTAAATCTGCAGTCAGATTGAGTATTTTATTCAGTTCAGCTTCGGGCTCCAGTGATGGTTCTGAGCCGTCTTCAAAGAAATATTTGATGTAAGCAAGCAAACTGCCAACTTCATCTATAGCAAGAGAACCAACCATGTATTCATTTATGAGTTCCAGTAACTGTTGACGCTTCCTCACCTGTTTTTTTTCATACTCATCAGCCTCTTTTTGGTAATCATTCAGAGCTTTTTTATCTAAGTTATTTTCAGCGGCTTCTTTGATTATTGGGACATCTGAACTTAAACAAGCGTCAGCAAATTTACCAATGGTTAATGGGTAGGCATTATTAGCGTAATACGCCTGCTCATCAGCAATATTGAATGACAAGACATAACTTAGATCCTTTTGACGACCAACTGGGTCAAACAAAGCCACCAAAGCTCCATCTTTATGCTCGCTATGGCTTTTTTGCATGGTTTCGACAATGCCTTCAGCCGCAAGGTGATAACTTTCTGTGATGGTCGCCAAATCGAGGCCATTGGGTGTCGGTTTCGCGCTGTCTTTGTCTGCCAACCACTTTTCATCGTTATTGCGGTAATCTTCCACCAAGGCGCTGAGGTTATCTTGTGTTGCCGCTTGACTAAACTCGGTTTGTTGCGCAGTCAAATCCACCTGCTGCATCGCCTTTTTGCGCAACTCTTCATCGTTGTTCATGTTATCAATGATGGCGGCAGACCATTCGTGCTCAGAGTAAACGATGGAAATCTTTTTCGCTTTTGGCGTCACAAACGCAAAAGGATAGAAGGTGGAACCCGATGAGGTATCGAGCGTTAATCCCTCTTGAGCGTTTTCTTCATTGGTGAAATAGTATTTCTCAAACTTTTCAATCACACCGGTCGGCGTTTGGGTTTGCGCATATTTGAAGATGTGAAAAGGCGCGGTTTCTTCTTCGCTCTCTTCTTTGATGTACAACCAACCCTCACGTAGAAGGCGAAGCAGATAGCCACCAGTGTCTTTCAGCCCGGTCGCGCTACTCATTTCTGCCATGCT
Source organism: Vibrio sp. B1ASS3 (assembly GCF_905175355.1). Classification (NCBI taxonomy): domain Bacteria; kingdom Pseudomonadati; phylum Pseudomonadota; class Gammaproteobacteria; order Vibrionales; family Vibrionaceae; genus Vibrio; species Vibrio sp. B1ASS3. The sequence continues at coordinate 1,171,886 of NZ_HG992742.1, forward strand.
CGGCGGGGCTTGCGCTGGCATCAATTCGTCAAAGAAATTCGCGTAGCCATAACGCACCGGATAAATCGGAATGACATTCTCAATCACGCCCGCAACTTCATTCATGAATGGCTCGACCGTGTCGATGGTTTTGGTGGTGTTAACAACGGCTTCAATCGATTCACTCTCAATCGAGTGCAAGTCGTCTGCCGCTTTGATGACCTTTACGTTGTCAGTGTTCGCCAGAAGCTCGCTGGCTTTGGTTTGCATTTTACTGAACACGCCAGAAATAAGTTCAGGCAGCTGCTTCATGTACGAGCTTAACGTCTCGATGTGTTTATCGAACACATCCTCAGACAGGTAAGCGTATTGCAGTTTACTCGCTTCATCACGTAAGAAGGTTAACCGACTTTTCAGCTTGTTAAGTAGCGCGTCGAGTTCACTATTGATGCTCTTTTCTGCTGCTTGCCAATCGTAGTCAGCCAAATAGGTTTGTGGGTTGCCTTTACCTCGCGCACGCATGTACGCCAGCATTCGGTCAGTGGTCTCATGCGGGGCTAGCCTCAGCAGTACCGACAGTAGTTCCCCTTCTTCTAATACTTGAGGCAGGGTATAAGCGAGCAGCGATTCGGTGGTATGTGGCAAGGGTTGATCAAGGTTGCCAATGAGTGCATCACAGGTCTTTGATACATCGAATGTTGTATCTGGGTGATAATGGGTAAAGTGCTGAATGACCTCGGCACTGACCATGTCTTGGAAATAGCGATCGCTACTCAACGTTTGACCAATACTGCCCCAAGCCGTGCCAACGGTCTCAATTCTGGTTGGCTGCCAAAAGCCGCGCTGACCTTTGGAAGCGATATTGAAAAAATCATCATCCGATTGGCTGTCTAGATGGCGAGGGTTATCGCGACGAATCGGAGCCACCACAAACGGGTCTTGACTCTCTTCGACCAGCAGTTTGACCTTGCCACCTTTGAGCGGGTCGGCATCACTGCGCCCTTTATCATCCAAAGTGGCTTCATATACCATCGAACCTTGCTCATCACTGAGTTTAAATGGCGCATTCACCAGTCTTTGACCATTTGGATGACGCACGCAAACGTCCATGATAAAGGTCTCTTCAAGATCTTCTTCGACCGAGAAAGATGGGTTCTGTACGCCAAAACACATGGTATTGCCATTGTTCATGGTCATTTGATCACTCTGGCGCGCCACTCCTTTTCCTTCGATAAGAACATTCGAAGAAGACGTCACAAACTGCGCTTCTCCTTCAATGGTTCCTGAACTCACGCCTTTTTTATCGCCAGCGGCATCACCTGTACTTTTTGAGAACTTACTGCCTTGCAAGGCAATACTGTTGCCACCATCGGCTGTGACACTGGTTGAGCCGTCCACCAAATCGGCGGATTTAGCGTTATTGCCGTACGGAATAGGAACGACAGGCTTTCCTACTTTGGTCAAACAGACGTCCGGCACAGACGCATTCGCTTCACCGCCTGAGCCTTTATGTACAATACTCAGCCCATTAGCGCCGATGGTTGATGCCATAATTTTTTCCTTTTCAATCAGTTTAAGCGCACTTTGGTCGCTTGAATTTTTTGTAGCTTATCTGCCGATGTATTGATGTTTTGGGCGTTGGTTTTAACCGTACCACTTTTCGCCGTCATTGATACTTGAGTCTCCCCTGAGCGTAGGACGACACTTTCATCGCCTTGAACAACCATGTTTTTGGCTCGGAGTATCAATAGGTCTTCCTCTAGTAGAGAGGTGAAGATGTCAACAAGGATAGGAAGGCTAAGATCGCCATCCATAAAGTTGATTTGGCAGTTCAATTGGTTATCAATAGCGAGATCTATGTCAGAAGCTTTAAACGCTCGACCTATGACTGCCCATATAGGCTGACCGATTGGATTCCCGTGAAAATTGACTTTAACGCGAGATTTATCTGAGTGAACTTCATAGACTTTACCGATTCGTGGGTAGACCTTTTTTGAAGCATCAGGTTGCGACGATTTCATTGCTGTTTCCAAAAACAAATAACTTTGGATTCTAGCAATCGAAATGAATCAAGGTGCTTATTCTTTATGTGGGGTAAAAGTAATTGGCGGTAGTGAATTACACGCAACTTCCTTTTCAAAGCACTTTTAGGGCTTTAAAGCGAAGGAAGGAGGCGTTATTTTGTGATTTTAACCTTGCACGTCAGACCTTGTAAAAGTGTGACTCAGGTAACAATAAGGCTATTAGCTATCGCGGTAAGAGAAATCATCTTAATCTATGGCACGGATGAGCACTCTGCCTACAAAGGCTGTGATCTTACTCTCATCCCAATTAACAAAAGATTTAGGGAACTTTCCTGTTAATTCGGACTCCGAGCTTATTCATTTTCTATACAGCTGCGCTTAATTCATGAGCTTTGACGGATACTTCGAAAAAATACAGCGAAAAATGAACGCTGCGAGCTCATTAGAGACACTTGTAGTCTGGCGAAAAAGGATCAACATTGGTAATTCTGGTTTGCCCTACAAAACTCAACAAGGGCGCTTAGTCGCACATTGCTATACATCGTTCAAAGAAGAAAAAGTAAGAGGAAAAAAATATGACGACCTTGATAACGCAGGATGAGGTGGTTCAATGTGTGAAACAAGAGCTTGAATTGACAGGTATTGCAGATAAAAAGCATGCAGCGCCCGATCTCAGCCAATTACTACCAGAAGTGAAGTGCACGATTGTCGAAGTGCTCTTGCTGCATACCCGAGGCAATCAGGCTCAGGCCGCACGAATGCTTGGAATGAATCGTTCTACATTGCGAAAGATATATAAACAAAGCCTTAAACGATGAATGCTATCTATTAGCAAGAAGCGGCTTTTGCAAATCCTGCCAATCGCTGCATTAGAATGGTACAAAAGCCGCCAAAGAGAACAAAACGTCCTCTATTCTTCCTCAAGGTGCCTCATCGAAAGTCTTGGACGGATTTTAAAAAGGCACCAAGAAGGGGAGCGAGACTAGAGTAGCCACAATCAACCGTCAAGCATCTTCTTAATTACCAGCACCACTTCTTCTGTATACCACCCACTAACCTTACTAAGGCCACTTCTAAACTTAGACTGGAGGTCAATTATGTGGACGAAGAAAGGTCATCTAACTGGGCAGAAAAAGCCTTTCAAGCTTGAAGACATATGGCGAATTCGTACTCGGCTCGAAATCGAAGAAAACATCATGGAACTCGCCTTGCTGAATCTCGCCATAGATTGCAAGTTACGATCATGCGATTTACTTAGAATGAAAGTGAGAGACATATCCTCTGGCGGTGTTATTCAAGACCGTGTGCTCTACAGTCAAAGTAAAACGGGGCGAGAGGTGCAGTTTGAGATCACTTCCCGTACAGCACAATCGTTAGCACAGTGGATCATGAAAAGCCAAATTACCGCGTCAGATTACGTGTTTCCTAGTTCCAGAAAGCAGGGTAAATCCATGAGCTATAGCCGTTATCTAAAAATCATTCGTCGTTGGGCAACAAAACTTGGCTACGACTCATATCAGTATGGTACTCACTCAATGCGCCGAACGAAAGCAACACTCATTTATGCACGGACAAAGAACATACGTGCGGTTCAATTATTGCTCGGACACGTAAAACTCGACAATACCATTCGCTATCTTGGTGTTGAAATAGAAGATGCATTAAAGATCTCTGAGAATACCGATTCTTGAACTAGGTCAGCATTTGCTATTGGCAATGGCTGAATTAGAATGTCGTCACTTAAAGTTATTTATTTACATTAACTTATTTATTTTTAGGTGTATGGCGATGCCGTTTTTCTTCATTCTGTCATGCCGTATCTATTCCTTGAATGTACACGGTCAGTTATACTGCTGTTATTGTACGTAAGGAGGTTCAAATGACAGCAGCAGACCGCATTTATCAAAAGATAAAGCGTTCAAGACGTTATGTATTTGAACGCAAAGACTTTGATGGATTTGCAAGTTACGACCAAATAGGTCGGGCCCTGAGGCAGCTTGTGCAGCAAGGTGAGTTAATGAAGCTTGGCTATGGCTTGTATACCAAAGCAAGAATCAATAGTCTCACAGGTAAGCCTATGCCGACTAATCCGGGAGGGACCGATGCCCTTATGCGAGAAATTCTTAAAATGAAAGGCGTTGATTTTGAGATGGATAGTCTATCGCTACAAAGTCTTTCAGGTTCAAGCACCCAAATTCCATCTTCTATTCAGTATTCATGGGACCCAAAACAGTTTAATCGCAAACTGGTGGTCGGTAGCCGTGTGCTGAACTTACCAAGTTAGTATGAACACACTAAAACAACAGTTCCTTGAGGTTTCCGATGCGCTTGAGCTCGGAAACCCAGCCATCATTGAAAAAGATTACTGGGTCGTGGCTTTACTGGCTGAGCTAGCGAAAGTTTGTCCTGAGCATCATCAAATGGTCTTTTCTGGCGGCACTGCGTTGGCGAAATCAAACGTTAAAATTCTAAGAATGTCGGAAGATGTGGATATAAAACTCATCCCCAACCCAGCATTTGATGAACTGAGTCGAGCAAAAAAGAAAGCCGCGAGAAAGGCATGTGTTAACGAGATTGAACAGGCGATCACCCAGTCAGAGCGATTTACCGTTGAAGCGCGTTCTGTGCGAGATGAGTACCGCTACGTCGAGTTTGAACTTAAATACCCGCAGCAGTTTAGTCAAGCGCCCTGCCTTCGCCCCATCATCAAGTTAGAGTTAATCGAAACCATTCCATTACTGGATGTAGAGTCGCGCAGCATTCAATCTCTGGTTGCAGAGTTGTACCGACAACCGCACGAAGTGAGTGCGTTTGATTGCGTCTCTGTCTATACCACACTAATTGAAAAAGTTATTTCGATGCTTCGCCGTACCATGTCAGTGAAACGCAATACGGAGCGAAGCGATGATGTTGCTTTAGTTCGCCACATTTACGATGTGCACTGCATAACAACGCTCTCAATGCAAGAACTCGACTCGATTGACGGTCTATTCAAAGCGGTATTGGCAGAAGATATTGCCCGCTTTGGCAATCAACATGCCGAGTTTGTTGCCAACCCCAAACAAGAGCTACAACTTGGCCTCAAAGAGCTTGAGGAAAATGCAATATTCCGCCAACGCTTTCAGGAATTTGTCACGCCAATGGTGTTTAACACCGAACCCCATGATTTTGATACCTGCTTTGCCTCATTTAAACGCATTGCAGCATCGCTAATTGAAAAAATTTAACGCTATTCGAGATAACTTAATGCCAAACTCTACTATCAACCAAGATCCTCTTTACCAAGATCAAGTCAACAAAGCCGTCTGGTCGGCGTGTGATACGTTCCGTGGCACCGTAGACCCATCCATCTACAAAGACTTTATCTTGACCATGCTGTTCTTAAAATACATCTCAGATGTACGTCAAGACAAAGTGGAAGAACTCACCACTCAGTTTGGTGACAACCAAGATATGATCGAAGCCATGCTTGCGAGCCAATCATTCAAAATTCCAGCAGGTTCAACATTCTGGGACTTGTACGAAGCTCGCTTTGAAGCAGGCAATGGCTCTCGTATTGACCAAGCATTGCATGCGATTGAAGAAGCCAACGGCACCAAACTAAAAGGTGTGTTCCAAGACATCAGCTTTAACACCGATAAACTGGGTGATGAAAAGCAAAAGAACGACATTCTACGCCACCTATTGGAAGACTTTGGTAAGCCAACCCTAAACCTACGCCCAAGCCGTGTTGGCTCGCTGGATGTGATTGGTAACGCCTACGAATACCTGATCAAACACTTTGCGGCTGGCAGCGGTAAATCGGCAGGTGAATTCTATACTCCGCCAGAGGTGTCGGATCTGCTTTCTATCATCCTAGAGCCACAACAAGGTGACAGCATTTGTGACCCTGCATGTGGTTCAGGCTCACTGTTGATGAAGTGTGGTAAACAGGTTCAGAAGAACTTTGCAGGCTCTAAGCAGTACGCTCTGTTTGGTCAAGAAGCAATTGGCTCAACTTGGTCATTGGCAAAAATGAACATGTTCCTACATGGCGAAGACAACCACCGCATTGAATGGGGCGACACCATTCGTAACCCTAAGCTACAAGATGCTAATGGTGGCTTACTGCACTTTGATGTCGTAACCGCAAACCCGCCATTCTCACTAGATAAATGGGGTCATGAATACGCAGAAAGCGATCACTTTGGTCGTTTCCGCCGTGGCGTGCCACCAAAAACCAAAGGCGACTACGCATTCATCTCGCACATGATTGAAACCCTAAAACCAGAGACGGGCAGAATGGGCGTGGTTGTGCCTCACGGCGTGCTATTCCGTGCATCAGGCGAAGGTAAAATCCGCCAACAACTGATTGAAGAAAACTTGCTAGATGCGGTGATCGGCTTACCTGAAAAACTGTTCTTCGGCACGGGCATTCCAGCGGCAATCTTGATCTTTAAGAAGAAGAAAGACACCAAGGATGTGATGTTCATTGATGCTTCGCGTGAGTTTAAGTCTGGCAAAAACCAGAACGTCTTACGGCAGAAAACATCGACAAGATCGTGAAGACTTACCGCAGCGGCGACAACGTGGATAAGTACGCGTATGTGGCAACGCTCGATGAGATTCGTGAGAACGATTACAACCTCAATATCCCTCGCTACGTGGATACCTTTGAAGAAGAAGCGGAAATCGATTTGATGGCAGTACGTAGTGAGCGTTTGGCGCTACAAACTGAACTAGCCGACCTAGAAGCGGAAATGGCGGGCTACCTAGAGGAGTTGGGTTATGGTGCCTAATGGTTGGGTTGATGGAAGAGTTGGAGATCTTTTACTTGGCCTTGAATCAGGAGTCAGCGTAAATGGAGAAGATCGACCTCTTGAACAAGATGAAAAAGGTGTATTAAAAGTAAGTGCAGTTTCTTATGGCGTATTTAGACCAAATGCAGCTAAAGCTATTACATCGGCTACCGAATTAGCTCGTGCAAAAGTTAACCCTAAGCAGGGACAAATAATAATAAGCCGCAGTAATACAGAAGAGTTAGTAGGAGCGAGTGCGTACATTGACGGACAATACGATAACTTGTTTCTACCAGATAAGTTATGGCAGACGGTTCCAAAACTTAACTCTAATATGAAGTGGCTAAGCTATTTGCTTTCATCTGAACATTGCCGATATACGCTATCCAACTTAGCAACGGGAACAAGCGGTTCAATGAAAAATATCACGAAAGGTGAGTTGCTTAGCTTGAAAATTGGTATACCACCTCTCCCAGAACAACGCAAAATCGCCCAAGTCCTTTCGACATGGGATAAGGCAATTGCAACCACAGAAAAGCTGATTGATGCCAGCAAGCAGCAGAAAAAATCCCTAATGCAGCAGTTGTTGACGGGTAAAAAGCGTTTGCTTGATCCTGAAACGGGTAAAGCGTTTGAGGAAGAGTGGGCTTATGTTCAAGCAGGCAGTATATTTGCGACAAGGTCTAATAAAAAACATAACTCAGATCTACCTATACTTGCGATCACGCAAGATCAAGGTGCTGTTCCAAGAGAACTGATTGATTACAATGTTTCAGTGACTCAGGGCAGTATTGCAGGCTACAAAGTTGTTGAGATAGGAGACTTCATTATTAGTTTAAGAAGCTTCCAAGGTGGTATTGAATATTCTAAATACAAAGGTATTTGTAGCCCCGCTTATGTGATTTTACATCCGAAAATAGAAATAAGTGATGACTTCTACAAATATCATTTAAAGTCTTTTTCTTTTATTCAAGCAATGAAGAGTCGACTTGAAGGCATTCGTGATGGAAAAATCATTAGTTATAAATATTTTTCAGAAATCAAGTTACCTCAACCATCACTAAAAGAGCAGGAAAAAATCGCCTCAGTGCTTACCGCTGCCGACAAGGAAATCGAGTTGTTAGAAGCCAAACTTGCATACTTCAAGCAAGAGAAAAAGGCGTTGATGCAGCAGTTATTAACGGGTAAACGCCGCGTAAAAGTGGCAAAAACCGAAGCCGCTTAATCTACTCTCTCAACCTATGTGATGCACAGCCTCACATAGGTTTACTAAAAGCTAGGTAATACACAATGTTAGTATTCAACTGTACAAAAGCCGCTGCGGACTTCTTCACAGTGAAACGCAATGGCAAAAAAGTCTCTCCATTGGAAGCGCCGCCAACGGATTCTATCAGTAATTCTGAACCAGTAGATGCGTTCAGAACCCAACCTCCGATGAGTGCTTGGCTGGTTCATGCGGTAAATGTACAACGCAAGAAAGTACTAATCGCCATGCACGTTGAAACTCGCTATTCCATGGTGTTTGTTGGCATTCAAAAAGGGGATTGGCTCGAGTTCACTAATCAGCTGCTTGAAAGGCTGTTTAACAATATGCAGTTCTTTGGTGAAGAGTTCGAAATGTGCGATGAAGAGAGCTTTGAAGAGATGTTCAATGAGTTCATCAAACTTCATCCTAAGCCTTACTTTTGCCAACGCGGTGACCGCAGCGTACAAAGCCATATTAATGATGTTGCTTGGCAGTTTGAAAACCGAGTTTACCAAGCGGGTTCTCTACCTGAAGGGCATGAACAGTCAGCAAGCTTTGATGAGTGGATTAACAGTTTAATTCGCTCGACCAAGCAGAAAAAAGATCACTTTCATCCCGATGAAGAGATGTTCATTGATTGGATGCAAACTTATAGTGAGTTGGGCGGCAACGAGGACAAACTGATCCGCCAGTTATTTAGTTCTCTACGCCGACAGATGATGCACGCCGAAATGGTTAAGCATGGGATTCCCGATGACAGCTATCTGGACGAGATGAATGCCGAACTTAACCAAGCGATGAATGAATACTACGAAGGAATTGGCAGCATTCCTAATAACGTTATCGATTTCAATCAGGCCAAAAGTCGTAAGCACCATTAAATACAAAAAAATTAGAACGAATCGACAAATTAAGAGATAACAATGTCAGGCAACTTACCCAACTTCCGTGAAGAGCAAAGTGCAAAAATCCCTGCACTAACTTTGCTTACAAACCTTGGCTACCAATTCATCCCGCCGAGTGAATGCATGGCAATGCGTGGCAACAAAACCACGGTGATTTTGCCGCAGGTGTTACGCAAGGTTCTGAGTTTTAAAACCTACTCATTCATGGGTAAAGAACGCCATTTATCGCAAGCTGCGATTGATAAAATCGTGCAAGAGTTGGCTAACCCTGCGATGAATGAAGGGCTAAAAGCCGCCAATGAAAAGCTCTATAACGCGTTAACCTACGGCATTAGTGTCACTGAATTTGTCGAAGGTAAAAAAGCTAACCCAACCATTCAAATCATTGATTGGGACACACCTGAAAACAACCAATTTCATTTCACCGAAGAGATGGAAGTCGAGAACGCTCGTGGTACAGGCAAACGCATTCCTGACGTGGTCTGTTTCGTTAATGGCTTACCTTGGGTAATGATAGAAGCAAAACGCCCCGATAGCAGCATCAACGGCAAACCCACCATCACCGAAGGTATTTCGCAAAACATCCGCAACCAAAAAGTGGATGAAATTCCGCATCTGTTTGCTTACAGCCAACTGTTGCTATCCATCAATGGTCATGATGGTTTATACGGTACGTGCGGTACACCAGAGAAGTTCTGGGCGAAATGGAAAGAAGAAGAAATCACCGAAAGCACCTTTGAGCGCCTTAAGAACACCTCACTGAATGACGCGCAATTGAATGCGATTTTCAGCCATCGCACGGCAGCGATTAAAGACGAATACCTATCACTGATTGCAGGCGGTGATTTGGTGGTGACAGACCAAGATCGCTTATTGGTATCCTTGCTGCGCCATGACCGCTTGCTAGAGCTAACTCGTTTATTCACATTGTTTGATAAAAAAGCAGGCAAGATTGTTGCGCGTTATCAGCAAGTATTTGGCATTAAAGCCTTGGTGGAGCGCATCACCTCTTTTGATGAGAAGGGCGCACGAAATGGCGGTGTGATTTGGCATACCACAGGTTCGGGTAAGTCTTTCACGATGGTGTTTTTGTCAAAAGCCCTGATTTGGCTAAAAGAGTTAGCGAAATGCCGCGTTGTGGTGGTGACTGACCGTGTCGATTTAGAAGATCAGCTTGCTCGCACTTTTGCCTCTGGCGGCGCACTGTCAGATAAAGACAAAAAAGAGGCAATGGCAACCACAGGTAAACGCCTTGCCGAGCAAATCGGTAAAGGCAATGAGCGCATCATCTTCTCGATCATCAACAAGTTTGGTACAGCGATTAACCTACCTGAATGCTACAACGATAGCCCAGACATTATCGTATTAGTGGATGAGGGCCACCGTAGCCAAAACGGTGAGAATAACATCCGTATGCAGCAAGCTTTGCCAAAAGCCGCTTATATCGGTTTCACAGGTACACCTCTGCTGCAAGACGATAAGACCGAGAACAAGTTCGGTAAGATCATTCACTCTTACACCATGCAGCAAGCCGTCGAAGATGGCACCGTTACGCCACTGTTGTACGAAGAGCGTATTCCGGATCTGAGCACCAACGATAAAGCCATTGATGCATGGTTTAACCGTATTACCGATACCCTATCGGAGAAGCAACGTGCAGACTTAAAACGCAAGTTCGCGCAAAAAGGTCAGATCTACCAAACCGAAGGGCGCTTAGAGCTCATTGCGCACGATATTTCTGATCACTTTCAAAACTTTAAGCAGCAAGGTTTGAAAGGACAACTGGCGTGTGATTCTAAAGCCTCTGCAATCCGCTATAAGAAGCTGCTCGATCAAATCGGTAAAGTCACTTCTGTGGTTGCGATGTCGCCACCTGATACCCGTGAGGGACACGATAGCGTCGATAGTGAAAGCACCGATTTGGTGCAAAATTGGTGGAAAGAGAACGTCGCACAGAAAGGCTGGAGCGATGAAAAAGCCTACACCAAGCACCTCATCCAAGAATTTGAAAAGGATGAAGGCCCCGACATTATGATCGTGGTCGATAAGCTATTAACAGGCTTTGATGAGCCTAAAAACACAGTGCTCTATATCGACAAGCCATTAAAGCAGCACAACCTTATTCAAGCCATTGCGCGAGTTAACCGCTTACATGCGAAAAAGCAATTTGGTTATTTGATTGATTACCGTGGCATCTTACGTGAATTGGATACCACTATTGAGAAATACCAAGATTTAGCTGAGCGTACCCAAGGCGGCTTTGATATCGATGATCTCAAAGGTTTGTATAACCGCATGGACACCGAATACAAGAAGTTGCCAGGTTTGTATGATGACCTATGGGCAATTTTTTCTGGTGTGAAGAACAAGCAAGATGGACAAGCACTGCGTCAAGCTTTGGCACCTAAAATTGATACGATTGATGGTCAACTGACAGATACCAACTTAAAGCTGCGTAATGATTTTTATGATGCGCTGACTGCGTTTGCTAACTGCTTAAAAGTAGCTCTGCAATCGGCTACTTACTTTGAAGATAAGAGCTTTGATGATAAGCGTCAGCTTTATAAAAACACGTTGAAATCCATGAGCCAACTGCGTCAACAAGTACGTGCAGATGCAGAGGAAACCGTGGACTACGACGAGTATTCGGAAAATATTCGCGCCATGTTAGACAAGCACATTGCAGGTGTGTCGATTGAAGAGCCAGAAGGCGCTTATCTGGTTGGCAACATGGGTAAAGATGCCAAACCAGAGCAAATGACCGATGATGAAGCCAATAACAAAAAGGATGTCATCACAGGTCGTGTAACCAAGATGATTGAGCAAGATTTGGCGGATGATCCGTATGCCCAAGAGTATTTCTCAAACTTGTTAAAGCAAGCTATCGAGAAAACCAAGGAGATGTTTGACAGCCCTGTAAAACAGTACCTTCTGTTTGCAGATTTCGAGCAGCAGGTTAAAGATCGAGAGGTAGCTGGAATGCCGACTGATCGCTTTGCAGAGCTTGACCCTAAAATCAAACGCCATGTTCACGCCTACTATGGTCTGTTCTTAAAACATGGGTTGCTAAAAGAAAATGGGGGAGAGCCATTACCTCTAACCGAAGAGCAGTGCTTTCAGTATGCGTTAGACATTGATGGCATTGTGCGTAAAGCGGTTGCCGAGTTTTCAATTAACCCATCGGAGATTGAAAATCAGATCCGTTTAGGACTGCTGCCACTGCTGTTCGCTGATGTGGGTATCGATAAAGCGCAAGCTATTATTACAGATGTTATTCAAATCACCCGTCTTGGCCTGTCTGGTAACAATAAGTCAGGTCACTAAGCATGACTTCTGTTAACCATCAAGAAGGCAATACCGAGGAATACAGCTTCATCTATGGTGATGAAGCTGTTACCTATGAGGTGATCCGCAAGGTATTTGCTGAAGGCAAGAAAAAGAAAATCACCATCCGAGTGCATCCAGATTGCCGAGTGGTTGTCACTGCGCCTCAGGATGCTGAGAAATCAGCAATCCATGAAGCGGTCATGCAACGCGCTCAATGGATTTGGAATGCATTGGTAGAGTTCCGAACTCATTTAGAATATGTGCAAACCAAACACTATGTGAGCGGTGAGATGCAATTCTATCTAGGCCGTCGCTATGTATTAAAGGTGGTTGAAGACAGAGATGCCATTTCCAGCGTGAAGATGGAACGAGGTAAGCTGTTAGTCACGCTTAACCGCTTTAACGAAGATAAGCCAAAGCTCGTCAAAGCACTGGTATCTGGTTGGTATGGCGTTCGTGCAGAACGGGTTTTCCACGAACGCTTAGCTGAGCTTTTACCGCAAGCAACGTGGGTAGAGGGTATCCCTTCATTTCGCATTATGCCGATGCAAAAACAATGGGGAAGCTGTTCAGCCAAAGGCACGTTGATGCTCAATCCTCACCTAATCAAAGCACCCAAAGAGTGCATTGATTACGTCATCTTACATGAACTTTGCCACATCGCAGAATACAACCATAGTGAACGCTTCTGGCGCTTATTAACCGGCGTGATGCCGAGCTGGAAAGAAGTGAAAAGTAAGCTCGATGGTATGGCGGAGTTGTATTTAAATGAATAAGGATGACTGAATGAGATGTCCTACTTGTGAAAAACAAATTGGCTGGGATTGGCTCGAAGATGAGTGTATTGAACCCAATGAAGAATTTGAGTGCCCTCATTGTGGTGAAACTTTACGTTATGAGATTGATGAAGGCACATATCTTGGTGCCCAACATATAACGATTGAAGTTGTGGATGATTAAAAGTGCGCTACTAACTATTCTGAGTATTAAGCAACCTACAAAGTGAATAGCTATTCATCTTCATAAGTGGCTTCTGTATTGGTTCGAGTAAAAAACTTCAGGGAATAGCTGCTTTACTCTAAGTAAAATTTGTCCAGAGGTGAGTTAGAAGGTATATCTGGCAAGTGTGATCACCATTGCATTGTATGATGCAAAGCATAGCTATGTGGAAGAGTGCTTTCACGTGGAGTGGAACACTGACTAGCGACAAAATGTCGAGAACTGCTTTGATCTACTTGATGGGATAGTTGAGAATTTTTGGATGATTTTCTCAGGTTTTGCTTAGGGAAAGGGCTTTTTGTTGAGAAATCCATGAACCCATTGGTATTGCTGGTCTCTCTCAGGATTCATAAAAACAAAAATTAATTCTTGTGGTTCTTGAATCACCCAAACCGCCCATAGTCGAATGTAAACAAGCCTTTCATTATGAAAGGCTTGTTTGTTATTGAATGAAGTAAAAAGTGCTCAACCTTTTAAGAAACGGTTGTAGACAAACAATATAACGAAAGCACCTAAAGTCGCGGTGACGATGCTGCCGATGTTTACGCCGTCTGCACCGCCAAGGCCCACAAAGCTTCCTAAGAAACCACCAACGAAAGCGCCTACAATACCGAGCACCATAGTGGCAATCCAGCCGCCTCCGTCGTTACCAGGCATCAACCACTTAGCCAGTGCACCTGCAATCAAACCTAGAATAATCCAAGATAGAAAGCCCATAATTTCTCCTTACTCATTATTGTGTTAGCTATCTGCTATCCGTTTGGAACTGTTACGATTCAATCATAGTTCATCCCGCTAAAACTGCTCTTTTGTTAACTTGTTAGGGGTTAACGCATGGCGGGTTAGCTAATGACCATGGCGATGTAACCTAATATCAGCACCAATACAGAGGTCAGCGCATAAGGCACAGGGTAGCCAATTGCGGGCATGTCACTGTGGCTGGCATCTTGAGCCCCTTTCATTGCCGGTGTGCTATTGCGTCCGCCAGCGCAGGCTCCGGCTAAAATCGCAGGATTCATCTTGCGGAAATACAAGCCGTATAACCAAGCTAACAGAGGCGGCACGAGTGCTGCGGTCACACCCAAGAGTGCAATTTTAATCACGATGATGCCTTGGAATGACGCTAAGATTTTCGGTCCTACGGTTGCCGCCAATACCGCGACAAATAGGTTTAGGCCGATGTCTTGCAAAAAGCTTCTCGCGCCTTCGCTCATCGGGCCGCCAAAGCTTGGGTTATGGGTTCGCAAAAAGGAAAAGACGATTCCCGTTAGCATGCAACCAGCTGACGTACCTAACGCAAAAGGAATGCCAGCAACCGTGACACTCAAATGGCCAAAGACATAGCCAATAAGAAGCGAGAGGGCAAGGTAGAAGGTTTCAGTTACCGTGCTCTCTACAATCGGGACGCTATTGAGTTTGGACGCGGTTTGCTCGACACACCATTGGGAGCCTGCAATACGTACAACGTCACCCACTTCGACCTTAGTTTGCGACAACAAAGGCTGCTGGTGGCCTTGTCGAAATATTGCTTTGAAATAAACGCCAAAGCCCACTTCAGCATGCAATTGTGCGACCGTTTTCCCTGCGTGTTCGGATTTGCCAACGTGGATATCAGCCACTTCGATATCGACGTTTCTTGCTCTTGGTTCGTCGACTTCGTTACCGATGTCTGCTTCGCCTTCGGCAATCAGCACGTGATATTCCCCTCGAATGCCAATCACATCATTTAACTCAAGTATTGGATTGTCAGAAGCATCAATGACTTGGTCACCTCGAACCACTTTTAGTACCGCGGCATCAGGGAACTTCTGATACAACTCTTGAACTGAACGCCCGACGAGTTCTTGGTGCGAAACTTTGTAGGCTCTCACATCAATCGGAAGTACGCCGACGTCAGAGAAGCCAAATGTACTTGGCAATTTTTCATTGTCGTCTCCAGTGGAGTATTCCGCTTCAGCGTCTTTGCCCGCTTTAACGGGATCGATACCAAATAGGGAAGGAAGGTACTTAATAAATAGGATGATTAAGACAGTTGAGAGAACATAACTGATTGCGTATCCGGCTGCGATGTTGGCACTGACATGATCAATACTCATGCCTTCAGGAGGGGTAAAGGCTCCCGAGCTTATTGCCGATTGCGCAACGCCCATTACGGCGGTCACAGTATAGCTTCCAGAAATGATGCCAGCCGCATAGCCCGGCTCTAGCCCCATCAATTTTGCGCCGATCACCACAATCGCGAAGTTGCTAAAGACCACAATGAGCCCGATAACCACAAAGTCGATGCCGCCCCGTGCTAACCCAGAGAAAAATTGCGGTCCGACTTTCATCCCGATGGCGTACATGAACATCATCAAGAAGATGTCTGACACCAAGCCCGGTTCTTCAATTTTTAGCCCGTAAACAGAAAAGGAAGTCAGCGCTAGAGCAACACCAACGACTAAGGTTCCGGCGGTTGTACCTAAGCTAACGCCTTTAAAGGTTAATCGGCCAAGTGGATAACCAATGGCGAGAGATAAAAAGAGAAAAACGAATGGGTTTTCTGACAAGTAACTAAAGAGAAAAGACATAGTGTCACCTGTTACCTAGTGAGTGGCAGAGCGAGGTACAACCCATATTCCTCGCTCTTGCGTGTAAGGTGAGAGCGTTAACCGTGATTGAAGTTGCTCGATTCGTCTGCATCACTGCCGTTAACAATCGGATGTTTGGCAAAGAAGTCGACGCAGTGTTGCAAATCGGCAATCAAAAGATCGGCCATATCGCGGCTAAATCCGTGGCGAACCAAAATGCGCATGATCACCAGATCTTCGCGTTCTGCTGGCATGGCGTAAGCGGCGATCTGCCAACCTCTTGATCGGATGCGATCTGAGAGATCATAGAGGTTGAAGCCCGGATTCGCGTCTTCTTTGAGTGACCAACTCAGTGCAGGTATCCCGCCGTGTCCGTCGTAGATAATCTTGAACATGCCCATCTTCTCGACCTCCTCTGCTAGATATCGAGCGGTGTCGTAACAGGCTTGGTGGATCTTTCGGTATCCCTCTTTACCGAGACGAAGGAAGTTGTAGTACTGAGCAACGATTTGACCACCAGGACGGGAGAAGTTGAGGGCAAAAGTTGGCATGTTCCCGCCGAGATAGTTAACGTTGAAGATCAGATCTTAATGCAACGCATCCGCATCTCGCCAAACCACCCACCCAACGCCTAGCGGCGATAGACCAAATTTATGCCCAGAAGCATTGATTGATTTGACTCGTGGTAGACGGAAATCCCATTCTAAATCTGGATCGCAGAAAGGAGCGAGGAACGCACCACTTGCACCATCGACATGGATTGGGATGTCTAACCCTGTTTCCGCTTGGAGTCGATCTAAAGCCTCATGCACGGCTTTTACAGGTTCATACTGACATGTAAAAGTCACCCCAAGAGTTGGAACGACACCAATGGTGTTTTCATCACAACGTTTAATCACTTCTTCTGGCGTCATGATTAGGCGATCGCCTTGCATAGGAATTTCGCGTAGTTCGATATCCCAATAACGAGCGAACTTGTGCCAGCACACCTGAACGGGGCCACAAATCAGGTTAGGGCGGTCAGTCGGCTTGCCTTGCTTCTTCATTTTTTCACGCCATGCCCATTTCAGAGCCATACCGCCGAGCATGGCTGCCTCACTGGAACCCGTCGTTGAGCATCCCATCGGGTTTTCGGCATCTGGCGCATGCCAAAGGTCTGCCAGCATGTGAACACAACGAGATTCGATTTCAGCGGTTTGTGGGTACTCATCTTTGTCGATCATGTTTTTGTCGATGCACTCATCCATCAACTTGTGTACTTCTTCTTCTACCCAAGTTTGGCAAAATGTGGCGAGGTTCTGGCGAGAGTTGCCGTCGAGCATCAGTTCATCGTGCACCACTTGGTAAGCATGTTCCGGCGAGTGTTCTTCATCTGGAATACGATACTTGGGCATAACAACGGAAAGATCTTTCGATGAGTACACATCATCGAGAATAGAGCCACGGACGGTCGATTTTTTATGAAGAGGCATGTGAAATCCCTTATCTTATTGAAACAATTGCGCTTGTTATCAGTAGTGATTGGTGTTCATAAGACAGTTTTGACTGCCAATTAAACGTAGCAGAGATTTTTATAGCCGTTGATTTTGTGACTCGTTGTTTGGGCTGTCGCACAGACTTTGTGCTGAGTTAAGCGAAGAATACAGAAGAAGTGGCAACTGCTATTCCATATTTAGATTAAGAAAATTTGGATCCGCTGTAGGAACTTTGACGCATAATTTACTAAATGCTGCTCGGTTTGCGGATTCGTGTTGTAAACTTAGAGCATCTAATTTCAAGGATTTACATTCCGGCGCTTGGTCACCCCGATCAAGATTGTCTCTTACGAGGTAAAAATGACGTTACTATCCCCCCTAAAAGTGCGTTTTACACCATTTGTGGTGTTATTTATGGCGTTTGCTTTGACCATGAGTTCCTTTGTGGTTCGAGCAACAGAAAGCACAGAAACGGTCGTAGAAGTACCAAAGGTTTCTGCCGCTGAAAAAGCGATTGATAACATCAACCAAGACATCATCGATTTGTCTGAAAGCTTGAAACAAGCCAGTGGCGATGAGCGTGATGCCTTGCAACTGCAACTGTTCCAAAAAAATGAAGAGCTGCGCAGCCGCCTCGCGACAGCAATCAGCAATAAATCGATTCCTCATGAGAAGCTGATTGAGCTTGTTCAAACTCAAGAGAAGTATTCTGAAGGCGCGGTCGTTTACCTAGATGACAAAGTCAAAACGCTTAATGAAGAAATCAATACTGCAAAAGACGAAGACAAACTGTCTTTAGTCAACAGCTATCGTGAATTGCAGCAGTATTTGGACGTAAGCTACGAATCAAGCTGGCAGAACCTTAACTGGCTGAAAACACTAGGTGTGCAAGATGAAGATGCGGAAGCGACATTCAAAGACAACGTTGATAAGCGCATGCGCTTGCTGTCTGCGTCGATTGAGTACTTGAATCAGCAAAGCGAAATCATCGGCTCACAAATTTCCTCTAGCCCAGAGTCAGAAAAAGCGTCTCTGCAGCTAAGCCAACTGATCCTAAAGCAACGACTAAATATCGCGACAGAGAGCTTACGCAATCTGATCACCATTGGCGATAAAGTTGGCCTAGAAACATCGGAATACAAGCGTCAGATCTTTGAGGTGACAGGTAGCATCACGCATGATTTGCTGAACACCAAAGTAATTCTGTCTATCTTGAGTCATTGGTCGAACTCAATGGTGGATTGGTTTGCTGAAAACGCACCACAGCACATCTTCCAGTTGTTTGTGTTTGCTCTGATCCTGCTGATTGCCCGCGCACTGGCGAAGCTAACGCGTAAAGTGGTTAGCAAGACGGTGGCATCGAAGAACTTGAAGCTGTCACACTTGATGCAAGACTTCTTTATCTCGATGTCAGGCAAAGCCGTTTGGATCATCGGTATCATGGTTGGTCTATCTCAAATCGGCCTTAACCTTGCTCCAATCCTGACCGGTTTCGGTATTGCTGGTGTGATCATCGGTTTCGCATTACAAGATACGCTATCAAACTTCGCTGCGGGTATGATGCTACTGATCTACCGTCCGTTCGATGTCGGTGACTTTGTTTACGCAGGTGGTGTAGACGGTAAGGTAAGCCACATGAGCTTGGTGAACACCACAATCCGTACTTTCGATAACCAAATCATCATCGTGCCAAACAGCAAGATTTGGGGTGACGTGATTAAGAACGTGACACATGAGCGCATTCGCCGTGTCGATATGGTTTTTGGTATTGGTTACTCAGATGACGTACTAAAAGCAGAAGAAGTATTGGCAGATATCGTGACGTCTCACCCTTCAGTACTTCGTTCTCCAGAGCCAATGATCAAGCTTCATACGCTGAACACTTCTTCAGTTGACTTCATTGTTCGTCCTTGGGTTAAAACGGATGACTACTGGGATGTATACTGGGATGTGACCCGAGAAGTGAAACTGCGCTTCGACCGTGAAGGCATTTCGATTCCATTCCCACAACAAGATGTGCATTTGCACATGGTGGAAAAGAAAGAAGCATAAATTTCTTTTACTTGAATCCAAAATCAACAAAAAGGCGCTCAATTAGAGCGCCTTTTTTATCGGTTTAGCAGTAAAGATTACAGCTCATCCAAGAACGTGATTTTTGGTTCACTGGCAAGTAAACCATCAATCTCACTCAGTAGAGTCTGGAAATGTGCTGTTTTGCAATGTTCGTCAAACGCGGCTTGGTCTGCAAATTGCTCTTGGAACAAGAATTGGCTTGGGTCATTTTTGTCTTGGAACAAGTGATAACGCACGCAGCCAGTCTCATTTCGAGTCGGCTCTAGCATCGCTTCTAATGCTTGTTTTAGTTGAGATAAGCAGTCAGGTTTTGCGTGAAATGCAGCAGTTAAATGAATCATAGTTGTGTTTGCTTCTTTGTTGTTATTAAAGGGGATAGTGGCCGTTCCTGTTAGAACAGAACTTACTATCAGAGATAGCGACCTTGACGCTGCAAGAACTCAATTTTGTAGCCGTCTGGGTCGGTAATGAAGAAGAATGTTGCTAAGTGCTTTTCCTGATGGTCAAAGACTTTGATGTCACTGGTTTCAATATCCAATGAGTTAAGGCGTCGATGTGTCGCCGCAATATCCTCCACACTTACAGCAAGGTGGCCGTAACCTGTGCCATGTGTGTAAGGTTCACTTTGGTCGTGATTGTGCGTCAGTTCTAGCTCAAATCCTGTTTCTGGGTTTGCTAGGTAGGTAAGAGAAAAGCCGTCGAATACGTATTGGTCTTTGATTTCTAGCTCAAGTGCGTCTTGATAAAACTTAAGAGAACGCTCCAGATCGCTTACGCGGATCATGGTATGAATCATTTTTGTCATGAGTACTCCTTAATTGTGCGCTTAGACTAGTCAGTTTTCGCGCGCAATAGGTAGTACTCAGGTACGACAATGAACGTTGGGGGAGGTGTGGGTGTTTTGTTTAATGCAGTTCGTTCAACGCTTGTGCCATGGTCTCTTGAGGCTGGCGTGCATACGTTAGACAAGCGCAACGCAGCAAGGAGGCAAAGTTGTTTACTTCACCATTATGCTCCAACGCTTCTTGGTAAACCGCACTGATGAACTTCGGCACCGTCATCTCTTGTGCAGAAGCGATCTCTTCTAAGATCAGCCAAAAGCTGGACTCAAGTTTCACGCTCGTAGCATGGCCATCGATACGGATAGAGCGGGTGATAAATTGGTAGTTTTCCTGAGGTTGCTTAGCAAATATTTCGCACATGGTATTGATCGTATTTATAAATAACCCGCAGATATTGGAACGTTGAGTGCGGGGCGTCAACCGTTTCTATGTAAAAAAACGCCCTCTAATGAGGGCGTGAAGGTTTCACCAAAAGATGAAAGTAAGTGCAAATTACGGATTATTTGATTTGTTGAATCAGGTATTCACCCAGCTGTGAGTGATGCATGATTTTCGAAACCGGAAGAATAGTACCCGCTGGCCCCCATGCAAAAACGTTTACCGGAGTATGCGTGTGTGTGCCTGTTCCCCAGACTGTATTTTGTTTGGTCGCTTGCTCACGTGCTAATAAGTTGCCACGGTCGTTGTATGGGAAGAAGGCGTCAAAGTCGTTGACCGCTGGGACATTCTCTTCACTCAAATACTTGTGGCTCGCGAGGCGGTAAGGGTTAGGCTTGCTTGCTAATACGCGCGCAGCTTGCTCTGGTGTGATGGAGAAGTCGCTGCTCGCGTTGACAATTTCAGCCAACTTTTCTGGCGTCTGTGCTGCTTCATCGAGTTTTTGGAACTCACTGATCATGCCGTAGTAGCTTTGCTTTTGATTGTAGAGGCCATCGAGAATATCAAACTGGCCAAAGTTGAAGTTGGGTACGTAATCGCGGTTCGCAAATGCTTCGCCACTGCGCTTTTCTGGCTTTGGCAAATTTGCTGATGAGTAACTGAATCCAAAAGAGCCAGTTTCATGATCGGCAGTGACGATAACAAGAGTGTCTTCGCGACCTTTTGCCCATTCATAAACTGTATTTACCGCTTCATCAAACTTGATCAATTCATGCAGCATGGTGCCTGCATCGTTACTGTGACCTGCCCAGTCAATTTGACCGCCTTCCACCATCAAGAAGAAGCCATCTTTATCCTTGAAAGGACATCGAGCGCTTTCTCTGTCATTTCTTTTAACGATGGTTGGGTACGTTTCGGATCGTCTTTGCTGTGGCTGTAAGCTATGCCATCATTCATGCCGGAATAAGCGAAGAGCCCCAGTACTTTTTCACCCTTTGCTTGTTCAAGCATGTTGCGGTTAAACGCTAGGCTGTAACCTTGCTGCTGCGCTTCCGCCAGAAGGTTTCGCTCATCTTTACGTTTTGATTTTAGGTAGACGTCGCCTTGAGTCAGTTGCTCAAGTTGCTTGTAAGTGTCGCCTTTGTCGTTGGTCGATTTAGGAATCCAATGACGAAGGCCGCCAGAAAGCATCACATCCACGCCAGTCTCTAGCATGTCTACGGCGATACTGTTTTCTAACGAGCGGTGAGGTTGGTGAGAGGCAAAAGCGGCAGGTGTCGCGTGCGTCATGCGGGTATCTGAAACCAAGCCTGTTGCTTTCCCTTTTGCCTTCGCTTTCTCCAAAATTGTTTCAACGTGGTTGCCTTGGCTATCGATTCCAATCACTTCAGAAGCGGTCGGAATGCCGGTCGCAAGCATGGTTGCTGAACAAGCAGAATCCACAACGATGGCGTCTTCTGGGTTTGTCAAAGAGGAGCCGATTACTCCTTCTTGTGCCAGTTTGTATAGTGCGGTGGTTTCGCCTTTGTAGATAGAGTTTGGTGCATGATTGGCGTAGGTCTCTAACAAGCCAACTTGTTGAGGGCCCATGCCATCGCCAATCATCAAGATGACGTTTTTGATTTCTGCAGAGAGCGCATTGAAAGAAAGTGTGGATGCCGCTACTGCGGTTAGAATTGGGGTCACTAAGTGCTTCATTGTATATTCCTTATTTATAAAAGCGCTCGAATTAAAACAAGGATTTATTGCAGAAATGCTACCGTCATAAAAGGTTCATGTGGAAGTCACTTTTATTCACTAAGTCTAGGGGCTGTTGCTCCTTCGTGGTTGAGTTTTGTTCGATGGGACGCCCAACTATTCTTAGCGTCCGCCTTGTATAAACAACCTACAAACTGCTGCAAAAATCAGCTCGAAAGGTTAACAGACCTTAAAATAAGAAAAGCCCACAGAAGTGGGCTTTGAGTTAAGTTTAGGAGTCGAAAGTCATGAGCTAAAGCTACACCGCTTAGGCAGGGCTTGGGTCACGATGAGCAAACTCGATTGAGGAAGGCATGGAAGCCTTTTTAGAACCAAGTTTGGTCAGTTTTGCTCTCACCATGTTGTCTGAATAGAGTGGCAACTCCTCCTGCCCTTCTAAAGACAAATGATGAACAGCAAACAGAACTCGCCTTACGCAGCAGCATAATCGAGATAATTCTGTGAAATTTGGGATTCGTCGGGCGCGAACTTATCGGCTGTACTTAATAGGAAAATGGAGAAATTGAGTTGAAGAAGGGCAAGATTGAAAAGCCTTTTTCATAGTCCATCGTCCAATAATGAATCGTCGACCATTATGGACTGGAGCAAAAAACGCGTTCAAATGAGGATGGTTATCGTAACGAAAGAAACTCTTGCTTAACGCGGGTGAGGTTAAACAAGAGCCAGAATAATGCCGCCAACGGTCAGTGCAGCTGAAAGATATTGGCCTGCCGAGTAGGAGCTGTCTTCCTCTTCTTCGATAGTATCTGGATGGTCCATACCGAGAGCGCCATGTGCAAAAGATTCAACCTTATCGCCAACGGTTTTGTTTTCCGCTTCGACCTTTTTACTCTCATGGTCGATTTGCTGTAGAGCGGCAAGCAGCGCTTTTCCTTCAGAAGAAAGCGTCACTTTGTTTTGTTCAACCTTTAGTGGCGCTGCGTCGGTAGTTTGATCTGCCTTTTTTGCTTGTTCAACTTTGTTTTGTTGAGCAGCGTATGTATTAACTGAATTGCTTCCTACTGGATTCATCTGTTACCCCTTCGAACAACGACACTCCTTCATGAGTGCAGGTATACCCAAGTGACTTCAAGATGCAGGATTCAGAGCGTTGTCATTGATTCGAGGTCAAGGAAAACAACGCAGCGTAATAGCTGGCTCTTTCCAAGTTGTTTGACGCAGAAATTGGGTCAATGACACGCTCCCGAAGGGCGAGTTGACTTGGCTTGTATACTTTGTTGTCGATTCTTGATTTGGGCCCACCAAACCTTTAAATCGCCGCCGCGTCTACAAACCAAGTCATTCTCGCTGAACCTAGCATCTCGAGGTTACTTGGGTATAAAAAGCAGTTATATCTATATCGACGGCAAACGTTATTTCTTGAATCAATCAGAACGAAAATAGGTCTGTTTTTGCCGCTTCCTGTCACTATTCGGAAACTAAAGCAAAAAGCAGACCTATTTATCTAAAGTCGTAGTCGGATTTTTCTGATTACTTACATTGAAGATCGCTATTACGCTTAGCAAGGTGCTTGTACGCAGCCATGCGGTTTGCGTCTTGTACGTAACGCACCGGTGGCGCAAGGACTTCTAGTTGGTAATCCGAACCGTCTGAGGTGATGTCCGCAGTAGGGGTAATGACGACAACGTTTAAATCTGGGTTACGATTCAAGATAGAAGCCGCTGTCCCTAAACCGCCTTCAGTATGGAATTTGCCCGCGACGTGAACTACTTGAGTACCCGGATGTTTCTCTAGGTATTTAACGATGGATTCTGCCATGGTCTCATCCCATGTAACCTGAGCTGCGTATTGCTTCTCGGTCTGCTCTGGCTTGCCGTGGTGCATGGATGCCATGAACTTCTCTTTGTATGGGCTGTTTGCTGTGTTGACTTCGTCTGCGACAAAACCGCGCTCATCACTGTCGAGCTTATCTAAGTAATCGATGCCTTGGCGGCCAATGCAACGCACAATATTTTTCGGCGCATTTGCGGCAATCACGGGAATATCAGCTTTCTTGGCAAACTCAACTAGCGGGCGGTAATCACTTTCGTAGTTTGGCCAAGCATTACTCTGCTTCATAAAGTATTGCTCACCAATTTCGCCGTTTAGGTATGAATCTAAGATTGCTTGCTTGTCGCGTGTGACCTGCTCCATTGAAAGCGCAAGAGGGCGACTAGCAGAAGACAACTGCTTTAGCATGTCGGTTTGAAAACGGTGGATACCAGCGTGTGTGTGCCATTCACCAATCAAAATTACGTCGGCTTGTTGTAGGGCTGGAGTTAGCTGGTTGACTGAGATGGCTTCACCGGAAGGGGCGTGAAGCTGGTAGTCGTAGAAACTGGTTACGTCGTCAGTTGCGGCGTTGGGAGCGGTCGGTGCATTTGAAGCACAACCAGTAAGCAAGCCTGCAAAAATCAGACTTAGTGTAGAAAAGCGCATTAAAAAGCCTCCAAAAATGTCCGAATGATATTAATGGAGGCTGATAAATGAATCAATGGTAATGAGAATAATTAGCGTTACATTTTATGCTTCATTCTCAGATTGAGTCGATTTCTTACGGTAAACACGCAACATAAAGTCAGCCTCACATTGGAAAAGTGTAGATGACTTTAGCTCTTCGCGAAGTTCGTCGCTGGCTTTCCATGCGAATGGTGTCATTTGCAGTAGGTCGAATGCGACGCCGTCTTTTAAGTCCATGGTGTAGTTGAGCTTTTGTTGATGCTCAAGTTCGAACCCTTCAATGTTCTCTGGTTCTTCGTTGTGCAAGCGTATCTCTTGATAGATACGTTCACGGAACTGGTACAAGTGACGGCCTGCTGGCGTGACTGTGATAACAACACCGTTATCTTTAATCACACGTTGTAGCTCTTCTGCTTTACACGGAGCGTAGATACGCAAAATCGCGTCTAAAGATTGCTCTGCAAACGGCAAGCGATGGCTTGATGCCACGCTGAAATCGCAATTTGGGTAGCGCTTAGACGCGAAACGAATGGCGACTTTAGAAATATCCAGACCATACACCGTCGCTTCTTCATTTTGTGAATGCAGAGACTGCTGAACTTGGTCTGTGTAGTAGCCTTCGCCGCAACCAATATCCAACAATTGATGGCTTGTGCCTTCGGTGTATTTGGCACATAGGCTTGCCACTTCTTGGCGCATCGGATCGTAATGGTTGCCTTCTAAAAAGCGACGACGTGCTTGCATCATCTCTTTGTTATCACCTGGATCTTTTGAGCGTTTGTGGTGCGCTGGCATCAAGTTGACGTAGCCTTCTTTTGCTAAATCAAACTGATGGTTGTTTTCACACTTAAACGTCTTTGCTGTTAGCTCAAGAGGTTGGTGACATAGAGGACATTGATAGTTCATGACGATCTCTGGACAGGAAGTAGGGCGGCAAATTCTACCAAAAAGGGATGCGGCAAGCGAAACAAAAAAGAGCCGAATTATCGGCTCTTTTATCGGTTTTATTGGAGGGTTAGTGGAAGAAATCCACTTGCTGTTTCAAGTTTTGCGCTTGCTGCTGTAGCTCGGTTGCACTTTGCGATGTTTTAGCGCTGGTATCACGGCTTTCACGGTTCAATTCACTAATCGAATGTGCGTTTGCTGCAATCTCTTGAGAAACTTGTGCTTGTTCCTCTGAGGTTGCAGCAATAGCATCGGCTTGAGACGCAATAGACTGAACTTGCCCAGCAATGGCTTCTAGCGCGGTGCCTGCTTCTTGTGCTTTATCCAATACCTTATTCGCGTTTTGCTGGCTCTCGGTCATCATGCTTACGGCATTGCTGGTGGAGCCTTTAAGTTTCTCGATGATCTCCACGACATCTTTCACTGAAGTCTGAGTGCGATGAGCAAGGGTTCGAACTTCGTCTGCCACTACAGCAAAGCCACGGCCTTGTTCACCTGCACGTGCTGCCTCAATAGCCGCGTTAAGCGCCAGTAGGTTGGTTTGCTCTGCGATCTCATCAATCATTTTCGTCACGGTTTGGATGCTTTCGCTGTCACGGTTCACTTGCTCGATAGCTGCCGCAGATTGGTCTAGCTGATCATTCAACTGTGCAACATCAATACAAACGCCTTCAACGACTTCTAGACCAGATTGGCTGTCAGTGTTTGCAGAGCGAACATTTTCGGCAATTTGTTCAACTTGCTGAGCGACAGATTGAGCAGACGAAGCCATCTCTTCAATGGCAGTCACCACTTGTTCTACCTGCTCTTGCTGAAGATCCGATTGCATCAGGTTGCGGTTTGCATCATCCACAACGCTGGTCGAGTTACTTTCAACTTGGTCGCTAGTCGAGCGAATTTGACCAACCAACTCGTTCAGCTGTCCCGCCATATTGGCAACGCCGTTGTTCAAGTTAATGATTTCGTTTTTCGATGCTTTACCTGAAGCCGGAATATCGATACTCACTTCACCTTTTGCCAAACGGTTCATGTAACCATTCAAAATGGTGAGTGGATTTAGCGTTCGGTTAAGGACAAGCGTAAGCACCACAAAAGTGGCCGCTGCCACAATGAGAGAAATCGTCGCAATCAGTTGAAGTAAAGCTTGGCTGCCTTTGGTGACTTCATTGATGAAAGTGCCACCTAAGAGTTTCCAGTTCCAACCTGGTACTTGAGTGTAAACCAGGTACTTTTCACCCACGGTGCCTTGGTATTCAAATGGGTAGCGAATTAAGCCACTTTCTTGTTCGAAAAGTTGGTAGAAAGGCTTGTTGCCGTTGTAGTCAGACACTTCTTGAATCGGTGGATCGCTCTCTTCGTGTTTTGGGTGAAGAAGGTAATGACCTTGGTTGTCTTTTTCGTTATCCAGAATGATGGTGTAACCAGTGTCACCCCATTTTACGCTTTGTAGCGAGCTGAATAGATCTTGGGTCGCGCGCTCAACAGGTAAACCAATGAATGAGATACCGTTGACCTTACCATTCGCGTCTTTTAAAGGTGCGTAGTAGGTGATGTAGCGCTCACCATAAAGTTTGATTTGCGCATAGTAAGGTTGGCCGTTTTTAAGTTTTTGGTAACCCGGGTGGTTAAGCCCCAATGTAGTGCCAAGTGCTCTTTTACCTTGAGGATCTTTTAGTGAAGTAGCGACGCGAATGAAGTCGTTGCCCATTGGAGCAAACAGGGTCGCAACAGCGCCAGTGTCACGAGTGAAGCTATCAACTAACTTAGTGTCACCAATCAAGCTTTCGCTGTATTGGGTGATGTTTGGTACTTGGTGACCTTGAAAGTCAACGTTGTAACTCTCGACATAGACGCCCGCCAAATAACCATTACGGAAGGTTGATTCCAAAACTTCTGCCGTGTGCAGGTAAGCATTGAACTGGCCTGCAATGGTTTTTGCCATCGACTCCACTTTAGATTGATGTTCTTTCAGCGTGTTTTCTAAAAGTACGTTTGAAGCGTTTTGATAAACAAGCGCAGCAATGCTTGAAAATGCAATAAGCAGACACAGTGTGATGACCAGTTTGAGCTGGAAACCGACACTTTGATTCTGATATTTGTCTAGCATGTAGTGTCTTTCCTGATTATTGATAGATGTTATAAATGTTGTATCGGCATGCTAGCGATTTATATGACGAGTTTTTTTGATATTTATTAAGTTAATTGTCAAAAAATAAGAGCAACCAATAGCTTAGATAACAAATGACCGCTGACTGGGTGATTTTATTGCAGAAATGAAATGACCACATAAGGTTGAGTAAGTTGAGCCACCAAAGAGTTGGATGCTAGTGGGCGAAAATTTCATTTGTTTGGTAAAGCAGTGGTGAGGAGCTGTGATTAAAAGAAAGCTCATACCTTCGGCTTTGGTCACGTTTATCCTTGTTTTTTATAGGTATTGTTGGGGCTTTCCAAGCGTTTAATAGAAGCTGATATGACAAAGAAAATCATCCTAGACACAGATCCTGGCATCGATGATGCGATGGCCATTCTTTTTGCTGAAGCCCATCCTGATATCGACCTTATGGCCATCACAACCGTTTATGGTAATGCGACGATAGACAACGCGACGCAAAACGCCCTATACCTAAAACAGAAGTTTGGTATGAAAGCCTTGGTTGCGAAAGGTGCGGATAAGCCTTTGGTAAAAGCACCGGTTGGAGCAACGGTTGTCGTGCATGGTGAAGCTGGCTTTGGCGATGTGAAAGCGCCGAGCGCACTGGATGTAAGTGCCATTGATACGCCTGCCTATCAGTTTATCATCGACAGCGTTAGAGCAGAACCGGGAGAAATCACCTTGGTGGCCGTGGGCCCTTTAACTAACCTTGCGCTCGCTTTGGAAGCAGACCCAGAAATCGTTAACTTGGTTAAGGAAGTGGTTGTAATGGGCGGCGCTTTTGGTGAGAACGATCATCGAGGCAATGTTACGCCATTTGCGGAAGCAAACATTCATGACGACCCTCATGCCGCCGATAAGGTATTCACGGCTTCGTGGCCAGTCGTCATCATCGGTTTGGATGTTACGGAAGAGAGCTTCTTTACGGGGCAATACCTAGACCAACTGCGAGTGGATGCAGGAGAAGTAGGGCAGTTCATTTGGGATGTGAGCCGCTACTATTTGAAGTTTTACTCCGAGAAGGTTGGAATGGATGGTTGCCATGTCCATGATCCTTCTGCGATTGCATATGTCATTGATCCTGAGCTGTTTACTTTGCGCAGTGGTGCCGTCCGAGTAGTGACTGATGGACCTGCCGAAGGGATGACGATTCAGAAAACGGATCAACGCAAATACATGCACGATGAGTGGAGCGCTTTCTCCGCGCAAAACGTTGGGAGCGGTGTGAAAAGCGATACACTGCTTTCACTTTATCGAGAATCGATTATTCGTTATTCAAAGCGATAACGGAGTGGGGTTATCTGTAATAGTCGATGACTTGCACAGATATCCTTTCGTTGCCTGACGTAACGGGAAGAGTAAAAACATTCGACGTCGGATATTGATTTTGATTGTCGTAGGTCAGCCCCTCAATCTTCTTGAACGGTTTATTTTCGGCATAGAACATCTCAATGCTTATTGCCGTTTTCTGGTTCGCAGAAACTTGGAAGCGGCAAATTCCGGTGGGGCAATAGACTTGATATCGTGTCGGAGACAATTGCTTGTATTCGGCGACGTTCTTTTCGGCTTGTAACGAGACCTCAGTGTTGGCACAGCCAAACAATAAGCCCGTAAGAAGTGATATTGAATAAATGCGGTATTTCATCGTCACACCATTATCTCGACTCGTTTTGGTTGGCCTTAGTATGGCATGAGTGATTCTTGTGTTGTGCTTTGGAAATGTAAAAAAGGCCGGATGAACCGGCCTATAAACTGGATTACTGCGCTGAAATTACAGTGATAAGTTCATGTGTCTCACCTGGCTGTAACGTCTTGCCTTGCTCAATACTTGGCGCATGCACTGTCGATTCAACACACATCATGGTTTCATAGCCGTTGTCTGCCATGTCACCCATGCCTTGTGCGCCTTGTGCCCAAGGGTTCCACAACACTGCTGAGTTATGGCCTTGGTTTTCAACGCTCAACGTGCGATCTAACACTGGGTCTTTCACCAAGATTTTCGCTTCTGGCTGAGTGTAAACACGGTCAATCGTATCAGTTAGTTGAAGGACATCACCGCCTTGGCAGATTTCACCTGCTTTTAGACTATCGATGTATTCTGGGCCCATTCCTGTTGTTTGTGCTTGTTTGATATCACCAACGTTTAGATACGTGTGTAGTGCACCTGAGAATGTCCACTCTGCATCATCAATGTTGGTGACTTTCAATGTCACCTTTAGCTCGTCGCTGATTTCAACAACAAGACGAGCATCAAACATATGTGGCCAGATGTCGTGAGTTTCTTCGGTTGGGAAGAGAGCAAGTTCAACGATCACGCCGTTGTCGTTCTCACGGTGTTCAACCAATTCCCATTCTGCTGTGCGCGCAAAACCATGAGCTGGTGCTGCGATGCGGCCAAACCAAGGCCAACAAACAGGAATACCACCACGAAGTGCCGCTTTGCCATCAAAGATTGCTTTTTCGCTCATCCAGATTAGGTCTTCTTGGCCTTCTGGTGTGAACGACACGACATGACCACCGTGTAGTGCGATACCTGCCGTTGCTTTCTCATGAATAACGCGAACGACTTTAACCTGATCAACTTCGACGATAGTGACGTTATCAGATAGCACGGTTAGAGCTGGGAGAGTTTTTAAATCCATGTGTTGCTTCCTATCGCTGGGAGGGAGAGCTTTTTAGACGCACTTCGCACATTGAGTGCAACGTCGAGTCTTCATTCTCTCAAATTCCAGATACAAAAAAGGCGACTCTAGAGCCGCCTTTTATTCAAATCTTATGTTTCAAACACAAGCTTCGCTAATTGCTTTTCAGCTAAGTAATAATTACTTAGAGATGTGAGCGATTAGGTCTAGAACTTTGTTTGAGTAACCGATTTCGTTGTCGTACCAAGATACAACTTTAACGAAGTTATCAGTTAGAGCGATACCAGCTTTAGCATCGAATACTGAAGTTTGAACTTCACCGATGAAGTCTTGAGAAACAACTTGGTCTTCAGTGTAGCCTAGTACGCCAGCTAGTTCGCCTTCAGAAGCTTCTTTCATTGCTGCACAGATAGCTTCGTAAGATGCGCCTTCTTTTAGGTTAACTGTTAGGTCAACTACAGAAACGTTAGCTGTTGGTACGCGGAAAGCCATACCAGTTAGTTTGCCGTTTAGTTCAGGAAGAACAACGCCTACAGCTTTAGCAGCACCAGTTGATGATGGGATGATGTTTTGAGAAGCACCACGACCACCGCGCCAGTCTTTAGCAGAAGGACCGTCTACAGTTTTTTGAGTTGCTGTAGTAGCGTGAACTGTAGTCATAAGACCAGATTCGATACCGAACTTGTCGTTAAGAACTTTAGCGATAGGCGCTAGACAGTTAGTAGTACAAGAAGCGTTAGAAACGATGTCTTGACCAGCGTAAGTAGCGTGGTTAACGCCCATTACGAACATTGGAGTAGCGTCTTTAGAAGGACCAGTTAGAACAACTTTCTTCGCACCAGCAGTGATGTGCTTACGTGCAGTCTCGTCAGTTAGGAAAAGACCAGTTGCTTCAGCTACTACGTCAACGTCGATAGCATCCCATTTTAGGTCTTCTGGGTTGCGCTCTGCAGTTACACGTACAGTTTTACCGTTAACGATTAGGTTACCGCCTTCAACTTCAACAGTACCGTTGAAACGGCCGTGAGTTGAGTCGTACTTAAGCATGTATGCCATGTAATCTACGTCGATAAGGTCGTTAATACCTACAACTTCGATGTCGTTGCGCTCTTGCGCTGCACGGAATACGAAACGACCGATACGGCCAAAACCGTTAATACCTACTTTGATAGTCATTATAGTTGCTCCACAACTTAATTTCTGATTAAAGATAACTGGTAGTAAAATTACAAAATCCAGTAAACATCTGCAACAGATAATCGGACTTAACTTGTTTAAAGTCAAAAAAAAGCGACGCTTTTTTTAACAATTCTTCGCAAATGCTCGTTTTTTAAACTTTTAACTGGTTATTCTACATTCCAGTTGGCGTAATATAACTTTCGAGATAAGAACTCGTATCAAATTAATTACACATGGTGTCCTGGTGAGAAAGTATGTGCTACAACTGTTACGAGAAGCAAGTTTTTTGCTAAAAAAGTCATTGCCAAAAATAAGAAATAAGGAACAGAAATTGGTAGAACAAAGCGGAAGAAAAGTAACGAAGTCCGATGAACAGTGGCGCGAGCAGCTCTCTGAGGAAGAGTTTCGCGTCTGTCGCGAGCAAGGCACAGAGCCTCCGTTCTCCGGTAAACTGCTTCATAATAAAGAGACAGGTGTGTATGCCTGTACCTGTTGCAACACCCCTCTATTTATCTCCGATAACAAGTATGACTCTGGCTGTGGTTGGCCGAGTTTCGATGCCCCGATTAACGACTCTGCGGTGCGTTATCTTAAGGATTTGAGTCACGGAATGGTCCGAACTGAGATTCGATGTGCCACTTGTGACAGCCATTTAGGTCACGTTTTTGAAGATGGACCGCAAACAACGGGTGAGCGTTTTTGTGTCAACTCGGTGTCGTTAATTTTCAACAAATCCGATCAATAACGCCAGTTTTGGTAGAAAGAATGTTTCATCCTTTCAATTAATAAAATACTGAACCGTTACTGTAGAAATAAAAAACTCCCGACATGAACGGGAGTTTTTTATTTTATAAATCGCTAGGGATCATCCTTGGTGAATAATTCCCTTTATCTATTGCCTTAGATATAGATTTAGCCAAATCATCTAATTGCTCATATTTCTCTGGGTCGGCAAAGTTAAACATGCGCTGCAATTGTTGCTCGTCAGCAAGCGGGACATCGTAGCGCTTTGCAACCATGGCCCATAAGTAAGCCTGCTCTTTCTTACCTAGACCTTGGTTAATGCTGGCCAATGACTTCAAAATTTCTGGTTTTAAGTTGTCTTCGTTCGACATTGATAGCGAATTATGAAGTAATGTTAATGTCTTTTGTGGATCGCGGTTGGTATAGAAGGTGGCGAGTGCGTACTGCATTTCTGCGGTATTGAGCTCTGGTTTGCCTTCCATTTGTAAAAACTGACGACGTGCTTGGTCGTCACCCGTTTGAGACCACAAGAAATAAAGTGTTGCTGGGTCATTAGAGCCTTTTAAGTTATTGACGATACGATCCAGCTCATCAATGCTGTGCACCAAGGCATCAAATCTTTTACGTTTTAGCGCGCTTTGATCAATCGGAGTGATCTGTGACGCGAGTTCTAAACATTTGCGATACTCAGCAACTAACCCGTATTCGATGACTTGATTGGCTTCTGATGGATCTTTGAGTAGCTCAAAGCGATGCCAAACCAAATTGGTACGAGGTATGCGACATTGACCATCGTCCATATTTAAGTTTTCACAACGAAGCTGTGGGTTCTTTTGGCACAATTCTTCAGTGGTGACGTTGCCTTCGAAGCAACCTGTTAGTGTCAGGCTGGCAAGGCCTAGGAGTAACCAGTATGTTCGTTTCATGGTTTTGCTTGTGATCCGTTACACCAATTCAATTTCGAGCTCTTGACTCTGCTTTCTATACCGTTATGTTCTGTAAATAGAATGTAATAAGAAGGTACATTATGGACGCAGAACAATTATTAAATGCGATAACTCCAGAAGTCTATGAGCGATTGGTTTACGCAGTAGAGACAGGAAGATGGCCTGAGGGTACACCACTTTCCCAAGAGCAGCGAGACTCATGTATGCAAGCTGTGATGTTGTATCAATCAAAACATAACACCGAGGCGCAGCACATGACGGTCGCCGCTGGTGGTGAAATCAGCTTTAAATCTAAGCAAGAATTGAAGAAACAATTCAGTGGAGAAGAGCAAGACATCGTTCGAGTGAACCCAAACTTGAACTAAACAACACGCCTCTTTCAAAGTAAAAAGCCCAATTTACAAAATTGGGCTTTTTCGTATTTCGGATGTTGAAGATAACCGTTTACAGGCTCATTTCGCCACGCAACACTTCTTGCATCTTTTGCTTGATTTCTTCGTACGACAAATCTTGACTCAAAAGGTAGTGAAGTTTTGCCAATGCCGCTTCTGGTGTCATATCAAAACCGCTGATTACGCCGGAATCAGCCAGAGCACAGCCTGTTGCGTAACCACCCATGTTAACTTTACCCGCCAAACACTGAGTTAGGTTTACGACGATAACGCCACGCTCAGATGCTTCTTTTAGGTGACCAAGTAGCTCTGGATTTTGAGGGGCATTACCCACGCCAAACGTCAGCAGAATCATTGCGTTAACTGGTTGACGAAGTGTATTGCGAATGACTTCGTGCGAAATGCCCGGATACATGGTGATCACACCGATAGGTTGAGGTGTGATGTTATGTACTTTGAACTCACCTTCTGGTTGCTCACCGACAGCAATGTTGTTGCTGATTTGGATGTTGATACCCGCTTCCAATAGTGGTGGAAGGTTTGGTGAAGTAAAGGCATTAAAACCATCTGCATGAGATTTAGTGCTGCGGTTACCGCGCATCAACTGATTGTTGAAGAACAACGTCACTTCGTTGATAGGGTAGTTTGCTGCAATATGCAGTGCATTCAGTAGGTTTGCTTGGCCGTCTGAGCGCAGTTCTGCTAGAGGAATTTGTGAGCCTGTTACGATTACTGGCTTACCTAGGTTTTCCAACATGAAAGACAAAGCAGAAGCTGTGTATGCCATGGTGTCAGTACCATGCAGAATCACAAAGCCATCGTATTTCTCGTAGTTATCACGGATGTCGTCTGCGATTTGCTGCCAGTCTGCCGGTGTCATATCAGATGAGTCGATCAGAGGCTCGTACTCATGAATGGTGTATTCCGGCATTTCTGGGCGGTGGAACTCGGGCATACTGGCTAGTTGTTTTTCCATAAAGCCAGCCACAGGCACGTAGCCGTGATCCGATTTTTGCATACCGATGGTGCCACCGGTGTAAGCGATGTAGATGTGTTTTCTAGTCATCGTTCTACTTTATTTCATGTAGGGGGAACAGTGGCGGGGATTATAGCGAAATGACACCTAATAAAAAGGGGCATCTCGCACAGAGATGCCCCTTTTTGGCTAAGCTGGAAAAGCTATTGCACTTCGCAGTTCAAACAGAAGGCGTATTGACCTTTTGGATCGTTGAAGCTTTGCATCATGCTCGCGTCTTGTTCAAACTGTTGCGCGACTGGCTGAAGGCTCTTTGGAAGAAAGCTTGTTGCATCGATGCCCAAAGAGACTTTCACCTGATTCATGAATTCCTGAATGAATTGCTCAGTCGGTGAAAGAGGCTCTTCAACCCAATAGATTTCGTAGTTTTCAACTTCAGCAAGTTTCGCTGCCAGTTTCACCGCATCATCGAAGTCACCCATTTGGTCTACTAGACCGAACGACAGAGCGTCTTGGCCTGTCCAAACGCGACCTTGTGCCACTTTATCGACTTCGTCTAATGACATATCTCGGTTTGAACCAACCAGAGAAATAAAGCGTTTGTAGCCGTGCTCAATACCCAATTGGAACGCCTCGGAAGCGCCAGTAGAGAGACCTGTCGTGATGCCATCACCAGAGAATGGAGACGTGCCAACACCGTCTGTGCTGATGCCAAGTTTGTTGAAACCTTTCTCGAACGTCGTGATAACGCTGAAGATACCAATTGAACCTGTCAGAGTCGTTGGTTGAGCAACGATCTTATCTGCACTCATAGAGATCCAGTAACCACCAGACGCTGCAAGGCTCGACATTGAAACCACGACAGGTTTACCTGCTTCTTTCAGCGCTTCTACTTCATTGCGAATGACTTCAGAGGCAAACGCGCTACCACCAGGGCTATCAACACGAAGTACAACCGCTTTCACTTTGTCGTCATTGCGTGCTTGACGAAGTAGGCTTGCAACCGTATCGCCACCCACAGTGCCACGTGGTTGTTGACCACCCATGATAGTGCCGCTTGCGACGACCACTGCAATGTCGTTCTCTGACGGTGCGAGATTAGGGCGCATGGTCGCTAGGTAGTCGTAGTAACCAATCGCGTTGTAGCTGTCTTTACCATCGCTACCAAACTCTTTGGCAAATAGCTTACGTACGTCTTGGCGAGTAGCCAGTTCGTCGACTAAGCCCATTTTTACTGCCAGTTGTGCTAGGTCACCATCTACAGACTTCATCTCTGTAAGCAATTCATCCATAGTTGGATTTAGTGCTTTGGCATCAATGTTACGGTTAGTTGAAATGTCATCAACGAATGCACTCCAAAGCTGAGTGATCCAGCGCGTTGCTGACTCTTTTGCTGCATCCGACATATCGTCACGAATGAATGGCTCGATTGCTGATTTGTAAGTACCTACTCGGAATACGTGAGTCGATACGTCTAACTTCTCTAACAAGGTTTTGTAGTACATAGAGTAAGAGCTGTAGCCCTTAATCAATACACCGCCGTCTGGTGCTAGGAAGACTTTATCTGCGTAGCTTGCAAGGTAGTACTGACTTTGGTTGTAGAAATCACCGACCGCGTATACTGGCTTGCCTGAGGTTTTGAACTCATTCAGTGCTTTTGCAATGTAACGAAGCTTCGTCAGGTTAGTTTCTGGCATATCGCGAAGCGCTAGTACCAAACCCGACACTTTCGGGTCATCTTTCGCGTAACGGATAGTATCTACGATGTCGAACAGCACGTTCTCTTTCGGGATTTCGTTACCCAGAATAGAGCCCGCTACCGAATCCATAGGATTCACATAACGTCGCTGTTCAACGATAGGGCCAGATAGGTTCATCACAAGCGCCGATTCTTTTTCAACGGTAGGCTGACCTTCACCAGTGTATGTAAAGGCAAAGTAGAAGACGGCAATCATCACTAAGAAGATCAGATTCATCAGCGCGAGTCTGACAAAGGTGATGGCTTTCCATATCCCCTTGAATATCAGACCAATAAATTTGAAGAGTTTTTTCATCTTGTCTCCATAACGAGATAGTCATTCCCTAATCTTACAAAGTATGGGTTCTTATCTCTAAGATCTCAAAAGATAACAATTTTTTTAGCTTATCACGGCAATTCAACAATTGGCATACTTTAACGTGAGATTGACTTGTGTTGCAAAAATGTAAACGCTTGTTTGATTTTTTGGTTTTTGCGGCGTACTGTGGTCAGACCACAACAATAAAAATGGATGTTTAGTGATGTCTGCCATGTACCCAAATTTGTTAAAGCCATTGGACTTAGGTTTTACACAGCTACGAAACCGCGTCCTGATGGGATCAATGCACACTGGTCTAGAAGAGCACAAAGAAGGACTACAAAAGCTTGCGGCGTTTTATGAAGAACGTGCCAAAGGCGGTGTAGGTCTAATCGTGACGGGCGGTTTCTCTCCAAACCTACGTGGCCGATTACATCCTTTGAGTGCAGAATTCAGTAAGCCAAAACATGCCAAAGCACATAAGGTTGTGACTGAAGCGGTGCACAAACACGGCGGCAAAATAGCCCTACAAATTCTCCATGCCGGACGCTACGCGATGCACCCATTCGCGCAGAGTGCGTCTGGTATGAAAGCGCCTATCGCCAAATTTGCGCCAAGCGAAATGAGTGAGCGTCAAATCAAAAAGACCATCGAAGCTTTCGCTAATAGTGCAGAGTTGGCTCAGCTAGCGGGCTATGATGGTGTCGAGCTGATGGGCTCTGAAGGTTATTTGATTAACCAATTCTTATGTAAACGTACCAACATGCGTTATGACGACTGGGGTGGCAGTTATAAAAAACGTATGCGCTTCCCGGTTGAAATCGTTAAAGCGGTGCGTAAAGCGGTCGGTGAAAAATTCATTATTATTTTCCGTCTTTCCATGCTCGATCTGGTCGAGCAGGGCAGTACGTTTGAAGATGTGATTGAACTGGCAAAAGCGCTGGAAGAGTCCGGTGTCACCATCATCAACACTGGTATCGGCTGGCACGAAGCGCGCATTCCGACCATTGCGACTCAGGTTCCTCGCGGCGCATTTACTTGGGTGACAGAAAAAGTTAAACCTCACGTCTCAGTGCCAATTATCACGTGTAACCGTATCAATACCCCAGACGAAGCCGAGCGAATTCTTTCTTCAGGCCATGCCGATATGGTTTCGATGGCGCGTCCATTCCTAGCTGACCCTTACTTTGTTGCCAAAGCAGAGCAGGAAAAATCTCAACTGATCAACACGTGTATTGGCTGTAACCAAGCTTGTTTGGACAATGTGTTCAAAGGCAAAAGAGCGAGTTGTTTAGTTAACCCGCTAGCGTGTTACGAGACGGAAATTGTTGTTGAAGAAGCATTCAAGAAGAAGAACATTGCGGTAGTAGGTGCCGGTCCTGCTGGTTTGGCTTGTGCGACGACGTTGGCAGAACGTGGGCACAAAGTGGATCTGTTTGAGAAAAACGATCGCATTGGCGGCCAGTTCCGTTTAGCGATGCAGATCCCGGGCAAAGAAGAGTTCCGCGAAACCATCCGTTACTTTGCGAACCGCATTGAAGAGACTGGTGTGAATCTTCACCTAGAGACAGAAGCCAATTACGACTTGCTGACCGAATACGATGAAGTCGTCATGGCATCGGGTGTTGAACCTCGCAAGGTAAAAATTGATGGTATCGATAACCCAGAAAAAGTGATCGACTACCAAACATTGATTCGAGATAAAACGCCTGTTGGTGAGAAAGTTGCGATTGTTGGGGCTGGTGGTATTGGTGTTGACGTGGCGACCATGATAACCGAACCAGTAGGTCAAACATTAGATGATTGGCTGCATGAGTGGGGCATTGATAAAGAGATGTCTCAACCGGGCGGTTTGTATCCTTACCCTGATGCAGTGAGCGATAAAGAAGTATGGGTGCTTCAGCGTCGTAAAGGGCGTGTTGGTAAAGGGCCGGGCAAAACCACGGGTTGGATTCATAAACGTACGCTAGAGAAACGTGGTGTTCACCTTTACGGTGGGGTGTCGTACGACAAGATTGATGATGCTGGCTTACACATTCATGTAAA
Source organism: Vibrio sp. B1ASS3 (assembly GCF_905175355.1). Classification (NCBI taxonomy): domain Bacteria; kingdom Pseudomonadati; phylum Pseudomonadota; class Gammaproteobacteria; order Vibrionales; family Vibrionaceae; genus Vibrio; species Vibrio sp. B1ASS3. The sequence continues at coordinate 1,210,759 of NZ_HG992742.1, forward strand.
TGGCAAAGAGGAACTGCTAGAAGCGGATAAAGTGGTGATTTGTGCAGGGCAAGAGTCCGTTCGTCCATTTGAAGACAAATGGCATGAGCTGGGAGAGAAGCTACACATTATTGGTGGCGCAGATCATGCGGGTGAACTTGATGCGGTGAGAGCAATCCGCCAAGGTGTCAAACTTGCTGTGAAACTCTAAACCGTAACCTCAAAAATAGTTTTTTTCATTCGTTCTTAACCTTTTATCGCTGCGCCAAGTGCGCAGCTTTTTTTGTTCTAAATCCCTAGAAAACAGGTTGTTATTCGAAAGTTTGGATTATGCTAAAGTGAGCTGCGTAAAAAATAATAATTCAATCAAATAAGGACTTGCTCATGGAAGCTCTCGATCTTTTGCTCAACCGTCGTTCTATTGCCAAGTTGTCTGAGCCTGCGCCAGAAGGTAAAGCGTTGGAGAATATTATTCGTGCAGGTCTGCGCGCGCCTGATCACGCGGGTTTAACCCCTTGGCGTTTTGTGATTGCTCAAGGCGATGGCTTAAAGAAACTGTCGGACATTCTTGTTAGAGCCGCTGAAGCGGAAAACAGTGAAGAAGCGGTGGTTGAAAAAGTAAAAAATGCCCCGTTTCGTGCGCCAATGGTCATCACGGTGATTGCGAAGGTGACAGAACATGAGAAAGTCCCTGCATTCGAGCAATACTTGTCAGCAGGCTGTGCGGCACAAGCGATGCAAATGGCAGCGGTAGCACAAGGGTTCCAAGGTTTCTGGCGCTCGGGTAAGTGGATGTTCCACCCAGAAGTGCATCAAGCTTTTGGCCTTGAAGGCGAAGATCAAATCGTAGGATTCTTATATCTTGGCACACCAGGTTGCACCCCAATGAAAGTGCCAGAGCGTGACCTGTCTCAGTTTGTTGAGTTTCAGTAAGCTAGAAAGTGACGCTATAACTGTTCATCTGTACAGTTTTCCTTGATTTGTTAGGGCTACATTAGATAATGTGGCCCTAATTATTATGATTTCCAAAACCTTATGTCTCGTCTGTTTATTGCTGAAAAACCAAGTCTAGGTCGCGCGATTGCGGCTGCACTACCAAACCCTCAAAAGAAAGATCAAGGCTTTATCCGTTGTGGTAATGGTGACGTCGTGACTTGGTGTATTGGTCACTTGTTAGAGCAAGTTGAGCCCGATGCCTACGATGAACGCTATAAAAAATGGAATATAGCTGACTTGCCGATTATTCCTCAGCAATGGCAATTAAGACCGAGAAAAAGTGCCAGTAAACAGCTCACGGTAATACGTAAACTCCTTAAAGATGCGACAGAAGTTATCCATGCAGGCGACCCGGATCGAGAGGGTCAATTGTTGGTTGATGAGGTGTTGGACTACTGTAAGCTCTCCAAAACCAAGAAAGAAGCGACACAACGACTTCTCATTTCAGACTTGAACTTACCCGCGGTCAAGCGTGCATTGAGCTCGATGCGCAGTAATCGCGATTTCATTCCTCTTTCTGTTTCAGCTTTAGCACGTTCTCGGGCTGATTGGCTTTACGGAATGAACATGTCTCGCGCTTATACGTTGCTGGGCCAAAAAGCAGGCTACCAAGGTGTCTTATCGGTAGGGCGAGTTCAAACGCCTGTACTTGGTTTGGTGGTACGTCGCGACGAAGAAATCGAAAACTTTGTCCCTAAAGACTATTTCACTCTGCATGCATTGATCCCTTATCAAGATCAAAATGGTTCGTTTGATATTCGCGCTCGTTGGAAGCCAAGTGAGGCATGTAAACCTTGGCAAGATGAAGAAGGTCGAGTTCTTAACCGAAAGCTCGTTGAGAACGTAGCAAATCGCATTGCTAACCAGCCTGCGAAAGTCACGGAATCCGAGCAAAAGCAAACGAAGCAGTCTGCACCACTTCCTTATTCATTATCAGCCTTGCAGATTGATGCTGCCAAACGCTATGGCATGAGTGCCCAACAGGTTTTGGATACTTGTCAGGCGTTGTATGAGAAGCACAAACTGATCACGTACCCACGTTCTGATTGTCGCTACTTACCTATGGAGCATTATTCGCAAGCGGGTTCCGTTACTTCGGCTATTGCTAACAATGCCAAAGAGCTACAAAGCGCGGTGCAAGGTGCGGATTTATCGATTAAGTCTAAAGCGTGGAACGACAAAAAAGTCGATGCTCACCACGCAATCATTCCAACGCCAAAACAAGCAAATGTGAATGCATTATCAGGTAATGAGATGAAGGTGTATCAGCTCATTGCACGTCAATATTTAATGCAATTCTATCCAGCTGCAGTTTACGCAGAAGCGAAGCTCGTCTTTGATATTGCTGGTGGTACGTTTATCGCTAAAGGTCGCCAGCTTGTTTCTCCGGGCTGGAAAGCGTTGATGGGGAAAACGGACAAAGAAGACGATGGTATCGATGCTGTGCCGCCGCTTGCTGAGGGCACCGTGCTGACTTGTCGTGAAGGTGAAATCAAAGATCGTAAAACAGAGCCCCCAAAGCACTTTACTGAGGCAACACTGCTTCAAGCCATGACGGGCATCGCTCGTTATGTGGCAGATAAAGAGCTAAAGAAGATATTGCGTGAAACCGATGGTCTGGGCACAGAAGCGACGAGGGCTGGCATTCTTGATACCTTGTTCAAACGCCAGTTGCTGACTCGTCAGGGGAAATCGATTTTGAGCTCACCAGCAGGACGTGGCTTGATTCATGCCTTGCCAATGGACTCGACGTACCCAGATATGACCGCGCATTGGGAACACCAATTACAAGGAATGGCAGAAAGAAATCAAGCGTATCAACCTTTCATGCAAGCGTTAGAACAACGTATAGACGGGCTGATGGGCGAAGTGAAATCGGGTCCGATTCCGGAATCTCTGCGTCATCTTCCAAAAGTAGAGCGACCAGCATTCAAGCGTAAGAAGCGCAGTTACAACAAATCTAGTGCATCAAAAACGACGACCACCAAACGTAAATCCTCTAAGTAACTCATGTTTACTTCCAATCAAGCGGCACCATCCAGTGCCGCTTTCTTATATTAAGGTCATGGCTAGTCGAACAAGTTATCGTTCTTGTCGATTGCGCCTCTGACGTCATCTTGAGTTAGCACTCGTTTACCTAAATCCTGTTTTACTTGTCGTCCTAAGTCGATCAGCGTATCGCGATTCGCTTGAGTTTGACGTTTACCTGCACTTCTTAAGCAGTAATTGAGCTCATGATCTTCACTGAAATTCACCAGATCTTTATCTGTGGCCATGGTTACTCTCCTTAGTGGGGTTAATACCTCACTAAGTCTGGATAGGAAATGGTGAAATTCAAGTTAAGTAATGAGATTGGAGAAGTTGAGAGTGGGCGACGAAACTAGGAACCTTTCGTCGCGTAACGTTAACTTATTGATAGTTGACTATTACCAAGGAAGTTCGGTGCCATCATAGTTGATAAACTGCCCCGACTTTTCTTGCGTGCTTTGCTCAATCACTTTTGCTAAACCATCAGCAGACGTTTGTGGGTCGATAAGCGCATTAGGCCCACCCATTTCAGTACGTACCCAGCCCGGATGAAGTGCCAAAACAGTGAATCCCTCATCGGTTAGGTCATTACTCAAACTTTTTACAACAGAGTTGAGCGCTGCTTTGGAAGAGCGATAGATGTAACCACCACCAGAGGTGTTTTCCGTCATGCTGCCAACTTTAGAGGAGATACACGCAATTTTTTTCGCTTTGCCTTGTTGTAGCAGCGGATAAAAGCTTTCCACTAACTTCAATGGAGCGATGGTATTTATCTCGAAAACTTGTCGCCACTCTTCGATGTCGGTATTACCAAAACCATAGCCTTTAGGCCCGTAGTAACCGGCATTGTTGATCAGTAGATCGATTGCTGGGAGTTCGCTTGTGAGTTGGGCGACTCCTTGGTAATCCGTCACGTCTAATTCATGTAGCACCAAGGTACTATAACGCGATGCTAATGCGTGTAGTGCTTTACTTTCTGTTAGGTTACGGCTTGTCGCGTGAACTTGAGCGCCTTGTTGCAAATAGAGCTCGGTTAAACTCAAACCGATACCGCGATTCGTACCAGTAATAAAGACTGTCTGACTCATGAGTACACCTATCTGTCTGATTCAATGGGGTTAAGTGGAAACAGAACCATTGTGTTAGCTAAGGGCGATAAAATCAACTAACCACCATGCACCTAACATCATAGACATGAACAAAGACATCGCGCAGAAAGAACCAAAGAAAGCGCCGAGTATCGTATATAAGGTTTTATTCATAACAGGTAGAAATTTAATTGATATTGAAAATCATTATCAATTAAATTTCTTTTTAATCAACTCTGGGAGTTGGTACTATTTCACAACGTTTTATGAAAAGAATGTCTCATGCTGCCACTGATTTACCACCCTATTTACTCGCAACTCGATCTACCAGATGGTCACCGTTATCCGATCATGAAATATCGTTATCTTTATCAAGCTGTGATGGAGAAGCTCGCGAGTGAAGATTGGGGAGGGCAAATTGAATGCTTCCAACCAAGCCCTCTAAGTATGGATGATATTAAACGCGTGCATGATGGGGAGTATGTCGACTTGTTGGTGACGGGAGCTATGCCTGCGGCCAAAATGCGTCGAATTGGGTTTCCTTGGAGTGAGGCGTTGATAACACGGACACTGACATCCACCGCCGGAACGGTACTGACCGCAGAAAAGGCATTAGAACATGGCGTCGCGATTCACCTAAGCGGTGGCTATCATCATGCGCACAAAAACTTTGGCAGTGGTTTTTGTCTGTTCAACGATCTGGCGATTGCTGCTAAGCACATGCTTGATCATGAACACGTCGATAAAGTGATGATCATCGATAGTGATGTCCACCATGGCGATGGCACAGCAACGATTTGTGAAAGTGAACCCGACATTGTCACCTTGTCTTTCCATTGCGATAAAAACTTCCCGGCGAGAAAGCCAGACTCTGATCTTGATGTCCCTTTGAGTCGCGATACCAATGATGAAACGTATTTGATGACGTTTAAAGAGGTCGTCGAGATGGCGATTAACTTGCATCGTCCAGACATGGTGATATATGACGCTGGTGTGGATATTCATGTCGACGACGAACTGGGTTACTTCAACGTGTCGACGGAGGGCATATTTGAGCGAGACCGTTTCTTAATGCAGTTGATGAAAGACAGAGGTATTCCTGTTGCGGCTGTCGTTGGTGGTGGTTATCGAAGTGAACACGCGGATTTGGTGCCTATTCATATGCAGCTGTTGAATGCTGCTGAATTCGTTTTTAAAGACTGAATCTAGAATGTTGAAAATCGAGGTAATGGACTCAGTTCTCGAATGAACATTTAGGGCTGGGAATCCTTTCCCAATTTTATTTTCCTAGCCTTTGACGTTGTCTAAAACAACAAATGGATGGATTTAGCTAATGCAGAAAGAAGATGCTCCTGCCTTATGCCGAGGCGAATATTAGGGGGCTTCGCGGTATTTAGATAGTTATAAACACCTTACAATTCGCCTGATAAAAAATGTAATCAGCAACTAACCTTTTGATTGGTAAGGTGACGTCTCAGGTTTTGAGTTTTTTAGTGATAATGAGCCATTGTCGATTAAATTCACTGAGTGGGTGGTTTCTATCACTTTAGATGCTTTCATTTGCGCGGAAATGACCATTAAATTATTTTGTCGGTGAATTTGAATTCATAATTAATATGTGTTTTATAAATAATTGATGTTTAGTTTGCTTATGGCAGTCAAGTTTATCAATTTATGAATGAGATAGGATAACGCCTTTAAATTCATAAAATTAAATAAACTATTCGGACTGTATATGAACCATCAACGCATTTCCAATACCATCTCTTTTAAAGGGCGAGGGGGAGAGTTTTTTGGCATCTGGATTGTCAATGTTCTACTTTCTATCGTTACGCTTGGAATTTACTCTGCTTGGGCCAAAGTAAGAACAAAGCGCTACTTCTACGGTAACACGTACATCGACGGTGATAACTTTGAGTATCATGCCGAGCCAATGCAAATCTTAAAGGGGCGTTTAGTCGTGCTGGCGATTGTATTGGTATGGGGTATCGCAAACTCATTCATTCCCCAACTGGCGCTTGTGCTCTTACTTCTGTTTTATGTCGCCCTGCCATGGTTGTTATGGAGCAACGCACGATTTGATTCTGCAATGACGAGTTACCGCAATGTTCACTTCTCTTTTAATTCGTCACTAAAAGATGCATACATCACCATACTTGGCCGAGGCTTTGGTGCTGCGCTGGCAGTCATGGTTTTCATTGGTATCTGTGTGGCGGTTGCAAGCGTTTCACAAGCTGCGTCGGTTATTTTAGGGCTTTGCTCAGTCGTCGTTATGGCTGCACTTTATGGTTGGGTTGTGGTTGGCGTTCAACGCTACTTTGTTAATGGCTACCGTTATGGTGATTGGCAGTTTAGTGGCGAACTTGAAACCAGTTTCTTTGTAAAAACCTATCTGAAAGCCGTAGCAATCGGTCTTAGCACAGCTATCGCGATTGCGATTGTAGCGGTCATTGTGATGGTTGGGAGCTCAGGGCTAATGGAAGCAGCAACGGGCGACTTGGCTTCACTGAATGAATCTAGCCCTGTCATTACAATGGTAGTTATGTACCTTGGTATGATTGGCTTAACCATCGGCTTGACGGCATACACAGCAACAAGAACTCGTAACTACTTGTTCTCCCAAATGAAGCTAGAAAAAGAAGGGCAAGAAGAAAACAACTTTACGTTTAAGTCTACCTATACAGTTGATGGCTACATGTGGCTGATTATCTCAAACTTCCTATTACAAGTTGTGACCTTGAGTATTGCGAGACCATGGGTAATGGTTCGTACTTCTCGCTATGTTGCTGATAAGACGGTCGTCGTTGGAGACATGAGCCAACTGAAAGCAGCAGACCAAGATTCAAAAGTGAAATCAGCGATTTCTGATGAAGTTGCACAAGCCTTCGATCTCGGTGTTGGAATCGGTTAATGCAGTTTGAAGGAACCGCGTTTCCACCAAAAAGCTCTGAGCGACATCAAGCCAGATTGGATGTCGCTCAAGCTAACTCGCTGAGTTTGGTTGTTGCTGACAATATTTTTAGCTGTGATCAGCAACATGCGGACATTACTGCTCCAGTAGGCAATTTACCCGTCAGATTTAAGCTGCCCAATGGTTGGGTTTTCGTTACCGAGCGTACTGAAGAAGTGTCTCGGTGGCTGGAGGCAAATAAAAGGTCGAGCTTTGTTGATAGAATTGAATCGAACTGGCTTGCTTGGGTCGTGTCTGCGATGGCATGTATTGCGGTTGTGCTTGGGGGGTATTATTACGCGTTACCTTGGGTGAGCGATAAAGTCGCATACGCGATTCCTGACAGTGTCTCAGTTGTACATGGCGAAAAGGTACTCGAAAGCTTGGATTCCCGTTGGAACCCGAGCGAGCTGAGTAAAGCCGAACAAGAAGCCATTCGAAGCAGGGTAGAGCAGCACTTAACACAGTTAGAGGCGTTGCCTTACCAAGTAGAGATTGTTTTCCGATCTTCTGAGCTAGGAGCGAATGCGTTTGCCTTACCTGGTGGAAAGATTGTGTTGCTCGATGAATTAGTCGCGTTGTCTAAAAACCAGCAACAGTTGGACAGTATTATTCTTCACGAGCTTGGTCATATTCATCATCGCCACATGCTAAAGAGGTTGGTGTATTCGAGTGTCCTTTCTGTTGGTGTCGCCCTGTTAACTGGTGAAAGTTCTGGCATCGTGGACAATCTTGCCGGCGCAAGTGTGTTTGTGTTGTCCAGTGGTTACTCCAGAGAAGCCGAAATACAAGCCGATGCATTCGCAAGAGAGGCGATGCTCAAGGTTTATGGCGACACAAAGCCGATGGCTGAAATGTTTGAGTTGTTCCGTAACCAAGGTTATGACGAGTTGCCTGAGTGGTTGAGTACTCATCCAGACCTCGATAAAAGGATTGAGGCAGCGAAAGGAAACTAACTCTTTCATACCAATACTTAACGAAGAGAGCTCACTAAATATTAGTGGGCTTTTTTCTGGTTCATCGCGGCTTTCCGGGGAAAGCCGCTTTTATCTTTAAGAAGAAGTAATCAGTATCTCGATAGCCATATCCCATCCGCTTAATTAACTTTATCTTGTTATTTATCCCTTCAAGCGTACAGGTATTCAGCGGGTAGCTTGCTGAAGCAGTGATCCCATGAAGGTATGGACGGAGCTTTCGAGCGAACTCTTTGAGCGGCTTAATTCCACTCTCATTCACTTGTCCCAACCATACCTGCCACAGGTTTTTAGCCTGAAGTTCAGAGCCGCAACGCCATAGCTCTTTTAATTGCGCACCCAGTAAGTAGGTTGTCATCAAGTCCTGATTCATATTCAATATTTCTGTGAGGTAGCTTTCCTGTTGTGTATTTAAATTATCCTTATTTTTCAATAATACCCAGCGCGAACGCTTGACCCATTGCCTTGCTTTTTTATCCTGTTTTAGCTTATTGGCTTGGTCGACTCTGACTCTATCCATCACTTCACGACCGAACTTAGCAACAACGTGGAACAAGTCATAAACGACACGGGCATTTGGGCAATGCTCTTGGACTTCAAGGTCAAAAGCCGTATTCATATCCATTGCTACTGCTTCGATATTTTTTCCGTGCTCGCCTAATTGTTCAAAGAACGGTCGAATATCCTTGCGGCTACGACCTAGCCCTATCCAGATAACCTGATGACTTTTCGCATCTGCAATGACTGTCGCGTAACGGTGCCCTTTAAAAATGGCGAACTCGTCCATGACGAGTTGCCTTAATTCACCCCATTTAACTGGCGGTACTACCTGTTGAAGCCGACGTTTATCTATCTCTTTGATTGTGTGCCAATGAACACCAGTCACTTGGGCTATATGTTTGATTGGTAGCAGGGGCAACAACTGTTCTATATAGCTTCGTAGGCGGTTAGTGATACGAGCATAGGGTTCCAACCAAGATAGTTGTTCTGTTTTAATGCCGCAGTGGCTGCACTTGATGCGTCGGGTTTGAACGGACAGTTCAACGGGAGCTCCTAGCAGTGTGGCTTCCTTCACGTTACGCCATTGATACTCATGTATGGCTTGAGCTTTAAGCCCGCACGGACACCTAGCGATAGAGTTAGGTTTGAGAGTGAGCTTTATTAATGATGGCGTCTGATGAGACTTTACTATATGAAAGCCTTCCCAGAATGAAGATAGGAAAGTATGATTCGACATGAAAACGGTAGTTTGTGTAGGTTTTGTTTGGCGATAAAACTCTATCACTTACTACCGTTTTTGTTTTCAGTTCCCGCTTATCCGCGATGAACCTTTTTTCTTGCGTATCGGAAAGTGCCTAGAGGACCAGACCGGCTTTTTCTGAATGTGGCTGAGTACGGTGACGCTTGGACTGAAATTAGCTGAGAGCCGGGGTTGCGCTCAACTAGGAGTGATTTAGAAATCCCGAAATTTTCTAAGCGCTAAAACGACGAAAGCTCGCAATGAATGCGAGCTTTCTAAATGTGGCGTGAGTGCTGGGCTTGCATTCAAGGAGGGATTTGTCTAAATCCCTCTTTAAGCCTCAGATACGAAAAAGCCCACTAATTGCTTAGCGGGCTTTTTCTAAATGTGGCTGAGAGCCGGGGTTGCGTTCAACTAGGGATTTACAAATCCCGTAATTTCCCAAGCACTAAAACGACGAAAGCCCGTTGATTTCTCAACGAGCTTTCTAAATGTGGCGGAGAGATAGGGATTTGAACCCTAGATACGCTATTAACGTATGCCGGTTTTCAAGACCGGTGCTTTCAACCACTCAGCCATCTCTCCGTTGTTGACGCGAATAATATAAGGCTTTGAAAATCTTGTAAACCCCAAAATGAACCGTTTGGATGTTTACTGCACGATTTTGTGTTGTTTGTGGAGAAAAGAAACGAAAAAGCTCTCCGAGTGGAGAGCTTTTGTTCAATTAATTGCTTTTTGAATAGAAGCGCTGAAGTTCTGTAAGCCCTTGCATTAGCACTGGGAGCTTCGGTGTCGATTCTCTCAAACGCTTATAATTGTCGTCATAGAGCTTATAGTTACCGAATTTGTCTATAACGGTTGTTTGTGAGCTAGTGATAAGCGCAATTTCACGCGTGTCACCAGCTAGAATCCAGCGGCGACGGCTCTCATCAAATAAGTTTCGGCCACTGCTGTAATCGTAAGGGTTTGAAGATACACCCAACATGTCTTGTAAAAGCGTTACAGACAAATCTAAGTGGCTTGTACTGTGCGTAAACTCGGCTGGTAGCATTCCCGGCCAGTGAATCACCATAGGTACTTGGAGTTGGTAACGGCTGTAGTTGCTGTTTGCTCCCCAGCTGTTGGTATTGGTTTCGTTAAACTCACTGCCGTGATTCGAGGTAATAACCACAATGGTGTTCGCCAGTAACTCATTCGCTTCCAAATCAGCAATAATTTCTGCAACGGTTTTATCTGCGGATTTTACTGACTGCTCATAAGCTTTCTTAAATCGTTCGCTGGCTGGGATCTCTTCGTTAGCAGCCATCGGCTCAGATTCAAAGTTGTCGACAGTGGTAACTTCGATGTAGCTAAACCAAGGCTTTTTCGCTTGTTCAGTTAGCCATGTATTCCAAGCTGCAATCGACTGCTTGTCGGTATGAGCTTGTGTGCCATCTAGCTCATTAGCCAGATTCAAGCCTCGGAAGATAACTTCTGAATACAGGTCATCTTCAAAACCATTACCGCTGAATAGACCAAAGCTGTAATCCTGATCTTTTAGTACGTCTAGTAATACTGGCGCACTGCCTTGCGCTTTGATGCTGCTTGCGTAACTGCTTGGCAAGCCATAGAACAAGCCAAATGCACCGTAAGTGTCATTGCTTGAGCTGTAATGATTCGTAAAGTTTTGATTGTCTTGCGCAAACTTGTACAAGTTCGGCATTTCGTTCTGGTTAAGTGCATCTGCACGAAGGTTATTCACGCTGATCATCAGCACGTTTAACTTGTTACCACGACGATTGAATTCAAGCTTCTCTAGCGGGTAGCTGACTAAATCGATGTTGCCTTGGTTCTCTGCTAAGCGTTTTAGGTACTCTTCACGGTCAAGAAGGCCATGTTTTTCCATAAAGCTCTTCGCCGTCATCGGGTATGACAATGGGAAGTTAGAGCGTTGGCTAGTAATCGGATTATAGAAGTAAGCATCAGCCCAAATGTAAACCAAATGACTGGTCATAAAGCTTAAGAAGAACACGGCAGCTAAAGGACGGCCAACGTGTTTATGGGAAAGTTTGCGTTGTTTGCGCCAAACCCACTCAGAAAGAGCAAGTTGCACCAGGAAAATAAGCGGCATCACCACAAAAAGGTGTTGGAGATCAGAGCTGATCGCGCTTTTGTCTTCGCTAAACAACAGCTCCCAAACCACAGGGTTCAGGTGCAAATTAATGGATTGATACGCTTGAGTATCAATTAATAAAACGGTTTGACCAACCGTTGCGAATATCACTGCCACCAAGCGGAAAAGTTTCCTTGATGGCAGGACAAACGTCAGCGGGAATAGAACTAATAAGTACAGGGCGAAAACAAGGAAGCCAAAATGACCAACCCAAGATGCAGCCAGATAAAATTGCCCCATAAGGGTTTCTGGCCAAGGCGATTGAACGATATAGCGTGTACCTATCAACATCGATGCAACGATGTTGAAGAATGCAAACCAGTGACCCCAACCTACTAGTCGAGATACGCGTTCGCCGTATGAGTTTCCGCTGTCTACCATGTACTTGTTCTATTATCCGTTATTAATGTGTTTTTGGCGCTTCAAGAGAAGACATCAGTGCCTGAGCAAATTTTTCAGCAATAACTTTGCGTTGTGAAGCAGCAACTTGTTGATTTAAGACATTGGTTGCGATATTTCCCGCAATCATTAGCGTCAACTCAGGAGAGGCAGCGTGTTTATCAAGTACAGCACCCACTTCAGCAAGAATTTTCTCTACTTGTTCGTCAGTATATTTAGATGTAATCGGCATAAAGACTCTAATAATGATAGTAAAAGCGGCTTATGATAACCTACAATGCCCAACAACTTAAACCTTGTAGCAAGATAAAATCACTATGAGCCTTCATCTTTCAAACGTTATTCTGCATCAATTGTGCAAAAACGATCAGGACGAACTGGTTGTTAAACTTCGCCCGGCGTCGTTAGAAAACGATACCTCTACTGAAAACCTTGTCGCGGAACTGCATCGCGTATTCCACTCGAAAGCAGGCAAAGGTTTCGGCTCTTTCCAATCAGACAGCGAATTTCAATTTTGGCTTCAAGAAATGCGCAAAGGGGAGAGAGATTTCTATGATTTCTCACAAATAAGTGCAAATCGCTTGAAAGAAGAGCTGATTAAGTACCCATTTGCTGATGAGGGTATCTTAGTCTTTGCTGAGTACCAAAGCTTAGCAACTGACTATTTGTTTATTGGTATCTTGCCAATGAACCAAAGTCTAAAAGTGACTGAAGGCTTGGATATTGATGCGACGGATTACCTAGACATCACTAAGATGGACATTGCTGCGCGCATTGATCTTTCAAGTTACGACACAGACCGTGAGTCAAATCGTTACCTTTCTTACATCAAAGGTCGCGTTGGTCGCAAAGTAGCAGACTTTTTCCTCGATTTCCTACAAGCGGATGTTGGTCTAGATACTAAGCAGCAAAACCAAGTGCTAATGCAAGCGGTAGAAGACTTTTGTGCGGATTCTAAGCTTGAGAAGCAAGAAGCGAACGAGTACAAAAAGCAGGTTTACAACTACTGTAACGAGCAAATCAAATCAGGCGACGAAGTACAAATTTCTGAACTGTCTGGTGAGTTGCCACCAAGCCAAGATGGCACAAGCTTTATGGACTTTACCAAAGAGCAAGGTTACGAGTTGGAAGAGTCTTTCCCTGGTGACCGCTCTACCGTACGTAAGCTAACTAAGTACGTTGGCGCTGGTGGCGGTTTGAATATCAGCTTTGATAGCTTGTTACTTGGCGAGCGTATTTTCTACGATCCAGAGACAGACACGCTAACGATCAAAGGCACGCCACCAAACCTAAAAGATCAGTTAAGCCGTAACTAATTGATAATAAGAGAGCATTATGCTCTCTTTTTTTATGTGAAGTGCGCACAGTCAGTGCGTGCTTCATGGTATATGCTTGTTATTAATAAGAAATAGTCGAGGGAAAAGCATTGCTGCAATTCAAAGAGGGAATTAGAAGAGCTGTCTGGCTTTTGTTTGCTGTGTGGTGTGCATTTGCCGTGGGTATTTGGCTGCAAGCGCAACAAACTATCCGCACGATCTCGACCATTGACGAACTCAGCAGCAAAGTGGACGAGGTGCGCAATATCTTCCACTTCGAATTGCCTTATCGTGCACAACACGTTGATCAAGTCTCTCTGAAGCTTCAGCTTGTTTACGCTGTTCGCTTACAACTCGAAAGCGAACATTCTGCCGGGTGGGGTTCCCCGGATTTAACTCAGCTGCTTTATTCCACAGACCGTTTTCTTGAAGGCGCTAGAACCTTTATTGGGAGCGATAGTGAGCTAGTTGCTCTCGCAGATCAGTTACACAACAGTCGCGAGTCTGCCAGCAATTCAGAGCAACTTCGCACCATGTATTACCGTTTGGGTGCTTTGGTACTGGAAGCCATGTTCAGCGACGCAGCAACAAGTGCTGACACATACCAAGAACTGGATTCTTTGTTTACTGAGTCACAAAACCTTGAACCCAAAGAACAAGCCTCATTTCAACGTCGATTAGCCCAGACTTCAAGCGTATTGGCCGCTCACGCGCAGGGTAGCCACCTTTCTAATCAACTGCTTAACCCCGAGTTTCCAAATCAACTCGCTTCAGTGATTAGTACCCTTGAGCAAAAGCTGACGTTTTACATCACTTTTCTTGCGTTAGTAAGTGGTTCCTTACTTGCGCTTATCTCTTGGGCTCTATTCTCTAAAACAGTGCTTGTGACGGAAGAATCGTCAACGCCAAATAAGAATGAAGAGACGCCAACCGTTCCATCTACTCCTGTTTTGGAAAAAGCGCATTTGGCAGAAACGAAACATGAGATGGTTGAAAAAGCAGAATCTGTGGTTCAGACAGACCCAACTCGTCCTAAAGAGGATGATGATGCAACGCCTCCGACTCAGAACATGGCTACCGAGAGCGAAGATTCAGACATCAAAGAGCCTTATATTGATATAGAGAAAATGCTCGACTCACTGTCTGGCGATGAAGAGTCAGTGCGCATGTTATTGGAAGTGTTCATCCAAGATCACGCTGAAGACAGCGAAAAGCTCAAAGGTCTTATTGCTGAAGGGAAGGATAAGGAGCACGCTCAACGTGTTGCGCACAGTTTGAAAGGGGTATCGGGCAGTATAGGTGCAATGCCTCTACACTATATCTCTGGGGATATCGAATCTTTAATCAAACAAGGCGAGCAAGTCTCAGACGATAAATTGGATCAGTTAGAAGATACGTTACAGAAAACGACACTTTTTGCTGAAAGAGTTCTCAATAGTGAAAACATTCGAGAAGTGCTAACGGATTGATATTCCTCTGACTTAAAATAGAAAAGATTAAGGTATTTAAGGGACGCTCGCGAACCTGATGCCTTGGTTCGTCACTGTTCCTGTTCTACACATTTTGACCATAGGTAATTTCATGTCCATCCGTCGACTGTCCTCATTGATGGTGGCTTGTTTGGTTTTAAGTCTTTCAGGGTGTTCTCTGTTAGAGGTGAAAATCGACAGCCAAACTGTACCGCTCACCAAACAAGAGCTGAACATGCGTATTATGACGCGTGAATATGCTCAGCAATTCTTTGCTCAAGTCGAGCAAGCCGCCGATGTGCTCCAAGAAAACTATGAGCCGAGCGATAAGGTAAACCAATCCTATATTCTGCTTTGGAAAATCAATGCGGAAGAGGGGCTTCAAGCTGCCGCTTACCAAGTTTCACCAATGGCTGCGTTGATTGATACGTGGGTGTTCACTCACCAGATGAACCAGTTCTACAGTGAAGGGGCGGGCAAAGACCTATTTGCGACTGGCGAAGCAAAAAAAGTGTCTGAACATTTGGCAAAAGAAGTCGATAAGCTAGCGAAATCGCTATTGAAGAAAGACGTGTACGAAAAGACCCAAGTATTCGTGGCAGACTTTGTCGAGAAGTATCCTTTTGCTGACTTAAGCATGATCAGAACGCCGGCTTACCGAGCATGGTTGCAAGCAAACCAAATCAGCGAGGAAGAAGCCGTTACCACGCTTGGTACAATGCCTGAAGCAATCGGTGATGTATCCGACCGTTTAAGTTTGGTCTCAGAACAAACACCTAAGATCATGACTTGGAAAGCGCAGTTGCTGGCACTCAATAGCTCAGCAAGTATTGAACAAGTCAACGCAGCGCTAAACAGCTTGAAGGTAACTTCTGAGTCGTTGAAGGACTTTATCGACAACAACCCTGAGTACATGCGTAACTTGGCAGAGCAGATGGCCGTTCAATTGCAGCCTCTAGTGGAAGACATTGACCAAAAAACAGAAGAGCGTTTGTCTCAGTTGAGTGATGAGCGTCAGGCTTTGGAATTGATGGTGGCGAGAGAGCGCCAAGAGATCGCTCAAATCATCACAAGTGAGCGTGAGAAGTTTGCTCAGGATCTAGACCATGTTTCACAAGAAGTGGTGAATCTGGCGATGAACAAATTGATTGAGCTTGTGAAGAGCACCATCATCTACTTTATTCTGTTTATCCTAGTGATCTTCTTTGCTCCTCTCGTACTTGGTTATGCCTTGGGTAAGCGCTCTGCGGTAAGAGCCAGCACTAAATCGGCGTAATTATTTAGAAGTCACAACACGAAATAGCAGACACAAAAAAGGACCGAATCATCGGTCCTTTTTTATTTATGGAAGGTTTCCATCTATAGCTGAAGCCTTAAGCTGTTTGTTGCTTTAGTTCAGCTTCTGTTTGTTCTTCTGTTGCTGGAGCCGTTGGTTCGCATTTATCAACAAACCAGCCCATGTAAGAAGTAAAGATGGTCACGATGATACACACGAAGCTCAGCCACATGAACGGTGCGTACGACAATGTTGCCACACCCAAGATGCTTGCCATGTAGATACCATTATCGCTCCACGGCACCATACCGGAAGTCAGTGTGCCACCAAACTCTGCGTTACGAGATAGGTTCTTGCGTTTGTAGCCAAGGCGGTCGTAGTTCTTAGCACAGATCTTAGGAGTAAGAATCAGTGATACGTACATCGCAGAACCGAATACGTTACCCATGAAGGCCGTACCAATTGTGCTGGTTGCCAGTGAACCTGCGCTTTGAACGCGTCGTTCGAACAGTTTTGCAATCGTTTCTAGTACGCCAACCTTATCTAGTAGGCCGCCAAAACCTAGGCCAAATACGATCACAGCAACAGAGCCCAGCATAGAAGACATGCCACCACGGTTTAGAATCGAGTCAATGAAATCCACGCCTGAAGAAATAGCAAATGGTGCCCAAGCGGTATTAAATGCCGTTAGGAAGTCTACATCCTGAATCATCACTGCCCAGATAATACCCAGTAGTGAACCGAAGCTGATCACAGGGAAAGAAGGCATGCGCATCGCCAATAGAGCCAATACGATGATCACTGGGACAAAGGAATAAGGCGTGATGAAAAATTGTTGTTCCATTGCCTGAATAACAGAATCCACTTGGCTCATATCCACTTTACCTGCGAAGTGGAAGCCAAATGCGGTAAACATGATACCTGTGATGATGTAGCTGATCAGCGCGATAGGCAGCATGCCCTTGATGTGCTCAACCACTTCTACATTCGACATAGAAGAAGCAAGGATCACGGAATCTGAAAGTGGAGACATCTTGTCACCAAAGTAACAACCCGATAGAACCGCACCCGCAGTGATTGGTGCTGGAACACCAAGACCTTGACCGATACCCATCATCGCAATACCTGCTGTACCCGCTGCACCCCAAGATGTACCTGTTGCCAATGCAGTCAGAGAACAAATGATCATGGTTGCCAGTAAGAAGATAGAAGGGTGAATGGCTTTCAGACCGTAGTAGATGATGGTTGGTACGATACCACCAGAGATCCAAGTGCCCACTAAGGCACCTACAGCAAGAAGAATAAGCACTGCGCCCAAACCATTAGAAATACCGTTTAGTGCTGCTTTTTCTAGGTCTTTGTATTGATGGCCGAGTCTTAAGCCCAATAGCATGATAATGAACCAGCCAATATACAGCGCGAGCTGAATTGGAAGGTCTAGTTTGGCAGTAAATGAAAATGCCAAAAGAAGAAACAAACCTAGTGAGATAAATACCTGTATCAGACTAGGAAGACGTGTTGTAACTTGCTTCATATGTGCCTCTGTCGTTCATGGAGCAATAGAGGAAGGCCGCTCCCTGTTTTAATCGCGCCTAACATACATTAACAAAAATTATATTTCGAACATTTGGTGATTTATCTTGACTTTTGTCCGCATAAACGTTTGCTTGTGAAATTAATAACTAAAAAACTTTAAGTTTAATAGTTTGAAATGTTTTGTGATGTAAAAAATATGTGCTGCAATTGTTGTTTTCTCACTGAGTGGTAGGACCTTATCGTGTGACGTTCACAGTTTTCTGGGCAGAATTAGATGGTTAATCAATAAGAAAAGAGAAGAAAATAACTGGGATTATAAAAATTCGCGGCAAACGTTAAAAAAGTTGTGTTTATTTGCAAATTAGGGCTTGAGATTTTGTGGCGAAAATTGAACTATGGAGAAAGTTTCAAAAATATACATGGAGAGTTAATGCGATGAGAGTAGGTTTAGTTGGTTGGCGCGGCATGGTCGGTTCAGTTCTGATGCAGCGCATGGTCGAAGAGAAAGACTTCGATCTGATCGAGCCAGTTTTCTACAGCACGTCTCAAATAGGTATCCCAGCTCCAAACCTAGGTAAAGAAGCTGGTCTACTTCAAGATGCGTTCGATATTGACAGTTTAAAACAACTTGACGCAGTGATTACGTGTCAAGGTGGCGGTTACACAGAGAAAGTTTATCCAGCACTTCGTCAAGCTGGTTGGAAAGGTTACTGGATCGATGCGGCTTCGACACTTCGTATGGCAGAAGACTCCATCATCACTCTAGATCCTGTAAACCTAGCGCAAATTCAACAAGGCATTCACGGCGGCACTAACACCTTTGTTGGTGGTAACTGTACCGTTAGCTTGATGCTCATGGGCCTTGGTGGCCTGTTCGAGAAAGGTTTGGTTGAGTGGACAAGTGCAATGACGTACCAAGCGGCGTCTGGCGCAGGTGCACAAAACATGCGTGAGCTGATTTCTCAGATGGGTGTGATCAACGATTCTGTAAGCTCTGAATTGGCTAACCCAGCAAGCTCTATTCTAGACATTGACAAGAAAGTTGCCGACACAATGCGCAGCTCTTCATTCCCAACAGATAAGTTTGGTGTGCCGCTAGCTGGCTCTTTGATTCCTTGGATCGACGTTAAACGCGACAACGGTCAGAGTAAAGAAGAGTGGAAAGCGGGTGTAGAAGCGAACAAGATCCTTGGTTTCCAAGATGCACCAGTGCCAATCGATGGTACATGCGTACGTATCGGTGCGATGCGTTGTCACTCTCAAGCATTGACTATTAAGCTTAAGCAAAACGTGCCAATGGATGAGATTGAAGAAATCATCGCAACGCATAACGATTGGGTTAAAGTGATTCCAAACGACCGTGACATCACGGCTCAAGAACTCACTCCAGCGAAAGTAACAGGTACACTTTCTATTCCAGTAGGCCGTCTACGTAAGATGGCAATGGGCGATGACTTCTTAAACGCATTCACAGTCGGTGATCAGCTTCTATGGGGCGCCGCAGAGCCACTACGTCGTACTTTACGCATTATTCTTGCTGAGAAGGCTTAATTTGTCTCAACTCTGAGATGTCTATTTTGAAAGCGCCCAACTGGGCGCTTTTTTGATATTTCAATGACAGTAAGCTGACTTTTGTTGCATAACGTTGCCGCGAATTTAATCAATTGGAGTGCGGTAATGAAACAGAATACAAAAGGTTTTACTCTCATAGAGTTAGTGGTTGTCATCGTAATTCTCGGCATTCTAGCCGTTGTTGCCGCACCTAAGTTTTTAAATCTTCAACATGATGCTAGAGCTTCCTCTATTCAAGGTATGGCTGCTTCTGTACACAATGCAGCGGAAATGGCATATGGGAAAGCAGCCGTTGAAGGAGAAGAAAACTCGCCGTCGTACCATGTAGAAGGTGCGGGTAACGTACACTTTGGCTATCCTGCAGTAGAGAATGATGGTTTGGAAGATTTCCTAGATGCAGATCTGGGTTACAAAGACGGTACAAAAGACTGGGTTTGGGATGCGTACAATACTGGTGGTAGCGTAGCCGACCCAGACTATAAAGTTATTACCCAATCAGAATGGGTTCAAAAGTATGACCGCGAAGCAATCAAAGCGAGTAACTGCTACGTGAAGTACACCGCGGCAATGGAGCCGGGAGATGAATACAAGGTGGAAGTGTTCACTGACGGTTGCTAAGTCGAGAATAGACCTTGTCCACAGGAAATGTTTGTTTCTTGAGAGCCAAAAGTTATGTAGAAGCCGATGTGAAGTCATCGGCTTTTTTGATCGTGGAGTTAGAAAGGGCGTTCAGAATGCAGCGCTCCAATAACCGGAAGCGCTACATTGGAAGGCAAGTGAAAGAAACTACGTTCTAAACGCGTTGACAGAATCTGTCCCCAGAAATACAAAATATCGCCGATTCCCGATTCCCGATTCCCGATTCCCGATTCCCGATTCCCGATTCCCGATTCCCGATCCTAATCTTCTTCGTCTGCGCTCACGACGCGATTGTCAGGATCCGCTAACTCACTACCACAATGCTTACAGTGCATCGCATCAGAATCATGGCCGGAGCGGTTACAGTTTGGGCATTTTACTAGCTCTTTATGAGCATTCATCTCATTACTCAATTCTGCGGTAATAATGCCAGTGGGAACCGCCAGTATCGAATAACCAAGCAACATGGTTAATGACGCGATCGCTTTCCCGAGGTGTGTTTGCGGCACCATGTCGCCGTAGCCCACGGTAGTGATCGTCACAATTGCCCAGTAGATGCTTTTCGGAATACTTGTAAAGCCATTGTGTGGGCCTTCAATAACGAAGATCAGCGCACCAAAAATGGTGACCAGAATACCCACAGTACTAAAGAAGATAAGAATCTTACGACGCGCCATTAACAGAGAGCGCAACAAGATGTTGGAATCTTGGAGGTAGCGTACAAGTTTTAGGATTCGGAAGATGCGCATGACGCGCAGCAATCGCACGACACCCATAAACGATGCGCCAGGGAAGAAGATCGCCAGATACGTTGGCAAAATAGCCAACAAATCGACCACGCCATAAAAGCTGGTGGCGTAAGACTTAGGCTTAGGAGAACAGTAAAGTCTTAATAAATACTCAACTGTGAATAGGGCAGTAAAAGTGTATTCAATATAACGCAGTTCTCGTGACCATTCTGTCATCACAGATGGTAAGGACTCTAAGATGAGAACCACAAGAGAAGTGATGATCGCAATAATCAGCGCGATATCGAAAATGCGCCCAGCACGGGTGTGCGTGCCGAAGATGATGACGTATAAATGATGCTTAAGAGACTTGCGAGGCATGATGTTGCACTGTCAGCGTTAAAATGAAACGGATTGCAACATCATACCAGAAGTTGGGAAAGTTAGGCTAAACCAGGGAATAGGTTTCTTAGGCCGTTAGCAATGAACTCAATACCTAATGCGCCAAGGATCAGGCCCATAATACGCGTGATCACGTTGATACCTGTCTGGCCAAGGAAGCGTACGATCAAAGGCGCAGAACGGAATAGCAACCAAGAACAGAAACAGAACAACATGATGGTGACACTAATACCAACGGTATCAAGAGCGCTCGGGTAACGCGCACCGTAAACGATGGTTGAACTGATGGCACCAGGGCCTGCCATTAATGGCATCGCCAGTGGTACTACGCCGATTTGCTCGCGGCTGACGTATTCTGATTTCTCTTGCTTGTTCTGCTTATCTTCACCCAACTTACCGCTCATCATCGAGAACGCGATACTAAGAAGTAGCAAGCCGCCAGCAACACGGAAAGAATCCAGAGAAATGCTGAACATATCTAGCAACAACTGACCAGCAAAAAGAGAAATGATCAAAATGACCGCAACCGCAACATTGGCTGTCGTGGCGGTTTTGCTTTTCTCTTCTGGTGTCATATGACCGGTCAGTGATACGAACACAGGCATGATACCAACAGGGTTCACTGCTGCGACCAAACCTAAGAAAAACTGTAGGAAAATAGCTAACTCTAAAGTCTGCATGTTGCTTACTCGTAAACGTTCACAATAGTGAAAAAGAGAGGGGGTAATTTTAGGCGGTAATGTAAGGCAAAAGTGCGGTCGGAAGAAATGAAAAAAACTAACGTATTTGGCCTAGTATTTGTGAGAAAAACTAATTATTGAAGAAAATGTATGCAATCTGGAAACGAATTGTTACGTAGAAGATTGGTGGCAACCTGAACTGATTTACACAAACGTTAACATTCGCACATTTTTCACAAAAAGAAAGGTGGTTTGTAGAGAGATATGACGCATTCGATATACTCTCAGTAGCACAAAAATTAGGGTCCACATGTAATTTTGTTGGCTAAAAATGAAACTTTTTTACAGATTATTGTTGTTTCTTTTAGTTTTTGGTTCGTTTGCTTCTTTTTTGCTCAATTAAAAATGAAGTTTAATTTATTTGTTTATCAATGATTTAAGTCGTTTTATTGTGGTAAACCACTACTTTGGGGGTATTTCAGTTGTGAGAAGTGATCCAAGTCAATTTTTTTCACACTCTGAAATATTATACTCAGCCCTGAAAGCAATTTACTAAGATGGTTGTTAGTTAAGTCGCTGATAAACAGTAGAAACGAAAGACAATAGCCTTACTAAAAAGTTTTTAATATTTATTATTTTAGGAGATCCACCATGCCTGTAACTAACTTAGCTGAACTAGATGCTCTAGTAGCACGCGTTAAAGCAGCACAAGAAGAGTTCGCAACATTTTCTCAAGAGAAAGTAGATGCAATCTTCCGCGCAGCTTCTCTTGCAGCTAACCATGCTCGTATTCCACTAGCACAACAAGCAGTTGCTGAATCTGGAATGGGTATTGTTGAAGATAAGGTAATCAAAAACCACTTCGCTTCAGAATTCATCTACAACAAATACAAAGACGAAAAAACATGTGGCATCTTGGAAGAAGATGACAACCTAGGCACGATGACTATCGCAGAGCCTGTAGGTATCATCTGTGGTATCGTTCCAACGACTAACCCAACTTCTACTGCAATCTTCAAATCTCTAATTTCTCTAAAAACTCGTAACGGCATCATCTTCTCGCCACACCCACGTGCGAAGAACTCTACTAACGATGCAGCTAAACTAGTTCTAGACGCAGCAGTAGCAGCGGGTGCTCCAAAAGACATCATCGGTTGGATCGACCAACCATCTGTAGAGCTTTCTAACGCTCTTATGAAGCACGACGGCATCGCTCTTATCCTTGCAACTGGTGGTCCAGGCATGGTTAAAGCAGCTTACTCTTCTGGTAAGCCAGCAATCGGTGTAGGTGCAGGTAACGTTCCTGTAGTTATCGATGAAACAGCTGACATCAAACGTGCTGTTGCTTCTATCCTTATGTCTAAGACTTTCGATAACGGCGTAGTATGTGCTTCTGAGCAAGCTGCAATCGTAGTTGGCGAAGTATACGACGAAGTGAAAGAGCGTTTCGCTTCTCACAAAGCTCACGTTCTATCTAAAGCTGACGCTGATAAAGTACGTAAAGTACTTCTTATCGACGGTGCATTAAATGCGAAAATCGTAGGTCAACCTGCTCCAGCAATCGCTGAAATGGCTGGTGTTAAAGTTCCTGCTGATACAAAAGTACTTGTAGGTGAAGGTCTAGGCAAAGTTTCTTACGATGATGAGTTCGCTCACGAGAAACTATCTCCAACTCTAGGTCTATTCCGTGCTGACGACTTCGAAGACGCAGTTGCTCAAGCGGTAACAATGGTTGAAATCGGTGGTATCGGTCACACATCTGGCCTTTACACTAACCAAGACGTTAACGCAGACCGCATCCGTTACTTCGGTGACAAGATGAAGACTGCACGTATCCTTGTAAACATCCCGACTACTCACGGTGGTATCGGTGACCTTTACAACTTCAACGTAGCACCTTCTCTAACTCTAGGTTGTGGTTCTTGGGGTGGTAACTCTATCTCTGAGAACGTAGGTCCTAAGCACCTTATCAACAAGAAAACTGTAGCTAAGCGAGCTGAAAACATGTTGTGGCACAAACTACCTAAGTCTATCTACTTCCGTCGTGGTAGCCTTCCAATCGCAATGAGCGACCTAGAAGGTAAGAAACGCGCATTCCTAGTAACTGACCGTTTCCTATTCAACAACGGTTACGCTGACGAAGTAGTTAAACTGCTTAAAGAGCAAGGCATCGAAGTTCAAACATTCTTCGACGTAGAAGCGGATCCAACACTATCTGTTGTTGAGAAAGGTGCAGAAGCAATGAAGAGCTTCCAACCTGACGTAATCCTAGCTCTAGGTGGTGGTTCACCAATGGATGCTGCGAAGATCATGTGGGTAATGTACGAGCACCCAGAAACTCACTTCGCTGAACTAGCAATGCGCTTTATGGACATCCGTAAACGTATCTACAAGTTCCCTAAAATGGGTAAGAAAGCTGAGCTTGTATGTATCACTACAACTTCAGGTACTGGTTCAGAAGTTACTCCATTCGCGGTTGTTACAGACGACAAGACTGGTGCTAAGTACCCACTAGCTGACTACGAAATCACGCCAAACATGGCTATCGTTGATGCTAATCTAGTAATGAACATGCCTAAGTCTCTAACAGCATTCGGTGGTTACGATGCAGTAACTCACGCTCTAGAAGCTTACGTATCTGTTCTTGCGAACGAGTACTCAGACGGTCAAGCTCTACAAGCACTTAAGATGCTTAAAGAGTACCTACCTTCAAGCTACGCGAACGGTGCAAACGACCCAATCGCTCGTGAGAAAGTACACAACGCGGCAACTATCGCTGGTATCGCATTTGCGAACGCATTCCTAGGTGTTTGTCACTCTATGGCGCACAAGATTGGTGCTGAGTTCCACCTACCTCACGGTCTAGCGAACGCACTACTAATCTCGAACGTGGTACGTTACAACGCGAACGACAACCCAACTAAACAAACTGCGTTCTCTCAATACGACCGTCCACAAGCACGTCGTCGTTACGCTGAAGTTGCTGACCACCTAGGCCTAAGCCAAGAAGGTGACCGTACTGCTCAGAAGATTGAACGTCTACTAGCATGGTTGGACGAGCTGAAAGGCGACCTAGACATCCCAATGTCTATCCAAGCTGCAGGTGTTTCTGAAGCTGACTTCGTAGCGAAACTAGACGAGCTAGCTGTTGAAGCGTTCGATGACCAGTGTACAGGTGCTAACCCACGTTACCCTCTAATCACTGAGCTGAAAGAAGTGCTAATGGCTTCTTACTACGGTAAAGCATTCGTTGAAGGTGAAACTTTCGAAGGTACTACTGTAATCAAGAAGAAAGCAGACCAAGTAGCTAAGCCAGCAGCGAAAGCAAAGAAAGAAAAAACTAACGCATAAGTAACACGTTAGTTATGAGATAGGTTTTCGCTAGCACGAAACCTACAATCGGGAAAAAGCAAAGCCCCAGTCGAGAGACTGGGGCTTTTTTTATTTTCAGCCCTAAACCACCTACTTCAGTAGGTGGTTATCATCCGTTTCGGCTTTGCCTGTAAAACTACTCATGCTAAATGCGTCTTTGATTTTTCCAGAAGTCAAAGAGGACAAATAACATGAGTAGATACAATCAAGCTTCCCACGTATTTTGGCGATGTCAATACCATATAGTGTGGACTCCAAAGTATCGATTTAGGATCTTGAAGAACAATATAGGTAAAGAAGTTTATCGATGTATTTATGTTTACTGTAATCAACTTGGATGTGAAGTAGTAGAGTTAAACATACAAGTTGACCACGTGCATTTAGTAGTAAAGATTCCACCAAAGCTATCGATATCCAAGTTGATGGGGGTATTGAAAGGCAAAATAGCCTTAAAGCTATTTAGTAAGTTCCCTCATCTTAGGAAGAACAGGCTTTGGGGTAATCACTTTTGGCAAAGAGGCTATTTTGTCGATAGTGTTGGAATCAATGAAGAAATCATACGCCGATATGTAAGACATCAAGAGAAGCAAGAGCGAGTAGAGCAGCACCAGTTGGCGTTGGATTAAACAAAGGCCCCCTTTTAGGGGGCTCACACAAAGCCACCTTCTTTAGAAGGTGGTAATTTACTTCTTAATTTATCCGCGTTACTGACGAAAGGTGGCCTAAGGTCGAGGGAGGATTAGACTTCAGTAGTGACGACGCGGCCGCTGAAGTACTCATTAGCAACAATGTAGGCTGTGTTTCTAACTAGCTCATCTTGGATCTGTGCCCAGTGTCTTTCGTCTAGGTCTTCACTGGTGTGATTAACTGAAGGGATCACACCGCCAACGCGAATATTGAATGGCGTCAGTTCTTTTGCCCAACTATGAGTAAAACCGGATACCAAAGCCGCCATGCTTTCTACGCCTGTCAGATCTTCATGATTATCGTGTGAGATAACGTTGACGATAACGCCTTTCTTTTCTCTTGAGCGGAAGCGCTCTGCACTCACTTGTCCGTAGGTATAGAGGAATCGTGCCGCCGAGGAAAGGTGGTCGATATAGGTGCTCATTGGCTCTGGCGCCATTAAGCTTGGCATTGGTGAGCTCGTCCAGCAATTTACGATAACGTCTGGCGTTGCCCCTAATTGTGATTCGATTTGGTCAAACAACAGATTAATGGATGTGGTGTTGTCACTGCACACATTCATCGCATAGACCTTGTCGGAGAAGGCACTGATTTGTTCGTAGCTTGCCTTTAAGGCACTAGGGTTCTGGTCACAGAGTACCAACGTCGCACCAAGATGGGCGAAGTGGTTAGAGCAAGTCCTGCCTAAGACAGAGCCTGCAGACGTGACGAGAATGATTGATTCTTTGATATCCATAGCACCTTCACTGTAATTTCTTGTGTTAAAGAATACATCAGTGGTTTGTGCTAATAGCATGGACGAATTTATTTGAGCTCAGTGTGAAAAGCTTCAAACTAACGCTTTCGAGCAACAACAATTGTTTTGGAATTTGTAAGGCGTCACATTTCTGACGTGTCGAGAATGTAAGCCGTTGGAGAAAAAGCTGATCTCTAAGCTTGCGTTTGAATTTGGTACTGACGTTGAGCTGTCACGAGTTGATTATACAACCCAGCTTCAGGGATCAATTGCTTGTTGCGTTCGCCCAAACTACGGCGCTCATGACCAGATAGGTTGTGATAAACCTCTTCTGGTAGATTGAAAGTATCTTCAGGAAGGTAGGTCAGTGCATCTGGTTTTAAGTAGTAGCTCAGTTTTGCGGAGGGCAGTCCTGCATCATGGAACTGTTTTGCTTGCTCAGCTGCAAGTTCGTAGCTGCTGCTATCAGAACGAAGCGCTTGAGGTTGAGATAACCCGAACTGTTGGCGAAGAATGTCATCACTCGTGAGTACTTCTTGGACTTCTTCAACCGGAACCACATCGCGAACATCATTCGAGAACATAGACAGAATAAGTGAGAAATCAGCGCGACGACCTTCGTGTACGGCATGGTTAATACCATTGCCGAACTGAAGTTCGTTGATGATTGCTGCTTTGTCTAAAGTATGGATTTGCATGATGTTCCTCGCTTGATGCACTTTTAACGGCAACAACGGAAAGAACTTTAGGAAAAAGAGGGGATTAATTGAATAAACTGGTTTTAGGAGCAATAAAAAAGCCCGCAATAGTGCCTGTCTCTTATACACAAATCCCCAAGCTTATAGCTTGGGGATTTTTTTTGAACTCTTTAACGTGTGTGCGCTCTGATCACTTAAGAATCCTTACTGAAACACTAAGATGACACACTCAGACGCTAAACTTTGGGCACAAGAACAATTTGGACAAGCACAACTTAAAGACCCTCGAAGAACACAACGCCTCATCAGTTTAGCGACTTCCATTGCTAATCAACCAGGAGTCTCCGTGGCTAAACTTCCTTTTTCTCCCGCCGATATGGAAGGGGCATATCGCTTTATCCGCAATGAAAACATCGATGCAAAAGACATCGCTGAAGCAGGTTTTCAATCAACGGTATCTCGAGCTAACGAGCATGAGGAATTACTCGCGCTTGAAGATACAACAACGCTCTGTTTTCCTCATCGAAGTATAAAAGATGAACTCGGGCACACGAATCAAGGCGACAGAATTCGAGCTCTCCATGTACATTCGACGTTACTTTTTGCACCACAAAGTCAGACCATTGTTGGTCTTATAGAGCAACAACGATGGAGCCGAGATATTACTAAGCGTGGGCAAAAGCACCAACACGCGACTCGTCCTTACGAGGAGAAAGAGAGTTACAAATGGGAGCAAGCTTCTCGCCGTGTCGTTGAGCGCCTAGGGGATAAGATGTTAGATGTTATCTCGGTCTGTGACCGAGAAGCTGACCTATTCGAATACTTAACTTATAAACGTCAACATCAGCAGCGTTTTGTCGTTCGTTCAATGCAAAGCCGCTGTCTAGAAGAGCACGCTCAAAAGCTTTACGACTATGCGCAAGCGTTACCAAGCGTCCAGACAAAAGAGCTTACCATCCCCCAAAAAGGAGGAAGAAAAGCGAGAGATGTAAATCTTGATGTTAAATATGGTCAGGTGACATTAAAGGCTCCAGCAAACAAAAAGGAGCACGCAGGCATACCTGTTTATTATGTTGGTTGCCTTGAGCAAGGGACATCAAAAGACAAGTTAGCATGGCACCTCTTGACGTCGGAGCCAGTAAACAACGCTGAAGACGCCATGA
This sequence comes from Vibrio sp. B1ASS3, assembly GCF_905175355.1. Taxonomy (NCBI): domain Bacteria; kingdom Pseudomonadati; phylum Pseudomonadota; class Gammaproteobacteria; order Vibrionales; family Vibrionaceae; genus Vibrio; species Vibrio sp. B1ASS3. Next base: position 1,238,839 of record NZ_HG992742.1, read on the forward strand.
GAATTATCGGTTATTACGAGCGTCGATGGCTGATTGAAGACTTCCATAAAGTCTGGAAAAGTGAAGGTACGGATGTGGAGTCACTAAGACTCCAAAGTAAAGGTAACTTAGAGAGGTTAAGTGTCATCTATGCCTTTGTTGCGACACGTTTATTGGCGTTACGCTTCATTAAAGAGGTTGATGAGCTATCAACAGAAAGTTGTGAAAAGGTCTTGGGCAAAAAAGCTTGGAAGCTGCTGTGGTTGAAACTAGAAAGTAAGACGTTACCTAAAGAAACGCCGGATATGGGCTGGGCGTACAAGAATCTCGCTAAATTAGGCGGTTGGAAAGATACCAAGAGGACGGGCAGAGCTTCAATAAAGGCACTTTGGGAAGGATGGTTTAAACTACAAACCATCCTTGAAGGCTACGAACTCGCAATGTCTCTTGATCACTAGACTTGTGATCAAGAGACAGGCAATAGTGCGAGCTTTTAAATATGACTAAATTGAACTTAGGGGGAAGTAAATTACTTCGCTAGGTTCTCTGCTACGAAGTCCCAGTTTACAAGAGCCCAGAAGCCGTTCATGTAATCAGGACGTACGTTGCGGTAATCGATGTAGTAAGCGTGTTCCCATAGGTCAACAGTTAGAAGTGGAGTAGTACCTTCTTCTGTTAGAGGAGTCGCTGCGTTAGACGTGTTAACGATCTCTAGAGAACCGTCAGCTTTCTTAACTAGCCAAGTCCATGAAGAACCGAAGTTGTTGATTGCTGAATCAGTGAATTTTGCTTTGAATTCTTCGAAAGAACCGAACGCTGCGTTGATCGCGTCAGCAACTGCACCTGTTGGTTCGCCGCCTGCGTTTGGCGCTAGACAGTGCCAGTAGAACGTGTGGTTCCAGATCTGTGCTGCGTTGTTGAATACGCCACCAGTTGAAGTCTTGATGATCTCTTCTAGTGTTTTGCCTTCGAACTCAGTACCAGGGATAAGACCGTTTAGCTTAACAACGTAAGTGTTGTGGTGCTTACCGTGATGGAAATCTAGAGTCTCTGCAGAGATGTGTGGTTCTAGTGCGTCTTTCGCGTAAGGTAGAGCTGGTAGTTCAAATGCCATTGCTCAATTCTCCATAGATATGAAAGGGTTACCTTTCGATTGCTTCCAGTGTTTTTATTTATATGTAGTCTTTACGACTGACTTGAAAAGTATTTTAGCAAGTTTTTACTTTATTAAAACCCCGATATGAAAATATTTTAAGATAAAACCAATAAAGACTTACTAATTATATGGTTTTTATTCTGTGTTTATTGAGTAAAATGTGGCAATAATTAAAGTTCACATCCATGAATGAGGAAGCGATGGAAACTATCGATAAAATCAAACAGCAGATCTCTGAAAACACAATCTTGCTGTACATGAAAGGATCACCGAAACTGCCTAGCTGTGGTTTCTCTTCTCAAGCAGCACAAGCGCTAATGGCATGTGGCGAGAAGTTCGCTTACGTAGACATTCTACAAAACCCAGACATTCGTGCTGAACTACCTAAATACGCTCAATGGCCTACATTCCCACAACTATGGGTTGAAGGCGAACTGATCGGTGGTTGTGACATCATTTTGGAAATGTTCCAGAAAGGTGAGCTTCAGCCTCTTATCAAAGAAGCGGCAGCACGCGTTGAAGGTGACGCTGAGTAATTCGTAAATACTCACATTTGGCGATAGAATACAAAGGAGCCGCATTGGCTCCTTTTTCTTTTTTAGGTTAGTGGAATGAACTTGAAGCTTTACTACGTACATGATCCTATGTGCAGCTGGTGTTGGGGCTACAAACCAACCATCGAAAAATTGAAGCAGCAACTGCCGGGTGTGATTCAGTTTGAGTATGTTGTGGGTGGGCTCGCGCCAGATACTAATCTGCCTATGCCACCGGAAATGCAGCAGAAAATTGAGCAAATTTGGAAGCAAATCGAAGGTCAGCTTGGTACCAAGTTTAACTACGATTTCTGGACGTTGTGCACACCAGTACGTAGCACTTACCAATCTTGCCGTGCCGTTATCGCTGCAGGCTTCCAAGATTCTTATGAACAGATGCTAGAGGCGATTCAACACGCTTACTACTTACGTGCGATGCCGACTCATGAAGAAGCAACTCATCTGCAACTCGCAAGAGAGATTGGCTTAAACGTTCAGCAGTTTAAGAATGATATGGATGGCACTTTGCTGGAAGGTGTTTTCCAAGACCAGTTAAGCCTTGCTAAGAGTCTTGGTGTAAATTCTTACCCGAGTTTGGTACTGCAAATTAACGACGCTTACTTCCCGATTGAAGTGGATTATGTGTCGACAGAAAACACGTTGAAGCTGATTCGCGAGCGCATTATCGACAACATGCCAACGCAATAAGACGAAACCGGTTTTCAAAGCCCAAACAACAAAAAGCCGCTCAATGAGCGGCTTTTTCGTAACGAATTGTATCCATTCAATGGCGCGATTACAGCACCATTGCAGCAATCCAACCGAAGATGATCAGAGGGATGTTGTAGTGGATAAATGTCGGTACTACGGTTTCCCAAATGTGCTCGTGCTGACCATCGGCGTTTAGACCCGATGTTGGACCTAACGTTGAGTCAGAAGCAGGAGAACCCGCGTCACCTAGAGCTGCTGCTGTACCTACTAGTGCGATTGTCGCCATTGGTGAGAAACCAAATGCTAGTGAAAGCGGCACATAGATAGTTGCAAGGATTGGAATCGTAGAGAACGATGAGCCGATGCCCATTGTTACCAACAGACCAACGATCAGCATAAGTAGTGCTGCAAGAGGCTTGTTGTCACCGATGCTGGTTGATAGCGATTGTACCAGTGTTTCAACGCCGCCAGTTTGTTTCATTACTGCAGCAAAACCTGCCGCTGCAATCATAATGAAGCCAATCATTGCCATCATGTGTACACCTTTAGTGAACACGTCGTGCGTCTCTTTCCATGCGATAACACCACCGAAAGTGAACACCATGAAGCCTGCTAGTGCACCGATGATCATTGAGCCCGTGTATAGCTGTACGCTTAGCGCAGCAAGAATACCTAAGCCTGCAACCACGATATGTTTTTTGTTTAGCTTCTCTTCAGATTCTTGAACAACGGTCAGTTTAGTCTCTTTGTATTCACGAGGTTTACGGTAGCTAAAGAAGATCGCAGTTAGAAGACCAAACAACATACCTGCGCCCGGCAACAGCATTGCTGTCGGTACTTGGCTTGCCACGACATCTGTTAGACCGTTGTCATGTAAGTTCTTCAATAGGATGTTGTTTAGGAAGATGCCACCAAAACCGATTGGTAGAATCATGTATGGCGTGATCAAACCAAAGGTAAGCACACAAGCAACCAAACGACGGTCCAGCTTCAGCTTAGCGAATACGCCCAAAAGAGGTGGAATCAAAATTGGAATGAAGGCGATATGTACCGGAATCACGTTTTGAGATGACATGGTAACAAGTACAAGAGCAACCAATACTGCGTATTTTAGACCCGTAGTCGACGCAGAGCTCTCTTTACCATTTAGGCGCTTGATAACGCTTTTTGCCAGAAGGTCAGTGATTCCAGAACGAGAAATCGCAACAGCGAAAGTACCTAGCATTGCGTAGCTTAGCGCGATAGTCGCACCGCCACCCAGACCACTTTCAAATGCAGCAACCGTATCCCCAAGGCTCATGCCTGCAACAAGGCCACCAACGATGGCACTAAACGTGAGGGCAACCACCACGTTTACGCGCATCAATGCTAACACGAGCATGACGCACACAGATATAACGACAGGATTCATACTTTTCCTAATATGTTGTGTTTATTTATTATTCTTCGTCGACAAGCGGCCAACCGCCTAGGGCCTTCCATTTGTTGACGATGCCACAGAATAACTCTGCAGTTTGTTGTGTATCGTAAAGGGCAGAATGTGCCTCACGATTGTCGAATTCCATCCCTGCAGCTTTACATGCTTTAGCGAGAACAGTTTGACCATAAGCAAGCCCACTTAATGTTGCGGTATCAAAAGTGGCAAATGGATGGAAAGGGACTCTTTTTAGTTTGCAGCGCTCATTAGCTGCATTAACAAAACTTAAGTCGAAAGCGGCGTTGTGTGCCACCATGATGGCGCGCGAACAATCGGCCGCTTTTTGCTCTTTACGGATCAGCTTGTAGATTTCTTTGAGTGCTTCTTGTTCTGAAACTGCTCCACGTAAAGGGCTGAATGGGTCACGAATACCATTGAATTCAAGGGCTTCTTTTTCTAAGTTCGCGCCTTCGAAAGGTTCGATATGAAAATGAATGGTCGAGGCAGGATGCAAATCGCCATTTTCATCCATGCTAAGGGTAACGGCGCAGACTTCTAAAAGTGCATCAGTTTGAGCATTGAAACCTGCGGTCTCAACATCAACTACCACTGGAAAATAACCACGAAAACGTTTTTTCAGGGTCAGAGCTTCATTTTCTATTGTCATGTTGGCTTATATTTGTGTGACGAAGGCTGCATTATTGCAGATTCTACCGATGAGAAAAACCGCAATTTCGGAGAAATGTAGAATTCTATTCCTCCGTTAACCAGTAAGGGTTATAACCAAAAACAAGGTAGTCGGTCACCTGTTATTCTCGCGATGTTATTTACCATTTTATGCACTTGCCAAAGTGGGGGTTAACTCCTTATAACCCCTTAAAATTCCATGTTGGCGGGATTTTTGCATTGTTCTGCATGTTTTCAATTGATTCATGTAAGCGGCAATAGACTGCCGTTTGAGAGAAGTACTTAGATGAATAAATGGCTAGTAACCAGTGGTATCGTGATGTCTTTGCTTAGCGCGAACAGTTTTGCGTCGATGGGGAAGCGTTATGTTGCTACACCGCAGCAGTCACAATGGGAAATGGTGATGAACACGCCATTGGAATGCCAGCTTGTGCATCCTATCCCTGGGTTTGGTGACGCGGTATTTTCGTCTCGTGCGAGTAAAAAGATTAACTTGGATTTTGAGCTAAAGATGCGTCGCCCTATGGGTGAAACGCGTAACGTTAGTTTGATTTCTATGCCACCACCTTGGCGTCCGGGTGAGAATGCCGATCGTATTACTAACCTGAGGTTCTTCAAGCAGTTTGATGGTTATGTTGGCGGGCAAACCGCTTGGGGCATTCTGTCTGAGCTAGAAAAAGGGCGCTACCCAACGTTTAGTTACCAAGATTGGCAGAGCCGTGATCAGCGTATTGAAGTCGCGTTGTCCTCGGTATTGTTCCAAAGCAAATACAACGCTTTTAGTAACTGTATTGCTAACTTGCTGAAGTACAGTTTCGAAGATATCGCCTTCACGATTCTTCACTATGAACGCCAAGGCGATCAGTTAACTAAAGCCTCGAAGAAGCGTTTGTCGCAAATTGCTGATTATGTTCGTCATAATCAAGATATCGATTTGGTGCTGGTGGCGACTTACACCGATTCAACAGAAGGTAAGAGCGCAAGTCAAAGCTTATCGGAGCGACGTGCTGAATCGCTGCGTACTTACTTTGAGTCGCTGGGGCTATCTGGAGATCGCATTCAAGTGCAAGGTTACGGCAAGCGTCGTCCAATTGCAGACAATGGCTCACCAATTGGTAAAGATAAAAACCGTCGCGTGGTAATTTCGCTAGGACGCACTCAAGTCTAATTGAAGTTAACCAATAAAAACGCCAGAGTTTGACTCTGGCGTTTTTGTATCCGTTTGACGTTGTTTATTTTATTCGTTGCCACTTAGCTTTGTGTCATGTGTTTTAGTTTAGGCGGAACTTAGCAATGATTTCGCAATTGGTCGCAGTATCGATTTTCTCGACTTGTTTTGCGATTGCAGGGTTGGGGTGGCGCTTCATGAAATCAATCAGTGCTTTTGTGCAACAGCCAATGGAATCAATAAAGCTTGCACAATCTTTGTTTGGGCATTGAGGAATCAGAGTGAGTACTTTTTCTGAAGCCAGTTGAAGGTATTTGAGTTCATATTCGGTATCACCAGCCCAACGCCAGAATTGGGCGAGGTTATGGCATGAAATCACCGAAATCAATAATCTCTCGTCGGCTTCTATTTCCACGCATTCGCTAATATCTTCACTCAGGCTAAGGGCTTGCTGGTAATGAAGAATGCTGCGAACAGGGTCATCTAGTTGAAGTGCAGTATCGGCTAGAAGTGTGTGTTTTTCCCATTCACTGATCATTATCGTGTCCCACATATCGATGTTGCGGATAAATCTAAACGATAATTATTATCAAGTAAAGTGATTTGTTGATAAAAGAAAGGCAGGTCTCAGACCTGCCTGCAAAAATATAGCGTGTTTCAATAAAAGAACTTGCTAGCCTTCTAGTCCTGCTGACGCTTGTTTGTTTTGAATCAACTCAATCATGTAGCCATCAGGGTCTTTCACGAAAGCGATGTGCGTTGTACCGCCTTTTACTGGACCCGCTTCACGAGTGACATTGCCACCTGCTGCTTTGATTGCGTCGCAAGTTGAGTAGATATCGTCTACGCCAATTGCGATATGGCCAAATGCAGAGCCTAAGTCGTACTCGGTTGTACCCCAGTTGTAAGTCAGCTCAATGACGGCACCTTGAGACTCATCACCGTAGCCTAGGAATGCCAGCGTGTACTCGTACTCTTTGTTTTCATTGGTACGAAGTAGCTGCATGCCCATTACTTCAGTGTAGAACTTGATAGATTTGTCTAGATCACCCACGCGTAGCATGGTGTGAAGAATTCGACCGTTTGACATTATTTGCTCCTAGCGATTGTTTCAGACGGGTTTATTCGTCTGGGTACACTTTCTTTTGGTGGAGAGTATTCACAGAGATCTTCAATGATGCAGCTACCACAGCGCGGCTTTCTTGCCACACATGTGTAACGACCATGAAGGATCAGCCAGTGGTGTACATCAAGCTTAAACTCTTTTGGCACCACTTTTAGCAGTTTTTCTTCTACGTCATCGACGGTTTTACCCATCGCAAACTTTGTACGGTTAGAAACACGATAGATGTGCGTGTCCACTGCAATAGTTGGCCAACCGAAGGCGGTATTCAGTACTACGTTAGCGGTTTTACGACCTACACCCGGCAAAGCTTCAAGTGCTGCACGATCTTCTGGCACTTCACCGTTGTGCTTCTCTAGCAAGATCTTACAAGTTTTGATGGTGTTTTCGGCTTTTGAATTAAACAGTCCGATGGTTTTGATGTATTCCTTTAAACCATCGACACCCAAATCAAGAATGCCTTGTGGCGTGTTCGCAACAGGGTAGAGCTTGTCTGTTGCTTTGTTTACGCTTACGTCCGTCGCCTGCGCAGAAAGCAGTACGGCGATAAGCAACTCAAACGGTGTGCTCCAGTTGAGCTCCGTCTGAGGATTGGGATTGTTTTCTCGGAGTCGTTCGAGAATTTCAATTCTTTTGACTTTGTTCATTGCTGACTTCCAAACCCGTCTTTGCGGTTTATGAAAAAGGCCCTACGAGTGGTAGAGCCTTGATTTTAGTATTCTTATATTATGCGTTAGTTACGCGGGCGCGCTCAATGGCTGGTTTTTCTTCTTTCGGTTGACGTTCCTGAATTGAGCTGTCGATAACGTTTTTCAACGCAATCAAAAGTCCTACGCCGATAAACGCACCTGGCGGCAACAATGCTAGTAAGAAGCTGCTATCGAAGTGGAAAACTTGAATACGCAGTGCTGCAGCCCAGTCACCCAATAATAGGTCTGCACCATCGAACAAGGTGCCGTTACCGATAAGTTCACGCATAGCGCCAAGTACAACCAATACCGTTGTCATACCGAGACCCATCCAGAAACCATCCAATGCTGCTGGCAATGGATCATTCTTCGAGGCGTAAGCTTCCGCACGGCCGATGATAATACAGTTGGTTACGATCAGTGGGATGAAGATGCCCAGAGATAGATACAATCCGTAGGCATATGCGTTCATCAAGAGTTGAACACAAGTTACCAAGGCTGCGATGATCATAACGAAAACCGGAATACGGATTTCTTTTGGTACGTAGTTACGAATCAGTGAAACTGTTAGGTTAGAACCGACAAGCACCAACAAAGTCGCAATACCCAAACCAAGGGCGTTGGTAATGGTCGAAGAAACCGCAAGTAGAGGACATAAACCCAGAAGTTGTACTAGGGCAGGGTTGTTGCTCCACATGCCGTTTTTCATTAGCAGTTTATTTTCACTCATGGTTGCCTCCTGCGCAGTCTAGGGGCTGATTCAGAATCTCATCACGAGACTTATTTACGTAGTTTACTGTGTTTCTCACCGCTTTCACTACCGCACGAGGGGTAATAGTTGCGCCAGTAAACTGATCGAAATCGCCACCATCTTTACGAACTCGCCAAGAATTCCAGTTACTTTCTGTCACTTGCTTACCAGTGAAGCTCAAGATCCAATCCGTAACGCGTAAATCAATTTTATCACCCAATCCAGGCGTTTCTTGATGGCTTAGGATACGACTACCAAGGATCTTGCCTTGGTTATCGATGCCGGTGATGATTTTGATTTCACCGTTGTAGCCATCTGGTGCGATGGACTCAATTGCCATTGCCGTTGGTTGACCATCTTTGGTGGCAATGTAAGTTGGCATCGAGCGAACCGTACCTAGATCGGGCGCAGATACCATAGTACATGCCGCAACAAGGTTGTTGTCATGCATTTCTTCCGGAATCACTTGGTTAAGAACCGACAGCAATTGCTTTTGTTCCTGAAGCTTAATTTGATCTTTTGTTAGGTACTGAGTCAGTGCCACAAGACCGGTTGTTGCACAGGCGAAGATCGCCAATGTCAGACCATTTTTTCTAATAGCGGTTAACATGTTTACCTCAGTGACCGTAAGTTCTTGGTTTGGTGTAGTAGTCGATCAACGGTACACACATATTGGCAAGCAGAACGGCGAACGCAACGCCATCTGGGAAGCCACCCCAACTACGAATAATGAATACCAACGCGCCGATCAGAGCACCGAAAATCAAGCGACCTTTCACGGTCGTTGATGCTGAAACAGGATCGGTAGCGATAAAGAACGCGCCTAACATCGTTGCACCTGATAGTAGGTGGAAGATTGGTGACGCGGTTTCTCCCGGCATGATCAAGCTAAATACGGTACTAAACAGTGCCAAGCTACCTAGGAAACCAACAGGAATGTACCATTGGATGATGCGCTTTTTGATCATCACTAGGCCACCAACCAAGTAGGCTAGGTTTACCCATTGCCAACCGATACCCGCAAGTCCGCCAAACATTGGCTGTGAAAGCACCTCACTTGGCGTTGCACCAGTATGAATACCGGTTTTGAATGCATCTAATGGGGTTGCCATTGTTACGCCATCCACGCCGGCACGAACTTGTTGCAGAGACAAACCATCAAAATCATAGCCAGTGAAGATCAGAGACAACGCGTCTGCAAAAGTCACATGCTCAGACATCAACGAAACAGGTGCGCTCCAACTTGTCATTTGGACTGGGAAGGAGATAAGCAATACAACGTAAGCGACCATCGCTGGGTTAAATAGGTTTTGGCCAATACCACCGTATAAGTGCTTCGCAATAACGATGGCAAAAATCAAACCGATCACCATGATCCACCAAGGGGACCATGGTGGGATTGCTACGGCTAATAGCCATGCTGTCACGATGGCACTGTTATCACGTAGCGCACGCATTGGAGAACGCTTACGCACAAGCATGACTAATGCTTCAAGTGACACTGCGACCGCAATAGCGAACACAAGTTGAATGATGGTGCCCCAACCAAAGAAATAGGTTTGAGCCACTAAGCCAGGAATAGCGCACAATGCTACCCATTTCATCAAATCAGGCGTGCTGCGACGGCTGTGAGCGTGTGGTGAACTGGCAATAAAAAACGACATTACTCGTTCTCCTTAGTATTGTTCTTATTCGCTTCTTGCTGAGCTTTACGTGCTTTAGCGCGAGCAATGGCTGCGGCAACAGCAGCTTTCTTTGGATCCACTTCCGGCTCTTCAGAAGGCGTTTCTTCAACAGATTCTGTTTGTGCTTCCTGCTGCGCTTTACGTGCTTTGGCACGAGCAATAGCAGCGGCAACCGCGGCTTTCTTCGGATCCACTTCTGGTTCTTCAGAAGGAGCTTCCGCTTCAACCGATTCCGTTTGTGCTTCTTGCTGAGCTTTGCGTGCTTTGGCACGAGCAATAGCAGCGGCAACCGCGGCTTTCTTCGGATCTTCAGCTTGTTCAGCTGGCGCTTCCGCTTCTGCAGATTCAGTAGAGCTTTCTTGTTGAGCTTTACGCGCTTTAGCACGGGCAATGGCAGCGGCAACAGCGGCTTTCTTCGGATCTTCGGCTTGTTCAGCAGGCGCTTCCGTTTCTACAGATTCACTAGAAACGTCTTGCTGAGCTTTACGTGCCTTAGCGCGAGCAATGGCTGCGGCTACTGCAGCTTTCTTTGGATCTTCAGCTTGTTCAGCAGGTGCTTCTGTTTCTGCAGGTTCAGTCGAGCCTTCTTGCTGAGCTTTACGCGCTTTAGCACGAGCAATAGCTGCTGCAACAGCCGCTTTCTTCGGATCTTCAGCTTGTTCTGCAGGCGCTTCCGTTTCTGCAGATTCAGTAGAGCTTTCTTGCTGAGCTTTACGTGCTTTAGCACGAGCAATCGCAGCGGCAACAGCGGCTTTCTTTGGATCTTCAGATTGTTCTGCTGGTGTTTCCGCTTCTGCAGGTTCCGTAGAGTCATCTTGCTGAGCTTTGCGCGCTTTTGCACGAGCAATGGCTGCGGCAACAGCGGCTTTTTTCGGATCTTCAGCTTGTTTAACAGGTGCTTCCGTTTCTACAGATTCGGTCGAATCTTCTTGTTGTGCTTTTTTCGCTTTAGCTCTGGCGATAGCTGCCGCGACGGCTGCTTTCTTGTCACCAGTTTCAGCAGGTGTTGATGCGTCTGCTTGTTGAGCTTTCTTCGCTTTAGCACGGGCAATCGCTGCTGCAACCGCTGACTTCTTATCGTCAGCATTATCCGTAGATGCGTCGCCTTGTTCTTTTTGCGCTTTGCGTTCGCGAGCAAGACGTTTGCGTTCTTCGCGTAGCTTCGCCATTTCTGAGTTATCAGGCTCGGCTGCACCAGATTGAGCTGCTGCAGCTTGTTTCGCTTTTGCTTTGGCAATCGCGGCGGCAACCGCAGGTTTCACTGCTGGCTCGGCTTTCGCTTCAGTATTCTCTTTTTGTGCTTTCACGCGAGCGATGGCTGCAGCAATCGCATCGTCACCGCCAGAGGCTTTCATGTCTTTACGACGATCATCCGCGGCTTTCTTAAAGCGATTTTCACGTTCTGCTTTTTCGCGTTCCATACGCGCTTTCTTCTCTTCAAAGCGCAGCTTAGCTCGTTCAGCTGCTGCGGCTTCTTGAGCGCGTGTACGGATTTCAGCTTTCGCTTGGCGATAGTATTGAACCAGTGGAATTTCACTTGGGCACACAAACGCGCACGCGCCACATTCAATACAGTCTTTTAAGTTCAGCTCTTCGAGCTTTTCGTATTCTTGGCTTTTTGCATACCACTGAAGCTGCTGTGGCAATAGCGATGCAGGGCACGCTTCCGCACATTGGCTACAACGGATACATTCCATTTCGTATTGGTCAGAAGCGATCTCTCGACGCTTCGGTGCCAGAATACAGTTTGCCGTTTTAGTGATAGGAACCTGAGCGTGGGGTAGGGTAAAGCCCATCATTGGACCACCCATGATCAGGCGCTGCAGTTTCTTATCTGCTTTATAGCCAAACTCGTCTAAAAGTGCTTGTACTGGCGTACCAAGTAACGTCCAAACGTTACGTGGTTGCTTGAAGGTTTTACCCGTCAGAGTCACGATGCGATTTACTACAGGTTCGCCATCGATCACTGCACGTTTAATTGAGTAGAGAGAACCAACGTTTTGAACCAGGATGCCAATATCCGCAGGGATAGCGCCGCTAGGAACTTCTTTGTTGGTCAAAATCTTGATGAGCTGCTTCTCACCACCAGAAGGGTATTTGGTTGGGATAACGCGGATCACGATGTCTTTGTTCATCGCCGCTTGTTCCAGCGCTTTGATTGCTGCTGGCTTGTTATCTTCAATACCAATGATGGTCAGTTTTGGCTTAAGGATATGCTCGACGATCTCGATACCTTGGATCAGTTCGTCTGCATGTTCCTGCATGAGTTTGTCATCGGCGGTGATGTAAGGTTCACATTCAGCCGCGTTAACGATAAGAATTTCGGTACGTGCAATACCCGATTGGATCTTCTTCGCCGTTGGGAAGCCTGCGCCACCCATGCCCGAGATACCAGCAAGACGGATCACATCGATCAACGCATCTGCAGATTCTTGGGTGTAATCGGCAACTGGCGTTTTCTCACACCAAGTATCGTTACCATCTGGCGTAATCACTGCGCACAGTTCGCTTAAACCTGATGGGTGCGCAACAGTGCGTGGCTCAATAGTTGTTACTTGCCCAGAAGTTGGAGCATGAACAGGAACGGTGAAACCACTGTCTGACGCCGTCAGCTGTTGACCTTTCAACACTGTGTCACCAACAGCAATCAATAGATTACCTGCTTTACCGATGTGTTGTTTTAAAGGTAGGACGATTTCCGACGGAATGGCTGCATGAACCAATTCAGTTTTGTTGGATTGCTTTTTGTTTTCTGCCGGATGCACTCCGCCTGGGAAATCCCATAGCGAACCAGTACGAATTTGTTCAATCAAAGACAACATACGAAACCTTATTTAATTGAATCAGTCACGTTCGCTGCATTGGCAGCATCCGTAATGTTAACCACTGGAATGGCGTTAAGTTTCCATTTCCAGCTCTCTGTGGTGGTTTCCACAGGAATCATTTCAATACAGTCAGTTGGACAAGGCGCAACGCACAAGTCACAACCCGTACATTCGTCTTTGATCACGGTATGAAGGGCTTTAGTACCACCAACAATCGCATCCACAGGACACGCTTGGATACACTTGGTACAACCGATACACATGTCTTCATGGATGAAAGCAACCGTTTTGACTTTGCTGTCGAGATCGTGTGCCGACTCTTCCGCTTCAACGCCCATCAGATCTGCCAGTTTCTCGATCGTCGCTTGACCGCCTGGAGGACACTTATTGATTTTGTCGCCGTTAGCGATCGCTTCAGCGTATGGACGACAACCAGGGTAGCCACACTGACCACACTGAGTTTGCGGGAGAATAGAGTCGATTTGATCGACAATTGGATCCGCTTCGACTTTGAAGCGAATCGATGCAAAACCGAGTATTGCCCCGAATACAGCGGCGAGGGCAGCAAGAGCAATGATCGCAATTAAAATCGTACTCATCGTTTACTTCACCAAACCTGTAAAGCCCATAAAGGCAAGAGACATAAGGCCTGCGGTGATCATCGCAATCGATGCGCCTTTAAATGGCACAGGTACATCAGCTGCAGCAATACGTTCACGCATTGACGCAAATAGGATAAGTACCAAAGAGAAGCCAACCGCTGCGCCAAAACCGTAAATGATCGATTCGATAAAGTTGTGGTTTTCATTGATGTTAAGTAGAGCAACACCCAGAACCGCACAGTTCGTTGTGATCAGCGGTAGGAAGATACCCAACAGACGATAAAGTGTCGGGCTGGTTTTGTGCACGACCATTTCGGTGAACTGTACAACAACAGCGATCACCAAAATAAAGCTCATGGTTCGTAGATATTCGATGCCCAGTGGACGCAAAACATAGCTTTCCACCAAGTATGCACACACAGACGCGAGCGTTAGTACAAAAGTTGTAGCTAAGCCCATGCCAATTGCTGTTTCCAGTTTTTTAGACACGCCCATAAAAGGACACAAGCCTAAAAACTTCACCAGTACAAAGTTGTTCACCAGCACAGTGCCGACCAACAACAAAATATATTCGGTCATAGTTATTACGTTCTTAAAATCCGATCCCAATATTATCGTGTTTTGTGACACCAATAACAACCAGAGAACGGTGTGGTTTTATGCACCCGATGGAAAATTATACGTGTATGTGATGTGAGCGGATGAATTAATAAGAAATTGAAAAGTTTGGTGAATGGTTGTTAACAAAGAAAAACGCAATTACCGCCACTGATTTAACGCACGCGTTGTTGATGGTTTTGGTATCACTTCGTATGGTTCGCCAGAAACGACAAAAGCTCATACCCCTAATGAGTTAGAGGCATGAGCTTTGATTATTTTACAATCTCGCGATTACAGTTTTTCTGTGAAAGTTCGGCTGATCACGTCTTGTTGTTGCTCTCGAGTTAGCGAGTTAAAACGTACTGCGTAGCCGGACACTCGAATCGTCAACTGAGGGTATTTCTCTGGATGTTCAACCGCATCCAATAACATCTCTCGGTTAAGAACGTTGACGTTAAGGTGTTGGCCACCTTCAATCGCAATGCCTTCGTTGCTCGCTTCGTGATGGAAGTAGCCATCCATTAGCGCCGCTAGGTTTTTCTTCTGACTTAATTCATCTTTACCCAGTGCGTTAGGCACAATTGAGAAGGTGTAAGAAATACCATCTTTCGCGTAAGCAAACGGCAGTTTAGATACCGATGCCAAAGACGCAACCGCACCTTTTTCATCACGACCGTGTATTGGGTTTGCACCTGGGCCAAAAGGCATACCTGCGCGACGGCCATCTGGTGTGTTACCCGTTTTTTTGCCGTAAACCACGTTAGATGTGATCGTTAGGATCGATTGAGTTGGCACAGCTTCGCGGTAGGTGTGCATCTTCTGAATTTTCTTCATGAAGCGCTCAACCAGATCACAAGCAATGTCATCAACACGGGCATCGTTGTTACCAAATTTTGGATAATCACCTTCAATTTCAAAATCAACGGCGATGCCATCTTCATCGCGAACAGGCTTCACGGTCGCGTATTTAATTGCTGCCAAAGAGTCAGCGACAACAGACAGACCTGCAATACCACAAGCCATGGTGCGGTGCACGTCGCGATCCATCAATGCCATCAGTGATGCTTCGTAGCTGTAACGGTCATGCGAGTAGTGGATGATGTTCAACGCTGTGACGTATTGTGTTGCTAGCCATTCCAACATGTTGTCGAAGCGTGGCATCAAAGCGTCAAAGTCGAGAATTTCATCTTGAACTTTGTCTACGACTGGACCCACTTGCGCTTTCGATTTTTCATCGATACCACCATTGATGGTGTAAAGCAGCGCTTTTGCAAGGTTGGCACGTGCACCAAAGAACTGCATGTGTTGACCAACAATCTGCGGGCTCACACAACATGCAATCGCGTAGTCATCATTGTCGAAATCAGGACGCATTAGATCGTCGTTTTCGTATTGAACAGAAGAGGTATCAATCGACACTTTTGCAGCGTATTGCTTGAACGCTTCTGGCAATTGCTCTGACCAAAGAATCGTCATGTTTGGCTCAGGAGCAGGACCCATAGTGTGTAGGGTATGTAAGTATCGGAATGTCGTTTTAGATACGAGCGTACGGCCATCAACCCCCATACCTGCCATCGCTTCCGTTGCCCAGATTGGGTCGCCAGAGAACAATGAATCGTATTCTGGTGTACGAAGGAAGCGAACCATGCGCAGTTTCATGATGAAGTGGTCGATCATCTCTTGCGCTTGTGATTCATCAATCAAGCCATTTGCGATATCACGTTCTAGGTATACGTCTAGGAAAGTCGATGTACGACCTAATGACATTGCTGCGCCATTTTGTGATTTAACTGCGGCCAAGTAACCAAAGTAGGTAAATTGAATCGCTTCTTGCGCTGTTTTTGCAGGTAGCGACATATCAATGCCGTATTTCAAACCCATTTGACGAATGTCTTCAAGTGCTTGAACTTGGTCTGCAATTTCTTCACGTAGACGAAGCGTTTTCTCAAGATCGCCACCGCGCTCTAGGAAAGTCTGTGTCGAATTGTATTGCTCTTTTTTGTCTGCTTTTAAGAAGTCGATACCGTAAAGGGCGATACGACGGTAGTCACCAATGATGCGACCACGGCCATAGGCATCAGGAAGACCAGTGATGATGCCTGATTTACGACACGCTAGGATTTCTTTGGTGTAAAGGTCGAAACACGCTTTGTTGTGAGTTTTACGGTATTCAGTGAAGATCTTTTCAACTGTTGGATCCAATTCGCGGCCATAAACTTCGCACGAGTTTTTCACCATGCGAATACCACCATTAGCAATGATTGCACGTTTTAGAGGCTGATCGGTTTGTAAGCCAACGATCTTTTCTAGATCTTTGTTGATGTAACCCGCATCGTGAGAAGTAATCGTTGATGGCAGATCGGTATCGAAATCAACAGGAGCGTGTGTGCGGCTTTCTTGTTTAATGCCTTCAAGCACTTGGTTCCATAATGCTGAAGTAGATGCGCTAACCTCGGCTAAGAAGGACTCGTCTCCCTCATATGGTGTGTAGTTTTTTTGGATGAAGTCACGAGTGTTGACAGAGTTTTGCCATTCACCAGCAGTGAATCCAGCCCATGCGTCTAGCATATCAGTCGTCGGAATAGTCATTAGTAAATCCCTAAGTTATTGATAAATAGAATGGAGGCGACGAGTAGGACGGAACCATTCTTAACCCTGTCAATCGTATGGATTTACTATCTATGAGTAAAATGAATGCTTTTCATTTTTTGAATGATTAATTTGCATTAATCTGAAATTCAATGGCTTATGTATTTAAATTGCCTTGAGATATGCAAATTTATTGTTGATACAGTGAACTTGTGGGCGAATTGATAGTACAAGCTGCTGACGAAAGAGCTTAAGTTAGCCGGACTTGCAAAGATACGTATTGATGAAACGATACAGCGCCTATCTTGATGTTAACATTCAAGAAGGGCAGATACGAAAAAAGCCCAGTTTTTCAACTGGGCTTTTCGGGAATTTGGCTCCTCCTGCTGGATTCGAACCAGCGACCTGCGGATTAACAGTCCGTCGCTCTACCGACTGAGCTAAGGAGGAATTGCTTTGCTTGAAAGCGGGTCGAATCTTACCGAGCACCTATATTTCTGTCAACACCAAAAATACACATTTCTAGCAAAAAATAGTGCTTTTTTTTCTTTACTTTTTTGTATGCCTTATCAGTAAAGGGCTGGAGTTAGTTATCCACCAAAATTGTGGATAAGTATGTTGATGAGATCTGAGTAAAGATCTTTTATATGCAACAGTGCTAGTTTGTTTTGAGTTTTTAATCAGAAATATGCACTGAATAATCATATAAAACAGTGATTTATTTAATTCGACGCAAAATTGCTTAAAGTGGATAAGATTTGCTCTTTTGGGGATAAAGGATAATATTGGGTGTTTCTGGGGAAAAGTTGTGGAAATTAAATTGTGATGATTTGGGGACGTTCATCAACTAGGGCGAAAGACTATAACAGAGTCGCCTGACTAAGGCTAGATCAAAGTAAAGAAAGCGCAAAAATTAATTACAATGAGCTATAAATCTAAAATAGACGTAGATTTCATCTAACAAGGTGTATATATATACAGCTAAAGTGCAGTAAATTTAAGGAAGGGTATGAGTAAAGTTTATGAACTGGTCTCTGAATATCAACCATCCGGTGATCAGCCAACCGCGATTAAGCAGTTGTTAGAAGGGTTAGATGCAGGTCTTGCCCATCAGACATTATTGGGCGTAACTGGCTCTGGTAAAACATTCACACTGGCAAATGTTATCGCAGAAGCACAGCGACCAGCGATTCTTCTTGCCCCTAACAAAACCTTAGCTGCTCAATTGTACGGCGAAATGAAGTCTTTCTTCCCCAATAACGCGGTGGAATACTTTGTGTCGTACTACGACTACTACCAACCAGAAGCGTACGTTCCGACCACGGATACCTTTATAGAGAAAGACGCTTCAGTTAACGCGCATATTGAACAAATGCGTTTGTCCGCTACAAAAGCACTACTAGAACGTAAAGATGCCATTATTGTCGCGTCGGTATCGGCTATCTATGGCTTGGGTGACCCTGAATCGTATCTACAAATGATGTTGCACTTACGTCGCGGTGATGTGATTGATCAGCGCGATATGCTACGTCGTCTTGCAGAGTTGCAATACTCGCGCAATGACGTCGCATTTGAACGTGGCCAGTTCCGTGTTCGAGGTGAAGTGATTGACATCTTCCCAGCCGAATCAGACCAAGATGCTGTGCGCGTAGAGATGTTTGACGATGAAGTTGATTGCATCAGCGTATTCGACCCATTGACCGGTGTGGTCAAGCAGCGCGACTTGCCGCGTTATACTATTTATCCGAAGACGCACTATGTTACGCCACGTGAGCGTATTCTTGATGCCATTGAAAGCATTAAAGACGAGCTTGAAGTACGTAAGAAGCAGCTTCTGGATAACAACAAGCTTCTAGAAGAACAACGCATCAGCCAACGAACTCAGTTCGATATTGAAATGATGAACGAATTGGGCTTCTGTTCAGGTATCGAAAACTACTCTCGTTACTTGAGTGGACGAGCGGAGGGTGAGCCACCACCGACACTGTTTGATTATTTGCCTCACGATGGTTTGCTGATCATCGATGAGTCCCACGTGACAGTTCCGCAAATTGGTGCCATGTACAAAGGTGACCGTTCACGTAAAGAGACGCTGGTGGAGTTTGGTTTCCGCCTGCCTTCTGCATTGGATAACCGTCCGATGAAGTTCGAAGAGTTTGAAGCGATTTCTCCGCAGACGATATTTGTCTCGGCGACACCGGGTAACTACGAGCTTGAAAAATCAGCCGATGAAATTGCTGATCAGGTGGTACGTCCAACAGGTCTGCTTGACCCAGAGTTGGAAGTACGTCCGGTAGCGACTCAGGTTGATGATTTGTTGTCTGAAATTCGAATTCGAGCGGCGAAAGCTGAACGCGTTCTGGTGACGACGTTAACCAAGCGTATGGCAGAAGACTTGACCGAATACCTACATGAGCACGATGTGAGAGTTCGTTACCTGCACTCTGATATTGATACGGTAGAACGTGTTGAAATCATTCGCGACCTTCGTTTAGGCGAGTTCGATGTGCTGGTGGGGATCAACTTGTTACGAGAAGGTTTGGATATGCCTGAAGTGTCGTTGGTGGCAATCCTAGATGCGGATAAAGAAGGTTTCTTGCGCTCCGAACGTTCACTGATTCAGACCATTGGTCGTGCTGCTCGTAATATCGAAGGTAAAGCGATTCTGTACGCGGATTCGATCACTAAGTCGATGAAGAAAGCGATGGACGAAACGGATCGTCGTCGTGAGAAGCAAAAAGCGTATAACGCAGAGATGGGTATTGAGCCTCAGGCCTTGAAGCGCAATATTAAAGACATCATGGAATTGGGTGATATCACTAAGTCGAAGCGTCAGCGCAATACTAAGCAAGTGCCGCTATCGAAAGTGGCAGAACCTTCGCAAACCTACGAGATTATGTCTCCGCAGCAGTTGGAGAAAGAGATCAGCCGTTTGGAAGCAGCGATGTACCAACACGCTCAAGATCTAGAGTTTGAGTTGGCAGCCCAAAAACGTGATGAGATAGAGAAGTTGCGCGCTCAGTTCATTGCCAATAGCTAATTCAACGCGCCTTATAATGCCCAAGTGCTTGTGTCTACAGACGGTGCTTGGGCATTTTATTATTCCCTGTTCAACAGACAAAAAAGAAGCCAATAGGCAGTCGGGTCTATTGGCTCGTTTTGTGAACATGTCGTTCACTAACAACGTCAGTTGGCTAGGTGACCCGAGGGGTCATTATTTATACAGCATGGTTTGTGCCACTATTTAACCTGTTGATATTCGGTTTAATTTGGTTAGAATACCCACAATCCAACAAATGATTATTTGCAAAATGCAAAGCGTAATGCGATTATTATTTAAAACACAACAAAAAATCGGCTAGGCTATGCAACAAATAACAGAAGGTCAAAAGTCTCGTTATCTACTAATGGTAGAAGACACCGCATCCGTTGCGGCATTGTACCGTTCTTACCTGACGCCTCTCGGCATCGATATTAATATTGTTGGAACAGGCAGAGACGCCATCGAAAGCCTGAACCATCGAATTCCCGACCTGATTCTGCTCGATCTCCGCTTACCTGATATGACGGGGATGGACGTATTGCACGCGGTGAATAAAAGCCACCCAGACGTGCCAATCATCTTTATGACAGCTCATGGCTCTATCGATACTGCGGTAGAAGCGATGCGTCATGGTTCTCAAGACTTCTTAATCAAACCATGTGAAGCCGACCGTCTCCGTGTCACGGTGAACAACGCAATTCGCAAAGCAACCAAGCTTAAGAATGAAGCGGATAACCCGGGTAACCAAAATTACCAAGGTTTTATCGGCAGTAGCCAAACCATGCAGCAGGTTTACCGAACCATTGACTCCGCTGCGAGCAGTAAAGCGAGTATTTTCATCACAGGTGAAAGTGGTACCGGTAAAGAGGTGTGTGCCGAAGCCATTCACGCAGCAAGCAAACGTGGCGATAAGCCGTTTATCGCTATTAACTGTGCTGCGATTCCAAAAGATCTAATTGAAAGTGAATTGTTTGGTCACGTAAAAGGCGCGTTTACCGGTGCTGCGAATGATCGCCAAGGTGCGGCTGAGCTTGCCGATGGTGGCACGTTGTTCCTTGATGAATTGTGTGAAATGGACTTAGATCTTCAAACTAAGTTATTGCGCTTTATCCAAACGGGTACTTTCCAAAAAGTGGGCTCTTCAAAGATGAAGAGTGTTGACGTGAGATTCGTGTGTGCGACCAACCGCGATCCTTGGAAAGAAGTGCAAGAAGGCCGTTTCCGTGAAGATTTGTACTACCGTTTGTACGTGATTCCTTTGCACCTTCCACCGTTGCGTGAGCGCGGCGAAGACGTGATTGAAATTGCGTATTCGCTACTGGGCTATATGTCTCACGAGGAAGGCAAGAGTTTCATCCGTTTTGCACAAGATGTGATTGAACGTTTCAACAGCTACGAATGGCCGGGTAACGTTCGTCAGTTGCAAAACGTGTTGCGCAATATAGTGGTACTGAACAACGGCAAAGAAATTACGTTGGACATGCTGCCACCACCACTGAATCAACCAGTGGTTCGTCAATCGATTTCAAAATTTATTGAACCTGAAATCATGACGGTGTCAGACATTATGCCGCTTTGGATGACTGAAAAAATGGCCATCGAGCAGGCGATTCAGGCGTGTGACGGCAACATCCCACGCGCTGCGGGCTACCTAGATGTCAGCCCATCGACGATTTATCGCAAGTTGCAAGCTTGGAATAGCAAGGACGAAAAACAGAACGTATGAGTACGGACGTATTAAATCAGCAAAAAATTGAAGAACTCTCTGCCGAAATTGGCCGTGATAATGTTCCTGTTTTGCTTGATATTTTTCTTGGGGAAATGGATACCTACATCAGCAACCTATCCACTCTTGTAGGTACTGAGCAGTTGGTTTACTTAAAAGAGATAAGCCACGCGTTGAAGAGCAGCGCAGCGAGTTTTGGTGCTGATCGACTGTGTGAATTGGCTATTGCCATTGATAAGCAAGCCAAAGCAAATCAGTTGGCAGAGCAGGGGAGTGAAGTTGGTGAGATGCTCGATTTACTGCATGTGACTCGCGAGACTTACCGTTCTTGGACAAAGTAACCAACTCAGATAGCCATACAAAGCAATAACAGCCGTTTATAAACACGAAGCCCTTCCGATGTCTTATATATAGTGACCTAAAGGGTGTATATTGTGTATTAAAGGCAGAGAAATCTGCCTTTTTATTGCATAATGATTGGGCTAGGCATACAGTTAATTGTATGTATATAGTGTATGGAAAAAGAATGGTTTGTCATCAGTAAAAGTCAGAGCGACGATTGTAGAGGATAATACGGGCATCAAAAGCCAACTCCCTATCTTGCTAACTGAGGAAGGAGAGTTAGGTACGGTCACGGACTACCTGCTCAAGCTAGAGGCGGACGGTGTGAGTAACTCCGTCATGAATGGATTTCTTCAAGCGGTGTCCTTGTTGCTGGATTATATGGAAGCAAACAGAGGGTTGTTTGATGATCCGAAGTTGCTCTTCCAGACCTTTTCTAAGCGGTTGTACACAGGAACTATTGGTGAGGATGGACTTGACCCCTCTTATTTATATTGGGTGCCAAGCTCAACCAGTAACGTGAATAAGCATATTCATCGACTGACGGCATTCACCGATTGGTTGGCAGACAGGCAAGACATTGTGCCAATGAACCCCTTGCGTGATGCCACCCCTCATGAGCAGCGATTGAATTACGCTGCATGGTATCGTAAAAACCAGAATGATTTTCTCGGTCATATCGAAGATAAAACCGTCAATAAAACCATCCGTAAGGCGCGAACCATTAAAGGGCGCACACCACTCACTAAAACCGAGGATGATGCTATCGCCTTTCCTGAAAAGCATTGGGAAGATTTTTATATGAACGGTATTGGAGGCGCAACCGACCCACGAGTGGCACTCAGGGACAAATTAATACTCCTACTCATGCACGGTGGCGGACTACGCGAAAGCGAGGCTTTAACCCTTTGGGTGACAGATGTGTTTGAAGGCCCCGATAACCCAGATAGTGCAATCGTTCGAATTTACAATGAAGTCGATGGCAAAGCGCCAAATGACCCTGAAGTTCGCTCTAAAAGCCAGAATAGAGAAACGTACTTAAAAGAAAAGTATGCGCGTATCCCTCGCCAACGCATGAAAGGCACCGCACACCTCGGTTGGAAATGTCGTGTGGTTGACCATAAAGACAACTACATACAGGTTCAATGGTTTCCCACCGACTATGGCAAAGTGTTTATGTCACTTTGGAAAAACTATCAAAAGTATCGCGCCAGCATCGACTGTCACCATCCTTATGCGTTCATTTCTTTTCATCACAGCGCGTTAGGCAATCCTTATACTATCAACGCTTTCCATGACAACTACGCCAACGGCTTAAAGCGCATAGGTTTAGAAGCAAACAAGGCTGAAGGTAAAGACCCTCACGGGCATCGTCATAATTACGGTAGACGATTAGAACGTTCAGGGTTGAACCCGTTGGTGATTCGGCGCTGTATGCACCATAAGTCCCTAGATTCACAAACCCCCTACACAGGCAAAGGGCAGCAGGAAATCTCTGATGCATTGACCCAAGCAACACTGCAACTTGCAAATCCCGAATCGAAAGCCAAAGCACTGGATTGGAAAGCGCTGATTGAGCATGGTTTTGATGACATAGACCCGCAGGGGTGCTTCACTGGCAAATATCCAAAGCTGAGAGGTAAGTAATGTAATGCCGAAAAAAAGAAAATATGACGGACGTTCATCGGATTTAACTTTCTCTTGGATGCTCACCACTCTTGGTACCGAGTGGCAACAATGGCAAGAGTTGGCTGCTGAGTGGATGGCAGAACAAAACACAGGGGTTTGCTATAAACTAGAAGCTATGGCTCGATTCTTCGAATCCTATCTTGCTGAATATGCACCTTATGCCATCGGCAATATAGATTTGTTTTTTAAGGGCTACTGCGGTCATCAATGCTCTAGCGAAGAGTTGAAGATTCTTGTAACGAAAACACAAAATGCCCCAGAAGCCATAGTTAAAGGTGTGAATTTTCCTTGTGACTTTATCGATTTTGTTATTAAAAAAGTGTTCTCCGAGGAAGATGACAATGGCAAGCTAGTACCGCTGGTTCAAAACCCTCTCAGTAAAATCAAAGCGCAAGGTTCTGCTATAGAAACTGTGCGCAACCCTCTGCCATATCGCTACATTCAGGATTTACGGCAAATCCTTTGTCCGTTGCCTGATAAAACCGAACTTGCGGTCATTCAGCAAAACCTCAAGGACGGTGAAACCTTGTTGCCTGCCTATTGCTATCGGCACTTCAAACACTGGACATGGGCGCAGCAGCAAACAGGGCAAGGAGAAAGAGGAGGTGATGGTGACTGGTTTGAAGTAGAGCTTGAGATGATTGATAAAACCGACCCTGATTGTGTGTGGCGTAGCAAAGAAGTCACTCGAAATAACAAGAAAGTCACCGTTCACCAACTCTGGTCGCCCGTCAAAGCGATGGTGGTTTTTATAAAACTTCACCTACCACTGCGTATCTATCAGGTGCGGATGCTCGATAGTGGGGAAGCAGATACATGGCGCTATGAGCAAGGTCAATGGGTAGTGAATACCAAGCATGATTTTGCCCTTGGCAGTGAAAAGCGTCCGTTCGGAAAAGGCATCTTCCGCCGAATTTACGACCTTATGACAGGGTTGTATTCAACAGGTCTATATATCAACACAAACAAGACCGCTGACCAGAACAAAAATGAACTGGAGCGTGGTTACATCATCCCGTGGCAAAACGAGGAAGTGCTTTACTGGCTGGAAAAGCTGCGCAACTGGCAAGAAAAATACAACCCGATTGCAAAGCCCACTGACTGCACCACGCTACAGGTAAAACACACAAAACATAAAAAGTCGAGAGCATACCTAGAAAGTATGGGAGAAATTGCCTTTCTGTTTCGTGATGCATCAGCAAGGGGCGAGGATAAGCACAAACCCGTCATGGACAATTCGCTAGACTCTTTTTGGTATCAACTTCTATTGACATTAGAAAACCAACTCGCAGAGCAAAGCAACACCCTAGAAAACGGCGAACGGCTAAAACTGGTTGTGGATTACCCTGAAGGTACGGCTAAAGGTGCTATGCTTGCCACACACTTTCCTCTACACAGTTTGCGTGTTTCACTCATCACAGCGTATACAATGGATACCCAACTGCCATTACCTGTGATTTCTAAGCTATTGGCGGGGCATACGCGCCTATTGATGACCATCTACTACAACAAAATCACCCCGTCAGTGATGGCAGAAAAAATGGATGAAGCACATGGTGAGTTGGATTCCAAATCCAAACAATCGGTACGCAATTTCCTCAAAGACGCCTCAATGGAACAAATTCAGTGCAAGATGGTGTATCACAGCGATAACAGCATTCAGGCGGCACTGGTTAACCGCAACCCGATAGGTTGGGAAGAGCGTTCGTGTGGTTTGTGCTTGGTTGGCGGTAACACCGTAAAGTCGGATGAAGTCAGTACCCTTGGCGGCTGTTGGAACGGTGGCGAGTTGATTAAAAGTGCAAAATCTGCTGCTAATCGCATTTACGACAGCGTGTCGCACGGCCCTGAGAACTGTCCTCGTTGCCGTTGGTTTATCACCGAGGCTCGTTACCTCCCAGCGCTCAATGCCCACTTCAATCAACTGAGTTACAAAGCACATCAAGCGGCTAATCTCTCTGTGGAAATTGAGGGTGAGTTAGAAGCACTGAAAGACGAACAATTCTTTTGCGAAGAGCAAGGTAAGCCGTTCATCAAGCACGACGAGCTGCAAGCACTACAGCGCCGCTATGAAAAACAGCAAGTCGAAGCTGATGAATATGCAAAAGACCTCGTGGCTTGCTTTGAACTCATTATCAAAATCATGCGTGTCGAAGAAGCCAGAAATGAGAATGACACTAACGATAAACTTATTGCGGTTGGCTCTGAGCAAGATGTCTGTCATGCTTTAAAGTTTATCGAAACCGACTCAGAGTTACTGCACCTATCTCTTATTTGTGACGATGCGGAGTTCTATCCTGATTTGCAGGACGAACTGCGTAAAACCCCTGTAATAGAAAAGCGTTCACGTAAGCTCAGTCGTGTACTGATGAAAAAAGGCTTTGAGCCGATTTTCATGGAAATGGACGACAAACAACAGCTCATCGCCGCCAATGCCATGCTGCGCCAAATGGCGAAAATCGCTGCCCCTGACGACAAACTTGAAGGCTACCGCAAAGTGGCGAGCTACATCGAAGCAGGAGAATACCTGACTGATAACAAGCTGTTCTCTCAGGGTATTCATGCGCTGAAGGATAAAGCCATTAACCTAAATAGCATCGTACTACCGAACTTATTGGAGGACTAATGGAACTCGATATTGATGTCATTCTGGCTGACTTAAAAGAAGGGAAAGTACCTCGCACTCAGCAAAACCTCGATAAGCTCAACGACACGCTAAAAAACTATGCGGAATCAGGTCAGCGTGACTTCTCCATCACGCAAATTGGGCGGGTGTCTGCGGAAAATGGCGGATTGGCGTATGAGGCTTTGCGTGCTACCCGTAACAAGCACTACCGAATACTCATCGAAGCGTGGGCGGCAAAATGCAATACCAATACCAAAAAGCCGCTATCCAACACCTCTCGGTCTAAATCTATCCCTGCGGATAACAAGCTGTTAGAGCGCATCCCAGATCCTGCGGTACGCGCCTTGTTTGGTCAAATTATTGCCGAGCGAAACCGTTACCGCAAAGAGGTCAATTTGCTCAAGCAACACGCGAATATTACCATCGACAAACGCCCTGTGCGCCAGTTTGAGCCCACCGCTGAACCAAGCGTGGAAGTGCTGCCATCCCTATCAGGCCTACTCACCGAATCAGAGAAAAAAGCTGTAGCGTATGCCATTTCTGATGAATGCATGGACAAGAACGACTGGCAGTATACTCAGGCTGGTCAGGTAAAAGACATGGAATACAACAGCGAAATATTCCCTAGAGGCTTTATCACAGGACTTCGCAAGCTATTGGGTGAGGTAGATGACTAATGGCAAGTGGGCAATAGAAAGTGCAGCAAAACCTTGGACATTTGAGGTCTGGAAAACCACGCAGACGGACGATAGCTTTAAACAAATTGCTTCCAGAGAGTGTATTAAGAAGAAGATCGGGTAACAACCCTTGGGTTCGAAATCAAGGGTCACAAGTTCTTTCTGCCACTTTACGTGAGTGATGCCATGTTATTTAAGCAGAATCACTATGACAAAGGCATTTAGAACGGCTCACTTGATATGCTAGCCTGCGTCAAACCTTCTGGTAATAATTACCGTGAGATGACGATAGATACAGGTAAAAAGGTCGAGATAACTCAAACCGTTCTCGACTGAATGGAGTGCATTAGACCAATGTCACACTTTTGCCTTTTCTGACATTTTTAGTGTTCGAACGCAATAACTAGGGTATTCGCCTTATTGTCTAGCTCATAGGTTGTCATGACCAATCAAACAGACAGATTACCTGTATTTTCATCCGTACTTGCCAATAAACGCTGACGCTATCTTCCTAATTTCATTGTTAAAATCCTGCGTTATTTTCTGACAGGAATAGGATAATGCTTGATTCTAACCCCTCATCATCCCCCGTAGAACTCTACTCTCGAACAGGGTGGATCAATGAAGTTCACCCCGATAATCGTCATGTCAAAGTCGATTTTGAGGGCAACCCGCTTGGTCAGTCGGTGTGGGCGGTGCTTGGCCGTCTGTTCACGAAAGCGGATTTACAACTTGCGATAGATCACCGTCTGGATTGCCGTATTGAGTTCGTGGCAGGAGATATCTACACGCCGATGTTAACCAATATTTATTCTTCACTTTTGGATGAAGAGCTTATCGTACTGCGCGCGAAAAAGGTAATCATAGACGGAGAGGAATGTGTTGAACTCGGGGCTGGTGAGGCTAAGACCTCTATGATTGCGAAAAGTGGTACGGTTAAAACCACCGCCCAAAACATCAATACATCGGCAGATAAGCTACAAAAAATTCAAGCGACCAAAGTGCGCTTAAACTGATTGAAAAGGAAAAAATTATGGCATCAACCATCGGCGCTAATGGGCTGAGTATTGTACATAAAGGCTCAGGCGGTGAAGCGAATGCGTCTGTGCCGGACGTCTGTTTGACCAAAGTCGGAAAGCCTGTTGTTCCTATTCCGTACGGCAACAACGCTAAATCTGCCGATTTGGTGGACGGTTCAACCAGTGTCACAGCCGATGGTGGCAACAGTATTGCCTTGCAAGGCAGTAAGTTCTCAAAAAGTACAGGTGATGCCGCTGGCGATAAAAAAGGCGTGAGTTCAGGAACCATTGAAGGAGAAGCACAGTTTGTGACGTCTTCTCCGAATGTCCTTATCGAAGGAAAAGGAGTGGCGCGCCAGAGTGATCAAATGACCATGAACAATGGCAATACCATGTGCTTCGGCGTACAGAACCCATCTTTCTCGGTCGAAGAAGATCTTGAAGAGACCTTTATCATGGACGTTTGTGTGCGTCACCCAAACGGTCAACGGCTGGTGAATGCGCCATTTAAACTCAGTGATGAGCAAGGTTCGACGGTATATGAAGCCACTTTGGATGATAAAGGACGCAGCGATGCCGACCCGCTCAAAGGGGGGAAAGTCAAGCTGCTGGTCGAAGAGAGTCAAGACCCGTTTGTGGTGACTCCGGTTCGTCGCGAGAACCCTCGCCATGTAGACAGCCAGTCGGATGATGATTTTTTCAATATCGCTTCCAAAGGTCAGCGCGGCTTTTGGCAGCCAACCAGAATTGAGACCGTTGGCACGGCTTGGGGCAGTATTGGTCAAACGTTGAGTAGCGATCGCTATTTCCAAGACATGCTCAGTGCTGAGGTCATTCAGCACTTTACCCATTATCACCCAGATACGACATTCGATGTATCAAAGACCTGTGAGGCTCTTATTGGTAACCTTGACCAACCTTTGCCGCATACCACTGAATCGCTGCTCGCTTATACCCTGCCTCAAGTATTAGAAGAAGGGGAGTTACTGTCGGTATTGCTGAGGCTAGCACCGCATGAGACCACTGACCGAATGCTGGCGTACATGCGTGCGCGAGGTAAAGGCAACCCACAAACCTATTTGGCTGGCTATGATTGGCAAGCGGCAGAAAAGAGCATCAATAGTGAACTCGACGCGCTGCTTAACAAGGTGAAAAGTCGTTTAACCTTCTTACGTGATGAAGCCAGTAAACTGCAATACGCGTACCTGTCTGAGGATGTGTTCGATAAGCACATCGATACGTTAAGCTCGTACATGAAGTTACTACCCGACCTCATCTCAGGTGTGTTCAGTAAAATGCAAACCAAAGCCAGCGAGCTTCTGGCGAACACTGACAACGTAAAGGTCATCAAAGCGGCAGACGACTTACACTCGATTGAGAGTGAATCGATTGAAGCCGTGGTTAACACCACCAAAACCATCGACACGGTGGAGCCATTCATGAACGAAGTGGCTGGTGTGATTGAGAATGTCATTCCGATTTATCCGGTGCGTTATGGCTACGCAAACTTCTTTGATGAAGTGATGCCAGCGCAAGCCCCGCCAAGCATGTTAGAAATGAATGGTGCTACTGGGCTGAAAGACACCGGTGGCTACCTGCTTCGCCTTCTACGTGAGGGTTGGTTGTACATCAAAGAAGAGAGCGAAGACGAGACCGCGCCTTTCCACATATTCAAATATGCGCAAACCCAAACGCCGACCGGTGTGATTGAAAAGTTTGAGAAATACTATTTCACCAATGAAGAAAACGCTCAAGAGGGATTAACGCTCGATACCTCATCGGGTTCCACTTTCTATCCTTTTGCGTTTGTGACGCCGAAAGCGAAAAAGATTTCCATCGTTTACTCTGAGCACGAATGGTCTGCCGCCATCATTGATAACATGAACAGCGATGAAGAGCTGCGCAAAAAAGCGATGCAGCAGGTGGATTTGACTGCGCCGCAAACCGACTTTAGCCAAGCGGCTACACAAGATAACCTCAGCGCCTTGGTGGAAGACTATCGCCGTAGCGATGAAAAATGGCTGGCTCTTGAGAACAACAGTCAAGCCAATCCGATGGGGCTCGATGTGTTCACAACGGAAAATAACCACTACCTCTCCCCTTTAGGGATAGTGGAAACCATGCAAAAAAGTCACAGTGAAAAGAAAGATGGCACCTTAGTTGCGCTCTTCGATCCCGTTGGACGACAGAGTGACATTGCCTTCGTTCTTTCGATGTTATTTGGGGTTGAACAATCCGACCAAGCCAGTGAAATGTACCCGAAAACCATTGGTGAGTTCATTTTACAGCTGAACCACGGCTCGTCAGACGATGCGCAAATACAAGCGGCTATCAACGAAAATATCGATGTGGCAGCGCTGGCGGAGTTCTATCAACAAAGCCGTGAAAAGAGCGAAGCGCTCAGCGCCTTGCGAGTCGAATATCTGGATTTATTCTCGGCGTTTGCTTACCGAGATTTGGCAGATGGTAACATCGGCTCACTCGATGGTTATCTGGAGCTTTTCTTTGACTCTCAAAGCGCCGTGGAGCCTTTTAAAGAGCTGCAAAAGCTCAACGCGACCATGTCAGCCATGTTCGGTAGCCTTGGCGCCACAAAAGAAGGCCATAATACTGTTGTCAGCATGATCAATGCGGCCTACGAAGAAGGGGCAAACAATACCTATCTCACGTTTGAAGAGAAGCTGAAGCTTATCTTGCTTCAGTGTCAAAGTAGCGTGGATTGGGGAGAGTTGGCCACAGAACTGGCGGAAACTACACCGAGTGTCTTTCAGTTTCTCTGGAGTTGGACTGCCGCAGTCGCAAAATATGGCCAAAGTCATGTGGTCAACTCTGCGCTGCAATTAAAGCCGGTGGCGTATTCTGGGTTGCTGAACTTTATTCCTGTCTTTTTCGAAAAAGGTTTTGGGATCAAAGAACTCGATGGCACCGTCAGAGTGACGCTTGATGAGTTGGGCCGCATCTTAGCGAAGAACATCGACTCCAATGGAAAAAATCATTTCCCGATGTTGAAAGCGCAGAGCGCCTTACCATTTGCCCGAAAGTTGATCATTTGGGGAGAGCTAGAGAAAGCCTTGACGTTACCAGATTGGGAAAAAGTCGCGAAAAAATCCCCACTGCCCACGCTCACGATGCCGAACTACAGCCATCGTTACGTGAACTATGAAGCTGAGACCACTCAGGCCTTACTCGGAAAAACCCTTGATGGCGCCCTGTCGATGCTCTCTCTGAGAGCCAATATTGACGTGCTAATGCAACTAACGCAAATCAACGGATTTGAGCAAGCAGACCCAACCACTCCCCACAACTGGGTGGCGCCAACGCAAACACTGTCAACGGCCGTCGCGACGATCTCTGCTGCGATTGTCGATAGAGCGGGCGCGCAGCGCGCGCAGTTATTGCTGGCGAACAAAGCGTTAAATTCTCGCTATTTTTATTCTGCCGTTCGGATGGGGCTGCCTTCCTTACTCGCTGCGGCCACCAAAGGTGGGGCTAAATTAGCCAGTGCCAAGATAGATACAAAACTGGAGCATATGAAAGCCGCGAACTACGCGGCAGGGTTAACTCGTTTGATTGCGGTGTCTAACCTCGCGCTGTTAGTATCGTCCACCGCCGAGGCCGTAGACGCCTATGATTCTGGAAATCGAGGCTTGATGTACGCGAACATCAATGGAATGATAAGTTACTCTATGTTTGCTGCTGGTCCTATCTTAACCATGCGCAGTATTTCCTCAACGACGATACAATCTGGTTACTTTGCCTTGATTGGTTTTGCGCTCTTACTCGTTGCGGAGGGGATGAAGGTCAAATACAGCAAGTCAGCGCTCGAAAACCTGCTGTTTCGCTGCTTTTGGGGCAAGAGTGAGAAATATTCATTTTGGTATTTTTTGAACGAGGGTAA
Source organism: Vibrio sp. B1ASS3 (assembly GCF_905175355.1). Lineage (NCBI taxonomy): Bacteria > Pseudomonadati > Pseudomonadota > Gammaproteobacteria > Vibrionales > Vibrionaceae > Vibrio > Vibrio sp. B1ASS3. The sequence continues at coordinate 1,270,374 of NZ_HG992742.1, forward strand.
GCATACTATTGAGCAAAGGCTAACCCTTTCTCCCAAGTCTATAGTTCTCCCTGAGCTTCAGTTAGCTCTACAAGTGGAACAGCAAGAATTTATGAATCTCTTACTGTGCCCTGAGCTCAAAGTATGGATCAAAGAAGAGTTATCTCCGACAAGAAAAATCTACGGTTATCGTATGCGCCTACCTGGTTTTATACCCGGCGAATCGAATGTTGTCGGAGCCGTTTGCAGCACTCGGCAGCGACCAGTCGATATTATGCAACCGATTAACAAGATGGTGAGATACCACGCCGTTGAGAATAAATCAGCCACACAGGCGTTCCAACAAGCCCTCAATGATGCAGTGAACAGCAATGATTTCTTCAAAAGAGAGCTTATCGATGGCACGTTGCATCTAAACTTCGAGGTTGAAATGGAAAGTGAGGACGGAGAAGCATTGAATGTGCACTGGTACTACCAACAGAGCCCTGAGGTGATGGTGCCAAAACGTATGCTGACCTCTGAAGGCGTGTTAGAAAAAACGTATTATGGCATGGTTGATGATAAGCCAAGCAATATATGACAGGACGAAAAATGAAAAGAACAAACAGCCAAGGCTTTTTAGTTAGATACCAATACCCACAGAGGCTCAGTCAATGGCGAGAGACCTTTGCTTCCCAGTTTAAGCCTATTAAGCCCGCTCAAGATCCGTTAGAGCCTTTTATGACGGTGACCGATGATGTCCTGACGGTGCGTGATGCAAGGCACGGTCTACGATTTGCCTACCTTCTACCTTTGGTTGTAGGGCTTTGGATTTTGTCGTTTCTTTTTATCGGAGATTTAGGCCCTAGTACTGCGCAAATATCTTTTGCAAAAACGGTTTCACAATTGGATGAGCATGATAGAGATGGTCTAAATTCTGAATACTTTGAAGCCATGTTAGGTGAAAATGGCGATGGAACGTTTATTGACTATATCACTGCTGTTATTAAATATGGCCCAGAAAATTATAAGGAGCATGTATATTTTAAGCTTATAATTGCTTTGATCGTGAGCTTCCTTGCGGTATTGGCGACTGTCTTTTTCATCAAATCCCCGAAGCCGGCACATATATACTTCGACCGAAAGCGTGGCCTTGTTTACACTTGGTTTTTTGGACGACTGGCTGCTTGCCGTTTTGAGAATTTAGGGTTCTTAGAGCGCAAAACAGGCTTGCTTCTCTACTTATATTGCGAAAACAACAAGCGTAAAGGTGGCTATGACGTCTTTCCTATCACCATCCAACCGACAGGGAAAGTACACCTCAACTCAGAAAGGGATAATAATTACTTCTTCGCTCAAGTGTTTAATTTTATGGACAACGGAAAGAGTGCGGTTATAACCGGCGAGAGCTTCAATCGACCGGAATCAAAAACGTACTTTTTTGTCGATAAAAGACCAGAGCCATTTGAAGAGCGCTTAGAAAAACTCCTCGAACATGAACACGTGTTACCTGATCTGTATGAAAATCTTAAGGTCGTGAATTAAGAGCTAATCCCAAAGCTTTTCTAATATAGAAGGTTTTCCACAAAACCGTAATGGCATATTGATGATTAGTAGACGTAGTAAATATAAACAGAAAGATCTATCTTCAGAGATCCCCGCCAGCTTCATAGAACGCTCTTGGCATAGACCTATGGGTTGGTTTTTTACCATCGGTGTTGGTGTATTTGTTCCATTGGTACCCTTACATCCATTTCAATACTTCCTTGGCTTGCTAGGGTTGTGGTCCGTGATGAGGAAAAAGCAACTCACTTGGGATGTAAATCAACGTCAATGGTTATATCGTTCGCGAAATTTCTGGTTCTGGCGTGAAAAGCGCTATCCGATGAGCGCAAACGATATTATCGATCTTACTTGGGAGCGAAGAGCTGCTCATCCAGACAGTTTCGGCGGTGACCGATATGGGTTTAACCTGTCCTTTATACCTAACGCGCCTGATTTCACCAAAAAGAAGGCTCTTTTTGATCGTCTTACGCTAAAAAGATTCGCGAGTCATGAGGAGTTTTCAGTTGTGGCTCGCTACACAAAGCAGGTACTTAAGACGTATGACAAAGCAGGAATGAATGTCAATTTTGAATACGACTTTGGACGTCTAAATACGCAAAAATGCGATGAAATACGTCAAAATCTAGGAATTAAATGTCTTCATAAACCTGAACTTGACTCAGATATTTATTTACAGCTTTAGAACCCAAAAGGGATTTATTCCAAACAATTAGGTCACAAGCAAAATGCAACATGGCTTCGTAGATTGCTTGTTCTCTTCTCCCAATGAACAAGCAATCTACGATAACGGTTTAACCAGCTGTGGTGGCGCTCCACTTCACAATCAAACGATGACCCTTAAAATGATTGACAGGGGGAGCTACCTGTATTTTGAGCATGCTAGAAACGCTTTAGTTTGGCAGTCATCCATAGGCATAGAATGCCGATCAACACCCGAGTGAATAAACATTACGCATAGATAATTTGGCTGATGAGCGCTTACCTGATTTCGCTCCTAGCTAATAATTCTCCAGAAACTAGCGACAAGTGATGGTAAAAAAAAAATTATAAATGCTTAGCGAATAGTGAGCAGTGTGAACGTCAAGAGTGGCTTTATTATTTTTTACCATCATTTCCCTTAAATACCCTTTTGGCAGGGTGATGGATTCACGCAGTTAGGCAATCGCCTTGCTAAGCCTTCAGGAATAAAAAAGCGTACACACCAATATACATAGTGTGTACGCTTTAAATATCAAAAATAAGCATTGCCAACAAAGGGCTACCACTCACTCACACGCAAATAGACATAGTTTTTACTATAAACTCTGTTGTAGAAGGGCTTTTTTATGAACTTTGCTTAATGATGGTTAATCAGTGAGTAACTGGCTCTCAATCGCAAGCTTCAGCTTTTCACGGTCGTGACGCCAATCGCGGTTAGTCGACGCCAATGATTCAGTGACAACGTTCCAGTTATCTAGAACTTCTTGTTCAGTCTCTTCGGCTAATACGACATCTATTTTTCTGCCTTGGCAAGCGCGCTCACACCATTCAAGCTTTTGCTTCATCGTCATTCGACCTGCAGGGCCATATTCCGGGCTTAAGTTCGCCACAAAAATGACTTTTGCTTTTTGGTTAGCGGCAATCGCTTTACCAAGTTCTGGCAGCAGTAATGGCGGCATGATGCTCGTTAAGAAGCTACCAGGGCCAAGAATAATTACGTCTGCTTCTGCCAGTGCAGTCACGGCTTCTTTCGTTGCAGGAACTTCTGGTGACAGATCGAGGCGACGCAGATCGGTGTCCATCTCATCAACGTTGGTTTCACCCGTCACCCACTGCCCATCCACTGACAACGCGGTGAGATCGGAAGGGTGCTCAGACATAGGAAGAATGTGAACGTCCACTTTCAGCATATTGCGGATAAGGTTGATCGCATCGAGAGGGCGTACCGATAGGTTATCCAGTGCGGTCAGCATTAGGTTACCGAGGTTGTGTCCGTCGAGTTCACCAGTACCTTTAAAGCGGTACTCGAACATCATAGAACTGATCGATGGCTCGGTGATCAACTGGTTGATACAGTTGCGCGTGTCACCCCAAGCAATACCACCCTGACAATGGCGGATGCGACCAGTTGAACCGCCGTTATCGGTTGTTGCCACTATGCCTGTTGCATTGCTGCCAAAATCTTTTAACGCCGCCAACATACGGCCCAAACCGTGACCACCACCAACTGCGACCACTTTCTTATCGGTGTAGATATTCATTACGTTCTTCTAATAATCTTGTAAAAAACGACTACAATTTAACTTAATGAGTGCCAAAGGGGTACTCACTAAGCGGTAAATTGTGTTTCTAGAGAGTTTTTTATCACTCAAGTCTGGATTCCATTACAAATATTAAGTATTTTACACGGCAAAGCTATCAGGGGTTTACCTCCTCTGGTTGCCATAACTCCGAGCTCACTATGCTAAGTCCTAGGATAAGCGTCTTGAGCCAGTGACATTCTGTCACAAGGGCATAATTGGAAATGATTATGCCTCCCGTGTTTGGAAAGGTGTTCCGTGGCGCAACAATTCGAAGACAAATTTCATCGTAAGTTCTATTACTTGCGTCTGTCAGTGACTGACGTTTGTAATTTTAAATGTACCTATTGCCTTCCTGACGGCTACAAGCCATCGGGCAATAAAAACTCGTCATTTCTTTCTCTCCCAGAGATCAAACGTGTCGTAAAAGCGTTTGCAGATTGTGGTACCTCAAAGGTACGTATCACAGGTGGTGAGCCGAGTTTACGCAAAGACTTTACTGACATTATCCACTCAGTAGCAACCACGCCGGGTATCAAAAAGGTCGCGACAACGACCAATGGCTACCGTATGGCAAAACAAGTTGCTGACTGGCGTGAAGCTGGCTTGACCAACATCAACGTGAGTGTGGATAGCCTTGACCCGCGTATGTTCCATCAAATCACAGGTGAAAATAAGTTCACTGAAGTGATGAATGGTATCGAACGTGCATTTGAAGTGGGTTATGAGCAAGTCAAAGTTAATGTGGTACTAATGAAAGACCTCAACCACAACGAGCTACCTGCTTTCCTCAACTGGATTAAAGACCGTCCTATCCAACTGCGTTTTATCGAGCTAATGCAGACGGGAGAAATGGATGATCTGTTTGCTAAGCACCATGTTTCTGGTGTCGCTATCCGCAATCAATTAATTGCCAATGGTTGGTTACTCAAAGTACGTTCTCACAATGATGGCCCTGCGCAGGTATTTGTTCATCCAGATTACAAGGGTGAAATTGGCCTGATCATGCCATACGAAAAAGACTTCTGTGAGAGCTGTAACCGACTTCGTGTCTCCGCTTTGGGTAAACTGCATCTGTGTCTGTTCGGTGACCATGGCGTGGAACTGCGTGACCTACTAGAGCGTGACGAGCAAGAAAATGAATTGATTGAACGTATCCAAGCGCAGCTGCAAACGAAATCCGTGAGTCACTTCTTGCACGATGGCAACACAGGTATGACGCCACATCTCGCGTCTATCGGCGGTTAATTCCAATCAGATTTCACATCGGGAGCTGACGTGGCTTTCGATGATTTTTTCCAGAATCGATACTCTGCGTATCAAAGCAAAAATAGAGAATAGGTGAACAAATGGGTCACGCTGAAAGCAAATTTCAACCTGCAAACATTGCCGTTCTGACGGTATCTGACACTCGTACTGAAGAAAACGACACCTCTGGTGGTTACCTAGTTGAACACGCAAAAGAAGCGGGTCACAACGTAGTAGATAAGCAGATCGTTATCGATGACATGTACAAGATCCGTGCGATCGTTTCTCAATGGATTGCTGACGAAAATGTACAAGCAATCATGATCACTGGCGGTACGGGATTCACTTCACGTGACAGCACGCCAGAAGCACTTAAGCCACTATTTGATAAAGAAGTAGAAGGTTTTGGTGAACTATTCCGTTTGGTTTCTTACGAAGAGATTGGTACTTCAACCATTCAGTCTCGTGCGATTGCTGGTTTCGCTAACCACACTGTTATCTTTGCAATGCCGGGTTCTACTGGTGCGTGCCGTACTGGTTGGACGAAGATCATCAAGCAACAGCTAGATGCAAGCCATCGTCCTTGTAACTTCATGCCACACCTATCTGTATAACCTTTCCTAAAAGCGAAGGAAAAACAATGACCCAATTTACACATATCAACGCGTCTGGCGAAGCTAACATGGTGGACGTATCAGCAAAAGCGGAAACCGTTCGTGAAGCACGTGCTGAAGCGTTCGTGCACATGGCACCAGAAACACTGCAACTTATTGTTTCAGGCCAACACCACAAAGGTGATGTGTTTGCGACGGCTCGTATTGCTGGTATTCAAGCTGCTAAGAAGACATGGGATTTGATTCCTCTTTGTCACCCTCTGTTGCTTTCTAAGGTTGAAGTTCAACTGGAAGCCATCGAAGCAGAAAACAAAGTACGTATCGAATCTGTATGTAAGCTAGCGGGTAAAACAGGCGTGGAAATGGAAGCGCTGACGGCGGCTTCAGTGGCGGCGTTAACGATTTACGATATGTGTAAAGCGGTGCAGAAAGACATGGTTATTGAACAAGTTCGTCTCCTAGAGAAGACGGGCGGTAAATCTGGACACTTCAAGGCGGAATAATGATTAAAGTACTTTTCTTTGCTCAAACGCGAGAGCTAGTTGGTATGGATGGTCTAGAACTTGAAGGCCAGTTTGATAATGTAGAAGCTATTCGAGCTCACCTTGTTGAGTCAGGTGCTGGCAAAGAAGGCAAGTGGGATTTAGCGCTAGAACCAGGTAAGTTACTGGCAGCGGTAAATCAGTCTATCGTGCCTTTAGATACAGCTGTGAAAGCGGGTGATGAAGTTGCCTTCTTCCCACCGGTAACAGGGGGCTAATATGGATCCTCGTGTTTCTGTTCAAGCTGAAGACTTTTCGGTTGATCAAGAGTACCAACGCCTATCAGAAGGCACTTCTTCTGGTGCGGTAGTGACCTTCATCGGTAAAGTTCGTGATATGAACCTTGGCGATAACGTGATTGGTCTTCACCTAGAGCATTATCCGGGTATGACGGAGAAAAGCCTGATCGACATCTGTGATGAGGCGGAATCACGTTGGCCTTTGTTAGGCGTTCGTGTTATCCACCGTATTGGTGATCTCGATACTGGTGACCAAATCGTTTTTGTTGGTGTGTCTAGTGCACACCGTGGTGCGGCATTTGATGCTTGCGAGTTCATTATGGACTTTCTAAAGACCAAAGCACCATTCTGGAAAAAAGAGCGCACCACCAGTGAAAACCGCTGGATTGAGTCTCGCGATACCGATCATCAAGCTGCACAGCGCTGGGAAAAGTAGGGTAGTTTTTTATTCTGCTAGCAAATCGTTCAAAGCCAGATGTTAATAGCGTCTGGCTTTTTGTTTTTTTAGCGTAAAAAGCGAGCTCATTTTCTACTCTCAATTGCCGTCAAAACCACCATTTTTCCTCTCTTTCTCCTCTCGGTGACCTTGTTCACAATAAAAAATATCGAACGAGATATATGCAATTATTAATTAGACTCAATGTGTCATAAATGTTAATTTTTGTACATATATCTAGCATAAGATGCTATCAAAGAGTTTGAATTTAGATTTATCGAAAGTTTTGCCTGTCAAATGACCATGCGAATCTGTATTTCTCTACTCAATACTTTTTGTGCGGTATTTATTGCTAAATATGGGCACTATTTACAGAATTATTAGTTTTTTTGCTACATTTTTATGGCAAATTACTTCAATGGTTGCTAATGTGTGCCGCAGTCTTTGTAAGGTTTTAGTGTTTTGTGCTCAAAAAGTGCGCTAAAAAATTCTAAAATTCTGACCGTTCCAGTCCCTTGCAGAGAAGTCATGGATGCTAATGAAAAACTTGGAGTTTTACGCATGTATAAGAACAAAATCACCCAAGCCCTTCTTCTAGGTGCTGGTCTGGCAGTGGCTGCCTCTTCTACTACCGCTTTCGCTGCTGACGTTCCAGCAGGCACTAAACTTGCTGAGAAACAAGAAATCGTTCGCGGTAACGGTACCGAAGTTGCAACAATTGACCCGCACAAATCTCAAGGTGTTCCAGAGTCGCATGTGATTCGTGATCTCCTTGAAGGCTTAGTGAACCAAAATGCAGACGGCGACACTATCCCTGGTGTAGCTGAGAGCTGGGAAACCTCAGACAACAAAACTTTCACTTTCCACCTACGTAAAGACGCTAAATGGTCTAACGGCGATCCTGTAACAGCACAAGATTTCGTATACAGCTGGCAGCGTGCAGTCGATCCTGCAACCGCTTCGCCATACTCTTGGTACATGGAATACACCAAGATGAAAAACGCGAAAGACATCGTTGCGGGCAAAAAAGACAAGAGCGAGCTAGGTGTTAAAGCGACAGACGACCACACACTTGTGGTTGAGCTAGACACAGCGGTTCCTTACTTTGTAATGATGGCTGGTCACACAACAATGAAACCAGTACATAAAGCGACAGTTGAGAAGTTTGGTGATCAATGGACGAAACCAGAAAACTTCGTAGGTAACGGCGCTTATGTAGTAAACAACTGGGTTGTGAACGAGCGTCTAGAGCTTGTTCGTAACGAACAGTACTGGGATAACGGCAAAACCGTTATCAACAAAGTAACGTACCTTCCAATCGAAAACGGCGTTGCTGAAATGAACCGTTTCCTATCTGGTGAAATCGACTTCACGTCTAAACTGCCGACTGAGCACTTTAAGCGTCTGAAGAAAGAGCACCCAGAGTCAGTATCGGTTGAAGGCAGCCTGTGTACTTACTACTACTCATTCAACACTAAGAAAGAGCCTTTCAACGACGTTCGCGTTCGTAAAGCAATTTCTTACGCTATCGACCGTAACATCGTAGCAAACGCGATTCTTGGCCAAGGCCAGAAGCCTGCTTACTTCCTAACGCCTGAAATCACTGCGCACTTCAACCCTGAGCTTCCAGCTTACGGCAAGATGACGCAAAAAGAGCGTAACGAAGAAGCGGCCCGCCTATTGGCAGAAGCGGGTTACGGCAAAGACAACCCTCTTAAGTTCTCTCTTCTATACAACACAGATGAGAACCACAAGAAACTGGCAGTAGCGCTTGGTTCTATGTGGAAGAAAACTCTAGGTCTAGACGTAACGCTAGAAAACCAAGAGTGGAAAACTTACCTATCTACGAAAGATCAAGGTGATTTCGAAGTAGCACGCGCTGGTTGGTGTGGCGACTACAACGAAGCATCTTCATTCCTAACCCTTATGGTTAGCTCGAACACAACTGGTGGTCAGCACTGGGGTAACAAAGAGTACGATGCTCTGATCGACAAAGCGATCAAGTCGACTTCAGAAGAAGAGCGTACCAAGATCTACCTAGAAGCTGAGCAACTGATGGCTCAAGATATGCCTATCGCGCCTATCTACCAGTACGTTCGTTCTCGTCTACTAAACCCGCACGTTGGTGGTTTCCCTGCTAACAACGCGGAAGAAAAGATCTACACCAAAGATCTTTACATCAAAGCAGACTAATTAAAGTCGCTTCAAGACTATAAGAATAAGGCCCACACGTCCCTACAAGGGGACGTGCGGTGCCTATCATCAATTTTTTAACTGTCACAGACTGAAAGAGTGAGTTTATGCTTAAATTCATCGCAAAAAGGATATTTGAGGCGATCCCAACAATGTTGGTTTTGATCACCGTATCTTTCTTTCTTATGCGTTTTGCACCGGGTAACCCATTCTCGAGCGAGCGTCCATTACCGCCAGAAGTTATGGCGAACATTGAAGCCAAATACGGCCTAGATAAGCCAGTATTTGAGCAGTACACCACGTACTTGACTAACGTTGTCCAAGGCGACTTTGGTCCTTCATTCAAATACTTAGATTACACAGTAAACGAGCTAATCTCGGTAGCACTGCCAGTATCGGCGAAGGTGGGTTTCATTGCCTTTATCTTCACGGTCATCCTGGGGGTGACGATCGGGACCATAGCCGCGCTCAAACAAAACTCGTGGCTTGACTACACCATTATGTCTACGGCGATGCTTGGGGTAGTAATGCCATCCTTCGTGTTGGCGCCGGCTTTGATTTACTTGTTCTCGCTCCACTGGAATTTATTCCCTGCAGGCGGTTGGCATGATGGCTCATGGCAATATTTGGTGCTGCCAGTGATTGCAATGTCACTGCTTTATGTCGCCACGTTTGCTCGTATCACTCGTGGTTCAATGATCGAGACATTGAACAGTAACTTTATCCGTACTGCCCGTGCGAAAGGTCTAAGCTACCGTTACATCATCCTGAAACACGCATTAAAACCAGCCCTGCTTCCTGTAGTGTCTTACATGGGACCTGCGTTTGTTGGCATTATCACCGGCTCGGTAGTTGTTGAGACCATCTTTGGTCTGCCAGGTATTGGTAAGCTGTTTGTAAACGCAGCCTTCAACCGTGACTACTCGCTAGTAATGGGTGTAACCATTTTGATTGGTTTCCTATTCATCTTGTTCAACGCTATCGTTGATATTCTGCTAGCAATGATTGACCCGAAAATTCGCTACTAACAGGGAAGTATGGTTATGTTAACGAAAAAAGAGAATCTTGAAGCGGTCGAGAAATTTGCAGAGAACCTGGAAGTTGAAGGCCGTAGTTTGTGGCAAGACGCCCGCATCCGCTTTATGCGTAACAAAGCGGCGATGGTGAGCTTGTTCATTCTTGCATTGATGACCCTTGCGGTAATCTTCCTGCCAATGCTGGCACCTTACACATTTGACGATACAGACTGGTACGCAATGCACGTTGGTCCAAGTGCAGAGCACTGGTTCGGTACTGACAGCTTAGGTCGAGACCTTTACGTACGTACGTTGATTGGCGGTCGTATCTCTCTAATGGTTGGTGTTCTAGGTGCATTGGTTGCGGTTGTGATTGGTACGCTTTACGGTGCAGCTTCTGGCTTCATCGGCGGTAAAGTTGACCGTATCATGATGCGTATTCTTGAAATCCTATACGCGGTTCCGTTCATGTTCCTAGTTATCGTACTAGTAACATTCTTCGGCCGTAACATCGTTCTTATCTTCGTCGCTATCGGTGCTATTGCGTGGCTAGATATGGCTCGTATCGTACGTGGCCAAACGCTAAGTCTACGTAGTAAAGAGTTTATTGAAGCGGCACACGTTTGTGGTGTGAGCAAGTGGAAGATCATCACTCGCCATATCGTACCAAACGTACTGGGTATCGTAGCGGTTTACTCAACTCTACTTATCCCAAGCATGATTCTGACTGAATCATTCCTTTCATTCCTTGGTCTTGGTGTACAGGAACCAATGACAAGTTGGGGCGCACTTCTACAAGAAGGTTCGCAAACAATGGAAGTAGCAATCTGGCAGCTGGCTTTCCCAGCAGCATTCATGGTTGTGACTCTATTCTGCTTCAACTACGTTGGTGACGGTCTGCGCGATGCGCTGGATCCAAAAGACAGATAATTAAAAATAGAAAGAATAAAGGAAGCAATGATGAGTTTATTAGATGTCAAAGATCTGCGCGTCGAATTTACCACGCAAGATGGTATCGTAACCGCAGTAAACGATTTGAACTTCTCTCTGAATCAAGGTGAGACCCTAGGTATCGTAGGTGAGTCTGGTTCAGGTAAGTCACAAACTGTATTCGCAATCATGGGTCTACTGGCTAAGAACGGTATTATCTCTGGTAGTGCGAAATTTGAAGGTCGAGAAATCCTTAACCTTCGAGAAAAAGAGCTGAACAAGGTTCGTGCGGAACAGATCGCAATGATCTTTCAAGACCCGATGACGTCTCTTAACCCATACATGAAAGTTAGTGATCAGCTGATGGAAGTACTGATGCTGCACAAAGGTATGGGTAAAGCAGAAGCGTTCGAAGAGTCGGTTCGCATGCTTGAAGCCGTAAAAATCCCAGAAGCTCGTAAGCGTATTACCATGTACCCACACGAGTTCTCAGGCGGTATGCGTCAGCGTGTAATGATCGCAATGGCGCTACTGTGTCGTCCAAAACTGCTTATTGCGGATGAGCCAACCACGGCATTGGACGTTACGGTTCAAGCGCAGATCATGGATCTGCTGAATGAGCTGAAATCTGAGTTCAACACTGCAATCATCATGATCACGCACGACCTTGGTGTCGTAGCCGGTTCATGTGACAAAGTACTGGTGATGTACGCGGGTCGTACTATGGAGTACGGCACTGTGAACGAAATCTTCTACAACCCAAGCCACCCTTACGCGGAAGGTCTATTGAAGGCGATTCCTCGTTTGGATACAGAAGGCGAGATTCTACCAACGATTCCTGGCAACCCGCCTAACTTGCTTCGTCTACCACCTGGCTGTCCTTACCAAGATCGCTGCCACCGTGTGATGGATCGTTGTAAGCGTGAAGCACCAATTCTGACGCCGTTTGGTGATGGTCGTCAGCGTGCATGTTTTTCTGAATGGGAGGCTTGGAGCAAATGAGTACAGATAAAAAGCTAATTCTGGATGTATCTGATCTGAAAGTTCACTTCAGCATTGCATCAAAATCTGCATGGCCTTGGGCAAAACCTTCAAGCCTAAAAGCGGTAGACGGCGTAAACGTTCGTCTATACGAAGGTGAGACTCTTGGGGTAGTAGGTGAGTCTGGTTGCGGTAAATCGACGTTTGCTCGCGCGATCATTGGTTTGGTTGAAGCAACAGATGGCGAAGTAGTTTGGTTAGGCCAAGACCTAACGAAGATGAAAGACGTCCAACGCCGTGAAACGCGCAAAGAAATCCAAATGATTTTCCAAGATCCTTTGGCTTCTTTGAACCCGCGTATGACTGTGGGCGACATCATCGCTGAGCCGCTAGAGACGTTCTACCCAGAACTGACTAAGCAAGAAGTGAAAGACCGCGTTAAAGAGATGATGGCGAAGGTAGGTTTACTGCCAAACGTTATCAACCGTTACCCACACGAGTTCTCAGGTGGTCAGTGTCAACGTATTGGTATCGCTCGTGCGCTTATTCTAAAGCCGAAGATGATCATCTGTGACGAACCGGTATCAGCACTGGACGTATCGATTCAAGCTCAGGTAGTTAACCTATTGAAAGAGCTGCAAAAAGAGCTTGGTCTTTCATTGGTATTCATCGCGCACGATTTGTCAGTGGTGAAACATATCTCTGACCGCGTATTGGTTATGTACCTAGGTAATGCTGTTGAACTGGGTGAAGCGGAAGCATTGTTTGCCGATCCAAAACACCCATACACACGTGCGCTGATGTCAGCGGTTCCAATTCCGGATCCGGAAATTGAACGCAGCAAGAAGATTCAGATGCTAGAAGGTGATCTGCCATCACCAATTAATCCTCCTTCTGGTTGTGTGTTCCGTACTCGTTGTCCTCAAGCGACGGATGAGTGTGCTAAGACCAGACCACACATCGAAGGTTCAGACGTTCACGCAGTATCTTGTCTACACGTAGCAGTGTAATTAAATTCAGCCTGTGACGGGCTTAAGCGCGGCTCCTTTTATAGGGTCGCGCTTTTTTTATGCCTACGATATTGGCCGGAATCAGTTCATTCGAAATTCTTGAACAAGATGGACTAAGTAGCCGGATTATAAGCTTTGCGTGATTCGCTAATATAGTGGAAAACAAATTAAGAGGAGAGCAGTCATGGGTAAGTTAGTTGAGGGCGTTTGGCACGATGTATGGTACGAGACTAAATCTAATGGCGGTAAGTTCGTTCGTGAAGATGCGGGCTTTCGTAATTGGATAAAGAACAAACCTGATGCGACATTCCAACCTGAAACGGGCCGTTACCACCTTTACGTTTCTCTTGCTTGTCCATGGGCACACCGCACACTTATCTTCCGCAAACTCAAAGGTTTGGAAAAGCACATCGATGTCACGGTCGTTTGCCCAGACATGCTCAGCGAAGGTTGGCAGATGGGCTTACCTGAGCCACTGTTTGGCCATACTCGTATGCACCAAATCTACACTCAAGCCAAGTCCGATTACACTGGTCGTGTTACTGTTCCGGTGTTGTGGGACAAAAAGACCAACACCATCGTGTCGAATGAGTCGTCTGAAATCATCCGTATGTTTAATTCTGAGTTTAACGAACTCACCGGGAACAACGATGATTATTACCCAGAGCAACTTCAAAGCGTGATTGATGAGTGGAATGACTACATTTACCCGAACGTGAATAATGGTGTATACCGTTGTGGCTTTGCGACAACGCAAGAAGCTTATGAAGAAGCGTTTGATTCACTGTTTGCTGCACTGGATAAAATCGACGCTCACCTTGCAACGCATCGTTATCTAGCGGGCAATAAAATCACCGAAGCAGATTGGCGCTTGTTTACGACCCTTGTTCGCTTTGATGCGGTATACGTAGGTCATTTCAAATGTAATAAACAACGCATTGCCGATTACGCAAACATTCAAGGCTATTTGAAAGAGCTATATCAAGTTGAAGGCGTGGCAGAAACCACAGACTTCTACCACATTAAGCGCCACTACTATTTCAGTCATACTGGTATCAACCCAACCCAAGTGGTACCTAAAGGCCCTGAATTAGATTTGGATTCGCCTCATGGTCGAGAATCTATCTAAGTTTAAAACTTCTAAGAAAAGCGCCATTTGATGTGGCGCTTTTCTTTTTTCTCAATATCTTCTCACCATCACAGCTTCTTCCTACCGATCACATAAACTGATGATATAACAACCGATCTTTGACTGAGGTGGGGTATGGATATCAATGAGTTTGTCAGTGGCGAGCATCTAATTTGGAATCTGTTTGTTGCTCTGCTTTTGGGAGCGATTGTGGGAACACAACGCGGCTGGGTGATGCGCAACAGCGTCGAAGGCAGTCGCGTTGCTGGTATCCGCACCTTTTCTTTAGTCGGTTTGCTTGGTGGCTTGGTTGGGATTCTTGCCAATCTGTATACGCCTTTGTTACTCGGCTTTGCTCTTATTGCTTTGGTGATTCTCGCTTGCATTGCGTTTGTTATTCAGCAGAAAAGGAGTGAGGACATCAGCATTACCGGCGTGGTCAGTTTGGTGATCACCTTTGTACTTGGCAGCCTGGCTGTTTCTGGTGAGGCGGTGCTTGCTGCTGCGGCGGCAGTCATCACAGCTGTCGTGCTGGATAACAAGAAAGAGCTTCATCAGGCTTTGCAGCGCCTTCAAGAGTACGAACTCGATGCAGCTTTGCGTCTTCTGCTTATTTCCATCGTTTTATTGCCTCTTTTACCCAACCAAGCTTACGGTCCTTGGAAGGCTCTGAACCCTTATGAGATTTGGTGGATGGTGGTGCTGATCGCCAGTATTTCATTTGTCGGTTATTTCGCGATTAAGATCGGCGGAGCGAAGCGGGGCATATTGTTTACGTCTGTCTTTGCTGGCTTAAGTTCTTCTACCGCACTTACGTTGCAGTTCTCCCATCTTTCACGTGAGCAAGAAGGCATCAGTCCTCTGCTCGCAAGCGGAATCTTATTGAGCTGCGGGACTATGTTTCCTCGCTTGTTGATTGTCCTATCTGTTCTCAATCCTCAATTAGTCAGTCTGTTATGGCCGATTGTTTTAGTCATGATGATTGCGCTTTATTTGCCGGCTTGGTGGATATGGCGTCGAAGTGAAGTAGAGAAAATAGAGCAATCAAACAAACAGAGTAACCCTTTGGCGCTTCAATCGGCACTGTTCTTTGGTGTCGTGTTGGCGATCATTATGTTGTTATCTCATGCGCTTTCAGATTGGTTTGGTAGTGCAGGTATCTTAGTTCTATCTGCGGTGTCGGGGATTACGGATGTTGACGCCATTTCACTGACTTTAGGACGACAAAGTACTCAGTCATTGGCGATAGATGTTGCTGTGCTCGGGATATTTATCGCGGCTTCAGTGAATACCATTGTTAAGATGGGGATGGTACTTATGATAGGCGCTCGTCAACTGTGGGCTAAGGTTGTTCCACCTATGTTGAGTGCGGTTTGTTTGGGTGGGCTTGTCTATTTGGCGCTTTAGAACAAATAACCGTCTGATGCAAAAACAATTTATTAGGTCGCGAGCTAGGTTCCAATCTGTAATTATCAATCAAGTAAAACTCATTCCTTTTTCTATACTGATTCACCAAGTGCTGAGCTTTCGTTCTAAGCGCTAGGAATCTGAACAAGGAAGAAACGATATGATTACTGTATTTCCAGGAGTGGTCGAAGGTACGGGCTTTAAATGGAAAACCGTGGAACAACCTATCACTAAATATAACGACGCTGTGGCCTATTTACGCCAATCTAGTGCGGCCGCAGCACTATTAGATTTCCTCTCGGGAGGCGAAGAGGTCACGTTGCTTTGTACAACTGACACTACCAGCAGCTTTTTTCCTGCAGAAATCGTAAAACAAGCAGGTTGCAATGTTCGCGGCAGTTTAGTTACTTGGAATCCTTTTGATAGCTTGAATGTAAACGACATTAAGCGCAATAAACCCGTTGGGCGCAGTCGTGTGCCAAATAACAATGTATCTAGAGGGACGCAATCACCAGCGGTTGGACTTATTCATGAGTTCGGTCACGCGCGTCAATACATGTTGAAACGAGATTGGTTCATGACACACTATCGCGCAGCCTCAAGTGGTAGTGATAGCGATAGGCTCATCATAGAAAATGATAACTTGCTTACCGTAGAGTCCGTCGTTGCTCGCCAGCTCAATGAAGGTGTTCGTTGGAAGTATAGGGATATTGGATCGAGTAATACGAATTTGAACGTGCAGTATCAATTAAACCGTCCAATGGACCCGATTCTTGTCTAGCAACAAGAAATAAAAAACCTCGCCGTGGCGAGGTTTTTTCATTCAGAAAGATGCGGTTAATTAGTTAACAGCTTTTTCTTTTGCTTGGTCAGCTTGATCTGCCTGAATCGCAGTTAGAGCAACTGTGTACACGATATCGTCTACTAGTGCACCGCGAGAAAGATCGTTTACAGGCTTGCGCATACCTTGCAGCATTGGACCGATAGATACTAGGTCAGCTGAACGTTGTACCGCTTTGTAAGTCGTGTTACCAGTGTTTAGGTCTGGGAATACGAATACTGTTGCTTTACCTGCTACTGGAGAGTTAGGCGCTTTAGAAGCTGCCACGTTTTCCATGATTGCTGCGTCGTATTGTAGAGGACCGTCGATCACTAGATCTGGACGTTTCTCTTGAGCAATCTTAGTCGCTTCACGTACTTTATCTACGTCTGCACCTTTACCAGATTCACCAGTAGAGTATGAGATCATAGCAACGCGAGGATCGATACCGAATGCTGCTGCAGAATCAGCAGATTGGATAGCGATTTCAGCAAGCTGTTCCGCTGTTGGATCTGGGTTGATCGCACAGTCACCGTAAACCAATACTTGGTCAGGTAGCAGCATGAAGAATACAGAAGATACGATAGACGCATCAGGTGCAGTCTTGATGATTTGGAACGGAGGAACGATAGTGTTTGCTGTGGTGTGAACCGCACCAGAAACTAGACCGTCTACTTCGTCGTTCTCAAGCATCATTGTGCCTAGGAATACTGAATCTTGTAGCTTCTCACGAGCAACGACTTCAGTCATACCTTTCGCGCCACGTAGTTCAACTAGACGAGCAACGTAGTTTTCACGAACTTCATCAGAGTTGATGATAGTTACGCCAGCACCTAGCTCAACGCCTTGTTGTGCAGCAACGCGACGGATTTCGTCTGGGTTACCTAGAAGCACACATTCAGCGATGCCGCGCTCAGCACAGATAGCCGCAGCTTTAACTGTACGTGGCTCATCACCTTCAGGAAGAACGATACGCTTGCCAGCTTTACGAGCGAACTCAGTTAGCTGGTAACGGAATGCTGGTGGGCTTAGACGACGAGACTTCTGAGTGCCTTCAGTCATAGACTCGATCCAGTTACCGTCGATGTGACCAGCAACGTGCTCGTTGATGAACTCGATACGCTCTTTATCGTCCGCAGGTACTTCGATAGAGAAGCTCTGTAGGTTTAGAGAAGTCTGCCAAGTGTTACCTTGTGCTTTGAAGATCGGTAGACCAGTTTCGAACGCTGGCTTACAAAGACCAGTGATCTCTTCAGGGATGTCGTAACCGCCAGTCAATAGAACTGCACCGATATCAACACCGTTCATTGCTGCAAGTGCTGCTGCAACGATTACGTCTGGACGGTCTGCTGAAGTAACAAGTAGAGAACCTGGTTTGAAGTGCTCAATCATGTTTGGCAGAGAACGTGCACAGAAAGTGATGCTCTTGATACGACGAGTCGCAATGTCACCTTCGTTGATGATGTCAGCATTTAGGTGCTGAGCCATATCGATTGCACGAGTAGCGATAAGATCGATGCTCCATGGCACGCAACCTAGTACACGAATTGGAGAAGTGTTGAAGATTTCCATCACTTTCATTTCGTTTTGCTTCGCGCTGTCTGCATCGTCAAAGATTTCAGATAGGTCAGGGCGAGTACGGCCAGCTTCGTCAACAGGTGCGTTTAGCTTGTTGATGATTACGCCAGAGATGTTCTTGTTCTTAGTACCACCGAAGTTAGAACATGCTACTTCGATGCGCTCTTTAAGTTGAGCTGGGTTATCTGTACCAGGAGTTGCAACAAGAACGATTTCCGCACCTAGAGTTGCTGCGATTTCCGCGTTCACTTGGTTAGCGAATGGGTGCTTACGAGTTGGTACTAGACCTTCGATAAGCGTTACGTCTGCATCTTTGTTGATTTGGTTGTAACGCTCAACAACAGTTTCTAGCAGCTCGTCCATGTTGTCGTTACCGATTAGGCTTTCAGCAACAGACATCGCTAGTGGTTGACCGATCTTCATATCGCTGTTGTAACCAACGATAGTTGAAGTTAGATCAGGTTGATCACCGCCAGAACGTGGCTGTGAAATTGGTTTGTAGAAAGAAACCTTAACGCCTTTGCGCTCCATTGCGCGAAGAACACCCATGCTTACGCTAGTTAGACCAACACCAGCACTTGCAGGGATAAGCATAATAGTACGAGACATTCGTAGAGTACCTTTAGCTATTGGGGGATAAAAGCTCAACTCTTATTCCATGAATAATTCAGAGAATAGGAGTTAAGCCCCTAAGAAATTCTTTTGGAAGAAAAACTGGCTAGCCGAGTGGCTAGCCAGTTAAATCTATTAAAGACCTGCTAGGCGTGCAGTGTCTTCAGCAATTACTAGCTCTTCGTTAGTAGAGATAACCATTGCTGGGATACGGCTGTTAGCTGTAGTGATAGTACCTTCGCCGCCGAAACGTGCTTTAAGGTTAGCTTCACCATCAACTTCGATGCCGAAGATACCTAGACGGTTTAGAACCATTTCACGGATAGGACCAGAGTTTTCGCCGATACCGCCAGTGAAAGTGATTGCGTCTAGACGACCTTCCATAGAAGCAGTGTAACCAGCTACGTACTTAGCTAGACGGTGACAGAACACGTCCATTGCGCGAGTTGCTTCTTCTTTCTCACCGTAGTTGTCTTCAACGAAACGACAGTCAGAAGTCACTTCAGTTAGACCAGCAAGACCAGACTCTTTAGTTAGCATGTTGTTGATTTCTTCAACAGAGTAACCTAGAGCGTCGTGTAGGTGGAATACGATAGCTGGGTCGATATCACCACAACGAGTACCCATTACTAGACCTTCAAGAGGAGTAAGACCCATAGAAGTGTCTACAGATTTACCGTTCTTGATTGCACAAACAGAAGCACCGTTACCTAGGTGACAGTTGATGATGTTTACTTCTTCAACTGGCTTGTTTAGTAAGCCTGCAACTTCACGAGTGATGAATAGGTGTGAAGTACCGTGCATGCCGTAACGACGGATACCGTGCTCTTTGTATAGTTTGTATGGAAGAGCGTATAGGAAAGACTCTTCAGGCATAGTTTGGTGGAACGCAGTGTCGAATACAGCAACGTTTTGAAGCTCTGGGAAGTTGTGCTTAGCAGCTTCGATACCGATGATGTGCGCTGGGTTGTGAAGCGGTGCGAAAGTCGCAGCGTCTTGAATACCTTTTAGTACGTCATCAGTGATTAGTGCAGATTGAGTGAACTGCTCACCACCGTGTACGATACGGTGACCGATAGCGCCTAGGTTAGCTTTAAGCTCTGGCTTAGAAGCAAGAATAGTTTCAACCATGAACGCTAGTGCTTCTTCGTGTGCTGCACCGTTACCTAGTTGAGCTTCGTGTTTACCGTCAAGTTTCCACTTGATACGTGCTTCAGGAAGGTGAAGACATTCAGCAAGACCTGATAGGTGCTCTGCACCTGTTTCTGCATCAACAACAGCAAATTTAAGAGAAGAACTACCGCAGTTTAAAACTAAAACTAGCTTAGACATGTGTGACTACCTGTTATTCGTCTGATCAAAATCAGTTAAAGGATGAAAAATTAATCACAAGAATAGACGATACCGCCAAGGGTGCGTACTAATCTTGGTCAAAAATTGTTCTAATTCCGTATAAATGAATAGTGATGAACCCATCCACCACTATGAAGCGATCCGTGCAGAATAAAATCTCGGAGTTGCTTAAGTTGTAAATAACAGCAACAATGAGATTGAGGGTCTGCAAAGGATAGCGATAATAGGCAATGATAACAAAAAAATTTTGAAAGAATATTAACTTTCATCAATTTTTTGCGCCTTCAGTTGAAATGTTCAACTATTTTTTAGTGAGAGAGCGGTATGAGCAAACAAGTCGGATTGATCCATAGCCTGAAAGACGGCCAAAGTTACATGGAGATCTGGCCGGTTCGTAAAGAGCTGAACGCCATTTTTCCCGAACAACGCATTATTAAAGCAACGCGCTTTGGCATTAAAGTGATGCCAGCGGTCGCCGCGATCGGTGTGCTCACTCAAATGGCATTTAATAACTATGACGCACTTCCTCAAGCGATCGTAGTTGCACTGTTCGCAATCAGCATGCCGCTGCAAGGTATGTGGTGGTTGGGCAGTCGTTCCAACACCAAATTGCCACCAGCGTTGGCCTCTTGGTATCGCGAGCTGCACCAAAAAATCACAGAGTCAGGATTCGCACTAGAGCCAGCAAAAGCTCGTCCAAGATACAAAGAACTTGCGGTGATCCTAAACCGAGCGTTCCGCCAGTTGGATAAGACTGCATTAGAGCGTTGGTTCTAACTCCTCAAATCTACAATTAACTCATTGAAATGGAGTGTGCTTTCTAGCCGCTCCATTTTTTATGCCCGCAACATGACTTTTCGCCCTTATCTTAGTTTGCAATAACCGCCTCTCGTACCGATTGCGAGATCACAAATGTTACTTTGTTGTTAAATCTTGCTTTTCTTTCCCAACACTTAGCGTTAATAATGACAGTTAGATGCACAAAAAGTGCGCAGCAATAAACACAACATCCCATCTTCCTCATTATTTCTGTTAAGCATTCATTTTCGATGAGGCTTTCAGTTCAAGGACGAAGAGACATCAAGGAGTCATGATGAAAACGAAACGTTTACTCGCCACTGCTATTCTTGCCGCGACCACGGTTTTTTCCTCAGCTAATGTGCTTGCTAACACTGCGACGGTTGCTGTTTCACAAATCGTGGAGCACCCAGCGCTCGACGCGACTCGCCAAGGTTTACTAGATGGCTTGAAAGCGAAAGGATATGAGCAAGGGAAGAATCTAGAATTTGACTACAAAACCGCACAAGGTAACCCAGCTATAGCAGTACAGATTGCGCGTCAGTATGTGGGGGAGAGTCCTGATGTGCTTGTGGGTATTGCCACGCCATCGGCTCAAGCTTTGGTGTCAGCTACGCGTTCTATTCCAGTAGTGTTTACTGCGGTAACGGATCCGGTGGGCGCAAAGCTTGTGAAATCCATGCATCAGCCGGGCAAAAACGTAACGGGTCTTTCTGATTTGTCTCCGGTTGCTCAACATGTTGCTTTGATTCAAGAGATCTTGCCAGAAGCGAAATCCATTGGCGTGGTCTACAACCCTGGTGAAGCCAATGCAGTGACTTTGGTGCAACTGTTAAAAGAGAGTGCAGTTGCAAATGGACTTAAAGTGGTTGAAGCGACGGCTCTGAAAAGCGCAGATGTTCAATCCGCGACCCAAGCCATTGCTGCTAAATCAGATGTGATTTACGCACCGACAGACAACACGGTAGCCAGTGCGATAGAGGGCATGATCGTGGCTGCAAACCAAGCTAAGAAACCAGTATTTGGTGGCGCGACGTCTTATGTAGAAAAAGGTGCGATCGCAAGCTTAGGCTTTGATTACTACCAAGTGGGGGTTCAAACTGCTGAGTATGTCGCGGCAATTTTGGAAGGACAAGAGCCGGGTAAGCTAGACGTAAAAGTCGCAACGGGTTCAGACCTTGTTGTCAATGAAGGAGCGGCAACTAAGCTTGGTATCCAGTTACCAAGTTCAGTTGTAAAACGTGCGACCAGCATGCAGTAAGAGTGACGTTTAGGTCGGTGTAATGCCGACCTGATTTGTGCAGAAAGGAGCAGTTATGTCTGCATTTGCTTTTTTTGGTGCGCTCGAAATTGGCCTTATTTACGGCTTAGTGGCTTTGGGCGTTTACCTTACGTTTCGTGTTCTTGATTTTCCTGATTTAAGTGTCGACGGCAGTTTCCCGATGGGCGCCGCCGTTGCCGCGACTGCAATCGTCGCCGGCATTAACCCTTGGATCGCAACCGGAATGGCTGTGATTGCTGGTGGGATGACTGGGTGGGTGACCGCTTTTCTTGCGGTTCGATGCGGCATTCTCCACCTATTGGCTTCTATTCTCACCATGATTGCGGCGTTCTCTATCAATATTCGCATCATGGGTAAGCCCAATATGGCCCTGCTAGGGGAAGACACCATTCTTACTCCGTTTGAAGCCATGGGAGATTCTATGTACATCCGGCCGTTAGTTGTCGGTGTACTAGTCTTGCTCTCTGCTTTGTTTGTCGTACGTCTCCTTAACAGTGACTTTGGTTTAGGGCTAAGAGCGACGGGTGTGAACGCTCGAATGGTGGCCGCACAAGGAGCAAGTACCGCTTTTTACACTTACTTTGGCCTCGCGCTTTCTAATGGTTTTGTTGGTTTTGCTGGTGCTCTATTTGCTCAAACCAACAGCTTTGCTGATGTCACTTCTGGTGTGGGTACGATCGTAGTTGGTTTAGCTGCAGTGATCCTCGGTCAAACTCTGATACCAGGGCGTAAAATCTGGGTTGCGGTTTGCGCGGTAATTATCGGCTCAGTGCTTTATCGTTTGGCTGTTGCCTTTGCGTTGAGTTCCGGCATGTTTGGTCTGCAAGCATCAGACCTAAACTTAGTGACGGCGGTGCTCGTTGCTGTGGCGTTGATCGCGCCAAAACTGAAACAGAGCATGAAAGCGAAACAAAGCGCGACCAGTGCGAAACAAGCCGCCTCAAAAAATGGTTCAGGGGAGGCGCTATGATTGAATTAAACAACATCCAAGTGACCTTTAATCCCGGAACCATTTTGGAAAACAGAGCCTTGAAAGGTGTCTCGTTAGAAGTACCTGAACATCAGTTTCTCACCGTCATTGGCTCCAATGGCGCAGGGAAGTCGACCTTGCTTGGGGCGGTTACGGGGGAAACGCCGATGATTGGTGGTCAGGTGATCATTGATGGGCAAGACGTAACCCGGAAAACCGTGGCGCAACGAGCGACTCAATGTGCTCGTGTATTCCAAGACCCGTTAGCGGGGACTTGTGGGGATTTGTCTATCGAAGAAAACATGGCGTTAGCTTACATGCGAGGTAAGCGTCGTGGTTGGGGAATGGCGCTCTCTTCTCAACGTCGCAAGCTTTTCCAAGAGCGCATCAGCATTCTTGGGTTAGGGCTTGAGGATCGCTTGGGGGACAGTATTGGATTGCTCTCCGGCGGACAACGACAAGCGGTCAGTTTGGTCATGGCAACACTATCAGACAGTAAGCTGTTGTTGTTAGATGAGCACACCGCTGCGTTAGATCCACGTATGGCAGCTTTTGTTATCGACCTAACCAAGCGTATCGTCAGCGAGTTCAACCTTACAGTGATGATGGTGACGCACTCAATGAAAGATGCGCTGGCTTGCGGTGACAGAACGGTCATGCTGCACCAAGGTGAGATTGTTCTTGATGTCGCAGGTGAACAGCGTGCCAATATGCAAGCCCCAGACTTACTGGAAATGTTCTCTAAAGTGCGTGGTGAAGAGTTGGCAGATGACAGCTTGTTGCTGAGCTAATTTAAAGTCAGCGCGAAACTACGCCTACCAAACGTGATCCTCCTTGAGAAAATTGCATCTAAGGCAACGTCGAAAGGAGGATTTTTCGGTAAATACTCTTTATTAAAATAGTGGAATATTCCAATACTAAGAGCACTTATCATGACCCTTCCATTTATCTTCCATAGCCAGACCGAAGATGGCCTTGTATTTGATGGTGAACTGCTAACCGTCACTCTGACAACTGAAAACGTTAAGTTTGATAGCGTGCATGTACGCTGTGAGCCTGACAACGAAGAATATCTGATTGAGATGCTACCTCGCGGCAAGGCTGGTGAACTTCAACTATGGCAAGCGCAGTTCGCGGCGAACCGAGATCGTGATGTCACTCATTATGTATTCAAGCTCATCAAAGGCAATCAGCAACTTTGGTTAGATGGCAGAGGTGTACATAAACGGATGCCATCGAAAGAGTTCCACTTTAAGCTGAACACGCAGTCTCAGCCACCGAGTTGGGTGCAAGAACAAGTCTTCTATCAAATCTTCCCAGACCGTTTTGCAGCTAGTCAGGATGAGCAAGCAATCCGAAATGCTTACGCGCAATATGACCCAGATACCATGGTGAAATCTTGGGGAAAGGCGGTCGGCTCTCATCAAAATACGGGCGCGCGCGAATTCTTCGGTGGCGATTTGAAAGGCGTTGAAGAGAAACTCGATTACTTAGATGACTTAGGCGTGACGGCGTTGTATTTCAATCCTATTTTCACGGCGCCAAGCAATCATAAGTACGATACGAAAGACTACCTTAATATTGATCCTATGTTTGGCACTAACGAACAGTTTGCGCAGCTGTGTGAGCAAATTCGTGGCAAGCAGATGAAGGTTGTTTTGGATGCCGTATTTAACCACACATCCGTTCATCATCCATGGTTCGATATTAAACAAGAAGGTCAGGGGGCTTTTGGCAATCCGGACTCTGACTTCCGCGACTATTACTTCTTCGAGGGACAAACCAATAATTACATTGGCTGGAAAGGCATTGGCAATTTACCGGTTCTGAACTTTGAGAACGAGCGAGTTCGCGATCATATCTACCAAGGTGAAGAGGCGGTGATTAAACACTGGCTCAAACCACCATATTCAGTCGATGGTTGGCGCTTTGACGTTATTCACATGCTGGGTGAAGGCGACGGCGCAAAAAACAATGCGCACTATGTGGAAGCGTTCCGCAAAGCAACCAAAGCAATCAACCCTAATGCTTATGTGTTAGGTGAACATTTCTTTGAGGCGACACAATGGTTACAAGGTGGGCAAGAAGATGGCGCTATGAACTACTACGGCTTTGCTCATCCAGTTCGGGCTCTGATTGCTAAGCAAGATATCATGTATGACCCAATTGACATCGATGCGTTAGATTTTAAAGAGTGGGTGGATGAGGCGCGAGCTAAAGTCCCTTTTGCCAACCAATTGTCTCAACTTAATCAGTTAGATAGTCATGATACCGCCCGTTTTCTGACGATTTTGCACGGCGATAAAGAAAAAATGCGAATCGCACTGGCTTTACTCATGACTTACATCGGTACGCCTTGCCTGTATTACGGGAGTGAAGTGGGATTGGAAGGTGGGCTCGATCCTGACAACCGCCGTTGCTTCCCGTGGGATCAGGTTGCCGAGTCTGAGTGGCTGCCTTTGTATCGTGACTGGATAAGAATTCGCAAGCAATACAAGGCACTACAGTCCGGTAGTTTGCAATGGCTTCACTGTGATGATCAGGTCATGGTATATGCTCGACAATGGAAAGAAGAAACAATAGTTGTGTCATTTAACCTGAGTAAATACGAACAAAATGTTAACTTGCCTTTATGGCAACTTGGCTTAAATGCAACACACTTGCATCAAATATTAGACAAAGGTGAAGTCGAGGTGGCTGAACGTCATTTTTCTGTCAATATCCCAGCATTGAACTGCAAAATATGGCAAGTGAAGTGACACCTGATGCCTTATTTATTAAAATTTATGAATACATAAGTGAAAAACTATAAATAGCCCTTCGATAGTCAGTACTTTCGAAGGGCTGAAATTATTAAAAGCCAATGGTGTTCAATGGGTAATAAAAGGCGATTTAGCCTCAAGTTTGTCATCTTCTTCCCACTCTTCTTGTTCATTGTTGTCATGATCGTGGCTGCAAAGAACTACTACGATGCGATGAATCGTTACATCACTCTAGAGTACGCTCAAGTTGACCGTGCTTTGGGTCGTGCCATCAAAGTATTAACCGCCCTCGATTACAGCTTTGTAAACTATTCCAATCCGGCTCATCCTTTGTTCCAAGAACATAATCATATGCTAAGAGACGATTTGTGTTTCGTATGGCCAATTGATGTATTGCTGTTGGAAAACAAACACTCAGGTGGATTGCCTGCGGTCGAGCTCGATTACATGATTGTTGGGCAGAAGGAGTTATGCCAGCCAGGAACGAAATTGTTCAAATTGGCAGAACAAAAAGCGGGCTTTGCGCCATCACTGTCGTTTTTACACGATATTGAATCGCACATTATCGGTATTCATTACATCGACCAGCGCGGTTATGTAATTTCTTCACCGGACACCTACGCTCAATATTTCACTAAAGAGCTGTGGCAGACCCTCAAAGCAAGACCGTTTTGGCAAAAAACCGCACAAGAAACGGTGAAAGTAACCATGTCTGGCCCAGCCCCTATGCTGGATCGCCATGATGGGCAAGTGGTGAGTTTAACCGTGCCAATCTATGAAAAGGGGGTTCACCAAGGTGTCCTTTCCATTGACTTTGACGTCGATGACTTATTAAAAACAAATGAGAACCTAGCAGGTAAGCTACATATTATTTCTGGCATGATGGAGCTGCCTAACAACATCATGCGACTCAAATCTATTGAGCACGAACGCTTGAGCGCAAATCATCGTATTTTTTACGAATACAACCTGTGGAGCGAGTTTAAGAATCTGTTGGCGTTCGAGAAATACAGCGTTGCGGTTGCATTCTTTATCTATGTGTTGAGTACAGTTGCTTTATTCTTGGTGAATACTCAAACAGAGCGCCGTTATTTCAAAGAGTTGGCGGCGAAAGACCCTATGACGGGTTTACTCAATCGACGTGGCATGCAAGCGGTATGGCGTAACAAAATGACCAAGAAGCATGTCGCGCTTGCCGTTTTTGATATCGATGATTTTAAAGCGATCAACGATACCTATGGACATGATGTCGGTGATGATGCGATTCGTCTGGTGGCTAAGTGTATTCGTGACAATATTCGTCATTCGGATGTGGCATCGCGTTTTGGTGGTGAAGAGTTTGTTCTTGCCATCTACGATGAAGATTTCGATAGCATGCTACGTATATTGGAGCGAGTAAGAAGTGCGATTAGTAAAAACTCGAAAAGGGTGGTTGCTGGTGGTTTTACAGTATCAGGTGGTGTCGAGTTCAAGTCTTCCTCTCAATTAGAGAGCTTTGATAAACTGTTCAAAGTAGCCGATGAAAAGCTCTATGAAGCAAAGAGCACCGGTAAGAACAAGATTTGCTACTAAGACGCAGATAAAACAAAAGGGCGAATTCATCGCCCTTTTTTGATCTATAAAACTGCTTTAACTTGCTTTAACTTGCTTTACGCGACGCGAGACTGCAACTCGTCACGATAACGCTGAATGTGTTCAACGATTGGTGCCGCTTTGTTGAACGTGCGGATCTCGCGGAACAGCTCATTTGCTTCTGGGTAAGCTTGGCGTAAGTAAGAGAACCACTGTTTTACGCGGTTCGGATAGTACAAACCTTTGTCACCTTTCATTTCAAACTGAGAGTAGTAAATCAGTAGCTCTACGACTTCTGCCCAAACCATTGGCTTATGGTTGTATTTCACCATATTGCCCAGATTTGGAATATTGAATGCACCGCGACACACCATCAGAGAATCAACACCTGTGGTTTCAATACAACGTTGACCATCTTCGTAGTTCCAAATTTCGCCATTCGCGATTAATGGGATGTCAAAACGTTCACGGATTTGGGTGATGTATTCCCACTTGATTTCAGAGGCTTTGTAGCCGCCTTGTTTTGTACGGGCATGGACCGTCAGTTCGTTTACGCCAGCAGATTGAATGGCATCAACAATCTCAAAACAGTCTTCAGGGTTTTCCCATCCGAGACGAATTTTAGCGCTAACGGGAATATCGCTTGGAACAGCGTCACGACATGCTTTTACCACGTTATGAATCAGTTCTGGATGCTGAAGAAGCGCTGCGCCACCTTTACTCTTGTTCACCAAGCGAGCAGGGCAACCGAAGTTAAGGTCGATACCGCGCGCACCAAGCTCAGCGGCTTTGATTGCGTTTTCTGCCATCCAATTTGGTTCTTGACCAAGTAACTGTACGTGAACAGGTACGCCAGATGCAGTTTGTGAGCCTTGAAGAAGCTCAGGGCACAGACGATGGAATACGTGATCAGGTAACAGCTGATCGATCACTCGAACAAACTCTGTCACACACAGATCATAGTCGTTTATCTCGGTCAGGATTTGGCGCATCAAATGGTCCAAAACGCCTTCCATCGGGCCTAATACAACTCGCATAGCTTGCCTAATACAGTTTGGTGGTAAAAAGGAGGGCGATTGTAGCGATGTGAGTGAAGTTTGTCATTAAAAGACTCATCAGCATCGAGTGACATCAACTAGCATCCTATATACCCAAGTGACTTCAAGATGCTGGATTCAGAGCGTTGTCATTGATTCCTGTTTACCGAAAGTAAGCAAAGAAAACAACGCAGCGTAATAGCCGGCTCTTACCAAGTTGTTTGACGCAGCCATTGGTTTAATAAAAAAGCGAGTTCAATGACACGCTCCCAAAGGGCGAGTTGCCTTGGCTTGTATACTTTGTTGCCGATTCTTGATTTAGGCCCACTAGACCTTTAAATCGGCGTCGCGTCTACAAACCAAGTCATTCTCGCTGAACCAAACATCTCGAGGTTACTTGGGTATAAGCTCTGGGGTATAATGCCGCCAAATTCATGGGAAACCAGATATCATGCAATACACATTAATTGAGAAAGGTGAAGTTCAGCTAGACGAATCTTCACTGTTTTTAGAAGGTGCAGTATTTGCTGCAAACCTGATGACAAAACCGCTAACACCAGAAAGCTGGCTAGAGCCACTACTTGGTGAAGGTTTTAAAGCCATTCAGCCAGCTGTTGAAGAGCAGATTCACAAACAGCATAACTACATTCTGCGTAATGAGTACTCGATTCTGGCGCTGACTAATAATGATGCAGAGCAGCTAGCAGACTTTGCTGAAGGCTTTATGTCTGTGTGGCCAATGATTGAAGAGCAATGGCACGAGGTTGTGCTCAACGATGGTCTAGAGCGTATGCTGCAAGCATTATTGACCACCATGATGTTGGCGATTGATGAAGAGCAAACTCAACAGCAAATGCGTGATGCAGGTATTGAGAACCCGCCAGCGTTAGCCGATTTTGTTGATCAACTTGATCTCATGATCAACGAAGTTGCACTTGGTGCTGATGAGTTGATGGTAGGCAAGAAATCTAAGAGCTTGAACCCGTTTAAGGATGTCGGTCGTAACGACCCTTGTCCTTGTGAAAGTGGTAAGAAGTTCAAACAGTGTTGCGGTAAGTAATTGCAATATAAATAAAAAGCCGACCTTATGGTCGGCTTTTTTGATCTACTTGGTCGGTATTAAGCGTGAAAAGTTATTACCGATTACTGAATTGGATTTTTGCGCTTACCACTAAAGAACTGAGCAATCACAATGAACGCAAGTGCAACCAAGTTACCTGCGAAGATGACAACTAACCACTGAGGCATTGAAAGGCCAAAGAATTGCCAAACAATCTTCGCACAGTCACCATACGCTTCGAACATCCAAGGAGCCCATTGGTTTAGCGGAGCCCAACTCGGGAAAGTCACGAATAAATCACATGTTGCGAACGGTGATGGGTTGAACTGATAGTCGACGTGCTGCATCGCCAGCATCAAACCTTTATAAGCACTTGCTCCCCATGCAGCTAACGCTATCCAGCGCACGAGAGGGTTGTTTGGTGCAACAAGACCAATCATTGCCGCGACACCAATTCCCATCATAGCGACACGTTCATAAATACACATAACACACGGTGCTAGCATCATGACGTGTTGAAAGAATAGGGCGCAAGCTTCAAAAAAGACGATGGCCAAAAGGAGCAGGAGCCAAGATAAGCGTCCCTTCGAAAACTGGTTAAGTGATGCAAAAATACTCACGGTTACAATCCTGTCTGAAAATATAAAAAAGCTCTGATTACTCAGAGCTTTTTAACTTGGATAAGTTTCCTAATCAACTCAAATTTTTAGTGTCCACCTGACACAACTGGAGTTAGATCACCACTACTTGGCACAATCCAGCCCGCATCGTAGAAGAATGCTGTTGCTGGTTCTAGGAAGAACATGATGCCCATCAAGCCAACAAGCGCTAATACAACCGTGTAAGGAAGTGCCATGATAACCATGCGACCGTATGATAGACGAATCAAAGGTGCTAGTGCTGATGTAAGTAGGAATAGGAACGCAGCTTGGCCGTTTGGCGTTGCAACTGAAGGTAGGTTAGTACCTGTGTTGATTGCAACGGCTAGTAGGTCGAACTGTTCACGAGTGATAAGGCCTTCAATAAGCGCTGTCTTCACTTCGTTAATGTAAACTGTGCCCACGAATACGTTATCCGAAACCATCGAAAGCAGACCGTTAGCAACATAGAACAGAGCAAGTTGAGCGCCCTTATCTTCAACAGCAAGTACTGCATCGATAACAGGTTTGAATAGCTCTTGGTCGATGATAACGGCAACCACCGCAAAGAATACTGCAAGTAGTGCTGTAAATGGCAGAGCCTCTTCAAACGCTTTACCCATCGAGTGCTCTTCGATAACACCAGTAAACGAAGTCGCTAGGATAATTACAGAAAGACCAATCAGGCCAACAGCTGCTAAGTGAAGTGCAAGTGCGGCAATCAACCAAACAGCGATAAGGCTTTGAACCCAAAGTTTCGCTACGTCTTGGTTAGTACGAGTCTTGCGCTCTTCACGGTCGAAGTCGACTAGGATTTGGCGAACGTTATCAGGCAGTTGAGCACCGTAGCCAAACACTTTTAGCTTCTCTACAACCGCACACGTGATCAAGCCACAGATGAATACTGGCAAAGTTACTGGAGACATACGAATCAAGAACTCACCAAAGAACCAGCCCGCTTGGTCAGCGATGATCAAGTTCTGCGGTTCACCAACCATGGTCGTAACGCCACCTAGTGCTGTACCAACACCTGCGTGCATTAACAATGAACGTAGGAATGCGCGGTAGTTCTCTAGGTCATCACGCGTTAGCTCAGTGATGGTGTCATCTTGAGTGTGGTCGTGGTCACCGATAGGGTTTCCAGAAGCCACTTTGTGGTAAATCGAGTAGAAACCAACTGCAACACTGATTACAACGGCAATAACGGTCAGCGCGTCCAAGAATGCTGACAAAAACGCTGCTGCGAAACAGAATGCGAGTGAAAGTAACGTTTTCGAACGAATACCAAGCAGGATCTTTGTAAAAATGAACAGCAGAAGCTGTTTCATAAAGTAGATACCCGCAACCATGAATACCAACAGTAGAAGTACTTCGATATTCGCTACCAGCTCGTGCTTCACCTGTGCAGGGCTGGTCATACCGATAGCAACCGCTTCAATTGCAAGCAAACCGCCTGGTTGAAGTGGGTAACACTTCAGCGCCATTGCTAGCGTGAAAATAAATTCCGCTACTAGCAACCAACCTGCAACAAATGGGTCAATTAGGAAGAATACAATCGGGTTAATAATTAGGAAGGCTATAATGGCAACTTTGTACCAATCAGGCGCTTTACCAAGGAAGTTCTTGATAAAGGCATTTCCGAGCGACATCGGCATGATAATTCTCTTTATAACAAAATTATGAATAGACACTACAATAGTGCTTAAGTATCTGTTTGTTAGACTTATTATCTAGTCCTTTAAAACAATAACTTAGAAAAACAACAATCCATTGTTTTACTGTAGTCTTGCCAAGTTACTTCCCCTGAACTTAAGCACCGCTCACTTTCGACCGCAACTCTACACCTCGGCATTTTATAGTCAATAACAAAACGTGATGCTGCCGACTAAAACTGCTTTTTATTTGTAATAACGCGATCAAAACGGCGTTACTATACCACGAAAAGATTAAAAAAAATCACCTTGGAATTTAAAACAAAGTCAATTACGAGAAAAGATAAATTAAGAAAGAATATTAATCGTAAAACACAAATTTATTTTGCATATTTTGAGCAGAAAAATGTGACGAGGTAGGCTTTATTTTCCGTGAGTTTGTGGCTGTTCCAATTTTTGCAAAATATAAATTTTGCGCGTTTGGTTCCAAGTGATTAGGGTTTTAAATTAAGGATATATGTAGAGTATTAACTCTATATTGAGATTTCGTTTCATTTGTTGATCGTTAATTTTCGCAAATCGTTAAGTAGTGGTATGATGAGTCGCATCGACCCTTAGAAATCAATATTGGATAAAAACAGAATGGTCATTAAGGCTAAAAGCCCTGCGGGTTTCGCAGAAAAATACATAATCGAGAGCATTTGGAACGGCCGTTTTCCACCTGGCTCAATATTACCCGCTGAACGTGAGCTATCTGAACTTATTGGTGTTACCCGTACGACTTTACGTGAAGTGCTTCAGCGCCTTGCGCGCGACGGTTGGTTGACCATCCAGCACGGTAAGCCAACTAAAGTGAACCAATTCATGGAGACGTCAGGTCTGCATATTTTGGATACACTGATGACACTTGATGTTGATAACGCAACGAACATTGTGGAAGATTTGCTTGCTGCACGTACTAACATCAGCCCAATCTTTATGCGTTACGCGTTTAAAGCGAATAAAGAGGCGTCTGAGCGTACTATTCAAAATGTTATCGACTCATGTGAAGCGCTAGTGAAAGCACCTTCATGGGATGACTTTATTGCAGCATCTCCATACGCAGACAAGATTCTGCAAAGTGTGAAAGAAGACAACGAGAAGGATGAAGCGAAGCGTCAGGAAATTCTGATTGCTAAGACGTTCAACTTCTACGACTACATGCTGTTCCAACGTTTGGCGTTCCACTCAGGCAACCAGATCTACGGTTTGATTTTTAACGGCTTGAGAAAACTATACGACCGTGTAGGTAGTTACTACTTCTCGAACCCTGCATCGCGTGATTTAGCACTGCGCTTCTACCGCCAGCTTCTAGAAACCTGTGAAACAGGCCAGCGTGAGCAACTTCCAGTCGTGATTCGTCATTACGGTATGGAAAGTGCGCAAATCTGGAATGAGATGAAACAACAGCTGCCAACGAACTTCACAGAAGACGACAGCTAATCGATTGTTGAAGTCCAACGATTTCATATAAAAACCGCAGGTATCACCCTGCGGTTTTTTTGTGTTTGCTTTTCCGAAACTCGATTTAGGCTAAGGACAGTCTGGGTAATGGTAGGTAAAGGGTTTCTATGATGTCTGAGAGCATTTGGTCATAGGTATTGAACACAGTAAGGGACAAGTCAGAGGTAATGTCGTACAACTCCTCTTCACTCAGTGACAGTATTTCACCTTCTATATATTCATTTAGGGATTGAATCGACCTAGCAGACATCGGAGAGGCAACGCTCAAGGGGCTAATTACTGCCAATTGATTAAGCCTTCTAATCATTACTGAGGCGTAATTTCTCATCCGTTCAGGCCCACCTCTGTCTTGCATGTCTTGAATGCTGATACGGAGCTGTGTCAGCGTTTCTAAGCTATCAATCACGGTTTGCCAGTTCATATGGTACTCGTCATGCAACTCATCTCTCTGGGCAATAGCGAGCCATGCGATGGTAACTTCATCCATTAAGAACAAACTATGACGGATCAGTTTGCCATGCTCCATCTGATTCCGCGCTACCGTGTTGTCCTGCCATTGTTCCATCAACTTATCGATTTTGATTTGCAGCACGCGATACATGGGTTTGTTCTCAAAGCGAGAAGTTTCCACGAGCTGATGCAGTTTATAACCTAACTCCTGATGAATTTGCTCTATCTCTTTTTCATGATGTTGTTGGTATTGGATAGAGTAGTGGGTCACCGCTCGGTGACGGCGCAGTAGGTGAACCACATCGCGTAATAAGGTGAGTAATTGATATTTGCGAGCATGTTGCTTTTCTCGCTTCGCAGCCAAGTGATAGATCCCTGCCAGAATGGCAATTGAGATCAAAGTAGAAATCAAAACAAACATAACCAACTCCTTGTTAGTGCTTTTGACCTAGCAACGATGAAGGAGCAGTTTTGATGCCAATAATTAAAGTAAATTAAAACAATGGCTTATATTTATAACGAAAAAGAAGCTGTACGAATTTGGTGCGTGATCTCCCCAAAAGTGTGAATTTGGTCAAAAAAATCCCCGCCGAATCGGGCAGGGATTTTTTAATTTCGTCGCGAAGTAAAGAATTACATTACACGCATACCTGGTTGAGCACCTTCGTGTGGCTCAAGAATCCATAGCTCGCTACCACCAGGGCCAGCGGCTAGGATCATGCCTTCAGACATACCAAACTTCATCTTACGAGGTTTTAGGTTCGCTACCATAACAGTTAGCTTGCCTTCTAGCTCTTCAGGTTTGTACGCTGACTTGATGCCAGAGAACACCTGACGAGTTTCACCGCCGATGTCTAGTTGGAACTTAAGCAGTTTGTTTGCTTTTGGCACTTCTTCACATGAGATGATGCGAGCAATGCGCATATCAACCGCTGCGAAAGCATCGAACTCAATCTCTTCAGCGATTGGATCTTTATCTAGCTCAGTTTGGCTAGCTTTGTTCTTTTCTGCTTCCGCTTTCTCTTTTGCTGCCATTTCTGCCGCAGCGTCTTCTTTCGATGCTTCGATCATCGCTTCGATGTTCTTAGGATCGATACGGTTGAACAGTGCTTTGAACTTAGTGATCTCGTGACCAGTCAGTGGTGCAGCAATGCCTTCCCAAGTTAGCTCTTCGTTTAGGAATGCTTCAGTACGCGCTGCTAGTGCAGGCATAACTGGTTTCAGGTAAGTCATTAGAACGCGGAACAGGTTAATACCTACAGAACAAATTTCTTGTAGTTCTTGATCTTTACCTTCTTCTTTTGCAACAACCCAAGGTGCTTTTTCGTCAACGTATTGGTTTGCTTTGTCTGCTAGTGCTGTGATTTCACGGATCGCACGGCCAAACTCACGAGTCTCGTAAAGCTCTGCGATACGGTCTGCTGCTGCAACGAATTCGTTGTATAGCTCAGGCTCTGCAAAGTTTTCAGCAAGCTTGCCTTCAAAACGTTTAGAGATGAAGCCAGCGTTACGAGAAGCTAGGTTAACAATCTTGTTTACTACGTCAGCGTTAACACGTTGAGTGAAGTCTTCAAGGTTAAGGTCTAGGTCGTCGATACGGCTGTTTAGTTTTGCCGCGTAGTAGTAACGCAGACACTCTGGGTCTAGGTGGTTTAGGTAAGTGCTTGCTTTAACAAACGTACCTTTAGACTTAGACATCTTCGCACCGTTTACCGTTACGTAGCCGTGTACGAATACGTTGTTTGGCTTACGGAAACCGCTGCCTTCAAGCATTGCTGGCCAGAATAGAGAGTGGAAGTAAACGATGTCTTTACCGATGAAGTGGTAAAGCTCAGTTGTGCTGTCTTTCTTCCAGTATTCGTCGAAATCTAGACCTTCAGTCTTGTCACATAGGTTCTTGAAAGAAGCCATGTAACCAACCGGTGCGTCTAGCCATACGTAGAAGAATTTGTTCTTCTCGCCTGGGATTTCGAAGCCGAAGTAAGGTGCATCGCGTGAGATATCCCACTGTTGCAAACCTGATTCGAACCACTCTTGCATCTTGTTAGCGGTTTCAGATTGTAGAGAACCTGAACGAGTCCACTCTTTTAGCATGCTTTCGAACTGAGGTAGGTCGAAGAAGAAGTGCTCAGAGTCTTTCATTACTGGAGTTGCGCCAGATACTGCTGATTTCGGGTTAATCAGTTCAGTTGGGCTGTACGTCTCACCACAGTTATCACAGTTGTCGCCGTATTGATCTTCCGACTTACACTTAGGACAAGTACCTTTTACGAAGCGATCCGGTAGGAACATTTCTTTCTCAGGGTCGAACAGTTGAGAAATCGTGCGGCTAGAGATAAAACCGTTTTTCTTCAGCTCAAGGTAGATGTGAGAAGCCAGTTCACGGTTCTCTTCTGAGTGTGTGCTGTGGTAGTTATCAAAGCTAATATCAAAGCCAGCGAAGTCTTTTTGATGCTCTTCGCTCACTGCAGCGATCATCTCTTCTGGCGTAATACCCATCTGTTGTGCTTTTAGCATGATTGGCGTGCCGTGAGCATCGTCAGCACAGATGAAGTTTACAGTGTTGCCACGTAGGCGTTGGTAGCGAACCCAGATGTCAGCTTGAATGTGCTCAAGCATGTGACCTAGGTGAATCGAACCATTAGCGTACGGAAGGGCACAAGTTACCAGCAGTTTTCTTGGATCGTTTGCCATACTTAATAATCGCTTTTTGATAGGTATAAAAAATAGAGACTAATACTACCCCATGAGTTCCCTAACGCCAAGGCATCAAACCATGGATTGCCTTAGTTTTTTTGGGGTTCTGAATCTCGCCGCTGGGTGCTACGATTAGATGTATAAAGGAGGCCTCATGCATCAGTTCACTTCAAAACAAGATTTTTGTCATTGGCTTAACCAGTTTCAACATCCACAGTTGGTGGAAAACTGGGCAGATATTAATGGTATGGTTACGATCCCCGCACGAGGTGGCATTCAAATTACCTTACCGTTTGCGAGCAACGAACTCCAAGTGGCGTTGAGCAGTTGGATTAAAGGGCAGCAATCATCGGGTGATGTTCCAGCGTTTGATTTTCAAATCGAACTGAATGTCAAAGCGCTTGAGACGCAAGTTACCAATGCCGTCAAAGGCGTGAAAAATATTATCGCAGTTAGCTCAGCAAAGGGAGGTGTGGGTAAATCGACAACCGCGGTTAACCTTGCTTTAGCTATTGCACAGTCGGGTGCAAAAGTTGGCTTGTTAGATGCTGACATCTATGGCCCATCGGTTCCTATGATGTTAGGTCAAGAAGACGCAAAGCCTGAAGTTCGTGACGCCAAATGGATGGAGCCAATTTTTGCTCATGGCATCTATACTCATTCTATCGGTTACTTGGTGGATAAAGCGGAAGCGGCTATTTGGCGTGGCCCTATGGCTTCCAAAGCGCTATCACAACTGCTAACCGAAACGGATTGGCCGGAGCTTGATTATCTGGTTATCGATATGCCGCCGGGTACGGGTGACATTCAGCTAACGTTGTCACAGCAGATTCCAGTAACAGGTACTGTCCTTGTTACCACACCACAAGATCTTGCGTTAGCAGATGCACGTAAAGGTGCGGCTATGTTCCAGAAAGTCAACGTGCCAGTTGTCGGCGTCGTTGAGAACATGAGCTACCACATTTGTAGTCAGTGTGGAGCGGTTGAGCATATTTTCGGTACTGGTGGTGCAGAGAAAATGTCACAAGAATTTGGCTTGGCACTGCTTGGGCAAATTCCGCTTCATATCTCTATGCGAGAAGATATCGATGCCGGTATCCCAACAGTGGCGAGACGCCCTGATAGTGAGCATGCGGGCTACTACAAACAGCTTGCTGACCGAGTTTGTGGCACCATGTATTGGCAAGGTAAAGCCAAACCGGATGCAATCAGTTTTACTATGGTGAACTGAGTTTAATATCAGCGCTGGTTGAATATTACACATTTAAACGTTTGCTCGGAGGTTAATCCTCTGAGCTGACAGAAACTTATAACGAAACCCTAATTCCAGCTAGTCACGAGGGGGTGAACTCCCTATAATCAGGCAGTTTATCTTTTTATGTGACTAGAAAATCATCATCGGGTGCAAATTAATGTCTGATAATAATCAATGCGTCATCGTAGGTATTGCTGGCGCTTCTGCTTCGGGAAAAAGTCTGATCGCGAGCACAATTTACAATGAGCTTCGCGAGAAAGTGGGCGATCATCAAATTGGTGTCATCACGGAAGATTGCTACTACAACGACCAAAGCAACCTAAGCATGGAAGAGCGTGTAAAGACTAACTACGATCACCCGAGCGCGTTGGACCACGACCTACTCTGTGAACACCTAGAGAAATTGGTGCGTGGAGAAGCTGTAGAAGTTCCAGAATACAGCTACACAGAGCACACTCGTACAAGCAACACCACTCCAATGACCCCTAAAAAGGTAATCATTCTTGAAGGTATCTTGCTGTTAACCGACCCTCGTCTACGTGACCTAATGCACGCGACAGTATTTATGGATACACCACTTGATATCTGTCTACTGCGTCGTGTTAAGCGTGACGTCGAAGAACGTGGTCGTACTATGGAGTCTGTTCTTAAGCAATACCAACAGACTGTTCGTCCGATGTTTATGCAGTTTATCGAACCTTCTAAGCAATACGCGGATATCATCGTTCCTCGCGGTGGTAAAAACCGTATCGCAATCGACGTTCTTAAAGCGCACATTGCAAAACTTCTGAAAGCTTAAGCCTTTAGACGGCTATATCGCTTTATTTTTGTATGAAGAAGTGGCACCTTAGGTGCCACTTCTTTTTTTGTTTTTAAATTAGTCAGTTGCAACGGAAAACCGGACATTTTTCACGCTTTTGTGGAACTGTCGGCGATAAAACAAGTCTGCGCTTATAATTGTAAAAACACTCGAGCAAGGAAAAAGCGAATGAAGAAACTGCTCTTAATCATTGCCATCCCAATTGTGGCGATCTTGGCTGTTATTTTAGGGTTAGTGATTTTTGTCAATCCAAACCAGTTTAAACCACTTATTGTGGAGCAAGCGCAAAAGCAAACCGGTTTGGAATTAGTCATTGAAGGGGATATTAGTTGGCAGTTTTTCCCATCGATTGGCTTCGAATTGGGTCGTACTGAGCTAAGAAACCCACAAGGTTTTAGCCAGCCAAATCTATTTAAAGTTGAAACGGTCGGTGTTGATGTCTCAGTTACCCCGCTATTAAGCAAACAGCTAGAAATTGGTAACGTCACCCTTGATGGTGCAGAGTTCTATCTTGAAACACTTAAAGATGGCACCAAGAACATTGATGCATTAACCAAAGCACAAACTCAACAAGTTGAACAAACGACGGATGCAGCATCAGAGCAAGCCGCAGACTCACAAAGCTCTGCTTCTGACTGGACGATCAATCTTGCCGGTGTCAGCATCTCAAATGGTTATGTTGAAATCCAAGATAAGCAAGCCGGAAGCTACACCAAGCTTTCTGATATCTCACTAAACCTTTCTCAGTTTGCTTTCGATAACTGGACAACCGCAGACTTTAGCGTGAAAGGTGAGATGAATGAGCAAACCTTCACCGCGCAAGGTAAAGCTGATTTCAAATTGGCAAAAGGTCTTGCAAGCTACGCTTTGAAAAACATCAACTTTGATGCGACCTATTCAGATGCGACAAACAAGATTGAATCAGCAACGATTGGTTTGGATACGTTTGAATTCGATAAAGTCAACAACCTAAGCTATGCATTGAAAGGCGAAGCTGGTGGTATGAAGCTGGATATGCAGGGTGGCGGTGAATTAACTGTCGATAAAGCCATCAGCAAAGTGCAGTTGAACAAGTTGACGCTCAACTCAACTTTTGAGGGGGATGCACTACCGCAATCACCAATGAAAGTGGATATGGCTTCGGATCTTTCGTTCGACCTAACTAAGAGCCACCTGAGCTTTGTGTTGGAGAAGCTGACGGCGAACGCCATCGCACTAGATGGTAAAGCGGATGTCACTCTGGGTGATATTCCGAAAGTACGTTTTGCAGTGCATAGTCCTAATATCGATTTGGATGAATTCCTTGGCTTGAACAAACAAGCTTCTGCGGATGATAAACCAGCATCAGGTGGTAGCAAAGCACCAGCAGGGCCAGAAGTTGAACCAGACTTATCGGCACTAAAAACGCTTGATGTGAAAGGTGATATTACGATTGATAAGTTCAAAGCAGCGAACGCGAAGATGGAAGCGGTAAAAGCAAGCTTCTCTGTTAATCGTGGTGTATTTGATCTTACTTCATTCAGCTCTAAGTTGTACCAAGGCACGATCACCGCAACAGCCAAACTGGATGCGCGTAAATCGCCAGCCACTTACTCTGCGAAGAAATCTATCAAAGGCGTGCAAGTCCAACCGTTACTTGTTGATGTAGCAAATAACGACATGCTAGAGGGCACAGGTAACATTGATGTGAACGTCAGTGGTAAGAGCCTAACGCCAACAGGCATCAAGAAAAATCTAACAGGCACGGTTGTGATTAACTTTGCGGATGGCGCTGTTAATGGCATTAACGTCGCTCAGCTTATCCGTGAAAACTACGCGCGATTCAAAGGCCAGAGCGTAGATGGCACTGATGAAGTCAAGAAAACGGACTTCAGCGCGATGACAGCGACCTTGAAGTTGAACAAAGGTGTGGTTTCTACCGATAACATAAAAGCGCAGTCTCCACTTCTTCGCATTCGTGGTAAAGGTCAAGCTAACTACCTAAACGAAACGGTCGACTTTACCATCAGCACCTCGATTGTAGGTTCACTGGAAGGTCAGGGCGGTAAGAATATCGATGAGCTTAAAGACATCACTATTCCTATCAACGTTTCTGGCAAATGGGCTGAGCCTAAATTTAAGTTGGTCTTTGATGATGTGTTGAAGCAAAAAGCACAGAAAGAAATTGATCGTGGCGTAGAGAAGCTAACGGACAAGATCAAAGATGAGAAGACCAAAGAGGCCGTTGATGGTCTATTGAAAGGCTTGTTTAATTAACAGCGGTCTAAATCCAAAAGAGAAAGGGTTGGCAATGCGCCAGCCCTTTTTATTACTTATTACACGATGAATAGATTACCAATCCACACCTTTTAACGCTTTTACGCCGGATTCAAAAGCGTGTTTGACGTTCTTTACTTCCGATACGGTATCGGCCATTTCAATCAGAGTGCGGTGTGCTCCGCGGCCAGTGATCACGACAGACTGCATTTTAGGGCGGTTGTTTAGGGCTTCTACGACCTCATCCAACTCGATGTAACCATAACTCACCATGTACGTCAGTTCATCAAACAAGACGACATCAATTGATTCATCGCCAAGCATGCGTTTACATTCCTGCCAAACCAGTTGTGCGGCTTCAGTATCTGCGCTTTTGTTTTGCGTTTCCCAAGTAAAGCCTGTTGCCATCACTTGAAACTCAACGCCCAGTTTTTCGAGCAGGTTACGCTCACCGTTATCCCATGTGCCTTTGATAAATTGAGCAACGGAACACTTCAACCCATGACCAACTGCGCGAGCAATCGTGCCAAAACCTGAAGTCGATTTGCCTTTACCATTGCCAGTAATGATCAGCAGTAGGCCCTTTTCTTCTTGGGCGGCCGCGATTTTTGCGTCTACCTGTTCTTTTACTTTTTGTTGGCGAGCCTTATGGCGTGCTTCTTTGTTTTCTTCGATAGACATAGTACTTCCTCAATTCCGTTGTGTGCTTTGCCCGTGCTAACTTGGGTTCATCGAATTATCTCGCTATGATAGACCAACATATCGTGAAGAAAAACCATCGATAATTCAGGGAATAAAATGAAGAAACTACTCGTTGTTTGTATGGGAAATATTTGTCGTTCGCCAACTGGTGAAGCGGTATTAAGAGCAAAAGCTAAAGAGTTGGGTATTTCACTGGAAGTGGACTCGGCAGGAACGATTGGTTACCACGCCGGAAATCCGCCTGATGCACGCTCTATGCAAGCAGGAAAGCAGCGAGGTTATTCGTTCAAAGGGATGCGTTCTCGTAAGGTAACAATAGGGGACTTCGATGAATTTGATATGGTGTTAGCGGCAGATAAAGCGAATCTTGCCGATCTATTGGATATTTGCCCGGTAGAGCATCGTCATAAAGTGTCGTTATTTTTAAGTCATGGTGATTCTGACTATGACGAGATCCCTGACCCATACTATGGCGGCGATGCAGGTTTTGAATTAGTTCTGGATTTGATTGAAGACGCGTCGGAAACGATTTTAAAGAAGCTATAATCAAATAGTTTGGATAGGGCGAAGAGCCCGAAAGCTGGATAGTAAAAGGGATGAGTCATGCTCATCCCTTTTTAGTTTTATTAGCCTGCAAGTATGTCAGTCGCAACCTTGTAGCTTGGGTCTTCTTTCACGTTGATTTCAACCAAGCTGCCTGCTTTGTCGAGTAGCTTACGACAGTCTGGGCTCAAGTGACGTAGGTGAAGCGTTTTACCTAGTGCAGCGTAGCGTTCAGCCAGTGTTTCGATCGCTTCGATTGCAGAGTGGTCTGTTACGCGAGAGTCCGCGAAATCGACGATAATGTCTTTTGGATCGTCGTGTGCGTTGAACAACTCTAAGAAGTTAGCCGCAGAACCAAAGAAGATAGGACCGTGGATCTTGTACTCTTTTGAGCCTTCTTCATTTAGGCGTGTATCAGCGTAGATGTGTTTAGCGTGTTGCCATGCGAACATAAGTGCAGAGGCAATAACACCAACCGCTACAGCAACTGCTAGGTCAGTCAGAACAGTCACTACCGTTACTAGAACGATTACGAAGAAGTCTTGTTTAGGTACACGACGTGCAAGTTTGAATGTTGCCCATTCGAACGTACCGATAACCACCATGAACATCACACCAACAAGCGCAGCAAGTGGAATCATCTCAATCAGAGAAGATGCAAACAGGATGAACATCAATAGTGCAATAGCTGCAACGATACCTGATAGACGGCCACGACCACCTGAGTTTACGTTGATCATTGACTGACCAATCATCGCACAACCACCCATTGCACCAAACACTGAACATGTCATGTTTGCCATACCTTGACCGATACACTCACGGTTTGATTGACCACGAGTGTTGGTCATTTCATCTAGTACCGTTAGCGTCAGTAGAGACTCAATCAGACCGATAGCAGCAAGAATGATTGCGTACGGCAAAATGATCTGCAGTGTTTCGAGAGTGAAAGGAACTGCTGGGATTGAGAAGGTCGGAAGAGAACCCGCCAAAGTCGCTGCTTCGTCACCAGACATAGTACGTAGGAAATCGACT
Source organism: Vibrio sp. B1ASS3 (assembly GCF_905175355.1). Lineage (NCBI taxonomy): Bacteria > Pseudomonadati > Pseudomonadota > Gammaproteobacteria > Vibrionales > Vibrionaceae > Vibrio > Vibrio sp. B1ASS3. The sequence continues at coordinate 1,313,317 of NZ_HG992742.1, forward strand.
ACCGTACGTGTTTCTAGGTCTAAACCAACCACTAGAGCCGTTACTGTTACGATCGCAACAAGTGAAGAAGGCACAGCTGTGGTGATTTTTGGTAAGAAGTGAATGATACCCATTGTTAGCGCCACTAGGCCAAGCATTAGTAGCATTTGGTCTTGTGGTAGCCAAGTCAGCATGCCGTTGATGTCTGGCGCTTTAAACTGACCTAACTGAGCTAGGAAGATAACGATAGCCAGACCGTTTACAAAACCGATCATTACTGGATGAGGTACGATTCGAATGAATTTACCCAGCTTGAATAGACCCGCTGCGACCTGAAGAATACCAGCTAACATGATAGCCGCGAATAGGTACTGAACGCCGTGAGTCGCAACTAGCGACACCATTACAACAGCCATAGCGCCCGTTGCACCAGAAATCATACCTGGACGGCCACCGAAGATAGAGGTGATAAGACCGACGATAAAGGCTGCGTACAGACCAACCATAGGGTCTACACCAGCAACGAATGCAAATGCTACAGCTTCAGGAACCAGTGCTAGTGCAACCGTAAGACCTGATAGCACATCGTTTTTTACGGAGTGCTTAGAAAATTGAGGAAATTCGAACATGTTTTGTATTGAGTTCTCTTGGCGATGAATTTCTCCCGACACATATTCGTATTTGCACGAGCGCTGAAGGGCAAAGTGTCTTTACTTTTATCAGCACAAACAGTAGTAAAAAAAGAGCAGCAGCAGAATGGTGTCGAAAACTTAAGTCGGCGAATGCTACCGAAAAGTGTGATTAAGTTCAACAATGAAGGGGATATTGACGCACAAATGTGATCAGTCGTTGATATTAATATGAACAATTATAGTTAACACTCACAGCAACAAAAAAGGCTGCCAATTGGCCTGTCTCTTGATCACAAGTCTAGTGATCAAGAGACATTGCGAGCTCGTAGCCTTCAAGGATGGTTTGCAGTTTAAACCATCCTTCCCATAGTGCCTTTATTGAAGCTCTGCCCGTCCTCTTGGTATCTTTCCAACCGCCTAATTTAGCAAGATTTCTGTACGCCCAGCTCATATCGGGTACTTCTTTAGGTAATGTCTTGCTTTCTAGTTTCAACCACAGCAGCTTCCAAGCTTTTGTGCCCAAGGCCTTTTCACAACTTTCTGTTGATAGCTCATCAACTTCTTTAATGAAACGTAACGCCAATAAACGAGTCGCAACAAAGGCATAGATGACACTTAACCTCTCTAAGTTACCTTTACTTTGGAGTCTTAGTGACTCCACATCCGTACCTTCACTTTTCCAGACTTTATGGAAGTCTTCAATCAGCCATCGACGCTCGTAATAACCGATAATTCTCATGGCGTCTTCAACGTTGTTTATTGGCTCCGACGTCAAGAGGTGCCATGCTAACTTGTCTTTTGATGCCCCTTGCTCAAGGCAACCAACATAATAAACAGGTATGCCTGCGTGCTCTTTTTTGTTTGCCGGAGCCTTTAATGTCACCTGACCATATTTAACGTCAAGCTTTACATCTCTCGCTTTTCTCCCTCCTTTTTGGGGGATGGTAAGCTCCTTTGTCTCGACACTTGGTAACGCTTGCGCATAGTCGTAAAGCTTTTGAGCGTGTTCTTCTAGACAACGACTTTGCATTGAGCGAACGACAAAGCGCTGCTGATGTTGACGTTTATAAGTTAAGTATTCGAATAGGTCTGCTTCTCGGTCACAGACCGAGATAACATCTAACATCTTATCCCCTAGGCGCTCAACGACACGGCGAGAAGCTTGCTCCCATTTGTAACTCTCTTTCTCCTCGTAAGGACGAGTCGCGTGTTGGTGCTTTTGCCCACGCTTAGTAATATCTCGGCTCCATCGTTGTTGCTCTATAAGACCAACAATGGTCTGACTTTGTGGTGCAAAAAGTAACGTCGAATGTACATGGAGAGCTCGAATTCTGTCGCCTTGATTCGTGTGCCCGAGTTCATCTTTTATACTTCGATGAGGAAAACAGAGCGTTGTTGTATCTTCAAGCGCGAGTAATTCCTCATGCTCGTTAGCTCGAGATACCGTTGATTGAAAACCTGCTTCAGCGATGTCTTTTGCATCGATGTTTTCATTGCGGATAAAGCGATATGCCCCTTCCATATCGGCGGGAGAAAAAGGAAGTTTAGCCACGGAGACTCCTGGTTGATTAGCAATGGAAGTCGCTAAACTGATGAGGCGTTGTGTTCTTCGAGGATCTTTAAGTTGTGCTTGTCCAAATTGTTCTTGCGCCCAAAGTTTAGCGTCTGAGTGTGTCATCTTAGTGTTTCAGTAAGGATTCTTAAGTGATCAGATCGCACACACTTGAAAGAGTTCAAAAAAAAATCCCTAAGCTACAAGCTTAGGGATTTGTGTATAAGAGACAGCCAAACGGAGCCTTTCGTTTCACTCTCGCGTTCGCGAGGCCAAATTCTAGCTTAGCTAAAGTTTGGTTTTGTCATCTGTGCTGATGCACGGTTTGTTGCAACTTGACTACCTGCGCCTTTTGGAGCGTAGCGGTCTGCTTTAAACGGTGCTGCTGAAACCGTGATTTCACGAAGCTCTTGAGGACCTGGTGCTTTAGTCATCGGAGCGCTAGCACGTGGCTTAGCTGCTACTTTGATAGCTGGTGTAGCGATTGGTGCTTCTACTGCAACTTGCTCTACAGTGTCTTCTACCACTTCAACCACTGACTCTTGAGCTGCTTCTGTAACTTCAACGACAGGTGCTTCAACCGGTTCAATGATTGGCTCTACTGGCGCTGCTTCTACTGCTGCAGGTTCCGCTTTTTGTGCAACGACTGTTTCAACCACTGGTGCTTCTACAACAGGCGTTTCTACCGCTGGAGCTTCAACTTTCGCTTCTACAGGCTGCTGAACTTTTGGTTCAACCACTGGCGCTTCAACTACTGCAGGTTGCTCGCGGCGAATGATTACTTTGCCCATTGCCATTTCTGGACAAGCAAAGCCACCTTGCATTGCAGGTACAGATGTCGCTGTTACTGCTACTTCTTCCTTCACTCGCTCTTCCTTTTTAGGCGCTGGTTTTGGAATGTAGCGTGGCATCACTTTACCCATAGCCATCTCAGGAGAGGCTACACCACCTTTACGCAGGCGGAATGGGTTAGGGCGACGATCGCGACCACGACGACGACGTTGACCACTTGCACGCAGGTGACGTGGTGAACGACGGTTGCGACGTTGTTTCGATTCAGCTTTGTCTTGTTGCGCTTCTGCTGCCGCCTCTACTGGCTTCTCAACAGGTGCTTCAACCGCTTCAATTGCTTGTACTGGTGTTTCCTGTTCAGCTTGCTCAGCCGCTTGCTGGTCTTTCACACGTACAGATTTGTTTAGTTTGCGACGTTGACGACGCTCTTTCACTTTCTCTGCTTTTGCGTTTGGCTTCGCTTTGCTTTCTTCAGGCTTCGCTTCTGAACCGGTGCGTGCTTCAGCAGCAAGCTGCAGGCCTTTTTCCGCTACCTTAGCATTTGCTTTTGGCTCTTGTGCTTTTTCAGCTTGCTGAGCTTTTGGCTTACGCTTCTGGTTACGGTTTTGCTGCTTGTTAGGTTGCTGCTGCGCTTCGTTTTGCTCAGTCGCTTGCTCTTCACGTGGCTTACGACGACGCTTGTTGTCGCGGTTGTCACGACCTTCGCGATTATCGCGTTGGTTGTTGTTACGACGACGGTCGTTGCGGTCACGTTTGTTGCGTTTGTTATCGCGGCTTGGTTTCTTCTCTTCTTCTTTCTTAGGCTCTTCTTTTACTTCTTCAGAACCACCGAATAGGAAACTACCAATCGCTTTAAATAGACGACTAAATAGACCAGGCTTTTCTTCTTGAACCACTTCTTTCTTCTTCGCTGCCGGAGCAGGCTTAGAAGTCGCGCTAGGAGCTGGCGCAGTTTGAGCTGGTGCAGCGAAACCTTTTAGAACTGGTTCTTCAATACGTTTAGGTTTGATGTCAGCTTCTGCAGGCTCTTTGCCTTCTGCTTCTTTCATTGCTTCCAGTTTCTTAGGAAGTAGGTAAGAAAGCAGATCGAACTCTTCACCTTCACGTACGCGAATCACTTCGAAGTGTGGTGTTTCCATATCAGAGTTAGGAACAACCGTGATCTTCACTTCTTGGATGCGTTCAATGTGGTTCACTGAGCGACGTTTTTCGTTCAGAAGGTAAGATGCAATCGGAACAGGTACAACGGCAAGAACTTGCGCCGTGTTGTCCTTAAGTGCTTCTTCTTCAATTAAACGAAGAACAGACAGAGCTAGAGATTCATTATCACGAACAACACCTGTACCACTACAACGAGGACAGATATGGTGGCTTGCTTCTGCTAGAGAAGGGCTCAAACGCTGGCGTGACATTTCTAGAAGACCAAAGCGAGAAATGCGACCGATCTGAACGCGAGCACGGTCTAAACGAACGGCTTCACGTAGACGGTTTTCTACTTCACGTTGGTGACGAACTGGCGTCATATCGATAAAGTCGATAACAACCAAACCACCAAGGTCACGTAGACGCAATTGACGAGCGATTTCGTCTGCTGCTTCTAGGTTAGTGTTCAGTGCTGTTTCTTCGATATCGCCGCCTTTTGTTGCGCGAGCAGAGTTGATATCGATAGAAGTCAGAGCTTCTGTTGGGTCGATTACGATAGAACCGCCTGATGGTAGGCGCACTTCACGTTGGAAAGCAGATTCAATTTGGCTTTCGATTTGGTAGTGGCTAAATAGCGGTACTTCGCCTTCGTATTTTTTAACGCGGCTGATGAAATCTGGGCGTACCAATTGAATGTGCTCTCGTGCACGCTCATAGATGGTGTTGCTGTCGATTAGGATTTCACCGATATCACGACGTAGGTAGTCACGGATCGCACGAACGATTACGTTACTTTCTTGGTGGATTAGGAAAGGAGCAGGATTAGAATCTGCCGCGCCCTTAATCGCACCCCAGTGGTTAAGTAGTACGTTCAAGTCCCACTCAAGTTCTTCTGCACTCTTACCTACGCCAGCAGTACGTACGATTAGACCCATACCTTGCGGCAGTTCTAGCGTGCTTAAAGCGGCTTTTAGTTGAGTGCGCTCATCACCTTCGATACGACGAGAAATACCGCCGGCACGAGGGTTATTAGGCATAAGAACAAGATAGCTACCCGCAAGAGAGATGAAAGTAGTAAGAGCTGCGCCCTTGCTACCACGTTCTTCTTTTTCCACTTGTACGATTACTTCTTGACCTTCAGTCAGCACTTCTTTAATGCTTGGGCGACCTTGGTAAGTGTAACCTTCTGGGAAGTATTCGCGGGCAATTTCTTTAAGAGGGAGGAAACCGTGACGCTCAGCACCGTAATCAACAAATGCGGCTTCTAAGCTTGGTTCGATACGTGTGATACGTCCTTTGTAGATATTCGCTTTTTTAGATTCATGACCTGGACTCTCGATATCAAGATCGAAAAGTCGCTGGCCATCAACCAGAGCGACACGCAACTCTTCTTTTTGAGTTGCGTTAATTAACATTCTTTTCATTGAAAATTTCTCGTTGTCTTTTCTTTATATTTCTTTGCAACTTGTCACTTTTGTTTCGCTCTTTCACGGTGCCTGATCCCATGGCTTATATTTTGCAGCCTCCCGGCTGGAAGGGGATGCTCTAGGGCACTTCAGTCATCACAAATTCTTTTGGGTTTCGTTGGAAACGGAAACTTGTGACCCGCTATATCGGGCGGTAGATACTCAACGTGAATATGCGAGGAGTAGAGTGACAAGTGTGTTGAACTCAATGTGTCTTACGCCAATGCTGCACCTGACATTCAACAACCTACTCACATTGCTTGGGGATAAATGATTGGTAATGAACAAAATGTAACCAAACCTTCCTTAGCAGCTGTGAACTATAGCAGCGCAGGTTGATATCAGCAATCTGCTTTAGCGCAAACGATGGAAAATTTGGCGCTAAATTCAAATTTTGTAATTTATAACTGGCTGTTTCATAAGCACTTGAGTCTCGCAAACTGAGAAAGACGAGAAACAAATAGAGAAGTTGATAAAGACTTTTAATAATCTAAACAAAAGCTTGGCGTGTTTTGGAACTATTTATGACAACAAGTGTTTCTTTTGCAGCAAGAATAATGTGAAGTCGTACAGATTTGAGTTTACAATAGCGCCCATGAGCGAAATAAGAACACAAGTCCAGTTCGTTGATATCGACGAAGATATGGCGGGTCAACGCATTGATAATTTCTTGCGTAACCAATTAAAAGACATCCCAAAGAGCATGATTTACCGAATCGTGCGCAAGGGGGAAGTACGCGTAAACAAAAAGCGCATTAAGGCAGAGTACAAACTAAAAGCAGGCGATCTTGTCCGTATTCCTCCGGTTACGGTAGAAAAGAAAGAGGACGACGTCGCGCCGAGCACGAAGCTAAACAAAGTGGCAGAGTTGGAAGACAAGATCATTTTTGAAGATGATCATCTATTGATTCTCAACAAGCCATCTGGCACAGCAGTGCACGGCGGCAGTGGTTTAAAGTTTGGTGCGATTGAAGCACTTCGAGCATTACGACCACAAGCTCGCTTTCTTGAGCTCGTTCACCGCATCGACCGTGATACATCCGGCATCTTGCTGGTTGCGAAGAAGCGTTCTGCGTTGCGTCATTTACAAGCACAGTTCCGTGAAAAGACAGTGAAGAAGTTCTACTTCGCGCTTGTCATGGGTGAGTGGAAAAACAGCTGCAAAGTCGTTAATGCGCCACTGCTTAAAAACGAAGTGAACAGCATTGTACGAGTGAATCCAAACGGCAAACCGTCTGAGACGCGTTTTAAAGTATTGGAGAAATTCGAACAAGCAACGTTAATTCAAGCAAGTCCAATTACTGGACGTACTCACCAGATTCGTGTGCACTCTCAATACACGGGGCATCCGATTGCATGGGATGACCGTTATGGCGATCGCCGTTTTGATGCGTACACAGGTCAGGTTGGTTTGAACCGTTTGTTCCTACATGCAGCGAACATCAAGTTCCAGCACCCATCGAATGATGAGTGGATGGAAATCAACGCGCCGATGGAAGCTAAGCTTGAAAAAGTGTTGGTAGGTCTACGTAAGAAGTAGAGGCGAGGGCGTCTACATCTTTGGGAGCGCAAAAAGTTATGTAAAAGCCGATGTTAAGACATCGGCTTTTTTGATCGTAGAAAGCTTTTTAGAGAGTGGCGGCAGCTTTGTCTGATGAGTTATGAGAACTTTGTGCTCAGCAGTACCGTTGAAAGAGATCCCCAACTCGCTCGTTCCTCACTCTTGAGGATGACGTGCAGTGAATTCTGAATTTAAGTGGGTTATGACTTACTTTTTGATGGATGAGCTTAAACGACGTCATTCCCGAAAGCGACGAAGGAGCGTTGTCGGGAATCTCTGGTTGAGATGCAAAGTCACTAGCTTGATGTTACTGCTTACACCGTCCATATCAGCCCTTTGGAGTCTTCTGTATTCCCTACAAAACCTCTAACCCTTGTTTTTGCAGCATGTCGATCAAATCAATAAGTGGCAGGCCGACTAACGTATTCGGATCTTTGCCGACTAACTTCTTAAACAGGCAAATTCCCATCCCTTCGCTTTTAAAGCTACCAGCACAGTAAAAAGGCTCTTCTCTGTCGACATAACGTTCGATTTGTTCACGCGTCAAATCTCTAAAGTGCACTTCAAAAGTATCGAAGCCGACTTCGGTATGATTAGTTACTGTGTTGTGGACAGCTAGTCCGGTATAAAAAGTGATGGTTTTACTGCTTTGAGCCAATAATTGTTTGATGGCGTTTTCTCGGTTTAACGGTTTACCTACGATATTGCCGTCAATGACACACACTTGGTCACTGCCAATGACCAAACTGTCATGGGTTGTGTCACAAGAAGTGGCTTTACCAATAGCAAGCCTTTGTACCAGTTCTAAAGGTGTTTCGTTAGCTAAAGGGGTCTCATCGCAGTTGGGTGACAAGCAAGTAAAAGACACTGCTAGTTTTTCAAGCAGTTGTTTACGAAAAGGGGAGGTTGAGGCTAAAACCAGTTGGTAATTTTTCATTTTGAATTACAATTCGCACAAGCATTTCCAATAGGATAATCGATCAAAATCGATTCTGGCTAATGCTCTCTATATTAAGCGTAAAAAAGTACAACTTTTTTGCCTTTTTCTTTGACTAATTTTGATTTGGAAGATAATATTCGCGCCCTATGCAAAAGGTAAAAATACCGCGAACGGTTGATCCGGCGAAGTCCGCACAGAAACGATTAGATTACGATGGCATCATCCAAGCTAGTCTTTTCAAGCGCTTAGCGGAAACAACTGAAGGCGTAAAACGCGACGCAGAAGTCTCATTGTCATTTGATATTGATGAACAGCGACTTGTTGTTATCTCTGGTAAAGCTAACATCGAAGTCGATTTAGAGTGTCAGCGTTGTAATGAGGTATTCACACATCCGTGTGAAGTTGAATTCCTTTACACTCCTTACTACGGTGAGAAGACAGAAGAGGAAGCACCAGAAATTTATGATTTGGTAGATCTAAATGAGTACGGTGAATTAGACCTTATACAACTAGTTGAAGACGAGTTCATCTTAACATTACCTCAAATCGCAATGCACGATGAAGCGGATTGTAGCGTTGATTCAAATAACATGGTTTTTGGTGAGATTCCTGAAGAAATTGAGGAAGAAAAACCGAATCCATTCGACGTTTTGAAAAATCTGAAAAAGTAACTGGTGTGGTAGCCGCTTCTTCTTTAGGTTTTTAACCCAATAGTATAGGAGTAGGGTCAATGGCCGTACAGAAAAACCGTAAAACTCGTTCTAAGCGCGGTATGCGTCGTTCACACGATGCGCTAACTACAGCTGCACTATCTGTAGACGCGACTTCTGGTGAAACTCACCTACGCCACAACGTAACTGCTGAAGGTTACTACCGTGGTCAAAAGGTTATCAACAAGTAAGGTTGAACCTTTGCAAAGTATTACCGTTGCACTTGATGCAATGGGCGGGGATTTCGGTCCACGCGTAACAGTGCCTGCCGCCGTGCAGGCACTGTCTCATTCCCAGAGCTAAAAGTGATTCTTATAGGTGATCAACCTCTGATCACGTCTCAATTATCTCAACTAGGTGCCTCTACCAGTTCTCGTTTAAGCATTCTTCATAGCGAGAAAGTAATTTCTAACTCAGAAAAACCGTCTTTAGCATTACGTAATAGCCAAAATAGCTCCATGCGTATGGCCATTGATCTGGTCTCTGATAACGAAGCCGATGCGTGTGTGAGCGGTGGTAACACCGGAGCCTTAATGGCGCTCTCACGATTCATTCTTAAACTGCTTCCTGGTATTGAGCGTCCTGCTTTAGTTTCCGCATTACCTACCATTAGTGGCAAACGTACTTGGATGTTAGATCTTGGTGCGAATGTATCTTGCGATGCAGACAGCTTATTTCAATTTGCAGTGATGGGCAGTGCGTTAGCCGAGGAACACCTCGGTCATCCACCTCGAGTGGCGGTGCTGAATATTGGTGCTGAAGAAATTAAAGGAAACGATTTAGTCAAACGCTGTGCAGAAATGCTTTCTCAAACCGACGCAATTAATTTTGTGGGTTATATTGAAGGTAATCAAATTTTGCATGACGTTGCCGATGTCATTGTTTGTGATGGCTTTGTCGGTAACGTATGCTTAAAAGCCAGCGAGGGAACAGCGCAACTCTTTATCGAAAAACTAAAAACCAGCATGATGGCATCAACGATAAAGGGATGGATTGCTAGAAAACTGTTTTCTCGGCTATTTAATGAACTAAAAACACTGAACCCCGACCAGTATAACGGCGCAAGTTTGCTAGGATTGCGCGGCATTGTCATAAAAAGCCATGGAAGTGCGGATGTATCTGCGATTGTCAATGCACTTGGCGAGGCAGTACACGAGGTCAAACGACAAGTACCAAGCCGTATTAGCGATCGTTTGGAAGCGGTTTTACTCGAGAGGCATTATTAGTCTTCATGTATAGCAAAATTTTAGGTACTGGCAGCTACCTGCCATCTCAGGTGCGTACTAACGCAGACCTAGAGAAAATGGTAGATACAAGTGACGAGTGGATCGTAGCTCGTACTGGTATTAAAGAGCGTCGAATTGCAGCAGAAGATGAAACTGTTGCGGACATGGCATTCTACGCAGCTGAAAACGCTATCGATATGGCCGGCATTGATAAAAATGATATCGACCTAATTATCGTTGCTACTACTAGCAGTAGCCATACTTTCCCTTCATCTGCGTGTCAGGTGCAAGGAAAGCTTGGCATTAAAGGTTGTCCTGCATTCGACTTAGCCGCTGCTTGTTCAGGCTTTGTATACGCATTATCTGTTGCTGACCAACACATCAAATCTGGCATGTGCAAAAACGTGCTTGTGATTGGTGCAGACGCATTGTCGAAAACATGTGACCCAACGGATCGCTCAACCATCATCTTGTTTGGTGATGCTGCGGGTGCCGTTGTTCTTGGTGCAAGCGAAGAGCCTGGCATTATTTCTACGCACATATATTCAGACGGCCAGTTTGGTGATCTATTGAGCCTTCCTGTTCCTGAACGTGGTAAAGATGCAAATAAATGGCTTCATATGGCCGGTAACGAGGTATTCAAAGTAGCCGTTACTCAGCTATCAAGGCTGGTTAAAGACACGCTTGAAGCGAACGATATGCACAAGTCTGAACTAGACTGGTTGGTTCCGCACCAAGCGAACTACCGCATTATTTCAGCGACAGCGAAAAAGCTTTCGATGTCACTAGACCAAGTCGTGATCACACTTGATAAACACGGCAACACATCAGCAGCAACCGTGCCAACAGCACTGGATGAGGCGGTACGTGATGGTCGTATTAAACGTGGTCAAACTCTACTTCTTGAAGCGTTTGGCGGCGGATTCACTTGGGGTTCTGCCCTGGTGAAATTCTAAGTTTCACAAGATTCAAAATTTAAGATGCGCTACGGTGCATCTTATTTCTTTTTACTTTGCTTAAAGGAAAACAACATGAGCAAGTTTGCTATCGTATTTCCAGGTCAAGGTTCACAAGCTGTAGGTATGCTTGCTGATCTAGGCGAACAATATGACGTAGTAAAACAAACATTTGCAGAAGCATCTGACGCACTAGGTTACGACCTATGGGCGCTTGTTCAAAATGGACCTGCAGAAGATCTAAACCAAACTTTCCGTACTCAACCGGCTTTGCTAGCGTCATCTGTTGCTATCTGGCGTGTATGGCAAGAGCTTGGTCGTGAGCAACCAGCAAACCTAGCGGGTCACAGCTTAGGTGAGTACTCAGCGCTTGTGTGTGCTGGCGTGATTGACTTTAAAGAAGCAATCAAACTGGTTGAGCTACGTGGTCAACTGATGCAAGAAGCGGTACCTGCGGGTACTGGTGCAATGTACGCGATCATCGGTCTAGATGACGAAGCAATTGCAAAAGCTTGTGAAGAAGCAGCACAAGGTGAAGTCGTTTCTCCAGTAAACTTCAACTCACCTGGTCAAGTTGTTATCGCAGGTAGTAAAGACGCGGTAGAACGTGCTGGTGCACTATGTAAAGAAGCAGGTGCTAAGCGTGCACTTCCTCTTCCTGTGTCAGTACCTTCACACTGCGCACTAATGAAGCCAGCAGCAGAGAAACTAGCCGTTGCGCTAGAGTCTATCGAATTCAATACACCACAACTTCCTGTTATCAACAACGTTGATGTGGCGGCTGAAACTGATCCGGCAAAAATCAAAGACGCACTTGTTCGTCAACTTCATAGCCCAGTTCGTTGGACTGAGAGCGTGCAGTTAATGAGCGAACAAGGCGTAGAAAATCTTCTTGAGCTTGGCCCTGGCAAAGTACTGACAGGTCTGACTAAACGTATCGTGAAAACACTAAGCGCAGCAGCAGTTAACGACGTAGCGTCGCTAGAAGCCGCTAAGTAATCTGTTCACGATAAGAAAAGGAAAACACAACATGATGAATCTAGAAGGTAAGATCGCTCTAGTGACAGGCGCGAGCCGTGGCATTGGTCGTGCGATTGCTGAACTTCTTGTTGAGCGCGGTGCAACGGTAATCGGTACTGCAACTTCAGAAGGTGGCGCAGCGGCTATCAGCGAATACCTAGGTGAAAACGGTAAAGGTCTAGCACTTAACGTAACTGACGTTGAGTCTATCGAAGCAACCCTAAAAACCATCAACGATGAGTTTGGCGCAATCGATATTCTAGTAAACAACGCTGGTATCACACGCGATAACCTACTAATGCGTATGAAAGATGACGAGTGGAACGACATCATCAACACAAACCTAACGCCAATCTACCGCATGTCTAAAGCGGTTCTACGCGGCATGATGAAAAAACGCGCTGGTCGCATCATCAACGTTGGTTCTGTTGTTGGTACAATGGGTAACGCTGGTCAAACTAACTACGCAGCAGCGAAAGCAGGCGTTATCGGTTTCACTAAATCGATGGCTCGTGAAGTGGCTTCTCGTGGCGTAACAGTAAACACAGTCGCACCTGGTTTCATCGAAACTGACATGACTAAGGCGCTAATGATGACCAACGTGCAGCAACGTTGTCGAACGTGCCAGCAGGTCGTCTAGGTGACCCACGTGAAATTGCATCAGCAGTTGTATTCCTAGCTTCACCTGAAGCGGCTTACATTACTGGTGAAACTTTGCATGTAAATGGTGGCATGTACATGGTTTAATGCACAGTTCGTGCAAAATAAGCTGTTTTACTTTGTGAAAAATAGCCTATAGTTGCTGTTAACTGTCATTAAGTTGTCATGCTCATGCGCAAGATTTGTGCATGATTTAAGTCAAAAATGTATTGAAATTCGGTTAAATTCGCTAATTTTGTGGTTTGACCAGCAAGGCCCCCCTTGCAACTTTCAATAGTTCGAATAAACTACGGAATCATCGCATTAGGCGAAATCTGTAAAGGAAAAGAAAAATGAGCAACATCGAAGAACGCGTAAAGAAAATCATTGTTGAACAGCTAGGTGTAGACGAAGCAGAAGTTAAAAACGAAGCTTCATTCGTTGACGATCTAGGTGCTGATTCTCTAGACACTGTAGAGCTAGTAATGGCTCTAGAAGAGGAATTCGACACTGAGATTCCTGACGAAGAAGCTGAGAAAATCACTACTGTTCAAGCTGCAATCGACTACGTAAACAGCGCTCAGTAATTATCTCTCCCAGGCGGTCTCCTAGACCGCCTGTGTTCTTTCTAACTTCTTCTATCCTCTCATAGAAACATTCAATTCCCGGAGAATTATATCGTGTCCAAGCGTCGTGTAGTTGTCACAGGCATGGGTATGTTGTCACCGGTAGGCAACACAGTAGAATCATCTTGGAAAGCCCTGCTAGAAGGTCAAAGCGGTATCGTGAACATCGAACATTTCGATGCAACGAACTTCTCGACTCGTTTTGCTGGTCTTGTGAAAGATTTTGATTGCACAGAGTACATGTCTAAGAAAGATGCTCGTAAAATGGATTTATTCATCCAGTACGGCATTGCAGCGGGTATCCAAGCACTGGATGACTCTGGCTTAGAAATTACCGAAGAAAACGCAGCTCGAGTTGGTGTGGCAATCGGCTCAGGCATCGGCGGTCTAGACCTAATCGAAACAGGCCATACAGCGCTTGTTGAAAAAGGTCCTCGCAAAGTTAGCCCATTTTTTGTTCCTTCGACCATCGTAAACATGGTTGCAGGTAACCTATCTATCATGCGCGGTCTTCGTGGTCCAAACATCGCGATCTCTACGGCATGTACTACAGGTCTACACAACATCGGCCACGCAGCGCGTATGATTGCATACGGTGATGCTGAGGCGATGGTTGCTGGTGGTTCAGAGAAAGCATCTACACCACTGGGTATGGCTGGTTTCGGTGCAGCAAAAGCACTTTCAACTCGTAACGATGAGCCTCAAAAAGCTTCTCGTCCATGGGATAAGGGCCGTGATGGCTTTGTTCTTGGTGACGGTGCGGGCATGATGGTTCTTGAAGAGTACGAGCACGCAAAAGCACGTGGCGCTAAGATCTACGCAGAGCTAGTTGGCTTTGGTATGTCTGGTGACGCTTACCACATGACTTCTCCAAGTGAAGATGGTTCAGGTGGCGCTCTAGCAATGGAAGCGGCAATGCGTGACGCAAACATCACTGGTACTCAAGTTGGTTACGTGAACGCTCACGGTACATCGACACCAGCTGGTGATGTGGCTGAGATCAAGGGCGTTAAACGTGCTCTTGGTGAAGAAGGCTCTAAGCAAGTATTAGTATCTTCAACTAAATCTATGACTGGTCACCTTCTAGGTGCTGCTGGCTCAGTTGAAGCGATCATCACAGTTCTTTCTTTGGTAGACCAAATCGTTCCACCAACGATCAACCTAGATGATCCAGAAGAAGGTCTAGATATCGATCTTGTTCCGCATACAGCGCGCAAAGTTGATATGGAATACGCAATCTGTAACTCGTTCGGCTTCGGCGGTACAAACGGTTCGCTTGTATTCAAAAAATTCGCTGAGTAAAAATCTCTAACACTGTTTTAGAGAAGCGATACTTGTATTCTGACGGCTCGATGCTTAGCATTGAGCCGTTTTGTTTTATATGTCGATCGGAAAGTAAAGGTATCTGAATGTTCTGGGTCAATGGATTGCCACAAACACACATTTCGCTTGGCGACCGCTCGTTTCAATATGGCGATGGCTGTTTCACCACTATTAAAACTAAAAAGGGTGAATTAGAGCACTGGCAAGCGCATGTTGAGCGAATGGAAGCGTGCCTAAAAACATTACACATCCCTTTCCCCAATTGGAGCCAGGTGTTCGATTGGGTAATGAAAGCGGTCTTGAATGACGAGCTTGCCGGAATCAAAATTCATATTAGTCGCGGCACTGGAGGGCGAGGGTATAGTCCTAGCGGTATTGAAGGGCCAGTCGTGACTATTTCGAATTTTGCATTTCCTTCTCATTACTCTTCATGGCAAGAAAATGGCGTGCCGTTAGGGGTTTGCGAAACCCGCCTTGGCATTCAACCCCTTCTGGCTGGTCATAAGCATAACAACCGAATCGAACAGGTTCTCGCAAAAGCGGAAATTGAAGGCACGGAATTTACCGATGCTGTGACGTTAAATGTGCAAAATCATGTCATTGAAACTACAATGGCAAACCTTTTTTGGGTTAAAGATAAAAAGGTATACACACCCGATTTGAGTTTGTCTGGTGTGGCTGGCGTAATGCGCCGTAAGGTATTGGAATTTCTCCAAACCAATGGCTACCCAGTGCAGGTAGCAACATTCGAACTCTCTGATTTGCTTAATGCAGACGAGGTGTGGATGTGTAATTCACTATTGGGTGTGGCGCCGGTCAGCGGTATTTCGACACCAGATAACAAGATTGACTTTCCAATTGGAAAATTGACTCGACGACTTCAAGGGAATCTAAATTCGTGATTAAAAAACTGTTTGCTTTTGTTGTAATGATTGCCGTTATTGGTGCAGCAGGTGTTTTTTACGTTGTTTCACAGACTAAGCAATATGTTAACTCGCCAATTCTTATAGAGCAGCCTCAGCTGTTTACCGTAGAAAATGGCACCAGCTTTCACCGAGTGATGCGTGATCTTGTAAAAGACGACATCATAGAAGCTTCTGATTACATTCGTTTAATGCCCCACCTTTACCCAGAGCTTCTTCAGGTGCGAGCAGGCACTTACCAACTTGAACCAAAAGTTTCGCTTTATCAAACGTTAGAACAGCTCAATACCGGCAAAGAGCATCAATTTGCGATTACTTTTGTCGAAGGCAGCCGTTTCTCTGAGTGGGTTGAACAGCTAAGGGCTGCACCTCATGTAAAACATGACTTAACTGGTTTGTCTGAAAAAGAAATGGCAGAAAAGCTAGGTATTGAGCGTGAGAAGCTTGAAGGTTTATTCCTTGCGGAGACTTACCATTACACTGCTGGCGCAAGTGAAAGTCAGATCTTAGAGCGTGCACACAGCAAGCTAAACAAGATTCTTGATGAACAATGGGAAGCGCGTCAGGAGAAGTTACCACTGAAAGATAAATACGAAGCGCTGATCTTGGCTTCTATTATTGAGAAAGAGACGGCAATTGATGCCGAGCGCGAACGTGTTGCGTCGGTATTTGTTAACCGCCTTAATAAACGTATGCGTTTGCAAACCGACCCAACCGTTATCTACGGGATGGGGGATGCGTACGATGGCAATATCCGTAAGAAAGATTTGCGTACACCGACGCCATACAACACATACACCATTAATGGGTTGCCACCAACGCCAATTGCCATGGCCGGTGAAGCATCGATTGAGGCTGCTCTCAACCCAGAAAACAGTAATTACCTATATTTTGTAGCAAGTGGAAAGGGCGGACATGTGTTTTCGAAATCCCTTGCTGAGCACAACCGTGCTGTACGTGCCTATTTAAGAGAACTAAGAAAGAACAAATGATGAAAGCAAACTTTATTGTCGTTGAGGGCCTAGAGGGCGCAGGTAAAAGCACAGCGATTAAAACCGTTTTAGATACGCTGAGAGCGGCAGGTATCCAAGATATCGTTAATACTCGTGAACCAGGCGGCACGCCGCTAGCAGAGAAAATGCGTGCATTAGTAAAAGAAGAGCACGAAGGCGAAGATCTAAAAGACATGACTGAATTGCTTTTGCTTTATGCAGCACGAGTTCAGTTAGTTGAGAACGTGATTAAGCCAGCGCTAGCAAACGATCAATGGGTAGTCGGTGATCGTCATGATTTGTCTTCTCAAGCTTACCAAGGCGGTGGCCGCCAAATCGACGCATCACTGATGAAGAACCTGCGCGATACAACTCTAGGTGAGTTTAAGCCTGCATTCACATTGTACATGGATATCGATCCTCGAGTTGGACTTGAACGTGCTCGTGGACGTGGCGAACTAGATCGTATTGAAAAAATGGACATCAGCTTCTTTGAACGTACGCGTGAGCGTTACTTAGCGTTGGCTAATGCCGATGATTCCATCGTGGTGATCAACGCTGAGCAGTCGATTGAAGAGGTTGCACAAGACATCAAAGCTGCGCTAAACGAATGGCTAGCGTCACTGTAAGCAGAATGTGGATTGAGGTCGCTCATGTTAAATGACTTTCCATGGTTACTACCCGTTTGGGATAACCTCAAAACAAGCTTGGATTCAGAACGAATTCCGGGCGCACTGCTACTGCAAAGTGAAAAGGGATTAGCGGTAGAGAAGCTGGTTGAGCTCTTTAGTCACTCGTTGCTGTGTCAAAATTACACCAGTGAAGCGTGTGGCTTCTGCCATAGTTGCCAGCTGACTCAATCTCATAGCCATCCTGATTTACACTGGATTAAGCCAGAGAAAGAAGGAAAGTCGATCACCGTTGACCAGATTCGAGCATGTAATCGGCTTGCGCATGAATCTTCACAACTAAACGGTTATCGCGTGTTCATCATAGAGCCAGCCGATGCGATGAATGAGTCTGCGTCCAATGCGTTGTTGAAAACACTCGAAGAGCCGGGGCAGAAATGCTTGTTCTTGCTCGTGACGCATAACCAAGAGCGATTGCTGCCAACTATCCAGAGTCGTTGCCAACAATGGGTGGTGACACCACCATCAACAGAGCAGGCGATGAATTGGATGAGCGAGCAGGGAGCATCACAAGTACCAGCTTATGCGCTTAAACTGAATTTAGGGTCGCCAATTAATACCCTAGAAGCGGTGAAAAGTGGTGAGCTTGATGAGTACCAAGCGTTTGAGCGTTGTTTTATTGAGACGCTATCTTCGCCGGTATCAGATGTATTCCAGTGTGCATCGTTAATGGCAAAGAACCCAGACAAAGCATTCGACTGGGCTTGGTATCTATTAACGGACGCTCAGAAAGCCCAATTTGGGGTGGCGGAAGCGGCTCAACTTCCGGGCGCAACTCTGTTCCCAACACACAGTTATGACGGTTTATACCTGGCGTCGAAGAAGCTGCTTGAGCTAAAAGGGCAAATTCAACGCTTTCCAGGCTTGAACCTTGAACTACTATCAATGAATTGGTTAATTGAATCACGAGAGGCATTATGTTCGTAGATTCGCACTGTCATCTAGACAAACTGAATTACGATGATCTTCACATCAATGTTGAAGACGTTATTAACAAAGCAAAACAAGCGAACGTAAAAGAGCTACTGTCGGTAGGCGTTACGTTAGATTCATTTCCAAAAATGTTGGAAATGATTACGCCATACGACAACGTTTATGCGTCTTGCGGTGTGCATCCGCTTGATGTGGAGAGCGCGTTCTCTATGGAGACCTTACGCCAACACGCTTCGCACGAAAAAGTGGTAGCGATTGGTGAAACAGGTCTGGATTATCACTACAAACCAGAGACTGCAGCGCTGCAAAAAGAGCGTTTTGAACAGCAGGTAGATTTAGCGGTGGAGTTTAACAAGCCGCTTATCATTCATACCCGTAACGCTCGTGAAGATACATTAGAAATTCTACGCAATGGTGGCGCTGAAAAATGTGGTGGTGTGATCCACTGCTTTACCGAAGATCTACCATTTGCAGAAGCTGCATTAGATTTAGGGTTCTACATCTCAATTTCGGGCATTGTCACCTTCCGTCAGGCGACAGAATTGAAAGAAGTCGTGAAAGCTTTGCCTTTAGAAAGGCTGCTTATTGAGACGGATTCTCCATATTTAGCGCCCGTTCCACATCGTGGAAAAGAGAACCAACCAGCCTATGTTGTCGAAGTTGCAGCCTATATTGCACAGCTAAAAGGATGCTCCATTGCTGAAGTAGGGCAAAAAACAACCGAAAACTTCCGAAATCTTTTTTTGCGATGAAAAATCAATAGGCGGTTTAAAAAAGGGGCTATTGCCCCTTTTTTGTTTAGAAATACGCCAAAAAGATCATTTAGTTTAATGTTTACTAAATTTGTTGATTTAACCGCAATCAAATCTCTCAAATGTAATTTTGTTACTAAAAATAACATCGGTCTTTATTTTATTTACGCCTTAAAATTAATTATGTTGATAATAAAGTCTTTATAAAACAGTAATATAAGTTTAATGCAAACCTTTTCATCTACTGTTTTTGGGTGTGATCTGCGGCTTGTTTTGAAACTAAATTTCGTAACTGTGTGGAAAGTTTGAGGGTCATCAATATATATTTAGAGCCGGAAAATATAATGCAACGTGTGGTTACATTTTCATTGGGTGCTAACATTTAGGCTACGGGGGTGTGCCGTTAGTGCCCAAATAATACTTATAATTTATCAGGAGCATAAACATGTTTAAGAACCTTTTTGCAAACCTGCAAAAAGTTGGTAAAGCTCTGATGCTACCAGTATCAGTGTTGCCAGTCGCAGGTATCCTACTAGGTGTTGGTGCTGCCCACCTAAGCTTCATTCCAGAGGTTGTTTCTAACCTAATGGAACAAGCTGGTGGTTCAGTATTCGGCCAAATGGCACTTCTATTTGCTGTTGGTGTAGCACTTGGCTTCACAAACAACGACGGTGTAGCAGGTCTTGCTGCAATCGTTGGTTACGGCATCATGACAGCAACGCTTGGCGTTATGGCTGGCATCATGGGTGTTGAGAAAATCGATACAGGTGTACTAGGTGGTATCCTTGTCGGTGGTGTTGCTGCTTGGGCATTCAACCGTTTCTTCAAAATCCAACTTCCAGAGTACCTTGGCTTCTTCGCTGGTAAGCGTGCTGTGCCAATCATCACTGGTTTCGCTGCGATCATCCTAGGTGTTGTACTATCTATCGTATGGCCACCAATCGGCGGTGCAATCTCTGCATTCTCTGACTGGGCTGCGCACCAAAACCCACAACTTGCGTTCGGTATCTACGGCGTAGTTGAGCGTTCTCTAATCCCATTCGGTCTACACCACGTATGGAACGTACCATTCTTCTTCGAAGCAGGTACTTGTGTGAACGCTGCTGGTGAAACTCAAAACGGCGTACTAACTTGTTACCTAGTTGCAGATGATGCTTCTCGTGCTGCTGGTAATGGCTTCGGTCAGCTAGCGGGTGGTTACATGTTCAAGATGTTCGGTCTACCAGCTGCAGCAATCGCTATTGCTCACTGTGCTAAACCAGAAAACCGCGCTAAAGTAATGGGTATCATGGCGTCAGCTGCTCTGACTTCATTCCTAACAGGTATTACTGAGCCAATCGAGTTCTCATTCCTATTCGTTGCTCCAGTACTATACGGTATCCACGCTCTACTAGCTGGTTCTGCATACGTTGTTGCTAACACTCTAGGCTTCGTACACGGTACATCATTCTCACACGGTCTGATCGACTTCCTAGTTCTATCTGGCCACGCTCAGAAGATGGGTCTGATGGTAGCTGTTGGTCTAGTTTACGCAGTAATCTACTACGTAGTATTCCGCACAGTAATCACTGCTCTTGACCTTAAAACTCCAGGTCGTGAAGACGAATCTGAAGAAGCTGTTGCAACTTCTGGTTCTGACATGGCAGGTGAGCTTGTTGCAGCATTCGGCGGCAAAGCAAACATCACTGGTCTAGACGCATGTATCACTCGTCTACGTGTAGCAGTAGCTGACACAGCTGCAGTTGACCAAGACAAACTAAAACAACTAGGCGCTGCTGGTGTTGTAGTTGTAGCAGGTGGTGTTCAGGCTATCTTCGGTACTAAGTCTGACAACCTGAAAACTGAAATGGATGAGTGGATTCGTAACCACGGCTAATCTCAGTCATTCATAAGAAAAAGGGGGCTTCGGCCTCCTTTTTGCTTTCTGTATCTTTCCTTTCATTCCTCTCAGTATTTATTCTTCTCTAATCTCACTAGCACTTACTTTTGGTGTTTTAGCCGTGATCTCACGCTCACCCTTACGTTTGTGGCTTTTTTCGTACGTCATTCTTACTCATTACTGACACAACAAAATGACATCATGTTTGAATTATGCACGCTGTTTTTTAAGTGGGGGAAGGCTGTGAAAAAGCGAATTTTATTGGCGGCAACAATGCTGCCGAGTGCCGTAATGGCGGCGGACGGAGCAAAGAATTTTTCTGTTGGTATGGCGGTCGATCAAGAGCTCAGCGTTGTCGTTGAAATTGATGACAAGTACCGCGGTATTATTGGTAACGATGGTATGGCGTTTGATTACATAGCGAAGCGCGGCACATTTGATCAAAGCATGCCATTAACTTGGTATGTCGGTGTTGGTGGCTGGTACGAGTGGGATGATGAATTCGGTGTTCGTGTCCCACTAGGTCTAAATTGGGAACTATCAAAAGGCTGGGATCTGTACGCGCAAATCCATCCTGAAGTGGACTTCTACAAAGGGCCTGATCTGCAAATCGGTGGGGCGCTTGGTATCAAGTACAATTTCTAATGGACACAAAAATGCCGGCACTGAGCCCAATGTAGTTCACTTAAGCGGAGTTGCTTTGCGATTAACAGGATATCGGGTCTTTGATATTTTTACCGCCCTAGGCCGATTAGGCTTAGGGCGTTTGTCTATAAAGAGGATGGATAAATCTCCCCTGAGACTCTTTAAACGCTTAGGTGTATTGCCTGGCGATATCGCTTTACTCATCACCTTCAGTTGGCTCGCTATAAACTGACAAGCATATTTAAAGCTAATTTCATTCGGCATTCTTCCATGCTCAACCGCGGCCTGACTCGCTTCACGTCTTACTAAGTTATAACCAAGCAACAGCCCCCAGAGTTCTTGATAAACAAGGTCTACTGTTTTGCTGCGTAATACTAAGGTATTGTGTTGCATTGAGCTTTTGATATCACGATAACCCAATTCGATTTCCCAACGCTCGTGGTAGAGTTTGGCTACTGCCTTCGCGTCGTAGTTTGTTCTAGGAAGGGAGGTAAAAACGGTTTTCTGCTTACCTTGTACTTCGTAGGTCACCGCTCTGACTTGCCATTTCTCAGGTAAGCTAGGGTTCTTTTTGCGAGCTTGCGGAGAGACTTTCATTTCTATGAGCATGTCATTACTTTCTTCTTCATCTAGAAGTGTGTATTTCAGCCCCTTCCTTGCTGGTATCAACCAATGCCTATTGATACCGCTATTTTGAAGAGAGAGAAGTAAGTCTGCACCGTAAAACCCTTTATCCAGTAACGTCACAGAGTTATCTGGCAAGGAGTCGATGAAGGGCATAGCAAGCGGGATTTCACCACGCCGATAGGGGCTTATAGCGGCGTCAACGATGACATGAGAGCGGACATTCATGATAGTCACAACTCTTAGCACTGGATGCGGTGTCTGTCTGTTGCTGGAGGTATTACCCGAGCCAAAGTGCTCTCTAAGTTCGGGGGTATCTGCGGTTCGAAAAAGAGCACCGTCTACAGCAAAAACTTGTAATCCTTGCCACGTATCATCACGGTATCGTTCAAGACCCCACGTCCGCCCACATTGTTTAAACAACCACTCTGGTGCAGCTCTACCTAAACGTTGTCTTGCCTGAGTTAAAGCACTTTTTGCTAATAACTCTTCATCAGCTAAGCCATCCGCACAGACATTCATTCTTCGTGCAACTTCGGCAATAGGTTCATTACGGAAGAAGGCCATGCCGACAATTAACCACAAGACCATGTCACTTGGTAGCCGACGTCGGCGAATAGTCGCCTTATCAGAAAGACTAGCTGCCTTAACAACCCATTCATCTGGGATATGTTCAGAGAAAGTGGTGAGTTGAGCTACATCAACAGGATTTTCTTCGAGGAAATCGGCAAAACAGTTTTGGATAGACATAAAAAATCGGAAGCCTAGAAACAGGCTTCCGATTATCTCTCAGCAGAAGGATCGGTCAACCGATCCTTATCTGATCTACATTGCGGCACTGAGCCGGCATTTTGTTTTTGAGCCTTAATTTCGCTGGCAGTTAGCTTTACTGCTGTTTATTCATTGCTCGTTTGATGCATACCGCAGCGCCACCCCAAGTGATGCCAAGTCCGATAACCATCATGATGATTGCACTTGTAGTCATTATGCTTTCTCCTTGCTCGCTACGTTAATCAATACGCCAAACACAAACAGTGCGGCAATCATTACCCAACCTAGAGTCAGGTCGTAGCCACCGTAACCTTCTGTTAGAAGTGCGTACAGCTTGGTTGCCAAGATAACTGCTAACATGATTGGTGTGACAAAGCGTAAACAGATTTCGAACCATTGACCAACAGAGAAATCAGAGCGCTCGTTTACGTAGTTACGAACTTCAGGTACTTGTTTCAACAACCAAGCCATCAGAACGATTTCTACTAGGCCGCCAACCATAATACCAACGTTGTTTGCGAAGTGGTCGACAAGGTCCAGAAGAAGCAATCCGCCGTTGGTCGCGAATGCCATCGAGACAACAAATCCAATACCAATCACTACGTTTGCAGCTTTCTTACGGCTCCATTTTAATTTGTCGATAACGGCTGAGGTTACCGCTTCCATGATTGAGATGTGCGAGCTTAAGCCTGCAACAACCAAAGCAAAGAAGAACAGAGGACCAAGGATGTATGGCGCTGGTAGTAGGTTAATTGCCGCAGGTAACGTCACAAATGCCAAGCCCACACCCGCAGAGACTACCTCAGTAAGCGGTTTGCCTTGTTCTTGAGCCATATAACCCAATACCGAGAAAATCATGATACCGGCAAGGATAGAGAAGCCACAGTTGATCAATACCGTCATGAAGGCGTTGTTGGTGATGTCTGATTTCTCTGGCAGATAGCTCGAGTAAGCCAGCATGATGGCAAAGCCGATACTTAGTGTGAAGAAGATCTGACCGTAAGCCGCTGCCCACACTTTTACGTCCCAGATTTTGCTGAAGTCTGGTTCGAACATGTAGTTCACACCGTCTAGCGCACCAGGAAGGAAAATCATGCGACCGATCAAGAAGATCACCATAATGAACAATATAGGCATCATGATCTTAGATGCGCGTTCAATACCTGATTTAACACCGCTCACAATCGCAGTATAGGTAATTGCCCAAGCAATAAGCATAGATACGGCGATCTTCCATTGAATGCTACCTAAATCCGTTGGAGAGTTATCACCAAGTTTTAGGTATTCACTAAAGAAGAAGGCGTTGGTATCGGAACCCCAGCTTTGAGTGAACGACATCCCAAAGTAAGAAATTGCCCAACCAATAACCGCAACATAGTAAACGGCGATGACGGCAGCAACACCAACTTGGAACCAACCAAGCCATTCAAATTTTGCGTGGATTTTTGCCAATGTTTTTGGTGCAGAACCACGGTATTTTTGACCCATACTGAACTCAAGGATCATGAATGGAATACCTGCGGTGATCATGGCGAAAAGGTAAGGAATAAAAAAGGCACCGCCGCCATTCTCATAGGCCATGTAAGGGAAACGCCAGATGTTACCCAAGCCGATGGCTGATCCGACTGCTGCTAAGATGAATCCCGCGCGGGATCCCCATTGTTCTCGCTTCATATTTGACTCCTGTACAACTCCCTAAGGAATGAAGCTCTTCTCGGCAACGTGCAACACCAGCAGAGCAAAGAGCAACTGTTATCCGTCAGTTTTCTGCTCGATGTTCGGTATTGTTATAAAATGCTGGTGTTTTGCTTTGTGTTACCTAACAAGAAATAGAATTAAATGCTTTAAATTTTGATGTGTGTTTGTAAAAGCTGAAATATTCTTCTGCTTTCTGTGTTCAGACTAACTTTTTACATTATTTAGCGCAATAGATTCTAAATGTTAATGTCGATATTTTATCTGGTTTAAATATTGTTAATTAGTGATTTGGTAGGCTATCTGATCGGTAAGGTTGGGTAGGTTTTGAAATAAATGACTGTATGGTCGATGTGATCTTGGTCAAATAAACTCTTTTCAGCTATTAGGGTGTATCTCTGTATTAGACACACCCAATAGAGAATATTTCGTTAAAACGACACATTAGAAGTGAAAGTCGTTAGAAACGGAAACGAAAGCCAATGTTGGATTGGAATTGGTTCATCCAGTCGGTTTCAAACTTGATGATACAAGACGAACCGTCCGTTGGTACGACGCAAGCTCCTGAGGTGTCGTTGTCAACAACTGTGCCTAACCAACGGATTTGAGCGGTCATTGCAAAGGTTTTCGAGAATTCGTACTCAAGGCCGGCGAATGCGCTACCAGAAAAGCCATACTTGTCGTTTACCCAGTCTACGTCGGCGTATGACGCGCCTATGCCCAATCCAACGTAGGTTTGCCACCCTTGAGCAAGAGGGTAGTAAATGCTGCTTTGAAATTGAAGATAGTGGATGTCTGCAGAGTTATTAATGTCTTGCAATTCTGACGACTGATTGGAATAGAAAAAGCCGATGCGACCCATCTCAAAAGGGGTTTCAACTGACAAAGCATAATTGATTGAAGGGTCCAAATCGTAGGTGCGGTCATTCTCATCCTCTACTTTACCGCCCCCTGTAAAGCCGACATAGGGCGTGACGATGACCGTCGCTTGAGCAGCCATAGAACCGCTCAATAATACACTCCCAACTAGCCAGCCAATTTTATAGTTCATTTGCTATCTCCTTATTATGACTAAGCTAATTGTGATGCCTTAGCCAAAATCGTGCGACTAAATTAGGCAATTCTTGAACATAATTCACACTGGTGTTATTAATTTGTTACAACTAAAGGAGGTGTCTATGGAACACGATCTAAAATCAGCCCTACTCATCGTCGTTACAGTATTCGCAGTTTTACTCTCTTTCGGCATCATTGCGATTACTACGGCTTAATGCATTGGCGATACGCCTATGACACGCAACAGCGGTATTATCACTGATCGCCATGCAGAGCTCGACATTGAGATGTATGAGCGCTACAGAAATGGCAAAACTGCCCTTGTCGCACAAGGAGGAGGGCAGAGAGGGATTTTTACCGCTGGAGTGTTGGATGCATTCCTTCTTTCTAATTTCGATCCATTCGATGAATTCTATGGCACATCAGCCGGAGCTCTGAATTTGTGTGCTTACCTTTGTCGTCAACACGGCATGGGCAAGGCTTTCATTACGGATCTCACTACTTCCAACGAATTCTTTAATCTTTTCCGTTATATCCGCAAGAAGCAATATTTGGGCTTGGAATGGGCCTTAGAGCGCATTCAAGATTACCCTTATAAACTTGACCTCGATATGGGGAAAACTGCGTTAGGTGCCCGTGGTGCGTTTGCTGCGGTGACAAATGTCGATACTCTCTCTGATCAATACTTGCCGATACTCGGTGGGGATTGGGTCAATACCATGGTTGCCACTTGCGCGATCCCTAAATTGTATCTGGGGCCTGTGGATGTAAATGGGCATCCTTACGTTGATGGTGGGGTCTCTGCCTCGATTCCTGTGCAAGAAGCATGGAGAAAGAATGCACGTAACATTATCGTGATTCGCACCGAGCCTTTTTCTGAAGCAGAAGCCAAAGTACAAGCCGAGATTGGTGAAGAGGGTATCAAATGGTACCGCGAGTCGATTAACTCTGTGCAAGAGTCTTGGCAACACAAAGTTCACCAATGGAAAGAGGATTGGAGTAGCTTCTTACAGCAGAAAATTAATGCGGCTCATCAATCGAAATTGTCGGGTAGAAAGCTGCTCAATGGCGGACGCTGGTTGTTTGGGGCGGATAATCTTTATCGCTTGAGCCACCTGATTGGTGAAAACTTCGATTCTGGATTGGCTGACATGTTGATGATTCACTACCAAACCTTCGAATTGACGCAAGCGTTCTTAACCGCTCCGCCCGATGACACCTTTATTTTGCAATTGGCACCTAAAGAAGAGTTACAGTCATCGTCTTTGTTGAGTGATCCAGAAGCGTTAGAGCACGATTATCAACTTGGTCTGCAAACGGGTTTCAATTTGATTCAACTCTATGACAAATTGAACATAGATGGCCGAGAAACGGCTTAGATTGAAATCAAGTATCCGAAAAAAGAAAAGGCTCCGTTTGGCTGTCTCTTATACACAAATCCCTAAGCTTGTAGCTTAGGGATTTTTTTTTGAACTCTTTCAAGTGTGTGCGATCTGATCACTTAAGAATCCTTACTGAAACACTAAGATGACACACTCAGACGCTAAACTTTGGGCGCAAGAACAATTTGGACAAGCACAACTTAAAGATCCTCGAAGAACACAACGCCTCATCAGTTTAGCGACTTCCATTGCTAATCAACCAGGAGTCTCCGTGGCTAAACTTCCTTTTTCTCCCGCCGATATGGAAGGGGCATATCGCTTTATCCGCAATGAAAACATCGATGCAAAAGACATCGCTGAAGCAGGTTTTCAATCAACGGTATCTCGAGCTAACGAGCATGAGGAATTACTCGCGCTTGAAGATACAACAACGCTCTGTTTTCCTCATCGAAGTATAAAAGATGAACTCGGGCACACGAATCAAGGCGACAGAATTCGAGCTCTCCATGTACATTCGACGTTACTTTTTGCACCACAAAGTCAGACCATTGTTGGTCTTATAGAGCAACAACGATGGAGCCGAGATATTACTAAGCGTGGGCAAAAGCACCAACACGCGACTCGTCCTTACGAGGAGAAAGAGAGTTACAAATGGGAGCAAGCTTCTCGCCGTGTCGTTGAGCGCCTAGGGGATAAGATGTTAGATGTTATCTCGGTCTGTGACCGAGAAGCAGACCTATTCGAATACTTAACTTATAAACGTCAACATCAGCAGCGCTTTGTCGTTCGCTCAATGCAAAGTCGTTGTCTAGAAGAACACGCTCAAAAGCTTTACGACTATGCGCAAGCGTTACCAAGTGTCGAGACAAAGGAGCTTACCATCCCCCAAAAAGGAGGGAGAAAAGCGAGAGATGTAAAGCTTGACGTTAAATATGGTCAGGTGACATTAAAGGCTCCGGCAAACAAAAAAGAGCACGCAGGCATACCTGTTTATTATGTTGGTTGCCTTGAGCAAGGGGCATCAAAAGACAAGTTAGCATGGCACCTCTTGACGTCGGAGCCAATAAACAACGTTGAAGACGCCATGAGAATTATCGGTTATTACGAGCGTCGATGGCTGATTGAAGACTTCCATAAAGTCTGGAAAAGTGAAGGTACGGATGTGGAGTCACTAAGACTCCAAAGTAAAGGTAACTTAGAGAGGTTAAGTGTCATCTATGCCTTTGTTGCGACTCGTTTATTGGCGTTACGTTTCATTAAAGAAGTTGATGAGCTATCAACAGAAAGTTGTGAAAAGGCCTTGGGCACAAAAGCTTGGAAGCTGCTGTGGTTGAAACTAGAAAGCAAGACATTACCTAAAGAAGTACCCGATATGAGCTGGGCGTACAGAAATCTTGCTAAATTAGGCGGTTGGAAAGATACCAAGAGGACGGGCAGAGCTTCAATAAAGGCACTATGGGAAGGATGGTTTAAACTGCAAACCATCCTTGAAGGCTACGAGCTCGCAATGTCTCTTGATCACTAGACTTGTGATCAAGAGACAGCCGTTTGGAGCCTTTATGGTTTTTTGGGAAAGTACTAAGCGGACAAAATACGCATGCAGTTGGTTGAACCTACTACATCCATCACATCACCTTGAGTGAAGATCACCAAGTCTCCTTCATCCAGTAACCCTTGCTCTTTCAGTGTTACGATTGCTGCGTGAGCCGTGGTTAAGCCTGCGCCGCCTTTGGAGTCAAAGAACACGGGAGTAACACCACGATACAATGCAGCTCGGTTTAGCGTTGATTCATTACGCGACAGTGCGAAAATCGGCAAACCAGAGCTTAAGCGAGACATCATCAAAGCGGTTCGACCGGATTCGGTCAGAGAAACCATCGCTTTAACACCTTCCATATGGTTGGCAGCATACATGGTCGACATAGCTATGGTCTCTTCTGCGGTCGCAAATGTGCGGTCCAATCGGTAAGTCGACAGGCTCGCTTCTGACATCTTCTCTGCACCTATACACACTTCAGCCATGGATTTCACGGTTTCCACTGGGTATAGACCCGCTGCAGTTTCACCGGAAAGCATCACTGCATCCGTGCCGTCGAGAACAGCGTTTGCTACGTCCATAACTTCCGCACGAGTCGGCATTGGCGCAGCCATCATCGATTCCATCATTTGGGTCGCAGTAATCACGATACGGTTTAAGCTGCGAGCACGGCGAATCAGCTTCTTCTGTACACCGATGAGCTCTGGGTCACCAATTTCGACACCCAAGTCGCCACGAGCAACCATAACAACGTCAGACGCTAAGATGATGTCATCAATGGATTCTGTGGTAGCGACGGTTTCAGCACGCTCCACTTTTGCCACGAGTTTCGCTTCAAGACCTGCGTCTCGCGCCAAACGACGAGCGTAATGCATATCTTCGCCATTGCGAGGGAATGAGATAGCGAGGTAATCGACTTTGATTTTGGCAGCGGTGAGGATGTCTGCTTTGTCTTTTTCAGTAAGTGCATCCGCAGATAGGCCGCCGCCCTTTTTGTTGATGCCTTTGTTGTTGGAAAGAGGGCCACCGACCGTTACTCGGGTGTGGACTTTGTTGCCTTCAACGCTAGTCACTTGCAATTGCACGCGACCATCGTCAAGCAGCAAGATGTCATTAGGAGAGACGTCTTGTGGGAGCTCTTTGTAATCTAAGCCAACGGAGTCTTGATCGCCTTCGCCTTTTGGTAGGTCGCTGTCTAGCGTAAATTTATCGCCGACGTTGAGATGAATTTTGCCGTCTTTGAAGGTGGAAACGCGAATTTTTGGACCTTGTAAGTCACCAAGTATCGCCACTTGGCGACCAAGCTTCGCCGCGATAGCTCTTACTTTTTCTGCACGTTGAACGTGGTCATCGCTGGTACCGTGTGAGAAGTTCATACGAACGACGTTTGCTCCAGCTTTGATTATCTCCTCAAGGACATTGTCTTTATCGGTTGATGGGCCAAGCGTTGTGACAATTTTTGTTCTTCTTAATATGGAAGTCATAGATTCTCCGAAGAATGCAGGTGTAGGACTAGATAACTCGAATTCTATTCTCGCTAAGTATATGCACAGTATGCGCAGATTGTTCGCATTTAGGTCAAAGTGCTGAAAAAACATTAAGGCGCAGGCTTTGTTACCTAATTTGATGAATAAAATAAGTTATTTTTCAAACAATTTAACAGGAGTAGATTTCTGGTTATTTGATTGAATACACAAACAAACATGTTTATACGTGATGCTTGTCACGGGGATTTATCAATTCACTTCACAATTACTTCGCAAAGTAAAAAAATTATCCCGTTATAGAATTTCGGAGTGCAAGATGTACATGGCTCAACCGGGCCATATTGATCATATCAAACAGGTCAATGCTGGTCGTGTATACAAACTAATTGACCTGAAGGGTCCAATATCTCGAATCGATTTGTCCAAGCAAAGTGAGCTTGCGCCTGCGAGTATCACTAAGATCACTCGAGAGTTGATTGAAGCCCATCTGATTCATGAAACTACTGTTCAGGAAGCGACGAGCCGTGGCCGTCCTGCAGTGGGTTTACAGGTCAATAATGAAGGTTGGCAATTCTTGTCGATGCGCTTAGGGCGAGGTTACTTGACCATCGCACTGCACGAGCTTGGCGGTGATGTTCTTATCGATACCAAAATCGATATCCATGAACGCGACCAAGACGACGTGCTTGAACGCTTACTCTACGAAATTGATGAATTCTTCCAAACCTACGCTGATCAACTCGATCGTGTCACCAGTATTGCGATTACTTTGCCTGGCCTAGTGAACTCAGAGCAGGGCATCGTATTGCAAATGCCGCATTACAATGTTGAGAACTTGGCGTTAGGCCCAGAAATCTACAAAGCAACGGGCTTACCTGTCTTTATTGCCAACGATACGCGTGCTTGGGCGCTGGCAGAAAAGCTGTTCGGACATTCGCAAGAGAACGATAACTCGGTGCTTATCTCCATCCACCATGGCTTAGGTGCGGGTATCATCTTAGATGGTCGCGTGCTGCAAGGTCGTCACGGTAACATCGGCGAACTTGGCCATATCCAAATCGATCCAAACGGCAAGCGCTGTCATTGTGGCAACATTGGTTGTCTTGAAACGGTAGCGAGTTCGCAGGCAATCCGCGAAGAGGTGGTTACTCGTATTGCCAACGGTGAAGCTTCTATTCTTGCTGAGCACGAAGAAATGAGCATCGAGAGCATTTGTGAAGCGGCGGCGAACGGTGATCCTCTTGCGGTTGACGTGATTGAGAAACTAGGTCGCTATTTAGGCTCTGCGATTGCGATTGTAATCAACCTATTCAACCCAGAGAAAATCTTGATTGGTGGGGTAATCAACCAAGCGAAAGATGTGCTTTATCCTGCGATTCGTCGTTGTATCGAAGAGCAAAGTTTACCTGTTTATCATCAAGACCTTGAGCTGGTGGAATCTCGTTTTTATAAGCAAGCGACGATGCCGGGCGCTGCGCTAGTGAAGCAGGCGCTATACGATGGACAACTGTTGATGAAGGTGATTGAAGGTTAATCTTTCTTGCATCAACTCAACTTGAAGAAAAGGGTGAACGTTACAGTTCGCCCTTTTTTAATCTTCTCAGTGCCGAAAACGCCAATCTGGGCGCTGTTTCATTGCTATATCTATAGCATTAATGTAATTTTCGTAAGTAATGTAGAGCACTCATACAAAAGGTTTACTTTGTTGTTTCAACACGGTTTTCTGTAAAGAGTGATAGGTTGTCGTTCAAAGTTAGGTAGTGGTATGTCCGGAGTGTTAAATACGGTAGATCAGCGTACGAATCTAGTGGGTGAAAACCGACTGGAGCTTTTGCTGTTCACACTGAATAGTCGCCAATTGTTTGCGATTAACGTTTTTAAAGTGAAAGAGGTGATTAAGCTGCCTCCACTGACGAAACTCCCGGGCTCTCATTACAACATCCGTGGTGTAGCGTCTTTGCGCGGCGAAGCCGTGCCTGTGATTGATCTGCGTTGTTCGATTGGTTTCCCACCACTGCGTGGCGAAGCAGAAGAAGAAAATTTGATCATCACCGAATACAACCGCTCTATTCAGGGTTTCCTTGTCGGGCCCGTGCGCAACATCATCAATACCGCTTGGACAGAGATTCAGCCGCCGCCATCGACATCTGGCCGCTCTAACTACCTAACCGCAATCACGCAAGTGAAGGACGGTGATTCATCACAAATCGTTGAAATCATTGATGTAGAAAAAGTGTTGGCGGAAATTGTCCATTACGACGTCACCATTTCTGATGGCATTTTAGATCAAGAGCTAGCTCAAGCCATGATTGGTCGTAATGTTCTGATTGTTGATGATTCTTCAACGGCCCGTAATCAGGTGAAAGATACCTTGTCTCAGCTTGGTTTGAACATCATTGAATGCCGCGATGGTCTAGAAGCATTGACGGTCCTTAAGCGTTGGTGTGATGAAGGTAAAGACGTCGAGAAAGAACTGCTGATGATGATCACGGATGCAGAGATGCCAGAAATGGACGGTTACAGACTGACGCATGAAGTGCGCTCTGATCCTCGAATGTCCAAACTGTTCATTACGCTGAACACCTCCTTAAGTGGTAGTTTCAACGAGGCCATGGTGCAGAAAGTGGGCTGCGACCGCTTTATTTCTAAGTTCCAACCGGACCTTCTCGTCGAAGTTTCACAAGATAGAATGCGTCAAGTTTTATATACGGGCGTTAATTAATCGGCGAAGAATTAATCCATAAGGGTAGGTGATTAATTGAACTGCGATTGCTATACTATTTTACATATTTCTGACAATGAAATATGTAGGTATATCACGTCACTTTTCACCTATTAACCTAGGGTACTTCCGTTTAATGATATGGCTAACATCTAAAGTCATTATGACTTTATCCTTGTTACTGTATAGGAAATACAAGAGTAAGCGTACGGAAACGATGGCTGAGGATTAATTCAGCAGAATCGAAAAAGGGAGGGTTTACCTCCCTTTACTTTTTTCGGCGAAATGTGTTTTCCAGCCCCCAAAATATGATGATTTAATGGAAGTCGCGCGACTTACTTTTTAGCTCAGCAAGGTTGTGTGTACAATCGATGAGCTTCCCTGCAATTATATGTGTCACTTCTCCTTCTCTTTCTAAAATCCCTTTGACCATCAAGACTTTTGATGTGAGATACGCTTGCTTTTGAGCGCGGGCGGTTGCTCGCCAGACCACCACATTAATATTGCCCGTATCGTCTTCTAAAGTGAAAAAAGTCACACCTGCTGCGGTGCCTGGAGATTGCCTACCTGTTACGACACCAACGACCGTCACTAAAGATTTGTGCTCCTTTTCAACTAACTGCTTCATCCGAGTAAAGCGCGGTAACTTACCTGCTTCTTCTAGCAAGGTTATCGGGTGGCGACTCAGTGACAACCCGGTACTGGCGTAATCTTCAATCAAGTTCTCGTATTCCGATGGTTGAGCTTGGTAATTCGCCATTGGTTCTTCCATGTGGTTGAACAAGGGTAAATCTGATAACGAATCCATCGCAGCCCAACGAGCGTTATAGCGATTACCTGAAAGGATCTGAAACGCATTGGCAGAAGCGAGCAGTTCAATATCACGGCGGTTTCTTAAGATCTGTTTTACCTCTTGAATAGAGCGATACCCAGTTGTTGGTCGGCGCTCAACCAATCGAGAAGCGCTTTCTTGATTAAAGCCCTTTACTAAACGAAAGCCCAGTTGTACGCCAAGACGGCCATTAGGACGTTTGACCAAATGATGCTGATACGACGAGTGATTGATGCAAACAGGCAGCACTTCAACACCGTGTCGGCGCGCATCTTGAATCAATTGCGAAGGGCTATAAAACCCCATCGGTTGACTATTAAGTAGGGCAGTATAGAACTCAGCAGGATAGTAAAACTTCAACCATGCAGAGCAGTAAGCCAATACTGCGAAAGAGGCTGAGTGGCTTTCTGGAAAACCGTATTCACCAAAACCGCAGATTTGGTCGAAGATTCGCTCCGCAAATTCTAAGTCATAACCACGCTCACGCATCCCGTCGATCAGTTTAGGTTTGAACTTGGCAAGATCGCCGTTCTTCTTCCATGCTGCCATCGCACGGCGCAGTTGATCGGCTTCACCACCACTGAACCCAGCGGCGACCATCGCGAGTTTGATCACTTGTTCTTGGAAAATCGGCACGCCCATAGTGCGCTCTAGTACGCTTTTCACTTCTTCAGATGGATAGCTAATCGGCTCTTCACCATTTCGTCGTTTTAGAAACGGATGCACCATATCACCTTGAATAGGGCCCGGGCGAACAATAGCAATCTGCACGACTAAGTCGTAGTAACGTGCAGGCTTTAAGCGTGGCAGCATGCTCATCTGCGCGCGAGACTCGATTTGGAATACGCCAACAGTATCGGCTTTTTGGATCATGCGGTATACGTGCAGATCGTCTTGCAGGCGCGTGATCTCAGCAATCGACAGGGATCGCTGGTGGTGTTTCTCGACCAATTGAAAGCACTTACGGATCGCGTTTAACATGCCGAGAGCAAGTACATCGACTTTCAATAGCTTTAAGCTTTCTAAATCATCTTTATCCCATTGAATAATCGTGCGATCTTCCATCGAAGCATTCTCGACAGGCACCAGTTCATACAAAGGGCCAGATGAAATCACAAAGCCGCCTACATGCTGAGATAAATGGCGCGGGAATCCGATGATCTCGTTCACTAACTGGATAAACTGTTGGCCTTTTAACGACTCTGGTTGTAATCCCAATTCGATGATTTGCGCTTGCCAACCTTGGCTACGATCACGGCGATTGACGTTTTTGATGAAGAAGTCTAGCTGAGTTTCTTCAATCCCCAACGCTTTGCCCACTTCACGCACGGCGCTTTTAAAGCGATAGCTGATAACGGTTGCTGCCAGAGCGGCACGCTCGCGCCCGTACTTTTTGTAAATATATTGAATGACTTCTTCACGGCGCTCGTGTTCAAAGTCGACATCAATGTCTGGTGGCTCTTTTCGTTCTCGGCTAATAAAGCGTTCGAACAATACTGAGATTTGTCTAGGATCGACGGCAGTGATTTCTAAGCAGTAACACACTACCGAGTTTGCCGCAGAGCCTCGCCCTTGATAGAGAATGCCTTGCTGCTTAGCGAACATTACAATGTCGTGAATGGTCAGAAAGTAATAATGATATTCCAGCTCTTCAATGAGGGTTAATTCATTCTCGATGGTCTGATGAATGTCTGCGGGAACACCTTCAGGGAAGCGCAGTTTTTTACCACGCTCTACCAACAGACGCAGATAAGAAGTTGGGGTGTGACCGTCAGGGATGAGCTCTGTTGGGTATTCGTATTTCAGATCTGAGAGGTTGAATTCGCACAAGCTCGCAATATGGGAGCTTTCTGCTAACCATTCGGATCTGTAAATTCGAGACAGTTTGTTCAATGGACGCAATGCTCGTTCGGCATTGGATAAACGACCAAAGCCGAGCTTATCAACGCTACAACCGTGTTTTACTGCTGTCAGGACATGTTGCAATGGTAAGCGTTCAACAGCATGCATCAAAACGCCACCACAAGCGGTAATCGGCAATTGGAACTCGTTTGCTAATAATTCACAGTGTGTGGTGTAAGCATCGTCATCACCACCTAAATGACGCTGAATCGCGACCCATAAGCGATGAGCGTGATGTTGCTGGAGCCAACGTCCCCAATAATGGTCATTCTCTTGATGAGTCGGGAGCCACAACACAAGGCAGTGACGAATCGACATCAAATCCCATTCAGACAGTTGATAAGTGCCTTTCTCGCTGCGTCGTCTTGCATTGGTGATGATACGGCACAGCTCAGCGTAAGCTTTACGGCAAGGGCAAAGCAGCACGACTTGGCACTCGTCATTGAGCCAAAACATGCTGCCGACGATTTGTTTGATGTCGAGTTTGTGTTGCTCGATGGTCGTATGAGCTTTTACTACGCCTGCAACTGAGCACTCATCGGTGATCGCAATGGCTTGATAGCGATAAAATGCCGCCTGCAGCACCAACTCTTCTGCATGAGAAGCGCCAGTGAGAAAGGAGAAGTTGGACTGACAAAACAGTTCTGCGTAACTCATAACGACCTAACAAAAATAACTGTCGATTTAACAAAAATAGCCATGAAGAAACCAATGCTTGTGTTGATCGCGAAACACCCATAACCAGCGACCTTGTTTGGTGTGCGCAATGTAGTAATCACGCATGATCTCGTCACCATCCCACCATCCAGAGACAATCCGCTCAGGCCCATGCACTAGAGATACTTGCTCTTGTAGCGCGATAGGGGCGGGTAATTGCATCGCTGGGCGCAGTAGAGCAGGGATGGTGTTAATCGGCACATCCGGCTCATCGGCTGGGCGATATTGACTGGCTTTCTCTGGTCTTGGATCGCAGGCTATATTGGGTTTGAGTACCGCGCTTTTGCCCAATTTAGCTTGCAGTAAAGAGAGCAGCTCTAACGCGTTCATTTGGCCTTTTTGCCCAGCAAAGAAATCGCGTGCAGAGCTTAAAGGTTCACCTTGACGCTCTACTTTTAACGTCAGGCCAATAACAGGACCGTTTAACGTGACGGATTCCAAACTCAAACTCGCCAATTGTTGCCAGCGTTGGCACAAGTAATCGCCTTGCGCGGATGTGAGCTGAAGGTGCTGTGCTTGTTTGTCCCGCTGATGCAGGGTTAAACACAGCTCAAACGCGACTTTATCGCGCAGTTTGAGAAAGGTTTCGAGTTGACGAAGCAATTTAGCCAGTGGCTTCTCCACCCATTGAACGTTTTCAATCTCAAACAACAGTTCCAAATAGACTT
Organism: Vibrio sp. B1ASS3; assembly: GCF_905175355.1. Taxonomy (NCBI): domain Bacteria; kingdom Pseudomonadati; phylum Pseudomonadota; class Gammaproteobacteria; order Vibrionales; family Vibrionaceae; genus Vibrio; species Vibrio sp. B1ASS3. The sequence goes on from NZ_HG992742.1 coordinate 1,350,088, forward strand.
GGAAGGATTCGGTTGGATGATAAAAGTCGACAGGATGTTTAAATTGCCCTGTCAGGCGACCAACATAGTTCACCAAGTCAATGTCGAATCGACGCGCGATGTCTTGCAGTGGCAGTTCAAGTAACCCTTGCAGTGTGGTGACACCTACACGTTGTAGCTTCTCTACGGTAGTGCTTGATAAATCCGTTAATGTGAGCGGCAGCGGTGATAAGGCTTGTTGCATGACAGACCTATCTTCACTGATGATATTCGCTCCTGCTAATGCCATCAATTTGGCAGAAAAAGGCGAAAAGCCACATCCGAATTGAAAACTCAGTTTCAGCTCCGATAAATGAGCACTGACTTTAGTCCAATAGTTTTGTAGCCCTTCATACAGATTAAGCATCGGGGTTGCGCGTAGCAGAATGCCTTGGTTTGGCATCAATACGACATCAGACGTAATCAAATACAGCCATTGAGCAATTTCTTGTAACTTGCTCAGTTCGGTTTGCGGATGATAAGGATGCACTTGCAAATCTCGGCACAAAGAAGCCGCGCTACCCAAGCCCATATTTGGCTTAATGCCTTGTTGCTCGGCAATCTCGTTGTATTGAATGATCCGACAACGTTGGCTTTCTACAATCACCACGGGCTGCTCTTGGTTATCACCAAAGAGTGCATCTAACTGTAGACGAGGGAAGTGCAAATATATCCACAAAGCCATATCACTAACCTTGGTTCGCCAATGGGAAATTGACCACCGTGGATGGAATACGAGTTGTGCTTGGCATCACCAGTTGCGGATAGTGGTGCTGGAAGTTGATATCGACGTTACCTTTGCTCCAACCGCCTTTTCGTTTGAGAACTTCTACACTCACACCTTGCTCATGACCTTGTAGCTTCAGGCTCAATGAAACAGGCAAAGACAAGCGATTTGTCATGTTAGGTTTGAGCATAAACAGAGGGCAAGAGCCTTGCTCACTCGCCACTTGCAGGCGTTTTACTTGGTGGATCTCTAGCTCATCTTGCCATAGCAAAACGTTGGTACACACGCCGCTCTTGAGGCATTGCTCTGCTGCCCACAGCGCATCGCGTTGATGTTCAGGCGTGATTACCCATACTTGGTTGATGTCCAAGCCAATGCTGTGTAGGAACAATGAATTCATCAACGCTGGTGGTTGAATGAATGCCGTCACCCCTCTCGAAAGAGACGCTTCTAAATAAGGCGCAAGCAAGCGCAGTTCGCCAATGCTGCCAACAGATTCCATTTCCACCACGCCATGAGGAGGAAAGCCGCCGCCAAGCAGGGCGTCGAGTTCAGGGAAACCTGAGCTATTCAGGAACTGATGCTCGTCTGCTTTGGTCAAATTTGCTTGCCAAACAAGGTGTTGGCTTTTTAAGTGTTGGATGATGTCTTGCATAAATAAAATACCTGTATATATGTACAGTATATTTCTGTGATGGAAAGTCGCAAGGTTTTTATAGGCAGAAATACGAAAAAAGGCAGCGTTTGCTGCCTTTTCAATCGATTATGTGAGGTGACCTGAAGAGGTTACTTACGCTTGGGTTGAGCGTCGATGCACTGACCGTTTACATCTGTAACCGCTGGGTCCATCAAGTGAAGGTAAAGCGGCATGATATCCAGTGGTGTTTTTAGCGTGTTTGCATCTTCACCTGGATAAGCTTTTTCACGCATTCGAGTACGAGTTGCACCTGGGTTAATCGCGTTAACACGCATTGGTGTATCGCTAAGTTCATCTGCCAATACTTGCATCATACCTTCTACGGCAAATTTGGAGATGGCGTACGAACCCCAGAAAGCACGGCCAGAATGGCCCACCGTTGAAGACGTAAAGATAATACGACCTGCGTCTGAATTACGCATAATAGGCAGTAGCGCTTGAGTCATTAGGACTTCTGCTTTCACGTTAATCTGCATGATGTCGTCGAAGTCTTCTTCATTGATTTGCTCAAACGGGCACAGCGTGCTTAAAACGCCAGCGTTGTGTAGCAGGCCATCCAAACGACCAAATTGACCTTCGATGGTTTCTGCCATATCGATGTAGTGCTGTTTAGTTGCACCTTTCAGATCAAGTGGAATGATCGCGGGTTGAGGGTAACCTGCAGATTCGATTTCATCATAAATGGATTCAAGGTTTTGAACGTTTCGACCAAGTAGAATCACAGTCGCACCGTGCTGAGCGTAAGAAAGTGCCGCTTGGCGACCGATACCATTGCCTGCACCAGTGACAAGAATGACTTTACCTTTTAGGGCATCTGCTGAAACGGAGTAGTTCACGGTAGTTAATCCTTATTATTGTATCTAATTCCGACGAACAGACGTCATCTTGGTGTAGAAATGCGCCTGTTTCTCAATGGAAAATCTTGGTAATCGTGACAAGTTGGTTACAATACACCAATTCATGTGTTATACCAATTCCAGAACGGTTGTCCGGTATGTTATTTGAACGCCATCAATCAGAACAAGAGGTTACCGATTTTCTTGCCTTCTCTCTGATTTTTCTACGTAACATATTGATGACTATTACTGGTATGAGATAGAGGAACTCTCATTGGAATTTTTATTAGATTACGGTCTGTTTTTAGCCAAGATTGTCACCGTTGTTGCGGCAGTAGTTGTGCTGCTGATTATTGCAAAATCGGCGGGTGGTAAATCGGGTGCTGCAAAGGGCGAATTGGAAGTCACTAATCTTTCTGAACGTCACAAAGATGCAATCGAACAATTAGAGCATCACCTACACGATGACGCTTTCATCAAAGCTCGTGATAAAGCGGCTAAGAAGGAAGAGAAAGAAAAGAACAAATCTCGCGAGAAAGAAATCAAACAAGCGAGCAAAGAAGGTTCTCTTGATAGCAAGCGCGAACCGCATCTGTTCGTGTTGGATTTCAATGGAAGCATTGATGCAAAAGAAGTGGGTTCACTGCGTGAAGAGATCACTGCAGTATTAGCAGTCGCTCGTGAAGGCGATGAAGTGCTACTTCGTCTAGAGTCTGGTGGCGGCATGGTTCATGGCTATGGTTTGGCATCTTCTCAACTTGACCGAATCAAAGCAGCCGGTTTGCCTCTGACGATTTCTGTCGACAAAGTGGCAGCAAGTGGTGGCTACATGATGGCATGTGTGGCAGACAAGATTGTTTCAGCTCCGTTTGCAATTGTCGGTTCTATCGGCGTTATCGCGCAGATCCCTAACTTCAACAAACTGTTGAAAAAGCACGATATCGAATATGAGCAGCTAACAGCAGGTGAGTACAAACGCACACTAACGATGTTTGGTGAGAACACCGACAAAGCGCGTGATAAGTTCAAACAAGAACTTGAAGAAACACACGTACTGTTCAAAGACTTCATCAGTGAACGTCGCCCAGCGCTAGAACTTGAAAAAGTCGCAACAGGTGAGCACTGGTTTGGTACGCAAGCGAAAGAGCTAGGACTGGTAGATGAAATCAGCACTTCCGACGATCTAGTTGTTGCAGCATGCAAAGAGAAAACCGTACTAGCAGTGCATTACGTGCAAAAGAAAAAACTGGCAGACAAGCTTGCCGGAGTTGCAAGTAAAGTGGCTGATAGTGTCGTACTTAAACTTGCAGAACGCGGTCAAAAGCCAATTGTGTAATGCTTAAGAAATAACAAAAAAAACCAACTGTTTAGTTGGTTTTTTTATTTCAGCGGCGGGTTATTAGTTCAGCTCTAACCGTTATTGTTTCAGTTCTAACTGATAGAAGCTTGCTTGAGCATAATCACCCGCTTCCATGCCGCGCCATTCACAGTCTGAACTGCTTTTCTTCGTATTACATTGGTTGTAAGCACCGGCTTTGTAATACATCCAATCGTTACCATAGCCTTGGTCTACTTCATGACCTTGGTATTTGTCTTCTGCTAGATTCACATCAAATGTCTTAGTAACTGCATTTTTCTCACCAGGGTTCTTAGTGAAAGTCAGGTGCATGATGTCACCTTCCACATTCACGCTGTATGAGAAGATTTCACCCAGTTTGATGCCGTCTTGTGGGTCTGCGTCGCCTTTACGTAAGTTGTATTGTCCGAACACGTTGTGGCGGATGTCTTGGCGAAGCTTCTTACCATTTTCATCTTTCGCGTCTTGAAGTTCTTTGGTTGGGTTTAACTCGTAGTTCCATGAAAGAGAGCCGTATTCATGCTCCGGCAGTTTGCGGTAAGAAATCTTTAAAGGCTCATTGTCAGAACCATGAATTTGTCCAATAACAACAGCGAATGCACCATTCTTTTTGTAGTTGCCACTTGTACTGACTTGGTCAACAGACAGGGTCGCGTTTAGCTCGCCACCAATTGCACCGTACTCAGCAGCATTTGGGTGAGAAGCGACGACAAAGTTGTTTTTCGGCTCACCGTAGTGTGTAGCAAGCATGGCACGAAGTTCACTACGGGTGTTCTTGCTGTTAGGAGTGGTCGGTGCTTCATTTGGTGCAACAAAAACCACGGCACCTGTTTCTTTGTTGGTATAGAACCACTCAGGGTGAACATAAGGGATTTCTGTATTGCCCAACTCATCTTTGGCTATTTCTAATGCTTTACCTTTGCGTTCACCTTCTTTAGTCAGTTCAGGCAAGGTAATTTTCCAATTCGTCATATCAAAGTTTTGAGCAGGAGCCTTTGTCGGATCTAGCTCATATTTGCTTGCTAATTCATTAGACGAAGTTGCAGCCATAGCAGACGCAGAGGCAATGCTGGCAGCAAGAAAAGTAAGCGCTAATTTCTTCATATTATGTTCTCAATTTTTATAGGGTCGTCGATAAGATGATTTAATATACAATAATATTGTATTACTAATGTGTGATCGGGTCGGAAAAATGAAACTTAGAGAAAATTCATCATTTGATATTGCGCTTTAAGAGAAAGAATCAGAGCAGAGAAAGCGGCAAATTCTGAACCGAGGAGAGGGCAAAGAAATGGTATCCTGAGACTATTAGGTATATACTCCCGCACCGTAAAATTAAGAATGAAATGAATTTAGGTGGAAGCACCGAAATTCGCACATCAACGTGGAGAAAAACATGTCCTCTCAAACTCCGGTTGTTACCGTAGATGGACCTAGTGGTGCAGGTAAAGGCACTTTATGTATGTTGCTAGCGAAGAAGTTAGGCTTTCAACTTCTTGATTCTGGCGCTATTTACCGTGTTCTTGCACTCGCAGCGATTCACCACGGCGTAGACACTGAGTCAGAAGATGCGCTTGTTCCACTGGCTACTCACCTAGACGTTCAGTTTGTTGCTGAAGGTGACCTAGTAAAAGTGATTCTAGAAGGCGAAGATGTCTCTGGTGAACTTCGTAAAGAAGAAACGGGGATGGCAGCGTCTAAAGTGGCTGCACTGCCACGCGTTCGTGAAGCATTATTGCGTCGTCAGCGTGCATTTGAGACCGCTCCGGGTCTGGTTGCTGATGGTCGTGACATGGGTACGGTTGTCTTCCAAAATGCACAAGCGAAAATTTTCCTTGATGCGAGCGCAGAAGAGCGTGCAAATCGACGCCTTAAACAGTTGCAAGATAAAGGGTTAGATGTTAGATTTGCTGACCTTTTGAGCGAGATCCAAGAGCGTGACGACCGAGATCGTAACCGCCCAGTGGCGCCACTACGCCCTGCAGAGGATGCGCTTGTGCTAGATTCTACGTCGATGACTATCGACGAAGTAGTAGAAAAGGCACTACAATATATCGAATCGAAGCTAGCTGAGTAATTACGCTCGGCTAGGCTAAGAGCGTTGGTCGCAAGGATGATGACTGGCGAGTTTAATAACCCCATGCGGTAGGATACCCGTGGACGTTTAATTTATTGAAGATTAAATAAATGACTGAATCTTTTGCTCAACTCTTTGAAGAGTTTCTAAACGAAACAGAATTCCAACAAGGCAGCATCGTTAAAGGTACTGTAGTAGCTATCGAGAACGGTTTCGTTCTTGTTGACGCTGGTCTTAAGTCTGAATCTGCTATCCCTGCTGAACAGTTCAAGAACGCTGCTGGCGAACTTGAAGTTGAAGTTGGCGCTGAAGTAGACGTAGCTCTAGACGCTGTTGAAGATGGTTTCGGTGAAACTCAACTTTCTCGTGAGAAAGCTAAGCGTCACGAAGCTTGGATCGTTCTTGAGAAAGCTTACGAAGAAGCTGAAACTGTTGTTGGTATCATCAACGGTAAAGTTAAAGGCGGTTTCACTGTTGAACTAAACGGTATCCGTGCTTTCCTTCCTGGCTCTCTAGTAGACGTACGTCCAATCCGCGACACTGCTCACCTAGAAAACAAAGAGCTAGAGTTCAAAGTTATCAAACTTGACCAAAAACGTAACAACGTAGTTGTTTCACGTCGCGCAGTTATCGAATCTGAGAACAGCGTTGAGCGTGACGAGCTTCTAGAAACTCTACAAGAAGGTTCTGAAGTTAAAGGTATCGTTAAGAACCTTACTGACTACGGTGCGTTCGTTGACCTAGGTGGCGTTGACGGTCTTCTACATATCACTGATATGGCTTGGAAGCGCGTTAAGCACCCATCTGAAATCGTTAACGTTGGTGACGAGATCCAAGTTAAAGTTCTTAAGTTCGACCGTGAGCGTACTCGCGTATCACTAGGTCTTAAGCAACTAGGCGAAGATCCATGGGTAGCAATCGCTAAGCGTTACCCAGAAGGTCACAAACTAACTGGTCGCGTAACTAACCTAACTGACTACGGCTGCTTCGTTGAAATCGAAGAAGGCGTTGAAGGTCTAGTACACGTTTCAGAAATGGATTGGACTAACAAGAACATCCACCCATCTAAAGTTGTTAATGTTGGCGACGAAGTTGAGGTTATGGTTCTTGAGATCGACGAAGAGCGTCGTCGTATTTCTCTAGGTCTGAAACAGTGTAAAGCTAACCCATGGCAGTCATTCGCTGAAGCACAAGCTAAAGGCGACAAAGTTACTGGTAAGATCAAGTCTATCACTGACTTCGGTATCTTCATCGGTCTAGAAGGCGGCATCGACGGTCTAGTTCACCTATCTGACATTTCTTGGAATGTTGCTGGCGAAGAAGCTGTACGTGAGTACAAGAAAGGCGACGAGATCTCTGCAGTTGTTCTAGCAGTAGACGCTGAGCGTGAGCGCATTTCTCTAGGCGTTAAGCAAATGGAAAACGACCCATTCAATGCTTACGTTGCTGACAACAAGAAAGGTGTTCTAGTTAACGCTACTGTAACTGCTGTTGACGCTAAAGGCGCTACAGTTGAAATCGCAGAAGGCGTTGAAGGTTACATCCGTGCTTCTGAAGTATCACGCGATCGCGTAGAAGATGCTTCTCTAATCCTAAGCGCTGGTGATGTTGTTGAAGCTAAGTTCACAGGTGTAGACCGTAAGAACCGCGTAATCAACCTATCTATCAAAGCTAAAGATGAAGCTGAAGAGCAAGAAGCAATGGCATCTATCAACAAGCAAGACGAAGCTGCTTTTGGTAATGCAATGGCTGACGCTTTCAAAGCTGCTAAAGGCGAATAATTTACTCGCTTAAGCTAAAAAGGAGCCGCAAGGCTCCTTTTTTATGCTTGCTACTTTCCGAGTAGTAATACTAATGTTGATAAACTATGCTAAAAAAAGACATTTTTTGATTGCGCATTTTGTGTAAAATTTGTCTAGAATTGATAGCAAGTGTTTGTTGGAATTAGTATTACTTACTATAATGAGTGATAAAGATACTCAAAGAGGGCAACTATGACTAAGTCTGAACTGATTGAAAGACTCTGCGCTGAGCAAACACATTTATCAGCGAAAGAGGTAGAAGATGCTGTAAAAGATATTTTAGAGCACATGGCCTCTACACTAGAGAGCGGTGACCGTATCGAGATCCGTGGCTTTGGTAGTTTTTCTCTTCATTACCGCGAACCTCGCGTAGGTCGTAACCCTAAAACGGGTGATAAAGTGGAGTTGGAAGGTAAATACGTTCCTCACTTCAAACCAGGTAAAGAGCTTCGTGAGCGCGTAAATATCGATAGCTAAGGCTCTCTTATTAGTTTGAAAAAGCGGCATACTCTCGTGTATGCCGCTTTTTTATAACTAGATTATTGGTAATATACATGGTCTGAAGAAACATTTTACTGCATAATCTTACCTACTTACTCCTCGAAGGGTGATGTAACATGAAAATTATAAAAATCATTGCTGTTTTAGCTCTCTTTTTAATTGCACTGGCTTTAGGTTCTCAAAACCAAGAGATCGTAACCTTTAATTATCTTCTGGCGAAAGGCGAGTTTCACCTATCAACGCTATTGGGTGTGGTATTCGTGGTTGGCTTTGGTCTAGCATGGGTTATTTTTGCTAGCATCCAATTTAAGACTCAACTTCAAGTTCGTCGTCTGAAAAAGAAACTTAAAAAGTATGAGCCCGCTGAAGCAGAGAAACCTGCAAAACCAGCAGTAGAAAAACAGGCATAAGGATAAGGCTTAACTTTAATGCTTGAACTACTCTTCTTGTTATTGCCGATAGCCGCCGCTTATGGCTGGTACATGGGCCATCGCAGCGCTCAGCAAGACAAGCAGAAGCAATCTCATCAAATATCCCGTCAGTATGTGACGGGTCTTAACCTGCTCTTATCTGATCAGTCAGATAAGGCGGTTGACCACTTTATTGAATTGCTCCAAGTTGACAACGAAACGATAGATACACACCTAGCGTTGGGTAATCTTTTCCGTTCTCGTGGTGAAGTCGACCGTGCAATTCGTATCCACCAAAATCTCATTTCCCGTTCTGGGCTCACTCTAGATCAGAAAAACTTAGCGCTTCAACAGCTCGCGAAGGACTACATGGCGTCCGGCTTTTTAGATCGCGCTGAGAAAATCTTTGAGCAATTGGTGGAAGAACCCGATCACCGTGAAAGTGCACTTCAGCAACTTGTGACCATCTACCAGCAAACGCGTGAGTGGGAAAAAGCCATTCATTACGCCAACCAACTGGCTAAGATGGGTAAGAAGCGCACTCGTATTCGCGCCAATATTGCGCATTTTTGGTGTGAGTTGGCCATGCTTGACCAAGCCGATGGCAATACCAGTAAAGCGATTCAACACTTTAAAAAAGCACTATCAGAAGATCCAAAATGTGTGCGTGCAAGCATTGCGCTTGGTCGTATCTATCTTGAGTCAGAAGACTACAAACACACCATCAAATATCTGACGGGTGTGCTTGAGCAAGATAAAGATTTCATTAGTGATGTTCTACCGACCATTGCAGAGTGTTATCACCACTTAGGCCAAGAAGACGAGCTGGTGGAATTCTTGCGTGCGTGTATAGATAAGAAAGCGGGCGTATCGTCTGAATTGATGCTAGCGCAGCTTGTCGCGCATCATGAGAGCGTTGGGGCAGCACAAGAGCTGTTGACCAAGCAACTATTGAAAAACCCAACCATGAAAGGATTCTACCGTCTTATCGACTACCATATTGCTGAAGCAGAGGATGGTCGTGCGAAAGACAGCTTGTCGACTCTACAAGCGATGGTTGGTGAACAGTTAAAAGTTAAACCGCATTACCGATGCAGGAAATGTGGTTTCTCCACCCATTCTCTTTACTGGCATTGTCCATCATGTAAAGGATGGGGGACGATCAAGCCAATCCGAGGATTGGACGGTGAATAGTTTTAATGCAGCTGGCAGAGTTTCTGTCCGCTGCATTTTTTTGACCTTTATTTAATAAGAACCAAAAACAGTTAGGAGATGAAATGATCGACCAAAAAGTTATTGTCGCACTGGATTATGATAACCAAGCAGATGCGCTTGCGTTTGTAGATAGAATTGATCCTGCGTCATGTCGCCTAAAAGTAGGCAAGGAAATGTTTACGCTATTTGGTCCTGATTTCGTACGTGAGCTTCATCAACGTGGTTTCTCTGTATTTCTAGACCTGAAGTTTCACGATATCCCGAATACGTGTTCAAAAGCAGTTCGCGCTGCGGCTGAACTGGGTGTATGGATGGTGAACGTGCACGCGAGTGGTGGTGAACGCATGATGGCGGCATCACGTGAAATTCTTGAGCCTTACGGTAAAGACCGCCCGCTGCTGATTGGTGTGACTGTGCTTACAAGCATGGAGCAAAGCGACCTTGCTGGTATTGGCTTGGACGTTGCGCCTCAAGAGCAAGTGATTCGTCTAGCTACGCTGACTAAAAACTCTGGCCTTGATGGTGTGGTATGTTCAGCGCAAGAGTCTTCTTTGCTTAAGAGTGAATTAGGTAAAGAGTTCAAGTTAGTGACACCTGGTATTCGCCCAGCAGGCTCTGAGCAAGGTGATCAACGCCGTATCATGACGCCAGTCGATGCAATTCAAGCAGGCTCTGATTACTTAGTGATTGGCCGTCCAATTACTCAAGCGACAGATCCAGCGGCTGTGCTTAAATCTATCAACGACAGCTTAGCGAACATGTAAGACTAGTTTGGGGCTAAAACGAAAGGTGAAGTGGTAAAACACTTCGCCTTTTTTATTACCTGTAACACGAACATGCTCAACATAAAGACACTATATCGCAGGGCAGGAATGGCTTAGCGGATGGTACTGTTATGATCACACTTCTCTAACATAAATCGCTGTGATAGTCGGAATGTGCAACCATGTGTTATGGATGGGTTGCGTTACAAATGTGTAACGAATACTATGGAGTGGATGCATTCACTGCGTTGTAAGGTCAGGATGACCTAGTGAAACTCTCTGATATTAATACGGAAGTGGACAGGACTTCACTTTGTATTCGCTCCCTTTATTTTCTTTGCTGTGTATCGCGCGCAGTCATTCTGAGGTTCACTTGTTGTCGCTCTTCCTACCGCACTGCGCAAACACAACAAGGAAGAAAACAATGATAAAGACCCTGCCATTTTCGGCACTGGCAATGTTGGTTGCAGGAAGTTTTCAGCTAAATGCAGCTGAGTTACCTGCAGATATCGAATGGACTTCGAACAACAACGAACCACTTTTTGCTTCAGAAGAAGCGGTCCGTGGTGGTACTTACCGTACCTCTATCCGTAGTTTCCCTCAAACGCTTCGCAGTGTTGGCCCTGATGCGAACTCAGGTCTTCGTCAGTACCTAATGGATGGCACACCGAAGCTGGCGCAACGCCATCCAGACACAGGCAAATGGATTCCACAGCTTGCGAAAGCATGGGCATTTGGTGAAGATAACAAAACCGTTTACTTCCAATTAGATGAAACAGCGAAATGGTCGGATGGTGAAAAGATCACGGCGGACGACTACGTGTTCATGATGAAGTACTACACCTCAGAAGACATCATTGATCCGTGGTACAACGACTTCTTTAAAACGAGCATCTTAGGTGTCGAGAAAATTGATGATTACACCATAAAAGTAAATCTTGCTGTGGAACAGAGCCAAGATGCGTTGATGGTTCTGATCAATATGCCAAGTAATGGCTTCCAACCTCGTCCAGAGCACTTCTTCGAGGGTGAAAAAGACGCGAACAACGATGGTATGCCAGACAACTTCGTACGTAAGTTCAACTTTAAATCTGAGCCTACCGCTGCGCCTTACTACATTGATAAAGTGAAGAAAGGTAAGAGCGTGACATTCAAACATGTTGGTGAAGATTGGTGGGGCTACAACAACCGTTATTACAAAAACCGTTACAACGTAGACAAAGTACGCATCACAGTCATTCGTGATGAAGACATCGCAATGAAGCACTTTGAGAAGGGTAATTTAGATTACTTTGAGATGGTACTACCAAACTTCTGGCACGATAAAACAGACAGTGAAGTTTACAAGAAAGGCTATGTACAAAAATACTGGGGCTTTAACCAAGCTCCTCAAGGTGCAGGTGGTCTCTGGATGAATACCGCGATGCCGATGTTGGATAGTCTAGAAGTGCGTAAAGGTATCATGGCGGCGACTGATTACGACGGTATGATCGAAAACATCATGCGTGGTGACTACTCTCGTAAACCACATGGCCTTGGTTTTGGTCATGGTGATTACGATGATCCAAACAACAAGCCACCGAAGTTTGATCCTGCAGAAGCGATTAAGCATTTCGAAAAAGCAGGCTTTGACAAGGTCGGCTCTGATGGTATCCGTGTAAACGACAAAGGCGAGCGTCTAAGTTTTGCAATTACCTACGGTTACAACTCACACACGCCGCGTATTGCTTACCTAAAAGAGCAAGCGAAACTCGCCGGTTTGGAGTTTACTCTGAATCTAGTTGATGGCTCTTCGGCATTCAAATACATCCTCGAGAAGAAGCATCAATTGGCGTTCTTGAACATGGGTTCTGGTGAGATCCCTGCGTACTGGGAGTACTTCCACTCAGATAACGCTAACAAGCCACAAACGAACGCGCACACCAACTACAGCAGCCCAGAGTTAGATAAACTGATTGAAGCGTATGACAATGAGTTTGAACAGCAAAAACGTTACGATTTGTCGCGTCAGATTCAAAAATACGTGGGTGATGCGAACGTGATCGTTCCTGGCTACATGGTACCTTACACGCGTGATGCGCACTGGCGTTGGGTTAAGATCCCGAAAAATGGTATGACAAAGAATACTGAATGGATCCTGCACCCAATGGACATTGCGAACTTCTGGATTGATAAATCAGTGAAGAAAGAGACCGAGAAAGCAATGAAGGCGGGCAAATCGTTCCCTGAAGTGACGGTTATCGACGACCGTTATAAGCTTTCAGCGAATTAGTTGTTTAGTCGGTAGACAGTAAAAAGCCCCGATGCTTGATTGCATCGGGGCTTTTTTAGTTTTCAAAACATTAACTTACAAGGTAAGAAGCTTCCAGCAAGTAAGTTTTAACGTCACCAAGTGAAGCAAATGCTGTATCGATGGTCTTAAAACGTTCATCAATAGAACTACTCGAAACGATTTGGCTAAATGTATTTAGTGAGAAGGTCTCATTTGCTTTAAAAAACTGGTGTACGTTTTCCAATTGAACTTTGTGGATGTGCTCAACCTTGTTTAAAGCGGCGGTGAGATCGGAAATATTAATCGACATTGCTAATTTAACGCCTTTCTATCGACCAACAGGTCATAGGATTGGGGATTTATAATTTTGGCTAAGGGTATCTCATGCAATGTGTCTCAAATATGATTGAGATCAGGGAGGGAGCATTTATTGTACATATCTGGTCGGTAGGCGGTGGAAATTGGTGTTTATTTGCCGCAGTGACCATGAGACTGACGACATAACTCTTCTAGCCATTTGAGATGGTATTTTCTCAACCTTTTGGGTGCGAAGTATTTGGTAAGCCAAGTCATGCCACCACGTTGCGTGCTTTCGGTGACAATACTGCAACCGGTTTTGGTTGGTTCCAACACCCACGCGTGATACATATCAACGCCGCCTTTTTTCCCTTTCCAAGCCAAGCGCTGATGCTGTGTGTATTCGACAACCGTACAATGGAAGTCTAGCCAAGAGGCTTTCCAACGAAACATGGTGTTTTTGCACAATGTGCTGTCACCACTTAGGATCTGCACCATGGTTTTTCCGTCTCGCCACGCGGGCCATTCATGAGCACGAACTAAGTGCTGCCAAACAACCTCGGGAGGCTTGGGGATTTCGATTTGGCTACGCACATGAATGTGGGAATGTTTGGGATGATAATAATCCGGCCAGATAACTTCCGATTTGTTCATCTAAGCAACACCTTATGACACTCGTTCTTATTAGCTTAGGAGAATCCGGTACGAAGTGCCGAAACACTTCGCCCTAAAGTGATTAAAAGTACAAACCAAGACCGATTAAGAAGCCATGCGAAGCGGTATCGTATTCAAAGGTTCCTTCGTTTACGTAATCAACCCAAGTGGATTTATAAGCGAGGTTAACGTCTGACCAATCATTAATGTGGTAACGCAAACCAAATTGGGTCGCATAGGTAAAGTTGGTGTCTTTACCTAAACCGGCATCCAAGCTGGCATGAAAGCGCCAATCTTTGGTTAGGTCATTGATCCATCGAACACCCATTAGAAAATCAACCCAGTCTTCTTTGATGTTGAGCCTATCCACCAGAATGCGGTTATCGTTGCGGTAAACCTTGCCCTTGATGTCGTTATCCCACCAACGTAAGCCAAACATGTAATCGATCATGCCGAAGGAGTAGGTTTCACGCTGAAATGCTTTTGCTTCGAGAACGCCCTGACGGATCTCCAAATCAGCACGATAACTGACATTAGGGAGAATACCTGACAGGTTATTTACGTCACCACTGAGGTCCATAAAACTGTAATCGATGTAGTAACCCCATTTGTTTTGATATACCCCTTCAAGCCTTGCCATAGCGCCAATGTCGAGATGATCCATGATGAACTTTGGATCGACATCGAGACTAGAAGAGAAGTTACCCATGGTGGTATCACCATTGATATTTAGGGCGAGCATGTAGATCTCGACACTGTGTTGCCAGTTGCTTGGTGGGGATTGCGTATCTTCTGCTATTGCGTTTGGCGCCACTGCAAGCGAGGAAATAAGGGCGATAGAAGGGAAGGTCATCTTAGCCATATCAACGTCCGTGTTTGTAATCGTTATTAAATGAATTGCACAAAATTAGCGTAGAGCATGGATTGCAGTAATTCAAAATCTCAGGTTTATGGATAAGTTTCTTTTCAATTCAGCGTGATACCGATTCTCTATGATCGAGCTAAGATCTTTTTTGTAAATAACTCTAGACCGACCGGTTTGCATTGTGTATTCTTTAACCATCGAAGAGCGTGGTAACGCGTTCAACATTCAACGTCGATGGAATGACATTTGACGGAGAATCCCAGATGAAAATCGAAAACGTCATGCTATCCGGTTTGTGTATTTTGGCGCCTTTATTGATGTTTTCTTAAGGACACACAAGCTTCATCAAGCCTCTTTCAAAAACGCATTAGTTATGCAACTTGTTTAATTTGTTAATTTAACTACGCTGCATGTGAAACAGCGAATCAGGAGATGTCATGAAAATTCAAAGTATTTTTCTTCTCTTAGCTGCAGCAGGTCTTACCCCAATTGCACTTTCTTATGGTTTTTCACCGGTTGACTCGCTCTCATTTTTATTTGGGATTGATGCATCCTCGGTGAACGTTAGCCACATTTTCCGAGCGGTCATGGGATTGTATTTAGCGCTCGCTATGTTTTGGGTAATGGGGGCGATGAGCACCAAATATCGTCTACCTGCACTGTATAGCTTGGTCATTTTTATGTGGGGCTTAGCGATGGGAAGGCTCTTGAGTTTGCTAGTAGACGGAATGCCGCATTGGTTGTTAGTCGTGTATCTATTTTTGGAGTTCGGCTTTGGCTTGGTGGGGCTGAAGATGATCAGAAAAGA
Organism: Vibrio sp. B1ASS3; assembly: GCF_905175355.1. Taxonomy (NCBI): domain Bacteria; kingdom Pseudomonadati; phylum Pseudomonadota; class Gammaproteobacteria; order Vibrionales; family Vibrionaceae; genus Vibrio; species Vibrio sp. B1ASS3. Next base: position 1,365,388 of record NZ_HG992742.1, read on the forward strand.
AGAGCAAACAGCATAAGGAAAATCTATGAAAGGGATACTTCGTCTTGTAGCGCTAGGATTGGCTTCATTGACGTCCTTCGCTGCAACTGCAGCGCAGGACCAACCCAATATCTTCGTGATATTTACTGATGATATTGGTGTCTCTAACGTCAGCGCTTATCACCGTGGGTTGATGAGTAGCCAGACGCCAAACATTGATAGCATTGCTGAAAAAGGCATGTTACTTACTGATTATTACGCCCAGCCATCTTGTACTGCTGGGCGTTCTGCTTTTCTAACTGGACAATTACCGGTAAGAACAGGCATGCACACTGTCGGCCTACCAGGTGGTCCTGTTGGGCTTAACCAAAATACTCCAACTCTACCTGAGTTACTTAAAGAGCTTGGCTACGTCACGGGGCAGTTTGGTAAAAACCATTTAGGTGACCGCGATGAGTTTCTTCCAACCATGCACGGCTTTGACGAGTATTGGGGCTGGCTTTACCACCTAAACGCAATGGAATACACCGAAGATCCTGATTGGCCGAAGGATGAAGCTTTCCAAAAGTTTGCGCCACGTAATGTCATTCATGCGAAAGCCGATGGAAAAGGTGGTCAGTCGATTAAAGATGATGGCGCTCTCACCATTGAGCGAATGCGTACTCTTGATGATGAGGTCAACAAGCATGCGATCGATTTTATTGAGCGTGCGGTGAAGGCTGAAAAACCGTTCTTTACTTGGTACTGCCCATCACGAGGCCATGTATGGACGCATCTCCCTCCGAAATATGAAGCGATGCTTGGTACTAACGGTTGGGGATTGCAAGAGGTCGTAATGAAAGACCTCGATGACCACGTTGGAGAAATGCTTGCGAAGCTTGAAGAGCTCGGCGTTGCTGACAAAACCATAGTGATCTTCACCGCCGATAATGGGCCAGAGATCATGACGTGGCCAGACGGAGGCATGACGCCTTTCCATGGTGAGAAAGGAACAACGTGGGAGGGTGGGGTTAGAGCCCCTTTCTTGATCAGTTGGCCTGAAAAAATCCCAGCAAATAAAGTCAGCAACGGTATGTTTGATGGGATGGATCTACTGCCGACGTTGGTTGAAGCTGCTGGTGGTCCTGCTGATTTAAAACAGCAAATGCTAAAAGGTTACAAAGGCCACAAAGCACACCTTGATGGCTACAACCAAATGGAAATGCTAACCAACAACGGCAAATCTAATCGCAACGAAATCTTTTACTACGAGCGCGATAAACTGCAAGCCGTCTGTGTAGGGGACTGGAAAGCACATTTTGTGGTACAAAACCACGGTTGGAGTGGCCCGAAAGAAGAGTTGAATGCGCCACTGTTATTCAATCTACGCCAAGATCCTTATGAGCGAGCGGAAGAAGAGTCCGGTATGTACTTAAAATGGATGGGGCAGAAAATGTGGGCCTTTGGTCCTGCCCAAGCCGCTGTTCAACAGCATTTGGAAACCTTCAAGAAGTGGCCTCCAGTGACGCCAGAAACACCTGCAGAAACCGTCGGTGGAGTCGGAAATTAGCATTACCCATCTAATAAACATAAAGCCAGCGAAATGCTGGCTTTGTTGTCTTTATCTTGATGGTTTATCTCGATATATGTGCTGCGCTGTGTTTTGCCGAGTATGTGAGAGGTTCTGCTTACTCGTTTAGCAGCTTGACGGTGGTTTGCATCGCATCATCTAAAATTGCGCGATCTTTTTGCATTGCCGCAAGCAACGTATAACCCAACCACAAGCTAAACAGTGTTTTTGCTGTTTGTTCCGGTGCAGACAAACTAATCGTACCTTCTTGATTGCAGCGCTCAAAGAAAGTCGTCATTTTCTCAATCATTTTCTTAGTGCCGGCTGCCATTTCACTTTGCATTTCAGTGTCGTGGCCAGAGACTTCACCTGCGAGTTTGACGACCAAGCATTGAATACGAAAGTCTTCGGTCAACTTAACGACGCACCAATCATCAAAGTAGGCTTGTACGCGTTCGCTTGGCGCTTTGGATTCGTCACTCAAAAAGCGTTCGAGACGCTCAAGGTGCGTTTCAAAGTAGTCGTGCAGCAAAATCGCACCGAAGTGTTCTTTTGATTTGAAGTAGTGATAAAACGACCCTTTAGTACCTTCTGCTTCGTTAATTATCTTCATTAAACCCACACCAGCAAAGCCGTGTTCATTGATCAAATGCAATCCGGCATCGAGCAACGCTTGTCGCATGTCTTTCATTCTTTATCACTCACTAAAAGGGCAGGGTTACAGTGTATCGGGAAAACAAGGGGAGAAAAAGCCGCCCACTCAGAGAACTGAATGGGCGAGGAATGTTATAGCTGCGCGGCGATTTGATCTGTCAGGTTGTTCAAACCTACCGATAGTGCATCGACAAGTGCATCGTAGCCTTCATCTTGTAAAGGCATGCTGATTTTGACTGGAGCACTGGTCTTCACTTTGCCGTTAGCATCAACAAGGAGCCATTCACCTTCGATTTCAGCGTTGCCTTCATAACTGCCATTGAACTTACTTAACGACAATTGAAGCTTGCTCTCGTCACTCTGGTCGAGCAGGTTATTCACTTCTACCGGCCAGTATTGGCTTTGCTTGCTACGCAGTTCGTCGATTACACGCGTCGTGATTTGCTCAGAGATACTGTGTGCCCACTGATTGTGTTTCGCTTGGATGATCTGAGTCTCTGAAGCGCGATACACAATACCACTGTCGGCAAGGTAGCTTGCCAATTCAACTGGGCGAACCACAAGTTGTGGGCGTTGTGCAATCATGGTATCGCTTACCTTGGCTGAGCTTGCTTCCGGTAAGACATACAAAGCGCCTGTGTCTTCAGGAGCACTACTACAGCCTGCCAATAGGGCAGAAATCAATAAAAGTCCGCGTTTCATTATTTTTGCCCTCTCGCTGGAATTGGATCGCTCACTTCATCTTCACCAAACACCAATGAGTTTGGTTTTTCATTCAATTGTTTCAACACTGGTTTGAACTCCGTCATTACTTTTTCAAGCTCTTTCAGCGTTGATTCCATTTCGCTGTACATGGTGGAGTTTGGACCGTAACCATCCAATGTTCTTTGAAGTTGCTCTAGGCTCTTGCGAATGTCCGCAGGAATCGCTTTGGTGTCGTCTTGGTTTAGGAGACGATCCACGCTGTTCGCAACACGCTCTGCCGAAGCCAGTGTTTTTTCTGAGTTCTTCAGTGTCTTATTCAGTGAATTCAACGTATCTTCCATCGGTAAGCTGTTTAGCTTGGATAGGAAGTCATTCACTTGGCGTTGAACCTGAGCAAAGCCACCTTGTTTGGTAGGGAATACATCGAAATCTTCGAACTTGCTTGGTACGTATGGGTCTTCATCTGGGTAGAAGTCTGTGTCGATGTACAGCGCACCTGTTAGTAAGTTACCGGTTTTCAGCGTACCGCGAAGCCCTTTGGCAAACTCTTCTTTGAGCTTCTCTTTGAATCTTGGTAGTTCGCTAGACGGTAGGTTTTCATAAACGCGACCGAGCTCAATACGCACAAGTACTGGGATTTTTTTCGCCGAGAAATCTTCTTCCGGTGTTGGCATACGCATTGGCACTTTCATTACTGTACCGATACGAAGGCCGCGATATTCCACAGGTGCTTTGCGTTTTAGACCACGTACCGATTCTTCAAACATCATGACGAATTGAATGTAGTCGTCGTACATGCCTTCGCGTACTTGCTTCACATCATCGAAAAGGCGGAAGTGCAACATATCTTCTTTGACTTCATCACCAGCGCCTTGACCTGGAAGGGTGTCAAAAGTGACACCGCCTGTAATGAGGCTTTCTAATGAGCCAAACTTCACTTCAAAGCCTTCTGCATTAAGCTGTAAATCGACGCCAGAGCTTAACCAGAAGTGGGTTTTGGTGCGTACTAAGCTGTCGTATGGTTTGAAAATGAACAACTGGTACAGTGCACGACGAGTTTCAACATCAAAGCTGGTTGTTTCCACTCGACCTACGGTAAAGCCTTTGTAGATAACGGGATCGCCAACACCAAGTTTTCCGGCTTCACGGTGAGTTAACACGATACGCAGGCCTTCTGCATCAGGGGAGGCTACTGGCGGCACATCGAGTACGTCGAAATGATCTTTCTCTATCTCAGAATTGCCCGGTTGTAGTTGAATATAAGCACCTGATAACAAGGTCTCTAAGCCAGAGACACCTTCACGACCGATGCGAGGTTTTACCACCCAGAACATTGAGTCTTCACGCAGCATACGCTTCGCGTCTTTGTTCATTTGCGCCGTGGCAATGATGTGGTCATAGTCTTCGCTAAGTTTAACGTCCGTAATCACGCCCACTTTTACGTTCAGAGCTTTGATTTCGGTTTTGCCGACTTCAATGCCTTCCGCTGTAGGAAGTTTTAACGTGATTTCTGGTCCAGTGCTGTTGATGTATTGGAACAGCATCCACGCTCCCATCGCTAGCGCAAGGATCGGGATGATCCAAATCGCAGAGACCTGCTTTTGAGGTTTTATTTGAGCGGTTGCGTTGTTCTCATCACTCATATTTGGCTTTCTCAGTTAAGTTATTGTTCATTGGCTCCTGCGCTTCGTTTTGTGGTAATTGCCACAACAAACGCGAGTCAAAAATCATTGCAGAGAGCATGGTTAGTATGACCACTGCAGCAAATGAGAGTGCAGCTGGACCAGGGTAAATCGCCATTAGGTTTTGCAACTGTACGAGCGCAACCAAAATCGCGACAACAAAAATATCAATCATTGACCAACGACCGATAAATTCTGTAATTCGATAGACTTTTAAACGGGAAATGCTTTCTTCCGGCGGTAAGTACTGTGCTTTTTGAGCGTTGTAGTAAAGCCACGCCAATGCCAGCATTTTTGCCATAGGGATAAACACGCTAGCAAAGAAGATAACCGCTGCAATAGGGTAAGAACCCAGTTGCCACAGGAGAACCACACCTTCCATGATGGTGGAACCTTCGGAATGACCAAGGCTAACGGTATACATCATTGGATATAAATTGGCAGGAATGTAGAAAATGACCGCTGCAAACAGCAAAGCCCAAGCTTTCTGCATGTTATCTTTTGGGTTGTATCTGTGCACAGGGCTATCGCAACGAAGGCATTTTTGGTGTTTTTTATCTTCAATTGGATTGAGTTGATGACACGTGTGGCAACCGATGTGGTTTTCGTTATGGTGTGTGTCACCTTCTTTAACGTTTGGTAATTCAATCGCAGGAATAAAGTGTCCCCATAGCCAACTCTTGTCGACCATCGAAATGCACTTCACGACCAGCACGGTGTACACACAGAATGCCCAGAATGAGCTGCCCATACCGATTTCTGCCAACGACGCGATCTTAATCAAGCTCACCAAAACGCCAATCAAAAATACATCAACCATCAGCCAAGGCTCGACTCGGAATAAGAGTCGACACAGCGTTTTCGCCATGCGGATTTGTTTTTTACCCAACGGATGTTTGAGTGATTTTAAGGCTTCAAGGTGAAGAAAGAGGATCAAACCAACATAGATAGCGGGTAACACGACCACTGTCGCGAGCAGCAACGCACCGAGTAGCGCGTTATGAAATTCCGCCAACATCTTCGCCGCGTGCATCAAGGTGATCTCTTGGGATAAACCTTGAACACTGAATGACATGAATGGGAAGGAGACACTTAAAACCAAGGTGATCAGGCAAGCCACCGACACAGCGATAACGCTTTGATACGGCTTGGCGTTGACTTTGGTTAGCGAATGCTCACAGCGAGGGCATTGGGCTTTTTGACCTTGTTCAATATCGGGGATACGAACGACCAAGCCGCACTCCTCACAGGAGATCAGTTGACGTGAATTTGGTTGAGTGCTCATTCAGTTATTATTTCGTACTTTTAATAACTAAGAATAACTCTTTTTCTTCTTAGGCGCTTGTTTTTGCGGGGATGTTTTACAAGCTTCTAACCTGTTTAGATGGAAAAACCAGTCTCGGAGACTGGTTTGAGCTTTATTTGATACTGCCAACGGAAGAGCGTCTGACCAAAATTGGCATGAATAATTTGTGTTCCGTGCGTTCTGTTTCTTCGTTATTGACCAACTGAAGTGAGAGCTTCACCGCCTCATTGGCCATGACTTGAATTGGGTAGCGAATGGTCGTGAGGCGAGGGTAAATGTAGCGCGCGATATGACCATCATCGAATCCAATCACTGACATGTCTTCAGGAATACGGATGCCATTTTCTTGCAGCAAGGTCATGCAGCCCGCAGCCATGTAGTCGTTGTAGGTAGCAACAGCAGTGATGGGTGTGTTCTTCGCCATCAGGTTAACCATAGCTTGTTCACCGCCGGTTTCATCTGGCTCGCCGTACTCGATGTATTCTTCACGAATCTTGATGCCGTTATCTCGCAGAGCATCAAGATAACCGTCGCGACGATCTCTCGCATCTTCAATATCATGACCTGAGCAGATATAGCCGATGTGCTCGTGTCCATTGCGAATCAAATGCTCAGTGGCAATGTAAGAGCCTTTGCGGTTATCCAACGCAATACAACGTGAAGCGATGTCTGGCACGATACGGTTGATCAGCACCATGCCCGGAATTTCATTGGCGAGCGTGGTTAGCTCGGCATCCGTCATGCCTTTGCTGTGTACGACCAAAGATTCACAGCGACTGTTGATCAGCAAGTTGATCGCGTTGCGCTCTTTCACGGCATCATGATAGCCGCTGCCAATCAGAAGCTGTTTCTCTTGTTCACTGGCAATGGTGTCGATGGCCTTAACCATGGTGCCAAAAAAGGGCGCAGAAACGTCGTTCACCAATACCCCAATCGCGTTGGACGATTTACTGACTAGCGCGCGTGCATTGGCGTTCGGGCGATAGCCTAGTTTTTTCATTGCTTCTTTGACGGCGACAATTGCGGATTCACTGGTGTGTGGGGCGTCATTGATGACGCGAGATGCGGTTGCAATGGATACGCCAGCTTCTTTTGCGACGTCTTTGATGGTAGCCATAGGGAACTCAGGATCTGAAATTTGCTTCATTTAACAATGCACAGCGGATGAACTCAAACACCCAATTGAGAATAGTGGCGGTGTATCAAGGTTTTAAAACAAAAAAGCGTGCTCAGGTGAACACGCTTTTAGTCGAATTGAAGCTCTTGCCTAATCTACCGTAGTTGGCGGGAAGGCTTTGCTGCCTAAAACATGACCATTCACTTCTTTGCCGTAGTACCCTTGGTGGTTGTGGTACTTCGCCGCGTTCGCTTTTAAATCACCTTTGTAGCGAGGGTCCTGTGGTCGTTCGTGGCTGTTGATATACGCCGCGACATCCCATGCATCTTGCTTACTCAATTGAACGCTTTTGCCCAAAGGCATATTCTCGTAAATGAAGTAAGCTGCGGTGTTGATGCGGTGCATGCCTGCGCCCCAGTTGTAAGCGTATTCGCCCCACAAAGGTGGAATGTAAGAGCGGCCGTTTTCATCGTGAATACCTTGACCACTTTCTCCATGACAGGCCGCGCAGTTGTCGACGTAAACTTGCGCCCCGCGCTCTGGTGAAGGCTCAAGCTCTGGGTTGTCAATTTTTGGGTAGCCACGACCTGCGAGGTTGCCACGTTTCTCCGCAGGCAAAGCGTTAGCGATTTTTTCTGGCAACGGGAAATCTTCTGCTTTACCGCCCGTCAATAATTGTTCAGTACTGATGGCAGGAACTGGCTCATCTTGCATACCGTATTGGTCCAATAAGCCTCCCATTGCTAACCAGTAGGCATAAGCGCTGAGCGCCTCTAGTTCTTTTGAGTCTTTTGCTGGTGGCTTACCATTCATCGAATAGGTGAAACAGCCTTGAATGCGGTCGGCGTAACTGTTTACTTTGTCGTTCTTTTTGCGATAAGCAGGGTAGGCCATATAAGCTGCCCACAGAGGTGCTGCGTTAGCTTTACGTCCGGCTTCCATGTGGCAATTCACACAGTTTTGCTCGTTACCCACATAACGTCCACGCATTTGCTGGGAGTTCACAAACAATGAGTAGCCGTATTTTACTTTCTGACCAAACTCGTCGTTTTCGATGGTGCTTAAATCGCGAGGTTTAAGGTACTGCGTGTCAGCGTGCTTTTGTACCGCTGGTAATTCGGTTTGGCGATCTGGCAGTTCATGGTTTGCTGCATCATTGGCGTGTGCAAGGGTTGAGATGCTTGCAAGCAGCAGGGAATAAATCAGTTTCATTTCGACTCCTCATAACGCAAAGAAGCGAAGTAGTAAGACAGGCTTTCGATTTCTTTATCGGTGAGTTTTTTCGCGATACTGCCCATCATATTGAGCGGGTCACCGCTGCGTGTGCCGTTCTTCCAAGTATGAAGTTGGTTTTGTAAGTAATCGGCTTGTTGGCTCGCAAGACGGGGAAATTTATCTACGCCCATACCACTTGCGCCGTGGCAAGTTGAACAAGCGGGAATGTTTCTATCCCAGTCTCCTTGATAAACCAATTTTCGATAAGGATTGCTGATATCCGCTTGATCACCGCGCTGCTCAAGGTCGGTAAATTCCCAAGTCGGCAATTGAGCAAAATATTGCAGAACTTCTGCACGAAGTGTCGGGTCGCTAAGCTCATCGGCCATGCCTTTCATGATGACATTGTGGCGCTTGTCGTTCGAGAACAGCTCGAGCTGACTTTCCATATAGTCGGCATTAAGTCCGGCAAGCATAGGTGCGATACCTGCTTGACCTTTACCGTCGACACCATGGCATCCGGTACAGATCTCGCCGTGTTCGGGGAGTGGGGCAGAATAAGCTGCGAAAGAGGCGGCACTCAAGCAAAGCGCAGCCAAAGATAAGTTACGAAACATGCTGACTCACATTTGATTATTATTTGAGCGCATTATTGTGAGTATTGTTATTAGTTGTGGCTATTGTGGAAATCCACATAAATCCTGTGGAGAGGCATGGCGGCTTACTGCAGAAATAAAAAAGGCTTCCACCCTAAAAGGTAAGAAGCCTAACGAATAAATGATGGCAGAATCGCTACGCTTTGCGAATCTTCGCAGGCAGAGATTGACGAGCTGCTGCACCAACCACCCAATCCAGCATCACACCTTTGCCTTCACGAGTAGGGTCAATCAAACCTACGTCGTTGATGTTGACGCCATCATGACCGCTGGTTTTCACTGGTTGTTGTTTATCACCAATCCAGTGCGCACGCTGACCTAACTCTGTGTGGCCAAAGCCATGCTCAAAACCGAGCGTCCCTTGGCGAATACCAGACATGACCATTGCAAGCGCTGTGGTGCTGGCTCCTGGAGTTTCAATCACGAAATGATCGCCAGTTTGAATGCCAACCGCAGCGGCATCCGCTGGATGGATGTAAACAGGGTTAACGCCTTTAATCGAGTTTAAGCGTGGTGATAAGTTGGATACCGCGCTGTGAATGTTCGATTTAAAGTTGGTCAGACTAAATGGCCATTCGGTTTTCGGGTACTGAGTCTCAAGTGGTGTGCCATCTGCGAGCTTTTGTGGATGCCAAGTCGGACAGCCACTGTAGAACTCGCCTGTCATGGTGTTTCTTGCACTGCCAACACGCTCGTTCCAAATCGCAACAGGACGTGTCCACTTGTACTTCATTTGCTCACCTTTGTAAGCTTCTGTGGCGTTTTCAAAACGACCACCGCGAGCAAAAATGTACGCCACGCGCTTCATCTCTTCTGGTGTTAGTGCTTTTTGCATGCTTGGTAGCAGGCGCTCAAGACCAGACCAAGCAATATCTTCTGCACTCACTTCCGGAACGCCACCTTTCACGTAGGCAAGGTTGGCTGCTGAGCGAAGATAGAAGTCTTCAGCAGAGTGAATACCGTGTAAACGACCTTGCGTATCTTTTATGGCGTTGTCACCAAAGCCGCCTAGCTGCATCTTTTTGGCGATATCAATCAGGAAGTTCTCCAGACAAATACTGCGACCATCGGCGGTTTTTTCTGTGCGCGCTTCCACGATTGGCCAGCGAGCCGTCACTGCTTTCACTGGAACATCATGCCAAGGCGATGCCATGCCCCAGCTTTCGTAAGTGACGGTATCAGGCACAATGTAGTCCGATAGTGCCGTTGTCTCATTGATGAAGGCATCGACAGAAACAATCAAACCGAGATGCTTTGGATCTTTTAGCTTGTCTTCAAGCAGCGTTTTTAAACCCGGCACGCCATAGATTGGGTTCGCCATATGGTTGATCCACGCTTTCACTCGGTATGGATAACCATCGATCGCCGCCGATAGATGCTCGGTAAGCAAAGGCGCTGCAAACGGATACCAAGGTGCACGAGTTGGGTAAGGGGATTCGCCTGCCTCCACGCGACGTTTGTATTCGCTGGTTTTTTGGTAAGGGAATTTGCTGCGCGAAAGGAACACACCTTTTGGTCCCACTTTGCCTTCAAATTGAGTGAAGTCGTAGCGAGGGCCTGCCGCAGATGTCGGATAACCGCCTGCTTTCGCCATCGCACCGCCTTTCATATTGATATTACCAATCAGAGCATTAAGCATCATGATGGTGAATGCGTTGTAGAAGCCGTTGGTGTGCATGTTGCCGCCGTGAGTATCGACAACCGCTTTAGTACCATGACTGGTAAAGCGTTTTGCTAGCGCGATGATTTGATCCACAGGGATCTCACATTGCTCGCTGTAGAAGTCCAGATCGTACTTAAACGCTTCTTCTTTCAAACGTTGCAAGGATGACTTAACGCGAACGACACCGGTTGTTAGCTCTACATCTTGGTCGACAAACAACGATGCTTCACCCGCCTGCTTGTGTACACTCAATTCGCCGCTTTGCGCATCGACAATCACGTATGGATCTGTCTCTGACAATGCTTCCCCTTCAAATGGCATACCCATTTCAGATGCACGTAAGAAGTGCCCGTGACGTGGGTGAGATTCATCGCTGATCACAAGGTGAGTGGCATTACACCAATGTGCCGTGCCCGCTCTTTGCATCGCCGTTGCTCCTGGCTGCGCAAGGAAGGTTTTGTTGTAGCGTTCGTTGGCGATGATCCACTGAATCATGCCAAGAACCAAGGCTGAATCGGTGCCCGGTTTGATAGGCACCCAATGGTTATTATCACCCGCAGCAAGGCTGGATGAACCTGCTGGCAAGCTCGGCGTGATAATGGTGTATTCCAATTTGCCTTCGGTACGTGCTTTGGCTAGCTGACGAGCCTGACGTTTGAACGGGTTACCCGCTTGTGCTGGTGACATGCCAATAAAAATAATGTATTCGGCATTATCGAAGTCTGGCTTTAAGTGGGCGTTCTTATCCAAATCGTTCATGAACGCGCCGCTGCCTGCACGGAAAGCGTAGCCACAATAAGAACCATGATGGCCAAAGTTACGCGTACCAAAGCTGTTAAAAGCAAAACGTTTGAAGATGTCGTCACGGCCTTCGTTACCAGCGTTGGTCATCAACAGTTGGTTGGCTTTCGGGCCGTATTCTGGGTTTTGCGGATCAACGGGCGTCGTGAGGTCGCGAATGTCTTTCAAACCTTCAACATGACCTTCGCCAAATAGATCGCCACCGTTGACGACTTCGTCCACCAATTGCTCGTAGCTGATCGGTTCCCATTTGCCTTCACCACGTTTGCCCACACGCTTCAATGGTTGGGTAATACGATAAGGGCTATTACGAATTTCCATCATGCCGTTACCACGAGCACACGCTGTGGAACGGCCCTCTAAACCGTTTTCCCCCGCCAAGCTCAAGTAAGCGTCTTTTACTGGCGTCTCAAATGGAATGTGCTGATGATGTGATAACGGATGGTATGGGTTGCCCGAAATGCGCAGGATCTCGTCGTTACGGTTGTCGATACGAACGCGCAAGCCACATAAGCTCCAACAACCAAAACACATTGATGGCGCAACACGCTGATTCGGATTCGGGATTAAGTTGCCCTTGTCGTTTACCTTGTATTCGGGCTCCAGTGAGTTGCCGTGGTGAATATCACGGGTTTTCTCACCCGCAGTGCCGTGAATAGCACCTTCTACCATGTGTTTGGTGGTGGTTGCGTAGCCCGCAGCAAAGGCACCAAGCCCTCCCACTGCAAGGCCAGATTTCAAAAACTGACGGCGTTTGTTATCCATAATGAAATCCTCTTAGATCAGTGTTGAGTTAGGGTTGAAGGTGTTGATTCATGCTTTGGTTGAACCAGCTCTGATCCAAGCAGAGCGAGAGCCATCCACAGACCAAACATGCCGATGATGCCGAGCAGACCATTGCTGCCAATTGGTAAGTCATATGGATATGAACCAACATCGAACTTAGCGATGGTTTGTACTTCCATCATGGTGATCCAACGAACAGTCCATGCTGTGGTGAGGGTCATCGCAGACATAATCAACAAGCGAATAAGGTTCGTGCTTGAATCGCGTAATATAAACAGCGAAAGCAACACGCACGCTAGCAGCAAGGCAGTAAGCAGTGCGATATGGTTGACCCATTCAGGCGCTGCGTAGAGCGAAAAGACGGTATTGTTTGAGGCCCAAATCGGGATCAGTAACAATGCCAATACACTGCTCATCGCTGTTGTTTGACGTAACAGACGAGTATCGCCAAAGCTCAACTTTTCAGTTTTAGATGGGATGAGTAACCAAGTAAGCAATGTAAAGCCGACGGCACCGATAAATGCCGTGACAAACCAAAGCACAGGCGATGCTGGTTGGTGCCACAATGAACGAGATTTCACGATGGCGATTTCAGCGCCAGTGTAGAGTGCAATGCTCAATCCAGACAGAACTGTTGCTACAGCGGCGGCCATCATCAATTTGCGGCTGGTTTGCCAGCGACCAAGTGACAACTTAGAAATTAGACGAAGCACTTTGCCCGGTTGGGCTTCAAGGCTGATCAAATCATGACGCAGATATAACCATGCTGTTGCCACAGCCAAGCCTGAGAACAGCGGTAAGAACAACGAACCTAATGACATCCAAGACCATGGCGTTAGGTGTGCGTAGAAATGCCACGCGCGTCCCGGCTGGTGTAGATCGCCTGTTAACGCGAGCGGGCCAACGATCGCGCCAATTGCCAAAGTCAGCACCAAGGCGGCGCGCAGACGATGGCTAGTGTGAGATTCAAACAACAGCGCGATTAAGAATAAGATAGCCGCCGCATAAGCTGAGCCGATGTAGAAGAAATATTGCACCGCCCACGGAAGCCAAGCGATGGCCTGAGGCTGTACGAGCACTTCGGTTATGTTCATGCTTTTTCTCCTTGTGGATCGTAAATCGCAGGCTGACCTTCAATGTGTTGCGTGAAGCGTTCATTCATGCCGATGTAGAACACGTGAGGTTTGGTGTCTTCGTTTGGTTTTAGCACCTTGATGTCGTCTTGGTGCTCTGTCATCAGGCGACGAACTTCGCTGTTCGGATCGTTGATGTCACCAATTACGCGAGCACCACCGACGCACGTTTCCACGCAAGCTGGCAGCAAACCTTCTTCGAGGCGATGTGCGCAGAAAGTACATTTGTCCGCAGTTAGGGTCTCTTCGTTGATGAAGCGCGCATCGTAAGGACAAGCCTGCACGCAGTAAGCACACGCCACGCAGCGACTGTTATCGACCATCACGATGCCGTCTTCTCGTTGGAAGGTGGCTTGCACCGGACAAACGGCCACACACGGTGGGTTATCACAGTGGTTACACAAGCGCGGCAGCATGAAAGACTTCACTTCTTCCGTTGCAGTTGAGCCATCATCGAGGGTGACTTCATACTGTTTTACTGTGGTTCGGAACTGACCAATAGGGGCTTGGTTCTCGATGCTGCAACCGACAGTACAAGCCTGACAGCCAACGCATTTACGCAAGTCGACAACCATGGCGTAGCGTTTACCGACTTGGCCTTTGCGGTCGGGTTCATTGTTGTTTCTGATCACTGTGCCTGCTGTGGCTGTGCCAATTCCGGCGATCGGAATCAGCGCAGCGCCTGCGGTAACGGCACTGAGAAAACGGCGTTTGGTGGAATCCATAACTCACCTGCTAAGATTGATTAGAGCTTGTTTTCATTGTCAGAATTGCAGCCCTTTGCCGATATAGTGGATTTCCACATACCGAGAGCAAAGTTGATCTAAAACAAATGTGGATTCCGCTATGTTGCTGTTATTCTGATGCTCCCAATACCGAGGATTAAGAAACAATTCATGCTGAAAAAATCGCTAAACTTCATTCGCTTATGGATTGTTTTTATCAGTCTTATGCTCGGCTGCTTCACGGTTTCTTTTGCACATTCAGCACCAACGCAGACATTGGATTCCAGCGCTTTCTCTAAACCGCAAGTCGATGTGGGTGTGCTAGCCATACGCGGCCATTTATATGCGGAGCAGCGTTGGCAACCGACGATTTACTGGCTCAATCAACAGATCCCTGAAGTGCGGTTTGTTCTCCATCCGCTAGATCTCGATGGCATGACCAAAGCAGTCGAAAACCAAAGCATGGACTTCATTCTCACTAACCCGGGACAAGCAGTGCGCTTGGGGCGTCAGTACGCGCTGTCTTGGATAGCGACGTTGACCAGCCAAGCGCCTGAAAACTCCAATTACGGCATTGGGTCGGCGCTGGTGGTGCGTTCTGATTCGCCTTATTCCACACTCAATGATGTTTCCGGTTTGCCGATTGCAGCAGTGTCAGAGAAAGCCTTTGGGGGTTACCTCACATTGCGTTATCAAGTGATAGAGAAAGGGTTAGATCCGAATGACTTCTTCTCGGACGTGCGCTTTTTGGGTTTCCCAATCGATGCCAACTTGTACCAACTGCGTGATCACAATGTGGAAGCCGCCGTGGTTCCAGCTTGTTTGGTTGAGCAAATGGAAGGTGAAGGGCTATTGGAAGAGGGGCAACTGCGGGTTTTAAGTCCGCTTAAACTTCCTCAAACCGAGTGTGCAGTGTCGACGCCCCTATATCCAAATTGGTCCTTTGCGAAAACGGAGCGTGGATCGTCTCAATTAGCCAAGAAGATCAGTCGAGCGTTACTTGCGATGCCTGCCGATAATCCCGCAGCGATTGCTGCCAAAGCATCCGGTTGGACATCACCAGTCAGCTTGTTGTCGATAGACAAACTCTACCAAGCGATGGACTTGCACCCATTGCAGCAGCCTTGGTGGAAAGAGGCGCTACGCTGGCTGCGTTTCCATCAAGAATGGGCGTGGGCGTTGTTTCTGTTTGTTATTGTGTTGAACATTTACCACTTCTGGCTGGAGTATCGTTTCAGCAAGAGCAAACAAGCGCTAGAGAAAACCTTACTGCGCTTAAAAGAGAAGAGCGAAATGCTAGAGCACTCACAACGAGTGGCTATTGTGGGCGAATTGGGCAGCAGTCTTGCGCACGAGATTAACCAACCTTTAGCGGCGATCCGAAACTACAGTGAAGGCGGCTTGTTGCGATTAGCTAAGAAGCGTCCTCATGAAGATATCGTGCCGGTATTAGAAAAGATCCAGACCCAAGTAGAACGCGCCGACGCGATCGTTTGTCGCCTACGAACCTTGATTAAAAAGCGCAGCGTCGACATGGCTGCGTGCGATGTGGAGCAACTGATTTCTGATACGGTTGAGCTGCTGAATTTCCGCTCGCAGAAGCAAGGCATTGAAGTGGTTCGCAGCACCGAAGGACAACCTCAATTAGTTGAAGCCGATGCCGTAGGTCTACAGCAAGTACTGGTGAACGTGATGAACAACTCGATAGATGCTTGTGTGATGTACGCAGAAAATCATCCTAACAATTATCAAGGCAAAATTGCGCTTCACACGGATTATCAAGCTCAAAGTATGTCGATTCGAGTGTTGGATAACGGTACGGGTTTGGAGCATGAGAACCCAACTGCCGCCTTTGTGAGTACAAAACAGGAAGGGTTAGGGCTGGGCCTAGCGATCTGTCGTGATGTGATGGAGATGCACGGTGGTGAATTCGTCATCCAATCTACTCAGCCACACGGTTGCTTGGTGGTATTGACCTTGCCGTATCAAACCATGAAAACCGCGAATACAAAACGCAACGAAGAAGAGCAAACAAAAAGAAACACAGGAGAAGTGAATGAGTGATAAGCAACTGCCCGTATTTGTGGTCGACGATGATGAGTCGGTGCGAGATTCGTTGGCGTTTATGCTCGAAGAACATGACTTCTCTGTGACGACGTTTGCCGATGGGCAGGAATTTCTCGATGGCGTGGATATCCATCAAGCAGGCTGTGTGATTCTGGATAGCCGTATGCCGAATTTGCGTGGCCAACAAGTGCATCAAATTCTCAATGAAGCCAAAAGTCCATTGGCAGTGATTTACTTAACCGGACATGGCGATGTACCAATGGCGGTGGATGCGCTACAAGCCGGCGCGGTGAATTTTTTCCAAAAGCCTGTAAAAGGGGATGAACTGGCACAAGCAATTGTGAAAGGCCAAGTTCAGTCTGCGGCGAACTTGGATATCGCGGATGCTAAAGCGGCCTACGAATCGCTGACGCCAAGAGAGAAAGATATTCTGCGTTTGATCATCGCGGGCAAGCGCAATATTCGCATTGCTGATGAGCTGTGCATTGCGATGCGAACAGTGGAAGTGCATCGCGCAAGCCTGTTGAAAAAGTTCTCGGCGAAAACGGTGGCAGAGCTCGCTTACATCTACGGCAAACTGGCTCAATAAGACAGGTATAAAACTTATACTCAAATAAAAAATCCCCAAGCCGAAACTTGGGGATTAAGCCACACTGACGTGTTTTGTGTTTAGGGTCTCAATCGATTACTGAGCGGGTTTAAACGTCACTTTGTAAGCGTATTGATTGTCCGTTAACTGGAATTCCTTGTGCACACTTGGGCTCCAAGAGTCATCACCGCCCACGCCCATGTGTTTATGGTCTAGGCGCACGTAAATCTTCTCTTCTGCGACCAAATCATTGGTGTGTTTCGCTGCTGCTAAGTGTTGCTGAGCGTACTGACTCACACTGAACTGGAAGTCACCCGTGATTTCTAACTCATTCACCTTCAACCATTGCGTACCACAACGCAGACCGCTATCGGTTGGGAAAATGTATGGCGTGTGCATTTGCTCAAGTGTTTGTGTGTGCTGGCCGAAGCGCGCCGCTGCCAAACGGTCAGGGTAGTTTTCAAATGGACCTAAGCCTTGCCATGTGATCGGCGCGTTTTGCTCATTCAACGGCAGTTTAAATTCCAAACCGATGCGTGGCATTGGTGGTAAATCATCAGCCAATTTCACGTCGACAGATAATGCCATCTCACCGTTATTGCTCAGTGTGTGCGTCCATGTCGTGATCGCTTGTACTTCACCATTAAAGTGGTAAGCGAACGTCGAAGTCACTTTCACCGCATGCGCAAGAATTTCACTGTGGCAAGCGACGCATTGGCGCTCCCACTGGCCGATACCCGCCATATCCCAACGACACATCCAAGCGTTTGGATCGACGTTGTCGATTTCGCTCACACCGATGTCGTTATCCAGTGGTGCACGGAAGAAGTTATCTTGTGGTGCCGCGAGCATTTGTGCTTCACCATCGACACGCCAATCGGTCATCAAGCCAGTTTGGCTATCCCAACGCCATTGATGTTTTTCATCCAAGCTAGACACCAAAACGGCGTTGTCTTGCTGCGTTAGCATTGGTGCTGGTTGCGTTTCCAATGTTGGTAGAACAAGGCCAGCTGTATTGCGTAGCACCATTTGCTCAGAAGCGACGACGTGTTCTGCGTCTGCCCAAGGTGTTGCAGCAATCAGAGTAATGTCGGTATTTAAGTGGTATTGCGCTTCCGCTTTTGGCGTGAAGTTAAGGGCAATCTCAATACTTGCTTGGCTGTCGGCTTCAACATTAAGCGTGAGCGAACCTGTTTGGATAACTTTGCCATCTTCCAACAGAGACCAGTTCAATTGCTCATTATCGGTCGCGCGGAACAAGTTCTCGTTAGTTACCAATAGTGTGCAAGCTTCTTTGGTTTGTTCTTGCAGTGATACGGTGATCATGCGTTGGCAGTATTTTGCTTCTTCCAACGTTGGATGAACCGTGCGATCTGGGAAGATCAAACCATTGATGCAGAACTGACGGTCATTGATTTCATCACCAAAGTCGCCGCCGTAAGCCCAGAAATGTTGACCGTTTTCGTCCCATTGGCTCAAGCCTTGATCGACCCAATCCCAAATAAAGCCGCCTTGTAGGCGAGGGTAATCGCGGAACGCATCCCAGTAGTCATTAAAGCTACCCAGACTGTTGCCCATCGCGTGTGCGTATTCACACAAGATCAAAGGACGAGTTTCGTTTGGTAGTGATACCCATTTCTTGATTGCCCATTTAGGCACAGCTTCGTCTTCAATGACTGTGTTCACACGCGCGTACATTGGCGCAATGATGTCGGTTGCCGTGGTGTTTGAACCGCCGCCTTCGTATTGCACTGGGCGAGAAGGATCGTAGTTTTTAGACCAAGCGTACATCGCATTGTGGTTGCTGCCGTGACCGGATTCGTTACCTAAAGACCAGATGATGATCGAAGAGTGGTTCTTATCGCGCATCACCATTTGGGTGTAGCGGCTCATGTAGGCGTGCGCCCATTGAGGATCGCTCGATAGGCGGTTCATTGGCTGCATGCCATGAGTTTCGATGTTCGCCTCATCGCACACGTACAAGCCGTATTGGTCACACAATTCGTACCAACGAGGGTGGTTCGGGTAGTGCGCTGTGCGTACCGCGTTGAAGTTGTATCGTTTCATCAAGCAGATGTCGCGGATCATGTCTTCTTCCGTCATCACATGACCAACCTCTGGGTGATGTTCGTGACGGTTCACGCCGCGGATAAGCAAAGGCTTGCCGTTTAGCTTCAATTGGCCATCGGTGATTTCGACTTTACGGAAGCCAACAGGGTACGCTTCGCTTTCTAAGTGCGTGCCGTTTTCATCCAACAGTGAAACAACTAGGCGGTAAAGGTTCGGTGTTTCCGCCGTCCATTTCTTTGGCTCGCGTACGTGCAATGTTTGGAATACTACGTCATCCCACGTGCCACGTTCGTCAATGCGACGGTTGTGCGGACGGTCGACGCGAGGCTCTGTCACGGCTTGTTCGCCATCAAACAGCTGCACTTGAACTTGGTAGGTGTCCGGCGCAGAAATCGAAGTCACAACCGACAGTGAACCATCGCGGTAACACGCGTCTAAATCCGGTGTGATGAACACATCTTCAATACAGTATTGTGGTTTAGACAGCAAAGTCACGTCGCGGAAGATACCACTTAGCCACCACATATCTTGGTCTTCTAGGTAGCTGCCATCACTCCAACGAATCACCATGACGGCAAGGCTGTTGTCACCCGCAACAAGGTAAGGCGTTAGATCGAATTCAGAAGGCAGGCGGCTATCTTGACTGTAGCCAACCCAAGTGCCGTTACACCAAAGGTGGAAAGCCGAGTTCACGCCATCAAAGATAATGCGCTGCGTATTGGCTAAATCTTCTGCTGAAAGTGACACGGTAGTGCGGTAGCAACCCGTTGGGTTATCACTTGGTACAAACGGCGGGTTTACTTCGAATGGGTATTTCACGTTGGCGTAGATAGGCTTGTCGTAACCTTGCATTTGCCAGTTTGAAGGGACAGTAATCTCATCCCAGTCTTTGTCATTGAATTGTGACTCGATGAACTCGCCGTCAACTTGCTCTGGCGTATCAAACAGTTTGAATTTCCATTGTCCGTTCAGCGATTGACGCTGGGCTTGAATACCGTCGCGGGCATGGTCAATATCGCGGAAACTGGAAAGAGGGCTGTGAGCCTTAAGACAGTGAATGTTCACTGATTGCGGGTTTTCCCAGTCGCGTCTTTGGAGAATTTCTGAAAATGCCTTCATGGTTTTCCTACTTAACTTTTTGTTTCTAATCTTGTTTCGCTACGGAGTTTGAGCCCGTAGCGAGAGTGTTTTTGTTCTTGTTGTGAAGCGTTATTTCGCTAATTGCTTCACGAGATAATCTTTTGCTTGGATAAAGCCTTGCTCAGCTGCTTGGTTGGCAATCGCCGCAGCTTGTTTTACGTCGTTGTCTTTGAGCGCTGCATCGATTTGAGATTGGTACAACGTCCATTCATCTTGTGCCTCAGGAGATGCGGCAGCAGTTAACTCTGCTTTTGCGGTGTCGTTGGTTTGTGTGCCCAATTCCGCCAAAAGCGTTAATACCGCGTTGTTGTCAGAGGCACTCGCCGTAACATCAATAACGCCAAAAGGTTGGAACTGAGCAGTGAGCGGAAGCTGTTTACTGCCAATAACGTTTTGTGTTTCTGCGTAAACTTCTTCTGGGTGCTTGCGAGTCAGTTCGGTGCCAAGCAGTGTCGAATCTGAAGCGATGACCACGTATTTCGCGCCATTAAGTTGTGGGTTCACCGTGATCACTTGTTCAACACGTTCTAAGCCGCGCATGCCCGTTGTGTGGTAGCTAAAGCCTTTTGCTGAGTAATCGGATAGAAGCTGCCATTTCGCGTCATAAATAAGAACGTTCGCAGCAAATAGCGCATTGTTATCAACATAAGAGCGAACAAGTAGCGAGAATGGCGCGTCAGAAGTGATTTGGTAGCTCATCACCGGGAGCGGTTTGGATGAAGCAGAATCTGAGGAAAGTAAAACCGCACTGCTCAAGCTCGGCAGATTTGCATCCATAACCACCTGCTGGTGGAAAGGAATCGATAGGGCGGTCAGAGGCAAAGCATCTAACGTTGAGCAACATTGTGGTTGGCTCAAATCGGTATTGAAGGTTTGCTCTGGTAATCCACTGCACGCGCCAAGAGACAGAGCCATGAATAGAGTTGCTAGCGGTTTTAGTTTCATCTGCGTTGTCCTTTGTGGGGTGAGCGTATTACTCACCCCGTTGGGTTCATAAATAGTAGCGGGTTTGGATTACCACCATGTTTCGACGTTAAAGCCGAAGGTGATTTCGTCGACGTTTTGTCCACCAGTGCTGCGAGCATGGCCGTAGACTTCGCCGCCACGGTTCCACTCATCGGTTTTCTCTGAGTAGGTCGCGAACAAGCGCAGTGATGGACGAGCCCAAACGCCTTTGCCTGCTTGGAACATTTGCGCCACCGTTACTTTGTACATGTCGTTGGTGCCAGCGCCGTTTTGTGCTTCTACTGATTCGTAGCCAACTTCAAGTGCGGTTGCCATGTATTCTGTCCAACTGTATTGAGGACGAGCGCCTACGCTGAACCATTTCTCACCTTCGTTGTTATCCAGGTTTTTGTCTTGGTAAGCGATGGAATACATCACTTGGAAATCTTCATTCACGTTAAGATCGCCAGAGTTGAAAATACGCCAGCTGTAACCATCGTGTTCAACGCCTGTGTTGTATTTACGGTTTGAGCCGCCTTCAGCACTCATCAAACCGCCCGCAAGGGCATCTGTACCGTATTGGAAAGCGAATGTGTTTGAACCATAGTTCCAAGCTTGACGGTAAAGTGCAGAAAGCATGGCGCCAGAAGTGGTGATGTCACTTTCGTCATAACTAGAGTTTTGCGTGAACACGTAGTTCAAACCGACCGTAAGATCTGCGCTGTCGCTCAGTTCAATGCCGCTCAAACGTGCGTCGATGTTGTGTAAGCTGCGGCCATCTGCGCTAGAGTTTGGCGCCATCCATGCGATGTGGCCTTTAGCAAAGCCAAGATCCCAGTTTTCAATACCGATACCTGTGCTTGATGTGTCCCAGTATTTAATGTCGATCATGTGCACTTCATGACGGCGGTAAAAACGTTCGCCCGCCCAAACAGTCGCATCTGCTTGGCCTTCAAACAGACCATGACCTGCTGACCACATTTGGATCAAGCTAACGTCACCCCAGCTTTCGCCACTACCAAGGTAAAGAGTGGTATCAAAGTACGCGTCGCCTTGTTGCCAAACGTCGGCTTTGAGGCCCGCTTCCCACCAGTTCAGTTCGTTACCCAAACGGTAGTTACCGTAACCTTGACCAGCACGAATCACATCGTTGCGTTCGCCTTTGCCACCATTGTGTTCATCGTTATCGGTGTAAATGTTGCCCCACTTGGCGTAGCCGAAGTAAGTGATGTTCTCCACTGCAGCCATACCAGCAAGCGGTGCTAGGGCGAGGGTTAACCCAAGCGCTCTTACAAGCGTCTTTTGTTTCATGAAGTGTCTCCATTCTATTTTTTATGGATTTATTTTTTATTGGTTTGAGTCCTAACTCGCTGCGCAGTGTAAATAAACTCTGGAAACGTTTTCATGATGAGGTTGGCATTTTTGTCGTAATGAGGGGTTTATTACTATTTTGTGTGATTGCGATCTCTTAAATTGAGGTTTTAAGCGCGATTTCAGATTAATTTCTGACCGTGCAAGTTGGAATCGTTTACTTTGGTTGGACGGTGTTTGAGTTGGATGGTGGAAGTTTATTTTATCTAAGTCGCTGATTTAAATTGGTTTTTATCTAAGGTGAGGGAGTTGTTAGGAAGAAGAGGAAAGAGAGCCCAATTGAAATCAACTGGGCATGTGAGACAAGGAAGCATATACAACAAGTGGTTCGCGGGCGCACTGCACACGAGCATTTGCGGTATCGTCAAACTGGGATTTTGAGTTAGGACCCAAGGGAGACACTTCATAAAGAATCTCGAAGCCTCAAGAATACGGTTGTCGGTTAACCACTTCAAGAGGTGAGGAGTTCAACTGAGCGGTCTGTAACCTTATTTATGATTTTGTTGTTGTAAGGTAATGAATTAAATAACGAAAAATTCTTTATAAATCAGTTTGGTATTCGAGTTTACGTGCAGTGCTTTAAAGAACTCGGTCACCAAAGAATCTGAGATTTTTGGAGCTGATCGTAGCGTAATATAAGAAGGAATAAGGCGTAGCGGGTGATGGCACAAGTTTGAAAAATTAACTGTAAACGTTTCCATTGTTTTGGTGTGGCTCACAGATTCTTTTGTTTTTTTCATTATGATGCAGCGTAATTTCCAGTTTCAAGGTAAGACAAGATGACGGACAAAACACTGATTGAGCTAACCGGTCAGCAAACTCAATTGATTGTAGAGTTGGGCGAATATGCAGAGATTCTGCATTGGGGACAAAAAGTGAGTGGTGACCTTAGTGGTTTCCGCATGGCTTTACATCGTCCCGTGCCATACGGTCGTTTGGACAGCGACGTATCCATGACTCTACACCCAGAGCTTGGTCGTGGCGTTTTCAGTAGCCCAGGTGTGGAAGGGCATCGCGATGGTCAAGATTGGGCTCCAGTGTTTGTCATCTCCCATATTGAACAACAGCAAGACAGTATCGTGATTGAGAGCGAAGATGCGATCGCAGGTCTTCGTTTACAAACCGAGCTTAAGCTTGATAGCAACGATGTGGTGAAAACGCGTCATACGCTCACCAATAAAAAAGCAGGCGTTTATCAAGTGAACCGTCTTGCCAATACGTTGCCTTTACCAGCTCGTGCGAATGAGTTGATGACTTATTACGGGCGCTGGGTTCATGAGTTCCAAACGGTGCGCCAGCCATTGCTGCAAGGCGGCTACCAACAAGAAAACCGTCGTGGACGTACTTCCCATGAGCATTATCCTGCGCTTGTTGCCGGTACGACTCACTTTGATGAAATGAATGGCGACGTATGGGGCTTCCATTTCGCATGGAGTGGCAACCACAGATTACGTGTAGATGTGAAAGCCGATGGCCGTCGTTACATGCAAGCTGAAGTCATTTACCTGCCTGGTGAAGTGGCGCTAAAAGAAGGTGAGAGCATTACAACGCCTTGGCTGTACGCGAGCCACAGTAATTGTGGTTTGAATGGTATGAGCCATCACTTCCACTCTCATGTACGTGAAACGATTTTGCCGAGTGACTTCACGGACAAACCTCGCCCGATCCACCTCAATACGTGGGAAGGCATCTACTTCGACCATGATCCTGAATACAT
The DNA here is from genome assembly GCF_905175355.1 of Vibrio sp. B1ASS3. NCBI lineage: Bacteria > Pseudomonadati > Pseudomonadota > Gammaproteobacteria > Vibrionales > Vibrionaceae > Vibrio > Vibrio sp. B1ASS3. Next base: position 1,389,258 of record NZ_HG992742.1, read on the forward strand.
CATGTCGATGGCAACTCAGTCGGCAGAGATGGGGGTTGAACGCTTTATCATTGATGATGGCTGGTTCAAAGGGCGCAACGGTGACAAAGCAGGGCTAGGGGATTGGTTCCTGTGTGAAGCTAAGTACCCAAATGGCTTGCACCCGATTGTGGAACACGTAAACAAATTGGGCATGGAATTTGGTTTGTGGTTTGAGCCGGAGATGATCAACAAAGATTCCGAATTGTTCCGTACGCATCCTGATTGGTTATTGGCTGTAAACGGTTACGACCAGCCAACCGGTCGCAACCAATACGTGATCAACTTACAAAACGATGATGCGTTTAACTTCCTGTTTGAGCGATTGGATCATTTCCTCTCGATTTACAATATCGCTTACATCAAGTGGGATATGAACCGTGAAGTCGTTCAGCCAGCGCACTTAGGTCAGGCTGCGGCGCACAATCAAACCCAACGTTACTACCAGTTAGTTGATAAAGTTCGTGAAAAGCACCCGAAAGTGGAGATTGAATCTTGCGCGGCAGGTGGTGGTCGTATTGATTTTGAGGTTCTGAAACGTACGCACCGATTCTGGGCTTCAGACAATAACGACGCGCTTGAGCGTCAAACCATTCAACGCGGTATGAGCTACTTCTTCCCGCCAGAAGTGATGGGAAGCCATATTGGCGCTAGCCACTGTCATAGTACGCGCCGTCGTCACAGTATCGAGTTCCGTGGGCTTACTGCGCTGTTCGGTCATATGGGGATTGAGCTTGACCCAGTGAAAGAAGAACAAGCAGAAAAAGAAGGTTTTGAACGCTACATCAAGCTGCACAAGATGCTGCGCCCATTGCTACACAGTGGAAGAACTTGGCGAATCCCAACGGACGATAAAGCGCATCAAATTCATGCGGTTGTTTCAAACGATCAATCGGAAGCGGTGGTGATGATCGCTCAGCTCGCGATGCCAACGAACTCTTTAAGTGGGCATTTGCGCGTACCGGGTTTGGATCCACAAGCTACATATCGAGTGACGGTATTGGATAAGCCGTCTAACTACGATGATATCGTGAATTACCAACCGCCTTGGACTGAATCGGGTTGTGAGTTATCTGGCGCATGGTGTGAAGAGGTTGGCCTGACTATGCCAATCCTTGACGCTGAAAGTGCCATGTTGGTGAAGTTCGAACGTATTCACTAAGCCATATCTATTTAGAACCTTGCCTATTTAGAATCATAGCTATTTAGACGATTTCATCGTTTCTCATTGGTTTTCGATCGCCGTACAGACATCAGGTTTGTACGGCTTTTTGCGTTGGTTTTAAATGGCCGTTTTGAAATCGTTCTCATGCTTAATGAGCGTAAAGTGTTGATAAAATGGCGTAAATAACACGATCTCCTCGCATTAATAGGTCTAAATATTGTTCGATGTCTCATTTTGAAAACTTGTCTGTAAACGTTTCCATAAAGCGGTTTTTGATCACAGTAAGGCATTCAGCGTGTGAGTAGCATTAGCATCGAAATATAAATAAAAGACGTCGACGTTATGAATTCTAGTTAGGGGAATGAATAGCAGTACGACACTAAGGAACTATTATGTCTGATAAAATTACGCTACAAACCAAGCTGTCCTACGGTCTTGGCGCACTCGGTAAAGACTTTGCCTGTGCACCTATCTACATCTTCTTAATGTTCTACTTCACTGACGTAGCAGGCTTGTCTGCTGCTTTCGTTGGTACCATCTTCTTAGCCGCTCGTATTATTGATGCGATTACTGACCCAATGATGGGTGTGATCGTGGACAACACGCGCTCAAAATTCGGTAAATTCCGCCCTTGGATTGTGATTGGTACGTTATTAAACGCAGTAGTACTGGTTGGCCTTTTCAGTACTCACATGTTTGAAGGTACTACGCTTTACATCTACGCAGCAGCGGCATACATCCTTTGGGGTCTAACGTACACCATTATGGATATCCCTTACTGGTCAATGATTCCGGCGCTATCAAGCTCTCGCCAAGAACGTGAAAAGTTGGTGGTATGGCCACGTCTATTCGCGAGTCTTGCATGGTTCATTACCGGTACTTACGGTCTGCACATTGTGGGCGAGCTAGGTAACGGCAACCAAGGCGACGGTTTCTTCAATGTTGCGATGCTGATTGCGGTTCTGTTTGTAATGAGTGCATTCTTGATTGCTCGTAACGTAAAAGAGAAAGCAGCACCAGCTAACGCAAAACCAGCAGAGAAATTCAGCTTCAAAGACGTTTTAACTATCATCGGTAAAAACGACCAGCTTAAAGCGCTAATCGGCACGGTTCTGTCTTTCCAAATTGCGAACCTATTGGTTGGTGGCTTCGCTATTTACTACTTCTCTTACGCACTGGGCAACGCAGAACTATTCCCAGTTTACATGGCGGTTGCAGGTGCAGCAGAAGTGGCGGGCGTGTTCTTGTTCCCTCGTATCGCTTCTCTACTACCACGTAAGCTTCTATGGCCTATCGCTTGTGGCTTCCCAATTCTGTCTTGTGTACTTCTTCTATTGATGGGCTTCATCGCTCCAGCAAATGCGCTAATGATTGGTATGGCGGGTGCGGCAATTAAATTTGGTGTGGGTATCGCGAACGCGCTGCAAACTGTAATGCTGGCTGATGTGGTGGACTACGGCGAGCACAAAACAGGTCGTCGTAGCGAAAGCGTTATCTTCTCAGTACAAACCATGCTTGTGAAATTCGCAGGCGCAGCAGGTGGCTTCATCGTGGGTGTTGGTCTGTCTGTTGTGGGTTACGTACCAAACGTAGAGCAATCAGCAAGCACCATTATGGGCTTAGAATTTATGATGATTGGTCTACCTGCAATCATGATGACCATCAGTGGCGTGATTTACCAACGTTACTACCATCTGCACGAAGGCTTCAACAAAGAAGAAGCTGAGCAACAAACTCAAGTTGAAAGCGTACCAGCACAAGCATAATCGTTGCGTTTTCACTTAAGTACCCCAACTCAATTTAGTCACTAAGATAAAGCGCCTCCAAATGGAGGCGTTTTTGTTTGCTTCGATAAAATATCTTGATTGGCTGAAATCCATTTTTTAGACAATAATTTCAGTTGGTTAAAGGATTAAGGCGCTTGGATTACTCCAAGGTAAAACGATGAAAAAACGTAAACGCATTTCGTTAAGGACAGTGCTAGGGTTGATGTTTGTCTTCTGTACCCTAGTGACAGCAGGTGTGGCGATAACTTTGCAATACCAGTTTGCAAGAAAAGCTGAGTTGCAACACACCCTCACTCGATATCAAGCCATCGCGACAGGGGGATCGAGTCATCTATCGAATTTACAACACTTAGCTGAGACCGTGACACGAAGTGGCGCGCAACTGGTGTCGCTCATCGGGGTAGATACACCCGAAGAGAGCATCATCATCCCGTTATCTAAGTTACTGGTTCGTGAGCCCAGTATTCACAGCATTTTTGTTGCAAAAGCGAATAACGATTTCTTCCAGCTGATCAACCTTTCTTCAGACGAAATACGTTCCCGAGTGGAAGCGCAACCCGGCGATAAATGGTTGTTGATTGTTCACAGTGGCGTGAAGTGAGATCGTCGTAAGGTGAGTATTTACTACGATGCAAACTTTGTATCACGCCATGCTTCTGATGAGTTCAGTAACTTCATCCCGACTCAGCGCAGCTGGTTTGAAAATGCCGATTACGATGACACTTATAACACCTCTCCGTATCTGTTTAACACGCTAAAAGTCTCGGGAGAAACCTTCTCTATCAAGGTGCCAGAATCCGATACCGTAGTTGGGGTGGACATTCTTCTCTCCTCGCTTGAGGCTCAACTCACCAGCCGTTTTATCGAAAATAAGCAAGCCTCAGAAGCGGAAGCGTTTATCTACCAAGCGAACGGTCGGTTGATTGCAACCAACAAGATGATCGACATCGAAGAGCGCTTGCCCTTGGTTTCTCCAGTGAACTTAACGGATGAGCAGCGAGCGCTGGTAGCACAAACGCCAGAGTTGAAAGTGTCGAACCAAAATAACTGGGCTCCGGTTGATTACACCGTTGGCGGTCGGCCAAATGGCTTCTCGATTGATCTGTTTAAGATGATTTCGGAAATGACCGGATTAAAGTTTAAGTTTGTGAACGGAAGAACCTGGAATGAGCTCGTCGCAGACTTTCGAAAAGGCAATATCGATATTCTTCAATCTATCGCCGATAAAGATGATCTTTCCAACTTCAGTGTTGTTGGCACCCCAATGTACAACGGGAAATTTGCCTTCTTAACCAAGGAGGAGAACCACCACATCACAACGATAGATCAAGTGAAACAGGACAAAATTGGCTTGTTGAAAGGTTGGAGTATCCAAGATGATCTCAGAGAAGCCTACCCAGAGATGACCATCATCTCATACAGCTCGCTTCATGATGCGATTGATGGGGTGCTGAACGATGACGTCGTCGCTGTGCTCGATCTTGAACAAATCTTAATGAATAAGGTGAGAGAGAAGTTTCGTCAGCATCTTACGATTAGCCAAATCACTGATGCTCATTTACCGACTGCTTTTTACTATTTGATGAATAAAGGGCAAGAGGCGTATGTCGAGATCATTAACCATGCGATTAAGTCGATTACGCCAGAACAACGCAAAGAGCTTCGCCATAAATGGTTTGAGGGCGGGGCAGCGCAATCCACCTATACCTTTATGCCTTATGAAGAGCTGGTGGCGTTCACGCAAGATCCAACATTCATCAATTCGGTACGCCTTGTTCGAGTGAATGGCATCGATAAGTATGTTTACGTGGCTAAACTGACCCACAAAGAAGAACGTTATTTTGCCGTAGTGATACCAGAAGCTTATGTGATGTCAGGGGTTAATGAGGTGACTTTGTACGCGGTTGGCGCTTCCCTGTTTGTGCTTGCGCTACTGATTCCTGTGGCATGGACGATGGCGAAACCGATCTCCGAGCCCATTAATGCCTTGAGAAAACAAGTCAGATTTGTGCGTGACCGCGAATACGACAAAGTGCAGCGTGTTCACTCACGCATTGAAGAGATTCACCAACTTGGTCTTTCAGTGATGCGAGGCAGCAACTCGCTTAAGCAGTTTGAGCAAAGGCAAAATGAGTTCTTTGAATCTGTCATTCAGCTTATTGCACGCGCGATCGATGAAAAGTCTCCGTACACGGCAGGACACTGTAACCGTGTGCCGGAGATTGCTTTGATGCTGGCGGAAGAAGCCGAGAAGTCAGATCAAGGGGCGTTTGAGTCGTTCGCTTTCGAAAGCGATGAAGAGCGTCGCGAGTTCCGCATCGCTGCTTGGCTTCATGATTGTGGCAAGATCGCGACGCCTGAGTATGTGGTTGATAAAGGCAGTAAGCTAGAAACCAACTACAACCGCATTCACGAAGTTCGCATGCGATTCGAAGTGCTGTGGCGAGATGCGCAGATTCAATATCTACTCAAAAAGCTAAAAACTATGGGTGTCGATGAGCAACCTGAGAAAGCATTGGAACAAGAATTTGCGGCGCTGAAAGAAGAGTTCGAATTTGTCGCCAATGCGAACGTTGGGGCGGAGTTTATGTCGGATCAAGACATCGAACGTCTACACAAGTTGGCTGAGAAAGAGTGGACGCGTTACTTCGATTGTGGACTTGGTTTATCGCCATTAGAAGAAACGCGTTATCAACCACAACCAACGCCAGCAACAGAGAAGCTGCTTTCTGATCGTCCTGAGCATGTGATTGAGCGTGAGCAGGCATTTGAGATAGACCCTGAATTTGGCATCAATATGACGGTGCCTGAGAAGCTCTACAACCATGGCGAGCTGTATAACTTGGCCGTGCAGCGCGGTACGTTGTCAGCAGAAGAGCGCTTTAAGATTAATGAGCACATGATCAGCGGAATCAAGATGCTCGAAAGCATACCGTTCCCACCCGAACTTGAGCGCGTTCCTCGTTACGCTACTACGCACCACGAAGCGATGGAAGGTTTTGGTTACCCGAGAGGTTTGATGGGAGATGAACTATCAATCCCTGAGCGCATTCTGGCAGTTGCTGACATATTTGAAGCGTTAACCGCAGCTGATCGACCTTATAAGAAAGCCAAATCATTGAGTGAGGCAATCAGCATTATGTCGAAAATGGCACTCGGTGGACACATTGATAAAGACGTATTTAAGCTGTTGTTAACCAGTGGTACTTACCTAAGTTACGCCAAGCGCTATCTGCCAGATGAGCTTATCGATGATGTCGATATTGAGGGCTACTTAGAGAAGCTATCTTAACCTTCATCAAGTTTGAAAAATGTGCGTAAGCGCTTCGGTTCTTACGCACTTTTTTATGCGCCAAACTTAAACATCAAAGTCTTGTTCAAATTTGGTTTTGACGAAATCGATGAAGGTACGAAGACGTTTAGGTTGGTAGCGATCACGATGGAAAATAGCGGACAGCGGCACAGACGGGATCTCCCATTCCGGCATCACTTTAACCAGTTGGCCTTGCTCGACTTCCTCGTCACAGTAACTCAATGGCACACGAATAATTCCGTTACCGTGTAGTGCGCCCATCACAAGTGCGCGGCCATTCTTACAGCGCAGATTGCCTTTCACAATTACGTCACTGTGCTCTTTTGGATTGGCAACGTTACGGTAACTCCAGCGAGTGACTGAGCCGGTTAGTGTGCGATGTTTCGCCAACTCTTTTGGGGTGACCGGCTCGCCGTAAGTTTTCAAGTATCTCGGGCTTGCTAGCGTCACCATGTCAATCATCATCAGCTTACGTGCGACAAAGCCTGCGTCCTCCAACTCGCCCATGCGAATAGCAACGTCGAACTGATCTTCAATCAAATCAATCCGCGGTGAAGAGAAGTCGAGATCGACCGTAATGTTCGGGTATTCCAACATGAACTCATTGACGTATTTGGCAATGATGTCCTCACCGATATAACCACCCACGCAGTTTACGCGAATCAAACCGCGCACTTCTTGAGTGTCGTCGACCGCGGCGATCAACGCTTGGTCGATATCGTGCAATGCCTTCTCACATTCTTGATAGAAACGCTCTCCGGCATGAGTCAGGCGTAGTGTCCTTGTTGTGCGGGTCAGCAAGGTCACGCCCATTTGCGCTTCGAGTCCACTGATTTGGCGAGACACATGAGAACGCGACACCGAAAGGGCTTCTGCCGCTTTAGTGAAGTTACCCAGTTGAGCGATCAAAACGAACGAGCGAATATCAGCAAGATTAACTTTATTGAGCATGTTGAATTATTTACGGAAACGGTAGTCATAAGACTATCATAATTAGTTACCAATGAGAGCGACGCAAAAAATCATACCACTTGAGGTTTATGCTAACTTGCGTATGATTTCCGGCGTTTCCACATTTATCGAAGTTAGAATGCATTCATCCACCTCACAATCTGCTGCGTCACGACAACAGGGCAAATGGCTCCTAGCGTTAATTGGCTGGGTGATCGTGGTGTGTCTGATGAAAAATTCTGGCTTGATGTTCAGTTGTGGCATGCAATATGACGCAAGCTCTACTTCTGCGGTCGTCGGTGATGAAGTCAAAATCGTAAAAGCAGAGAGCGGACACAAATCTGGCAAATGTGAGTTGTCTGAAAAGCTGATTCAATTTGCTCAGCAACAACTGGAAACCTTGGTCGTTGTTTTGTTTGTTGGCATTCTCGCACTTGTCGTGTGGCGCTGTTGTGCGTTCGCCAGCAAAAGGCAATGGACCGAACCGATAGCCCGAAAGTATCGAGTCCATCTCACCCTGTGTGTATTCCGTGAATGACAAGTGATTTCTGACGAGTTTCGAATCGTCAGTCTTTTTCTACACTTGTTTTAACTAGGAATAACTATGAACCACATGAAAAAAACGACTCAAGCCGCGTTGATGCTGATCATGACGTTGGCACTGAGCTTATTCTCACTGTTTGCCCAAGCACAAACGACGGACACAGGTTGGCTGACCAATCCTCAGCACCCACCTGTGCAGACACGCTTTGTCTTAACCGGACAGCAAGACCCGAATACCAACACCATCACAGGTTACCTTGATGTCAAACTGACCGGTGACTGGAAAACCTATTGGCGTTCGCCAGGTGAGGGCGGTGTTGCACCTTCCATTGATTGGGAAAAATCACAAAACCTGACCAAAGTGGATTGGCAATGGCCGTACCCGCAGAAATACGAACTGCTTGGCATCGAGACGCTAGGCTACAAAGGTGACACTGTCTTTCCAATGACGTTGCACGTCGAAGACATGAACAAGCCAGTGACGATTGATGCGACGCTGACGCTGTCTTCATGTACAACGATTTGTGTCCTGACGGATTACCACATTCAACTGTCTTTCCTACCTTCCGATCTACAAGTCGATGAAGGTGTGATGTTCACTTACGCGCAAGCGGTAAGCAGTGTGCCTCAAGCTTCACCATTTGTTGAAGTGACAGAATCGAACTGGGATGCAAACCAATCTAAGCTGCAAATCAAACTGACTAACTCACAAGGTTGGCAAAAACCAGAAGTGTTGGTTGATGGCGTCGACGAAGCAACCAGCGATTACAGCTTCAAATTAGAAGGGCTGCATCAAGAGGGCAACACGCTTACCGCCAACTACCTAGTGAATACTTGGTTGGGTGACGTAGAGCTGGATAACCAATCGGTTTATGTCTCAATCAAAGACAACAACTTACTGGCGCAAGAAACCGCGCAAGCCAAAGCGGGCGTGATTACTGAAGCCTTACCAAGTACATCACTGGTGAACATTTTCTTGTTCGCGTTACTGGGTGGTTTGATTCTGAACATCATGCCTTGTGTATTGCCAGTTCTCGGCATGAAGTTAAGCAGCATCGTAGCGGCACAAGGTGTTGAACGTCGTCAAATTCGCACTCAGTTCGTGGCTTCTTCGCTAGGTATTCTAACGTCGTTCTGGCTACTGGCTGGCTTTATCTTAGTGTTGAAGCTCACTGGTAATGCCATCGGCTGGGGCGTTCAATTCCAAAGCCCTTGGTTCTTAGGTCTAATGCTGTTGGTGACCGGATTGTTTGGTGCCAACATGCTTGGCTTGTTTGAAATTCGCTTGTCTTCGGGAACGAACACTTGGCTAGCTTCAAAAGGGGATAATTCACTGCTTGGGCATTACGTTCAAGGTATGTTCGCGACTCTACTAGCAACGCCTTGTTCTGCACCTTTCCTAGGCACTGCGGTGGCGTTTGCACTGGGTGCAGACGTGGTGACTCTGTTTGCTATCTTCACTGCGTTAGCTCTGGGCATGGCACTGCCTTGGATCTTAGTGGCTATCTTCCCGGGGATTGCACTCAAGCTACCAAAGCCAGGCCAATGGATGAATGTCGTGAAAATTGTATTCGGCATCATGATGTTGGCAACCAGTGCGTGGTTGTTGTCATTGATGGCGAATCACTTGCCGGTATTTTGGGTCATTCTGATTGGCCTAGTTGCGTTCATCGTCATTATGGCGCGTGTTAAGCGTATTTATGGCAATAAAGCGTTGGCGATTTCTGGCACGGTTTCGTTGATTCTGATTGCTGGTGGTTTGGTACTAGGCAGTGTGACTGCAAATCATTGGGCGACGCCATTGCCAGAAGATTTGGCTTGGGAAAAACTGTCAAACGAAGCGATTGCCGACCACGTGAAGAATGGCCGTGTGGTGTTCGTCGATGTGACCGCAGATTGGTGTGTGACTTGTAAAGCCAACAAGATCGGCGTGATCTGGCAAGATCCGGTTTACTCACTGTTGCAAAGCCCGAACGTGGCGACACTGAAAGGCGATTGGACACATCCGAATGGCTCAGTGACCGATTTCTTACGTGCGCACGGTCGCTTTGGTGTGCCATTTAACATCGTATATGGTCCTGCTGCGCCAGAGGGGATTCCTCTGCCAGTAATTCTGACTGACGATGTAGTGGTGAAAGCAATCGAACAAGCAAGTGGAGGCGCGATTAAGTGAACACAGTAAAAAAGCGCAAGTCGCTCAAATACTGGCTCAGTCAAGCGCTACAACTCGTCCTTATGGTGACCGTGATTTCGGTCGCCATGGATTGGTATCGCACCAAAGACATCCTTAAAGAGCAAGCACCGCCTCTGAGTGCGATCATGGCCGATGGTGAACTTGTCGATGTGATAGCCAAAAGCCATGAAGAACCCGTTGTGGTGTACTTTTGGGCAACGTGGTGTCCAGCGTGTAAGTTTGTTAGCCCAAGCGTGAGTTGGTTGAGTGATTACTATGAGGTGGTTGCGGTATCTGGCGCGTCTGGCCCGCAAGAACGGGTGCAAAAGTTCATGCAATCTAAAGACTACCAGTTCGATAACATTAACGATCCGAAAAGCGCCATCATGCAAGAATGGAGCATCAGCGTGACCCCGACCATCTATGTGTTAAAAGATGGAGAGGTGAGCTCAATCACCACGGGCGTCACAACGCCAATGGGCATTCTAGCAAGGATCTGGATGGCCTAAATCAATGCGTAGCACGTCGACTTTTTTCACGCTTTTACAATGATATAAGTGTGCAGGTGAGTATGGCGTGCTACATTGGCAAACGTTCAAAGATCAAGGAGGAATCATGGACGTTGCTAAAATGTATGACGAAGTATCTGAGCGCTATCAGAAATTAATCGAAGACAGCCAATACGTTGGTCCGCGCTGGATAGATGGAAAGTTAAAGACGCTCAATCTCCAACAAGTCTCTGCTCTTGATTTAGCTTGTGCCACAGGCAGTATCGGGGAGGTCATCAAATCTCACTATCCAGACGTTAATCTGCACGGCTTAGATATCTCATCCAAAATGGTCGATAAAGCACGCGAGACAAACCTCTATCAAAGCGTCAGCGTTCATAACCTAGACAAACCTTTCTCTCCAATTTTCAATCAAACCTTCGACATCATTACCGCTCTCGGTTTCACGGAATTTCTTACCAATCCGCAATCGCTACTTCAGTGCGTTGCCAACAAGCTCAATGCTGACGGACGCTGTTTTATCAGTTTCCAATATCACGACCCAGATGGAAAAGACCTGCCAAGAAATACCTACAGTGGCACGGTGGTACATACGGCTTACACCGAAAGTGAAGTCCGCGAATTCAGCCAAAATGCAGGGCTAGAAGTGGTGTCTTTAGAAAACCTCGTCGGTTACACATCAGGTGCAGGTTATGTATGTCGTTACTTGCTCTTAGAGTTAAGAAAGCCAAGTTAATCAATTAAATAAACAAGGACTGTTTTTGAATCTACAAGATCTCAGTGAGTTCGTATCAGGCATGGAATATGATGCTCAGTATGATAAACATTATGAAGATGATATCGCTCTGATACAAAAGCACATTACCGCGATGGGAGTTCGAAGTTTGCTGGATGTGTGCTGTGGTACGGGTATTGTCACCATACCTATTGCGAAGAAGCTCGATAATGCTGTCGGTATTGATATTGCCGAGGGTATGTTAAAACAAGCTAAACGGAAAGCGCAGGGATTAGATACCCTTTGTTTCTTGCAACAGGATGCCACTCAATTCTCTCTCGATAAACGCTTCGACATGGCGATTATGACGGGCAACGCTTTCCAAGCTTTCCTCTCCGATGAGATGCTGGTTGGTGTCCTTAATTCGATTTCTAATCACCTTAATAGAGGTGGGTGTTTCATCTTTGATACCCGTTTACCAACGCCGAATAACTTGGAAATTGATGCTGAAATGTCGCTGTGGCAAACCTATGAATTGCCCGACAAAGGCGAAGTAAAGTACATGGGAATGCGCGAACGTTATGACGCTGAAAGAACAGTACTTTATTTGAAGAAAGAACGTCACTACCAAGATGGGAGGATGGTCTACTCAAGCATTGACTTGAAGTATCGAAAGTTATCTGAAATTGAAGCGTTTCTTGCTCAGGCGGGTTTATGTATTACCGAAAAATACAGCTCGTGGACAGAAGATAAGTTTTCTGAAAACTCAAACAACCTAATTTGCGTCGCAGAGAAGCTTTGATTTATTGGGAGAACGCAATGCAAGGATATCGTATTAGCACAGCCTTTGAAGAGATGGATTTGGATTGCATTCATCAGTTCATCTCACAGAGCTATTGGGCGAAAGGAGTGCCAAGGGACACGCTAGATAAAGCGATACGAAACTCCTTTTGCTTTGGTGTGTTTACCGAGTCGAATCAGCAAATCGCGTTTGCTCGCCTTATTACTGACAAAGCCACCTTTGCTTATCTCGCCGATGTTTTCGTACTCCCTGATTACCGCGGCAGTGGCATTAGTAAGTGGTTGGTTTCTGAAATTGTGTCCCACCCAGACCTTCAAGGTCTACGTAGAATGATTCTTGCGACGCGCGATGCACATGGTCTTTATGAACAATACGGCTTTAAGCCTATCGAGCCTGCCGATAACTTTATGCAGATTTGGAACCCGGACGTGTATCAAGGTGAGAACCAATGAGGCTAGAAGCGCAAGAGATAGCAATCAGGTACCTTGAAGAAACAGATGCCGTTCCTTTGTTTGAAAACTACCTTGGTGATGAGCAAACGTGTTTGTATCTCAATCGACAAGCACATCAAAGCCCAATTCAAACGCTACAAGCGATCGGTCGATGGCGAGCTCAGTACGAGTTGGATCACCCTAATATCTTGGTACTCGCAATTGAAGAAAGCGCGACACACGTTCCCATTGGCTGTTTGGTCTTAATACCTGAAAGCAGTCATAGCGAAATTCACTTTGGGATCTCTAGAAATTATCAAGGTAAAGGGTATGCAACTCAGGCGTGTAAGCTTGGCATTGAGTATCTGAAAAGCATCGGAATCGAGGAGATTCACACAGCTCCTCATATTGACCATCAAGCCAGTATTCGCGTGCTCGAAAAATGTGGATTTAAGAAACAAGGTGTGTTGAAAGAGTATGCGGTATTTCCTGCCCTTAGCGACGAACTTCAGGATTGTTTAGATATGCAGCTAAAAGAGTTGAAAGCATGAAATGGCTAATATGCCTAATGACTCTCATCGGATCTGAAGCAGTAGCAAATGAGAGGCTTCAAACTGCCGTTGAAGAGACTCCATACTCGGCTGTTGTAGTACTAACTGGTTTTGAGGGGCCGGAGAAAGACGGTGGAGATAACTACTATAAGGTTCAAGCTAAGGTGCTGGATGGAGTTCGAGGCCACATTACTACCAACATTACTTTCGGTATGTACACAGAGATTGGAGATTCCCCTAAAATTGGAATTGACCCAATAATCATCACCCTTTGTCATGATGAGCAAGGGTACTACTGGCCGGGAACAGGCTCTGAATTCAAAGCTACCCAAGAACAAACTTTGTTAGCGAAAGAAGGCGCTAAAAACCTATCTGACAAGCAAAGAGTCTTTGCACATTGTGACCAGTAGAATCTTATTCACAAAAGCCCAAAACGGGTGTTTTGGGCTTTTGTGATTTAGGCGTTATTGAACCTGTTCGTCTGGATGACTCCATATCAATGGATCATAAAAAATCCCATGTTGGTGAGATAAAAATCAAGCACGACCGAAAACGTGTACCGTAAACCTCTGTCTAATCACACAATTACCATTACTTTTTTCTACAAGCATCAAACCTCGTTATTGTCTCATCCACTAAAGCGGTTCAACGTCATTAGGAGACACCATGATCGTTACCACTCTCGTTGATAATTCTCGTGTTGAGGACCGAGCCGATCTCTGTGTTGAGCGCGGTTTATCGCTGCATATCGATACAGAAGGAACCAAACTGTTGTTCGATATGGGCAGTGGGCGAACGTTTTGCGACAACGCGCCTTTACTAAACATCGATATCCAAGAAGTTGATCTCGCGGTTATTTCTCATCGACATCATGACCATTGCAACGGCACATCTCATTTTCTAGAGCAAAATGATGTGGCCAAAGTCTATTTAAAATCGTGTGGAGATCAGGATTACTACTTTCGAGCTTTTGGTTTCAAGAGTGATGTTGGTATCGACAAAGCTTTGTTAGACACAACCAATGACCGCATAGTGCAGGTAAGCGAAACGACGCAAGTTGCTCCAAATGTTCATGTGATTACCAAGATCAGCGACAAGTACCCACAGCCCAAAGGAAATCAGTACCTCTATACCCAATCGAAAGATGGCGGTTATGAGCAAGATGCTTTTGAACACGAGTTACTTTTGGTGATCAAGGAAGAAGATGGCTTGGTTGTGTTCACGGGATGTGCGCACAGCGGAGTATTGAACATGATTGAAACCGCCATTGAATTATTTCCGAACTGCAGAATCAAAGCGGTAGTGGGTGGCTTTCATCTTGTGGGTTTACCTGTATTTAATGGCATCGGCGGTACTAAAGACGACATAAAAGCATTAGGTAAAGCCCTGTCTGAATACCCTATTGAGAAGTTTTACACGGGCCACTGCACAGGCATGAAAGCGTATCATTTGCTGAAAGAAGTACTTGATGATCGTTTAGAGCACTTGCCAACTGGGCGTCGTGTTGAAATCTAATCAATGACTCATTTTTACTTTGGAGAATAGATGCACAGTCCAAAAGTCTTACATGCACAAATCAAAGATGTGACTTGTGGTGAAAACGTCACCATCATCGAACCTGCAAACGTCTATGGCTGCGAGCTAAAAGAAGGCGTATTCGTTGGCCCTTTTGTTGAAATCCAGAAGAACACAGTGATTGGTGAGCGAACCAAAATCCAATCTCATACCTTTATTTGCGAATACGTGACCATCGGCAGTGATTGTTTTGTTGGTCATGGGGTAATGTTTGCCAACGACCTGTTCAAAGACGGAAAACCAGACGCGAATCCAGACAGCTGGGGGCGCACCGTTATTGCCAATAACGTAACCATAGGCTCGAATGCCACGATACTTGCCGTGAAAATTTGTGAAGGTGTGGTTATTGGCGCAGGAAGCGTTGTGACAAAAGACATCACAGAGAAAGGCATCTATGCCGGGAATCCAGCGAAGAAGTTGAGAGATTTACCCTGACGAAGAACACGAGCATCCACGGAAAAAAATGAAGTTTAGAGAAGTGACAGCGTCGGATTTAGCGCTGCAAAAAGAGCTATTGTTGGTGGCGCTTTGGACGCCGGATGATGAACCTGACCACGATCCGAAAGTGCTCGAACTGGCGCACATCAAAGCCTATTTTGAAGAATGGGGCAAATCGGGCGACCTCGGATTATTCGCATTAAACCAATTCGATGAGCCAATCGGCATTGTTCAGATTCGCTATAAATCGAGCCAAACCGTTCAATATGCTGAGTATCCTGAATTGGCAATGGCGGTTCATGCCAGTCATCGCGGCAAAGGCGTCGCTTCTGCGCTCATGAAAGCACTATTACAGAGAGTCGAAGGCTCTTGTGATGGTATTCGTCTTGGCGTTCATCCTAAAAACGAAGCCGCTCAAAAGCTGTATGAGAAGTTTGGATTCGTCACCTATGAAATCGCGCAAAGCGGTTTTCCTCAATGGTACGAACGAAGTAAGCCGCTCTCGCTTAACACAACACTAAAAGCAAAAACACAAGGAAGAATCGATGCCACTGACATACCGTAGCGCGACATTTGAAGATTTAACCAGCTTGGTTGCATTACTGGCCAATGACCCGTTAGGTAGCAAGAGAGAAGACGCAAGCTTGCCACTTAATCAGGCTTATGTTGCTGCGTTTGAAGCGATCGACAAAGACCCAAACAACCAATTGCTGGTGGTGGAACTAGAAGGTGCTTTGGTTGGAATGTTACAGCTGACTTTTATCCCTTATCTGACCCACATTGGCAGTTGGCGTTGCTTGATTGAAGGCGTTCGTATTCATCAAGATTATCGCGGACGTGGTTTTGGTGAACAGATGTTCGAATACGCGATAAAGCAGGCGAAAGACAAAGGTTGTCAACTCGTTCAATTGACCAGTGATAAGCAACGTCCTGATGCGCTTCGCTTCTACGAAAAACTGGGTTTTAAGGCCACGCATGAAGGCTTCAAGCTGGCGTTGTAAATACTTACTAACCAGAGAGTTAAGCCTCGACGGTAGTGCAACCAAGCACAATCAACGGCGATAAAGAACAAAGTGATGAGATTCAGAACTTACACCCCACAAGACAAGCAAGCGGTTATCGACATTTTGCTGTCCAACTGTCCGAAATATTTCATCGAAAGTGATGAGGCGGATTTAGTCGATTTTTTAGATAACTACGCCGATGAAAACTACCTCGTAGCTGAAGAAAACGGACAAGTGATCGGTTGTGGTGGACACTACACAAAAGGTCAAACTCATGGCATGGCATTGCGTGGGTAATGTTTCGTCACGGCTCGATAGGGCATCGCGATCTGCTTTCGACGGCAGACCGTTTTTATCAAGAGATGGAATCGCGCATCAGAGCAGAAGGCCGTCTCTATGATATTCACATCAGCACCACACAATTGATGGAAAAACTCTTCAATCGATACGGATTCATCACGGTGAGCATTGCTGAAAAAGGTTTTGGTGAAGGGTTGCATCAGTACGATATGGTCAAGTCCTTCACACGTTAATCCGTGCGCTTGAGGTTTTCTTTATTCTGTCTCTTTATTTCTAGGTTCTAGGTTCTAGGTTCTAGGCTAGCGTCACCTCTGCGAGTTCCATCCTGTTCAAACAAGTACAAAATCTAAGCGTTTAACGCCGATTTCAGCTATTCATCCTGCTTATTGTCAAAGCGCCCTGACAAAACCTTACCAAATATGACAGTTTTAGCGGCTTCAAACCACGATATCCTTAGAACTTAATGTTCATGAGATGGTCACAAGACTACAAAACAATAATTGGAATCAATGATGGCAAAAACTTGGCTTGTCGCTGCTGTGAGCGTTGCATTGCTTGGCGGCGGTGCGTATTTCTATCTGCAATCTTCGGCTCAACCAGAGGCATTTCCGACTCTGGCAGTGGAAAAGGGAACCATTGAGAAACAAGCGGTCGCAGTCGGCAATATTGTCCCTGCACACTCAGTTTCGATTAAGTCGCAAATTGACGGCATCGTCGGCGAGATTTACGTCCAAGTTGGCGAGAAAGTGAAACAAGGCCAGCCATTGATTAAGGTTCGTCCGAACCCGACGCCACAGGCACTTACGGATGCGTCTACGGATTTGATGCGCAGCGAAGCAGACCTCGAATCCGCTAAGCAAAAGCTCGCCAACTTAGAGAGCTTGGTGAAGCAAGACATCATTCCAAGCAACTACGATGAATACGTTAGTGCGCGCTCAACGGTGAAATCAGCTCAAGCGAACGTGCTTCAAAAACGCCAGAACCTCGAATTGATCCGCAGCGGTGAAGCGTCGATTGGCAATGCGCGTCTGACCTCTACCATTTACGCGCCTATTGATGGCACAGTATTGAACCGCAAAGTGGAAGTGGGTGAACCAATCATCTCAACTGAATCCAGCCAAGCTGCAACAGAAATGATGTCTCTGGCCGACATGAACAGCCTGATCTTCAAAGGCAGCGTAAGTGAGCATGATGCAGCGCAACTTTCTCCGGGCATGCCGGTATTGCTGACCGTTGCGCCGTATCCTGATGTGGAAATCTCCGGCGTGTTGACCAAAGTTGCGATTCAATCAGAGAACCTAAACTCGCCAGAAGGCAACGCATCGGCAAAAAGTTTTGATAACGGCTTTGAAGTCGAAGTGGGCGAGCTGAAGATCCCACAAGAAGTGCTGCTTCGCTCAGGCTTCTCGTCAAATGCACAAATCACGCTGAAGAAGTCAGAGAACGTATTAACGCTACCTGAGCGTGCGCTGCAATTTGATGGCGACACACCCAACGTGCTGATTCCAGATAGTTCAGAACAAGGCTTCCACAAACAGAAAGTGAAGCTTGGTTTGTCAGACGGCATCAATGTAGAAGTATTGGATGGCGTTGAGCTCGACGAAGAGATCATCGATAACAGTATGATGATGGGAGCCGCGCATGGCTAAGCTACATCTGTATAAAATTGGTTGCGCGATATTAGCCGCGACACTCAGCTTACCAAGTTATGCGATTTCAATTGAACAAGCGTGGCAACAAGCGAAACAGAGCGACCCAAATTACGAGAAAGCCAAGATTGGCGTGCAACTCGGTGAAGTGGGTGTGGATGCGAGCCGCAGTTCATTACTGCCAGGTTTGAGTGCGACGGCATCGGCGGATTGGAGTGAATCTGCCGATAACACCAACAGCTACGGCGCATCGCTTTCTCAAACTATTTGGGATAGCAGCTTGTGGTCCGATCTAGACCAAGCCAATGCCAACTACATCAAGGCTCAATTAGAACTGGCTCAATCGCATAATGAATTAGCACAAAGACTACTGTCATCGTATTTGGATGTCGCGAGCGCACAAGGCGATTTGCAATTGGCGCAATCCAAATTGGAAGAGGGCAACAAACTGCTTAAGATCATCGAGAAGCGTTACCGCGCTGGTAAGGTGAAATCCGTTGATGTTGAAGAGATCCGTGCGACTCAAGTAGCTGACCGAGCGGGGATCTTGAGCGCAAGATCTGATTTGGAAGTCAAACGTGCCGAGCTTGCCGCGTTGATCAATCAGATCCCACAAAGCGTTGACCAAATTCGCACCGATTCTCTTATTCAACCGCCAATGATGGTGGACTCTCAAGAGCAATGGTTAAAGCTTGCCAAAGACAGCAGCCCAGAGCTGTTAGTGGCTGCGCAAAATGTGAAAGCCAGTGAGTTTGCCAAAGACTCAGCTCAAGGTGGTTACTACCCAACGGTAAAAGGGAACGTCGGCTACAACGATGATGACCGACGCAAGGACGGTGAATTCAACGCAGGCATTACTCTAAGTGTGCCGATCGATCTCAATGGTGCAACGCGTGCAAGAGTCGACGAAGCATCCTTGAATATCCTCAGTGCCAAACAAGATCTACGCAGAGTCGAAATCGACATTCAAAAGCGCGTTATCCAGCAGTTTACCCAAGTCGACATCAACTGGAACCAAGTCTTAATGGCTAACGAACTCGTTACCTCTCGTGAGAAAGTGCTACGCAGCAAAGAGAAACTTTACGATGCAGGTATGTTAGAAGTATCGGAAGTCATTAGCGCGCACAACAACTTGTTCGAGGCTAAAAATAGCCTACAAAGCAACTTGTACAACTACTGGCGTCAGCGCATCGGTCTGCTGCAAACCGCAGGTAAGCTAGACGACGACACCATGGCACTGATCTCCCGAGCTTTTAATTCATGACCAGTTTATTGCAACAAACATGGCAAACGCTGATGGCGCATCGCATGAAAAGTATGCTCGCCATCATTGCCATTGCTTGGGGCGTGATATCCGTGGTGGTGCTGATTGCACTGGGTGAGGGCTTTTATCGCCATCAAACTCAGCAGTTGTCGTTTATGGTCAACAACGTGCAAATCGCGTTTCCGTCGAGCACCAGCAAACCATGGCACGGCTTACCCTCAAGGCGTCAAATTCAGATCCCGCAAGACAAAGTCGATATGATTAAGCAGTCCGGCTTTGTCGAGGCTGCGTCGAGCGTTTATGCCAAATGGGATGCGAGCGTCACCAATGAAAAAGGGCAGAACCTGACCAGCAACGTTAGTGGTATTGACCCGTCTTACTTCTCCCTTATTCAACGTAAGTTGGAGTCTGGCTCGCGCAACCTGTCACCAACTGATATCGCTAACCATACACGTGTTGCCGTGCTTGGCGATCAAATTGCCAAGATGGGTGAGATCGGCATTGGACAAATGGTCAAAGTGAACGGTATTCCTTTCTTGGTGATTGGTATCATCAAAGATGAAGACGCAGGCATTTCATTCGGCGACAGCCGCAAAGTTTTCATTCCACAAACCACGTATCTCGATTTGTGGGATGCCAAACCGTGGATGTTGTTGCTTAAGCCAACAGAAGGCATGAATGGAGCTGCTTTCCGACAAGCCATCGTCAACTTCTACGCTAAGCAATTGCACTTTGATCCAACCGATAAAGAAGCGATCAACCTACCGGATTTTAGTGAAGGTGCTGCGTTAATCACGGGTATTTTCCGAGGCATTCAAATCTTCCTTGGGGCAAGTGGCGCAATGACCATGGCTGTTGGGGCGCTCGGTGTCGCGAACATTATGTTCCTCTCAGTGACAGAGCGAACGCGAGAAATCGGCGTGCGCTTAGCAATAGGCGCGACACAAAAATCCATTCTCAGTCAGTTCATTCTCGAAGGCTTGTTCTTGGTAGCTGTTGGTACGGCACTTGGCTTATTAGTCGCGTATATGGTGGTGGCGTTGTTAGGTTCCATCACCTTACCGGAGTGGTTAGGTTTTCCTGTTATCACACCGGATTCCATTGCTTGGTCACTGTTGGTGACGCTAGTGCTGGCGTTGTTGGCGTCTTACTTCCCGGCGAGACGAGCATCGCGACTCACTCCAGTAATTGCTTTGAGTGCGAGGGCATAATCATGTTGCTACCAATGAGACAAATCTTTCAAGAAATGGCGGCAGAAAAGCTTCGCTTAGGCTTAACCATTCTTGCTGTGGCATGGGCGACCTTGTGTATCGCCGCAATGCTGGCCGTGGGCGAGGGTATTCGTCAGGGCGTATTGAGAACCGCGCAAAATGGTAACGGGAACCTGATTTACCTAACGGGTGGTATGGCGACGGTCGATTATGGCGCTTTTCACCAAGGCAAATTCTTAACCTTAAAAGTTGACGATACCGATGTGGTCAAAGCCCTTCCTGAAGTGAAGAGCGTTGCACCGACCGCAATTTGGAATGAGCGCATTACTGTGGGCGACCGAGGCTCATGGCAAGAACCATTAGCCGTCACTACAGACTTTGCATCAATGACCAACCTAACACCAATGGATGGTGGACGTTGGCTAAATCCACTCGACCAAAAGCAGATGCGTAAAGTAGTCGTATTGGGTTATTCGCTCGCGGCTGACTTGTTCAATCCTGTCGATGACTTCAGCTGGTTCGCGCCAGTGACACTGCAAACCGATCCCGTGGGGGAAAAGGTCAAGATTGGCAGCGAAGAGTTCACCGTGATTGGAGTATTGAAGAAAAGCAGTGCTGAGATCGAGCAGGGCGACCAAATCAACTATTCCAGCTTTGTGCCGTTAGCAACGTGGCAACGCTTTCATTCCAATGGCGATATTGGTGGCATCAACGTGGAGCCACAAGCCAATACTGACCGCAAAAAGCTCGCAGAGACCATTCGCCAAGTCATTGCTCGCAAACATGGCGCTAGTGTCAGTGATGAGCAAGTGGTGCAAGTGGAAGACATGTTCCTCAAACAGAAAAGCATGCAGCAGTTTTTGATTGGCCTGCAAAGCTTCCTTGGCATCATCGGCTTTGTCACCCTTGCCGTTGCGGGCGTGGGGATCGCCAACGTTATGTACGCGACCGTGAAGCGTTCAACCCGAGACATCGGCGTGCGAATGGCGGTCGGAGCTACACCAACGGCGATTCGCTTGCACTACTTGGTGCAATCACTGATGACGATGATCTTAGGCGGCGTATTGGGGTTAGGCGTGACCTACGCATTGGTATCGGCAATCAGCGCCATCAACCTAGAAGGTAACGTATTTTATGAGCACCTCGGCAAACCAGTCCCAGAGCTGTCATGGATTGTCGTCGCGATTGTGATTACCACCTTGGTGATCATCGGCGTCGCATCCGCTTGGTTACCAGCAAACCGAGCTGCCAAAGTGAGCCCGTTGGAGGCATTGCAAAGTGAATAATAATAAGAATTCTGGAGAGAACATGTCGAACAAACCACTTGTTGAGCTAACCAACATCTGCAAATACTACTCAAGCGGAGAAGCGGAAGTACGTGCGCTAGACGGCGTTGACTTAACCATCAATCAAGGTGAGTTTCTTTCGATTCTTGGCCCGTCTGGTTCGGGCAAATCAACGCTAATGAACATGCTAGGCTGCTTAGATAAACCGACCGATGGCGAGTACCAACTGGGCGGTCAAAACGTGGCAAGTTTAAGCGCGAACGAGCTAGCGGGTATTCGCAACCAAAAGATAGGCTTTGTCTTCCAAAGCTTCAACTTGTTGGAATACGCGACGGCTTTGGATAACGTGGCGCTGCCGTTGGTTTACTCTGGCATCAAAGCCAAGGAGCGTCGCCAACGTGCCGCGAAGTTGTTAGAACAAGTGGGGCTAGGGGATCGCCTTGACCACAAACCTAACCAGCTTTCTGGCGGTCAAAAACAGAGGGTCGCGATTGCGAGAGCCTTGGTCAATGATCCGCAAATCATCTTAGCGGATGAACCAACAGGGGCATTGGATTCGAAATCCGGCGCAGAGATTGAAGCCTTGTTCAATCAACTCCACGCCGAAGGCAGAACCTTGATCATCGTAACGCACGATAACGCCCTAGCAGAGCGCACCAAACGCATCATCACCATTAAAGATGGCAAGGTGATTTCGGATAGAGTGCCGCAATAACGCTCCGGCGCTGGAGATAATCTCTCGAACGATGAAGCGTGAGTGCTCGAGTGGATTAAGCGCGGCTTTTAGCCAGTAGCTGATCCACTTTTCCTTTTGCTGTCTTACTTACCGTCTGCATAAACTTGAAGCTTGGCGCTGCAATGCCGGATTGCTCAAGCTCTTCTACCATCAGCAGCCATAGCTTTGCCGTTACCTGTGCATCGGCTAACGCGCGGTGGAATACACCGTCGTTTTCGATATTCTTGTAACGAACCAACTCACCCAACTTGTGTGACGGCGCATCTTGAATCAGGCGTCTTGCTACCAATAAAGAACACGCGAACTCGCCAGAATAACCGCAGTCGATTCGCTCTAGCTCCGCATCCAGAAAGCGCTTATCAAAAGACGCGTTGTGCGCGATAAGGTTCTCACCCTCAATAAACTCACTGAACGATGCCATCACTTCATCGCAGCTCGGCGCAGTGCGCAGCATGTTATTGGTAATGCCTGTGTAACCTTCAATAAATGAGCTCACACGAAAGCCAGGATTCATAAGTTGCTGAAAACTATCGACCACCTCACCATCAACGATCTTAACCGCACCGATTTCAATCGCGCGAGCACCCATATTCGGAGACAGACCTGTGGTTTCAAAGTCGAGTACGACAACGGAGTTAGCTTGAGGCATGAAGTTTTCCAACTGAACAATAGGGCGCAAGAGTATCGTTGAAAGTGGTGGAAAATGGAAGGAGTGGGAAGCGTTAGTTGCGTGAGAAATCAGGGTAAGTCGAGATAAACAATAGGTGCGCTGATGGATGGTACGTGACACGGAAATTCCCCACTATAAGCTACTAGAATCGTTTTCTTGACCTGCTTTTGTTATGAATGAAAGTGGCTGGAGATGCCAGTTACTTTTTCCCCAACTTGTTGTTGACCAACAACAAGCTGTAGTGGTGAATATCCTTTCACCCCAAGCACTCAAATGAATAAGTAATAATAATGTAGTTAAAAAAAACTAATAGAATGATGCGTGTCGATTTTTTTAACGGAAGGTGAGCGTTTACGTATTGTGTTGTTTACATGTTGTTTCCCGGTTGTTAAGTTTTTATTGCGCTGATTTCTTGCGCAATAACATAGAGGATAAATTATGGAAAATTTACTTAACTCAATTATTTTAGCAAATAAAACAAAAAATATTCATAATTATATGGAAGCATGTTGCGCAGAAATGCCAGATGAAAAAATTTCATAAAGGAATATTATAATACTATAGGTGTGAATACACCTATAGTAAAATAACATATCAATGTGTGGACGTTTTAAATGCTAACAGAAAAAGAAGCTAAAATACTATTCGAAGACCCTATAGATATAGATAAAATAAAAGACCAAATACCCAAAGAAAGTCATGATATCTTTAAACAAAGAGCAAAGATGGATGATGATAAATATAATGATAGCTTAATAGCATTTCTAAAATATATTGCTATCACATCTTTGCTTGATAAAGGGAGATTTATCCCCGTAAATATAGATGCAGATAACGTTTGGCATGAATTTATTTTGCAGACTGAGTTTTATAGAAATTTTTGCCATAACATATTACCAGGCAAAAGATTTATTGATCATTTGTCAGTTGGTTTTAATTACTATAAAGATAAAAAAGATTTTAATGAAGAAGAGACTGTTAAGCACCTAATAGAGTGGTTGGGATTTCATTACGGTTATTTTGGTCATTTTGTAGATAAGGATTTTGAATACTGGAGTTGTTTGGGTTTTTTGAAAAAAGAAATGAACATGAATTTAGATGATATAAATAAACATGCAGAAAAAGTCTATTTTGAAATGTATGATGAAAAATTAAAAATTCTAAAAAAAATTAACTGTTAGTTGCGGTGTGTCTATGGATAGGTGTGAATCTTTTTGGGATTGGGAAAAGAGCTTTAAAAATGAAGTGTTAGAAGAATTATCTTTAATTCCTTGGAATCGATATGATGAAATTCTTCGCCAGGAGGAAAAAACAAAAGAAGTAATATCAAGTTTTTTAAATTTGAAACCAACTAATATTACTTTAATGTGTGGTGGGTTTGATGCTATACAAAAATTCATTAATTTAAGAAGGGGTGAAATAATTGCGATACCTAACAATTCATTTTTTGCTTATAAAAGTTTAGCAAAAAACCTAGGCGTTAATGTTATTGAGCTTAACCATGAAGATTTATTTAATAGTACGTTGCCAAAAATAATTTGCACACCAGACAACCCTTCAGGATATAGGATTGAAGATCAAGAAATAATTGATTGCTGTGATTTTACTTCCCCCGTATTAATCGATAAAACTTACTTTTACTTTAACTTTCTACCACAAGATAAACCTGTTTATATAAGAAAAAACTTAATTACAAATATAAGTCTTTCAAAGTCTTTTTCTATGGCTGGTGTTAGAGCTTCATTTTTAATTGGTGATGAGGAAAATATAAATGAATTAGACAAAACGAAAGCTCCATTTCATATACCTATTATGACATCAATAGTAATAAGAAAGCTGTTTGATGAAGATTGGGTTAGGTGCTTCAGAGAAAAGTCACATGAGTTATCTAAACTACGACATGATGCTACCTACCTTCTTAAGGGATTAAAATATAATGATCCAAATTCCAATTACCTATCAATAAATAAAGGACAATGCGTTCCCGATGACATTGTAACCCAATCTAGAGAAATGTATGATTTTTATAGGCTTACATTGGGTAATTTTAATGAAAAATAATTTTATTTATTATTTGAAGCTATTTCTTAACAATTTTGGTTTTGCAATTTCACCTTTTATAGGAATGATTTATACTCTTATTGTTATTCCTATTTTGTCTAAGTCATCAATTGAGTATACGAGTAGTTTTGGATTGTACATATCTATATCAACTATGATTTCATTCTCTCTTTCAGGTATGACTCCATCAATAATCAAATATAACAAGTCAGGCATATCCTTAGAGAGACTCAAGATTATAATTTTTTCATGGGCTTCTTGTCTTTGTTTTTTTGTTCTGTTTTTAATAATTTTTTTTATAATATTTTATGGGGAGTTTAATATTCTTTATGGATATTTTGTTGTTCTTTCTCCAGTAATGTTTCTTTCTATGGTTAATAACTACTTTAATTGTGTTTTAGTTATGAGCAATCGTGGTTCTGAAGTTTTTAAAGTGTCAGTTTTTATCATTATTGTTCAATTTTTAGCTTTCTTTTTTGTATATGTTTTATTAGACAATGTATTCTTAAGTTTAACAGTGCCTTTGATTTTATCGTCTATGTTAAATTATTTTATTCTAAATAATAAGACAAGGCATATAGTCTCAAAAAATAATAATGAAAAGAGTGGAAGTTTTTTTGCTATAATAAAAGATATACACTTAAATAGTTTAGATGCCGTAGTAATATCGATAACATTTACTATCGTCGTCTGGTCATCTAGCCAAATTTCAGAGGCGTCAATAATAATCTCAACAATGACAATAACAATTTTGAGGTTAACTATTTTACCACTAAAAAGATTCGGCATTGCTTACGCAAGTCAAATTAATTCTTTAGACCTAGTAGGAAAAGAAAAATTTATATTGAATACATTGATAGTTAAATATATATATATTATTTTACTATTACCTATTGTATTGTATTTGTTTGCAGTTACAATATACAATGCTGGCTATAACAACTTAATGTATATTTTTATTATAATTGCACTACAGATGTTGATAGAACCCATCGCCTCTTACCTTACTTCTATTTCTAAATATTTAGGGTTTGGTAAGTTGAACCTGAAATATACTATTATATATCAATGGTTTTTTTGTCTCCCTCTTATTGGGCTGCTACTTTTTAACCAGTTTCTTACTGTTGAACTGTTATGGGGAGTTATGTTCTTTGGGCGATTAATATTTTCATTGTTATACCTAAATTTGTTATTAAATTTTAAACGTAATAAAAAGTTAGCTTTGTCGTCTGGTGGTGTAAGTCATTAATAAATTATAGTGCGGAGTTCTAATGTTACATCAATTCTCTGCGAAGATTATTAGCTATAATGAAATGTTTTATTTTTAATACGTGGTGTTCGATGTATATAATATTGTTACTGAACTGTAAGGTTGTTTAAATGAATGCCTCTCTTTGCTTGGGCATCCCAAGATTTATCACCTTAGTTATCCCAGAGGAGAGTTTGATTTAGTAATTGCATGGTTATGCAGAAAGAATCATGAAAACGTCCATAAGCTTGCGCGGTCCGGATCACACATAGGTACCGATTGTCATTTTGGAATACTAGAGCTTATCTGGCAGGTCGAATCGTTCTAGAGAGTCATACTTTTTTATGTCCAACTTCGAGTCAGCACACTCAAAGCCAACCACTTCTCCGCCTACAGTTTGAGACGCAGAAACAGCTGCGTCTCATCACTCCAACCTCAAGCAAACAACTGTACCGCGCAGTAAATCAGTGTCGCCGCTAAGGTCATATTGATCGCTTTGCCATACTTCTGGAATTGTGATTGAAGAAGTTTGCCTGCGATTGCCCAGATCAAGTTGCTGGCTAGAGCGATAAACGCGAGTACTAGGCTGGTGGCCAAGATCCAGTAGATGTTTTGTGTGTGAGGCAACACGAATGTTGAGATGGATGTAACGCCGTAAAGAATGATTTTCACGTTCACGAACTGCAAACCAAAACCTGTTAAGAAAGTGATGCCCTCAGAATCTTTTGATGTGGTTTTGATATCACTTGTCGCGATTCCCCAAGCTAACCAAATGATGTAAGCCGCACCCACCCATGTGAGCCAAGGTGTAATCACAGGAAGCAGGCTGACCATGTGGTAAGTGAAAACGCCACACAACAGCATCAAAACAATATAGCCGCAGAACATCCCAGAAATGACTTTGGTCGAACGCTTTAGCCCGTGTTGTGTTGCAACACTGAGCGACAAAATGTTGTTGGGACCCGGCGTGATCGAAGTAATGATGACGTAGGTGAAAAATGCGGTGTAGATGGCACTCATCTCTATCTCTCCTGTTTTTTGTGCACTATACTTCGCGTTAATCAATTAAAAAATTGAATATATTTAAACTAAGAGTTTTAAGTTTTCGCACTA
Source organism: Vibrio sp. B1ASS3 (assembly GCF_905175355.1). Lineage (NCBI taxonomy): Bacteria > Pseudomonadati > Pseudomonadota > Gammaproteobacteria > Vibrionales > Vibrionaceae > Vibrio > Vibrio sp. B1ASS3. The sequence continues at coordinate 1,416,772 of NZ_HG992742.1, forward strand.
TGCAGTTAGGAGTTTGGTCATGAATCTAAAGCGTTTCCTTACGTTTAAAACCATTGTTGAGGAAGGCTCGTTTCTTAAAGCATCGCAAAAGCTTTATTGTACTCAGTCGACAGTGACCTTTCAGATCAAACAGTTAGAGCAAGATCTCTCATTGCAGTTGTTCGAAAAGATCGGCCGAAAAATGGTGCTGACTCAGGCAGGAGAAAAAATCCTTCCTTACGTTTATGAGCTCGCACGAGTGATGGAAAATATTGAAGGCACGGCACAACAAGAGAGTGCTGAGCCGACAGGAGAGCTGAAGGTTTTAATCGCAGAAACTCAGCTCGCTTATAAAATGGCAAATGTTTTGAAGGAATTCAGAATACGAGCGCCGAAGGTAAGGCTCTCTCTGCAATCACAAAATTGCTATAAGATTCGTGATGAATTGATTGCTGATAAAGCCGATTTGGGTGTGTTCTACCGTGTCGGCAATGATGATGCGCTCAAGGTGCATGAGTTCGAACAAGAGCCGTTAGTCCTTGTTGCTTCGCCGCTTTTAACTGGATTGGATTTACAGAAAAGGGATCAACACATTGATTTGGGATTCATCAGCAATGGTCCTAAGTGCCTTTTCCGTCAGACTTTTGAGAGCATCATCCAAGAGCGCAACATCAGCATCGATAACATGATTGAGCTGAGCAGCATTAACACCATCAAAAACTGTGTAGAGAGTAATATCGGTATCTCGTATCTGCCTCGTTTCACTGTTGAAAAAGAACTGCAAGAGGGCAGTCTGCAAGAGCTCGCGTTTACCGATGCACCGCAAATGATCAAGCCGCTGTGTGGCTACCATGCCGGAAAGTGTGTTACGCCCGCAATGGAAGTCTTTATCGACTGTATGCGCAACGCGCACTAGACAGGCTTTTTCCTCAAACCATGAAATTCCTTCATGTTCAACGTGAAGTATTACCAATGTTATTCAAGTAACGAAGCAAGTATAAAAAACAGACTGCTCTGGTGTTAGGCACTGTGACAGCTGTTTTTGAACTGAATTTTCGAAGTAAACGCTGCACACACTGACGATTGGGAAAATCAAAAAACACAACCATCCCCAAGAACAGAGTTAGGAATCAGTCAGCGTTTATCTAAGGAAATAGGATACCAACTCACCATGAATAACGATTTCAACTTTGCTATTAAGAGCATCCGTTTTGATGAGAACTACCAACCATCAGACAGCACGCGCATCACGACCAACTTTGCCAACCTAGCTCGTGGTGACAGCCGCCAAAATAACCTTCGTAATGCACTGCGCATGATCGACAATCGTTTTAATGCCTTGGCACATTGGGATAACCCGAATGGCGATCGTTACAGTGTCGAGTTGGAAATCATCTCTGTGGATATGGATATCCAAGGCAGTGGTGAAGCGTTCCCTTCTATCGAAGTGCTTAAAACCAACATTATTGACCGCAAAACCAACGAACGAATCGAAGGTATTGTGGGTAACAACTTCTCTTCTTATGTGCGCGATTACGACTTTAGCGTTTTGCTGCTAGACCACAACAAAGACCAGCCTCAATTTAGCATTCCTGCTGATTTTGGCGAGTTGCACGGCAAGCTTTTTAAAGCGTTCGTGAAGTCGGAATCGTACCAACAACATTTCCAAAAGCCGCCTGTTATCTGTTTGAGTGTGTCGGACAACAAGGTTTACCGCCGTACTGACAACCAACATCCGGTGTTGGGTTTTGAATACCAGCCAAACGAATCGTCATTGACCGAACAGTACTTCAAAAAGATGGGCTTACAGGTGCGCTACTTTATGCCGCCAAACAGTGTCGCTCCGTTGGCGTTCTACTTCTTCGGTGACTTGTTGAATGACTACTCGAACCTAGAGCTGATCAGCACCATCAGTACCATGGAGACGTTCCAAAAAATTTACCGCCCAGAGATTTACAACGCGAATGCGGTAGCCGGCCAGTGTTACCAACCGAACTTGAAGAATCTCGATCACTCGTTAACCCAAATCGTTTATGACCGCGAAGAGCGCAGCCAGCTTGCGAAAGAGCAAGGGAAGTTTGCTGAGGAGCACTTCATCAAACCTTATCAAGCGATCCTTGAGCAATGGTCTGCAAATTACGCGTAATCGAAAACGATAATCTAAAAGGGTATGACGATGAAAACACTATTACCGACTTCAACGGCGGGCAGCTTACCTAAGCCTTCTTGGCTGGCTCAACCAGAGACGCTTTGGTCACCGTGGAAACTGCAAGGCGAAGAGCTAATTGATGGCAAACGCGATGCGCTGCGAGTCTCTTTGCAAGAGCAAGAACTAGCAGGGGTTGATATTGTCAGTGACGGTGAACAAACACGCCAACACTTCGTGACAACCTTTATTGAACACCTTAGCGGCGTAGACTTTGAGAACCGCAAAACCGTGACCATTCGTAATCGCTATGACGCGAGTGTACCGACGGTTGTTGGCCCAGTTAGCCGAAGCAAACCTGTGTTTGTGGAAGATGCGAAGTTCTTGCGACAGCAAACCAAACAACCGATCAAGTGGGCGCTTCCGGGGCCAATGACAATGATCGATACATTGTATGATGATCATTATGGCAGCCGTGAAAAGCTGGCTTGGGAATTCGCAAAGATCCTTAACCAAGAAGCCAAAGAGCTTGAAGCGGCAGGCGTCGACATTATCCAATTTGATGAGCCCGCATTTAATGTGTTCTTTGATGATGTGAACGAATGGGGCATTGCGTGTTTAGAGCGCGCTATCGAAGGGCTAAAATGCGAAACGGCTGTACATATCTGCTATGGCTACGGCATCAAAGCCAACACGGATTGGAAGAAGACGCTAGGCACTGAGTGGCGACAATACGAGGAGGTATTCCCGAAGCTGCAAGAGTCCAATATCGATATTATCTCGCTTGAGTGTCACAACTCGCGTGTACCTATCGAACTACTTGAACTTATCCGCGGCAAGAAGGTGATGGTTGGCGCAATTGATGTGGCAACTAACGAGATTGAAACACCAGAAGAGGTTGCAGAAACACTGCGCGAAGCACTGAAGTACGTCGACGCTGACAAACTTTACCCATGCACCAACTGCGGCATGGCGCCTCTATCTCGCGAAGTTTCAACTGCGAAGCTGAATGCACTCAGCGCAGGCGCAGAGATTATCCGTAAAGAGTTGGCGGGTTAATATCAAAACTTAGGTTCGACACAATAAACTCAAGTCAGGGTCATTCCAGCGAGTTTAGACGAGACTAGGAATCTACTAACCACTCGCTGGGAAACGGCGATAGCCTTCGAACTTCATAGCGCTCGGTGGGTAGATCCCGAATCACGCTCGTCCCTCGCTGTTCAGGATGACGGATGTTGGGAAGTATGTCGTTCACAACAAACCCAAGAGTTCGGGTCTTGGGTTTTCTCTCTATAAGATCACGAAAATAGAAGATGCTAATAGTTGATCACTTCCTGCTCGGTCGGGAGCTTTTTACGATACTCGAAGAACTGAGCAATCAAGTTGCTGACAACCATCAATGCCATCACACCAATCTGCACGTGAGTCAGTGAATCTCCCATGAGCGTGACGCCTAAGATCATTGCCAGAATTGGGTTAAAGGTGCCAAAGAAACTGAGCTCATTCGTTGTAATTAAAGGGATGGTATAGACATAAGCCCCGTAGGCTACAGAGGTTAATCCGATAATAATCCAACCCATCGCTAGCCACTGTTCAAAGTTGTTTGGGACTAAAGGTACGACGGCTTTTCCACCTGAAAAAACATCCCAATAGGCGAGAGGTAATAAGATGATGCCGCCGAAGATGAGTTTCCATGTTAGTAATTTCCACCAGTGGATTTTTTTCATCACGTGTTTAGCAACAACACTTCCCGCAATCAATGCACTCATAGCACCAACCAAGAGTAATACAGCTGATGGGCTGATCGGTGCGTGACTAGTCAAGAATAGATAAGTAGAACATCCCAGTAGCACCAATGCCGACACCAATTGGATCATTGATGGTTTTACTTGATGCGCGATCCCCATGATTGCCAAGCTCACAACAGGCAAGGCGATCATACCCACGCCAACCAAAGTACTCGGTAGTCTCAGCGCAGCAGCGAACAATAAGCCAAAAAATAACGCGATGTTAAGGAAGCCAATTAGAAGTAGAGCAGGGAGCTCTGATAGCTTGGGCATTGTTGGCTTTAAAATCAATAGAATGAAGCCAGCAGGCAGGGCTCTCCATACCGCTAGCGCGAACGGTGACCAACCAACAAACTCCGATGAAACAACAGCGTAGGTGGTTCCCCATAGTAAGGGGGCTAATATCGCCAAGATGATTTTCATAATGCTCCTTCAACTTCATTTTTGTAAATGTGTTTATATAAACATAATTTACTTAAACATAAATTGAGCGTAAAGTCACCTTCGTTGATCTTTTCTTTGATCCTCTGGTGGTGGTTTTAGAAGGCTGGGATTTTCTTTGAGCTGTAGGTTTGATTCTAAAGTTAGTACTAGTGGATGCGGAGTTGGGCAGGAAGAAGGTTTTAGTCTCAGATACTTAGGAGATGGTGGGTTATGGAAGTGATGGGTTTAGTTAAAGTAGTGATTAAAGCTCTCATGGCTTTTTTCGTAGATGTTCTCGCAATTTTAGTAATGGTACTATTTGCGTTAGGTCTTATTCTTGAGTTTCTCTACTTGGATGCAAAGCTTAGTTTTAAGAGGTGGCATCGTCGGTCTTGGCAAAGTAGTAGTAAGCGACGAGAGTGAAATGGTATAGAGCGTTATTACATGGATTCATTATTTTGAAGATGACGAGCAAGCAAGTTGCTGAGCAGTGGCTATCAATAAACAAAGAGTTGGACGGAAACATCATTGAACTTGTGACGTTATTCGTTCGATTCGGTACGTCACTTTCAGACGCAAGAACCCACTTTTGCAAGAAGCATGGATTAAATCCGTCAGAGTTTGATGTTCTAGCAACATTATACCGTTCAGGCGAGCCTTATGAGCTGACGGCAAAAGCACTCAAAGAGCAGACATTACTACCATCATCAGGTGCACTATCAAACCGATTGGAGCGCTTAGAAGCAAAAGATCTTGTCGTCCGTAAACATGACTTAGTTGATAAGCGCTCAGTCAAAATATCGTTGTCAAAACAAGGGTTAGGGTTGGTTGCCGCGATGGGACCTCAGTTTTTTGGTGAAATGGCAACGCTATTCGAAGCTCTTCCTGATGAGCAGCGACAATCGCTCTTGAGTTTGATGAGCTCACTTCAGTCTTAGTGCCGCATAATCCAAGCAAAACGGAAAAAGGAAACGGGGGGCTAACACCATAGACTTTAAGGAAAGCCCTTTGTTCATTAGTAAAGAGTTGGCGGGTTAGTATCGAAATTTATCTTCGATACAGAAACTCAAGACAGGGTCATTCCAGCGAGTTTAAGCGAGACTAGGAATCTGCTAACCACTCGCTGGGAAATGACGATAACCTTCGAAGTTTAAAGCACTCGGTGGGTAGATCCTGAATCACGCTCGTTCCTCGTTGTTCAGGATGACCGTTTCTAAATAAAAATGCAGCTCACAGTAAAGTGAGCGGCATGCTTCGTTTCCCGGTTCCCGTTAATTCAATTCCACATTCTTCATCTCTGGATGCTTCAATAACATCACGCGAATCCAGTGGTGTACTACCCACATCACCATTGCGGTCAGCAGTACTGCAACGAATATCGAACTGAATCGGTACAAGATAGAGAAGAACGCGTCTTTCTGCTCAGGCACTAATGACGTGGTCAGTGGAACAGACAGGGCTGACATCGCCGAGAACGCAATGGCGGCTTTGACTTGTCCTTTCGTTAGCCACAAACAGAATGGTCCCATAGCGATAGTAAACGCCAGCCAGAACAGTAACCCATGACCAAACCAACTGCCCAAGATTAACTGCACCGTCATACCCGCAATACAACCTAGTGCTGTGCCGATGATACGGATTTTCGCCATGGCCATTGAGCCTGCTAGTGTCATTGGCGTTAGGATGATGAGGATCGAAGCTTGTGCTGAAAGCGAGTCGTACAAATCACCTATTTGGAACACCAAAAATGCCGCCATCGCTACTACCCAGCCCATAGCTACTTGGCTGATGTAGTCGATGTCGCTTTTTACTGGCGTGGTCATTTCTGTTTGTAAGATCTTCGATTCCGGCTCTGGGAATAGCCAATAGGCGAGGGCACAGACGAAGATATTACTGAACGAAATCACCCAAAGGTTGACGTTGAACTCTTCAATATCCATGAAATCGTAGCTCGCAAAGTTGAGCACGATCGAGCCAACCAACAATCCCATGTAACCAAACAAGTAGGTTTTTGGGTTCATCATCGCGATGCATTTAAACAGCATCATAATGCCCACTGCCGCGAACATCAGAGTGGGATGGAACTGTAAGTATTCGAGAATAAAGGTGGCTTGAACCGTAGTCCAAACCGCTGAGAACAGCACCATCAATACCAATGGTAGGCTGAAGTGATCCATACGGCCGAGCACGAACAGCGGCAGCATGACGGCAAAGAAACCGTAAGACCAACCAAAGATCATGCTCAATGCCAAACCCATTGAGCAGCCGAACCAAATGCGTAAGGTTTTCATCGCAGCCGCCTAGTAGATAAAGTGGAACCAGCTAGCTAGGTAGATTTGAACTTGTGCCATCATTGCCCAGAACGGACTGTTATCTGGGTAAAGAACGATGGTGGCACGAGAACCGACGAACAGAGAGGAAGGCAAGGCTTCTTCGCTGGTTAGGTTTACGCGAGTGCGCTGCGCATCTCGTACCCAACGGTTGTTCACTTCGACCTTGGTCAGTGCGCCGTTTGGGGTTTGTTGTGCGGCCGCAACACCGTAATCTCGGCTGGATAATTCGAAGTCGTACACAGAACCTGGGTTAGCATCGAATGCCACCATTGCATGGTAGTCTTTGCTTACTCCCGCCACAGACTTCTCACGGAAATCCGCTGCGACCCACATTGAGCCTGTTGGGACAAACGTAAGCAATGGCATGTTGGTGTTTGCCATGGTGCCGACTTCCAATTGCAGGTTCGTTACCACGCCGTTACTTGGAGCAAGGACTGCGGTGTTGGTTAGGTCTAGCTGTGCTTTCTCAATGCCGTTTTTCGCAATTCGAACTGCTGTGCTTTGGCCTTTTTTATCGCCAAGTTGTGCTTCAATCACTTTCAAGTTTTGTTGTTCTGCTTTGAGCGCAGCTCGTGACACTTGGTTTTGTGCGAAAGCGTTGTCCAAGGTGGATTGAGAAATCACTTTCTGTTTCGACAGCTTTTGCAAACGAGAGTATTCACGGTGTGCGTTATTGTAGGTCGCTTCTGCTCGTGCAATGTTCGCCAATGCTGCTTCACGTTGTGAGTAAAGGGTGGCTTCTTTTTCGTAAGCCGATTGCAGTGACAACTCCGCTTGCTCTAGAGCAATTTTGTATTTGCGGTCATCGATTTTGAATAGCACATCGCCTTTGTGAACCGACTGGTTGTTGTCGATAAGCACGTCGGTCACTTTGCCAGAGACCTCTGGCGCGACTTGCACTACGTAACCCTGAACTCGCCCTTCGGTGGTGATTGGCGCGTGACGGTCAGCAATGATGATGTAGAAAAAGAGTACAATGAACAGGACAATAAGTGTTCGCATCCAGTGTTTGAATTTATGATCCGCTGTCATAAGAGATACCTGAATTTATGGCGCTAACAAGCAAATAAGACAGGCGATTATAGAGAAGTTGGTCACAGTTCAGTAGAATGACATTAAGTGCATGAATGACCTAAAAGTAGGACAATGAACGTAAGTTTTGATGATCTTCACCTGTTTAGCCAAACCGTTGTACACGGAGGCATCAGTGCTGCCGCAGACGCTAACCAATTACAGCGCTCCAAAGTGAGCCGCAGACTACAGGAGTTGGAAAAAGCGCTAGGCTGCCAATTGCTGATTAGAACCACGCGAACCATTGAGTTGACCGAGCACGGCAAGCGTCTGTTTGAGCTGGTGGGACAACCGATTGAGCACATTCAGCAAGGTTTGAATGTGATGCACGAATATCAACAAGAACTGACGGGCAAGGTGCGCGTCGCGATTCCGTCTGCATTGATGAGCTCAGCCGCGTTTAACTGGATCATTAACGAATACACCACGCGTTACCCTGAGATGTCGGTGGAAATTGAAAACCATCAGGAGAGTGTCGATCTTAAGCGTCAGGCGTTTGATCTTCAGCTTCTTCCTAGCGTGGCGAAAGTATCGGACGACAGTTATGTTCAGTTCAGCTTGTTGCCTTATCGCAGTCATTTTGTGGCGTCTAAAGCCTACCTAGAGGCGCATTCACCATTAAAAACCATGGCAGACTTAAAGCACCATCGTTTGCTAACCAACCGTTACAACGCGGATTTACTCGACTCTGAACTGCATGTGGCATTGAAATCCGACGATTTGAATTTGCTTCGCTCTATGGCGATCGCAGGCAATGGCATTGCGTTTATTCCTCAAGTGCATTCCAAGCCAGCATTGGAAGACGGCATGCTGGTGGAAGTGCTGCCGGAGTTTACGCATCCTAAGCAGCATCTGACTTTGATTTATCCATCCAATCTATTTTTACCGAACAAGGTCAAAGTGCTGATTGAACTGTTTCGAGAACGATTTAAATAGCGTGAGCGGACAATAACTTTGCGAATTTGCCGATCTGATTATCCTGCGCTTCTGGTACATTCGTTTTATTCAAAGGCTTGAGCAGAGTGATGTTCAAGCCGCTCATAGGAGATGAGAATGTTATCGAAAAACACCACCGGACTGATTGTTGTCGATGTGCAAGGTAAGCTGGCAACACTCATGCACGAAAGCGAAGCCCTGATTGAAAGCACCACCAAGTTAGTCAAAGGCGCAAAAGCACTCAACTTGCCGATTGTTTGGTTGGAGCAAAATCCAGATCGCTTAGGGCCAACGGTTGAGCCGATTCGTGAAGTGCTAGCGAAAGATCACTTGCCCATCGCTAAGTACACCTTTGATGGTTGCAAAGAACCGACATTCAAACTCGCGGTAGAAAACGCCAAAGTCGACACTTGGCTAGTTTGTGGTATCGAAGCGCACATTTGTGTGTATCAAACCGCGGTATCGCTTCGTCAAATGGGTTATCGAGTGGAGTTGGTGACCGATTGTGTCTCTTCCCGAACGCCAGCGAACAAAGCGTTAGCGCTTGCAAAACTGACCGCGAATGGCGTTGGTCTAACGGGCGTCGAAATGTGTTTGTATGAAATGGTAGAAGATTGCCGAGCACCAGAGTTTAAAGAGATCTTAGGGCTCATTAAATAGCACAACCGCAGTCGTAGACAATTGTTACGGTGAAACATGGCAGAGGCAAAGATGGAACTGAGAGCATTTGAAAAGGAAGATTACGAGGCACTCATCCGCTGGATTGATTCAGACAAACTGAACTACCAGTGGGGAGGCCCAAACTTTCAATTCCCTTTGGATGAGGAACAAATCAGTGCTCACTGCTCCAAACCTAAAGTCTTCCCGTTTATCCTAATTTGCGACGGAAAGAAGGCGGGGTATGTTGAGCTATTCAAAGTCTCAGATGCACACTTTCGTATTTGTCGCGTGTTCATTGCCAACGCGTTTCGAGGGCAAGGGATTTCAAAGGTCATGCTCACGCAGCTTATCGAACTGTCTCAAACTCAGCATCATGCTCAAGTCTTGTCGTTGGCGGTGTTTGAGCGTAATACTGTCGCGAAGAACTGCTACGAGTCGCTGGGTTTCAAAGTAACTTCTCATGAATCAGGAACCCGTTGTTTTGATAACGAGGTTTGGGATCTTTTACTCATGGAAAAGCGACTTTAGAAAAGAGCTAAAAGCTGGCGAAAGGGTGTTGGAGTTTCGCTCCTACCTTGCTTTGGGGATGTGTTAGGGATTAAGGATGACGAATGGAAATTAGAGAAGTTAAAGACACGGATTCAGCTCAAATTGTTGAAATATATAATTACTATGTGGAGTCCACGTCGATTTCTTTTGAGGAAGAACCGATTTCCATCGAGGTGATGCAGCAACGAATAGAAGAAGTGCTGAGTTTAGGCTTACCTTGGTTGGTGGCCGAGGTCGACGGCCAAGTATTGGGGGACGCTTATGCCAATCGATGGAAGCCGCGCTCTGCTTATCGCTTTACCGTTGAACCTTCTATCTACGTGAAGCAGGGCATCACCAGCAAAGGCATTGGCAGCACTATGTATTCACACTTGCTCGACAACCTCAAAGAGAAACAGATTAAGAACGTGATTGGCGTGATTACGTTGCCTAACGAATCGAGTATCCGATTGCATGAGAGACTGGGCTTCAAGAAGGTAGGGGAATTTCCTAATATCGGGCTCAAGTTCGGCGAGAAGAAATCTGTCGGGTATTGGCAGTTGGAATTGAATGCGTAACCTCGAACTTTAAAATCTCCTCCCTTGGTAACCTGATTTTTTCAAACAGCTTACCAAGGGAAATCGTCTTCTTGTGCTGACTTAGGCATCCCTGTTCTTACTCGATGATCGCTTGCTAGAGGACAGCGCCGCTTGTGTTTCTTCCAGCCCTTCCGCTTTATATTGATAGCCGGAGTTCATGCTCATGTCTTTGTACTTCACCAGCATCTTTTCAATGATCAGAGATTGAATGCGAAGAGCATCTTTCCCAAGCTTTTCGGCAATAAATTCACTGAGCGCTTTCACCGTCACTTTGTGCTTTTGCGCGTTTGATTCGGTTCCGGTTTTGACTTCAATCACCATGTTCTGCTCTTTCTGAGCAATTTGAGTCAGATGAGCTGTGAACCGCTCGTTGTAAACCTGAGATGTTGGGCTTAAACGGAGCTTGTTGATTCTCGGGTACTGACTCGCCAATTCATCCTTGAGTTTTTGGTGCAGTTTTAAGTCTTTTAGAGCAATCGACTTCTGTTGGTTGATGCTGTTGAAGAACTTCATATCGTTAGACACATCAATGTCTTCGGAAGAAGAGATAAACGCAGGATCAAACAACACATTGCGGTTGAGCATGGTGAACTGCTCAATTGGTCGGCCCTTTACTGCGCCCTCGTTGAGCAACCCTTTTGGCGCTTTTGAGCCTTTCTCGTAGGTGTCTCCACTTGTCACACCAAGCGAGATATACAAGGTGGTGTCATCTTTTACTTCCGATGTGGCTTCTTCCGCTGCGGAGATAAGATCCATTTCAGACATCAACACATTGCAGTCCATCATGGTGACTTTTTTGAGTTGTTTGAGTTTGCAAAAATCGACGACGGCTTTTCTTGTTGCACCAAAACCAACGGTACCAGATTCGAACGCCCACCCAACCAAACCTACGCCAGCGGCTTGAAGTAGTGTCCCCACTTGCTCATGATATAAGTTCAGCTCGCTTTGGTGCACAAACAAGTACACGGGTCTGTCGCCGCCTTCTGTGTACCAATATAACTCTTCCAGTTTCTCTTTGATCTTAAACTCTTTCGGCATGCCGACGGAGGGAACGATTAAAGCAGTGCCTGTGGTGGATTGTGGCTCTATTCTTACTTCAAAATGGGAGGTGCTTGGTGACGTTGATTGTTGGTTTTGTTGTCGAGTTTGCACCGGACTTGGGTCGTGGATTTGTCGGCGGTAGTAAACACGCTCTAGTTCGCGGTAGTTATTCAAAATCTGATCGACACTGACAGGTTCATACTTGAGCGCGCCTGTGTTGTCGTTAACCACGTAGCGATAGTTAAAGCGTATCAGCGCTTCAGCGGGTTTGTCTGCGATGGTGAGATTGCTCTCTTCGACGTGGTTTTGCCAATCTCGTTGAAACGCTTCCCACTTGTCGGCGTTTTCTTTTGTCTGCTCCTCGCGCGAGCGCTTAGTTGCTGAGCCTCCTTGTGAGGAGTTGGAGGCATCGTTCTTTCTTTTTTTCGCTTGGCTTGAGGTAGCCGCCGAAGTGTTCGTTTCACTGTACATGCGTGTGTTCACTTATTTTGAATATGAGTGATGAGGGAGGTTCTCCCTCAAGTGGCATCTTGATTTGCCTTGTCGATCAGCAAGCCATAAAAACTAGACCGAAGACAGGCTGGTTATGTGCGTCAACTGTATGTCGTCATCGACGAAAGAAACGGCCACTCGTAATACGCGGCTTTCAATTTTTTGCACATTCAATACTGGCGTGTTTTGCGACAATCCTGCGTGATTAAATATATTGATCACTGAAGAGGGCTGCGATAAGTCCGAATATTCCCCCCACACATCGCGTTTTGCGTACTTTCCCCAAACGTCTCCGAGCGGGTAGGCTTGGCCAACCGCAAAGGTCTCTTGAGGGCACGTTTGCTCAGCATTGGTCGCTTTTTGTGGTTGTTGAGCCGCACTGACATTCAACACATCACTAACTTTGAGTGCGATAGGATCGCTTTCATAGCTTGGATTAAGCTTGAGCAATGCTTTTGCAGACAACCCATATTGAGGCGCAATATCCGTCCATAGTTCCGGCGTCCCATCGTCGTTGGTACTAACTTTATGGGTCTTCGCTTTGCTTGTTTCGTTGTTCGATTGTGTCGCTGTATTTTCTCTTGGTAGCAAAGACTGTTTCACAATCGCTTTAAGCGCAGCGATATCAATGAGCGTGGCATTTTGCTCCAACCAAGTTGGGTTAATCTCGGCAAGCTCAACGTTGGTGAGCTTCTCTTTACGGTAGAAAATATGCTGGGGTGCGGCTTTCTTACCCTCAATTGCGACCGGTACCAGTACGGTGTTGAATGTTTTGGAGCTAGCCAGTATTTCTGTAATGCCATGGGCGTTGGAAGTGGTCATTTGCCAAGAAAACTTGTCGTTACCAAGAATCGCCATTTCATGCATTAACTTTCCATCATGGAAATAATAGTAAAAGCCTTGCGCTGCCCAACCCAGTAGACCTTTGGTCTCGACGGCAGGAATAAAAGGAATGAATTCAGCATTGGTATATTCACTGCCGAGCGTTTTTGGCGTGACAGTGTATTTTTGTTGTAAGCCGACGTCTTGAAAAAGTTCGTGTAAAAGGGTTTTGTCTTCGGCTTCGAAACATTCTGCTGATAATACAGTACAGGGCGACGGTTGGGTTTTCTCTAATTTTCCCCAGCGTTTAATAAGTGGTTCTTTTGGCGTTTTCGCCAGAGAAAAAACTCCCGGTCGAAGAGTATTTAAATCGTCTTTTGGCGCATGGATTTTAATTCGACATTCGAATTCCGCCTCAGCCTGAGATTGATAGTCGTGGACTGACGAGCTGTAGCTTGCTGGCGCACTGTTCTGTGAACTGGATTGGTTACTTGTGTTCGAATGACGGCTAGCGGTTGAGAGTTTGTCTGACGTAGTTGACGTGGATTCGATAAGTGGCGAGTAGCCAGCTCCCCTCACACGTGTTGATGTTGGACGCTTCATTAATATCGCCTCTTGGATTTAATTGGTGATAGCTTAGCGGCAAATAAAAGAACGCACTATAGACAAAACAACCAATTCTTTTTGCTTAGTTACTAAATCTATAGTCAGAACGAAAGTCACGCAGGGTAAGGTATTTAGTGATAATAATGTTTATTAAAGCGAGGGGGGGGGCAATAAATAATATTAATGCGAAGGGTGGGTAGATATATTGATGGTTTATTTTAGGAAAGCGTGAAGCGCTAATTACTGGTTATTGATGATGAAAGCTTAATAACCAGCAGTTAAGAGCTGACAGTTAATAACCGATAGCCAATCATAACCATTAACCAGCGCCGTGATCTATTGGAAGAACCAATAAGCTTACTCAAACTCTCTTTGGTATCTCGGCAACATGGATTCATTGCCAAGCAACCCGCCTTGATGGATGTAAATCAACGTCTTATCTTCATTTTCTGCCAACCACGGCTGTAAGCATTGCCACATGTAAGGGTCATACAGCAGATCGAACTCTAGGTTGGTTTGATCGTAGAGTGCATTCCACGTCTCGTAATCGCTTTGATATAAACGACCGAAATGGTGCTTATCGCGTACCGACAAAATGGTTGGGTGATTGTCTGTTTCTAGCGTGTTGAATTGTTCAGTGAGGTATTGAGCATCACCGACACAAGCACAGGTAACAACCTCGATTCCGTGTGGTTTCAAATGTTTGCTCAAGTACAGCGCAGTGGTTCCGGTTCCTGATGGTAGTGCCACAACAAACTGTTTTTTGCCTTCAAGACGAGTCCAATCAAGCAGCTCGCGCGCTAATTGCTTTACTCCAGCTTCAGCAATCTTCGCTTTACCGCCTTCTGGAACCACCAAGGTCGTGTCGTCCAAGCCACGAACCTGTTCGATGTATTCGGTTGGATGCAAATCGGATTCAATGTCCTGCATCGCCGTGATACTCATACCCAAATCAAGCGCACCACGATAGTTGCCGATAGGGGAGTCTTTAAGCCAAGACGGAATGTGTTGAACATAGAACTCGAAATTCCAGCCTTTGATTTGCGCCAGAGCGGCAAGCGAATACATCGCGTTGGATTGAGCAGAGCCATAACTGATGAGGGTTTTGATGTCGCTGTTCTGCGTTTCCATCAACGCCATAAACTTACGTGCCTTGTTCCCAGAAAAGTGAGAATGCAGCATGTCATCACGCTTAAGGAAAAACGTATGACCGTTGAAGTTGTGTTGAGTTATCGGGCTTTCAGAGAGTTTCATGCTACTGCTGACGTGTCCAACCACGCGACCTTGCCGTTAAAAAGGGCGCGTAGTGTAACGCCATTAAACCCAGATAAAAAGTCTGGGTTTCAGTACATCCATTTCGGTTATTCCTGATGTTTTGACGCGCTTTTACTGGGGCTGTAATGCAATGGCTCGCCTTTCTGCTTCAAGCCACGTACACTACGCCGCTTATTTCAACTCAATCAGAAGGCTTGGTTTTGCAAACTCTAGAACAATTAAAAACAGGACAATTAGTAGGAACGAAACAACTGAAGTTGGCGCAAGGGCTAACTGAGTTTCCTATGGAAATTTTAGAGCTTGCAGAAACGCTTGAAGTGTTAGATTTGTCTGGTAACGCACTGTCAGATTTACCACCAGAGTTGGAACAGCTGACCAAGTTAAAAATCATCTTTGCTTCCAACAACCAGTTCACCCATTTGCCAAAGGTATTGGGCAAACTGCCAAACCTTGAAATGGTTGGGTTTAAAACCAACAAGATCAAAGTGGTGAGTGAAGCCTCATTACCAACTCAGTTACGTTGGTTGATTCTGACTGACAACGAGATTGAAGTTCTCCCAAACAGTCTGGGTGAAAGACCACGCCTAAGAAAGCTTGCATTGGCGGGCAATCGCATCAAGCAACTGCCAAACAGCATGGAAAACTTGGTCAATTTAGAATTGATTCGTCTCTCTGCGAACCAGTTAGAGCACTTCCCGGATGTGTTGATGAAGCTACCTAAATTGGCATGGTTTGCTTTCGCAGGTAACCCATTCTGCAAGCATCCATCTTCGTTAGATAGCGTGCCGAAAGTGACGACAAACAGTTACTCGCTTAATCATGTTCTTGGCCAAGGTGCGAGTGGTGTGATTTCTCATGCTAACTGGACTGACGCTCAATACGACTTCCCGAACGAAGTGGCGGTGAAAGTGTTCAAGGGCGAAGTGACCAGTGACGGTTACCCACATGATGAACTTGAAGCATGTTTACAAGCCGGGCATCACAACAACTTGGTGAAATCCATCGCGCAAGTAGACGATGGTAATGAGCTTGCTTTGGTGATGGAGCTGATCCCAAACCGTTACTACAACTTGGGTTTACCGCCAACACTGGAAACTTGCACCCGAGATACATTCCCACAAGGGTTTACGCTGACGGTCGAGCAAGTGAATTCTATTGTTGAACAAATGGTGGACGTATTTAATCACCTGCACGATAACAAGGTATGCCATGGCGATTTGTATGCGCACAATACTTTGGTGAATGACCAAGGTGAGATGATCTTCGGCGACTTTGGCGCAGCGAGCATTTACGGTTACTTATCTGACGAGCAGCAAGCGGCAATCAGAACCATTGAATCGAGAGCGTTGAAGTACTTTATCGAAGATATGTTTTCTGTGTGCGAAGCGTCAGAATCGGCATCGCAAGCATTCAATCGACTAGCAGCGCTTGCGGCATAAGGTTTCATTCAATTGAATCAAAAAGAGGTATCGAATTGCTCGTTTGATACTTAGCAAAGTAGATACCTCTCAATTGAATTAGGCGCTGGGGAAGTTACTCTGAGCAAGCCTCTTGATGCTCTGACGCAAGATCAATTACTGCCTCACAACCACCTTCTGGATGTGTACCAATCTTAAATTGCCAGCCATAGCGTTGGCACAAATCATCCACAATCATCAAACCTAATCCGTGCCCATCAGAGTGCGGAATGGTCGAAAAGCCTTCACCTTCATCACGTACCGAGATGGTGTTTTCATCCATATTGATATGAATTGATCCCGATGGTGTCGCGGCGATGCCGTTGCGAATCAGGTTGCCAAGAATAATAGTCAACACGGCATTGGTTGCGCGCGTTCTTGGGTTGCCGTCGATCTGAACATCAAAGCTGAGTGCTTTCTCATCCGCCTGAGCTTGGCTTTGGAAGATGATTTGGTTGAGTTCTTCTTCGGTGATGCTGCGCACTGGTGAATCATCTGCATTACGCTCGTAACGCACTAAGCCGAGTAGGGCATCCACCATGGTCGACATCTGCTGCGTCGCATCCTGAATTCGGTTCACTTGGCGGGTTTGGAAATCCGTGTTCGCACTTCTCGCCAGTAAGCTGCTTGAGCCTTTCATTACGGTTAACGGTGTACGCAGTTCATGGCTTGCGTATCGTGCAAAGGCTTGCTCACGCTTGATGACTTGGTTGATTTTGTGGCGGTACTCATTCAACTCATCCGCAAGGGTTTGGAACTCCTTGGCCGAGCCTTCGGGCACACTAAAAGTCTGTGTGGCATCGCCTTGATGATGATCGAGTTGGGTTTTAAGCGCATTGACGGGTTCAATTAAGCGCTGTGACAAACGCAGCAGCAGGCTACCAAACAGAAACACCAGCACGGCGACAATGGACAGCACCATAGCGACGACGAGAATGAATTCCTCTGAGGTGATCTCGATTTCATCAATTAAGGAAACCAGAATCACGGGATGCTCAACGCCTTTGTAGGTGTAAGTGCTCATGTAAACCATGCGCGAGTATTCACCGTCTTCTACTTCATCAAGAAAGTGCTTTTGACCAATCAGGTATTTTTGGTAGCGCTCGGCAACCAATGAGATGTCGTTATAAGCGGTGGTGAGCAGGTCAAGTTGAATGCTGCCTTGCTCTGGGTGGGATTGGAAATGTTCAATCGCTTCTTTTTTGTCGACCATAATACGACGCTCGCCCACGCGGTCTTCAGACCAAAGCAGGGAGCCGGTAATCAACAAAAAGCAGAAGATGCCAATCACGACCGACACAAAAGAGAAAAACAGAGCGAGTCGCCCTGTCATACTTTGTGTGCTTTGCGTGCTAGCAAGTAAGCGATTGATCATGCACCTGTCTCCAAGCGGAAGCCAACTTTCGGTACGGTGATCAGGACATGTTGTTCAAATGGCTTATCAAGTTGGTTGCGAAGTTGGTAAATGTGGCTGCGCAGAACGTCGTTGTTCGGCTCGTTCTCTTGCCACAGTTGGAAGGCGATTTCTTCACGTGTCACTACATCTGGTGCGCTTTTCACAAGCATTTCCAGAATGGTGTAAGTGGTGGGGTTTAGCGCCAGCAGTTTATCTTGGCGGTAAGCTTTACGCGTTTTTTGGTCGATAGAGACTTCGCCATATTCCAACTTGCTCGACGCGACAGTGCCGCGGTAACGGCGGATCAGTGCCATCATGCGCGCTTCAAGAATATCCAGATCGAAAGGTTTGGTCAGATAGTCATCGGCACCGTGTTGAAAGCCTTTGAGCATATCGTCGCGGCTATCGAGTGCAGTGAGCATAAGTACCGGTGTGTTGTTGCCCGAGTCGCGAAGTTTATTACACATGGTCAGGCCATCCATGCGTGGCAGCATGAGGTCGAGCAAGATGATGTCGAAGGTGTTTTCCATCGCCAGTTTCAGGCCGAGCTCGCCGTTGTCTGCATAATCGAGTTCCATACCTGCACACTCAAAATAATCGAACAGCATGCCTGCGATTTCTCGATTATCTTCGACTAAAAGTACGCGTTTCATGTATTTCTCTCCAAGTGGGCGGGTTTTCGAAAATAAGACTTCGTCTTAACCGAACATTATTCACTAAGAACGTGAAAAAGATGTCAACAACATCTCTTTCACATTGATGTTTGTAGACTAGATTCATTCATCGGATTTAGTGGAAGAGTAGCATGTCAACCTTCAACATTCACGCTGCAACCTTTTCAAAGGTGAGCCAACACACTGAGCCTAAAACAGTTTTGTCTGTTGTGGTGCCATTCTTTAACGAGCAAGAAGTCTTGCCTGAATTTCATCGTCGTTTAGCCGCCGTTTTGGATGAAATGCCAGAACGCTGTGAAATCGTCTATGTTGACGACGGCAGCAAAGACGACAGCCTAATGATCGCGCAAAACTTTTCTCAATCTTCTAGCGACGTTCGTTGTATTGCACTAAGCCGTAACTTCGGCAAAGAGTCTGCCATGAGTGCGGGCTTGGAACACTGTCAAGGTGAAGCGGTGATCGTGATTGATGCTGACTTGCAAGACCCGCCTGAGTTGATCCCGCAAATGGTATCAAAATGGCGTGAGGGGTATGACGTGGTGAATATGCAGCGCAGCGAACGCCACGGTGAAACTTGGTTCAAACGCTTTTCGGCCGCTTGCTTTTACAAAGTGCTTAACAGCATGGCGAAATTGGATGTGCCTGAGAACGTGGGTGATTTCCGTCTACTGAGCGCAAAAGTGGTTAAACACATCAATGCGTTGCCAGAGCGTAACCGATACATGAAAGGTATTTTCTCTTGGCCGGGTTTCAAGCAAGTGACGGTTCAGTTTGAGCGTGACGCTCGTTTCTGTGGTGAAACCAAATGGAACTACCTCAAGCTGATTGGCCTTGCAATAGATGGCATTACCTCGTTTTCCATTCGTCCTTTACGCTTAGCGACATTTGCTGGTGCGTTAGTGGCGTTCAGTGCCTTTATCTATGGCGCATTCATAGTGATGAAAACTGTTGTGTTTGGTGAGCCTGTCACTGGCTACCCATCCATGATGGTCGTCCAACTTGCCTTGGGCGGTGTGCAACTGCTGTCGATTGGCCTTTTAGGTGAATACATTGGCCGCATTTTTGTCGAGACCAAGCAACGTCCTCTTTATCTTGTTCAGTCTGTTTATGAGCAGCCTGCAAAACATCAATCCATCCAAACCATGAAGTTTAAACTTGGAGAAACCGCGTAATCATGAGTATTAATAAAACCCATCTGTGGTTGTTGTTGGCGTTTGCTCTTTTACTCCGTCTTATTTCACTTGCCGCTTACCCTTTGATGGACACCACCGAAGCCCGCTACGGCGAAATGGCGCGCTTAATGGTGGAAACCGGCAATTGGCTTACCCCACAGTTTGATTACGGCGTGCCTTTTTGGGGGAAGCCACCCCTGTTCACGTGGATGAGTGCTTACGGCATTGAGCTGTTTGGATTGAATGAATTTGCAGTGCGCGCGCCTCATTGGTTAGCGGGTGTTGCGACGATTGTTTTTGTTGCTTTCATGGCGCATCGCGCTGGCTTTAATGCAGTCATCGCAGCGTTGGTATTGGCAACGTGTGGCATCTTTTCCATTGCGGCGGGCACTGTGATGACGGACATGGCACTGACGTTGGCAATGACGATGGCGATGGTCGGCTTTTACTACTGCTGGCTTGGCAAAGACAAACACAGCCGATTGTGGGGTTACCTCGGTTTCTTTGGCTTGGCTTGCGGGCTGTTAGCAAAAGGTCCAGTGGCGATCGTGATTATGGGTATCGCAGTGTTTCCTTGGCTCGTGATTCAGCATGGTTTCTTTGGTGCCTTCAAAGCCTTGTGGCAGCGTTTTCCAATTGTATCGGGTTTGGCGCTCATGCTGGCAGTTGCTTTGCCTTGGTACATCATGGCAGAGATGGCAACGCCGGGCTTTATTGATTACTTCATTGTTGGCGAGCACTTTAAGCGTTTTGTCGTGAGCGGTTGGGAAGGAGACTTGTACGGCTCTGCTCATGATGAACCGCGCGGAATGATCTGGTTGTTTTGGCTGCAGTCGGCTGCGCCTTGGTCAATTGTATTGCCTATCTTGGCGTGGAAACGTCGTAAGGTGCTCAAAGCCATTGAAACCGATCATCAAGGTCTGTTTAGCTTCCTGATGTGTTGGCTGATTTCACCAATGATCTTGTTCACCATGGCTGGGAATATTTTGCCTGCTTACGTACTACCGGGTGTGCCTGCATTGGGTATCTTGATTGCAATGCTGGTGGATAAACACGATTTCAAATGGCTGACCGGAACGGCAGCGGTGTTGCCAGCCCTGCTTATGATTGCGATGTTGGTTTTGAATATGGGCAAAGCAGATAGTCGCAGCGACCGCATCATCTTCGCGCAAATTAATGACAACGCTCCGGTCTTTTATATTGGTAAGCGCCCGTTCTCAGGCCAGTTCTATAGTCATGGTCAGGCGAAAAAGCTTGAAGATAAGAATGACTTAAACAATCTGAAGAAATTCCACCTGATTGGTAAATCGCAGCAAGTGGATAGCATGATTCATGAAAATGCGTTGAGTTGTACCAACGAGTTTACAGCAAAATCGAAACGCTCACTCTACACCTGTGTGGTTGGATAACGGAATGCGCAAATTAACAAAATTTGCTTCGCTGGAAAGGTTTGCTTCGTTAACAAGGTTTGCTCTAGTAGGTGGTGTCGGCTTTATGGTCGACACCCTTATCTTTTCTGTGTTGTTCCATTGGTTTGGTCTGGAGCTGATGCTGGCTCGTGGGATAGCATTTTTGTTCGCAGCTACAACGACTTGGCTTGGCAATCGCTGGCTGACTTTCTATCAAGCAGAAAAAACCAACCCTTTCGCTCAATGGCAAAAATTTATGGCGAGTGCCTTTATCAGTGCTTTGCCTAACTTTATTGTGTTCAAAGGCGTAACGCTCGCGCTAGGAACGCAAGGAGTGATGGTCTATTTGGCTTTGATCTTAGGCATATTGGCAGGCATGGTGAGCAATTATTTGCTCAGTGCAAAATGGGTGTTTCGCCAAGGGTAAGTAGGTTTGGTTGTCGAGAGTGACGATAATTCCATTTAAAACAGGGAGATGGATGAAATTTAAGTGTGACCCATGTCACGTATTGAGTAATCTGTCTCTTTCTATCCATGCGCTCTGATATCTCTCTATTTTCATATAAAAACCATTTTATTATTAAGGGTAAGTTCTATAAATACAAGAGCTTAGGCTTTCTTCTGATGCACTTTATTTATTGTGCGGCTCATACTTAGAAAATATAAAACCGCTCTCCGCCGTAACTCTGTTAATAATGCAGATCTTTCTGTTCTCTTTCTGTTCATATTTTGGCGTCTTCTATTCACTTCTGTTGTTTAAAATCCACTAAATTTCAAAAGCTAACGCCAATTTATCATCAGTCATAGAGGCTATTATGTTTAACAGTATACGTACGCGAATTGCAGTGAGTGCGGGTGGAGCAATGGCTTTCACTTTGTTGATTGCAATGGGCATGACCACCAACGCTTTCACGGATGTGAACAAGCAAATTAACGAAAAAGTGAAAGCGCAATTGACCGATGCGACCAACACAGATCTGCAAAATACTGCGATTCAGCAAGGTTTGAATATCGCTAACCAGCTTGATCCTGTTTTGGCAAACCTAAAGCAAGCGCGCTCTATTATTGAGTTAAGCGCAGAACGTAACGCAAGCGCAGACCTTATTGTTAAACAGTTTACTGCCGCGCTAGAGGCTCAGAATAAAGCCGTATTTGCTGGCTACATGGTTTGGCAAGATAAAACATGGCCACAACAAGTGACGTTCAACGCAGAAGATGGGTTTAACAGCCAAGGTTATCTTGCGCCGTTTTTCTCGCCGAACGAGCACGACAGCTTTGATGCGGTCGCCATGGAAAGCTTCAGCAATACAGAACTCAACAGCAATGGTGAGCGCAAAGATGATTGGCACCTTATGCCTTACGAAACGGGCAAGACGTTTGTCATGGAGCCTTACTTCTATCCGGTAAGAGGCAAGCAAGAGCTGATCACGACCATCAGCCAACCAATTAAGCAGGATGGCAAAATCATCGGTTCTTTAGGCTTCGATTTGTCGCTGCATGAGCTGCAAAGCCAGAGTGAACGCTTTGCGCATAACCTGTTTGATGGCGAAGGCAAAATCCTTATCACGTCTTGGAAAGGCATTACGCTTGCGAACAGCCGTGCTGCCGATATGGTTGGTAAGAAAGTATCGTCTGAGCTTGCTGCAGAATGGTCAAACATCCAGTCTATTGCAAAACGTGATGGCGCAGGTTTGGTGACTTTTGGTGGTGATGAATACGCGATCACGGCTATCGATACGAGCGATGCACCGTGGGTAGTCATGGTGTCAGTTCCCAGCAACCACCTTACAAAAAGCGTCGACGACTACCAACAATGGAGTGATGACCAGAATTCAGAAGCGCTTGAAAAAGGTATCTGGGCGGGGATCATCGCTGCTCTTCTAGGCATTGCTGCAATGGCATTTATTGCAAGCTCGCTTGGTAAAGTTCTGAACAACTTGGTTGAACGTTTCAAAGACGCTGCACAAGGTGAAGGTGATCTGACTTACCGCATTGAAGTGAAAGGCAAAGATGAAACCGCGCAACTGGCGCATTGGTTCAATACTTTCTTATCGCGTATGCAAGAGATGCTGCTGACTGTTATGGCAACGGCAGACCAAGTCGATAAGAACGCCACAGAAGGCCAAACACGTGCCGCAGCTTCTCGTGACCAATTGAATGCTCAAGTAAATGAGGTGAACTCGCTAGCAACCGCAATCAATGAAATGAGTGCCACAGCACAAGAGGTCGCGAACTCAGCAGTTCAAGCGGCAGCGGCAGCAAGCCAAGTACAAAGCAACAGCTTGAACGGCATGACACGCATGGATAACGCCGCAAATGCGGTAGATAGCTTGGCAATGCAAGTGAACGATGCGCAGCAACAAACACAGAACTTGGTCGATTCCAGCACGGCGATTCAAGGCATTTTGAGCGAGATCGGTGGTATTGCAGAACAAACCAATCTATTGGCTCTGAACGCTGCAATTGAAGCGGCTCGCGCAGGTGAGGCAGGCCGAGGCTTTGCAGTCGTTGCCGATGAAGTTCGTAATCTGGCAAATCGTACTCAAGGTTCAACAGAAGAAATCCGCGCTATGCTGGCTCGACTAGAGCAAGAGACGCAATCTATCGTGGTGTTGATGGAGCAAAGCCAAAAACAAGCCATTGATACTAAGGGTGAGACTCAAGCAGCGCACTTGGCTCTGTCTGAAATCAACCAAGCGATTGAAGTCATCAATGACATGAACAACCAAATCGCTTCGGCAGCAGAAGAACAAAGCTCAGTATCGGAAGAGATTAACCGTAATGTCGTGATCATCAACGACACGGCGGTAGAGGTGATGGATACGATGACTTCTTCAGTTGAAATCAGTAATGAGTTAACGGTAAAAGCGAGCGATCTTCACGGCGAACTGAGTAAGTTCAAGCTGTCTTAATCGTTTCATTTATTGAGTCTCCCTTACAAGCCGAGTGCATTATGCGCTCGGCTTTTTTGTTCGTGCCAATAACACTAACCCAAACTATTCATTTCAACTTTTTCTTCTTTCGTTGCGTCTTTTTGAAAATGACTTCGTCTTATAGGCATGGAACGGAATTAAGTGATGTGTGCATGGTGATGTTTTATTCATCTAATGCCTTTTTGAGAGTGCTGTAATTGACGCCGATTTATAAATCAAGTTGCGCTTCAAATTGATTATTACCGTATGCGGTTTTTACTGGGTTTTGGAACTTGTTCTAGATCATTAAAGTGTTCAAAAACGCAATCTTTGATTTTAAATATTTAAACTTTGATGTGGTTTAAGAAATTAAACCTGACTCATATGTTTTTGGTGATCTTGTTCAACTATTGTGCGTGATTTCGATCAATTCTTAGTAATTTGTTGGTGTTTTAAGCGCATTTTTTAGGTTTACAGAAGTTTACTCTGTATTGCTGAACCCACCCGAAAGGAGTAGTTTGCAGTCATTGAGTTCAAAAATATAAACCGAAATGATGAGTGTAAAGCAAGTTCGATTCACCGACGAAGACAGAGAATGTTTAAGCAACTACTTTCGTTTAGCAGACACGATTGCCGATTTGATCGGACCGTACTGTGAAGTGGTTATTCATTCATTTGAAAGCCTAGAAAATTCAGTCGTGAAGATCGTGAATGGTCATCATACCGGGCGTGAAATTGGCTCGCCAATCACCGATTTGGGCTTGCGTATGTGGAGCACATTCGAGAAAACGGGCGAAGTCTCTCCGAAGAGTTATTTCACCAATGCTGCCGATGGCTCGCTACTGAAATCGACAACGTGCATTTTGGCTGGCCCAGAGCAAAAGCCGATTGGCATGCTGTGCATCAACATGAACTTATCTTTCCCATTCCCAGAAATCGTCAAGACGCTGATGCCACAGTGTCACGTATCGCAAACCTTGCTGAGTGAAACTTTCAGCAATAACGCGAACGACGTGATTAAGCAGGCACTGAGCGCTGCCATGCAAGAGGTGGAGCAAGACGAGACGGTTTCCGCAAAAGGTCGTAACAAAGCCATCATTCGTTGTTTATTTGATAACGGTGTATTTGAGCTAAAAGAGACGACCACACAAGTATCAGAGCAACTTGGGATCAGCCGTCAGGCGGTTTACAAGTTTATCCGTGAATTTAAATCAGAATAAAACTAATAACTTAGGAGTTATATCGTGAAACAGATCATTGCCACTGAACAAGCACCTGCCGCTATCGGTCCTTACTCTCAAGGTACGTCTTACGGCGACATGGTTTACACATCAGGCCAACTACCACTGGTTCCAGAAACCATGCAGTTTGTTGAAGGCGGCATCAAAGAGCAAGCTCGTCAGTCTCTAGAGAACTTAAAAGCGGTTCTAGAAGCAAGCGGTGCGGGTCTAGAGACAGTATTGAAGACGACATGCTTCCTATCAGACATGGAAAACTTCGCCGCATTTAACGAAGTGTACACAGAGGTATTTGGTACAGAAAACGCACCAGCTCGCTCTTGCGTTGAAGCAGCAAGACTACCAAAAGACGCATTGGTTGAAGTTGAAGCCATTGCATACAAAAAGTAACCGATTTTCGGACATAAATGGGTATCAATAGGAGATTCTCATGAGCGTTTCATTTATTGGATTGAGCATCCTGTTCTTTGGGTTCTACGCATTGCTTGCGAACTTCAAAAAACAAAAGAAAAGCTTTAACTTCCGCGTACTGAGTGCGCTTGCTGCCGGCCTGTTATTCGGCGGTGCGATTCAGCTCGTATTCGGTGTTGGCAACGTTGCAACGGCAGGTTTTGCTGAACTGATTTCTGTGTTCGGTAAAGGCTACATCAAGCTTCTACAAATGATCGTAATCCCGCTAGTATTTGTGGCGATGATCTCTTCGATCATGAACGTAGAAGGCGGTGGTGCACTATCGCGCATCGCACCAAAAATCATCGGTATTCTACTTTTCACTTGTGCTATCTCTGCGGCAGTGGGCATCGCAAGTATTTACCTATTCGGTATCGATGCTAACGCGCTAGTCAGCACTATCGGCACTAACAGCGCTATCGAAGCGCGTGGTGACTCTCTGATTGCAACACAAGATGCGATGGCAAGCAGCGGTCTGTCAGGTATGGCGCTGTCTATCATCCCAACTAACATCTTTGACATGCTAACGGGCTCTCAACGTACGTCGACGCTATCAACGGTATTGTTCGGTATGTTCCTTGGCTACTGTATCCTGCAAGTGAAAAACCGTAAGCCAGAGAAAGTGCAAAACTTCGTTGATTTCATCAACTCTGCAAAAGAAGTCGTACTTTCAATGGTACGTGAGATTCTGAAGCTGACGCCTTACGGTGTATTCGCTCTGATGACCACGTTCATGATGACAAACGATTTGTTCGCACTAGCAGAAATGGGTCGCTTCCTACTAGCAAGCTACGTGGCAATCGGTGTAATGTTCGCTATCCACTTCGTGATGGTGTCTATGTTCGGTCTGTCTCCTGCGAAGTTCATGAAGAAAATCTGGCCAGTGCTAGTATTTGGCTTCGGTTCTCGCTCAAGCATGGCGGCAATCCCACTAAACGTTGAAACTCAAACTCAACGTCTAGGTGTGGACGAAGAAACAGCAAACATGTCAGCAACATTCGGTACCAGTATCGGTCAGAACGGTTGTGCGGGTATCTACCCAGCAATGCTAGCTATCATGGCGGCTCAAGTAATGGGCATGCCAGTTGACCTAGGCTTCATCCTACAACTGATTGCTGTAATCGCGATTGCTTCATTCGGTATCGCAGGTGTTGGTGGCGGTGCAACGTTCGCAGCAGTAGCAGTGCTAACTATCATGGGTCTAGACATTACGGTTGTAGCGATTCTGGTTTCTATCGAAGCGCTTATCGACATGGCTCGTACCGCGCTTAACATCTCTGGCTCAATGTTGTCAGGTGTACTAACCGCGAAGAAGAATGGCTCACTAAACACTGAGCAATACAATGCTGACGTTACTGCAACAGTAACAAAAGAAGCAGCAGTGTAACTTCCAAACTTAATAAAGAGCACCCAACGCGGGTGCTCTCCGTTTTCCTGAGTTCAGGTTATCTAGGTAATAAATATGAAAGTTGTTGTCGTAGGCGGTAGCGCTGCAGGTATGAGTTTCGCAGCGAAATACAAACGTAATCAGCCATCGGATGAAGTGATTGTGCTGGATAAGCGCGATTACATCTCGTTCGGTGCGTGTGGTTTACCTTATTTTGCTGGTGGCATGTTTGATGACACTGAGCGCATGATTTCTCGTACACCAGAGCAAGCGATTAAATCTGGTTTAGACGTACGCATTGAAACCGAAATGGTGGCACTAGACCGCACTGAAAAGCAGATCAAAGTTCGCCACCAAGGTGAAGAAAGCACCATCGATTACGATATGTTGGTGATTGCCACGGGCGCGCGTCCAATCGTGCCATCGTTTGGCGAGTTCAACCCAGAGCACGTATACACGCTAACCAGCATGGAAGATGGCTTGGCAGTAAAAGAAGCGCTTGAGGACAGCAACAAACAACGCATTTGCGTTATCGGCGGTGGTTTTATCGGTCTTGAAGTGTTCGATGCCGCACACTTACTAGGTAAGCACGTCACCATCATTGAGCGTGAACAACATGTGATGAGTCGTCAGTTCAGCCCTGAGATGATTGAAGTGGTAGAAGGCGCGATTCGTGAGTCTGGCGCTGAGCTTAAAACCGGTTGCAGCGTATTAGCCATTCGCGACGCAGAGCAGGGCGGTTACATCGTAGAAACCGACAACGGCAATGTTGAAGCAGATGTTGTGATCATGTCACTTGGCTTCAAACCAAACACAGAAGCGTTCGAGCTACCAAAAGCAGCGAACGGCGCACTACTAGTAGATGAGTTTGGCGCAACAGAAGATGCACACATTTACGCTGCTGGCGACTGTGCCGTGGTTCACCACATGGCGCTAGGCAAATCAGTGTATGTTCCACTGGCAACCACTGCCAACAAGCAAGCGCGCATGATGGCTGACAAACTTGCAGGCAAAGACACTTACATGAGTGGCTTCTTGGGTTCATCTTGCTTGAAAGTGCTGGATTACGAACTGGCATGCACAGGCGTATCGGAACTTCTAGCTAAAGAACACGGTTTGGAAGTGAAGGTTTCAACCATTTCAGATAAGAACCAAACCGACTACTACCCAGGTCAAGAAGACATTAAAGTGAAGCTGGTTTACCACCCAGAAACCAATGTGCTGCTTGGTGGCGAAATCGTGGGTAAGAAGGGCGCTGTAGGCCGAATCAACGCACTCGCTGTTGCCATCACAGCGAAGATGACCACACAGCAACTAGGTTACATGGACTTCTGCTACGCACCACCATTCGCACGTACTTGGGATGCGCTGAACGTTGCAGGTAACGTAGCGAAATAATTTAGCTATCCAAGTTCATTCAGACAAAACAAAAGGGCTCCAGAGTTATCTCTGGAGCCCTTTTTTAATGTTCGTTTTGAACTATGAAGCAGGAGTGGTTTGCTGTTCACCAGTCGCTTTTAAGCGTTCAATTTCTGATTCAGTTTGCCACTTACCGTTGTAAAGGTACTCTCGCTCTGGGAGCGGGGCATTTGACGCCCTTAAATCAAATACCTCATCGGTTTTATATTCTCTATTACAAACAGGAATGTTAAACAGTCTAGCTTCTGGCTTCGATTCAAACAGCTTTTTGTGGTCATCTACCTCTGTACAATCCAGCTTATATTCCGTGGCTAACTGATTTACCATAGATTCTAAGTCCGTTTCAGTTTTGAAAAATACGTAGCAATCAGATCTACTATGTGAACGGACAATAGTGTTGTGTTCCATATCGATATATTCACACTTATCCTGCTTAAAGTAGAACTGGATCACTTTGCGCTTTTTGTTGTAGTCGGCAAACAACCAGTCTTCACGCTCTCCAACTCTCACTTCTGTTGGTTCATCGGGCTTGCGTTTTAACATACCAAATGAAAGCAAAATGAAGGCACCTGCTCCCGCTAATGCCATCGGACCAACCAGTGCTACCATAATCACACAAACCACTGCACCTATCCAGCCAACAGCTTGCGTAGCGGTATTTACCCATTTAGGCATATTGCGACGCTTTTTCATCACAAAGCCTTTGTCAGAAAAAATATAGTCATAGCGATAGTCGAGGCCAATCGTAAGATAAAAGATACCGGCCATCATTACTGACAAGATAAGGCCAAAAAAGGTCACGACAAGCGTATCACTTGAGTGTGTCAAAAATACAATTACAAATAAGAAGCTCATAAATGGCAAAGCCGTTAACTTGTAATGGTAGCGAAATGGCTCTTCTACATCATACTTATGCCATGTTGTTAAATTGTCCCCTGTGAGAATCTCTTGCTCTTGTGCTTCTTGATAAACCGCCAATTCTTCTGGGGTGATATAAAACGGTGAATATGCCAAGGGTTACTCCTGAAAACCTAGTGTGCCAACAGCGGGGGTGAGTGTTTTTTTAATTATGTCTTGTTTGATATTGTCTGAAATAATGCCATAAGTTGCACTCTGTTTTATGCCGTTTTGGAACCAATACTCACGCTTAGCAGGGGCATCATCTTCCACATCGTAAGCTACTTGCATTGCAAGGTAATGATCTGCTTCTTCAATTGGCAAGGTTACTTTGTACACCAGTGATTGTTTGCTCGCTTGATCTTGAGTTTGTAGCGTGACTAAATCTGCGTTTTGATGCCACGAGCCTGACATCAAATCATCTTCTGTTGCCTTGCTGTTAGTTCTCAACGTAATACCATTCGTTGCAGCACGCCTTGGCAGTTGAATATGCACTTCCAAACCGATTAACTCACGATGTGTGTAACCTGGGTAAGCTTGTACTTTTTCAATAGGTTGATGGTATACCGTAGGCTGTTGAATAATAGATTGTAAGTCAAACAGCGCTTGCTGAACCAATGCTGAATTATGCTTCTCTCTTTCGGGTAAGCTCGAAGATTGGCTCCACTGAGTGCGAGTCGGGTGATAACCCCAAGGCAGTTTATCTAACCATTTTTGGAAATCATCTTGTTTCAGTTTATTCAACTTATAATTGATGGCTAGGTATGCAATCGTGAGAATAACCAGGCCGGCCGTTATAGGCCCGCCAAAGGATAAGTTTAATGCAAATTGTCCAGTTAACCCTCCGTATACTTGGAATATACCGACAGCTGACATTGCTGTTAATACTAGGGAATTTGCTACATGCAGATATTTTTCTTGACCATAAACTTCGTCAGCACTCTGCCAAGAACGGTAAGCCTCAATACCCGAAGCTAACGCACCTAAAGCCCCTGTGATTGCTAGCCATTTATTGAATACCTTTAGGTCATCAAGGTTTAAGTTTTTAAAGGTATCTTCGTTTCTATTCACTAACTTTTTTAAGACATTATATGAATGTGACCTTAACCTAGGATCACCCTTCACTTTCTCCCATAACTTACCTGTACGAATACCTGTCCAAGCGTTGACTGTGTAAAATAACTTTTGTTGGATATCCAAAAATTCATCTGAGGACATTAACCCCGTGTCTTGAATACTGTTCATTGCATCAGCGAGTGCGATGCAGTTGAAAATCAGAGCTAAGAAGCCTAAACCACCCACATCTTCAAACCGTTGATTAAGATTGTTTAATCTGTTATCCCATATGTCTTTACGCATTTGAATTGTTGCCTTAAGTACGTCATCTGGAAGTTCTACGTACTGTGGGTATTCAAACGTCGCAACGGCTAAGCTTTTTTGAAGGTGCCGCTGTTGCTGGAGAGCCTTCTTATACTGCGTGTTTGATATAGTTTTATCACCCTTGTTGAAGGCTGCTAACACTTCCTTGTTTTGGTTGGATGCGATAAGTTTTTTATCATGATTGGATTTCCAAGAACCAAAATTTTGTGCGTAGCCTTTGTTGATATTGATTGGAGTGTCTATCGACAAACGTTCTACAACGGCAGCTCTTAGGTAAAAACTTGTTCGGGTGAGCGGTTTTGACAATAGAGATATCATTAAGATAGACGCTTGGGCTGTAAGGCTAACACCAACCTCTATTGCCCCCTTCAGTAAAGCACTGTTAGTCGCTTTGAATATGGTATCTAGCCCATCGAATCCTTTTGCTATATCTCTTAAAAACTCGGTTTCTGCAGTATTTGGGTTAGAAATAAAGTCCATTACTTTTGCATACATACCCACACGGTTACTTGCTGCCGAAACGTAGTCCATAAATTGTTTGTCTGAGCTTTCAGTGTCTGGAGCAATTTTGGCGACGTCTACTTCACCTACCTGATTTGAAACTTGTTCAGGAATTAACTTCTCCACTTGTTTAAAGAGGCTACGACTAAACCCGGAAGTGTAGAGAGCAAGTAAACTGGTTGGTTTCTCCCATTGGCTTTCAGCCCATTGGCGGTCTTCTTCTTGCATCACCAGAGTAAATGACTCAACCGCTTGTTTATGAAGTTGATACAAGCTGTACTGCGTATCTTCGCTGTATAGGTCGAAGGTTCTCTCGAGATGATGCGGTGTCAAAGATTCCATTACAGCAATAAAGTCCCTTTTTACCGAGACAACTTGGGCAAGCATGGTTTCTTTTTGTTCTGACAGCTCTTGCATCTCGCTCAGCATTTGCTTCCAGTTGAGCTGCTTACGCCAGCGTTCAGTCGCTATCCATTGTTCGTATTTACCAAATCGGCTTGCAGAAATCCGATATTTGTCCTGTATTGCTTTGGCAATGTCACTTTGGGTATGTTGGTGTGATTCAATCGCTCCAGCGGAAAATTTAGCAGGATAGCTTGATTGAACTGAGCTTTTGTTTTGTTCAGCCAAATTAAGTTGGTGAGAGGAATCATAATACTCAGCCATGTCGGTATAAAACGATAGCTCTTCTCCGTTACGCTTAACGTTAGCTGGCATGTCTATCTCGTCACTTGCCCCGAACATGCACAGTTGCATGGCGGTCTGCATCAAGCTCCACTGGTTTGAAAACTGGTCAGTGAAAAGGCGGTATGGGCTTGCAGCGCCAACAAAATGCAGCGACATATCTTGAATGTCTGCGGCGTAATCTTTTATAGCGACAAAGTAGCCCGACTCTTCTTCTGGAATCGCCGAGGTTAAGTCACCCTCCGCTGCGACAGGTTTAAAGATAGAACTATCTTCATCAGCTTTGGTAGCGATGCCAGAATCCGCAAAGCGGCCATCATCGACGGCAGAAGATTCAATATCAGCAACTTGGGTTAATTTATCTATTGATGCAATGTTGTGCTGATTCTCGTTTGCAGACAGAACAACAGTCTGCATGCGATCGATATGATTACTCGGATTGTTAAGGACGCGCATGAACATGTTCCATGTCCAGCGGTGTTCAGAGTAACAAATCGACAGCACGCTCCCATCTTCGTAAGTAAGGAAAGGTTTTGCACCTTCTGGTGTCCCACGCTGTTCGGATTCTGGGCTTTCCGACTCTCCCAACTTGTAGAGCGTGAATTGCGTTCCTTTGATTTCATATTCGTCTAGGCTTTTGTTGATTGCATCATAGACATACAACCAACCATCGCGAAGCTGACGCAGGGTGTAGCCAACGGTATTGAGTTTGGCTGGGCCTTGGCCTTTCCATTCTTCAGGCAAACCAAAAGGTTGTGTTTCTTCTGTTTCTAGCTGATCGATGGCGTAGCGAACAGGGATGAAATGTGCCGGTAAAGCCTCTGTTGGTTCTTTCTCGGTTTTTAAATTGAGAGGTTCTGGTTCAGACGGCGGTGGCGGATCGATTTTTTTGGTTTCTCCTTCCCAAAACATACTGCGCTCTGGAGGCGAGCCAGCCATATCATCGGATGCGGTGGTTGGAACGGTATTTAGAGATTTCAACGTGCCATCGCTTTCAAATGCCTGAACAGCTTCTTCGTGGGTATAGCTGTTGTCGTGCCAAAACATCGAAGTTTTTGGCGGAAGTGGATTACTCATCGTCAGCCTATGTTTAAGAGTTTTACTCCATTAGGCAAATATCGCACCAAAATAAAATGACTAAAAATCATTAGGTTATTTCTTACGTGATTCTGCTTTAACCAAAAAGTTGTTTGTTTTTCCAATAAGTTGGTTGGCGTATACCATTTTTTGTTTCGATATAGACCAAGTGTGGGTTGACAGAGCTCGCTCTAAAGAACAATGATTATCCAGACAAAACAAAAGGGCTTCAGAGTTACCTCTGAAGCCCTTTTACTATTCAAGTTTACTGTTCAAGCTCTATTGAATTAACGGCGCTTAGGTTTGCGTTGACCCGCTGGTTTGCCTTGTCCTTGAGGACGACCTTGGCCTTGTGAGCCCGCACTGTTGGAGCGGTTTTGGTTGTTGCTACCAGGACGTGATCCTGTATTAGGACGCTGACCGTTTTGGTTGCCACGACCTTGGCCGTTTTGTCCGCCTTGCGCTTTACCTGAACCGTTGCGGTTGCCAGATGGCTTGCCGTCTCGTGAGCCGCCTTCAGAGCGTTTGTTCAAGTGGCCACCGAAGCCCGGTTGGTTTTTGGTGTGTTTGGTTGCAAAACGGTTTGCACCGTGACGACCAGACTTACGACGCTGTACTGGAGTTTGCGCATCAATGTCTTCTGCTGGAACCAGACAGTTTGGTTTATCACCAATCAGGTGTTTTTTACCCATGTTGATCAGCGCTTCGCGGATCATTGGCCAGTTCGCTGGATCGTGGTAGCGAAGTAGGGCTTTGTGTAGGCGACGCTGACGTTCACCTTTCGCCACTGGTACATCTTCACGTTGTTTGTACTTCACGCGTTTCAGAGGGTTTGTCTCTGAGTAGTACATCGACGTTGCGTTACACATTGGCGATGGGTAGAAGTTCTGTACTTGGTCACACTCGAAGTTGTTCTTCTTCAGCCATAGAGCCAAGTTCAGCATGTCTTCGTCTTCTGTACCTGGGTGTGCAGAGATAAAGTAAGGGATCAGGTATTGTTTTTTACCTGCTTCCGCGCTGTACTTCTCAAACATCTCTTTAAAGCGGTCGTAAGTGCCCATGCCCGGCTTCATCATCAGATCCAGTGGACCTTTTTCTGTGTGCTCAGGAGCAATTTTCAGGTAACCGCCTACGTGGTGAGTTACCAGCTCTTTCACGTACTCTGGTGATTCAATCGCAAGGTCGTAACGTACGCCAGATGCGATCATAACTTTCTTCACGCCTTCTACTTTACGTGCTGCACGGTAAAGGTCGATGGTGTGCTTGTGGTCCGTGTTTAGCTTGTTACAGATACCCGGGAACACACAAGAAGGGCGACGACAGTTTGCTTCTGCTTTTGGATCGCTACAGCCAAGACGGTACATGTTTGCCGTTGGACCACCCAAGTCAGAAATTGTACCGGTAAAGCCAGGCACTTTGTCGCGGATTTCTTCCAACTCATTGATGATGGATTCTTGTGAACGGTTTTGAATGATACGGCCTTCGTGCTCAGTAATCGAACAGAAAGAACAGCCACCAAAACAACCACGCATGATGTTAACCGAAGTTTTGATCATGTCGTAAGCAGGGATCTTTGCTTTGCCATACATAGGGTGAGGAACACGCGCGTACGATAGGCCGAATACGTAGTCCATCTCTTCTGTAGTCAGAGGGATTGGCGCTTGGTTTACCCAAAGTTCACGGTCACCATGACGTTGCAATAGAGCACGACCCGAATATGGGTTGGTCTCTAAGTGCAGAACACGGCTGGCATGGGCATAAAGAATGCGGTCGTTGTGCAATTTTTCGAAGGCTGGTAAGCGCACCGCTGTGTTCGCTGCATCATGACGTGATGGACGAATCGTGATTGGCTGTGCAACAGGCTCTTCTTTTTTGGTATCGCACTGAGTTTCCACTTCGTAAGGGTTCTTTGGTACGAACGCTTCTTTACGAGGTTTCTCAATACGAGAAGAATCGATAACGGTGTAACCTTCAGGCTCTGCTGGCAGGTTAACCGCAGTACCGCGAATGTTGGTCATGGTCGAAATGTCTTCGCCATCAGCAAGACGATGTGCGACTTCTACTAGAGCACGCTCAGCGTTACCAAAAAGAAGAATGTCCGCTTTCGCATCGAACAGCACAGAGCGACGAACTTTGTCTGACCAGTAATCGTAGTGAGCCACACGACGCAAACTTGCTTCGATACCGCCAAGAATAATAGGCGTGCCTTTGTAGGCTTCACGACAACGTTGTGAGTACACCAAAGTAGCACGATCTGGACGCTTGCCGCCTTCGTTGTTTGGCGTGTACGCATCATCGTGACGAAGCTTTTTGTCCGCCGTATAACGGTTGATCATCGAGTCCATGTTACCCGCGGTTATCCCGAAGAACAGATTTGGCTTACCAAGCTGCATGAAAGCATCTTTGTTGTTCCATTCTGGTTGAGCAATGATACCGACACGGAAGCCTTGTGCTTCCAGAAGACGACCAATGATCGCCATACCAAAGCTCGGATGATCCACATACGCGTCACCCGTGACAATGATAATGTCACAACTATCCCATCCTAGGGCGTCCATTTCTTTGCGGCTGGTCGGCAAGAAAGGTGCCGTACCAAAACACTCAGCCCAGTATTTTTTGTACTCATGAATAGGAGTAATGTCGTTGGTCATATTTTGCTCTCTGTTCCAGGGAGCGCGAATTATAGCGATTTGATAATCAGGTATCTATACCCAAGTCCCCATATCAAGCTTAGTTCAGTAAGTTTTATTGCTAGATGAAAATAACTCGCAATTAGGCTGGTGGTTTTTACTACGTTATGTCCTTCAAAGCCTTATGGTTATTGGCTTTGCAGACGATGAAAATTTATTGTTGAGCAACAGTGTGCTTATCAAAAACTCTTTCTATAATTTAATTAACTGCATGCTAATGCACACGTCATTTTGACTTTGAGTATTGACCGAGCGTATCGACGTTCCAAATGGTGTTTGACCACTTTGCAATCATAAAACTACAGCAAAATCAGGCGACACCATGGGTAATCAGTACAAAGAGGCAATGGCTGATAAAAATAGGGGGCTAGGTAATGAGTGAACTATTGTCTATTGCACAAGGAGAAGTGCAGCCAGCGTCCGGTCATTCTCAGGTTATCGATTGGTCTTACGATATTCAGACCCGCGAATTTGAATGTGACCAGAATGGCATGATGGCCGCTTTCGGCTTAAAGAAACCCATTAGCGGATTAGACGACTTGCTTGAACATATGTTGTTAGGCCAACAAGATGTCGCACGGGAAAAAATAGCGCAAATTGAACGTGATGGCGGGCATGGCAATTTGTCGTGTTGTTTGATGCCGAACGAGGCCATGTTGGTTCATGTCGATATGAGCTTTGAACGCCTGAATGATCACATAGTTCAAGGCAATGTTATTCCACAATTGAGTATCACCGGTTGTGAGGAATTGGCAAAAATCCTCGAAACCATCTTCGATTTACCTAACGTAGGTATCTTAGTTGCTGATCAAGAGACGCGAATCCTTGGTTGTAACCGTGCTTTTGAGCAACAAATGGGATATAAAAATCGCGATATTGTCGGTTTGAAAACGAACATTTTTAGCTCGGACCATCACAGTAAAGCCTTCTACGATGATATCTGGGATCAGATTGGCCAAGAGGGTTACTGGAGTGGCAATCTATTAAGTCGTGCTTCAAACGGAAGTAATCAAGCCCACCATTTGTGTATCTATCGTCTTAACTTTACCTCTGGCCGAACGCTGTTCCTTGGCTTTTCAACGGATATCTCTGCCTCCCTGCTTTGGATGAAAAAAGCGGGAGAACAAGCTCAACAATGGTC
Organism: Vibrio sp. B1ASS3; assembly: GCF_905175355.1. NCBI lineage: Bacteria > Pseudomonadati > Pseudomonadota > Gammaproteobacteria > Vibrionales > Vibrionaceae > Vibrio > Vibrio sp. B1ASS3. Next base: position 1,453,354 of record NZ_HG992742.1, read on the forward strand.
CAATGTAGATCAGATAAGGATCGGTTGACCGATCCTTCTGCTGAGAGATAATCGGAAGCCTGTTTCTAGGCTTCCGATTTTTTATGTCTATCCAAAACTGTTTTGCCGATTTCCTCGAAGAAAATCCTGTTGATGTAGCTCAACTCACCACTTTCTCTGAACATATCCCAGATGAATGGGTTGTTAAGGCAGCTAGTCTTTCTGATAAGGCGACTATTCGCCGACGTCGGCTACCAAGTGACATGGTCTTGTGGTTAATTGTCGGCATGGCCTTCTTCCGTAATGAACCTATTGCCGAAGTTGCACGAAGAATGAATGTCTGTGCGGATGGCTTAGCCGATGAAGAGTTATTAGCAAAAAGTGCTTTAACTCAGGCAAGACAACGTTTAGGTAGAGCTGCACCAGAGTGTTTGTTTAAACAATGTGGGCGGACGTGGGGTCTTGAACGATACCGTGATGATACGTGGCAAGGATTACAAGTTTTTGCTGTAGACGGTGCTCTTTTTCGAACCGCAGATACCCCCGAACTTAGAGAGCACTTTGGCTCGGGTAATACCTCCAGCAACAGACAGACACCGCATCCAGTGCTAAGAGTTGTGACTATCATGAATGTCCGCTCTCATGTCATCGTTGACGCCGCTATAAGCCCCTATCGGCGTGGTGAAATCCCGCTTGCTATGCCCTTCATCGACTCCTTGCCAGATAACTCTGTGACGTTACTGGATAAAGGGTTTTACGGTGCAGACTTACTTCTCTCTCTTCAAAATAGCGGTATCAATAGGCATTGGTTGATACCAGCAAGGAAGGGGCTGAAATACACACTTCTAGATGAAGAAGAAAGTAATGACATGCTCATAGAAATGAAAGTCTCTCCGCAAGCTCGCAAAAAGAACCCTAGCTTACCTGAGAAATGGCAAGTCAGAGCGGTGACCTACGAAGTACAAGGTAAGCAGAAAACCGTTTTTACCTCCCTTCCTAGAACAAACTACGACGCGAAGGCAGTAGCCAAACTCTACCACGAGCGTTGGGAAATCGAATTGGGTTATCGTGATATCAAAAGCTCAATGCAACACAATACCTTAGTATTACGCAGCAAAACAGTAGACCTTGTTTATCAAGAACTCTGGGGGCTGTTGCTTGGTTATAACTTAGTAAGACGTGAAGCGAGTCAGGCCGCGGTTGAGCATGGAAGAATGCCGAATGAAATTAGCTTTAAATATGCTTGTCAGTTTATAGCGAGCCAACTGAAGGTGATGAGTAAAGCGATATCGCCAGGCAATACACCTAAGCGTTTAAAGAGTCTCAGGGGAGATTTATCCATCCTCTTTATAGACAAACGCCCTAAGCCTAATCGGCCTAGGGCGGTAAAAATATCAAAGACCCGATATCCTGTTAATCGCAAAGCAACTCCGCTTAAGTGAACTACATTGCAACAATGGTCGGCCTTTCTTCCTCCTCGTGACGAATTCGAATCGCAGCTCGCCAATCTAGCACGAGAAAATGGCAACAAAGATTTGAACATCGTCATGACGTTACGTCCTAATTTCTCGCGTAAAAACTTGCTTGAGCAACAGCTCGGTTTAGCGGATTTCATGATGCGTAGTCGACACGCGAGCATTGCCGGTCAATTATCCAAAGATGTATTTGTCGTTTGTTTGCAGACGCCTCGCTGTCAATGGCTTAGCCCTTTGAGGCTGATTCAGATTGCGCTGAGAGGCTTTTTTGTTGAACTAAGAAGTGAGCTGGGTTCGAGCATGCATGATGTGATTGTAGAAGGTCAAACAGGGGTATCAGTACTGGGTTACGATACCAATAATCCAAGACAAGCTTTGGTGCATGCCGCGCAAGCGATGGTCTCTGCACCGACAGGTGACCAAAGTTACTTTAGTTTTTACAACAGTGACTTGCATGATGAGTTGGTCAAGCGTCATCATTTGGAGGCGTTTTTAAGAACGCAAATTGAGAGCCAATTGGTGGATGTGTATTTTCAACCGATTATTGAAACGCGCACTGGTAAAATCGTGAAGTTTGAGGCGTTAGCTCGTTTCTACCATCAGAACAAAACCTACGACACACAAGAGATGATTTCAGTGGTGGAAGACCTAGAGTTGATCGCTGCACTGGACGACGTAGTGTGTAGAACTGCACTGAAGCAATTGCCTCATATTCAAAAGTCTATGGTGAGGAGATTGGCTTAACACTCAACCGCTCGTTAAATACCAAATTAGATTCTCTTCAAGTTCTTCAAAGCTCTTTAGACTTAATTGCAGAGAGCGGCGTAGACCCAAGCCGTATTACGATTGAGCTGACTGAAACAGCATATTTCGAACAAGACCACGAGCACACAGTCGCGTTGGAAGAATTGCGCGGGCAGGGCATTAAGATTGCGATTGATGATTTTGGTACGGGATATTCTTCGTTTTCCTATCTCGAAAAAGGCCAGTTTGATCTACTCAAGATCGACCGCAAGTTCGTCAAGAACATCGAAGAGGGCAGCACAAAATACAGCATCGTTAAGATGATCACTGAGCTCGCCCATAAGCTGAATGTCAAAGTGGTTGCCGAAGGGGTTGAGTCAGAAGAGGAGCTGAAAGTACTTACTAGTGTTGGCGTGGATTACATGCAGGGGTTCTTGTTTTCACAAGCCATTCCTGTGGTTTTATTGGACAAGCCGCAATGTCACAAGAAGCGTTTTAACGGGGTCGCCATCAAGCCAACACGTGATGAATCTTTACTTTCACTGAGTCATCGTGATGTAAGACGTTTAGACCCCGGTGAGCCATTGTCATTGGCGGTTGAGTACATGAATCTTAGCCCAGACGCGCCTTTAGTCGTGATCAATGAAAAGTGCTGTGTTGGTCTGATTACTAAAGAACAAGTCAATTTGCATTTAACAACTGCGATGGGGACGGATCTGGAATCAGAAAGAGAGAACCGCATTTGGAAACGTCCGGTTAACCAAGTGATGAATACGGAGTTTGAAAGAGTGGATGCAAACCTGCCGGTCTCTGAAGTGAAAGCTTTAGTAAAAGCAGGCACCAAGTTCCCTTGGATTTTATGTGACTCGCAAAACGAATATCGCGGTTTGCTGACGCAAGAAGATGTGTTGATGTACTTAGCAAGTACTTAACCTCCCATGTCGTTTGTTACTCAAGCAGTATTGAGCGCTTGCAAGCCAATACTGCTTACGTCCTCTTGTTACTTGCGACACACGATTACTGCCCCTTTTTCTACTTCTTTTATGGTATTTGGTCTGTAAGTAGTTGGCACAGAGACCGCCATCGGCGTCCCATTTTCGTAAGACAGCCCTACCTGAGAACCGTATTTTTGATATTTTGTTTGGAAATTCATCATCTCATTTGACCGAAATGGCTTTAGTGTTCCTAAGCTAAGTCCTTTATCTTTGCAGAACTGCTCCGCTTCGAGTGGAGAATGCGTATCTACTTCATTGATGAAGACGTCGTTCTCACTTTTCTCCCACTTTTTAGTTAGATAAATGAGTTGTCCGTCTTCGCTGACAAACCCACCAGAACCAGAGTAGTTGATCACGAGATTAGCTTGCTGTTTTGTATCTTCTTTACTTCCCCCAATGAAGATCATAGATGTGGGAACATTATCAGTAGTTGCTTGATCAGGCTTATCAAAAATAAAGGCAAGTCTTGATGTCGTAACGTTGGAGTTACTCTCGCTTAGGCTTTGAGGCCTTATGCTACCAATATCGTTGAATATATAGGTGTGATCATAACCAGAGTTGGGTTCTGGAAATATCTCAGTGACATTATTGTTATTGTCAATTGCATAGCTCTGTTTTAGTTTGGACAAAGAAGTGGTAAGCAAGATGAACTTATCAAGGTATCTGTTTGATGGCCTTGATGTGCTCTTATCTAAAAATGAGATCTCTAGCTTAAATTGTTCACCGAGGTCTTTGAGTTCATATTGGCTTGCAAGTGTTGGTGTTGATGCCTCAACCGCGCCATCTTCGTAAAACTGTGTCCAAGATTGATTCACATACTTGCCAGTCTCTGCGGGGTAGCCATAGGTCATCCCTCCTTTATGACCGAAGCCGTGGTTGTGCATCTTTTCGTGTAGGTAGGTTGTTTTAGGTGATGTAGCCCCTTCAGAAAACAACCTAAAATCACGTACGCTCAACCACCCATCTCCAACCGTTGCGACGCCGTTGGCTTCTCGGGTCAGCATCATGTAGGTCGCACTCGGCTTATTTGCGATAAGGCTTACGTGTTTCAATGTATGTGGTGAAGTATCGTTACCTTTGAATTTAGCAAAGTGGTCAGAACTGCTTTCTATTGAACGAGTTGATGTCAGTAGCGTTTCTACTTCACACCAATGATCTTCATGCCGGATCATGCGGGTTCTTGAACTCATATAGCTTTGAATGAAGCCGATAAACCGATGGTTATAGTCATAGTTATTCATTAACTGTTTAAAGCCACGCAACTCTTTTTCATATTGATAAACGTTTTCTGTCGTTGGCTGTGCGTATTTGTCGTCATTTTGTCTGACGTCGGCATAAGCTCGTATATGTGCTTTGAACAATGGTTGCTCATCAACGAAATAGGCCGAATTAATAGGTTCATCAAACCATTCTGGCAGTTCAAAATGTACGCTTTGAAAAGGCGAAATAAAGCCATCAAGACGAAAATGTTGACGGTTTATTTTAACTAAGGGATTGTTGAGGTAGCGCGGCGTAGCATTCAATAAGTCAAAACTTGTCAATCCGTTATGTCGAACCTTGACGTCATCAATGTCGTAGCCCTCGAATACTGAGCGCATTAATGGTGAGGCAGAATCCACTTCCAGTTGAATCCCATAGTTTTTTGGAATAACGGTAAACGTTCTATTGGTTGTAACTCTCGAAGGGAAAGACTCAGCGCTTATAGAGACGTTTACCTTACCTTTTTCTATTCCTGTAATAATGACTCCATCGGTTGATACAGTGAGTGAAGCCACATTAGTTTTATCGACGTCCCAATCCAGTATCGAACTGTTAGTGATGTTTACCTCAGTATCGTCGGTCATAGTCGCAATGACTTGTAGCATAAGAGGAAAGCCGGCTGTTATTTCTGTGTTTGTTGATTCTAGAACAAGCTCTTTTATGGCTGGTGGTATGATTTCCAATGTCATGTCACTTTGATGTTCTATTGAGTTGAACTTAGCGCTTGCTGTAATTGTTGTGGTACCAATATTCCGTCCGATTACTCGGTTGCTTTCTTCGTTGTCTAAATCGGCAATTTGGTTGTTTTCGATAAAAAATTGGAGCTCTGGGGAGTTAGATATATCAGTGGTACTTCCATCTGAAAATGAGGCGTTTATCTTGAAGTAGCGTCCAAGCCCTACAGGTAAGGAAAGGTCGGAATCATCGAAATTTATTCCTGTTGCGATAGCTTCTGTAACAGTCAACTCCGTAGTACTTTGCCATTTATCAAAAAGTGTTCCTGTGATGTTCACCTTTCCAGTGTTAAGGCCAGTCACCGTTCCTTTTTGAGTACTACGACCAAATGTTGCAATTTCAGCATTATCTACCGTCCATTCTAAACCTGAGCTCTCAGTTACCTCGCTAATAGATCCGTCGGACAGCGTAGCCCAAGCTTTGACAGAATGGGATAACCCAATAGGCAATGAATCTATGTCAGAAGATAAATTAAGTGTCGTAACGACTGGCTCGGAAACCACTAACGTTGCTTGAGCTCGGATTTTCCCATCGTTGAGTGAGGCTATGAGTGTAGCTTGACCTGATTTCAGCGTGTTGATAACAAGTTTGTCTTCCTTTGTCTCTAAGCGTGCGATGTCTGTTGGGACCAAAGACCAACTTACTTCTGGGTCTAGTGTTACATCAATACTTGAACGATCGGTAAGTTTGGCTGATGCGTGAACAATGGTAGAGAAGCCTGCCGGTATTTCAGCTTTTTCGAGCATTACATTGAGATCAGAAAAGATGGCGGGAGTAATGACTATTGAAGCTCTTTTTGAAATACCTTTGCTTTGAATTCTACCGGTTAAGGTTACAGTCCCTGGAGAGGCGGCAAATATTTTGGTTTGATTAGACTCTCTGTGCACAGATACCAATGAGTGATCGTTGATCTCCCATTCCACTTCATCTGCGTTTGTAATTTCTTCTATAGAGCCATCCGATAATTTGACGGACGGAAGGATGTTTGTACTTAAACCGACGGCAAGCGACAGATGATCTATGTCGATGAGTAACTCGACTGGTATGGCTTTACTGACGGAGATGCTTCTAGTTACTTTAATGTTAGTGTTCTTAAGTGCACAGTTAAGCGTTGTCTCACCAACACGCATTCCTTTAATACTGATTTCGGAGTTTTCTAGGTTTAGTTGGGCTACAGAAGAATCACTAATGTCACATAAGAGCGATGAAGAGTCAGTTAAGTTTACGTTGTTTCCATCTGAATACTCTCCTATGGCTTGAAAAGGGAGAGTAAGGCCTGCCGGAATTGAATTTTCATTCTCTAATACGAGGGTTAAACGTGAGAGCGTTACTTCCAAAACTGTAATTTCAATGCTTGTCGATAGCGGGGTATCACCTTCAGCCATTGATGCTGTGATCGTAGTGGTGCCTTTGGATTTGGCAAGTAGTTGACCGCTTGCGCTTATCGTAGCAATGTTCTCGTTTGAGCTTTTCCATACCACCGCATTTACATCGAGTGGTACATCATGATTTCCAGACTCTAATAGCTGAGCTGTAAAGTTGAGATTGCCTCCTTTGTGGACTGAAAGAGCTTCAGTATGAATAACCAACTCAAGAGAAACACTAGGTGTTTCGTACGCAATGGAGTGGGCTGGCTCTTTATCAAAACCACAGCCTGATAACGCTAACAGGCAAAAGAGAGCAGAGATGAGAGTTCTATTTTTCATTTTATTTTTGACTTTACGCTTTGACTTTTATGCAGAATGTAAAGTTCGTGCGTTCGAATTAAATAGCAGATTCGGTAGCTATTTGATGGCGATGCTAACATTAGGGAGTTAATGAGTATTTCGAGATATACCTACTTTTAAAGTCTGCGAGTCGACGATGAGGTAACGGGCTAGTCTGCCTCTAGGCGATTTGCTATTATCGCCACCCCAAAATGACTTTTGAGTTTGCATTCAACATGATTCAACAACTGCTGTTAACTTTTCCTCCAATGCTGTTTGGCGCACAAGCGCTGTTGACTTTGCTTTTGATTAAAGGCGATATCTGCCCTGGTCAACGTGGTCGTCTGCATAAGATGTTGCCATCAATTGGTATTCTTTGGTTGGCAGTGGCTTCACTCCGTATTGAAGCGTTTATGGTCGTGTTCACGCTCTTTTATTTCTATTCTCAAGTTCAGACTAAAAAGACTCGTGAAAAAGGTCCGCTATGGGCGCTGCATCTTGCAAATGGTTTGGCGTTTGCTTATGTGAGCATTCAAGTGTTTGAGCAACCGCATTGGGCTGCCTCGGCTTCGATGGCGCTGATGATCTTCTTCTTGGGTGCGGCATTTGCTCAACTGCTTCTGGTTATCGCACGCAGTCGTCTGCAAGCTTTCCACCGTATTTTGCCTGTGACTGGCGTGGTTTCAGGTATGTTGTTGGTCGTGATGACCTTATTCTCGGCTTATCAATTGGATGAAGCGACGCTAAACTCGGTGACGCAACACATCTTAGCGTCATTGGCGATGCTGATTATGGCCATTGTCGTTTGGTGCTGGCATATCTTTACTCACAAAGCGCCGAATAAAGTTCAATTGGCGGCGGCGCTATTACTGGCTCTTGCTTCAATGACCAGCCTTCAAGGTCTATTCTTGCTTGGCGCATAAGCCTAAGTGACCTTACACCCTCTCAGAATTCTGCTTAATGAGCTCGGGATTTAGACCGAGCTCACTTTCAAATCATCCGATTCAGTCTACGCTTTAGATATAACCTCTATTCGTTTAGAGTGCGCCAAGACGCATGTGCTCAACAGAATTGAGGTCGAATACCTTGTCTTAGAGGAGTGTCGCTATGGACTTAAGCAATGTTAGTAACTGGGACAGCATTATTTTGCTGGGTATCGTTAATGAAAAGCTGCGCTTAGAGTGCGACAGCTTTGAAGAGCTCGTTTCCATGTACGAAATGGATGTGGAATCGCTAGTGGGCAAGCTTGATATGCTTGGCTATCAATACGACCCACTCACTAATCAATTCAAATCTTACGAACGTTAAATTCGTCTCGCTTTCCGAATTTTTAAGCCATCTTGATGCCGTCAAGGTGGCTTTTGCATTGTTGGCGCGCGGTGGCAAAGAAGGCTTGTAAATAACGCTTATCTTTTTCTGAGTTTCGTGTTGCAGCAAACAAGCGACGCCATAACCCATCACCAAATGGCTTACTGGTAATGAGCCCTTGACGTGAAAACTCCGAAATAGCCCAGTTAGGCAATGCCGCGACGCCCAATCCTGCTGAGACCATTTGAACGAGCATTAGGGTGTTATCTGCTTGCTTCCATTTTGCTGGCTCTATACCTGCTGGCTGTAAGAAGTGCTTCACCACATCCAATCTTTGTTTCTGAACTGGGTAAGAAAGCATGGTTTGATCGGCAAGATCTTCAGGTTCAATGATCTCTTTATTGGCAAGGGGATGGCTGGTGGACGTGATCAAGCGCATTTCGAAATCAAACAGCGGTTCATAATGCACTTCAGAGCGTGGCTGAATGTCGGAAGTGATCACTAAATCAAGTTCTCCGGCGAGTAATGCAGGTAGAGGCTCAAAGCCAAAACCGGACGAGAAGTCGAGCGTCACGCTTGGCCACGTGATCTGATACTCCTTAAGCGCAGGCATCAACCACTGGAAGCAAGAGTGACATTCGATAGCCATGTGCAAACGGCCATTCACATCTTCTTTTAGACTCGCGAGTTCGTTCTCGGCTCTGGCAAGCTTTGGCAACACGTCATCGGCTAGTCGCAGCAAGATTTCACCTTCAGATGTAAATTTCACGGGGCGAGTTTTACGTAAGAATAGCTGACCGCCAATACGAGACTCGAGATCTTTGATTTGGTGAGAAAGGGCTGATTGCGTCAGATGCAAAGCTGTCGCTGTCGCTGTGAGTGACCCTGTATCTCGTAACGAGGTGAGGGTACGTAAGTGTTTCAACTCTATCATGAATCCCATTCATCCTTATGTGTCTGCCATGAGCTTTATTAACTTACCGATAAAAAATGGATATGTAAACGTCTAGACGTCCGTTTGTTTTAATTGAGTGCGAGTGAGATCCCTCACTATGAAATTATTTAATAAACAAGTTGAATAATTGGATGTTGTTCAATTCGCTTGTCAGAGAGATAGTTTTAGCCATCCAGACATCTTGGTGAGTTTCATACTCGATGCTCTGACTCAAACATCAGACACTGAATAAGGAATACGGACATGGCGACGACAACGCATATTCTTGGTTACCCACGCATTGGTGAAAAACGCGAACTCAAATTTGCTCAGGAGAAATACTGGCGAGGAGAAATAGATCAAAACGAACTCAAACAAGTTGGTGCTGCATTACGTGAGAAGAACTGGAACACGCAGACGGAAGCGGGTTTAACCTTCGCAGCTGCTGGTGACTTTGCTTGGTACGATCATGTGCTTACGACCACCTTGCTGCTTGGGCATGTACCGAAGCGTCACGCCAATGGGTTTCCAGATCTAGACACGCTATTCAAAGTCGGCCGTGGGCAATCTCAAGCTAGCTGTGATTGCAAAGGAGTTGCTGCCTCTGATATGACGAAGTGGTTCAACACCAACTATCACTACATTGTTCCGGAATTCAGTAAGGACGATTCATTTGAAGTCAGTTGGCCTCAATTGTTTGAGGAAGTGAACGATGCGATTAAAGCAGGGCATAAAGTGAAGCCGGTTCTGCTTGGGCCATTAAGTTACCTGTATTTAGGCAAAGAAGTGGAAGAGGGCTTTGACCGCCTAACGCTATTGCCGAGAATTTTGACTGCGTATCAAGCCATTCTCTCTAAGCTGGTAAGTTTGGGTGTCGAGTGGGTGCAGATTGATGAACCTATTCTTTCACTTGAACTTGAAGACAAATGGGCAGACGCATTCAAGCTCGGATATCAGGTGATTCGCAGTGATGTGAAAGTTTTACTGACGACCTATTTTGATTCTGTTAATGATACGCTGAATAAGATTATTGAGCTGCCAGTGGATGGCCTGCATGTTGATTTGTCTGCGTCACCAGAGCAACTGGATGAAGTTGTCACTAAGTTGCCAGAGGATTGGATATTGTCTGCGGGTGTAGTGAATGGACGTAATGTGTGGCGTACTGACCTAAGCAAACAGTTGGAACGTTTACAGCCCGTTAAAGATAAAATTGGCGACCGATTATGGGTTGCGAGCTCTTGCTCACTGTTACATAGCCCTGTTGACCTCGATCTCGAACCTTCTTTGAGTGAAGAAGTGAAAAGTTGGTTTGCGTTTGCGAAGCAAAAAGTGACGGAAGTGGCGCTACTTGGGCGTGCGCTAGATGGTGACCCAAACGCCATTCTAGCGTGCGATACTTACAGCCAGCCAATTAAGGACCGTAAAACGGCCACTCATGTGAACAAACTTCAGGTACAGGCACGTTTGAATAGCATTACCGCATCACTCGGTGAGCGAAGTGCACCGTATGTTGAGCGTGCTGCCCACCAAGCTGAGGTACTTGATTTGCCGCTACTTCCGACGACGACCATTGGCTCCTTCCCACAAACGGGTGAAATCCGTGTTCAGCGCAGCGCATATCGCACTGGCAAGCTTTCAGAAGCTGGGTATCACCAAGCGCTTAAAGGGCACATTGCTGATGCGGTAAAACGCCAAGAAGCGCTCGACCTTGATGTGTTGGTGCATGGCGAAGCAGAGCGTAACGACATGGTGGAATACTTTGCCGAAAACTTGGCTGGCTTCCAAACCACAAAGTTTGGTTGGGTACAAAGCTACGGCTCTCGTTGTGTGAAACCAGCCATTGTTGTGGCAGATATTGAACGCGAAAAGCCGATCACGGTTGAATGGTCTACCTACGCGCAGTCATTAACCAGCAAGCAGATGAAAGGCATGCTCACAGGCCCAGTGACGATACTATGTTGGACATTCCCGCGAGAAGATATCACCCGTAAGGAAATTGCAGACCAACTAGCGCTTGCTTTACGTGATGAAGTATCCGACCTACAAGATGCAGGCATCAATATTATCCAGATTGATGAACCTGCAATACGTGAAGGTCTACCTTTGAAGAAGCGCGACCACAAAGCGTATCTGCAATGGGCTGTTGATGCGTTTAAGATCTCTGCAGCAAGCGCGAAACCGGAGACTCAAATCCACACCCACATGTGTTACAGCGAGTTCAATGAGATTATTGATTCGGTAGCAGCGTTGGATGCGGACGTCATTACCATTGAGACATCTCGCTCGAACATGGAATTACTCAAAGCGTTTGAAGAGTTTAATTATCCAAACGAAATCGGCCCTGGCGTTTACGACATTCACTCGCCAAACATTCCAACACAAGAGTGGATTGAAGATCTGTTGAAGAAGGCAGCAGAGAAGGTGCCGGTGCAGCGCTTATGGGTGAACCCAGATTGTGGCTTGAAGACGAGAAACTGGGCTGAGACAGAAGCGGCGTTAGCAAATCTGGTCTCAGCCGCGAAAAAGTTACGCACTGAGCTCGCTTAATGATTACTAGCGAATGAAAATAAAAAAGCGAGGACATTGAGCCTCGCTTTTTTCTATCTGATTTCTTACTCATTCTAGTGAACGAACAAGCGCATTACTGTGGCTGTTGAGTCGCAGTACAAGTTTGTTCTGATACTAGCTCATCTGCCATTAATTGGCCGCGAGAGTTACGGATCTTAATGCGGTACATCAAGCCCATATCGATTTGCTCACGAACGGAAGGCGTGTTGCAGTAGGTGTAGATGCTGGTATTCAAAACTTGGTTCAACGGCTTAGCACCCAGTGCATCGTCGTTGTAGATCATCATCATCTCTACCACATTCTTATTGGATGAGATGCGTAAAATCTTAAGAGGACCGTATTCAAGCGGTAAGCCCGCAGAAAGAACACCCGCACGGTTTGAGGCCATCAATTCGAGCTGGCGCTGTTTATCATCGTTCGATGAACAGCCAGCTAAGGCACCAAATGCGAGGAATAGACACAGTAATTTTTTCATAACTTAAAACACTTTCTTGAACGGTTTTACGATGACATTTTCGTAAACACCCGCCGCGATATAAGGATCGGCATCAGCCCATGCTTGAGCATCTTCCAAAGAAGCAAACTCTGCTATAACGGTTGAGCCTGTAAAGCCCGCTTCACCTGGATTATCAGAATCGATCGCTGGCATTGGACCCGCTGTGAGTAGTCGACCTTCGTCTTGAAGCTGTTGTAAGCGCTCAAGGTGTTGCGGTCTAACACTCATACGTTTTTCCAATGAATTCTCGACGTCCTGAGAAAAGATGACGTACCACATAGCATATTTCCTTAATTGGTAGGGTAAAGTCTTAATTTAACGCCTTTTTTGTGTCACTCACAAGCGAACATGAAAAATTGTGAGGTTCTTCCTAGCATTTATTGGTTATGGCGTACTTGATTACTTCTGAATTGGGCGTGGTTTGCCTTCAGTATCGATCGCAACATAGTTGAAGGTGGCATCACAAACCATGAAACGGTCTTCAATGCCGTGTTCTTTGATTGGCTTAACCCAAACTTCTAAATCGATGCTCATTGAAGTGCGACCGATTTTAGTACATTCGCCGTAACAACATACAACGTCGCCGACTCGAACGGGTTTTTTAAAAGTGATACTTGATACTGAGACCGTTACGATTCGACCAGAAGAGATTTCTTTAGCAAGAATACCGCCCGCTAAATCGAGCTGAGACATGATCCAGCCACCGAAAATATCGCCATTGGCGTTAGTGTCGGCAGGCATAGCGAGGGTACGAAGCAGCAGTTGGCCGCGAGGGGATTGAATTTCCTGACTCATTTTGACATCCATTAACTCTAGCAAAGCTAGTCTGGGTGGAATGCAATAAGGCAACACCAAAAGTCCAGACAGCAAGAACAAAACAGCGACCCAAAGGTCGCTGTGAATAATCAATATGAGCGAATTATAGCAAAACTGAGTTTTTAATCATCAACCGATACATCGGATGAGTTCTCTTTTTGCTCTTTCTGTTCTTTTGGCATGTGTTTATAGATATAGAAGCCCGTTGCAATCATGTAAGCGAACGTCGCAATCAACAAACCAAACACTTTGAAGTTCACCCAAACATCCAATGGGAGTTCGAACGCAACATAAACGTTCAAGCCAGCGCAGAACGAAAAGAAGCCTACCCATGCCCAGTTAATCTTGGTCCAAACCGCATCTGGGAGTGTTATCTCTTTACCTAACATGCCTTTGATTGCTGATTTGCCCATTGCATGGCTTACAGCCAAGCCTACAGCAAATATCACGTAAACAATGGTCACTTTCCATTTGATGAAGTTCTCGTCGTGGAGGAAGATCGTCATCCCGCCAAAGATAGCCACCATGGCGAAAGTGATGAGCTGCATCTTCTCTACTTTTTTGTACAGTACAAACGTCAACACAATCTGGATGGCAGTCGCGGCAATAAGAGCACCAGTCGCAACGTAAATGTCGTACATCTTATAAAGTGCAAAGAAGACGATGAGTGGAATAAAATCAAGGATTTGCTTCATGCTGCAAAAATACCGAGTTGTTGAGTTGAGGACAGTCTAGCGAAATCTGAGGCAATGTGAACATTTATAGCTTAGTGGAAACAAAAATTGCCGTAATCAATACGGCAATTCTTTGAGGGGAGTCGTGGCTACGCAACGTTTTGGTAGCGCGTGATTAATGTCTTAACGTCTTCTAGGTAACCCTCTCTCAGAAGGTTATCTACGGTCGCCTCTAACTCATCATGAGACATGGTAAAACACGTTGATTTTCCGGTCATTAGGCTTAGGTACTGGTGGTATTCTTCTTCAGTGTAATGACCGACGCGATCAAGCAACAGTGTTTTGATACCGTGGTGAATCAAGCCGTAATATGTGTGTCGATGAAGCATCATGTTCACTCCTTATCAAGCTGCTCCTCCATCCTGTAGAGGACTTGAGTCTGTGGATAATTCGATTTGTACTTCAGCAATGCATATCAGATGCCAACTATTCGTTCTCTTTTTCAAAAGAGTTAGACGCGGCATCTTTATTCAACCAGTTGTTCAAAACATGACGCAAAGCGTTCAATGTCGTTGGCTTCTCTAGTCTCCCGTCCATTAGCTTTTTGATCATGTCTAATTCTCGCTCACCAGACTCGCCCGACAAAGCAATGATAGGCGTTTGGGGAGAGAGCTCCTTGATTCTTTGGCTTGCATCAAACCCGTTCATAACAGGCATTTGCACATCCATTAGAACCAAATCTACGTGGTTGTTTTTAAATACTTCTACTGCGTTTTCACCGTTATTCGCTTGTAAGCTGTTGACGCCCAATTGGTTCAAATACATTTGTACAAGCGCACGTTGCACCTCTTTATCGTCAACAATGAGCACTGTTGGTGCTTGGCTATCTATTTGTACGTTGGCCGTGACTTTATGTTCAGTGCTTCGTTTACTGTGTTTCCAGTCATTGAAGTAAGGCGTGCGTAAGGTTTCTGCTTTTGGTGCATTTGGCACAACAGGGAAGTACAAATGAAACTCGGTAAATTCGCCAAGCTTAGACTCACACTCAATTCTGCCGCCAAATGAACGCATTACACGCTGACAGTAACCTAAACCTAAGCCGCTACCACCGCTCTTTTGGTAAGAGAAAAAGTCATCAAAGATCTTGTGAGATATCGTCTCGTCGATGCCTGGACCAGTGTCACGGAAGACGAGAATGTTTTCGTAAGGACCCGTTTTGGTGCTTATCTCAATTTGACTGTCTGGATACGAATCAAAATAGTAAATTGCATTACGAATCAGATTGAAAATGACAAAGTTAAATAAGGTCTCGTTGAGTTTTGCAACAAAGTCAGTGTGTTGCGGTAAGCGAATTCTTTCAATTATCTTCTCATTTTCAAAACCGTAGTGACTGACGGCTTGGTCGACGGCTTTGTGAATCGAAGTCATCGCGGTAGGCTCATGCTCCGGAGAGCTGTCGCTCACTTCTCGCAAAATGATATCGATAAGTTGTCGGCCACGTTGAATCGCCGCTTGGCCATTCTCTATATCCAATTTGATCTGCTCGACGGAGGCTTGATCTTCGATATGCTGCTTTAGGGCCTCAAATTGTAATTGAACTTGAGCAAGAGGGTTACGCATCTCATGGGCAATCGAGTTCGCTAGAGCGCGACTTTGACGAATGCGGCGGTCGGCCTCAATAGTGCTTTGGACTCGCGTGAGCAAGGTCTGTAGTGCGGAGATCTCTTCATTAGAGAACATTTGATTGTTGCTCTTATGTGGAGAAACCAACAAGTGTGTCACCGATTTGCCTTGACCAAATAAAGGCATCACTAAAGCCGTGTCGTTCGAGCTCATCTTGTCGTAGAGGGCTTTGAGCGAGCCTTTTGTGGAAACCTTATAATCCAACTCTTCAGAAAGCTCATCAAGGACCAACACGGACTTGTTAGAGGAAAGGTAATCTTCGTAGAAGGTCTCGTTGTAGTTGCTGGTCACGAGGCGCAACTTGTCGTTTGGAATTTGCAGTAGATTCCCAAGGTGACGCATAGCCTCATCGATCGACAGTTTAAAATCTTCCTCTAGCGCTAGGATTTGTTGCACCGGAGTCTTTTTGTTGCCGTAAATCAGGAAAGAAGCGTAACGACTCACTCGTTTGTAGAGTAAATGCCATGTGATACCGATGAGCGCGCAGATAGGTGTGGCGATAAGCCATTGGTTGCTGTCCGTTAGCGGAATAAATATTGCCCCCAGCGGAAGAACAAATATCGCACAAACGAGCAATGCACTTAGACACATGTAGGCCAGATATTTCACGCTGTAGAAGCGAGAGGTCAATAATGCATAACCGACAAACAACATCTCACTAATAGACAAGGCTGGTGGTAACCAAGTGAGTGAGAAATCCCCCATGAAATAGGTCATTCCAAGGTGAATGGTTGCGGTAGACAGCATGAACACCAAGATACCGGCGATCATGTAATTCGTCTTCGCTAAGGTCAACTTGCTGCTGTTGGTTCTCATGGCAACAAGGTTTACTAGCGTGAGGACAACTAAGCTGACAAGACCAATAAAGAAGTACGAAGTATGAGGCCCAAACTCAATGACGAATTGGCTTGGCCCTACAATGTCCACATGTTCAACCGTCAAATCGGGACGCAAATTGATAAACAGGGAGTAGACCGTAAGGGTAACGAAAATCGCCTGCTGCCATAGATGGACTTTGCCTTTTCGCTGTTCTGCCGCGAGTTGGCAAGAGAAGTAGTACGCAAACGCAAAGGCAAAAAACGAGGCAAGGTTGGCAAACTTTGCCATGAATATGCCGGCCGTTGCGCCAAGTTGAGGCAATAAGTCCGTATGGAAGTATGCGTTACTGCTGATCCACGCAATGATACACACTGAATACGCAATATAAGGTGCGTGGTGTGTACCGAAGATCACTTCATTTTTTTGTTTTAGGCGATAGCAATAATAGAAGAGCCACATCATAACCACGGCTACGGTCGCGAGAAGCGTCACGGCCTTGGCGTAGATTATTGCCTCTAAGCTAAAATCAAACATGCTCATCTCTTTCTAAGGAACCACGTTTTCTGATCTCTCGAACGGCACGTTTATAGCCTCGAAAGTCGGTATCACTGAATGCTTTGACCATCATTTCAAAATTCCAGAATCCACGGTACGTCTCTTTGCCATCGTTATTTAAGTCGCAATAACCTGAATGGAAATACGCTTTTGCGTCAATGGCTTGATAAAAGTTGAGCATGAAAGGTTGCTCGATAATGGTGAAGCCGATTTTATAACCTGTTTGATGCAGCACGCTCATCAGTTCTTTTTGAGCGAGGTAGAGGAAGTAGAGTTTTTGTTGAGCATTTCCACTTACTGTCAGGCGCAGCACTTCACATACGGCTTGCGTATCAGCCAATTGTAACTTGAATTCACTATCAAATTCTGGGAGAGAGTAACATTTTAACAGTGCAGATGGTGTAAATAGCTGTAAACGCGTGAATTCGGAGTAGCCATAACTAGGAAAGCAGTAATTCCACTGTTCGTTACTAAACTGCGGCGCGTAGCTGAGCCAAGTATCATGAATGGACCAATCTTGGATAAGTGCAGAAGCAACAAGAGTAGGGCAAGGCTCGTGGTCTGGGTGCTTTAACACGATGAAGTGTTTACCAACTTGGGACAAAAACAACAGTGGCAGCATTTCGTACCACTTTTCACCTTGTATAAAAAGCTCAAGATTGCTGAGTGCAATTGCATCACTCAGTGGCATTGCCTGCGGATGGCTTGGAGCTTGTACCATAAGTTGAGCATCTTCTACGCGCTCAATTAGAGCACCGTAATAAGCGCTGTCTTCAAAGGGCAGTTTGGGCGCTGTTGATGCGTATCCTTTTAATGGAAACTTGGCTTTAATCGCAGCGATCTCACACTCACACCAAAAGTCCAACCAATGCATGTAGCACTGTCCCACAACGACTTCAAGTAGAGCAATTTCCTCTGATAGTGTGCTTGGATAGCGTTGAATAAGATCGCGATAATCCATTAACTCAAAGAGAACGGAATAGCTTTTGTGCTGATGCTCTGGGAAGAGAGAGGTGAGTTGATTTTTGCGATAATCCGTAATGGCTTGAAAAAGCGCAGTGCGCTCATGTGGTTCATAAGCGTTGATCACAAGGTCGAGCAGCGCTTGCTGTTTTTGTTCGATAGACAAACTGTTAGCCGACAGTGAGCCTAAAGATAAGGTTAATTTCATGGGACAACCTAGCCTAGGTCTATTGATTTTTTATGTTTGTGTCGTCCTTATATCACTAAAGAAAAAATATGCTACCGGTTTCTATTTAAACGGTTACGTAAGGCAAGTTTGAGATGAAAAAAAGCCGCTCTTTTGAGCGGCTTGTTTAAATTGCATTCAGGCTTAAGCTTCTTGCTTTTGAAGCTCAACTTGCTGTGCTTCTTCTTCCACTAGTGCATCAACGATAACGGCACATGCTGCGTCGCCGGTGATGTTTAGTGCGGTACGAATCATATCGAAGATACGGTCAAGAGCGAACAATAGTGGTAGACCTTCAATTGGGATACCTGCCGCTAGAAGTACAGCCACAACAAGGAATGAAGGACCAGGAACACCTGCTTGGCCTACTGCGCCTAGTGTTGAAGTTACGATGATCGCAATGTATGCGCCCATGCCTAGGTCGATGTTGAACAGTTGCGCGAAGAAAATGGCTACTAGACCGTAGTAAATCGCGTTACCAGACATGTTGATGGTCGCACCAAGAGGCAGAACAAATGATGCTGTTGAGTTGCGAACACCTAGCTCTTTCTCACACGTATCCATTGTTACTGGCAGTGTCGCCATTGAAGAAGCTGTAGAAAGTGCAACGGCTTGTGGCTTTTTCATTGCTGAAACGAACTTCTTCGCCGATGTCTTAGTGAACACGTGCACCATTGTTGGGTAAACCACGAAGCCGAACACTAGGATTGCCGCTACGTAAACAACGAACAGTTTGAATACCACCATCAGGGCACCAAAACCGAACGTACCTACCGCTTCAGCCATCAGACCAAATACACCGATAGGAGCAATGATCATCACCTTGTTGATCATCCAAACCATAGCGTCAACGATGCAGTTAACACCATTGATGATTGGCTCGCGACGTGATTTTTCTTGTTTTGAAATCGCGATACCGAAGAACATACAGAACACAAGGATCTGAAGGATGTTGGCTTCGTTTAGTGATTGGAAAACGTTAGTTGGGATCATACCAGTGATGGTTGCCCAGAAAGTAGGTAGCTCACCTTTTGAAGCGTATTCTGCTGAGAACATGCCCTCAACGCCAGAGACGTCGATGCCCATGCCCGGTTGGAATACTTCACCCATGACTAGCGCAAGTGCTACTGCTAGAGCGGATGTCAGACCAAAGTAACCTAGGGTTACCAAGCCCACTTTACCTGCAGATTGGCTGTTGCCTAGACCTGCTGCACCTGAAATAAGCGCTACTGCGACCAAAGGGATCACAAGCATCTTGATCAGGTTGATAAAGATTGCACCAAGTGGCGCGAATACAGTCGCACTTTGACCCATAAAGGCACCAACGGCAGTACCTACGATCATTGCAATGACGACTTGCACGCCAATGTTGTTTAGCAAACTCTTTTGTTTTAACACTTCCATAATCTCTGTGCTAATAAAATGTAAAATCCTAAAATTACCCACCAATCTAAAGTTGTTATTTGGATAATTATATCGCCTTGCTTTTTACACTTATCATTCACAATTAGCAATACAATTCCGGTACAAACTCACCTACTAATTGGGAATTTCTTGATTAATGATAGTTTTTCAATCAATAGCAATCGTTTGTCATTGTTCGAAGTAATGGTTTTGATTGGTGTTGTTTATAAAATGGATGGTAACGGTGGGGCGGTTTTAGAAAGTGAATGTTAAAAAAAAGATCGATTCCGAATGTTTAATAAGGAATCGATCTCATATTTTTCAAATCAGTGATACGTTATTTCTGTGTTGCAGCTTTCATTGCAGAAACGAATTCACCTAGCTTGTCGAGCATAATTTGTGGCTGCTCAACGTTCGCTTCAATGATCTTCACGACAGCCGAACCGGAGATAGCACCCGCCGCACCAGATTCTAGTGCTTGTTTCACCTGTGCTGGCTCTGAGATGCCAAAACCAAGTAGCGCTGGTGGCGCATCAAATTGGTTCAGTCTATCCAGCATATGACCTACAGGCATGTTTGCTTTGGTTTCTGCGCCAGTAACACCTGCACGAGAGAGTAGGTAAGTGTAGCCGCCACCTAACTCTGATACTTGCTTCAGTGTTTCATCACTTGCCGTTGGTGGTGCGATGAAGATTGGGTGAATACCAAACTTTTCTGCAGCAGCAACAAATTCGGCACTTTCATTAGTTGGTACATCTGCAATCAAAACAGAATCGATACCTGCTTTTGCACAACGCTCATAGAAGTTCTCGATACCACGAGAGTAAACAAGGTTCGCGTACATCAGAAGACCAATAGGTAACTCTGGGTATTTAGCTCGGATCTTACCAATTTGCTCAAAGCAGATATCTGGTGTTGCACCTGAGTCTAACGCGCGAATGTTAGCGCTTTGGATGGTTGGGCCATCGGCTAGCGGATCTGAGAATGGAATGCCAAGTTCTAGGGCATCTGCGCCCGACTCAACCAATGTTTCCATGATCTTGTAAGACTGTTCTGCGTTTGGATCGCAAACCGTTACGAACGGTACAAACGCGCCTTGGTTTTTCTCGTTTAGGCGCTCAAACATCTTTGCATAACGGCTCATTAGATCGCTCCTTTTTCTTCTAGGATGGCATGTACAGTGAAGATATCTTTATCACCACGACCTGATAGGTTCACAACTAACAATTGTTCTTTTTCTGGATTCTCACGAGCCATACGCAGTGCATGAGCCAGTGCGTGAGAAGATTCTAGAGCAGGGATGATACCTTCGTTACGCGCAATTTCCTGGAATGCTTCTAGTGCTTCATCATCCGTCACGTTGTCATATTCAGCACGGCCAATTGCGTTTAGATGTGCGTGCTGTGGACCAACTGAAGGGAAATCAAGACCAGCAGAAACAGAGTATGACTCTTCAACTTGGCCGTTTGGATCTTGCATCAATGGCGCTTTCATACCAAAGAAGATGCCAGTTTTACCATGCTTAAGTGGCGCACCGTGCTGGTCAGTATCGATACCTTTACCTGCTGGCTCAACACCAATTAGGCGAACACTTTCTTCTTCGATGAAGTCAGCAAACATGCCAATCGCGTTTGAACCACCGCCCACACATGCGATAACCGCATCAGGAAGACGACCTTCACGTGCCAAAATCTGATTCTTCGTTTCTTCACCAATCATGCGTTGGAAGTCACGCACGATCGTTGGGAATGGGTGAGGACCTGCCGCTGTACCTAGTAGGTAGTGCGCGTCTTCGTAAGTTGCAGACCAGTCGCGCAGCGCTTCGTTACATGCATCTTTAAGTGTCGCTGAACCCGAGTGGACAGGAATAACTTCTGCGCCCATAAGCTTCATACGGAATACGTTCGGGCTTTGACGTTCAACGTCTTTTGCACCCATGTACACGCGACACTTAAGGCCAAGTAGTGCACACGCTAGTGCGGTTGCAACACCGTGTTGGCCTGCGCCTGTTTCAGCGATGATTTCGTTTTTACCCATGCGTTTCGCAAGCAGTGCTTGACCTAACACTTGGTTGGTCTTGTGCGCGCCACCGTGAAGTAGGTCTTCACGTTTTAGGTACAGTTTGGTTTTCGTACCTTTGGTTAGGTTACGAGTTAGAGTCAAAGCCGTTGGACGGCCCGCATACTCTTGAAGAAGCGTCATGAATTCGCTGCGGAATTCTGGATCTTCTTGCGCGTCGATAAACGCTTGCTCTAGTTGCTCCAATGCTGGAACTAGAATTTGCGGAACGTACTGACCGCCGTATTCGCCAAAGTAGGCATTCAGTTTTGCCATCGTTATATTCCTTCTCGTATTTTTCGCTACGAATAGCTTTAAATTTTTTAGCTGATATCCAGCTTTAGTAGTTGCGAATGGCGGTGAAGGCCGCGAGCAACTTCTGTGAATCTTTTTTGCCTGGTGCGCTTTCTACACCAGAGTTTAAATCTAATCCCAAGCAACCTAGTGTCGCTGCTTGTTGAGCATTTTCTGGCGACAGTCCGCCCGCTAGCATAATTTGACTTGGGTCGCCGATCAGTGACCAGTCGAACACTTGACCGGTTCCGCCAGTTTGAGTGCCAACTTGCGCATCTAATAGATGGCGATCAATGTTGTCTGCTAGTAGTTCTGGCTTGGCATCAGTCACGCCGTAAGCTTTCCAAATTTCTACCGCTGCTGGCAGTTCGGCTTTGAGTTGGTTTACGTAAGCTTGGTCTTCTTGACCGTGCAGTTGCACCGCTTTTAAACCCAAAGAGGTCACGACAGAAGCAACGAAATCGATGTCGTGATTTTGGAAAACGCCCACGTAGTTCAGTGGAGCACCGCTCATGGTTAAGCGAGCACCTTCAAGGTCAACCGCACGCTTCGACTTCTCGACAAAAATCAGGCCACCAAATACCGCGCCAGCTTGATACGCTTTTGCTGCGTCATCTGGATGCGTTAAGCCACACACTTTGTTTTCGCCTAAGGTCACTTTACGTACAGCAAGTTCTAAGTTGTCTTCTGCCATCAGTGAACTACCAATCAAGAAGCCGTCTGCGTATTCCGCTAAATCACGAACTTGTTGATGCGTATAAATGCCAGACTCTGAAATTACCGTCGCGTTTGGTGCTAGTTCGCGAATTGTCGGTGCCAGTTCTTTAGTACGATTCAAATCAGTACTTAGGTCGCGAAGGTTACGGTTATTGATGCCGATAACGCGTGCGCCAAGCTTAACGGCACGATGAAGCTCTTCTTCGTTGCTGACTTCGGTCAAGATACCCATGTTCAGGCTGTGTGCTGCTTCTTCTAGCGCTTTGTACTCTTCGTCATTCAGGACAGAAAGCATCAATAGCACAGCATCAGCACTGTAATGACGTGCTAGGTAAACTTGGTAGGTATCTACCATGAAATCTTTGCACAGAACTGGTTGTTTGACTTGACCACGCACTTGAGGAAGAAAATCAAAGTTACCTTGGAAGTACTTCTCGTCTGTTAGGACTGAAATCGCATCTGCGTGGTTGTTGTAAACCGACGCAATGTAATCCAAGTCGAAGTGATCACGAATCAAACCTTTAGAAGGAGATGCCTTCTTACATTCGGTGATGAATGCCGTCTTTTCGCCACTCAGAGCATCGTAGAAGCTGCGGTCCGATGGCAGCAAATCAGACTGAAATGTGCTTAGCGGTTGAGACACCTTACGGTCTGCTACCCACTGATATTTGTCGCGGACAATTTTCGCCAGTACTTCTGCCATTTCTGCTTCTTTCTTAGAAACGTGTTCAGACAGGTTGTCAGCTTGCTGAGTGTTGAAGTCAGTCATGTTCTTCAATTCCTTAAGCGTGTGCGGCAAGTTGTTGTACCAATTGGTACGCCTTGCCTGAATTCATTGCCTCAATCGCTTGTTGCGTGTTGGCTTTTAAATCTTCGTGGCCGAATAGACGCATTAGCAGAGCAACGTTCACTGCCACTGCACCCAATTGTGCGTCTGTCCCTTTACCCGTCAGGATATTGGTAATGATCTCCTTGTTTTCTTCAGGATCGCCACCTTTGATTGCTTCTAACGGGTGCGCTTCTAGACCGAAGTCTGCTGGAGTTAGCGTGTACTCAGTGATCTTGCCGTCTTTGATTTCTGCAACCGTTGTTTCGCCATGAATCGCGACTTCGTCCAAGCCACTGCCGTGAACTACAGCGGCGCGCTTCATACCCATTTGTAGCATGGTTTCTGCGATAGGACGAACCAGTTCTTCACTGTAAACGCCCATCAATTCGATGTTAGGACGAGCAGGGTTAATCAGTGGGCCAAGAATGTTAAAGATGGTGCGTGTTTTCATGGTTTGACGCACTGGCATCGCATGGCGCACGCCACCGTGGTACTGAGGTGCAAATAGGAAAGCAACACCGATATCGTCGACCGCTTTGCGCGTATCTTCTGCGCTCATAGCTAGGTTGATACCAAATGAATCAAGAAGGTCAGAAGAACCAGATTTGCTTGAAACGCTGCGGTTACCGTGTTTCGCTACTTTTAGACCACATGCTGCAGCAACAAACGCCGCAGTGGTTGAAATGTTGATGGTGTTGTGACCGTCGCCACCAGTACCTACGATATCTGCGAAATCGTATTCTGGGCGAGGGAATGGGTTTGCGTTTGCCAGCAGTGCTTTCGCCGCGCCTGCAATTTCATCCGGCGTTTCGCCTTTGATTTTTAGTGCAGTCAGTGCTGACGCCATCAAAATTGGATCTAGTTCACCACGGATAATGATGTCGAATAGCTGTTGGCTCTCTTCCTGAGTAAGCGATTCTTGCTCGTACAGTTTGGTAATAATAGGGTTGATGATTGCTTCCATATTTCCTCTCCTAAATTTCTTATGTGCCAAGTGCTTTTTAAGCAGTGAGTGGGTTCGCTGAAGTTTGATCTTCAAGTGCCCATTCAATGGCATTGGCCAACAGTGTTGCTCCGTAGGTCGTCATAATAGATTCCGGGTGGA
Organism: Vibrio sp. B1ASS3; assembly: GCF_905175355.1. Classification (NCBI taxonomy): domain Bacteria; kingdom Pseudomonadati; phylum Pseudomonadota; class Gammaproteobacteria; order Vibrionales; family Vibrionaceae; genus Vibrio; species Vibrio sp. B1ASS3. Next base: position 1,477,697 of record NZ_HG992742.1, read on the forward strand.
ACTGGAACCCGCAAACTTTATCTTCTTCATGTACAACAGACATTACCAAGTCATCCACTTCTGCTGTGATGGTTAGGCTCTCAGGAACCTTGGTCGCAACCAGCGAGTGGTAACGTGCAATTGCAAGTGGTGATGGTAGGTTTTGGTAAATCGCATGGTTTTGGTGCTCCATCATAGAGACCTTACCGTGAATGATTTCGCCCGCGCCAGCAACGGTGCCGCCGTATGCTTCAACAATCGCTTGGTGACCTAGACAAATGCCGATCATCGGCACTTTGCCTTTCATGCGTTGGATAAGCTCAGGCATTGAGCCAGCCTCTGACGGTGCACCAGGGCCTGGTGATAGCAGGACTACTGGGTTTTCAAGCGCGTTTACCGCTTGTTCAATGGTTTCTGCTGGGATGTTGTTTCGGTAAATCTTGACTGAGTGACCTAGCGAGCGGAATTGATCCACAAGGTTGTAGGTGAACGAGTCAAAGTTGTCGATAAAAATGATATTAGCCATCTCTGAACCCTATTCCTTATTGTGACTTATGCGCTGCTTGGATAGCAGAGATTACCGCTTGTGCTTTGCCGCGCGTTTCGTCTGCTTCCGCTTGTGGATCAGAGTCAAACACCACGCCTGCACCAGCTTGAACTTGAGCAATACCGTTCTCAACGTACGCTGAGCGAATTACGATACATGTGTCGAGTGTGCCTTCACCAGTTAGGTAGCCCACAGCACCGCCGTAGCTACCGCGTCGTGCGCCTTCTACATCGCGAATCAACTGCATTGCACGAATCTTTGGTGCACCAGTGAGCGTGCCCATGTTCATACAAGCTTGGTATGCGTGCAGCGCGTCTAGGTCTTCACGCAGTTGGCCAACCACACGAGATACCAAGTGCATTACGTGGCTGTAACGGTCGACTTTTAGTAGGTCTGCTACGTGGCGAGTACCAGCTTGAGCAATACGAGCGACGTCGTTACGTGCCAAGTCAACCAACATCATGTGTTCTGCGTTTTCTTTCATGTCGGTGCGCAGTTCAAGTTCGATGCGGCTATCTAGGTCGAAATCGATCTCGCCGTTAGGGCGCTTGCCGCGGCGACGAGTGCCTGCGATTGGATAGATTTCAATTTGGTTAGTGTCGGTTTCGTACTTAAGCGCACTTTCTGGTGATGCGCCAAACAGAGTGAACAGCTCATCTTGCATGTAGAACATGTAAGGGCTTGGGTTACTTTGTTTCAGTTCTTTGTAAGCCGCTAGTGGAGAAGGGCAAGGTAGAGTGAATCGGCGAGATGGTACAACTTGGAATACATCGCCTTTCACTACGAACTCTTTTAAGTCGCGAACAGTTTGGCAGAAGTCTGCATCAGATACGCTAGGTTCTACCGTTACCTCAGCGATTTGTTTTGCGCTTGGCAGTAGTTTTGGCGCTGCACACTGAGCGCTGATTTCTGCAATACGAGTTTCTAACGCTGTTTTCTCTGAACCGTCAACAAACAACGTCGCTTGAAGCTGGCAAGATTCCGTTTGATGGTCGACAACAAGTAGTGTTTCCGCAACATAGAAAACGTAATCTGGACACTGATTTGTTGCTTCTGCATTACCAAGTGGCTCGAAGTTTGCGACTAAGTCGTAGGCAAACAGACCACCAAGGAAAATCGCGTGTTTGTCTTGCTGTGAAATATCAAAACTATGCTGAACCAAACGCAGCGCGTCGAAAGAAGAGGCTTCACGTAGGCGAGAGTCTTCATCCAACGTGTCGCATGGCTGGCTAAATTCCAAAGTTAGCGTTTCGCCATCGAACTTACTCTCAACATCACCACGGATGTTCTGGTTTAGGTGAGACAGTAGGTTTTTACCGTTGTTGGTCAAGGCGTGCATGCTAACAGTGTGGCCAAAGCAGACAATGCGAACCGCTGAATCTACGATCAGCAGGGATTTCAAATCTTGCTTCGAATCGATCTCAGCAGATTCCAGCAACAGGCTGTCAGTTTTGTTCTCACATAAAGTGTGGAACAAACGAGTCGGGTCTTGAGTATAAGGGACGGAAGCCGTTAGCACTTCAAGCTGTCCAAGTTTCTTAATTTCAATGGCCTTGTTCACAAGACCTCCTTATAGCTGTTTTACATCTTCCTGCCGTACATAGTCGCATAAAGCAAACGTTCACCCAATCAAGTTTTGGTCATATCCGATGAATGTTTGAGCAGTTGAATGTGAGATGGACGACAAAACAAAAAGCCCGCTGAAGTAGCGGGCTTTGTGACATTTAATTCTCTAAACTAGAAGTACACGTTCGCCCACCAAGAACTTGTCCAAGTGCGCCACCAAGCAAGGTCAGCAGATTTCATCTTATTCAGACGAACTGCAACTTTCGCTTCCTGGTTTTGGTTAAATTCTTGTAACATGGTGAGCCTTAAATTAGGTACTTTGTATTTGTGTACTAGTTAACTAGTGCAGAGATAAAAAGTCAACCCCAAAACAGCATTAAAACGACAAAAAGATGAGAATTGATTTACACAGTCACACCACCGCGTCAGATGGTCGATTTGCACCACACGATTTAGTGGATAGGGCATTGAGTTTTGATATCGAGGTTTTGGCGATCACGGATCATGATACGGTTGACGGCTTAGCTCCGGCCAAGCAATACGTTGAGGAGAACAATCTCCCGATCAAAATCATCAACGGTATAGAAATTTCGACTGTTTGGCAGAACAAAGACATCCATATTGTTGGATTGAACATCGATCCAGAAAGTCCTGCGCTGGCAGAGCTGATTCAACAGCAAAAAGCGCATCGTGTTGCCCGAGCTGAGATGATTGCTGAACGTTTACAAAAAGCGACCCGCGAAGGTGTGCTAGAAGAAGTTCAACAAATCGCGGGTGATGCGCCGATCACTCGTGCACACTTTGCCAAGTGGTTGGTGGATAATGGTTATGCCAAAAACATGCAGATGGTGTTCAAGAAATTTCTAACCCGCTCTAACCCAGGTTATGTACCACCAAATTGGTGCTCCATGAAAGATGCGGTTGATGCGATTCATGCTGCTGGAGGCTCTGCTGTTCTTGCGCATCCGGGTCGTTATCAACTGACTGCAAAGTGGGTAAAACGCCTATTAGCCGCGTTTGTTGAAGCGGGTGGGGATGCAATGGAAGTGGCGCAGCCTCAACAAGCGCAACAAGAAAGACGCAACTTGGCCGATTATGCTATACAATACAAACTATTAGCTTCTCAAGGCAGCGACTTTCACTATCCATCTCCGTGGATGGAATTGGGAAGAAACCTCTGGTTACCCGCGGGCGTAGAACCAGTTTGGAAAGATTGGGGTATTGATCCTTCGTTGGATAACGCTCAACAAGACGAAATCGAGAACCTATAAAAATATAGAGCCGAGAGGTTCGATAATGAGGAATTACAATGAGCCAGTTTTTTTACGTTCACCCAGAAAACCCACAGGCTCGCTTGATCAATCAAGCAGTAGCAATCATTCGTAGTGGCGGTGTGGTGGTTTACCCAACCGACTCAGGTTACGCACTAGGCTGTCAGTTAGAAAACAAACAGGCGTTGGAACGTATTTGTCAGATCCGCCGTCTGGATGATAAGCACAACTTTACTTTGTTGTGTCGTGATTTGTCGGAGCTTTCTTTGTACGCACGCGTAGACAACGCGGCATTCCGACTACTGAAAAATAACACGCCGGGTCCTTACACTTTCATCTTCAAGGGCACAAAAGAAGTACCGCGTCGTTTGATGAATGCAAAACGTAAGACCATCGGTATTCGTGTACCTGATAACCGTATTGCTCTCGATCTGTTGGAAGCGCTTGGTGAACCAATGATGTCTACGTCACTTATCCTACCGGGTAGCGATGTGACGGAATCGGACCCAGAAGATATTCGTGACAAACTAGAGCATGCTGTAGACGTGATCCTTAACGGTGGTTACTTAGGTGAACAACCAACAACGGTTATCGACTTCAGCGAAGGTGAAGCGGTTGTTGCTCGTGTTGGTTCTGGCGACCCGGCACCATTTGAGTAACTGGTTTTACTCTTAACAAAACAAGAAAGGGAGGCATGAATGCCTCCCTTTTTACTTTGAATCCGCTTATTTTTGATTCAATGGAATGGTGCCAGTTTAGGCGAAATCGAAGATGTCGATGCCGTGGTGCTCAATGTAGTTGATGTAGCCTGCATCAATACCTTTCAGTGTCACTTCTACATTAAATTCGTCACTTGAGTAGACTGCCCAACCAAAGTCGTTGTAAGACAGTGTTAAGTCGTCTGCCGAGTCCAAGAACGTATCGCGAATACCATCGTTGTTGGTATCTAAACCCATATCAAAGACAAGCTTGTCGTGACAAATGTTGAAGTCGAGAATTTCTGACTTCACTTCGATGTCGTTTGAAGAGACAGGCTGATCTGGAACGCCAACAGCAAGACGGTTGGTCATTACGAACGTGTCATCGCCGCAACCGCCAGCAATCACAGAATGACCATCACCGACAACTACAGTGTCGTCCCCCCATCCTGCATTGATAAAGTTGTTGCCTGAGTAGTCGAAAATTGTATCGTCACCACAACCACCAAATAACAGGTCATTACCTAAGCCGCCAGACAAGTAATCATCGCCTGAACCGCCTGAGAGTAGGTCATTCCCTCTGCCACCTAGTAGGGTATCGTCACCACGACCACCGAACACATAGTCGTTTCCACCAAAGCCAACAAACTTATCGTCGCCGCCAAAGCCGACAAAAATGTCAGTCGTGTCCGAGCCTTTTGTGCCGGTCATATTGTCATCTTCTGAGGTGCCAAATATCCAATTTAGGTCAAGATTTGTATGAGACATTTATTATTCCTTTTCATCTGATTAAGGGAGCTAGCAAGCTGTAGGGTTATCTTTCTTATAGCCCTGACAATTTTATCAGGTAGGGGATTTTTTAAGAGGTGGACACAGACCCATAATAGTGCGGTTCTAATGCCGATGAGTCTGGTACTAAGTTGGAGAAGATGATGAGTTTAGTGTGAGTTTCCGACGGACATTCTGCAGTGACAATATCGACGATTTTGCTTACATTAAATCAGAGAATCTCGTATAATGTCCGACCGAAAAAATCCCAATAGGTTGGGTAACTTGCACAATTGAAGACCAATTCTGGTCTCGACGTCTGTGAAGACGACACATAGGTAGATAAATGAGCGAAAAGTTACAAAAAGTATTAGCACGTGCTGGACACGGTTCTCGTCGTGAGATTGAATCGTTAATTAAATCTGGTCGCGTTAGCGTGAACGGAATCGTAGCTAAACTTGGTGAAAGACTAGAAGATGAGAACAGCGTAGTTCGTATCGATGGTCACATTGTGTCTGCAAAGGCACAAGAAGAAGTGATCTGTCGTGTATTGGCTTACTACAAGCCAGAAGGTGAACTATGTACTCGTCACGACCCTGAAGGTCGTCGCACTGTTTTCGATCGTCTGCCAAAAATTCGTGGCTCTCGTTGGATTTCAGTTGGTCGTCTTGATGCGAACACATCTGGCCTGCTGCTTTTCACAACGGATGGTGAGTTGGCAAACCGCCTAATGCACCCAAGCCGCCAGGTTGAGCGTGAATACCTAGTACGCGTATTTGGTGAAGTGAACGAAAAGAAAGTTCGCAACCTAGTAAGTGGTGTTGAACTTGAAGATGGTATGGCTCGTTTTGAAGACGTAGTACATGCGGGTGGTGAAGGTATGAACCACACGTTCTACGTAGTGATTAACGAAGGTCGTAACCGTGAGGTTCGTCGTTTGTGGGAATCTCAAGAATGTACGGTTAGCCGTCTAAAGCGTGTTCGTTACGGTGATATCTTCCTAGACAAGAAACTGCCTCGTGGCGGTTGGATGGAACTAGACCTGAAAGAAGTAAACTACCTGCGTGAGCTTGTAGAACTTCGTCCAGAGAAAGAAACCATGCTTGATCTAAACAAAGACAACACATCACGTAAGCGTGAACGTGCTCGTAGCCAAAAAATTCGTCGCGCAGTTAAGCGTCACGAAGAGCGTGTTAACACACCAAAAGGTCGCAGCAACAACCCTTCTCGTCGTAAGCCGAAGAAGGCTGCCGGTGACCAAGGCGCACGTAACAAGCATCGTTAATCGATAGCAGAAAATCAGAAAGGCTTGCCGCATTGGCAAGCCTTTTTCTTATCTAGCGTTTCGCGTTCACGATCTTTCGTGTTTGCCAATCAAAAGTAACTTTGACTTACAGACATAAAAAAAACACCAGCGCGAGGCTGGTGTTTTTGATCATGATGAGGAAATCGTTAATCACGTTTCCAAAGCATATGACAGAACTTATGTTCTGGGTCTCGACTGATTAGCATACGAGCAAAAACGTCATCAAGTACGTCATTTTCCTCGTTTACTAAGCCGATTCGAACTTCTGCATACACTTCTTTGTCGATATCGAAGCCAACGTGTTCAACCCAGTCATCACCAGTTTCAACAAGTTCTGCGGCACCACGATCTTCAAATTGCGCAGTAAACAGAATGACATCAGCTGGCTCTAGGTTATCTGGAGCCATCTCAAGGAAGATGTCGTACGCAGCGTCGATAACGTCGTCGTAAGAAATCAAATCAGACATACTTATGCTCGGCTCATGTATTTACGTTCAGTCGTGTTGATGATTACACGGTCACCAGTCGCGATGTACTCAGGAACTTGAATAACAAGACCTGAAGCAAAGCGTGCAGGCTTAGTACGTGCAGATGCAGATGCACCTTTAATTGAAGGATCAGTTTCTTCAATCACTAGCTCAACAGAAGAAGGAAGCTCGATACCAACAGCAGAGCCGTTGATTAGGATAAGGTGAATACCTTGAGTGTCTTCGTTGATGAACAGAAGCTCATCTTCAACTTCGTTGTGCTTGAATGTGTATTGTGAGTAGTCTTCGTTATCCATGAAGATGTGCTCATCGCCATCAGCGTATGAGTACACAACTGCACGTTTGTTCATTTCTACAGTTTCAACAACGTCATCAGACTTGTAACGCTCGTCTACACGCGCACCAGTGTTTAGATCTGTACAGCGCATTTTGTAGATTTTAGCGCCGCCACGACCACCTGGAGTGGTTACTTCGATGTCTTTTACTAGAAGAGTTTTACCATTAGACTCGATTGCGAAGCCTTTTTTGATTTCACTTGCCTTTGGCATTGTATTTTCCTATTTACACTTATTAAGCAAAACTTAGTGATTATAGCGCTAAGTTGCTTGTCTGGCATCAAAATTCCGCACAGTAATTTGCACGTCAATAAGGGCTTTAATGGGCTTGATTCAAACGCTAGGCTAGTGGATCATATAGCCCATCGTCCGTTAAAAGCTTGAGATCGCGTTTTCTTCAATGTCTCTCCCTGTCATCGACCCAAAGCATCCATTCCAACCTGAATTTGAACCTCTGCTCAGAGAAGTTCTGGCGTGCCTCAAAGGCGGGCTAGGGGCCAATCTTCATAGTGTCTACGTCTACGGTAGTGTGGCACGCAAGTCGGCGGTTGCAGGAAAATCGAATCTCGATATGGTCGTTGTCACTAAGTCGAACTTTGAAAACAATCGCGCTACTTTGTTGAACACCATCAAATGGCGTGCTCAACAGGGGCACCCTCACGTTAAAGGGGTATCGATTCGTACCGCTTTGGTGAGTGAAGTCGCGAACCTAGACAGCATTTTTACTTGGGGCTTTATGCTCAAACACTGCTGCGTGTGCGTCTACGGAGATGATCTGGCGGATTGCTTTGGCGATTATGTGCCAAGTTGGGAGATTGCTAAGCACTGGAACATGGATGTCGAAGACTGGCTATCGGTGTATCGCACTAAGATAGTACAAGCACAAAGCATTGAAGAGCTGGTCAGTGCCCAAGTAACTATCGCTAAGAAGCTTCTTCGTGCGTCGTACTCGCTTGTCATGTATCGAGACAAACGTTGGTTTGATGATCCACTTGAATGTGGGGAGCAATTTCTACAATACCACCCAGAAAAGCAGCTAGAGATAGAACGCCTTGGCATTTTGCTTTCTGGTCGTGCAATCCCAAAACGTTCTGTGATTGGTTTAATTGACGGTTTTGGCGAGTGGTTGGTGGCTCAGTACCAAAAGACCGAATTTCGCATTGGCTAACGTCAGCTTGCGTTAACTCCCTTCAATCTAGAATCTGATTTAGAACAGCCCCATCTGCGGCGCAGATAACTGCTCGAAGTCTGTGCCAATGAACGGCAATATCGCATCCGCAACCGGCTTTAGCTGTTTATCAATGTAATGCTGGTAGTCGATAGGGCTATTGAGATACTCGTGTGGCTCAGGCCCATTCACAGTAATTAAGTATTCGATTCGGCCTCGGTTTTGATACTGCAGAGGGCGACCGAGTTTGGCATTGATGTCGTCGGCTAAACGCGCAGCACGTACTTGTGGCGGAATATTTTTCTGATACTCATGCAATTTGCGTCGCAAGCGCTTTTGATACACCAACTGATCATCAAATTCTCCGGCATTGGTCTTCTCAACCATCTCTCGTACGTAATCACTAGGGTCTTCACCGTGGAAGATCATTTGGTACAAGGTGTTTTGGAATCGCTGCGCCAGCGGTGTCCAGTCTGTACGTGCGCTCTCTAACCCTTTAAAGATGATGCGTTCTTGTTCGCCTTCACCAATCAGACCCGCATAGCGTTTTTTCGAGCCCGTTTCTGCACCTCGAATGGTCGGCATCAAGAACTTGCGATAGTGGGTTTCATATTCTAGTTCAAGAATCGAGTTGAGGTTGTACTCACTGCGCAGATGGTTACTCCACCATTGATTGATGTAGTCGACCAGTTCATTACCAATCTTGTCAGCGTCTGCTTGGCTATACGCGCCATTTAAAGACACAAAGGTTGAATCGGTGTCGCCATAGATCACTTGATAACCTTTGTCCTCAATCAGAACTTTGGTTTGTTTCATGATTTCGTGCCCACGCATGGTGATGCTAGAAGCAAGGCGGGTATCAAAGAAACGACAGCCGGAAGAACCAAGCACACCATAGAAAGAGTTCATGATGATTTTGATTGCTTGCGAGAACGCTTTTTCGTTGTTCTTCTTTGCGACATCGCGCGCTGCCCAGAGCTTTTCGATCATCTTTGGCAAGAAGTGCTTTGAACGATGGAACTGACCGCCACGAAATCCCGGTACGGCTTCATCTTCTGCCTTGCCGATTTCAAGCTGTAAACCTTCGACTAAGCCCATAGGGTCAATCAGAAATGAGCGAATAATAGAGGGGTACAGACTCTTAAAATCGAGCACCAATACGGAATCATAAAGGTTAGGGATAGAGTCCATCACATAGCCACCAGGGCTGGCGATCCAGTTTTCTGGATGCAGATTTGGCGCAACATAACCGGCTCGGTGGATTTGCGGCAAATACAAATTAGTAAACGCGGCCACAGAGCCCCCGACACGATCCAGTTCTACACCTGTTAGGCGAGAGCGTTCAATCGCAAAGTCGAGTAGGTGAGTGTGGTCGAAAATCTTGTTTACCAACACGCAATCTTGCAGGTTGTATTTAGCCAGAGATGGCTTGTCTGAACGGTACATGCGATTGATTTCATCCATTCGGTCATGCACGTTATGGATTTCTTTGCCTTCGCCAAGCAGTTCTTGTGAAACGGATTCCAATGACCACGAGCGGAAGTGGTACGTCGCGGTCTTCAGCGTATCGATACCATCCAGCACCACACGACCGGGAATAGAGATAAAACCTTGTTGGCTTTGAGCTGAGCTGCGGAAAAAACTCGGTTGGTCTGCTCGGCCTAACATCAACTTCATGTTGTGCCACTCTGCGCGTTTATGCAGCAGGCGAAAATCGAAGTCGATAACGTTTTTATCCGCAGATGAATTTGTTGACTATAAAATCCACTCCGAGAAAAAACTTCTTGTTTTACAGTTTTTTGAGTTGTATTTGTTTTGAGGAAACAACGTGGAAAATAATAGTCAACGTTGACTTCACAAAGCGTAAATTATCATTACGATAGACTTAGTGCCAAGGTGTTGACTGTTGAAAATTTGTTGACTTAAGTGTAGTGATCGGAGACGCCTTTTGATTAGAATCCCTAGGCTCATACTAAAAAGACATACTATTTATCCAGCATTACTTCATTTAAAGGTGATATTACTAATGTCAGTTAGGCAGGACTTAGTGATGAAAGAACCTTATGGCGATTTTTCTTTATTGCTCGGTAAGAGTGACTTCACATCTTCATTTATTAGGATTGATGAAGAGTTGTGGATATGTTTACAGAGCATCAACTCCCATGCTCAAGGGCTTGTATCTACTGCGATATGCAGCTTACTCCTGACTTGGCACTTCCCATCTGTACCATGCTTTTTGGTTTAGCCCCATCGATTTAAGCAACAAAGTTTAAACTATGCTAAATCACCGAACTTCAAACGATTAATGTGCTCCATAACTAACTTGACCCCCTCAATATCACCACATACAGATGCAGGGGAGCGAAAATTAAAAGCTACATTAGGCTTACTTAGCCAAGCGACTGTTGAATCGCGATTACCAAAGTAAATGTCAACTTCTCCCAACATTTCAAGTAAAGCTACTCTTAACTCATTTGGAGTATCAGACGTAATGCTTAATAAAGTATCAATACCCATATCATTTAACTCTCAACAAATAACTCTTAACATGCTTACATCGAGATATAGTGTATCAGTTTCTCGATAGAGGAGTTTTACCTTTTATTTAACTATGAAATCCCAGATTAGGTCAAAATTAATACATTTTGTACCAGTCTTCTATAGAGTTACATCTAAATAACCAAGGCTTCAGCACCTCATCAATGAAAATAGTGACATCAGTAGTAGCGAATCGCGAGCACAGAAAGGCAGAGCTAATTATGACCGCCTCATTGAGCAGTATTCGCCAATTCATGTGGATCAGCATTTTAAGACACTTGCAGACACTAACGTCAGTTTTTGTAAGCGCTTGCAAAACGCGTTGGACAATAAAGATGAAGTAAAAGGCATCGCCCCATCATCAATACAGGAATTTAATGATGGGATGTATCCAGAAGACTACTGCATTTGGAACAATAAAACGGATAGAGCGATGGAAAAGCTGGAGTTCGATTAAACTAAAGACTCCCTAAATGAGTTTTAGGTCGAGGTGGCTTTTGCTACAAATTACAGCGAAGGGGCATACGCGTTTGCGATTTGCATTGACTCTAGCAAATGATGGTCACTTCTGAGTGACGATCTTCGAAGTCCTTTCACTATTCGGATTACTTCTAGTATTGCAATCATATAGCCAATCTACATGTAGTTACTCAAATATCCTTATCAATTATGGTGGTTTATCAGCAAGATTTGGAAAAATAGGGAATGTCAACTCGTAAGTAGTAAGTCAACATTCCAACACCGAAAAAGCATTCTCTTCTCAAGATCTATAGAGGTTAATCTTTATCTCTTTAAATACATCACTCATTTTCCAAGAGGAAATGATTTTTCTTGAGTCAAGCCAAGTGGCCAGCACTTGATTCTCCGGTGTGTCTTTTAGCCTTGGCGTATGGTAGCCGCGGGTTATTTCAGAATATGGCTTTTGTAGACTCGCCAATACATCACGGACTTCATCATTACTCAAATAAGAGTGATATTTATTGAAGAGTGAAATTTGTGTCACTATTGGCGAAGAGTACCTGATAAGTGCACTAGATATATTTCCATCAATGCTTGGCAGATTTGCATCAGTATTGACTATAACAGAGCCAATTATTGCAATATATTCCGGAACCTCTACGATCAAGTGTAAGTCCATAGACTCGACTACTTTCAATTTATTTCTATGAGAAATATCGTACTGGAGCAGCTCTATTTGAAAATCTTCATCTAACGCAAAGTTATCTGGCTCTGCCAGATATTTATCGATGTTTGTTGATAGGAATAGTAACTGCAAATCTCGGTGCTCACTTAGCTCGTCAAGGTTATCATCTGTGAACTCGATTTTTCTTTCTTTTATTATTATCTCAAGTTTTGCGGGCTCAAGCCCATTTGGAAACTTTTTAAAGAACTTAGGTAAAGCGCGAACGTACTCTTTGTAGTTAATACTAGACATTGCGTTGGCTTTGATCAGAAAAGAACGCAACTTATACGAATCTTCGTCGCTAGGAATAGACTGCTCAAGAATAGTTGAACGAACAACCTCATTATCGAGATAGCGCACTAAGCTTTCCGCTTCAAAGCCTTCGCTTTCTAAAAAGGAAAGACAGTTTTCCCAGCTTGGGGCAATCATATTTAACCGGAAGAGCTTTGCATGCAGTCTCGTAGGCACACTTTCTAACCTCGGTAACGGTTTAGTCTGCTGTTTAAGAAACTCGTCGATCGCAGTTGAGTCAATCTCCTCACGGTAAATTACGTCCAAGATGGCAGATATATCCTCTTCAGTATTGGTTGGGATAGTCAACAGGATATTACTTAAGTATTCATCAAAATTCCTTTCAATTTTGTCCATCAGGATGGTACTGTCCGCCATTCTTATGGTCGTGTAGTTTCTCGTACGCAGTGGTTCAAGGTCTGCTAAACCTAAAATAGTTAGATAGGCAAACTCTAAGTTCGCGACCGTAAGTTCAAAAAGACCTTGTTCAAACATTGTGTTTACAACGTCAGGGTGGTCTTGAATTGATTCGAAGTCTTTAACGTCAAAATTAAACCAAGTGAACCGTTCTGGATTGAGCTCAGGCGAACTAATCAAAATATCAGAGAGATTCTCTGCTACAAAAGCGGGTAGTTCCTCAAAATCTCTTGAAATAGACTTCAGTGAACTTTCGGTTAGTCCTCCAATTAGTTGGGTAACGTGTAAAAGACTGTTTGAACTAGAAAGTATGGTAGGTACAAAGTGATTCCAGATATTAGCTAATCCTTGGAGGAATTTAGAAATATAACTCCCGGTGGCGTAATAAATAATCAAGAAGTCCTCACAGTTGGGAAACTCTGCCATGATGTACCCAAAAAGCTTATCTAACTGAACTTGATATCGGCTATGATCACTCAGCAGAGCATCAACAAGCGAGATGTTTAAAATGTAGCTTTGTCCGAAGTCTTCGTCTCTCATCGCAGCAATAACTTCGTGTGGATTATCAGTCGGGAAATCAGGTTCTGGCGTAATAAATGCTCGAATTTTGATGAGATACTTATTATCATTTGGCGACATCCTCCCAGTGTGAAAGAGTGATGTATATTGGTAGTAAGTATCGTCAAGATGACCTTCCAGAATCAGAAAACGAGCTAGCTCCGCGTTCTTCCCTAAATCTTCAAATAGCTCATTGCCACGTTCACCATTCAAGCGCAACAGTTCATTGAGCTTAGCTGTGCGAAGAGTTGCGATCTTTGGTCTCAAGTCACGTACTTGTCGCAAGGTATTGTTTTTATTTTGCTCAGCCTTACTTTCTATTTCTGCCTTGCGTTGCTGATAAGTCCTGTGGGGATCTACCTTGTTTTGCAAATCGGAAATGTTTGTATGTTGAGAGTAATTACCTCCGTATCGGCAATAGACTTCTCGTTGCTCAATCAAGTCCTCGAACGAATCGTGGTTTGCTAATTGTGAAAGCTGAATCAAATTATTGTAATTACTCCCTACACTGAGCACATTCGACGGGAGCCTCTCGATAATCGCCATCGCATAAATTTGACGTAATTCTTTCAAGTCATTTGGAGTCTGTCGTTCAGCGATATCAAGTTGCTTTTCTAGTAAAGCGATCTCTGCTCGATACTTTTTCTCTCCAAGGCTTATTAGCTCATCTTGGAGGTTCAATATCGCTGCAAGGGTTCCTTCTCCTCGGTGTAGCTGTTCGAAATCCCGTGGATAAACATTTTTGTAAATTAAAACTGCAAGTAGCTTATTGGCATCGAGCAAATTTTCCCCATCTGTTTCCAAATTAGCTACATAAATGCTGTATTCATTAAAAATGTTCTGAATCAACCGCAGATCGTTTAGATAACGTGATACCTCTCTAAGAAACTGACGATCAAGACCTTCATCCAGCGCAAGTCTTGCGCCCTGTTTCAGGACCATATCAATTGAGTTTGATGTGTTTATGATTGGAATAACAGGAATGATAAATTCGAAGAACTTCGTTCGCTCTGTATTCACAAACATGTCATCGCGCAGTGCATATAAAAACCGAATGCGGCGTTTTACACCTGCATTTGCATTTACAAGGCTGTTAATTTCACGCAATGTAACGAAAATATCAGCATTATCGAATCGATCTAAATCCTCAATTATTACAAGGTCGTAACTGGTTTCTTGAAAAAAATAGACTATCTCGTCTAGATGACGATTCAGTATCGAGGATTCATCATCACATGCAGGCTTGATTTCGACATCTTTTAGCGAAATCCCCTTGAGCGATAAACCAAAGCTCATGACATAAAAGTGATGTAATACTACCCAGAGAAATATTGCAGCAAATACGAATAAACCTAGATTGACTGAGTTTTCGAGCGCTATCGGTGTAAAATAAGTACCGCTGATGACATCTTCTCGCAAATGAAACACATACCAAAATGCGAACATTCCACACATAATGTAGAGAGATTTAAAGATCGACCAAACACTAGGCGACTGAATTCTTTTAAAGCGAGATAACGGCAGTTTGTTTGCATCCGCACCGTATAGCATCTGCTGTAAAATACTTCTCTCGATCTCTTGACGACCTAACATCTCTGCCTTTATGTCAGTTCCGGCAATGAAGGTCGCGAGAGAAATATGAAGAGCTGGCCGTCGATATGTTTTCAGGAAAGATTGAATAATGCTGCTCTTTCCTGAGCCATAAGGTCCCGTAAGAGCAATATTAAAGATTTTCGGATTGTTCGTTGCAAACCCTAATGCTTCTGAGTAGGTGCCTGCTTTATCTGCATCATCTGTTGGGGCTAGATCTACAAATTTCGATTGCATATCGTTAGCGTGTTTTTTTCGTTCCAGCCAAGACACTGTTCTATCAAGCCCTTGGATGAGCCTGCATACAAATGAGGAAATGATTTTATTCATATACGTGTAATTATTATTTAAAAAATCGAGGAAATGTTGATGATAGTTGTACTTGGCTCGATATTGTGCAACTTTAGTCCAAAGTTATTTTAGCCAGCTCTACACAACATGACATTACTTAGGTGCAACTGCATCTGAAGTAAACTCATCGTCCATACTGCATATCATGCAAATCCCCTATCTCACGCACAACTTTATGATTCGCCACTAATCGATGGACACAATCCAAACCACGTTATTGTGCAATCAGAACCATACTGAAGCATTAGGAAAGCTTGGTCAAATACTAATGACAGGAAACGACATTAGTAGAAAATCTCAATTAAAATGGGGCAGAATCTTCATAGAACCGCCACATCCACAAAGTACCACGGGTAAAATTCAGCTAAAGGAAGCCTCTGGACAAAATCTTGTCCGCAAGCTTCCCAACTTAGCCAACGTTAAATTTACTAAGGTATAACAAAGATGTCTCTCTTCAAACTTTTGGATAAGTATTATACACCTCCTTGTAGCTCTTAAATTCGGCTTGCCACTACAAACTAAGTTCATTGTAAGCCATTAAGCTTTTTTATCGCCCTAACAAATAGTTAGAAGAAAACCTTTAAGTTAAGTAAAATGAAAAATATAAAACTATTTGCTTAGCTATTTGTTAGTTCTCTATATGCAGTTGTGATAAGAAGGATGTTCCATGAGAATCAAGATGTACCCCGCAGAGAACGGGGATGCTTTTCTAATAAGTTCAGACAAGACGAACATCCTTATAGATGCTGGATATGCCAGAACTTTCAACTCATACATAAGACAAGACCTAGAAGAAATCGCAAGTAGAGGTGCATGTTTAAATTTAGCTATCGTTACCCACATTGATGCAGATCATATTGGAGGCATCATTCGCTTTCTTCTATTAAACAGCCATTCAGAAACAAACAATATTGTTTCTGTTGAAGGTATCTGGCACAACAGCCTACGAAGTCTGACTTCATTGAATGAAACTGAATTATCACCTCAAGATTGTGAGGTCATAAATGCAATTAATAGACGAGGTCACCCCAAAGAGCTTAATGCAACCTCAACTTACGACGAAATCAGCGCACGTCAAGGCTCAACATTAGCATCTTTGATTCATGCTGGAGGGTATGTTTGGAATGACGGCGATGGAAGCGAAAGCGTTTGTATTAATAATGTGCAACACAAGCGATTTCAGGATGGTTTTGTAAAGGTGCTAACACCATCAAAAGAACGATTAGATGGTCTAGTTAAGTCATGGAAGCGGGATTTAAGACGCTATGGCTTCGTTGGTTCTATAGGTTCGGACCTTGCTATTGACGATGCTTTCGAGCTTAATTTTGAGCACAGCAGTGAAGGGCAAGCTAGAGGCAATAAACTCATATCTGCAGGACGTAGGAAAAATCTTGAAGACGTATACAAACCAGACTGCTCACCGACTAACGGAAGCTCTATTGCTACTGTTATCGAACTCGATGGTCTTCGAGTATTAATGCTTGCGGACGCGTGGGCTGAGGAGGTTTTGAAAGAACTTCTTAAAATGAAGTCACAAGGTGAGTCCATGATGTTTGATGCAATTAAAATATCTCACCATGGAAGCAACTATAATACTAGCCCAGAACTACTTTGCACTATAGATGCTCCAATGTATTTCATTTCCTCGAATGGAAGCAAACACAATCACCCTGATATTGAGCTTCTTCGAGCAATAGTCGATAGAGATGCGAGTTTTACGAGGACTCTCTATTTTAACTACTCGACTCCAGAATCGAGAGAGATTAAAAATTTCCAAACAACTACAGGCGCTACTTTCATTGTTGAAGAAGAAGCTACTAACTGGATAGAAATCACCAAGGAATAATCATGTTAGATACTGAAATGAAAGTGGCAACTTGTAAGATTGAATGTGGTGAAGAATCAGGTACAGGCTCACTAATTACATCGAAAATCGTATTAACTGCCTACCATTGCGTAGCCGAAGCAATTGAAAGTGATTCAGAAGTAAGTGTCACTTTTAATTTTAGTTCCCCCCCTTCAGTACTGAAAGCTCGTGTTCTTGGACATGACGCAAAGTTAGACATCGCTTTAGTAGAGTTAGAAGCTGTGTGTGACATCTCTCCAATCAAGCTTAGTGACTTATTACCTTTAGGAGGAAACCGCTTCTATTCCTATGGATGGCCTGCTAGCAAGCTAACTATGGGACATCGGTTAGAAGGAGCGATTGTTCAAACTTTCGAAAGCCTTAAGTTAGGCTCAGATATAGAAATAAGCATAGATGAACCGATATCTTTAAGCGACTATCAAGGCTTTTCCGGAGCGGCACTAGTTTGCAATGATGTTTGCGTTGGTGTTATTCGAGTTTCCGTAGAAAAAACCATCGGTGTTATATCTATATCTAGGCTACGTGACTTTTTGAAGAGCTTTGACATTGCTATTGAAACGAATAACAAACCTTCAATCAGCCAAAGCTTAGCCTCTAGGGAGGCATTCACTGAACAGTTCGATGATTTTATCTCTGCACAAACCGGTAGCTATATTTTCATTAACGGGGCTCATGGTATTGGTAAATCAACATTTTGTGAGGCTTATTCACCAGAAACCCCTTCTTTAGAACACTTCGGGACATACAGCTTTACTCCAAGAGTAAGCACCAAAAATGCAGCTCGATTAGCTCAACCTCAAGAGTTCTTCAACTGGCTTAACATGCAAGTTTCGATGTTCATTACAGGCACTCCTGGACGCATAGAAACGCTCGATTACCCAGAGCTCATAAATAAAACAGAGCAGCTATTGTTACAGTTAAGTGAAACATACTCTTCTAATGGGAAAACCGGGATACTATTTATTGATGGACTGGATGAAGTTGAACGACAAGATGCTGACACCTTGACTAAGTTCATTGGTCTATTACCTATGACACTACCATCAGGAGTGGTAATTGTTCTTTCTGCACCAAACTATGAACAGTTTGCGACTCGATTAGGTAATAGGCTAAATCGCGAATCATGCATTTCTATGCCTTCTCTCAGTGATAGTGCAGTTCAAAATTTTTGTTATGGTGCTCTTACTGCAGAGCACGCTAACTCAAAAACTGTAAGTCTGATTTGCGAACGAGTGCAAGGGCATCCACTATATCTTCGTTACTTAATTGATCTCGTGAATTCAGGTACAAGTAATGACGAACTAAAAAGTTTGCCATTAATAGACGGCAGCATTCGAAAGTATTACGACTTGTTGTGGCTAAAACTGAAAGAGGATAACGACGCCGTAAACTTGCTAGCAATAGCGGTTCGTTTGCGTTGGGGGATTTCTATCAGTCACTTTACAGAGATTTTGAACTCAAATGAACAAGCCATACTTTTAGGCACTCTTGGAAGAATACAACACTTGTTATTGAGCCCAACTGAAACGACGATATATCACTCTTCTTTTTCTGATTTTCTTCTTGAGAAGACAGCATTACGAGAACAGGATGTCCAGTTACGGTTAGCTGAACACTGTGAGAAGCAAATACAAAAAAAATACTGCTTACTCAATTTGATCTACCACGGTCTTAAAGCTGAAGGTACTGACAAAGCACAAGTGGTTGCTCTATGTACTCAAAAATGGATTGACGATTGTGTGTATCAAGGCATCGAGCCTGATACTCTCCTAGAAGATCTTAAAGGTGTTTTGAAAGCGGCAACAGAGCTTGGTAGCCTGGTTGAAACGGTTCGTATCCTTTTGCTTTGCCAAAGAATTCAGTTCCGGTATAACACATTGTTTGCTCAATCTGCTGATTTAATGGCAAGTGCTTTAATCTGTATTGGGAAAGAACAAGAAGCTTTGCAGCATGTAAGTCGGTATGGACAGTTAATTATACCGTTAGAAGAGGCGCTTGTCGTTGCATTGAAGCTTGTAGATTCAAACAGCCATGAGACAGCTTTAGAGTTGTTAGGCATCGTAGAGAAGTACTTAACAGAAGCTCTTGAACAAGTATCTAACGAAAATGGACTTTCTTATAAAGAGTTCCTAAATATCTATGACCTTCAAATACAGCAGTTCCTTCTAAAAATTCGTGCAGGGGATGATAGCTCGCGGTTATTACTTTCTAATTTCCAGTATTATTGGATGAAAGCTATAGACAAAAGTGTAAGAGATAAGGATGCACGCAACCTTGTTCTAAATGAAATGCTAACTTACACGCAAGCTGCATCGATGTGTTTTACTAGCAGTTATATGTCCATTTCTCAATTGCGAAAGTATTACTCCGGACCGTTAAGCGAGATAGCAGAACCAATCGTATTTGCAGTTCCGTTATATCAGGGCCTATGCGAAAGATACGAAGTAAATTATGACCAGGAGTTGCTTGACCAAGTTTTTTCTGATGTAGAAACTTTAGTTTCAGATGCTTGGAATGAGCAGAATAAAGTACATCCGAGTATCATTGATTGCTATCTATCCTTGGGTGCGCCGAAAAGCATTGTTTTGGCGCTAGGAGAGCCTGCGGATGACGTACCTTTACCCATATCATTTATTGCTGATGACAATGTTACTATTGATTATTCTGAATTAGAAAATGGTATGGCAGTATGGAAGCATAAAGCGTTTATTGAGCCTGAATTCACCTGCCCCAAGTTAATCCCCCTATCTTCAAGTTCATGGTTAAATGGACTTAGTTCAATATGTAGTGCCATTGCTTGGTGTGATGGTACCGCAAGGCGGTTCAAAGAAAATGAGGACACAATAGGGTTAGAAGTTGTCTGGAAAACTCTAAATCAAAATATTTTAAACCACTTAAGGTTCAGTCTCGCGCAGCGTGTTCAATGGGAAGACGCCTATGGCTTGCCAGAGGGCATTCTTCCTAATATATATCAATCAATTACAGAGTTAATTACTGATATATATCCTAGTGGAATTTGTGACTTACTCAATTTTATCGAGGAGCAATTTGACTGCCAATGTGGTATCTACTCAGAAGGCTTTAGAAGTATTCTAAACCAAGTACTAACAACTGTTGTTAGTAAGCCATTAGACGTAGAAGTAGAGGATCAAGCATTTCTATTGCTGGATCGTTGGAAAGAATACGTAACATCTAACCTAGAGAACAGATATGAGCTCATTCCGGAGCTGTTAAGTATAATTCCACTTTATACAAGGTTAGATGCTTCGGACCAAGCGAAAAAAACTTATCAACTTGTCTTATCATTCTCCATGGGACCTAGTTGGTACAAGGAAGATCAGCTAGGTTTAAGTATTACTGCACTAGAATCCGTTGATCAAGAACACATCGTTGAACCAGAAGTCATATGTCAAATAGCAGGACTACTAGATGCCGCGGATGGTGAGATGACTTTCCAGCGCTTTGTTAGATACGCTAAACGAGACTTCATTGGAGCTTTGTGTCAAAGAGGCTCCGTTCAAAGCGCTGTAAATTACTTTATTCGCCAAACCTACGGAACACTTGAACAAATGTATCAAGAAGTTACTCGTGGAGATATAGACAGAGTTTCAACGCTAAAAGGCACTCGTTTCCCTGGAGCTGCTCTGGATGAACAAGACTCAATTTTATCTCTCATTACCCCTCTGATTCCTAGGGCAGATTGGCAGCTATGTTGGGTTCTGTTGGAGTGCTTCCAATTTGGCGATTCACGCCACAGAGACAAGTTTGCGCATGCCTATAGCCTTTTAATCAACAAGTTAGCAAATGACAATGCTTTGCTAGACCTAGCTCTTGATAGGGTGGAGATTATTTGCGAGTCTGAATTTGATAGTTTAAATGGCCGTTTAGAGTTCATTTCATCGCTAGCCTCCAATCTAAATGAGCATGTCAAAAAAGTTTTCGCAGCAAGGTTTCCGGAGAGCATCGCCCAGCAAGGCCCAGACTTGACTAAAATTCCATCAAAAGAAGGCTCAAAATCTGATAATAGAGAAGCAGAAACAAAGGATTCCGATACAATTCACTTTCCAGGGACTTTTGGCAGCTCTAACTCTATTGAAGAGGCTAACGTAGCCTTATCTAATGCGTCTAGACACCTACGCCGTAGGAATAATTCAGAAGCAAAAAACGAAGTCATCTCAGCAATGAGTGCTATGCAGAGTGGTGGGTGGTCATTATGGAATGGAACTACATCGGTTGTTGAACAAGGAAAATCACTACTTCTGCAAACTGATAGTTCTGTTTCTGATTTAGTTAACCTACTTTCGCCTTTAATTGTGGATAAGCGTTATGCTGAGAGCTGGCGAATAGCAGAAAGTTTAATTACATGGTTAGCGAGTCATTGCCCTTATGACGAACAAGCCCAGGTCCTCAAACTAACAAATGAACATACTAGCTTAATGGTTGGAAGCCTAGAAGAGGTTGATAGATATACGTTTCTAGAGAATGACGATAGTTTATCTGATTGCTTAGCCAAACTAATTCTTCATGTTATCGATCACCCTACATGGCTAAGGCGCGAAAAAGCATCAGAGATGCTGATTTGGTTGTCAAAGAGCTACCCAGATTTTGTTCAATTATTTGGAGCTAAAGCTTTTTCCATGAACAGCGGCATTCATCCCGACTTAATTTGTGGTGCTCTTGAGCAAACATCTACATCACAAGAAGCCTGGGAAGCTCTGGCTCAAGAGCTTGACTTTAATTCGATACAAAAAAACTGCAAACATATCGGTAGATATTCAGTTTTAGTACGTATTACTAGACAAGCTGCAGTGCAAGGATCAAAGTCTGCTGACGAGGCTTTGGATACATTGGCGGCTCGCTTCAATGGTGCAACTAATAAAAGCACATCCGATGATGTTGAGTTACCTACATGGGCGGAATGTATTCGATCCAATTGGCCCAGATTAATGAAGCTAGGCGTGGTGAGTTCTTCTGTACTGGCTCAAGCAGAATCAATACTGCAAAAAATATGCTCACCACTATCTTTAGAGGCTAGCTTAGAATTAGAACAGTTGTTGGCTGAAGGGTATTATGGAAATGCAGAACGCCCTAACCGCTGGTCCGATAAAGTTCGCTACGCGTTTCATGTAGCTTTGCATAATGTTGCAAAGGAACCGGAGTACAAACATATCGAAGCCATTTTCAGAAAGTATAATCCAACTCGTTTGGATAACTTGAGAATCATAAATTTTGAATCCCAAGCTATAAATTGGATACGCTCTAAAGAACCAATACCGGCACATGGGGATAGTATTTATTTAGACTACTGTGAAAGAGTTTGGCTCAATGACCAACTGAGATTAGTTAGACTGACTGCGTACCTTACTGACAGTCAAGAAAATCTTCCTTTGCCTTCTGGGCGATTCTTATCAACAGATAAACCTTCACTAGATAATACTAGCCTGTTTGACACTTGTGCCAATGTTGAAGCTTTACCTGCGTATTTTGGTAGTTTTACACCGGCAATACCTACTACGCACTTCATGAGGATAACTGGGGCAAGCAATTCCAATTTGAAGCGAGGTTGGTGGAAGTCAGGGCGACTCAAAGAAACATATGAAGGAGCTCCGACCAATGAGGGGTGCTTCTTATCGATTGATTCTAACGCTCTCAGACTACCACATGGATTAAGTTTGATTTGGGTATTTGAGTTGGATCTAGAACCTGTTGGGCTAATTTCTTTCGGATAATATTGGAGGATTCATGAATTTTGAAGCATATGATACACCAGATACTAGGTCGGAATTCGAACTACGATTTCACTATCTGCATAATATTATTAAACAAGGCAAGTTTCATGTGAATGCTGATATATCTATGGAAGGAATACTCAAAGTAAGAAAGCTCCCGAATGGACGGATTGATTTTCTAAGTGTTAATGAACAAGCTCGCCTTAACGCAAACATGATGTATCATATGCGAAATTTCAAGCTACCCGATAATATTGATCTTGATGAAAAATAGGTTAGCACTGAATATCATCGATAAATTGTGGTGGTCAGTTATAACGGACCACCACATAATGGTTACGTGTACCGGTAGCCCATCAAGCTGAGCAATTAAATATAATATCTAGATGTTGTGCATAGTTCGGATAACTTCTGTTAGGGTAAGCATCCATAAACATTACAAGTATGAGCACTTACTCTAACTAGTAAAGGGGCACTTCTGTGTTACGAAGTGCCAACTGTGAAGGTTCTAGACAGAAGTGAGTTTGGGATATCGAACATTAGCAATTCATGAATAACTATAAGTATGGCAAATCGCTGGGTTCAGTGGCCAGTATTGATGTTACAGGCCACGTCTAGTTCTTGTTATTTATTCTGGTGAATATGTATCTAAAGTAATTCTTGCAATTCTTATTTTAGCTTCTTCCCTTCGGGAATTAGTAAGTTTTGAAGTGTAAGGTTATGTTCATTTTGAATTCTTAATGCCCATCTTGGTACTGAATACTCATTTGAAATATCTTCATAAAGATCTATTGCGGTATAGACTCTTCTTGACCAACTATTGTCGGGGCTTTCATCGTCGTCTTCAATTAATTCCTGATCATTAAATTGGACAGAGTTAAGTATAAATGAGTTTTCTTTAGTCTCATCTTCTGACACTTCTATGATTATGTCGTGTTTCGGTTCATTTAGGTCTCCTGGTATGAAGACTAAATCTAAAGTAGACGCTCGTACTTTTGTACTAATAAAGTTTTTCGCTGACTCATACCCATCAATAGTAATAACTTTCAAAACAGTCTCAGCATAGTCAAACTTAGTTTGCTGTCGAGGTTGTCCTAGTCCGTCAAAGTAGATCTCAAATGCCATTCCAGCAAGAACATGGTTAGCAATATCATTGTCAAATATTGATAGTTTTCTGGCTAAAGAAGTCATAAACTCAATAGCTTTTTGGGAGTTACCACAAGCGGCTTGATAGATATTCCTGCCAAGTACGAAGCTAGCAGAAGGGTCGAGGTCGAGGTGGGCCAACGACATTATTTTGATGATAGCTGGATTCTGTTTGTACCAGTTGTGTGTTTTGAGTTCTGTAATTATCTCGTTTATTTCCCCGGGACCGTCGCATTGATACAAACTGTCTTGTAAAGCTTCGAGCTCATATTCAAATACAGTGTCATTATCCAAAACAGGTGAACTCTCTATTTCGTATGGTTCATTGTTCGCTGCACCAAGTTCATTTCCAGTGTCAGTTGGTACATCTCCAACCACTTCAGGTGTAGATTGTACTTCATCTGACTCATCATTCGCAGCTTCGACTTCATCGTCATCGGATTCTATTTGAACTTCGATTTGGATAGCACCAGCAATATTTGTGAGGAGGGCTGGTTCTACTTTTGAAAGGCTCTCTACGAGGTCTGCAAGGGTGCATATCGTAAAGTTCTTATGCCCGACCTTAGTCTCAAATTCGTCTACTAATCTAGGGTGAGCGATCTTGAGTACTGGATTCTTGTTAGCAACAATCTTTCTTTGACCCTTATATTCATTTGCTCTTTGAATAGGCGCGTATACCCAGTCAGGTTTTTCATCATTGGAAACAAAGAGCACTTTGTCGAAAGTTCCTTCCAATTCATGAGCCTTAGTTAGTATTTCAAACCAAATGATAAGATCGCCAAATCGATTCTCACTTTTTGTATCATCTTTGAACCCAGGTGGAAGTCGGTGCTCAAACCTTGAAGGACCTTCTTGATCGGCTCTAGCACACAACTCAGGCAGATTTGACTCTAAAACGATGTCAGAGAAATTTTCTACGATTTCCTTATGGATATCCCCAACCTTAAACTGTGTTTTGAATGCACTAGTGTACGTGTCTAGTGAATTAATAGCGTTTTTGAATTCGTCAAGGAACTGAGTTCTATCTCCTGGAAAATTGCAAGATGCAAGAATTTCTTCGTCGACGAAGAGAGACGCCATCTCATACAACGTATCGTACATCTTCTTCGCTTTATCTGGGTTTACGTTATCACTACTTTTCTTGCGATTCGTATAGTCGTGTAACTTATTAGTAGTAACTCGATTTGAATACTCATTTGCAGCCCAGTGAGGTAAAAACAGTCTGTTTTGTTTTTTTATTGTTTTTGCCCAGTCGAAAAACTCTTTACGTGCATTGGCATGGAGCTTATACAAGTAGGCGAGGATGTTCGTATCCAGAAAAATTAGTGTTTTCTCATCGCTAGCTATTTCTTGCAGATTTTTGTGATGTTCTTCGACCGTTGTATCAAATTCGTAGTAACCTAAACGCATTATTCAACCTAAATATCATATTCGTTGTGCGCACGATAGCATAAGCATTCTGATTAATAAATGTATGCATTTATTAACTATGGCGATAGTCTTAGCTAAAATGTTAACTCTTCGCTCGGATCACTACAAAGCTACCTCTGGTATGAAGTTAGACATCATTTCTAACATCACCTATTGCCCGGTAGCGTAAATAGTTGACCCACAACAATGATATTATGAGGCTCTTATCCATTTCGGGTCTGTCCGCTTAGTGGGCTATGGAAGTTGACCTCATCTTTAGATACTTTTTGTCATGTGCATCTTTGTATTTAAGTTTAGGTTTTTCATTAGCTTTACTAAGGTAAAAATAGCTCTCTTTGAATCATGCTAAATACTACTGAAACTCATAAAGGGGCACTTCTGAGTTACAAAGTGCCAAGTATGAAGGTTCTGGACAGAAATGTGTCAGAAATTTACCTAACTTAGCAAAATGCGGATTAGTTGAGGTATGACATAGTTTCAATTAACAGAAGGGAAGATCTGATGCTATTACGATGGTACTTGGAGCTATTATGTAGAGTCAGATATATCGCTGTTGGTAGAGCTATCGATCTATTGAATGTACGTTCGTCACACTCTCACAAAGCGTTGCTCTCTGAGACTTGAAGTCTTTTGCCATAGTACCAATTACATCAGTATAAAACACCGAATTAATAACGAGAGAATGTAATGAAATTTCCAACGTTTGACTATCGAGCGTGGTACAAAACCGATGTCGATTCAATGGAGCAGGTCGAAGCACTATTTTTTAATGAAAAGGCATACAACGATTTTTACTATCGTGGAATGGCTAACTATGACTTTATTTGCATTTCAACGTTTTATCGCTATTTCATCAATAGCCGTAAGCTAGATTGGCGAGAAGTTGATGTAGGCTTCAATTCAATGGTTGAACTACCTGAAATCGACGAAGATGAATACAAAAACCTCTCGTTTAGCATCCTAGATGATTTTTACTCAAACCTGCTTTTCCTTGGTTCTAAAGAGATTTCGTATGAGTCAGTTGCTTACTTGGCACAGCACTATGGCTTACCAACTGATCTGATTGACTTTAGCTATGATCCAAAAATCGCTTTGTATTTTGCTTGCTGTGAGATGCCAGAAAGTGATTGTAGCCTTTATATGTTCGATATCTATGCACACGTCAAACGTATGATGGCTTTAGCTGGTCAGGGGCCGACGGCTAACATTGGTTACATGCTTAACGAAGATGGTACGCATATGATCAATGAAGAACGAGCGCAAACATTTAAAGACTACTGTACAACTTTAAGCAAAGACGGGGCCTCAACAGTGACACCAATCATTAAAGGCGATGACATTTGCTTTGGTGAGCGTATCATTAATCAGAAAGGAGCGTTCATTTATCATCGTAGCGAAGTTCCTATGGATCAGCTGATGTATACCGTTTCTAGTGACTCCAATTATCGTGGACGTAGAATCTATAAGATCGCTAAAGAACTAAAGCCACAAATTCTACAGGTTCTTGATGAACGCTTTGGTATTAACGAAGCATTTGTGTACCCGTCAACTGATCTGAACTTTGAAATCATTGATAAGGCATCAGTTATGACCAAAGAAAAGTTCGAACTTTAAACAAATATTTTTGGATAAGTTATGTATCGTTCATGAATGAGTTTTGGTAATAACAATGGTTGCTCTGTTTGGGTAAAAATACCTAACTGTATTAGGTTTTTAGTCCTTACTAGCAAGTAAGGACTAAGCACTGAGGCGTCATTTGTACTAGAAAAACTAGGTTAGATTCTGCTGAGTTCTATAAAGACTTATTCTGATATAACACATAATGGGGTACTTTCGCCCTAGTAAGTACCAAGTGTAACAAATCTAGATTGAAGGAAATCAGTAACTTTGCAAACTTGACAAGAAGCAAGACATTAGCCTGCTAGTTCTTCATAATCTTGATAATACAAGCGATTTAAAGAATAGATGACATGAGCAACATTGATGATAAAAAGATAATCAGTTGGATTAAAAACCAAGAATTTTCGAAGCTAACTTTTCTCGATAACTGCTGGCAGTCCGATGAGAATGAATGGTATCTAGGTTTTTATTACTTTATCCAATATTTAAAGCAAGAATGCTTAGATGATGTTATTGCCGAAGTAACTTCACGACACAGTGATGAGTCGTCCGCCTACTGCTACCTTGGGGATACCGCCAATAAGATTTACAGCTCATTCAATGAACAGCATATTCCTGCATGCTTCTATCGATATGCTATAAAACTAAATCCAAATAACGCTCACGCTCATTGGGGGCTTTTTATAACGGATGATGATACGAATTCATGCATCACATCTTTAAAACTCGATTATGAAAACAATGAGTTTGAGAAACTGGGCCGCACAATCGATAACCTGTTCTACCGCAGAAAACACTTCTCAAACTTTACTCTTCAAGACTGGCATTTTATCAAATCTTTAATTCAAGACAGCAAAATTACTTGCAGGAGAGATATGCTTGTTTTTGCGCTTTTCTATCTTGATGAAGTAGAGGATTGCTTAGCCCTAATAGAATCAATTGAGACAGTAAGCGTTGAAATCATTGAGGAGTATTTCGATCGCGGCTTAATCAGTAAAGAGTTTGCGCTAAGCAAGCTTAGCTTCTGGCAGGTAGATAAGTTCTTGGGTGACGACAATAAAGCGATTTATCAGGCTTATATTAAGGAATCAGAGAAAGGAGAAGCTAACCCAACTAGAAGGATTCTAATACAAAAAGCCTTTCTGGCGAGTGAGTATAAAGACGTCGTTACTTATTATGAAGAAGCTCCTACTGACGATCTACATAACCGACTCGATATAAACGTATGCCTGTATTACTTGCTAGCGTTGTCATACCTAAAGCAACCAGTGAACAAGCAAATTTTGGAGTTTATTAATAACAAGGCAGATACCTTGCGTGATGAATCTAAAATTCTATATCAAGCTGTTAGATGTAAACATAAAATAGATGAGTTAGAGCGGCTATTCCAAAAAGAAACACACTTCAATGATACGATTGAGAGATGGGGAATACATCAAGAAGTGATTGAAGCGTTTGACTCCCCCGACCTAATCAAACACCAAACCTATGAGCATTTGAGTAGTGAGTTAGAGTCATTAACAACCAAGTGGAACGATGCATACTACGATACACAGCTAGCAGAGATTAAAGTCAAGTTATCTAATGGAGATATGAGTAGTGACGACTTCCTACGTCTATATCACTTAGGCATAGAGTGCAATGAATTTGATTTCGTCATAGAAAATGTCACTAAGTTTCATGCTGCCAATCAACCAACCATGTCATCGTATAATTGTATTGGCGTCTGTCATGAACGCAAAAAAGAACTTCGTCATGCTTTCGAATACTACAAGCTTGCGATAGAGCTGATGCGCTCATCAAAAGACTACAATCACATTATCATTGGTAATTACATTAGCTGTGCGGAAAGATTGCCTGACGTAGAAATAGCAGAAGAAGAGTATATCGAATTGCGACACTGGTTTAATGCTGACTTAGTCAACCAGTTCAAATGGCACACCTTTACAGCAAAATCAGGCCGACTTTTTAAGTATTCTCCTTTTAACATCAATAGCATTGATGCACTTACAAACCAATACTTCTATTTAGCGTCAAAAAAACAGTTAAATGACCCTATTGAACTACCAACACTAAGTAAGCTTGATTCGAATAGCCTCATAGATACCAACTATCGCATCTGCTCGCTCTCAAGCAACAATAATTCTATGTTGATGTGGTCTCATTACGCCCAAGAGCATCAAGGCATAATGGTCGAATATTGGTTTGGCGGGGAATTTCCTTGCGGCGTTGGCATAGAAAAAGTGAGCTATGTAGATGAATCTAAAAGAAACTTAGAAAAAGATTTAGTTCCTTTTAATCAGTACCTTCTAACTAAAAACAATGACTGGGCTTACGAAGATGAAGTTAGAATATTCACTAATGTTAAAGAAAAAATCAACTTCGAGAGCTTTGAGTACCCGAATGCCGACCGTACCAAAATTAACGCTAGGATTTGCAGTATTACGCTAGGGTGCGATTTCCCTGACGATAAGAGAAAACTTATAGCAAATATAGCTAATACTATAAACTCCAAGAGAGAAAGCCATGTGCCCAAAGTAACTTTACGAGAAGCTTTTATCTCACAAGATAACTGTTTTGCTTTAGAGTATCGGGATATCGATATTTCAAAAATCTAACGGAGAACCTCGAGGGGATATTGTTTCTCGCCATCTATTACTTTTTGTATCTCAAAGCTAGCAAATTGTCTGAAACAACTATTCGAGCTATAAATCATAGTGGGGCAAAGGTGTGTTAAGCTCATTAGCCATAATAGGTCACGAGAATAACTTCTTGTACTTACCTTAATCACATTGGTTTAGGTCATAAACTCTGTGTTTGATTTAACCTGTTCAAAACTTTAATGCCTTCTTGAGTCAACATGTACCAAACAAATTGCCCATCTCCTACATAGTCTCCACCCTGACGTAAAAATGCGACATTGATTAGTTTTTTGCATGCAAGCGAGGCTATTTCGTCAGAAACATAAATGTTTGAGTCGTGCTTGAAGGGGGTCTGAACATAAGACCTTTTACTTAAACCACACACGAACAAAATCATATATGGATATCCATCATCAACTTTCGCTAACAACAGAACATCACGTTCTTTATCAGACAGTTTTATAGGCAACCAATCCCTAACAATTGGGATTGCAGCGATAACAGCTGCAACCATTGCTATGATTGTCACTATATCAATAATGCTCAGCATACATATAACCTATTAATTTTTACCTACACAAGCGTGTGCTGTCAGTATCTCTACAACTCGGAAAAATTGAAAGTGTATGTTCTCGTCAAAGGAATTTACTCATGTCTATCGATGATAGTCAGTACTAGCTTACAAAGGGGCACTTTTGAGTTAGAAAGTGCCACAGGTAAAAATTAACCTGTGAAGATTTTGGGCAAACCTGTGCTATACGCATTGCTAAATTAGTATTTAACGGATTACTTATGGTATAGCAAAACCTCTAATGTAGTGGTCAAATTTCCTTAGCCACTAAACCTTGAGTGAAAGTAAACTATTCATCTATATCCTCAAAGATACTTCTCGTACCGTATTTTTCTTCAGGGGTTGTCACCGTACCAAAGGAGCGAGGGCTGATTTTAGGTTCTGGAGCGGAAGACTCAGCAATCCATTCATTAGCGAACTCCAACTCCCGTTCAATGATCTTAATTGCGTCCTCATTTTCTCTAAATTTATCCTTCAGCGTGTTAAGCGACTCAATCATAGGTTCCATATGCTCATCCGGCTCATCAGTCTCGTTATAATTGCTCTGAACATTCACCCGCACATCTGCCAGATTAGGTAATAGGTTGCAACGAACGGTTTCCACAAGTTCATTAAATTCACTGTCAGTAAAAACACCTCTTACACCTGAGTCATCCAAAGCGTATAAGTCTTCACCTTCGATGGCATAGTTACTCACAGTTTCAACAAATTTTCTGCGATACTCTTCAGGAAGAAGGCCAAACTCATAAAGGCGGATAGCAAGACCAACTTCGGGTACTACACTTAGGTTTAAACCCGGATTAGATATACGCTGTAGGATTTCGGTGTTTTGCGTAAGATACATCTCTAAGAACTCTTTCGAGCAACGATTAGCAAGGAAGCGATAAAGTGCCCACCTAGCGCCCCACGACGATAACCATTGCACCTTGTATTTGGTACTTTGTGTGAACTCATTTAGTCTATCTATCATCATTGTGAACAATGACTTGGGAACAACTACTGCCTTTTCAATACCGACATTGCCACATGTTACCTGTGACAGTAGGTTTTCAGTTGAGCTACCACTCAAGAAAATTCCGAGCAGATCTGCGTTGAAAGATAGTGTTATCGCGTAAGCATCTCCAATCGTCGGATGCTTGAAGCGCCACTCTGGTTGGTCATCAGTATGTACTTGCGTTACAAGACTACCATTTAGTGCAGTCAATGCCTTGATACATTCCCCTAATGTACTGCCGAGGCGTTCCAATGCCGAAGGCTCAGATTCTTGTAACATGATAGGGCTTTCTAGTTGGCCTTTTCTCATATAGATTAAGCCGAGTGCGGCCTTGTCATTAACATCCAGCCCTTGGAGCACTTCAAGAAGAAGCTGTTCGCGCTTATCTACAAATTGCCCCAACTGATATTCACTTATATAGAGGTCCTTCGTAAATAAAGGCTCGGCGATTCGTCGTGCTGTTTCTGGAATGAAGCGTGAATGCGCTGCAATGTACTCAAGATACGGCTTTATCGAAGTGCGAAAAGCTGCGGGTTGTTTTCCGAGTTTCAAATGGTTGTAAAGGATCTGCTGCCTTTCAAGTTCTGATAGTTCATGAACATCGATTACAACTTGACTCTCATTGATTAGTGGAAAAGTACTCTCCTTTAGCTCTTGGCGAGCACGATTGTAGATATAATCCCTTGACGTCATAACGATCTTCACTCCTTGGCGCAACATTGCCTTAACCTGCGCTAGGGAATGGTTCCATCCGTGAACCAAAGACGACTCATACTGAGTAACACCAAAAGCATCATCAATCCAAAAGAACTGAGTGGGTTCCTCCACATTCCAATGTTCTACAACCTTGCCTGGGTCGTCTAGTTTGAGAACAGATGAGCCCCATTTATCTGCGGCCGCCATTGCTAACATCGATGCAATAGTCGTTTTACCCGCTGCTGGTTCGCCTATGAGTAATACAAATCCATGTTCATCAAGGGCATCAACCGCTTTTCGGTAGGAACCCGTAACTACAACCTTAGCCAAATCTTCTCGTAACGATTCCAGAACTGAGCGAGCCTGAGCGTAAGCTCGTTGATCCAAAATTTGACTGAGATCTCCCAAACCATATATGCGAGGGACGAGCATCCGAAGTCGTGTGTTTTCTTTGATTTGATCCTCGATCCAAGTAGAACCAAAAATCAGAATGTGTTTTACCCCGGCAGCAAGCAACTCTGATTTTATCAACGATTCTTGATTGGCAGATACCCCAGCGTTAGTCATCAAAATATAAACATCGCAAAAACCATCAGCGACTAACTTGCGAACTTTAGGTATTTCATCCGACATGCAGGACTTCGTAAGATAAAAAGAGGATCTATTTGTAAACTTGCATTGAATCACGAAATTCCCACTAAGATGCATGCCTGAGCAAGGAGCCCAACTACCAGCGAAAGCACCATCACGTCCAGCATCATTTGAGTCCAGAAAGGACTGTACAGTTTGCCCAAGCACTTCACGAGTGATTGTAAGGCAAAGCTGTTGGAAGCTATTCCATCCAAGAAGGTGTAAATCGTACATATTTATCCAAATCTATGCTGAAAACTTAAAGAGCTTAATAATCATTTTCTTTTTTTGGTGTTTAACGTTTAGTTTTGAAACACAGTGCTTTGACAAATCAGTGTTATGGTTCTGAGGCGTTGTTGGCTAAATCGGCTTGAAGATCAACGGCACCACGCTGTCACCAAAAGGCAATGAGAGTTAAGCTAATGTCCTTAAGTAAAAAGGCTCCAGAAACGAAGCCTTTAGGTATCGTTACATCTAATTCACAAAAGCAAATTCAATAATCTCTTTTAATGTTGACTTACATGCAGCATCAAGGTCGAGTTCGTTGTCTAAAAATTGTCGTGTGCGCTTCCATGAATGATAAGGTTTACTGCTAGACTTTATTGAATCTTTTTCAGCATTCCACAATACATGTTCAAACGTATCATTCACAAGAAATACGTTTTCTTCACCTGCAACTTCCGAAATTTTGGCATTGGCTCGATAAGGGTGCAAATTCCCAACTTGAACAAGTTCTTCTTCAGTTAAGCCCTTGGCATCGGTATCGTGAATAACTTTGTATCCAATACCAAGACCTTTAAGCACCTTTACAATCGCAGGAATTGTCCATTTTCCTCCCGCCGAAACAACCGTTATATCTTTATGTTTTGAGTTTTCAATTTCTAACTTGTTTACTAACTCATCGATCATTGAAAATACGGCAACCTCAGTATCACCTTCCACGACAACAACTTGTTTTGCAAATAGACTTTCACAAACAGTCGGATGGAAATCTAGTACCGCACGCAGTAGCACTTTTTCATCATATTCATCGCTTTGTTCGAACAACTCGTTTGGAAGCTGAGAAACAATTCGACTATTTCCTTCTCCCCTTTTAATTAATTTAATTGAGTCTGGCTGATTCGCTAAATCAATCAAAAATGGGGAATGCGTAGAGCATACTACCTGCCAGAGTGGGCTGTCTGATCGAGTTTGAAGCGTATTTTTTAAACGGCGCATAAGATGAGGGTGTATATATAGCTCAGGCTCTTCATATAAGACAATTGTGGTTCTTTGGGCACCTTCAACTTGTGCTTCAATTGCAGCGTTGCTTTCAAGCATAGCAAACGCCAATGCTCTTTGAACTCCGCTGCCTTGATATTGAAGACTTGTTTCTAACTCGTCATCGATAAGGAACGTCGCGGCATTCATAAACAATTTTTCGACATCAATATCACCTACGGCGAGTTTTACTTTTGTATCGAAATCCAAAATATCATTTAGAGTTTCCGAAACTGCTTTTAGAGCATCATCCAAACCATCGATTTCCGACCCATCTTCGGCTTGACCCTTTAGTTTTTGTTGTAACTTGCCCGCGATATCAATGTACTCGCTATATGACTTATCATCTTTAACTCGAGGGAATAACTTGTTCTTGAACAAATAAGCAAATGGTGACGTTCCTGTGGTCTTTAATTCATCTTCAATTTTAAAACTAGCAGGTACATACATAACATGCGGAATCGCTTGTTGTAAGGAATTTGCAAATGCCTTTTCATGCCAGTCGGTATCTTCTGTAACATGTTCAGGATGAGATTGGATAAAGTATTGCTCAAGCTCTTCTCTTTTCTCCTTGTACAGGTCAGCAGTGTTTGCACCTCGTTCAATTAGTATTTGTTTTGCTAAGTCATTTTCTCGTACTTTCGTTATCTTGGTCTCGGAAAATGGAGTGGTTTTTAGCGAGTGATGTACATAATACTTACAATTAGGTGCGTCTGCGTTCTCTTTCCAAGTGGCTTTCATACGTACAATTAACTCATCGCCATTCAACAACTTTGAAATAGCTGGCTTTACTCGCTCCCAATTCTCTAAATCACTAAAAGTGCAGGTAATAAGCATTTCATCATCGGATTGGGTTTGGTTAGGCCAATCTTCTACCTTTGGCTTTTTGTTATCCAATACTAAGTTTAATGCCGCAAGTATCGTTGATTTACCTATGTTGTTTGGACCGACGAGCGTCGTAAAGTTACTAAGGTCGATTACCGCTTTCGAAATTCCCCTGAAGTTTCGAATTTCCACTTTTCTTATTTTCATATGACTCCCTTGGTATAAGCGCAATGTATCATACTGAAAAAAGAAGTTCTGTTTAGAGCTTTGGATCAAATAAGTAAAGCAGGCTTTCCCTGTGTTACATGACGAGATATAAGAACCATCATCCCCCAAACACTAGCGAACTATGCTTACGGGGATTCACAACGAACAGTACTAGAAGAATGGATAAGTTTTAGTAGGGGAAAACTCATGAACAGGATGGGAATGAGTAAAAGGTCTATCCAATAATGGGGCATTTTGATTCAGGTTAATTTGTGCAACAGGCTGTTGCATACTTGGGGCGGTGAAAGTTGTTGCTAATTTTGCAACAGTTCCCGAATCCAACTGCCGAGGAATACTCGGTAGTTGATTTATTAACAATGCCCATGTTAGTCCTACAGCCAAAACGATGTATCGAGTAGACGATTCACGAAACAACTTGTTTCGCAATTTTGCAAGAGCCTCTTGCATAATTGGGTACGAAAAATTGTCCAACAGCCTATTGGACAAATTATCCCGATGACTGCTTGCTGCTAGAAGTTCATTTCAGGACTCTTTTAGGGAAAATACCGTCAACTATCTTCATTTTGATATCTGGTAAACTTGCGATTTTCAACGCTCAATTTTAGACTATGCTCGAGAGCCTCGGGTATCCCTGCTTTTTCTTTGAGTTACTATTTACTGTCTGGCCAGAAGTAATGGTATCTATTTGAACTTGGCATAACTGCAAAGCAGCCCACCGAGGACTTCCGATAAGCTTAGGTGTTTTCCCTCCCTATTGTGGTGATAAAACGCCCAGCGCTGCACACAGAATGCGTTCCCTCTTCAAATTGAATGAAAAACATTCTGTCGCTGTTATACAAAGCCACAGGTCCTGCCTGTGGCTTTGTCGTATCTGAGATAGCAAAAAATAGCTGTGCCGTTTGCCCAATAAAGCATTCCAATTCGAAATCAAAGAGTGGCTTAGCCCTGAGGTCAGAAGAGATACTCAAGCGCCGTCATTGAGCGCCATAGTTACGTTTTGTTTGTTTATTCGACGCATGTGGGTGCGTAGCGTACCTCTATTCAATCCTAGTATTCTTGAGGCTTTCGCTTGATTGCCTCGACAGTGTATGACGACTTCCTCAAGCACAACATCTCGAACAAATGGCAAAAGAGCAGACACATCCGGCGTGGCGGTTCGACTATCACGAGTGTGTGAAAGAAGCGCATTGAGGTGCTCTAGAAAAAGTTTATTATCAATAGGTTTACAAGGCATAATGGTATTGCTGTGTTATGACGATGAATGCCCTCATTATACGACACAACTCTCAAAATACTTGGTCAAGCTTGAGACGCAATATGGCAAAATGACGCTATCTGAATGCTGAACGTTGAGAATCGATGGGAAGACTCAATGATGCACAATTACAGCGTCGCATCGAACATATTTTAGAACGCCATCCTAACGCCTCGTCCTTAGTCGTGCGCCAGCGTCTAATGTCAAACCTAAAGCCATCGCACATATATCCGCACTTAGTGCCCTTCTACGAGCAGTACCGCATTGATGATAGTGCCGATATTCAGCGCGAGCTGCGAAAAATGATGTCAGCGCACTTGGGGTTGAGCATCATCGCTCAAACCTTGTCGACCGGTTGCTTTAACTACCGGCAAGTAGAAAAAGCCTTGTTAGAGTTGACGGCTGATTTTGACCATCTAACACAAGCTCAGCGTTGTAAAGAGTTACGCTTTGGTCATGGCGCTCCAACGGATGAACATCACCAGTCTCAAATTGTGATGACGTTACAAAGGCTAGGTCACCGCTTACCCGACATTTGGCAGGTATTGTGGCAAGTAACCGAAAGTAACAAGATAGCCAAACCAAGATAACAAACGTTATCCCTCGAATTATCAGTAGCCTACCCCTGTTTTGGGAGGCTCGCTATAACTTTAAAAGTATGACGACAATCCCCACTTGTTGGTGCTCTAGAAGCCTCTTAAACTAGCGATGCGGCTTTTCGAGCTGTGGGTTAAAGTGAGAGCATTGAGTACAGCTATAGGGACGTACAAGGATGTGAAAAGCCGCCCACAGACTGTCTTTATCCTTGTTTGTTTTTGAGCAAAACCCGTTAATTACCGCTCATTAATCAGACGCTTTTTAGGCAGCATCGCTAATTAGGCTTTGAGTAATCAATCGTGTATCGACACGTTGGAAACGAAGTGCAGCCATAGAACGCCTTCCCTTTATTTACTCCTCGTTTCGCCACTCGTTTTACAAGGACAGACTGACAGTTTGGACACACTTTCAGTACCGGTTTCGCGTCGCTCGTTGGCTTTGGTGGTTTATTTTCAAAGCTCCGTCCATCCTCAATTATATGAACAAGCTCTGAGCCGTTGACCAACCACAGGCGTTTATCTTGCGCGTAAGCAATGGCTTCCGATGTAAAGTCTCCTGACGTGACGATAATCATTTTGCTTGCGTGGTGCTCTATCATGACACCGTACATTTCTCGAAGTACCTGAATGCCAACTTTCTTGGCCTTCCAGTGTTTACATTGCACTAGGCTCAATTCACCATCTTTCGTCAACCAAATATCAATGCCGCCGTCAGGCTTTTGTGAAAAAGACTGCTTCACGGTATAACCTTGATGCTTAAAGTACTCGCCGACATAAGATTCAAACTCTAGCCAGCTTAATTGGTGAAATGGCGTGGTTACTCGTCTCGAGCGAATATGTGAAGTGGTCGTCCGATACCTCTGCCTTCTCTGAAATTGTT
Organism: Vibrio sp. B1ASS3; assembly: GCF_905175355.1. NCBI lineage: Bacteria > Pseudomonadati > Pseudomonadota > Gammaproteobacteria > Vibrionales > Vibrionaceae > Vibrio > Vibrio sp. B1ASS3. The sequence continues at coordinate 1,515,121 of NZ_HG992742.1, forward strand.
TAAAAAAAGCAATCGGCGCGGGAATGAAAAACAGCAACGCAAAATACGGTGCGAACATGGAAAGATTTGGGGCGATAGCATTGAAAACAAAGTTGTTACTGCTGACAGCAAGCTCTGGTAATACGTATGAAAGGGCGACATACACACCTATCGATAAAATCACACTTAACCACCACGGTGCATCCATCAAATGCCAGATGATGCCATCACTTTTCCTTGCCATTAATCTTTCCTTAAATATGCACTAAAGTGCATTTAATCATAGTTTGGCTGGCAGGCAAATCATGATGAGCATTAATCCATAAAACAATTCGTTACGGGCTCCAATTTTTATCTTCTTCTAGGGCAATTTCCTTAAAATATCGTGTCACTCTCAAATATTTTTGCGTACTAACGTCACAAAACTGAACTGTTAGAGATGGCCTAAATCCGCTCATATCACTATGCAAAGTGTGAACTTTCAGATTAGAACGTTTAATCTCGCTACCTACTCAACCAAATGCACTATTGAATGCTCAAATTTCCCGTCAAATCACCACAGTGATGAGTGTCATAGAGCTTGATACAGTTCGACTATTTAAGGTGTGGCGGTGAACCTTTTCCGCTCACTTCCTCGTTGTCATAAGAGCCGAATGGTATGGTTAATGATGTAAATTTCACCTTTGATGTTTCCGGGTTCTCTGGTGCATTTAAAGTCGAAAGCTTTCGAATAACAGAGACAGTCTCTTCCCCCTTTGAAATGAACCTGACGGTATTGTCCGATGACGACGCCATCACGTTTGATGCCTTAAGCCGAAAAATGGGTATCCTAAGCCTATTTGGTCAAGGTATGGGGACTGCTCGTCAGTTTAACGGCAGTATCTCTGAGCTTCGCTATTTAGGTACTGGCCGCCGCTTCTCGCGCTATCATATTACCTTGGTTCCACACCTTTGGTTTCTCACTCAGCGCCAAGACTGTCGCATCTTTCAGATGCAAGCGGCTCCCGACATCCTTCGTCAGGTTTTTGATGACGCAGGTATGAGCGATTACCGCTTTGACCTATCAGCGCAATACGAAGCGAAGGAGTACGTTCTTCAATACCGTGAGAACGACCAGCACTTTGTACAGCGATTAATGGCAGAGCATGGCCTTTGGTATTATTTCGAGCATAACGAAGCTGGACATACCATGGTCATTGTCGATAGCAACGATGCGATACCTGAGCTCATCAGTTCACCCACTAATGCTTCTTACCTAGGACCTGTGATTTATCATGCCCAAGGTGGTGGCACGCCAGACCGAGAACATATTTTCGACCTTGAGCAAATCCATCGAACTCGTACTGGGTTAGTGAGCTATGGCGATTACAACTATCTCACGCCAAAAATTCCGCAAGGAAAAAGCGCCGATGAAGGCCCGAACTTTGATTTGCAGCGCTACGACTATCTTGGCCGTTACACAACGCCAGAATTGGGTCAGCAGCGTGCAACAGAGTGGATGTCCGAATACACGGTGGATAGCCATCAGATTGAGGCCGCGAGCGATATCATGCGTCTCACCGCAGGCTACAGCTTCGATATCAGCCAACACCCTCGCGCAAACATCAACCGTGATTACCTCATGTTGACGGTGATGCACACGGGCTTTAACCCTCGTGTGCACGAAGAAGAATCGAGCGATGAACCTACAACTTATCACAATCAGTTTGTCTGCTTACCACGAGATGTGACATTCCGTGCACCTAAAATGGCGTCACCTGTCGTTGATGGTCCTCAAACTGCCGTTGTGGTTGGTCCTGCGGGTGAAGAAATCTACACCGATGAATATGGCCGCATCAAAGTTCAGTTCCATTGGGACCGCTACGCACAAAGCGATGAGCATAGCTCATGTTGGCTACGTGTCAGTCAGTCAATGGCAGCACCAAACTGGGGCGCTGTTTATTTGCCGCGCATTGGTCATGAAGTGATTGTGACCTTCCTAGAAGGCGACCCAGACCGTCCACTGGTGACGGGTGCGGTGTACAACGGTTTACACACGCCGCCATACCCATTACCAGAGAACAAAACGCGTACCGTTTTTAGAACCCAAAGCCATAAGGCTGAAGGTTACAACGAAATGTACTTTGAGGATGAAAGTGACCAAGAAGAGGTTCACTTCCGTGCTCAAAAAGACATGAAGACTAAAGTGCTCAATAACCGTTATCGAGACATCGGAAATGATGAAGAGTTAAAAGTCGGTAAAAACCAAGAAAACAACATCTTAGGCGACCGTAAAGAAGTCATTGATGGGCATAAAACTTCCATCACCAAGCAGACCTTTATGGAGCGAGTTGAGAAAGACGTTCACGTTACTTATAACGCCAACGCATCCGAGAAAATCGCCAACAACCGAGATTTGTACATCGATGAAAATCGTCAGACCTTGATTGGTAAAGACGATTCATTGGACCTAGGTCAAGACCAAAATACGGTCATCAAGGCATCACGTTCTATCGATGTGGGCGCAGATGATACGCACAGTGTCGGTAGTAACCTCAGTGTTGAAGTCAACGGCAATACCTCTATCCGCTCTGATGGCGAAACCGCGGTGGTCTCAGCGGATGAAATCAAGGTCCTCGTCGGCGCATCCAGTTTAGTGCTAAAGAGCAGCGGCAACATCCATTTAAACGGCACTTCAATCACAATTGATGGTTCAAGTAACGTTACCGCGACGGGTGGCAAGGTAGACATCAATCCGGGCGGCGCGGCAAACGGCAACAGCAGCGTTTCTACAAGGCGTCCTAAAGGATTATCTATAGCGAAGAAAACACCACCTGTTATGTCTCCGGCCGCTTATAAAGGGTTTGTTGAAGACGGTGGCTTAATGCAAGAACTGTGTGATTGTGGGAGCGGTAAAACATGTCAAATACACAGCTAAATCCAAACTGGCGAATTCAAGGTAATACCCAACCGAACCTAATTACGAACCAACAAGCGTACGCGATTATCGAACCTCTTCTTTGGCCTGAATGGAAAAAGAAATTGGAGGCGCATCTTGAGTCATTCGAGGTTATCCCGTTGATGGCTGGTACTCGTCTATCACACCTCAATGAGGGGCCTGTCTTAGTTTCTATCGGGTCATCAGAAGAGGCACTTCAGGCATGCGTAGCTAAGATGAGCCAGACCCCTTGTGGTTGTTTGGTTTGGAGTTCGCCATCTCACTCTTCTTCGGAGGTTGCAGCCTCATTGCGTCAGCGTCTCTTTGTGTCGCGCAATCAAGGAGAAGCATTGTTTCGATTTTATGAGCCCAGAACTCTAGTACCTTTAATGGCAGCATTAAGTGATGAGGAGCGACGACAAATGTTTCCTTTACTCTCATCTCTGCATTGGCATAGCAAACAATGGCTAAGTATTAACTTATCCCACGCTAGTGAGGCTACTACGTCAATTCAACCTTGGACACTCTCGCAAGAACAACTGAGCACAATGCAAAACATTGCGCAGCAATGGTAATGGACGCGTTTCATGAGTAACAAAACCTACGTAATTAAACCCGGTGACACCCTTATTGGCATCGGTATCGAACAAAGTGTTAACTTCAACATCTTGTTAGAGCTAAACCCCAAGTACCAACCAAATCCTGATTTAATCCAAGTTGGCGATACCTTAATCCTTCCTAGTCAGGAAGAGGAAGAGCCTATCCCTGTCGAGTTTCCGGTAGAGCCAATCGCCAAAATGTGTCCAAAAGAGAAAGGGACAATTGTGGCGGCGCCTTTGTGTGAACCAAAGGAAATTGAAGATATCATTTTTGCCACGGGTGAATCAGCGAACCGATTCTATTGCCTAACGAAAGAATCGGTGGAAAAGCTTGATAAGGAAATCGAAGAAACGACGAAGTTATTTCAATGCTACAGTGACCTAGTCCATCAAGCTCCAACGGGCAAAGAAACATGGGCTGAGTTGGAAAAGCATACGCAAAAGCGAGAAGCCCTATGCGCCGACCTGATATACGCAGGCATATTGCCAGATCCCAGCCGTAAGAATCCAGCAAGTGTCAAAGCAGAACAGTCTCGAAAAGAAAAGGCTGAGAGAGAAAAAGCTTTAGAAAACCAGCGAATGGCTAACGCTAAAGTAACCGAGTTGAAAAAGCGTATCCGCTACATTGAGGAATACTCAAATTGGTTTGGCTCCGAAGATTCAGCCATTGAGCTAAAAGAGCGTTTGACTGCGACAGTCGTACCAAACCTTAAGAAAGAGCTTGCGACGTGGGAAAAGATGGCCAAAGTCCCACCAACCAAAGAGAGCTCTTCTGGCAAGCCTGTTGATGCTAAAAAAATGGCGGTAAAAGAGAGAGCATTGGATGGCATTGTAACAAATACTGGGGTTAGAGAGTTGTACTCGATTAATCGCGGCGTTTACACCTATGTTCGAGAAGCATTCTTTCAAGAGGAAACTACCGTTCGTAACAGTTGGCGAAATACCTCGAATACCAACAACGCGAACCGAGCATTACGTACGGGAAATATCAAAGAATTTGGTAAAGCTATCGCTGATGACATTACAAGCGACCTTGAGCAGAAAAAGCTTGGCCCTGATATTAAAGCCAATCTTGCGAAGTGGCAGGCGCCCGGCGGAAAAATTGCTGAATGGAAATCGACGGATACACTCTTGCGCGACGATGAAGGCAATACAATGTTTGCGGTGAGTTCTGAGGCGCAACTTGGTCGCTGGGGAATGCAAGCGGCTGTCGATACTGAGTTAAACCCATTTGAGAAAGATGAGCACGGTAATGCGAAAGGAAACGTAGATTTAGGTGTAGGTGCTTCTGCGGGTTTTTCAGCCTTTGAAGCGGCCATTACGGCAGAAGTCTTCTTGCCTAGCGATGCGGGTTATACGCCATGCTTAAACTACACTGATGCGAATGGTCAGCCAGCCTTACACTCCTTTGGCAGTTTCCGATTTAATGCCAAAATGAAAGTGGGTTGCTTTGTGGGCGTAGTTGCTCAAGCAAAAGCAGGTATCAGTAACAGAAGACCGGAAACTGGTGATGATGTTGGGATATTGTTTGACCCTCATGTGAGCATGGGCAACGCAGGAGGCGGTCAAATAGGCATCAAGGCCAGTGTTTTTGGTGGTGGCCAGTTAAGTGGTGAGTTTGCAGGTGGTGTTCAATGGAAAGCGCCAGAAATAGATCAAATCACAAACTTTAACTCTTTGGCTGAAATCCAGACCGAAGGTAATGTTTCCGTTGGTGGTGGATATAATGCGGATTTTGAGCTCTATTTAGATGGTACAAAGTTCTTCCTTAAAATCTCAGCCAAACTGGTTTGGGGGGCAGGCGGCGGCGGTGGCTTTTCTGTCGCTATAAACGCAGAAGAAATTTGGAGTCTAGCGAAAGTAATCTGGCAAGGACTTCAATATGTGGATTATCGGATGCTACAAAACATTAATTCTCTGGCTTATGAATATTTAGTTGACGCTACTTACTTTGCGTTTGCCCTTGCCAAAGGTTTTGTTGCCCCACACGATGCATTAAAAAATGCCATTGCTAAAGGCGAGGACACTATAGAAAAAATTAGGGTTGCTCGGAAAAAAAGGCTTGACCTAGAAGCAGAGGCAATTACGTTAGCTGACAGAGTGTTGAACGATTTGGCACGTAGTGGGGTACCTTTTGATCAGCTTCTTCCCGAGGCGATAGGCAGAATGCTAGATACATTAACTCGGACCTTCACATTTAACTGGGAAGAGAAGCAAGAGGCGGCGATTTGTAAACTACTCGAAGAAAGTACCTATAGTTGGCACAAGTTTGAAGAAATTCTTGCGCGAATGAATGACAAAGGAGAAAAAGCTGCAGGTGAGCAGGTCCTCTTTGAAAACATTCAACGTATTAATGCCTTACTTGACGGTAAGCAACAAACTCAGTTCAATAATTGGGTAGCGACCTTAGCAGAAACGAACTCGGCAGATAAAGTTGCAGGGGCACCATTTACTCCCTACGATAACAGTGCCTTTACTCTAAAAAGGGAACGGGTACAGCAACAATATGCTTCGCTATTCGGTAGTAACGGTAGCTACCCTTACGCATAAACATAAACAAACTGGCCCCGTAGGCCAGTTTAAATTTACTTCGTTATTGGTTTCGGTTTCTGAATTGAACAACGAAAGCTCAAGCTTGGATTATAGGTATCCGACTCTATATCTTGTCCGCTACGTCCAAAGGTCATTTTGTTGCTTACGCTGTCACGTATAACTTTTTGGGTTCCTGTTTTTGGACCTAAAGGGTTCGCTTCCACTGAACTCAGGTAATAGTCTTTTTCGTACCAATCATTAACCCACTCATAAATCCCATTACTCATTCCATAAATACCAAGCGGATTAGATGGCCAACGTCCAATATATTCCTCGCTACTTCTGCCAGTATTTACTTCTGATGCCTTTACATCTACGTATCTCTCCGCTGTTGGAGAGAAATATTGCCCTTCAGAAAGAGAGCGGTAACCGTCATTGGTCGCATAATAGTAATGCTGTCCACGACTTCGTGCAGCATATTCCCATTGCGCCTCTGTGGGAAGATCAAAAGGCAAGCCTGAAACCTCCCCAAGCCACTGACAGTAGTCTTTGCTCTCTTGCCAAGTTTTTGTTTGAGCTGGTTTGTGGTTTTTATAATGCCATTTCATTAACTCAGAGTATTCTTCTGTGTCGCGTTGGACGATATCTTTAAGTTGTGCGTAGCCTTCCCATTTGTTCGCACCTACTGGTAGTTGATTAATCTGTCGCATCCACTCCATATCGATAAAGCTTGCTTCATACTTAGATATCGAATAGGAGTCGAGGGTCACTTTGTGTAAGTACTGAGCACCAAACATACTACTCGCAAAATGACTTAAACATTGCGCATCAGGAGACCAATCTAAACGGTTCTCAGATTTTGTTGGGAAATCACAATCCATCTTGAAATCGCCCATATCAAAGCTTCCGCCTTCGACGAACACCATGTTCTCGATAGCTCGTACCACCACTTCTGCCGCTTTCTGTTTCTGATCTGGAGTTGCTTCTGGGTAAAGCTCATTGATATTCGACACAATCGTATCGATTTGCTTTTGTGAGACCGTCTCGCTAGACACCTTAATTGCTGAACTTTCGCTATTGCACGCAACCAATAGGGGAAGCACACAAGCCATACCTAACCATCTGTTTTTCATTTGGTATTCCTTTTACTTTATGAGCATATTTTACGCAAAAATAAAAGGAGAGAACAGTTTCAAAGGCACTGTATGACTAGTTATAACGACTGTGGGCATCCTATTTGAGGGATGAGTCTGGTTGTCGCGAATTAGAAGATATCATGTGCTGTCTTCTTAAACTTCCTACCAAAAGCAGATATCTCTATCCCGAAATACTCTGTGACTTTGCCCATAGCATGAATAGATGCTTAAATCGTATTCAGAAACATTTATGTTGAAATGCAGAACAGTATGATTTTGTCCTATACTGGTTCGGTTATTGAAAGTGGAATAAGTTGCATCAGAAGATGTTCCAAAGAGTGATGTGAAAGAAGTAATTGAACAGCGCAGACTTAGTCAAATAATGATGGTTAACAAACTCCTCAAGCATACATCTAAAAAAACTCTGCAACTTACTCAAAAGTTACTGTTAGAAAAATGAAATTTCTCTAATACTGGAAATCAAGGTCATGAGAGTCTGTGTAACTCTTAAGTGCTTAAGATACCACTTTACTGTTACGCGATTGCGAAACAGCTTACTTCACGAATGCATTGTTCTGAATTCAATCAACAGGCTGCTGAGCGAATTGTATTTATGAGGGCTTGCTGCGTTCTAAATACATTTAGGAAATTTTAGTATGATACTTTAATGCTCAGTATGAATCTTTATTACTCTCCCACACGATTCTCCAGTGAAGGGGCATCCAGAATTTCAGGTGTTCGGATAACTACTAATACGCATTAGTCAAAGAGTTTCGGAAAACCTCCAAACCTGGGCAAACACAAATTGGTTAACTTAAAACAGCCCTAATTGAGGTTCGCTGAGTTGCTTAAAGTCATAACCCACGAACGGTAAGATAGCTTCAGCAACCGGTTTTAATTGTTTTTCGATATAATGTTGATAGTCAATCGCACTTTCCAAGTACTCTTTAGGCTCTGGCCCGTTGACAGTCATTAAATACTCGATACGACCACGGTTTTGATACTGCAACGGTCGCCCTAAGCGGGCGTTTTTCTCATCAGCAATACGCGCAGCTCGAACTTGAGGGGGAATGTTCTTCTCGTACTCGTGGAGTTGTCGACGGAGCCGCTTTTGATAAGTCAACATGTTATCAAACTCACCAGCTTGAGTTCGTTCCACCATGTTTCTCACGTACTCGGATGGGTCTTGGTCATGAAATACCATCATATAAAGTCTTTGCTGAAATTCTTGAGCAAGTGGCGTCCAGTCAGACCGCGCACTCTCGAGACCTTTAAATACAATTTTCTCATCGCTGTTTTTACCCACAAGACCTGCATAACGTTTCTTCGACCCAGTTTCTGAACCACGTATAGTTGGCATTAAAAACTTACGGTAATGCGTTTCGTATTCTAACTCCAAGTAAGAATTAATCCCGAAACGTTGTTTTAGTTCTTGTTTCCACCAAGCATTGATTTCTTCAACGAGCTTTTTGCCTATTTCGTCAGCTTGTTTCTCTGAATAAGCACTATTGAGCGCAACAAAAGTAGAGTCAGTATCACCATAAATGACTTCGTATCCTTGCTTTTCTATTAATTGCTTTGTGGTTTTCATGATCTCATGCCCACGCATCGTGATACTCGAAGCCAAACGGGTATCGAAGAACCGACACCCAGATGACCCCAACACGCCATAGAACGAGTTCATAATGATTTTTAGAGCTTGAGAAAATGCAGGATCATTATTTATCTTCGCCAAATCACGCGCTTGCCAAATATCATGAACCATCTTAGGTAAGAAGTGTTTTTCTCGATGGAACTGTCCACCACGGAACCCTTCAATTGCACTATCCTGAGTATTGCCCGTTGGCAATCGCTGTCCTTCTATAAGCCCAAGAGGATCTATAAGAAATGAACGAATGATAGCTGGATAAAGGCTCTTGTAGTCGAGAACAAGAACAGAATCATAGAGACCTGGAAGAGAGTCCATTACATAGCCACCAGGGGAAGCTATCCATTCTTCAGGGTTAATGTTAGGTGCAACATACCCAGCGCGATGCAGCTGAGGCAAATAAAGGTTAGTGAAAGCCGCTACAGAACCGCCTACACGGTCAAGCTCAAGCCCTGTCAGGCATGAGCGCTCAATGGCAAAATCTAGTAGGTGGGTTTTATCAAAGATTCGATTAACCAAAATACAATCTTGCAAGTTATACTTAGCCAAAGAAGGTTTATCTGCACGAAACATTTGATTGATCTCTTCCATTCGATCGTGAACGTTGTGAATGCTCTTTCCTTCACCTAACAACTCTTGTGAGACAGACTCAAGCGACCAAGAGCGGAAATGATAGGTCGCTGTCTTGAGCATATCTATACCATCAATAACCACTCGCCCTGGTATCGAGATAAAGCCTTGTTGGTTGCGACCAGAGCGAAAGATTGCACTTCGGCTATTACGACCAATGGCGAGTGGAACTTTATTCCACTGAGCGCGTCTATCCAATAAGCGGAAATCGAAATCAATAATATTCCATCCTACTATGACATCAGGCTCAAATTGTTGAAACCACTGATTGAGAGCGAGTAGGAGTTTTTTTTCATCAGAAACCCATTGAATCGGTGTCTCTGCTGGCTCAGGTTGGCCAACCATTATCACACGGCTATCTCGTTCACAATCAAGACCGATAGAATACAGCACCCCTTTCTCTGAGCATTCAATGTCGAGAGATACTACACATAAACTAGGCTTGAATTGACCAGGACGACACTTGGCCGTAGTCATATAGAACTGATTACGACGTGCGACTTGATGGCCTGTAAACTCGATACTACCTTTAATGAATCGTTCCATTAAATAGCGGTCAGCTAGGCGAATATCGCTTTCATAAGTGACAATTTCATTTTTTTCTAATAGGGTTATTGCCATATTTGCTTCTACAATTGTAGTGAAATAACAGGCTGTTACATTGCTATCTTGGAACGTCTTGAGTGGCAGAGATTTGAGTTCAAATTTTAGGTTTTGGCTAATAAATAATGTCTTAGCATTCTCGGTATTGCTGGTATCGATGAAAAAAGTTGGACGCTCACCCTCAATATCCAGTTGTACGGGACCTTGAGGGGTAGATACCCAAAGTTCGATAACGGTTTTGTTACCTCTATCTCTTGCTTGCCGTGTTAAAACAAAGCCCTGATTGATCTTCAATCGATTTCCTAAATTTTTGTGCTACATACCATGAATTTAATGATGGTATTAAAATTGTTGATATAAATGAGCTTAGACCTTTTCCATGTTTCAAATTAACAACGCTACCACCTTGGGGTTAAACTCTCCTTTGTCGCTGTACTCAGCAGAACAAAGGGTTAAATTCAACTCACGCTCTTCCATGGGCAAATAGGCTTTCATACTTAAATTTATCTAGTCAAAACAGTATTACGGATTGTTATAAATGATCCAAATGTCTCTGTTGCGATGCGTTGTTGCCATCAAACTTGCCTTCTGCACCTTTTGGTGCAGCCCAAGTACTCCAACGGTATTTTTTTCGATGATGTACTCGTAGGTTTCCATCATCATTTAAGCTTCTTGTTACTTGATGAACGCAAGACTATCAAGATACTTTAGAAACAGCATCCATGATGCTTGTTCTGTATAGTGGAGTTCCGACGAACAACTTGCGTCTTTATCGTCGACTTTTTTACGTACTTGTTCCAACATGCTTCGAATGTCCAGTTATTGCTGTGGTATATGGAGGGATGTTGATACACACTCATCTTAAGCTCACAGCAAATTGAACTCTGACCCTAAGGGTTATTGTCCCCTTTCTCTTTATTCTTTACTTAGACGTAGTGATTCAATGAGTTTCTTTTTCTCACTCTCAGTCATTTGAGAGACGATACATGCTAATTCAGCAGAACTTTCATCTTCACAAAAGAAGTAGTTTAGTGGCACACCAAGTTCATCAGCAATGAGCTTTAAAGTTTGAACATCTGGAGTGTGCTTACCTCTCTCGTATTGATTCATTCGAGCACTAGCTGAGCTTTCATCCATACCTATGCGTTCTCCCAAGGCTTTTTGGGAGATCTTTGCTTTTTTTCGAGCTTGTTTGAGTCGTTCTGTGATTGGGTTTTGGAATGACACTTAGGTTTCATTTCTATAATCTCGAGTTAACTAAGATTTTCTTAGTTTTAAGGAAATCTGTATACTAAGCAATCCTTAGTTTTTAGTGAGTGTTATTTAAGAAAATGAAGCGTTCTCGAAGGATCAGTGCAATCATGCACAAGTTATTGATTGAAAATGGTTTAGATGGATTTACCGTGCTAGAAGCTAGGGATCTGTGGCTATCCGTCGATGATAAAAAATATAATTTAAGTGAAGCTCGCAAAAAGGTATATCGAGCAATTTTTAACTTCGAAAAGAAAAACTGGTTACGATGTGAGGGTTCTGGTAGAAGCAAACGTTACTTTCAAACGGAACAATTTAAGGAACAACCTGACTATGGAATGTTAAACCATCAGTCAGTGGAAAACCGTGAAATCACTGCCCAGGATTACTCCGTTCTGCTCAATGAGCGTAATGAATATAAAGGTGAACTTGAAATCGTACTTGGAGAGGTTGATGAGTACCAGTCAATAGTATCTCGATTCCCTGATCTAGAAAACAGACTCGCTCCGATTCATCAACAAGCTAAGGAACGAGCTGCTTTACTACTCGGAAAAATAAATGCTCTGACAACGGTTCTGAATACTCTGGCTATAGGTAGTGAGTCATGCTAAGAAAATGGCAAAGTGAATGCTCAGACAGAGCTTTAGAAAAATACGCAATGAATCACTCTCATTTTTTTGCCAAGCTACACCGGGGGCTGGCAAGACAGCGCTTGCCGCTAATATCGCATCAAGACTACTGCAAAATGATATGGTAGATCTGATATTATGCTTCTCCCCATCTTTAACGGTTTCTGAAGGCATAAAAAAGACATTTTCTTCCATCCTTGATTGTTCCTTTAATGGTGGCATGGGGTCGATTGGCCAATCCCTAACGTACCAGTCTATCCAGTTCCTAAATGATGAGTTTTGGCAAACACTACGAAATCATAGGGTCTTTGTTGTATTTGATGAGATTCATCATTGCTCTGGTTCTGAAATGGAAAATGCGAACATCTGGGGCCAACAAGTTCTAACAAATATACAAGGTCTCGCTACTTTTACACTTGCGCTTTCAGGAACACCTTGGCGTTCAGACTCTTTGCCGATTGTACTAGGTGAATACAGTGATCCAGATGGAAAGCTTCTTGTCGATTACCAATACACTCTTAAACAAGCTATTGATGATAGTGTTTCTAGAGCTCCTAAAATCGTACTGATCGATAACGACCAGTTGTCTGTCAGCAATAGGGGGAAGATGGAGTCCTTTTCATCAATCTTAGAGATGCTTAAAAAGACGAAAGCGTCTTACCAGAGTATCATCCATAACAAAGAGGCTATCGAGTATGTACTTGGTTTAGGGTGTGAACGTTTAGCTAAATTACGCCTTGATACACCTAGTGCAGGCGGACTGGTTGTTGCAGCTTCAGTTCAACACGCACAAACGATCAAAGATATTCTATCTCAAAAATTCGGTCAAACCGTTTCAATTGTTACATATCGACATGAAGAACCGTTAGCAGAAATAGAGCGTTACAGGCAAAGTGACATCGAATGGATTGTGAGCGTCGGTATGATTAGCGAGGGGACTGATATCCCCCGCCTTCAAGTATGTTGCCACATGAGTTCGGCTAAAACTGAACTGTACTTCAGACAGGTACTAGGTCGTATCCTTCGAGTCAACTCTTCAACTCCCCAGCAAGCTTGGCTATTTACGTTTGCAGAGCAAAGCCTCATCAAGTTTGCAGAGCGAATTGAAGAGGATATCCCTGAGTCTTGTCTTTACGCACTTATGGGAAAACCAATGGAGTCTGAGTTCTCCCATCAACGAAATTATTTGAATTATGACGGGTCTTTACTTGACCACCCAAGCACCCAAGGTTCCAATATATCTTGGAGAAGTTGCACAGGTGTTATAAGCAATCAATACGGGGCTTTAGGGGAGGGAGATGAGCTGCAACTTGGGATGTTTAGGCAAAGGGTGATTTCGGCTTTTTCATCAATATAGGTCGCCCCTGATTGCTCTCGCTACAAAGTAGCTATTTTGAATGCTATGTTATGAATCCTTGGGGATGCACTTATATGTGTCGAATCATGAAAGCGGAGAGGCGCCGCTGAAGTAAGCTGACTTCGGTGGTACAACCTGCCACTTATGACAGTTCTCCGGTCTACCTTTGATACATCCGGCTGCAAAGAGTGCTAACACAAAAGATGGAACGACAAGAGTAAAATTTGCCCTTGGTCGTGGCGTTTTCCAAATTAGTTATATGCCGTCTTCACTACCTGATATATTGATTGATTTTATTAACTGCCTGTTTGTTTCGCGTAATTCAGCAATTTGATTTTGTAGAGTCTGGTTTTCGCGCCGTAATTCAGTTAGTTCATCAGATAGATTTTTGTGTGATTCAATTAGAGTATTACCAAGTAAGGCTTCAGCAATTGCAACGTAATCATGATTTTTTTCAGCCTTGATTTGATTCTTGATCATGTTGTTTTCTTTCCTAACCTCCTCGGCAGTTTTTCGGCGAGATACGATAGATTGACGCTTTGCTTGAGCTAAAGCGATTAATTGCTCCGTGTGATCTTCAATCCATTTATGAAGATCTGGATTTTTCCGTTTACTGATATTACTTTTGTCACACTTGGCGGCTGACGCAACTTCTGAAGCTACGATCTTTCGACATTTCCCCCCTGAGGCTTGTCCTGCTTCGATTAAAGCTTTTTTTACTTCGAACTGTTTTCTTGCTTCCAAATATAGTCTTTTTTGAAGTGCAGTTGCTGTAGTCAACCAATCTGGTTCTTGGTTGGAGGAATTGTTTGTTTTTTCGTACTTTAAAAGCCTACTCATCATCCATTGCCTTTAGTCGAAGTTCGCCTGTTCTAATATGTTTTCTGCTAGCGTCAGTTAGACGTGATAGTTCTGGAGGTAAAGATTCGATGAACTCTTCATGGGCAATTAGAGAGCGTTCTATCGCTTTCCTCTGCAATTTAGTGTTACAGCTATGTGGGCAAGTGCTACACACTTCAAAAGAGCGAGATTCTTCAATCATCGTTGTGCCTAGCTCTTTATTCCAACATTTTGCCAGCCTCTCTTCCCCCTTTCTAAGTAATCAGTACCCCCACTCATCAACGGTAATAACGATATTCTCAGCTAAGTTTGCTAATGCAAGGTCAAAATCATCGGTTGAGACAAGTACAGCTTTTTTTAGTGCAATTCGAGCGCGTTTAGCAGCAGGACCATAAAATCCTGACAAAGATTTATCGTTGCTACCAATCCGGCGCAGTATATCCTCGATATAAGCAATCTCTATATCATCACGCTCACGTTCACGAAGTGCATTCTCGTAATAAGATCTAATAAAATTGTCGGAATATCGATGTCTGAAGTGCTCGGTAATCAAATCTATGACCGCACCATCAAATCGACGAATAGCATACTCTGCCCAAAGGTGCCTTGCTTGATGTGGGGTAGTTGTATTGTGGATGTTAGCTAATTCAGGATGTTGCTTAATAGTGTCACCATAGAATTTATCAAATCCATTTCGGATAGTTGACTCAGGGTTTTCTCCCCAAACTCTCATGCCTAATACCTCGGAAAGTAAAGGCATTCTTTTGTAGTTACTAACAAACTTGTGGGTTTTGAATGAGCGGATAAATACAGGTGCATTTTCTGAGATTTTATCGAGATAGGAGCACTCGAGGAGAGTGTCAAGGGCAAGCGCTGCCATACCATGAAGATAACGTGATGACTTTATTGAGTGATTTGTTTTGTGTATTTCATTACGAAACTCCCAAGTGCCATCTGACAGTTTTTCAAAATCATTCGCCTTGAATGTAGTCCACTCACTTAGACGGAATCCACTTAAAACTAACAAGATGTAACTCGCGGCGTTGTAGAGTTCAATCACAAAATTGCTGAGATTTCCCTCTGTAAATATAGCTGGTGATTCACCATCTAGTTTCTTTTCTAATATCTCTTTGAGCTTTTTAGTATTACTCTTTCGAGGTCCTCGTATTGATGTAGCTCGGGGATAAATTCTGTTTTCTGGAAATAGATTCTCCCTCAAACATAATATCGAAGCTGGATTTGTAGGTTGGTTTTCCCTCATGAAATTGAAGAATGCTCGAGCAGCACTAGCTCTTTTCGATTGTAATAAGCTTACCGCATGAGCCAATACGACCATACCATTTTCGATAGGGATAGTTCCAAAAGTCCCGCCTTTCAGCCATGCAACTAAAGACGTATTAGATTTTTTTAAGTAGGGTTCAAGAAGAGCATCCGTAAATTGCCGATTAACAACTATTCTCAAGCCATCTATGATTGCTGAACTAGTGAAGTATTGATATGAACGATACAAAATGTGTCTATAACCCTCTTCTTGACCATGATGTTTGACGTGTTGATTACCGTCATCATCTCTATATATCATTACTTCCTTAATAAATTTAGCAACATCTCTTTTAGTCCACCTAGATAAAGGAGTTGTGGGGTGGTTGGATTCCCAGTACTCACAAAAAGATCGCAATTTTTTAATTATAGGATTCCAAGTTCCTAAATCACTTACTACGATTTTTTGTTCAGCATTAACATAACCATCTGCACGCTTGAGGATAAATGACTGACCCCACACCACTTTATCATCACTACACTTCCACGCTAAAAAGTTAATTTCCGCTTGTTTCCCGTCTTCGTCCTCTAGGCACCAAATAGGATCGCCAAAGCTATTCTGACGTTGAGTCTTTGTGGTATCGAGATGATTTTTATTCTTTTGAAGGTTTGGACTATTAATCATAAAATATCCATAAAGAAAGGTGGAGATGGAATATCAAATTGTTCCAACAGTTTCTTACCTTGCTCAATAATAGATGGCTCAAATTTATTTATAATTTCATCGATATATAAGTAATGAGAAAGAATGTAGGCTTTTCTACGATCTGAAATATACTTGTCATCTTTGAGTTTTGTTTCTACCATGGATTGGTAAGACAACATGAGTGCTACTGTAATGGGCATTTCTACAATTATTTTTTTGGAGCCAAGGGTTACTTCGCCAAAATAACCTGTCTTAAGTTCAGTATCAGCACAATCATTAAGAAAATCACCTAGCTTAGACATTTCATCAGAGTCTGATTTAATTCCTTTTAATCCCAAAATTTCTCGAGCTTCTGATAATGTAATTACTTTTGTCTCTGATTTTGAAAGAGAAGTCTTTATATTTAGTGCATCAGTGATCATTTCCTCACTGACTATTTCAGAAAACCATTTTCGTTCATTAATTCTTGTTATGGTTTCGCTTCTATTGATGTAAACATTTTTTTTAATCTCTGGTGTGTGTGCATCAAGTGCTGCATCTACAATATTTTGTCCATATCTCTCATATGCGTTTTGTTTTTCTCGTACATTTCGTCTTCTATAATTAATTGCTACAGATTGTGTTACATATGAGAGTGCGATACTTTTCATTCCTCTTTTATGTTTGCCGTAGCTATTATATAACAGATCATTCCGTGCACAGATTTTAGTTAAAAGACTAATGAAAGGTTGAGTTGTTGGGTGTGTTTTTAATAGCCAGTTTCTTAAATAAGAACCCTTGAGTACTACAGATAGATAAGGATCAAACTCCGTACAATTTCTGAAGGTTATCCTGGTTTGTGTTGACTGAAGCGTTCTTCCAACATTAAATTCATTGTAAGGCGACTGATTACATAGTTGTATGTATTTAGCATAAGCTTGATGAACCAAAGAGCTGCTATTATATAGCCTTGAAGAATATTCATTTGTAATAGAGCGATTTTTGCTAAAACTCCACGAACCGTTATTACCAGTGATGTAATAATCATCTATGGAAAGCTCAAATTGCCCCGATGGTTGTATTCGTTCACTTGCTAAGAGTAATGATATTAATATTTCTTCTACTTTGGATGGCTTGGATAAGGATTCATAAGAAAGGTTAGAAAACTTCGCAGCGCTGACAGTTTCTCTTTTTCTCTGTTCTGGAATAATAACTACTAATGTTGGATCTTAGAGAGCCATCTGCTTTTAAATGTTGCTCTAGAATTGTTTTTTGCTCTTCCAGCGTCATAGGTTCAACACGATTTTGTATGTAAGACCGAGTGTAACTACAATTTAATAACATGCGTTCTATCAGTATGCCGTCATTTGAGTACGATATTGCTTTCCATAATGGATTAAAATACTTTCTCCTTAAAGCAAAAGATACTTTATGCGAGTTATTGATTCCTCGTTCAATTAAACTTCTTACTTCATCGCTTAAGTTTGGTAGTGATGATTTAGCTTCTATTATTTCTGGAACTGAAAGTAAGTAATCCCTCTGTTCTCTCAATATTTTTAGCATGACAACAGAAAATTCCCTGAGTGATTTAATTAACGTTGCATCATCATACTCTATCGGTTCGATTAGCTCAGAAAGTGCAGGCTTGGGCTTGCCCGTATCGCGTGAAATTCTTGGTATTCTAGCTTGCGTAGCTTTAACTCTAGCGATATTTTCTAAATTAATATTGTCTTGCTTTGTGTACCACTTAAGAGCAACGTTAATTGAAGCGATATAATGGCTAATGCTTCGCCCCTTAGACTTTCGGTAATTAGTGTAGTCTGGATGAATGGCTGTTACATCAGATATATGTTGATGACCATAGCGTTTATCAAGGAACATAAATAAATTGCTGAAAATATCATATTTTCCTTTGCGAGTATGTGGTGACTGCGATAAAAAGTCTTTAGACTTACAATAAGCTATGATCGACAAACATAAAGGGTCAGTGATAAGGCTTGAGGGAATTGTCAGATTTTCAAACCTTGCCACCTGATCTACTCTACGGTTATGTGTACTAAGAACAGAAATTTGTACAGTCGTTGGATCACTATTTAATTGAGTAATCTCAGCAGGTGCATAGTCAGACAACCAATTTTTGTTTTGATTTATATCTTTCATTGTCCATCCAGCGTTGATATCTCATGCTCCGACTTACTAGTCTCTCGGTTTACCAAAATAGCTTCGATTGTTATGTAGACAGACAAGGTTGACTTATCAACATGCCCAAGACGAATTAAAAGAAGTTCCTTCGGATCTGTTCCTGCCTCATACGCTTCTCCTACAAGGTCTGTTGCATAACTATGCCTACCAGAGTGAAAGCTAAGATCCCTCAGCGATTTCTTTGAAATGATGAATCTTCGATCTGGGTTTGAGCAGAGTTCGTAGTATGAGGATAGCAATGTTGGCATCGCTTTATTTAGCGCATCTTTGAACCATTTCGTCGCGGGTGTGCTGCCGCTAGAAAAAGGGAGGCCATCCGAACGACATAAGAGATCGCCTTCGGGGAACTTTTGACGAGGACCTTTTAGAAAGCGCTCAATCAATGTTAAATCGTTTTTCTTAATAACAATTGGTCGTCCTTTATCTCCTTTTTTAGAGACAATATCGATCTCTATCGAAGACTCACCGCGAGAACGCATCTCAGCAATATCACTACGCAACCCACTAGTATTGAAATTCCCTGCTAGGGTGACTTCATGAGCCCTTAAACCACTGTTTCTCCCTAAACGTATCCCTATGAGGTTTCGTAAACGAACGAACTTACTTTGTCCATTTACATTTTCTTCAATGACCTTAAAAAGTAACCGATCTATATATTGTGACTTCACTCTTCTTGGGGTAAGGGTGTTTGTAACTATGCTTTTACGGGTTTTGTATTTGCCGTGTGGAAAAGAGTATGTTTTGTGAGAATATAGGATCGGGAGCGTGTCACGGGCTTTGTTGCTTAAATCGATGGAACTAAATCTAGAAGCTACGATCTGATCGGCTACACCCATCAATCGTCGTAGCCTCATGCCTAAACCTCGTTACAAAACAACTAACTGGAAGCAGTACAACAAAGCCTTAATCAACCGTGGTTCTCTGACCTTTTGGATTGATGAGGAAACGATAGCTGAGTGGAAACAAAACAAACAAGGCAAGCGTGGTAGACCTCGCCGGTTCAGCGACTTAGCCATTACTACTGCACTGATGGTGAAACGCATTTTCTCTATGCCATTGAGAGCGCTACAAGGTTTTCTAGACTCTGTATTTAAGCTAGCTAATATCCCGCTAGTTTGTCCACACTACACCTGTATAAGCCGTCGAGCCAAGGAAGTTGAGATTTCATTTAAAACTAAAACCAGAGGTGCGATACAACACCTGGCAATTGATGCCACTGGCCTCAAAGTTTATGGCGAAGGTGAATGGAAGGCTAAGAAGCATGGTACTGATGGGAAGCGCAGAGTATGGCGTAAGTTGCATATCGCAGTAGATACGAGCACCCACGAGATAATCGCAGCAGAGCTGAGTTTATCGAACGTAACCGATGCCGAAGTGCTCCCCAACTTACTCAAGCAGACACGTCGTAAAATCATCGAGATATCAGGTGATGGTGCTTATGACACAAGGAGTTGTCACGATGCTATACGAATCAAGGGAGCAGTTCCGCTCATTCCGCCACGAGAAGGGGCAGCCTTCTGGGAGCAAGGACACCCTCGAAATTTAGCAGTAGGTTGCCAGAAGCTCTACGGTTCCAACGAGAAGTGGAAAAAGCGGTATGGCTATCATAAGCGCTCACTATCAGAGACAACAATGCATCGGGTGAAACAGTTGTTAGGTGGAAAATTAAGCTTAAGAAACTACAACGCTCAGGTTGGCGAAACTTATGCCATGATCAAAGCGCTGAACAAGCTAACAGGGCTTGGTATGCCTGAAACTCAGTATGTTGTTTAAGAAGCGTTCAACATGGGACTGCCATGTCTTCTCACCGAATTAAGCAACAAAGCCCGTGTCACGAGCAAACAGATAAAATGGACGTAATGATGATATTGCTCTAAGAATCGTTGATTCGCCGTTTTTTCGTTCAGCTCTTAGATAACCTAGATATCCTGCTAGGTCATTATCAGTTAACAACTTCCAATCTAAAGGTGCCTGTCTTGGATTGTTTGGGAACTCAAGCGTATTAAAAAAGAGAACTAAGTCACTTGCCCGAACTTTTTGCGTGCTTAATTTCGCACCATTTGCTGAGCCTAGTAGAAGATATAAAGAGGCAGAAACGTGGAAGTGTCCCTCGGTTCCAAATGGAATGTCATCACGAACTACAAAATAGGTATCGATTGAACCAATTGAACTTTGAATTCCTGTGACTTTAATTTTTTTCCACATAGGCTTATGATCACACTTATACGATGAAGCACTATGTTGACTTAAGTAGAAGATTAAAAATTAGTCAACAAAAAGTTGTTAAACGTGGAGCTTCGGATAAACGTTCCAACCAACAATCACATCTGGGTCAAATTGCTTAAACCACGCGATTAAAGCATCGAGCAAAGCCTTCTCGTCTTTTACCCATTGAATTGGCGTGTCTGATTGTTCTGGCTTACCAATCATGATTACACGTGAATCGACAGGGCTGTCTAAACCAATGGAATAGAGGATGCCTTTTTCAGAGCACTCTAAGTCGAGGGAGACCACATGCAGCTTAGGTTGATATTCGCCTGTTCGACACTTTGCGTTTTGGACGCGTTGGAACCCGTTTCGAGATTGTAGATTCCCGGTAAACTCCATGCTGCCTTTGATAAAGCGTTCCATCAGATAACGATCGGCAAGTCGTACATCGCCCTCAAAATGGACGATGTCGTTTTGCTTAAGTTCATCTTGTAGGGCGAACGCGTCTTTTGTGGTCTGGGTATAACATGCAGCTAAAGGCGTGAGCTGGAAGTTCTTTAACTCTAGTTGGCGTATGTCGACAGCAATTTGCTTAGCAGCGGCAAATTGCTTGGTTTGTTCGATTTGCGCTTGTTCAATAAAGAAGACAGGTCTTTCTCCTTGAATCAACAATTGGGTCGGACCATTCTCGGTCGAAAGCCACAACTCGATTTGAGTTTGACCTTTGATGTCTCGGGCTTGGCGAGTGAGAAGGAAGCCTTGTTGGATGTTCAATAGAGAGAAACCTTGTAAATCAATGAAGAACGTATTCTATCATTAAGAACTGTAAAAATAACCAGTGAAAAGTAATGCTCTATTTTGCTGGTTAAATCGTGGTGCCTTGGGTGTACAAAAGCTGAGATAGGTCGCTTATGGAATAACCATTTATGGGTGATATTGCGTTTTGCTGAGCAAAGTGAAATCTAGCTGCTTGATTTATTGGAGCTTATGTTGTTAATTAGCTTGTCTTAAAATTCGGCTTTGCACAGAGCACACTCAAATAATAGAGTGGTTTATGAATAAGTTCTTGCCAAACTTTGCGTTTAAGCACATATTCATAGAAAGCAATTTTTTGCCATATGTGTTAGTATATAGGCACTCATACTGATATCCACATTTGACAAATGTTATGTGGGTGCAGAGCCAATAAAAGTGTGGAGATACAAGTTTGATAAATGTTTTCCTTGTAGATGATCACGAGCTGGTTCGCACAGGGATACGACGTATTATTGAAGACGTCCGTGGAATGAA
The DNA here is from genome assembly GCF_905175355.1 of Vibrio sp. B1ASS3. Taxonomy (NCBI): domain Bacteria; kingdom Pseudomonadati; phylum Pseudomonadota; class Gammaproteobacteria; order Vibrionales; family Vibrionaceae; genus Vibrio; species Vibrio sp. B1ASS3. Next base: position 1,536,887 of record NZ_HG992742.1, read on the forward strand.
CGTAGCAGGAGAAGCTGACAGCGGTGAAGAAGCAGTAAAATGGTGTCGTAGTAATCATGCTGACGTCGTTTTAATGGATATGAACATGCCAGGAATAGGCGGCTTGGAAGCCACGAAAAAGATTCTTCGCGTGAATCCTGATGTAAAAATCATCGTACTAACCGTTCATACGGAAAATCCGTTCCCAACTAAAGTGATGCAGGCGGGTGCTTCTGGTTATTTAACTAAAGGCGCGGGTCCTGATGAAATGGTTAACGCAATTCGTGTGGTTAACAGTGGGCAGCGTTACATCTCGCCAGAGATTGCGCAGCAGATGGCATTGAGTCAATTCTCACCTGCCTCAGAAAACCCATTTAAAGACCTCTCTGAACGCGAACTGCAGATCATGATGATGATCACCAAAGGCCAGAAAGTAACGGATATTTCTGAACAATTGAATTTAAGTCCAAAAACAGTCAACAGTTACCGCTACCGACTGTTTAGCAAGCTGGACATTAATGGTGACGTTGAGTTGACACACTTAGCGATCCGCCACGGAATGCTGGACACCGAGACCCTTTAGTGTGAATCAACCCTTCGATTCGGCTTCCTTTCTCAAGACAGTAACTCATCAGCCCGGCGTTTACAGAATGTACAACGCCGAGGCTGTTGTCATTTATGTAGGCAAAGCCAAAGATCTCAAAAAGCGCCTCTCAAGCTACTTTCGTAAAAAAGTAGATAGCGAGAAAACGCGCGCCCTCGTAAGCAATATTGCTAAGATTGATGTCACGGTCACTCATACCGAGACGGAAGCGCTCATCCTTGAGCACAACTACATCAAGCAATACTTACCGAAATACAACGTACTTCTGCGTGACGATAAATCGTACCCTTACATTTTTATTAGTGGCCACAAACATCCGCGATTGTCTATGCATCGTGGTGCGAAAAAGCGCAAAGGTGAATACTTTGGGCCGTATCCTGATTCGGGCGCGGTACGAGAAACCTTGCACCTTTTGCAGAAAACCCTCCCTGTTCGCCAGTGTGAAGATACGGTCTATTCCAACCGAACGCGTCCATGTTTGATGTATCAAATTGGCGCTGTGCGGGACCGTGTGTGAGCACGATTATTTCGGATGAAGAATACGCCGAGCTGGTGGGCTTTGTTCGTTTGTTTTTGCAGGGCAAAGATAAGCAAGTACTTGAGCAGCTTATTGAGAAAATGGAAGTGGCAAGCCAACAACTTCGTTTTGAAGATGCGGCTAAATTCCGCGACCAGATCCAAGCGATTCGACGCGTACAAGAACAGCAATACGTTTCAGAAGACAGCATGGATGATATGGACGTGCTTGGTTTTGCCCAAGAAAACGGCATTGCTTGTATCCATATCTTGATGATTCGTCAGGGTAAAGTGTTAGGCAGTCGCAGTCACTTCCCTAAGATTCCACAGAACACCAGTCAGCAAGAAGTGTTTGATAGCTTCCTTACTCAGTACTACTTAAGCCATAACGAGGCGCGTACTATTCCTTCTCGCATTATCTTGAATCAAGAGCTAGGTGGCGATATCGAGCCTATTCAGCAAGCTCTGAGTGAAGTAGCGGGGCGTAAGGTTCAATTCCACACCTCACCGACAGGGTCGCGCGGTCGTTACCTCAAGTTGTCCAATACCAATGCGTTGACGGCGATTACCACTAAGATCAATCACAAGATGACCATCAATCAGCGTTTCAAAGCACTGAGAGAAGTCTTGGGTATGGAAACCATCGCTCGGATGGAGTGTTTCGATATCTCGCATACGATGGGCGAGAGCACTATTGCTTCCTGTGTGGTGTTCAACAGTGAAGGTCCAGTCAAGCAAGAGTATCGTCGCTACAACATCACAGGCATTACGGGTGGTGATGATTACGCAGCGATGGGACAGGCATTAGAGCGCCGCTATTCGAAGCAACTTGATGTAGAGAAGATACCTGACATTATTTTTATCGATGGTGGTAAAGGGCAATTGAATCGTGCTCATGAAATCATTTCGCAGTACTGGGGAGATTGGCCAAAGCGTCCGACTATGATTGGTATTGCAAAAGGGGTGACACGTAAACCAGGTCTTGAAACCTTAATTACCGTAGATGGTGAAGAATTCAACTTGCCAAGTGATGCACCAGCGTTGCACCTGATCCAACATATTCGAGATGAGAGCCATAACCATGCAATCGCAGGGCACAGAGCGAAACGTGGAAAAACGCGTCGCACCAGTGCTTTAGAGGGAATTGAAGGCGTTGGACCAAAACGTCGTCAAGCTTTGCTCAAATACATGGGTGGTTTACAGGAATTAAAGCGTGCAAGTGTCGAAGAAATCGCCAAAGTACCGGGAATTAGTCACTCTTTGGCAGAAATTATTTTCCAAGCATTGAAACAATAAGGAAAATCCCGCAACATTAAGCCGCAATGTGTAAGAGAATAATAAAATGCGTTTGAATATCCCGAACATTCTATCTCTACTAAGACTGTTCCTAATCCCAGTTTTTGTGGTTGTTTTCTATCTACCTTACTCTTGGGCTCCTTTTGCAGCAGCAATGGTTTTCTGGGTTGCAGGGTTTACCGATTGGTTAGACGGCATGCTAGCTCGTAAGTTAGGCCAAACCTCTCGTTTTGGTGCCTTCATCGACCCAGTCGCTGATAAGGTCTTAGTCGCCACTGCTCTGATTATGATTACGGAGCACTACCACACAATTTGGGTAACCATTCCTGCGGTAACTATGATAGCGCGAGAAATCATCATCTCTGCATTGCGTGAATGGATGGCAGAAATCGGTAAACGAGCCAGTGTTGCGGTTTCTTGGGTCGGTAAAGTAAAAACCGTGTCTCAAATGTTCGCATTGTGGGTGTTGATCTGGCGTTACGATGATTGGATGGTATGGCTAGGCTTTGGTGCTCTTTATATCGCAACCTTCCTAACGTATTGGTCAATGGTTCAATACTTAGCGGCAGCGAAAGATGATTTGCTCAACGAAGAGCACCATTAATCAAACAACACATAAATAGCATTTTAAGAAGCAGGCGATATAGCCTGCTTTTTTTATGCCTCGGATTTGTGATGAAGAAAAATGTGACGTGAGTCTTGTTTTTAATCCGACTAAACGCTTAGTGCGGTTTGTTCCTTTAATTATCGATAGTTAATACAAGAAGGAACGCCACAGAATAGGTGAAAGGTGTAGCTCGATATTCATGATAAACAAGAGTATTTGGGCTAATCTCAGTATTAAAACTAATCAATTTACCGTCTTTCGCACAAATTCTGGTCAAACGATTTAAAAAAATAAAAATAGTGTTGACTCGATCGTCCGAATCCGTAGAATGCACTCCGTACCCAAGAGAGCACTGCTTGAAAGGGTGGTGAAAGAAGCAATGCTTACTTCACAAATGAGGCGCCTTGGCAGAGTGGCTATGCAGCGGATTGCAAATCCGTGGACCTCGGTTCGACTCCGGGAGGCGCCTCCATTATTCTCTTGTAGAATGAATGCGACACTAGCTCAGTTGGTAGAGCGCAACCTTGCCAAGGTTGAGGTCACGAGTTCGAACCTCGTGTGTCGCTCCAAATAAAAATGATATGGCGTTAAGCGGTATCAGATGATGGTGTTTTACTTTTCTGTAAAGGCATCACAAAGAAATTTGTGTGCCCTGGTGGTGGAATTGGTAGACACAAGGGATTTAAAATCCCTCGACGTTCGCGTTGTGCCGGTTCAAGTCCGGCCCGGGGCACCATCTCAAATCTGCGACACTAGCTCAGTTGGTAGAGCGCAACCTTGCCAAGGTTGAGGTCACGAGTTCGAACCTCGTGTGTCGCTCCAGATTCGGAAAGCCCAGCATTTATGCTGGGCTTTTTCGTTTCTATCGATTCAACTTCAACGAGCTCAGTTTTCTCATCCCCAGAGCTTCACATCGCTGATCAGAATCGGTTTCTCACATCTTCAATATTATACCAATCGTAGTAAATAACTGGTCATTCTAGCTTGTTAAAATACTCGATAACTGCGTTGCAATTTTTGATTGTAGAATAACTACTTATCGAAAAATTGCGCCTTGTTCTCAAGCATTTTCCCTACGCTATTTCTGATCACTTATTTACTGTGATTGGTATTAGCTTTAGGGCTTCCTAAGTTTACTGAGTTGCTTCCTGACTCTTCCTTTGAGCATTTCAGATGATCCACTTCTGACGCTAATTTCTGCGATAGATATCAATATTACGGAAAATGAACTGAGTAAACGTTTGCTGTGATTGTGATCTCAATCAATATGCAACCTGTGAAAACATATTGCCAGAAGATTTTAGTTTGTGATAAATTCGCGCGCAATCTCGGAGCGTATTATTACGACTTTGATTCTCTGGGGGATACGCGTAGTGAACATTCAAGCTGATTGTGACACTACGTAGGGTAGGTATCGGCAAAGCCATTTGTCGATAGACGGGATACTAGTGCTGTAAGAAACAGCATGTTAATGGGAAACCCAACATTGAAACCTTTAAACAAACACACACTAATCAGCTTCATACTGCCGAAATGTCCTGTTTTACAAAACGGGTGCATTACGGAACCTTGATTACTCCCCAATCAAAATAAAAAGTCACGCTCGTCGTGACGGGTTATCTGTATTTGTCATTTAATCGATGACGAATGCGGAGGTGTATCTATATCTCCTGTTATTTAATACTAACGAGAATAAATACAGGAAAGAGAATCATTATAATTCAAGGGATTATGTAGTATGAGCACTGCCTTTGAAGTCGATAACACTATCGCAAATTACTTTTCCTCCCAGGTTCCTGTTGTTGAAGGAATCTACGATTTAACGCCTGATCAAGTTCTTATCGAACAAGCAGAGCATGAATCTGAGGTTCGTTCTTACCCACGTCGTCTACCAATCGCGATTAAGCAAGCTTATGGCTGTTTGGTTGAAGATACGCGTGGTCAAATTTTCCTAGATTGTCTTGCTGGTGCGGGTACATTGGCTTTGGGTTATAACCACCCAGAGATTAACCAAGCGCTAAAAGAACAATTGGATTCTGGTTTGCCGTACCAGACTCTGGATATCGCAACGTCTGCGAAAACGGATTTCATCAAGTCTGTTAAAGGCTTTTTACCGCAAGAGCTGAGCGACAACTGTGTGATTCAGTTCTGTGGCCCTTCAGGTGCAGACGCGGTTGAGGCAGCAATCAAACTTGCCAAACAAACCACAGGTCGTAACACCATGTTCGCTTTCCGCGGTGCCTACCACGGTATGACGAACGGCACCATGGGTATGATGGGGAACTTGGGCACCAAAGCTCGTCGTACTGGCTTGATGTCAGACGTGCACTTTATGCCTTTCCCTTACAGCTTACGTTGCCCGTTTGGCCTAGGTGGAGATGAAGGTGCGAAAGCAAGCATTCGCTACATCGAGCGTCTACTGAACGACGACGAAGCAGGCATCATGAAGCCAGCAGCAATCATTGTAGAGCCAGTACAAGGTGAGGGCGGTGTGATTCCTGCGCCTGCATTCTGGCTACGTGAGCTGCGCCGCATCTGTGACGATCACGGTATCCTACTGATTTTTGACGAAATTCAATGTGGTGTTGGTAAGTCGGGCTACAACTTCGCATTCGAAGAAGCGGGCATTGTTCCTGATATTTTGTGTTTGTCTAAAGCGATCGGTGGTGGCTTGCCAATGTCACTATTGGTGATCAACAAGCAACACGACACATGGAAGCCAGGTGAACACACTGGTACTTTCCGTGGTAACCAGCTTGCAATGGTATCAGGTGCGAAAGCATTGGAAATCATTCAACGTGACAACCTTGTTGAGCACGCCAATGTTGCAGGTCAATACCTTCGTTTTGGTCTTGAGAGCATTCAAAAACGCGTAAACTGCATTGCAGACGTACGCGGCAAAGGTTTGATGCTTGGCGTTGAGATTAAACATCCAAGTGGCGAGCTAAACAAGTTTGGTGAGCCGTTGTCAGATGGCCAGCTTACTCTTGCTATCCAACGTGCGGCGCTTGAGCGTGGATTGATGGTAGAAAAGGGCGGCCGTGACGGCTCCGTCATTCGTTTCCTTCCTCCGCTTATCATTTCTTTTGAGCAAATTGACTTTGCACTTCGTGTTCTGGAAGACGCAATTATCGCTGCAGGCGGTAGCCACGTTGAAGCAGACCCACAAGACGAGTGGAAAAAGCACTTCATTCAAACCGGTGAACTTGGTGGTACTGAGTTTGCGTCCGTGATGAATCACATGACTGCAGCAATGAAATCGGTGTTTGAGCAGGTGAATGCACCATACTCAGGAATGGAGCCTAAACTGCTGGAAGCGGCGATTAACGCGGTCGATCTGGACAACAAAAACGCATCGCTAAAGTCAGTGATTGATGAAGCAGCAGAGCTTGTTGCGAAGAATGCGATTTTCACTCAGCACCCAGATTGCATTGCTCACCTACATACGCCTCCTCTCATGCCTGCGGTAGCGGCAGAAGCCATGATTGCAGCATTGAACCAATCAATGGATTCATGGGATCAAGCATCGTCTGCGACTTACGTTGAGCAGAAGGTTATCAACTGGCTTTGTGACAAGTACGAGCTTGGTGATAAGGCAGATGGCATCTTCACTAGCGGCGGCACACAAAGCAACCAGATGGGCCTAATGCTGGCGCGTGACTGGATTGCTGACAAGCTAAGTAACCACTCAATTCAGAAGCTGGGTCTTCCAGAATACGCGGACAAACTTCGTATCGTATGTTCGAAGAAATCGCACTTCACGGTTCAAAAGTCAGCATCTTGGATGGGGCTGGGTGAGAAAGCCGTGATGACCGTCGATGCGAACGCTGACGGCACAATGGACATTTCTCAGTTAGATCAAGTTCTAACTCAGGCAAAAGCAGAAGGTTTGATTCCATTCGCTATTGTTGGCACCGCGGGTACGACCGATCACGGCGCAATTGACGATCTTGATTTCATTGCTGATATGGCAGCGAAACATGAGATGTGGATGCACGTGGATGGTGCTTACGGTGGCGCATTGATACTTAGCAGCCACAAATCACGCCTGAAAGGTGTAGAGCGTGCACACTCGATCAGTGTCGACTTCCACAAACTGTTTTACCAAACAATCAGCTGCGGCGCGTTGCTGGTGAACGACAAGTCGAACTTTAAGTTCCTGCTTCATCATGCTGACTACCTAAACCGTGAACATGATGAGCTACCAAACTTGGTCGACAAATCTATCGCAACGACGAAGCGTTTTGATGCATTGAAAGTCTTTATGACGATGCAAAACGTGGGTCCTAAGGCGCTTGGCGATATGTACGATCACTTATTGGTACAAACGCAGCAGGTTGCCGACATGGTTCGGAACCACGAGCAGTTTGAACTTCTTGCTGAACCAGCACTTTCTACGGTTCTATTCCGTGCAACCAATGTACGCACAAACAACGCATCTGCAGATTTAGATGAACTGAACAAAGCGTTGCGTCTTGAAGCGTTGACTCGCGGTATCGCAGTTCTTGGTGAAACCATCGTTGATGGTAAGACCGCTCTTAAATTTACGATTTTGAATCCTTGTCTAACGACAGCGGACTTTGAATCTTTGCTCTTGAAAATCAACACGCTAGCAGTTGAGCTAGTTTAATAAAGGTAACGGAAAACTATGGCAGTTCTACAGATTGGTGCAGGCGGCGTTGGCTGGGTTGTTGCACATAAAGCAGCACAAAACAACGACGTTCTGGGTGATATCACAATCGCATCACGTACTATCGGTAAGTGTGAGAAGATCATCGAATCGATTCAGAAGAAAAACAACCTGAAAGATTCAGCTAAGAAACTAGACGCGCGTGCAGTGAATGCTGACGACGTAGATTCTCTGGTTGCTCTTATTGAAGAAGTAAAACCGGATCTAGTGATTAACGCGGGTCCTCCGTGGGTTAACATGCCAATCATGGAAGCGTGTTACCGAGCAAAAGTTTCATATTTAGATACATCAGTAGCGGTTGACCTATGTTCTGAAGGCCAACAAGTGCCTGAAGCTTACGACTGGCAATGGGGTTACCGTGAGAAGTTCGAAGAGGCGGGTATCACGGGTATCCTAGGCGCGGGTTTCGATCCAGGCGTAGTATCAGTATTCGCGGCGTACGCAGTGAAGCATCTGTTTGATGAAATTGACACTATCGACGTAATGGACGTGAACGCGGGCGACCACGGTAAGAAGTTTGCGACCAACTTTGACCCAGAAACGAACATGCTTGAGATCCAAGGCGATTCGTTCTACTGGGAAAACGGCGAGTGGAAACAAGTACCTTGTCACTCTCGTATGCTAGAGTTCGATTTCCCGAACTGTGGTTCACACAAAGTGTACTCAATGGCGCACGATGAAGTTCGCTCAATGAAAGAGTTCATCCCTGCGAAACGCATTGAATTCTGGATGGGTTTCGGTGACCGTTACCTAAACTACTTCAATGTAATGCGTGATATCGGCCTATTGAGCCCAGACCCGCTAACGCTGCACGATGGTACAGTCGTACAACCTTTGCACGTATTAAAAGCGATGTTGCCAGATCCAACGTCTCTAGCACCAGGCTACACTGGCCTAACGTGTATCGGCACTTGGGTTCAAGGTAAGAAAGACGGTAAAGAGCGTAGCGTGTTTATCTACAACAACGCAGACCACGAAGTGGCTTACGAAGATGTAGAACACCAAGCGATCTCTTACACAACAGGTGTGCCTGCTATCACTGCAGCGCTGCAATTCTTCCGTGGCGAATGGGCAGATAAAGGTGTGTTCAACATGGAACAGCTAAACCCAGACCCGTTCCTAGAAACAATGCCAACTATCGGTCTTGATTGGCATGTTCAGGAATTAGAAGCAGGTCAAGGTTTGCCGCTGATTCACGAACTGAACAAATAAGTTTAACGTCAAACTTATTTAGATTACTCGAGCAGTCATGGCGTGAAGCCGTGGCTGCTTTTGTTGTATTTAAGGTTAACCCCTCCCAGCCTCCCCTTGAAAAGGGGAGGAGCAAAGAAAGGCCGAGCTTAGTTTCAAATCTTCCACTTTTAAAAGGGGGGAAGTTGAGGCAAACCGAGTACAGTTTCCACTTTCCTTTTTAAGGGGAGTAGCAGAAACAGACTGATCGTGGCTTCAATCTCTCCACTTTTTTGGCAAGAGTAGAGGTGGCTTGGTTTAATCCTCCCCCTTTCTAAGGGGGAGTTAGAGGGGGTTAATCGTTGATAAATGGTTAGTTATGAGTAAAGAACAACTGAAAACCCCGTACTTCATGATCAATGAAGACAAGTTGGTTGAGAACTTAGAGAAAGCAAAACAGCTGAAAGATATCTCTGGTGTGAAACTGGTGTTGGCACTGAAGTGCTTCTCAACATGGGGTGTGTTCGACATCATCAAACCTTACCTAGACGGGACAACCAGCTCTGGCCCGTTTGAAGTAAAGCTTGGCTACGAAACTTTCGGCGGTGAGACGCATGCATACAGCGTGGGCTACAGCGAAGATGATGTCCGTGAAGTAGCAGATATCTGCGACAAGATGATCTTCAACTCTCAATCACAGCTGGCGGCATACCGTCATATTGTTGAAGGTAAAGCATCGATTGGTTTGCGTTTAAACCCGGGTGTAAGCTACGCAGGTCAAGATTTAGCGAACCCAGCACGCCAATACTCTCGTTTGGGCGTACAAGCTGACCACATCAAGCCAGAAATTTTCGATGGTATTGATGGCGTGATGTTCCACATGAACTGTGAGAACAAAGACGTAGACGCATTTATCGGCTTGCTTGATTCGATCTCAGAGCAGTTTGGCGAGTACCTAAACAAGCTAGACTGGGTCAGTATGGGCGGTGGTGTATTCTTCACATGGCCGGGCTACGACATCGAGAAGCTAGGTCTTGCGCTAAAAGCTTTCTCAGAAAAACATGGTGTGCAAATGTACCTAGAGCCGGGCGAAGCCATTATTACCAAGACCACGGATCTTGTCGTGACTGTGGTAGATATCGTTGAGAACGTGAAGAAGACAGCGATTGTGGATTCGGCAACGGAAGCGCATAGACTAGATACCTTGATTTACAATGAGCCAGCGTCAATTCTGGAAGCGTCTGAAAGCGGCGAGCACGAATACGTCATTGGTTCGTGTTCTTGTCTGGCTGGTGACCAGTTCTGTGTGGCGAACTTTGAGCAACCACTAGAGATTGGTCAGCGTCTGCATATTCTGGATAGCGCGGGTTACACCATGGTGAAGCTGAACTGGTTTAACGGTCTACGTATGCCATCTGTGTACTGCGAGCGTTCAAGCGGCGAGATTCAAAAACTGAACGAGTTTGATTACTCAGATTTCAAACGTTCGTTGTCTCAATGGACAGTGAAGTAACCACCAAATTGTCCAAGACAAAACGAAAAAGAGCAGCATAACGCTGCTCTTTTTACTGGATGAAAGAGTAGGCACAGCGTGTTAACCTTCTACAATAACGCGCGTATCTTCACTTAGTGCTTCTAGCTCGTTCGCTACGTCATCAATGCCCAACTCACTTGGCAACTTAATCGCCATTTTTGCACTGAATAGACTTGAGCTAACACCGCCGCCGCCAGCAATAAACACACGTTGGCAGTCCATATCAAGAATTGAGATGCCTTGCCCGTCCAAGACATGAGTGATTTCATTGACGATACCAGCTCGGTCGTTGGCATCCAGACGCAATTGAAAAACCGTCTCTTGAGCGTGAGCATACGGTTCTGAATCAACAAATCTCACTACCAATGTTTGGCAAGCAGAGAACGCTTCTTTAACGATATCTACGTTCTTTTCAGGAAGTTCAACCTTGATAACACCGGCGACCTGATCCTCAATAAAATTCACTTTACTGATTAACCATTTGCCGTCGTTTTCATGTGTAACCGCTGCTAACTGTTTAATGGTTGCGGGTGATGCCTGACCAACAAAATTAACGATAAACACTGTGTTCATAATGTCCCCTCCCGGAATAAGGTTTGGGTGCGGCACGGTTAGACGTATCGCTGTAGTGATTTGAGCTTAAGGTTCAAGAACTTAAGTTATTGGAATTTTTCCTTAATTTCAGTGTAGGTGCTGGGGGAGGGTTATGTTTGACGAAGGTCAATTTTTGACGCTAATTCGTGATGCAAATAATGAAAACTATGCTTGGGGCACAAAAAAAGCAGCCCGTGAGCTGCTTCTTAAATGTTTGGTTTTAGAAGGTTACCTTCATTTCGAAACCGTAGAAGACGTTGTCGTAGCTTGCGCCAGCGTCCATCGCGAATTTCGCGGCATCTTGGTTGCCGAACCAAGGAGACGAGCTGAACTGGAATTCTGCGCTACCGCCCCAAGCATCGGATACCCAGTAGTGGATATGACCTACAGGGTTTAGGAAGAACAGAGATACATCACCCACTGTCTCTGAACCCATTACTTCACCGCCGCCAGCAATAATGTCTTGCTCGGCTGTTAGCATCATTTCCCCTACCACGGCACCAAAAAATGGAGTAATAAACAAGTCTTGCCATGATGGGACTTCAGCAAACGCTTCGACACCGTATTCCCAGAAGAAAGTCGACATGGTTGCTGAGTATAGGAACGATTCAAACTCGTTGTAACCCGCGTGACGCGCCGCTGTGTAGTAAACACCACCAAAGTAAGGGTGCATGATGTAGTTTAGGAAGTGTTCATCACGATCCCAAACTGGACCGTCTGAAACGTTATCTTTCCACTTACTACCGAGCTTACTCATGTCACGATCTTCTTCGTCCCATTTGGTAATGCTTTCTGGTAGTAACGTCATCAAACCAACAGTCGCCACACTCAAACCGAGAATGGTATAAGTTTGACCCATTAGGTAATCCCAATCTTTGTCTTTTGGCACGATCATGTGCTTTGGTTGAAGACCTGCGTCGAGATTTAAGGAATCATCGCTATCCAACCCCATAGCAAAGCTACGATTTTGTGGTTCGAAGCTATACAGAGTAGTCGTTTCGCAGTAACCTGACAGGCAATCAGGCGTGTAAGAGAACTCGATATGGTTACTCATATCGTACTGGCTCGCGTTCGCCGCAGCTGACGCAGTCAGAACAAGACCACTTAGAGTTTTCTTGAACATGGATGATTTTGACACAGAGGTCTCCGAGTTGTTGGTTTGATGATCGGGCTCACAATTATCCCTTAAAAGAACAGCCATTTAAATACTTGACCTACATTTAATCTCAACAAATTAACTAAGAGATTAGTCTAATAAAATGAAAACGATATAGGCACAATGTCGAAAAAATGTGGATTTTGCCTATTTTCAGGAGTCAGTTGTGAAAATTGCTATGCTTAGTACCGGTGAAGAAGTCCTTCACGGTGATATTGTTGATACAAATGCTGCTTGGCTGTCGAGCTTATTTTATCAGCATGGATTTGGCTTAACGAAACGCTCAACCGTTGGTGACAAGCAGTCGAGTCTAATTGAAGAATTCCTAATGCTCAGCTTCAATAACGATGTGGTCATCGTTAATGGTGGCTTAGGACCAACCACAGATGACATGAGTGCGGCGGCAGCAGCAAAAGCCGCTGAGTGTAAGCTTGTGTTGTTCAAAGATTGGTTAGAGCATCTAGAGGCAATGTATGCGCGTCGTGGTATTCCAATGCCAGACAGCAACCTAAAACAAGCTATGTTGCCAGAGACGGCAGAAATCGTAGATAACCCAATTGGTACCGCTTGCGGTTTTAAGATGCTGATCAATGATGCCGTCTTTTATTTTACCCCTGGCGTACCAAGCGAATTTAAGCTGATGGCAGAAACGCAAATTTTGCCAGATTTGAAAAAACTGTTCCCTGAAGTCGAAAGTTCGTCTTGCAGCCGAATTTATACGTTTGGTCTGTCGGAGTCTGGTATCTCAGATAAGCTTGACCAAATGAAACTGCCACAAGGCTATGAGCTTGGCTATCGCTCGTATTTACCTTTTATTGAAGTGAAGCTGTTTGGTCCATCCAATCAAGTAGAACAGCGCATGAAGCTCATGCAGATCATTCACAAGCACCTTGAAAGCAATACGGTGAGTGTCGATATGCCAATGGTCGATCACGTAGGTCAATTGCTGGTGGATAAAGGATTAACCTTATCCGTTTCAGAGAAAAGCAGTGCAGGGTACTTAACCTATTGGCTTAACGGTGATGAGAACGTTGAAAAGCAATTTGGTCATGGCTGGGTATTAGCAGGTCAGAGCCAAACCATTACAGACGAAGGTGATCCGTTAGCGGCGACGTTTGCGCTCGCGGGAGCGACGCGTGAGAAGTGTGGTACTGATTTAGCGTTAGTCACAGGTAAGCTTGATGAGGGCGTTTTCTCTGTCGCACTTTCCACTTCTACGGGTGAGTGGGGGGCGTTGTACAAGCTATCGAGAAAATATCAACGCGATGATCAAGTCAAAGTCATCAGTGCGGCAGCGCTAGATATGTTGCGCCGTTATTTAGAGCGGAAGCCAATGTCAGCACAATATGCTTTCTTAGAGAAAGTGAAAGAGATGCATATTCCGAGCAGCGCACTTTAATACTGTTGCTTTAAAACGGTAGATAACAAAAAGCCAAGGCACATGCCTTGGCTTTTTAGTATTCACTGCTGCTAAATCTACGCGCGTTTCTCTTTCATCGCGTAGTTCACACCACTGAGCGAAACACTGGATTTCGCTTTGCAAATACATGGCAGAATCTCATCTGGCTGAGTATAAGCCATAGCAAAACCAACATACTCCACTTCACCTGACTCTAACTTACAGCGGCAAGCACCACAGTGTCCGTCACGGCAGTTGTATTCAGGGAGTAAGCCAGCTTGTTCCATCGTCTCCAAAATCGTATTGGATGGGTTGGACTCAATGCTGACGAGTTTGTTGATTTTGATGCTTGGCATTACAGCTCAAATCCTTCGAAGTCGTCTGCGCTTACTTCGTTGTCAATCTGACCAACAAGGTAAGATGAAATTTCTGCCTCTTGTGGCGCAACCTGAACGTTATCCGATGACAACCAAGCGTTGATCCATGGGATAGGGTTTGAAGTTGCTTCAGGGTATGCCATTGGTAGACCTACCGCTTGCATACGGATGTTGGTGATGTACTCAACGTACTGGCTCAGGATGTCCTTGTTCAGACCGATCATTGAACCGTCTTTGAATAGGTATTCTGCCCATTCTTTTTCTTGCTCAGCCGCTTCTTTGAAAAGACCAAAACAGTCTTGTTTTGCTTCTTCAGCGATTTGCATGAATGTGAAGTCATCTTGGCCGTTACGTAGCAAGTTGATCATGTGTTGTGTGCCGTTCAGGTGAAGGGCTTCATCACGAGCGATCAGCTTGATGATTTTCGCGTTACCTTCCATTAGCTCACGCTCTGCGAACGCGAATGAACAAGCGAAACTTACGTAGAAGCGGATTGCTTCTAGTGCGTTTACTGACATCAGACACACGTACAGTTTCTTCTTCAGATCGTACAGGCTAACTTTAACCGTTTCGCCGTTCAGAACGTGCTCGCCTTCACCGTAACGGTGGTAGTCATTTGTCGCTTGGATTAGGTCATCGTAGTAGTGTGCGATGTCTTTTGCGCGCTTAAGGATGTGCTCGTTTTCAACGATGTCATCGAATACCACACTTGGATCATTCACGATGTTACGGATGATGTGTGTGTATGAACGAGAGTGAATCGTTTCAGAGAAAGACCAAGTCTCGATCCAGGTTTCTAGCTCAGGCAGAGAAACAAGCGGTAGCAGTGCAACGTTTGGGCTACGACCTTGAATTGAGTCAAGCAGCGTTTGGTACTTCAGGTTTGAGATGAAGATGTGCTTCTCGTGGTCTGGTAGCTTGTTGTAATCGATACGATCGCTTGATACGTCCACTTCTTCCGGACGCCAGAAGAAAGACAATTGCTTTTCGATTAGCTTTTCGAAGATCTCGAATTTTTGTTGGTCGTAACGAGCAACGTTCACTGATTGACCTAGGAACATTGGTTCCTTTAGTTGGTCGTTTTTGTTCTGGTTAAAAGTACTGTAAGCCATAATGCCTCAATTCCTTTTAGACCTCCCCAAGCGGGGAGGTGTTCGATTGTTTGTTTCTACGGATTGTTAGGGTGGGTAAGATTAAATCTTACAACCGCCGCCTGCACAATCGTCATCTTGTGGTTGAACTGCGTCTTTCTGGTCGTCTTTCGCGCCGTCACGAGTGTTATGGTAGTAAAGTGTCTTCACACCAAACTTGTACGCAGTTAGAAGGTCTTGAAGAAGTTTCTTCATTGGAACCTTACCGCTCTCGTAACCAGAAGGGTCGTAGTTTGTGTTTGCAGAGATCGCTTGGTCAACGAATTTCTGCATGATGCCCACAAGATGTAGGTAACCGTCGTTAGAACCGATGTTCCATAGCAGTTCGTAGTTGTCTTTCAGTTCAGTGAAATCTGGAACAACTTGCTTCAAGATACCGTCTTTCGACGCTTTAACAGATACGAAACCGCGTGGTGGCTCAATACCGTTTGTCGCGTTAGAGATCTGAGAAGAAGTCTCAGATGGCATTAGCGCTGTCAGTGTTGAGTTACGTAGACCGTGTTCCATGATCTCTTGACGTAGGCTATCCCAATCGTAGTGCAGTTCTTCTTCACAGATTAGGTCAACGTCTTTCTTGTAAGTGTCGATTGGCAATAGGCCTTTCGCGTAGTTCGTTTCGTGGAACGAAGGACACTTACCTTGTTCTTTTGCTAGCGCTACAGATGCTTTCAATAGGTAGTATTGAATCGCTTCAAACGTGCGGTGAGTTAGACCGTTAGCGCTGCCGTCAGAGTACTTAACGCCGTTCTTCGCTAGGTAGTATGCGAAGTTGATAACACCAACACCCAACGTACGACGGTTCATTGTCGACTTGTATGCCGCTGGTAGTGGGTAATCTTGGTAATCAAGCAGTGCATCTAGTGCACGTACTACAAGCTCAGATAGCTCTTCGAAGTCATCTAGAGACTTGATAGCACCAAGGTTGAACGCTGATAGCGTACACAGAGCGATCTCACCCGAATCATCTTCAACGTTTTTCAGAGGCTTAGTTGGCAGTGCGATTTCCAAACATAGGTTTGATTGACGAACTGGCGCTACTTCTGAATCGAATGGGCTGTGAGTGTTACAGTGGTCCACGTTCTGAATGTAGATACGGCCTGTTGATGCGCGCTCTTGCATTAGCAGAGTGAACATTTCGATCGCTTTAACCGTTTCTTTCTTGATTGAAGGATCGTTTTCGTATTTCACGTATAGACGTTCGAATTCTTCTTGGTTTTCGAAGAAAGCGTCGTACAGACCCGGTACGTCTGATGGTGAGAACAACGTGATGTTGCCACCTTCTACCAGGCGTTGGTACATCAGTTTGTTCAACTGAACACCGTAGTCCATGTGACGAACACGGTTCTCTTCAACACCACGGTTGTTCTTAAGAACCATTAGCGAACGAGCTTCACCGTGCCACAGTGGGTAGAACACAGTCGCTGCACCGCCACGAACACCACCTTGAGAACAACACTTAACGGCTGTTTGGAAGTATTTGTAGAATGGGATACAACCTGTGTGGAATGCTTCACCACCACGGATTTCAGAACCTAGCGCACGGATACGACCTGCGTTGATACCAATACCAGCACGTTGAGAAACGTAACGCACGATTGAGCTTGCTGTCGCGTTGATAGAATCAAGGCTATCACCACACTCGATAAGTACACATGAGCTGAACTGACGAGTAGGGGTACGTACACCAGACATGATTGGTGTAGGTAGAGAAATCTTAAATGTTGACGTCGCATCGTAGAAACGCTTGATGTAGTCAAGACGCGTTTCTTTCGGGTAGTTAGCGAATAGGCAAGCAGATACAAGGATGTATAGGAACTGCGCACTTTCGTAGATCTCACCAGATACACGGTTTTGTACGAAGTATTTGCCTTCTAGCTGTTTTACTGCTGCGTAAGAGAAATCCAGATCGCGCTTGTGGTCAAGGTACGCATCAAGCTCGTCCAGTTCAGCTTTCGTGTAGTCTTCTAGAATGTGTTGATCGTACTTACCCATATCAACAAGACGAGCTACGTGGTTGTACAGCGTTGGTGGCTCGTATTGGCCGTATGCTTTTTTACGTAGGTGGAATACCGCTAGGCGAGCAGCTAGGTATTGGTAATCCGGTGTCTCTTCAGAGATCAGGTCTGCTGCAGACTTGATGATAGTCTCGTGGATATCTGTCGTCGTAATGCCGTCGTAAAACTGGATGTGAGCGCGTAGTTCTACTTGTGATACCGAAACGTTATTCAGGCCTTCTGCAGCCCACGTAATAACGCGATGGATTTTTTCCAGATCGATAGTTTCTTTGCGGCCATCACGCTTTGTGACGGTAAGTTGTTGGTTCATTCTGCTTTATTTCCCTAAGAAAACTGATAAAAGCCGTGTTTTTGTTTGTTTATGTGCAAAACTTGTAAAATTTGCGGCGGCTTTGTGATCAAAGTCTATCTATATATTGTAGTCGAAACACAACATATAGGGGTTCATTTGTTTGCGAGTTACAAGATAGTGCTATTACCCTGAGTTTTCAAGGTACAGGTTTGGGATGACTTGTGGATAACTAACAAAATAAAAAAAATCAGTAAGTGAACACTAACCGATGAGAAAAGGGCTGACTTGAATGGGGAAAATTACGTTTTTCAGATCGGTTCATAAATAACCGCATGTAAAAATATTTTCCTTGATCTTTGACAGTTTTTGTTTGTTAAAAACAGATTGGTCAAAATGGAATCTAGAGCACTTTTTTTCTACAGAAATTGACAAAAAAAGCGGCGCTTCTGTGCTACCGCTTTTCAATAAATTTCATATTACTCTTCGCCAAACTGGCGAGGCAATAATGATTCTATTAATCAATATTTAACAGTGTGAACGATGTAGTTTACATCCACATTACGACCGAGTTTGTAGCTGTCGTTAAGAGGGTTGTAGTGCAAACCCGTAATACCCATTTCAGTTAGGTCGGTTTGGTCAATCATCTTCATCATTTCTGCCGGTTTGATGAACTTCTCATGGTCATGAGTTCCTTCAGGCACAATCTTGAGTAGCTTTTCGGCACCGACAATAGCAAATAAGTAAGATTTGATGTTGCGGTTTAAGGTAGAGAAGAATACGTGGCCACCAGGTTTCACCAATGCCGCGCAAGAGCGAATCACAGACAGTGGGTCAGGAACGTGCTCAAGCATCTCCATACAAGTCACGACATCATAAGTGCCTGCATTTTCTGCTGCGTGGTCTTCGATAGTGCTTTGGATATAAGTCAGCTTAGTGCCTGTCTCAAGAGCATGAAGACGTGCCACTTCTAATGGCTCTTTGCCCATATCAAGACCGGTAACGACGGCGCCTTCTTTTGCCATGCTTTCCGCAAGGATGCCACCACCACAGCCAACATCGAGCACTTTTTTGCCAAATAGGCCGTCAGCTTTCTCTAGGACATAGTTCAAGCGAAGCGGGTTAATTTGATGAAGTGGTTTGAACTCGCCTTCTAAATCCCACCAACGAGAAGCCATCTCTTCGAATTTCTTAATTTCACTTGGGTCGACGTTTTGTGCTTTTGTCATGATAGTTATATCGCTTCGCTAATAGTCCTTTGGAAGGCGTGATTATACTCCAATGGTACGATACGTTAAAACTGCTTCTTTTCTCACAATCGCTACAGGAGAGATTTTTGAGCGGTGTTGGTGGAAATATAGTCAGTTTTCATAAAGATATGGGATGAATGTGCAAATTCTCTTCATTTAACTCATAACGAAGCTCACAACCTGATAAAACGAGTGGGAAAGTGATGCCCCGTTGATGAATTGTGTGTTATATTTTTGCACCTTACACGTATCGTAATTACGATCAGATAATAGAGGGATAATGGCTCTATGAGCGATTTAGCTAAAGAGATCACGCCCGTAAACATTGAAGATGAGCTTAGAGGTTCATACCTAGACTACGCGATGTCAGTAATCGTGGGTCGTGCTCTTCCAGATGTGCGTGATGGCCTAAAACCAGTACACCGCCGCGTTTTATTCGCGATGAACGTACTAGGCAACGATTGGAACAAACCATATAAAAAATCAGCCCGTGTTGTTGGCGACGTAATCGGTAAATATCACCCACACGGTGATAGCGCTGTGTACGACACAATCGTACGTATGGCTCAGCCGTTCTCACTTCGTTACATGCTGGTCGATGGTCAAGGTAACTTTGGCTCGATCGATGGCGACTCTGCTGCGGCAATGCGTTATACCGAAGTACGTATGGCGAAAATTGCCCACGAACTTCTGGCTGACCTAGATAAAGAAACCGTGGACTACGTACCTAACTACGATGGTACGGAGCAAATCCCAGCGGTTCTTCCAACTAAAATTCCTAACCTATTGGTAAACGGTGCTTCTGGTATCGCGGTAGGTATGGCAACCAACATCCCACCGCACAACCTTGGCGAAGTGATCGATGGCTGTCTTGCGTTCATCAATAATGAAGAAATCACTATTGATGAGCTAATGGATTACATCCCTGGTCCTGATTTCCCAACGGCAGCGCTAATCAGCGGTCGTAAAGGCATTGTAGACGCGTACAAAACTGGTCGCGGTAAGATCTACATGCGTTCAAAAGCGGAAATCGAAGTGGAGAAGAATGGTAAAGAAACCATCATCGTCACTGAAATCCCTTACCAGGTAAACAAAGCTCGTTTGATCGAAAAGATCGCTGAGCTAGTTAAAGATAAGAAAGTAGAAGGCATCAGTGCACTACGCGACGAATCTGATAAAGACGGTATGCGTATTGTTATTGAATGTAAGCGCGACGCTGTGGGTGAAGTTGTTCTGAACAACCTTTACGCACAAACTCAGCTTCAAACGACTTTCGGTATCAACATGGTTGCGCTAAACAACGGCCAGCCACAGCTATTCAACCTAAAAGACATGTTGAAGTGCTTCGTTGACCACCGTCGTGAAGTTGTAACTCGTCGTACTATCTTCGAACTACGCAAAGCGCGCGAACGTGCTCATATCCTTGAAGCATTGTCTCTTGCACTTGCAAACATCGATGAAGTTATCGAGCTAATCAAAAACGCACCAACACCAGCAGAAGCAAAAGTTGGCTTGGTATCGCGTGGTTGGGATCTTGGTAACGTAGCATCAATGCTTGAGCGTGCTGGTACTGATGCAGCACGTCCAGAATGGCTAGAAGATCAATACGGTATCCGTGATGGTCTGTACTACCTAACAGAGACTCAAGCTCAAGCAATTCTAGAACTTCGCCTACACCGCTTAACTGGTCTAGAGCACGAGAAGATTCTTGATGAATACAAAGCACTTCTAGATGAAATCGCAGAGCTAATGCACATCCTTGCAAGCACTGAGCGTCTAATGGAAGTGATCCGCGAAGAACTTGAAGCGGTTCGTGATGGTTACGGTGATGTTCGTCGTACAGAAATCACAGCAGCAACCCATGACATCGACATGGAAGAGCTGATTGCTCGTGAAGACGTAGTAGTAACTCTGTCTCACGAAGGTTACGTTAAGTACCAAATTCTAAGCGACTACGAAGCTCAGCGTCGTGGTGGTAAAGGTAAGAGTGCAACGAAGATGAAAGATGAAGACTTCATCGAACGTCTACTTGTTGCAAATACTCACGATAACATTCTGTGTTTCTCAACTCGTGGTAAGACTTACCGTCTGAAAGTTTACCAATTGCCTCATGCAACTCGTACTGCACGTGGTAAGCCAATCGTAAACATCCTTCCTCTAGAGGAAGGTGAACGTATCACTGCAATTCTTCCTGTTGATGAGTTCTCACCAGAGAAATTTATCTTCATGGCGACAGGCGATGGTACAGTTAAGAAGACCCCACTGAACCAGTTTGCAAACGTACGTTCAAACGGCCTTATCGCTGTGAACCTACGTGATGATGACTCACTAATTGGTGTTGATATCACAAACGGCGATAGCGACATCATGCTGTTCTCTAAAGCAGGTAAAGTGGTTCGCTTCAGCGAAGACAAAGTACGTGCAATGGGTCGTACAGCGGCAGGTGTTCGCGGTATGAAACTAGCAGACGAAGACCAAGTTGTTTCTCTAATCGTTCCGTCTAACGAAGGCGATATCCTAACGGTTACACAAAACGGCTACGGTAAGCGTACTGAACTAGCGGAATACCCAACGAAAGGCCGTGCAACTCAGGGCGTTGTGTCTATCAAGGTTTCTGAGCGTAACGGTCCAGTTGTTGGCGCGGTACAAGTAGAAGAAGGCGACGAGATGATGATGATCACCGACGCTGGTACTCTAGTACGTACACGTGTAGCGGAAGTGAGCCAAGTTGGTCGTAACACCCAAGGTGTGACACTTATCCGTACAGCTGAAGACGAATCAGTAGTTGGTCTACAACGCATCGACGAAGTTGAAGAAGTTGAATTGCCAGAAGGCGAAGAAGCAGAAGCAACAGAGGCTAGCGCAGAAGGTCAAGCTCCTGAAGCGCCAGCAGCAGATGATGCAGCTGAAGGTTCAGAAGAAGAGTAAGCTTCTTCTTAATCGCTAAATTTGAAAGCCGAGCATAACGCTCGGCTTTTTTGTATCTGTATCAACGCAATGAAAGTCGGAAACCAGTACACTGGCGTTATCTTTATTCATAGGTTGCTTTATGTCTGTTTGGTTTTTCGTTGCCATCACCTTGATGGGCTTGTTCATCGTCCTCTTATCACTGAGTGCATCAAAAGTTAAACCGGCCCAATGGTTTGGCTTTTGTCTGTTAGTGCTTGTCATAACCAGTGCAAGCTTCTTATTGCTGCGTCAAACTCCGCCTCAACCGATGCAAGCAGAAATGTCACGTATGATGACTGCTCGTGACATCATGCAAGAGATTCAAGACCAGCTACGAGAGGACCCAAACAACGCTGAATTGTGGTTCCAACTCGGGCAGGGCTACCTACTAGAGGGTGAATTTGACGGTGCGTTGATTTGTTTTGATTACGCGATCCAACTGACTGAACCTGTCAGTGCCACGCAACTTGCTGCGAAGGCGACCACTCTATACTACATCCACCAACAATCTATGACGCAAGAAGTCAGCCTGCTTCTGGAACAAGCTCTACAGATAGAACCGCACAATGAAGCAGCTTTGTCTTTGATCGCAAATGACCATTTTCTGTCATTCCGCTTTCAGGAAGCCATTGATACTTGGGTACTATTATTAGATTCTAATGATCCAAACTTAGATAGAGTGCAAATCATTAACTCTATCAACAAGCAAAAGAGCTGTTGTAAGCGTACAATTTAATAAGCAGTAGAGGGAAAGGTGGGCAACGAATGAAAAATAAGGCACTAAGCATATTGGTTTTGCTGTGCGGCTCTGTATTAGCGGGTTGTAGCTCTTCCGATCATTCTGGTTCTTCCTCTTCGGTTTATTATTCTTCAGGTTATTACGATCCGTGGTGGTACGATCATGACGACTACTGGATTTATTACTATCCGGGTTGTTGCGACAATGACGACGAATACAAAGAGAAACTGGAAGAGTGGTGGAATGGTTTAGATGAAGACCAACAGCAATCCATCAAAGACAAAGTCGAGGATTGGAAGGACGATGATATGTCCGCCAATATCGATAACATGAAACGCCAACTCGACGATCATTGGCAATCATTGCCTGACGAGCAAAAGCAAGAGATTCAAACCAAATGGGAGAATCGTCCGGAGCGTATTGAGCCAGCGGCTTTACAAGACAAAGCGGTAAAAGAAAAGGTTCAACAAAGAAAAGCATTACCGGAAACGAAGATCCAGCGCCCAGTTGCTCGTCCAAATGTACAGATGCCAAAAGCACGTCCAAATATTCAACCTAGACCTAGGCTTCCTCGTCGCTAGTACGTTCGATTTTGTCTCTCGATAGAATCGGGGATGAAGAAATAAAGATAACAAAGAAACAAATAAACAAAAAAAGGGGCGTTCAGTACGCCCCTTGTTGTATCCATAGATTAATCTCTGAGAGTTAGACTAATACGTGGCTTCGCGTTCAGCTGCTGCTTTATCCCACTCTGGCGCTACTGTTTCGAGGAAGTGTTTCTTGTCTGCGTTCATCTTATCCATATCCATGCCCAGTGCTTGCTGAGCTTTCGCTTTGGTAGAGATATCTGGAATTTGAACAGGGTCAGTGATGCCTTTGGTTGCTAGTAAACGAACCAACTTGGTACGAGCGTCAGCGGCGCGATCAACTGCAGTACCTAGTACTTCAAGTGCTACCTCAGGAGCATGCATGTGAACACCGTGAGAAGCAATCGCGTAGTCCCAACGCCATTGTGCGTGGCGAATATCTTGTAGGATAGGTTCCATCTCTGCTTCTGTTGCACCTGCTTTCCACGCTGCGCCTGCTTCAAAGTGTGCCGCTACGATTTGCTTCTCGGCGGTTAGCTTCATGTTCAGTACTTGCGCTTTGCGAGTCGAAACGATCCCTTGTAGCTGCTCTTTAGTTTGGGTATGACATTGTGCACAGGTGTCATCGAAGCGATCAAACGGGTTACCCACTTTGTGGTCTGTGTACACCGTGCCATCTTCTTTGGTTACTTTAGGCATGTGACAGTCCACACACACCACTTTGTTTTTGCCATGGATGCCATCGCGCCACGTTTCGTAACCCGGGTGTTGTGCTTTTAGCATCGGAGCTTTAGATACTGCATGCGTCCAATCTTTGAAATTCAACGCGTCGTAGTATTTCTCCATGTCATTAACGGTGGTGCCCATATCCCATGGGAACTTAACCGCTTTAGTTGGACCGGTGAAGTAGTATTCAACGTGACATTGAGCGCAGACCGATGCTTGCTTATCTAGGCGAGATTGTTCATCAAAGTTTTTACCAATAGTATCAAAAGCACGTTCGACATAAGGGCGAGTTACCGCCAGTGCTGGTTCGCCTTTCTTAAATTCTTCAGAGCGAGTGTCGTGACAGTCAGAACAACCAATAGGGTTGACGATTTCTGAGCCCAATCGTGCCCATTTACCTTCGAAATAACCGTCTTCACCACGTTCATCAATCACGCGCGCAACGTCAGGGCTTTTACAGCTCCAACAGGCCATTGGCATAGGGCCGGATTTTTCATCAGTCGGTGCGCCGGTACGTAAGGTTTGACGAACATCATCAAGTGCGTAAAAGTGACCGCGCGCTTTGTTGTAGTCTTTTGCAAAGCCATAGCCAGCCCATAAGATCACCATGTTTGGGTCTTCACTTAGGGCGTCTTCAATGTGTTCGCTTTCGGATGTTGCTTTCCAAGAGTGGTATTGGTCGGGATGGTTCTGTTCAAAGGCGTCATTACGAGGATCGATGAGGCCTTTATCTTCTGCCGCCAACGGAGTGCCGACCAAAAATAATTGGCTGGCGAATAAGGTCGCAACCGCGATAGGTGCGCTCATCCAGTGTTTTATGCTCACGGTGTTATCTCCATATTCGTTTTTATTAGCAGCGTTGTGAGAAGCTATTCCAAATAAGAACTGGAGATCTACGATTAATAATATTGCTTAATTGGATAGATGAAATAGTGAGCGAATCTTGTCTTGTTTTAGATCAATTTACACCAGTGATCTCAGTCATGTTTGAATTTATATACCCCTAAAGTGGTAGTGATTAAGTCCTTGTCCGTCAATGTTTTGGGCTTTTAACCTTTTTAAAAATAGGGTGATTTAGTTCGCTTTTTGAACAGGTGTTTCTACCCCTTATGAATAATAGAGGTATTATAAATATAGGTTTAGCGTTGTGGCTTTCCGAAATAAGAATTGATGTCATTTGAAGATTTGAAAAAATATCTTCAGAGGAAATTAATTGTCGCTCAAATAAATAATTGAGAATAGTTATCAATTATTATCGAGCTAAGGAAAGAACAATATGGGCAATATAAAATTGACCATAGAGACAATGCTGAAACTTCTCTTCGTCTTTGCCATCTATGGTTTCTCCATCGCCGCCCATGCGACTTCTTCAGAGCCGATTGAAGGTGCTCAAGCTGAGCGTCATCAAGTCGAGTTGATCCGTGACCGAGACTACAAGTGTCTGCAATGTCATAAGGATGCCAAAGAGACTCTGAACCTTTCGCATGACCCGCAAGCTCTACTCAGCCAAGGGAAGCAACTTAATTGCACCAATTGCCATAGCAACATTGGTCCCGACCATCGTGAAGGCGCGCCTGATGTAATTAAGTTTTCTGCCGCGCAATCGAAAGAGGTACACGACAAAGTGTTCCTTGATCCAAGCATGATTCTTAAAGCTAACAGCCAATGTGTAGATTGTCATGCGCCCACACAGCTAAGAGAAAGCCACTGGACGCACGATGTGCACGCCAAAAACCTCACTTGTTCAAATTGCCACGATGTACACGCAGCGAAAACCAAAGCGTTGTCATACGACAGAAAACAACTGATCAAGCAGTGTGTGGATTGTCACTCTGAATTTGCCGTCGAACCTGAACTTGCCAAAGAAGAGGAGAGATAGCATGAAATGTTCAAGAAGAAACTTTTTAGCCGGCAGCGGTGCGTTGATTTTAACTACAGGCGTTGCAGGCACTTCCGTTGTTAGCTCCTCTCTTTATGCCAGCAACAGTGAACAAGCGAAACGCATGGGTATGGTTCATGATGAAAATGCCTGTATTGGCTGTACCGCCTGTACTGATGCTTGTCGCGAAGTAAATAAAGTCCCTGAAGGCGTGACCCGACTTAAAATTCATCGCAGTGAACCGATTGGCGAATTCCCAGATGTGGAATACCAGTTTACTCGCGAATCCTGTCAGCACTGTGATAACCCGCCATGTGTGTACGTTTGTCCAACAGGCGCTGCATACAAAGATGAAGCGACAGGCATCGTGGATGTACACAAAGAGAAATGTGTCGGATGTGGTTATTGCCTTGCTGCTTGCCCTTACCAAGTGCGCTTCTTTAATCCAGTCGATCACTCTGCGGATAAATGTAACTTCTGCCGTGATACCAACCTAGCGCAAGGTAAGCAGCCAGCTTGCGTGGAATCTTGCCCAACAAAAGCACTCATCTTTGGTGATTTAAATGATCCAACTAGCGAGGTGAGCAAAGCTATCGAAAGCCATGTTGTCTATCGCGATAAATCGCATTTAGGTACGCAACCTAAATTGTACAAAATTCCGCATAGCAAAGGGGAGGTGTCATCATGAACGGCTTCGAAAGTGCATTCCACTTTGACTCACTAGTCTGGGATTGGATCATCGCGATTTACTTATTCCTTGCTGGGATGTCAGCAGGTGCGGTGATGATTTCTATCTATTTAAAACGCAAAGTGATTGAAGGTGATCCCGCAAACAACGGCATCATGAAAGCGATGGCTTGGCTCGCACCATTTGGCATCATTGCTGGGTTGGTAATTTTGATTTTCCATTTAACCAAGCCTTTAGAGTTTTGGAAGATCATGATCTACTACAACCCAACGTCGGTGATGTCGATGGGCGTGATCTTGTTCCAAGTGTACATGCTAGTGCTGTTTGTTTGGATCGGCGTTATCTTCCGCCATCAAATCATCAGCTTCTGTGAAGGGAAGTTACCAAGCAAGCTGCTGGATTTTGCCGATGGTATTTTGATTAAGGCGGGAAAAGCCAACAACGCCATTGAATTGTTTTTGGGCTTCTTAGCCATCGTGCTTGCGGCATACACTGGCTTTCTATTGTCTGCGTTGAAGACTTACCCAATGCTAAACAATCCAGTACTGCCAATCTTGTTCCTATTCTCTAGTTTGTCCTCGGGCGCAGCAGCATGTTTGATGTTCGGCATCTTGGTGTTTAAAGAGTCGACCAGCAGCCCAAGTGTGTCTTGGGTACACGGATTTGAACGCCCGGTAGTATTGTTTGAGCTGTTTGTCTTAGTGACTTTCTTTACTGGACTGATCTTCAGCGGTGGTCAGAACGAAGTCGCGGCTTGGAATGCTATTTCGAGTGGATTCTGGGCTCAATGGTTCTGGGTTGGGGTAGTGTTCATCGGCATGATTACGCCTTTGACTCTCAATTGGTTGACGCCTTCTGAAGTGCGCCACAAAGGCAGTTATGTTTTTGTGGTCACGACGTTGAGCTTGGTCGGCGTACTTATGCTGCGTACTTTCATTCTCTATGCCGGTCAAATGACCATAGTGTAAGGGGGAAAAATGGAAGCTGAGCTAGGGTTCTTCTTACTGATATTAGTGGCTGTAACATCGACTTGTGCATCGCTGCTGCATTGGATACGTCGTGCTATAGGTAAGAAGGCAACATTGCCGCATCAAGTCGCGATGTCCCACATCATTAGCTTAGCTTCCATCATTTGTTTAGCACTTCTGATCATCTGCTTCGTGCAAGACAACTTCGCGTTGGAATATGTTGTTACGCATTCCAACAGTCAACTTCCCGTGGCGTTCAAAATTGCTGCCGCTTGGGGTGGGCACCAAGGCTCCATGTTGTTTTGGGTCGTCACCTTGAGTTTATGGGCGTCATTTATTGCATTTAAGTCACCGCTCAACGCCAAATATACTTGTGACTGTCTAGGAATCATGAACGTTCTGATTGGGACGTTTGCATGGTTCACGTTAATGACCTCTAACCCGTTCGAATATGCCCAAGTATTGGCGTCGGAAGGGCGAGATCTAAACCCAATGTTGCAAGATGTTGGGCTTATCATTCATCCTCCATTGCTTTATCTCGGTTATGTTGGTTACGCAGCAATATTAGCTTTTGCATTAGCGGCGCTATTGGGTAAACAACCGATGAGCGATTGGTATGTGGTCGCTCGAAGCGCAGCGTTTTTTGCATGGGGAACGCTCACGTTGGGTATCTTGGTGGGATCATGGTGGGCTTACAATGAGCTAGGATGGGGCGGTTGGTGGTTTTGGGACCCTGTGGAGAACGCTTCTTTACTACCTTGGCTTACGGGTACTGCTTTGTTGCACAGCGGTGTTGTCGCAACACGCAGCAGAGGCGCAATTTGGAGCACCTACGCACTGGCGTTTGCTACGTTCAGCCTAAGCATTTTAGGGACATTCGTGGTGCGCTCTGGTGTACTGACTTCAGTGCATGCTTTTGCGGTGGACCCAACTAAAGGTTTGGTGCTGCTTGGTGTATTGAGCTTGCTTGTCATCATCACTTTTGGCGTATTGATTTTGCGAGGAGAACAACTCCCTCGCTTTAAACTTCAATCTCTAACGAGCCGAGCTTACACTGCTTACGTCGCCAAAGGGCTGCTGGTTGTTGCGACTGCTATCGTTTTTCTTGGCACTTTTTATCCGATGGTTTATCAACTGCTCGGTTTAGGGAACATTTCAGTTGGCGCACCTTACTTTAATAGTCTGATCTTCCCATTAAGCATACTGGCTCTGATTACCTTAGCTTTGATGCCGGTGCTGAAATGGACAAAAGGCACAGTGCCGAGTGTAAGCGGTGATATCGCGATCAGTATCGCGTTATTTATAGTCTCTGGGATCGGGTTTATGTTCTCAGTGAATGCACTGCATTTCGAAGTATTGTTAACCATAACGTTGGCTACTTGGGTGATTGTGGCGCATCTCGTTATGCTGTTTCGCTGCTCCAATAAGCGTAAACTCATGCCAATCGTGATGGCACATATCGGTTTTGCAATGGCAGTGAGTGGGGCTGTTTTCAATAGTCACTACTCTTATGAATACAATTTACGTGTCGAACCCGGCAGTTCTCAACAAAGGGCGGGGATCACTATCGATTATCATGGTATCGAATGGCTGGTGGGGCCGAACTATACCGCGGAACAAGGACAGATCACCTTGCATTTGGAAGATGGCCGCATGCTCAATTTCAACCCGCAGAAGCGCCATTACCCTGTGCGAGTAATGAACATGACCGAGCCTGCGATTCGTTCACTATGGCATGGCGATTATTACGTGACATTGGGTGACAAAGTCGACACTCATGCTTATGCGATTAAAGTTCAGTACCGCGCAGGTATTTGGTGGATATGGTCTGGTGGGCTATTAGCGGTGTTTGGTGCGCTATTAACCGGCCTAAAGAAAAGGAGAGAGGCTATCAATGCGATCGAGAAATACGCTTAAACTCGCAGGTCTCGTTGTGGGTGTTGCTGTGTTTGCTGTAGTAACTGCGGTGGCCTTGTCTGAGCGACCACATGTTGAATTGTCCCCACAACGAAATTTAGAGACACCTAATTTTCGCTCTACTTCTCTGATCTCTGATGACATGGTTTCTGAGCAATTGTTCAAAAACGACGGATATAAATTATTGAATGTTTGGGCATCTTGGTGCGGGGTATGCAAACGAGAGCATGAAGAGTTATTGCAGTTAGCAGAACTCGGTGTGCCTATTATTGGGCTGAATTATAGAGATCAAAAACAAGCTGCTCGTGAATATTTGAGCTCTAAACGAAACCCATATATTGAAGTAATTAGTGACCCTAATGGAAAGCTCGCTGTGGAGCTAGGTGTTATAGGAACGCCGGAAACTTACTTGATTGATCAAAATGGTCGTATATTGATCAAATATCGTGGAGAGCTAACGGCAGATAAATGGAACGATATATTTTCAGGGTATTTGAATGTTTCGATTTAATAGTCTTCTCGTCACAATAATCCTATTTACACTATTTTCTTCTTTCACGAGAAGTGCGGATTTAGAACAGAATGTTGATCTGTTTGAGTTTCATTCTGTTGAAGTGCAACAGCGCGCAACCGCATTAGCCAAGACATTACGCTGCCCGCAATGCCAAAACCAAAACCTTGTAGAGTCCAATGCACAAGCCGCCAAAGACCTTAGATTGAAGGTGTACACCATGGCTAATCAAGGCAGTTCAAATCAAGAAATAAAAGACTACCTAGTCGCTCGTTATGGGAATATTGTTCTGTATCAACCCCCATTTAATTCTACCACTGCGTTACTGTGGATCTTTCCTGCTCTATTTTTGATCCTTTTTGTCTTATATTCGATCCGAATGGTAAAGCGCAATTAATGTGACCGTTATTCCACTATTAAAAATAAATTGTGCACATAACAAGCAGAATGTTATCATTTTCTCGAATTTATGAAGGCTCCAGTGAATAGCAGACCATAAAAATTGAGCTGGAGGAGTAATAAAAGAATGAATAGGTGTACGCAGTGGATTCAGTTATATCGCAATTAAAAAAGGACTTTTATTCGCAGATTCGTGCATTGCAGTCACCGAAGCTGCCACAAGTCACTTCTACACTCGCCGTTTTAACCGACGAAGAGATTCAAGAACTTGAAGCGGTTTGGATTGAGCTCGCCGTATGGAAGCGCAGCCAAACGCACTAAAATCAATTCTTCAACTAACGCTTTCGAAACCCCAGGCAAATTTGTCTGGGGTTTTTTTATTGTAGTTAATCACAAATGTTATATTATAACATTTGTAAAGTCGGCTAGCGGGAAGTGTCCGAACAGGATTTCCTAGCTTGTCATGAATAAGAATAGGGTTCTTTGTGATCTCAACATTGAAAAATGTGGTATCAATCCCCATAGTTGAAGAGCAAATGAGAGCAATCCCATGAATGCGATAACGAAAATGCATCAAGCAATAAATCGAGTGAGTGTAGATATGGCGGAAGTACGTGCCAGAGTAGATTTTAAAGTCGGGGCTAAAAGTAACATTGATGCCGAAATCCTGTCTTTCCATGGTCTGAAGACAGATAAAGAGCATGTAGCGATTATCTTCAAACAAGCAGACCAAACTCAGGACATGCCATTAGTTCGCATGCATTCTGAGTGTTTGACTGGCGATGTGTTCCACTCTTCACGCTGTGACTGTGGTGAGCAACTAGAAGAGACCATTAATCGTATGGGCGAATCAGGTGGCATCATCCTTTACCTTCGCCAAGAAGGGCGTGGTATTGGTCTATACAATAAGATTGATGCTTACCGCTTGCAAAGCCAAGGCATGAACACTTACGAAGCGAATAATCATTTGGGTTTCGATGATGACCTACGTGACTTCACAGAAGCAGCACAAATGCTAGAAGCATTGGGTGTTAGTAAGATTCGTTTGGTAACCAATAATCCTAAGAAGATCCGTGAGTTATCGGAATACGGAATCGAAATTTCAGAAGTTGTCAACACTTCTGCACACATCAAAGATGGCAATGAAAATTACCTGAAGGCAAAAGTTTCTCACGGGAAACACAACCTAAAAGTTTAATTATAAAGATAAAATTGACAATAAAGCATGTGAAAAGCCTCATTATTATGCTGTCTCTTATACACAAATCCCTAAGCTTGTAGCTTAGGGATTTTTTTTTGAACTCTTTCAAGTGTGTGCGATCTGATCACTTAAGAATCCTTACTGAAACACTAAGATGACACACTCAGACGCTAAACTTTGGGCGCAAGAACAATTTGGACAAGCACAACTTAAAGATCCTCGAAGAACACAACGCCTCATCAGTTTAGCGACTTCCATTGCTAATCAACCAGGAGTCTCCGTGGCTAAACTTCCTTTTTCTCCCGCCGATATGGAAGGCGCATATCGCTTTATCCGTAATGAAAACATCGATGCAAAAGACATCGCTGAAGCTGGCTTTCAATCAACCGTATCCCGAGCTAAAGAGCATGAAGAATTACTTGCGCTTGAAGATACAACAACGCTCAGTTTTCCTCATCGAAGTATAAAAGAAGAGCTCGGGCACACGAATCAAGGCAATAGAACCCGAGCTCTCCATGTACATTCGACGTTACTTTTTGCACCACAAAGTCAGACCATTGTTGGTCTTATAGAGCAACAACGATGGAGCCGAGATATTACTAAGCGTGGGCAAAAGCACCAACACGCGACTCGTCCTTACGAGGAGAAAGAGAGTTACAAATGGGAGCAAGCTTCTCGCCGTGTCGTTGAGCGCCTAGGGGATAAGATGTTAGATGTTATCTCGGTCTGTGACCGAGAAGCAGA
Source organism: Vibrio sp. B1ASS3 (assembly GCF_905175355.1). Taxonomy (NCBI): domain Bacteria; kingdom Pseudomonadati; phylum Pseudomonadota; class Gammaproteobacteria; order Vibrionales; family Vibrionaceae; genus Vibrio; species Vibrio sp. B1ASS3. The sequence goes on from NZ_HG992742.1 coordinate 1,568,822, forward strand.
CCTATTCGAATACTTAACTTATAAACGTCAACATCAGCAGCGCTTTGTCGTTCGCTCAATGCAAAGTCGTTGTCTAGAAGAACACGCTCAAAAGCTTTACGACTATGCGCAAGCGTTACCAAGTGTCGAGACAAAGGAGCTTACCATCCCCCAAAAAGGAGGGAGAAAAGCGAGAGATGTAAAGCTTGACGTTAAATATGGTCAGGTGACATTAAAGGCTCCGGCAAACAAAAAAGAGCACGCAGGCATACCTGTTTATTATGTTGGTTGCCTTGAGCAAGGGGCATCAAAAGACAAGTTAGCATGGCACCTCTTGACGTCGGAGCCAATAAACAACGCTGAAGACGCCATGAGAATTATCGGTTATTACGAGCGTCGATGGCTGATTGAAGACTTCCATAAAGTCTGGAAAAGTGAAGGTACGGATGTGGAGTCACTAAGACTCCAAAGTAAAGGTAACTTAGAGAGGTTAAGTGTCATCTATGCCTTTGTTGCGACTCGTTTATTGGCGTTACGTTTCATTAAAGAAGTTGATGAGCTATCAACAGAAAGTTGTGAAAAGGCCTTGGGCACAAAAGCTTGGAAGCTGCTGTGGTTGAAACTAGAAAGCAAGACATTACCTAAAGAAGTACCCGATATGAGCTGGGCGTACAGAAATCTTGCTAAATTAGGCGGTTGGAAAGATACCAAGAGGACGGGCAGAGCTTCAATAAAGGCACTATGGGAAGGATGGTTTAAACTGCAAACCATCCTTGAAGGCTACGAGCTCGCAATGTCTCTTGATCACTAGACTTGTGATCAAGAGACAGCATTATTATGAGGCTTTTTTTGTATCTGGAGTTGCAAATAAATTGTAAATTTGTATTATCTCGGGACTAAAGTGCAAATAAGAATAATTAGCACTACCAATACGATAATTAAAATGCTCAACAAGGATGCTTCAGATGAATGCAAAAAAAGTTTTAGTCCAATCTATTGCTGCATCACTCCTCATTGCCAGTGGTTCTACCGTTGCTGCTACAGTAACTAAACAACAAGTTGTCGAACATTACGCGGATGTTGCCCATGCTGTGTTTGCTGATTCAGTAACAACAGCGAAAGCGCTTGATGTAAAAATCGACGAATTCCTAAAATCACCATCAGCAAAAAAGCTTGAAGAAGTAAAACAAGCTTGGCTCGATTCTCGCGTTCCTTACCAACAGTCTGAAGTTTTCCGTTTTGGTAACGCGATTGTTGACGATTGGGAAGGTCAGTTAAACGCGTGGCCACTTGATGAAGGTTTGATTGACTACGTAGCGGCGGATTACCAATACGAATTGGGTAACGAAGGCGCGGCTGCAAACATCATCGCAAACACTAGTCTACAGATTGGTGCTTCTAAACTGGACGTGTCAAAAATCACACCAGAATTGCTAGCGGATCTAAACGAAGTAGGCGGTTCTGAGGCAAACGTTGCATCAGGTTACCACGCGATTGAATTCTTGCTTTGGGGTCAAGACCTAAACGGCACTAACGCGGGTGCAGGTCAACGTGCTTACACTGATTTCGTTGTCGGTTCTGAGTGTACGAATGGTCATTGTGACCGTCGTGGTGAGTACCTAAAAGCGGCCGCTGATCTACTGGTTCAAGATCTTGAGTGGATGGAAAAGCAGTGGTCTGCTGAAGTGAAAGGCAACTACCGTGAAGAGCTACTAAACGAATCTGCTGATAATGGTCTTCGTAAGATGTTATTCGGCATGGGTTCTCTTTCTCTAGGTGAACTAGCGGGTGAGCGCATGAAGGTGGCACTAGAAGCGAACTCAACTGAAGACGAGCACGATTGTTTCTCAGACAACACGCACAACTCTCATTACTACAATGAGCAAGGCATCTACAACGTTTACACAGGTACATACAAAGGTGTAAACGGCAAAGAACTTTCTGGTCCAAGTATTGCTGACCTTGTTGCTCAAAAAGATAAGAAAGCAGCGACCGAAATTCAAAAGCAGTTTGATACAACACGTAGCCAAGTTGGTGAGCTAGTGACTTCTGCAGAGAAGAACAACCAGCACTTTGACCAACTGATTGCGGCGGGTAACGCACAAGGCAACGCGCTAGTAAACGACACCATCATGTCATTGGTAGCACAAACCGGTGCGATTGAGCGAGCGGCAAACATTGTCGGCATCGACAGCCTAAGCCCTGATACTGCTGACCACGAGTTTTAATAAGAAAACCATAATAAATAAGGGCTCTTTGTGAGCCCTTTTGCCGTTTGAGCTCGTTGTTATCACCCTTGTTGTATATGTAGAGCAATGATATGAAGCCATACCTAATTTCTGCGCTAGCCGCGATCCTTTCTTCTTCTGCCATGGCTTACGATGTTAAGTCTGGTGGCAAAACCAGTGTTAAAAAAGACGGCGCGAATGCCTATTCTCTTCCTGCTGCCAACCTGCCGATGAGTAAGCGCCTCGACTTTAGCGTAGGTAACAGCTTTTTCCGTAACCCTTGGGTACAAGCGCCAGCGTCAACGGACGCTCGTGATGGCCTAGGCCCGCTTTTTAACACCAATGGTTGTCAGAACTGCCACATCAAAGACGGTCGTGGTCATCCGCCAGAGAAAGATGATTTACATGCCGTGTCTATGTTAGTGCGCTTAAGCATTCCTGCGATGACGCCAGAACAAAAGAAAGCCTTCATCAAAGATGGTGGCATACCTGAGCCGACTTATGGTGGCCAGCTTCAAGATTTCGCCCTGCAAGATCAAACGCCAGAAGGCAAAATCGAAATTACTTACAGCGATGTGCCAGTGAAATTTAAAGACGGTACGACGGTGACACTAAGAAAACCTCATTTGAACATTACCGAACTAGGTTACGGCGATATGCACCCAGATACCGAATTTTCAGCACGTGTGGCACCGCCAATGATAGGTCTTGGTTTGTTGGAGAGTATTCCCGACGAAACGCTACTCGCTTGGGCTGATGAACAAGACTCCAACAAAGATGGTATCTCAGGCAAATTAAACAAGGTGTGGAATATTGAGAAGGATGACTTCTCGATTGGTCGTTTTGGTTGGAAAGCCGGACAACCGACGCTAATGCAGCAAAATGCGGCGGCATTCAATGGTGATGTGGGTCTTACGAGCCATTTATTCCCGAACGAAAACTGCACCTCGAAACAAAGCATTTGTGACGACATGCCAAATGGCGGCAAGCCAGAAGTGAGTGAGAATATTCTCGACTTCGTCGAGTTTTACAGCCAGCACCTAGCCGTACCTATTCGCCGTAATGTCAATGACCCTAACGTGAAACTTGGTCAGCAAATCTTTGCTGCGTCTGGCTGTGAAAGCTGCCACAAGACCAGTGTCAAAACGGCGAAACGACCAGAGTTGCCAGCGCTTTCTGAGCAGCTTATCCACCCATACACAGACATGCTTTTGCATGATATGGGTGAAGGCTTAGCCGATAACCGTCCGGAATACCTAGCAAACGGCCGTGAATGGCGAACGGCACCGTTGTGGGGCATTGGTTATACCGAAGAAGTAAACGGACACACTTACTTTCTACATGATGGCCGCGCTCGTAACCTGATGGAAGCGGTGTTGTGGCACGGCGGCGAAGCGGAAACGGCGAAACAAAACGTCTTAGCACTGAACAAAAAAGAACGTGACGCATTGATTGCGTTTCTGAATTCTCTATAAGGAAGCAACCATGAAAAAAACACTATTAGTGAGTGCGATTGCCGCAACGTTAAGTTTGGTTGGTTGCCAATCGACCAGCGGTGCGAGCGTTGCCAAGCCTGAGAGTACAAGTCATATTTCTCAAAGCGTGTACGAGGTCGAGTTTCAATCAGCTCAGACGTTTTTAGCGCAAACCACAGAACTTGAACAACGCTTCGCAGATTACTGCGCATCAGAGTCGAAAGATGATGCACAAGTAAAACAGCAGTGGCATCAAACTATGCTTGCGTGGATGGCATTACAAGGTCAAGAACGTGGCCCTGCTACGGCGTTGGAGCAAAGCTGGAATGTTCAGTTTTGGCCAGATAAAAAGAACACCACTGGTCGTAAAATGTCTGTACTGACGAAATCTGATCAAGCTTGGAGTGCAGGAGATATTTCCACCCAAAGTGTCACTGTGCAAGGTTTAGGGGCACTGGAATGGCTGCTTTACGATAAAGCGTCGACCTTATCTAGCAACAGCAATACCTGTGCGACAGGCGTTTCGATTGCGGAAAACCTCGATAACAAAGCGCAGATCATTGCGGATTCTTGGGCAGAAAACCCTTGGAAATCGCTAGAGATGACGGAATGGGAATCTGAGTACATTTCACTGCTCTCGAATCAGCTTGAATACAGCATGAAGAAGTTGAGCCGACCGCTAGCGAAGATTGGTAAGCCTCGCCCGTATTTTTCAGAGTCATGGCGTTCAGAAACTTCGCTTTCAAACCTAAAAGCCAACTTACAAGGGATGGAAGCGTTGTACTTTGCTAACGGAAATGGTCTAGATGCGTTATTAAGAGAGCAAGGCCATGCAGGCCTCGCAGACCGTGTTGTTCATCAGTTTGAAATGGCGTTAGAAACTTGGCCAGAAGATAAGAGCTTGTTTGCTGCACTACAAACAAAAGAAGGCTATCGCATGGTGCTTGCTCAATACAATAAGCTAGAGCAATTGAAGTACCTGATTCACGAAGAAGTGGCGATCGAGCTTGGTGTGGTTATAGGATTTAATGCAACCGATGGTGACTAATCAAACCCGCCGAAACTTACTGAAAGCCGCTCTATTCGGGGCGGCTACACCTATGATGCCATTTGGTTGTGCTTCAACAAGCTCACGTGAGCCTGCGTTGATCGGCTGCTCTATCATTGGCCGAGATAAATACGCCGCGGTGGTGGCAGATGAGCATGGTATACCGCTATCTTCATTGCCGATTCCTGAGCGTGGTCACGGTGTGGCAACAAACCAACAAGGCCACGCCGTCGTTTTTGGTCGTCGACCTGGTACTTTCTTCATGGTGTTTGATTATCGCTCAGAGCAGATGATCAAACTGCAACTAGCAAAACCAAACCGCCATTTCTATGGGCATGGCGTTTACTCCCATGATGGCACGTTGCTATTTGCCACAGAAGGGGAGAGGGGGACAAGTCGTGGGATCATTGGTGTTTATGATGTGCAGAAGCAATATCAAAAAATTGATGAGTTAACGGGTTTTGGCCTTGGCCCTCATGAAGTGATCATGATGCCTGATGGCGCATTGGCGATTGGCGTCGGTGGCGTACACACTAATGGCCGTGAACCTCTCAATCTTGATAGCATGAGGCCGAGCCTGAGTTACCTTTCACAGAAGGGTGAGCTACTGGATCAAGTGTCTTTACCGGATCATAAGTTGAGTATTCGCCACTTAGCCCATGATGGAGCGGAAACCGTGCTTTGTGGTCAGCAATATCGTGGTGAGCCGGACGAGTATCCTGCCTTAATCGCCATGCACACGCGTGGTGGTGAAATGCAAGATCTTCAAGCTGAGCCTGAAGAGTGGGCGCGTTTCAATCACTACGTTGCGAGTATTGCAGCAACCGATGAATGGATCTTAGCCACTTCGCCTCCGGGCAGTTGTTATGGTATATGGTCTAAATCTACTGGCAAATTGGTAGAGCTAAGTGCGTTACCAGACGCCTCTGGTGTTGTGATCTACGGTGATGAATTCCGAGTCAGTTCTGGCGCGGGAAAAGTGGTAGAGCAAAGGCCTGAAGAATCAAAAAATACCTTCGCAAGCGGTGTGCAATGGGATAACCATTGGTCGAGAATTATCTAGAAAGATCATTGAGTAAGCACTTATTGAGAATTTTGTTGTCGTTTTCGTCTTCAGATTCTTAATTTTAAAGCTGCAACCCGTGAGATATTTGCCATACTTTTTTTATGGCATGTAACGGAAGGATCGTTTCAGTGATTGCTAGACTCCTAATGATAACGGCACTTTTGGTGCCGTTTTGCAGCTTTTCAACAGTAGTTTCTCTCGATGCTTCTGCACAAACAGAGCAAGAGGGGGCGGTTGATCAGCTGTCTGTAGAAAAAATGATCCATTACCCAGATGTAATTGATCAACTGTATCAAAGCACTAATTATCGCTTGAACTGGGAAAACGAAAGCGATGTAGAACAACTCCTTTTTCAGCTTAAGCTCGTTGCATTGGCAGATGTGACTCAAGAGTTTGACAACCAACTGCGCCGCATAGAACAAGTGCGTGAACAAGGCGACAAGCTTGATTTCGATCTTGTAATGAGTGACTCACTGCTCATGTATCTTTCGTACCTAGAGCAGGTTCCAGCAGAGGGCATCAATTGGTTATTTGCGAACAAAGGTAATGTTAGCTTCCCTGCGCCGAGTATTGAGACGCTCTCGTTACTGAGTAATGAAATCACAGTCGGAAAGTTAGACGAGTTCCTTGCTGAGTTGCGCTCACCTTTACAAATGGACGAATCGTTCAATACTGCATATGCATCTTTGTCGACTTACGCCAAGTTTGAGTTCCCTCTTTATCAACAAGATCAACGTTTAGCCCGAGTTGGGGATGAGTTGTTTGATAAAGCCAGCATGATTGCTCGAATGCAGATTGTGGGTGTTGATGTTGGGCATTTGGATACTGAAACCACACTCTATGATGAAAACCTAGAGCTAGCGGTGATGGAGTTCCAACGTATTCATGGCTTGAAACAAGACGGCATCATCGGTCCCAATACGATTCGTTGGATTAACTTCTCACCTCAGCAACGTTTGCACTCATTAGCCTTGAACGCAGAGCGTTCTCGTATTTGGGCAAAAGAGCGCGACAATGTGGTCTTCGTGAACGTTCCAGGATATGAAGTGACTTACTGGCATGATGGACAGCCGCTGTTTGAATCTAAAGTCGTTGTAGGGAAAGCATCACGTAAAACGCCAATCATGACAGGTACATTGGACTCAGTGATCTTAAACCCTACTTGGAATGTGCCGTGGAAGATCATGGTGAAAGACATCATTCCAAAAGTGAAACGCAATCCGATGTATCTGATGCAACACAACATCCAGATCATTCGCTCTTGGACATCACGCGAGATCATTGATCCAACAACCATCAACTGGGCTACCGTGAACCCAAGAACTTTCCCATATCGTATGAGACAGTCATCGGGTTCACACAATGCTCTGGGGCTGTATAAATTCAATATGCCGAACCCACAAGCGATCTACTTGCACGATACACCAAGTAAAAACCTGTTCAATCAAGATCGTCGAGCGTTCAGTTCTGGTTGCGTTCGTGTCGAACATGCTGACCAATTGGCGGAGCTACTCTTCAAGACACAGGGTCTGGAAGAAAGGCTAGCGAAGAAGCGTCAAAATGGTCGTCGCTCTAACACTTCAGTACCGCTTAGTGAACGAATTCAAGTGCATATCATCTATCAAACCGCATGGTTAGAAGAGGGCACCTTGTACTACCGTGATGACATTTATCAATACGATGATCAAGGGTGAGATTCGTTCTCAATTTAAAAAAATTTACAATTCATAAAATCTGTTTTCTGTTCAATAAGTAAACAGAAAAACCAGCCTAAAAACGACAAGCCGGACCGATTTATGCATTTGACGCGTTAAATTGGTTTCGGTAATGTCCGCTGCTCGTACAGTAATTGAGCAGTATTTTCATGGTAAGTCGTAATTTTTCCCGTCGTGATTTTCTTAAAATGACCGCTGGTGGTGTCGTTGTTGCTTCAGCAATGCCAAGCATGTCTTGGGCATCTCTGCCTGATGAACCTCGTGTTCTCGCGATGAATAACCTCAATACTGGTGAGCTGTTGGAGTCGTGCTACTTCAACGGGACAAATTATGTTGACGAAGAACTGAAGCGTCTTGATCAGTTTTGTCGTGATCATCGCCGTAATGAAGTTCATCCAATGGATCGACGTCTGTTCGATCAGATCAGTCAAATCCAAAAGTTGATTGGTACAGAAGCAGAGGTGATTGTGATCTCTGGCTACCGCTCTCCATTGACTAACGCATCATTGCGTAATGGTTCTTCAGGTGTGGCGAAAAAAAGCATGCACATGGAAGGAAAGGCCATTGATTTCCGTTTAGATGGCGTGAAGCTTTCAACAGTTCGAGATGCGGCATTAAGTCTAAAAGCTGGTGGTGTGGGTTATTATCCACGCAGTAACTTTGTTCATATCGATACGGGTGCTGTTCGTTCTTGGTAGTGCTAAGTTACGACAGGGTTTCTCTTCTCAGAACGTCGCCTATTCCCCATGGTACAAAGCTTGAAGTCACTAGGGCTTAGTGTCATAGTTGCGGCAGTTTTCATGCAAATTTATTCGGTATAGGTTATCTATGGCTCTGAAATACCAAGTTGTTCCAGTAACATCTTTCTCTCAAAACTGTTCTATCGTCTGGTGTGATGAAACCATGAAAGGCATTGTGGTTGATCCAGGTGGTGATGAAAAGCAACTCGCAATGCTGATCAAAGAACTGGGTGTTGAAGTAGTAAACCTAGTGCTAACACACGGCCACTTGGACCACGTTGGTGGTACAGAGCCACTGTCTGCACTGTTAGGTGGTACTGAGATTGTCGGCCCACACAAGGCAGATAACTTCTGGTTGCAAGGGTTAGAAGGCCAAAGCCAAATGTTTGGTTTCCCACTGACTGAAGCGTTTGAACCGCATCAGTGGCTAAATGAAGGTGACAAGGTCACTTTTGGTAATCAAACTCTAAACGTGATTCACACTCCGGGTCATACGCCGGGTCACGTAGTGCTTTACAGCGAAGAAGCGCGTTTGGCGTTTGTGGGTGACGTTCTGTTTAACGGTAGCGTGGGTCGTACAGACTTCCCACAAGGTGACTTCAACACGCTTATTAGCTCAATCAAAGAGAAGCTATGGCCTCTTGGCAACGATGTTACTTTCGTACCAGGTCATGGTCCACAGTCGACATTTGGTCACGAGCGCAAAACAAACCCGTTCGTTGCTGACGAAATGCCGCTTTACTAAGGCGTCTTTGAATTAAGCATCTGGCTCGGCGGCCGCTAGGTAACGTCGAGCTAATCCCACAAACTCTTCCGCTTCTCTATCCAAATCACTGGCTGAGATAAACACGTCGTAGCCATAAAATCGTCTTTGATATTTCATTCTGTTCGCTAGCATTGCTTGTAGGCCCTCATAGTGCATCCCTTCTTTATTGATGTAAGGAGCGGGGTCTAACACCATGTCTTCAAACTTTGTTTCGCAATTATTTTGTCTCGCTCCTAAATAAAGCAGGGCTCTTTGCCCAAGCAAGATTTCTGTCGCGATACGTGGACAAATCGCGTTGAGATAAGGGGAGTAATGCTTCAGCCGAATCCCTATCCAAGGAAGGGGTTGGTGCCAGCCTTCTTGTTCGTATGTGCAAATGCCGATGGAGTCGATGTCTTTCCAGCGCACCACCCAGCCGCCTTTGAAGAGGTGTTGTTGAAAGTGGGAGGCGGTAAGGGTGAAGGAGACTTGACTCTTTTTTATCATGATGATGGCAAAGCCAACGATGATGGCCATCAGTACGACCGACAACATCGCTTGTTTCCATCCCGGCGCAATCAAAACCAGAAACATGGTGATGGTGACGACCATAAACATGATCAGTTTGTTGATTGGGGAGTCGGATTTGAAATGTGAGTTACTTAGATGCAGCGTTTCCATGCTTTCAACCTCAATGAACAATGGCGTTGAGACACATGTTTCTCGATATTCACTTATTTGCCTATCAAGAACAAAGAACCTCTGTTTTTATACCCAGTATTCAATAAATCCGTTCACAATTTATCTGATTAAATAGTAGACGTTCTATGCAGTGAGCGCATTTTTCATCGCGTTTCGCCGCTAAAACCTACAAATCGCTGATGAATTTTGGTATAAAACGCGCTTCAAATTTTCATCCCTGCTGAGATGCAGTGAACTGGAGAAATATTCAATGAGACTTGCTCATAAGCGTAAAGTGCAGATGAAACTGCAAAAACGCATTAAAGCGACAGTAGCAAACGTAGCTGCGGCACCAAAAGCGGCAAAACCTGTTGCTGAGAAAGCAGTAGCTGAGAAGAAAGTAGCTGCAGCGAAAACTGTTGAGGTTGCACTAACTCCTAAGCAACAACAAGTTCTAGATATCGTTGTAGCAAATGCTGAAGGTATCAACCCTAAAGGTATTGGTCTAGCTGCAGGTCAAGAAGACACTAAAGCGGCATCATGGGCTACTGGCGCACTGAAGAAGCTTCTTGAAGAAAACCTAGTTCAAAAAGAGCAGTTAGCAGGTAACAAAGTTATCTATAAAGCAGTTTAATTACCGCTGTAATTCTGTTTCTTAATTGAATACCTCGACTCCAGTCGGGGTATTTTTTTGCCCAAAAAACGCTTTTCGCTCATTTCTAACTGAGTATTCTAACTATACAATTCCGCCATTTGTCACATTTTATTAAATACTGTGTAAATTCTTTCGCAGTCAACTACGTACGTGCTTTATCAGATTATGATGTGACGGCTTGCTTGTTAACTATTTGAATAATAAAAATTCCTGCAATTTGATATTAAAAGGACTACGTATAACCACGTAATACTAATGGCTAAGGCTCGCGTTTAAGTGCATTTTTGTTGCGTGTTCATGCCCATTTCTTACTTCCATGTAATGTCCCATCTTCTATAGCGAATCCTTATGTAATGGATGACAACAATAACCTTGGTGACAAAGGACGTGAACGATGAGTCTTATCCAAAAATCTCTTAAACGAGTGCTCAAGGCGACAGCAATGGTCGCGACGATGGCATTCGTAGCAACTTCTGCTCATGCTGCTGATGACAAAGTATACCGCCTCAAACTCGCGGAGACGTGGGGGCCAAACTTCCCTATCTTTGGTGACGCAACAAAGAACATGGCAAAAATGGCAGAAGAAATGTCAAACGGACGCTTACAAATCCGCATTGACTCTGCGAACAAACACAAAGCACCACTTGGTGTGTTTGATATGGTGAAATCCGGTCAATACGACATGGGTCACTCGGCGTCTTACTACTGGAAAGGCAAAGTACCAAACACCCTTTACTTTACCTCTATGCCTTTCGGTATGTTGCCAACAGAACAATACGCATGGTTCTACTACGGTGGCGGTATGGAGTTGATGGAAAAAGTTTACTCCCCGCACAACCTATTATCTTTCCCTGGTGGTAACACGGATACCCAAATGGGTGGCTGGTTCCAGAAAGAAATCAAATCAGTCGATGACCTACAAGGTCTGAAAATGCGTATTCCGGGCTTCGCAGGTGAAATCCTTGCTGAGCTAGGTGCGAAGCCAACCAACATTGCACCGGGCGAACTATACACCTCGCTTGAGCGTCGTACGATTGATGCATTGGAGTGGGTAGGTCCTTCTCTTGATTTACGTATGGGCTTCCACAAAATTGCGCCTTACTACTACACAGGTTGGCATGAGCCGGGCACTGAACTGCAGTTCCTAGTGAACAAGCGTACTTGGGAGCGTCTACCTGATGATTTGAAAGCGATTCTTCAAGTGGCGATGAAAGCCGCAGCGTACGACATGTACACTCAGTCTAAGCACGAGAGTGGTAAGAACTGGGCTTCAATTCAATCAGAATACCCTGATGTTCAAGTAAAAGACTTCCCACCTGAAGTTATTTCAGCGCTACGTGAAGCGAACGAACGTCTACTGAAACAGCACGCAGAAAAAGATGCGCTAGCGAAAGAGATTCAAGAATCTCAAGCAAGCTACATCGAACAAGTGCGTCCTTGGTCTGATATCTCACACCGAGCTTACCTAAACAGCCAAGCTCAGCAATAACTTCGACATGCTGGCTAGTTCGAACGATTTAGCCAGCAAAAGAAGCCCAAGAAAAACTTCTCTTAGAGAAGACTATAACAAGTGCTCCGCGAACCAGCGGAGCCAATCCCACACGTTCCATGGAGTTCGGAATGAGAAGCCTTATTTATATTGAGCGAATCTTTAACCGCTTCGGTGATTTTCTGGGGTGGTTATCCAGCATCCTATTCATTTTGTTATTAGCGAACGTGGTGTACGACGTTGTTATGCGCTACGTGTTTAATGACGTATCCATCGCCTTCCAAGAAATGGAATGGCATCTATTTTCCGCTGTATTTTTATTGGGTGTGCCATACGCGATTAAATCCGGTGGTCATGTTCGAGTCGACATTTTCTATGAGCGCTTATCGTATAAAGCGCAATCCATCATCGATATCTTAGGCACGTTACTTTTTCTTTTCCCATTCTGCCTATTGGTTGCTTGGTTCGGTATCGATTTTGCCAAAGAGAGTTTCGCTCTCGGAGAAACGTCTGGAGACCCTGGTGGTTTACCATATCGATGGATCATAAAAGCCATGATTCCACTCTCATTCTTGTTTATGGCGATCAGTGGTATGGGCTTACTACTTCATTCCGTCAATAAAATTGTTAACCCTCATCTTATCTATGCCGGAAACAACGGTAAGTCGTAAAAGGAAGTCAGCATGATCGGTATAGTGATGTTTTTTGTAGCGCTGTTTGCGTTACTACTCGGTTTCCCTGTTGCCTTTACCTTTGGCGGCATTGCATTAATTTTCGGCGTATGGGCAGAAGGCATCGAGATGTTTGCATTCATGCCATATCGCATTCAATCCATCATGGAAAACACGGTATTGATGGCAGTACCACTGTTTGTCTTCATGGGGTTGGTTCTACAAAAGACCCGATTGGCAGAGCAGTTGCTTGAGTCGATGGGGCGTTTGTTTGGTGGTATTCGTGGTGGTATCGCTATCTCAACGGTTTTGGTTGGTGCGCTGCTTGCAGCATCGACGGGCGTGGTTGGTGCATCAGTAGTAGCAATGGGGTTGATCTCTTTGCCAGTGATGCTCAAGTACAACTACGACAAAGGTTTGGCATGCGGCACCATTTGTGCGTCAGGCACGCTTGGACAAATCATTCCGCCTTCTATAGTTCTAATTCTTCTTGGTGATGTGCTAGGGGTTCCTGTCGGAGACCTTTTCCAAGCCGCAGTTTGGCCGGGTTTAATGTTGGTTGGTGCGTACGTTATCTATATTTTGATTTACGCTAAGCTCAACCCAGAGGCAGCTCAACCTATCGAACGTGATGAATCCATCAGCCGTAAGGAAGAGGTGATTACCGCGCTCAAAGCCGTTTTGCCACCTCTAGCACTGATCATTGTGGTTTTGGGTTCTATCTTTGCTGGTATTGCGACTCCTACAGAATCAGCGGCGCTAGGCGGTGCTGGTGCGATTGTACTTTCGCTACTTTACAAACAGTTCAGCTGGTCGATGGTGTATGAAGCCTCAAAAGAGACGGTAAAAGTCACAGCGATGGTTTTCGCGATTCTACTTGGTGCAACGGCATTCTCGATGGCATTTACCTACACGGGCGGCGACTACTTGGTAGAAGAGTGGATGCTAGAGCTTCCGGGTGAGAAGTGGGGCTTTTTGATCATTACCATGTTGGTGATTCTTATTCTTGGTTTCTTTATCGACTTTGTAGAAATCTGTTTCATCATCGTGCCGATCATTGCGCCTGTAGCTGAGTTAATGGGCATCAACATGACGTGGTTTGCGATTTTGATTGCCATGAACCTTCAAACCTCATTCCTCACACCACCATTTGGATTTAGCTTGTTCTATTTGAAAGGTGTAGCACCAACGGGTGTGACAACTCGTGATATCTATCGAGGCGTTATGCCATTTATCGCGATTCAAATCGTGGTTCTGGCTTCCCTGTTGTTCTTCCCAGGCTTTTACGGCATGTCATAAAAGCCATGATGTCGTCGGGGAACGAGGTTTTTGTGACCTGAGAGTTTTTACCTTTTGAGACAAGTTGTTAAGCTGATTAGTTATTAAGCTAATCAGCGTTTCATTGGAGGAAAGGGATGCCTCTCAAAGCCAAATTAATCTTGCTGGCATTGATCCCAGTGGTGTTGGTGTCAGCAAGCATCAGTTGGATTTCCATCTACCAAGCGAAAACGTTGGGTCAACGCGAAGTGGAGATCTTTCACCAAAGTCTGATCCAATCAAAAGAAGTGGCATTGAAAGATACCGTTGATCTGGCTTTCGATGCGATTTCTCACATCTATAACGACTCTACTATCGACGAGCATGTTGCCAAAGAACGTGTAAAAGCCATTCTCAATCGCCTTCGCTATGGCTCAGATGGTTACTTCTTCGCTTACGATAAACACGGCACGAATCTAGTTCATCCGATTCTGCCTGATCTCGTGGGGCAGAACTTACTTCACATTCAAGATGAAAACGGCGATCACCTGATTGAGGCGTTGCTTTATCAAGCCCAACTCGGCGGCGGTTTCCACCAATACCTTTGGCAGAAGCCCTCTACAGGTGAAGTCGTGCCTAAATTAAGCTACGCCGCATGGCTTGACAAGTGGGATTGGATGATTGGCACGGGGTTGTACATAGAGGACGTGAGCCGTGAAGTTGCCAACATGCGCGCGGCGGTGAATCAGAATATCGAAACGACTTTCTTTACCGTAGTTGTGATTTTGGTCGTGACGGTCGCTGTGATTATTGTTTTAACCCTCGCTATTAACCTCCATGAACATCGTTTAGCGGATAAAAACCTTAAAGAACTGGCCCACAAAACGGTGATGTTTCAAGAGGATGAGAAAAAGCATCTAGCCAGAGAGCTGCATGATGGTATCAATCAATTGCTGGTTTCAAGCAAATGCCATCTTGATTTGATGGGGCATCGTATTGAAGATGAAAAGCTCAAATCCCACCTCGACAAATCTCAGCGCTCGCTGATCACGGCAATTAGCGAAGTGCGCCATATCTCCCATCAGCTTCGCCCGAGTGCTTTGGATGACATCGGTCTAGAGGCGGCGCTTTCTACGTTATTACAGGACTTTCATTCGCATTCTGGTATGGACATCGACAGCCATTTCGATACTGGGCAGGTTAAGCTGAAATCGGAAGTGGCGACCACGCTATATCGTGTTGCTCAGGAATCGTTGAACAATATTGAAAAACACGCCAAGGCAAAAAAGGTCACCGTTATTTTGCAAAAATGGGCAATATGCTGCAATTACTGATACGGGACGATGGTATTGGCTTTATGGTCAATCAATCGGTACATCGCCAAGGCATTGGTCTGCGTAACATGCGTGAGCGCGTCGAGTTTATTGGTGGTGAGTTTGAATTGATGAGCGAACCAGGGTTGGGGACGGAAATCACCGTATTGTTAGATTTGGATGGATTAGTTTATGGATAAACCAATTAGTGTGGTGATTGTGGACGATCATCAGGTTGTACTGGATGGGTTTATGGCACGTCTGGAATTGGAACCTGACATTGATGTGATCGGCACTGCAAGCAATGGGCTTGAGGCCATTGAAGTGTCAAAAGTGCTCAACCCTGATGTCATCTTAATGGATATCAGCATGCCAATCATGAATGGGATAGAGGCGACAGGCGTGATTAAGGAAGAACGCCCGGAAAGTAAAATTCTGATGCTGACTATGCACGACAATCGCGAGTACATTATGAAGGTGATGCAAGCCGGAGCGGTCGGTTATATGTTGAAAGAAATCTCAGCCGACAAGATGGTTCAAGCGATTAAAACCGTGAATCAAGGTTCGACGTATTTTTGTGAATCCGTCACCCAAACACTGTTTACTCAAGATGTTGTACCTGCGGCACAAAAGCCTAATCCACTGAGTCGCCGCGAAGAAGCGGTACTTAAATTAGTCGCACAGGGGAATAGTAGTAAAAAGATTGCTACGCTTTTGGATATCAGTTATCGAACGGTGGAAACGCATCGTCACAACATCAAACACAAGCTGGACTTACATTCGACTGCTGAGCTAGCGAAATATGCGTTTGAAACAGGATTGATAGAGTAAGAGAAGGGCAAACGCGCTCATCACGAATGCGAGTCATGAGCGCACAGAGAAGCTTATTCTGGTTTAGTGATGCTGCCTAGTTCAAGCATTGGCGCAACATCGATGTCTTCTGCGTTCATCATGGTAGAGATGCGCTGAACAGAAGATAACAGCAAGCTTTGTTCCCACTCTTCAAGCTTTTGGAAGCGACTGATGAAGTGCTCTTGCAATGGCGTCGGAGCTTGTTTAAGCGCTTCTTGGCCTTTCTCTGTTAAGACAGCATGAACTTTACGCTTGTCTTCTACGCTACGGCGTCGTTCGACAAGTTGATTGCGCTCTAAACGGTCAAGGATAGTCGTAGCCGTTGCCTGACTCATGTTGGTATGGCTAGACAATTGCTTGATAGTGACATTATCAAGTTCACTAATAGCACGCATTAGAATCAGCTGAGGAGCCGTCAAACCAGACTCTTTGCTCAACTTCTTTGAATGTAAATCAATAGCGCGGATGATCTGACGAATCGAGACCAAGACTTCTTCGTACTTTTCCAATTTCGTAATCCAATCATTAAGGGATCATGTAACGAGGCGACACTAACTCAAAAGCGTTGTTATTAAAAGGGCTTAGTTAGGGATCGCGACACCAATTTTCAATTATTTGCCTTGGCTCTCCTTATTGTTTTTAAGGGTATTCGGCGGGTAAAAAAGTAACGGCTAGAATTATTATAGTAATAAATGTTTGTGGTCTAATTATTGTCGTGGTTGTTTTCGCTTTTTTTGGTGGATTTTTCTGATTGAAAAGTAAGTTATTGGATTTTTTATCAGCAAAAGATAGACAAAAAACGCCTCAATGGTAGGATCTTCCACTTTCATGGAAAATAAAATGTATCGTGTTCGAATGAATTTTTGGTTTGCTGCCGAAAAACGAGAACACAAAAGAGAGGAACAATGACAAAAGGTATAGATAAGTACAGTATCGACAGTACCGACTATACGGTTGGTCAAGACAACGTCCAGAAATGGGGTTTTGACGTACATAATCCTGTTTTTGGTATCAGTGCTGGTTTCATTGCACTATTTCTTATCGCGGCGTTGGTGCTTGATGCACATACCGCAAAAACAGCGTTGGATGGCATTAAGCTAAAAATCATTAGCTCATTTGACTGGCTGTTCATCCTTTCAGGCAACATCTTCGTAATCTTCTGTTTAGCTTTGATTGTGTCACCAATGGGTAAGATTCGCCTTGGTGGTAAAGATGCGGTAGCGGATTACTCTTTCATGTCTTGGCTTGCGATGTTATTCGCGGCAGGCATGGGTATCGGTTTGATGTTCTGGAGTGTGGCAGAGCCTGTCGCTTACTTCACTGGTTGGTACGAAACGCCTCTCGGTGTTGAAGCCAATACCCCAGAGGCTGCAAAGCTTGCACTGGGCGCGACAATGTTCCACTGGGGTCTACACCCATGGGCAATCTACGGTGTCGTAGCACTTTCATTAGCTTTCTTTACTTACAACAAAGGCCTTCCGCTTTCTATGCGTTCGATCTTCTACCCATTGTTGGGCGATCGCGCGTGGGGTTGGGCTGGTCATATTGTTGATATCCTTGCAGTACTAGCAACGCTATTTGGTCTTGCAACGTCTCTAGGTCTTGGTGCGCAACAAGCAGCGAGTGGTATTCACCACGTGTTTGGTGTGGAGCCGGGTCTTGGCCTACAGATCGTCGTTATTACGATTGTGACGTTACTTGCGGTTGTTTCGGTAATCCGTGGTATCGATGGCGGTGTAAAGGTCATCAGTAACATCAACATGGTTATTGCGTTCCTACTGCTTATCCTTGTGGGTTTGATTGGTTGGGCTGTGAGCTTAGGTTCAATTCCTACCACCTTTATGGCGTACATAGAAAACTTGGTTCCACTGAGCAACCCGTTTGGTCGTACTGACGAAGCTTGGTTCCAAGGTTGGACAGTATTCTACTGGGCTTGGTGGATTTCATGGTCACCATTCGTAGGTATGTTCATCGCTCGCGTATCTCGCGGTCGTACGGTTCGTGAATTCATCACAGCGGTACTGATTGTTCCTACAGCGGTAACACTAATTTGGATGTCAGTATTCGGTGGTCTAGCTATCGATCAAGTGATCAACAATGTGGGTGAGCTAGGTGCAAACGGTCTAACTGACGTATCACTAGCGATGTTCCAAATGTTTGATGTTCTGCCATTCGGTAACATGCTGTCTATCATTGCTGTTGTGTTGGTATTGGTATTCTTCATCACTTCATCGGACTCTGGTTCACTGGTTATCGACAGCATTACCGCTGGTGGTAAAGTGGATGCGCCAGTTCTACAACGTGTATTCTGGGCATTTATGGAAGGTGCGATTGCGGTTGCACTATTGTGGATTGGTGGTTCAGAAGCGGTTCAAGCATTGCAAGCCGGTGCTATCTCTACCGCGTTACCGTTCACATTCGTATTGCTTGCAATGTGTGTCAGCCTATTGATGGGTATGAGAACAGAACGTCAATAATTGATGTGATTTATAAATATCGTTAGATATTAATGAGTTAAAAAGCCAGCGGAATGCTGGCTTTTTTTGTGCGATTTTTCTGACGCTTGCCAAAAAAATGGCGAAGTAAATTCTTTATTTTACAACGGGTTATTGTCTCAGTTTTGTGAATAATCTTCGTGATTACTTTGTCAGAAATGTGTAATATTCAGCCACCTTAACTGTTCTCCCAACCTCTTATAATAATTATGAAATTATCATTAAAACAAAAGCTAATTGGCGCAAGCCTATCTGCTGTTGTAGTGATGGCAACAGCACTGACTTGGCTGTCGGCTGGTCAATTGTTTGATCAGACGCGTTCAGGTGTCTATTCACGAGCACAAAGCCTAAGTAACGCAGCATCAGAAGGTATTTCTGACTGGGTTGCGATTCGCAAAGACATTGCAACGGCTTTCAACGACTACTCAACAGAGCAAAACGTGGTGCCTTTCTTACAACAAGCGCGCAAAGCGGGGGGCTTTGACGATATCTTCCTAGGTACTCCGGAAGGTGGCATGTACCGTTCTCATCCAGAACGTAACCGTGCAGACTATGATCCTCGTACTCGCCCTTGGTACACTGAAGCGAAATCAGCGGGTAAGCAGATCATCACTGAAGCGTATCAGGATGCGATCACTAACGCGCTACTGGTTACCATTGCAGAACCTGTAATGAAAAACGGTAAGTTTGTTGGTGTTGTTGGTGCAGACGTACTGATTGATCAGTTGATCAATGACGTTATCAGCTTAGATGCGGGTGAAAATGCGCACGCAATGCTGATCGACATGAATGACGGAACTTTCCTTGCGCATCCAAACAAAAGCTTAACGCTTAAGCCAATCACTGACCTATCTAAAGAATTTACGAAAGATTCTATTGAACGTGCAGCAAACACGGGTTCAATTGAAACGGCAACCATTCAGGGTAAAGATAAGCTTTATTACTTCAGTAAAGTACCTGGCACAAACTGGATGTTCGCGATTGAAATGGACCGCGCTACAGAAGAAGCAAGCCACGCGCAACTACTGCGTGAAATGCTGATTACTGCGGTACTGATTACGATCGTGGTGATTGTGGCAGTCTCTTGGCTGGTGGGTTTCTTGTTCCGCGACCTTGGCCGAGTATCACAAGCGCTTGAAGAGATTGCATCGGGTGAAGGTGACCTAACGCAACGTCTTGAACCACGCAGTGATGATGAAGTCGGTAAACTGGCAGACAACTTCAACCGCTTTGTGGGCAATATGCACACGATGGTAACCAAGTTAAGCCATGTTTCATCGGCACTTTCTGAGCAAGCACGCACAACGGCTCAACAAGCTGAAGAGCGTAGTCAGCGTATTTCTTACCAGCAAGACGAAATCAACATGGTCGCGACGGCTGTTAACGAAATGGCAGCAGCGACACAAGAGATTGCAGGCAACGCAGATAACACAGCATCAAGCTCTGAAGAAGCGGTTCAAGCATGTGTTCACGGTTCTGGCCAAGTGACTCAAACGCAAGGTTCTATCCAAAACCTAGCGCAAGAAGTACAAGTAGCAACCAACGTGATCCAAGAGCTAGAAGCACACGGTAACGCAATCAACACAATTCTTTCGACTATCCAAGGCATTGCAGAGCAAACTAACCTACTAGCACTAAACGCAGCTATCGAAGCGGCGCGTGCAGGTGAGCAGGGTCGTGGTTTTGCTGTAGTTGCGGATGAAGTTCGTGTTCTGAGCCAACGTACTCATGCTTCTACTCAAGAGATTCAAGAAACGATTGAGATGCTACAAGGCACAACAGCGAAAGCGGTCGGTATTATGGATGACAGTCGTCGTCTAGCAGACACCAGTGTTGATGATGCAAACTCAGCTGCAGTGAGCCTTACTCAAATTCACTCAGCGGTAGAGCGCATCAGCGACATGGCGACGCAAATTGCGTCTGCAGCGGAAGAGCAAGCGTCTGTGACAACAGAAATCACTCGTAACACTGAAGGCATTCGTGACGTGTCTAACGAGCTTTCTGTTGAAGCGCACCAAGCAGCAGAGCAAGCGGCGCATCTGTCTGAGCTTTCTCACGAGCTAGAGCAAGAGATCAAACGCTTCAAGCTGTAAGCTTAGAGTGTTAGTTAAGCGCTGATATTCGCGTTTAATGAAAAGAGAAAAGGAGCCAATTGGCTCCTTTTTGTTTATCTAGAGATAATATTTTCGCTTCGCTACAGCCACAAGCTACTGATTGGCTGCTCTTCACTGTAGTGGTGGGCGATTTGCGCTTGAAGTAATTCAGCGGTGGCAATGGCATCCGTTAACGCATGGTGTGGCGTGTAATCCGGGAGACCATAGCGACGTCGTGATTGTGCTAAACGTAAGGATTTCGGCTTATTACCTTTGAGCTTATTCCACAAACCACCAGATGCTCTTTGTTGAATGTCCTCTTCAATTTGCAACGTATCCAGCACAGGGAACTCAATGCCTTCACCGATACGAGTACGTAACGCTTGAGCGAGAAACTCTCTTTCAATACGGCGGTAATGCACCACGACAATCTTTCCCGCCAAGCTTTCAAGTAATGGTCCTAGAATCTCACCCAAATCCGGAGCGTCAATCAATTCACTGTGAGTGATACCGTGAATGATGACCGATTCTTCATCGAGTTTTTCTTGTGGGCGTACTTTCCAGTGCTTCGCTTGGCGCAAGAAAATTCGATTGAGATTAAAAGGCACCAAACCAATGGTGATGATGCCATTTTTCTGCGGATTTAAGCCCGTGGTTTCGAAATCGAGTGCCACGAATTCCACTTGGGAAAGCGGGGTTTCTGGCGTGGGTAACGCCTTACCATAAAAGGCAATTAACCGATCATCTTTCGCTTGCTCCAACTTGTGTTGAAACTTGGTATGCCATTGAATGGTCGGCTTCTGAAACAACTTTTTTATCATTCCACGCCTCACTTAAATTTGTTGCTGGCCTGATAACGGAACTTAAGGAAGTTCTGACCATTGCTGAGGATCTGGAACGCATCTTTTAGGTTACGGCGTTCGAAGTCCGACAGGTTTTCTGGCTCAATATTGTTATCTGGTTCAATACCCAATTCGACGTCGATCGCTTGGTGACGAATGCGCACCATAGAGATGAACTCCATCGCGTCTTTCAAATCCTGAGCACGGCCTTTCGGCAAAATGCCTGCATCAATGATGTCATCGAGTCGTTCAAATGAGTTCTGAGCGCGTGAGCCCACCGCTAAAGAGTGAACACGAATCAAGTCCACAAGAGGAGCTGTGCCACGACGTTTCAAGTTGATTGAGTTTTTGTGTTGGCCATCTTTTTCCATCACAAAGTCTTTAAAGAAACCCAGTGGTGGGGTTCGGTTCAACGCGTTGCGAGCCAAGCACGCGAGGAAGCGGTTGTTCTTACGTGCGCGTCGAACAATGAAGCTCGTTAATTGTTCTGCCCATTTTAAGCGACCATAAACGCCATCCAAATCGAAGAAGATAGATGCATTGAGCAAGGCTTTCGGGTTCGGGTCGTCAATCCAATCGGCGAAGCACGCTTCCCACTCTGAACGTGTCATGCGCCACTCTGGGTTGGTCGCCATGATGTCACCGGTACAATATTTGTAGCCACACACGTTCAAACCATCACTAACGTATTGCGCGAGTGCTTCGAAGTATTTCCCGTGTTTTTCCTCTTGATAGGTATCGTCGAGAATGATGGCGTTGTCTTGGTCTGTGACCAATAGCTGCTCATCACGGCCCATAGAACCAAGGGCAAGGAAACAGTATGGGATTGGCGGTGGGCCTAATTCTTCTTCTGCCATTTCAAGTAGGCGTTGCTTGAAGCTTCGGCCAATGACCGACATCGCGCTGCCGACCATGTGAGAGTTGGCGTCTTCGTTAACCAGACGAACAAAACTGCTTTTCACTTCGTCAGCGACAATGGCCAAATCTTCGATGGTTTGTTGTTGGAAGATGCTACTTACTAACAATAGTGAGTTTTGCGATTCGTAACGAACAATGTCGGTCGCTTCGATGATACCAATCGGCATTTGATCTTTTACAACCGGCAAGTGGTGAACGTTGTAACGAAGCATGGTCAGCATCGCCTCATAAACGTAAGCGTTGTGATCAAGAGAGATAACCTCGGTCGTCATGACCGTTGATACTTCATCGAGAGGCGACAAACCTTCTGCCAAGACGCGAGTACACAAATCGCGGTCGGTGATAATGCCGACGACTGGGGATTGTGGATCGTCTTCATCGAGCACAAAATCAGGATCAACGATCAGCAGTGATGACACATTATCTTGCGCCATTAACTGTGCGGCTTCTTGAATCGTTTGGCCACGCTCGATGGTTGGCGCGTCACGTGTGAGGAGCGTTTTTACTTTCGAGGTCGTTAGATCGTTCGCGTCGTTGTTCTCTGAAACCGCTTGGCGCAAACGAGCGCTGTTTTCTACTTCAACAAAATCTGCAAATGAATCGAAGTTATCGTACAGTTCTTGGAAGATATCTTGAGGAATGCAGTAGAGTAGGGAGTCTTCAATCGCTTTTACAGGGAAGCGAACTTTGTTGTTGGTAAGAAGACCCATCTGACCAAAAAGGTCGCCTTCGTCGAGCCGGTTATACAGTTCACCTTTACGTCGATAGACTTCAACCACACCGCTACGAACCATGTAAAGATCGTGGATCTGATCGCCGAAATGAATGATAGGAGTGTCTTGACGGTAGTAAGATATTTCGATGTTCTCTGTCACTTTGGTGAGCGTTTCTTCCGGAAGCTCGTTGAATGGGGGATACTTGGCGAGAAAGTTATATATCTCGAGAAGTTCTGCTTCCATTAAGGTGCCTTTTGGTTTGCAAGTGATAGGGTAATCTTAACTTAGTTTTAAAACAGAATCTTATCGGATCACTGTTTTTCGTGCGCAATGATAAGATTCAGACAAGTCGCACGGCAAATCCTAATTAATTCGGCTACGCTGTCATCAAGATGCCGAATTAAATCAATACAATGGCGTTTATAGAAGAGTTTTGGATGACACTCATGGAAGGAAGTAGAATGGTAAGACTATTACTCGCTGCACCTCTTGTAGCATTACCAATAATGAGCGTTGCCTCAGAAGCAGAACAAGCAGAAAAATTTGGCTACGAGCACATCAATTTAGATGTTGGTGCCGGAACCACAAACGAAGAATGGCTAGATAATTCCAACGCCACGACACTAGGGTTGGGCGGCAATTATTTGATTCGTGATAACTGGCTACTCAATGTGGATTATTCCGCACAATTTTTCCACCCAGACGATTTCACTTTGCGTATCGACCGTTTAATGTTTGGTGGTGGTTATCGTTATGGCATCAATGAGCAGCTTGATGTGTATGGTATTTACGGCCTTGGTGCGATCAAAGCGAAAGCAACGGATGACAACACTGACCGTACCATTTCATCTGACAGTGAGTTTATTCAAGGTGTCACCATTGGTGCAAATTATCTATTCAGCGAGAAGCTAATGGCAACGGCGGAAGTACATTTAAACCGCAGCGATATTGTTGACGAGAACAACTACAAAATTGGCTTCAACTACCAGTGGCATCATGTTATCGGTACTGGACTTTACTACCAATTCCGAGATACGGATTATGAAGGCCAACCCTCTGATCATATCAATGAAGTAGGCATTAGCTTCAAGTTTATTTACTAGTAGCAGAAGATAAAGACATCGTAATTTCTATCGCGGTGTTTTAAACAAAACAGCAGAAACTAAAAAGGTCAGCAATTGCTGACCTTTTCTCATTCTAAGCGGTTTTCGCTAGAGGGCGATTATAGAACCGCAGCGATACCTTTACATAGAGGACCCATGTTTGACTTCGTCATGCCTGCTACGCTGATACGGCCAGAGCCAACAATGTAGATTGCAAACTCTTCCTTCAGACGGTTCACCTGTTCTTTAGATAGACCAGAGAACGAGAACATACCGTTTTGGCGCTCGATGAAGCTGAAGTCCGCGTCTACGCCTTCTGCTTTCAGAGTTGCAACGAACAGCTCACGCATCTCTTGGATACGGTCACGCATTTCTGCTACTTCAGCTTCCCATTCTGCGCGCAATTCTGCATCGCCAAGAATGTGAGTCACAACTGCACTGCCGTGCGCTGGTGGGTTAGAGTAGATAGAACGAATGATCGCTTTCACTTGCGAGAATGCAGTTGTTGCTACTTCTTCTGATTCGGCAACTAGAGTGAACGCACCTACACGCTCATTGTAAAGACCGAAGTTCTTAGAGAAAGAGCTCGCCACTAGGATTTCTTTGTTGTATTTCGCGAAAATACGTAGGCCAGCCGCGTCTTCTTCTACGCCTTTTGCAAAACCTTGGTATGCAAAGTCAAATAGAGGAAGCAGTTTCTTGTCTGCTACTAGCTTAGCCAGTGTTTCCCACTCTTCTGGCGTTGGATCGATACCAGTAGGGTTGTGGCAGCAGCCGTGCAGAAGAACGACATCGCCTTCTGATGCAGCTTGCAGATCTGTCAGCATCGCATCAAAGTCTTTGTCTTTTGTTTCAGCGTTGTAGTAGCTGTATTGCGCGGTTTCAATGCCAGCAGCAGTGAATACGCCGTTGTGGTTTGCCCAAGTTGGGTTGCTGATCCAGATCTTCACTTCGCCAAGTTGACGCTTGATGAATTCGCCAGCAACACGCAGAGCGCCTGTACCACCTGGTGCTTGTGCTGTTTTAGCACGCTTACCAGCAACGATTTCAGCATCTGCGCCGAAAAGCAGTTTTTGCACTGCTAGACCGTATTCTGCTGTACCTTCGATTGTTAGGTAAGATTTGGTTTTTTCAGTTTCAATCAGTGCGGCTTCGGCTTTTTTAACAGTCGCAAGAACAGGGGTTTCGCCTTGTTCGTTCTTGTAAATACCAACGCCTAGGTTAATTTTTTCAGCGCGAGCATCTTTTTTAAACTCTTCAGTCAGTCCAAGAATAGGGTCGGCCGGAGCGGCAACTACTTTTTCAAACATAATCTTCATCCATGTTAATCGAAGGGGTCTGCTGACATTTATACCTTTCAGCAATATTCGTTACAACAGTTAGTGAAAAGAAAACTTAAAAAAGTTTTGATTTGAAACAGAAATCTAACATAACCAATGCTTTTGACATAAAAACCCCTCTTAAGATGCGTTGTAAGAGGGGGGATAAGTAACTAAGCGGCTATGTTTTGTTCATCTTGATATTGATGAGCGATATGTTGAAATTGTGTTTCGACCGCAAGAAAAGCATCGACGATTTGAGGGTCGAAATGTTTGCCACGGCCTTCAAGAATGATCGCTTTCGCCTTGTCATGACTGAACGCTGGCTTGTAAACGCGTTTCGAAATCAGCGCGTCGTAGACATCTGCCAGCGCCATGAGCCGACCAGATAGTGGGATTGCTTCTCCCAAAAGTTGGTTCGGATAACCGCTTCCATCCCACTTTTCGTGGTGTGTTAGCGCGATCTCTTTCGCAACTCGCAAAAATGAGCTACTTCCTAGCTGTTTTTCAGCAATTGACAACGCTTCGGCACCAATTTCAGCATGACCCTTCATGATCTCAAATTCTTCGTCGGTCAATTTACCCGGTTTGAGTAACACACTATCAGGCACGCCGACTTTACCCACGTCGTGAAGTGGAGCCGATTTATACAACAGTTCAATGTAATTGGGAGTCAGTAACATACGATGTTGTTCAAACTGGCTTAAGTGCTCTGCCAGCACTTTGACGTATTCCTGCGTTCGCATAATATGCGCGCCAGTTTCGTTATCGCGAGATTCTGCCAAGGCGGATAGGCTGACAATGGCAACGTTACGCGTCGTTTTCACCTCGTCTTGCGAAACTTGCAAGCTATCTAGCATTTGGTTGGTGAGACAGGCCATTGAACCAAGCTCATCATGTTGGAACACAGGGAGTCGTTGAGTCACCTTGCCTTGAGTGACTTCTAACAATGCTTGTTCTTGGCTAAACAAAATCTTCCGCATCAAGCGAGTCCAAAGAATCATTATCGCGATCACATACCCACCCACGACAAGGGCTATGTAAACTAGCTCCTTAATGAAGCTAATTTTCCCTAATCCATTGGCGATTTGTTCCGGATTCTGTTCTAGCCAATAAATGTCTTTTACAGCGACCATGGTCAAAATAGTCGTTAAGGTAACCAGTAAAGCGATCATCATCCCGATCATCTGTTTGACCATAGATTGGCGTTGCCCTGAGAGAACAAAATCGAATTGGTTTTGCTGGCGCAAGTCATTAAATTGAGACAATTTGCTTTGCAGTTGAAGGATAGAACCTGTCAGGAAGCCAAACAGTCCCATGCCAAACAAGACCTTTACATTACTATCGAACGTAAAGTCATACTGGAGGTTGTAATAAGCCGCGAAAGGGATGCTAACCGCAGTAAATAAAATCGTGTCTAGCTTAGCTTGGCGGTTTTGTGCAATTAACGGGTGTGTCGCGAGAATAAAGTGGCGCACTAAATAGATGAAGGTAAACACCACGGCGCAGTGCAAAATGACTTCGTAAACGCTGAGCGTACTGAGCATTGGACATACGCGTCCGCCATAGGTGCCAAAAAAGAATGCAGCGGCCAAATAAAGTTGCAATGTAAGCGGTGCGTTGTAGTTAGTATTCGCCATGATTAACCTTTCTAGGAACATCCTCAACATCATTATTTTCACTCTTGGTTGCGCTTCTGGAGAGGAATTTGGTTATGTTATCGATGCTGTTGATTGATCTGTCACTTGTAAAATCAAAGACCTGCGATTCTAGCGATAGATTTCATTAAGCGCTATAAGGACAGAGAAAGGGAAACGGGGTGCATCTTTAACTTGAAAGTAAAACCGCAATTAGACGCTGCCTAAAAGGGACTTCATTGATCTGAACAGGCCAGCGAAGAGATAATTGCATGAACAACGATATTTCTAGGTTTTATAAGGTCTGATGATGTATTTGTGTAATTTAATTAAAGTTGCATTTGAATTACATTGCTCTATGCATTTGTTCTTCCAATGTTGCGTTTACCTCGAAAAATCCGAAAGGTTAAAAATGACCTCGAGGAGACATTTCTTTCCTCAAAAGCTCTTTGTTGATGACGAAGTTTCGGTAGAAAACAAAAATCGGAGCCAGTGCTCCGATTTTTATGTGTGCAATCTAAGTCGACTTAAGGCATGTACATGTCATTGAGCTTTGACACTTCTTTGTGCTTTCTGCGTTTGATGAAGTAGTTAGAAACCACACCGAACATCAAGACCAGACCACAGAAGCCGTACACTTGCATGATGGTCGGATCGCTTGAGACAAAGCCAAAGTCTGAGAACATCACGTAAGCGCCCAATACCATGTAGATGATAACCGCTGATGCTTCAAAGCGGAATGACCACGGCGTCACATCGATATTCTCATTTACAGGCATTACGTAGTCTGTATCACGCGGCATGAAGTGACCAATCGCAAACATCAGAGCAGTACACACGACGAATAGAATCGCCAATTGGTGTAGGAAGTGGATTGGTGTACTAAAGACCAATTGCATCGCAGCGTAAGAGCTGACAAACACGACCAAAGCAACTTTAGCAGCAATAGCAGGAACACGTTTTGAAATGTAGCCCACAAACACGATAGTGAAGATAGGCACACTAAAGAAGCCAGCAACCATTTGTAGGTATTGGAACAAGCCTTCTGGTGCGTACATGATGAAAGGGGCGATACAGACTGAAATGATCGCAATGATAACGCCGAAGATACGACCTTTCCCGACTAACTCCTCATCCGATTTGTCTTTGCCAAATAATGGTTTGTAAACGTTCAAAGCAAACAAGGTGGTTGAGCTGTTCAATACGCCGTTAAAGGTACTCAAGATAGCGCCGAACATGACTGCAACAAAGAAACCAACAAGCGGCTTAGGCAATACTTCGTTCACCAAGCGTGTGTACATCGTATCTGGATTGCCCGCATCTGCGCCAAACATGTGGAACGCAATGATGCCCGGAATGATAAGAAACAGTGGAGAGATAACTTTTATCGCACCCGCCAGAATCACGCCTTTCTGACCTTCTTTCAGGTTCTTCGCGCCAAGTGCACGTTGGATAATAGATTGATCAGTACCCCAGTAGTACAAGTTTACCAACAATAGACCTGTGAACAGGGTCGAGAACGGCAGTGGGTCGGTCTCTTTACCTACGGATTGCAGCTTTTCTGGTGCGGCAGTCAGCAATACGTCTAAACCTTCCATAAAGTTACCGCCGCCTAATGCCATCAGACCAAATACAGGAATCATCAAACCGCCGGTGATCAAGCCTACGCCGTTGATCGTGTCTGCAATTACCACGGCCTTTAGACCGCCGTAAATCGCGTAGAAGAAACCCAGCAAACCGATAGTGGCAGAAATAAGGGCGATAGAGCTGAACTCAGAAATGCCCAGCAAACCTTGTACATCAAAGATTTCGCCCAGTACCACTGCGCCAGCGTAAAGAGTGGTAGGTAGAATGTTGATGACGTATTGGCACAAGAACAACAGGGTAACGAACTTCTTCACCGACATGTCGTAACGGCTTTCTAAGAAGTCTGGAATAGTGGTGATACCTTGCTTGAGGTAGCGTGGAACAAGCAGCAGCGCAATGATAACCAGTGTAACGCCAGATGCCACTTCCCAGCCCATCACACTCATGTTGTGGGTGTAGGATTGTGCACTCATGCCAACGAAGCTGGTGGCACTCAAGTTGGTCAGAATCAAGGAGCTGGCAATGAGCCCGCCTGTTAAGCTTCGTCCACCAAGGAAGAAGCCGTCTTGAGAGGTGTTTTTGTCGTTTTTAACTTTGCTGTAAGTGAACACCACAACAAAGCCTGTAAACAGCAAGAACGAAAGTAATACTGTAATAGACATTTTGTTTCCTTAACAAGTTAAGCAATTAAGTTTTGCTTGTTAGTTGTAGGGTGTCCCTCTAGCGCGTATAGGAGTGTTTTATCAGGAACAACGCGAAGTTGAAACCCGGTCGCTAGAGGGCACAGATAGAGGTTTAAATTTTCTTAAGATGAACAATGAGCGCCGATTCTGGATCGAGAATCGGAAGCGTAACCCCAATTTCTTTTAAGTTATCGCCACTTAGCGTCAGGGTTTTGTCTAGCCATTGCGGACGTTGCTTCATCAACTGGAAACTGGTTGTTGGCATTTCAACAATCTTGACTTCGTAACGCGCGTTTTCATCCGCACAGCTAACGCGAAGTGGAGATGGCAGCGCATGATTTGGCATGGCCAACTGACACACCGTAATCAGCATTTCTTGTCCGTTCTCAACGCCATAGATGTTCTGGTTTTGATCGGCAGGATCGATGCGGAAAGTACGTCCAGAATGAAGCAAATCGCGATACTGTTTGTGCAGTTGAATGTAATGAGCAAACGCTTGTTTTTCTTCCGCACTTTCTTTTACTGGATCGAGCTCCACACCCATGTGACCACTTAACGCCGTCACTCCACGCATGTTGATCGCATGGCGACGATTGGTTGAGTG
Source organism: Vibrio sp. B1ASS3 (assembly GCF_905175355.1). Taxonomy (NCBI): domain Bacteria; kingdom Pseudomonadati; phylum Pseudomonadota; class Gammaproteobacteria; order Vibrionales; family Vibrionaceae; genus Vibrio; species Vibrio sp. B1ASS3. The sequence continues at coordinate 1,598,733 of NZ_HG992742.1, forward strand.
ACACTCTGCAGGACCAATGTGAGCGCCCATGACTTCAGGTGGGAAGAAGTAACTCATGCCACGTTGAATCGCTTGACGCTCAAGCGCATCGTTACAATCAGAAGCCCAGAAACGGTGAGTGCGTTTAAGGATTTCAAAATCAATACGACCACCACCCGAAGAGCAAGACTCAATTTCAACTGCAGGGTGTGCTGCTTGAAGCTCGTCTAGCAACCGGTAAAGCGCTTTCGTTTGGCCATGCACAGCAGGTTTACCTTGATGTCCTGGTTGAACCAATTCACGGTTCATGTCCCATTTCAGGTAGCCGATGTTGTAACGAGTCAGTAAGTCATTCAAACGCTCAAACAGGTAGTTGAAGCAATCTTGGTTTTGCAAATCCAATACGTATTGCCAGCGACCTGAAGGTTGGTGGTAGCCTTGCAGACTCAATACCCAATCTGGGTGTTTGCGATAGAGATTTGAGTCTTGGCTGACCATCTCTGGCTCTACCCAAAGACCAAACTCCATGCCTTTGTTGTTTACGTGCTCGATGACAGGCTCAAGACCATTCGGGTACTTCGTTTCATCCAAGTACCAATCACCAAGCGCTGCGCGTTCGCCATCACGACCAATGAACCAACCATCGTCAATGATGAAGCGCTCGACACCCATTTCAGCGGCTTCGGTTGCCATCTGCATGATGTATTCAGGTTTGTGATCGAAGTAGATGCCTTCCCACGTGTTTAAGTGAACAGGGCGAGGTTTGTTGTTCGGAAATTGAATAATATTGGCACGAACAAATTCGTGGAATCGCTCTGATATTCCATTCAAACCCGAGTTACTGTATGTCGCGTAAAGCCATGGTGATTGGTAGGTTTCACCGCTTTGTAGACGCTTTTCACCAGACAGTAGCAGTTCACCAGCTTGAACAAAGCGACGACCGTCACTGCGAACATCGGCACGAAGTTGGTGATTACCACTCCAACCAAGATGGAAGCCCCAAACTTGCCCCAATTGCTCACTAAAGCCATTAGTGCCCGCGAACAAACCTGGGAAGTTTTCGTGAGAGGTGCGACCGCGACGGTTTTCTTGCATAAAGCCACCATGCTCAAAGCTTAGACGCTGAGTTTGAAACTCATGACACCAACGCCCGTGGAACGTCATCAGCTCGTTTACATGGTTAGGAAGTGTTAGGGTAGAGGAGAGCTTACCCAAGCAATACTCACCGACAGTCGTGTTTGTTACGGTGATGCGTTTTTGTACCACATCACTGTTAAAATTCAGTTGTAGCTCAATCAATAATTCAAGACCTGCAATGTCATCTTGCAGGGTAAATGTCGCGCTGTTGTCATCGTGCTCAATGGATGTGGTTGTGAACACGGGAGCCCAGTCTTCGCCGTTGCGATGCCCCTCAATCCCTGGCGCATTAAAGTGACCGCTACCCAACTCAGGGCAGAGTGATAAGGGGACGTCGACATCAAGGCGAGCCTGCGAGATAGGACGTTCAGTTGAGAGCATTAAATCGGGATCGATTTGCGCGATCTTTGCGCCCCAATGAAGGATTTCAGGAACACGATCCACTTTAATGATCATGCTGTGATTCTTGGATTTTAAGTGAACAATTTTTTGCATGTTGTTTCTCTGTTTTCGCAAACATTTAATCTGCAAATAATCATGCTCTTGTTTGGTTTTATTTCGATTAAATAGCCGTTTAAATGTGACTTTGAACAGGTTTTAGAACTTGGTTTTGTGTGCTAGATCTGCTGTTTTCGGGAACATTTTTTCATGTTTTTTACGACATTGTTCACGAGAACATTCGAATGAATTTGGTAGAGTGAACAGCAAATCAGAATAGGAGAACGCAGTGGCAGTCACGTTTAAAGATGTTGCACGGTTAGCTGGTGTTTCGACGCAAACCGTATCGCGCGTAACTAATGGCGCAGATAACGTCGCAGAAGAAACACGAAAACGAGTTAACGACGCAATCAAAAAGCTTGGGTACGTGCCGAACAAAGGGGCACAGATGTTGAGCCGAGCGAAGTCGCGGATCATCGGTATTGTTTCTTTGGATATCTCACTGCATGGTGTGGCTCTTATTGCTAATGGCGTTCGCAACCAAGCACATGAGATGGATTATGCGACGGCGCTGGCAGTGTTAGGTGACAACTCCATTGAAGAGTTCCGTAGTGCAATCCGAGAACTCATTGCCCAGCAAGTTGATGCCATTATCATCAACGCCCCGGTGACCAGAGAGATGGCAGAGAACCTAGTGGAGCAGTTCAGTCAGCTCACGCTGGTTTTTATTGATGTACCAGAGGGGACACCCGTCAACTCACTCAGTTGTGATCATAAAGCTGGGGCAAATTTGGCGATCTCCCATTTGATCGAGCACAAGCGCGAATCCTTTGTCTGCATTTCTGGACCCAAGGCATCTACCGCTTCTCAGATTCGTTACCAAGAGTGGCAATCACAGATTCAGCAACATGAATTGGTGCAAGCGGCATACTATGAGGGGGATTGGCAAGCAGCCAGTGGCTATAACGCAGTTAAAGACGCCGTGTTAAAAGGTGTACCTTTTGATGCTGTATTGGTGGCGAATGATCAGATGGCGCTTGGCGTGTTATGCGCGCTTTCGGAGGCTGGGATTAATGTCCCTAAAACCGTGTCTGTTGTTGGGTTCGATGGCATTCAAGACAGCCAGTTTTTCTCACCCCCTCTGACTACGGTTAAGCAAGATTTCAATGAGCTTGGACGAAGGGCGGTCAAACTAGTACTGAGCCAGATGGAGAAAGGGCAAGGCGTTGTGTCAGAAGTTTTGCCTGTCAGCTTGGTTGAACGACAAAGCACATCAGCAAAGGCGGACACGCTTTATGACAAGCAAGAAATACTGGTGCACTTAGAGAACATTCGCCGTTTGTTACCATAGTGGACTTTTTTGTCACTGAGCCAGTCGATGAAAGTTCAATGTTGGCTGGAGTGAAACTAGGCCAAAAATGATATCGGCAGACAGAAGAAAGCCCCGACATTGCGGGGCTCTATTTTTGTCTCTGATGTTATCAAGCGCAGAGCTTATTTCTTCAGATTCATTTCAGATTCGTGTGCATTGGTTTCGATGTCTGGGTTAGAAGACAGCTTACCTGTTGCCCAGTCATTCATGTGTTTAAGAATCGCTTTTAGGGCATGCTTTTCTGTTGGCGCTTCAGAAGCTTCTACTTCTAGTTTTTGCTTAGGGTGAGAACCTGTTGCGTCTTCAGCTACGTGCAGCCAATCTGGGTGCCAGTAATAAGGCTGACCTGACGAAGTGCTCCAAGAGTGAACACCGTTAGATTCGCCTTTGTATTGGATATCGTTTTCGTTGTATTTCGTCATTATTATCGTCTCTCATAGTCATGAGTTGAGGTGTGCGTCACCATTACACTATAAATGTAACAGATGTTATCGGAATTAATGTGACTGCTATCGATTTATCTTGCTGATAAATAATCCAATCCGCTGCACAGCTCTCATTCAGATAGATTTATTGATTCTTCATGGCAATAACTACCTGAAAAATAGGTACTTAATTTACCCTATTGCCCGTTCAGATGTTTGATTATCGCCGCTTTCGCATGTTCTTCTGTCGCGGTTTCACCCTCTGGTACCTCTAACTCCGCCTTAGGGTGAACGCCCAGTGCGTCTTCTGCAATGTGAAGCCAGTCTGGATGCCAGTAGTAAGGGTTGTTACCTTCTGGGTGATCCCAACTGTGAACGCCTTTATGTACACCTCGATAAGAGAGGTCATCCATCGTAAACATTTTCATCATTTCCTCCCGCAGAATTTCATGCCTTTGAAAGTATGGAACATAAATTCTCATTTCGTAACGGGAATTGATATCACTAAGATTGATTAATTACGTTTCGAGTTTGATAAGTGTGATGTCGTTATAAAGGCGCGAAGTATGCTAATGTGCGCTCGATAGTCAGGAATGAGGGAAGCATGAACCGATATCGCCAACTGGCTGAGTTGTTTAAATCTCAGATCCAACAAAATACATGGAGAGCAGGAGAAAAACTGCCCTCGGTGCGAATGACGAGTCGTAACCATTCGGTGAGCGCAGGAACGGTACTGCAAGCCTATCAATTGCTCGAAGCGCAAGGGTGGGTGATCGCTAAACCTCAGTCTGGTTACTTTGTGACCGCTGAGTTGGATAGGCTAGAACCAAAGGGGGCAGAGAAAAACGCTTATCGTACCTCGGTTAATGATGAGCTTTATGATTTTTTGAAACATCAAGGGTCACCAGAGTCGATTAAGCTTGGTTCAGCTTTTCCGGATCCAGCCTTGTTTCCGTTGGAAGCGTTAAACCGTAACCTTGCCAGTTCTGGGCGAAAAATGGGGCCAAATACGCTGTTAGATAATCTTCCTCCAGGCAGTGAATCGCTACGCCGCTTGATTGCGCAGCGTTACATTCAACAAGGCTTGAACTTAACCCATGACGATATCGTGATTACTTCGGGCGCATTAGAGGCACTGAACCTTAGCTTACAAGCAGTGACTCGCCCTGGAGATACGGTTGTGATTGAATCGCCGACCTTCTATGGGGCGCGACAAGCGATTGAACGACTCGGTTTGAACGTAATTGAGATCCCTGTTGATGCGCAGTATGGCCACTCGATAGAGCAACTAGAGTGGGCATTTACCAATAGCGATGTACGCGCTTGCTGGTTAATGACGAACTTTCATAATCCGACTGGTACATCGCTTTCTGAACAGAACAAGCAGCGTATTGTCGAGCTTGCGAACCAGTATGATGTGTATCTGATCGAGGATGACGTCTATGCTGAGCTCTATTTCGCGGATAAAAAACCGGCATCACTGAAAAGCTTCGACACCCAAGAACGAGTGCTCCACTGTGGTTCACTATCAAAAAGCCTCTGTCCCGGTTATCGATTGGGGTGGGTGGTTAACAAACGCTTTAATGAACCGATTCAAAAACTGCAGTTAATGTCGACGCTTTCTGGCAGTGCGCCTATCCAACAGGGCGTGGCGCATTATCTTCAAAACGACAGTTACGATAATCATCTAAGAAAGTTACGTAGAACGTTGCAGCAGCGACAAGAACGCTTCGTTGCCCTCATCAAAACATACCTTCCTCAGACAGTGAATTATCACCTACCTTCGGGTGGGTATTTCTTGTGGCTAGAACTGCCTCAAGGTGTGGATAGTAAACAACTTTATCAAACACTCTTGAAAGAGCAGGTGACCGTGGCTTATGGAAAATTGTTTTCTGTCGACGAGAAGCTTGAGCACTATTTGAGGTTGAATACTTCTTTTGCCGATAGCGAGCATTTAGAGAGTGCGATCAAAAAGTTAGGCAGCCTTGTGCGCGAAGCAACTGTTTAGTGTTTTTTTGGTCAAACTGTATCAGCGCTTTTCCAACCAGCTGTGCTTCAATCATCACTAGAAACCTCTATACAAGGAGTGATGATGAAAAAGCAGTTGGTAAAACATGAGTTACGATTGATCGCAGTAGCGGTTTTTAGCGCTTTCTTGTTGGTGTTTGCTCACCTTATTTTAGCGAAATCTTTTTCTCATATGGCGTGGACGGAGTACACAGCCGCCGTTATTCCCTTTATTATGTTTGGCTTGTGCGTGTTAGGTGTGAAGTACGCGGCTAACGCTGATAAAGATGATGAGAGTGAGCCTTAACGACTCATTACAAACAATAGGGAAGAGCGGAATGAAGAGAGTGTTATCACTTGCGCTGTGCCTTGCGGCATTTGGTGCTTCAGCAAGCCAAAATAGTGAGCCCAAGTCAGTCACGTTGAACTACGACCAAACCCAGCTTGTTGCTGAGATTCAACCAGACAATCACTTTGAAGCACGAATTGACAATGAACAAGAACGCATCGACTTTTCTGGTTCCGTCGATAAGCTCCATCCAGACTACACGCTGGAAGTGTCCGTGAAACAAGCAAGTAAGCTTCAACGCTCTACCGCTCAGGTCAATACGAAAGTACTGATAAAGCAAGGTGAAAGACAATCGCCTTTGACCATCGGCAGCGTCAACGGCAAAAACGTGAGTGTGTCACTTAACTGATTTACTTTAATGAGTTACTTTCGCAGCTGAGAAAACAGCATTGAAAAGTACAGCAGTTGACGTTTGCCAAAGACAAAATAAAAGACCTCCACATGGGAGGTCTTTTTAATTCTGTATCACTCTAGGTGATTAGAAGTTCGCAGAGCGAGGAGTACGTGGGAATGGGATCACGTCACGAACGTTGCCCATACCTGTTACGTAAGATACTAGACGCTCGAAGCCTAGACCGAAGCCTGCGTGTGGCACTGTGCCGTAACGACGTAGGTCGCGGTACCAGTTCATGTGCTCAGGATCGATACCCACTTCACGCATACGTGCATCTAGGATGTCTAGACGCTCTTCACGTTGAGAACCACCGATGATTTCACCGATGCCCGGAGCTAGAACGTCCATCGCTGCAACGGTTTTACCGTCATCGTTAGCACGCATGTAGAATGCTTTAATGTCTTTCGGGTAGTTCTTAACGATTACAGGCGCTTTGAAGTGTTCTTCAGCAAGGAAACGCTCGTGCTCAGAAGACATATCGATACCCCATTCAACTGGGAATTCGAACTCACGACCTGAATCAAGAAGGATCTGGATTGCGTCAGTGTAGTCAACTTGTGCGAAGTCAGAAGAAACGAACTGCTCTAGGCGAGTGATCGCTTCTTTGTCGATGCGTTGAGCAAAGAACTCAAGGTCATCACGACACTCTGCAAGCACTGCTTTGAACACGAACTTCAGCATGTCTTCAGCCAGTTTAGCAACGTCGTCTAGTTCTGCGAACGCTACTTCAGGCTCAACCATCCAGAATTCCGCTAGGTGGCGGCTCGTATTTGAGTTTTCAGCACGGAAAGTGGGACCGAACGTGTAAACTTTGCTTAGTGCACAAGCGTAAGCTTCTGCGTTTAGCTGACCAGATACAGTTAGGAACGTTTCTTTACCGAAGAAATCTTCGTTGTAATCTACTTTGCCTTCCTCAGTGCGAGGTAGGTTTTCCATGTCTAGCGTAGATACGCGGAACATTTCACCAGCACCTTCAGCATCTGAAGCAGTGATTAGTGGCGCAGATACCCAGAAGTAACCTTGCTCGTGGTAGAAGCGGTGGATCGCTTGAGATAGACAGTTACGTACACGTGCTACTGCACCGATTACGTTTGTGCGCGGACGTAGGTGCGCTACTTCACGTAGGTACTCGATAGAGTGACGAGTTTTTGCCATTGGGTAAGTGTCAGCATCTTCAACCCAGCCTACAACTTTAACGTCAGTTGCTGCTAGTTCGAAGTCTTGACCTTTCGCAGGAGAGGCAACAATCTTACCAGTTACTTCAACAGAACAGCCAGTAGTTAGCTTTAGTACTTCGTTGTCGTAATTATTAAGATTATTAGGGACCACGGCCTGAATCGGGTCGAAACAAGAGCCGTCATAAATGGCAAGGAAAGAGATTCCAGCTTTGGAATCACGACGTGAACGGATCCAGCCACGAACAGTTACTTCACTGTCTACTGCTAGCTGACCTTTCAAAACGTCTGATACAGGCGCGTAAGTCATGTTTTCAATATTCTCCATTGAGGTAAAAATTCAACTCAACACTTAAAAGTGCCTGTCTCTAAACAAAATTGTGCAAAAAACAAGCGAAGTGTTGAGTTGGATAGAATTTTTTAGATTCATCGAAACATATTACCTGTCAAATCGTCAGCTTCAACCTTTATATTCATTTTGGAGGGGAGAATTTTCCTATTTATTCCTCCTTTGTTCCTCCGACAGGGTAAATTGGTTAAGTAATGACTCCAAACGTTCAGAAAGGTGCTCTAAATCGACGCTGATCTCGCGAGTATGCGATGCGGATTGAGAGGTCTCGTTTGCGTGCAAGGTAATCGTATCGACTTTGGCTTGAATGTGTTTACTCACACCGGAAGTGGTTTGAGTTTGCTGCTGGATGTTTTCGGCATGCTTCAATACTTGATGCATTTCATCCACCACGTTTCTCATTGTTGCCGACAACGCTTCGACATCGACAGAGCGTTGATGGGCAAATTCACACACACTATCGACCGAACTGAGGGATTCTTCGCTGCCTTGTTGGAATTGCGAAATGATGGTTTCGATATTGCTGGTCGCTTCCGCTGTACGGGAGGCAAGATTACGTACTTCATCAGCGACGACAGCAAAACCTCGGCCTTGGTCGCCTGCGCGAGCTGCTTCTATTGCGGCATTAAGAGCAAGTAGGTTGGTTTGCTCTGCAATGCCTTTGATCACGCCAAGAATAGAAGACACTTCTTCCGTTTGTTGATTTAACGTCGTTATCTTTTCACGCACTTTGTCGATGTCGGTGACTAAGCTCTTGATGTCTTCGCTGACATGATGCGCTTGGCCAGCGCTGCTTGTTGCGACATCAACGGTGTGATTGACTAACGTTGTGGCGTCAATGGTCGCTTGTTCAACAACCCCTTGTTGGTCAAGCATACCAGTGATGTTGGTCTGGACTTCGTTGGTTTCAACTTGTTGATTATCGGCGGCCTCATCAGTGGATTGAGCAACATCGGTGAGTCTATTTGCTGAACCTGCGAGGGAGTGTGAAGTCTCGCGAACCTGTTCAAGGCTTTCACAGACGGTATCCATAAAGGAGTTGATAGAATCGGACAGTTGTCCGACTTCATCCTTTTGACTGTGTTCCAAACGCTTAGAGAGATCTTTGCTGGCACTCACGTTAGACATAAATCGTGAGGTTTTCTGAATAGGGCGAACAATGATCTTTCGAATCAGCCCCATGGTGATCAAGAAACCGACAAACGCGATCACCGACATGATGCCCATTGCAAACATGGCTTGCTTGTTAATCAGCGAGTTGACGTGGTTCATATTGTACTCAAGACGAATCGCACCAAGAACTTCACCCTCCGGAGCGATATGGCAAGAAACACAGTTCGTACCACGGTAGTTTTCGCTCGACTTCATTGGTAATGCAACAACCAATCCTTTTCCCCAATCCGCACTGATTGGCTCAATCACTAACTCTCCGCTAAGTGCACGTTGGTCTATATCATCAACAGGCTTTTGATTGGCATCACCAGGCCCATAGAATTTGGAGACGGTATCAGCACGTAAGACGCGCACCTGCTCTATGCCTTCTTGAGCTAGGGCTTTTTGACGCAACGTTTCTTTCTGCGACATGGTGCCGGTTAGCATCATCATATTTAGGCTATCGAAGTAGTTGCTTGCCTTATCGTGGAGCTGTTCACTAAGGACATCATTGATGAGCGTTTTTTGTTGATAGTACTGGTAGCCCGTCGATACCGCGAGTACACAAGTGAACACCACGATAAGAGCGAGAAGGAGCTTGAAGGTTATAGTTGAGCGCATATTTTTATAAGTTTATTTGGAACGAACGCCGCAATATTAAGGGGTTAGCGAAATTTGAGCGATGAATAGCCCGAATGAATGTGACCCCAAACAGAGTAGGGTTATGTAAATGTGATGTAAGTAGTGTGTAATCAATTGTTTGGCGTGGTGCCAAAAATGCGACAGTGAAAAAAAGGGGCTTAAATTGAGCCAGAAATTTGCGCCTTTAACCCATCGTTAACCCGAAATAGGTTAGGGTAGCGTCCGTTTTCACACGTTTATTTCAAACGCGCGTGTGAGGGCACGGGTAATCTAACCACCGGCCCTGCGTTAGATTCCTAAACCATCACTTTTCTGGCATTTTCCAGACTTTGGCAATCATCTCCTCATAGGTGATTGCCTTTTTTATTTTTAAGTATTTTGTGTGATGGCATCACTCGCTGAGTGACTTTAACGATTGCGCTCGTAAGCTTTGTGGCAGCTATTGATAAAGGTTGTCATTAAAGGGTGAATTCCTTAGTATTGCGTGTCTTTTTAAAGCCTGAGAATCAAGATGAAAACAGAATTATACAAAGAGTTTATGTTCGAAGCGGCACACCACTTGCCACACGTACCAGAAGGTCACAAGTGTGGACGCTTACACGGGCACTCTTTCCTTGTTCGTCTTTATGTAGAAGGTGAAGTAGATCCGCATACAGGTTGGGTTGTTGATTTCGCAGAGATCAAAGCGGCATTCAAGCCAATTTACAATCGCCTAGACCACTACTACTTGAACGATATTGAAGGTCTAGAAAACCCGACTAGTGAAGTGCTAGCGAAGTGGATTTGGCAACAACTTAAGCCAAGCCTGCCTCTACTGAGCAAAGTAGAGATCAAAGAAACCTGTACAGCAGGTTGTATCTACAAGGGTGAGTAAGTTCCGTTTGCATTCCTATTAGAAAGGCAAGCCACGTGGCTTGCCTTTTCTTTATCTGTTTATCTGGATTGGTTCTTTTTTTGCAAGGCTAAATGGTTAAACAAAACCAAATATTGCAGAGTAAGGCGTGCTAGTAACCTATGCCGTTGCGAAGCGCGAACTGCACCAAATCTGCATGGCTATCGAGCTCTAACATATCCAACAGCCGGTACTTGTGTGATTCGATGGTTCGAGGACTGAGGTTCAACTCGGTGGCAATCTCTTTTGCCGATAAGCCTTTCGCCAGCAAACCCAGCACATCGCATTGACGGTGACTCAACCTTAGCATTCGATGGTTTTCGTTATCCGTCTTCATATCTGGGCGATGCAAACTGCGGTGAAGCTTGGAGTGCTGCCAGAAGGATAACCACATATGGGAAATGAACGTCACTTGCTCCAATTGCGTTTCGGTTAATCCACAGCGACCGCCACCAAACAAAGTAAAAGACAATCCGCCCCAACGTTGACCAAATTGAGTTAATGGAATCGTATAGTGGCAACATGCACCTTGGGCAGAAAGCATACGCAAAACGACAACATCACTAGTGGCGAGCTTGTCTTTGTCGAAGATTTGAATCTCTTCAGAGTTGCCAATCAGGCGCAGGTAGCGCTCACCGTCTTCCACACCGACCTGTTCAGCGGTCAGTATCTTGTGAGGTGCTCGCGCAACGGAAAGGGTTTTCCCTTGATTGAAGAAAAGCATGGAGTTAGGGAACATCGTCATGCGATCGATCTCAAACCAATCCATTGCTTCAAGCATGAATTGTTCGAGTTGGTTTTGACATTCATCTGCATGAGAAGTCGTCAAACTCTTCGCTTGACGCATCATGAGTGCTTCAAAACTGGTTCCTGTCGTTTTACCTATATCGCTGCCCATAAAAACTGGCTCATCTTATCGTTTTTTATAAATGCAGTAATTTTACTCTACATCCTGTTCATATCATTCTGCAGAATGGCTCCCGCATTAATTCGAAGTTTTTCGAATAACATACACTATATCCGTTTTATCTCAAGGAGAGAGTTCACGCACGTATGAGCAAAGAGCTCCAACTGCATGGATATCGTGGCTTTTTTTAAAATTATAGTTATTGGTGAATGGCGAGCAAGTCTCCGCCGCTTAATCATAGTCCGGAGAGGTTTTAATGAAAATGGTAAAACTGCGTTACCGCACAGGCTCGCACAGTAGGTGGGTTGAAGTGGTAGTATCAACGTTTGTTGCTGAAGAATTAGCAAAAGAATACACAGGTTACGGCTGGCAAGCGGAAGTAATGGCAGTATGACTTAGTAAATAGGCAGGCTCATAAAGAACCTGCCTATTTTCATTTAAGGGGCAAATCAGCTTAATGCGTGGCGCAAGATCAGCGCTTTTCCACTCTCTTCGTAAATCGTTTTTTGGGTGTTTTCAAACCCCGCCGATTCAAACAGTTTAATACCGACTTTATTTTGGTTTGCGACCGTTGCGCACACCGAGTTGCTCTCCGCATCAATCGCGTAGCCATACATCATCAACTTTTGCAGTGTCGATGTACCAATTCCTTGTTGTTGGAATCGTTTGTCGATCATGATGTAACTCAGGCCCAATTCATGACGCTTCGCAAAAGGGGCGTGTTGAGCAAACGCTTTATCAATCACCAAGTACCCGACAGTTAAGTAGTCGTGGAAGATGGTATAAAAGACTTCTGATTTCGTCCTATTTTGGTAAGCCTGTTCAAATGGCTTAAAAAATCCTTTTTGATTTTCATGCACTTCCAATTGCATCAAGCTAGCAAAATCCTTTAGCTTGGCAGGTTTAATGGCGATCATGTTCTGAATCTATTCAGAGGCGGTAAACACAATACCGCCATTATAGTTGTGGATATTAAAAGTACGCAATCTGGTTATGTACAGATTTTGTCAATAAATTGAGGGAACTAGCGGCAAAGTGGATAGTAGAAACCTTGATGGATGTGGGCGCCCAATGTGGTGAGGAGATGCGCACATTCTGCAGTTTCAACCCCTTCTACGATAACCGTGCAGTGATAGGTATGACCCATGGCAATTAGCTGGCGTAGTGTCTCTACCTTCTTGTCATCTTGCTTAAGGTTCATCACAAACAAACGGTCAATCTTAAGGTAGTTGGGCGTGATGTGGCTGATAAGCTCAACGTTGTTATTCCCAGTACCAAAATCGTCGATACTGATCTTACAACCCATCTCTTTGAGCTTGCTGATGTTGTCGAAGATTTCTCGGGTGTAATACATTGAGGCGTTCTCGGTGATTTCGATTGTCAGCAGTGAGCAATCGAGTTGGTTAAGCTGTCGATACAAACGGGTAAAGTTATGGCCTTCAAGCAGAGAAGGGCACACATTAATGCTCAATGGCGCAAGGAGCGATTTCGAGTCACCGAAGACGGTTTTAATCACCAGTAGCGTGTGGTTTATCAGCAATCCGTTCGCTATCAAACTTTCTATAAAACGTTGCGTGTTTTTAACTTTAAAACGGGACAATACCTCGTAATGGATATTCTGCCGGTTAGACGTATTGTGGATTGGCTCTAGCTTGAGATTAAATTCGCGGATTGCCCACATGTAAGTCAGCAGGGAGCGCGGCTTTTTATGCCTGATAGCGAACATTATTATGAAGCTCAAAATCAAGATGCTTGTAATAGGGCCAGAGACGTAATAGATCTCTTTATAGCCATTGTCGTTGACGTTATAGAGGAAGGACTGCCCACGAGTATCACCGATTTCTAACGCTGTGCCGGTGTTAGTACACACTTTCATCCCGGATAAGAACATGCGAGACATGTGGCTCTCAATGTTATTCGACAAATTGATGTTCTTCACTCGAACAAGAACTTGAGCTCCATCGAAAACAAAAGAGTGCGTGGTGTAACTGTCGTTGTTTAACCAAGTCTCACGGTCTCTTTCGTTGACCGGAACCACAGCTTCTGGCGTGACTAAGCAGCGAATATTGTGCTTGTCTGTCATTAAAGCAGACTCAACCAATTGCACGTTATCGAATAAACCACGAAGCTGGTCTTCATGTTCAAAACAGCTACGCTGAGCAAGGTCGTGGGCAAAGTCCATCGCGCCATCGAAATAGTTTTGTCTGACGATGGTACTGATAGTGTAAAAACACACGGCGACATAAAGCAGCATGGTAAACGTGATAAAAAACAGCAAATTGAAGTAGAGCGCACGGCTTCGCAAGCAAATACCTATCGCCATTCTAACGCTGTGCAGCGCGTGTTTGTGGATTCTCGATTGTTGCAGTAGTCCATCTTTTTGCGCGTGTTGGCTATCGTAAGGCACAAAATATCCCTTTCGGTGGATGTTTTCGATAAGAGACTTTTGCGTCTCGACGTGGTTCTTCGTCAGTTGTCTGAACTTCTTTCGTATCGACGCAACAGCGTTCTTAAATCCATTTTCCGGCAACATCAAGTGATGTTGCGATGACAACTTCTTTTCGATTTTCCTCTGACTGATAGGCGCGTTTAAGCTACCAAAAGCGGCAATGGTGCTGAGGATTAAATATTCAATTCTGTTGACGGGGATAGCGGAGTGAATGGAGTTATTGAGCTGTAATGAAAGTTCTTTTTCGGACAAGCAAACGCAGATTTGGTTTCCAAGTTCAAACCTAATCATGTGTTAAAGCGCTCCAGGATTATTTTTTGAATACGTTATCAATATTGGGTTAGCAGGTATGTGACCTTCTACGGGCATATCCTAAACTTCTGGATATAGTCGTAATTTTAGATTTTTTTATAAAGCTCAATCTAGAGGGAATTTTTCTTAGGCGAGGTTTTTAAGGAAAAAAGCAAATGAAAAAAAGCCCGAGCACATGGCTCGGGCTTTTCAATTCAGAGAGGAGGGGATTAGCAAATCACTTTGATTGCTAGGCCGCCTTGAGATGTCTCACGGTATTTCGCGTTCATGTCTTTACCTGTTTCTAGCATGGTTTCGATAACCTTATCTAGAGAAACAGTTGGAGCTGAAGAACGACGTAGTGCCATACGAGTCGAGTTGATCGCTTTTACTGCTGCGATACCGTTACGCTCGATACATGGAACCTGTACCTGACCTGCAACAGGGTCACACGTTAGACCTAGGTTGTGCTCCATTGCGATTTCTGCAGCCATACATACTTGCTCAGGGCTACCACCCATAAGCTCAGCAAGGCCTGCTGCTGCCATAGAACATGCCACGCCAACTTCACCCTGACAGCCAACCTCTGCACCAGAGATCGACGCGTTGCGCTTGTAAAGACCACCGATTGCGCCAGAAGCGGCAAAGTAACGGATGTAATCTTTCTCAGTCACAGTTTGGATGAACTTATCGTAGTAAGCCAGTACCGCAGGGATGATGCCACACGCACCGTTCGTTGGTGCTGTAACAACGCGACCACCGGCAGCGTTTTCTTCGTTTACTGCGAAAGCAAACATGTTTACCCAGTCAACAACCGACATTGGATCGTTTGTTGTCTTTTCAGAAGTAAGCAGTTGCTGACGAAGTGCTGCTGCACGACGAGGCACGCGTAGTGGACCAGGCAGAATACCTTCTTCGTTCATACCGCGATCCATACACTCACGCATTGTGCGCCAGATGTTTGCGAAGTATGTACGAGTCTCTTCATCAGAGTGAAGAGAGTGTTCGTTCTTCATTACCAATGCGCTAATAGAAAGACCGCTTTCTTTACACTGGTGAACAAGCTCTTCTGCAGTTGTGTATTCGTAAGGAACCTTGATTGGGTTCTCTACTTCTTTACCGAAGTTCTCTTCATCAACGATGAAACCACCGCCGATAGAGTAGTAAGTCTTTGAGTACACTTTTTCGTCTTCGATCCACGCGTGGATCTGCATGCCGTTTTCGTGTAGCTCAAGGTTAGTAGTATGGAAGTTCATACCACCATCTTTCGGGAACGATACTGTATGACAGTGCATGCCAACAGGTAGGCGCTCAGTTTCTTCTACGCGAGCGATAAAGCCCGGAATAGAGTCGATATCTACTTTCTCAGGGGAGTTGCCTGCAAGACCCATGATGATCGCGATATCCGTGTGGTGACCTTTCCCTGTCAGTGATAGTGAACCATAAACGTCAACGGTGATTTTAGTGATGTCGCGCAATTTTCCCATTGAGCGTAAATCATCAATAAATTCTTTACCCGCTTTCATTGGACCTACAGTGTGTGAGCTTGAAGGACCAACGCCGATCTTATAGATGTCAAAAACACTAATCATATCGATTACCTCAGAACAAAGCCTCCCAAGGGGAGTTGGGAGGCTTTTTATTATCGTTATATTCTTGAATTAATCACGCTTTTATAGAGAGCGGTGATTAAAGAGCGCCGTAGATTACAGAACTAATTGCTGCAAGACCACAGATTGCTGTGAAAATCTGTACAGGTGCTGAAGTTTTGTACTTCGCCATTGCAGGAACTTTGTTCATAGCGAATACAGGCATCAAGAATAGGATAGCTGCAATCATCGGTGCACCCATTGTTTCAATCATGCCTAGGATGCTTGGGTTAACGATAGCAACGATCCAAGTAGTCACAACGATGAAGATTAGAGATGCTTTCTCGATCTTGCTCTTAGGAGTTTCAGAGCGAGATTTGATTAGACCAACTAGACCTTCGTGTGCGCCTAGGAAGTGGCCGAAGTAGCTTGAAGTGATTGCTGCGAACGCCACTAGAGGACCCATGTAAGAGATAAGTGGAGACTCGTGAACGTTAGCTAGGTAAGACAGTACTGAGATGTTTTGTTCTTGCGCAGATGCTAGTTGCTCTGGAGAAAGAGAAAGTACTACAGAGAATACGAAGAACATTACAAAACCCATTAGCATCATCGCTGCACCGCCAGTGATCGCGTCAGTTTTCTTCACTGCGTCATCACCGTATACACGACGTTGTTCTTTAGAGAACTGAGAGATGATTGGGCTGTGGTTGAATGAGAATACGATGATTGGAATTGCTAGCCAAACGATTGAAGGCATTTCGCCCCAGTTTGGAGACACTTCCATCATTGATGTATTCCAGTCAGGAATTAGGTAGAAAGAAAGCGCTAGTAGGATGAATACTAGAGGGTAAACCATTGCTGATGTTGCTTTCAGCATTAGCTCTTTACCGAATACTACACCCGCTGTCATAGCAGCGATTAACGCGCCAGATAGTAGCCAACGAGGGATAGATTCCATACCCATTTGGTTAACTAGGAAAGAGTCAACCGTGTTTGTGATACCAACACCGTAGATTAGTACGATTGGGTAGATAGCGAAGAAGTAAGCAAAAGTAATAAGGTTTGCGCCAGTTTTACCGAAGTGCTCTTCTACTGTGTCAGTGATATCAGCTTCAGGTTTTTTCGCAGAAAGTACGAAACGAGCTAGAGATTTGTGTGCGAACCAAGTCATTGGTGCCGCGATTAGAGCTAGGATAACTAATGGCCAGAAACCGCCAGCACCTGCTTTAATTGGAAGGAAAAGTACACCTGCACCTACTGCTGTACCAAATAGGGACAAACACCAGGTGAAGTCTTTGTAAGAAAACTTACTAGACGATTGTGCGGTTGAAGCCGCAGAAGTAGTTGTATTCATTTTTGAGTTACTCATTTTGGGAACAGGAAATAAGTCGGGGCCAATTTTGCAAGATTTTGCACTAGGAAAATTAGATCTAAATCATGTATTGCTCGAGCTTATTGAATGATATGTCAAAAACCTGCTTTTTATCACGAAAATGGCGTGCTACACGTGATTATTGCTAATGAGTGGAATTAGAAAAACTTATCTGAAGCGGTTGGTGTATAAATTTTTCTCACCGCAAGCGTTTGCCTTATAAAAATCAAATTAAACTAATGTGAATTGATGTTTGAAAAATAACTTTTTATTAATATAGATGCACATAATGTTTGGCTTGATGGGTGAGTTGCCATTGATAAGACAGTTAGTTAGAAATGATGTGTTTTTGCATCGATTCGATAATTTGTGCTGTCATACCCCAGATAAAATGACGTTGGTAGGGGATTGCAAACACGCGGTGACTTGTCTTTCTTAGGTTGAATTTTGTACTGTAAAGCTTCTCTGGGTTCAAAATATGGTTGGCTGGCACTTCAAAAACTTCCGCGACTTCATTTTGGTCAATGCGAGTTGTGTAGTCTGGAGAAACGAAGGCCAAAAATGGCGTCACATTAAACTGGCTAATAGTAGGTAGCTTAGGTAACTGACCAAAAACCTGTATATGCGTTTGGTGAATACCAATTTCTTCTTCTGCCTCTCTAAGAGCGGTATTGACCAAGGTGTGATCGTCATTCTCATATTTACCCCCAGGGAAGCTTATCTGCCCCGGATGATGTCTCAGATGCTCGGCGCGCTTGGTCAAAATGACTTGAAGACCCTCTTCACGTTCAACAAATCCGATCAAGACAGCGGCATCTCGTAAGGTATTTTCTTTGAGGTGAGCTAAGCGCCCAAGAGACTCTCTGTGGTAGCCCGTTGGCAGTTGTAACTGGAAGTTCTGTAACAGTGTTGATTTATCAATGACCAAAGTGAAATCCTTATCCCCAAGTTGAGTGTGCTTTTGATGGCGTTGTGCGCATATTAATTTGAAACTTATAGAGTTATACACCATTCTTTATTTTAAGACGTCACTATAAGGTTAGTTGAAGACGATGAAAGGGATAATTTTCACAGAGTTCATGGAGTTAGTGGAGGACAAGTTTGGTCTGGAAGTGCTTGACCAAGTCTTGGACCTGTCTAACGATGAAGGCATTTACACCTCGGTAGGCAGTTATGACCATCGAGACCTTGTTAAGTTGATCGTTAACCTCAGCAAAGTGTCTGACATTCCGCCAGAAAAGCTTCAAGAAGTGTTTGGTGAGTGTGTATTTCAAAATCTACTTAAGTCCATTCCAAATCATGCCAGTCTTCAACAGTGCACCACCACGTTCCAATTTGTGCGCCATGTAGAAGACTTTATTCATGTCGAAGTGAAAAAGCTTTACCCAGACGCCAATCCACCGCAATTTGATTTTATTAATGAAACAGAATCAGAAATGGTGTTTGATTATCGAAGCGCACGTTGCATGGCGCATGTTTGTGTCGGTCTGATACAAGGCTGTGCGAACCACTTCAATGAGAGTGTCGTTGTTAAACATCAAAACCAATCGGATGACGGAAGCCAAGTACGTTTTTGGCTGGAGGCTCAATAAGGCAATATGACGGGAAGTTCCTCACTAGAAAGGAAACTCAAACGAGAAGTCGCGTCACGAAAAGCGGCAGAAACACTGTTAGAGCAAAAGAGCTTAGAGCTGTATGAGTCCAATCAGCAACTGAGTGTCGCATTGAAAAAACTCGAGATGAAGTCTGAGAACGACTTACGTAAGTTCGAGTTTGAAGAACAAATCGATGCAACGCTGATCAAGTTTGGACGAACGTTCCTTTCTAGCACCTTTGATGAGACCATGATTGCCAGTTTCTTGGAGCAACTGACATCAAACTCGGTGGTTTCCGGCGCCTACTTATCTCTGAGCCAAGAGCATCTCTCATCGTTGCGTCGCCATCAGTTTGGCCATCTCGTGCTCGCTCATGAAAACGCGATACAAACCAAGCCTCATTGGGTCGAGAATCGCCTCTATTTACCCATCATTATTGACTCAGCGATCTTGGGTGAGCTGATCTTTTCTGTCGCTCTTGATCAAGTCGATCAAGAGTTCACTTCCAAACAAATGGTGTTGGTTTCCGATCTAGTGCACGGCGTCATCAGCCGACATTTGAGCTTAGAGCGAGAGGTCGAACTGCGTAAGCGGGCAGAAGCGTCTGAAAAAGCAACCAAAGAATTTGTCGCGATGATCAACCACGAGCTTCGTACTCCGTTAAACGGCGTGTTGGGCAGTGCAGAGTTACTGAGCAAAACCGAGTTGGGGGAAGAACAGCAACAATACCTTGGTAACTTGATTCAATCCGGTGATTTACTTCGAGTCATCATTAATGACTTGCTCGATTTCAGTAAAATGAATGCGGGTATGATGGAAATCATCGATAAAGTCTTTGCTTGGAAGGACTTAGAGAGCGCATTAACTGGTGTGTTTGCTGCGAAAGCGGCGGAAAAGCGCATTCATTTTTCGATCGACAAAAAGCTCGGCATTCCAGAATTTCTTGTGGGTGACTTTGAACGCATCACCCAGATTTTAGTGAACCTAATAGGTAACGCGATTAAGTTCACTCATCTCGGTGGGGTGGTTCTGCGTGTTGAATGGGTCGATGGTTATGCGCATTTCGAAGTGGAAGACACTGGTATTGGTATTCCTCTAGAGGCGCAGAAAGCGCTGTTTGACCCTTTTGTGCAAGCTGACCGTTCCACCAAGCGAAGCTTTGAAGGCTCTGGTTTAGGTTTGGCAATCTGCAAGAACTTAGTCGATTTGATGGATGGTGAAATCAGTTTCGTCAGTGAGCCACGCAAAGGCACTACTTTTAAAGTTGTTGTGCCGCTCAAACAAGGCGAAGCGCAGGGAAGGGCTGCCGGTGACGTGTCTGTCGGTAAATATATCGAACTGGCAGGACGCTCGGTTTTGGTGGTGGACGACATTCGTATGAACCAAGTGATTGTCACGCAAATGCTCAAAAAGCTCGATATCAAACCAGATTTAAAAAACAACGGCCTAGAAGCGCTCGACGCGGTAAAAGAGAAAGACTATGAGCTAATATTTATGGATTGTCGTATGCCAGAAATGGACGGTTATGAAGCGACGGTACATTTGCGCGAAGACGGCTTCACTAAGCCAATCATTGCGCTGACTGCAGGGACAACCCTAGAAGAGAGAAAAAAGTGCATTGAATCCGGCATGGATGACATTCTCACCAAGCCTTATACCGCTGCTGATATAGAACAAATCATGTGTAAGTGGCTCGACGAATGATGCACAAGTTCCCTTGAGCAGCAACAAACAGTGATTAGCAAAAATAACGATTAAAAAAACGGCTCTGTTATTACTACAGAGCCGTTTTTCTGAGTACTTAAAAGCGCTTTAAGTTACTTTAGCGCCGGTAAGATCTTGGACAGTTTGTCTAGCGTCTCTTGATATTCTGCTGCGCAATCACTGTCTGCCACGACGCCGCCGCCGGCCCAAGCGTAGAGCTTGTTATCTTCTGCAACCAGAGTACGGATCGTGATGCTGGTATCCATACGACCATGGCGTGAGATATAACCGATACTGCCACAATATGCGCTGCGACGATGCGGTTCTAACTCTTCGATGATTTGCATTGCACGCACTTTTGGCGCACCAGTAATTGAACCACCCGGGAAGCAAGCTCGAAGTAGGTCGGCTGCGCTGTATTGTATATCCAAATCGGCGCGGATTGTGCTGACTAAGTGGTGCACCGCAGGGAAGCTTTCAATATCAAATAGCTTTGGCACATGAACGCTGCCTGGTGACGCAACACGGCCAATGTCATTACGCAGCAAGTCGACGATCATCAGGTTTTCGGCCTGATCTTTTTCTGCCGTCTGCAAGTCATGGGCGTTGGCTTGGTCGAGCTCAGTATTTTGGCTACGTGGACGTGTACCTTTGATTGGCTTGGTTTCAATGACGTTGTCTTTAAGCTCCAAAAAGCGCTCCGGTGACACGCTTACGATCGCCGACTGAGGCATGCGAATAAATGCAGAGAAAGGGGCTTGGTTCGCCGCTTCTAGTTTTGTGTAAGCTTGCCACTCGCTTCCTTGATAAGAAGCATTAAAGCGCTGTGCCAAGTTGATTTGGTAACAGTCGCCACTCAACAAGTATTCTTGAACACGGTCAAAACGTGAAGCGTAAGAGGCTTGCGTCATGTTCGATTGCCAATCGCCAATCAGCTTAAAGTCTTCAACATCAGCTGGAGATTGTGAATTAAGCCATTGCCACACTTGCTTAATGTTTTGGCCTACAACACACGCTTTTTCTAGTTTGTGGTCTACCACCAGTGCCCATTCATACAACCCAACAGCCATATCTGGCGTTTGAAGGTCTTTGGTTGCAAGTTCGGGCATAGATTCTACACGGCGACCTAGATCGTAACTGAAATAACCCAGCGCACCGCCGACAAACGGTAGATCCCACTCTGCGCCCAACTCAAGGTTTGGCAAAAGCTGTTGTTGGAGCTCGTCTAATAGCGAGAACGGGTCATCTTGAGAGACGTATTCTTGCGTGTCTGTTTTGATTTGCGTTTCGCCAGCGATGGTCTCTAGCGTTGTGATTGGATTGGCAACCAATACATCAAATCGGCTGTCGATGTGCGTCTCAGAAGCGGAGCGTAAAAGCATCGCCCAAGGCTGCTGTTCGATACGAGAAAATAGGGAAATAGCGAGGTCGTTGGCGTAATCCAATGCCTTAAAATCAAGCAATTGCGTATCCATGTTGTTCATTTGTTTAAATTGTGACAAAGAGTTCGTTCACTGCATGGCATGTCATGGGCAGCAAGAGTATCATAAACGCCACTATACCCAAATAATCTCTAGATACATGATTCAGCGAGAATGATTTGGTTCGCATACGCGACGACGATTCGCATGTTTTAGTGGGTCTAAATCAAGAATCGTCAACACTGTATGCGAGCCAAAGCAACTCGCCCTTTGGGAGCAAGCCACTGCTTTAAGAGTGGTTTGCGTTTGAACTTTCGTAAGTGTTTTAAAACGATTCACTGACTGAGTTCCCTAAGTGGCGCCGCTATGAACTTGTATATGGGGGTTATTTGGGTATAGCGCCAAACTACCTCTATACAAAGGCTTTGAGGTGGTTTTACTATATGAGAAGGCGACTTCAATAACTCGTGTGTCGATATCAGCCGTTCGACAATTGTTTACATAAAACGAAGCTCATTTAAGGGCAATAAGCTCAACAAACACGACAGAAGCCAAGCCAATAATGGAAGCAAAGCATAACAATAATGAGGCATGCAATGACGGTAATACGCACGCAGGATGTCATCAGCAGTGTTGCTGATGCGCTACAGTATATTTCTTACTACCACCCGCTAGACTTTGTTCAAGCCCTTGAAAAAGCCTACCACCGTGAAGAGAGCCAAGCAGCGAAAGACGCTATCGCTCAGATCCTAATTAACTCCCGTATGTCGGCAGAAGGCCATCGACCGATTTGTCAGGATACAGGCATTGTGACTTGTTTCGTGAACATCGGTATGGGCGTTCAATGGGATTCGACCGACATGACGGTTCAGCAAATGGTGGATGAAGGCGTTCGACAGGCTTACACGAATCCGGATAACCCATTGCGTGCCTCGGTTCTGATGGACCCTGCGGGCAAGCGAATCAATACCAAAGACAACACGCCAGCAGTCGTGCACATCAATATGGTGCCAGGCGATAAAGTGGAAATCCAAATCGCGGCGAAAGGCGGCGGCTCTGAAAACAAAACCAAGATGGTGATGCTAAACCCATCTGACGACATTGCAGAATGGGTAGAGAAAACCCTACCAGCAATGGGCGCAGGTTGGTGTCCACCGGGCATGCTTGGCATTGGTATCGGCGGTACCGCTGAAAAAGCTGCGGTATTGGCAAAAGAATCTCTGATGGGACACGTTGATATTCAAGACTTGATTGATCGTGGCCCTCAAAACGCAGAAGAAGAGCTTCGCCTTGATATCTTCAATCGCGTGAACAAGCTTGGTATCGGTGCGCAAGGCCTAGGCGGTTTAACAACGGTTGTTGATGTGAAGATCAAAACCGCGCCAACGCATGCTGCTTCTAAGCCAGTGTGTCTGATTCCGAACTGTGCTGCAACGCGCCACGTTCACTTCACACTTGATGGGAATGGTCCAGCAGAGCTAACGCCACCTAAGTTAGAAGATTGGCCAGACATCACTTGGGAAGCGGGCGCAAATACTCGTCGTGTTAACTTAGATACAGTGACCAAAGAAGAGGTTCAAGAGTGGAAAACCGGTGAAACGGTACTGCTATCTGGCAAGATTCTAACTGGTCGTGATGCGGCACATAAACGTATCCAAGGCATGCTAGAAGCGGGTGAAGGTTTACCTGCTGGCGTTGATTTCAAGGGTAAGTTCATTTATTACGTTGGCCCGGTTGATGCCGTCGGTGATGAGGCAGTAGGTCCTGCAGGTCCAACAACCTCAACACGTATGGACAAGTTCACAGACATGATGTTAGAAGAAACTGGCATTATGGGCATGATCGGTAAAGCAGAGCGCGGTCCTGCAACGGTTGAATCTATCAAGAACCACAAAGCGGTTTACTTAATGGCAGTTGGCGGCGCGGCGTACTTAGTTGCTAAAGCGATTAAGAAAGCTCGCGTGGTGGCATTCGAAGACCTAGGTATGGAAGCGATTTACGAGTTTGAAGTCGAGGATATGCCGGTAACGGTGGCTGTGGATTCAAATGGCGCGAACGCTCATCAAATTGGTCCTGATACTTGGAAAGTGAAAATCCAAGAGATGGAAGCGTAATCGACTTGGTCATCATTCGAACGTCTCAATTGAGAGAATGTGACAAAGTGCTGATTTACCTAGCAAACATTTGACAAAAGTGCAGCGAAAGCTGCACTTTTTGTCTATATAATCAAATATAAACTTATAGGCATAGCAAATCTCACTGTTATGCTGACATGATTAGGAGACGGCATGCCTCGTTTTATTCAAATTCTACAAATAGTTCTTGCTGTTGTGATCGGTAGCTTTGTTGGCTACGACTTGATTCTTCACGGCATCAGTATCTTCGATGAAAAATACGTCACCATCACTTGTGTGTTATGGCTGATTCTGGAAGTTTGCCTATTCGTTATCTACAAGTTGATCGAAGACGATTAGACTTCACGTAAAGACATTAAGATCGCTAAGCCTCTGAAATTCTCAGGGGCTTTTTCGTTTTTGGAAATAGGTTTTGCAGTGAATACTTTGTTCATCTTTGATTAAGGTTGGTAAAATTACACTGCGTAGCAAGAATTGATGAGATAAATAAAAACGATGAAAAGAATAACACAAGAAGTGAATGACTTTATAAGCCGTGGCATGGACTCTAATGTCCGTATCGCCGTAACGGGGTTATCGCGTGCGGGTAAAACCGCGTTTATTACTTCTCTGGTTAATCAATTGCTGCATACCGCTACTCACGACAACTTGCCGTTACTTAATGCGGCGCGCGATGAGCGTTTAATTGGTGCTAAACGTGAGCCTCAATCCAATATGATGGTTCCACGTTTTGCTTACGATGATGCGATGAACCAAATTCATGCCACGCCACCACAATGGCCAGTACCGACCCGTGACGTGAGCGAGATACGACTGGCACTGAAATACAAGCCAAACAAAACCACCAAAAAGCTGCTGAGTAAAACTGCCGTGTTGAATGTCGATATCATCGACTATCCGGGTGAGTGGCTATTGGATCTGCCTTTGCTTGATATGGATTTCGCGACGTGGTCACAAACCCAATTTGAGGCGTTAAAAGGGCAACGTAGTGAGCTTGCTGCCGACTGGTTAGCAGAGCTAGAAACGCTGGATTTAGCTGCGGAATTGAATGAAAAGCAGCTAGAAAAAGTCGCTAAAAGTTACACTGACTATTTGCATGCTTGCAAAGACAGCGGTTTACATTGGGTTCAGCCGGGTCGTTTCGTCTTGCCGGGTGAACTTGAAGGGGCGCCAGTATTACAGTTCTTCCCATGTCGATTTGATGCCGATGTGAAATCAGTTAAGGGTAGCAACTTGGCAATGCTAGAAGCCCGTTATCACGAGTATCAGCAGAAGGTGGTTAAGGCGTTCTACAAGCATCACTTTGCTACGTTTGACCGCCAAATCGTGTTGGTAGATTGCTTACAACCGCTAAATGCCGGTGATGAAGCCTTTTACGATATGCGCCAAGCGCTTGAACAGATCATGCACAGCTTCCGATATGGCCGAAGCAGTTTCTTGCGCCGTTTGTTCTCACCAAAGATCGACAGAGTATTATTTGCTGCGACTAAAGCCGACCACGTGACGCCAGATCAACATCCGCATTTGGTCTCTCTGCTTCAACAGATGGTGCATCCTGCGTGGCAGACCGCAGCGTACGAGAACATAGAAATGAGCTGTATGAGCATTGCTTCGATTCAAGCGACGACTTCAGGTTTCATCGCTTCGGGAGATAAAACCGTCCCTGCACTGCAAGGCACAACGCTTGATGGGGAGTCAATGACGATGTTCCCTGGTGAAGTGCCGAAGAAGTTACCTAACGCAGCTTATTGGCAAAACAGTGGCTTTGATTTTACTTCTTTCCGACCAATGCCTTCAGAAAGCGACGAGCCGATGAAACATATTCGCCTCGATAAAGCATTGGAATACCTATTGGGAGACAAATTGAAATGAGCGAATTAAAACAAAAACAAGTCTTCTCAGAAAAAACGATGCACAGCGATGAAGAGAGTGTTTCCCCTGAATTGACGGCTCAAAAGACGTTTTCAGAAAAAGAAACCTTCGTACCTGTCGCGATTGAAGAGCAACAGGAAGAAACAGAACAAGAGTTGCAGCTCGAACAGGTCATCCGTCCGAAATCGGGTCGAAAATGGCTGACAACGGGTCTCTTTGCCACCTTTGCCGGTTTAGTTGGTTGGCAAGTGGTCGATTCTGTCGTTACTGCAGTACAAACTGCCGATTGGTTGGCGCTAGGCTGGGCTGGCTTTATCGCCACTATTGCCTCTTTTGGTTTGGGCGCATTAGGCAAGGAGTTATGGAAGCTGCGCAAACTTCGTAACCACTTCAGTGTGCAAGAAGAAAGTGAAGCGCTTATCGATAGCCAAAGCGTCGGCAAGGGCAAAGCATTCTGTGAAAAGGTTGCAGAACAAAGTGGAGTGCTGGCGGAGAATCCTGGCTTTGATCGTTGGAAGAACAGTGTGAACCCTGCTCATAGCGATGCAGAAATCCTTGAGATGTACGATTCTATGGTTGTCAGTCAGCAAGACAAACTTGCAACCAAAATTGTTTCTCAGCACGCTACTGAGTCCGCAGCATTGGTGGCAGTCAGCCCACTAGCCGCCGCTGATATGTTGCTGGTGGCATGGCGTAACTTCAAAATGATCGACAATCTTTCTAAAGTGTATGGCGTTGAATTGGGTTACGCTTCCCGCATCAAGCTACTGCGCGCTGTGTTCGTGAATATGGCAGCAGCGGGTGCGAGTGAACTTGCTATTGATGCCAGCATGGATTTGATGTCGATGGATCTCGCCGGAAAAATCTCCGCGCGAGCAGGGCAGGGGTTAGGTGTGGGTATTTTGACTGCGCGTCTCGGTCTAAAATCCATGGCACTACTTCGTCCTTTACCTTGGTATCCAGAACGCCAAGTGAAACTCGGTGCCATTCGTAAAGAGGTAGTGGCGAAAGTTGCATCAATTACGATGAAACCGTAACCAATATCACCTTTGACGGTGAGGATTGCTTGACGCCATTCCAAGCTTGGTAGAAACTACTGTCAACTTTTCCTGACAGTTGTGAATTGGGATATTTTCAGTGCGTCTTGAAGTCTTTTGTGAAGATAGACTCGGTCTTACCCGAGAACTGCTCGATATTTTAGCGTCTAAAAGCATCGACCTACGTGGTATCGAAATTGATATCAGCGGCATCATCTACCTAAACTGCCCAGATATTGATTTTGATACCTTTAGTGAATTGATGGCCGAGATCCGCCGTATTCCGGGGGTCAAAGACGTACGTAAAATCCAATTTATGCCAATGGAGCGCCACAACACAGAGCTGCTTTCATTGGTGGATAATTTGCCTGACCCTGTGTTTGCTATCGACCTCAAAGGCGCTGTCGATATGGCAAACATGTCCGCACTTTCTCTTCTTGGTCAGCACAAACAAGATGTTATTGGCACGCAAATTGGTATGTTATTGCCTAGTGTCCGTTTTAACCGTTGGTCTGAAGGCGTGAATGCTCGCACTCGCGAAAGCCTAGTGATCGATGGCTTGGATTACATTCTTGAGTTGATGCCGGTCTACATCAAAGACGAAGCGCAAAACTCGACACTTGCTAGTACCTTGATGACGATTCGTTCGAGCCAGCACGGTGCGCAAATCGAAGAAATATTGCCTCTTCATAATCAACTTGGCTTTGAGCATTTTGTCGGCTTATCAAATCGCCACAAAGCGTTAATGAACCAAGCGAAGAAGTTATCTGTTCTCGATCAGCCTCTATTGATTGAAGGTGAAACGGGTACTGGTAAAGAGATGTTGGCAAAAGCATGTCACAGCCGCTCTGGTCGAGCGAGCAAACCTTTCCTTGTTTTAAGCTGTGCATCTATGCCTGATGATGTGGCCGAAACCGAGTTGTTTGGTCATGCGCCGGGTTCGTTTAATCACGAACAAGGCCACAAAGGTATCTTCGAACAAGCAAACGGCGGTACTGTCTTCCTTGATGAAATCGGTGAGATGAGCTCGCATCTGCAAATCAAACTGCTGCGCTTCTTACAGGATGGTAACTTCCGTCGTGTGGGTGCTGAAGATGAAATGCACGTTGATGTACGTATTATTGCCTCTACCAAGCACAACCTTGCAGAGCTTGCTGAAGCTGGCAAGTTCCGTGAAGATTTGTATTATCGCCTTAATGTTCTGACCTTGAATATTCCGCCTCTGCGTAAGCGCTCGAACGATGTAGCGCCGTTGCTGGACTTGTTCGTAACGAAACACGCTCAGCAACTTGGCATCGACAAGCCTGAACTGGATGAAGAACTGGTGGATGCATTAGCGAACTACCAATGGCCGGGTAACATGCGTCAATTGGACAATATGGTTTTGCGCGCTCTGACCGAGATGGATGGACATATCCTTAAGGCAGAAAACTTCAACTTGCCTCAGCCACAAGCTATGGGTGGTGGTAGCGCGACATTGAATCTTGATGGCTCGCTTGATGAGATCATGCGTGATTACGAATCGCAAATCTTAGAGCGTTTGTATCAATCATTCCCATCGAGTCGTAAGCTTGCTAAGCGTTTGAATGTTTCTCATACCTCTATCGCGAACAAGCTGCGTGATTATGGTATTCGTAAAGTCTAGAGTCGCGGTAGATACTGGGCTATCTGTCAAATGATCCCGAAATTAAATGGACGTTGTTATTCATAATGGAAGATAAAAGCTCTTCAATCGCCGTTCACAAGTTGGACGGCGACTTGCTTCTACGTACTGCAGAAATTGGCGATGCCGATATGATTGCAGAATATTTTCAAAGCAATCGCGACTACTTGAAGCCCTTCGAACCGAAGCGCGAAGAAGCATTCTACTCAGTCAATGGCTGGCTACAAAAGCTGATCAAATTGAATGAATTACATCGCATGGGACTGGGATACTATTGTCTGCTTGTTCATGCCGAATCTGGTAAAATGCTTGGCACGCTCTCTTTCAGCAACCTGACTCGTTTTCCTTTTCATGCCTGCAATGTGGGTTACTCCCTTGCAGAGGACGTACAAGGTCATGGCTATATGCGCCGCGCGTTAAAAATGGCCTGTGATTACATGTTTGAAGTTCAAAAGATACACCGCATTCAAGCGGGTTACATGCCGCATAACAAGCGCAGTGAAGCGGTGTTGCAGCACGTTGGGTTTGAGAGAGAAGGCTACGCTAAAGATTATTTGTTGATTGACGGTGAATGGCAGGATCATGTGCTGACATCGTTAACTAACCCAAACTGGAAAGCAGAGGCTCGATAAATGGAAAGATTGGAAAAGCAGTTAGCACTTCTTATTGAACTGGACCAACTAAAGAGCGTGCTTCGTCGAACTCGGGTAAAGAGTGCCGACCGACGCTTAGAGAATAGTGGTGAGCACAGTTGGCACGTTGCGTTGATGGCAGTATTAATGCAAGAACATGCCAATGCGCCAATCGATATTGCTCGAGTGATGAAAATGCTGCTTATCCATGACGTCGTAGAGATCGACGCAGGCGACACCTTTGTTTATGATGTCGCTGCTTCAAAAGAGCAAGAAGAGAAAGAACTGAAAGCAGCAGAGCGCCTGTTTGGTATGTTGCCAAGCGATCAGGGTGATGAGTTGTTCTCTCTGTGGAAGGAATTTGAAGCCGCCCAAAGTGATGATGCGAAATACGCCAAAGCGTTAGATCGCCTTATCCCGATGCTACTCAACTACCACAATGATGGTCAAAGCTGGAAAGAACATGGTGTAACGCGAGAGCAAGCGTTAACCATCAATAAAAGAATTGAATTTGGTTCTGTCACCCTATGGGACAAAGCCAAAGAACTGATTGAAGAAGCCACCGAGAAAGGTTGGTTGAAGTCGTAAGAAAGGAGACTGAATGTCTTATTTGCCTTTGGATGAATACCAAAGAAAATGGATTTTTACTCACCAGTCAATGCCAGTGCCTGAAGAGGACCTCGAGTTTATCAAGCCGATGAGTCAAGCTCGCGCCGCGCAATTCTGGAAAGAGAACATTAGCGCACAAAGTCCTGATATGGATCGTTTGAGCTCGTCCGATTGGCCAATGAAAGAGTCTAATTGGTCAGAAGAAGTTGATTGGATGGCAGCTTGGGAAGCCGATGAACCCGAGTTACCAGAAGAAATCGCGGCGTTTATTGATTGGCAAGATGATGTCACTGTGTACTTCTGTTATGAGAAATACAACGTAATCGAGACGAAGTGGTCAACGTTCAAAAAGTATTGGAAGAACTTCCTATTCTATGATGATGGCCCGATTCTGCTCGGTCGCCGTCGCGCTCAAGCGCTTTGGTTTGATTCCAAAGGCAACGTCAAATTGGGCGAGCGTCACTAAACCAATTAAATGTGAAAGCCACCGGAGTACTTACTGTCACTCGGTGGCTTTTTCTTTTTCATAAGCTAGATAATGGACTCAAGACTCCTCCGGCACCGCGCTCGATGACGTGCGTGTAGATCTGAGTCGTTTTCACATCAGTATGTCCTAGCTGTTCCTGAACGGTTCTAATATCAGCGCCAGATTCTAGAAGGTGAGTCGCGAAACTGTGTCTCAGAGTATGGCAAGTCACTGACTTTTCAATTCCTGCATCTTTTGCTGCTCGTTTAACAGCCCTCTGTATTGCGCTCTCATTGATATGGTGACGCCGAAACTCGCCGGTATCTTTATCAACGCTTAACTTGGTTGATGGAAAGAGAAAGTGCCAATTAAAGTCCAATTCAGCACCGGGGTACTTCCGACGTAGCCCATCAGAGATATAAACACCGGCATAACCGCCCATGTGACGGTCTTTCTGATAATAATCTCTCGCTAAACTGACTTGTGCTTTGAGTGGTTCATGTAACTCTTTGGCTAATGTGACCGTTCTATTTTTACCACCTTTTCCTTGCCATACTCTGAGCGCACCATAGTCGTAGTCAATATCTTGGATCCTTAATCGTAAGCACTCCATGATTCGCAAGCCAGAACCATATAAAAGCTGGATGTGGAGTTTGTATTTCGGGTCAATATGTTGAACAAATCGGCGTACTTCGTCTCTTGTTAGCACAACAGGTAGCTTTTTCTCAGTGAGTGATTTTTGAAACCTCATATTCAATGAGAGTGGCATCTGGAAGTACTCTCGATACAAAAATGAGATGGCGTTTAACGCAAGTGCCTGTGTTTTGACTGCAACTTTTTCATCAATAGCGAGGTGACTAAGAAAGCGTTCGACATCGTCTTCAGAGAGCTTGGAAGGGTGGGCAAGCTGGTGGAAGATGATATAACGCTTTATCCAAAACAGGTAGGTTTCAATGGTTTTCTTCGCATAGTGACGCGAGATCATATGCTCTTTAACACTCAGTAAAAACTGACTTTTCATAGTTATAATTTGACTGGTTGTTTATACAGTTTTTTAACTTAGCCCCTTATGAACAATTAGGCGCCAATGCACCGTCTAATTGCGTGTGTGAGCACACAGATTCATACTGATTTTCTATTTGTTTCATAAAGATAAGTGCTAGCATGCATACTTTCTTTTTGAATGAAAGAAGGCGGTAGCGTGCCTGAAAGGTGGCTGAAGGCCGTATAGAAAGCGTTATATTTTAAAGGACTATAATGAAACAACTATATAAATACGTTACACCAGACTCTATTGAAATTATTCTTCGTAATTCATCTATAAAAATTACGAATCCGTCGGAGTTTAATGATCCTTGGACTGCAATGTCCCTGAGTTTGAAGTTGACTCTAAACTATTGAAAAAAATATTTACTAAGAACTCTGGTATTCCTAAGCACGAAATAAGTGATCTTTCCTCAGAGATCGACAGAGATATTAGTGAGCTCAAATCAGAGTTGGAGCCATTGTCTAAAGAACTAGGATCCGCTTGGGAAGAGCTTATTGCGCAATTCAGGGTTTTGTCACTTACTGAAGATCCCAATAACATTTTAATGTGGTCTCATTATGCGGATGACCATAAAGGTGCGGTAATTGGATTCAAAAAGTTCGAAGATAAAGGATTTGTTAAAAATGCAAAATCAGTCGATTATAAAAATGGAAGAAAAAAGTTCAAAGAATTCTCGTCTAAATTGCTTGAAGTATTAGTTAAATATCTGATTAAAGAGCAGGATGCACATGTTAGTGATAATCGTGAAAAACTGGTCGTTAATGCATTGACGTCTTCAACCTTAAAGTTTTTTACGTCATATTTCTTCTTTAAGAAAAATGAATGGAACTACGAAAAAGAGCATAGACTAGTTCTAAGGTGTGACTCTACTGATATTAGTCAGAATGGGGGTGTCAATACTATATCATTTGATACTGGTGAAGTATGTGAAATCATTTTTGGTGTTAAAGCTGACCCTGAAATCGTCCATTCTTGCTCTCTTCTCGCTAAAGAAAAGTATCCGGAAGTACATATATATCAAATGGAAAAAGTAGGCTGGAGCTTAGTGCGAAAAAAAATATAACAAAGCATTTAAGAGTGATTCGCAACGCTTGGCAGTTTCGCTCCGCTCAAGTATAGCCAAGCGTCGCTCACACCTTAATGCGGCGTTAGTCGCCAGAAAAAGCTAGCAATCAAAATCATGTTTCTGAGCTCAAAATTTGGCAGCTGTTTGTTTGGTACACAGATTCATCGTCGATGGTCAAAACTCAGTTTCTGCTGTTCTAAGTCCAAAGTTTTGCAAGTGTCCTAGCGCTTGTTTTGTTCTTTGGTGCTGACAGAGCAGGGCAATCGAGAGTCTGTTTTTGGTTGCAACTCCGCTCGGTGAGTTTGTTGGTACAAAAGCCGATTTACTCGCTGAAATGACGTTTTCTCTGGTGTGGTTAGTTCCACGTGGTTTCAGTAACTTTGTTGAAAGTCCGCACTGTGAGATTGGTTTTCCAAAAGCGCTTGTTGGTGTTGCCAGTCCGTTTTCAGTGGCGCTGGTTGTTCCAAGTGGTTTCATTGAATAGCCGCTTTGAGACTACGCCTGACTTAAGTGCATCAAGCACATAAAATTTGTTGTTTGCAAAATTTAGTTCGGCTTAAAATTGTCGCTCGGTGCCTCGCGACTAACAAACTGCTCAAGAGGGATTCGCAACGCGTGGCATTTTTACTATGCGTTGAATTTAGTGATTAAGGTGGTATGCAGCGGCATCGGTATTGCGTTGCTCACCCCTTAGCAGGGCGTTATACAAACGGAGGTGGTTTTGAGTTCAGAAAAGCTAGATTTGGAGCATCTTCCCCTCCAAAGTGAGTTAGTTCGATCTGTGTGCTCAGCGTTTATTTCGGAAAATGACGTAGTAGCGGCGGTGTTATTAGGCTCATTGGCCGCTGGGAAAGGTGATCGTGTTTCGGATGCAGATATTATTGTTTTCACTAAGAACAACTTCCATAAGTCTGCAAATGAGTGCTTCTCAGCTTTTGAGTACGACAAGGAAATATTCTACCTACTTGATGGTTTCCACAATGATAATGCTTACTTTAAAAAGTACATCTTCGATGATTTAACGAGTGCTGAAATTCACTGCTTAGACCTGAGTGAATCGTTCAGTATTTCAAAGCCGTTTAAAGTGCTATTCGATAAAACGGGCATCATCGAGCAAAGGGTAACAGATGAACCAGCTCCAAAGCATGAGGACTTTCCTGCTTATACGAATGGTGATGAAGGTCTTACTTGGGAGCTTTTTGATTGTATCAAGTGGATGAGTCGTGGAAATCATGAGTTGGCTAAGAACCATTTAAAGAAGCTTGTCGATAAACTTTAATTGTTTGTATAACAATAAATTTAAGCAGATTCGTAACGCTGGGCACTTTTGGTTTGAATCAGCTTTAGTGTTTACGGCACAATGCTTTAGGTAGGTGGTAGCGTTACTCACTACTTAATTTGGCGTTATGTGAATAGGAGATTCTAATGAACAAGGTAGTCAAAGAACGCTTCGATGAATACCCAGAGAATGCTCGTGTTAGGTTAGCGGAGCTACGAAATCTAGTCTTTCAAATAGCATCTGAGTTGGAACTTGGTGAAATCGAAGAAACTCTAAAATGGGGAGAACCAAGCTACAATGTGAAAACAGGCAGTCCGCTAAGAATGGACTGGAAACTCAAGTCTCCTAACAACTATTACCTTTTCTTTAATTGCCAAACCAAACTCGTCGATACATTCCGGGAATTGTATGGTGAAGAACTGGTGTTTCAGGGAAATAGAGCAATAGTTCTGTCCTTATCGAAACCGATGCCAGAAAGAGTGATTAAGTCCTGTTTAGAATTGGCTTTGACCTATCAGCAGCGTAAAAAATTACCTCTTTTAGGCGCGTAACAAAATTCACATAACAATAAATTTAAGAGTGATTCACAACGCTTGGCGCTTTCACTTCAAGCCAGTTTAGTGTTTATGGCACAATGCTTTAACTCGGGTGGTTAGCGTTGTTCACACCTTAATTTGGCGTTAGTTGCCAAAGAAGAAAAAGTAACTAAATCAGCAAGTTTATGGCTAATGTTAGTGTGTTTTTGGCTGGGTTTCCGTGTTTCACCTTTTTGCTTCTCGAATCGGTGATAGTGTTGTTTTGGTTGGTGTTTCGCTGGATTTTCTGTTTCAGAATCTGATTCAATTGTTGAAAGTCTGCTCTGTTGCTAAGTCTTCCCAAAAGCTTTCTTTGGTGTTTAAGGTTCGTTTTCTGCGGCGTTGTAAATTTCAAGTGGTTTCAGTGACAGTCGCTTTGAAACTGCGCTTGACTTGGTTTCTCAAATCAGGAAAGGGCAGTGTTTGCAAAGTCTCAATGAATTTCAAAGTAAAGTCTTTGGGTAGGCAACTAACAAAGCATTTAAGAGTGATTCCCAACGCTTGGCATTTTTCATTCCATCGTTGGGTTTTGTGTTTACGCTGGTATGGTTGGGTTTCGTGGTAGCGTTGCTCACACCTTAATGCGGCGTTATATGCTCTCTCGGAAAGTCGGTAAAAGTAGGGTAGTATCAGTGTTTTAAGGTCGTTGGATTTACGTATGTCTAAGCCAGTTCAGCAGCAAATCGGTAATATAGCTTTAGTCGTTGAAAACTACGATGACGCTATTGAGTTCTATACCCAAAAACTTCAATTTACTTTGGTCGAAGATACTGATTTAGGTGGTGGTAAGCGTTGGGTTCAAGTTTCTCCTCCAAATTCAAATGGTACAAATCTGCTTCTTGCTCAAGCGAGCACAGAGGAACAATCTCAATTTGTGGGTAATTAGACTGGTGGTCGAGTCTTCTTGTTTCTCCAAACCAATGATTTCTGGCGTGACTACGAACTCATGAAATCAAATGGTGTCGTATTTCTAGAAGAACCACGAGTCGAAGAATACGGTACAGTTGTAGTGTTCCAAGACTTGTATGGTACTAAGTGGGACTTGTTGCAACTAAACAGTGCCACCAGTTAGCACGCATATAACAAGCAATTCAAGCTGATTCGCAACGCTCGGCACTTTCGGTTTCAACTTGTTTGGTGATTACAGTGCAGTGCTTTAGTAAAGTGGCAGCGTTGCTCACAACTTAATTGGGCGTTAGCCTTCTTAATGAATTTTTCGAATTAAATAAACTAGACGAAAGGAAACATTATGTCAGATATAAAACCGAGAATTAGTACATTATCTTTTGTAGGGTTCTATGTGAACTCGGCAATTGCCAAGGGTCACCTAGAGAGTGTCTCATTTGATGAACTTTACACGGCTCTAGAGCAAGGTCAGCTATTTGAATTTTTAGATTCGAAATTGCCTGGTGAATTCGATTTTAGTTTGTTTGAAGCTGGCTCTGATCAACATGTAGGTTTCCATCAGGTAATAAATAGTATTGCAGGTGGGCTTCAAGGACGTGAGCGCAGGAAGTTAGGGTTGTCAAATTCAAACCACGGCTTGTCTTTATTGTTGGCATTTATTCTTGAAGCATTGCAGCATCACGATTGGGTGTAACCAGAAGGCTAACAAACTGTTTAAGAGGGATTCGCAACGCGTGGCATTTTCACTATGCGTTGGTTTTAGTGTTTAAGGTGCTCTACGGCGGGTTCGGTATTGCGTTGCTCACCCCTTAACAGGGCGTTAGTGTTTACATCAAAATTTACGCAAAAATAGGGAAGCTGTATGAGTAAATCTGTCTATGTTGCTGGTAGTTTCAAGAATCTAGAAAAGATGCAGGCTATACGAGAAACTTTGGTCAGTGCAGGTATTGAAACTACTATCTCTGAGCCCCTTCAAGCTAGTGGCATTGATGGTTGCTTGCAGCGCATTGGAGAAGCCGACATTACCTATATTCTAAATTTTGGTGGTTACGTCGGAAAAAGTGTAGCAATGGATATCGGTTATGCTTTAGGTCTAGGCAAACCAGTTTATGCTCTTGAACCTATTGAAGACCCGGACATAACTCACTTGTTGGCACGTATTGTCACGCCAGATGAAATCATTGCTGAGCTCAGTGGAAATAGTAAAAACTAACAATAAATTCAAGCAGATTCGCAACGCTTGGCACTTTCGGTTTGAATCGGCTTTAGTGTTTACGGCACAATTATTTAGGTAAGTGGTAGCGTTGCTCACTACTTAATTTGGCGTTATATGCAATGGAGGACTAAGCGTTGGAATTTGAAAAACATATACAAGATACGTGCGAGCACCTTGAAGAATTAGTGTCTTTGATGGGCGGACATTTATCGAAAGATCTAGATTCGATATCAACGCTAGAAGAGGTCCTAACTTCTGTTGTAAATGAAAATGATGAAGAGGCAACTTCAGGTGCTAGATACCTGATAGCTGTTTATCTTGGTGAAATCGTAATAAGTGAAGCTGGCGGCGAGTGGATAAAAAGCACAATTAGCAACAACATGGCACTTAGTATCGATAATCAGCAATCTTTTCCCTTAGAGGCTGTAGAAGAGTTTATTAGGAACCCAAAGAATGGACAGTTGGAGTTTTTTGCAAAAGGGCTAATATCCGCGAATCGCATATAACAAGCAATTTAAGAGGGATTCACAACGCTTGGCATTTTTGCTTCTACTTCAAATTTAGTGTTTATGGCACAATGCTTTAGGTTTGGGTGGAAGCGTTGTTCACCCCTTAATTGGGCGTTATATTACCGAGTACCCCACGTTTAGTAGACACTTTACTAAGTTAGATCTAGGGTCTAATTGAGAGGTGATTTATGGCTAAACATCGTAATCCAGCGTACACCGAAGAGTTTCGCAAAGAAGCAGTCCGCTTGGCCAGTCTTCCTGGCCGAACAGCGGTCTCCGTTGCCAAGGAGCTGGGCATCAGTGCCCAGCAGATCCGAAACTGGAAGCGCCAGTTCACACGCCTATCTGATAAACAGTTTAACACCTTAGATGGTGTCGATTACTCGAAGAAAGAGTCCGAAGAGCTTCGAGCGCTAAGGCGCGAGAACAAGCGACTCAAAGATGAAATGGAATTTCTAAAAAAGGTCTCGGCGTACTTCGCGAAGCAGCAAGAGTGAAGTACGAGTTCATTGAAAGCTATGTTGGTGAGTATTCCATTAGCTTAATGTGTCGCACCTTAGACGTGAGTCGAGGCGGTTACTACAAGTGGTGCCATCATACGCCGAGTGAGCGTTCAAAGCGGCGAGAGCGCTTTGAAAAGCTAGTGATGTGTACCTTTGCCCAATATCGGGCACGTTACGGTTCAGTGCGAATAGCAGAAGAGCTAAACGAAGCAGGCTATGCCTGCTGCGTGAATTATGTGGCTGATATCATGAAAGAAAAAGGTATCAGGGCACGTAATGGTAAAGGGTTTAAATACAGCAAGGATGTGGCTGCGATGACGAATGTTGTTGACAATTTACTGCGTAGAGACTTTGAATCTGAGACACCAAATCAGAAGTGGGTTACGGACATCACGTATATCTGGGTGAAGAGCCGTTGGCTCTTCTTGGCGACAGTGATGGACTTGCACTCAAGGCGTATTGTGGGTTGGTCGCTAGGGACAACGATGACCGTCGAGCTCATCACCAATGCCCTAAAAATGGCGTTTGAATCACGTAAGCCGCCTAAGGGCGTCATCATCCATTCGGACCGTGGTGTACAATACAGAGCATATAAATATCAAGACTTCATGCGCAAGCATGGAGGTGTACCGAGCATGAGTCGGCAGGGCAATTGTTGGGATAATGCGGTGATGGAGTCGTTCTACAGTCGACTGAAAGTCGAACTGATATACGCAGAAGACTATCAAACTGTCGAAGAAGCCCGAATGGGCATCTTCGAATACATCGAGGTATTTTACAATCGCAGAAGAAGACACTCAGCGTTGGGGCACATCAGCCCAGTTGAGTACGAAAGTATGTAGTTATGTACTGTCTACTTTTCGTGGGGTACACCAATTAATTTTCGAGGTCGGATTTGAAGAAAGTTATAGGTTTTTTCTTAGTTGTTACTTTTATCGCATCAATTGGATGGATTGTATCGGATGCGTACAGTTATGAGCCTTGGATTGTTGCTATGGGGTCATTGATTTCATTGCTTTCTTCTGACTGGGGCGGCAACAAGAATAAGAAATCACCGCTGAAAAAGTTTCAAAAAAGGTTGGAGATCCGAAAGAGTAAACTAACGCCCGAAGCTATGTTTAAGTTCGATGCATTAGTAAATGGAAATGCCCAAAAACACACTATATCCGTAATGGCGGTTTGGGATGGAGATGCACCAACAACGAAAAAGCAAGTAATCCATCAAACTGATAATTTAAGCCCTCACACGATAATGTCATTAGATGGAGCTTTTAGTTTTTCGTTTCAAGAAGTGGATATTGACAACGATGGTCACAATGAAGTCATTATGATTTTTCATTGTGGTGCTCACTCTAGAGGAGTAAAAGTTTTTAAAGTCTCTGATGGGCATTTCTTAAATTTGTTCCCTGGAGGGGAGTTTGGTGGTGACCATGGTGATGTTCGCATTGAAAAACACGATGGTATCAACAAAATTTATGTTTGTAGCCGTGGTACCAGTCTAGAGGAAGTCATTGAAAGGTGCTATTTCGTTGACGATGGTATTCTGCAAGAAAAATTAATATAACAAACTGTTTAAGAGTGATTCGCAACGCGTGGCATTTTTACTATGCGCTGGTTTTAGTGTTTAAGGTGGTATGCGGTAGCTTCGGTATTGCGTTACTCACACCTTAACAGGGCGTTAGTACGGGTTTGACATCAAAGGTTATAAGTTTTGGTGTTTATCTGTTTTGGTGCTCGTATTTACACCTTACAGTTTGTACCTTTCACGTTCTTTCCGGTGGCACTATATGCGGAGTGTTTGCTTTGATTTCACCGTTTACGGCTTCTAACTCTTAGTCTATTTCTTTGGCGCTTCTTCATTTTCGTGGTGACTTTTGAGATCACCTTGATTACTTTTGGTGTGGCTGTAGAAGTACGAGGAAAGAATCCTTTTCTAATTTGAAGCTAGTGAAAGTAGGGCAGTTCAGTGCGTTTTTCTTCTAGCCAACTTTCGTCTTTCAATCGGGGTAAAGTTTTGTAGCTGCCCGTCTCACTTCAGTGTTCAAAGCCTTTCATATCATGCCACTTTTCAATATCTTGGAGCGCATAAATAGAAGTAGCGCATGTACTAACAAATTGCTTAAGAGTGATTCGTAACGCGTGGCATTTTTACTTTGCGGTGGCTTATGTGTTTAAGGCGCCGTGCGGTAGCTTTTGTATTGCGTTACTCACACCTTAGCAAGGCGTTAGTTTGCAAGAGGAAAAACGCGCCTATATCGTAAGATTTAGTGGTAAAAGCTTAAAGTCGAAATTGTCGTATCGGCACTCAACTTCAGTGTTAACTTGCGTGGTGTAAACTCAAAATTGGTATCGTTTCAACGGTTGATTTGTTCTTTGGTACAGTGACTTTGGGGTTAACTGAATCGAACTTTTTTGCTGAAACTCTGCTCGTTGAGTTTGTTGGTACAAAAGCCGATTTACTCGCTGAAATGGCGTTTTCTCTGGTGTGGAAAGTTCACGTGGTTTCAGCGGCTTTGTTGAAAGTCCGCACTGTGAGATTGGTTTTCCAAAAGCGTTTTTTGGTGTTGTGAGTTCGGTTTCTGCCACGTTGTTTGTTCCAAGTGGTTTCATTGAGTTGCCGCTTTGAGACTAAGCCTGACTTAAATGCATCAAAGCACATAAAGCTTATTGTTTTCAAAATTTAAAATAACGTAAAATCAACTCCTTGGGTTTGCAAACTAACAAACTGCTCAAGAGGGATTCGCAACGCGTGGCATTTTTACTATGCGTTCAATTTGGTGATTAAGGTGGTATGCGGCGGCTTTGGTATTGCGTTGCTCACCCCTTAGCAGGGCGTTATAACCTAAGAGGGAACAATGGAACTTAGAGCATTTGAAAAGGAAGATTATGACTTGCTTATTGGTTGGATCGACACGGATAAATTGAATTATCAATGGGGTGGTCCGAACTTCGAGTTTCCATTGGATTACGCTCAAATAGGCAAGCATTGCTCGCAACCAGAAGTCTTTCCTTTTGTTTTCGTTGTTTCAGGCGAGAGTGCTGGTTATGTTGAACTCTTCAAAGTATCTGAATCACACTTCAGAATCTGTCGTGTGTTTGTCTCGAACCGATTTCGAGGGCAGGGTATTTCCAAGTTGATGCTTGGTCAGCTCATAGAGCTAGCGAAAGAAGAATACAGTGCTAGCTTGTTGTCTCTGGCAGTGTTTGAACGTAATACTATCGCTAAAAATTGCTATGAATCGTTAGGTTTTTTAGTTGCTTTAGTTGAAAATGGTACTCGCTCTTTCGACGGTGAGGTTTGGGGTCTTCTACGCATGGAAAGACGGTTATAACAAACAATTTAAGAGGGATTCCCAACGCTTGGCATTTTTGGTTCTACTTCCAATTTTGTGTTTATGGCACAATGCTTTAGGTTGGGTGGTGGCGTTGCTCACCCCTTAATTGGGCGTTAGTTGCCAAAGAAGAAAAAGTAACTAAATCAGCAAGTTTATGGCTAATGTTAGTGTGTTTTTGGCTGGGTTTCCGTGTTTCACCTTTTTGCTTCTCGAATCGGTGATAGTGTTGTTTTGGTTGGTGTTTCGCTGAGTTTTCTGTTTCAGAAGCTGATTCAATTGTTGAAAGTCTGCTCTGTTGCTAAGTCTTCCCAAAAGCTTTCTTTGGTGTTTAAGGTTCGTTTTCTGCGGCGTTGTAAATTCCAAGTGGTTTCAGTGACAGTCGCTTTGAAACTACGCTTGACTTGGTTTCTCAAATCAGGAAAGGGCAGTGTTTGCAAAGTCTCAATGAATTTCAAAGTAAAGTCTTTGGGTAGGCAACTAACAAACAATTTAAGCAGATTCGCAACGCTCGGCATTTTGGGTTTGAATCAGCATCAGTGTTTACGGCACAATGGTTTGGTTGGGTGGTAGCGTTGCTCACTACTTAATTGGGCGTTAGTACGGGGTTGGCATCAAAGGTCATAAGTTTTGGTGTTTATCTGTTTTGGCATTCGTCTTTACACCTTTTAGTTTGTACCTTTCACGTTCTTTCCGGTGGCACTATATGCGGAGTGTTTGCTTTGATTTCACCGTTTACGGTTTCTAACTCTTAGCCTATTTCTTTAGCGCTTCTTCTCCTTCGTGGTTTTTACTGAGTCAAAATTGCCTTTCTTTGGTGTTGCCGTCGAAGTGCGAGGATCGAATCCTTTTCTAATTTGAAGCAAGTGAAAGTAGGCAGTTCAGTGCGTTTTTCTTCTAGCCAACTTCCGTCTTACAATCGGGGTAAAGTTTTGTAGCTGCCCGTCTCACTTCAGTGTTCAAAGCCTTTCATATCATGCCACTTTTCAATATCTTGGAGCACATAAATAGAAGTAGCGCATGTACTAACAAATTGCTTAAGAGTGATTCGTAACGCGTGGCATTTTTACTTTGCGGTGGCTTATGTGATTAAGGCGCTGTGCGGTAGCTTTTGTATTGCGTTACTCACACCTTAGCAAGGCGTTAGCTGCCATATTGTTTAACTTAATTACGCTTGGAAATGGAAGTTTTATGAAAACACTCTTATTACTTGTTGCGTTATTTCTATCGGGATGTACAACTGCTCTTTGGGCTCCTGAATATAAGCAAGAGATGATAGATGGCTTCTACGTAAAAAGTGATTCCGGAGAGCTATTTGTTACCGCCTCTAGTTCAGCTTATCTTTTCAAAATCAATAAAAATTTTGGAGATGCTCTTACTTTATCTAGAGAAGTAGATTTCTCCCCATCGTGTAACGAATTTGAACTAAGGAAAGACAATACAATTGTTGGCACTGTATCGCTAACACTGCTAGGCGGTGAGCCGACCGCAGAATTAGAAAATCAACTTTTGTCGCTAGGCTTCAAAAAGGATGCTTTGCTAAGAGAATTTAGACTTACGGAAAAAGTAAAAGGAAAGCGATTCACGGTAGAGGGTGATTTCCCGCTAGTAAAGCTAGAAAAGAGTCGGCGTATAAATATTGCACAACCATCTACCTTTTCTGAAGCGGCAGAAAAAATAGTTGCCACACCAGCTGCAATCATCATCGATTCTGCAGTCGTTGTGCCTGCTGTATTTGTAGGGGCTACGGTAATGGCGGCAGGTGGCAGCTAACAAACTGTTCAAGAGGGATTCGCAACGCGTGGCATTTTCACTATGCGTTGGTCTTAGTGTTTAAGGTGGTATGCAGCGGCTTTGGTATTGCGTTGCTCACCCCTTAACAGGGCGTTATGTTTACTTGAAATTCAAAGGCTTAAAGGTCTTAGGCTCTAGTTCTTTGTCCCTCTGGCAATTTGTTCCGAGTAGACTCAGCAAATTCGCATTGTCGGTCTAAGTTCTTGAATCTCTCAGCCCGTAAAACATGCCAATGTTCGTGGGTTGCTTCATTGTCAGGTCGAGTTGGCTAGGATTAAATCTCTCTGGTTTAAAGTCGCTTTTAGGTTCTTAGTCAATCAGCATTTCAGCTTGGCAGTTGCCTCGGCAATTTGTAATTGTTTTGCGCTTTGGTTGGAAAGAAAGGGCGCTCTTTGGTACTTAGTCGGGTTGCCTCATTGAGCAGGGAAGTGGACTTACTTGTTTTCGGTTGGTCGCCTTTGGCGGTCAAGTTGGTTTCAGCCTTGTGGTTTACTTCAGAAAACTAGTCAGAAAAAGTAGTCCTTTCTCAAGTAAATCATGTATTTGTGGTAAAACATAACAAACAATTTAACAGTGATTCGCAACGCTTGGCGCTCTCACTTCGGGTTGAGCTTAGTGTTTACGGCGCAGTGGTTAAGTTCAGTGGCTGCGCTGCTCACACGTTAATTGGGCGTTATGTGATTGGAGTAAGTAAATGAATTCTCGGTTGTTTCTACAATGGCTTGAGTATGCAATAGATCGGGTTGGTAATGGTTACTTTGGTCATGCGGAAAGGGTATATTGCTATGAGCTTTATCATTTTGTTCGCGTAGCAATGCATGCTTATGAAAGACAATATGGTCAAATTGAGAATGTGTTTTTACATTCTGAATTAGTAAAATCAATCGTACCCGATGAAGAGGCTCAAGTACTGGAAATTTTGCCACTTCAAAGTAGGCGAATGCCTGATTTTCTTTTCCATTCTCCCGGGAATACAGATCATCAGTTGGTTGCTATTGAAGTTAAAGTGACTTCACCATTGAGTCTTGATGAACTGGTAAGTGATCTGCAAAAACTTTCGGAACTAAGAGTTAACTATCGCTATGAAATGGTGATATTTCATTGTGTAAACACCTCAATTGATAGGATTTTCACCTTAATTGAAAGAGCCTTAAATCGAGGCATTGAGTTGGATCCACAGATTTTAGTCATATGTAAACCAGCATATGGGGAAGCAATTCAAAAAATGACTGTCGGTGCCATAGTTGAAGAAATCACATAACAAGCAATTTAAGAGGGATTCACAACGCTCGGCATTTTTGCTTCTACTTCAAATTTAGTGTTTATGGCACAATGCTTTAGGTTTGGGTGAAGGCGTTGTTCACCCCTTAATTGGGCGTTAGAATTACTACTGAAATAGTATTGGAGTGGAAAGTGAAAAATGTATTTTTAGCTCTTGCTTTCACCTTGACTACGGGTGCTTTTGCTCAAGATAACCTTGTGTTGGATGGTTCCATACGTCAATTGGCACCTGATGGATACATCGTACTTGAAACGATTTATGGTGATTTGAATAAAGA
Organism: Vibrio sp. B1ASS3; assembly: GCF_905175355.1. Lineage (NCBI taxonomy): Bacteria > Pseudomonadati > Pseudomonadota > Gammaproteobacteria > Vibrionales > Vibrionaceae > Vibrio > Vibrio sp. B1ASS3. The sequence goes on from NZ_HG992742.1 coordinate 1,642,573, forward strand.
TAGTCAAGAGGACGTTGTTTTAGTCATCAAAGGTACTGATCCAAAAAAAATTATTATTGATGAAATTCGGGGTGAATTAGACCTCAATCAAAGAGGTCTCGTAATTGCTCTAAAAAACAAGCAAAAATACGAGGTGATAGTTGAGAACCTAAGTTGTTTTTATTCGGAGGACGAATATGGGGGTGTATACTTTAAACCTGATATCTTAACTAGCATCGAAAAAGGGAACCTTCATATACTTTTTGCTCATGGTCGTTATGGGTACTGGTGCTACAATTTCCGTTATCAAAGCTCAGATTTTGAGTTGATTGGTTATGATTCAAGTGCTAACAGAGGACCAATAGTTGAAGAAGTAACTAGCATTAATTATCTGACAAAGAAAATGCTAGTAAAGGAAAATATTAATAGCGATGACGAATATGCAGACCCTGTGTTCAAAGAAAGGTGGGAGAGTTTTTCTCTCAATCATCGTTTTAGGTTAAGTGAAATTAAAGACTTTAGTGAGTTTGGTGATGGGGTGCTTAGATAGACTTTTACTGAAACGCAATTCTAACAAACTGTTCAAGAGGGATTCGCAACGCGTGGCATTTTCACTATGCGTTGGTTTTAGTGCTTAAGGTGGTATGCGTCGGCATCGGTATTGCGTTGCTCACCCCTTAACAGAGCGTTAGGATTTAGGAGTTAAAATGGACTTTGCTGTTCCAGAAATCGTTCAAAATAACCCGGTGGTATTTGGTTTTTGCCTTACGTTATCATTGCTAGGCGCAACCATCAAAATGGTCACCGCTTTAATTAGTTTCTATGAGGAAGTTGTAATAAAGCGATATTTTAATAGATTAGCGTCGCTAAGTGAGTATCTTCTAAGGTTAAAAGAAAATGAAGTTTTCCGTTTAGCCTCTGGAATAAGGGTTCCTCCAGAAAAAAGTGAGATGTTGATTGATGTCTATATGCGTGGTTTAGCTGATAATAGGGAGCTAAAGCGAATTCAACATTTTATGAAACCTATTCAAGGTAAAATACATATCGAAACTGATTTTATTGATAAAGTGCAAATACTTTACTCTTTTTGTGCAGCAATGTTTCTCTTTCTGTTCGCAGTTATTCTTGGGGCTCCGTCTTTCTTTTCAGAAAATAGTGCTGATGCTGTTGCTGGTATCTTCATTATGCTAGCTATGACCTTAACTGCTGCTGTCGTTGGCTCTGATTTTAGAACATACCGAACACTAAAGCGTATAAGAAAGAGGTTAATAGAATTAGAAATGGTATCCAATGCCCAAGCAAAGCTATTTTGGAGCGTGCCTTGGCATAAATCCTAACAAACTGTTTAAGAGTGATTCGCAACGCGTGGCATTTTTACTATGCGTTATGTTTGGTGTTTAAGGTGGTATGCGGGAGCTTCGGTATTGCGTTGCTCACACCTTAACAGGGCGTTAGGGCTCACACAAAATATGTATGAGCCACATGAACATTAATCTGAATTAATATTTATAGTAATCGTCAAACTTGGTTTTGGTATTTCTCGTACGATTAGCATTATGAGTTGAATGATTTCAACTGTTGTGAAGTCAGGTTCACTAGTTGCTAAGGCTAAAGTAAGGACGAATAAAATTAAAGTAGATAGATTGATATCTTTCATGGGCAGCACCCCTTTGGCTTACTGATCGAAGCAACAAACTTGTTGGTCTGTCACGTTTCGCTCATTTGCCAATGCATCCAGAAAACTGAGCAAGTTGACTGCTGCGACGTACAGATTTCGCTATCTATCATAGAAGTTAGTATCTGCTCGACAACTGCAATCTAATGTTAAGCAATATGTATGTCAATAGCCCAAGCTAAGCCCTAACAATAAATTCAAGCAGATTCGCAACGTTTGGCACTTTTGGTTTGAATCGGCTTTAGTGTTTACGGCACAATGCTTTAAGTAGGTGGCAGCGTTGCTCACTACTTAATTTGGCGTTAGTCGCCAGAAAAAGCTAGCAATCAAAATCATGTTGCTGAGCTCAAAATTTGGCAGCTGTTTGTTTGGTACACAGATTCATCGTCGATGATCAAAACTCAGTTTCTGCTGTTCTAGGCCCAAAGTTTTGCAAGTGTCCTAGCGCTTGTTTTGTTCTTTGATGCTGACAGAGCAGGGCAATCGAGAGTCTGTTTTTGGTTGCAACTCCGCTCGGGGAGTTTGTCGATACAAAAGCCGATTTACTCGCTGAAATGATTTTTCTCTGGTGTGGTAAATTCCACGTGGTTTCAGTGGTTTTGTTGTAGGTCCGCACTGTGAGATTGGTTTTCCAAAAGCGTCTTTTGGTGTTGTCAGCCCGTTTTCTACGGCGTTGTTTGTTCCAAGTGGTTTCATTGAGTAGCCGCTTTGAGACTACGCCTGACTTAAATGCATCAAAGCACATAAAGTTTGTTGTTCGCAAAGTTTAGTTCGGCTTAAAATTGTCGCTCGGTGCCTCGCGACTAACAAGCTGCTCAAGAGGGATTCGCAACGCGTGGCATTTTTACTATGCGTTGAATTTAGTGATTAAGGTGGTTTGCGGTGGCTTTTGTATTGCGTTGCTCACCCCTTAGCAGGGCGTTAAGCAACTTATTTGGATTTAAGGGATTAAAGAAATGTCGGAAGAAGTTAGACGAGAGTTCATTGTGAGAATTGATGATCTTAGGTCTCAAATATCATCGCGCTACAACACATTAAATCTTGAGGCTATATGGCTTTTTGTTGCGACATTAGGTTGCTGGAGTGTAGATCAGGTTTATGTTCAAATGTTAGCAATTCTTCTGGTGTTAATCTTTTTTTCGTCGAAGGTAGCCAAAGATCAAAACTACGACACTACATTTGCTCGTATTCTAAAAGATATTCGTAGAGATATCGAAGAGTCGGTTCTTGAAGGTGATACCAAAAAGGCGAGATTACATGAACTAGAAGAGATTGACAGAAACTTACTAGGTTTAAAGTCGATCTATAAATCTACACCAATGTTTCTAATGGGTTATGGTTTTTGGACTATCTCAGTATTGGTGTTTGGTTTTCGTGCGTTCGTGTGAACAGTTGCTTAACAAAGCATTTAAGAGTGATTCGCAACGCTTGGCATTTTCGCTTCGCTCAAGTATAGCCAAACGCCGCTCACACCTTAATGCGGCGTTAGTACGGGTTTGGCATTAAAGGTCATAAGCTTTGGTGTTTATCTGTTTTGGCGCTCGTCTTTACACCTTTCAGTTAGTGCTTTTCACGTTCTTTCCGGTGGCACTATATGTGAAGTGTTCGCTTTGATTTCACCGTTTACGGTTTCTAACTCTTAGCCTATTTCTTTGGCGCTTTTTCATTTTCGTGGTGGCTTTTGAGAGAACCTTGATTATTTTGGGTGTGGCTGTTGAAGTACGAGGAAAGAATCCTTTTCTAATTTGAAGCCAATGAAAGTAGGGCAGTTCAGTGCGTTTTTCTTCTAGCCAACTCTCGTCTCTCTATCGATTTTAAGTTTTGTAGCTGCCCGTCTCACTTCAGTGTTCAAAGCCTTTCATATCATGCCATTTTTCAATATCTTGGAGCGCATAAATAGAAGTAGCGCATGTACTAACAAATTGCTTAAGAGTGATTCGTAACGCGTGGCATTTTTACTTTGCGGTGGCTTATGGTGATTAAGGCGCTGTGCGGTAGCTTTTGTATTGCGTTACTCACACCTTAGCAAGGCGTTATGTTTCTGCTGGAGATGCCATATTGAAAGTATTTATAGACAATAACCTTTGGGATTACTTTGCGAAGCATAATATAGACCTTGAAGAGTATTTTCCTAAGGCAGATTTTCAGCTTTGCGTCACCAAACATTGCAGGTATGAAGTTCTACAAATGCCCGAACGTTGTGAAGCGATTAAAAACTACGCCAAACGAGCTATAGGGAGCTTCGTTGAAGAAGATTCATACTTTGGCTATCTGGACAGTTCGATCCCTGATGAGTATCAGCGAATGTCAGGTTATGGTGTCGGTCGTTATATTTCTAGTGAAGAGCAAGAACTGAGAAAAAATCTGGTTGAAAGGTTCGCGACACAATCTAAAAGAAAGCAAAATCAAATACTATTCAAACAAGAAGCGGATATTGAAATCGCAAGTCGTTCAGCTCTTTTTCCTATTGTAACTTTTGATACTAAAAAGAAAGGTCCAATATATTTCGCATATTCGAATGATTACAAAGTCATTTATCTGGACGTTGGTGAAGCAAATAGCCGAACTGTTCGAGAGTTTATGTGTTCACTTGTTAAACAGCTATATGTGTACAAACAAACATAACAAACTGTTTAAGAGTGATTCGCAACGCGTGGCATTTTTGGTATGCGTTGGTTTTAGTGTTTAAGGAGGTATGCAGCAGCATCGGTATTGCGTTGCTCACACCTTAACAGGGCGTTATGTTTACTTGTATTTCAAAGGCTTAAAGGTCTTAGGCTCTAGTTCTTTGTCCCTCTGGCAATTCGTCCCTAGTAGACTCAGCAAATCCGCATTGCCGGTCTAAGTTCTTTAATCTCTCAGCCCGTAAAACATCCATTGTTCTCGGGTTGCTTCATTGTCAGGTCGTGGCGGCTAGCTTCTTGTTTAACTGGCTCAAAGTCGCTTTGAGGTTCTTAGCCAAATAGCATTTCGGTTTGGCAGTTGCCTCGGCAATTCAGCATTGTTTTGCGCTTTGGTTGGAAAGAAAGGGCACTTGTTGTTTCTTGGTCGGGTTGCCTCATTGGGCAGGGAAGTGGAATTACACGTTTAAGGTTGGTCGCCTTTGGCGGTCAAGTTAGTTTCTGCCTTGTGGTTTGCTTCAGAAAATTAGTCAGAAATAGCAGTTCTTTCTCAAGTAAATCATGTATTTGTGGTAAAACATAACAAACAATTCAACAGTGATTCGCAACGCTTGGCGCTCTCACTTCGGGTTGAATTTAGTGTTTACGGCGCAGTGGTTTAGTTCAGTGTCTGCGTTGCTCACACGTTAATTGGGCGTTAGCAATATAAGAGGAAACAATATGTCAGGGATTACAGATTTAGACGAACTGCTACGTTCGATGAGTCCCAAACTAGTAGAAACTGAGTTTGTATTTTGTACTGTTTCAGGTCAGCTTGCAGACTACGTTCAGTTAAATCCAGTCGCTACGTTTGTTGAATCTGAGGGCTTAACTTTGGTTCTTGCAAAGTCAGTCGCAGAGAAAGCTGCTTTGTCGTTTGATGGTACGTATAGCCAAATCACTTTGACGGTTCACTCTAGCTTGGAAGCTGTCGGTCTTACAGCAGCAGTTGCGAGTAAGCTCACGTCAAAGGGCATTAGTGCTAATGTAATTGCAGCTTATTATCACGACCATATTTTCGTTCAAAGTAGCAAGGCTGAAGCGGCAGTTTTAGCGTTAGAAGAGTTCAGTGTTTAAGGCTGAGTCATATTGCTAACAAACTGTTCAAGAGGGATTCGCAACGCGTGGCATTTTTACTATGCGTTGGTTTTAGTGTTTAAGGTGGTATGCGGCGGCTTCGGTATTGCGTTGCTCACCCCTTAACAGGGCGTTAGGCATCTTTTCGAACCTAAAGGAGTAGGTATGTCGAAATTATTAGTTTACTTAACTGCGCTATTCTTTTTGCTCTACGGAGCTATCTTTGCTGTGTTCCCTGTAGATATGGACAGGCTCAAGCCCCAATTCTACCTCAGCAACTATTGATTTTAGGGCTACGTATGGTGGTGCCCAGTTTGCAATCGGTCTTGCTTTGATACTCGTCCTCAAGATTAAGCAAGATGTCACTTTGGCTTTAATCATTGTAGCTATTACATTGTTATCTATGGCGTTTGGTCGTCTAATTGGTATCTTGTTTGACGGTCAACCTAATACACTAATGTATGTTTATTTAGTTGCAGAGTTAGTTTTTGGGTTATTGGCCCTATTCCTGAGAAAGTCAGCGGCACTGGTAACCAATGCCTAACAAACTGTTCAAGAGGGATTCGCAACGCGTGGCATTTTCACTATGCGTTGGTTTTAGTGTTTAAGGTGGTATGCAGCGGCTTTGGTATTGTGTTGCTCACCCCTTAACAGGGCGTTATGTGTATCGTCACACCAAAGCGTTATGCCCATTGATATAATATGGATTTATGATCAGGTAGCGAGGAACCATATGACAAAATTAAAAAATGTAGGTGCCGCACTTGTAGAGTCAATCAGATCTGAACAGGTGAAAGATCTTGCGATTGATCTCGGCGATGCGGGAATCTCGGAGGTTTTTACCAAAGAAGCTCTTGAAAGCATACCAGGTTTAGGCATCGTTGTTAAAACATACAATGTTTTTTCAACTATTCAAGGGCAAATCTACGCACACAAGATCTACAACTTTTTCCTTAATATTCATGAGCTCAACCTTGATGAAAGGGTTCGTGTTATGGATGAAATATCGGCAACAAAAGGTGGTGTTGATGAGGCTGGCATGCTGCTATTAGATTTGATAGACAAATCTGATGACAATGAGAAACCGAGTTTAATAGGTAAGCTGTTTGTTGCATGTGGTTTCAAAGATATTAGTGCAAGGGAGTTCTTGAAACTATCCAATATCATTACGAGTACTTATATCGAAGATTTAAGAGCATTAAAAAATATAGATTCGCCTCAGAATTTAAGCGAGCAACAGAAGTCGATTTTTGCGGCAAATAGTCTAATGACTTTTGGAGTGAAAAAGCCGATGAAGTTAGAGGATGGCTATACCGTGGGCGAAATAGGTCGAGCTATCTTTGATAATGGTTTGTCTCTAGATTACGAATTCACGAGAGAAGCCGAGCTTATTGCAGAGTTCTGCTTTGACACCAAGAAAACTGATATGATTGCTTCTAATCCCGCATTTTCATCCACATAACAAACTGTTTAAGAGTGATTCGCAACGCGTGGCATTTTTACTATGCGTTGCTTTTAGTGTTTAAGGTGGTATGCGGCGGCATCGGTATTGCGTTGCTCACACCTTAACAGGGCGTTATGTTTACTTGAAATTCAAAGGCTTAAAGGTCTTAGGCTCTAGTTCTTTATCCCTCTGGCAATTCGTCCCTAGTAGACTCAGCAAATCCGCATTGTCGGCTTAATTTCTTGAATCACTCAGGCCGTAAAACATGCCAATGTTCGTGGGGTGCTTCATTGTCAGGTCGTGGCGGTCGGTTTCTTGTTTAGCTAGCTTAAAGTCGCTTTTAGGTTCTTAGCCAATTAGTATTTTGGCTTGGCAGTTGCCTCGGCAATTCAAAATTGTTTTGCGCTTTGGTTGGAAAGAAAGGGCGCTTGTTGGTGCTTGATCGGGTTGCCTCATTGAACAGGGAAGTGGAATTACTGGTTTTGGGTTAATCGCTTTTGGCGGCCAAGTTGGTTCTTGCCTTGTGGTTTAGCTCAGAAAACTAGTTGGAAATAGCAGTTCTTTCTCAAGTAAATCAGTCATTTGTGGTAAAACATAACAAACAATTCAACAGTGATTCGCAACGCTTGGCGCTTTCACTTCGGGTTGAGTTTAGTGTTTACGGCGCAGTATTCAAGTTCAGTGCATGCGCTGCTCACACGTTAATTGGGCGTTAGTCGCCAGAAAAAGCTAGCAATCAAAATCATGTTTCTGAGCTCAAAATTTGGCAGCTGTTTGTTTGGTACACAGATTCATCGTCGATGGTCAAAACTCAGTTTCTGCTGTTCTAAGTCCAAAGTTTTGCAAGTGTCCTAGCGCTTGTTTTGTTCTTTGGTGCTGACAGAGCAGGGCAATCGAGAGTCTGTTTTTGGTTGCAACTCCGCTCGGTGAGTTTGTTGGTACAAAAGCCGATTTACTCGCTGAAATGACGTTTTCTCTGGTGTGGTTAGTTCCACGTGGTTTCAGTAACTTTGTTGAAAGTCCGCACTGTGAGATTGGTTTTCCAAAAGCGCTTGTTGGTGTTGCCAGTCCGTTTTCAGTGGCGCTGGTTGTTCCAAGTGGTTTCATTGAATAGCCGCTTTGAGACTACGCCTGACTTAAGTGCATCAAGCACATAAAATTTGTTGTTTGCAAAATTTAGTTCGGCTTAAAATTGTCGCTCGGTGCCTCGCGACTAACAAACTGCTCAAGAGGGATTCGCAACGCGTGGCATTTTTACTATGCGTTGAATTTAGTGATTAAGGTGGTATGCAGCGGCATCGGTATTGCGTTGCTCACCCCTTAGCAGGGCGTTATACGCTTTCGAGGAAATAGTTCAATATGAACAAAGTAGTATTCAGAAATTGCGATAAAAATAGCCCGAATTGGTTCGAGCTAGAGAAGCTATTTCAAAGTGAATGGTCTGATTTTTCGTTCGCTGATACCTATAAACCCGGTGCCAATCTTCCACCCATATTGGTTGCTCTAAGAAATAATAAAGTCATCGGTGGCCTAGCGTATTCACGTTTCAAAGAACCACATGGTGACCCCGAGGTTATTTGGTTTAATGCTGTCTTTGTTTCACCTAATTACCGTAATCAGGGCATAGCTAGCGAATTGATTAACCGAGGAGTTAATCAAGTATCAGAAACAATTCAAACTAAACTGTATGCTTATACCAATGTAGCTCAGTTGTATCAGTCTTTGGGTTGGTCGGTAGTCGATATCGAGAGTGAGCCAAACCACAGTGTAATGAGTATCTCACTCAAGTCTCAACCACGCGTATAACAAACAATTTAAGAGGGATTCCCAACGCTTGGCATTTTTGGTTCTACTTCCAATTTAGTGTTTATGGCACAATGCTTTGAGTTGGGTGGTAGCGTTGCTCACCCCTTAATTGGGCGTTATGTACTTAGAGAAAAACTATATATTTGAGGGTGCAATGAGAGCAGTACTATTGGGGGCTTACGTTAGTGTTAGCTTGTCAATCAGCATTTTCCAGTGAAAAGCATCAAGCTCTTCAGGGGTTGGACAAGTTAATTAAATCTAGCGACGTTATAAATGATACGACTTCGAAAGAAACAACTAGAAACTCAATGTTAAGCAAAGACTTTGTATTATATCGATGTGTTCTTTCCGAGTTAGAGCGGCAAGGACAATATAGCAATGATAATGCAATTGTTGCTGTAATGACTAATAAGCCGAAGATCATCAATGTTACATCTGAAATACAATATTGGATACTTGGTTTAAGCAAGGCTGCTCATTCAGGATACTCCAAAATATGCTCAGCCGGTCAGTCTAATGAAGTGTCATTAGTTGTTTCAGGTTTTCTGAAAAGCTCTCAGTTGTACGAAAGACTGGCAATTTTAAACGAACATGGTTGGCGTGAGCCGTGGCAACCCAAATAAACGAAACACGTACATAACAAGCAATTTAAGAGGGATTCACAACGCTTGGCACTTTTTCTTCTACTTCAGTTTTAGTGTTTATGGCGCAATGCTTTAGATTTGGGTGGAGGCGTTGTTCACCCCTTAATTGGGCGTTAGGCTTTCCCCATATAAAAATTATGGATTTGCCAACAACTTCAATTATTTGAGTATCGAATTCTTGTAATGTGTCTAGTGGCATATTGCCGTTCTTTGAGGTATCAAAATGAACGAATCAGAAATTCGAAGAGCAATTCAAAATAAGTTAGTAATTGAGTTTACCTATAGCAATAGGTTACGCGTGGTAGAGCCTCATGTGCTAGGTGTCTGTAATGGCAATGTTCAACTCTTGGCTTATCAAATCGGTGGTCAAAGTAGCTCCGGAGGATTACCTGAGTGGCGTAGGTTTGACTTGTTCAGGATTAGTAATTTACGGGTGACTAGTCAGACTTTTGCTGGACGTAGAGCTTTCCCATCAGGAACACATAGTCCTTGGGATCGTGAACTCGAAATAGTACCAGCCTAACAATCTGTTTAAGAGTGATTCGCAACGCTTGGCATTTTTGCTATGCGTTGCGTTTTGTGTTTAAGGTAGTCTGCGGTGGCATCGGTATTGCGTTGCTCACACCTTAACTGGGCGTTAGCCATACGAGGTAAGTATGTCGGAATATAAATTAACAGAAGAAATAATTAAGCTGTCTCAATCGCAGCTATGGGATGTAGCTAAATCTGAATGGATTCTGTACGAAATATACGAAGCTGACGAACCCGAGCGTTGTTTGTGTGGGCACTTCCCTATCATTGAAATTTGTAATCTTAAGAACAAGTTAAATTCTAATTATGCGACCGTTGGAAACTGCTGTGTTAAGAAGTTCATTGGTTTACCTTCAGATAAGATTTTCCAAGCGATAAAACGGGTTAGAAAAGACGATGAGAAATCGCTAAATGCAGAGGCAATAACTCACGCTTACGACAAAGGCTGGATTAATGATTGGGAAAAAAGCTTTTACTTAGACGTTATGCGAAAGCGCAAACTTACTCCAAATCAGCTTAATAAAAAAGTTCAAATTAACAACAAGTTAGCAAACAAAATGAAGCGTGCCTAAGTATGGCTAACAAACTGTTTAAGAGTGATTCGCAACGCGTGGCATTTTTATCATGCGTTGGTTTTAGTGTTTAAGGTGGTATGCGGCGGCATCGGTATTGCGTTGCTCACACCTTAACAGGGCGTTATGTACTTGGAGAAAAATATGGATTTTCTCGTAGGTGTAGACCTTCAGGATTCATTTGTTTTGGGTTGGCACTACAATGATCAAGCTTTTGAAATTGAACTAGAGTTTAGCATCTGGCCTGAGTCTAAATATTATGAAGCTCCAAAAATAGGTGAGCATACTTGCTATCGTTTGGGGTCTCTTCTTTTTGAGGGTGTTTTAAGTATTAATGGGCTCTTGAATCAAAATGATATGCAGCCGACCATAGACCTTGACGGTTCAAAAGACTACGGAAACATCGACTACTTTGAAAAGAACCAATCATATTTCAAGGTGGTAGGTGGCTTTGGGAGCATAGAATTTGAAAGCTCAGGTGTTCATTTTAAACTACGTACATAACAAACTGTTCAAGAGGGATTCGCAACGCGTGGCATTTTTACTATGCGTTGAATTTAGTGATTAAGGTGGTATGCGGCAGCTTTTGTATTGCGTTGCTCACCCCTTAACAGGGCGTTATGCATTTGAGGACTTCAATGGATTTAGAGTACCAAAAAGCTTGCAAGAAATACTCTGTTAGATATATGAGTAATTCGAAGTGGTTTAAGTTGTTTGCAGCTTGGGCTAATGCTGGAATTGAGGTGGAAGTATCATATTGGAGGTTTATCGACTCTGAGCATGAAGAAGTTCACTGCTTACCCAAAAGCTATGACTTACTGCCACATAGGTTTGCAGACGGTAGGTTTCAACCATTCGAATACAAGTGGATATTGTCAGTAGCTATCCCACAGAAATATAAACCAAAATCGAATGTAGCATTTGAACGTAACCAAGATGTAGATCAGCTTAAATCAATAGCTAAAGAATTGGGGCACTTTCCAATCTTTGATCTCGAGAATGGTATCGAAGTTAGAGGCTACGAAGAATAATGCATAACAAATTGTTCAAGAGTGATTCGGCACGCGTGGCATTTTTACTATGCGTTGGTTTTAGTGGTTAAGGTGTTATGCGGCGGCTTCGGTATTGCGTGCCTCACACCTTAACAAGGCGTTATGTTTACGGGAGAAAATGGTGATTTTAGGGCTCAATCATATAACCATTGCAGTTAGTGACTTAGAGCGCTCTCTTAAGTTTTATCGGGAGACGTTGGGGTTCACTGCTCACGCTAAGTGGGACAACGGGGCTTACTTGTCGGTAGGTGAACTCTGGTTTTGCCTTTCTTACGATGAACCTTGCCCCAAAACTGACTATACCCACGTAGCTTTTGATATCGAACCAAAAGAATTTGAAGCCTTTGCGAAGCGTGTAGTTTCATTGGGTGTGGAAGTTTGGAAACAGAATAAGAGTGAAGGGCAATCACTTTATATCTTAGACCCTGATGGTCATAAACTAGAGATACACTCTGGCTCCCTTAAAAGCAGGTTAGAATCCCTAAGAACTAAGCCGTATAGTGGACTCGTTTGGCTTTAAACATAACAATAAATTTAAGAGTGATTCACAACGCTCGGCGCTTTCACTTCAAGCAAGTTTAGTGTTTATGGCACAATGCTTTAGGTAAGGTGTTAGCGTTGTTCACACCTTAATTGGGCGTTAAGTGTCTGGACGTAAGTTGTATTTGAGGAACACAATTTGAGAGAAGTTGATATCGTAGAGCTACTGATCAAGCAACTATTGGATTTGGGGTACCCTGCTGAAGCTATACGTAGAGAGGTTCGGATCAAATCGGGACAGAATCTTGATATGATTATAGACCTTGCTGTAGTAGACCTTACGACGAATGAAATACAAGCAATCGTTGAGGTCAAAAGAGGTCGTAAAGCTTTAACATCAGCGGCGAATCAAGTCATTCGATATGCTAAAGCTATATCGTCAAACGTTTTATGCTATGTCTATGTTGGAGATGAAAGCGGCACAGAAATGGCTCAGGTAAACCCAAGTGATGGTTTTGTAACTCCAATTAGATCTTTCCCAAGCTATGATACACTACTGGCAACATATCATGCCGTATACAATGCAACGAGGAAGCTGGAGAAAACGGTTAAAAATGTTAACTATGCTAAAAAGCTATCTAGTGTTATCGCAGGTCTTACTTCAACAGTAACTATTGGCATTATCGCTTCCATGCTTTTTAGTTGGAGCACTGATTCTCCTAAAGCTCTAAACCAGTCAGAGCTCACAGAAAGTATTGTCTTACTTGAAAAAGGCTTAGAGGTTCAGAAAACAAAGGTCATACAAATATCTAAATCTTTAGATCAAATGAACCAGAAGCTGGATTTGATCTCAGAAGTACCAGAATCGCATGGCTGGAAAATACAAGCATCTGACTTGACCAATCAGACCCAAGAAATAAAAGCAAGCTTGCAAGCATTAGAGAATGCTTTGACCGTAAACCCTGAAAAGGCACTAGCTGTTCCAATTTTGCGTAAAGATCTTGATAACTTAGAGAAAAGCTTAAGATCTGAGCTTCAACAAACTCGAAACGAAATAAATCGAATGTACGACTTAAATAAGTGGTTTATTGGTTTGATGTTTACAATGGCGGTGAGTGTTTTAGGTATAGCTATTAGTAGCTTCTTTAATAGAAACGACACTTAACAAACTGTTTAAGAGTGATTCGCAACGCGTGGCATTTTTACTATGCGTTGGTTTTAGTGGTTAAGGTGGTATGCGGCGGCTTTTGTATTGCGTTGCTCACACCTTAACAGGGCGTTAGTTTGCTAAAGGCTAGCGGTTAACTAGCCTAAGCTTGCTCTCACATCTGCAATGGTGATGAAGAGTTTGTTTTCGGCATCATGAAATGCTTGAAAACCATAGCGTTCATAGAAGTGTTTCGCACCGTCTTTGGCATCAACGATAACAACTGGAAATGCAACGCTATCACTAGCGGCTAATAGTTTTCTGAGTGCGTCGATAAGCAGCCACTCACCAAATCCTTTCCCTTTGTATCGGTCATCGACAGCAAGGCGGGCAATCAGACCACCAGAGGTGGATGATTGGTGCTTTTTTTGTAACTTATCAGGCAATGCCTTTAAGTCAATTGGTGTCATTGTTAGCGTGTAAAAGCCGATAACATGTGAGTTGTCGCTATCATCTTCCAAAACAAAAGTTCTGGTGTTGTCCTTCTTTGCTTGCTGACTCGCCATTACTTTTAAGTAATTATTGAGAGCTTCGATGCCACAGTTGAATCGGTTTCTATCGTGTTTAGCTTTATCTAAAAGTACCGTATTCATCATTGAGTTTTGCTCTCGTATCGATCAGCAGCAGCTTTTAGTTTTGAGTTCTGTGTTGCAGGACGATCTAAAGCTTCCATGAGCAACATCGCATCTGCTTGGCTCAGTTTTAAAGCCTGTTCACGTTCGATGACTTGTTTAGCTTTTTCGATTGCAGCGCTTAGAACAAACGAGTTGATGCTAGACATGCCGGCGATCGCGGCAGCCTTAGTAAGTAAGTCTTGTGTATCGACATCAACTCTAGCGGTGATGCGAGGCAAAGTAGTAGCCATAATGTTATCTCCTGTTGTGTCAAAATGTCACATGTGTATTATGGTCTTAAAGTGTGTAATAAGCAATATCTGTGTCACTTTGGCACGCAAACTAACAAACAATTTAAGAGTGATTCGGCACGCTTGGCATTTTTACTATGCGTTAATTTTAGTGATTAAGGTGGTATGTGGTGGCATCGGTATTGCGTTGCTCACACCTTAATTGGGCGTTAGTTGCTTAATTTGAACTTCGCGTTAGAACGAAAGTTTACATTGCTATACAATGCATAAAATTTTAAATGAGGATACGTAAGTGATTGAAGATGTGCCAAGTTTTCTCACTGCTATAACTACTTGGTTAATCAGTGAAGGGGTATGGTTTTTTCCGCTTATCTTGTTAGTTACTAACTTTGCATTGAAGTGCTATATAAACAATGTCCCAGACAAAGCGGATATTTGCCAGAGTATAGTTGCTGTTCCTGCTGAAGTTAAAGTAGTTGCTTCATCGTTTGTTTTCGCTGCGGCTATTGCATCAACAAATAAACCTAGCGAAGCGTTTGCTTTACAGGTGGTGGGATTCTTATACCTAATAATTTTGGCTGTATCTATAGGTTTCTTTAATAAATATGACGGCTCGGAGGCGCGAAGCATTGAGGGGCCGCTTTTTACATACTTAATAATTTCGTCGGCGGCCGCGTTGGTTATGCTCGGACTTTCAATTCAACTAATGATGCATACGGTGAGCTAAATGGATATTTATAACTTATTAACAGAGTCACTCATTAGTAGTTTACCAATTTATTTCGTAATTCTTGCTGGTATCTTTCTTCTGCGCGATGTGATGAGAAAGTATTTCGAAATGAAGCAAAAGTATGACTATAAAGAAGATCGTTATCGTCAAGATATTGAAGTTGAACTAGCGAAGTTAAATGAAAAAATTCAGATTAGTGATGAGCGTTTTAAGTCTGTAAACCACCTGATTCTAGATGGCGATGATATTAACAATAAAGTACTAAAGCAGTTTGGTGTTACAGGTGTCGACGCAAAAATTAAGCCGAATACGGCCTTCGTATTAACACCTTTTAATGACCGTTACTCAGATGACTACAATTGGGTGAAAAGCTTTTTTGTTGAAAACGACTATAAGTGCACAAGGGGAGATGACGTTAAAGTCATGAACAACATCTTAGGCCATATTATACGTCGAATGGTTACCGCTGAAATAGTGGTAGCAAATATATCAGGTAGGAATCCTAACGTATTCTACGAGCTAGGTATAGCCCATGCGCTAGGGAAAAAAGTCATAATAATAGCTAGAGCACCAGAAGACATTACGTTCGATATTTCAGGTAGCCAAGTGGTTTTGTATAACGATGAAGATACGTTAAAACGTGGGCTTAATAAGTGGTTAATCACGATCCTGAAAGGTGAAAAAAGCAACTAACAAAGCATTTAAGAGTGATTCCCAACGCTTGGCATTTTTGATGTCATCGTTGGGTTTTGTGTTTAAGGCGCAATAGTTTAGTGTCATGGCAGCGTTGCTCACACCTTAATGCGGCGTTAGAATTACTACTGAAATAGTATTGGAGTGGAAAGTGAAAAATGTATTTTTAGCTCTTGCTTTCACCTTGACTACGGGTGCTTTTGCTCAAGATAACCTTGTGTTGGATGGTTCCATACGTCAATTGGCACCTGATGGATACATCGTACTTGAAACGATTTATGGTGATTTGAATAAAGATAGTCAAGAGGACGTTGTTTTAGTCATCAAAGGTACTGATCCAAAAAAAATTATTATTGATGAAATTCGGGGTGAATTAGACCTCAATCAAAGAGGTCTCGTAATTGCTCTAAAAAACAAGCAAAAATACGAGGTGATAGTTGAGAACCTAAGTTGTTTTTATTCGGAGGACGAATATGGGGGTGTATACTTTAAACCTGATATCTTAACTAGCATCGAAAAAGGGAACCTTCATATACTTTTTGCTCATGGTCGTTATGGGTACTGGTGCTACAATTTCCGTTATCAAAGCTCAGATTTTGAGTTGATTGGTTATGATTCAAGTGCTAACAGAGGACCAATAGTTGAAGAAGTAACTAGCATTAATTATCTGACAAAGAAAATGCTAGTAAAGGAAAATATTAATAGCGATGACGAATATGCAGACCCTGTGTTCAAAGAAAGGTGGGAGAGTTTTTCTCTCAATCATCGTTTTAGGTTAAGTGAAATTAAAGACTTTAGTGAGTTTGGTGATGGGGTGCTTAGATAGACTTTTACTGAAACGCAATTCTAACAAACTGTTCAAGAGGGATTCGCAACGCGTGGCATTTTCACTATGCGTTGGTTTTAGTGCTTAAGGTGGTATGCGTCGGCATCGGTATTGCGTTGCTCACCCCTTAACAGAGCGTTATAACGCAGGAGAACTATGACAACACAAGATTTATCAAAAATGGGTTCAGCTAGGGTCTCAGTAGAGATTCTAGACGGGGTCGAGTGTGTGCTTAAGCAAGGTGCATCAAAAATAGAGCTATGCTTTTATCAAGAAGTTGCTCCCAAGCTGGTAGGCGTTAACTCTCCAGCGTTACTGAAAATTGAGGGAAGTAATCTCTATATAGAACGAATAGCAAACACTATTTCTTTAGATGAATTACGTAATCGATCTGACCTATATTTTCAGCTTGCAAGTATTCATCTTTCTAAGTATAGACCTGTAGTTCCTGTTAAGACGCATCGCTGGACAACTATCGATACTCACGAAGCTCTCGGTACACTAGGTTTTTCTGGGGAAGTTGCATCCGCAATAGAGCGACTTCAATCCATCTCTAGCCAGATTTTTGAATATGACACTTTAATATCTGGTGATACTAACGATGGTAACTGGGGAACACGAAATAACGGAGAGTTAGTACTGTTTGACTGGGAGCGTTTTGGTCAAGGTAGTCCTGCAATTGATTTAGCTCCGCTAGTCAAAGGGCTAGGCAGGATCAGTGACTATGAAAAAATAATTAGTCAATACATTGAACACAATACAGCCATATCAGAAACGAAGCTTTTAGAACATCTAATAATAGCCAAGTGCTGGATTGTCATCGAGGTTGTTAACATACTTGTTCGTCGTAATAACCCAGAGAAAAATAAATACATAAACTGGTTTCAGGCTAACATTCCTAAGTGGCTAACTTCAGTGGAAACTGCGTTATAACAAACAATTTAAGAGGGATTCCCAACGCTTGGCATTTTTGGTTCTACTTCCAATTTAGTGTTTATGGCACAATGCTTTAGGTTGGGTGGTCGCGTGGCTCACCCCTTAATTGGGCGTTATATGATCCGAGTGTAAAAAACGAAAATTAAGAGAGTTTATAATGAGCGTTAAAATTCAAAATACATTTATAAGCAGATTCACAAATATTTCCTATCAATCTGCATTAAGTCAAGTTATTGCTAGTAAAGGCTCTAAGCTAATTATCGCAACTGGATACATTAGTCAAAATGATTCGGTTGTAAATATTTATAAAAAGCTTAAAGAAGCCTTGGAAAGAAATGAAGAATTAACAGTGGATATATATATTGGAATTCTTTACAAGCCGAAAAATTCGAAAGGAGAAAAAATATTAGAGCATCATGAAACTTTGTTGCCTCACGGGCTTCTCACTATATCTCAAGCTAAACGATTAACTGTTCGAGGTATTACAGACTTTCATGCGAAATTTTCATTAATGCAACAAAAGAATGATGATGGAGAGTTTGTTGGGGTTGCTGGTACTATGGGTAGTTCCAATTTAACAGAACCTGGTTTGGCTCCCAAGTCTAGAATAGAATTCGACTTACTTATGTTAGGAGGAGAAGGTAATGAGCTGCTCCAATCCTATAAAAATGAAGTCGATTGCTTGTTGCACAAGATAGAAAATCAAGAAGTCTCAAATGTTAAGGATAAAGTGAAATGGAAAATATATGATCTTCCTGTGCTTGAAGAGTCTATAGAAAAAAGTGAAAAAATAGAGGCTTTAGAACAGGCAAGAACGCAGGAAGAAAATTGGCATAGTGGTTTACATGAGTAAAATAGACTTTGAGACTTCTGTATAATCATATAACAATCTGTTTAAGAGTGATTCGCAACGCTTGGCATTTTTGCTATGCGTTGCGATTTGTGTTTAAGGTGGTATGCGGGAGCTTCGGTATTGCGTTGCTCACACCTTAACAGGGCGTTAGTACGGGTTTGACATCAAAGGTCATAAGTTTTGGTGTTTATATGTTTTGGCGCTTGTCTTTACACCTTTCAGTTTGTACGTTCCTCGTTCTTTCCGGTGGCACTATATGCGGAGTGTTTGCTTTGATTTCACCGTTTACAGCTTCTAACTCTTAGTCTATTGCTTTAGCGCTTCTTCATTTTCGTGGTGGCTTTTGAGAGAACCTTGATTACTTTTGGTGTGGCTGTTGAGTGACGAGGAAAGAATCCTTTTTTAATTTGAAGCTAGTGAATGTAGGGTAGTTCAGTGCGTTTTTCTTCTAGCCAACTTTCGTCTTTCAATCGGGGTAAAGTTTTGTAGCTGCCCGTCTCACTTCAGTGTTCAAAGCCTTTCATATCATGCCACTTTTCAATATCTTGGAGTGCACAAATAGAAGTAGCGCATGTACTAACAAATTGCTTAAGAGTGATTCGTAACGCGTGGCATTTTTACTATGCGGTGGCTTATGGTGATTAAGGCGCTGTGCGGTAGCTTTTGTATTGCGTTACTCACACCTTAGCAAGGCGTTAGTACGGGGTTGACATCAAAGGTCATAAGTTTTGGTGTTTATCTGTTTTGGCGTTCGTCTTTACACCTTGCAATTAGTGCCTCTCACGTTCTTTCCGGTGGCACTATATGCGTTGTGCTTGCTTTGATTTCACCGTTTACGGCTTCTAACTTTTAGCCTATTTCTTTGGCGCTTCTTCATTTTCGTGGTTTTTACTAAGTCAAAATTGTCTTTCTTTGGTGTTGCTGTCGAAGTGCCGATGAACGAATCCTTTTCTAATTCAAAGTTAGTAAAAGTAGGTGAGTTCAGTACGTTTTTCTTCTAGCCAACTTTCGTCTCTCTATCGATTTTAAGTTTTGTAGCTGCCCGTCTCACTTCAGTGTTCAAAGCCTTTCATATCATGCCAATTTTCAATATCTTGGAGCGCATAAATAGAAGTAGCGCATGTACTAACAAATTGCTTAAGAGTGATTCGTAACGCGTGGCATTTTTACTTTGCGGTGGCTTATGGTGATTAAGGCGCTGTGCGGTAGCTTTTGTATTGCGTTACTCACACCTTAGCAAGGCGTTATGTTTACTTGAAATTCAAAGGCTTAAAGGTCTTAGGCTCAAGTTCTTTGTCCCTTTGGCAATTCGTCCCTAGTAGACTCAGCAAATCAGTATTGTCGTCCTAAGTTCTTGAATCTCTCAGCCCGTAAAACATGTCAATATTCGTGGGTTGCTTCATTGTCAGGTCGAGCAGGCTAGGTTTCAGTTTTTCTGGCTTTAAGTCGCTTTCAGGTTCTTTGCCAGTTAGCATTCTACCTTGGCAGTTGGCTCGGCAATTTGCCATTGTCTGGCGCTGTTGTGAGAAGAGACGAGGGCACTTGTTGAATGTAAGTCAGGTTGCCTCATTGGTCAGGGAAGTGTTCATACTTGTTGTTGGTTGGTCGCCTTTGGTGGTCAAGCTGGTTCTGCACTGTGGTTTGGTTCAGAAATCTAGTCCAAAATGGTAGTTCTTTCTCAAGAAAGTCAGTCACTTGTGGTAAAACATAACAAAGCATTTAAGACGGATTCTCAACGCTTGGCAATTTCGGTTTAGGTCATCTTCAGTGCTAAAAGTGGCAAGGTTTAGGTTTGGGTGGTCGCGTTGTTCACCACTTAATGCGGCGTTAGGCGCTTGGTTTACAACGTCAGATCAAGCTCTTGGAAGTTATGTCTTAAATCATTGATAATGTGTCCAAACTATCTAGTAACTGAGTTTGTATATGGAAACCTCAAAAAAAGAACTTCTAGCCTTATTAACTAAAGAGTGCGAATTGTACTCGTCTATTCCTGCAAGTGAGCAACAGCAAAAGCAGGATAAAAAGCACTTTATAAATGGTTTGATGACTGCTTGCCGAGTTGTCGGTATCAGTTTTGAAGAACTGAACGCGATAATAGAATTGATGCCTCAACAGCCAAAGTTCAAAGATATAGATGAGCAGTTGTCTATCCCTACATATGTACGGAACAAAGTTGAGATTCAGCTATAAAACGTGGCTACGCGCCTAACAATAAATTTAAGAGTGATTCACAACGCTCGGCGCTCTCACTTCAAGTAAGTTTAGTGTTTATGGCACAATGCTTTAGCGAAGGTGTTAGCGTTGTTCACACCTTAATTTGGCGTTAGTTGCCAATGAAGAAAAAGTAACTAAATCAGCAATTTTAGGGCAAATGTCAGCGTGTTTTTGGTTAGGTTTTCGTGTTTCACCTTCTAGCTCTTCGAATCGGTGATAGTGTAGTTCTGGTTGATGTGTCGCTGGATTCTCTGTTTCAGAAGCTGATTCGCTCGTTGAAAGTCTGCTCTGTTGCTTAGTCTTTCCAAGAGCGTTCTTTTGTGTTCAAAGTCCGTTTTCTGCGTCGCTGCAAATTCCAAGTGGTTTCAGTGACAGTTGCTTTGAAACTGCGCCTGATTTGAGCTCATCAAATCAGGAAAGGGCAGTGTTGGCAAAGTCTTAATGAGCTTCAAATTAAAGCCTTAGGGTAGACAACTAACAAACAATTTAAGCAGATTCACAACGCTTGTCGATCTGCATTCTAGGTTAAGTTTAGTGTTTTATGGCACAATGTTTCAGTTAGGTGGTGGCGTTGTTCACTACTTAATTGGGCGTTATGTGCTCGGAGGAAATATGCAATATATCGAAGTTAAAAGTAGCGAAATTCCACTGGATTTATTGCTTGAAGCTGATCCTTCTGAAGCTAGTATCGCTTCATATTTATCTGATTCATGGTGCTTTGCTGCAGTAGAAAATGGGCGAGTTTTAGCGGCTTGTATCGCTAAAGCTCAGACCAACAGCCTTGCTGAGATATACAATGTATCTGTATCTCCAGAGCTACAAGGTCAAGGTATTGGCTCTAAGTTACTAAAGCTTGTTCTATCTCTGTTGCCAAGCAAGGGGATCAATCGTGTTGAGCTTGGTACGGGTACATTTGGCTATCAACTGACTTATTATCAGCGTTTAGGTTTTCGAGTAGACTCGATAATTAAAGACCATTTTTTGCTAAACTACCCCGAGCCAATCTATGAAAATGGTATTCAACACAAAGACATGCTGAGATTGTACGTAAATATCTAGTACGCACATAACAAAGCATTTAAGAGTGATTCGCAACGCTTGGCAATTTCGCTTCGCTCAAGTATAGCCAAGCGTCGCTCACACCTTAATGCGGCGTTAGTTGCCAGAGAAGAAAAAGTAACTAAATCAGCAAGTTTATGGCTAATGTTAGTGTGTTTTGGGCTGGGTTTCCGTGTTTCCCCTTTTTGCTTCTCGAATCGGTGATAGTGTTGTTTTGGTTGGTGTTTCGCTGGATTTTCTGTTTCAGAAGCTGATTCAATTGTTGAAAGTCTGCTCTGTTGCTAAGTCTTCCCAAAGGCTTTATTTGGTGTTTAAGGTTCGTTTTCTGCGGCGTTGTAAATTCCAAGTGGTTTCAGTGACAGTCGCTTTGAAACTGCGCTTGACTTGGTTTCTCAAATCAGGAAAGGGCAGTGTTTGCAAAGTCTCAATGAATTTCAAAGTAAAGTCTTTGGGTAGGCAACTAACAAACAATTTAAGCAGATTCGCAACGCTCGGCATTTTGGGTTTGAATCAGCATCAGTGTTTACGGCACAATGTTCTGGTTAAGTGGAAGCGTTACTCACTACTTAATTGGGCGTTATGTGTGTAAAGTGTCGTATGCACCTTGGATATAGAAGGATCTACTTTTATGGGCGTTTTCGCACAAATATCGATGAGGGGGCGGATGGTTTCATTTTGCCTATTTGTAGCCTGTGTATTGCTATGGGCAGATGTTACTGGACAAACAGGTGAAAAAATAGAAGTTAAATCAACAACTTTGAAGTATATCGATTCTGGCTATATCGGAAGAGATAGTACGAAAAATTACTATTTTATTCTAAACAATGGTCTCAAAGTTCGTGCACCAAGCTCGAGCCCGAGAAATGGACAATTCTTAACTGAATATCTAAGTGATGAATTAGTATGTAATGTAACTTACTTTGAGAATAATAGTATTATAAACAATGATGTAAGTATTGTTCATACGATTAAGTGCAGTAATGACGATTTGACTTATTCTTACAATTAGTAAGTCTATTTGCGCTCAAAACAGGTTCGGTCTGTATGAGTCAACACACATAACAAAGCATTTAAGAGTGATTCGCAACGCTTGGCAGTTTCGCTTCGCTCAAGTATAGCCAAGCGCCGCTCACACCTTAATGCGGCGTTAGCTGGTTAGAGAATTTGGACGTTGCCTTGTCGTATTTCTTTTTATTAAAATGCTTTCTTATTGATAACTTAGGGGTAGCATCAGCAATGATAAAGATAGATAGTGAGCTTGGATTTTCCAACTATGTTGCTTTAGAGTACGAGAAGGATATTTGTTTCGTCCATAGCGATCCAATCGAAGTATGTTTGCCTGATTTTACCTATGCTGCTCTGGATGTAGATAAGTATGATTCTTGGTGGGGTGCTAATCATAGCGAAAGCTATATTCCTAGAGATTTAGATGAAATACTAGATTCCCCCTATCTTATTCAACCTTCTTTGCAATATAAGAAGTCAAAGACAAAAACTACCAGATTAGTTGAAAATTACAATTCTAGTGTAAAATTTGAGTTTATTTGCCCTGTGTTAACAGAGCACTTCCCTTCTTTGCAACAAGGGAGGCATAGGTTTTGGTTCGCAAGGTATTTGGAATTGCCATTTGTTGTAGTAGCTGTTAGTGCTCAAGCACTGAAATATTTGATTGAGCATGATTTGATATATTCAAAATCTTTACGCTCGCGTTATGTTTTCAACCGTAAGTTTGAGATTGTCCAAGACCTTACTAAACCTTTAGGAAATTAACATCACAACTTAGTATCAAGTTTGAAGTGCGACACTTTCTACAGATGCGCATGAATATACTCCGTTGGTGTCCTATACCCAAGTCTTTTGCGTGGGCGCGTATTTAATTTGTGTGCAATTTCATTACAGAGCTTCTGTGTCACGTGTGACATGGAAGTTCGTTTTGGTAAGTATTGTCGTATTAAGCCATTAGTGTTCTCATTAGTGCCTCGTTCCCATGAGTGGTATGGGTTGGCTTTGTTGCTTAATTCGGTGAGAAGACATGGCAGTCCCATGTTGAACGCTTCTTAAACAACATACTGAGTTTCAGGCATACCAAGCCCTGTTAGCTTGTTCAGCGCTTTGATCATGGCATAAGTTTCGCCAACCTGAGCGTTGTAGTTTCTTAAGCTTAATTTTCCACCTAACAACTGTTTCACCCGATGCATTGTTGTCTCTGATAGTGAGCGCTTATGATAGCCATACCGCTTTTTCCACTTCTCGTTGGAACCGTAGAGCTTCTGGCAACCTACTGCTAAATTTCGAGGGTGTCCTTGCTCCCAGAAGGCTGCCCCTTCTCGTGGCGGAATGAGCGGAACTGCTCCCTTGATTCGTATAGCATCTGACAACTCCTTGTGTCATAAGCACCATCACCTGATATCTCGATGATTTTACGACGTGTCTGCTTGAGTAAGTTGGGGAGCACTTCGGCATCGGTTACGTTCGATAAACTCAGCTCTGCTGCGATTATCTCGTGGGTGCTCGTATCTACTGCGATATGCAACTTACGCCATACTCTGCGCTTCCCATCAGTACCATGCTTCTTAGCCTTCCATTCACCTTCGCCATAAACTTTGAGGCCAGTGGCATCAATTGCCGGTGTTGTATCGCACCTCTGGTTTTAGTTTTAAATGAAATCTCAACTTCCTTGGCTCGACGGCTTATACAGGTGTAGTGTGGACAAACTAGCGGGATATTAGCTAGCTTAAATACAGAGTCTAGAAAACCTTGTAGCGCTCTCAATGGCATAGAGAAAATGCGTTTCACCATCAGTGCAGTAGTAATGGCTAAGTCGCTGAACCGGCGAGGTCTACCACGCTTGCCTTGTTTGTTTTGTTTCCACTCAGCTATCGTTTCCTCATCAATCCAAAAGGTCAGAGAACCACGGTTGATTAAGGCTTTGTTGTACTGCTTCCAGTTAGTTGTTTTGTAACGAGGTTTAGGCATGAGGCTACGACGATTGATGGGTGTAGCCGATCAGATCGTAGCTTCTAGATTTAGTTCCATCGATTTAAGCAACAAAGCCGTATGGGTTTGCAAAATAAAACATACAGTTATGATGTTTTTCTAGTTGTGCATAACCATGAAATTCAGTGCCGTTATCCGCAGTTATCGTCTTAAAAGGTAAGTCAGAGCGGGTCATGATTTTGCTCATTCTTACGTTGAGCGACTCGCTTGTTCTATCGTCCATTTGCCCAATAAAAGTGTAGCCAGTCATTCTGTCGACTAAAGTCACGATACAGTGCTTGGTTCCGCGGCCAACGACGGTATCAATTTCCCAATGGCCGGGTTCTTTTCTATGCTCAGCTTTTGCAGGTCTTTCGGTAATATGACGCTTTGCTGCCAGGCGGCCTCGGCTGTCTTTTGAGTTATACCTTTTACGCCTTTTCTTAGTGGATTGGCGTAGGTGTTTCCATAGGGTTCCACCGAGAGTTTTATCGTTCCAAATATGCTGATAAATGAGCTCGTGGCTCATTGTTGGATAGCCTCTTACTCGTAGGTATCCGACGATTTGGTCAGGGCTCCAATCCAGTCGTAGCAAGGCTTCAGGTAACCTGAAGTCGATTTCGCTGTAACGCTTATTTCTGCGCGAGCGGCTTAGCCGGTTGCGAGCCATCTGTTGGGCTCTCCATGCTTGATAGGAGTACCTTTTAAAATGTCTGTTGTATCGGGAATTACGTTCAATTTCTCGATAGATAGTAGCTTTGTGACGACCCAGTTGTTTAGCTATTTTAGCGGTACTAATTCCTTGCTTTCTGAGTGCAGAAATCATATACCTTTCAACCTCAGTGAGGTGCGTGTATCTCATGTTTTTTACTTCTTGGCGGGAGCAAAGTTCATGATTATCGCATCTCACTGTTTTTATGTTCAGAGGTGTCGCACTTCGTACTTGAATCCAAGCAAGCTAACAAACTGTTTAAGAGGGATTCGCAACGCGTGGCATTTTCACTATGCGTTGGTTTAAGTGTTTAAGGTGGTATGCGGTAACTTCTGTATTGCGTTGCTCACACCTTAACAGGGCGTTAGGCATCTTTTCGAACCTAAAGGAGTAGGTATGTCGAAATTATTAGTTTACTTAACTGCGCTATTCTTTTTGCTCTACGGAGCTATCTTTGCTGTGTTCCCTGTAGATATGGACAGGCTCAAGCCCCAATTCTACCTCAGCAACTATTGATTTTAGGGCTACGTATGGTGGTGCCCAGTTTGCAATCGGTCTTGCTTTGATACTCGTCCTCAAGATTAAGCAAGATGTCACTTTGGCTTTAATCATTGTAGCTATTACATTGTTATCTATGGCGTTTGGTCGTCTAATTGGTATCTTGTTTGACGGTCAACCTAATACACATAATGTATGTTTATTTAGTTGCAGAGTTAGTTTTTGGGTTATTGGCCCTATTCCTGAGAAAGTCAGCGGCACTGGTAACCAATGCCTAACAAACTGTTCAAGAGGGATTCGCAACGCGTGGCATTTTCACTATGCGTTGGTTTTAGTGTTTAAGGTGGTATGCAGCGGCTTTGGTATTGTGTTGCTCACCCCTTAACAGGGCGTTAGTCGCCAGAAAAAGCTAGCGATCAAAATCATGTTTCTTAGCTCAAAATTTGGCAGCTGTTTGTTTGGTATACAGATTCATCGTCGATGGTCAAAACTCAGTTTCTGCTGTTTTAAGCCCAAAGCTTGGCAAGTGTCCTAGCGATTGTTTTGTTCTTTGGTGCTGACAGAACAGGGCAATCGAGAGTCTGTTTTTGGTTGCAAATCTGCTCGGTGAGTTTGTTGGTTTAAAAGCTCATTTACTTGCTGAAATGACGTTTTCTCTGGTGTTGTAAGTTCCACGTGGTTTCAATGACTTTGTTGAAAGTCCGCACTGTGAGATTGGTTTTCCAAAAGCGCTTTTTGGTGTTGTCAGTCCGTTTTCTACGACGTTGTTTGTTCTAAGTGGTTTCATTGAGTAGCCGCTTTGAGACTACGCCTGACTTAAATGCATCAAAGCACATAAAGTTTGTTGTTCGCAAAGTTTAGTTCGGCTTAAAATTGTCGCTCGGTGCCTCGCGACTAACAAACTGCTCAAGAGGGATTCGCAACGCGTGGCATTTTTACTATGCGTTGAATTTAGTGATTAAGGTGGTATGCAGCGGCTTAGGTATTGCGTTGCTCACCCCTTAGCAGGGCGTTATGTTCACAAGATGGATAGTAAAAATGGATGAGAAAGTACTAATAGCTTTTGGTGTTTGGGGAGGTGTTTCACTCCTCGGTTTTGTGTTGTTCTATATGAATAAAAATGCACAGTTTAAGAGGAAATACCATCCATTATTCTCTGTCGTGACGGGTGCTTTATTTTTGCTCATTGTATACTTGCAGGGCTTTGTTAATCATCAATTCTGGATTGTAATTGTTCCCATTGTTTCTCTAATAACTTTTATGAACATACGTGGCGCTAAGTTTTGCGACAACTGTGGGAAATCAAACTTTGGGCAGTCATTAAGAGATAGAAAAATCGAATGCCCAAAATGTGGGCATACTATTTGAGTAATGTGAACATAACAAGGCGTTTAAGGCGGATTCACAACGCTTGGCGATTTCAGTTCCAGTCAGGTTAAGTGTTTAAGATACAATGATTTAAGTTTGGTGGTTAGCGTTGTTCACCACTTAACGCGGCGTTATACATTCGGAGTCAGTATTTGGAAACCAACGATCTTATAGCCTTAATATTTAGTGGTATCGGAGCTGTTTTTATATGCATATATTACATGGACAAAAAGCAGTCAGTTTGTTGTGAATGTAATGAAGTAATCAGTCATAGGAAACAGAATAGATATACTCTTGAAAAAGGTGGGGCTAAGCTTGCCCTATGTAAGAAGTGTTTTAACAAAATAAACAAACAAGCTTCGTTAAAAGCGCAAAACTGCTCTTGTTGTAAGAAGCCGTTTACGACTCGCATGAAAATCTCTGAATGGAAAGGAGAGTTTCAATCATACTTCTTGTGTGTTCAGTGTGAAAAGAAAGTGTCTAAAAGAGTTGAAAATACATTTCTACTCAATCAACTTTTGTCGCCCGACTTTATAAAAAAGCACTCTAACTTCTCTGATTTGGAATCAATGGTCGAGTACTCTGGTGTAGAACTGCAAACACAAGATGATCTTAACTCTGATGCATGGAACACGTTTATTGCTACCAATACTTCATTTTCCTGTTGGCATGAGATGAAAGTTGGTGCGGAAGTGCTAATGCTACAAAGGCAAAACGACATTATTGTTCAGAGCTTGCGGAAACAGAATGTATAACAATCTGTTTAAGAGTGATTCGGCACGCGTGGCATTTTTACTATGCGTTGGTTTTAGTGGTTAAGGTGGTATGCGGAGGCTTCGGTATGGCGTGCCTCACACCTTAACAGGGCGTTATAAGCTAATTGGAAAATAAAGGAGTATTCGTGAGCGTATTTATATCTCCAAGGCTCAAGGTCGAAAGAGCTTGCAAGCATATTCAGGAGCTTGAAAGTATTACTTTCCCATTATCAAAAGAGTTATACGAAATTAAAGTTGAAGCTGAGTTCGCGTTTCCGCGCCCTGATGCAATAGGAATGAGCTTGGTTTACCGACCTACACAGCCAATAGCAGAAACTCTTGGATTAATTATCGGAGATGTGATCAGTAACTTTAGAGCCGCATTAGATCACCTTGCTTCTGGTATTGTCAGAGAGGTTGATAGTACTAAGCGTCCGTATTTTCCAATGAGTGATTCAAGAGAAGAATTATCTAAGAACCGGTTTCTACCCATATTGGATGCTGCATTGCCAGGTGCGTCTGAGCTTCTTTTAGGTAAACTTCGCCCGGAGGGAGGTGGCGATGAGCTGTATTGGCTTTTTCATTCCATGGATAATGACAGTAAGCACAATATCATTCTTCCTACGGTATCTGCTGTAAATATTGAAAATATAAATTTAACCTCTGGTGGTATGACAATGACAAATTGCGGTGTAGGTGGGGATGCGACTAAGCAAATCAACTTACTTCGCACGGGTGGTGAGCCGATACGGATCCAAAACACATTCGACGTATCTGTCGAACTTAGTTTTCCAAGTGAAAGTATTTTCCCTAACCTCCCTGTGATTCGTACTTTGCAGAAAATAGGTGAAATTGTGACGCTGACGATTAATGAGTTTGAAAAGCTCTATACGACAAATAAAGCTGACAAGGTTAAAGAATTGGCTTAAGTACTCGGTGCAGGGCGCTTATAACAAATTGTTCAAGAGGGATTCGCAACGCGTGGCATTTTCACTATGCGTTGGTATAAGTGATTACGGTGGTATGCGGTGGCTTCGGTATTGCGTTGCTCACCCCTTAACAAGGCGTTATGTAGCCGCGAGAGGGCGGTAAGTTAAAAGGATTTATATATGTTAAATATTCGCCAAGCTTGCATTGAAGATATCAGTGTTATCAAGAAACTACAGTTTCAGCTTAATGAGTATCATCAAGCAAATTTACCTGACGACTTTTTATCACCGGAAGAAATTGAACAAAAAATAGACCTACACAAGATAATCGAAAGTGAAAGCTCAATTTTTCTAGTAGCCGAAATCAATGGGCAGTTAGTAGGTTTGGTTTTTGGTGAGCTATGGGTCCGTAAGTCTTGGACACTCAAACAGCGAAAAATCGCAAGCATTGAACAAATAGTAGTGGATTCATGTTTTAGAGACCAAGGCATTGGACTGGCGCTAATAGAGGCATTTGAGGAAAGGGCTATTTCTAACGGCGGGGAAGAGCTGTGGTTAGAAGTATACTCTTTCAATGAATCAGCTCTAGCTTTGTATCGCAAAGTTGGTATTGCGCCCAAAATCCAACTTGGACAGAAAGCGCTAGCCTGAAAGTCGGCTACATAACAAATTGTTCAAGAGTGATTCAGCACGCGTGGCATTTTTACTATGCGTTAGTTTTAGTGGTTAAGGTGCTGTGCGGAGGCTTCGGTATTGCGTGCCTCACACCTTAACAAGGCGTTAGCTGTTTGAGAAACAAATGAAAATAATCGATAAGCCGTTATTTTGGCTATATGTTAAAACGCGAGACTCAGTCTTTTCATCATTTAAAGGTTTTTCCTCTCTACTTTTAGTCATCATTATTGCGGCTATAGTTTCAGGTAACAAATCTCCCGAAAACACCTTCATGTCTTACATGATGTATCTGTTGATGCTTAGTGTACCTACCTCAATGGGTCTTATGCTTTTGAAGCTTAAGTTTCAAAAAGTTGCAGGCTCCATTCCTAGGGCAGAGTTAGCGTACTTTTTACAGAATAATAAAGGTATCGAGCTGGAAAATGCTGTAAAAGGGATATTTTCGCTCTACCTATCATTGATGATTTATCTCTGGTGTTTGATGATGGTTGTTGCAGTTTTGGGACCTTTGATTTTAATGCTAGTGTTGTAGTACACAGCTAACAATCTGTTCAAGAGGGATTCGCAACGCGTGGCATTTTCATTATGCGTTGGTTTTAGTGTTTAAGGTGGTATGCAGCGGCTTCGGCATTGCGTTGCTCACCCCTTAACAGGGCGTTAGTAGTGGAAATTTGGCATGGACAATATCTTATCAATTGCTGCAATCATTTTATCCATACTCAGTTTATTACTGAGCGTATATGTAACTTGGAAAGACCGTGGCAGACTTAAAATATATGCGCATCCGGTTAAACACCCAGATACAGATGAATATTCGTTTACCAGTATAAATGTGGTTAACACTGGTAGGAGAGTGGTGCTTATGAAGTATTTTGTTGGGGAATATTTTGACGGTTCAACAGCTCGATACTGCCTTAATTCAACCTGCGAGGCTGTCGTCTTAACGGAGGGACAAGACTTTAAGTATAAGCTTGGGAAGTTTGACGGTCCGATGGTTAATATGCGCGATGAGAATCAACATGAAGATTCTGAAATCAAAAACTGCTTGTTTGAAGATACTATGGGTAAAAAGTGGAAAGTGAAAGGTGCTAAATCAGCCTTGAAAACTGTCCGTATGAGCAGCCATAAGTTCGGTATTAGAACCCACTACTAACAAAGCGTTTAAGACAGATTCCCAACGCATGGCATTTTTCATTCCATCGTTGGGTTTTGTGTTTAAGGTGGTATGGTTAGGTCTCGTGGTGGCGTTGCTCACTACTTAACGCGGCGTTAGCTGTCTTCATTTATAGGTACGATATGATAAAGAAAATTCCATATTATTTTGCTCCCGAAGAGTTGCGTTTGGTGCAGGCATTTAACTCGAAGCAAGTAGAACTCACTGCAAATTTCGTAGAAAACATGGACGAGCATGTACAAACATATACAACCGAAACGTTCCAACAACAGTGTGCAGATGATCCTGGTGAAGTTGTTGAGGTCGAAGTATCACATATTGCTGGTGTAAGCGAAGATGAATACGATTTTAAAGCAGTGTTTACAGAATTGATGCCCATGTATCAACGACAGTCCATGTTAGTCACTAACTGGGCTGTATTTGAGTGTGAACTAAAAAAGTTTTATAGCATCATTGCCGAACAAATGGGACATTCTCCTGAACTACCTAAAAAGAAGGGAGGTAGTGACTTAAGTCATCTGATTAAAAACTTCAAAGCGATTGGCTTATTAACTGAGCCATCAGAACAGTTTGAGATAGCCTTCAACAAGCTAGACAATGAAGTTAGATGTATCCGGAATGATTGGGTTCACAACGGCGGTGTCCCAAAGAATACAGAGAACGTTGGTGATATCGAAGGTATTTCAATCAATGGACAACAGCTAGATATCTCTAGTGGCTATATAGAATCTGCAACAGACGCAATGTGGAAGTTATCGCATGAACTGACTGATTCAGCGAGAAAGGTGCAAAACAGCTAACAAACAATTCAAGCTGATTCGCAACGCTCGGCGCTTTCGGTTTCAATTAGTTTGGTGATTACGGTGAAGTGCTTAGGCAATGTGGCAGCGTTGCTCACAACTTAATTGGGCGTTAGTCGCCAGAAAAAGCTAGCGATCAAAATCATGTTTCTTAGCTCAAAATTTGGCAGCTGTTTGTTTGGTATACAGATTCATCGTCGATGGTCAAAACTCAGTTTCTGCTGTTTTAAGCCCAAAGCTTGGCAAGTGTCCTAGCGATTGTTTTGTTCTTTGGTGCTGACAGAACAGGGCAATCGAGAGTCTGTTTTTGGTTGCAAATCTGCTCGGTGAGTTTGTTGGTTTAAAAGCTCATTTACTTGCTGAAATGACGTTTTCTCTGGTGTTGTAAGTTCCACGTGGTTTCAATGACTTTGTTGAAAGTCCGCACTGTGAGATTGGTTTTCCAAAAGCGCTTTTTGGTGTTGTCAGTCCGTTTTCTACGACGTTGTTTGTTCTAAGTGGTTTCATTGAGTAGCCGCTTTGAGACTACGCCTGACTTAAATGCATCAAAGCACATAAAGTTTGTTGTTCGCAAAGTTTAGTTCGGCTTAAAATTGTCGCTCGGTGCCTCGCGACTAACAAACTGCTCAAGAGGGATTCGCAACGCGTGGCATTTTTACTATGCGTTG
This sequence comes from Vibrio sp. B1ASS3, assembly GCF_905175355.1. Lineage (NCBI taxonomy): Bacteria > Pseudomonadati > Pseudomonadota > Gammaproteobacteria > Vibrionales > Vibrionaceae > Vibrio > Vibrio sp. B1ASS3. The sequence goes on from NZ_HG992742.1 coordinate 1,674,431, forward strand.
AATTTAGTGATTAAGGTGGTATGCAGCGGCTTAGGTATTGCGTTGCTCACCCCTTAGCAGGGCGTTAGTTTGCATGGATAAACTCTCACCCCAGTTATTATTTCTAGGGTGAAAGTCGTGTTATTTCAGATGATTCTGGGGTAGCTGTGATTGACCTAAGACAGCAACGACTAATATAAAGTCATCTTCTTTGGTGAAATAAGCTGTGTGTTTTCCAATCGGAAAATAAAAGCCATTTGGGTATAGCTCGTGACAGCTTCTTCCTAAACCTGGATTATCAGCTAGCATCTGAAACCCTGATAGCAAAGTGTCTTTATAGTTGCGCCACTGTAATTCAGAAAAGTTTTCAACAGTGTAGTTTTTGACCTTGCGCAAGTGGGATTGCGCTAAGTTACTTAGCTTGTATCTATTCTTTTGCATAAGTTAGTTACAGCGAATTTATAAAGCTTTCGCCGTCAACAGTGTTTCCATTGTTCAAGTCTTCTTTAGCTGACTTAAAGCAGTGTTTGAGGTACTCAACTTTCATAGCTTCTAGCTCTTCAAAGTCACGAATGGACATGACAACGACAGTATCTTTACTGTTTTTGCTGATTTTTACTGGCTCGCGTTGTGCGCTTAGAAGTAGTTCGCCGAAATTTCGTTTGGCATCATTGGCTGTTAATGTATGCATGGTCAGTTCCCAATTTAGTGTACAGTTAGATTATAATGCATCGCATGAAATGTTCAATTTAATTAAATCGTGCGATTTGTGCGAAATGCCAACTAACAAACTGCTCAAGAGGGATTCGCAACGCGTGGCATTTTTACTATGCGTTTAATTTAGTGATTAAGGTGGTTTGCGGGGGCTTCGGTATTGCGTTGCTCACCCCTTAGCAGGGCGTTAGCCATACGAGGTAAGTATGTCGGAATATAAATTAACAGAAGAAATAATTAAGCTGTCTCAATCGCAGCTATGGGATGTAGCTAAATCTGAATGGATTCTGTACGAAATATACGAAGCTGACGAACCCGAGCGTTGTTTGTGTGGGCACTTCCCTATCATTGAAATTTGTAATCTTAAGAACAAGTTAAATTCTAATTATGCGACCGTTGGAAACTGCTGTGTTAAGAAGTTCATTGGTTTACCTTCAGATAAGATTTTCCAAGCGATAAAACGGGTTAGAAAAGACGATGAGAAATCGCTAAATGCAGAGGCAATAACTCACGCTTACGACAAAGGCTGGATTAATGATTGGGAAAAAAGCTTTTACTTAGACGTTATGCGAAAGCGCAAACTTACTCCAAATCAGCTTAATAAAAAAGTTCAAATTAACAACAAGTTAGCAAACAAAATGAAGCGTGCCTAAGTATGGCTAACAAACTGTTTAAGAGTGATTCGCAACGCGTGGCATTTTTATCATGCGTTGGTTTTAGTGTTTAAGGTGGTATGCGGCGGCATCGGTATTGCGTTGCTCACACCTTAACAGGGCGTTAGCATTACCATATAGTAAGGTGTATATGAAACTAGAATATTGGCATACTTTTTCTCAAGGTCTTGTGTTTACTGGCGCTATTATTTCTGCACTAGGAGCACTCGGCGTATATTATTGGGGCGGGAAAGTTTCAGAGGCTGCACAAGTCAAGATGCAGACAGAGATAAAAAATGCGATTAGTGAAAAGTCTAAAGAGATTAAGCAGCTAACCGAACACAATTTAGAACTTTCCAAGATCAATGCAGATCTATCAAGGTCCATTCACTCTCAAACTGAAGAGTTGACTGCTAGAGGTAGTTATCCGTTTGGCAACATAGCAGGTGGAGATGAAAATGGGAATAAAACTCAAATTACCATAGACCTCATAGGGCAATATGCGATAACGAATTTAATGATAAGCATCACAACCATACCTGATTACAGTAATGTTAACGGACTAAATGTTAGTACGCTTGGTTTGAATTCAGAAGTTCTTGGTCCCGACATATTAAGAACGGGTGAATTTAAGTATTTTCTCGTCGATACACCTACAAAAGAAACTGCGATTTTACTGCAATATAAATCGAATAATAGAACTTGGAATCAATCGTTTAGAATTGTTAAAACTGAGAATGGTCGAAAAGTGCTCTCTGTTTTAAAAGACAGTAAAGGGGTAACTCTTAAGAAAAGGGTGGATTCTGGATTTCCTCAGAAAAACGGTAAGTATGTGCTTTGGTCAAATATTATAAGTAGTGAATCGGAATTGTAATGCTAACAAACAATTCAACAGTGATTCGCAACGCTTGGCGCTCTCACTTCGGGTTGAGTTAAGTGTTTACGGCGTAGTGGTGTAGTTCAGTTGTCGCGCTGCTCACACGTTAATTGGGCGTTAGTCGCCAGAAAAAGCTAGCGATCAAAATCATGTTTCTTAGCTCAAAATTTGGCAGCTGTTTGTTTGGTATACAGATTCATCGTCGATGGTCAAAACTCAGTTTCTGCTGTTTTAAGCCCAAAGCTTGGCAAGTGTCCTAGCGATTGTTTTGTTCTTTGGTGCTGACAGAACAGGGCAATCGAGAGTCTGTTTTTGGTTGCAAATCTGCTCGGTGAGTTTGTTGGTTTAAAAGCTCATTTACTTGCTGAAATGACGTTTTCTCTGGTGTTGTAAGTTCCACGTGGTTTCAATGACTTTGTTGAAAGTCCGCACTGTGAGATTGGTTTTCCAAAAGCGCTTTTTGGTGTTGTCAGTCCGTTTTCTACGACGTTGTTTGTTCTAAGTGGTTTCATTGAGTAGCCGCTTTGAGACTACGCCTGACTTAAATGCATCAAAGCACATAAAGTTTGTTGTTCGCAAAGTTTAGTTCGGCTTAAAATTGTCGCTCGGTGCCTCGCGACTAACAAACTGCTCAAGAGGGATTCGCAACGCGTGGCATTTTTACTATGCGTTGAATTTAGTGATTAAGGTGGTATGCAGCGGCTTAGGTATTGCGTTGCTCACCCCTTAGCAGGGCGTTATAAGCCATGGAGGGAAAATGGAATTTTACAATTGGATTGTTGTTCTTTTGGGAGTTAGCTTTATTAACTTATGCGGTTCTGTCTATGTCGCAACAAGGAGTGAGTTAAACTCATTTCAAAAAGTAGCGCAAATCACAATTATTTGGCTAATCCCTGTTATCGCAGCAATTGGGCTATACGTATTTCATCGTTCGCAAAGCGTATCGCATGGTCCATCGACAGAATTCGGTGGTGGGGTAAATCCAAATCTAAAAATCAAAACAACTGGTGAACGAGACGAGCCTTAAGTCATTGGGAAATGGCATATAACAAGGCGTTTAAGGCGGATTCCCAACGCTTGGAGGTTTTCGTTTGAATCAGCTTTAGTGTTTCGGCACAATGCGTTAGGTGCGGTGGCATGCGTTGCTCACCACTTAACGCGGCGTTATATGCTTGGAGAAAATGGTGCAATTAGAGAGTATCTTAAAAGAGATTGAACCGAAGCTAGCGAAGGGCATGATTCCTAGAACAGGTGATGATGGTAAATCGGTTGATTTATATACTGTTGGCTTCTACTTTGAAGGCGCACCGTTATATTTGCTAGAGAGTATAGATGGTAGCCAGCTTATTCTAAAAGCATGGGACGGAAGACGGTTTTCCTTAGATGCTACTTCGACATTTGAAATGGTCGAAAAGCTTGATATTCGAATAGATCATTATCATGGGTTAGTCAGTCATACTTATTGGTCGTTGTGGGATTATGTAGTCAATGAAAAGACAGGGTTGTATAAGCTTCGATCGCTGTACTCTTTATCGAAATATCATGTACCTCAGCTTTTCTTTAACCGTAAAAAGCTTCAATTCCCCCATAGCGGCGTTTTTCAAGGTAGTTGTCATCATTCGCTTACTTATTAAGCGGCTTCTTTATCTGGATTTAAGTGAACCACTCCAGCTGGCTCACAGTTCCTAATATCATCTGACCATCGCTCTGGATTCTTGCGCTTTGCTGCAAGTAACACCTTTGCGCGACGCTCTAAAATCTCTCGGTCTTTACCATTGTGTCGCTGTGAAGGTGTCACATAATTTATCTTGCTATGCTTGTGTTCCGTATTGTACCAACGTACAAAAGCCTCAACCCAACAGCGACTCGCATCCAACTGTTCAAAGCCTTTTGTTGGCCAACTCGGCATATACTTTACCGTTCGGAACAGTGACTCCACATACGGGTTATCATCGCTTACTCTTGGGCGACTATAAGATGAGGTAATGCCTAGCTCATCCATTTTTGCTTTGAACGTCAGTGATTTCATTGGTGCTCCATTATCCGAGTGCAGCACCAGCGGTTGATTAAAGCATTGTTCACGCATCAACGTTCGTTGCAATAACTGTGACGCTAGCTCACCACACTCACATTCATAGACATCATAACCAACGATTTTGCGGCTGTAGATATCTTCTATTACGTACAGATAGTAGTGCTGTCCACGAACTCTTGAAGGCAAGTAAGTAATATCCCATGTATAGACTTGGTTCGGTCCTGTTGCTGTATAACTTGTTGGCTTAGGTGGTTTTTGCCGACTTCTCTGACGCCCTCGATTATGAAGTTGACCTTGCGCTCTCAGAACCCGATAGTAGCTCGCTTCAGAGGCGATATACTCGCCTTTATCAAGAAGCGTCGGAACGATTTGAGTCGGTGGTAGACTAGCGTATTCCGAGCGATTACAGACCTCTATAATCGCATCCCGCTCTTGTTGTGATAGCTTATTCGCTGGCTCTGGCCTAGTACATATTGGCCTTTTGTCAGCTTGAACTTCACCTTGCTGATACCAACGCCGATAAGTTCTCAGGTCGATTTGGGCTTCATGGCAAGCTGGCTCTAAACGGCAACCACTTTGTCTAGCCTCGTGTATAAGACCAACCAAGCACTGCCTTTCATCGGTTGAGGTTAGTCGTCCTCTGGCTCTTCCCCGTAAAAGGCTCTCAGCTTTTTTCGCAGGACTAACAGAGCTGCGGTTTCAGCGAGCGCCTTTTCTTTGTGTCGTAGTTCTTTTTTCAGCTCTTTAATTTCAAGCTTGTCGGCTTTCGCTTGTTTCTTAGCTTCGGCTTCACGCTCTTTACTCGACATGAAGCCTTGCATACATTCGCTTCGCCAGTTTTCCACTTGCTCGGGGAACAGGCCTTTTTCACGACAATATTGGCTGAGTTCATTCTCGGTCATCGAGTAAGTTTCAGCGACGATGGCAAGTTTAGTTTGAGCAGACCACTGCTCTGATGAAGTATTGCTATTTGGCACAGCGGCTCCTGAACGTCTGAGTTGCTGTCGCCAATGATACAGGGTTGCTGTACTAATACCTTCTTCTTTTGAAACCTGGCTTACCGACATGGAGTATGGAGGCAGTAGTTTCTTCAATATAGCTTCTTTTCTTTCTGCTGGAATACGAGACAAAATTCATTCTTTACCGCCCAAACTGGTTAAATTTTAACAGTGACAACTATCCTGCCAGAGGGGGATAGAATGAAGTTACTGGGTACATTGATAGACTTCCAACTGAACGAGCCATCTAAAGCATTTTCGTCGCATGAAGTCATGACTCAACTGTACTCTCCTCGTTGGTATCTTCACCCTAAAGGTAGAGACAGCCGCAAAAGAATGGACTTGTACTTAAACTCTTTCGTTTCGTCTGGTGAGTTAGTGGTGGTAGAGCGAGGCGATTACAAAGTTACCGGCAAAGCTATAGCTACCCTAGAAAGTTATCAAATGGAGAGTGCTAGAGAAAAAGATGCGCAATATACACAGTATGCTTTAGTATTTTTGACGTTAATACTCGCAATTATAGGAGCAATCCAATCTGGAGTCGTGAAAGTTCCAACACTTCTAGATTTTACTCAATTTTAGTACGCATATAACAATAAATTTAAGAGTGATTCACAACGCTCGGCGCCATCACTTCAAGTCAGTTTAGTGTTTATGGCACAATGATTTAGGTAAGGTGGTTGCGTTGTTCACACCTTAATTTGGCGTTATATGCTTCCGTCAGTAGAAGGAATAGAACTTATGTCACTCTATGAGAAACGAAATAGCAATGTGCAGCAAGAAGACGCAATGTTAGTTGCTTCGGATTCTTGGTTTACAGTCAAATTTGCCCAAGAAGCAGCAAAGTCTTGGAAGCGTATTATCGTACTATTCGTTGTTGCCATTCTATGTCTGTTTGCACCAGCATTGGGCCTTATTGTATCTGCTATCAATGCTCTGTTTTCGTAAATACATAGGGAATAGTCTGAAAGGTAGGTAAGTGCCACTTAAAGAAGTCGTATTTTCATATTCAAGTACGCATATAACAATAAATTTAAGCAGATTCGCAACGCTTGGCATTTTCAGTTTGAATCAACTTTAGTGTTTACGGCACAATGGTTTAGGTCAGGTGGTGGCGTTGCTCACTACTTAATTTGGCGTTATGTTTACTTGTAATTCAAAGGCTTAAAGGTCTTAGGCTCTGGTTCTTTGTCCCTCCGACAATTCGTCCCTAGTAGACTCAGCAAATCCGCATTGTCGGCCTAAGTTCATGAGTTACTCAGGCCGTAAAACATGCCAATGTTCGTGGGTTGCTTCATTGTCAGGTCGCCCCCTCTGGCAGGATAGTTGTCACTGTTAAAATTTAACCAGTTTGGGCGGTAAAGAATGAATTTTGTCTCGTATTCCAGCAGAAAGAAAAGAAGCTATATTGAAGAAACTACTGCCTCCATACTCCATGTCGGTAAGCCAGGTTTCAAAAGAAGAAGGTATTAGTACAGCAACCCTGTATCATTGGCGACAGCAACTCAGACGTTCAGGAGCCGCTGTGCCAAATAGCAATACTTCATCAGAGCAGTGGTCTGCTCAAACTAAACTTGCCATCGTCGCTGAAACTTACTCGATGACCGAGAATGAACTCAGCCAATATTGTCGTGAAAAAGGCCTGTTCCCCGAGCAAGTGGAAAACTGGCGAAGCGAATGTATGCAAGGCTTCATGTCGAGTAAAGAGCGTGAAGCCGAAGCTAAGAAACAAGCGAAAGCCGACAAGCTTGAAATTAAAGAGCTGAAAAAAGAACTACGACACAAAGAAAAGGCGCTCGCTGAAACCGCAGCTCTGTTAGTCCTGCGAAAAAAGCTGAGAGCCTTTTACGGGGAAGAGCCAGAGGACGACTAACCTCAACCGATGAAAGGCAGTGCTTGGTTGGTCTTATACACGAGGCTAGACAAAGTGGTTGCCGTTTAGAGCCAGCTTGCCATGAAGCCCAAATCGACCTGAGAACTTATCGGCGTTGGTATCAGCAAGGTGAAGTTCAAGCTGACAAAAGGCCAATATGTACTAGGCCAGAGCCAGCGAATAAGCTATCACAACAAGAGCGGGATGCGATTATAGAGGTCTGTAATCGCTCGGAATACGCTAGTCTACCACCGACTCAAATCGTTCCGACGCTTCTTGATAAAGGCGAGTATATCGCCTCTGAAGCGAGCTACTATCGGGTTCTGAGAGCGCAAGGTCAACTTCATAATCGAGGGCGTCAGAGAAGTCGGCAAAAACCACCTAAGCCAACAAGTTATACAGCAACAGGACCGAACCAAGTCTATACATGGGATATTACTTACTTGCCTTCAAGAGTTCGTGGACAGCACTACTATCTGTACGTAATAGAAGATATCTACAGCCGCAAAATCGTTGGTTATGATGTCTATGAATGTGAGTGTGGTGAGCTAGCGTCACAGTTATTGCAACGAACGTTGATGCGTGAACAATGCTTTAATCAACCGCTGGTGCTGCACTCGGATAATGGAGCACCAATGAAATCACTGACGTTCAAAGCAAAAATGGATGAGCTAGGCATTACCTCATCTTATAGTCGCCCAAGAGTAAGCGATGATAACCCGTATGTGGAGTCACTGTTCCGAACGGTAAAGTATATGCCGAGTTGGCCAACAAAAGGCTTTGAACAGTTGGATGCGAGTCGCTGTTGGGTTGAGGCTTTTGTACGTTGGTACAATACGGAACACAAGCATAGCAAGATAAATTATGTGACACCTTCACAGCGACACAATGGTAAAGACCGAGAGATTTTAGAGCGTCGCGCAAAGGTGTTACTTGCAGCAAAGCGCAAGAATCCAGAGCGATGGTCAGATGATATTAGGAACTGTGAGCCAGCTGGAGTGGTTCACTTAAATCCAGATAAAGAAGCCGCTTAATAAGTAAGCGAATGATGACAACTACCTTGAAAAACGCCGGTCGTGGCGGTTGGCTTTTGGTTTAACTGGCTCAAAGTCGCTTTGAGGTTATTTGCCAATTAGCATTTTGGCTTGGCAGTTGCCTCGGCAATTCGGCATTGTTTTGCGCTTAGGTTGGAAAGAAAGGGCGCTTGTTGTGATTTGGTCGGGTTGCCTCATTGGGCAGGGAAGTGGAATTACTGGTTTTAGGTTAATCGCCTTTGGCGGTCAAGTTGCTTCTGACCTTGTGGTTTACTTCAGAAAACTAGTTAGAAATTGCAGTTTTTTCTCAAGTAAATCATGTGTTTGTGGTAAAACATAACAATCAATTTAAGAGGGATTCACAACGCTCGGCATTTTTGCTTCTACTTCAAATTTAGTGTCTATGGCACGATGCTTTAGGTTTGGGTGGTGGCGTTGTTCACCCCTTAATTGGGCGTTAAACGTTTTCTTAGCTTCAAAATGAGCAGAAATTTAAAGGATCATAAATGAGTCAGAGCGTTATTTCAGATAACTGGTCATTACAAAATATTGGTGGGTTACTGACAGGTGGTATTGATGAAAGTAAATCGCACTACATTGCAATCGACAAAGAGAACGATCGTTACTCTTATGAAGATAGCTTGAGTGCCATTATCAATACAGAAGCACTGTTTGATTTACTCACTGATATTATTTTACGTGATCAGATTTTAGTCGAAGAGAACTTTATTAGTGCTTGGAACTGTGAAGGAAACCCATTTCAAGAGGCGGTTTCTAAGGGGGTTATACGACCTTACCCATTTTTAGTCGACTATAAGAGGCTACAAGGACCGCGTGACGAGTTTATTGAACGCCTTAGTCTGACATCAGACTTAAAGAAAGATCATGAAGAAAACCGAGTAGGTTTTATTCAGAATAGATATGCTCCGCACGGGTACTTATCACAAACTCTATGGGGCGGTGCAGGCATGTTAGCTAGAGGTTTTGTTTACGAAAAAGGATATACGCCTCACCCAGTTAGAAAGCGCTTTTTTACTGATGCTGGAATAATGGTTTCTAACGAAGATTCAGTACTGAGACTAAACAACCTAGTTTCAGAGAAAAGAGCTTCTATAGCTGCGCTACATAACGCAGGTAGTGAACTATATGCACTAAATGTAAATATGCTTCCTTTACCGATACGAGTTATACAAGAGTCAAATTCTGCAAGCGATATGATTAAGGTAGCTCTTCAGTTAAGAGAAGAGTACCAAGAACTAAGAGATTGGTTAAACTGCTACCAGCAAGCATTAAGCGATGGTAGCTATAAAGATATGAATAAATTTTCCAAAATTCTTCAATCTATCTCTTTATACGTCGATTCGACTATAGGTTCTGTAGACTCAAATGCTCCTACGTTCACAGCAGGCATTGGTGTGCTTAAGGTTGCTATAAAAGGGCAGCCTTTAAACTCGCTCGTAAATCAGTTTGGTATTCGCTCTATGGTAAATAAACTAATTCTTAGTCGTAGTGGTACATCAGATTTGAAGAAATATTTAGGTTTCTTTGACCATAAAAATACTGTTGTTGGTATGAAGGTTGTTGAACATTTCTCACAAAAAAACGTTTAACAAACTGTTTAAGAGTGATTCGCAACGCGTGGCATTTTTGTTATGCGTTGGTTTTAGTGTTTAAGGTGGTATGCGGGAGCTTCGGTGTTGCGTTGCTCACACCTTAACAGGGCGTTATGTGATTTTGGGTAAAGTATGTTCAAAAGTTTAATTAAATATATTGTGATTGGAGCTCTTGTCGGTATAGGCTTTTCATCCGTTGATGAAATACATTATCAAATCACTAAATCTAGCCGGATAAAAGATCTAGCTGAGGCTCAGGAGCTAGCAGATCAAGTTCGCTCGACTTACATTATTGACTCTAAAGAACTATTTCCAAACAATCTTCCGGATCGCTATTACAATCCTGAAAATGATCTGTTTTTTAGTTTGCAGAGTTTTTCTGATTTGGGTTCGACGGTAGAGATGTCTGGTGTGTTAACCAATAGAGGTACAGATATATGGCGCAATGTCTATGTAGATTTTGAAGCTTTTGATGATGATGGAAATGTTATTTCAAAGTGTAATGTTCCGTCTGGAGAGTTACTACCTACATATAGCGAAGGTTTGATAACTCGATGCCCAAAAGTCGAAAAGTTCAAGGCAAAATCACCAAGTAAAATAAATATGCGCATAAAATGGAATTTTCATGGTCAAAGAGTTGTGATTGAAGGTGATAAATAATCACATAACAAACTGTTCAAGAGGGATTCGCAACGCGTGGCATTTTTTACTATGCGTTGAATTTTGTGATTAAGGTGGTTTGCGGCGGCTTCGGTGTTGCGTTGCTCACCCCTTAACAGGGCGTTAGTTTGCAAGAGGAAAAACGCAGCTATATCGCAAGATCTAGTGGTAAAAGTTCAAAGTTTAAGTTGTCGTATCTTCTTTCAATTACAGTGTTAACTAGCGTGGTAAAAATCCAAAATTGGCATCGTTTCAACGGTTGGTTTGTTCTTTGGTGTGCTGACTTTGGGGTTCTCTGAGTCGAACTTTTTTGGTGAAACTCTGCTCGTTGAGTTTGTCGATACAAAAGCCGATCTACTCGCTGAAATGGCGTTTTCTCCGGTGTGGTAAGTTCATGTGGTTTCAGTGGCTTTGTTGAAAGTCCGCATTGTGAGATTGGTTTTCCAAAAGCGCTTTTTGGTGTTGTGAGTTCGTTTTCTGCGGAGTTGTTTGTTCCACGTGGTTTCATTGACTAGCCGCTTTTAGATTACGCCTGACTTAAGTGCATCAAAACACATAAGGTTTATTGTTTGCAAAGCTTAAAATAACGTAAAATCAACGCTTTGGGTTTGCAAACTAACAAACTGCTCAAGAGGGATTCGCAACGCGCGGCATTTTTACTATGCGTTGATTTTAGTGATTAAGGTGGTTTGCGGCGGCTTCGGTATTGCGTTGCTCACCCCTTAGCAGGGCGTTATACGCTTTCGAGGAAATAGTTCAATATGAACAAAGTAGTATTCAGAAATTGCGATAAAAATAGCCCGAATTGGTTCGAGCTAGAGAAGCTATTTCAAAGTGAATGGTCTGATTTTTCGTTCGCTGATACCTATAAACCCGGTGCCAATCTTCCACCCATATTGGTTGCTCTAAGAAATAATAAAGTCATCGGTGGCCTAGCGTATTCACGTTTCAAAGAACCACATGGTGACCCCGAGGTTATTTGGTTTAATGCTGTCTTTGTTTCACCTAATTACCGTAATCAGGGCATAGCTAGCGAATTGATTAACCGAGGAGTTAATCAAGTATCAGAAACAATTCAAACTAAACTGTATGCTTATACCAATGTAGCCAGTTGTATCAGTCTTTGGGTTGGTCGGTAGTCGATATCGAGAGTGAGCCAAACCACAGTGTAATGAGTATCTCACTCAAGTCTCAACCACGCGTATAACAAACAATTTAAGAGGGATTCCCAACGCTTGGCATTTTTGGTTCTACTTCCAATTTAGTGTTTATGGCACAATGCTTTGAGTTGGGTGGTAGCGTTGCTCACCCCTTAATTGGGCGTTAGTCGCCAGAAAAAGCTAGCAATAAAAATCATGTTTCTAAGCTTAAAATTTGGCTGATGATTGTTTGCTATACAGGCTCTTCATCGATGGTCAAAACTCAGTTTCAGCTGTTTCAAATCCAAAGTTTTGCAAGTGTCCAAGCGGTTTTTTTGTTCTTTGGCGCTGACAGAACAGGGCAATCGAACGTCTGTTCTTGGTTGCAACTCCGCTCGGTGAGTTTGTCGGTACAAAAGCCGATTTAATCGCTGAAATTACGTTTTCTCTGGTGTTGTAAATTCCACGTGGTTTCAGTGACTTCGTTGAAAGTCCACACTGTGAGATTGGTTTTCCAAAAAGCGCTTTTTGGTGTTGTCAGTCCGTTTTCTGCGGCGTTGGCTGTTCCAAGTGGTTTCATTGACTAGCCGCTTTTAGACTACGCCTGACTTAAGTGCATCAAAGCACATAAAGTTTGTTGTTCGCAAAGTTTAGTTCGGCTTAAAATTGTCGCTCGGTGCCTCGCGACTAACAAACTGCTCAAGAGGGATTCGCAACGCGTGGCATTTTTACTATGCGTTGAATTTAGTGATTAAGGTGGTTTGCGGCGGCTTCGGTATTGCGTTGCTCACCCCTTAGCAGGGCGTTATGTACTTAGAGAAAAACTATATATTTGAGGGTGCAATGAGAGCAGTACTATTGGGGGCTTACGTTAGTGTTAGCTTGTCAATCAGCATTTTCCAGTGAAAAGCATCAAGCTCTTCAGGGGTTGGACAAGTTAATTAAATCTAGCGACGTTATAAATGATACGACTTCGAAAGAAACAACTAGAAACTCAATGTTAAGCAAAGACTTTGTATTATATCGATGTGTTCTTTCCGAGTTAGAGCGGCAAGGACAATATAGCAATGATAATGCAATTGTTGCTGTAATGACTAATAAGCCGAAGATCATCAATGTTACATCTGAAATACAATATTGGATACTTGGTTTAAGCAAGGCTGCTCATTCAGGATACTCCAAAATATGCTCAGCCGGTCAGTCTAATGAAGTGTCATTAGTTGTTTCAGGTTTTCTGAAAAGCTCTCAGTTGTACGAAAGACTGGCAATTTTAAACGAACATGGTTGGCGTGAGCCGTGGCAACCCAAATAAACGAAACACGTACATAACAAGCAATTTAAGAGGGATTCACAACGCTTGGCACTTTTTCTTCTACTTCAGTTTTAGTGTTTATGGCGCAATGCTTTAGATTTGGGTGGAGGCGTTGTTCACCCCTTAATTGGGCGTTATGTGAATGGCGAAAAATCACAGAATCTAATCTCTAACTTCTTGCTACAACTCATATTTACAGCAGCTCCAATTCGGTAAAATGCTCGAATATATTAGTCGTAGTCTGGTGAGTTATGATCGCAGTAATTTTTGAAGTACAGGTAGCAGAGGGTAAAACTTCTGAATATCTAGATATTGCAAGTGAACTAAAACCGCTGCTATCAGATATTGATGGTTTTATCTCAATCGAACGTTTCCAAAGTCTAACAAATGACAGCAAGGTTCTATCTTTGTCATTTTGGCGTGACGAAGAAGCAATTCAAGAGTGGCGGAATCTAGAATCTCATCGATTTGCTCAATTAAAAGGTCGTAGTGGTGTTTTTGAAAGCTACAGACTCAGAGTTGGGGGTGTCATCAGAGACTATGGCATGGACATACGTTCAGAAGCCCCAAAAGATAGTATCGACGCACACGGCTAAAATTCACATAACAAAGCGTTTAAGACAGATTCCCAACGCATGGCATTTTTCACTCCATCGTTGGGTTTTGTGTTTACGGTGGCATGGTTAGGTTTCGTGGTAGCGTTGCTCACTACTTAACGCGGCGTTAGATTTCATTTGAGTCCGTGAGAATGGAGATTGTATATTGTTTAACTTAATTATTTCCCATGACCCTGAAACGTGGGATCTCACTCCTTATCAGTGCGATCGTAGTAGAGCGATTGTAGAGTACACTGCCAATGAAATTAGTGAGCGGTATAAGTTCTTCGATCAGAATGCGATTGAAGAGCTAAAAAGTTTCCCCACGCTATTTGTAACTGAAAACGAATCGGTCGAAACTCGGATTGGCTAGATTACTGATATCAGGGTTAGAAATAGTTCAGTTGTACTCAGCTATGAATTTGACCCTATTTTTCCTAGCCTCCCAATTGGCGCAATTGAGTCTATGCGTGTTGACATTGACTTAGGGCGTTTCGAATTATCTCGTACGCATTGGGCAGTCAAAGATGAGCCTATTTTTGAAATTCTCATGAGGCGTGGATATTTAAACCAAGCTCAAGTAAATGCTGCCACACAGCGGCGAATGCCTCCTCCGCCTGTTGTTAAGCCTGATAGTCAAGATGATGCGGGGTTTAATAATTCTCAAGTATTCATTGTTCATGGACATGACGATATAGCAAAACTAGATGTTGCAAGTTTCATTTCTAGTTTAGGTTTACAGCCAATCATTTTGCATATGCAGGCAAGTTCTGGAATGACAATTATTGAAAAGATCGAACATTACTCAAATGTTGGTTTCGGTATTGTACTTTACACTCCATGCGATACAGGAGCTAAAGTGGGGGCTTTAAGTGGTCGGTATCGTGCGCGCCAAAATGTTGTGTTTGAGCATGGATACCTTATTGGTAAATTGGGTCGCCCACGAGTTTGTGCTGTTGTTAAAGGGGACATCGAAACACCAAACGATATTAGTGGCGTAGTTTACGTTGGGATGGATGCAAGCCTCAACTGGCAAGAGCAACTAAAGATAGAAATGAGAAATGTAGGCTACCACGTATAGAAATCTAACAAACTGTTTAAGAGTGATTCGCAACGCGTGGCATTTTTACTATGCGTTGGTTTTAGTGGTTAAGGTGGTATGCGGGAGCTTCGGTATTGCGTTGCTCACACCTTAACAGGGCGTTATAACGCAACGACCTCTGATGAGATCGTTACATTAAGTTAGACTAACTGGTTTTTGAATAGTTGAAAGCTCTCATCTACCTTACATAGATCGTCAACCGACTGAGCGCAAGTTTTACTATCGTAAAATTTTCTGCTCAATTTATCATAATTGTCATAGGTCTTGAGCATCAAGATCGTTTTGTTTTTTCCTGTTGTCGTAAATTGTGCTAGCTTTCGATCTTTTATTAACTCAGTAGCAAGTTTATTTTCACCGCTATTGATGACTTTTTTATTCGATGTGACTTTACAGTGGTGTTTAAATAACCATATCTCTAGTGAATGGACTGTTATTGCAAAAATAATTCGGTCTTTAACTTTTTCATAAAATCCAGTTTCACCAGATTCTATTTGCTCTATTAATCGATTTTTTACTTTCTCGAAGATAGAGGCAACTTCTTTAAGTGTTTTGCCTTCATCATCTCGAAGATCAACATCAAAACCTTTCATAGTTGCTACGTCAGTATCTATTTGTATAACAATATTCTCTACAGTTGAAAAAGATTGACGAAACTTGTGGTTACTAATGTAGTTGAGAACTCGCTCCCATCCACCTTCTTGGGTAGTATCTGACGAACCACCTGGTTGTAGTGGAGTAATCAGTTCATATAGCTCTTCATCATCAAAAATACCACAAAGCATATTTTCAATAGTAGCCTGATCGGTCGGCCCCTCACTAATTAGCCCGAATCTCATTAAAAGCCCCTTGGGATTGCGCCAATAAAGCCTTTAATCATTGCTTCAGATAAAAGAATTAATTCACCATTTTCTGTTTTAGGCATTCTATCAGAAGTAAACTGCCTAGCTGTTGTTTGTCCTCTTTTCTTTCTTGACACTACGAATAACTTTTGGTTATCTTCAAACACATTAATTCCGTCAAGAGTTGCAGGGTTTTGAGTTGTAAGGAAAATCTGCTTGTCATACTTTTCTGCTAACTCAACTAGATAACTCGTAATTTTTGCACACAGTTTTGGGTTAAGTGCAGCATCGATATTATCTATTGCAAAAATACGAGGTGTATTTTTCGATACAATTAATGCCATATAGAACATTACATAAAGAAAGCCTTCATTCGCACTTCGTTGTGTTAATTGAACCGGTAAGTATTTATCTTGAATAAATAATTCGTCTTCAGTTAATTCTGGCTCATTATCTAAATCCATCGATTTATACCAACTAATCAAACTTAAACCCTTCTCAATATCTTTAAGAGCTTCTGGTTGTTTGTCATGTATTTCACGAAGTAATTTAAATAGCCCTTCGCCATGTATACCCACAGGGCGTATAGCACCTTCTTCTTTTAAGTTTCGAAGTTGCTTATTTTGTGGTGCATAGATCACAAAATTCTTTAGTGAGGCTAGTTCTTCATTAACCGAATTTTCAACGTTTTTCACTGACTCTGAAAGGTCTGAAAACTTGTTTTTTAAATCATGCTCTTCTAATTTTTCGAGCACTTTCGATATGTCACTATCATCGCCGAAAGTGCCTTTCAGTTTTTCAAAAGCATTGCTCGATACAAAATCCATCATTTTCTTGTATTGCTCGAAGGTCTGATTGAACTCTTGTGTACTTACTGTCACTTCATTGGAAGTTAAAGTTGTATCAGTTTGAAGTTTCCACTCAGAGTAAGTATCGTTATCGTTATTAATTAGGTACTTACGCCCACTACCATCGCTATCTATAGATACTTTAATAGATATAGGTTCCTCAAGATGCTCTTGCGAAAAATTAGAGCGCATAAGTTTAGGAATCGTAACCCTTATGCCTCTATTTTCGAGAAACTCTGTATCAAGCTTGTCCGCTTCAGAGGCTGCTGCAAAAGTTAAGGCTTCTAAAATTGTACTTTTGCCAGAGCCATTTTCACCAATGAACAAGTTTACTCTTCCAAACTTTAGCTGTAAGTCTTCAATAGATTTAAAGTTTTTTATTTCAATAGCTTGTAACATGTAGCTAATCGTCCTTTGTACTTGCGATTCTTTCGGCATATGATAACACGCATACCGACAAAGCGTTATAACAAAGCATTTAAGAGTGATTCCCAACGCTTGGCGCTTTTCGTTCCATCGTTGAGCGTGGTGTTTACGGTGGCTTGGCTAAGTTTCGTGGTAGCGTTGCTCACACCTTAATGCGGCGTTAGGCTTTCCCCATATAAAAATTATGGATTTGCCAACAACTTCAATTATTTGAGTATCGAATTCTTGTAATGTGTCTAGTGGCATATTGCCGTTCTTTGAGGTATCAAAATGAACGAATCAGAAATTCGAAGAGCAATTCAAAATAAGTTAGTAATTGAGTTTACCTATAGCAATAGGTTACGCGTGGTAGAGCCTCATGTGCTAGGTGTCTGTAATGGCAATGTTCAACTCTTGGCTTATCAAATCGGTGGTCAAAGTAGCTCCGGAGGATTACCTGAGTGGCGTAGGTTTGACTTGTTCAGGATTAGTAATTTACGGGTGACTAGTCAGACTTTTGCTGGACGTAGAGCTTTCCCATCAGGAACACATAGTCCTTGGGATCGTGAACTCGAAATAGTACCAGCCTAACAATCTGTTTAAGAGTGATTCGCAACGCTTGGCATTTTTGCTATGCGTTGCGTTTTGTGTTTAAGGTAGTCTGCGGTGGCATCGGTATTGCGTTGCTCACACCTTAACTGGGCGTTATGTGCCCGAATAGGATTAGTGGAATATATGGATAATAGTAAAGAAGTCCCTGAACAGATTAAAGGTTGGAATTGGGGCGCGTTTGCATTCAATTGGATATGGGGTATTCGCTTTCGTACCTATCGAGCTTTGTTGGTTTTTGTCCCGTTAGTTAACATTGCGATGCCATTTATTCTTGGTTTCAAAGGCAATGAGTGGGCTTGGAAGCATAACCAATGGAGTAGTGTTGAAGAGTTTAAAAACTCTCAAAGGAAGTGGTCTGTTGCAGCTGCGATAATGCTGGCCTGTGGTGTTATCTTGGCATTCATCTTCTCTATAAGTATGAATAGCTCATTTGAAGAATCTGGTTCAACTAAGCTAGCGCTTAGCACTCTAGAGACCTCGGACAAGTTTCACGCAAATATTGGTACGCCTTACGACATTGACTTAGTTCAAGGAATCATTCGAGGGTATGAAGTTTCTGGTTCTGCTGATATGCAGTACGAGATCGAAGGTCCGAAAGGTGATGGCCTATTTGAGTTCAAAGCCGAATTAAGTGAAAGTATATGGCGGTTAACTTGCTTGGAAATTACATATTTACCTAGCCAAGAACTCGAAATTCTAGCGCCTTGTGAAAAAGGCACATAACAAACAATTTAAGCAGATTCGCAACGCTTGGCACTTTCGGTTTGAATCAGCTTTAGTGTTTGCAGCACAAGGGTTTAGGTTAGGTGACAGCGTTGCTCACTACTTAATTTGGCGTTATGTTTACTTGAAATTCAAAGGCTTAAAGGTCTTAGGCTCTAGTTCTTTGTCCCTCTGGCAATTTGTTCCGAGTAGACTCAGCAAATTCGCATTGTCGGTCTAAGTTCTTGAATCTCTCAGCCCGTAAAACATGCCAATGTTCGTGGGTTGCTTCATTGTCAGGTCGAGTTGGCTAGGTTTAAATCTCTCTGGTTTAAAGTCGCTTTTAGGTTCTTAGTCAATCAGCATTTCATCTTGGCAGTTGCCTCGGCAATTTGTAATTGTTTTGCGCTTTGGTTGGAAAGAAAGGGCGCTCTTTGGTACTTAGTCGGTTTGCCTCATTGAGCAGGGAAGTGGACTTACTTGTTTTCGGTTGGTCGCCTTTGGCGGTCAAGTTGGTTTCAACCTTGTGGTTTACTTCAGAAAACTAGTCAGAAAAAGTAGTCCTTTCTCAAGTAAATCATGTATTTGTGGTAAAACATAACAAACAATTCAACAGTGATTCGCAACGCTTGGCGCTCTCACTTCGGGGTGAGCTTAGTGTTTACGGCGTAGTGGTTAAGTTCAGTGGCTGCGCTGCTCACACGTTAATTGGGCGTTATGTGCTCGGAGGAAATATGCAATATATCGAAGTCAAAAGTAGCGAAATTCCACTAGATTTATTACTCGAGGCTGATCCTTCGGAAGCTAGTGTCGCTTCATATTTATCTGATTCATGGTGCTTTGCTGCATTAGACAGTGGGCAAGTTTTAGCGGCTTGTATCGTTAAAGCGCAGACCAACAGCCTTGCTGAAATATTTAATGTATCTGTATCTCCAGAGCTACAAGGTCAAGGTATTGGCTCTAAGTTGCTAAAGCTTGTTCTATCTGAGTTACCAAGCAAGGGAATCAATCGGGTAGAGCTTGGTACGGGTACATTTGGCTATCAACTGACTTATTATCAGCGTTTAGGGTTTCGAGTAGACTCAATTATCAAAGACCATTTTTTGCTAAACTACCCCGAGCCAATCTATGAAAATGGTATTCAACACAAGGACATGCTGAGATTGTACGTAAATATTTAGTACGCACATAACAAGCATTCAAGAGTGATTCGCAACGCTCGGCATTTTCAGTTTAAACTGGGACTTTAGTGTCTAAGGTTCAATGCGTTAGGTTATGTGCAAGCGTCGCTCACACCTTAATGCGGCGTTAACTGCCTATGGAGAACTTATGGATATTGCTACGATAACAAGTGCTTATACAGCGATTAAAAATATAAAAGAAATTAGCAAGTTAGCTTTAGATGCAAAAATTGATTCTGAGGTTTCAGAAAAAATTCAAGCTTCAATCGAAAGGTTGGGCGAGGTGCAGGATACTCTTTTTTATATTCGAGAGGAGCTTCTTACTCAGCAAGAAGAGAAAGAAAAGCTCAAAAAGGAACTCGCTGCTGTGAAAGCAGAGCTAGAGAAAGTTGAATCTGTCGTTTATCGTGCTCCCTCATATTGGGTTGTAAAAGAAGAGCAAGCAGATGATGGACCTTTTTGTCAGCCTTGCTTCGACGATGAGCGCAAACTAATTCGTTTGCAGGGTGGAAATAACGACTTTTGGAATTGTAGAAAGTGTAAAAATAGTTTCAAAGGTCCAAACTATGTTGCTCCACAGAAAAGAGTCAGAAGAAGCTCTACTTGGTCATTGTGAGTACGGCAGTTAACAAACTGTTTAAGAGTGATTCGTAACGCGTGGCATTTTTACTTTGCGGTGGCTTATGGTGATTAAGGCGCTGTGCGGTAGCTTTTGTATTGCGTTACTCACACCTTAGCAAGGCGTTAGCTGCCATATTGTTTAACTTAATTACGCTTGGAAATGGAAGTTTTATGAAAACACTCTTATTACTTGTTGCGTTATTTCTATCGGGATGTACAACTGCTCTTTGGGCTCCTGAATATAAGCAAGAGATGATAGATGGCTTCTACGTAAAAAGTGATTCCGGAGAGCTATTTGTTACCGCCTCTAGTTCAGCTTATCTTTTCAAAATCAATAAAAATTTTGGAGATGCTCTTACTTTATCTAGAGAAGTAGATTTCTCCCCATCGTGTAACGAATTTGAACTAAGGAAAGACAATACAATTGTTGGCACTGTATCGCTAACACTGCTAGGCGGTGAGCCGACCGCAGAATTAGAAAATCAACTTTTGTCGCTAGGCTTCAAAAAGGATGCTTTGCTAAGAGAATTTAGACTTACGGAAAAAGTAAAAGGAAAGCGATTCACGGTAGAGGGTGATTTCCCGCTAGTAAAGCTAGAAAAGAGTCGGCGTATAAATATTGCACAACCATCTACCTTTTCTGAAGCGGCAGGAAAAATAGTTGCCACACCAGCTGCAATCATCATCGATTCTGCAGTCGTTGTGCCTGCTGTATTTGTAGGAGCTACGGTAATGGCGGCAGGTGGCAGCTAACAAACTGTTCAAGAGGGATTCGCAACGCGTGGCATTTTTACTATGCGTTGGTTTTGGTGTTTAAGGTGGTATGCGGCGGCTTTGGTATTGCGTTGCTCACCCCTTAA
Organism: Vibrio sp. B1ASS3; assembly: GCF_905175355.1. Classification (NCBI taxonomy): domain Bacteria; kingdom Pseudomonadati; phylum Pseudomonadota; class Gammaproteobacteria; order Vibrionales; family Vibrionaceae; genus Vibrio; species Vibrio sp. B1ASS3. The sequence goes on from NZ_HG992742.1 coordinate 1,695,084, forward strand.
CAGGGCGTTAGCTCACTAAAGAAAACTATATTTTAGGAGAAAAAATGAAAAAAAAGAACGAAGTTAAAGATGAGCTACTAGAATATTATTACAATAATTCTATAAGCAATAAATGCGATGATATTGATGAATATAGAGGTTTTGCCACGAAATTGTTGAAGGTAAATGGAATATTCAACAAAGATAGCATAGTGATATCAATTAAAGATGACAAGGAAGACTTGACTGCCAAGTCAAACCAATTAGTGGTTATCTCATCTATTTTGGGGGCTTTAAGTGTATTGTTAGGTGTATATTCTTCGATGGGTTTTATTCCTTCCATTATATTTAATTTGGGGGTTTTGTTCTGCTTGATTACTACTTTTATTTTATTAAGTGAAAGAGAAAAAATAAACCAAAACATAGCCACTAAACAAAAGATAATTAATGTTCTTGATACGATATCAAATGAGGAGCTTACTGAATTTCAAAGGAAAAAAAGAAAGAATGTTAGTGCTAATGTTATACGTGTTAGTAACGAGTGTGAAATGAGCTAACAAAGCATTTAAGAGTGATTCCCAACGCTTGGCATTTTTATTCCATCGTTGGGTTTCGTGTTTACGGTGGTATGGTTAAGTTTTGTGGTAGCGTTGCTCACACCTTAATGCGGCGTTATGTTGTTTGAGGCTAACAATGAAATATTGGTTACTACTATTGGTATCAATTCTACATTCAGGTTTAAGTTTTTCGGGTGACGAAGTGAAGAGTAATCCAGTTTTATCCACTGATCTTTTATGGCAGAGGACAATTACCGAAGCTAAAGCGAGCATAGGATCCTTTCGTGAGCTCTTGTCTAAACCTGAGCTTGCATCTAGTTTTGCTCTTGTAAAAGTATACTTCCCAGAACAAGGTGCTTACTTATGGTTCATGGTGGTAGATGTAGATTCAAAGTCTTTCGTGGTTCAAGCTTTTGAAACACTCGGCTTTGTTGCTTAAATCGATGGAACTAAATCTAGAAGCTACGATCTGATCGGCTACACCCATCAATCGTCGTAGCCTCATGCCTAAACCTCGTTACAAAACAACTAACTGGAAGCAGTACAACAAAGCCTTAATCAACCGTGGTTCTCTGACCTTTTGGATTGATGAGGAAACGATAGCTGAGTGGAAACAAAACAAACAAGGCAAGCGTGGTAGACCTCGCCGGTTCAGCGACTTAGCCATTACTACTGCACTGATGGTGAAACGCATTTTCTCTATGCCATTGAGAGCGCTACAAGGTTTTCTAGACTCTGTATTTAAGCTAGCTAATATCCCGCTAGTTTGTCCACACTACACCTGTATAAGCCGTCGAGCCAAGGAAGTTGAGATTTCATTTAAAACTAAAACCAGAGGTGCGATACAACACCTGGCAATTGATGCCACTGGCCTCAAAGTTTATGGCGAAGGTGAATGGAAGGCTAAGAAGCATGGTACTGATGGGAAGCGCAGAGTATGGCGTAAGTTGCATATCGCAGTAGATACGAGCACCCACGAGATAATCGCAGCAGAGCTGAGTTTATCGAACGTAACCGATGCCGAAGTGCTCCCCAACTTACTCAAGCAGACACGTCGTAAAATCATCGAGATATCAGGTGATGGTGCTTATGACACAAGGAGTTGTCACGATGCTATACGAATCAAGGGAGCAGTTCCGCTCATTCCGCCACGAGAAGGGGCAGCCTTCTGGGAGCAAGGACACCCTCGAAATTTAGCAGTAGGTTGCCAGAAGCTCTACGGTTCCAACGAGAAGTGGAAAAAGCGGTATGGCTATCATAAGCGCTCACTATCAGAGACAACAATGCATCGGGTGAAACAGTTGTTAGGTGGAAAATTAAGCTTAAGAAACTACAACGCTCAGGTTGGCGAAACTTATGCCATGATCAAAGCGCTGAACAAGCTAACAGGGCTTGGTATGCCTGAAACTCAGTATGTTGTTTAAGAAGCGTTCAACATGGGACTGCCATGTCTTCTCACCGAATTAAGCAACAAAGCCTTTAAGGTTGTATGCGGGAGCTTTGGTATTGCGTTGCTCACACCTTAACAGGGCGTTATGTGCTAAGGAGATAAAAATGAAAGTCTTATCAATTATTGAGTCTGTTCTTCAAGCTAGAGCCAAGCGTAGAGAAGAAGCTAGAGCTGGTAGAATAAAAGATGACTTTGTGGAAGATGAGTTTCAAGAAACTTTACAAGCAGCTAAAAAAAGCGAGCCCAAAACATATGAAAAGTACAAGGATAAGTAAATAAAATGACATTGAACGAACTAGGTTCAATCCTAGAAGAAATGTATCAAAATGCTCCCGAAAATGAATCTGTCGCAATGATTCACCTGTTCGCTATCAAGTATGCAGAGCAGATAAAAAATTTAAATACCTCTTGTAAGTCAGTTGCAAAGGCTGCTGGTATTAATGAATCCTATGGGACAGAAATCAGCAAAGGCATTAAGCTGTCAAAGTACGTCAGAGTCATAACGTAAAAACGCACATAACAAACTGTTTAAGAGTGATTCGCAACGCGTGGCATTTTCACTATGCGTTGGTTTTAGCGTTTAAGGTGGTATGCGGTAGCATCGGTATTACGTTGCTCACACCTTAACAGGGCGTTATGCCGCACAAGTAAGTTGGGATTAATCGTCAAGGAGGAGTTCGACGGTATGGGAAAATGTGCATACATTCATAAAGAGATACTGGTTGGTGAGGAATCCTACGATCCTGAACATGATGGATCTAATACTTGTCAGTTCGAAGACTTAAATGGAGAGGTTGTCGAAATAGACTTTTACGAGGTAGATGGACTGCATTTTTGTGAATTTCATTGCCCGCTTACCGACGACAAGAATAATTTTACAGAGAAAGCTTCTTGGTCAAAAGAACGAAAAGAAGAGTTTTCGAATAAAATTAAAGTGATTGCGCAAGACGATGGGAAAAGAGTGTTTCACGGGCATGTTGATTTCAGTGGAACAGTTTTTAATGTTCCTTTGGAACTAGATGAAAGAGAACATAGCGGGTATCCCAATTTCTCATATTGTACTTTTCACGAAAAGGTAGATCTATCGTATTGTCACTTTAAAAATGATGTCGATTTTAGAGGGGCAGTATTTAACGAAGAAGTTACTTTTTACCAAACACGTTTTGATCACGGAATTGACTTTATGTTCTGTACATTCAAAGAAAATTTGATATTGCAGTTTTCACTTAAGTCAAACTTCAAAGATATTGAAGACAGGGAGCTTATAAAATCAATCGACTTTAGAGAATCTAAGTTCTTTAAGCAAGCTAAGTTCGATAATAGAAAGTTCAAAGGTCATTCGGATTTTACAGAGTGTATATTCCATAAAACACCACTGTCGGCGTTTTTCAAGGTAGTTGTCATCATTCGCTTACTTATTAAGCGGCTTCTTTATCTGGATTTAAGTGAACCACTCCAGCTGGCTCACAGTTCCTAATATCATCTGACCATCGCTCTGGATTCTTGCGCTTTGCTGCAAGTAACACCTTTGCGCGACGCTCTAAAATCTCTCGGTCTTTACCATTGTGTCGCTGTGAAGGTGTCACATAATTTATCTTGCTATGCTTGTGTTCCGTATTGTACCAACGTACAAAAGCCTCAACCCAACAGCGACTCGCATCCAACTGTTCAAAGCCTTTTGTTGGCCAACTCGGCATATACTTTACCGTTCGGAACAGTGACTCCACATACGGGTTATCATCGCTTACTCTTGGGCGACTATAAGATGAGGTAATGCCTAGCTCATCCATTTTTGCTTTGAACGTCAGTGATTTCATTGGTGCTCCATTATCCGAGTGCAGCACCAGCGGTTGATTAAAGCATTGTTCACGCATCAACGTTCGTTGCAATAACTGTGACGCTAGCTCACCACACTCACATTCATAGACATCATAACCAACGATTTTGCGGCTGTAGATATCTTCTATTACGTACAGATAGTAGTGCTGTCCACGAACTCTTGAAGGCAAGTAAGTAATATCCCATGTATAGACTTGGTTCGGTCCTGTTGCTGTATAACTTGTTGGCTTAGGTGGTTTTTGCCGACTTCTCTGACGCCCTCGATTATGAAGTTGACCTTGCGCTCTCAGAACCCGATAGTAGCTCGCTTCAGAGGCGATATACTCGCCTTTATCAAGAAGCGTCGGAACGATTTGAGTCGGTGGTAGACTAGCGTATTCCGAGCGATTACAGACCTCTATAATCGCATCCCGCTCTTGTTGTGATAGCTTATTCGCTGGCTCTGGCCTAGTACATATTGGCCTTTTGTCAGCTTGAACTTCACCTTGCTGATACCAACGCCGATAAGTTCTCAGGTCGATTTGGGCTTCATGGCAAGCTGGCTCTAAACGGCAACCACTTTGTCTAGCCTCGTGTATAAGACCAACCAAGCACTGCCTTTCATCGGTTGAGGTTAGTCGTCCTCTGGCTCTTCCCCGTAAAAGGCTCTCAGCTTTTTTCGCAGGACTAACAGAGCTGCGGTTTCAGCGAGCGCCTTTTCTTTGTGTCGTAGTTCTTTTTTCAGCTCTTTAATTTCAAGCTTGTCGGCTTTCGCTTGTTTCTTAGCTTCGGCTTCACGCTCTTTACTCGACATGAAGCCTTGCATACATTCGCTTCGCCAGTTTTCCACTTGCTCGGGGAACAGGCCTTTTTCACGACAATATTGGCTGAGTTCATTCTCGGTCATCGAGTAAGTTTCAGCGACGATGGCAAGTTTAGTTTGAGCAGACCACTGCTCTGATGAAGTATTGCTATTTGGCACAGCGGCTCCTGAACGTCTGAGTTGCTGTCGCCAATGATACAGGGTTGCTGTACTAATACCTTCTTCTTTTGAAACCTGGCTTACCGACATGGAGTATGGAGGCAGTAGTTTCTTCAATATAGCTTCTTTTCTTTCTGCTGGAATACGAGACAAAATTCATTCTTTACCGCCCAAACTGGTTAAATTTTAACAGTGACAACTATCCTGCCAGAGGGGGATAGCTATAAGTTATTTAGGCGTTTGTGATGAAAAAACTGCGTTGAAATTAGTCTCTGAAGCAATGGATGAGTATGTTGAAGAAGAAAGTAATTCATTATATAGCAAATTAATCTATGCGAGGTGCCTAAGTTTACGTGGTGATTTAAGTAGAAGTGGAAAGCTGAAAAGGTTGGCACACCATAAATTTGAAGAAATACTTAAGTGCAGAGACTTGTCGGAGCTTGGTGCTTCTGAAGTCTGGTATGAAATGGCTAGTTGCTTGTTTCATTTGGCAAAATTCGATGAAGCGATAAGCTCTTATCAACGAGCATATGAGGTCTCTGGAAAAGAAGTGATTAAAGTCTTTGTAGCAATGTGTATGGCAGAGAAATCGGATAAAGAAGCCTTAACAGTCTTGGCTTCTGTTGATTCTTCTTTCTTAAATAAATCCGAGTATTTTGATTTCGCCGTAAATTATGCTTATGTAGCAACTAAGTTCGAAAGTAGGACTGCTATTCAGTCTAGCCTAGAGTTGCTTAAGTCAGCAGTTTGCTCGGAACCTGTTTTTGAGCAACGCAGGCTAAAATCGATTTGTGAATTGAACGAATTGTTAGCAACTGGAAAGTATTCTAAGAAGCAATATTTGCTAGGTATGCTTAAAAATTTGAGTAAATATTTGGTGCTCCAACCAAATGTTGCAGGCATTGGACTAAACATAAATCAAATGTTTGAAGATAAAAAAACTAACAAAGCATTTAAGAGTGATTCGTAACGCTTGGCATTTTCGCTTCGCTCAAGTTTAGCCAAGCGTCACTCACACCTTAATGCGGCGTTATATTTTAAGGTATATTGTCTCCCATTGTTTTCTTATAACGCAAAATTTCAATTTTACGTTGAAAAAACGATGAGTGTCCCTTAAACTTAAAAATGAAATTTTAAGTTTAAGGGTGTATGAAATGGCAAGAATAAGAACTCCAAAGCCATTCTCCAAACTGATGGAGAACTTTCCTGCTGATAAAGTAATGCCGTTACTAGGGAAGTATGGTGCAACAGATGGTTCAGGAAATTACCTACATTGGGATAAGTTTATCTGGAGAGTTGAAAAAGGTGTAGATTCCGAGTCCGCGTGGATCGCCACTAAATTTGCCAGAAAAACACTAGCTAAAGAATTGCCGATACTAAAAGCAGATACGTTCCAAAGGCACTTTAGCTATTGTATTCCCGATTCATTGTTTGCTCAGTTACATCATATAGACAAAGTCACTGGTGGTGGGCATGCTATTGGCGACGGTTCTTTTATAACGGCTAGAGAAAAAGATCGCTATTTAGTTAGGAACTTAATGATGGAAGAGGCTATTACTTCGTCCCAGTTAGAAGGCGCCTCAACTACTCGTAAAGTTGCTAAAGATATGCTCGAGAACAATAGAAAGCCAACTGATAAATCAGAGCAAATGATCTTTAACAATTTCTTGTTAATGAAAAAAGCGGTTGAGCGGAAAGATGAGCCACTTTCAATAGACTTAATTTTGGAACTCCATGCGATAGCTACTTACAATGCAATCGATAATGAAGCTATTCCTGGTGAACTGAGAGACACGAATGATGTGACTGTGGCTAATATTTATAATGAAGTAGCTCATGAGCCACCATCTGCCGATTCTTTAAAAGAAAGGCTTCAAGACTTATGTAAGTTTGCAAATGAATGCGATGATGGCAGTGATTCTGACCACTTCATTCATCCCTTAGTCAAAGCTATTATCCTTCACTTTATGATTGGTTATATACATCCATTTGGTGATGGGAATGGAAGGACTGCAAGGGCATTATTTTATTGGTTTATGCTGAGATCTGGTTATTGGCTTTTCGAATATGTTTCCATCAGTAAACTTATCCAAGAAAAAAGGTCAGACTATGATACAGCTTACGTATATACGGAAACAGATGAATTTGATTTAACCTACTTTATATATCATCAGGTAGATATTGTTACTAAGGCGGTTAATTCCTTGCACGAACATATAGAAGCGAAGAAAAAAGAATTCTACCAATTTATGGAATGGATTGATAAAAGTCCCGTATCGAAAGGGTTGAAAAGAGGGCAGTTAGAAATTCTGAAGGACGCAGTCAAACAACCAGGTAAGACTTTTACAGTTAAGCAGGTTTCTCTTGATTTAGATATTAATGAGAATACAGCGCGCTCTTACTTAAATAAGTTGGTTGAGGCAGAATTACTGATGGCTTCTAAGCACAAAAGTCACAAAGCAGTCATATATCTAGCACCAGCAGGCTTAAGGGAGCGCCTAAAAATATAACAAAGCGTTTAAGACAGATTCGCAACGCTTGGCATTTTTGGTTTAAATCGGTTTCGGTGATTACGGAGCAATGGTTTGACTATGGTGCAGGCGTTGCTCACTACTTAACGCGGCGTTAGCCCTTTTCGAGGAAGTGATATGGAAATCGTACAAGAAATAGATGTTTCAGAATTGCATCATAAGGCAATCGAAGCATTAAGAAACCAAGCATTTCCAGACAGCCAAGTCAGTCGTTCTTACTTTAAGCAGTTACCTCATATGCGTGCTCTTCATTTTCAAGGTGAGCAGTTGGTTGGTTATCTTGGACTAGACTATCGAGTCGTTAGCGTCGGTGAAGAAATACATAAGGTTCTGGGTGTAATCGACTTTTGTGTTGATGAGCGGCTTTGTTGCTTAATTCGGTGAGAAGACATGGCAGTCCCATGTTGAACGCTTCTTAAACAACATACTGAGTTTCAGGCATACCAAGCCCTGTTAGCTTGTTCAGCGCTTTGATCATGGCATAAGTTTCGCCAACCTGAGCGTTGTAGTTTCTTAAGCTTAATTTTCCACCTAACAACTGTTTCACCCGATGCATTGTTGTCTCTGATAGTGAGCGCTTATGATAGCCATACCGCTTTTTCCACTTCTCGTTGGAACCGTAGAGCTTCTGGCAACCTACTGCTAAATTTCGAGGGTGTCCTTGCTCCCAGAAGGCTGCCCCTTCTCGTGGCGGAATGAGCGGAACTGCTCCCTTGATTCGTAACTATTCACCCATGAGCTATTGACGACGGTTTACGCTAAAAATACTGGCGCCTGATAATCAACTTTCAACATGTGATGTTCGACGATTTCACGCAGCCATTTATAAGCAGAGACCTGCTGAAGTTTGGCTGTTTCTATCAGCGAGAACATTCGTTCGCGGAACTGGTCGCCTCGATATGAGCGAGTCACGTAACAACACTTCCTCATCAGTATGTAATTACGGAGAACTCGCTCCGCTGCGTTGTTTGTTAACGGGCACTCGGAGTCGTCCATAAACCGCCAGACCATAGCATCATCAGCGATGAGATTTCGACATCTACCTCGATATCGTTTTGAGCATTGATAACTACCCAATTTGAGCCAATGAAGCCAGCTCTTTCGTAACCGCCTGAGTCGGCGGTAATATTGGCTTTCGGTAATTTCTTCTTCGATATATCGGTGATGACACCTGAATACGCTATGAGCGATTAAAGCGAGTTTGTCTCCGATTTTTTGGTTTTCAGGACAAACGCTTTCCTCGATAGCGATGACGTTCCTTAATATGTGAGCCCAGCATAATTGGCGCTTAGATTCGTCGATATATTTGTAGGCAGAATATTGGTCAGTCACTAAAAGGTGTGAAACCGCTTCACCAAGTAGTCGTTTGGCAGCATGTTGGTTTCTTCCGCTGTTAATTTGGAAAAAGGCTACGTTATTGCTGAGTGCGGCCCACATCCAGCGTTTATCATTATTGCGCTGATGTGAAGTCTCATCAGCCATAATCAGTTTAGATGCTTTTACTGTGTCATGGATTTGAGTATGAGTATCAGCTAAGTATTCAGTGACTCGTCCTTGCGCCGCAGATATTGCACCTGTTGAGAAGTTAAGCTGGAAGACGTCTTTCAGCATAGATTGTATTTTACCTATGCTTTGGTGGTGCTGCGTCGCTTGGATTGCGATAAAGCTATGTAGATTTGGCCCCATTTGAACATCGGGCACAGACTCTGGAAGCTCCGCTTGATGCTTATCACCACACCATGAGCACTCGCCTTTAAAAATTTGATGTTCAACAAGCGTGTATGAGATATCTGGCAAGTCAAAGATTTGGTGTCGTTTATAAGGTTTTCTATTTGGAATAACACACCCACCGCAGTGGCATATCTTATTCGGTAAATATTGCTCAACCGAGGCGCTCTCTTCAATAGGATGAAGCAGTCGGCGATTGCCTTTATGACCTGGTTGAGCTCCTTGCTTTTTTCCAGATTTCTTCCGATTCGGCGAAGTATTTTTAGCTTTATTATGCAGGGGTTGTTGAGATGATGGCACAGAAGAGTTGCGACTATTTTGGTTTAGCCTATCTTCAAGCTCAGCCAACTTATTCCATAAAAAGTGGATGATATCTTTCGCCTCTTCAGGCGAATCGAAATCTGGCGGTGGAGGTAATGTTTTCTTATTCATACCTCCAGATTGCCACCACAAAAAGATCACTCAAGTTGAATGTGGGATCAAGTTAACTCAGTCACATAAATTTGCTGTCAATAGCTCCTGGGTGAATAGTTACCTTGATTCGTATAGCATCGTGACAACTCCTTGTGTCATAAGCACCATCACCTGATATCTCGATGATTTTACGACGTGTCTGCTTGAGTAAGTTGGGGAGCACTTCGGCATCGGTTACGTTCGATAAACTCAGCTCTGCTGCGATTATCTCGTGGGTGCTCGTATCTACTGCGATATGCAACTTACGCCATACTCTGCGCTTCCCATCAGTACCATGCTTCTTAGCCTTCCATTCACCTTCGCCATAAACTTTGAGGCCAGTGGCATCAATTGCCAGGTGTTGTATCGCACCTCTGGTTTTAGTTTTAAATGAAATCTCAACTTCCTTGGCTCGACGGCTTATACAGGTGTAGTGTGGACAAACTAGCGGGATATTAGCTAGCTTAAATACAGAGTCTAGAAAACCTTGTAGCGCTCTCAATGGCATAGAGAAAATGCGTTTCACCATCAGTGCAGTAGTAATGGCTAAGTCGCTGAACCGGCGAGGTCTACCACGCTTGCCTTGTTTGTTTTGTTTCCACTCAGCTATCGTTTCCTCATCAATCCAAAAGGTCAGAGAACCACGGTTGATTAAGGCTTTGTTGTACTGCTTCCAGTTAGTTGTTTTGTAACGAGGTTTAGGCATGAGGCTACGACGATTGATGGGTGTAGCCGATCAGATCGTAGCTTCTAGATTTAGTTCCATCGATTTAAGCAACAAAGCCCACTTAATGCGGCGTTAGCCGTCATGGAGCTTGCTATACTCAAAGTGATAGAATAGTATCACTTTAGTATTCCTTTGGAGCAGCTCTCATGAAAGTAGAACTAGTTACATCACTCAAACGTCAAGCAACTAAGATCCTCGCCGATCTCCACGACACCAAAGAACCCGTGTTAATTACTGAGCATGGTAAGCCATCTGCGTATCTAGTTGATGTTGATGACTACGAATTTATGCAAAATCGTTTAGCTATTCTTGAGGGTATTGCACGAGGTGAGCGTGCACTAGCTGATGGTAAAGTTGTAAGTCATGATGAAGCCAAGGACAAAATGTCAAAATGGCTGAAGTAATCTGGACTGAACCAGCGTTATCTGACCTCAATGATATCGCTGAATACATCGCACTTGAAAATATCGTAGCTGCAAAGCAGTTAGTACAAACGATCTTCTCCAAAGTCGAACGCCTACAAACTTTCCCAGAGTCAGGTCGTATTCCACCCGAGCTAGAACATTTAAGTTATCGTGAAGTTGTCGTTAATCCATGTCGTGTTTTCTATAAACAAGACGGTGACAAAGTGTTTATTCTGTTTGTTATGCGTGCAGAGAGAGATTTGCGTAAGTTCTTGTTGGGTAAGCAATAGCCTTTGGGAATGAGCGGCTAACAAACTGTTTAAGAGTGATTCGCAACGCGTGGCATTTTTACTATGCGTTGCGTTTAGTGTTTAAGGTGGTTTGCGGCGGCTTCGGTATTGCGTTGCTCACACCTTAACAGGGCGTTATGCCTACAAGAGGAAATATGGATAGTAAATGGGAATGCTTTGGGTGCGGGCATAGCAATGAACACTCATCATTGAAGTGTGAAAAGTGCGGGTCTTTAGGCAAAGAGCTTGCAAACAAGCAGATGGCAAACCACCTGTTAGGAAATGACAAAGTGAAATCGAAGTTTGAATACTGCTGTGATAAATGTGGTTCAGAGTCATATGAGGTTGGTGAGCTAAGAGCCAGTGGTGGATTCTGGAGTACATTTTTCAATTACAACAAACACCGTTTTTATTTCTTATCATGCAGTAGCTGCGGTCACACTGAGTTTTACAAACGAGGTCTAGGTACTGAACAAAAAATACTAGATTTTCTTGGTGGTTAGCATGGGCATAACAAACTGTTTAAGAGTGATTCGCAACGCGTGGCATTTTTACTATGCGCTGTGTTTAGTGTTTAAGGTGTTATGAAGGGGCTTTTGTATTGCGTTGCTCACACCTTAACAGGGCGTTATGCAGCTACTTGAAATTCCCGAAAAATAATAGATGTATTGAAAGAGAAGTAACATGTACAAGAAACTATTTATCTTTAGTCTACCCGTTCTATTGGCAGCATGTGCTGCGCCAAAATATACAGCGGAAGCAATCTCGCAAGAGAACCAGAGTAAAGAAATCACTATCGTGAAAGATGACGCGACACGAGAAATTTTCTTAGATTCGATGCAAGAGTGGTGTTTGGATACTGCTCATAAATGTACTGTCGTAAGTGATGGAACTTCACCGAAAAGCTCGGAACTTACACTTACTTACGTATCACGTTGGAGCTGGGACTTCAGAACGTTTATCGCAGATGCCAAAGTTAAAGCGTATAGAAATAGCGAGAAAGTTGGTGAAGTTGAGTTCAAGGCACCAAATAGTGCAAATTCAGATAAGTGGGGAGACGACAGTAAACGAATCATCGCAATGATGGATTTGTTGTTTGGGAAGCAGACTGTAAGTGAGGCTCAGTCCAAAATAAAGTCAGGTGAAATGTAGCGGCATAACAATAAATTCAAGTAGATTCGCAACGCTTGGCACTTTCAGTTTGAATCGGCTTCAGTGTTTACGGCACAATGGTTTAGGTAGGTGGTAGCGTTGCTCACTACTTAATTTGGCGTTAGTACGGGTTTGGCATTAAATGTCATAAGTTTTGGTGTGTATCTGTTTTGGCGCTCGCCTTTACACCTTTCAGTTAGTGCCTTTCACGTTCTTTCCGGTGGCACTATATACGGAGTGTTCGCTTTGATTTCACCGTTTACGGTTTCTAACTCTTAGCCTATTTCTTTAGAGCTTCTTCATTTTCGTGGTGGCTTTTGAGAGAACCTTGATTATTTTTGGTGTGGCTGTTGAAGTACGAGGAAAGAATCCTTTTCTAATTTGAAGCCAGTGAAAGTAGGGCTGTTCAGTGCGTTTTTCTTCTAGCCAACTTTCGTCTTTCATCTGGGGTAAAGTTTTGTAGCTGCCCGTCTCACTTCAGTGTTCAAAGCCTTTCATATCATGCCACTTTTCAATATTTTGGAGCGCATAAATAGAAGTAGCGCATGTACTAACAAATTGCTTAAGAGTGATTCGTAACGCGTGGCATTTTTACTTTGCGGTGGCTTATGTGATTAAGGCGCTGTGCGGTAGCTTTTGTATTGCGTTACTCACACCTTAGCAAGGCGTTATATTTTCTTTGAGTGAAGACGGATGATTGAACATTTCTATAAAGTGGACATCACAAATATTGAGTCAGTGTTCTCTGAAGATAGGCAGCATAGAGTATCGCTAACACTGCCATTTATGAACCGAAATACAGGTAAACGGTTGTGTATCATTGGGCAAAACCCAAGTTTTGCAGATGAAAAATTAGCCGACAAAACGATTCATTTTTTGGCAAGGTATGTATATGAAAAAATGCCAGAATACTCTGAGATCGTAATGCTAAACCTGTACTCTCGAGTGGACACAAAGAAAGAGTTTAAAACGGACTTATTGCGACTTTCAAACGAAAGAACCCTCAGAAAAATCATTTCGGACAATGAAGATTTTTTGTTAGTTTTTGGTCGCTTAAAAAAGGAGCGGGCTTATAATTTTCCAAAAAAATTTCTTCAGCTAATCCCGTATTTAGCCGACAAAAATAACTATATCATTGGTATTAAAGATAATGTTGACTATCCACCGCATCCTGGCAACCCTTTATTGTACTATGGTAACTATAGCTATGATCCAATAGCTGTTGAATTAGAGTGCTGAAAATATAACAAAGCATTTAAGAGTGATTCGCAACGCTTGGCGTTTTCGCTTCGCTCAAGTATAGCCAAGCGTCGCTCACACCTTAATGCGGCGTTATATTGCAATCGAGATTTTATGAAAAAATATACATTTATAGATAGGTATTTTGAAAGTCAGCGAGTTCTCTTAAGACTTGATACAATAGAAGAACATGATGTAAACAGCTTGTTCACTTATCTGAACAATCTTCATTCCACAGCAGATAAACTGAAAGAGTTATTTGACTGTAATATAAAAGATTATCCAGATTTCAAATTACTTAGAATAATTAGAAATTACTTTCATCATGTTGGGGATGTAGATGACATTAGAATGCTCGTTTCTATTGAAGAAAATGTACACTTTGATCGTGTACAGCATTTGATTATACCTCTAGAAACCTTTGCTAGAAGTGTTAAGTCTTTTATTGATAATGCAATGGTTCCAGAAAACCATAAACAATATCAGAAGAAACTTAAGTTCGTTGCGAAAGAGATGGATGCCATATCAGAATGTTACTCTTACAACAGTGATATCGGCGTTTTTCAAGGTAGTTGTCATCATTCGCTTACTTATTAAGCGGCTTCTTTATCTGGATTTAAGTGAACCACTCCAGCTGGCTCACAGTTCCTAATATCATCTGACCATCGCTCTGGATTCTTGCGCTTTGCTGCAAGTAACACCTTTGCGCGACGCTCTAAAATCTCTCGGTCTTTACCATTGTGTCGCTGTGAAGGTGTCACATAATTTATCTTGCTATGCTTGTGTTCCGTATTGTACCAACGTACAAAAGCCTCAACCCAACAGCGACTCGCATCCAACTGTTCAAAGCCTTTTGTTGGCCAACTCGGCATATACTTTACCGTTCGGAACAGTGACTCCACATACGGGTTATCATCGCTTACTCTTGGGCGACTATAAGATGAGGTAATGCCTAGCTCATCCATTTTTGCTTTGAACGTCAGTGATTTCATTGGTGCTCCATTATCCGAGTGCAGCACCAGCGGTTGATTAAAGCATTGTTCACGCATCAACGTTCGTTGCAATAACTGTGACGCTAGCTCACCACACTCACATTCATAGACATCATAACCAACGATTTTGCGGCTGTAGATATCTTCTATTACGTACAGATAGTAGTGCTGTCCACGAACTCTTGAAGGCAAGTAAGTAATATCCCATGTATAGACTTGGTTCGGTCCTGTTGCTGTATAACTTGTTGGCTTAGGTGGTTTTTGCCGACTTCTCTGACGCCCTCGATTATGAAGTTGACCTTGCGCTCTCAGAACCCGATAGTAGCTCGCTTCAGAGGCGATATACTCGCCTTTATCAAGAAGCGTCGGAACGATTTGAGTCGGTGGTAGACTAGCGTATTCCGAGCGATTACAGACCTCTATAATCGCATCCCGCTCTTGTTGTGATAGCTTATTCGCTGGCTCTGGCCTAGTACATATTGGCCTTTTGTCAGCTTGAACTTCACCTTGCTGATACCAACGCCGATAAGTTCTCAGGTCGATTTGGGCTTCATGGCAAGCTGGCTCTAAACGGCAACCACTTTGTCTAGCCTCGTGTATAAGACCAACCAAGCACTGCCTTTCATCGGTTGAGGTTAGTCGTCCTCTGGCTCTTCCCCGTAAAAGGCTCTCAGCTTTTTTCGCAGGACTAACAGAGCTGCGGTTTCAGCGAGCGCCTTTTCTTTGTGTCGTAGTTCTTTTTTCAGCTCTTTAATTTCAAGCTTGTCGGCTTTCG
This sequence comes from Vibrio sp. B1ASS3, assembly GCF_905175355.1. Classification (NCBI taxonomy): domain Bacteria; kingdom Pseudomonadati; phylum Pseudomonadota; class Gammaproteobacteria; order Vibrionales; family Vibrionaceae; genus Vibrio; species Vibrio sp. B1ASS3. The sequence goes on from NZ_HG992742.1 coordinate 1,710,161, forward strand.
CTTGTTTCTTAGCTTCGGCTTCACGCTCTTTACTCGACATGAAGCCTTGCATACATTCGCTTCGCCAGTTTTCCACTTGCTCGGGGAACAGGCCTTTTTCACGACAATATTGGCTGAGTTCATTCTCGGTCATCGAGTAAGTTTCAGCGACGATGGCAAGTTTAGTTTGAGCAGACCACTGCTCTGATGAAGTATTGCTATTTGGCACAGCGGCTCCTGAACGTCTGAGTTGCTGTCGCCAATGATACAGGGTTGCTGTACTAATACCTTCTTCTTTTGAAACCTGGCTTACCGACATGGAGTATGGAGGCAGTAGTTTCTTCAATATAGCTTCTTTTCTTTCTGCTGGAATACGAGACAAAATTCATTCTTTACCGCCCAAACTGGTTAAATTTTAACAGTGACAACTATCCTGCCAGAGGGGGTACCTTTCTCTATTTCGTATAACGCCCTGTTAAGGGGTGAGCAACGTATTACCGAAGCAGCAGCAAACCACCTTAATCACTAAAACCAACGCATAGTGAAAATGTCACGCGTTGCGAATCCCTCTTAAACAGTTTGTTATGTTTAGACTTTCTCATAAGTGGCAATTTCACTTAGCCACCAATTTAGTTTATCGTCGATTTGAGCATGATCTCGCAACTCATAGATTTCCGATATAGCATGCTGCTCTGATTCAATGTCAATGGCTTCTAGAACCAGGTTGCCCGTTTCCCACAAAGTTGCTCTAGATAGCAAGCCGTTTCCTTCAATTTCAATGTATTGAGCTTTTACTTCGTCACCAAGTTTCTCTGACAATTCAACAATTAAACTTTCACCGCTAAATATCTTGGATTTTGATGATGCCCATGAAGCTAAATATTCAAGCATATCTACACCTATAAACATAACGCGCAGTTAAGGTGTGAGGCACGCAATACTGAAGCCTCCGCATACCACCTTAACCACTAAACTTGACGCATAGCAAAAATGCCACGCGTGCCGAATCACTCTTGAACAATTTGTTATATGCTTAGCTTTCACCTATACTCTATACGCATTACTAATACGTATAGGATTACTTTATGAGAAATACATATAGCACACATGCACCTAAAAAGGCTACAAACCTTAGTCTAAACAGTGAGTTGCTTGCCGAAGCTAAGCGCCTAAACATCAACCTATCAGCAACAATGGAAAAGGCTTTGGAAAAAGAAGTAAAACAACAATTGAAAGCCGAATGGTTAGAACAAAATGCCGAAGCTATTGAAGCTTGTAACGATTTAACTGCAAAACACGGACTATTTTCCGATTCATACCGAGTATTCTAATGTCACAATTTACGCTTTATAAAAACAACGATAAGAGCACCGCAAGCGCTTACCCATATTTTGTTGATGTCCAAAGCGAGTTGCTAGATTCACTGAATACTCGCTTGGTCATTCCCTTAACTCCTATCGAGCTGCTAGAGAAAAAAGCCCCTAGCCATCTGTGCCCTACGATCCATATTGATGAAGGTGACTTTGTGATTCTTACTCAACAAATGGCTAGTGTACCAACTAAAATCCTCACGACTCCAGTCAACGAGCTAAGCACGTTTAGAAACGAAATTATCGCTGCTATCGACTTTTTGATTACTGGCATATAACGCCCTGTTAAGGGGTGAGCAACGCAATACAAAAGCTGCCGCATACCACCTTAATCACTAAATTCAACGCATAGTAAAAATGCCACGCGTTGCGAATCCCTCTTGAACAGTTTGTTATGTACGTAGTTTAAAATGAACACCTGAGCTTTCAAATTCTATGCTCCCAAAGCCACCTACCACCTTGAAATATGATTGGTTCTTTTCAAAGTAGTCGATGTTTCCGTAGTCTTTTGAACCGTCAAGGTCTATGGTCGGCTGCATATCATTTTGATTCAAGAGCCCATTAATACTTAAAACACCCTCAAAAAGAAGAGACCCCAAACGATAGCAAGTATGCTCACCTATTTTTGGAGCTTCATAATATTTAGACTCAGGCCAGATGCTAAACTCTAGTTCAATTTCAAAAGCTTGATCATTGTAGTGCCAACCCAAAACAAATGAATCCTGAAGGTCTACACCTACGAGAAAATCCATATTTTTCTCCAAGTACATAACGCCGCATTAAGGTGTGAGCAACGCTACCACGAAACTAAACCATTACACCGTAAACACAAAACCCAACGTTGGAATGGTAAATGCCAAGCGTTGGGAATCACTCTTAAATGCTTTGTTACCCCCTCTGGCAGGATAGTTGTCACTGTTAAAATTTAACCAGTTTGGGCGGTAAAGAATGAATTTTGTCTCGTATTCCAGCAGAAAGAAAAGAAGCTATATTGAAGAAACTACTGCCTCCATACTCCATGTCGGTAAGCCAGGTTTCAAAAGAAGAAGGTATTAGTACAGCAACCCTGTATCATTGGCGACAGCAACTCAGACGTTCAGGAGCCGCTGTGCCAAATAGCAATACTTCATCAGAGCAGTGGTCTGCTCAAACTAAACTTGCCATCGTCGCTGAAACTTACTCGATGACCGAGAATGAACTCAGCCAATATTGTCGTGAAAAAGGCCTGTTCCCCGAGCAAGTGGAAAACTGGCGAAGCGAATGTATGCAAGGCTTCATGTCGAGTAAAGAGCGTGAAGCCGAAGCTAAGAAACAAGCGAAAGCCGACAAGCTTGAAATTAAAGAGCTGAAAAAAGAACTACGACACAAAGAAAAGGCGCTCGCTGAAACCGCAGCTCTGTTAGTCCTGCGAAAAAAGCTGAGAGCCTTTTACGGGGAAGAGCCAGAGGACGACTAACCTCAACCGATGAAAGGCAGTGCTTGGTTGGTCTTATACACGAGGCTAGACAAAGTGGTTGCCGTTTAGAGCCAGCTTGCCATGAAGCCCAAATCGACCTGAGAACTTATCGGCGTTGGTATCAGCAAGGTGAAGTTCAAGCTGACAAAAGGCCAATATGTACTAGGCCAGAGCCAGCGAATAAGCTATCACAACAAGAGCGGGATGCGATTATAGAGGTCTGTAATCGCTCGGAATACGCTAGTCTACCACCGACTCAAATCGTTCCGACGCTTCTTGATAAAGGCGAGTATATCGCCTCTGAAGCGAGCTACTATCGGGTTCTGAGAGCGCAAGGTCAACTTCATAATCGAGGGCGTCAGAGAAGTCGGCAAAAACCACCTAAGCCAACAAGTTATACAGCAACAGGACCGAACCAAGTCTATACATGGGATATTACTTACTTGCCTTCAAGAGTTCGTGGACAGCACTACTATCTGTACGTAATAGAAGATATCTACAGCCGCAAAATCGTTGGTTATGATGTCTATGAATGTGAGTGTGGTGAGCTAGCGTCACAGTTATTGCAACGAACGTTGATGCGTGAACAATGCTTTAATCAACCGCTGGTGCTGCACTCGGATAATGGAGCACCAATGAAATCACTGACGTTCAAAGCAAAAATGGATGAGCTAGGCATTACCTCATCTTATAGTCGCCCAAGAGTAAGCGATGATAACCCGTATGTGGAGTCACTGTTCCGAACGGTAAAGTATATGCCGAGTTGGCCAACAAAAGGCTTTGAACAGTTGGATGCGAGTCGCTGTTGGGTTGAGGCTTTTGTACGTTGGTACAATACGGAACACAAGCATAGCAAGATAAATTATGTGACACCTTCACAGCGACACAATGGTAAAGACCGAGAGATTTTAGAGCGTCGCGCAAAGGTGTTACTTGCAGCAAAGCGCAAGAATCCAGAGCGATGGTCAGATGATATTAGGAACTGTGAGCCAGCTGGAGTGGTTCACTTAAATCCAGATAAAGAAGCCGCTTAATAAGTAAGCGAATGATGACAACTACCTTGAAAAACGCCGGGTTGTCTGAAGTCGGAAATTTAGCTGGTATTGACACCGATATCCAAATTTTCACACTTAGCAAAGATGTAGAAGGTCGAATAATGGATGATATAGATGGGTACTATGTCGACACAGATTCTAAACATCACTTTATTGGTGTTATCGTGATCTTTACGAAAAAAGCCTAACAAACTGTTCAAGAGGGATTCGCAACGCGTGGCATTTTCACTATGCGTTGGTTTAAGTGATTAAGGTGGTATGCAGTAGCTCAGGTATTGCGTTGCTCACCCCTTAACAGGGCGTTAGAGCGCAGGAGAAAAAAGTATGAACATGACCGATATAGTTGAATACATCTCATATCTTATCGCCGGCATTATTATCGCTCCCTTCGGCTTTATGTTGTTTAAAGAATTCATCGGTAAAGATCGCAAGACGGTCACAAATGAAGTCAAATCTACGGTAGGAGACGAATCGAGAAAGTTCCTGGGCGGTAGATATAGTGATGCAGTTGTAGGTCAGTTTGTCGAGTTTAAACTGATAATAGCGATAGGTTTGCCAGTAGTTCTATTTCTAGGGATCTCTTCCTTGGTAAATTCTCTTTTGAAAGTTCTGTTCAAACTTTGAGTTGCGCTCTAACAAACTGTTCAAGAGGGATTCGCAACGCGTGGCATTTTCACTATGCGTTGGTTTTAGTGTTTAAGGTGGTATGTGGCGGCTTTTGTATTGCGTTGCTCACCCCTTAACAGGGCGTTATGTGTTTAATTTGAGTTCAGTATATGAATCATGAGTTTTATTAGCACTTGATTGAGAGTGATGAATTTTGTTTGTATTTGGGGCGTTTAACTTTATTGGTTTCAAAACTTGAATCTAGATTGAAAGAAATAATTATTGCCTCAGAGGTTAAAGTTAGAATCAAGTTAGATAAACCGACATTAGGTCCTTTAATCGGTTGCTGCAAAGAACACCAACTTGTGAATAAAGACGTCGTTTTTTTGTTGGGTTACATATTGGAACGTCGCAATTACGTAGTTCACAATTTGTACCCATTGTTCGATGGTAAAATTGAACCGACCCTTTTACCAAATGACAATCTGGTTTCAGAAGATGCAGAATATCTTTTTGCTAAGTGTGTTCGAGAGTTGTCGGAAGAGGTGAAAGAAACTCTTAAAATGTTAAACACATAACAAACTGTTTAAGAGTGATTCGCAACGCGTGGCATTTTTACTATGCGTTGCGTTTAGTGTTTAAGGTGGTATGCAGCGGCATCGGTATTGCGTTGCTCACACCTTAACAGGGCGTTATACATTTGGAGCAATATGAAACTTAAGCAACTAGAAAGTATGCTCTACAAGGCGACCAAATCAATAATAGTAAGGTTGTCGTCTGAGTTTCCGCAGCATCACTTTTATTACGTAGCTTTGGTCACAACTGGAGAGGGGCATCGACCTATATTTTCGGCTTGGTCTGACGAACTGTTACAAACCGAAGCTTCATCCTTTGAAGACCGAGAAGAAATAAAATGGTCATATGCAGACTCACCGTTGTTTGGTTTCTGCGATGAATACTTCTCAGATGTTGAACTGCTTTTGGACAATGTGACCGCTGAATGTGGTTTTAGTGAAGAAACTACGGCAGTTCTTTTACCTGCGATGGAGTCGACTCTTAAGCGCTTGGATATTGAAGGTTATTTAGATAGCTTAAATTGTCGAAATAAACTTTATATCAACGCAGAAATCATGCCGCCAGACGTGACAAACGTTGAACGAGCATATAGGTTAAATCCGCGTGAGTCCTTAGATAGTTGGCTTCGAGAGGCGGCGGAATAAATGTATAACAAATTGTTCAAGAGTGATTCGGCACGCGTGGCATTTTTACTATGCGTTGGTTTTAGTGGTTAAGGTGTTATGCGGGAGCTTCGGTATTGCGCGCCTCACACCTTAACAAGGCGTTATGTGCTTTGGTGGAAATGAATATGGAAATCACAATCAGACGTATCGAAACAGAAAGCATTGAAGACAAAGGCATATTCGAGGCTTTGTTTAGAGAGTACCTATCTGGATTCACAGTCGAACTAGATCTCTCAGTAATTGCTCAGCTATTTGCGTTGCCTTATTTCCACGGATTTATCAGTTTTGTCGATGATAAGCCTGCCGGTTTTGCGGTTTGCTTTGAATCGTTCTCAACTTATCGTGCGCAAAGGGTGATGAATATCCATGATTTTATGGTGTCGGGCAACGTTCGTGGTAAAGGCGCAACTGAATGGTATAGAACGGTATTGTCGTGATAATGATTACCTCAAAATCACATTAGAGGTCGGTGATGATAATGTTGCAGCGAAAAAGCTCTATAGCTCATTAGGCTACGAAGATTACAGAGTAGTTTTGAAAGGGCAGCAACATTGGCAAAAGTACCTCAATTAGCACGCACATAACAAAGCATTTAAGAGTGATTCGCAACGCTTGGCAGTTTCGCTTCGCTCAAGTATAGCCAAGCGTCGCTCACACCTTAATGCGGCGTTAGTTGCCTTTTCAACACCGCATGTTCAATTTACTGTACAAGTATGTGGCTGAAGACTATACTTGTTCCATTAAATGTACATATGGAGGTTCTTATGAGAATCGTATCTTTTACTGAAGCTAGAAATGGTCTTAAAGCTGTTTTGGACGGTGTAGTTAATGACGCAGATACAACAGTCATTACACGCCGTGACTCTGAGGATGCTGTGGTTATGTCTTTAGATTACTACAACAGCCTTATGGAGACAGTGCACTTACTACGTTCTCCTAAGAATGCTGAACACCTAAACCGATCAATAGCACAGTACCGTGCTGGAAACACAACAGCACGAGAGTTAATTGATGAGTAGTAGTCAACGTTTACTATCGTGGACTGATGAGGCTTGGGGCGACTATCTGTATTGGCAAACCCAAGATAAGAAAACACTTAAGCGCATCAACAAACTTATCAATGATGTTAAGCGTTCTCCTTTTGAGGGTATTGGTAAACCTGAGCCGTTAAAAGAGAACTTATCTGGTTTTTGGTCTCGCCGCATCGACGACACTAATAGGCTTGTTTACGCAGTAGATGATCAAGCGATAACAATAATTTCATGTCGCTACCACTACTAAATCAGGTTTAGTGGCCGGGCATCTAACAAACAATTCAAGCAGATTCGTAACGCTCGGCGAATTTACTATGCGTTGGTTTTAGTGTTTAAGGCGTAATGCGGAGGCCTTTGTATTGCGTTACTCACACCTTAACGCGGCGTTATGTGTTTAATTTGAGTTCAGTATATGAATCATGAGTTTTATTAGCACTTGATTGAGAGTGATGAATTTTGTTTGTATTTGGGGCGTTTAACTTTATTGGTTTCAAAACTTGAATCTAGATTGAAAGAAATAATTATTGCCTCAGAGGTTAAAGTTAGAATCAAGTTAGATAAACCGACATTAGGTCCTTTAATCGGTTGCTGCAAAGAACACCAACTTGTGAATAAAGACGTCGTTTTTTTGTTGGGTTACATATTGGAACGTCGCAATTACGTAGTTCACAATTTGTACCCATTGTTCGATGGTAAAATTGAACCGACCCTTTTACCAAATGACAATCTGGTTTCAGAAGATGCAGAATATCTTTTTGCTAAGTGTGTTCGAGAGTTGTCGGAAGAGGTGAAAGAAACTCTTAAAATGTTAAACACATAACAAACTGTTTAAGAGTGATTCGCAACGCGTGGCATTTTTACTATGCGTTGCGTTTAGTGTTTAAGGTGGTATGCAGCGGCATCGGTATTGCGTTGCTCACACCTTAACAGGGCGTTATGTTTCTTAGTCGAGTGTAGAAAACTATAGTTAATATTCAGATGCTTATTGTGAAAAAGGAGAGTTGATGGATGTGTATTCGTTACTAGCATTTGCGGCTTTTCTAGTGCTCATATCTTCAATGATAGTGCTCCTTGGGAGTAGTATTTCCCTCGGATTGCAGATGAAAAGAATAGACCCGAGTAGATATAAAGCGATCTACTTTTTGTTTGTTCCTTTTTCTAGTGCGCTTCTCTTTAATTACGTAAGAAGTAGCGAAAATATCTCGAAGTATCCTGAAAGTAGCTCTTGGTTGTTTACTGTCATTCGATATTCTATGGTGTCACTCTTCATATCCTTTGTTTTTATGGGATTTTCTGCTTTTTTAGCAGCAGGTAAAAGCTAAGTTTTTAGCCGGTAAAATTGTTCTGCTCATTTACGGTAACGTACTGGCGGGTGGTAATAAACATAACAAATTGTTCAAGAGTGATTCGGCACGCGTGGCATTTTTACTATGCGTTGATTTTAGTGGTTAAGGTGTTATGCGGGAGCTTAGGTATTGCGTGCCTCACACCTTAACAAGGCGTTAGCTTTACAAAATAGGAGATAACATTGGATAATTTTATGCAAGTTCTTGAGCTGTTAGCTTCTTGGCCGGGCGTTGCCGTACTGACAGTACTAATGTTGCGCAAGCCGTTGACTAAACTTGTTGATAGGCTCATTACAGGCAATGAGTCCAAAATCAAAATAGGGCCTATAGAAGCTGAACTCGGTAAGTTGGCAGAAGAGGGCACTAAAGCTGTTGGCTCATTGAATGAAATAAATTTAATCGTAGCTCGTGGTAAGCTCTTAGAACTTGAATTTGCTGAACGTAGTGGTATCAGCTCAACGTTTACCGAGACCCAAAAAAGAGAGCTAAAGTCAGTTGTTAAAGAGCTTAGGTTAAAGCTTAGAGAACTAGAGTCATAGTTATGTTCAAAGGTTTAAAGGTTTATTCCTTACGGAATAAAACACTGGTTTCATTTCAGCCACTTACAGATATATACATAGCTTTTAAAGAGAAAAATGGATTAGTCTATGTTGATCGTATTTGTTCGTTCGAGCGAGATGTGAATCTATTCGATATCGACTTACCTGTTATCGAATTGTATGAGGAACCAGAGTTTTCGTGGCTATCAAATGTTATTTCCCCTAATCATATTGACTGGATAAAACGAATAGCACATAAACAAATTCTTTTGACTAACTCTGTGAACTCAAGTCGAGAGATACGAGAGTTATTTGATTCATTCCCAACCCTTGTATGGTTAATGGTATCTGAGTTAGACAATAACTGGAGCCATCACACTTTCAGCTACTATAGTTTAATAAAGCGTAGGGAAATTTTATCAAAAATCACAGGGCAGGAATGTACTGGTAAACACGTTAAGTTTTTAAAGAAGCTTGATGTTCTAAATGGCTCTGAAGAAGAAATTGCCATAATAAAGCAGTCTCTACAAAGTGAAGCTGTAGTGGACTCTTTCAAACATAGAGAGCAAATAAACTCACTTGAGCTATATCTCGTCCATGCTTATCCTTTTTTAATCGGCTCAGGACTTTTACCAGAATTATCTAGCACGAAATGTAACTACTTTGCTGCGGTTAAAGTCGGAATCGCCGAACTGTTAAAAACCTATCAAGATACAATAGAACTTGGAAATGCGTTGGATTTCAAAAACAGCAAAATGTTAGTTGCTGCGTGTGAAACGACAGAACAACTAGAGTCACTGCATAGAAAGTGGATCCGTCAGTTAAACAAAAGTCATACTTATTTAACTAATGATATTAACTTTGAGCCTTTTCCCGTCCAAAGTGATACGCAGTTTCAGTTCATTTCTTCTGTTAATCAGTTGATCCAAGAGGGTAGGGTAATGAAACACTGTGTTGCTACATATCGCGAAAAGGCCTTAAATAAGACGAGCTATATTTTTCGAGTCACTTTTCCTCAAAGAGCAACTATGGAGCTAGGTTTTAAAGCTGGAGTGTACTTTCTGAAACAGTTAAAGCTAGTGTCTAATGGGGAGCCGTCACGCGAAACCTATAAAGTTGTTACAGATTGGATTGAAGAAATAAATGTAAGCTTAGGCTTGAAAGATCGACGTAAGCAAAGCTAACAAGCAATTTAAGAGGGATTCACAACGCTTGGCATTTCTGCTTCTACTTCAAATTTAGTGTTTATGGCACAATGCTTTAGGTTTGGGGGAAGGCGTTGTTCACCCCTTAATTGGGCGTTATGTGCTTTGGGAGAAAATGGAAATGGATATTCCCGACAGATTCAAAAATGTAAGATACGTTTCATCCCGCATTCCGGGTTGCAAAGATGATTCAGACTTAACGCTTGGAGCTAACAGTCAGGTCTTTGCTTATAACCTGCTCAGAGACTTCGGTCTAAATCCACCTAACTACCGTTCTAGTGAATTGTGGGATGACTCGGAGTTTAGTGAGGTGGTTATTGAGTTTAAGCCGCTAGATATCATGATGTACAACGACTCTACTGACTCATACGGCGCACACGTTGGGGTGTATGTCGGTAATGGACTCGTCTACCACCTTTCTTTATCCAATGGCGTACCCATGTTTGAGCGCCATTTAGACTTACTTCAACAAAGTAGGTATCAGTTTTTTATTGGCCCCCTCTGGCAGGATAGTTGTCACTGTTAAAATTTAACCAGTTTGGGCGGTAAAGAATGAATTTTGTCTCGTATTCCAGCAGAAAGAAAAGAAGCTATATTGAAGAAACTACTGCCTCCATACTCCATGTCGGTAAGCCAGGTTTCAAAAGAAGAAGGTATTAGTACAGCAACCCTGTATCATTGGCGACAGCAACTCAGACGTTCAGGAGCCGCTGTGCCAAATAGCAATACTTCATCAGAGCAGTGGTCTGCTCAAACTAAACTTGCCATCGTCGCTGAAACTTACTCGATGACCGAGAATGAACTCAGCCAATATTGTCGTGAAAAAGGCCTGTTCCCCGAGCAAGTGGAAAACTGGCGAAGCGAATGTATGCAAGGCTTCATGTCGAGTAAAGAGCGTGAAGCCGAAGCTAAGAAACAAGCGAAAGCCGACAAGCTTGAAATTAAAGAGCTGAAAAAAGAACTACGACACAAAGAAAAGGCGCTCGCTGAAACCGCAGCTCTGTTAGTCCTGCGAAAAAAGCTGAGAGCCTTTTACGGGGAAGAGCCAGAGGACGACTAACCTCAACCGATGAAAGGCAGTGCTTGGTTGGTCTTATACACGAGGCTAGACAAAGTGGTTGCCGTTTAGAGCCAGCTTGCCATGAAGCCCAAATCGACCTGAGAACTTATCGGCGTTGGTATCAGCAAGGTGAAGTTCAAGCTGACAAAAGGCCAATATGTACTAGGCCAGAGCCAGCGAATAAGCTATCACAACAAGAGCGGGATGCGATTATAGAGGTCTGTAATCGCTCGGAATACGCTAGTCTACCACCGACTCAAATCGTTCCGACGCTTCTTGATAAAGGCGAGTATATCGCCTCTGAAGCGAGCTACTATCGGGTTCTGAGAGCGCAAGGTCAACTTCATAATCGAGGGCGTCAGAGAAGTCGGCAAAAACCACCTAAGCCAACAAGTTATACAGCAACAGGACCGAACCAAGTCTATACATGGGATATTACTTACTTGCCTTCAAGAGTTCGTGGACAGCACTACTATCTGTACGTAATAGAAGATATCTACAGCCGCAAAATCGTTGGTTATGATGTCTATGAATGTGAGTGTGGTGAGCTAGCGTCACAGTTATTGCAACGAACGTTGATGCGTGAACAATGCTTTAATCAACCGCTGGTGCTGCACTCGGATAATGGAGCACCAATGAAATCACTGACGTTCAAAGCAAAAATGGATGAGCTAGGCATTACCTCATCTTATAGTCGCCCAAGAGTAAGCGATGATAACCCGTATGTGGAGTCACTGTTCCGAACGGTAAAGTATATGCCGAGTTGGCCAACAAAAGGCTTTGAACAGTTGGATGCGAGTCGCTGTTGGGTTGAGGCTTTTGTACGTTGGTACAATACGGAACACAAGCATAGCAAGATAAATTATGTGACACCTTCACAGCGACACAATGGTAAAGACCGAGAGATTTTAGAGCGTCGCGCAAAGGTGTTACTTGCAGCAAAGCGCAAGAATCCAGAGCGATGGTCAGATGATATTAGGAACTGTGAGCCAGCTGGAGTGGTTCACTTAAATCCAGATAAAGAAGCCGCTTAATAAGTAAGCGAATGATGACAACTACCTTGAAAAACGCCGTTGGCGCTAAGCGTATAAAACAGTTTGGTGCATAACGTAAGCACGCACATAACAAACTGTTCAAGAGGGATTCGCAACGCGTGGCACTTTTACTATGCGTTGGTTTTAGTGATTAAGGTGGTATGCGGCAGCTTTCGTATGGCGTTGCTCACCTCTTAACAGGGCGTTATGTGTCTTGGTCAGGATTACGTCGAGCCAGCTACTTAAAATGAGATAATATCCGCTTTTAAATGAATTACAGGGAGTGTAAATGAAAAAAGTCGAGCGATTTGAGTCACTAATCAGAATCATGGATGTGGTTGTAACATGTCTAGCAGTACTAATAGTAGCAGTTGGTATCTTTTCCACTGTCTTGCATGGAGTTCAACTAGGTATTGGCGCTCTCGTATCTGGGATAATGTTATGGATAGCCAAATTTTTCATATGTGGCATATCATATACATTGATTCAGATAGCAAAGAATACTGCTCCAAAAGCTTCAGGTGAAAACACATAACAAACTGTTCAAGAGGGATTCGCAACGCGTGGCATTTTTACCATGCGTTGATTTAAGTGATTAAGGTGGTATGCGGCGGCATTGGTATTGCGTTGCTCACCCCTTAACAGGGCGTTATGTTTTCGGAGAGGTTATGGAAATCAAAGATTTGCTTCCTATTCTTGGGGTAGCTCTTGGTTGGGGGCTGAGTGAGCTTGGTGGTTTTATGAAAAACCGCGCGGCGCGAGCTAGAACTATAAAGCAAGCTATAGCTACTTTATACAAACTGAACTTTGATATGCTTCAAGTAAAGAGAGTCCAAGAGTATTATAAAAGTAACGCTCCAAGTGATCTTGCTACTTGGGAAAGGGGTAGACAGCGAAGTTTTCAAAAGCATCTCAACTTTTCAGAAAAGACGTTAGGCAAAATTAATGAATCAGTATCATTGATCTCACAAGAGTATCCATTACTGGCATTTAGGCTGGACGGTGCAATTAGCGCTTACACGTCGATAATTAATAGCAAATTGGACTCTGCTATTGATAACAAAGACCTTTATATGACTATGCTTGGCAAAATTGAAGTTAGCCAGTTAGCTTCTCAAGCGATAGTCGAGAAAACAATTTTTACGTTAGCATTCCGTGTGGATTTTCTGCTTTGGGTAAGCCTTAAGCTAGATATGCGAAAGTTCAAGCAAGGTATAAATAAAGGCGACCTAGTGCACTCAAGCCAAGTGTTTCGTGGCAAAAAAACATAACAAAGCATTTAAGAGTGATTCTCAACGCTTGGCATTTTTCATTCCATCGTTGAGTTCAGTGTTTACGGTGGTAAGGTTGGGTTTCGTGGTCGCGTTGTTCACACTTTAATGCGGCGTTAGTTGTTTTACCAAACTTCGGGATAATAGGAAGCAATTGTGATCATTAATAAGAACTGGGATTTAGATATCGCTTTTGAAGTAATCAACGATAGGTACTATCCCGGCGGTTTGCAAAGTGGTCCTCAACGGAATAGACAAATTGAAACTTGGGGTCAACTGGTTGGTAAAACTAGAGCACTTGAGCAACTAGATTCGTTGATCGCGAGTTGTGGCTCTATAAATAAAATGTCTCAGTCTGTCCGTATGAGTTCGGGGAGCATTAAAAAACTTAGAACGTTTTTTGAGTCTCTTCCTGATGAACTGGAAGTCATTGAAGATAATGTTCAACATAGATTCATTGAGGGTGAGGTTTGTTCTTTAGAAGAAGATTTGACCCATGAGTTTAAAGAAGTAAAAGGAAGTAATCCTGCTAAATCTATCCAGAACTTGGTTGACGAATACGTGGTTGCATTCCTTAACGGATCTGGTGGTAGTATTTTCTGGGGCATTTGCGATGATGGTAAGGTGAAAAGTTTACATCTATCAACGGCACAAAAGGACGAGATAAACAAAGTTGTTAACGCTAAGATTGGTACGATTCAGCCAGCAATAGATCCAACAAAAATCACTGTTAGGTTTCACTCAGTAATAAATACCGAGAATGGGTATGTTTTTGAAGTAAACGTCCCAAAATCAAACACCATTGGTTTGTTTTTCAATTCATCTGGTGACACTTGGGTTCGAGTAAATGGCTGCAAGCAAAAATTAAAAGGTTTAGCTCTGCAAGACTATATTCTAGAGCGTATGCAAAAAAACAACTAACAAACTGTTTAAGAGTGATTCGCAACGCGTGGCATTTTTACTATGCGTTGGTTTAAGTGTTTAAGGTGGTATGCGGGAGCTTCGGTATTGCGTTGCTCACCCCTTAACAGGGCGTTAAGCCGCAAGAGTGTCAATTTAAGTTCGGAGAAGATATGGGACTCTACATAAGAAAGAGTATCAGCGTTGGCCCATTTCGTTTCAATTTGTCAAAATCTGGATTTGGCGTTTCAGCTGGTGTTAAAGGTCTGAGAGTCGGAACTGGTCCAAGAGGTAACTATGTCCGTATTGGAGCGAATGGTATTTATTATCGTTCGACTATTCCGATTGGTTCTCAGGAACGAATTGTCGACGACACTATTCAGCCCAACTATCAAGAGTCCTTCGAAGCACCGACTCACGAACCACTGAAAGAAATTGAGTCAGCGCATGTTTCGCAGATAGTAGACTCTTCTTCAGCTGAGCTGCTAAAGGAGCTTAATGAGAAACAGAAAAAGTCTAGTTCATGGCCTTTTATTTTTATTCTATTTTTCGCTGTTGTTTTTGGAATTCATAATGCCGAGCTCCCTAAATGGGTTGTCGCTTTGACTGCTGTGTTGGGGGGTGTTTCTACTTGGGTTTGTTATACGAGAGACACGTTAGCTAAGACAACAGTACTTTTCTATGACTTTGACTCCGAAATGGAACTTGCTTATGACAAGCTGTTTTCGGCAGCAGAACAAATGGCAAAAGCTAATAAATGTTGGCATATATCAGCCTCAGGCAAAGTTCTTGATAAAAAATATCATGCAGGTGCAAGCAATCTTATAGATCGAAAGCTGACATCGATTATGATCTCAGAACCGCCACGATTAAAAACAAATGTGAAGACAGTCTCTATTGCAGTAGGTCGTCAAACATTACATTTCTTTCCTGACCGAGTGTTGGTCTATGACACTACAGGTGTCGGAGCTGTGAGTTACCAAGATTTGGTTGTGATGGTCGGAGACAAAAAATTTATCGAAGAAGAGTCAGTTCCTGCTGATGCATTGATCGTTGATAAAACGTGGAAATACGCAAATAAGTCCGGTGGACCAGACCGCAGGTTTAAAGATAACCATGAGCTACCAATTTGCCTATATCAGGAAATGTCATTCACAAGCCAATCAGGTCTTAATGAGCTAATTCAATTATCAACTCGAGGGCCAGCGGAAAAGTTTGAAGCCTCTGTAAATTGTTTAGCAGCAGTTCTTCCAAGAGAAATTGACAGCGATAAAATTGCGGCTTAACAATCTGTTTAAGAGTGATTCGCAACGCGTGGCATTTTTACTATGCGTTGCGTTTGGTGTTTAAGGTGGTATGCGGCGGCATCGGTATTGCGTTGCTCACACCTTAACAGGGCGTTATGCGCTTAGGGAGAAAATGGACATGGATATTCCCGATAGATTCAAAAATGTAAGATACGTTTCATCCCGCATTCCAGGTTGCAAAGATGATTCCGACTTAACGCTTGGAGCTAACTGTCAGGTCTTTGCGTATAATCTGCTCAGAGACTTCGGTCTAAATCCACCTAACCACCGTTCTAGTGAACTGTGGAATGACTCAGAGTTCAGTGAGGTGGTCACTGAGTTTAAGCCGCTAGATATCATGTTGTACAACGACTCTGCTGACTCATACGGAGCACACGTTGGAGTGTACGCCGGTAATGGACTCGTCTACCATCTGTCTTTGTCCAATGGCTTACCCAAGTTTGAGCGCCATTTAGACTTACTTCAACAAAGTAAGTATCGGTTTTTTATTGGTGCCAAGCGTATAAAGCAGTTTGGTGCATAACGTAAGCACGCACATAACAAACTGTTCAAGAGGGATTCGCAACGCGTGGCATTTTTACTATGCGTTGATTTTAGTGTTTAAGGTGGTTTGCGGCGGCTTCGGTATTGCGTTGCTCACCCCTTAACAGAGCGTTATAACACAGAATCAACTTCTTGCTCAAAAAGGACAGTTGAACTATTATTTGTACGTTATTTTGTACTAATGGGAGTTCAATATGAGTCGTATTCATTTCGATCAAGATATTCAGCCTTTGTCTGAGTTTCGTGCCGGTGTAGCTTCATACATCAAACAAATCAATGAGACTCGTCGTCCATTGGTTATTACGCAACGTGGCAAAGGTGTTGCTGTCGTTCTCGATGTTGCTGAGTATGAAGCAATGCAAGAGAAAATCGAATTACTGGAAGAAATGCGCACAGCAGAAGCTCAGTTAGCTTCTGGTCTCGGTGTTTCCAATGATGATGCGCGTGCTCAAGTACTTGGGCGTATTAAAAAATGAAAGTAGTCTGGTCTCCATTAGCACTTCAGAAACTAGGTGATGCAGCGGAGTTTATTTCTTTGGATAACCCACCTGCAGCAGAGAGGTGGGTAAACGAAGTTTTTGATAAAACTGAACTACTTGGAAGTATGCCTGAAATGGGGCGGTTTGTTCCTGAAATGCCCCACACGAACTATCGCGAAATCATCTTTGGTCACTATCGTGTTATCTACAGTTTAAGTCACGAAATCCGCGTACTAACAGTTCGTAATTGTCGTCAAATTTTATCGGAAGATGACGTGTAAAACTGTGTTATAACAATAAATTTAAGAGTGATTCACAACGCTCGGCGCTTTCACTTCAAGCCAGTTTAGTGTTTATGGCACAATGTTTTAGGTGAGGTGTTAGCGTTGTTCACACCTTAATTTGGCGTTATGTGCTTTGGTGGAAATGAATATGGAAATCACAATCAGGCGTATCGAAACAGAAAGCATTGAGGACAAAAGTATATTCGAGACTCTGTTCAAAGAGTATCTGTCTGGATTCTCAGTTGAACTAGATCTCTCAGTAATTGCTCGGCTATTTGCGTTGCCTTATTTCCACGGATTTATCAGTTTTGTCGACAATAAACCTGCTGGTTTTGCGGTTTGCTTTGAATCGTTCTCAACTTATCGTGCGCAAAGAGTTATGAATATCCATGATTTTATGGTGTCGGACAGCTTTCGCGGTAAAGGGGTTGGCAAGGCGCAATTGAATGGTATCGAACAGTATTGTCGTGATAATGATTACCTCAAAATCACACTAGAAGTCGGTGATGATAATGTTGCAGCTAAAAAGCTCTACAGTTCATTGGACTACAAAGATTACAGAGTAGTTTTGAAAGGGCAGCAACATTGGCAAAAGTACCTCAGTTAGCACGCACATAACAAACTGTTCAAGAGGGATTCGCAACGCGTGGCATTTTCACTATGCGTTGGTTTTAGTGTTTACACTTCAATGCAAACAAGGATGACACATGGACATTTTGATTTTTTGTTTAATCGTTGCTGTTTTGCTTCCTTACATTGCAAAAATCCCCCTTGTTGTAGCGATGCATAAAGCTGGTGGCTACGACAATAACTATCCTCGCGAACAACAGGCTGAATTGAAGGGGTTTGGTGCTAGGGCGTTAGCTGCGCATCAAAACGCTTTTGAATCTTTAATAGTATTTGCCTCGGCGGTTCTTGTTGCTATATCGACCGACACTATAAACGCGAATGTTCAGTTCCTAGCGTTGACACATATTGTTTTCAGAGTTGCCTACCATTTGCTTTATTTATTGAACTTGGGCATTTTACGTTCGATATCTTGGGCAATTGCGATGGGCTGCGCGTTTGGCATTATGGGGCAATGTCTTTCAGGTTAATCGTTCGAGAAGAATCATATTGAATTAAAGAAAAACGGCCCGTCAGGGGAGTTGGGCCGTTACAAGTGTAAAGCTGATTAACGTTCAGGAGTTGTTAACAGTCTCACTGCGCTGTCTACCGCATTGTCGATACCTTGACGGCTCTCCAACTTACCAGAACTCGCAGGACCAAGTGCGCATGCGTAGAGAGCAAGCTGTTTATCAAATGGCAAATCCAATTGCTCATAGAGATTTTGGCGAATCTTTGCGTGGTGTTCAGGTTCTTGGTTAGCAAGGTTGACAAGCGTGTCGTAAATAAGCGTTTTCATATAATTCCTTTTTTATTGCACGGGGTGCATATGTATTGTATTCGATTACAATCAGAAATTAAGAAGCACCAGTCACAGAAAAATGGTCTGATATAAATTCGCTAAGCGAAGTAACTTCGATATGGCAGGAAAATAAATATCAATAAAATCATTAATATAAATAAAATTCTGTGTTGGTTGTTTTGCTGATCTTATCTACGATAATGCTGTGAAAAAGAACACTAATTTTGCGAGGCGAATGGTCGTAATTCAACTCTAAAAAGCTTACTTTGTTGCAGTCTAAGTGGTTCAGTGATTGTCTTTTGTTATTGACGAATGCCTTAACAAAAACAGATGAATAATGCTCAAGTTTGATTTTGAGAATTTCGTACATTGAGAAAAAAGGAGCGGTCAATCGCTCCTTTTTCTATTTGTGGAAGTACTAACCATCCAGGCGCTTAAACACATCGTTAATCAGGCGCTCTCGGTCATTTATCGCTCTGTCGAGAAAGTCTTTTGGGGCGTTCGTTTCTGGAGCGTACTTACTACTCCAAATCATCATTTCTAGAAGAATAGGCAGCATATCCTTGCCTTTTTGTGTCAGAGAGTAGACCTTTTTTCGCTTGTCAGAAGGGTCTACCTGTTTCTGAACTAATCCCTCTTTTTCAAGATTTTCCAAGCGACTCGACAAAATGTTTGTGGCGACTTTTTCCTCTGAGCCTTGTAGCTCGGAGAAAGAGTGTTTACCAAAAAACATCAGATCTCTCAGCACAAGTAGGCTCCATTTATCACCAACGATATCCAGAACATTGGAAATTGGGCAGTCGGAGCGTCTAGACATGATATTCCTCGATTTAATCTTGATAACTGTGGTTATGATAATTGACTTGCAAAATGCAAGCAAATTATTTAACTTGCAAAGTGCAATCTAAATTAAAGCCACGAGGAAGTGGCCGACGAGAACCGAAATTGGAGTAACTTATGACTAATTCAAAGATTGAGTTTGAATCCTTTATCAAGGCTCATTGGAGTCAGGAAGACAAAGCGAATGCAGAGGCTGCGTTGACGTTTGTACAACAGATAATGAACGATCATAATTTTGACGCCATCCGAGATCGCTTCAAAGGTAAAAACTATAAACAGCACAATCGCAATATGGCAGATGGTATCGAGGGCGTTATCAAAACCATGAGTGATTTGGTGAAAAATGCACCAGAGTTTAGCTACGATGTGAAGTACGTTTTTGTAGATGGAGCACACGTCATTGTGCATTCTCATGCCACGCTTAAGGCAGCGCATCGTGATGATGATTCAAAAGGGATGAACATCATCGATACATGGAAGGTGGAAGATGGTGAATTAGTAGAACATTGGGATGCAGTTCAAGGAATCAGCATGGACATGCGACTGTATAACCTGTTTGCTGGTGGTAAGGTACGGAATACAAATGGGGTGTTTTAAAACGCTCGTATTTCCGTTTCCGAACATGGAGTGTAAAGGGTTTTAAGTTCTTGCGTTAACTCTCCATTCTGTTCATCACAAAGCATGTTTTTTAAAGGACTAAAAGAGCACTCGTATGGAGAAACATTGCGTCGTTCTGGGTGGAGGCGGCTGGATGATGGGAGAGATCCCAAGCCAACTCGACGAGTACATCTTGTATTTAACGGGCAAGAAGAACCCCAAAATCTGTTATCTCTCAACTGCTACTGGCGATGCGGAGGAGGTCATCACCCGTTTCCACAATGCCAAGTTGAGTGAACACCTCACACACTTTCCTCTGTTCAAGTTAGAGAAAGGCTGGCGAACCAGTTTGTTCGAGCAAGACGTGATTTACGTTGGCGGTGGCAATACCCGTTCTATGTTGGCTCTATGGAAAGAATGGGGCATCGATGAGATTCTCAAAGAGTGTTACAACCGCGGCACCATACTTTGCGGGATGAGTGCTGGCGCTATTTGTTGGTTCGATTATGGGATTACCGATAGTGATCCAGAGGCTTACTCCATCATCAAAGGGATTGGTCTTTTGAAAGGTTTAGCATCTGCTCACTTTGTTGAGAACGACGAGAAACACGACCTGTTCGAGCGCTTTGCTCGTAGTCATCTTGATGTGATCTGCTACGGTATCAGTGATTATGCCGCCCTGCATTTTGTCGATGGTAATCCAAGCAAAGCCATATATAGCGATGAGAATGCTCAAATCACAATCCGAAATGGCAATGATGAAATTTCAAAGAGATAAACCCAACTTAGATGCGCTTACACGACTGTGCAAAAGCGGGAGTAGATGTCTTCTCTTTTGGCTTCGAAGGCAGCCAGAGGCGTTGCAATGGCAACAGATTTTGTTATCTGACAGCTTAAGAGTGCTGGGCAACTACCAAACCTCAATAAACATCGGAGAGCGTGTCGCGAAAAGCGCTTTGAGTAACAAGCATCATTTTTGGGCTTTGCACGTTTTGGCAACATCAAAACAGTACATGGGCGACTATGATGAAGCGATAAGCTTGTTCATACAAAGTCAGGCGTCTGCCACTGAGCTGTATTTGAGCTTTAGTTATCAGCATTTGGGCAAGTTGTATGTAGAGCAGGGGCGATTGAAAGAGGCAGAAGCGCTGTTTAATGAAGCACTTAACATCAGACGAAAATACGATAAGCCGCTTCTGGAGTCATCGACGTTAAAAGCGCTCCAAGGATTGGAAGAGTTAAGGAAGAACAGTACAAGGAACGTATATGAACCGTAAGATATGGCTTTTCATTGCCATTGTATTGCTAAGTGGACCTACCGTGTTACCTATTAGCCTAGAAGCATTCTTCCTCGTTGAGCTCGTTGGCTTTCTAGGAATATGGTCAATTTGTTCCAGCTATGTGTATGCTATCTGTGCTAACCCTTATACACGACGCTTTTGGGCATGTTTTACAAGTCCGGAGCAGCATTGGCTTACTCATTTTCCAATGATGGAACTGAAACGTCATCCGTCTCTCCTCATTCACATGCTGCCATATCGAAGCGTTTTAGCGTGGTCCATCCCTACACTGGTTAGTGTTCTGCTTATGGCAGGTTTTCGCTTTTAGTACAGATTTGTGACCGGTTAGAAAGAGGCGATGTAATTGAACTAAATATCAGTCTGTTTCTAATTGCTAGTCTCTCCAAACTCTTTATATGTCCTTTTGATTAACTTATCGCTAGTGGTTTGATGAGGGCATAAGTAATTCAAGGAGGAGAGTAATGGAAGCACATTGGAAAGTAATAGAAGCCTTAGCGAATGGCACGAATCCAATAACAGGAGAGGTGCTGCCAAGTGAATCTCTTTACAACGATCCTATCGTTATTCGAGCAATGTTTGCTGTTTTGCAAGACTTAAAGCAATCATCAAAAGCGAACAAAACCAAAAGAACCATTGAGCAAAGACAGCGAGAAAATGAATTGAATGGTTTACCAAAGAACGCAGGATTGCCTTGTACACCGGAGCAGCGCGAGCGTTTATCTGAACAGTTTTCCTCTGGTACAGAAATAACCTCGCTCGCAGAAGAGCATGGTAGAACCCGTAATGCCATAACCGCGGAGCTAAAAAAGCAAGGACTGATAGAAGCTTAATGCCTCAATAAACAGTTTGGTAAATAAAGAAAGCCCCGTAAATAGTGCGGGGCTTTGCAGCGACAACCATGCTTTAAGAGGGGTCGATACTTTTGATGCTTTCGACTTTCTCTTTCTCTTTTCTATCTCTAAAACTACGCAATCGCCGGCGTCAAACTTGGTTTGTTTCGCTCAACCACGCTGATTGAAATCGCAAGGAACAGAATATCTTTCACAAGGAAAAAGTTCGCAATCAAAACACCGTCGGAAACTTTCCAAGTATTTGGTGTCGTAACTAGGAAGCTCAGTGTCGCGAGGAAGATAACACTTGCAGCGATACCCGAGTAGTAAGCAACCGTTGGTTTTTTCAATCCAACCAATAGGCCGATTGCGACGATGATTTCGGTTAAGCCAATGATATTAGATACAGCTTGAACGGAAATGATGCCGTATAGCCAAGACATGGCAGGGTGATTAACCACCAAAGGTTCAATTAATTTGGCTTTAGTTGGGGTGAATTTATAAATACCCAGCCAGATAAGAACAAGGGCAACGCCAAATACGCCAAGGTAGTAACCAAATTGTGTCGGTTTTTGGGAAACAGATGATGTATGCATAATAACTTCTCCTATAAAAGCATGTTTTCAAATGACCGACAGTTGAATTATAAAATTCTTGAATTTATGGTTATATAAAATAACTAATGTCTATATAGCAAAAAGACGAAGAATAAAAAGGATTGGCTTAGATGGAATTTATTCCTGTAGATTTATCACGTCATTTGGATTTGTGTATCGCGTTTCGAAAAGACGCTTATGAGGTCAGTTTTGGCCATCAGGATGGGTTTGATATTCAAGAAATCACTTCTTGGTTTCAATCGATCGTTAATGACAACGAAGCGGGATTCTTCCATGCCATTAAAGATGGTCAAATCATAGGGCAACTGGAGTGTCGACATCCGGTTTTGGACGATGAAGGGCTGCGATTTGGTTACATTAACCTGTTTTACTTGAAGCCAGAATTCCGCAATCAAGGACTGGGGAAGCAGTTACAAGACTTCTTATTGAAGCGTTTTGTCGATGGTGGTTGTGCCTACGCCAGATTACGCTGCATTCCGGGCAATGATGCCGGTGAACGTTTTTATCGAAAACATGGCTGGTATCCAGTAGGAGAACCAAGTGGGCGAGGGCAACTCATGCAGATTGATTTATTAAGAGGCATTGGATGATTATCCGTGAATTTCGTGAGCAAGATGCCCCGATACTGTGGGCACTTTTCTACAACACTATCCGCAACATTAATCTTAGAGATTACACCGAGCAACAAGTGAAAGCTTGGGCGCCGGACGAATTTGATGCACAACTGTGGCTAAAGAAAATGACCGCTATCCAGCCTTTTGTCGTTCAGCTAGATGGCGTCATCGTGGGCTACAGCGATGTACAGCCAAGTGGATTAGTCGATCACTTTTTCTGCCATCATGAATACCAAGGGCAAGGTGTGGGACGTGCATTGATGACTCATGTAATCAAGCAAGCAGAAGTAAAAGGGGTGGATAGGATCTATTCAGAAGTGAGTATTACCGCTCGTCCTTTCTATGAGCGCATGGGTTTTACTGTCGTGAATGAGCAGCAAATCGAAGTCCGTGGTGCAACGTTAACCAACTATGTAATGGAAAGGCTCTTAGACAAAAAGGATGTGTGATCAATAAATAATCCTCGCTCAATTAGTGAGCTTGAACACAGATACCGCATGTTTTCTGCAGTGAATAAGAGTTCATTGATCTAACACCAGAATTCCTCCTCAAAAGCGCGCGCATAATTTCTCTTCGGAGTGGCGAAAGGAAGCCAGTTAAAACAGCTCCTTACGTCAGTTATCTCACGGCAAACCATCTCAGGAAGAGAAGTAGTACTATGCGCCCTTATCTCAAATACATCATCCCAACGGTGATCCCTTTGCTCATTTTGCTGATGCCACTGTCAGCGTTTCCATTCGAAGGTATGACCATCATTCAGCAGCGCGTTATCGCGATATTTTTGCTTGCTGCACTCTGTTGGGTATTTGAACCGATCCCAATTTACGCCACCTCTGTGGTGATCATCGTGCTTGAGTTGTTGCTCGTTTCCAACAAGGGCATCATTTTCTTTCGGCTTGATGAGGGAGAACCTCATTTTGGTGAGTTGCTGCAATACAGTGACATCATGGCCACGTTCGCCAGCCCAATCATCATGCTGTTCTTAGGTGGATTTTTCCTCGCGATGGCGGCAACCAAGTATCGATTGGATGTGAACTTAGCGCGCGTACTGCTTAAGCCGTTCGGACAAAACCCGAAATACGTCATGCTGGGCTTAATGCTGATTACGGCAATCTTCTCGATGTTTATGTCGAACACAGCAACGACGGCGATGATGTTGTCCATCTTGACGCCGGTTATCGCGGTGTTTGGCCCGAAAGATCCAGGGCGCATTGCGTTTGCGTTGTGTATCCCTGTCGCGGCAAACATCGGCGGTATTGGTACTCCAATTGGTACGCCACCGAACGCGATTGCGCTTAAATACCTAGTGGGTGACAACCTTATTACCTTCGGAGAATGGATGGTGTTTGGCGTACCGTTTGTCATTGTGATGATGGCGCTAGCATGGTTCCTGATCGATTTTCTCTACAAAGCTGAGACGACAAAAATTGACCTCAACATCAAGAGTAAATTCTTGAAAACGCCGAAAGCCATCATTGTGTACATCACGTTTGTGGGCACGATTCTGCTTTGGTTGATGGGCTCAGCGCACGGTATGAACTCTTACACGGTAGCGTTGATTCCGGTCGCGGTATTTTCACTGACGGGCATCATCAACAAAGAAGATCTGAAAAAGATTTCTTGGGATGTGCTTTGGTTGGTATCTGGCGGTATTGCGTTGGGTCTTGCACTAGACAAGACAGGTTTGGCGAGGCTGGTGGTTCACAGCATTCCATTTGATGAATTCTCGCCTTATGTGGTGCTGTTCGGTGCGGCGTTCTTGTGTTTGCTGATGGCGAACTTTATGTCTCATACCGCGACAGCGAACTTGCTGATGCCAATTATGGCGGCGCTCGGCACCTCAATGGCATCGTTAACACCGCTCGGCGGTGAAGTGACGTTGATTCTTGTGGTGACCTTTGCGGCATCGCTTGGTATGTCTCTGCCAATCAGTACGCCACCAAATGCGTTGGCTCACGCTACTGGCCATGTGCAAAGCAATCAAATGGCGCGTGTTGGTGTCGTGTTAGGTGTGGTGGGTGTGTTGTTGAGTTTCTTGATGGTGTGGATCCTTCACACCGTAGGACACATTGGTTAAGCCATGTACGAGAGTAAATTAGATACGCTGGTAGAGCGTTACTTCAATCATATCGAGCGTCGCATTACGGTGTCGGCAGGCTCGGTATTGATTGAGCAAGACGGCTACAACGAGCGGCTCTATTACGTATTGTCTGGCGAGCTTGCTGGTTATTTCTCTGAGGATGGCAAAAAGCAGACTCAGGTGTTTGCGGCATCTAAGGGCGCGTTTATTGGTGTGCACAGTTTCTTCTCTGGAACGTGGACTGCCTCTTCAACGGTGATTGCCCAAACGGACGTTGAGTTAGCGTGGATTGAGCGCAATACGCCAGCGGTAGAAGCGGGTAAGTACGGCCCTTTAACCGCGCAGTTTATGCCCGTAATGGTTAACGAGCTTTCTCGCCGTCAACGCCGAGCGATGCAAGAAGCGTTGGGCAAAGAGAAGGCATTGCAAAAACTGCATACCGCAGAGCAAATGACGACACTTGGCCAACTTGCTGCAGGCATTGCGCATGAGCTTAACAATGCCATTGGCGTGGTGAGCAGTAAGTCAGAGCGCTTGGAATCCGTGATCATGGGATTGCTTGAAGAGGTGCATCCTGAAGCGAGCCAGTTTTTTGATTTTGGATTGATGCAAGGGCAAAAAATCTCTTCAAGTGAAGCAAGAACACGAGGGCGACATTTCGAGAAATATTACGGTCTGCCTAAAGATTTAGCCCGTGAATTAGCTCGCGCTGTCCCGACCGATTACCTTAACGAGCACTGGTTAAAGCGGCCAGAAGAGGCGATTCGTTACTGGCAGATGGGGCGGGATTTGCACGATTTGCGCATTGCCTCAAAACACACCGTTGGCATCGTGAAATCAGTGAAACAGCTAGGTCGTACAGACATAGACAAAGAAGAAGGACTTAGAGTTAATGACTCAATAAACCAAGCGCTTGCTTTGCTACAAAGCGATTTAAGACGTGTAAGTGTGCGCTTTAGTCCGGCTGATTTACCTTTGTTTGTTGGCTCACAAACCGAGTTGGTGCAGATTTGGGTCAACATTTTAAAGAACGCTTGCGATGCGATGAGAGAAACGGACTCGCCAGCGATAGAGATACAAACGCGTGTGAGCAAAAATAAGATCTTAGTAACCATTGCAAACAACGGTCCTGAGATTAATGAAGCGACACGCAGAAAGATTTTCCGACCAAACTTCACGACCAAGAAAGGTGGGTTGTCGTTTGGCTTAGGGCTAGGGCTGTCGATCGTGAAGCGCATTGTGGCGGGCTATAACGGTTCGATTGCAGTGAAAAGTGACAGCGAAAAAACCATATTTAGAATTAAACTACCGGTAGAGGACGAACATGGACAAGCTTAATTTAATTTGCGTTGATGACCAGCGAGAGGTGTTAAGCGCGGTTCTGCAAGACTTACAGTCGTTAAGCCAGTGGCTCAACATTGAAGATTGCGAGTCTGCCGATGAAGTACTTGAATTAATGGATGAGTTAGATGCGGAAGGCGAGATGATTGCGTTGATCATTTCTGACCACGTGATGCCGGGTAAAACAGGTGTTGAGCTGCTAACGGAGATTTCCAAAGACAGCCGATTCATTCGTACGCGCAAAGTGCTGCTTACCGGGCAGGCGACGCACACGGACACAATCAATGCGATCAACTCTGCGGGTATCGACCGTTACTTCGAAAAACCGTGGCAGGCAGAGCAATTGGTGGAATGTGTGAGAAACTTGGTGACGAAGTACATCTTCGATATGGGGTTAGACTACACCGAGTACCACGAGCATTTAGATCAGAATGTTGTGTTTGACCGTCTGAGATAACTGCTGAATACGATACAAACTGAGCTAGAAAACTCGCTAGCTCAGTTAGATTTTGTCGTTGTTTAAGAAGCTATTGGTTTAAAAAGAAACTACTGGCTTAACGTGTATCGGCTAGCACTGGCCACCGATAGGGGTTTCGAGAACCAATAACCTTGCAGGTAATCCACGCCCATTTCCGCAAAGAAATCACACATCTTGGCGTCTTCAATGCCTTCAATCACCACTTCGATATTCTGTTCACGACACATGGTGATCAAGAATTTCAAATACTCATGCGATGAGCGGTTGGTGAGGGTTTTCCACGCCATCGATTTATCGATCTTAATTTGCGTCATTGGCAAATCAAAGAAGCAGTTTAACGAGCTGTAGCCCGCACCAAAATCATCTAGGGAGAGAGAAAAACCAAGCTCTCGCAACGTATTTAATGGCGCGATGGCGGCTTGGTTGTTGTCGAGAATAAAGGTCTCGGTTAGCTCAAGCACAATGGCTTGCGGCTCTATGCCGACTGCATCTGTCATTGCTTTGATTTTGCTCGGGAACTCGCTATTGAGAAGCTGTAAAACAGACACGTTCACATTCACGCGAACTTGATTTTGATAGCGTTCGCGATAGCTCTTAATGAACTGACATGCCTTCTCAAACACTTGGTAGCCAAGCTCGACAATCAAGCCTTTGTTTTCCGCTACAGGGATAAACTCATCCGGGTAAATTTCACCAAACTCTTTGCTGCGCCACCGAACCAAAGATTCAAAACTCACCACTTGCAGATCGGATGCACTGACGATTGGCTGAAATTTTACGCTCAGCGTTCTTTCTTCCAGTGCGTTTTTCAAACCTTGCTCAATAAAGAAATAACGGTCCACTGCGTACTGCGTTTTCTGGCTGTACACCGCGATTCGATCTTTGTTCTTCTCGTTCGCGTATTGGCATGTGCGGGCTGCTTTACGCACGATCTCTTCGGCTGAATGTTCTGGGTCAACACATGGGTATAAGCCGATGCTGATGTTGCTGCCGAGGTACTGGCCTTCTTCCACCACTGCTTCGTGATAGTTTTGCTTGATGGTCTGAGCGTAGGCTTGTAGTGCTTCCAGCGGCACATCATCAAGCACGAGGATGGCAAAGTCATCATCGTGAACCCGATAAACGGTGCAGTTAGGAGAAGGGAGGTGGCTTAAGGTTTGCAGCAATTTCTCAACCAAGCCGTCAACAAGTTCACTGCCGTATTGGTTGAGGTAGGATTTAATCTCTTCAATCTGAATGTAAAAAATCGACGCGTGAGTGCTTTGCGATTTCACAAACTCATTAATGTTCAGCAGCAGGTGCGCGCGGTTTGCCATGCCAGACGCGTTGTCATGAAAGGCGACCTGATGGATGTAGCTTTCCATCAGTTTTCGCTCAGAAATGTCTCTGTGGCTGCCAACCATATAATGACCTTGTTCTGTTTCTTTGGTCATTGCGACGCCTTCAATCCAAACGTATTGGCCATTTGGTTTGCGCAGGCGGTAGGTTGTCGTTACACGTGTGTTGTCGGTATTGATGTGGGCGTCAACGCGTTTAGACAGGCGTTCTCTGTCTAACGGATGCACCAAATCTAACCATCTATCGAGGTTAATGCGGCCCGCATTGATACCAAATTGCTCATAGAAGCGCTGATTGTAGAAAACCATGGTGCCAAACTCATCCATGTAGAAGAGTCCTTCACTGAACACATCGAAGATATGGATGAAGCGTTGTTCAACGATCTGCAAAAACTCGCGATCGTGCTCAGAAATGGTTTGATCAACCTTGTTGGTCAAGATACTGCCCCCGCAATCCAAATTGCTGTGGAGATAAGTATATAAGTCGGGCTACACGCAAATGACATATTTTTGAAGTTTGTCCTTTTACACTGCAAACGAAGCTAGTCGAATCAGATTGGCAGTCTGTTGTGTTAATGAGCTTAAAAAGTTTCTGTGTAATAGAGTAATTATTAGAATAATGCGACTAATAATCGGTATTTATAAAACTTTGGTCAACAGTAAATACTATTTGTATTAAGTAGTTATTGATTCAACACCCAAATTATCGAAATTCTTACCACTTGTGATGATTATTTGAGCTAAGTCCATAAGTTAAAAGTGGTTTATTGAACGGTGAATGTCTCATATATTGACTGAATGCTCATTAATTTTAAATGATAGCGAATTCTTATAACAGTGAATGGTCAGATCTCTTATAATGCGTCTGCTAAATAACAGGTGTTAAAAGTTTCGCGATATGCAGTACAAACCAGAAGACTCAATAAAGATAGCCATTGCAGATGTAAGTATCGGTATGTTCGTGACTGCAATCGAACAAAATAAACGCGTTAACCTCGCCAATGCGGGGCGTGTCTCCACTGCGCAGGGTATTCAAAAGCTGCAAGCAAGTGGGGTGAAGTTCGTTTGGGTCGACCAGAAACTTTCTGCTCAAGAGTGCGTGTTCAAACCTGTTGAAGAAGAACACGATGTCACCTTAGCTGCCTCTGAGGTGATGACTACGCCAAAAATTCAACGCGCGTTTCGTTCTCGCGAAGTACAGCATAAACGTGCCAAAAAACTGATTGCGGAAGCGAAGTGTTTGGCGCAAAAACTGCTCAACCAAACCTTTGAAGGCAAGGTCATTGAAGTCAACGAGATTGAATCGTGGGCGGATGACATGATCGACAGCGTCTTTATCGACTCAGACGCGCTTCAGTGTGTGTCGGCGCTGCGGCAAAAAGACAGTTATTTGCTTGAGCATTCAGTGAACGTCGCTTGTTTGCTGGTTTCCTTCGGTAAGCATTTGGGCCTCGATAAAGACACGCTCAAACAGTTGGCGATTGGTGGCATTATTCATGATGTGGGTAAAATCAAAGTCGATGACGAGATCTTACATAAGCCAGCGCGTTTAACGCCGGAAGAATTTGAGCACATGAAGCTGCACCAAGTGTTCGCAGGAGAAATCATTCTTGGCGTAAAAGGCCTGAGTGATGTCAGCCGAGATGTGTGTTTGATGCACCATGAGAAGCTCGACGGTACCGGTTATCCATTGGGTTTGTCTGGCGATCAGATCCCAATGCACGGGCGCATGAGCTGTATCGTGGATATCTACGATGCATTAACGGCAGACCGCGTCTACAAAAAGGGCATGAGTTCGGCAGAAGCATTCAAAATCTTGTTGAGTTTGACGCCATTCCACCTCGATCCAGATTTGGTGTACAAATTCATCAACTGCATCGGTGTATACCCAGTCGGTTCGATTGTTCAATTGAGCGATGGTCGAGTCGGCATTGTTTGGACATCCAGCGATTCACAGCCGCTAAAACCAATTGTGAAGTGTTTCTACTCGCGCAAATACAAGCGTTACATCGATGTGGCGATGGTGGATTTGAAAAACAGCTCTCACTCGATAGAGAAAGCCATCGCACCTTCATCGTTAGAAGTGGACCCAAAACCTTTCTATGACTAACTTACAGTGACTGCTTATTTGATGCGATCTGCGAATGATCTTGTCGAATAAGTAATCACTTTACATGGTTGCATATTCCCAGTATGTTGAATGCATAACTAAACAGCTCAAAGTAGGTTAGGGGAGAGATAAACAGAGGTTTGTTACTCTGATTTCTGACTCTGACTTCCTGCCTTGACTTCAAAACCAGAACGCTTTTTGAGGATCTCGATTAACTTTGAGCTTGTTCGTTTGTGGTTAGAATGATGTGGTGTTTTGCTCTATTGCGTTTCATGGATCGAAGCGAGAGTAAGACGGCTATTCCACGTGATTCGCTTATTCATCAGCACATTGGAAAGGAGCGCCAATGCAACTCGATACTTGGATCTATTACACCCTCGCAATACTTGTCCTGACTGCTTCTCCTGGCCCGAGTTCGCTACTTTGTTTAAGCAAAGGTGTGAGCAGCGGGTTTCGCCACGCCTTTATGACCGCACTCGGCAGCCTAGCTGCGATTACTATTATTCTTACCCTGTCTTTCACCGGTCTTGGGGTTGTGATTGCTTCTTCGGAGCTGGTCTTTAACATCATCAAGTGGTGTGGCGCGGCGTATCTTATTTGGCTTGGTATCCAAGCATTACGCTCAAAACAACCCGATTTCTCACAAGCAAAACCAGAACAAGCATCGTCCGATTATTTAAGTGCATTTACCAGCGGCTTTATTGTCGGTTCGAGTAATCCTAAAGCGATCGTGTTCTTCACCGCACTGTTTCCCCAGTTTATTGACCCTTCTGCATCGCTATTCACTCAATACATCATTTTTTCTAGCACGTTTGTGGTGTTCGAACTGAGTTGGTTAACCTTTTACGGCTTGTTAGGTGTGAAGACATCGGACTGGTTATTTGTAAAAGGGAGAGCTAAGTTGTTCAACCGTCTGACTGGCGGCGTATTCATCAGTGCAGGTGTTGCTCTGTCGACGGCGCATCGAAGCTAAGTATCTGCAAGGTAAGCTAAGTTATTAAATCTTAGGTTAAATTAGAAAAACCTTATTTCCAAAATGGAAATCGTCGTTTTGGTTTTTTTCATTAGTGGCAAAGACTCTTGGCGCGTAGAATTCAACGCGTCCCTTCAAGATTGATTTGAAATCAACAAATGATTAGAAGGGGCGTATTCGTTGTATTTTCTCCAGGAACATCTTAGATGACTCAAAGCCTTTCTGATCTTCAGCAGCGTTTCCTTGCTATCGCGACTGATAGCAACTTGTCTCCAAAACAGAAATCAAACTTTCTTGCTTTGGAAGCCGAAGCCACTATTCCATATATGACCGTCTCTGACGAGGTAAGCCAAGCAATGCAGCAAGGTGTCATATGTGACATGTTTGAAGGTCACGCGCCGTTTAAGCCGCGCTATGTTTTGCCAGATTACGCAAAATTTCTTTCTCAAGGTTCTGAATACTTGGAGTTAGCTCCAGCAGAAGATTTCGATGATGCGATCAACATGTTGACCATCATTTACCATCATGTGCCGTCGGTAACCAACATTCCGGTTTACCTTGGTCAACTTGATGACGTGCTAATGCCTTACGTTGGTGACCTCACTGACGACCAAATCTACAAAAAGTTAAAGCACTTCTGGATCATGCTTGATCGCACGTTGCCAGATGCGTTTATGCACGTGAACATTGGCCCGACGGACAACATCATCTGTCGTACGATTTTGAAAGTAGACGCCGAGCTAAAACAGATCGCGCCAAACTTAACCTTCATGTACGACGAAACCGT
This sequence comes from Vibrio sp. B1ASS3, assembly GCF_905175355.1. Lineage (NCBI taxonomy): Bacteria > Pseudomonadati > Pseudomonadota > Gammaproteobacteria > Vibrionales > Vibrionaceae > Vibrio > Vibrio sp. B1ASS3. Next base: position 1,742,183 of record NZ_HG992742.1, read on the forward strand.
CACTCCAGACGATCTGCTAAAGCAAGCAACACAAAACATTTGTGAGTGCAGCAAGCCGCACATCGCGAATTACCCAATGCACGCGAATGCGTACGAAGGTGGTCGTTTTGGTATCGTGAGCTGCTACAACTCTCTGCCATTGGCTGGTGGTTCAAACACGTTAGTGCGTATGAACCTAAAAGAAGCAGCAAACCGTGCAGATAATCGTGAAGACTTCTTCAATAACGTGCTGCCAGAATATCACGGCTTAATGGTTGAGCTGATGGATGCACGCGCTTCACATTTGCATGAAAAGTCTGAGTTCTTCAAAGGCTTCCTAACACAAGAAGGCCTGATCGAAGAATCCCGCTTTGCGCCAATGTATGGCATCTACGGTATGGCAGAAGCGGTAAACGTATTGCTAGAGAAAGAGGGCAATGCAAGTCGTTACGGCCAAGATGCAACGGCAAACGAGCTCGGTCATGCAATCTCTGCAAAACTGTCTGAATTGGTAGAAAGCACGCCAGTGAAGTTTGGTCTAGAAGGCAAAGCGCTACTGCACGCACAAGGCGGTATCAGCCTAGATTTGGATGTAACGCCGGGCGTTCGTATTCCTTACGGTAACGAGCCAGATCCCGTGTCTTACGTGCAAGCAACAGCAGGCCACCACCAATACTACCGTTCTGGTATCAGCGACATTCTGACCATCGACGAAACCGTGAAATCAAACCCAGAAGCGATGTTCAACCTGTGTAAAGGTGCGCTTAACGCGGGCTACCGTGAGTTTACGGCAAACGTCGCGTCAAACGACTTGGTTCGCGTAACGGGTTACATGGTGAAATTGTCTGATATCGCGAAATACGATGCAGAAGGTTCACGTACCAATACCACATTCCTAGGTGCAGAAGCGGCGAAGAACACCGGTATTTTAGAGCGTTCACCACGTGTGGTGAGCCACGAAATGTCACCGACTTACGCTAAGTAATTGGTGACGGATAAGAATAAGATGGCTAGACGATCGGAACACCTCTTGGCTAAGGTAACTCGTATCCTTCCGTTCTCTTGTGTTGATGGACCGGGAAACCGTCTAGTCATCTTTCTACAGGGTTGTAACTATCAGTGCATCAACTGCCACAACCCGCACACCATCAATCACTGTAATCATTGTGGTGATTGTGTGGGTGAGTGTCCGGCTGGCGCACTGAAGTTCGACGAAAGCAACAACGTTGTTTGGCTTAAAGAGGAGTGCACCCACTGCGACCATTGTATAGAGATATGTCAGCACCAATCTAATCCAAAAATTACTGACTACTCTGTGGAGGCAATGCTCGATTTGATACGCCAACAGCGCTTTTTCATTAGCGGTGTTACTGTATCCGGTGGGGAATCTACCTTACAGCTTCCTTTCATTACTGCGCTGTTTAAAGGGATCAAACACGATCCTGAATTACAGCATCTCACTTGCTTCATCGATAGCAATGGTTCTTTATCCATCGCAGGTTGGGAAAGAGTGTTGCCGTACATGGATGGCGCGATGATTGACCTTAAATCGTGGCAAAGCGAAACGCACCATTGGTTGGTCGGGCGAGATAACCACCGTGTATTCCAAACCATTCAGTATTTAGCGCAAGCAGGCAAGTTGTACGAAGTGCGTTTGCTTCATATTCCGGGTAAAAGCGATTTAGATACGGAAGTTGCAACGGTGGGGCATTATCTGCAAGCGTTGCCAGCATCGGTCAACATCCGTTTGAATGCCTTTCAGCATCACGGTGTAACGGGTGAAGCTCTGGAGTGGGAGAAATGTTCTCAGGATGAAATGGAACGCTTCCACGCTCAATTAAGTCAATTTGTCAGCAGACCAATGACCATGCCATCGGTCTACGTTTAGCGCAATAAAGATAAAACGGCTCAGAGTTTATTCACTCTGGGCTTTCGGCATCCACCGAGGGTTTCACAAGCCTTAAGCACTTGTTGTTGTAGCCATCTTAAAGCGGGATCGTTCAGGCTCGCTTTATTCCACACCAAACTATACGCCACTTGTCCGTACTCAAACGGCAAAGGTCTCTCTATCAATCCCTTGGCTTGCAGTGCCATTCGTGCCCAAAGTTTCGAGCAAGTAAACAGATAATCTGAGTGGTGGCACATGACCGCTGCCGAACCAAAATCGGCCACGTGCATGGCGACGCTGCGTTTAGCGTAACGCTGAGTTAAGTTCTGTTCAAAGTAAGGTTGGGATAGGTCTTTATCGTGAATACCAATGTGTCTCGCACACAAGTAGTTCTCTACTGACAGTTCTTCTTTCACTAGCGGGTTATTGCTGCCCATTAAACAGATCATTTCGTCTTCTAGAATCGTCTGCCAAACCAAATCTTTGTTGTGCGTCGGTGGTTGGCTGATGTCGTGCGGCAGAATCATAAAGTCGACTTGCCCGCGGATCAGAGAATCAAAACTCATTTGCTCTTTCGCGTACACGTTGAGTTGTGCGCGACTCCCCATTTGTTGAGACAAGTCTTGCAGCATAGGTGCGAAGATCTCGAAGGTACTTTCACGCATAGCCAAAGAAAAGCGACCTTCGTAATACGCGGGATTAAACGAGCCTTGGTAAAGCAAACCGTTCATGCTGGAAAGAATGCCATGGACAGAAGGGCCGATGTTCAAAGCAAACGGAGTCGGGACTAAACGCGTGCCATCGCGGTAGAAAAGGTCATCTTTAAGAATGTCGCGCAATTGGCTGAGCGTTTTGCTCACGCTGGAAGGGGTCACGCAGAGCTGTTCCGCCGCTTGAGTCACGCTGTGTGTCGTGAGCAGCATGTGCAATACAGTAAGGTGTTTAAGGCTAATGCGTGAGAGTGTTATGTAATCCATTCGCAAGACTAGGGTCTGTTTATCTTTCGTGGTTAAATTTTGTTCGAGATAAAAGCGTTTTAATCGCGGCGAGTCGATTGAAGCCTAGTGGCTCTAAGTAAAATTGACTCAACAAAGAATAAAACGCTTTTAGCCGAACCCTTTGGGCAGCGTTTGTAGGTGCTTTCTACTGCGTTATCGGCTTATCAGGTAGAATAGCTACATATCAAAGCCTCTGTCTTGCATAAAACATCTACAAACTGCTGCAAAAATCATCACGAAAGGTCAACAGACCCTAACTCGTGTGATTTTTCTCAGTATATCAAAATATTATTATGAAACATTTTTTTACGATTGTTGAAGCACGTAAAAAGAGGCGTTTCAATTCGAGCTCGATGCAATAGTTTGGCTCAACTCGGCACTTGATGGGGTGAGTATGGCTTATAACCCTTAGAGGACGAAAGATGCTTTACACAAGCCTGACAAAATAAGGGATTGCGTACAAAGGGAGGAGGTGATTTACTCGCGTTTCCTAAGTAACAGAGGTTTTAAAAACTTAATGGACGACCCCTTTAGTCGACTGAACAATTCACTGTATGGCTTCCAATCACCGGAGGCGTACTCATGTTAGAACTTTTCATGCAACCAGAAGCGTGGGCTATCTTCGCTACCTTGTTTGCTCTTGAAGTAGTCTTAGGCGTTGATAACGTCGTATTCATCTCCGTTCTGTGTGAACGATTGCCACAACACCAGCGTAAACTTGCCCGAAATCTAGGTATTGGCCTAGCGGTGATGGCGCGTATTGTTTTGGTGTTCTCGATCTCTTGGATCATGCAGCTTACTCAGCCATTAATCAGCTTCAGTGACTACGCGTTTACTGGTCGTGATTTGATTATGATTGCGGGTGGTGCATTCCTACTAGCGAAAAGCTTGAAAGAGTTGTGGAGTTGGTTAACCCACACTGAACACGGTCACTCGACTCATGTTCGTACTGGTCTGGCTGTGGTTCTGCTTCAGATTGTCGCGGTTGATGCTGTGTTCTCGATGGACTCGGTGATTACTGCGGTTGGTCTAACGAGCGAAGTACCAATCATGGTGGCGGCGATCATTTCGTCAGCGATTGTGATGGTGTTGACGGCGGAGAAAATCAACAACCTAGTGACGCGTTACCCGGGCTTTAAGACCCTTGCTCTACTATTCCTAGTATTGCTAGGTGGTCTGTTGATGGCAGAAGGTTTTGCTATTCACATCAACAAGGGTTACGTGTATTTCGCGATGGCGTTTGGTTTAGTGTTGGAAATGTGTCATATCCAACTTAAGAAAAAACAACGCCCAGTGATTCAACGAATTCGTCCAATCCAACCTCGTTCTATTGCGCTTCAAACGCGCTAATTTAAACGCAAACAGTAGACCTAAATAGCCGCTCACAAGAGCGGCTTTTTTACGTCTGAATCTCGTTATTTAAGTGGATTTGTCGTCTCGATAAAAAACGGAATTTGTTGTTGTAGCACGGATTTCTTATATAGACCGCCCAAACCCACACGAGTGAACAAAATAGAATGAACAAATTGATCGACGCGTTATCGACGCACGGATACTACATCTGGGATGATTTTATTTCTCAAGAGGAAGTGGCTGAGCTGCGTGACTGTATTCCTGACGATTGGAAGAAAGCACGTATTGGTCGTAACGACGACGTGACTCGTATTGAAACCATTCGTAGCGATAAGATCCAATGGTTAAAGCGTGACATGGGCGCGCCAGTGGCGTCTTTCCTAGACAAGATGGAAGAGATTCGTTTAGAAGCAAACCGCTACTTTTTCCTTGGTTTGTTCGAGTACGAAGCGCACTTCGCGAAATACGAGAAAGGTGACTTCTACCAAAAACACCTCGATTGCTTCAAAGGCAATGAAAACCGCCGTCTAACTACGGTGTTCTACATGAACGAATCGTGGAGTGAAGAAGACGCTGGTGAGTTGGTGGTGTACGATTTGAATGATAATGAGATCGCGAAGATTCCTCCGCGTTCAGGTCGTCTGTTCGTATTCTTGTCTGAGCAATTCCCACATGAAGTATTGCCGACAAACGCGGAGCGATTCAGCATCGCTGGCTGGTTCCGTATCAACGGTGTGAAAGACAACCAGTTGGACATCGCACACTAAGCCATCTACACGTGCTGATTTGCAGTGTTTACATGCTTTCAAAACAACAAAGGGACGCCGATACTGGTGTCCCTTTGTTTATTCTGCTTACTGACTTTGTTTGGCGCTAAACTTCCGTGGAGAGCTGATAGCACGCCTGCATGTCGGCAGATAAAACCTGATAAACATCGGAGCACAGTTTGCCTGCTTCAACCTGCTCATCCATGATGTTGGCAATCTCTTGCTGCGTCATGCGGCCTCGATATGGGCGGTCTTGAGAAAGCGCTTGAAAGACATCGACAACGGCAATGATACGAGAAGGCACATCCAACGCTTCCGCCGTTTTATGATAAGGGTAACCTGAACCATCTAAACGTTCATGATGGTTGGAAGCCCACTCAGCGATCTTGGCATTGGGGAACACCTTGTGCAGGGCTAGTTCAGTATCAATCGTATGGCGCTTGATGCGTGTGTATTCTTGCCTGTCTAACGGGCCTTCTTTGTGAAGAATCTCATCAGGGGTTTTGAGCTTGCCGATATCATGAACCAATCCCGCAATAAAAATCATCTCTTGCTCGTGTTCATCCAATCCCATTTTCTTCGCTAAGTAACGAGATAGTTCCGCCACTTTTTGAGAGTGCTGATAAGTAAAAGGGCTCTTGGCATCCACAATACGCGCCAAGAACAACCCTAAGCTGTTCATGTCTTCGATGGTGAGTTGCTTCTGTAGCCAATCAATGTTCTCAAACTGAAGTCCAATTGTTTCGATGTGTTCAGATTCCATCGCAAACCAAAATGCATCCGTCATGATCAGCTTAACCATGGCATCGCACATATGTGGGTTAAACAGTGTGCCTGCGTTAGCCATCACACACTCGGCGATCAACTCTTCGTGCAAAGTAACCAAGTCGCTATGACAGTTGGAAACGTAATGCGCGCGCATAAAATCGAGACGATCAGAAAGGTAGAGTAGAGCAGCGACGTCTTTTTCAAATGCTGGAATATCGATGTGTTCGAGGTCGATCCAATGAGTGTGGTGATAAAGAATCGGGGTTGCAAATTGGGTGAGTAATCGACACTGCTTAAGCGTGTGGTAGCCACGAATACAGTGCGCTTTGGCGTCTTGAGGAACGAGCTGTTCGAGTAGCATCATGTGCTCGCGAGTTTCTGAGACGCCACAGTCGTGAACCATGCCTGCAAAGTAACAGAACTCTGCTTTTTTAATGTCCCAACCAAGAGTGAGTGCACATTGATACGCGATGTACGCGACTCGATGGCTGTGGTGCGTATCATCAACACCTACGTAATCTAACGCGCGTGCCACCCAGATGAGGGCCTGTTTTAGATCGACTTCAAATCCCGAGGCAGATTGGGAGTAGGAAGATTGCTTCATTGTTAATACCGACGTTTCTACTGCCTATGCGTTGATTATTATGTTGTTTTTAAGGGAATGCGGCAGCGAACTGGAACCTAAAAACACGTGCATAAGGCTTAGTTATAGTTATGCCGAGAATGATACTGGTTGTCGCACGTAAATTTCATCCGTAGCTCGGAACTATCGATCATTTATTTGAACTACGTATTGATTTGGAAAGAATTTTCTCACTTCGATTGACATCTTTTGAAAACACCTTAAATAGTGATGTAAAGTATTCTCATTATCATGTTTGTAGTAAAAGGTAAGTTATGAAAAGAGTCGTAGTGTGGGGCGCAAGCAGCGGTCTTGGTTTGGCTATTGCAAAGTATTTTGCGGAGAAAGGTGCTGAAGTTGTCGGTGTGGCGAGAAATCCAGACAAAAGCCCAGAATTAAAGGCGATTTGTCAGTCAACGTTTGCATGTGATGCCACGATTGCTGAAGAGGTTGATCGCGTTGTTGAGCAACTCAATCAAGAAGACATTATCATCAGCACGATGGGCAGTTTCCGTGCAGACATTCCGGTAGATTACCTTGGTCATCGTCACCTTATCGATGCAGCCTGTAAAGCATCACTCAAGCGTTTTGTTTTGGTGACGTCACTTGGTTGCGGTGATAGCTGGAAATACCTTTCTGACCGTTCTAAAGCGGGTTTTGGCGGTGTTGTCCGTGAGAAGTCATTGGCGGAAGCATGGCTACAAACCAGCGACTTGGATTACACCATCATCCGTCCTGGTGGCTTGAAAGATGGCGAAGTGACAGGCAATGGTGTGTTGGTGGAACCTAAAGAAGTGCATGGTTTGGTATACCGTCAAGAATTGGCTCGTTTACTGTTTGAGATGCTGGAAAATGGTCAAGGAAGCGGTGAGATCTTCCATTGTATCGACCCAGAGCTGACTTACTAAGCTCACACGATAAACTGAATAATCCGCAGGGGCAGAGCTTAGGCGCTGTCCCTGCTTTCGTTTGAATAGAGTACGACTTGGTCCCGCCCTAGATCTTTTGCAGCATACAAGGCTTCGTCTGATTCATCTAACAGGCGGTTTGGGTCTATGATGTCGGCTTGTGCGCGCTCTGAAAGGCTAATACCAATAGATATGGTTAGATACTTGATGGTTGGTTCATCATGATGAATGATTTCTAATTGTTTAACCCGCCCGCGCAGTTGGTTGCCTCGCGCTAACGCTTCTCTCGCATCATGCACAGGAGCGAGAACTACAAACTCTTCCCCGCCTAATCGCAAAGCGTAGCCATGCGTTTGCACCGCGAACGATTCTAAAGTCTTGGCGACTTTTTGTAGCGCTTTGTCTCCTTGCAAATGCCCTCGGTGATCGTTGAACTCTTTAAAATGGTCGATATCAATAAAGAAGCAGGCGATGAACATCTTGTTGGATTGATAGCACAGCGAGCGGAAAGAGGCTTCAAGCGAACGACGGTTATACAAACCAGTTAAGGGATCGTGCTTCACCATGTCATCTAACTCCCGGTTCTTGCGGACCACCTTGTCGACAAGATGGCTAAAGGCGCGTGCTAAATCTCCGATTTCATCTTTCCTTTTAGTGTTAGGGACTTGAAACAGGCTAATGGTTTCAAAGTTCTGGCGCATAAAGGTCGACAGGTTATTGATTGGCGACGAGATGTGGTAAGACAGTAAAAGTAATAACGGGTATGAGATCGCCATGCCGAGGACGATTTCGCGAATTGAATCCACCACAAATTCATCACGAATCTCACGCACCAATTCGATGTCGTAAAGCAGTTCTATGTTGCCTTGAATGTCACCAGTTAATGGCAAAGTGATGTAGAGAATGTCTTTCTCAAAGCTCAGGTGACTTTTACCGATTACCCGGCAAGGATAGAGATCGAGAGTGAAATCTTCTTCGAGTTCCTTGCTCATATAATACTGCTCACGTGCGTCATTGAGGCGAGCCAATAAATACTTCACTTTCACATTGGCTTGGGAACCGGTTTTCTTTACCGAGGTAAGCCTAGCGATGCGCTGGTCTAGATCTTGTTCGAAGGTCGGAGGATAGTCAGAGCGCCAGATTTCTTTTGCGTCACGATTGTAAGTAACAGACACGGGGGAATTCGTCACGGAGGAATACCCGTTAACGTACAAATAACGCAAGTCGGTGTGCATCTCTAGCTCATCTTTAAAGCTGGGCAGCATGAGATTGGCGTAGTTACCGCCATGCACCGCATCACTTACATGATGAACCAGTGCGCTTGCGCTTTGCTCGCGAGACACAATCGTCGTTTTGATGATGGTATCCATTGAGTTATGAAAATTGTAATAACCCAAACCACCTATCATGAGAATGACGAGAACAAAGTGCGAGAGGAAGATCTTTATTCTTATTGATGTTCCCACGTAATGAACTACTCGTTAAACACATCAATGATGGGTACGGCACATGTCCCATTGATGCAAATGTCCTTATATCCGTTATGACAGCGGTAGCACGTTTCAATCCTCAATGACGGATGACGATCTGATATGTCGTTTCCCTGCCGATCATAACTCCCGTAAAGCACTTCACCAGCAAGATGCTCGGTGACAAAAATAATGTTTTCTTCTTCGTAAACTGCAACTGCCGTTAAGCCATCGGAATAGGGGCCGTGCTTTTTATAAGCATCTACTTTGTGTTTCGGAACATAAATACTCAGGTTGGTGCCTTTACCTTGATTCGTCCAGTTGTACATCTTGACGGTCTCTTGAACAAACGTGGGCGTATCTGGCGGCAATACCACGTCTCTTCCAGGGATAACACTTTGTTTAACAAGCACTAGTTTGTCGAGGTTTTCTGGGAAGCTCGCCAATGAGCCCGCAAAAACGGATCCCGAAAAGACCAACAAAGCAAATGGCTTGTATCCCATGGCTCGTCCTCAACCATTAGTACTTAAGTTATAGAATAGTAGATAAATATTGGTTTGGTCGGCTTAGGCGCGTAGATGGATGAATACGGAATTCTGTGAACCCACTATCTCGAATTGAAGAAAAAAGCATCTAGAATGAATACTCAAAAACAAAAGGACTTTGTATGTTGAAACATCTGCTTTATCGCGGTTACACCAATGGACTGAAGGTGGCCGCTTACGTTCTTCCTCTACCGAAACCAACGTTATTTTCAGGCCCCGGTAGCATTCATGAACTCACGGAAGCTATCGCCGATCTCGGATTCAAAAAGCTGCTCCTCGTCACCGACGAAGGGCTAGTAAAAATAGGAATGGCAGAGCAAGTAGCAGAAAGTGCCAGAACAAGAGGTTTGGACGTCGCACTTTATGCAGAGGTAAAACCTGATCCTACTTATGATCAAGTTGAACGAGGATTAAATGTTTACCTAGAATCCGGTTGTGATGCGATTTTGGCGCTTGGCGGCGGCTCTGCAATGGATTGTGCCAAAGTTATTGCGGCCAGAGTGACCAACAAGAAATCCATCAAGAGATTGGCCGGCTTGTTTCGCGTGTGGAGAACACCAGCACCGTTATTTGTGATTCCTACAACGTCAGGCACCGGCTCTGAAGTTACCGTCGCGGCGGTCGTTTCCGAGCCAGAGACTCACCATAAAACTCCTCTAATGGACCCGAAGTTAGTACCTTTAATGGCAGCGCTAGATGCCAATCTACTCGTTGATTTGCCTGCAAAGATAACGGCTGACACCGGTATAGATGCTCTGACTCATGCGATTGAAGCCTACATATCCCGCAACGCGACGACGGAAACCAAAGCGTATTCAGTTGCCGCGATCAAGTTGATATTTCAATATCTTCCTCGTGTCGTAGAAGAGGGCAGTGATGTTCAAGCTAGGCAAAAAATGGCGATGGCGTCTTACTATGCAGGCCTTGCCTTTACCAAAGCGAGTCTTGGTTATGTACACGCGTTCGCGCATAACCTAGGTGCCAAGTACGGTTTACCTCATGGAATGGCAAATGGCCTTGCTTTGCTACCAGTGCTCCGGTTCTCATTCTCTGAGATTGAGCCACAACTGACTGCACTAAGCGAAGCGTTAATCGATGCGCAAAGTGAAGCTATGCCAAATGCACAAGCGTTCCTCGACAGGTTGGAAGAGCTGTACAACGAGATTGGCATTGAACAAACGTCGTCACTGTTGAAAACCGCTGACACTGACGAGTTGGTGACTTTGATACTTAAAGAAGCGCATTGGAACTATCCAGTGCCTAAGTTCATGAATGAAGAAGAGTGCGCCCAATTGCTTGCGGAAATCAGAGTTTAACTACTGCTGTATAAAATAATTTACATATATGGATTTTTATCCTTACACTTTGCTTGATCTTATTAGAAAGATCCTACAGAATCGTCATCATTCCAAATATGGTGTTAGGTTTGGTGTGCTGTAGCCCGATCTGATGCTGATAAATCTTATTAAGCTGTAAAGATAAATATACAATGAGTCGATCTAAAGTGTTTGGTAGCACCCTGATTATCGCAGGGACTACGATTGGTGCGGGTATGCTGGCGCTTCCTCTTGCGTCTGCAGGTATTGGTTTCTCAACCTCTCTTATTATCATGTTGGGACTGTGGGCATTAATGGCGTTTACGGCGCTATTGATGCTTGAGCTTCACCAATATGCGGACAGCAGTGCAACCCTTCATACTTTGGCGAAGCAAATCCTTGGTCAGAAGGGCAAGTGGGTTGCGAGCTTTGCGATGCTGTTCTTGTTCTACTCATTGTGTGCCGCTTACATTGCTGGTGGCGGTGCTCAGTTTGGTGACCGTCTAACAGAGTGGTTTGGGCTGGATATTTCAGGCTCGACTTCTACCATCATCTTTACTCTTATTGTCACTATGGTTGTGACGGTTGGTACAGGAACGGTAGACAAGGTTAACCGCGTGCTGTTTGGCCTTAAGATGGTGACGATGATTGCAGTATTGTCATTCCTAGCGCCAAACGTGACCGAATCTTACTTGCTGAGCATGCCAATTGAACAAGGCCTTATCGTTGCAGCAATTCCAGTCATCTTCACCTCTTTTGGTTTTCACGGCAGTATTCCTGCGATTGTGAACTACCTAGATGGCGACACCTCGTCTCTACGTAAAGCCATCATCGTTGGTTCTACGATTCCTTTGGTTATTTACATCTTCTGGCAAATCGTGACGCTTGGTGTTGTGAGCCAAGATACACTGATTGAAAACGGCGGTTTAAGTGCGCTTATCGGTCAATTATCTCAAACGGTTCACCAATCAAACCTTGGTAGCGTCGTGGGTGTATTTGCTGACCTTGCTCTTTTGACGTCTTTCCTTGGTGTGAGCTTGGGTCTGTTTGAATTCTTGGGTGATACCATCAAAGGCGACAGTGAAAAACCAAACCGTTTGGTTGCAGCAGTGATCACTTTCACACCGCCATTAGGTTTTGCACTGTTCTACCCACAAGGTTTCATCATGGCTCTGGGTTACGCAGCGATTGCTTTGGCTATTCTTGCTATCTTCCTGCCATTGGTGATGGTGGTGAAAGTGCGTCGCTCCGATGAGTTTACAGGAGAGTACCGCGTGGCAGGTGGTCAGGGAGCACTATTAGTAACGGGTATTGCAGGTACAGGCATTGTGATGGCGCAGCTACTCATTACTCTGGGCGTGCTTCCTGCGCTGGGTTAATCACCAAGCTGATAGATAACGAACAACTCATCATGTATCGAAAAACCAGTGTGCGAAAGTACGCTGGTTTTTTTGATCTGGATTAAATTACCGTAGAATATTCGGTGAAAAGATTGGCGAAAATCTGTTTTTATTTCGTACACTTAAGTTGTGGTATGTCGATAATTTAGGTGGAGAAAAGCCGCTCTAATCACATCAAATACGCTGACTTTCATGAGCCTTTTCTTCTGGTTTCTCTACTTGGTGTGGAGGTGAAGTATGGCGCACCGGAGCTTTTACCCGTTTGCAAAACCGCTCAATGAGCAAATGCAAACACTGAAGAATAGGATGCAGGCACATTTACCGTGTGTCGATAGGGTGTCTTTTGCAAAATACCACCCAAAACAAGGCATGCTAAAATCCTTTGCTGAGAGTGAGTTCGACACTTGGTGTTTGGCTCATCATGAAGCGCCACTTCGTAAACTTCATAATTTAAGTATTGCTGCCGACAATGCCATTCCTCGTCTTGTTAACGATCTTTACGACATTAACCACTGTCCGCGTATTCAAACCTTATTGAAAGAAGGTTATCACTCATCTGTTGCGATCCCTTGTTACGATCGTCAAACCTTTACTGGCTTCGTCTTTCTCAATTCGATTCAACCGAACGCTTTCAGTGCAGAAGCTTTGAATGGGTTAAAGCCTTACTTTGAAATGGTGCAGTTCGCGGTGGAGTCTGAAGACCATGTTGTTAACGCTATCGAGCTGTTAGCGGAAAGAATGCAGTGCTTGATGCCAGGTTATTCACCAGAGGTCTACTCGCACAGCAAACGAATGGGCATGTACGCTCAATTGATTGCCACCCAACTTGCTGATACATACCAATTCAGTGACGAGGTTGTGGAGCAAATCGGCATGTTCACTCGTTATCATGCTCTAAGCGACATTAAGCTTCCGGCAGATATCGTATGCAATCGTCGCTGTGTGAATGCAGAACAAGAAGCGCTGTTAACGGAGCACATTGAGCAATGTGTGGAATCAGCCGATAACATTGTGGCAAGAATCGGTAATCCGGTTCATCCGAGTGTCACTTTGTTCCAACAAATCATTTCTTACCAACATGAAAACCTAGATGGCTCTGGTTATCCGCATGGGCTTGAGCATTCAGGTATTCCAATCGCTGCGCAAATAGCAGCCGTCGCCAATGTGTTTGATGTTATGACCACCCATCATCCATATCGTCAAGCGTGGTCAATTCCGTATGCCTTGTTAGAACTAGAGAAACGTGTTTATCAAGGCTTGTTATCCCGAGAGTGCGTGAATGCCTTGCGCGAACATCAAGGCTATCTAAAACAGATCATTCATAAGTACCCAGAGCACTACGCTGGTATGGGTTTAATGTGAGAGTAGAGGAGCAAACCGTGAAGGGAATCAAAATATTGACTAGGAGGTTAAGAATAAATAATACTGTATATGTATACAGTAACTCGTTTGGAGGTGAAGTATGTTGTGGGAAACCCTAGAAAGAGTAAACCGCTTACGCCAACAAGCACTTGCGAATGCTGAATTCGTAGAGTCTGCAAAGGAACATGAAGAAGCTTTGCAAGACCAAGAGTATCATTACCAACCAAGAAAGCGTTCAGCCAAGGACAAACAAGGTAAGAAGTCACTGGCCGATATCTATAAAGAAGTAGAGTTTGGCGCTGACGCTCGTCATTAACTGGTTCAACAATGCTGCGACTCTCATCCTACTTTTCTCACCGTCGCAGCTCGTCCGTCAGCGAGCGCTGGACAATTGCAACGCTCGCTGCGTTAATAACAATCCTGATTTAATCTCCTCGTGACAATGTCACTATTAACGTATCGAAAGCATAAAAAAATCCCCCGAACAGTCGGGGGATTTTTTAGAAATCTGCTTTGCGTACGTAATGGGGGTTTTTGTACTTTTTCTCGGGACCAAAAGTAGACACCACCAATTTATTCCACAACGCTTTATCAAACTCGCCTTTAGGAATCGAAGGGTAGAGGGTTTCTTCCTCTTCTCTTGCAAAGTTCATGTACTGCTTTTTCTTGATTTGGTTGTACTTCTTAGCAATTTGATTGTGCTTTCTTACCCATTCAAGTTTGTACTCACGCAGGACTTTTTCACCTTTCTCTGCATCCATACGAGACAAGAAAAGACGTTTGTACGACACTTTTCTATCCAGCATGGTACGCATGACGGTTTGAATGTACTTACCGTGATGAGTAATGGTGATGTCATTCTCATCGATAGGCGTGATGCACCAGCTCTTTGGCAAAAAGCTTGGTTTCTTAAATTGCTTATTACGTTCCATCAGCACCTGATGAAGAACTAAATCAGATGTGCCGCGGAAAGTCTTTTGCCACTTAGCGATTCGAATTTGTAACGAACCTGGCAAGCGATAGATGTTAGTAAACTTATCTTGGTCCATGGACTTCAGTCATGAAATTAATATGCAATAGAAAACGGTCCGACATGAGCTGTGAGCGAAACGAAAAACACTTTAGTGGGGATAGCTCGTGTCGATAATTAACGCGATTTTACAACGACCTCGCGGATAATAGCGAGGGGTTATGTCAATAATAGGTAAGAAATAAAGAAATTGTTTAGATTATGAATGGAACTTTCGTATAAGAAAAGCCCGCAGCATAGCTAACGGGCTTCAAGTCAGTGGTAGTGCATTATGCAGACTGTTTAAACAGCTTCCTCGAATTGCTTGTCGTCTTCCTCTTCGATTTGCTGAATATGGCGATTGGCTTGCTGAAGTTGATACATCTGTGCATATCGACCATTTTGTTTTAACAGCGCTCTGTGTGTGCCACTCTCAACTAAATCTCCGTGATGAAGAACGATGATTTGGTCGGCATCCAAAATCGTCGATAGGCGGTGAGCTATTACAACAAGCGTCATATCTTGACGAAGCACTTCAAGGCTTTTTTGAATTAACGCTTCTGTACCCGAGTCGATGTTTGCCGTTGCCTCATCCAAAATCAGAATCTTAGGCTTAGCGACAAGTACACGTGCGAGCGCAAGCAATTGTTTTTGACCTGCCGAAAGGTTCGTTTCACCCTGACCAAGTTGCGTATCTAATCCGTTCGGGTAACGACGAATCTGTTCAACAAGGCCGACTTTTTCCAGCGCATCCCAAATCTGCTCATCTTCTACCTTTCTGCCCAAAGAGATGTTCTCACGAACGCTGGCCGGGAGAATATGTGGGTCTTGCTGTACCATCGCAACGTCTTTACGCAGTACGTCTTTGCCTAAAGATTTTAATGGACGCCCGTCAATCCGTAGTTCACCGATTTCGGTTGGATAGAACCCCATGAGCAAAGAAGCGAGTGTGCTTTTACCGCTACCGGTGTGGCCAACAAGCGCAATAAAATCTTGATGCGACGCTTTCAGGGAAATGTCCTTCAATACGTCTTGTTTGCCATCGTAGCTGAAAGTCAGGTTGTTAAGCTCAATCGCACCTGTTTGCAGTGGCTTATGGTCATCGCCGTATGTTTGCTCTTGCGCATCGATCAACTCGAATACACGCTCACTCGATACCAATGCTTGTTGAAGCAATGCCAACTGCTGTGTCATCTCAATCAAAGGCTCGGTCACGCGCGCTAGATAACTGATGAAAGCGTAAAGAACACCCACGCCAATCAGCTCGACACCATTAAAGCCAAAGATAGCGACAAGAGAGAGTAGGGCAAGGCCAGCAAGCAAATCCATCAGAGGGCGCAATAGGTAGCCATTCAAGCGAATCACTTTCTTCGAGGCAACCAGATGGTCGTCAGTGAGGCCGTTAAACTGTTTGTTGAAGCGCTCTTCTTGCAGCATTAACTGCACCACACTCATACCTTGAATGGATTCGCTTAAATTGGCGTTAATGTCTGTCAGTAGGTCACGCATGTTTCGATAGCTTTCTGTACTGAGCTTTTTGAACAAGTACATAAAGCCGATTACGATTGGCAGCAGCACCAACACGACGATGGTTAGCTTCCAACTCATGTAAAACATGACGCCCAGCATCACCAAGATCATTACTGCGTTTTTCACCACAGTGGCGATCAATAACTCATAAAACTGTTGCAGCGATTCCGTATCGTTGGTGATACGAGAAACCAACTTACCCGCAGGAGTGTAATCAAATGCCGATAAAGGCTGCTTGATCACGCCAGAGAAAACCTGTTTACGAATCGTTTTGATCGTGTTGGTTGCCACAATACTAAATTGCAAGGATTGGAAGTATTGAAACACCGCTGAGATAAGCTGCAAAGCAATGTAACCTGCGGCAAGTGAGATCAATATGTCACGCGAGTAATCACCTTTCGCGATGTGTTCATCAATAAAATACTGGATCAACCAAGGTCCGCCAGCGCTGGCTAACGCCGCGATAAACAGTAGCGCCAAGCCTTTTAGCATAGGTTTTGGCTGCGAAAATGGGTAAGACATTAACCGTTTAAACGTTGTCGATTGCTTCATGATTAGTCCTCCATTGCCTGTTCTAGTTTCTGGTACTGGTACATCTCCGCGTACCACCCTTGACGTTCCAGAAGTGCACTATGTTGGCCACGCTCTGCTATGTGCCCGTGATTCAGCACCACAATCTCTTCTGCCGCTTCTAGAGCAGTGAGACGGTGGGCAATAACAATCAATGATTGCTCTCGATAGTAAGTCTCTAAGTTCTTCAGAATCTGGTGCTCGGTACGTCCATCAACAGCGGATAGGGCATCGTCCAATACCAATACTTGGGCATTGAGCAGCATGGCGCGAGCAATGGCGATACGTTGTTTCTGACCTCCAGAAAGGGTGATGCCTTTTTCGCCCACTTCTGTTTGATAGCCTTCAGGAAACTTCTCAATATCGTCGTGGATACAAGCCAGTTTCGCCGCTCGATAAACGTCTTCTTTTGAGGCGTTAGGGTTGCCCAGAGCGATATTGTCGAAGATAGATTTAGAGAACAAAAACGGGCTTTGATTAACAACAGCAAAACGGTCTCGCCACTCTGGCAGGACAGCGTCCTTGATTTTGACATCACCAAACTGAATCGTACCGTTATCCATATCGTGTTGGCGAAGCAGTAAGGTGAGTAAGGTTGATTTACCACTGCCAACTGGGCCTGCAATGCCGAGCATTTTTCCTGGCTCAAGGGTGATGTGAACATCAGTTAGTGCTGGTGGCAGATCTTTAGACCAGTGGAACTCGTCAATTTTGATCTGCAAAGGCAAAGGTTGAGTGCCCAATGACGTTTCACCACTGACGATCTCAGGCTTTTCATCGAAGATTTCTTGCAGACGGTTCCACGCAGCAGAGCCTCTTTCCAAGATGTTAAATAGGAACGCGAATGCCAGCATAGGCCAGATCATAAGACCCAAATACATAGTAAATGCGGTCAAATCCCCGAGTGTGATATCACCTTGGTCAACTAAATAGGCACCAGAAGCAACACTCAAAAAGAAAGACATACCAATAGTCAGCTGAATGGCTGGATCAAAGTGCGCATCGACACGGGCAACGGCAATGTTCTTCTCGCCTGTATCATCCACAACCTCTTCAAAACGTTGCTGCTCTTGGTTTTCTAACCCGAAAGCACGCAGCATACGTACGCCATTTAGTGACTCTTGAGTCATGTCTGACATCGTAGAAAAGGCTTCTTGTGCGATTTTGAATCGTTTATGCAGAATACGAACGATAAAGAAGATAATGATGGCAAGAAACGGCATCGGCAATAATGCCATTGCAGTCAGCTTCCAACTGATCTGCGTCACCATGATGATCAGTACCGCGATACCAGTGATCAGTGAATCGGCCGCAGTTAACACGCCTTCACCTGCGGTCATAACAATGTTGCGAACATCGTTCGTACCACGAGCCATCAGGTCGCCAGTTTTGTAGCGCTCAAAGAATCGAGGGGGCTGAGTAGAGACATGACGATAAAGGCGATTACGCAAAATGGTGCCTAGTTCCCAACTCGCGCCAAATAACCAGATCCGCCACAGTATTCGACAGCCATATATCGCAAAAAACAGCACGATAAGGCCTAATAACAACATCACTAAGGTGCTGGTTTCGAGGGTATTATCGACCACGCCATCGACAATAATGCCGACCGCTTTGGGAGGAACAAGCTGAAGGGCGGAAATGACGGCAAATAGCAGGATGGACCCCACATATTGTTTCCACTTTAGTTGGAAATACCAACGCAGCTGCCAGAATATTCTCATTTCGCCTCCTGCTTAAATTATTGAATTTGTTATGGAACCATTATTGAGCGAATTGATGAGTTTACAAGCATAATTTTTGAGCGAAATGAAAAACAACACAATGTGTCGATTTTATAGAGGCTCGATGAATAGCCGCCTTATGTATTGCTGAAAGGGGAGGATGTAACAAGATATTGTGAATTTAATGTTAATTGCAGTTTTGAGGGGTTCCATCTCAAACAGAAAGGAAAGCCTCAAAAGTATCACTCTTGAAGCTTGTTTTTACCGGTTTTAGCAGTCTCTGGTTTGAATTCCGTACTTTATTTGACCACCTGCTGTTTTTGGATAATAGACTTCTACGTAGCAAAGGTTGAAGATGTCGACAGGCTTATTAGCAAAGCCAATTAAGAAATAGGGTTCATTTTCATCGTCCACTCCGTACCAACGATTGATAGTCAGTTTTGGGTCAAACCCGGCGAGCTCTTTTGCTGGAATCACATTCTTGATATATCCGTAGTAGCCAATCAGATCGTTGACGCCATCGTTATTCAAATCAATGTTCATCAGTTCACCAGCGTCGACGTTCTCTTGCGATTGGAGCACGGCTTTTGCGTAGACTTGATTGTTGGCTGTCATCAGCGCCTCACGAGCACCATACAAGACAGCAATGCGGGCATCCTTCTGGATACCAAGAAATTTTGGGAGCGCAACGACACTTACCACCCCAAGAATGACGATACAAACCACCAATTCTATCAGTGTAAAACCTTTGGTATTACGCACAGCCAACCTCCGAATATGTATTTTTATAGTCTGCTATTCTGGAGCAAAATTATGGCTGGAAAGGTATTGAAAAAGAATGAAGTTATGCGATGAATAATTCGGTTCTAATATATAAAACAAGTTGCTTAAAATTGCATTCGGAATTTATTCAATCTCACACAAAAAGTAAGTGTAATCTCAATAAGAAAAAGCCCCAATCCTATAAAGATATGGGGCTTTAAATCATCGCTTTATGAGGTGCTTGTGGCTGCGTGTGAGCCTTGTTTGAAAACAAAACGCCAAATGAAAAGAACCACGGCTATGTAAGCTAGACCAACGCCAAGCGCTTGCCAGTGCATGCCGTTATACATTGCGATTGGCATCAAAGAGATGATGAAGATGTCAGTGATTGAGCCTGGGACATAAGCGATGGCGTAATCATCAAGTACCTTGCTGCGCATCTTTGGATCAACAATACGAAGTAGAGCAATACCCATAGCTACCGTACCGGTCAACCAACCCCAAGAGAAGATGCCTTTCTCAAACCAATCTTCACCCATGATTCGCGGCGCTACCCAAAAGATTAACCAAAGTGTGAAACTTACACCGCCAATTGCTAGTACTACCATAGGCATTAAGTACTGGGCTAAGACGGTAATCTTAATGGCTGAGATACCAAAGATAATCAAATAATCGGTACTGATGCCCGCAGTGTGTTTGAATGCACCGTCACAAAGATAGCGTGAAGCTTTGGTTTGTTTCGCGATGATTCGCACAAGCATGCCGCCAAGGAAGCCAGTTACAAACGTAGGAATTTGCACCTTATCGTGGAAAGAAGACAAGTAGTTGGCGGCGACATAAGAGAAAGCGGTTACGACAACCACTAGCGCAGCGTGAATCGCGAAAGAATCAACCGACAGGGAAGACATGGTGTCTTTCATTACCGGTTCTTGATCATCAGGCTTAACAAGGCCTTTGCGTTCGTGTTCGTCCATGCTGTCGAATGTCGTAAAGCTACGAATCCAACCCATCTTCAATGCGAATTGCAGCATGAGCATGCCGACAGAAATCGAAATGAAGATACCCACTGTTGCGAAGGTTAAGCCAAGTGTGAAGCCATCTTCCCAGCCAAGCCCCGTGAAGATTTCACCAACCACAGAGGCAGAGCCGTGACCGCCCATAAAGCCCGCAGACATTGTCACACCAAAGCCGGGATTAATCTCTGGCCAGAAGAAGGTAGTGATAGCGAGACCAAACATTGCCGCAAACAACCACTGAGAAACAGAAGCGATTTGGTTGAATGCCCACAATGAGCCAGCGCGCTGTGCGACGGTTTTAGGTGATGGAACATCCGTTGCCAGACCTAACGCAGAAAAAAGTGCAGCAGTTAACAGGCTTGCGTTAGCGGTAAAGGTATCGGTCCAAGGCAGTACGTCTAGCAGGGCTGGTCCAAAAATCAGACCGAATAATCCCGCGAGAACCGCCGATGGAATGTACATACGTTGCAGTAGTGGCATGTGAACGCGAATGACTTTTGCCAAAATCAATAGTAAGCCAGCAATGGCTAAGTCAGTCAGCATTAGACCTTTAGGCATTTTATCCTCCAGTAAATGCAGTCAAGGGGTAGCGTCCTTGTGACCAACCTTGATTGAAAAATCGCTCCCAACGAAAAAAGTCACATACGTGACCAAAAGTGTCGAGAAATCAATGTCGTTTTCATAAGCAAAGGAATGTGCTTATGCAGTTTGAAATGAGTGCAAATGTCGTGATTGCACACGAAATTGAAGAGAAATTAGATTAAATTTCTCGATGTTATTTTGATAGTTCACTCAGGAAAGGCGGCAATCCTAGTCACTTTGTCAGAGCAATGCAATTGATGGGAATCAATAAATAGTGTTCACTAAATGAGCTCTCTATACTAACGGCCTGAAAAATAAAGACAATTAACGAGAAATAATATTTGTCATATCGACAATAAAAGCTGATTGAATGGCTAAATTGTCGCCGCTTTATGAGGTGGTGTTACGGATTCACATGCGAAAGAACAAAATCAACCAGGGTGCGGTTTTTAAGGGAAAGCTGTTTTGAACGGTAAAGCAGGTGGATCGGTTTTGGCTTGGGAGCATGTTGCTGAAGAATTTCTACCAAGGCACCAGATTGGATTTCCTGCTCAACTAAGATCTTTGGTTGCAGAAGAACACCAGAGCCTTTTAACGCGGCAAACTTAAGTACATCGCCATTATTAGACGTTAATCGGGTGTTGCTGTTTCCAAAGGTATTAGATGGCATGTTCACCACTTGTTGGCTTTCTCCTTGGTGATACTGAAACCCCAAACAATTATGATGTTCAAGGTCATCAAGCGATTGGATAGGGGCATGCTGCTCAAGGTAAGAGGGTGAGGCGCAGTAAGTCATGTGGTACTCACCCAATTTTCTCGCGACTAACGACGAATCGACCAACTCACCGATTCGAATAATCACGTCAGCTTCGCTTCGATATGGGTCAATCAAATTGTTATCCAACATCAGCTCAACGTTCAAATCGGGAAATTCAGCTAAGAAGTCAGCCACGATAGGAGCAATGACCTTTTTGCCATACGTGACAGGGCAGTTAACTTTTACTGTTCCGGTTGGACGGTTGATCAGCGTCTGGATTAGGTTCTCTGCGTTGGTGATGTCTTCAATAATGCGGTGGCACTCTTGATAGTAGAGCCTGCCAGCTTCGGTCAGGGACTGTTTGCGCGTGGTGCGATGAATCAGTTGTGTACCTAAGCTTTGCTCAAGAAAGCTCACGTGCTTGCCAACCATGGTCGGTGAAATATCAAAGTGGTGTGCGGCGTTACGAAAGCTGCCATGTTCGACCACGTAAGCAAAAACTTTCATGCTTGTTAATTTGTCCATTGCACACCTAGAGTTGATAAAGAATTAACTAAAGCAGAGTTTATCAATCATATGAGGTTAATTACAGTGGCGGAATGATTAAGAATGGAGAAAGAGAGCCATCATGAGCGAGACGATTTTTGTTACCGCCGAACTGAAAATGAATGCCGATAAGCCAAGACAACAAGTGGTTGAAGCCATTGAACAATTTTGCCTTGATATGCAGAGCGAGGCTGGGTGTTTGCAAGCGAATGCGACCTACGATTCGAAAGACCCACTGCGTGTGATTCTTTGGGAGCGATATGAAAGCCGCACCGCGATTGAAGCGCATTTTGCTATGCCGCACACACAAGCGTTCATTGCGGCTGAAATGGCAGAGTTAGTCCAAGCATTCGAAACCCAAGCGCAATAGGAGACGTGAAGATGAAATGGGGCATTTTAGGCACAAGCTTTATCTCAGGTGTCATGGCTGAAGCAATCCAAGGTGATGACAAGAGTGAGTTGTACGCGGTGGCTGGGCGTTCGGCACAGAACTTAAAGGCATTTGCTGAGCAATATGGCATCGAGAATACGTTCACCGATTACGATGCGTTGATTGCCGATGAGCAAGTCGACATTATTTACATCGCATTGCCAAATCACCTTCATCATGACTTTATCGTTAAGGCGGCAGAGCAGGGGAAAGCGATTCTGTGTGAAAAGTCACTGTCGGTAGATATGGAAAAAACCGAGTTGGTACTAAAAGCAGTCGAAACGCACAAGGTATTCTTTGCTGAAGGCTTAATGTACTTGCATCACCCGTTGATCAGTGAGTTGGTTTCGGTGCTTAAATCGGGAGAGATTGGTGAACTTCGCTCCATCCATACGTCTTATATTGCATCGATTGCACAGTTTGTGAATCCAGACAGTAAAGGTGCTTTGTATAACTTAGGTTGTTATCCAATGTCATTGGTGCATTTGGTGGTGAAAACCATGTTGGGTGAACAAACCTTTGAGAACCGTTCAATGACAGCGATTGGCCGAAGAGGCCATGACGGTAATATCTGTGAATCGAGCTTGATGATGCAATTTGGTGAGCAACAAACGGTGAGCGTACACACTGCCGAAGATCATGGATTGAAACACCAGTTCACCATCCTGGGTAGCAAAGGCTGTATTACGCTAGATTCAAACCCATGGCTACCAACGCAAGATAACCAGTTTAGTGTGGAAATTTACGAGACGTCGAAGCGTGAAGTGTCTGTTCCCGCGGCAGGGGATGCTTTTTACTATCAAGTGCGCAATATTCGCCAAGCGGTTGAGGAGGGGCGTACCTCGTTAGAAAACCCTTGTGCAACATGGGAAGACTCTCACCGCATTATGCAGATACTGACTGAGTGGGAATCACTGGGTTCAAAGTAAGTCTGTACTTGAACCAATGAACATAAAAACGGCGCACTAAATCCAATGATCAGTGCGCCGTTTGTATTTTGGGTTTAATCTCGGTTAAATGCGATTATCGCCGGTGCTGAACGCAATAACTTGGCTTATTTCAGACAGGCTTCTACCACTTTCTTGTTGCCATTGCACAAATGCTTTGTTGGTGGCGTCGAGCGACTTTTTAGTGTCTTTGCCACCTTCAATGATCTTGCAATTACGCAGGTAAGCCTCGACGTCGCTAGACAAGATAAAGGTATCAACGCCCATTTGGCGAAGTGTGTAAGGACCGGTATTTCCACCTAGGCGATTACCGTGTTTCTTCAAATATGCCCATAGGTCGGTGATTTTATCTTGCGGCCAATCGGCAACCATTTTGCTAAACGAGCCGTATTCGATTTTTGCTTCGTGGATCATACGAGCATTAGCAGGGATCGACATGACTTTAGTGAGATGGCGAATGATGCGTTTGTCGGTTGCTTTGGTTTCCCATTGCTCGTCTGACAGCATTAACAAGGGCTCAATCTTAAATCCGAAGAATACTTCTTCGAAGTTCGGCCACTTGTTGCGAACCACGCTCCACGAAATCCCACTTTGGAATACCTTCATCGAAAAAGCGGCCAGCCAACGGTCATCGGGAATCGCTGCCAATTCTTCTTTGCTTAGTGGATGAGACAAAAGCGCTTCAAGTTGATCTTCACCACCTTTACGCTCAGCAGCGCGCTGATAAATCGCGTCAAATTTTTCGATACTCATAAAAGAAGTTAGTCCTAGTTTATGTCGATATTTGCGAAACATACTACGCTTAAGTGGCTGAATCGTAAATTGATGGAGTGTCACAAATGAAGAAGGTCACATTAACGTTTGTCGGAGAAGGTTCGGATCGTATTGCGGAAAAATTCTATGCGTGGATGACGGACGGTGGGTTAGAAGACAGCATGATTGAGAATTTATCTGACCGTGAAATCTCAGTGGTCGGCATCAGTGATATGGATAATGAAACGCGTGACGTGGTGATCAATACGGAAATGAACTAACGAGTCGTCTTTCGTCAGCTATTAGAATCAGATAAAACAAAGCCCTTCACGAGAAGGGCTTTGTTGCGTTTATAAGCGTGAGAGCCTAGTTATTTACCAGCGTCAGACCGCTTGGCAGTGCATCACCGAAGATACGCTTCGATTCGCTCTCAGATAGCTCTTTGACTTCTTCAACCAATGATACCCAAGATTCAGGTACCTTGCTTTGCTTCAACTTAGCCAGTACCTGTTCACGGTAGTCGTCTGAGATATCGAATAGGCGGTCGCCCGTCTTACGACAAATCATTACAGCTGCAAACGCGATCATTGGCTCTTTCTGCCAGTTCTGCTCTAACAGCTTAGGCAACCACTGTTCCGCTTGTTCACGAGGAACGACGTTATGCTGACTGCCATACAAAGGCGTACGTGATGCCAAGCGCCCCATTGCCCACCAGTGTGCTTGTTCGAACTGGTTATGGTTGATGGCTTTGCTCAAGAACCACGTTGCCAATAGAACTTTGTCTTCGACTTCTAGATGCTCTAGAGAGGCAGACAAGCGAACCATCGACTCGTAACCCATGTCTTGCGCTGCTTTGGCGGATTGTGGGTTTTTCATCGCACCAGGATGTAGGTATTTCGCGATGTCCGCCAAGATGGTCTCTTGCTGCTCTTGGCTCAAGCCACCTGCGATACGACGCCAGAACACCCACCAGTCGGTCCAACCTTGATGGTTCTTAAACTGAATGTTCTGTTGGTAGAGACCCCAAACTTGCTCAATACGCCATGAGTCGGTTGGATCGCCAAACCCCGGACGCAATGCAAAGCCCGCCAAACGAAGCCAGTTTTTCTCGTGTTGTTCAGAGCGGCGGCGACGTTTACGACCTTGTGCAAAGGTATCAAACAGTTGACGTAGGGTCGTGAAATCCCACTCGTCACGTTTGCCCAGTTTCTTCTCAAGATCTTTGGCTAAGGTTTTGATCTCTTTGCTTTCCGCGCTTTTCTTATTACCGCTGTAAAGGCGAGCGATCAGCTCCTTACATTCGTTCAGTTTAGGATGAAGCTTAACTTGCTCGCTGTCGTCGGTTTGCTTGTTACGAACTTCGAACTCAAGCTCCCAACGTTTGCTGTCGTCTTCTGCGCTGACACATTCCATCTTAAGCGTGCCGACTTCAGTCAACTGACACGCAAGTTGCACTTCTACGCGCTCTTTCTGATTGGCTTGCAGTTCGGCACCTTCACCTTCAAGGGTGGTGATATAAGGAGGCAGAGGAGCAAACAAGTCCGGATCAACGTCAACCATCACACCGTTTTGAATGGCAGTGTTATTGGTTAAGGTGTCGTGTGTAGAAGTCAGCAGGTTAAAGCGAACGGGCTCACCTAGGGTAAGCGAGAAGCGACGACCACTTAAGCGGATCTCGTGTCCTTCTTCTGTCCCTTTTGCAAGCAAACAGAGCGCTTTGCCCATCTTGTTCTTTTCTTGAAGATGCAAGAAGTAAGAACGGGCTGCACCACCACCAATTTTTAGCTGTGCACCACGACGTGCTTTACCAAACGCAACAGCACCTAGTGCAACAGAGCAATCTGGATGTGGGTTATCTAATACCGTAACCGGAGCGCTGCGCCAATCGGAAAGGAGGGTAGTGACTCGCTCAGTCACAAGTTCACTGTTGAACACACCACCGTTAAGTAGCAAACCGACTGGAATGGCATTTTGTTTGTCGTCTTCAATGCCAAGAGCGGCACGAGCAACTTGTTGGTGCTGAGTTAAGAACTCGGCAACGTGTTTGCTCACTGCTGGGTCAGCAACGTATGGAAGACCAAACTCGACAACGGCGCTGCGGCGTTTGTCTGGTACTTCACTGAAATCAGAAAGCGGGAAGAAGCCATCCAAAGCGATTTGGTGCACTTCTTGTTTGCTCAGCCCAATACTCTTTGTTCCGCCAAGAAGTTTTGAGCCACTGCCTAGCATGGTGATTTTTACTTCTTCAGGTGCACTCGCTGAAAGCAGGTTTTCTTTCGCCTTGCGAGTTTGCTGAATCAACTTAGTCAGGCTTGCGGCAGTGAGCTTCTTACTTTGGTTGAAGCGGCTTTCTGCAAGGTGTGCTAATGCTAAGTCGAGGTTATCACCACCAAGCATCAAGTGTTCGCCAACACCAATACGATCAAGGGCTAGTTCATCTTGAGAAGAGAAACTTGCTTCAATCAAGCTCAAGTCGGTAGTACCACCGCCCACATCACACACCAGAATCAGCGGCAACTCTTTGAGTTCATCAGCTGCGGTTTGCTGGTGGCGTGCGTACCAGTCGTAACATACGGCTTGTGGCTCTTCGAGCAGGACGATTTTCTTTAAGCCTGCCAGCTCAGCCGCTTCAAGCGTGAGCTTACGAGCGGTTTCATCGAACGACGCTGGAACGGTCACAACCACATCTTGATCTTCTAGCCTGTTGCTAGGGTGACGGTAGTTCCATGCTTGACGAATGTGGTTGAGGTAGCTTGCGCTGGCAATGACGGGGGATACTTTATCTACGTCTTGCGCGCCAGCCCAAGGAAGAACGTCTGAACTACGATCCACTGCTTGGTGCGATAGCCAGCTTTTAGCACTGGATACCTGACGTCCTTCCACCTTAGCGCCTAATTCACGAGCCCATTCACCCACGATCACATTGCTAATGTCGCCAGATACCGGTTCGTTTTCCCAAGGAAGTGTTAGGTCAGAAGGGGAGATTTGACCAACTGCAGGGTGATAGCGGAAAGAGGGCAGCAATGGTTTACGAACCACTTCACCCGGACCAATCAGTTGGTCGATGTCGAATAGGGATACTTCGGATTGTTCAAGGTTGTCGGTGATTTCACAATACGCCACCACAGTGTTTGTGGTGCCAAGGTCAATACCAACAAGAAAACGAGGAGATGCCATACAAACCTTCGTGTATTTAAAAACGGCACCCGATTGGATGCCGTTTGATTTCTATTTATTCTTCTTCGTTTGAGTTGCTTTTCGCGTCTTCGCGCACATCGAACTCAACATGCCATTTTTGACCGTTATCAGCAGCAATGGCTTCTAAGTAAAGCGTACCAAGCTCAGTGACGCGAGAGGCTAGGGTTACCGGAACCACTTCACCTTCACGGCGGCCTTCAGATACAGGCAGCGTTACTTGGATTTCTGGAAGCTCTTCAAGCTCTTCTGGTGCCCAGTAGTCTAGGTGAGTACCTGCTAGGTCATCACGACGAACCGTTGAGCCGAAGAATTGGAAGTTAACCGGCTGACCGATGATCAAACCAAACTCTTGGCTTGGTACGTCAACGCTTGAACCTTCTTCCATACCAAATGGTGCAACACAAAGTGCTTCCATTGGAGGCGCCATGCCCGGAATCGCTGGCATCGCACTTTCGATACCCACGTAGTACGCCGAAGCAATACCACCACGGATACGAACACCTTGACCACGACGAACAGAGCCGTAGTAAGCCGCACCGCTAGCAACTGCAAGGTCTAGATCCACACCTGTTAGGCGTTTCGCCATTTCAGCATCTGCTTCAATTAGCCATTCGTTGATCGTGTCTTCTAGACGAGTTGCTAGAAGTTTCGATTTCAGAACACCACCGTTGAATAGAATTGCGGTTGGCTTGATGAAGTCAGCTGATTGGGCTGCATCCGCACCTGGCATACCAGGCATGTTAGCGAATGGATTGAAATCTTGAGCTGCTGCTTCTGCGCCATTTCCTGAAGCAGAAAGGGCGTTAGCTTGTTTAGACAAGAACGCAGCAATGTGACGAGTAATGCCAGCATCTTGTGCGTAAGGCAGACCCATTTGCGTTAGTGCACCACGGTTACGTTGAACAGGGTGGTCAGTAATCGCAACTTGAGGGAAGAAGCCGTCAACCAGTGTTTGTTGTACTTCTTCTTGAGTCAGTTCTGTTTTCAGCGTTGCGCCAAGCAGTTTAGAGCCACGGCTTGGTACTACGATTGGCACTGACTGAAGTTCGCTGTCGTTCAATAGCGCTTCTTTCGCGTCACGACATGCGTGTGTCATTGCCTGAACTTGCCATGGCTGTAGCTCTTTGCCTTCTTGCGCTAGCTTCATCTTCAAGCGGTACGCAAGTGCAAGGTCCATGTTGTCACCGCCAAGTAGGATGTGTTCACCTACCGCGATGCGGTTCAGAGTTAGGTTGCCGTCGTCTTCAGTTACTTCAACCAAAGAAAGGTCGGTTGTACCACCACCGATATCGACCACAAGCACGATGTCGCCAACTTCAACTTCATCACGCCATTTGTCGTTACTGTTGTCGATCCAGTTGTAAAGCGCAGCTTGTGGCTCTTCTAGAAGCGTTAGGTGCACAAAACCAACGTTGCGTGCTGCTTCTGCTGTTAGATCGCGAGCAGCAGGGTCAAAAGAAGCAGGAACTGTAATAGTTACGTCTTGATCAGCAAGGTTGTGATTTGGATTGGTGTGATTCCAAGCGTCTTTTAGATGCTCTAGGTAAAGCTCTGTCGCGCGAAGAGGGGATACTTTTTCCACTTCTTCTGGGCTACCTGCTGGTAGGAAGGCATCACGACGGTTCACACCAGCGTGGCAAAGCCAAGATTTCGCACTTGCAACAAGGCGAATCGGTGTTTTTGAACCTAGGTTACGTGCAATTGCACCAACTAGAGCTTTTGGCTCGCTCGACCACGGAAGAACGCGTGATTGCGGGTTCATTTCGTGCTCGTGCGGCTGGTAAAGGAAAGAGCCTAATTGGCTGCGAGTCTCTACCGTGCCCGGCGCAGTAAGTTGCGGAATAGGCATTACTTCAACGCGAGCGTCTTCGTCGTGAGTATCAACAAAAGACATGACACAGTGTGTTGTACCTAAGTCGATACCAACACTGAATTTAGGCGTCTGTTGAGTTTCAACAGACGCTTCTTGAGAATGGTTTTCTTGGTTCATGTGTTCCATTACAGCTCAACCTCAGCTGGAGCGATCACAGATGCATCGTAGTTCTCAGCCAGTTTAGGCAACGTCATTGATGTTGCTTTCCAACCTTTGTGAACTAGCGTGCCGTTGAATGGCGCGCTGCCTGTTACGTTGCCAGTTAGGCGGATTTCTTGTGGGTTGAAGCCTTCTTCAACCGTAATGCGAGTTTCTTCGTCTTCGTTACGAACGTGCGCTAGCGTCACGTAGTCGTTCAGTACTTTCTGACCGCCAGTGTGGATTACGCGAGCGGCCGCGCCTACTTCTTCATCAGAGAATGACGTTAGGTCTTCTTTTAAGAAGTCAATTAGGCGAGCTTCTTGTTGCATGATAGAAAGCAGCTGCATTGCAGAGTCCGTTGATGCTGTTGCAAGTTTTGATTCAACTTCTACAACGCGCTCTACGACTTTCTCTACTTCCACTACTTTTTCTACTTCAACGATCTTCTCAACTGGCTTCTCAACCTCGACGATTTTCTCGACCGGTTTTTCTACCACTTTCTCGACCACTTTTGATTTGCGCGATACCGCGATCAGAAGAAGCAAAACACTCGAAGCTGCCAAACCAGCATGCAGCATATCGAACGTTTGAGGAATTAGGTTCAAATCAATGTTCATGACGTTTTTTCTCTTTCTATTGATTTATTGGTGCTCAGTATTGGCTCATGTGTTTACTAAAAGGATCGTCTTTGCGACCTGCACCAAGTTTAGACATTAAAATGATGGTGGATGGTAGCATATTCAAGGCTTAAGACTGTAATAATTCGTGAATATACCGCATGA
The DNA here is from genome assembly GCF_905175355.1 of Vibrio sp. B1ASS3. Lineage (NCBI taxonomy): Bacteria > Pseudomonadati > Pseudomonadota > Gammaproteobacteria > Vibrionales > Vibrionaceae > Vibrio > Vibrio sp. B1ASS3. Next base: position 1,772,178 of record NZ_HG992742.1, read on the forward strand.
TTAGCATGAAAAATCAACGATTAGACGGAGCGGCAAACGTTGTTGCTTGATGTTTACCCACATGTGGCGCAGTATTTCCATCATTATCGAAGCATTGCACGCAAAAAACGTGGAACACGAAATGACATATAGCACGGCTCAACAGAGCATTTTCAAACGATATTCTGCTTCTATTGTAGCCTTTATTACGGTCATTATCGTTACCGCTGGCATGGTTGGTGTTGCCTATAAAATTCAACAGCGTTATACCATGACCATCTTTGATACCTTGGCTGACCGCCAAGCGGAGTCTCTTAAACTTGCCGTAGAAAACGATCTTGAGTTCATCGGTGCGGGTGCGAACTTTTTTCACTCCGTTGATAAGTCTTACTGGACGCAATTTCCTTACTATGCGAAGCAAGTAGTAGGCAGCTCAGAGAGTCTGATTGCTTTACAATGGATGCAACGTGTTAAGCCGAGTGAGTTAGAAAGTTACCTCGCTAAAACACGTCAAACTTTCCCGGACTTTCAGATCTTTACCGTACCCAAGGATGGCGAGAAGACATTCGGATACATCCTTAAAGACGATGCACCTGCTTATGTGGCGACCGATATCTATCCAAGAACCGCCACCAACCTGTCTTTGCTTGGCTTTTATTCCTCACGTCTGCGTTTTGAGTTGATCTTAGATGACATCATCACTCATGACAGAGCCAACATTTCAGACAAAGTTCGTCTATTACAAGATGGCTACGACCAGTCATTAGAGAAAACCGGTTTATTGGTTTATCACCCAGTATTCAGCTTCGACAAACAAGAATTGCTTGGTGTCGTTGTTGGGGTAGTGCGCAGCACGGCTTACTTCGATCAACTGATCACAAAGACGGCAACGGAACTGGATATGTCCGTCAAGGTTGAAGATAAGGGGTTTGATGCTTACGACGATCCTCTGTTGTTTAAGAGTGAAAACTGGGACGCTCTAAACGGTAAGATCATCAGCCGTACTATTCATTTGCCAAACCGAGATTGGGTCATCGAGTTTAAACTTTCTGAATCCGTATCTGCGTGGGAGCGTTCAGTACTGTATGGTACAGGCATCGCGGGTTTGGTTATCGCCTTCTTGATTAGCTATATCGTTAATCTACAGTCACGTGAGAAGGAACGCCTTGCGGTGATGCTTGACAATAAAACGGTGGAGCTAAAGCGCATGGCAGAGTTGGATCCGTTGACCCAATTACTGAACCGACGCGTATTTAACGATAACTTACTGCACTACATTAATAGTGGCATTAAGTTCTCTCTAGTGGGCTTCGATATTGACCGTTTTAAGCTTATTAACGACAAATATGGGCACTTGGCCGGGGATGAAGCGCTATTGCACGTAACCAAGTTGGTGAACGCAAATCTACTTGATGGCGACCGCTTTTACCGCGCCGGTGGTGATGAGTTCTGCATTTTATCGCGAGTGACGGATAAAGAAGAGTTGGCCGTCTACTTAGATAAGCTGCGTGGGATAGTGGCGAGCTCTCCGTTTGACTACGAAAATACGCCAATCATTTGTTCGCTGAGCATCGGTGCTGCGGTGCACAAAGATGAAGATCCTGAGAGCTTATTCCACAAAATGGACGTGCAGCTCTACCAAAGTAAGGAAAATGGTCGAAACTCTGTATCGATCGGCGATTAATTCAGCGAGCAAATTCGAGTTTTGAGATTGGTTACGGTAGAATCTCACGCTTTCAAATTTACGTTAGGAATCAAGACAAACTATGAACCATAACCGTATCGTCTGCTTCGATTTAGAAATGTGCTGCTGGAATGAAAACGGCGTGGGTCGCACGGGCGAGATCATTGAAGTTGGTTTGGCTGAAATAGATTTGTCGAAAGGTGAAATCGTAAAGCGCGCGCAATACTACGTGAAACCAGAACACGATGAAGTATCTCTGTTCTGTGCCGAGTTAACGGGTATCACACCACGCAAGATTGAAAAGCAAGGTCGACCACTAGAAGAAGTTCTCAAATCGATGCTGAAGAACTTCGGTGGCCGCAATAAGATTTACGCATCATGGGGACGTGATGACCTTATCTTGCTTGAAGAGTGCCAACAAAAAGGCATCGATGCGCCATTTACCGAGTTCATTAACTTAGCAACCTTGTACCGCATTCAAAATCGTCTTAAAGAAAAACGTATTGGACACAGAGCGGCGCAAGAAGCCAAAGGTATCGAGTGGGAAGGTCGTCAGCATTCCGGTTATGTGGATGCATACAACTTGGCAAAACTTGCACTGACCATGCTATAAGCTTCTGTTTTCATAAATCTTTCATTGGATTTCAGTCTGCTCGTCATAAGCCAGTTCTAAATTCGTTATTAATAAATAACAACAATGTTGGCTAGACTCTTGCGGAAATGATGATGTTTGATTCGGTCAAATCCAGACTAGAGATACAAAAAACGCGCTCATGAAGCGCGTTTTTTATTGGTTCTTATTTTTGTTGAGGCTGTATTTTATTGAGGCTGCACTTTACTGAGACTGCAATTTCGCTCGGATAAAGTCGCTGTGATCGACGTAGAGTAGCTCCGCTGTTTTGCGAATTACGGCATCTTCTAATGGGTCAATTTCACCGTCAGCGTACGCCACTTCCCACATACTCTTAATCAGTTCATAGCGGGTTTCTTGTGAAAGCTCACGCAGTTGAGACGTAAAGTCATAAAGGGAAGTCGATTCACTCGATCGGTTTTGAGCCTGATTCAGTAGTGTGTCGGTCTCTTCTTCCGTCAGGGAAAGCAATTTCATGATCAAAGAGCGTTTGGTTGCTTGCTCTCTTTCATCGATTTGATGGTCTGCACCAGCCACTTCACAAAGCAAACAAGCTATCGCCATGTTGGGTGACAGCGTGTTGGATTGGCTAAGGTCCGAGCCTTCTATAAGTTGTTTAAATAATGAAGTAAGCGAATTAAACATGTTGAGCACCAAGCTGTTATCTATTTATTTAAGATGGTAATGGTTTGAGCAAATCTCAAGGTCTTGATGAAATTCGATCAAGATCTCATACGATTGAGATGACATTTTTGCTCAATACAGTATTTGACCGCCAAAAAGCGGATTTATTCCTCAACCTTTGTCGGCGGGAAATCGATTGAATCACCTTCACTCGTTAAGATACTGATATTATTTGGCTTTCCGTCTTCATCCAATCTCAGCTCGCCAATCGCACTTTGGTTCACGAGTCGATAAAAATTGTGGTTGCTTGGTGCGCGTTTAAAAATCTTCAAACGCTTACGTTTGGTAAACAAGTTCAATGGTGATCGAGGGCTATACAGCAGACGATCCATTGCATCACATGCGCTCAGAAGTTGCGCTGGAAACTGGTTCTTAATCCCACTACAAGTGATCTGATAGATGTTTGGACTATTACGGCGAAAACGCAACTTGATGTCATAGGCGAAAGAGTAGTGTACATCGCCAGAGAGAATCACGAAGTTAGTTGGGGTTTTGGTGTGAGTGAAAATACTGATCAAAGTATTCGCACTGCCCGGATGCGCCATCCAGTTTTCCGCGTCAATCAACAGCGGCTGACCAAAACTGGTCATGATGCGTTGCAGCGTCTCAATAAACTTCACACCAAACATGGGCGCAGCAGAAACGATGATCACTTTGTCTTGATGCATCAACTCTTGTTGGAATTCAATCAAGGCTTCCCAATCCATCAAGCCCGACGGTTTATTCATGCGTGATTCTGAACGCCAACGACGAGTACGTGTATCCAGTACCACCACTTTTGGAGAGGTGTGAATCGTGTAGTGCCAATCTTCAAAACGATAGAGGTACTTTATGAACTCGTCTTGAGATTCTGCAGTCAGCTCTTCAAAGTAACGGCGCGCATGCTCCATAAACGGGGCGTTGAATTTTTCTGGCGCGTTTCCCCAACCTTGGCATAGCCAGTAAGCGATCAGGCTGTTACCGATGATGCGATGTGAGAAGAGGTTCTCATTGGCTGCTTTTTCCCAGCCAACCGTTAGGTTCCAATCGTCGGTCACGTCATGGTCATCAAAGATCATGTAAGTAGGAACGTGAGCTAGCAAACGCTGGACTTTATCCAAGCCTTCTACAAACGCATCGATATGGACTTTCTCATCACGCCAATGTTGTTGCCATTTCGGCTCTAACGCTTTTCCGCCCGTCGTAAACTCTCTTTCCAATAAACGTTCACGATTGACTAGCGTCCATGGCACTGGAGACCAAACGAGCAGGTACATCGCAAACAGTTCTGCAAAACTGATGAGATGGTTTTCGCATTCACGTGAACTGAAAATAGGGGTGCCACGATGGGGGAAGAACTTGCTAAGTAAGCTGCCATCGTCCACGTAGTGGGGCAGAATGTTATCTCGGCCATAAAAGCAATCTGGGCTTTGATACAGCTCTTGCGTGTTTTTAATTGGTGCTTGCGTGAACTCTTCATCAGGCAAGCCTAGTAACTCGACCAATTGCTCAATCGCATCCAGCATTGGACCTGCTACATGATCGGCATAGATTTGGTCACCGCTCATGATGAGCATATCAGGGCGGTCTTCTATCTGCTGGCTAGCAACTTTTGTGTCAGCTTGAACTAGTGTGTCTTTACTAAAATGATGTGGGTTACGACATGAGCCATGCAGGACATAATCGGCTTTTTCACTGATTAGGAACTCCACACCTTGTGCTGAATCTGTGTCTTCACCGTAGTCAAGGTGGGGCATCAACTCGGTTAGCAAACCGGATTGGGTATGGATTTGATAGTGCAACGCTTGATGGGTAGGAAACTCACCTTGCAGCGTGAGCATGCAAACCCAAGCGCGTTTACCAACTTGTAATAGATGCTCTGGCGATACTGTTTGAGAGTAATACTGTTCCCCAGTGGTTGCATCGCTGATTTCAACCAAGCCTTCGAGAGGTTGCGTCGTCACCAACCAAATGTTCACTTCCGTTGCGGTGACTTTTCTTAAAATCGGACCGGCAACAATCAGAGGAAGAGAGGAAAGTTCGTTGGTGTTGAGCGATGTTGGCAAAGCGGTTCCTTAATATTTTGAATCAGTGTTCTGAATCTTCTTCGAGTATTTCGATAACTTGCGAGCTACTAAGTTCATGTCCCATCAGAAATAAACCTAACATAGCATCGGCTTTAGATGCACTGTCGCTGTCTTCATCGAGAATTTGCTGTAGACGAGTACGGATCAGGTCGATTTCATGATCAACAAAACCGCGACCTTCTTCTTCGCCTTGGCCATCTTCTGGTGCGTTATCGAAATGCATAAACAGCATGTCACCATCAAGAGTGGTGCTTTCCAAGCGTTCTGGTAGCCATTCTTCACCCATCACGATATCGGGGTCGCTACCTTCCGGCAAGTTGTTGATTATGGAGATGAGTTCGGATGCTTTCACGATAAACTGCGGCTTTGGTCATTGGTTTTCTATTGTATCGGCGAATCTGGCAAAAATCTAAATCTCATTGCTGAGAGAAGAGAGAATTTTGACCGTTTCGTGTTTGATTGCGTGCAGAGTAATCAACCAAAGAAAAAGAGCTCGTTTCCGAGCTCTTTGTTAAAGGGGGAGGTTGGGTTATTGGCAGCTGCCTTCAAAAGTCCATAGCCAATAGTTATCGAATGGATTCGCACCCCAGTTATCTTGTGAGGCGACAAAGTGATTGCCCCAGTATTTAACCGCCGTGCCCGCAGGGTAGTAATAGTAAGGAGACCACTCTTCTAGGTCTGCGCATTGATCTTGTGGAATTGGTTCTGGTTGTGGCGCTTCTAACTCTGCGCTCACTGCCACATAAACGTCCGATGAGCCTTGAGTGTTCGCCGCGAGCACGTAGATATCAGCTCCTTTAATACCACTGAAACCGCAATACTCGTGGTTACCTTGGTTAGTCGAAACGCAGTCGTAGTCAGAAAGTGTTGCTGGACGGTCGATTGCAACATACATGTCGACATTGCCGTAGCCATTGTAAGTTTGCACCCATACCTCATCAGCCGGAGACTGACGCAAGACAAACTGTTGTTCGCCATTCGGTGTGATTTCAACAGGTGTTGGCATATTGATCTCCAGCTCTGTCGTCCCTTGCTCTGGCTCAGGATTCGGTGTTGGCGTTGGTTGTGTATCGCCGCAGTTCATTACTTGCACCCCAACTTCTGCGAACGCTGAGGTTACTGCAGAGCCATCGTATCCTAGTTTTTGTGCTGCTTTACAAACGCCTTCCGCACCTTGTTGGAAGTTCGAGTTAGGTTGCCAGTAAAGTTGGTTGGCCGTCGCATAAGCAACAAATGCTTTCTTGATGTCCCAATTTGGGCTCATTGCCAAATGGTAGAAGGCTTTGTTGAAAATGCCTGAGCTGTGGTGCACATCGATGCCATTGTAGTATTGGTTGATATGGTCGATGGAGGAACCGTCATGGCTTGGGTTGATGAAGTAACGCATAGCTGGCGAGTATTTCATCACGTGTTCGCCCATCTTCCAGTTAAAGCTGCCATGCACATATTGGCTAAGTGCTGCAGCGGCGACATCGGAAAATGACTCATTCATTCCGCCTGACATACCGCGATATTCCAACCCAGAGTTTTGCTCGGTAAAGCCATGGCTAACCTCATGAGCAATAACGTCCCACGTTGCCAGTGGGTACATTGAGTTATTGCCGTCACCAAAGGTCATTTGGCGTCCATCCCAAAAGGCATTCCCATAGTTCGAACCGTAGTGAACACGCATAGTTAGCTTCTGACGAATAGGGCGTGCACCAATCCAATCTTGGTACATATCAAACACGCGTTGACCAAAGTAGTGCGCGTCATTCATTGGAGCGTAGGCGCCATTTACTTCTCGATAGTTATTCACGTTACAGTCAAAACGATGAACTTGGCCACCCCATTGTTGGTTGTTCATGTTGAGGGTAATGACGTTTTCACTGTCCATTTGGCAGTATTGATTAACTTGGAATCCACCAAACTTGGTGTTGGGACCAAAGTAGTAACGGCCGCTTTTGCGGTTGCCTCCCGGTCCTTCGGCTTCCAAAAACGCGATCCCATCCCATTGGTCGACGATCTCGCCTGATTTTGCGTCCACCAAAGTGATAGGGCGAGAAGGGCGGAAATTCTTAATCTGGATTGCATCGACTTTGTAAATCAATCGCGCGATTTGTTGTTCGTCTAACCAGACCATTAGCTCTGCCTGAGCGTCATCACTTGGCGAGTTTTCATCACTTGGCGAGTTTTCATTACTTGGAGATTTGCTTGCTGCGACACCTTGACGGTTGCCCATTGCGATCTCAATGGCTTGCTTGCCACTGATCATGGGTAGGGTTGAATCAATATCGCTCTCAATGCCGACAACAACATCACCATCGACAGGCTGAGCAAATCCTCGAGTAGAAAGGTCGGCTACAACGGAGTGTCCGTAAACCGGTATGCCGTAATGGAGTTGCTGTTTGCGAATCAAAATTTGATTACCGATTTCGACTCGATTGATGTCTCGATAACTCAGCTTAGTGTTCGCCGCGGAATAAGACGCTCGTTGTGTGTTAGTGAGTGCCGTAGATAGATCCGTTTGTGAATGGTCCAGAATTTGTGCTGCATGTGAAGCAAAAGCGAAGGGCGCAAGCGTTAATAAAGTGACGTTTCGCATAGTTTACCTTTTATTATGTGTATTTATTTGCATAAGGAATGCGAGTGCAGAGTAAAGATAACTAAGCGATATGTTTAAGTGCAATTAATTGAATATTTGACGTTAATTCAAAATAAATTTATAAATTGCTCAAGGTTTGTACTGTGATATGAAGGGAGACGGAGTCTTGTAGGAATTTTTACCCGATCTTAGACCAAAGTCAGATATACTCTTTTTCAATCGAGACCTTCTCAAATTACAGTGACATAGGAGAGCTATGAAACACCTAGTAGGAGCATCGTTAGTATGTTCTGGTTTATTGCTGAGCGGTTCGGCGTTGGCTGAAACAAAGCACGCGGAGCAAGAGTGGGGCATTGCGGCAATGTACCGAACGGCATCGATCCCGTTTTATACAGCCAATGATGACTCAACGGTGAGCACGTTTGTGCCAATGATGTTCTTTGAAAACGAACACCTGTACATCGACGGTATCGAAGGCGGTGTGTTCTTATTTGATGAGAGCGATTCTAACTGGCGTACCAGTGCCATCATGCGATTACGTTTTGTTGATATTCCTAAATCCATTCAAAATGCGTTTGAAGGGGATCGTGTCGATTTCGGTGGCCAAATTCGTTATAACTTCGATGAAAACTGGCGCGCTGAATTTGAAGTCATGACGGATGACGAATTTCAATTTCACTCTAACTACCGTATCGCGGCTAACTATGAATTGGGCGATTGGGAGTTAGAACCCTCTTTTACCATTCGTTATAAAGATGCCGACTTCAACAGTTCGTACTATTCATTTAAAGACTCAACGGGTGAGAAAATTGGTGCGGGCATTGATGCGAACTTAGGTATCAAAGCACGTTACCACGTAATTTCTAATCTGTATCTATTGGGTGAAACCAGCATCACTCGTCTGGATAGTGAAGCGTACAACAGTCAAATCGTAGAAGACCGTTACCAGGGTGAAGTGTTCGTCGGCTTTGGCTTCTTCAACGATAAAGGCAAAGAGCGTAAGTCAGATTTGCGTAATCGTCCGTATCTTCGAATTGCACATGGCTGGGCAACACCTTCTAACATGGGTGACATCTTTAAGTTCAATGCTGAGAAAGACGAATACAACAACCAACTGACGTCGTTCTTCTACGGGCATCCGCTGACTGACGAGCTATTTGGCTTACCTCTAGATATCTATCTAACCCCAGGTCTTGTTCACCATTGGTCGTCAGACGTGCAATCTTCTAGCACTGAATACGTGATGGCGATTAAAGCGTATTACACCTTTAATTGGCCTACGAAATGGCGTTTTGGTGTTGCAGAAGGTATGTCTTACATCGATAACATTACCTATATCGAAGGGACAGAGATGGAAGAGAAGGGCTACACACCAAGCAACTTGCTCAACTATCTCGATTTCTCATTGGATGTAAACGTCGGTGACCTGTTCAACCAAAAAGACTGGGAGAACATGTGGGTCGGCTACTCACTGCATCACCGCAGTGCAATCTTCGAGAACGCCTCTCAGTTTGGCCGTATCAAAGGCGGCAGTAACTACAATACGATCTACTTCCAGTACGATTTTTAAGCTTAGCTAAAAACAAATATGAATAAGCCTCATCTTGACATGAGGCTTATTTATTTCCTGTTAATTGGTAATTATTCTTATTTCCATTCTTCTGTATTTGTAATTGTTATCCATTCAATTTAAAAACTATTCTAATATTTAATTGAATTGACACCTCTCTGACCTATTAATATTTCATTCATATAAAACGTTGAAATGAAATATAAGATTGCATTTTGTATTTTTTAATAATTGACTGTGGTCAAGATTATCACCCCTTAAATCTACAAGGATATTAATAGTGGCGGGTGGCCATGCCTTAGTTGCTCAAGGCCTGTGCTATCTAGCTTAATTGATGGTTTTGTAGAAATGTTGCTTTGATTTGTCTTGTGTATTAATTAAAGCGAAATTAGATATTTTCAATGAATGCCTATTTTGAAAATACAATCTCTATGTCTTTTATTTCTAACGAGTGTTCTTTCCCCACTTAAAGCCATTAATTAAGCGCCACGACCAAATTCAAAAACGTAATTTAGGAAAAAACCATGAGTCAAAATGGTAAGTTTAATATTACTCGGCGTGATGCTTTAAAGGGCGGCTCTGCACTTGGCGCTTTGGCGTTAGCAGGAAACGCGCTTTCTCTCCCGTTTGCAACTAAAGCGGTTGCCAAAGAAACACCAGCAAAACCAAACGAAAAAATTGTCTGGTCGGCATGTACCGTAAACTGTGGTTCTCGTTGTCCGCTTCGTATGCACGTGGTCGACGGTGAAATTCAATGGGTAGAAACCGATAACACGGGTGATGATGTGTACAACCATAATCACCAAGTTCGCGCTTGTTTGCGTGGTCGCTCTATGCGTCGCCGTGTTTACTCGCCAGACCGTTTGAAATACCCACTTCTTCGCGTTGGTAAGCGTGGTGAAGGTAAGTTCAAACGCATCACTTGGGACGAAGCCTTTGACCTCATTGGTGATAACCTAAAACGCATTATTAAAGACCACGGTAACGATGCGGTGTACCTAAACTACGGTACAGGTACGCTTGGTGGCACAGTAACTAAGAGTTGGGATCCGAGCGCGACATTGGTTGCTCGTATGATGAACCTTTGTGGTGGTTACCTAAATCACTACGGTGACTACTCTGCAGCAAACATCGAATGTATGTCGGAGTACTTCTACGGTTCGTTCGTTGATAACAACTCAATTGACGATGTTCAAAACGCAGACCTATGTTTGATGTTTGGTAACAACCCAGCAGAAACCCGTATGTCGGGTGGTGGCCAGGTTCACAACTATGTGGATGCGAAAAACATCAGTCACACTCGCACGATTTGTATCGACCCTCGTTACACTGACACCGCAGCAGGCCGTGAAGACCAATGGATTCCTATCAAGCACGGTACAGATGCCGCTTTAATTGCAGCCATCGCCCATGTATTGATTACGGAAGACAAAGTCGATCAAGACTTCCTTGACCGTTACTGTGTGGGTTACGACCGTAAAACGCTTCCGGCATCAGCGCCAGAAAACGGCAGCTACAAAGATTACATCATGGGTACTGGCCCAGATGGCATCGAGAAAACCCCTGAGTGGGCACAGCCTATTACGGGCATTCCAGCAGATGTGATTTTGAAACTTGCACGCGAAGTTGGCGATGCTAAACGCATTTACATTACACAAGGTTGGGGCTTACAACGCTCAGCAAATGGTGAGCAAGCGTGTAAAGCGGTAATGATGTTGTCATTGCTACGTGGTCAAGTTGGCTTGCAAGGTGGTGGTACTGGTGCTCGTGAAGGTAACCACTCATACCCATTCCAACGCTTCCCGAAAGTGCCAAACCCAATCAGTGCTTCTATCCCAATGTTCCTTTGGACAGACGCGATTTACCGCGGTACGGAAATGACAGACCTGACCGATGGCATTAAAGGTGTTCAGAAGCTACAAAACAACATCAAGTTTATCTGGAACTACGCAGGTAACTGTCTGATTAACCAACACTCAGACATCAACCGCACACACGAAATTCTTCAAGATGAAAAAGCGTGTGAAATGATTGTGGTGATCGACAACCACATGACGTCGTCTGCGAAGTATGCCGATATTGTATTGCCAGACTGCACAACGTCAGAGCAATCGGATTTCTGTATGGATGGTGCGGCTGCATCAATGCCTTACTTCATCTTTGCAAGCCAAGCGATTAAACCTCGTTTCGAATGCAAACCTATCTACGACATCATGTCTGGTGTGGCGAAGCGCATGGGCGTGTTTGATGAGTTTACTGAAGGTCGCACTCAAGAAGAGTGGCTGCAATGGATGTACGCTCAGACCGTTAAACAAAACAACGATCCAAACTTGCCGTCTTACGATGAGATGAGAAAGCAGGGTATCTATAAGAAGCAATTCGACCGTCCACACGTGGCGTACGAAGACTTCCGTCGTGATCCAGAAGCGAACCCATTACCATCGCCATCGGGCAAGATTGAGATCTACTCAGAGACGTTAGCGAAGATAAACGAAGAATGGGAATTGGACGAAGATGAATCCATCAAGCCATTACCAGAATACGTTTCGACGTTTAATGGCTGGGATTCTCCTGATCGTAAAGAGTACCCACTTCAACTGACGGGTTTCCACTACAAAGCTCGTGCGCACTCTACGTACGGCAACGTCGACATCCTAAAAGCAGCGGCACCACAGGAACTTTGGATTAACCCGATTGATGCAGCGTCACGCAACATCGATAACGGTGACTTGGTTAGCGTGCGCAGCAAGTTCGGTGAAATGAACGTTCGCGTAAAAGTAACCCCACGCATCATGCCACACATCGTTGGCTTAGGTGAGGGCGCATGGTACTCACCAAATGGTAAAGGTGTTGACCAAGCGGGTTCAATCAACGTACTGACGACACAACGTCCGAGCCCGTTGGCTAAATCGAACCCGAGCCATACCAACCTCGTTGAAGTGACGCTAATTAAGAAAATGGGGGCTAAATAATGAGCACAGCGAAGCAGTATGGCTTTTACATTGATTCAAGCAAATGTACTGGCTGCAAAACATGTCAGCTCTCTTGTAAAGACAACAAAGATCTGGGTATCGATCGTAACTTCCGTCGTGTTTACGAATACGTAGGCGGCAACTGGACAGAAGAAAACGGCGCGTTCCGTCAAAACGTGTTTGCGTACTACCTATCGATTTCTTGCAACCACTGTACTAACCCTGCGTGTACCAAGGTTTGTCCATCAGGTGCAATGCACAAGCGTGAAGAAGACGGCTTTGTTGTTGTTGATGAAAGCGTGTGTATCGGCTGTAAATCTTGTCACATGGCGTGTCCTTACGGCGCACCTCAATACAGCGAAGAAAAAGGTCACATGACTAAGTGTGATGGCTGTTACGAACGTGTCGCAGAAGGCTTAATGCCAGTGTGTGTTGATAGCTGTCCATTGCGTGCGATTGAGTTTGGTCCAATTGATGAGCTACGCGCGAAATACGGTTCAAACGCGGATGTGGCACCACTGCCAGATTCTCGCATTACTAGCCCGAACCTGATCGTGAAGCTAAATCCAAATGGTCGTCCAACCAACGACCGCACTGGTTTCCTACAGAATCCAAGAGAGGTGAAATAATGTTATACGAAGCACCATTAGTTGCCTTTACGGTTCTTGCTCAAACAGCGGTTGGCGCGCACCTAACGGTTAATGCGTTCGAGAAATTCGGCAAGCCACCACGCGTGACAGAACCTCGTATGAACATCGCACGTTTCGCAATTTTGGTTGTGATGGGGTTGGGTTTCTTGTTCTCAACCACTCACTTAGGTAGCCCACTCCGTGCATTCAACGCATTAAACCGTGTTGGTAGTGCGGCGCTATCAAACGAGATCTTAACGGGTGCCAGCTTTCTGTCTCTAGCGGGTTTGTACTGGTTGCTAACGATTCTAAAAATCGGCAGCGAAGGCGTTCGTAAAATCGTGAACTGGTTGTCTATCGCGGTTGGCGTGATTTTCATGTTCGCGATGGCAAATGTTTACCAAATCGAAACGGTACCAGCATGGTACTCACCAATGACAACGGTTGCGTTTTGGTTCACGGTCGTGACTTCGGGTCTGATGTTCGGTTACACGCTGATCAACGTATTGGACGTGACGGCTGAGAAAACCAATCGTCGCCTAATGTGGGCTGGTGTAAGTCTGATTGCGCTGAACCTAGCGTTCTCAGTAATGCAGACGATTTACTTCGCAGGTATCTCAACGGCGATTCACAGTGGCTTGGATCAAATCACCATGCTGTCTGGCTATGTTGCTGGTCATGTGTTGTTGCTTGTGGTTGCTGCTGCTCTTTGGGTATTCGCTGAGTTGTTTACCGCAGAAGGTCGTCAGAAGAACTTGCTAGTTATCGTGGCATTCGTTGCATTGTTCGTTGCAGAGATTCTAGGTCGCAATGTGTTCTACGGCATGCACTTTACATCTGGTCTGTACTGATAGCCGTTATTTGTGCTGATAACCATTATTTGTACTGATAACAATTAGCAGAGTGGGGCGAGTGTTCGTCCCACCTCTATTCCGTTTCATTTAATCGAAGAATAAAAACTCCAGTCATCAAAGGTACGTCATGCAAATTTTTCAACTTGAACCACAAGATACCAGCATCGTTCTTAAGCTGTTTGGTGCACTGTTTTACTACCAACCAAAAGATTACCCAGCGGCGAATCTCGATACGTTGCTAAGCAATACTGATACACCAATTGAAGCGCTTAATGACATGCTACGCAGCTTTCAAAACGAGAGCGAAGAGGCACTGCAAATGGAGCACGATCGCATGTTTGCCGGTATTGGTGAGATGCCAGCGCCACCTTGGGGTTCGGCTTATCTAGATAAAGAAGCGGTGTTGTTTGGTGAATCAACCATTGAATATCGTTACTTCTTGCAGCGTTGTGGTTTTGCTTTGGAATCTGACCAACGTGAACCAGAAGACCAGATCGGCTTGATGCTGATGGTGTTAGGCATGTTGATTGAAACTGAACAGCAAAAACTGGCGGCTGAAATGCTGCGCGAGCACTTGATGCCGTGGTTTGGCTTTTTCAACAAGCGCTTCAAAAAAGCAGTGACTCTTGCGCCTTACTCAAAACTGTCGAACCTTACTGAAGAATTACTTCAATCCTTGAGTGAGCAATACCAAGTCGTTGTGCCAGTAAAGAGAGATTACTCGGATGCGCCAGTCTGAATCGGTTGATCTAAGCAAGCGACGCCTGTTTTCGTTCCGTCGCGCGCCAGTGGAACAAGCTCAAGAGCCTCGTGTTAAAGCGAGACCGCCTTATGCGGTGGAAGAGTCGATGTTCACTCGGCTTTGTGATGGATGCGGAAAGTGCGCTTCTGCATGTCTGAGCCAAATCATAGAAATGGTTGATGGCGTTGCCGCGTTAGACATCAGTTACTCGGCATGTGATTTATGCGGCGCGTGTAAGTCGGCGTGTCCTACATTGGCGCTTTCAAACCAAACAGAGTCTACAGGCTTGATAGCAACTATCTCGAACAGCTGCGAAAACTTATACGGTTATTGCGGCAGTTGCGAGGACAGTTGCCCTTATGATGCCTTGCAATGGCAAGATGATGTCAAACCTAAAATTGACGCTGCCAAATGCAAAGGTTGCGGACAATGCGCGCAAAGTTGCTACAACAGCATCATTAGCTTTGACTTAAAACGATAAAAAAGGGATTGGCGCGAACCAATCCCTTTTTGTTTGTACTCAATTCTATTTAATCTTACGCCAAGGTTGCCAATTGGCTTTGCGCGTCTGAAATGCCTTTTGCTGCTGCGTCTTCGCCCATGTTTAGCGCTTCTGCGTAAACAAACTCCACATCCGTGATACCAACAAAGCCCAATACTGTGCGTAGGTACGGTGTCATGCTGTCGGTTGGTGAGTCTTTATGAAGACCGCCACGGGTGGTGACTACGATTGCTTTCTTACCTTCAATCAAACCTTGAACGCCATTTTCTGTGTATTTGAATGTCACGCCTGCACGAGCAATCAAATCAATCCAGTTTTTAAGCTGAGTTGGAATCGTAAAGTTGTACATTGGTGCTGCGATAACCAAAGTATCTGCTGCTTTGATTTCTTCAATTAAGGTATCAGATAGGTCAACCACCACTTGTTGTTCTTGCGAAAGATCTTCTGTTGCACGTAGTGCTGTCGCAACTGAAAAGTCTAAAACTGGCAGTGGATTTGCAGCTAAGTCACGAACAGTTAGCTTATCTTGGTCTACATTTTTGATGAAGTCTTCAACCAGTTTGTTTGATTGAGAGTAATCGCCAAGGATGCTTGATTTAAGAGCTAGTACACGAGACATATGGATTTCCTTTAATAAGTGCTTTCGGCTATGTGATGCATTATAGGCAATGCTCAGCGACTCAAAACCCGATGGATTCGCTTAAGTTGTTCGAAAAAATTGAATGATTGCCGGATGCTGCTTTCCGTTATCTTGTTCTAGCCCTTATGTGCTACAATCCGCGCAGTTTTATGTAATGAAAAGAATAGGAAACGCTTTGACTTCGTCACAGCCCCCAAAAAAGAATCCCGCTGAAGAGCAAGCGACACCGTCAAATGGTGCGCAAAATGCCAAAGCGAAGCAGGCTAATGCATCTCAAGCACAAGCTTCTCAGAATGCTGCGCCTCAGGCTCAAGTAAATAACGCGGCGTCACTGCGCAAGGCACTTAACCAATGCATGATGCGTGACCGCTTCCGCTTGAGTAAACGAATCTCTGGTGCAAGCAAAATCAAAAAAGACGCGGCACGTAACGCTGTGTTTGATGAAATCGCATTAGACATCGCCAAATCCATGATGGTTGTGGAGCAACGTAGTAGCTACAAACCAACGATTGAATACCCTGAAATCCTGCCAGTCAGCCAAAAACGCGACGACATTGCGAAAGCGATCGAAGAAAACCAAGTGGTTATCGTTGCGGGTGAAACTGGTTCAGGTAAAACCACTCAGCTGCCAAAAATCTGTGCTGAGCTTGGTCGCGGTAAGTTTGGTCTGATTGGTCATACTCAGCCTCGTCGTCTTGCGGCGCGTTCGGTTGCAAACCGTATTGCCGAAGAGATGGAAACCAAGCTTGGTGAGTTTGTTGGTTACAAGGTTCGATTCAACGATCAGATCTCTGAAAATACCCAAATCAAATTGATGACGGACGGTATCTTGCTGGCTGAAATTCAGCATGACCGCTTCTTGAATCAATACGACACCATCATTATCGATGAAGCGCACGAGCGCAGCCTTAACATCGATTTCATCTTGGGTTACCTGAAAGAACTGTTGCCACGTCGTCCTGATTTGAAAGTGATCATCACGTCGGCAACCATCGACCCTGAGCGTTTTTCAAAACACTTCAACAACGCACCAATCATTGAAGTGTCAGGTCGTACTTACCCAGTAGAAACGCGTTACCGCCCACTAAGTGGTGATGACGATAATGATCGTGACCAACTTGAAGGTATCTTCGAAGCGGTAGACGAACTGTGCGATGAAGGTTTAGGTGACATTCTGATCTTCATGAACGGTGAGCGTGAAATCCGCGATACCGCTGATGCACTGTCTAAACGTAACCTTAAGAGCACGGAAATTGTGCCGCTTTACGCGCGTTTGTCGGCGGGTGAACAGAACAAGATTTTCCAACCTCATGCAGGTCGTCGAATTGTACTGGCAACCAACGTAGCGGAAACCTCGTTGACGGTTCCGGGAATCAAATACGTTATCGATCCGGGTACGGCGCGTATCAGCCGATACAGTTACCGTACTAAGGTTCAGCGTCTTCCAATCGAGCCAGTTTCCCAGGCGAGTGCGAACCAGCGTAAAGGTCGTTGTGGTCGTGTGGAAGAGGGTATCTGTATCCGTCTGTACTCAGAGGAAGATTTTGAGTCACGTCCGGAGTTTACCGATCCTGAGATCCTGCGTACCAACCTAGCGTCGGTTATCTTGCAGATGACGGCACTTGGTTTGGGCGATATTCAAGCCTTCCCGTTTGTGGAAGCGCCTGACAAACGTAACATCCAAGACGGTGTTCGCCTTCTAGAAGAGTTAGGTGCAATCAATTCTGATGCGAAAGAATCGAAGAAACGCCTAACTAGCATTGGCCGTCAGCTTGCACGCCTTCCAATCGACCCACGTTTAGCACGTATGGTATTGGAATCACCAAAGCAAGGCGCATTGAAAGAAGTGATGATCATCGCAGCGGCATTGTCGATTCAAGACCCGCGCGAACGTCCAAGTGACAAGCAGCAATCATCAGATGACAAGCACAAACGTTTCTTCCATGAAGACTCAGATTTTCTGACGTTTGTGAACCTATGGAACTACATCCAGAAGCAGCAAAAAGCGCTGACGGGTAACCAGTTCCGCAAGCAATGTAAACAAGATTACTTGAACTACTTGCGCGTGCGTGAGTGGCAAGATGTGTACTTCCAAATTCACCAGTCGATGCGTGAAATGGAATTCAAACTGAACGATGAGCCTGCGTCTTACCATGGCGTACACAGCTCAATCTTGGTCGGTTTGTTGTCACACATCGGTATGAAAGACCAAGAGAAGAACGAATACCAAGGCGCGCGTAACGCTCGTTTCCATATCTTCCCTGCATCAGGTCTATTCAAGAAACAGCCTAAGTGGATCATGTCTGCTGAGTTGGTGGAAACCTCAAAACTTTGGGGCCGCATCATCGCTAAGATTCAGCCTGAGTGGATTGAGCCACTAGCGAAGCACCTGATTAAGCGCAGTTACAGCGAGCCGCATTGGTCGAAGAAACGTGCTGCGGTTATGGCACACGAGAAAGTGATGCTTTACGGCGTGCCAATTGTGCCGAAGCGTTTGGTGAACTACGGTAGTATCGATCCAACCGTCAGTCGTGAGCTATTCATTCGTAGTGCGCTGGTGGAAGGTGAGTGGGAAACCAAACACGCGTTCTTCAAGCAAAACCGCAAGCTTCTTCAAGAAGTGGAAGAACTTGAACACAAATCTCGTCGCCGTGACATCTTGGTGGATGACGATGAACTGTTTGATTTCTACGACCAACGCGTTGGCACTGAAGTGGTCTCTGGCAAACACTTCGATACATGGTGGAAGAAAGCATCGAAAGACAACAAAGAGCTGCTGAACTTCGAGAAAGAGATGCTGTTCAAGGGCGATGCAAGCCACGTTACCGATTTGGATTACCCGAACTTCTGGCATCAAAACAACCTGAAACTTAAGCTGAGCTACCAGTTTGAGCCGGGTGATGACAGTGACGGTGTGACGGTACACTTGCCGCTGCCGATCTTGAACCAAGTCGAGCCTGCGGGTTTTGACTGGCAGATCCCAGGTTTACGCCATGAGCTTGTGGTGAGCTTGATTAAATCGTTGCCGAAGACAGTGCGTAAGAACTTTGTTCCTGCACCAAACTACGCCGATGCTTTCTTAGCGCGCGCAACACCGATGGAAGCGCCACTGCTTGATTCATTAGAGAAAGAGCTGCGTCGAATGACGGGTGTGGAAGTTCTGCGCGAAGATTGGAATATGGATCAAATTCCGGAGCACTTGAAGGTGACTTTCCGCGCGGTTGACCATAGAAATCGCAAGTTGAAGGAGAATAAAAACCTTCACGAATTGAAAGAGAGCTTGAAAGACAAAGTCCAAGAAACCCTTTCAAAAGTTGCGGATGACGACATCGAGCAAGAAGGTCTGCATACGTGGAGCTTTGGCGAACTGCCTAAGGTATACCAACAAAAACGCGGTGGTTACGACGTTAAGGCGTACCCAGCGATTGTGGATGCCAAAGACAGCGTTGAAATCAAACTGTACGAGACGGAATACGAGCAGGTCACGGCAATGCAAGCGGGTCAGCGTCGTCTGATCTTGCTGAACGTGCCGTCGCCAATTAAATACCTGCACTCTAACTTACCGAACAAGTCGAAGTTGGGTCTGTACTTTAACCCTTACGGTAAAGTGCTGGATCTGATTGATGACTGTATCGCGTGTGGTGTCGATAAGCTTATCGAAGAGCAGGGCGGTCTGGTTTGGGAGCCAGAGAAGTTTGACGCACTGAAAGAACACGTTCGTGCTGAGCTTGGTGATACGGTGGTGGACATTGCACAGCAAGTGGAAACTATCCTGACGACCGCTTTCAACATCAATAAGAAGTTGAAAGGCAAGATCGATTTCACCATGGCGTTTGCGTTATCGGACATCAAAGCACAAGTCGAAGGGTTGATCTTCAAGGGCTTCGCGACAGAATGTGGCTGGAAACGCCTGCCAGATATTCTGCGTTACATGCGTGCGATTGAGCGTCGTATGGAGAAGCTGCCGATCGATCCAAACAAAGACCGTTTGCACATGCTGAAAGTGGAATCCGTTACGAGTGACTACAAAGAGCTGCTCAACAAAATTCCGAAAGGCATGGTGATTCCTGAGAACGTGAAAGAGATCCGTTGGATGATCGAAGAGCTTCGAGTGAGCTTCTTCGCTCAACAATTGGGGACTCCGTACCCAGTTTCTGATAAACGTATCAAAAATGCGATTGATGCTTGCTAAGCGATCGGTACAATAGCGGCAGTTTTTTTCTTGTGGGGTTTGCTGAGTAATCAATGGTTTGTCCAGTGGCAAGCTCGATTGGTACAGTAATTGCAGTTATTTACCCACAAGTGATTTTAAGTCACAAGGGAGGCAATGGTTCGCCTCCCTTGTGTTTGCAGTACCAACCTCTGCTTGATGCAGAAGTGGGTAATAATAAAGAGTAAAGGTTGATGATGAAGAAAACTCTATTGGCAGTGGCACTTCTAAGTGCTTCTTCTGCAGCAATGGCAGATTCATGGATTTATGGTGGTGCTTCTGTAGGTCAGTCTGACTACAAAGGCGAAACAGACACGTCTTACTCTGTACACGTAGGTACAGGTATTCTGCCAATCATCGGTATCGAAGCGGGTGTTACTCAACACGGTGAATTCAAGATCGCTGGTCAAGAAACTAAACTGACTTCTTACTACGCTGCGCTTAAACCAAGCATCGACTTCGGTCCTCTGCATGTTTACGCGAAAGGCGGTATCCACCAGTGGGATAAGAAAGTTTCTGGCGGCAAAGACGACGATGATGTGGATCTAATGTACGGTGTAGGTGCGGAATACTTCATTTTCGGCCCTATGTCTGTTGGCGCAAGCTACATGAACTACACAGCGGGCAAAGACGACATCGGTACGTTCTCTCTAAACGCGACACTACACTTCCTATAATCTTCGAACATTTCGAAGATTTATTTGATAAACACCGGCAACGCGCCGGTGTTTTTTTGTCTGTAAATCACACAAATAGATATTGAACAGAAATTATTCATTTCTTGTTCTTAAAACCTGCCACTTTTTGAATATAGTATTTACCTAGATACATAAGGAACGCGATGCAGTTCGCGTGATGTTCCGTTCAGGAATCGAACAGGAAAGGTATAACTATGAAAACAAAACTCTCGTTATTGGCTTTGGCGCTATGCTCAACATCTGCACTTGCTGACTCTTGGCTTTATGCTGGTGGTCAAATTGGTCAATCAGACATCGATAGCGAAAACGACACAACTTATGGCATTCATGTCGGTACGGGGATCTTGCCGCTGATTGGTATTGAAGTGGGCTATTTTAACCATGGCCAAGTGGATTTAAATCTTGCTGGTAACCGAGGTGATGTAGATTTCTCTTCCTTCTACTTAGCCGCAAAGCCAAGTATCGACTTTGGTCCTCTGCACGTTTACGCGAAAGGTGGTATTAACGCGTTTAACGTCGAATACAATGGTAATCTGAGTAGCTTGGACAAAGACGATGGCGTGTCTTACATGTACGGTGTTGGCGCGGAATACTTCTTGTTAGACAACATTTCTGTCGGTGCAAGTTATCAAGCGTTTGGGGTTGATATCGATGGGGACAGCGATACAGTAAGTAGCATCACAGGTAACGTGACGTTCCACTTCCTATAATATGGCTTTAGACTGAGTCGTTCGAATCGTAAGATTTTGTTTGATTTGAATACGAACAATGAGAAAAGCCCGCCGTTATTTTGAATAAAGTAACGGCGGGCTTTTTGTTTAGTCCTGAATCGGATTAGGTCGGCATTGTATGTTGGTTAGAGGGACAAACTTGTCGTCTTTCTCGTAATAAACGCCACATTCCTCTTCACGAAGTTGCAAGGTGTATTGATCGGGCAATTCTGTTTCTGCGCCGTTCAATGGCATGTTGTAACTCTCCATCAATTGCCCAGAAACAATCAACAAATGTGAGTTTGTTTCGAAGGTATTTGACGCAATTTTTGGCGGTACTTGGTTGCCTTGAATCGTTGTGATAGCTTGCTGGATTTCCGTAACGGTATCGCCAGAAGTCTTAATACTTAAAGCATTTACCATATCGTCATTGTGATTTGATGATGAACATCCCATTAGCACCATGCTAAAACCCGCACCGGTAAGCAAGGTCAATGTTTTAGTTAATTTTGACATGAATAGCCTCTTGTCGCAGTGGATCAAGCTGTTGATTTAGTGGAGTTCCACCCAGCATAGGCATCGCTCTAGGAGCTGCCGCCACGGCAGGCGCAGGAGGACAAGTACCTTCTGTAACCATGTAATTTAGTGCAGCTGAAAGCATGCCTTCAGAGGGATCTCCTAATGGTTTGCTTAAATCATCTGCTACAACACAGCCTTCCACTTTGTCATCTATACCAATATTAGACGATACTAGACTTTTTGCTGTCGGTGTAAAGCCATCGGCAAAATCACCAAAGCCTTTTGCGTTAGAAGACTTGAACTGAATGGTGTAGTACATGTTGCCGCAGTTTTGTTCTGGAGAGAAGCCGTATGGCTTACCTGTTGTCGTGGTACCAATTTGAACCACTTCAACATCAATACCGCGAAGACCGTTGATGAGAAGTTCACTCGAAGACGCCGTATTGTCTGTAGTCAGGACGTAAACGCGTTTCGCACTTAATGTCGGTAGGGCAATGTCAGTCAAGATCCCTTTACCCCAATCAATTTCGGTGTCGACAAACTTATAAACGTTATTTTCTAGCTTGTCAGAGTTCATGATCTTGTCGTTGTAAATCAGCTCAGCGAAGGTGGCATTAGAATGTGTGCCTGCCAACATGTAGCCGACTTGTGCAGACTGCCAAACTAAGCCACCACCGTTGTAGCGTAAATCCATCACGATCTCTTCAACGTTTGCTGCTGACAGCTGATTAAACGCATCGATAAGTGGCTGTTGCGCAGTCACTTCAAAAGCGTTGTATTGCATGTAGCCGACTTTTGTTCCGTTGTTGTCGATGACTTTTACATTGCGAACCGGGCTTGTTGCGACATCTGCCGATGTCAGAGTCACCACCTTCGGAGCGCCATCGACGGTTTCAAACGTGAAGGTGTAGTTTTGACCTAGCGCAGGAGAGAAAAGCGTATTGTTGATGAAATCAATCTCAGAGCTTGAAGAGGTGTTCACAACATCAACATCATTGATTTTCAATAGCTTGTCGCCTCGAGCAACGCCATTTGAAGAGGCTGGAGAGTTATCTTCCGTGTAAGAAATGATGATTTCTCGCGGTTCATAGCTTTGAACGAATTTCCAGTTAAAGCCGAAACCAGCAACAAGACCCGCTTGTTGTGATTTCATGAAATCGTCGTAAGAGCGAGTGAAGTGGAATCGATCCTTGTATTGGCCAGAAGCCGTTCTTTCTGTCGTTACCAGCGAATCAAAATAAGCCGCAACGGTAGGGAAGTTGTCCGGGTTGATATCTGGGATCTCGTCATACCAAAGATAGGTATCATTACTGAAGGCACGTAAGAACATTTTTTCTTGCAGTGCTGAACCTGTTTGGTCTGGATAATAATCCCCTGTGTATGGGTCAATACCTGTTCTAGCGATGCTACATTTATTCGCAAACTCGCTAGCCGGGGTAGAGAAGTCTCCTGCTGACCAGGTTATGTTATTGCCGACTGCTGTGCTAGAGCTATTTCCATTGTCACCGCCGCCTCCACAGCCTTGTAACAATAGAAGAGGGAGAGTTGCCACCAACGCTGTGTTCTTATACTTCAACATAAATTTCCTTATTTCTGTGACATTTATAGAGTTGAATTGTTTTTAATAAATTGCCTATAAGCCACTCGAATGTATAGATCTTGTTCGTTGTTGTGCAAACACTAAGCAAATTAGTGTGATTGGTGTCATATAAATTAGAGTAAAAATTCAGTTTACTAATTTAGTTAAATCTAAAAATTCATTAATAAATAGCAAGTTAGTGCTATTTTTGACGCGAAAATTCACGATGACACTTCTGTAATTTTAGACGATTGAAAGTGGCTTCAGAAAAGCATTGAACGACAGAAGAATGCTAGGCAAACAGTCCGAGCATGACGAGAGTCGACGCTTTGTGGTCGACTCTTTGAGTTTATGGAGTTAAGAAATTTGATCGAGTTGGTACTGATACTTTCGCTCTAAGGCTTCATTGCCCGCAGCGCGTTCTAGTTCCACCATTAAGCGGAGAGAGGGTTTCTTGACCCCGTACATTTGGTTAAAACGCATCAAGCGAATACGAGCATCGGTGTAGTTTCCGCTGTCGATCTCTAGCTTCGCCAACTGAAGGATAGATTTAGGACGGTGAGGGTCATGGTCGATAGCTCGAGCGAAGTAGTACTTTGCTTTTTCAGCTTGATTCGATTTTAGTGCACAAAATCCGGCGTTCTCGTAACTAGCAGGGATAAGGTAATAGTAAGGCTGTTCGATCGCACGATTGAACATTTTATCTGCTTGGCTGTATTCGCCTTGTTTACACAGGAAGGTGCCGTAATTGTTCAGCACATTACCATTTTTAGGATGCTGACGAAGAGAGCGTTTGTACATCTGTGCTGCTTTTGAATCTTCACCTACGGTTTCGTAGTAATGCGCCATCGAAAGTTGAGCACGATAGTAGCTAGGTGCGTGGGTAAGGGCTTGCTGCAGATTATCGTGTGCTCGGATCATACTGCCACTCTCTAAATAGCCGAGACCGAGAGCGATTCGTGACTCTGCCATAGAAACCGGATCGGCTTTCACAACTGGACTGTTTCCATCTTCATTGACGGTGACACACCCAAGCAAACCTAGCTGGCTTGCTAACACTAATACACCGAGTTTTCCAAGCTTCATATCTATGCCCCACATCCCTGATTCACACAGCATGATATGAATTACGATGCAAAAGCCTATTGGGGAAAAAATACTATGCGATCAGGTTAGCAAACTGATACAAAAAAGCCGCCAGTTGGCGGCTTAGTTCACACTCTAAATTCAGGCAGTTAGTCGTCTTTAGTGAAGGCGTCTTCGCTGAAATGATCCAGATCGTATGGCGTTTGTTGGTAAACGCAATAGTTCAACCAGTTAGAGAACAGCAAGTGTCCATGGCTACGCCAACTCGCACAAGGTGGATTGTCTGGGTTGTTATTCGGGTAGTAATTGATTGGAATCGCAGGTTCCATCCCTTCGCCCAAATCTCGAATGTATTCGTTATGGAGTGTGTGAGAGTCATATTCTGGATGACCAGTGACAAACACATTACGCTTGTCTTTTGTGGTTGCTAGATAAACACCCGCGACATCGGACGTTGCGAGAATATCGAGGTCCGTATGTTCTTCTAAAAACTCCGGCGAGAAATCTGCATAACGAGAATGTGGTGCTAAGAACGTATCATCGAAACCACGTAGAAGAGGGTGGTACTGATGATGGATAGAGTGATGGTACACGCCCGATAGCTTTTCTTTGCGTGTTTTCTTTGGCAGGTTGTATAGAAGCTTCAAACCCGCTTGTGCAGCCCAGCAAACATAAAGTGTGGACGTGACGTGATCTTTTGCCCACTCCATAATGGTCTTCAAGTGATCCCAATAAATCACATCTTCAAACTGGACCAAACCTAATGGAGCACCAGTAATGATAAGGCCATCGAAGTTCTTGCCTTTTACCATTTCAAATTGACGATAAAATGTGTCTAGGTGCTCAGTTGGTGTGTTCTTACTTGGGCGATTATCGATTCGTAACAGTTCCACGTTCACTTGAAGTGGGCTATTAGAAAGTAGGCGAAGAAACTGAGTTTCTGTCTCAATCTTCTTTGGCATCAAATTGAGAATAAGCACTCGCAATGGACGGATTTCCTGACTCGCCGCTCGACTTTCGCTCATCACAAAGATGTTCTCTGTCCTTAATACATCGCTAGCGGGTAACTGATCTGGAATTCTAATTGGCACGGCTTTCTCTCCCTAAGCTTAACTTTTTAGACGTCTATACTTCTAAAGCTAACGTAATTACTGACGGATGTCGACATGAAATGTGACTTTGAACGGGATTTCTTTTGTTCCTACTTTCATCTCACACAGGAGCCAAACACACCAAAGGGGTTCTACATATGAAAATGGCACTCTTTAGAATAAAAAAACTAAGTCGAACTGTTCTAATTTTAAATATTCCAATCACTTATTTTCAGCAAGTGAATACTTGATTGCGCTAATAATCCGGAAGGTTAAATTATGCCGATGTAAGATAATTAAAATTATTAATTCATTTAATTTAGTTGGATTATATTCTAACTCTTGTTTTTATGTGATGCCTTGTTAAAGGTTATGACAAGTTACTTTGTCTTTTATCGAATGATATGCTAACAACTAATTATTAATATCTCTAATTTGGCTGTGTACGATTGAAATTAATGAAGTAATAAATTAAAGTTTGAATTTATAGAAAATAACATCTCCTATAAAGTTATTGTAGGAAAAAACCGAATAATGGTCTTGTTCGCAAGCTGAGTCGGTAGAGAGCGCTGAGTTTTCTTGAAGTTTAATCAGTGTGGGGCAGGAGGTCTAAGCGCTAGAGGCCAATGAACTTGGATCTTATCATCAACACCTACTTACGTTGTTAGACACCGTTTTCAACGCTCTTATATCACAATTAGGATGAGCCTTAGATAGAACTCTATTTCGATATTGTGTGATTTAAAGCGAACAAAGATTGATAAGATTAAATTAGATATAAAATATAGGCTTGTAAGTTAGTTCTGAGATATAAACATATCAATGACAAAGTTTTTGATTCTTAACGTTGGAGCTATTTTGATGATTGAGAATCATACATTATGCATCATTCATTAACACGTCAGTTAGTGTAGGTGGTTTATTAAAAGGTGATAGCAGGAATAATATAATGATATTGAAACTATTTCTGTTGATGCAGTGAAAACTCACCTTGTTGATATAAACCGGAAAAAGCCCAGCGTTCGCTGGGCTTTTTTTTATGTGTCTTATGCCAGTTGGTCATTACCTTCGATCAAGTAGTGATTACTGATTGAACCTGCGGTTCTAGCGTTTAGGTGAGGTACATACTCTGGGTCATTCATAAAGTCGAGTGCTGCTTGGCGAGAAGGCCATTCGATAATGATGCGAAGTGCCGGTGCTTCACCGTTGCCTTCTAGTCGTTCGTGCACGTTGGTTCGTGCGATGTACTTGCCACCGTGTTTTTCCACCAGTGCGTTCGAGACGCTGACATAAGCAGGTACCCAGTCTTGGGCTGTAGGGGTTACATCTAATACTGAATAGTAAGTCACGGTATGCTCCTTGATTGCACGTTAGCCGATGAAATTTAGCTTAATGCAGTCTGGTCATTTCGATAAGAGAGAGCGGAATCGAAACACTTTTTAGATTCCATTGAAAATCCAAATTGATTAGGGGTTATTGCTCAATTGGTATGAATTATCGACTCAAACTGACGCTCTGCAATTGTGATTGCGGCAAGATTTCTGAGTACATTTTTGTGTAACGAATACGGTAGCGTTTGAAGAGAATTATGAGATCGAGTTAGTATAAATTTTGAGCCTTAATACCAATAAAGACACTAATTGGCTCGCCAGCACGTACTTAAATACGTTGTATGGAAAATCATCGTCAGTGGAGGACATTATGTTCGGTATGTTTAAAAGAAAAGAGACCATTCAGAGCATTGCACATCAAGTTCCTAACGTCTTGCTTAGGGAGTTTGGCGATAAGGACGTTTATCTGCCAGACGAAGTCGACAAAGCGTTGGCCGAACTTGGGCACGATAAGTTGGAAGACACGACGCGTTATCAATATGCTTACGGCATGTTCACCAGCTTGGCGAGCTATGAGCAGTTAGGTTTGACAGAGGAGCTTGGTAATTACGGCCACTTCCAGCGTGAGGTTGGTAAAATGCTTCTCAACACACCAGAACCGATTGATATGCATATCTACTTTGAGCTTTCACAGCAGCATCATTTTAACCATGCTAAAGCGGATGTTGGCAATGAAGCGACTGTGGTCGATAGTGCAGATGGTGGCTATTAATAGTGGCAGAAAGGGCATTCCAAATTCACTTTCTCGCTGACTTCCCCCATGAGTCTGATCTTATTGCACAATGGTACTTTGATGAGTGGGCTTACACTGTTCCTGGTGTGACGCCCGCTCAAGTTCGCGAGAAGGTTTTACTCAAAGCCAATAGCCGCCATGCATTTCCACTTTCATTTGTGGTTCATGATGAAAACAATGACCTTGTAGCAGTCGCTGAACTCAAGATCCGAGAGAACATTCATTTCCCTGAGTATGAGCACTGGCTAGGTGGCGTCTACGTCGATGCCTCATCACGCGGTAAAGGTTATGCTGCTGCGCTGGTCGTTCGTGCACAAAATCACGTGTTTCAACTTGGCATTCCAAAATTGTTTCTGCAATGCGAGCCGCATAATGAAGCCTTGTATCTGAAATACGGTTTCCGTCCTCTGCATAACGCTTCACACAACGGAGTTCAGACCATCATTATGGTTTGGGAATCATCCGAGCTAAGTTCTTGATATCTTTCATCCCCCTTACGTTAGTGCAATTTAAATCACAATTAGCTAAAAGATAATAACTTATAGGTAACTATGTGCATATTTTGACGTTGGTCAAAAATGTGCCACTTTCTCCGTCGTTTTTATTCAACTTGTTCAATACTCATTTGAAGTTGGATGTCGAGTTTTGGAATGAAGATCATGGAGAGGGATATGCGAAAGTGGCTAGGTGCACTCACGCTCACTGGGTTATCAGCGTGCAGTTTATCTGATGATATCTACATGGAAGGGCGAACACTTTACTTTAATGGCGAAATAACCGCGGAGAGCGTGCGAGAAGCCATCGAGCTTGCCAACGTTCAACCGCATGGTGTTGTTGCCTTGATGATAGACAGCGACTCAGGCGAGTATCGACCAGCGATGGAACTAGGACGCTGGGTTTACAACAATCAGGTTCATTTAATCGTCAATGGAACGTGCGCTTCTGCTTGTGCGAACTATGTTCTAACAGCGGCACCGAGTACTTTGGTTATGAAAGGCTCAGAAGTGCTTTGGTTTGGTGGCGCGATGCAAGATGAGTGGGACACCGATGGTTTTGATCAACAAGAACTCGAACAATGGCATCAATCCTTGAGTTTATGGCGTCAGCATGAAGAAGCCTTTTTTGCGTTGGTGGCGGTAAATCCAAAGATCACCATGTTTGGACACTTGAACAAACGTGAAAAATTACACAAAGCAGGTTGTGATACCAGCAACGCAGCTTGGATGTATCACATTGATGATATGCAAAAATTGGGGCTGGACAACATTGTGTATGCGGACCCAGATTCGTTACTCACAGCCAGAAATGACGCGTCTGCCTGCGTGATCAATTTGGAAGAAACCGACTTTTAACTGCGATTATTACGCTGGTGTAAATGTGAGTTGCATCACTTTTTTTAGCGTACTGACGGATTTTGATTATAATGCGCCGCTCAGAGATTCGTTATGTCATCGAGTTCAGGTTAATTGAGCGTTGTTTGCCTTATGTTCAAAATGCTTGTTTCTATGCCTCCACTGGTTGCGCTGTCTATTGCTATCGTGTGTGAGGTGATTGCGACTTCTTCTATTCCAAAGACAGAGCAGTTTACTAAATTGATGCCGAGCACCGTGGTTATCATCGGTTATGGTATTGCTTTCTTCCTACTGTCTGTGACCGTAAAAAGCATGCCAGTTGGTATTGTATATGCGATCTGGAGCGGCGCGGGGATTGTACTTGTGGCTGCTGTCGGTTACTTCTTATACGGACAAAAACTCGACCTTGCTGCGCTCGTTGGTATTGGTTTCATTCTTACTGGCGTTATGATTGTGAACTTGTTGTCTAAGACCGTCGGTCACTAATCCATAGATTTACCAACAAAAAGCCGCGAATAGTTCGCGGCTTTTTGCTATCTGAAGAAACACTCTTTGGCTATGTAAAGAAACATGGATGCGATTAATTCGCCATCGCCTCAATCAATTGGCCTTCTCGGCGACGCTTACGATTTCGGTACATTACGGCACCAATCGCTGGCAAACTAAAGGCGATAAAGCCAAGAATCAAAGCAGATGCGCCTGTTTGAGCGCTGATACCTGCTGGCACATCGAATGAAACGAAGATGGTCACCAGACAGCTAACCAAGCCTAGCGTCGCCACTAGCATCATACCGAACTTGCCACCAGGCACGCGGAACGGACGCTGAATATCGGCGTGTTTACGGCGTGAGACCAAGAAGCTGACAAAGATACAGATGTACATCACCATGTAGAGTTGAGTCATCAGAATATTCAACAGCCACATGCCTTGGTTCACGTTTGGCACCAAGATGAACACCAAAGAAAGCACACTTACAATCGCGCCTTGCAGCAACAGAAGTGGAACTGGCGCTTGGTTCTTGTTCTCTTTTGATAATGTCAGTGGCATGAAATGGTCTTTCGCAGCGACATGTAAGCTCTTAGTTGGTGCAATGATCCAGTTATTCAGGCTCGCTAAGCTGCCAAACACAATCGCAAGCGCGATAACTGGCAGCATAAATGACATGTTCAAATCATCGAAGAACGCTTTGAACGCTAGAATAACCCCTTCGCTCAAGCTTGAATGATCGCTCGATACTACGGAAGAGATCGAAAGCGAACACGCGGTTAGAGAAACCAGAATCAATACGGTTGAAGCGATCAGAGCTTTTGGATAAGTCTTTTGCGGGTTATCGACTTCACTCGCGTAAGAGGTAGTTATCTCAAGCCCTGTTAGAGAAAGCACAACCGCGGTAAAGCCAGCACCAATGCCATCTTGTGAGAAATCAGGTAACCAGTCGGATGCATGACGAAGTGAAATATGCGATTCACTTGGGTTGGTGTAGGCCCAGTAACCGCCTAAGCCGATGATCAGCAGGATAGGGAAGATAAGCCCAAGCGTACCGAACACATTGGTAATGAGCGAAGACAAACGCAGACCAAAGATGTTCACCAACGTCAGCGCCCAGAAAATCACGTTAATCATGATCAACATGAATATGTTGTTCTGAGCCAGTTCTGGAAAGAAGGGATACGCACCGGTTGCGACGATAAACGAGATGAGAGGTGGGTAGTACACGATGTTCTCAGCATACTGATACCACACGGTCGCAAAGCCAAAGTTTGGACCTAACGTCTCTTTACCCCACAAATACACACCGCCTTGTTGCGGGTAGGTGGTACTCAATTCTGCACACACTAATGCCGTAGGGACGAAGAAGCAAAGACCTGCCAGTAAGAAGAAAGAGATGGCGTGACTACCAAATAAGGCGGCACCCGGAATGTTCCTTATGCTGTCGACGGAAGTAACCGTAATCATGATGACAGAAAAGACACTGAGTTTGACGGCGGATTTGGCGATATTGCTCATTCGATACCTTTAATTATTGAGCCACGCGTCTCGGACGGAGAACCCGCGTGCTACAAGTAAGACGGGCGTATTGTAGGGCTGCACGAATCTGCCGGTATATAGCCAAAAATGGTATGTATTTACTCAAAAATGAACCGAAATCTCAGTGGTTTAATCGTAATCAATTTAAACGTTTGCTCTGGTCAAAAAACGCAAGATTGCGTTAAAAAATGCATATTAATAAATGTGTTTATAGCGAATTATTTATTACCAGAATCCTAGAAATTTGGTCGAAATACGCCATTGTTTGACTCTAACCTTGGGGGAAGGTCTAGATTGAGGGCAGTTAGAGTGATTTAGAAAGTGGAGAAAACCATGGGATGTTGTAATCAAGCGCCAAAAGGTGGCACCGGAAAACTCTCTTATTTGCTGGGATTGGTGGCGGTGCTATTTGTCGGGATCTTAGTATTGGCCGCGGTTTTTGGCTAATAGAGCAGTATTAAAAAACACGCCCTAGAGCGTGTTTTTGTGTCTGTCATTGGGTGCTAAAAACGGGTGTTAGCTAACCCAATACCAAAGAAGATAAACAGCCCACCACTCACGTAGTTCAGCCACTTACTGGTTTTGGAAGAAGTGAGCAGTGCTTTCACTTTGGTGGCAAAGAAGATCACAAACAAAAACCAACTCGCGACGATGCTTGCCTGTAGTGCACCCAACATCATGCTTTGCTCCAGAATGTGTTCAGGTTGCACAAACTGAGGGAAGATCGACAGGTAAAACAACACGATTTTTGGGTTCAGCAGATTGGTTAGTAATCCTTTCGCAAAAGCTTGTTTCAGCGTCTGCTCTTCTATCTTGCGGTCGAGCTTTAGCTTTTGGTCTGCCAGCTTAAGGCCACTTTTCAAGTTATTGATTCCCAGCCATACCAAGTAAGCGACGCCCATCCACTTTAGAATATTAAATGCTAATGCGGACTGAGAAAGCAGCAGGCTCAAACCTTTCGCCGATACAAACGCATGGATCAGAAAGCCTAGCGCCACGCCAAGGATATTGGCTATCGCAAAGCGGCGACTCTGCGTCAGGGCTGTAAACAAAATCAGCAAAGCGTTAGGGCCGGGTATCACGGCGAGAAAGAAAACGATGCCGCCAAACGCCAACAAGGTATCGAAGTTCATACTTGTTCCAATTAAAGAGAATATCTCATAGCTATTATGGCGAGACTTTACACCCGCATGTGTTGAAAAACAAACGATTAGAGTGCGACGTCATCGTCAGTTTTGACCGGATAAAAACGCTTCGATATAAGACTTTTTCTCTCTTATAAAATCGATAAACAGTTGCGACTTCTGCGGTAAGTGTTTTCTGTCCTGATATACCAAGAGCATGGTTAGAGATTTAATCTAAAGGGAGCCAAGTGCTCCCTTTGTCGTTTTTTGAATGTGAGATTTCAAACATGCTTATCTTCTCTAAAGCTTTATAATCATCAAGAGGTTATCAAATAGGATTAGATAATATGTTGCTTGAAGATCTTCAAGTAGTGCTCAAAGTCGCTGAGTTTCGTAGCATTACAGGAGCCGCGACCGCATTAGATATGAGAACCGCCACGGCCAGCGCGGCGGTAAAAAGAGTCGAAGCTTCTTTAGGGGCTGAGTTGTTTGTGCGAACCACGCGCCATTTGCGTTTATCCAGTGCGGGTGAGCGTTATCTTCCTCAGTGTGAGAAAGCACTCGAACTGTTAGAACACGCGAAACAGAACATGCGTGAAGATCTCGACATTATTGATGGGGAAGTGCGAATCGCGCTTTCTTCCGATTTAGGACGAAACATAGTTACTCCTTGGCTCGATGAGTTTATGGACAGTTATCCGCAGGTGACGCTGAGAAGCAACATCAGTGATAGCAACGTGGACTTCTATCGAGACTCTGTCGATATGGCACTGCGTTACGGTGCACCGACAGATTCCAGCATGTATGGGTTTAAAATCTGCAATGTGCCAAGGTTATTATGCGCAACACCAGAATATCTTGCGGAACATGGAACGCCTAAGCACCCACAAGACTTAATCGAACATAATGGTTTGTTGTATCAACTCCACGATACGTTGCAGGATGTTTGGGGATTCAATGACGGTGATAGTGAACACAAGGTCAAACTCAAAGGCAATCGAGCTTCCAATGACGGCGATTTAGTCCGACGTTGGTGTGTCTCAGGAAAGGGCTTGGCTATCAAATCGTGTTTGGATATGTCGCAAGATTTGCTTAAAGGCAATGTAGTGAATGTCATGAGTGAATACAAACCAACACCAACGGAACTGTGGCTGATTTGTCCGAGCAGACAATCAATTACGCCAACCGTAAGATTGTTGCGCGATCTGTTCAGAGACAAAACTAAAGTCATTCTTACTGATCTGGTGGAAAGTGGTTTATTGGAACAAAGCGTACTTAAAAACTGACTCAACAAGGGAGCCTTTTCGCTCCCTTTTTCCTTTTATTGGGCGATAGCCGAGAGGGCCACTCTCGGGACGCTCACTCTTTCAACATTCATATCTCGAAACGCAATTACTCGCTGCGGTGGAATTACCGTTTGCTGTCAGTATAGTAAGCCGCATTTTTATTACAATTCGACGAAAATCACGGCATTTCTCTTAGATTTGATAAAGTCGCCCGCAATCTCCGAAAGTTCTTATTGTGTAGCGTATCAAAGAGGCCTACACTCCGCGCGCTTTAGTTTTTAATAAGCACAGTCAATGATAATAACTTTTCGTATTTATCGTTGTTTTTAAGGATTTTTATAGACGAATTCGTCTGATGACACACTCATGAATAAGCACAAAGCACCAAAATTCAAGGCAGAATTTTTGGCACCTCGCTACTGGGGTACATTGATCATTATTAGCATCATGTACCTTCTTAGCCTCCTTCCATTTCGTGTACAACTCGCGCTAGGAAGCGGAATTGGTCGCATTGCGATGCGATTAATGAAAAAACGGCAAGTCACGATCAAACGTAATTTAGAGCTGTGTTTTCCAGACATGAGCGACCAAGAGCGTGAGGCGATAATAAAAGAAAACATCGATAACGCGGGTATCGCACTGTTTGAAACCGCGATGGCTTGGTTTTGGTCAGACAAACGTGTCAGCAAACATGTCAACATCGAAGGGATGGAACATATCGAAGCGTTAGAACAACAAGGCAAAGGTGTTCTGATGTTAGCGGTGCATTCCATGAATCTAGAACTTGGTGCGCGAGCATTTGGGATCCAAAAGTCGGGTTCTGGTGTTTACCGCCCAAACAACAACCCATGTTTTGACTACTTCCAATACAAAGGACGTTCTCGCTCGAATCGTACTTTGATTGATCGCAAAAACGTAAAGGGCATGTTGGAAGCACTGAAGACAGGCCAGCGTGTTTGGTACGCACCGGATCATGACTATGGAACACGTCGATCTACGTTCGCGCCTTTGTTTGCGGTAAAGCGGGCCTGTACAACAACGGGAACCAGTTTGCTGGTGGATGCTACGGATTGTGCCATTGTGCCATTTACTATGGTTCGTGAAAGCAATGGGCAATACACTTTAACCATTAGTGCGCCAGTTGAAGGCTTTCCAAAATACGACCCAGACCAAGCGGCAGCGTTCGTAAACAAGGTTGTCGAGAAGTCGATCATGGCATGCCCTGGGCAGTACATGTGGCTGCATCGTCGCTTTAAAACTCGTCCGGATGGGGAATGTTGTTTATATAAACCCCAACTTGTACCTGCGATGTAACCTACGAGCCCAGACATATGTTCTGGGCTTTATTTTATCTGTCGATTCATTTCTGATTGATTGATTGATTGATTGATTGATTGTTTGCCACAATAGCGACGTTTGATGACCAAGGATGAACCATGCTGACAGGATTGAACCACATTACGATAGCGGTGAGTGATTTAGAACGCTCGCTCGATTTCTATATCAACGCGCTCGGTTTTAAGGGACACGTGAAGTGGAAACAAGGCGCGTATCTTTCTTTGGGTGATCTATGGCTTTGTCTATCGGTCGATAAGCCAGACGAAAAGAGTGACTACTCCCACATCGCTTTTTCTATCTCACAGCAAGACTTCACGGACTTTTCTCACAAGCTTATTCAGTTCGATATTGCTCAATGGAAAGAGAACAAGAGTGAAGGGGATTCGCTGTATCTTCTAGATCCTGATGGGCACAAACTAGAAATCCACAGTGGTGATTTGTACTCGCGATTAGAGAGCATAAAGCATCAGCCTTATGAAGGTTTAGAGTGGTTGTAGGAGCATTTAGATGAGATTATTTTTCGCACTGACGTTTGATCAACGCAGTAAGTCACAACTCAAGCAGATTCAAGACAAGCTTCAACAGCAAGAGATAGCAGGGCGCTACACTTGCGAAGATAATTTTCATATCACGTTGGCTTTTATCGGTGAATCGACAGAAAAAGAAACGCAGCGTCTTATTGATATTCTTCATCAACTTAGCTGCCGTTGTGAGCAGATTACGGTCGATCACCTAGGTTCATTTCGCCAAAGTGGCAGGCAACTGGCTTGGTTAGGGATTAAAGATAATTTAGCGGTTACAACACTGCAAAACGAACTCATAGAAGCATTAGAACTGCATGGCTTTGTGACGGAGTCACGTGCCTATGTTCCTCACATCACACTTGCTCGCCACGTCGATAAACAAGCACCACTTGATACTATTGAGATGTCACCTTTACCACTCCCTGTTTACTCAATCGCTTTAATGGAAAGCAAAACGGTTGATGGGAAGTTCGTTTATCACGCGCTAGAAGAAGTAGTTTGCTAGCGCTTTCTATACATCAGTTCAGCCAGTAATCCATAATGGCTGAACTGATTTCTAAATGATTGCCGTTTTTTAGCTTGGCTTTTTCGACAGGTTTTCTGCCAGTTTCCCAGCGACAAGTTGGAACGCTTCTAGCTCTTCCTCAGACACATTTAACGTCATCTTTTGAAAGATCTCCGCATCGACGGCTTTGATCTTCGCCAACACCTCATTGCCTTTCTCGGTGGTCAACAAACACTGGCTGCGTTTATCTTCTGGATTTGGTCTCTTCTCAATAAAGCCTTCTTCAATCAATGTCTTAATTAAGCGTGTGACTTGTGCTTTATCTCGGTTTAAGAAGTTCACCACATCCATTGCCGTACATGGTGACTGTTTGCTAATGATTTTTATCACCCGCACATGCATAGGCGCGATAGGGAGTTCTAGTTGTTCAATTTGCTCGTGCAATTGACGCTTTAAAACGTGCACAAGATGGAACAGATTATCCAGTGATTTTGGATTCGACATGTAACACTCCAAATAAAAGTGGTTGACATTGTCAACTAAATAACTATAGTTGACATTATCAACTTGATTGAGAGTAACTTCAAGAGCGAGAATTGAATGACAGAGTCCTTGACCATGTCGAATGAACTGACACAACCGGCGAAGACGCCACTTATTCATAAAATTGCTGTTGTATTAGGGATGATGACACTCATGGGAGGGACACTGACAGGCGTAATGACTTACATGAACGTAGGCTATTCCGATTCTTTCTTCAGCGATTGGTTGCGCTCATTCTTGATGGCGATTGTCGTCCTTATGCCAACGGGTATGGTGATGATGACGCTAATGAGCAAACTGGTTGGCAAACTATTTAGCCGAGCCAGTGAAAAGCAGAAGAACCTTGTGGTTGGTGTCTTTATGGCGCTGATTATGGAATCCGTCATGGCATTTATCACCGCCGCTAACAACATAGGGTTTGAGGACGTATCCGTATTTGGAACTGCTTGGTTAAAAGGACTTTTCGCTGCGTTACCTGTAGCAATGGTGTTGATGACCATTACATCCATGACCATCAAACCAAAGATTGAACGCTTTCTAAAAAGCGAGTGAATATTGATTGGAGAAATGAGATGAGAAAAGACAACCACTACCGCATTACTATCGAAGAAGTAAACGTAGAAGAAGGCCGTGAAGCAAAAAGCTTGAGCTTTGAAGTCCAAGATCGCGAAGACATGTTGAATATCGTAGATAAGATCGGTCAGGGCAGCGGACTAGAACCTGTAGATGCGACACGCGTTGGTGTTGCTCTTCGTCTGCTTGGTCCTGTGATGATGAAAGATCGCAAGCATCCGTTATTCGCTGATTTCATGCCACACTTCAGAAACTTCATGCAAAACATGAAGAGTACGGTGAAACGTAATCTAGCTTAATTATAAGCTTCTGAGCGCTTTGAGTAGACTCTAGCGCAAATAAAAAGGCTGGTATTAAACCAGCCTTTTTTCGTGTGATGACTTGGCGAAAGTTATTTACCCAAGTATCGGCTTTCTAGATGCGCTTTGAAGTGCTTCGCGTTTAACACTTCACCTGTTGCCTGCGTCACCAAATCATCGGTCGAGAACAAGCTGCCTTTGCTCCAGATGTTGTCTGACAACCAAGTAAAGATTGGCGACAGATCGCCAGAGCGAATCGCGCCATCTACGTCTACGGTTTTCTGCATCGCTGCCATAAACTGCGCCGCGTACATAG
Source organism: Vibrio sp. B1ASS3 (assembly GCF_905175355.1). NCBI lineage: Bacteria > Pseudomonadati > Pseudomonadota > Gammaproteobacteria > Vibrionales > Vibrionaceae > Vibrio > Vibrio sp. B1ASS3. Next base: position 1,809,621 of record NZ_HG992742.1, read on the forward strand.
CGCCAAGCGTGTATGATGGGAAGTAACCAAAAGCGCCATCTGTCCAGTGGATGTCTTGCATACAACCGTTCTTAAAGTTACCTTCTGTTGACAGACCTAAGTAAGCCTTCATCTTTTCATTCCAAAGCTCTGGAACGTCAGTGTGCTTGATCACGCCGTTCATGAGGTCGCGTTCAATCTCGTAACGTAGGATAACGTGAGCAGGGTATGTCAGTTCGTCAGCGTCAACACGGATGAAACCTTTTTCAACGTGCGTGTAGATTTTCGACAAGTTGTCTTGAGCAAACTCCGGACCTTCAAAGTGGTTAGAAGCCAGACGAGCAAGGTGCTCAACAAATGCTTGGCTGCGGCCCACCTGCATCTCGAAGAACAGAGATTGCGATTCGTGGATGCCCATTGAGCGAGCTTCGCCAGCCATTGTGCCTGCTAACGATTTTGGCAGGCCTTGCTCATAACGCGCGTGACCTGTTTCATGCACGATGCCCATCAATGATTGCACGAATTCTTTTTCATCGTAACGGGTGGTAATACGAACGTCGGTAGGAACGCCACCACAGAATGGGTGAACACTTTCATCAAGACGGCCGTGTTCAAAGTCGAATTGCAGCAGCTTCATGACTTCCAGACCCAGTGCTTTTTGCTTTTCAGCAGGGTAATGACCGTTCGGAAGCAGGATGTTATTGGCTTTTTGCTTTTCGATGGCTTCATCAATCATTGATGGTAACCAGGTTTTCACATCCGCAAATAGCACGTCTAGAGACGCGGACGTTGTGCCTGGTTCGTACAGTTCTAGCATTGCGTCGTAAGGTGACGTGCCAGCCGCTTCTGCGCGAATTTGAGCTTCTTCTTGAGAAAGCTTAACCACTTCAGCCCAGTTCTTTTCGAAGCCGGCCCAATCGTCATTGCCACGTTGGGTACGCCAAGCATGCTCACATTTAGAGCCAGCTAATGACTGTGCTTGCACCAAAGATTCAGGCAGCAGGTTTGCTTGTTGCCAATCGCGTTTCATTTCACGCAGCACGGCTTGATCTTGCGTTGATAATGACTCTTCTTCTGCTTGTGCAAACAGGTCACCTAAATGAGGTTGAGTCATAAGAGAGTGCATATGCACCTCTAGTTCAGCCATCGCGTTAGAGCGAGCTTCTGCACCACCTGATGGCATGACGGCAGCTTGATCCCAACCTACGATTGCAGATAGGTGACCAAAGTTAGAGACTTTTTTTGAATGTTCGACGAGTTTTTGAAATGCGCTCATGTGACTACTCTTTGTTATGTTCTTTCCTTAAACGCCCCAAATGGGGTCCTTGAACGTACGTTCGTATCTCTCGACACCGATGCAGAGAAAAAGGCAGCATCAAGACAATGCCGATAGAGAAGTGTGTCTAATTTACTATTTATTAACAAATAATGCAGGTCTATTGTGCACAAATTCAGTCACTTGTATAGCACACCGCAAAAGTTGCTTGCGAATCAAGCGGATTGACGGTATTGATGGGTGATACACAACAACTTATTAAAAGAATATGGATATTTTAAATTTTGAGGCATTTCTTATTGCCATTACGATTTTGACGCTCACGCCGGGATTGGACACCGCATTGGTGATTCGCAATACAAGCCGCGCAGGTCTAAAAGATGGTTGTACAACCAGCTTGGGGATCTGTTTCGGGCTATTTGTTCATGCGCTGTTTTCTGCTGTGGGTATTTCTGCCGTTCTTGCTCAATCTGCTGAACTGTTCCAAATGGTGAAAATGGTGGGCGCTGCTTACCTAATTTGGCTTGGATTGAGCAGCCTACGTGCACTGATGAAGACAAATGGCGGTATTGCGGTTTCTGAACAAGCGCATCAAGCTTACAGTGGCAAACGCTCATTCCGCGAAGGTTTCCTTTCTAATGTATTGAACCCAAAAACCGCCGTGTTTTATCTCGCTTTCTTGCCTCAGTTTGTTAACCCGGAAGGTTCTCCGTTGTTGCAATCAATGCTGATGGCTTCAATCCACTTTATTATTGCGATGGTATGGCAATGTGGATTGGCTGGTGCCTTGAACTCAGCAAAAACACTCTTGAAAAACGCGAGCTTCATGAAGTGGATGGAAGGGGCAACGGGTGCTGTGCTTGTGGCGCTTGGTATTAAACTACTTGTAGAAAAGCCAGCCTAATGCGTGTTCTTATTCGAATTGTCATCGCTTTAGTACTTTTCATCGTCGTTTTGCTCGGGATCGTCGCATGGAAGACGGTTCCCCAGTTGAACTTCGCCGAGAAAGGAATGAGGTGGGATTGGCACTGGGCTTACTTTGAGCCGTTTTCCAATGGCATCCAAGCCACGCGCACGCAAGATACTAAACAGCGGTTGTTACGCCGCGTTTACTTAAAAGAGTCAACCGCAGTGTTTGTCGGAACCACACTAGACAACAAATTTGAGATTGATGTGGTTAACCAAGAAGCGTGTAGGCCTGAGAGCAGCAAATGGGTATCTGTATCAGTTAATGGTCAACCTATGTCTCATGTCCCGATGCTTTGTGAAGATTCGGGAGAGAGCTACATCTATCGCTTTGTTGGCAGCAAGCTAAGAAGCCTAGAGTTTGGTATTGAGGATGACTTCATTCGTGAAGACTTTAGTCAATGGCCGATTTCAGAGATAAAAGCGGATCAGTTCAAGCAGCAACACTCTTCTTTCTTTAATAAGCAAGGTGATGGTGAAGAGCACCAATGGTTGCGAGATTAGGCTTCAGATTAAACTTTGAATAAAACAAAAAGAGACAAGCGTTGGTGCTTGTCTCTTTTTATTTGTCTGGAGGTTGAGTGCTAGATAGTGATGAAGCTTGTTACTCTAACCACTTAATCACGTTATCCCACAGGATTGGGTCGACGTTCCTTGCATCGACTAGTTCTTTGTCCATGAAAGGTTGTTGATACACTTCGGACTCGCTCATGATGCCTAGTGTTTTGAACTGGCGGAAGAAGCGCAAAAGACGCATAACGCGATCGAGCCGTTCGTCTTGATGGACACATCGATTGATGACAAAACCAATTTTGATTTGGCGAGACTTAAAGATGTGTTTCTCGATCAGCGTGTTGATGAATGGCAACGACGCGTGCAAATCGATGGGTGACGGTTGCATTGGTATGACTATGTAATCGACGTATCTAAGGTAACGCACTAAGTCGCTCTCTGAGAAGTTTGCTGGGGAGTCGATCACCACATAGTCTGTCGCATTACTGACCTTAAGCGTGACAGCGATATTAGACAAACTGCGAAGGGAAGGATTATAGCTCTGATTCGGTAGTGCATCGATGCCATCGGCCCAACGGTTGGTAGATTGCTGTTTATCGAAATCTATCAATTCTACCGTATGTCCATTTCCGATGAGTTTGCTGGCCAAACTGGCAGAGAAAGTCGACTTTCCCACACCACCTTTGAGATTTAAGACGATGATCTTTTTCGCTTTTGAGTAAGCGATACTGGTTTGGCGTTGTTTTACAAGCGGCAGCAAACTGTTTTCCCCAAATTACTAAATCAGGGCATTATGTACAAATTGTTAACTTAATTGGTTAGCATCCCATAAAATCATTCCTTGCTAATGCTTATTCTGAAGCTCGTTTTCCCTTATTTCATCAGTGCTCAAAGCAAAGAGTGTTCTGAAATGAGTAAAAAAGCCCGCGATGGGGAGTCGCGGGCAAGTTGTTGGTGATTCGTTGTAATTATTATTGAGGGTTAGTTTGCTGCCTGAACGGTCATCTCTGCACCTTCAAACCCAAGTGCGCTTAGCTCATTAGCATCAAAGTTGGTGGTAACTTCCACATCGCCCACACGCTGAGTGTTACCTTGCGGCAAATCGTTCGCTGAGCGAGTGCTGATTCCAAGTGGACTCGCTTGGCCAATTTCAATGGTGCCTGCGTATTGAGACTCTGCATAAAAATCACCGGATACGTAAGAGTAGAAAGGTCTTAAGCTCGCGCCAGTGGCGTATTGCATACTACTCAATCCTGCTTCTTTGATTGCCCAACTCCAATCCCACCATTTCACTTCACCCGGAATGTAGCGGTGATCCCATTGGTAACGAATATCCTCCAATTTATCGCTGCCGCGTCCCATGGTAAAGGTGTGGCTTCGGTATGGACGATTGTCAGGGTGTGTATGCCATGCGTTGCCGCCCCAACGAAGGAATCCGTAGAAGTTCACGTCATAGCTAACGTCGGCATTGAATCGATATGGGTAAGAGATGGTAGAGCGGTACAACTCAACACGCACTGGTAGCCCAGAGTTCGCAGGCACCATTGGGCGAGCTTGCAGTGTGACTTGCTCGCTGGTGGATGCGCCGTTTGAGTTTGAGAAACTTTGATTTGCTTCAAGCGTAATACTCAGCTTGGTATTCCCAACCAATGGCCATTTGAACTCGTTTTCTGTCTTCACTTGCTGGGCAAAGCCGTAGCTGTTGGTCTTCGACCAGTTGGTAGACTCGTCCAGTTTCAAATCCACTACGATTTGCTGCGGCGTGTTACTGTAGTTTCTCGCCATGGCAGTGATGGTTTTAACAAGCTCGCGATCCGATTCAACCACATCACCATGCCAGAAGTTTTTATCGTTTAGTGTGTAGGTAAAGTTGTCGACGGTGATTTTGGTTTTTTCACCACAACGGTAACCACTGCAAGAGCCACTGTTGTTACCTTGAATCACCCAGCGATCGCCCACGCGGTCAACTTTCATGTCTTCACCCACGTATTGGCTATTGTTGCCGCCAACCCATGCGTAACCAAGATTATGCGCAAGATAACTTAATGGGCGAACAAAGGCAGAGCGATCGGTGACTAACTCATATTGAACATCGATTTCATCGCCTTCTGGAATCGCTCGGGCTGGGTAGTTCGGGATTTCTGATTGTGCTTCGTCTGGGTAACAGAAGGTTTTGCCATTCGGAGTATCACGTTTGATTAATCCATGATAACCCGGTCCCATTATCACCCAATCACCTTTGAGGCCCGTGATCTGCCATTGACCCATACGAGCAAGTAGGGCACTTTTTTGCTCTTCAGCTTCATATCGATCAAGTGGACGATAACCGGTGCGACAGACATCTTCACCTAACTGGTCGAAGACGATTTGGTCTGGATATATCTTTGCATTTACACCACTTGCGAATGTAGACAGGATGGCGGCGGACAATAAACTAATGTTGATGTTTCGCATGAACGTTCCCTCATGGCTGTATTTTTATTTGTTTTATGTGCCCCGATCCTCGAGGACAGGTTTACTGTTCCATGCTGATAAGATTGATAGTACTGAAAATAGTTGAAATATTATTACTTTAACGAATCAGTGGGTTGTATTATTGCATCTGTCATTTTCAACTAATGAAATCGATTGCCTTTGGAAAATAAGTGCAATAAAAGGTGGGTATATTCATGAAGGATCAACGTAGAATATTTACTCAATGACGAAGCTGAATGTTGTCAGAATAAATTGGGAATTGATTTATACGATTTTAACGAAACTTAGACCTCAATTTATATAAGTGGAATCTAATCAAGATGTTTTTTAAATTGAATAGTGCAGACTTAAATATTAGTAATAATTAAATTTACTCATACTTAATTAGAAATAAATGAAGTAATAGGAAGTGAAGCCTTGTAATGCGTGACTGTTAAGCGAATAAAAATCACTCATTACAAGGCGAATATCTAGAGTTTTTTTTCAAGCGAAAAGCTTATCGCTTAGCCAACAGTTTAGTGCGGCCAGTTTGTTTATCTCGGATAAGAGAGAAGGTTTCAGTTTGAAGCAGTACTTCGATATCAAAATAGATAGGGTCATCGTTTAGCACGAGATAGGGCGAAAGAAACGAATCATTTAAAGCAGGGCGAATTTCTTGCACCGATAACAGGTTCATTTTGCCCGAGACTGACAAGCTCGTATCTGAATAAGGGCGCGATTTACCCTTAAAGCTAAGGATGATGGGGTTCGACATTGATTCGTCTTGTAACGAAGCGATATGAGTAACAACGCGGTGATTGACCCGGGTTAAGCCATCAATCCGAACAGTGTGCTCATGGGGGAGAATATCGACCACACTGTGGTGATAGCGTTTATCTTCGGTATCGTGATAGCAAGGTAGCTTCCAAGCGCCGAAAAAGACCACGCAAGAGAGTGCGACGGCAATATACGCCTTCATTAGCTTTCCTCCGCAATGAACTGACCGATCGCTTGAGAGGCTTGTTCGAACTGACCTGCCGTATAGAACACATTGATGGATTTTCGCGTGTGCTTATTCAACCAAGACAACTCAGAGAACTGCTCGTTTTCCTCGATATAAACCACGCAATGACACTGATGTTGAGCCAGTAACTGTTCGAGGTGCGTTGATAACTGCGTATTGGGATCGGTGTAAACCTCTAGTGTCCCGATAGTGTGTTCATTTAAGGCTTTGTTGCGTTGAGGGTGACTGTATTTGCTATGAAACTTACTCGCACTTACTAGACTGGCCGCAAATAGAATGCCCAATGAAACGATATAGCACGCTAAGTTTTTATAGTTGGTTTCATGTTTGTTTGGCAGTGTTGGTGTTGGCTGCTGCACTGATTTCTGTTGTGCTTTTTCATCTGGTGGAGTCGCAGCGACAAGGCATTCGTTCAACAAGACGCCTTCAACTAAACGATACCCGACCTTAGGGACAGTAACGATAGGGGACTCTTTCATTCCCACTTTGGTAAAGGTCTGCCTGAGTACACTAATGCTCTTCGCCAACGAAGTTTCACCAATGTATTCGTTCCCCCACGCAAATTGCACAATGTCTCGCTTTTCAACAACTGCGGGGGAATGTTCGAGAAGCAAAGTGAGGATTTGTGATTCACGATACCCAATTTTTACCGTTTTATTGCTGTTAGAAAGCGTGTTTTTAATAGGGTTATATAAGATCATACGATTATTTTTGTTTTTATTATAAACCGAAAGAGACGAGTAGAAAGAAACCACTCATCTCTGTTATATGAATAAAGATTAAAATTAGGTCACTTTTATTTTGATGGTTTTAATAGTTAGCTACCTATTGATAGAAGAAACCATAATCATAGTAAAACATCAACTTTGTGCCATGTTAATCTTTCATTTAGTGATATAGCTTCAATGAAAGAACCAAAATAATCACACAGCAATAATATGGTTTAGGATTTACTAAATAACAGTGATGCTGACATTTAATTTAATATTGTCACACATGTCATTATAAGTTTAATTATTTGATAACTTGGTGAGGGTTATTAGCCGAGTGGAAAATAAAAAGTGAAGAGCTAAATAGAATGAAAGGGATTACAAGAAAGGGAAGATATAAAAAAGCCCGCTGAGTCAGCGGGCTTAAAGTTTCTAGCTTGGATTATGCTTTCACTGCATCAAAATCATCCGATTGAGATGACGGCTTGAAGAACAGTTTTGTCTCTTCCAACACTACATGGCGCAAAGCAATCAAACCAATCAGGTTAGGAATTGCCATCAGACCGTTTACGATATCAGCCAGTAGCCAAATCATATCGAGGTGAAGGAATGCGCCAGATGCTACCAAACCAACGAAAATCAGTTTGTATGGAAGCACAGCTTTGGTACCGAATAGGAACACAACACAACGCTCACCGTAGTAGTTCCAACCAAGAATGGTGGTAAACGCGAAGAACATAAGACCGATAGACACCAGCATTGGGCCTAATGTCTCTGCGTTCAAACCAACGGCAAATGCGTGTGTTGTCATCGCCGCACCAGCAAGGTCACTTTGCCATGCACCCGTAAGGATCAAAGCAAGACCTGTCATGGTACAAATGATGATGGTATCGAAGAAGGTACCCGTCATTGAAATCAGACCTTGTTTAACACAAGAATCCGTTTTCGCTGCTGCGGCTGCCATTGGCGCACTACCCAAACCTGATTCGTTTGAGAATACACCACGTGCGATACCAGATTGGATTGCCAGCATAATGCTTGCACCCAAGAAACCACCGGTTGCTGCGGTTGAAGTGAATGCAGACACCAACACCAACTCAACTGCGTTTAGCAATTGGTCCGCGTTCATGATGATCACACTCAAGCACGCCAACACATAAAATAGCGCCATTGCTGGAACCACTTTACCTGCTACGCTCGCAATCGACTTGATACCACCCAATGTAACGAATGCCACTAGCAGTGTCAGGATGAAAGCCGACAGCTCACGGTTTACACCAAGAGAAATCTCGCTTGCATCAAGAATCGCATTCACTTGTGGGAAGGTACCGATACCAAAACAGGCAACGCCCAATGCAAATACCGCGAACATGATAGCCAGCGCTTTCGAGCCAACACCATATTGTAGGTAGTACATAGGACCACCAATCATTTGGCCTTTGTCGTCAACACGACGGTATTTCACCGCAAGAAGACACTCAGCGTATTTGGTTGCCATACCGAATAGGGCAGCAAGCCACATCCAGAATAGGGCACCAGGGCCACCAAGTTTGATTGCGGTAGCAACACCAACGATGTTACCTGTACCAATGGTTGCAGACAGCGCAGTACATAGCGCTGCAAAACTAGAAACGTCACCCTGTTTATCAGATGACTTATCTTTACTGAATACCATCGCTAACGCAGTTGGTAGGTGTTTAAATTGGATCAAGCCTAGGCTAAAAGTGAAGTAAACACCGGTACCCACGAGCAAAAGCAGCAGTGGTGGACCCCAGACAAAGTTATCAATGGTTTGAAGTAAAGATTGTAGGTCGTTCATGATTTCCCCTTAATAAAACAACTAATAAGGAGAAGAGGGAAAGGACGAGATCAAAGATCTCGAATAGCCATGCTATTCAAAATAAGGCGGGAACGCCAAATAGTTAGGTTGTTACTTTCCACTCCTCTGTCCTTTTGCCTGAGAGTTTCACCCCGCACACATGTGCAGGACTTGCTCCTTCGGCGACCGATTTAACGGTTCTCTCCAGAGGTTCCTCCAACTACAGTCCCCGCTACCAAGGTAGCACCTGAAATAGTTAATTCTTCGGCGAGTTACTCTAACCAAATGTTAAAATTTGGTTAATAACCACTCTCCTGCAGTCTTCATCGGAACATTTACTCAATCAAATGAGTAAAGGTTAGTTAATGATGCTGGTCACCATTAACGTGTGAACTCTATCATGTTTTGTTACCATTTCAACACCCAAATGAAGATTTATTTTCAACACATTATGCAGGTTTTGTTGTCTTAGTTTCATAGACTTGCTGATTAATTGAACAAATAACTCTCTATGTTGGTCATTCTTGGTATGTATGGAAGGGGAGAGACCAATGGTAGGATTTGATGAGAGTTCTCTAGTCTGGTGATAAGTTGTTCAGTTTAGAACAGAAAATTGATCAAAACGGGAGCAATCGCTTCAAAATCTACGCTAAGTTGACCGTAAGCTACGTAGAAATAGGTTACAATGATTCCTTGCGCAACTGTCTATGGAATCGGATAAGTTCTTATTATTGGACAAGGAGACGGTATGACCAGATTGTTAGCCATAGCGGTATTGATTGGAGTAGCGTTTGTGCTATTTCGTTATCGTACCAATGAAAAAGTCCAAAAGGCGACCGTGATTACCTTGATCGGCGCATTCTTAATTTATACCGCGTCAATCATGATTGCGGAACTCACTCGCTAGCAAACCAGTAGAGTCCTTGGAGTAAGATACGGTGACTTCTCAAAATAATATTGAAGACCAAGACGAAGTAGTTGTCATTGAGGAGCGTGATAAGCGTACTCACATTTATATCGCGATTGCGGCCGTGTTAGGTTTAGCGTTCGGTGGTTTGGCTGGTTCTGCAATGACAGCAAGCAAGTGGGAGTCGACCTATCAAGTGCTGGAAGAAAAGTACCAAGCACTGGCACAAGACAAAACGAACTTGGTCTCTCAAGTAAAAACACGTGAAGCGGGCTTAGATAAAGAAATCGACGCTAAAGTCGCGACACTGTTGGCAGAGAAAGAAGAAGCGCACAAAGCGGAACTTAAAGCACTTCAAGAGCAACTGACTGAAGTGGAGAAGGTGAACTTATCTCTTGAGTCTCAAGTGAAAGAACAGAAAGCAACGTTGAACACGACCAAGAGCGAGAACGACAAACTTAACCGCCAAGCAGACATGCAAGCGACCATGTTTGAACGTTCACGTGAAGTGTTCCGTAAAGAACTGCAAATCTCCCAAGAGCTTGAGTCACTAGAGAAAGAACGCCAAGCGCTGTTACCGAAAATCGAAACGCTGAAGAAAGAGTGTGATGTTTTCTTAGAAGGTAAGTCTTGGGATGTGAAATCTGACGCCTGTGACAAACACGATGAAGCGAATTCACGACTCAGCCAAGTTGACCAGCTCATCGAAGTTCACAAGATGGACTTGAAACAGATTAAAGAAATCACTGAAGACATGGGGCTGTAGCATCAAAGCATAGAGCGATTAAGATCTTCAAAGATTTAGAAACAATAAAGGAGCTCAATGAGCTCCTTTTTTATGCGCGATGTTTCGCTAGAACTGCTTGTCGTTGGGGCAATTGCTAGGGATCAGATGCGAGACGCGTCGTAGCCAGAAGCCAACAGCAATTCACGCTCGTGCTTGATCAGCTGAGCACGATCCTCAATCAGTTCGTTAAGTGCTTGAGAAGGTTTCCCTGCCAGCGTTTTAAATGCATCAAACGTCTCAGCACTGTCAATTTCATCAATCATGCTGCTGATGACGTTACGCGCTTCGCAAGGGTTATCATCGGTGGTGAAGTACTCTACTTGTTTTGCCGCAGACTTCATTTCGGTTAGCAGTTCTAACGGGCTACTTTCTTTTGCCACTGCCATGTAATTATCAAGTACACGCTTCGCATACAACAATTCTTTTAGTGGGATATCTCGGCCACTTACAATCAGCGATTCATTAAGGATCATACTTGAGCTCATTGGCATTCCTTTTTATCAATAATTCAAACTTCTTGGGCATTGGCTTGAGTCTAATTTATTGAAGTCTGAATGGGAATGCCTAAAAAGCACATTATTAAACGATTTTTCTGATTATTTACGCTTTGGCAGTGAGTAGATAAGCAAAAGGAGCGCATTGAGCGCTCCTTTGTTGTTTTTATTGTATTGCTTTTGAGTTGTACCAGTCGTTTTGGTAAGCCTTAGAGGCAAACAAAGCGTTGGCCTTAGCGCGTTCAACGATGGCCGGATCCACTTCAATAGGCTTCATGGTTTGGTTATCGAAGTTGTACTGCATGGTCGATACCTTTTCGCCCGGCGAGAACACAACGAGATTGTCTCGGGTTAAGTAACCAAAGTTCTTGTCGTATTGCATCATGGCACGTTCGTCTTTGCGTGCGAGAGGCTTAGTAAGATCACGGCCAATCATCGGCGTTTTCGCATCCACACCAATCAAAGAAAGTAGCGTAGGTGGCATATCTAGGTTATTAGCAATACGGTCGTCTTTACGTGGCTTAATGTCTTTACCAAGAATCAATGCAGGGATGTGGAAGTGTTTCACTGGTACTAAGTTAGCACCAGATACACGGGCATCGTGGTCAGCAATGATGATGAAGACCGTGTCGTCCCAGTAAGATGATTTCTTCGCTTTATCAAATAAAGTACCAATCGCGTAATCGGAATATTTCACCGCATTATTACGCGTCATGTATTCAGAGTCGTAGGGCTCAATCTTCCCTTGTGGGTATTCGTAAGGGCTGTGGTTGCTCGAACTGAATACTAAGCTAAAGAAAGGTTTACCGGTTTTTGATAGACGTTCGAACTCTTGATCTGCCTTGGTGTAAAGGTCTTCATCACTTACACCCCAAGAGCCAACAAACGATGGGTTCTCGTAGTCTTTTTCTTCGATGATTTGGTCAAAACCGTTACCAAAGAAGAATGTCTTCATGTTGTCAAAATTCGCTTCACCACCATAAATGAATTCTGTGTGGTAGCCATTAGCTTTCAGAAGATCCGCAATCGTGAAGAAGTTGGTTTGACTCTTACTCAGCTTTACAACCGCACGCGATGGCGATGGTGGGAAACCTGTTGTTACCGCTTCAATACCGCGAACAGAGCGAGTACCGGTTGCGTACAGTTGAGTAAAGCTCCAGCCTTCCGCCATTAACTTGTCGACGTTTGGAGTCAGTGGTAGTCCGCCTAGTGAACCCACGAACTGCGCACCTAAACTCTCTTGCAGCAAGATAACCAAGTTCTTTGGCTTGCCTTGATAGGTCGCTTCGTTGTTGTTCATGGTTGGCAGAACTGACGGATCGAAATTCGACTTAGCAGAAGAGGCACGAACGAGATCGAGCATCTTCTGGTTATCCATTTTTCCGTAGAACTCTTCCGCGCTCTTTTCTGATTTCATATTGTTTACAGCAAACAACAGAGAGTAAGAGGAGTTTAGTGCCAAATCATTCATCAGTGGGTCGTTAGAAAACGCAACCATTGCAGGGTTTAAAGGGCGATGTCCCAAAGAAGAACGTGCACCTGCAACACCAATCAGAACCACCAAAATGGCAAGAACAGGACGCCATTTCCAGTTTACTTGTTGAGCGTTGTCGGTGAGCTTTTTACTCCATTTCCAACCAAGGAAAAGAGTAATCACCGTGCCTACTGCGCCAATAAATAGCTCTAGTTTGTAACCGGTCCAAAGCATGCTGAACACTTCTTTTGGATAAATCAGGTATTCAACAAGCAAGCGGTTTGGGCGTAGGTCGTATTCTTGGATAAACGGGGCCGTGGCCAATTCCATGTAAACCAAGATCCACAAACCTGCGACCATCCAACAACGTAGAACCCATTTCCAGCATTCGCCGACCTTACCTTGAACAGGCAGTAGGGCAGAAAGTAAGCCCGGGAGAATGAACAGCCAGCAGATAGTGGCAAAGTCTACGCGTAGGCCCTGACCCAAAATATAGATAAGGTCGTTAAAAGATTCGATTCGGTCAGAGAGCCAAATGGCGAGTAAAATCCGCGAAACGGAAAGAAAAGCAAGCGAAAATAGCGCAAATACAGCAATAGGCTGCAAAGGCCCAAATGCGGGCTTCTTCATAAATATTCCCTAATTTACTGATGTAACTGATTTTTATGGCGTGTCTTTTATCAAAGAAAACGTGAAACAAACGTGAAATATAAGGCTTATTTATAAATTTAATTGTAATGATTAGTACGGCTTTGTAAGGGGGAGTAATGCCATACGGCATGCGCAGTTCGGTTTGTCGCCACGAAACGTGTCAAAATCGTAGGGTTGATTTCTATAGATTTCTTATTTAAGGTGTTGGGTATGAACTATTTAGCTATTTCTATCTCAACCAACTGTTGTTGTTGCACCTCCCAAGACGTGCGGCGGCTTTCGTGTAGCTATTAGTTAGCAAAAGATCATACAGACATATTAAAGGCCGCCGATGTTTTCATCCGCGGCCTTTTTGCATTTAAAGGAATAACAATATGAGTCAGCCAAAATTACAACTATTCAATACACTGGGGCGCACCCTTGAGCCATTCAACACCATCGAATCCGGTAAAGTTGGGTTGTACGCTTGTGGCCCTACGGTGTACGACTACGCGCATGCAGGGAATTTGAGAACCTACCTTTTTGTGGATGTGTTAAGGCGCACGTTGGAGCTCAATGGCTACGACGTAAACCACGTCATGAACATAACGGATGTTGGTCACTTGGTGTCTGATGCCGATACCGGTGAAGATAAAATGGAGAAGGGCGCGAGAAAGCAGAACAAGTCTGCTTGGGAGATCGCAAAGTATTTTGAAGACGCGTTTTTAGATGATCTTACTAACCTCAACATCACTAAGCCTTCCATCATTTGTCGCGCTACCGAGCACATTCAAGAACAGATTGAATTCGTCCAAGAGCTTGAACAAAAGGGCTTTACCTATCAAACCTCCGATGGCGTTTATTTTGATTCGGCCAAACTTCCAGATTACGGAAAACTTGCCAAACTGGACCGCGAGGGGTTAGAAGCGGGCATTCGTGTCGAAATGGCAGAGAAAAAGAGTCCAACCGATTTCGCCCTTTGGAAGTTCAGTGGTGACACACCAAGACAAATGGAATGGGAAAGCCCTTGGGGAGTGGGTTTTCCGGGGTGGCACATCGAATGTTCAGCGATGGCAGAGAAGTACCTTGGGGAGGTGTTCGATATTCATGTTGGTGGGGAAGACCATATCCCAGTTCATCACACTAACGAAATAGCTCAATGCCAAGCAAAGAATGGACACGTTCAAGCGAATTACTGGCTGCATGGCTTCTTCCTTCAATTGAACAAAGAGAAGATCTCCAAGTCCGGTACGTCACTTCGTCTTGATGCGTTAATCGAGAAAGGCTATGACCCGCTGGCTTACCGTTACTTGGTGCTGACCAGCCATTATCGCAGTCATTTGAGCTTTACGTGCGAGAGCTTGGATGCCGCACAAACGGCTCTAAAGCGCCTGAAAGCGAAAGTGTCGGCACTACCAGAAGGTGGCAAAGTCGACCAAACGTATGTTGAGCGTTTTATGTCACTCATCAACAATGATTTAGCCATGCCACAAGCGATCGCATTGATGTGGGAGTTGCTTGGAAGTGCATTAAACGATGCAGATAAAAAAGCAACGGCGCGCTATTTTGACCGTGTGTTTGGTTTGGAGCTTGATAAAGTAGAAGAAGAGGAAATCCCTCGCGAGATCTTGGAACTGGTAGAGTTGCGTTTACAAATGAAAAAGAAGAAGGAATACCAACAAGCTGACGAAATCCGCCAGAAAGTCGCCGAACTTGGCTACAGAATCAACGATGCTGGTGATGGCTCAACGGTAAGTAAACAAGGCTAGCAAGCTGGAAAACAAAAAAGGCTCACTGCGATAGTGAGCCTTTCTTATTGAAACGATCAACGCTCTCGTCGTTATTGAATTGCTAACTCAGGTTGCGAAGCCGTATTTGTTTCTACGGTTTGATTGTACTTCTTAATCACCAGCGTCAAGCGAATCAGCATTGCAATTGCTGCGGTGGTTAAGCCGGTTACGATACCAATCCAGAAGCCTTCTTCGCCCATTGCAGGAACGATTTCATCTGTGATACCCAGCAACATACCCAGTGGAAGCGCCAACCCCCAGTAGGCTAGAATCGCTAGAATCATCGGGATCTTAGTATCTTTGTAGCCACGTAGAGCGCCGTTTGCAGAGGTCTGTAGCGCGTCGCTGAACTGGTACATTGCAGTAAACATCAGCAGTGTTGCAGCGGTTGCTGAAACTACAGGATCTGTGGTGTATAAACGAATGATCCACTCTGGGAACAGCAGGAAGAAACCGACTGAAATCAGCGACAGTAGCGCTGCGGTAACAATACCCACCAAGCTGCGGTGAGAAGCTGTCTCAAGTTTTTGTTCACCCAAGGCATGACCAACACGAATCGTGATACCAAATGAAAGGCTCATTGGGATCATGTACGTCATGCTAGAGATGTTAAGTGCAATTTGCGCCGCGGCTACGTTCTCTGCACCAATACGGCCAATCAATAGCGCAATCACTGCGAAGATGCTGCCACAAACTGCGATGTTCAAACCAATCGGCATACCGAGTTTGAACAGCTGTTTGATCTCTTGCCATATCGGTTTTAACTCAGCGAAGTGCAGAATGTTTTTGTAATGATGATGGCGTTTGATGTAGCTAAACAGCAGGGCAGACATCAGCCAATAAACTAAGCTCGTAGCCCAACCACAGCCAACTGCACCCAATGCCGGCATGCCGAATTTACCGTAAATCAGAATGTAGTTAACAGGGATGTTTACCAGCAAACCAATCACTGAAATCAGCATGGGTGCGCGAGTGTTGTTCATCCCCTCGCAGAAGCCATTCAAGGTGTAGAAAAGCGCAATGCCCGGAACACCAAATGCCAATGCAACAACATAATCACTGGCGATAGGAATGATCTCAGGCGCAACGCCCAAGCCGATCAGAATGCTTTCACCAAGCAGCAAGTAAACAATCAAAATTGCGCTGACGAATGCAGACAACCAAAGCATCTGAATAAACGCGATACGCACCTTATCCAAACTTTGTGCGCCACGGTGGTAAGCCACGACAGGTGTTAATGCCATGATGATGCCGCGAAGCAATAGTGAAACGGGTAGCCATAAACTGGTGCCAAGTGCGATCGCAGCTAGGTCGGCAGCACTCACTTGGCCTGCCATTGTGGTATCGATAAAGCCCATCGACTGAGTAGCAAGTTGCATCAGAATGATAGGGAACGATAGGTGTAACAAAGCGCCCGATTCTTTAAAAAAGCGAGAAAAAGAGGAAGGTTTGTTTTGCATGGATGTAATTAAACACCAATATCAATGCACCAGTGGAAGCAGGATGGCGTTGTGCATTGTAGGGTGTGCCGCGTAGGCACGCGCAATATACGGATTTTTGTTATGAGGTTCAATGTGTAATTTAGATCACAAGAAAACGATTGCTTTGACTTTTAAATGCATTATTTGTCTTGTGAATGTATTGCATTTTTTACTGCTCATTTTTAGATGAAAACAAGCGATTATTGACACGCTCGTTTCAATAATAATCAGTCATTATTCCGCTTTTCGATGGTTACAAATCTTTTTATCTGACCTCTCGATTTATTTATTGTGTGATTATTTTCTTGGTGATATTTATCGCCTTAGTTTAGGCAATGCATGGAATAAAGAATGGAAGCCGAGCAATTAGAAGTACTCAATTTCATTAGCCAATACCCACCTTTTGATGACTTACCGGAAGAGCATCTAAGAAACATCGCAATGAATGCTGAAGTCGCGTATTACCGCGCAGGGACGGACATTCTCAAGAAAGGCGATGACATTCGCGATTTGTACATGATCCGCAGTGGTGTGGTGGAAATCTTCCGCCGCAAGGGCGAGTTGTACAACCGTATCGACGCTGGAGGCTTGTTTGGACAAATGGGGTTGTTGATGAACAACCGTGTCCGCATGCCAGCCAAAGCGATAGAAGACACCTTGGTTTACTGCATTCCAGAGAAGATTTTCACTGAGCTATGTGACGAGTTTGAGAACTTCGCCGATTTCATGGAGTTGGAAGACAGCGCGAGACTGCGCACTGCGGTATCAAACCACTCGGATGGGAATGACTTCACCACAGCGAAAGCGCGCAAGATCTTAAGTCGTGAACCAGTAACGTTAGAAGCCAGTGCTACAGTGCGTGAGGCCGCCATTTTGATGGCAGAAGAGGGCGTTACTGCGCTTTTGATTGTCCGCGCACAAGAAGACATTACTGAAGACGACGATGAACAATTGCTTGGTATCTTGACCGAGAAAGATCTGTGCGTGCGCGTTTTAGCTGAAGGGCGAGACAGCGACATACCTGTGAGTGAAGTGATGAGCTACGACGTTGTGTCGCTCGATTACAGTGCTTACGTGTTTGAAGCCATGCTGACAATGCTGCGTTACAACGTCCATCATCTGCCAATCTTAAAAGACAAAAAGCCGATTGGTGTGATCAGCATGACGGATATCGTCCGTTATGAATCGCAAAACAGTTTGTTGCTTGTGAGCTCTATCTTCCAACAAAACTCAGTCGAAGACCTCAAAGCGGTTTCTAAACAAGTGAAAGACTGCTTCGTGCGAATGGTAAGTGAAGACGCGAATGCCCACATGGTTGGACGAGCAATGTCGGTGATCGGCAGCAGCTTCAAACAAAGACTGGCAGAGTTAGCAGAGCAAGAATTAGGTTCTGCGCCAATCCCTTACTGCTTATTGGCGATGGGTTCTATGGCTCGTGATGAACAGCTTATCGTCACAGACCAAGATAACGCGCTGATTCTGGATAACAGCTACGATCCAGCTCTGCATGGTGAGTACTTTGCTCAGCTCGCAAAATTCATTTGTGATGGATTAGCCGAATGCGGTTACACCTACTGTACTGGCGACATCATGGCGACCAACCCAGAATGGCGCAAAACGCGTTCAGAATGGGAAGAGTGCTTTGCGAACTGGGTTGATGACCCAACGCCAGAGCGACTTCTGAACAGCAGTATTTTCTTCGACCTACTTGGCGTACATGGGCGTGTGAAATGGGCAGAGCAACTAAGCGGCTTCATTGTGCGTCGTGCTAAGAAGAACAATCGATTCTTGGCTTGTATGGCTTACAACGCGATTCGTCGCACACCGCCGCTTGGTTTCTTCAAAGACTTCGTGATGGAGAAAGACGGTCGTCATCGCAATTCCATAAACTTGAAGCGCCGTGGCACCGCGCCAATGGCAGATCTGATTCGTGTGCATGCTTTGGCAATTGGCTCCCGTTCGCAAAACTCGTTTGAACGTCTGGATGACATCAACAATGCGGGCATCTTACCGAAAGGCCGTGGCATGGACTTAAAAGATGCGATGGAGTTGATCTACATGGTGCGAATCCGACATCAAGCATTGGATATCGAAAACGGGGAAGAGCCGGATAACAACATCGAGCCAGAAGAAATGTCGGAGTTTGAGCGTCGCAACTTAAAAGCCGCTTTCCAAATCCTAAGCAACGCGCAGAACTACATTAAGTTCCGTTACCAGAGAAGTGGCAAATGATGTGGTTTTCAAAACAAAAGCTAGATATCACCGACTTGCTTGATACCAGTCAGACTCCTGATTGGCCGATCTTCTTCGAGCAACTTGCCGAGCAAGCGAACGATACTCGATTAAAACGTTATTACTCTACGCCTATTGTGAATGGTGATACGCCATTAAAAGAGGTACCGTTTGTCTCCGTCGATTTTGAGACCACGGGTTTAAACGCCGAGGAAGACGCCATTCTCACCATAGGTTTGGTGCCTTTTACGCTAGGGCGAGTGCATTGCAGCGGATCTCGTCATTGGGTGGTGAATCCAAATCGAGAACTGAATGAAGAATCAGTGGTGATTCACGGCATTACCGACTCTGAAGTGAAGAATGCGCCGCAACTTGAGCAAATTCTTGATGCCATTCTTGATGAGTTAGCCGGAAAGATTGTGGTGGTGCACTACAAAAATATTGAGCGTCAATTCTTCAATAATGCGTTGTTAAACAGCGTGGGTGAGGGGATTCAATTTCCAGTCGTTGATACATTGGACATTGAATACGCGATTCAACGTCGTGAGTGTGAAGGTTGGTTAAACAAACTCAAAGGTAAAAAGCCGGGTTCTGTGCGACTCGGCCACGCGCGTGAGCGCTACCATTTGCCTGCTTATCAGCCACATCATGCGCTGACCGACGCTCTTGCTACCGCTGAGTTGCTTCAAGCTCAGTTACAGTATCACTTTGATGGTGACATGCCACTGTCCGTGATATGGCAATAACTCATCCATATCGTCTATGAATTGGCGATAAATTTTATTAGTCGTCCTGATAACAAAATGCAATGCGATATCAGGACGATTAACGCTAAAATTACAAAGTAGAGCAACCCTTCTAAAAGCGACGTAACGATCGCAAATAAGCTTTGCAGTAAGTGACGCAAGAAAGCCATCACTCAAAGTCCTACACAGATTTTAATTTGGTCACGTATTTTAAGGAGATAAATCGTGAGCACCGACAACAATGGCGGTATCCAACGCCCCGACGGTAAAGTGAACCCGATCGATACTGATTACCAGATCGGTCAGGATAACGTCGCGCTAAAAGTAGGTCCTTTTGGACTTGATATTCACAACCGTGTGTTCGCTATTTCAGGTATGTCGATCATCCTGTTCGTAGTGTTAACACTGACATTCAGACAACAAGTTGAGCCGTTCTTCGCGGGTCTACGTGGTTGGCTTGTTTCTAACCTTGATTGGTTCTTCCTATCTGCGGGCAACGTGTTTGTCGTAGTGTGTTTGATCCTGATCGTAACGCCACTTGGTCGCGTTCGTATCGGTGGTACCGAAGCAACACCGGATTACACGTACGCAGGTTGGCTAGCGATGCTGTTCGCAGCTGGTATGGGTATCGGTCTGGTATTCTTCGGCGTATCTGAGCCTATGTCTCACTTCAGTGCTGCTCTTGGTGGCGTGAACGTTGAGAATGGTGTTCGTACTGACTGGGCTCCACTAGGCGCAGCAGAAGGTGATACATCAGCGGCGTCTGCACTTGGTATGGCTGCAACGATTTACCACTGGGCACTTCACCCTTGGTCAATCTACGCACTATTGGCACTTGGTTTGGCGATCTTCTCGTTCAACAAGGGCTTACCTCTAACGATGCGTTCTATTTTCTATCCTCTTTTTGGCGAGCGCGTTTGGGGTTGGACTGGTCACATTATTGATATCCTAGCGGTAGTTGCGACGGTATTCGGTCTTGCGACGTCTCTGGGTTACGGTGCATCACAAGCAGCAACAGGTCTAAACTTCCTGTTCGGTGTACCAATGACCGATATGACGCAAGTTGTGATTATCGTGATCATCACAGCACTTGCTTTGATCTCGGTAGTTGCTGGTTTGGATAGCGGTGTAAAACGCCTGTCTGAAATCAACATGGGTTTAGCGGCACTATTGCTTTTGTTCGTGATCGTTGTAGGTCCAACACTTGCAATCATGACTGGTTTCTTCGAGAACATCATGTCTTACCTAGCGAACGTTCCAGCGCTTTCAATGCCATTCGGCCGCGAAGACGTGAACTACTCTCAAGGTTGGACTGCGTTCTACTGGGCTTGGTGGATTTCATGGTCACCATTCGTAGGTATGTTTATCGCGCGTGTATCTCGTGGTCGTTCAGTTCGTGAGTTCATCGTGTGTGTAATCCTGATCCCATCAACCGTGTGTGTATTATGGATGACGGCATTCGGTGGTACGGCGATCAGCCAATACGTGAACGATGGTTACCAAGCGGTATTTGACGCAGAGCTTCCACTTAAACTGTTCGCGATGCTAGATGTGATGCCTCTTTCTCAAATCACGTCTATCGTAGGTATTATTCTGGTTGTGGTGTTCTTTATCACGTCAGCGGACTCTGGCTCTCTTGTAATCGATACGATTGCAGCGGGCGGTAAAGTAGATGCACCAACACCTCAGCGCGTGTTCTGGTGTACGTTCGAAGGCTTAGTTGCAATCGCGCTAATGCTTGGTGGTGGTCTAGCGGCTGCACAAGCTATGGCGGTAACAACCGGTCTGCCATTCACTATCGTATTGTTAGTTGCAACGGTATCTCTAGTGAAAGGTTTGATGGATGAGCCTCGCCCGACATCAAAATCAATGAAGAAAGCGAAAGCGTAATTTAAGCTTCCTTCATAACAACAAAAAAACGGCATGCTTCGGCGTGCCGTTTTCTTATCTGAATTCTTCATCTTTAGCCATCAATCTACTGCAACTTTCTTCCTGCTCGAAACAATTCCCCAGTGCGAAATTGACTATGTTTTGCTCATTTGGCTTCAATTTATTTTTTACCCTATAAATACATTAGAGCTCAAACTATTTTTAAAGTCATGTTCATTTGGTTTTAGTGCGACATAGATCAAATAAGTAGGGTTTTTAAGCGGCTTTGTTTGATTTCTATGCACAATCAGTGTGCATAATAAAAAGGAAATTTAATTAGTGTACGAAGGATATGTATCTACACATGATTACCTCAGCCCCTTGGGTTATGTATCCAGAGATTGGAGAAGACCCAAGCAAAAAATGGATTTTTCGTGAACCTGTCGTGTCTGATGGCGACGATATTTATGGTTTGATCGCAGATTGTCCTCCGCTCGATATGAACTCGTCATATTGTAATTTTCTTCAATCTAGCCATTTCAGCAAAACTTGTATTTTAGTCGAGCACAAAGGCGAGATTGCAGGGTTTGTTTCTGGCTATCAGAAGCCGGATGAACCTAATGTGCTGTTCATTTGGCAAGTTGCGGTTGCCCCTCGTTTCAGAGGAAATGGCTTGGCGTCTCAAATGCTTGAACGCTTACTAAAGCGAGAAGGGCTCGAAGACATCAACGCTATCGAAACCACAATCACTAAATCCAATGATGCATCTTGGGCGTTATTTAAAAAGCTCGATGCACAACATGGAAACGCTGGCGAAGTGACGACTTTCTTGGATGAAAAGGATCATTTCAAAGGTAAACACGATACCGAGTATCTGTATCGTATTCCCCTCAAGTAATCCCCACAAAATAGGAATCAAATAACGGTCTTATCATGGATATTTTCAAAAAGCAGGAATCCAACGTACGTTCATACTCGAACAGTTTTCCAGTCGTCTTTCGTAAAGCAAAAGGTACCTGGTTAGAAACAGAACAAGGCGAACGCTACCTCGATTTCCTTGCTGGAGCGGGATCTCTAAATTACGGTCATAACAATCCAGTACTTAAGCAAGCGCTCCTTGAGTACATTGAAATGGATGGCATTACACACGGCTTGGACATGCATTCAGAAGCCAAAGCCGCTTTTCTTGAAGCACTAAATCAATACATTCTTGAACCAAGAGGGCTGGATTACAAAGTTCAGTTCACAGGCCCAACCGGTACCAATGCCGTAGAAGCTGCAATCAAGTTGGCAAAAAAAGTGAAGGGGCGCAGCAGTATCGTTGCCTTCACAAACGGTTTTCATGGCTGTACGGCTGGCGCTTTAGCTGCAACGGGCAACCAACATCATCGCCAAGGAGCGGGTTCTAGCTTAAACAATGTTACTCGTATTCCTTTTGAAGGTTATGCAGATATTGATGGCCTCAAATTGTTTGAAACCATGTTGTCAGATAACTCGGCAGGCATGGATAAACCAGCTGCAGTTTTATTAGAGACGGTGCAAGGTGAAGGTGGCCTTAACGTTGCGTCGAACCAATGGTTGCAGCGTCTCAGCAAGCTTTGCAAAGCTCACGATATCTTATTGATTGTTGACGACATTCAAGCAGGCTGTGGTCGAACTGGCACTTTCTTTAGCTTCGAGCCATCGGGCATTAAGCCAGACATGGTAACGCTGTCAAAATCGATTGGCGGTTATGGTCTGCCAATGGCCATCGTTCTATTAAAACCTGAGTTGGATAAATGGAAACCAGGCGAACATAACGGCACATTCCGTGGCAACAATCATGCGTTTGTGACAGCGGCGAAAGCAATCGAAACATATTGGTCAAATGACCGTTTTGAAGCGCATATCAAACGTTGTTCGAGCATGGTTGATGAAGTCATTCAACGATCGGTAAAACGATTCCCAGAGATGTTTATACAGCTTAAAGGTCGCGGGATGATGATTGGCATTGAATGTAAGAACGGTGAAATCTCTGGTGATATTGCAAAAGCGTGTTTTGAGAACGGAATGGTGATTGAAACCGCAGGGCCAAATGATGAAGTGGTGAAGTTCTTTTGCCCATTGACCATTTCTGAAGCCGAACTTACCCAAGGGCTTAATATCTTCGAGGGCTCGGTAGAAGCCATCGCAAGCAAACTTTTCAAACAAGCATCATAGCAAGGAAAGAATTATGATCGTTAGAACACTCGATGAGTGTCGCAATAGCGAAAGACGAGTTGTGTCTGATAACTGGGAAAGTGTCCGTATGTTATTGAAAGACGACAACATGGGCTTTTCATTCCATATCACGACGATATACGAAGGAACCGAAACACACATTCATTATCAGAACCACTTGGAATCTGTATTTTGCATGAGTGGAGAAGGGGAAATTGAAGTCGTTGGTGGTGAAACTTACCCAATCAAACCGGGTACGTTGTACATCCTAGATAAGCATGACGAACATTACTTACGCGCCTATAAAAACAAAGAAATGGTCATGGCGTGTGTGTTCAATCCACCAATCACGGGTGCGGAAGTTCACGACGAAAATGGCGTTTATCCGCTGGTGGACTAGCCCATTGATGTTTTAAAGGGGTGATGTTTCACCCCTTTTTCTTTTTCAGCCCTAAACCACCTACTTCAGTAGGTGGTTATCATCCGTTTCGGCTTTGCCTGTAAAACTACTCATGCTAAATGCGTCTTTGATTTTTCCAGAAGTCAAAGAGGACAAATAACATGAGTAGATACAATCAAGCTTCCCACGTATTTTGGCGATGTCAATACCATATAGTGTGGACTCCAAAGTATCGATTTAGGATCTTGAAGAACAATATAGGTAAAGAAGTTTATCGATGTATTTATGTTTACTGTAATCAACTTGGATGTGAAGTAGTAGAGTTAAACATACAAGTTGACCACGTGCATTTAGTAGTAAAGATTCCACCAAAGCTATCGATATCCAAGTTGATGGGGGTATTGAAAGGCAAAATAGCCTTAAAGCTATTTAGTAAGTTCCCTCATCTTAGGAAGAACAGGCTTTGGGGTAATCACTTTTGGCAAAGAGGCTATTTTGTCGATAGTGTTGGAATCAATGAAGAAATCATACGCCGATATGTAAGACATCAAGAGAAGCAAGAGCGAGTAGAGCAGCACCAGTTGGCGTTGGATTAAACAAAGGCCCCCTTTTAGGGGGCTCACACAAAGCCACCTTCTTTAGAAGGTGGTAATTTACATCCACTCTTTTAAATTACCAATCATTAAGGCCCCCTCATGACATTTACCGTAGAAAAAATCGGCGGTACATCTATGACAGCATTCGATGCTGTACTCGACAATATTCTTCTTCGTCCACAAAACCCATATAACCGTATTTTTGTTGTTTCTGCTTATGGCGGAATGACAGACGCTCTATTGGAATGCAAAAAAACCAGTAAACCAGGTGTCTATCAGCTTATCGCTAAACGAGATGAAGCTTGGCAAGACGCACTAGCGTATGTTGAAAGCCGTATGCTGCTGACAAACGAACATATTTTTGCCGATCCGATGAATCGTATGCGTGCGGACAAGTTCATTCGTTCTCGCATTTCAGAAGCCAAAATATGCGTAACCAATATCCTAGAAACTTGCCAATACGGGCAGTTTTCTCTGCGCCAGTACTTACCGCAAATTCGTGAGTTTCTTTCATCCATTGGCGAAGCGCACAGTGCTTATAACACCGCCTTAAAGCTAAAGAACATGGGTATTAACTCGACCTTTGTTGACCTATCCGGTTGGGATAACCAACAACCTCGCAGTTTAGATGAGACGATACGTGAAGCGTTTGAAGAAATAGATGTGACTCAAGAGCTGCCAATCGTGACGGGTTATGCGTATTGCAAAGAAGGGCTGATGCACACTTATGATCGAGGTTACAGCGAAATGACCTTTAGTCGAATTGCTGCAACAACCAAAGCTGACTTGGCGATAATTCATAAGGAATACCATTTAAGCTCTGCCGACCCAAGGGTTGTTGGTGTTGAGCGTGTAAATCCAATTGGAACGACCAATTATGATGTGGCCGATCAGTTAGCGAATCTTGGTATGGAAGCGATCCACCCAAATGCAGCGGCAGGACTGCGTGAAAGTGGGATTGAATTACAGATCAAAAATACGTTTGAACCAGAACATAAAGGAACATTGATCTCTGCTGATTACCGCCCAGAAAGCGACCGCATTGAAATCATTGCCGGTAAGCAGAAGGTATTTGCGCTTCATCTATTTGATCAAACCATGGTTGGAAAGGTAGACAACGTTAGCTACGAGTTGATGGAGATAATCGCTGATGCTCGCGTCAATCTCATAGGGAAGGAGATGAACGCAAACTCTATCACCTATTATCTGGGCGGCAGTGCAGAGAGCTTAAACAAGGTGCGCTACAAAGTAGAGAAACGCTACCCACAAGCCTCAATTAATGGGCGTATGGTAGCGCTCATCTCTGCAATCGGTTCTCAAATCGATACTAATAAAACGTTAGCTAAAGGCGTTTTTGCACTGATGAATCGCGACGTGACACCCATTGCTCTCCACTCATCAATGAGAAACGTTAACGTGCAGTTTGTTGTGAGTGACGATGAGTATAAAGAAGCAATTTGCGCGCTACATGAAGAGTTCTTTGAACAAGGCAGCGATACAAATAAGTCGGCGAATGTTGCTTGAAGTTGATTGACGGCAGTTAACTGTTAGGCAACGGTTAGCTGCTAATAGAAAAGAAGGGGCGTGTTTATCGTCCCTTTTTTGTGTCCGTCAACAAAGATCAAGACACTTGAACATATAGGGTTAGGTAGATAGAATTTTTGTTCCTCAGTATTTACCTCAACTAACACATGAAACTTATTCGCTGACGACACTAACCTTATTTTTCAAACTTCGCGTTCTACTCTGATATTCGGAGGGAGCAAACTCGAATTAAATTAGGTAAACATCATGAATAAGAATCAAACCATTCAATCAGGTAGTTACCACCTTAAAACTATCGTTCGTGGCAACGGTATCCCTTTAATTATTATCGGCAGCGCAGATTACTATTTGCGTGTCACGCCAACTGCATTGTTCGACCATTTCCAATGTGTCTTTGTCGATCATCGTGGCTTTGCTGAGTGCGACGTTATTCCCAATGCATCTGACGCAACGTTAGAGGCCATCAGTGCTGACATTAAATTGGTCATGGATAAGCTCGGCATCGAAAAAGCGTGGATGTTTGGTCATTCTGGGCATGCATTAATGGCAACCCATTTTGCTGTGACGTTTCCTCAATATGTTGAAGGTTTAGTGCTTGCGAACACCTCACCAAATTTGTCACCACAAATGCAGGCGCTCCAACTTCAACGTTGGGAACAAGAAACGGACGAGGAGAGAAAGCAAGTTTTCGAACGTAATTTCCCGTTGCTTGCACGCGACATTGAGCAAAATCCGGAGCGAAAATTCGTCCACTTGTGTCATCGGTTAGGCGCGATGCGTTGGTATGATCCTGACTTTAATGAACTGCCGTTGTGGGAAGGGTTTCCGACCCATACTGCTTTGTTAGATAAGCTTTGGGGAGAAGTGTTCGCTGAATTTGATACGGCGATTTATCAGCAACTTCCCGCTGTACAGGTATTAGTGATCAGCGGAGAGAAAGATTTCAGCATTGCTCCAGCTTCAACATGGGATCAGATTGATTTTGGAGAGGCAGATATGAAGCTCGAAATCATTGCAGAATCGGCTCACACATCAATGCTAGAGCAACCAGAACGATTTGTGAAAGTGATGAGCGAAATGGTAGCAATGAGCTAATTCACATCTATCTATACAGGCAAACAAAAGCAAAGGAGCCAAAGCTGGCTCCTTTTTCTATTTTAAAATGAATTAACCTCGAGGAGAGTTATGCATCCCACTTAGGTGCTAGACCTTCTGGGTCAACCTCACGGCCATTGCATTCGAGCGCATCGATACGAGCCATCTCTTCATCAGTTAGCGTAAGCTCTAACGCTTTCAAGTTGCTCGCTAGGTTTTCGCGCTTTGTTGAAGACGGGATCACTGCGATACCTTTCTGCATTGCCCATGCCAGAGCCACTTGAGCCGCAGTCGAACCTTTCGATGTTGCGATGTCATTGATTACTTCATCTTTAAGAACTTTGCCATAAGCCAGTGTCATATAGGATGTCACCGTAACGCCTTTGTCATTCATGAACTCGACTAACTTGCGGTTTTGCAAGTACGGGCTCAGTTCCACTTGATTGGTAGCTATATTATCGAAGCCAACCAGCTCTGCAGCTTGTTCTAGTAGCTCGATATTGAAGTTAGAAACCCCAATCGCTTTGGTAAGGCCAAGTTCTTTTGCTTTTAATAGCTCTGGCATGTATTCATTCACGTCAGTGCCTTCGCCTGGCCAATGGACAAGTGTTAGGTCAACATGGTCAGTTTTAAGTTTCTTTAGGCTTGCTTTCAAGCTCGGGATAAGGTCTTGCTTGTTAAGCTTATCAACCCAGATCTTGGTGGTAATATAAAGCTCATTTCTCGCTACGCCACTTTCCTCAATCGCTTGACCGATTTCAGTTTCGTTGTCATAGATTTGAGCCGTGTCGATCACGCGGTAACCAAGGTCTAGTGCGTTCTTTACTGAATCGATTACAACCTGACCCTTAAGGCGGAAGGTACCCACGCCAAATGCAGGAACTGTCATACATATCTCCTAGTTTTTAGATTTATTTTAGTCGTTGAATTCGTTTCGATGACCCCAGTTTGCAAGATTCTAAAATTGATATAAAGTCACATAAAATGAAAATACTTTTGAATCAAACGCAATAATGAAAGCAACGTTAGATGAAATGAATGTGTTCGTGTCGGTGGTTGATACTGGCTCGATCAGTGCTGCGGCCGAGTTGCTCTCTTTGACAACCTCTGCGACTAGCCGCGCGTTGGCAAGGTTAGAATCTAAGCTCAATACCACCTTACTTAACCGAACCACAAGGCGAATTGAACTGACCGAAGAAGGGCAGTTGTACCTTGATCGCGTTCGTAAAATTCTGGCGTCGGTGGACGAGGCAGAAGATATGCTCGTCGGTGATAAAGGTAAACCATCGGGACTTTTGAGAGTCAATGCTGCTTCACCATTTATGCTTCATGTTGTGGCTCCATTGGTGGCGCAGTATCAACAAGAATACCCAGAGATTGAGCTCGAACTGACCAGTAATGAAGAGAACATTGACTTGCTTGGAAAGCGAACCGACATTGCAATTCGCATCGGACAACTTAAAGATTCCACCATGCGTGCCGCGCGTCTAGCGACCAGTAGCATTCGTGTTTTAGCAAGTCCCGAATACCTCGCGCAACATGGCAATCCAAAGTCGGTCAAAGAACTAGAACAGCATCGGTTGTTAGGCTTTAGTCGTTTCGAATTCTTAAATGATTGGCCGCTGCAAACCGAAGCGGGTGAACTGCTTCATATCAAGCCAGTGGTAAAGGCGGAAAGTGGAGAAACGCTTCGAGTGATGGCATTAAAAGGAGACGGCATTGTTTGCCTGTCTGACTTTATGACTCAAGATGACCGACGTAATGGTCGATTGGTTGAAGTCTTACCAGAGTCGCGCTTAGATATTCGACAGCCTATCCATGCTGTCTACTACGCTAACGCGGTGGCTTCTGCTCGAGTGCGTTCATTTATCGATTTCTTAAAACGTCATATGAATGATGAAGGTTTTGAATAGCGCGAATTCAGTTATTTGAAATGAAGAACAAAAGGAGCCAAGTAAGGCTCCTTTAAAGTATCTCATTTACCAACTTAGATATTTGGACGTGCCGTCTCGTTGGTTGATGGTGGAAGATGAGGAAGTGTTACCTCTGGTTGGTCACCCGTTAGCGAGCGTAAGAACTCAGTAATCTTGACCGACTCTTCTTTCGTCAGTTTCTGACCAAGTTGAAGATCCGCCATCATGGCGACCGCTTCTTCTAGATCCCAAACCGAACCGTCGTGGAAGTACGGGTAGGTCAGTTCGATATTACGTAGTGTCGGAACTTTGAAGACAAACTTATCGAAATCATTACCCGTGATCGCTTTACGTCCAACATCTGGGTTATCCGTTGCAAACGGCTTCACTAAGCCCATCTTTTGGTACATTTGACCACCGGCGAGAGGGCCGCTGTGACACGCTGTACAACCTTTCGCTTTAAACAAGTTGTAGCCTTCGACCTGCGCTGTTGTTAGTGCTTTATCGTCGCCCTTCAACCAAAGATCGAACGGTGCGTTTGGCGTACGTAAGGTTTGCTCAAAGGTCGCAATGGCATCAGTCACGTTATCAATGGTGATCGTCTCACTGCCGTAGGCTTGTTTAAACCACTCGCGATATTGAGGAATCGACTTGAGCGTGTCGATCGCAAGCTGGTGGCTAAAGGCCATCTCAAGTGGGTTTTCGATCGGGCCAGCCGCTTGTTCTTGCAAATCTTTGGCTCGTCCATTCCAGAACTGAACAAAGTTCAAATCCGAGTTAAACACCGTTGGTGAGTTGATAGGACCAATCGCCCATTTATGACCAATGGAACTTGGTAGGTTATCGACGCCACCTTTTGCGATGTTATGGCAAGAGTTACAAGAAATGGTGTTGGAGGCGGATAATCGAGGTTCAAACCACAACGTTTTACCCAGTTCTACCTTTTTCGCATCAAGACCAGCAACCGATTCAATCACCTTAATGGGTTCTGCGGATTGGCGCTCAGCATAAGCGCCGAAAGATAGGACTGACAAGACGCTCACTGCTATAAGAGTTTTCATAATAACTTCCTTTTTAAGTGATTTTTCACTCTCACTAGGGCGGCGTACTTCTTAATGGTACGCTCTGGAAGTCACGGTATAGCAATCGTTTTGTTCGATAAAATGCAAAAAATCGATGGTTTTTATGGCAAAAAACGATGTTAAAAACGCACAAACTTTGCACGATTTGATTTTGCTAGCTTCCCAAGCAGTTGGTCACCTTTCATTTACAAATATGCAAAGAATATAAACGACAGGTTCGTTGATTTAGGTCAATTATGCAATCAAATGAACCTTGGTAGGCGAAAAACCTAAGATATAAGAGAAGCTAGGTTTTTATTGCGTAAATTATCGGTAAGGGGAGGGTATATAACAGGCAATAAGTCAGGTGTGTAGAATTATTCTATTTTAGGGATTTTGCTCTAAGTCTAAATGAATCTTTGCATTTCAATTTCAATAAAGCTTGGTTATTGATCATGTTTCTGAGTGTGTGAATTATTATCAACTATGCATATGATTGCTCATTGTCTAGTTTGGTTTGTGTAACGTCACTGCAGCACGTATTGAGCGTACTACGCTGATTGTCTGTGTTTTCGTGTTGACAGTTTGGTACTAGGTAAAAATCAACAAGACTATGATTTCAAGGAACATTTTATGTTAAAGAAACTACTAAGTTGTTGTATCACCTCGGCACTCTGTTTTCATTCTTCTATCGCTTTTTCGCAATCTAATGAGATTGCGGACAGTGCAGAGTTACAACAAGCTCCCGACACATTGCCTGCCACTTTGATGCTTGCACCGGACGACATCGCCATTGCAGATCGCTACATAGTGGTATTTAAACAACCACAAATGATGGCGAGCAACTCAACGGAATTCGAGCAATTCACGCAACAGTCTGTAGACCGCATGTCTGGTTTGTATTCGATACAAGTGGAATCGGTTTTTGACCACTCGATCAGTGGATTTGTCGCTAACTTGAGTCCTGAGCAACTA
This sequence comes from Vibrio sp. B1ASS3, assembly GCF_905175355.1. Taxonomy (NCBI): domain Bacteria; kingdom Pseudomonadati; phylum Pseudomonadota; class Gammaproteobacteria; order Vibrionales; family Vibrionaceae; genus Vibrio; species Vibrio sp. B1ASS3. The sequence goes on from NZ_HG992742.1 coordinate 1,840,556, forward strand.
AAAGATCTGCGTTCTGATCCTCGTGTGGATTACATTGAGCAAGACAGAATCCTATCGCTTGACCCAATAGTCTCGGCAGACGCAAATCAAACCAATGCCATTTGGGGACTGGACCGAATCGACCAACGTAACTTACCACTCGATAACAACTACAGTGCCAACTTTGATGGGACTGGGGTAACGGCTTATGTTATCGATACTGGTGTGAACAATGCACACGTTGAGTTTGGTGGTCGCTCGGTCTCAGGGTATGACTTTGTCGACAACGATGCAGATGCAAGTGACTGTAATGGACACGGTACACACGTTGCGGGCACCATCGGCGGCAGCTTGTATGGTGTTGCGAAAAACGTCAACCTTGTCGGCGTGAGAGTATTGAGCTGTAGCGGTTCGGGTTCTACATCTGGTGTTATCGCCGGTGTGGATTGGGTGGCTGCGAATGCTTCCGGACCATCAGTCGCCAACATGAGTTTAGGTGGCGGTCAATCTGTCGCTCTCGATAGTGCGGTGCAAAGTGCGGTTCAATCAGGTGTCAGCTTTATGCTTGCAGCAGGTAACTCCAACGCCGATGCGTGTAACTACTCTCCAGCGCGCGTTGCTACTGGTGTCACTGTCGGCTCGACCACCAGTACGGATGCACGTTCGAGTTTTTCAAACTGGGGCAGTTGTGTGGATGTATTTGCGCCAGGCTCACAAATCAAATCTGCTTGGTATGACGGTGGCTACAAAACCATTAGTGGTACTTCGATGGCGACGCCACATGTAGCGGGTGTAGCAGCTCTGTATCTTCAAGAAAACAGTTCGTTGTCACCAAGCCAAGTGGAAGCCTTGATCGTTAGCCGCGCAACAAGCGGAAAGGTGACGGATACAAGAGGCAGCGTGAACAAGCTACTTTATAGCTTAACCGATGCAGATTGTGGCCAAGACTGTGGTGGCCCTGATCCAACACCGGACCCAGAAGGCAAGTTAACCTCGGGTGTGCCAGTGAGCGGTTTAAGTGGTTCAACCGGTCAAGTCGCGTATTACTATGTTGATGTAGAAGCGGGACAGCGCCTAACAGTGCAGATGTATGGTGGCAGTGGTGATGCGGACTTGTATCTCCGTTTTGGTGCCAAACCAGCACTGAATGCATGGGATTGCCGACCTTTCAAATACGGTAACAATGAAACATGTACGGTCAGCGCAACACAAAGTGGACGCTACCACGTCATGATTCAAGGTTACTCAAACTATAGCGGTGTCAGCATTCAAGCGAGCTACTAGTTATTCTTCTCGTTATTAGAGCAGAGCTGCAAAACTCGCGAATGCTTAAGATTATTTGAAACCACCAAGGGACTCGTTTGAGTCCCTTTTTAAATATTAGAGCCTATTAATTATTACTTAGTTTATTAATGAAAAATAAATTAGATAATACTTATTTAGTTGCGAACTAAATTATTTATTACTCATGATAAATTAGAGTAAATATACAATAATTTATATTTAGTAGTATTTACCGTACTCGTTACCATTATATAGAAGAGAAAATAATGTGATTTTCCCCTTCATAATGAGCTTTTAATTAGTAATAATATCTTATTGAGCGGTTACTTCATCACCACTATTTATTCTAAGTGTCAAATTTATCATATTGTAACAAATTCTTACATTTGATAATTAGGGCCAACTTAATGCGATATCAATCTTCTCCAAGTGACCACACAGAACAAGTACAACAATCTGTTCAAGAACGTGCCACCCAACAACGTTTAGCTCGTGAGGAAGAGCTAAAAGTGACACAAGCAGACAATAAACGCTGGGCAGCAAATCGAGAAAGAGTCATTGCTGAACGCAGCAACGAAAACACCGACGTAGCGCTTACACCATTAAAAGAAAATAAGAAAAAGAGTGGACTGAGTTCTTTGTTGTGCGCGAAACCGAGTTTTTCCAAACTCCCAACCAAGGCCGTTGCATATTGTTGGGTTAATACAAAAGCGGAAAGTGGTGAAGACAATATTATTCCAAGTGTTGAAAAGGAACATGGCCTACTGAACGTCATTAGTAATGCCAAAATTACCCCAAAAGTAAAACACATTATCTATGTTGATAGACGAACTAAAGGGCGAACTTGTTACGACTCACGCGTTGAGCTTCCTGACAATGTTAAGTTCGTTTCAGTGGATGAATTGCTGAAGAAGAAAAACATGGAGTCGCCAGTCATTGCCGAGAAGATGACAGAATTGTACGAGGCAAGCATCAATCACGGTAGCCCAGCTTTTGTAAAGAACATGGTCTCTTTACTGGCTTTAAATGCCGGAGATTACTTCTTCGATATCGGTGTCAGCATCAAGCCCGATGGTAATTTAGCTAAGCACCTTAATGGCCAGAGCAAGTTTTCCGGCGGTGCAGTAGGTAACGGAAGTTATCTGATGGGTGGACACAATGGGTATTCGTAAAATGATGTGTACGCAAGTCGATAACGCTGATACAGTTTAAAGGTGTTTAATTCGTAAAAGAGTGTGTATTGATGGCAAAAGAAATTACCCATAACGACTTATGTAAAAAAGCAGTTGGCTGGCTAAAGCGCTCGCATAGTGCTGGCGGTTGTGGATGCCCTAATGCGTTTTCAGAGGTGCAATCTGGTTCTAATGGTGGTGAAATTGTTGACGCGATCGGATTAAGAACCGCTTATGGAACTGAAACCATAGTCATAGAGGCAAAAGTTAGTCGTAGTGATTTTTTAGCAGATAGAAACAAGCCGTTTAGGGCTAACCCAGAATTAGGTATGGGTAATTTTCGATACTACATCTGCCCAGAGGGGTTAATATCTGAATCAGAACTTCCGAATAAATGGGGTCTTTTATATGTTGGTTTGAGAGGAAAGATAACCGTTGTTCGTGGTCATAGGTTAGGTAAAAGTTCTGATTGGAAGTTTGAATGCAATCGTGATGCAGAGCTTGGGATGGCTTCTCTACTTCTTGCAAAATCGGGGAACTTTGAACAGTTAAACGATGTTTTTCGATATAATCAACGACTTGAAAAGAAAGTAAAGGAGTTAGAGGCGAAGGTTCATGAACTTGAGTTCCCGAATAAAATGGAACAAATGATTAAAGGGCTTGAGGACTTAGCCGTATCTCAAAAACCTATCCCTCGCGTCTCTCGATAACCATGTTAAATCTCGAAAACCTAAAAGTGATTGAGCGTGAAGAATATGACGATCACTGTATATTCCACGCTCAATCTATATCCCCTAACCGCACTTGTTCCGAGTGCGGATCAATCAATACAGTAATCGTCGGCAAGGTAAACCAACCTTACAACGACACTCGTATGTACGGCAAAACCATCAAGATTCAATTCGATAGAAAGCGACTTCGCTGCAAGGATTGTAGCAAGACTCGCTTTGAACAATTGGACTGGCTCTCTAATGATTTTCGTATGACTAAACGAGCAGAAGACTACATCATGCGAATGTGTGGGAAAGTGTCGTTTACACATGTAGCCACTGAAATGGGTATCACCGAAGGCACTATACGTAACGTATTCGCCAACTACGTGGATATTATCGAAGGTAAGCACGATTGGCTTGCTCCTCGCGTTCTTGGTATCGATGAGACTCATTTCAGCAAGAAGATGCACCTTGTCATGACGGATATTGAGCGTAGAACCCTACTCGATATGCGTAAAGATAGATCTCAGGATGCCACTCAGAAAGCCATTATGAGGCTGAATGGATGGAAAGATATTGAGATCGTCTGTATCGATATGTGGCGACCGTATTACCGCGCTGTGAAACAGCTATTGCCTAATTCAGTTGTAGTTATCGACCGCTTTCACGTTGCCAAGATGGCTGGTGAAGCTATGGAGAAAGCACGTAAGGCGATACGAGCCGAACTATCAGACAAGGAGCGTAAGAAGCTCAAGAATGACCGAAAGATACTGCTTAAGCGTAGAGCAAACATCAAGGGCTTAAACGAGCTGGCGTCATTCCATTTCTGGACAGAGGAATACCCAACGTTGATGGAAGTGTATAACGCTAAAGAGGCTTTTCTCGATATGTGGGATATGCCTACCAGAAAAGAAGCTGAGGACTACTGGGAGAACTGGAAAGCAGTATCTACACCACCTGTCAGAAAATACTTCAAAGACGCCATACGAGCCGTTGATAACTGGCATGAGCCTATCTTTAATTGGTGGGACTATCCTTACACCAACGCAGTTACGGAGAGTCTGAACAACACAATCAAGGGTGTGTTTAGGAATGGTCGTGGTTATAGCTTTGAAGTGCTTAGAGCGAAGCTGCTTTACAACAAAGGCGGCTTGGAAGTGTCAATGAAGTCCTTGAACAAACCAACCCATGATCCACTGTTCGAATTGTTGAAGAAAGACGATCCAAAAGTAACAATGCATGGCTTAAGACATAGAGCCTTTAAAGCTCTGTTTAGAGACATGGTTACTTTGCTTGAAAAACAACCAAATACACACGAATAGGGTTTGTGAAGTGTGGGTATCAATTCTGTATGTTTATTAATCGATACTCACACTATTTCGAATACCCGACACAATAAAGAGGATATAGAAACGGTTGTTGAGTACCTCTATGAAATGTATACCTGTGAAAGGCCCCCAACTGTACATCCCAAGAAAGCAGTAGAGGTCTTAGAAAGCCTCGATAAATCGTTGTCACCGGCAGATGTAATCAGCGCAGTAACAAGCAACTCGAAATTAGACGAAAAAATCACGCCAGCGGACTTCGTTACTTACTCTCGTAAGATGGAGAAGGGATTTGCTGAGCGGGGCGTTAAGACAACGGAATGCGAATATGCCCGTCACACGGACGTTGTCTTTGGTAACAACATTGCAGTACTCACTACTAAAGTGAAAACGGGCTTTAGGAGCGGAACAGACTTCGTTAACACTCATAAGATGAGCCACATTCACAAAACCAAAGTGGAAGCGCATCACGTGCCGGTTTTGTAGGGTGGGCAGCTCTAAAACACAGAAGGGACTCATTTGAGTCCCTTTATATTGAAATTAGATTGCGGGCTTTGGGCTAGAGGTTAAAGCTATTTCACTTCGTATCTCAGTAGAACTTCATTGTCCAATACAACGTTTGTTGACCAAATGAAACTTGCTCCAGCCCCACTGAATTTCTTGATGAAGTTCATATAAGATTTTTTGTTGTTCACACCAATGTCATCTTCTGAATATTCAGTCTCTTGAGGCCATGAAGCTGCGTCAAAGTCTTTTGCCATCCAGTTGTTTGGGGTTTCCCAGTGAGCTGCATAAGCATTTTCACCGTTATCCGTGCCTTCTGTTGTACAGTTCTCCGATAAGCGCAGTTTTTCAAGGTTATCGCCATCAACTTCACTTAGGCAGCTAAGATCATAGATTGGTGCAGTATAGAATGTCTGTGCTTGCCAGTCGGAACCTGTCACAGTACCGTCACTAAAGCTTGCGATAAAGCCACCATCACCCTGTCTCTTGATCACAAGTCTAGTGATCAAGAGACATTGCGAGTTCGTAGCCTTCAAGGATGGTTTGTAGTTTAAACCATCCTTCCCAAAGTGCCTTTATTGAAGCTCTGCCCGTCCTCTTGGTATCTTTCCAACCGCCTAATTTAGCGAGATTCTTGTACGCCCAGCCCATATCCGGCGTTTCTTTAGGTAACGTCTTACTTTCTAGTTTCAACCACAGCAGCTTCCAAGCTTTTTTGCCCAAGACCTTTTCACAACTTTCTGTTGATAGCTCATCAACCTCTTTAATGAAGCGTAACGCCAATAAACGTGTCGCAACAAAGGCATAGATGACACTTAACCTCTCTAAGTTACCTTTACTTTGGAGTCTTAGTGACTCCACATCCGTACCTTCACTTTTCCAGACTTTATGGAAGTCTTCAATCAGCCATCGACGCTCGTAATAACCGATAATTCTCATGGCGTCTTCAGCGTTGTTTACTGGCTCCGACGTCAAGAGGTGCCATGCTAACTTGTCTTTTGATGTCCCTTGCTCAAGGCAACCAACATAATAAACAGGTATGCCTGCGTGCTCCTTTTTGTTTGCTGGAGCCTTTAATGTCACCTGACCATATTTAACATCAAGATTTACATCTCTCGCTTTTCTTCCTCCTTTTTGGGGGATGGTAAGCTCTTTTGTCTGGACGCTTGGTAACGCTTGCGCATAGTCGTAAAGCTTTTGAGCGTGCTCTTCTAGACAGCGGCTTTGCATTGAACGAACGACAAAACGCTGCTGATGTTGACGTTTATAAGTTAAGTATTCGAATAGGTCAGCTTCTCGGTCACAGACCGAGATAACATCTAACATCTTATCCCCTAGGCGCTCAACGACACGGCGAGAAGCTTGCTCCCATTTGTAACTCTCTTTCTCCTCGTAAGGACGAGTCGCGTGTTGGTGCTTTTGCCCACGCTTAGTAATATCTCGGCTCCATCGTTGTTGCTCTATAAGACCAACAATGGTCTGACTTTGTGGTGCAAAAAGTAACGTCGAATGTACATGGAGAGCTCGAATTCTGTCGCCTTGATTCGTGTGCCCGAGTTCATCTTTTATACTTCGATGAGGAAAACAGAGCGTTGTTGTATCTTCAAGCGCGAGTAATTCCTCATGCTCGTTAGCTCGAGATACCGTTGATTGAAAACCTGCTTCAGCGATGTCTTTTGCATCGATGTTTTCATTGCGGATAAAGCGATATGCCCCTTCCATATCGGCGGGAGAAAAAGGAAGTTTAGCCACGGAGACTCCTGGTTGATTAGCAATGGAAGTCGCTAAACTGATGAGGCGTTGTGTTCTTCGAGGGTCTTTAAGTTGTGCTTGTCCAAATTGTTCTTGTGCCCAAAGTTTAGCGTCTGAGTGTGTCATCTTAGTGTTTCAGTAAGGATTCTTAAGTGATCAGAGCGCACACACGTTAAAGAGTTCAAAAAAAATCCCCAAGCTATAAGCTTGGGGATTTGTGTATAAGAGACAGCCATCACCTGGGTGGAATGCCTTACCGCGGTTATCTTCTGTACCTAAACCTAAGTTTTCTTCCCAATCAATTACTTTTACAGCAATAGTGTATGGTTTACTTACTTTGAACTTGACGATACTAGAGTTAAACGGTGTGAAAGGTACAGTGTCTACTGCAATAAGCTGGCCATTAATATATAACTCGAAGTAGTTGTCAGCAAAGATATAACCAGTGATCTCTTCACCGTCTGAATCAATAACAGCCACAGGTACAGAGTCTTCATCAACATCGGCAATGCTATTAGGAGTGATGTTGGCGCATTCCTCATAAAGGTCGGCTGCTTTTGGCGCAGTTGTGAAATGGTTTTGTGCCGGACGGTCCACACCTTGCCGTCAGCATCAGCAATTTCACCGATACCAGCAACTCGGCTTCTCCCGTTCTCACATTCAAAAAGATTTGTTTTTACTGTAGTTGCAAGACCTTGGGTAATGCTAGCTGAACCTTTGTAATCATCGAGGCTTTTATTCTTGGCTCCAGCAGCTTCCCATATAAATTGCTCTTTGATGAGATAGAATGTTTCGGGAGTTTCATCCTTTGCTTTTACATAGAATTTATCACTCGGTTTGTCTTCCCCTGAACACAGAGTGTGAATTTCTATGGTAGGTAAGTTATCTTTGTCAATTTTTCGATTATGGAAGTCATCTATAGTAAGTGACTCATGATTAACTGCTGCATGGTATGCCTTTAGAATTGTACTCTTACCGGTATTGTTGCCACCTACTAGTATTACGATATCATCAAGCTCAACTTCTACAGGTGTCGAGCCGATAGAACGGAAGTTTTTAATAATAAGTCTTTCGAGTTTGACTGCCATAAGCTTTCCTCAGATAGATATGGTACATATGATAACAGCTGCAACTAGTGTCTTATTGTGAAGTGTTTCAGTATTTTTGATATAGATGACTTTCGGCTCATCGAGAAATCTACTTGACTTATATTTTGCGCTTCAGCTTTGGATACAACTCTTCTGTGTATATTTTAACCTTCTAGGCTCAACACCACGCAAAGAAGTTTTAGAATACCTGAGTTAGTTCATGCCCAATCTTAATTAGGTAACTACTCTAAATGCTTTCTGTCCAAAAATAAGCCTATGACTCTCCAGCTAAGCTCAGTCACTAGAACACCCACACAAACAAAAAGGGGCTACGTGAGCCCCTTTCTTAATTGGATGTAAAGCGATTAACCTAAGCTTTCTGTTACCACTGGTTTGGTATTGCGTTTGGCAATCCAGTAAGCAACGCCGCCCCAAAGTACTGTAAGCACCCAAAGAGCAGTCCAGTGTTTTGCGACTTGCTGCCACGTTGCGCCCATTTGGTTGAGAGCTAAAAAGCCTTTGATTGCCCAAGTGCTTGGGCTTAAATCTGCAAACCAAAGTAGCGGGGCAGGGATCGACTCTACAGGCCAAATAAAACCTGCTAAGAAGATTAACGGCATTGAGCTAACCAGTACGACCAATGTCACCAACTCGCGTCTTGGTAACAAGTAACCGAGCCATAAACCTAAACCACAACAGCCAAGTAAGAATGGCAACAGCAAGGTCAGTAGCTCAACTGCGTTAGCAATGTGGTTGACGTTCAAGCGTTCGAAGCTAAAGCCAAAGTAGTAAGCGCTAAGCAGGTAGTAAATAGCAACGAAGACCAAGGTTCTGGCGAACAGCAAAGCGCCCGTTGGTACTTGCGACCAATAACCGCGACCATGGCGTTGAGTACCGGTCTGCAAACCAATTGCCATGATCAGTGTTTGTTGAAGAATCAACACAAACACCGCTGGCACCACGTATTCGATGTAGCCCATCGTTGGGTTGAAGGTTGGCTTCATGTTCAGCTTAATGGCGGAGTAATCATGGCTGGCCATACTTAGTGGCACACCATCAATCACCATCTTGCTCACTTTTACTTCTGCGCCAAGAGTCCCCCCAGCGGTGGCAAGGCCTTCTACTACGGTGCCGTACACCAAAAAGTAAGAAGCATCCGCGGCATACGCCAAAGTAGGGCTGCTGCCAAGCAACAAGTCTTTGTAGAAGTGTTCTGGAATCACCAAGAAGCCCGTGATCTCGCGGTTTAAGAACGCTTGTTTTGCATCGGCAATGGTGTGTAGGCGAGTCACGACTTTGACTTGTGGTGTCGCGTCTACCATACGTTCAAGCTTCAAGCTGGTTTGGCTACCATCGAGATTCACAATCGCAATCGGCTGTTCTCTTGGCGTTTGTTGCGCATAAGGAAGCGGGTACAAGAACGAATAAAACACCACGCCACCAAAGACAGTCAGAACCACGACAGGGTTGGTCATCACTGAGCGAAGTTCTGTTTTAATCAGTTGCCACAGTGTCATACAGCCTCCTGTTTGCTATCTGTTGAAGACGAGCTATTTAACAAAGCTGTGTTGCGATGTTTTGCCATCAGTGCTGCCGTCATTAAGAGCGGGATAATGTATCCAACCATTGGCCATAGCGAGCCAATAGATTGCGCGGCACTTGCACCGTAGTTCGCTTGATCTACCTGAACTTCGATGTAATGCGTAATTGGCAGCAATCCTCTCCATGCATGGGCGAGAGCATTCATGTCTGAAACCGGGAAGGTAATCCCCATAAACGCGAAGCTAGGTGCGGTAAACGCGCCAGCAAAGCTCATCGCGCGTGCAGGATCCATCGATAGAAAGAAGAACAAGGCCCCCATGATGATGCACGCGATGGTCGTTACGAACTGCGCTAACAGCATCACTAAGTAGCTGCCTTCCATCGGCCAATCCAGCAGTACATAAAACCAGATTAAGAACAGTGCGCCTTGTGCCATAAATAACGGAATATATTGGCAAAGGATTTTGCTTAATCGAGTGAAAGGGTGATCGCCTAAGAACGCGAAGCTGTTGTTGCCATTTCCATAAATACGAAAATGCGCTGCGAGGATCAAAATAGTGCTGACCACGACGCAGATCTGCCAGATCGCAGGAACAATCGCTGTCACCAAGAACTGAGCGTAGTTGGTGTTACGGTTAAACAAGGCCGTAATCTGAGTCGAAATCGGCACTGCTTGACCAATGGCGGCCAATGTTGTGGTATTTCCTTTTGCTAGATTACCCATGGCTTCGAGCTGAGCATCAAAATAGCCTTGAGATTGCGCAACCGCAGAGTTGATCAGTTTCGCGACCAAAATGTATTGGCTGTTGAAGAAGACCGATAACTGCGGTTGGCGATGCAAAAGTATGTCTTGGTCAAATTGAGGGGGAATCACAGCATAAGCGTAGATATCACCCTCGATCATCGCGTTCTTCGCTTCTGTCGCACTGGTGTAGTGGTAATCAACAGAGAGAGTCGAAGAAGCATCAAGAGATTGAATCATCTTGCGTGACAATTGTGAGTGCTGCAAATCAACCACACCTATTGGGAGATCTCTGGCAATGCCTGCCGAGAAAACGCCCCACATAGTGACGGCTAATAAGATTGGCACCCACGTTAGGCAAGAGAATAGCCATTTATCGCGTCGCAGGATTTGTCGTTGTGAGATTTGAATCGTCATAGTGCTAAACCAACGCGATTACAGCTCAACCACAACGCTCATGCCCATTCGAAGCTCAGGCTCTGGTTGGGTAGGGCGAGCTTCGACTTCGAAGGTACGAAGATCAAAACCTTTCGATGCGTCTGTTGCACGCCAAGTTGCAAAATCACCCATTACCGCAACGTGAGTCACTTTAAACTCAAGATCTTTGTCCAGTGCAGATAGGTAAGCTTTGAATGTGGTGCCTTTGGTGAAGTGCTTGAGCAAATCTTCGCGTACGTTCAGTGTTGCCCAAGAATCTTGAGTATCAATAACTGTCACAACCGGGAAGCCTTGAGGTGCCAGTTCGCCACTTTGCAGTAGAACTTGAGAAACTTCACCATCAAACCAGCTGTAGATTTGTGTGTCTTTTGCGTATGCTTCTACTTCCGCCACCGCGCCTGCTGCCATGCGCGCTTTTTCTGCCGCTGCGACTTTGGTTTCGCTACGCGCACCTTCTTTTGCCATGTTGTACATTTGGAACGCTGCGCTTTCGGTGTATTTCGAAGCTTGCCATTGTGTCATGGCTTCATCGCGTTTTTGCTCTGCGACTACGCCATCTTTGTATAGGTTGTTTACGCGTTGGTAAGTCTTTTCCATCAAATCTGCAGCTGCTTTTGCTTTCAACCATTGGTCTTTTGCAGCTTGGATTTGTTGCTCACGCGCGCCTTTTTCTGCTTCTAGTGCCAAGGCGCCAGCGGCCTTTTCTCCCGCTTTTGCCTGTTCCAGTTTTGCTTCGATTTCTGGGCTGTGAAGGGTAAAGATCAATTGGCCTTTTTCTACGTCATCGCCTTTGCGCACCATAACTTCATCAATACGACCTGGGACTTTAGAAGAGATGCTGTATTGCTGAGCTTCAATCAAACCTTGTAAACGAGCTGGTTCCGGTTGATACGCTTGGTAGAACTGATAACCAACCCAAGAAGCGACACCCAAAGCACAAAGTGATAGTAGAGCGGGTTTTAGAGATTTTGCTGCCATGACTTATTTTGCCTCTTTGGATGTGGATGCTGGAACGTAAGCAGTGTGTTGGTATTGAGCGAAGCTGTTCATTTCGCTGCTCAGTGCTAATAGTTTGGTTAAAGAAATCAGATAACGGAAACGTGCTGCTGATTGCTGTGTCTCTACACTCGCGACATACAGTTGCGCGTCGACCACATCTAAAGATGAGGATAGGCCTTGAGTGAACGCTTTCTCGCGTAGACGAAGGTTTTCATCGGCCAGTGCAATACTGGAATCCAGTCCTTGTACTTCATCAATGGCTTGTTGTGCTTCTAGGTAGGTCTTTTGTACCAGAAGGGACAAGTCTTGTTTCGCCTGAGATTTGAGTGCGTCAACCTGAGTGACCATGCTTTGCGCGGCTTTGACTTTTTCGCTTCGGCCAGTGGACTCGATCAGCGGGATGTTTACGCCCACACCCACTAACCAATCTGGTTTCATTTGGCTGGCAAGGGAGTCGTCTTCATACAGGCTGTAATCACCGTACAGGTAAACTTCTGGGTAATATTTACCTTTTTCAGCTTTGATTAAGCTCGATGCTTGTTTGTGTTTGGCATCCAACAAATCTAAGCCTGGATAGGTCAGTAGGGTTTGGTCAACAAACGCGCTCAACGGCGGTAGATTGTTGTTAATAAATAAGGTTTCTGAAGGTTCGACGGTATCGTTCTGCGCTAAGATTTTGCCTAGAGCCGCTTGAGCGATACTCAGATCACTGGCCGCTTTACGCGTCTCGACCTTAGCTTTGTCTAGCGAAGCTTCTGCTTGAAGGCGTTCAACACGGGCGATTTGGCCTTGCTCTTCCATCTTAATTGCAAAGTCACGGTGTTTGGTTAAGCCTTTTTCTACCGCTTGGCGAGTTGCCAATACTTCTTTGGCGAGCACGACAGAAAAGTAGTATTTAGAGAGATCTTCAAAGCGCGCTTGCTGCTCCATTGCGAGCTGGCTTTTGGCTTCATCCGTTTTACCTTCCGCTGCGGCTTGTGCTGCGTTGATTCGTCCACCAGTAAAAATGGGCCAGATAGCGCGAATAGAAGAAGAGAAGATGTCGCGCTCAGTAATGGTAGAAGTGACATTAAAAAGTGGAGGCAACGTAATGTGTGCGCCAGTACTGTCTAGCAATTGCTGACCAGAAACCGTCACATCGGTGTCTAAACGTGTGTAGTTCGCACCAATACTGACTTGTGGCAAATTGAGGTTATCGGTCGCGCTTTGTTGGTATTCATAGCTTTCAACGTTGGCACGTTGTGCTTTAAGGGAATAGTTGTTTTCTAACAACAAATTCCATGCATCATCAAATGTGATAGGAGCCGAGTGACAAGCAAGAGAAATCGAGCTGCTGAGAAGGCCCAAAATCCAGAGTTTTCCGGTTTTTTTCATAGTGGCTACTTTGCTTTTAGAGTATTAGCTCTAATATAAAGTATTCATTGGAAAGTGTTAAGTGCTTGAAGAAAAGAAATGTTGGAAAAATGTTGCGCCCAATTAAGAGTGGCTTAGCTGGGCGCAGCGTTTATGACGTTGTTTCTAGTGATTCACTTCATGGAAGGGCAGTGAAATTCTGCTCTCCACTCAAGCTGGCGAGAACCTCGCATCGTATTCAGTAGGTCTTTACCACTCATTTGTGGGAATGATAACAGCACCTTAAGGTCTGCGGAGCTCGTATCACTCTTTTCATAAGCTCTGACGTGCGTAAACGTTGAATACATATTCTCTGACAGCATGGCCTTATTCAGGCAAATTCCAAATGTATCGCGTTCCATGTTTTGGTGTTCCTTCTAACTATAAAAGCACCTCTGTTTATAGTTATCTCAGTGCAGATGGTGTCTAAGTGTTTGTCCTATGGTCAGTATTTGTATTTTTATCAATGTGTCTTCAAATTTTCTGACGCAAGTGTTGAGCGTTAAATAGACTTCCAATTAGCTGCTTTCTTTGTTCAAAGCTCTCGGTGGCTTCTTGACTAAAAATTATACGACGGAAAGTCTAAAAACGCCTCAAAAACCGCTAAATTTGGTGTGATCGCGTTCAAGGTTTAGATGGCAATTTATGTATGATGTTGAATAAATAACAACATTATTTAGCGGGTGATAGGATGCATTTTTTATATTTCACCGCAGCTATAAATAAGCTGAAGAGTCGAAGACTTGATGTGGTGAGGAGTATGAATATGAGGCAAGAGAGAGGCTTGCCTCAACTGGAAACAAATCTGTCTAGAGAGGTGACTCTGGGTTAGTCATCAGCTCCGCATTTTGTGCACTCTTCATAAGTGCGTTCTCCTTCGCTGATGATGACGTATTCTTTTACACACTTGTCGCACAATGCAAGCTTCGGGTAGGCGAGCTTTTGTTTTTTGGCGTTCTTATCGCCCTCTGTCACGTAGATCTTTCTCATCGGTCATCTTTTGGAATTTAAGAGTAGGCGAGATTTTACCGCGATTTTCGTTGGATGTTGAGTCAATGCCGCCACTTATTCAAAGCGTTTACGAATTAACCGTATGTTGACCAGTTCAATTCGTCCGTTCACAGAATTGTCATTTATTAAAAGCGTCGTTGTTAAGTCGGTGTTAATTTAGGGGCATCACCACAGTGACGTGGATCAGCAGTAGAGAAAAGGGATGCCAATGAGTTGGAAAACGATCAGCTTTCGTAAGCGTATGCTCATCATTATGACGCTGTCGGGTTTGATCGAGCTGCTCATTCTCGTTGCTGCAGGTTTTACTTACCTTAAATTCGACCAAGAGCAGGAAATGGGCGAGAAAGCCTTGGGCATCGCACGTTTCTTGTCTACTTCGCACATTGTGTTAGAGATGATTGAGTCGAAAAACGCCGAGCCATACCAAGCGCGTTTTCGTGAAATGACCGAAGCGATTGGTGCGGCATTCATTGTAATTGGCGATAAAGATGGCGTGCGATTGATTCATCCTATCGACGAGCGTATTGGCAAGCCGATGAAGGGCGGTGACAACCAAAGAGCGCTGGTGGAAGGGGAGTCGTATATCTCAACGGCGCAAGGCTCTTTGGGCTATTCCGTGCGTGGTAAAGCGGCGATCGTCGATCAGGATGGCAACATCGTCGGTGTTGTGTCGGTCGGCTACTTACTGGAGCGTTTGCAAGACCGCATTGAACCGTTTCTCGCATTCTTGATCTTAATGGCACTCGCGGTGGTGGCGGCTAATGCTATTGTCTCCAACTACGCTTCTCGTAAATTCCAACGTGCTATCTTGGGATTCGAACCAGAAGAGATTGGCCGCTTATATGGTGAGCTCGACGTGACCATGAGCACGATTAAAGAGGGCGTGCTGAGTATTGATGCTCAAGGTGTGCTGCGCTCTATCAACCGCAGTGCTTGTCAGATTCTAGGCATAGATAGAGACGCCGCGCTTAATAAGCCATTAACGGATACCCTTCGTGACAGTGATTTGTATACGGTGTTGGAAACCGGGCAAGAAGATCACGACATCGAAATATTCCTTAATCATAAGCGCCTTATTGCGAACCGTTCGCCGATCTTTGTGGATGGCAAAATTGTCGGTGCGGTATCGAGTTTTCGTCTGCGCGATGAAATCAATGAGCTGACCGAGCAACTTTCACAAACCAAAGAGTATGCCGATTTACTTCGCTCTCAGACTCATGAGCACAGAAACAAGCTCAACACCATCAGTGGCTTGGTTCAAATGGGTGAGCTAGAGGCGGTGCAGCAGTTGATTGGGCAAGAAACCGCGCATTACCAAGCGATGATTGAGTTCTTGCGGGACACCATTAAAGACCCGCTTATTGCTGGCATGCTTTTGGGCAAAACAGAGCGTGCACGGGAGCTCGGTTTACAGCTGATGGTAGAAGAAGGCAGTCGCCTAGAACCGCTACCGGAATGGCTTAACGCCGAAGATTTGGTGACCATTCTTGGCAACCTTGTTGATAACGCATTTGACGCAACTTTGTCTGCTATTCGCGAGGAATCGGCCTTTGCATTTGAGCGACGCGGCATTGATGTGTCCATCAGTGATTATGGCAACGAAGTGATTTTAGAGGTGGTCGACCAAGGGTGTGGGCTACCAGAAAGTATTGAGCCTCAAGAGCTCATGAAAAAGGGCATTTCAACCAAGTCTCGCCAAGGCCGAGGCGTCGGATTACATCTTGTAAGCCAACTGGCGACGCGCTATCACGGTTATGTTGAGATGCTACCAAATACAGAACATGGAACGAGAATTACCGTGTATTTGCCTAAGGAAGAACAAGTATGAATACGGCAACGCGAGTCATGATCATTGAGGATGACATTGCCATTGCAGAGCTTCACCATAAGTACCTAAGCCAACTCTCTGGTTTAGAAGTGGTGGGTATTGCCACAACCCGCATGGAAGCGGAAATGCAGCTTGAAGTGCTTAAGCCAGATTTGCTGTTAATGGACGTGTATTTACCTGATGGAACGGGATTAGAAATCCTCAATACGCTACGCACGAATAATCAAACCTGTGATGTGATTTTGATTACTGCCGCCCGAGATGTGGATACGCTACAACAAGCGATGCGGGGCGGTGTGGTCGATTATTTGCTTAAACCGGTGATGTTCCCTCGGTTAGAAGCAGCATTGCAGAAATACATTTCTCAGCGCCAACAATTGGATGTGGCAGAAAGCTTGGATCAGAATCTGGTGGATAAGATGCTGCAATCGAGTGTCTCAGCAGAAAATGCTCCGCAGCGATTACCCAAGGGCATTGATGGAGTGACACTGGATAAGATACGCGCTTTGTTTGGTAGGGAAGTCATGTTTACCGCTGATGAAGCGGGTGAAAAGATTGGTGCTAGCCGCACGACCGCGAGACGCTATTTGGAATACCTGATTAGTTCAGGTGAACTGGAAGCCGACTTAAACTATGGAACAGTAGGGCGACCTGAGCGCTGTTATAAAAAAGTGATGCGGTAATATGTGTTGTTTATAAAAGCAGCGAATATTTATTGTGTAAATAGGTGATGAGGCGGTGGCGATTATTCAGCCACCGTTTTGTTTTCTAGCACATGCTGCTCATTCTTTATCTTCAAACCGATAGAAAGCTCGGTTCAGCCTTCTCAAGTTTCACTCTCCGCAATATAGCGATTGAACGGTAAACTCCACGTAACGCACACTACTTATGTAATGGATTGCAAGTTTGAACAATTATTCTCCAATTTAGAGTTTTTGCTTAAATTTTATAACTTTCAATCTAATGATGATTACTTGTTAGTATTCAGTTATTTACTGTCATTTGTGTAAATTATTTAAACGTTTGCACCAGCAAGTGTTGATGTAAATCAAATAGTCGTAGACAATACGCCCCCGTGTCGGAAATCTCCTCCAGAGAGTGCAAGGTTGTACTCTAGAGACATAAGCGTCCTAAATGCGCTGTAATTGGTGAAATCCTGACTATGGTTAAGGTGCTCAGTTGTTGCAGAGATTTAGGTCTATAGGCTTTACCTATCAACGTAATAGGTAAGACCAATTTTCTATTTTGGGGTGCCATTGATAGGGTTGGCTCAATCCTTTAGCCGTATCCGGGCACACAATAAGTACCTCGTTTTTAAGGGAAAGATGATGGTAATACCAGAAAACAGCAGCATCGTTATTTTTGGTGCTTCAGGTGATCTTACATATCGTAAGTTGATTCCTGCTCTATACCACCTCTATGCGAACAAACAGCTTCCAGAGAATTTTGCCATTCTTGGCGTTAGTCGTACTGAATACAGCGACGATTCTTACCGAGAAAAGCTGAAGAAATCGCTTCAGGAAATGGAGAAAACCGAGCCAGAAACGCTTAATGCATTTATCAACCACCTGCATTACCAAGCAATCAATACTTCTGACACACAAGATTACAGCAAGTTGGCGACTCGTTTAGACCAACTAGCAGACGAATACCAATTCGAACAACGTAATACGCTTTTCTATCTTGCGACGCCACCAAGCCTATACAGCGTGATCCCTGCAAGCCTTGCAGCACACGGTCTGAACAATGAGGAAGATGGCTGGAAACGTCTGATCATCGAGAAACCATTCGGTTATGACCTTGAATCAGCACGCACGTTGGACAAAGAAATCCACGAGCACTTCCAAGAGCATCAGATCTACCGTATCGACCATTACCTAGGTAAAGAAACGGTTCAGAACCTGCTTGTCCTACGTTTCTCTAACGCTATGTTTGAGCCATTGTGGAACCGTAACTTCATTGATTACGTGGAAATCACAGGCGCAGAATTCTTAGGCGTGGAAGAGCGTGGTGGTTACTACGACGGCTCTGGTGCTGTACGCGATATGTTCCAAAACCACCTGCTACAAGTGCTAGCAATGGTTGGTATGGAGCCGCCTGCACAGATCAATGCTGACGCGATGCGTGATGAAGTCGTTAAAGTGCTTCAGTGTCTGAAACCACTGGATGAGAACGCACTGCGTAACGACCTTGTATTGGGTCAGTACACAGCATCGGATGTTCGTGGTCAGCACCTTCCGGGTTACCGTGAAGAGAACGGCGTAGCAGACGATTCTCGTACCGAGACTTACATCGGCCTGAAAGCTTACATCAACAACTGGCGTTGGAATGGCGTGCCTTTCTACGTACGTACAGGTAAGCGTCTACCGACTCGCGTGACAGAAGTGGTTATCCACTTTAAACAGACACCACACCCAGTGTTTGGTCAAAACGCACCAGAGAACAAGCTGATTATTCGTATTCAGCCAGACGAAGGCATCCAAATGAGCTTTGGTCTGAAAGAGCCGGGCGCAGGCTTTAAAGCGAAGGAAGTGAAAATGAACTTCCATTACGCTGATCTGCAAGAAACTCAAATGCTGACTGCTTATGAGCGTCTACTTCTTGATGCCCTAAATGGTGATGCAACGCTATTTGCTCGTAGCGATGCGGTTGAAGCGTGTTGGAAATACGTGCAACCGATTCTAGATTTCAAGCAAGACCCACAAGCGCTATTCGGATACGCGTGTGGTACATGGGGACCAAAAGAAGCGGACGACTTGCTACAGCGAGCTAACCGCGCATGGCGTTTCCCTTGTAAAAACCTAACAGATACGGACTACTGCGAACTATGATCAACCACAAGATCTACCAAACAGCAGAGCAGGTAGTAGAAAGCCTTGCTAACGACATGAAAGCGTTTAGCGAAATGGGCCGACCTGTTCACATCTCTCTTTCTGGCGGCAGCACACCCAAAATGCTGTTTAAGCTACTAGCAACAGAAGCTTACGCGACGTCAATTCAGTGGCAAAACCTACACTTCTGGTGGGGTGATGAGCGCTGTGTTGCGCCTGATGATGCAGAAAGTAACTATGGCGAAGCGAATGCTCTACTATTTACACCGGTGAATATTCCTGCTGAGAACATCCACCGCATCCGTGGTGAAGAAGAGCCAGAAGCAGAAGCACAGCGCTTTGCGAAAGAGATGGCAGAAGTGATTCCAACTGAAAATGGCACTCCTGTGTTTGATTGGATCTTGCTTGGCGTTGGCGCAGATGGTCATACCGCATCACTGTTCCCTGGTCAGACAAACTACGATGATGAGAACCTATCAGTATTGGCTTCTCATCCTGAGTCTGGTCAGATTCGTGTATCGAAAACGGCACGCGTACTAGAAGCAGCGAAGCGCATCAGTTACTTGGTACTTGGCGCTGGTAAAGCCGACATTATCGAAGAGATTAACAGCTCACCAGCACGTGTACTTCCATATCCGGCAGCGAAGATCCAAGCGAAAGCGGGTCTGACGGAATGGTATTTAGATTTAGACGCAGCGGCAAAAATCGCTTAATGCGGCCGCTAGTCGAATAAAAGACAATTGGAGAGAAACAATGAAAGGTGATATCGGTGTAATCGGCCTTGCTGTAATGGGTCAAAACCTTATCCTTAACATGAACGACCACGGCTTTAAAGTTGTGGCTCACAACCGTACTGCTGCAAAAGTAGACGAGTTCCTGGAAGGTCCAGCGAAAGGCACAAACATCATCGGTGCATACTCTCTAGAAGAACTAGTAGAGAAGCTAGAAACGCCACGTAAAGTGATGCTTATGGTTCGTGCAGGTGACGTTGTTGACACGTTCATCGACAACCTAATCCCGCTTCTAGACGAAGGCGACATCATCATTGACGGTGGTAACACTAACTACCCAGACACAAACCGTCGCGTAGCACACTGCCGTGAGAAAGGCATTCACTTCATCGGTACTGGTGTATCTGGTGGTGAAGAAGGTGCACGTTTTGGTCCTTCAATCATGCCTGGCGGCGCGGCTGAAGCTTGGGAAGCGGTTAAGCCTATCTTCCAAGGTATCTCTGCAAAAACTGATGCTGGCGAGCCATGTTGTGACTGGGTTGGTAACGATGGTGCAGGTCACTTCGTTAAGATGGTTCACAATGGCATCGAATACGGTGACATGCAGCTAATCACTGAAGCTTACCAGTTCATGAAAGACGGTCTTGGTATGTCTGCTGACGAGATGCAAGCAGTATTCGCTGATTGGAACAAGACTGAGCTAGACAGTTACCTTGTTGAAATCACGGCTGACATCCTTGGCTATAAAGATGAAGACGGTGAGCCTCTAGTTGAGAAGATCCTAGATACAGCAGGCCAAAAAGGTACTGGTAAGTGGACAGGTATCAACGCACTAGACCTAGGTATTCCTCTAACGCTTATCTCTGAGTCTGTATTCTCTCGTTGTCTATCTGCACTGAAAGACCAACGTGTTGAAGCTGAGTCTCTATTCGGTAAGACAATCACTCCAGTTGAAGGCGACAAGCAAGAGTGGGTTGATGCACTACGTCAAGCGCTACTAGCATCTAAGATCATCTCTTACGCTCAAGGCTTCATGCTAATGCGCGAAGCGTCTAACGAGAACGGTTGGGACCTAAACTACGGTAACGTAGCACTAATGTGGCGTGGTGGTTGTATCATCCGTTCTGCGTTCCTAGGCAACATCCGTGATGCGTACGAAGCGAACCCAGATATCGCATTCCTAGGTTCTGACGAGTACTTCAAAAACATCCTACAAGGCAGCCTAGCAGCATGGCGTAAAGTAGCAGCGAAATCTCTAGAGTCTGGCATCCCAATGCCATGTACGATTTCTGCGCTATCTTTCCTAGACGGTTACACAACAGCTCGTCTACCAGCGAACCTGCTTCAAGCTCAACGTGACTACTTCGGTGCTCACACTTACGAGCGTACTGACCGTCCACGTGGTGAATTCTTCCACACAAACTGGACTGGTACAGGCGGCGACACAGCGTCTACAACTTACGACGTTTAATCCGCAGTCAGTAAACGGATAAAAGCAAAAGGATGCCCAAGTGGCATCCTTTTTTATTACCTGCAATTCATGAGAGAAATACTACTAAAACTAACAGTTTCACAATGATTTGAAGTCAAACGCAGTTCTTACAAATGGAGAAGAACCTTTCAGCACTCTCCTTAAAATACTTCTCAACATCAGGATTGGGAATAAGAGTATGGCAAGCGATAGATTTCAGTGTTTGAGCGAGAGAAACAAAAGTAAAAGAGAGCAATGTTTAACGTCTTTAGACATGCATGAAGTAGATATTTATGTACTAGATCAAAAGGGACTCGTCGATCTTTGGCTATTTGAGAAGAAAATGAAAGGGTTAAATGAACAACAAATAACTGACTTAATAACGGGAATGGAGTTAGTAGAGGTTATTAGTGCAAAAGGAAGTTTAATACATGACTTATCTGCGTTTTATCTCTTAGCTGAGGACCTTAAGAAAGGTGGATCAATATTAGGGACGTATGAAGTCACAAAGAAGGGTGCACAAAGCTATATTAGTTTTTCTGGAAACCATAAGTTACGTAGTATTATCAAGCAGTCAAGATATTTATCCTCGAATGCACAGATGCTAGCACTGGGCATAGGAAAGCTTGGCTTAAAGACTGCTGCAAAAGGTGGTGTGATCTTAACGGTTATTTATTCTGTGCCTTTCAGAACACTAGAGCTTGCTCTCAAAAAAGACTACTTACTATCTAACTGGGTTGTAAATGTTTCAACTGATATTGTAATTGCTGCTATTTCTGGAGTACTGGGCTATTTTGCTGGTGTAATGATTTCTGCTGTGACAACTACGGTATTAGTGCCAATAGGATTTGGTATCGCTGTTGCTGCAACCTTTGGGTTATTTTTAGAGTATTTGGAGGGCGAATACCTAGTTAAAAAGAAGCTGATCGCGAAATTAAACAGTTTTGCTGAGGCTGAAGCAAAACATGAAACCGAGATGAAGATTCAAAGATATAAATCAGCTCGAGCTATGAATCAGTTTCTAAGGTTTAACAATGGATGATGCGCCAAGCATAAAAAAAGTTAGTCTGGTCGCTCTTGTTATCAGCTTGATTACATGTGGTATTGCTTTTACGTTGCTCAGTGCTCATTTCGAATTTCTAAGTGTAAAAGTTCAACTAGCTAAGCAATATCAAATAATCTATGTTAACACTCGCTACGTAATCGTCATTGGCGCTAGTATCACCATTCTTGTAGGTTGTGTTTATGCCATATATAAAGCAAAGATAGGCAAAGCCGTGTCGACGACATTAAGTCGTTCTCTTGAAGTTGTGTTGTTGTCAGTGATAGCTCTAGTGTGGCCCGTTTCTCTTATAGAGCAAGACAGGTTAATTTCACTCGCGACACATCAAGGTTACTATGAATGCCCGCCATTTTCTTTAGCATCGAGCAAGCCAAGTATCGAGGTCATGGTTAGAGAGCCTGAGTTATGCCGAGATGAGACAATGTTGAATATGACAGAAGACGGCAATTTATATCAACTCGATGAAATAAATGCTTATCTAAAGTCTAGGAGCATCAGTCACTAGTATTCAAAGAGCGCTTACGCGCTCTTTTCTTTTGTATTGCCTTTGTGGTGGGGACCGAATTTGTCATTCAAGTAGAGTAGTCCGCTGACGAAGAGCGCCACAACAGATACCGTAAAGAGGGCATACATACTTAATACCCAAGCGAATGTGGCTGTCAGAAAGGCAATGAAGGAAAACATTCTGCTGAATGACATTACATGACCTAATTTTTTACTTTTCATAACGCCTCCCAGAGCTTAGTGGGTAGAGTCAGAGTGTTTTCACTCCGCATTTATATTGTCTCTCTTTCGCTGGTAATATACCCAAAAAGTAGGCTAAAGATTTCTCAAAAAAGATTAAATATTGACCTGGTAGACAGTTTTTAATAGGGATTCATTGTTAGTTTTGTTGCATAAAAGCGTGTGTCGGCAATTTTGATTGTGGCGAGCATCAGAATTGATTCCTAACTTTAAGTAGAGTGAATGTATCGCAACTGATAACGCAGGAAATTCTTATGCTAAAGACTCAACTTAAACGTATCGCTGTGCTGACTGGCTTACTGGTTTCATCTTCTGTTCTGGCAAATACCAGTAACTACAACACAGATATTCCAACAAGCATCATGACGCCGAATACGGTAGAAACAAGCATCGGTACTTTGAATTTCAAGGATGGTGTGCCAAGTCAACAAACCATGGATACGCTCTATAACAATCTCGATACTATGCGAGCAACAGAAGTATTCATGAATGCCATCCCTATGGCGTCGTTAGAAGCGTTACGAATTGGACATGAAAAGATGGGATTGACGAAATCCAATCAGGTGATGCTATTTGATAACTTGATGGATTCAAATCCTTTATTTCTAACCGGTAACACGGATACCGTGTACGCCTCTGCTTTCCTTGACTTAGAACGTGACGGACCAACGGTTGTGGAAATTCCACCGGGCATGGGGCCTACTACGGTAAATGATGCCTTCTTCCGTTTCGTGACTGATATGGGCGTAGTGGGGCCAGATAAAGGTCAGGGCGGCAAATATCTTATCTTGCCACCAAACTACGATGGTCCAGTACCTGAGGGCTACCATGTATCTCAATCGACAAGTTACGTGAACTGGTTTATCGCGAGAGGCTTCCTGAAAGACGGTAAAACGGATGCAGCGGTCAACTCGTACCATACTGGTTTGAAGATTTATCCTTTGTCTAAGAAAGATGATCAACCGAAAATGGCCTTCACCTCAGGTAGTGGTAAAGCTTTCAATACTATTCACGCTAATGACGAGCACTTCTATGACGAGATCAAAGTGGTGATCGACAAAGAGCCTATTGATTTCATCGACCCAGAAATGCGCGGTTTGATTGCCACAATTGGTATTCAAAAAGGTAAGCCGTTCGAACCTGATGCGCGTATGCAGAAGATCCTGAAAGATGGTGCTGCAATTGGTAACGCGACGGCTCGTGCGCTGATGTTTAACCCACGTACAGAAAACGCGTACATTTGGGACGATCGTAACTGGAAAACTGCTTTTATCGGCAAAGATTATCAGTGGCTGATTGATGAAGGTAAAGGTGGACGTAATCTGGATGCACGTACTTATTTCTTCTACATGGCAACGGTAAACACGCCAGCGATGGCGCTTAAGATGATTGGCAAAGGCTCTCAGTATGCCATTGTTGATAAAACGGCAGAGGGTGAGTTCTTTGATGGTGGTAAGAATTACAAGCTGACGATTCCTGCGAATGTGCCAGCGAAGAACTTCTGGTCTGTGGTGGCTTACGATACGCAAACACGTTCAGAGCTACAAACGAGTCAACCGTTCCCAAGTAAGAACGATAAACGTGACCAGATGGTTGAAAACCCAGACGGCTCAGTAGACTTGTACTTCGGTCCAACCGCTCCGAAGGGGAAAGAAGCAAACTGGATTCAAACGGTTCCAAACAAAGGTTGGTTCAGTATCTTACGTATGTACGGTCCTCTAGAACCTTGGTACGACGGAACTTGGAAGCCAAGTGATATCACTGAAGTGAAATAAGGCCATCGCAAGATACGACAAACTGAAGATGAAAGCCGACCTGTTAATGGGTCGGCTTTTTTGTATTCATACGGCAATTTAATTTAGTGGCTTAGCTAAGTGCTCGTTTAATAAAGGTTTCTACCTGCGCGATGATCGGATGTTGGTAGAAGGCGCGATGGTACTGAATCCCGACATCAAACAACATTTGTGTTCCTTCTAGTTTCAACGGTAATCGACAAATTCCTGCGGGTAGTTCTTGATCATCGATATACATACCGACAAACACGTACGGGCTGACTTTGACACAATCGAGTGCGGCAGTCATTGAGGAGACGGTCAGCTTCTGCTCTAGATTTACTCCCGTCAATTTACGCATTCGTTCGTAATAAGCGCTCACATCGAGCGAACCCATGGAGACTCGCACCGTTTCAAGGTTTTCAATGTCACTGAGTTCAAGTTCGGTTTGTTGGTGAAGAGGATGTTGAGTGTTCACATACGCAAAGATGGGTACGGAAGCCACCTTACGTTCTACCATTCTCTCGTTGAGCTCATTAGGAAAACCACCAATCCCAATCGCGACAGCGCCGCGCTTTGGGTTCTCTATGCTTTCAATCGACCAATCGATAAAGGAAATCTTAGGCTTTTGTTCATCTGTGGTAAGGGCGGTAACCAAAGGAATCGTTAACATGCCAGAAAGAGGGTTGATGATGCTGAAGACGTACTCATTAGAGTGTTGGTTCGCATTAAAGGTTTTTGCCAACTGTGGTAATTGCTCAAGTTGCTCTAACGGCTCGCTTATCGCTTCACATAGCTGTTGGCAAAGCAGGGTTGGGGTATAAATGCCTTTCTCTGCATTGAACAGTTCGTTATCAAATCGCTGGCGGCATTCAGCCAGTTGCCGGGTGAATGTGGCCTTGCTGATGTCGAGTGTATGGCACACTTTTGCCTGTGACTTTTGCTGACTGAGCAGATAAAGAAAGCGATACAGATTTAAATCAATGGTATTTTTCACGAAGTTAGCGCCTCAAAACATTGAGCTTTAAGTATCAACGTGTCTCATCCTCTGTTCCAACAAAATCGCCAACAAATTTCTCTTTTGTGACATAGGGTTAGCTCAAAGTAAGAGCTTTACCAATACCGATATCAAATCTAAGATTGCGTAAAAAGGTGATAAAGAGTGCTAGGTAAGCCTTTGAACTCCTCCTATAATTAGGTTGCATATGGATGATGTTTGATGGTCGAACATCCTCTATTTTTTGAAACCTACAACAAGGAACCGGCATAAGTCGTTTTTGCTGGTGTTGTTTACATTTACCAAGAAGGTGACTTAACACTATAAATTGAGGTTCTTACGATGACTCTTAACAAGTACTTTGTTTTCATTCCGGCAGATTTGGATCAGGAAACGCACAAGGAACAGAAAGTGAATTCAGACACGGAAACTCAACGTCAGGCATTAGTAAAACAGGCGCAGCAAGAAGGCGGACTGTAAGGCTAGGTTTCAAAATGAGAAGAGCACCCAAAGAGGTGCTCTTTTTTTATCTCTCACACTTCATCATTTCAGCATACCAAGACTCTTGAGTTTGCGATAAATGGTATTGCGGCTCAGACCCAGCATGCGTGAAGTTTTGCTGATGTTGCCTTGGTTTGCTTGGTAGGTTTTCACCAACTTATCTTCCACAGTCGTACGCATGTCTCTGGTTTTTGACGTACCCACCTCTCCGATAACGCTTGCTTGGCTCAGCTTTTTGGCAAGATGGTTCGGTACGTGGCTAAGCTCGAGTTGCGCTTCTCCTTGCGCCATCAAGGCTGATACTTTTATTAAGCTGTCGAGCTCACGCAGATTCCCCGGCCAACAATAGTCCAACATTAATGACAGCAGGTGAGGGCAAATGCTTTGTTTAGACTCGGCGTGACGACGATGAATGTTCTCAATCAGTGCTTGTTTGTCGCTACGCTCTTGGAAACGAGGCAGCTCAACGATGAGTCCGTTTAGGCGGTAATAAAGATCCTGACGAAACTCACCTTGCTCAACCAATCGCTCTAAGTCTTTGTGTGTTGCGGCGATGATTTGTGTATCCACTTGGATGGTTTGGTTAGAGCCGACAGGCAACACGGTTTTGTCTTGGAGAACATGCAGCAGTCGGCTCTGTGCTTCTAATGGTAAATCTGCGATTTCATCTAAGAACAAGATGCCTTTGTGCGCTTGACGGATCTTACCTTGGTAGCCTTTGTTGCTTGCTCCGGTGAAGGCACCTGCGACATAACCAAACAGTTCGGATTCGACCAAGTCTTTTGGCAACGCACCGCAGTTCACAGAAACCAAGGGGCCGTTTTTTCTCTGGCTGTTTTTATGCAGAGCTTTAACGAACTCATTTTTACCTACGCCCGTCTCGCCAAGTATCAACAAGCTAATGTCTTTATCGATAACGCGATTGGCTTGCTGCCAACAGTGCTCGACGGTGGTATCGCCGTAATGCAGGTCATTCGAGGCAGAAATGGCACGGGATGATGCTTTTCGCTCCGATAGTGGCTGAGTTTTGAAGACTAAAGATTGGTTACTGGCAGAATCGTCGAGTATGGAGGCAAGTTGTTGTCCAACAACATTGGTTTGATCCAGCAGTTGTGAGGCAACTTGGTTATGAGCCAGAATTTGACCCTCTTCATTGGCAATGATGATGCCTTGCCAACCGCTATTCAGTAGACCTTGCTCACAAGCTAAATCAACTCGAATGTGCCCTTGAGGGATTTGGTTGAGTAGTTGGTTCTCCACTTGTTGAACCATGTTTTGCACTAAAACCTGTGTTGAAAAGTCATGCTTCTTTTGTTCACTGGTGATGTCCAGAACCCCAATTAAGTTACCCAAATGATCAAAGATAGGGCTTGCCGAGCAACTGATGAAACGATGATGTTGTATGAAGTGTTGATCTCCAATCACAGAGACAGGCTTTGCTTCCACTAATGCGGTACCAATGGCATTCGTACCTTTGAGCTTTTCTTGCCAGCATGCACCAGAACTGAGCGCAATCTCGGTCAACTTTTCACGGAATTTAGGTTGTCCCCAACTTCCAATGATCACACCCTCCGCATCGGTCAATATTAGGCGACTGTCGCTGTGAGCAAATAGTTGGTTAAACAATGGCAGAGCGAATTGTTTGACCGCATCGATCAAAAAATTGAGCTGGTGGCGTCTGCCTTCAAGAAACGCGGAAGTTACGCGAATATCGTCTGGCCGACGTCGCTGTTTTAAACCGGCTTGCTCACTTCTATCCCATGAAGTGGAAAGCCAATTGCTGTTGGTAATGTGTTGAAGTTCCATGACTGTACCATTTTGTCACAGTGAGGGTGTGCCATTTTGGAACACTTGAACACTGGTGTTCACACCATACATCCGCTCAAACGTCACTCACTTGGTTTGTTATCGCTTGGTAATCATAGTTTTACATTTAATTAACAACAAGACGCGCGTTGTTGGCATGTGACTTGAGTAATGAAGTGAACAACACAACAGAGTTGAACACTCGGTTGTTTAAAACAAAAAACTGAACGAGAACAAAAGGAAGAGTTATGATTTATGCACAGCCAGGTAGTGAAAATGCCATCGTTAATTTCAAATCGCATTACGACAACTACATCGGTGGCGAATGGGTAAAACCAACGGGTGGTGAATACTTTGACAATACATCGCCAATCAATGGCCAAGCGTATTGTAAGGTGGCTCGTTCTGGAGAAGCAGACATCAGTCTTGCACTGGATGCTGCACATGGCGTAAGAGCGCAATGGGCGAAAACCAGTGTGACTGAACGTTCGAACATCCTACTTAAGATTGCAGATCGCATTGAGCAACACCTTGAAGAGTTGGCTGTGGCAGAAACATGGGAAAACGGCAAACCCGTCCGTGAAACGCTAGCAGCAGACTTGCCTTTGGTCGTCGACCATTTCCGCTACTTCGCAGGTTGTATCCGCGCTCAAGAAGGCAGTGCGGCTGAGTTAGATGAGCATACCGCAAGTTATCACTTCCCTGAGCCGATTGGGGTAGTTGGGCAGATCATCCCTTGGAACTTCCCAATGTTGATGGCGGCTTGGAAGTTGGCTCCTGCATTGGCTGCTGGCTGTTGTGTCGTGCTAAAACCTGCCGAACAAACGCCGACTTCGATTCTCGTTCTGATGGAAAAAATTGGTGATCTTCTGCCAGCTGGCGTGGTGAATGTAGTCAATGGTTTTGGCTCAGAAGCAGGGCAAGCACTGGCGACGAGCAACCGAATCGCTAAGTTGGCATTTACGGGCTCAACGGAAGTCGGTAACCATATTCTGAAATGCGCGGCAGAGAACCTTATTCCATCGACGGTTGAGCTTGGTGGTAAATCTCCAAATATTTACTTCCCAGATGTGTTTGATCATGAAGACGAATACCTAGATAAGTGTATTGAAGGCACCTTACTTGCGTTCTTTAACCAAGGGGAAGTGTGTACCTGTCCATCACGTGTGCTAGTGCATGAGTCTGTGTACGACAAGTTTATCGCTAAAGTTGCAGAACGCGCGCAGACAATCAAGCAGGGTAACCCACTTGATACCGATACTCAGGTTGGCGCTCAAGCCTCGCAAGAGCAGTTCGATAAGATCCTGAGCTACCTAGAAATCGGTCGTCAAGAAGGCGCGAAAGTCGTGTTTGGTGGCGATGTAGCGAAACAAGAAAACGACTTGGAGCAGGGCTACTACATTCAGCCGACTTTGTTACAAGGTCACAATAAGATGCGCGTATTCCAAGAAGAGATCTTTGGCCCGGTCATCGCAGTGACCTCCTTTAAAGATGAAGCAGAAGCACTAGCGATTGCCAATGACACAGAGTATGGCTTGGGTGCAGGTGTGTGGACGCGCGACCAAAACCTCGCTTATCGCATGGGACGAAACATCGAAGCAGGGCGCATTTGGATTAACTGCTATCACGCATATCCTGCACATGCTGCGTTCGGTGGCTACAAGAAATCAGGTATCGGCCGTGAAACCCATAAGATGATGCTTGATCACTATCAGAATACGAAAAACCTACTCATTAGCTACGACGTCAATCCGCTAGGCTTCTTCTAAATAAATCGCCTTTTAAGGCAACAGAAAAAGCAGTAAAACAAAGCCCCGAGTTTTCGGCAATGTAGTTCACTTAAGCGGAGTTGCTTTGCGATTAACAGGATATCGGGTCTTTGATATTTTTACCGCCCTAGGCCGATTAGGCTTAGGGCGTTTGTCTATAAAGAGGATGGATAAATCTCCCCTGAGACTCTTTAAACGCTTAGGTGTATTGCCTGGCGATATCGCTTTACTCATCACCTTCAGTTGGCTCGCTATAAACTGACAAGCATATTTAAAGCTAATTTCATTCGGCATTCTTCCATGCTCAACCGCGGCCTGACTCGCTTCACGTCTTACTAAGTTATAACCAAGCAACAGCCCCCAGAGTTCTTGATAAACAAGGTCTACTGTTTTGCTGCGTAATACTAAGGTATTGTGTTGCATTGAGCTTTTGATATCACGATAACCCAATTCGATTTCCCAACGCTCGTGGTAGAGTTTGGCTACTGCCTTCGCGTCGTAGTTTGTTCTAGGAAGGGAGGTAAAAACGGTTTTCTGCTTACCTTGTACTTCGTAGGTCACCGCTCTGACTTGCCATTTCTCAGGTAAGCTAGGGTTCTTTTTGCGAGCTTGCGGAGAGACTTTCATTTCTATGAGCATGTCATTACTTTCTTCTTCATCTAGAAGTGTGTATTTCAGCCCCTTCCTTGCTGGTATCAACCAATGCCTATTGATACCGCTATTTTGAAGAGAGAGAAGTAAGTCTGCACCGTAAAACCCTTTATCCAGTAACGTCACAGAGTTATCTGGCAAGGAGTCGATGAAGGGCATAGCAAGCGGGATTTCACCACGCCGATAGGGGCTTATAGCGGCGTCAACGATGACATGAGAGCGGACATTCATGATAGTCACAACTCTTAGCACTGGATGCGGTGTCTGTCTGTTGCTGGAGGTATTACCCGAGCCAAAGTGCTCTCTAAGTTCGGGGGTATCTGCGGTTCGAAAAAGAGCACCGTCTACAGCAAAAACTTGTAATCCTTGCCACGTATCATCACGGTATCGTTCAAGACCCCACGTCCGCCCACATTGTTTAAACAACCACTCTGGTGCAGCTCTACCTAAACGTTGTCTTGCCTGAGTTAAAGCACTTTTTGCTAATAACTCTTCATCGGCTAAGCCATCCGCACAGACATTCATTCTTCGTGCAACTTCGGCAATAGGTTCATTACGGAAGAAGGCCATGCCGACAATTAACCACAAGACCATGTCACTTGGTAGCCGACGTCGGCGAATAGTCGCCTTATCAGAAAGACTAGCTGCCTTAACAACCCATTCATCTGGGATATGTTCAGAGAAAGTGGTGAGTTGAGCTACATCAACAGGATTTTCTTCGAGGAAATCGGCAAAACAGTTTTGGATAGACATAAAAAATCGGAAGCCTAGAAACAGGCTTCCGATTATCTCTCAGCAGAAGGATCGGTCAACCGATCCTTATCTGATCTACATTGCCGAGTTTTCGGGGCTAATTATATGGTCCGCCTCACTCTCAAGCCCTACGCTTAGAGTAGGCTCTCAGAACGAGGTGAACCATATGTCTACCATTCACATCTTAGGTATCGATTTAGGCAAGCACTGCTTTCATGCGGTTGGTAACAATCACACTGGCAAAGACGTTATTCGCCGTAAGTTTAGTCGAATCCAACTACTTCGTTTCTTATCTGTACTTGAACCTACCATCATCGCTTTTGAAGCCTGTGGTGGTGCTCACTGGCTTGCGAGAAAGTGTGAAGCCTATGGGCATCGAGTTCGACTTATCCCGCCTCAATATGTAAAACCTTACGTCAAAGGTAACAAGAACGACTTTATTGATGCAGCTGCGATAGCAGAAGCAGCGAGTCGACCAAGCATGAGATTTGTCTCTGCCAAGTCAGAGGAAGCTCAGGTAATCGCAGCTATCCATCGAGTGAGGGATGGTTATATCAAAGAACGAACGGCTTGTATGAGCCGAATTGGAGCAATACTACTTGAGTTTGGGCTGAGTTTTCCTAAAGGCCATGCCAAGATGAAAGCGCTATTTCAGTGGTTGGCCGAGCAAGATATAAAACTACCACCGAGTCTGGTCGCTGAGTTGCTCTCGATTCATGAGCACTATAAATACCTAAATGAGCAAGTATCTACTCAAGATAGAAAACTGAAAGCAATTACTGAAAATAATGAAAATGCCGAGCTTTTGAAGAGTATTCCTGGTATTGGTGATTTAACAGCAACGCTGTGTGTGGCTAATATCAGTTCTCCTTCAAACTTTGGTGGAGGTCGCGAGATGGCTGCATGGCTAGGACTCGTTCCAAGGCAGTATTCAACGGGTGGCAAATCAAAGCTATTAGGCATGAGTAAACGAGGGAACAAACACCTTCGCGCTCTATTTATACATGGAGCGAGGTCCGTGCTATCTAGGATAGAAACAACAGGAAAAGTGTTTGGAGATTGGTTAGTCAATTTACGAGCAACAAAGCCGTTTAATGTAGTGGTAGTCGCACTTGCCAATAAGCTAGCAAGAATAGCTTGGGCGGTGTTGTACCACCGCCAAGCTTTTAAGGCTGTATAGCCATAACCAAGTTTGCAACGCCAATGAACGTGATGACAAAAACGGTCGATCGGCCAGATTAGTAACCTGATACAAAAAATAGCACCTAGTTGCTTTGGGGCTTTTAAGGATAATCTGGCGCGGATATCATCGTGGAGCGGGAAGTTAATGTTCCCAACGTGGACTCCGAATACATTAGCGCAAACCAACTCCGTTATTACTAAATTGTAGTTGCAATAACGGGGCGGACCATACATTTTATGTTCATTTATGCGGTCGCGCAAGGATAATCGGTGTAACCTTTTTCATCACCGCCGTAGAAGGTGGAATGCGCATCGTAACCAACTGGCGTTAGCTCGATGCCGTTTTCCACGCGGTAGACGAAGTCTGGGTTAGTGATGAAGGGTTGGCCGAACGCTACTAAATCCACTAAGCCAGAATCTAACAACGCCTGGCCTTTTTCTGCAGTGAGTTTACCTGCAACCATGATTGGGTTCGGGTACACCTCGCGAACTTGTTTGCGAAAGGCATCCGTTGCTTCAGTGTAGTTAGAGATATTCTCACTGAAGTGAATGTAAGCAAGGTTCATCGGTGCAAGCTTCTCTAGTGCCTTCACTGTTAACTCAACAATTTCGTCATCAACGATGTTTGAACCTTCGGTAACGAAAGGAGACAGGCGGATAGCTGTTTTATCGCCGCCAATTTCTTTTGCGATCGCTTCGGTCACTTCCAACATAAAGCGCATACGATTCTCTTGAGAGCCACCGTATTGGTCATCACGTTGGTTAGATGCTTTGCGCTGATGAATCCCCTAATGATTTTTATCAAAATCATTAAGTTAAGGTAGATACACATCTTGTCATATGATCAAATGGTTTCGCCAAAAATCAATAATCAGACAACAAAATGTGCGAACTCGATATTTTACACGACTCTCTTTACCAATTCTGCCCCGAATTACACTTAAAACGACTCAACAGCTTAACGTTGGCTTGCCACGCCTTACTTGACTGTAAAACTCTCACTCTTACCGAACTTGGCCGTAACCTGCCAACCAAAGCGAGAACAAAACATAACATCAAACGAATCGACCGATTGTTAGGTAATCGTCACCTCCACAAAGAGCGACTCGCTGTATACCGTTGGCATGCTAGCTTTATCTGTTCGGGCAATACGATGCCCATTGTACTTGTTGACTGGTCTGATATCCGTGAGCAAAAACGGCTTATGGTATTGCGAGCTTCAGTCGCACTACACGGTCGTTCTGTTACTCTTTATGAGAAAGCGTTCCCGCTTTCAGAGCAATGTTCAAAGAAAGCTCATGACCAATTTCTAGCCGACCTTGCGAGCATTCTACCGAGTAACACCACACCGCTCATTGTCAGTGATGCTGGCTTTAAAGTGCCATGGTATAAATCCGTTGAGAAGCTGGGTTGGTACTGGTTAAGTCGAGTAAGAGGAAAAGTACAATATGCAGACCTAGGAGCGGAAAACTGGAAACCTATCAGCAACTTACATGATATGTCATCTAGTCACTCAAAGACTTTAGGCTATAAGAGGCTGACTAAAAGCAATCCAATCTCATGCCAAATTCTATTGTATAAATCTCGCTCTAAAGGCCGAAAAAATCAGCGCTCGACACGGACTCATTGTCACCACCCGTCACCTAAAATCTACTCAGCGTCGGCAAAGGAGCCATGGATTCTAGCAACTAACTTACCTGTTGAAATTCGAACACCCAAACAACTTGTTAATATCTATTCGAAGCGAATGCAGATTGAAGAAACCTTCCGAGACTTGAAAAGTCCTGCCTACGGACTAGGCCTACGCCATAGCCGAACGAGCAGCTCAGAGCGTTTTGATATCATGCTGCTAATCGCCCTGATGCTTCAACTAACATGTTGGCTTGCGGGCGTTCATGCTCAGAAACAAGGTTGGGACAAGCACTTCCAGGCTAACACAGTCAGAAATCGAAACGTACTCTCAACAGTTCGCTTAGGCATGGAAGTTTTGCGGCATTCTGGCTACACAATAACAAGGGAAGACTCACTCGTGGCTGCAACCCTGCTTACTCAAAATCTATTCACACATGGTTACGTTTTGGGGAAATTATGAGGGGATCTCTCAGTGCTTTGCGCATAAACTGATCAAGTAAGTAACCGTGAGCACCATGGATCTCAACGCCATCAAAGCCAGCTTCCATTGCGTTTTTTGCCGCTTGCACAAAATCTGCAGTGGTTTGTTTGATATCATCTTCACTCATTGCGCGCGGCATTGAGGTTTCGATCATACCAAACCCGCCTTCTGGAAGAGGGCCAAATACCATGTCTGGTTCTTTGATTGCAGAGGCCGATACAGGTTGTTCTCTAGCGATCGTGTCGTGGCTGCGACGACCAACATGCCAAAGTTGAATAAAGACTTTACCGCCAGCCTTATGTACCGCGTCGGTGGTCTTTTTCCAGCCTTCAATGTGTTCTTGAGTGTAAATACCCGGTGTCATTGAGTAGCCGCGACCAACTGCTGAAATTGGTGCGCCTTCAGTAATGATCAAACCTGCTGTGGCGCGTTGTTGGTAATAAGTCGCCATCATATCGTTTGGCACGTCGCCCGGTTGTGAAGTGCGTGAGCGAGTCATTGGTGCCATTGCGATGCGGTTGTTTACAGCAAAATCGCCGAATTTGAATGCGTTGAAAAGTGCGTTGCTCATAAGAAGCTCCTATTTCGAATTGCCCTCAGTCTACTCTTTTGATGATTTGCAATTAACGGCAGTAATGGCAAAAGGCTTTTGTTAAAACAACAAAAGTCAAAAAACTTCGCGAGCTTTTTCATACAATTAAAACTAAAGTCGTACGCGGTTCATAATTGCTTACCGATCAAAGCCTTTTACGACGTGGTGATAATTCTCAGGATGTGATCTCGAACGTTATCAACTTGTTAACGGTTGCTATACTTATCTGGCCATAAACAAAGGAAAAAATAAGGACGTTCAATGTTAAAGCTCAAGCAAATTGCTGTCGCGGCTTCTCTGGCTGCACTAAGTGCAAGTTTTTCAGTTTCTGCTAAAGATACGTTCGTAACCATTGGTACGGGCGGTGTAACTGGCGTGTACTACCCAACGGGTGGTGCTATTTGTCGTTTGGTGAACAAATCACGTGCTGACCATGGCATCCGTTGTTCAGTAGAAAGTACTGGTGGTTCTATCTACAACATCAATACCATTCGTGCAGGTGAGTTGGATTTAGGTATCGCTCAGTCAGACTGGCAGTACCATGCTTATAACGGTACGAGCAAATTTGAAGATAAAGGACCATTCAAAGAGCTCCGTGCTGTGTTCTCTGTTCACCCAGAACCGTTCACCGTTGTGGCTCGTAAAGACGCAAACATTAAATCGTTTGATGATTTGAAAGGTAAACGCGTTAACATTGGTAACCCAGGCTCAGGTCA
The DNA here is from genome assembly GCF_905175355.1 of Vibrio sp. B1ASS3. NCBI lineage: Bacteria > Pseudomonadati > Pseudomonadota > Gammaproteobacteria > Vibrionales > Vibrionaceae > Vibrio > Vibrio sp. B1ASS3. The sequence continues at coordinate 1,876,017 of NZ_HG992742.1, forward strand.
GCGCGGTACGATGGAAGTGCTGATGAAAGAGTACGGCTGGACGAATGACGATTTCAAACTGGTGTCTGAGTTAAAAGCATCAGAGCAGTCTAAGGCACTGTGTGATAACAAGATCGACGCGATGATCTACACTGTAGGTCACCCAAGTGGTGCGATTAAAGAGGCGACTACGTCATGTGACAGTAACATCGTAACTGTTGCGGGCCCACAAGTTGAGAAGTTGGTTTCTGACAACAGCTTCTACCGTATCGCAAATGTACCGGGTGGCATGTATCGCGGTTCAGAAAGCGATGTACAAACCTTTGGTGTAGGTGCGACGTTTGTTTCTTCAACGGCAGTGCCAGACGAAGTAGTCTACAACGTAGTGAAAGCGGTATTCGAAAACTTTGATGATTTCCGCCGTCTACACCCAGCATTTGCAAACTTGAAGAAAGAAGAAATGGTGAAAGATGGTCTATCTGCGCCGCTTCACCCAGGTGCTGAGAAGTACTACAAAGAAGTAGGTTTGATTAAGTAATCTCTAGTCAGAACCAATGAAAACGCCATCGTAATTTGCGATGGCGTTTTTGTTTGTGAGCAATGAGCGCTTGGCTTTGGTTATATCGTGGTATTGAGTTAGGCATAGACATCTACGAAGAAGTAAATGGTAATCGCGATAGAAGAGAGGGCAACGAAGCCTTTTACGTGGCTGGGATTCAACTGGCGAGATACACGCGCGGCTAAGTAGCCGCCAACCAATGTGCCAACCATCACAACACTGCCTTTGGTCCAATCGATTGAACCGTTGGCCACAAAAATCATGATGGCAATCAGGGAAACACAGGTCGAAACCAGCAGCTTAAGCCCGTTCATTAAGTTGATGTCTTGGTGTCCTGCAACCACTAAATAACTCAACACGATCACGCCCAATCCGGCATTGAAGAAGCCACCATAAGCAGAGACGCCAATCAAAAGAAGACTCAGTGCAATCACACCTAGAATACCGGCGTGTTTGGTCTCTTTGGTCAGAGACTTAATCAACGCAGTCATGCGTGAGCCAGTTAAAAAAAGTACGGTTGCGAATAACAATAGCCATGGAATCGCTTCAAGAAAAACAGATTCTGGCGTGTTCAGCAAAAGGTAAGCGCCGACAGCGCCACCAATCAAACTGAAAGAGATAGTGAAAGCCAGTTCTTGCTTGTTCTTCATGATTTCTTCGCGAAAGCCGATTGCACCACTGATGTAGCCTGCGCAAGAAGCATAGGTATTCGTCGCGTTCGCCATAATGGGAGGCACGCCAACCGCCATCAAGGCAGGGAAGGTTATGAAGCTACCACCACCGGCGACGGAGTTCATGATCCCACCAACGACGCCCGCGGCAAACAAGAGAGCAAATTCCAGCAGCATAAAAAGTCCTTTTTTGTTCTTATAATTTTTGTGTCTGAACGGTTAACACTACGCAACTCACCCAAAGAAATAAAGTAGCGATTAGTCCAAGAAAAAAGCCACCGCAAAGGGTGGCTTGGTTTCAAAGGTCTATCTTGAGGGAGAGATAGAATGCTTATTGCTCAACTTTCACTGGCTGTGCTTTAAGCTTTTGAAAGAGTTTTACAAACAGTGGACTGCCAAGTACCAATACCGCGAGTACTGTAAATGTCAGTGTGATTGGGCGTTCCCATAAGAAGCTCAGTTCACCGTCGGAAATCATCAATGCACGGCGCAGGTTTTCTTCCATTAATCCACCAAGGATAAAGCCAAGCAATAGCGGTGCGAGAGGGAAGTTTGCCAGCCTTAGTGCGATGGCAGCCATTGCCACAAGCAACATCACAAACACGTCCATGGTGTTGAAAGAAACCAGATACACACCGGTGATAGAGAAGAACAGAATCATCGGCAACAACACGGTTCTTGGTACGGCCAACAGTTTTGAAATGTATGGGATCAGCGGTAGGTTAAGAATCACCAACACAATGTTGCCGAAGTACATGGAGATAATCACCGACCAGAACACATCTGGATGCTCAACAAACAGACGAGGACCCGGCTGAATACCGTAAGCGATTAACGCTCCTAGCATGATTGCGGTTGTACCAGAGCCCGGAATACCAAGAGTAAGCAGGGGAACGAAAGAACCACTTGATGCTGCGTTGTTCGCTGACTCCGGAGCCACCAAACCTCGGATGCTGCCTTTACCAAACTGTTCTTTTTTATCCTTTGGAGCAAGGTTACGTTCCATGCCGTAGCTTAAGAAGGCGGCAATGGTTGCACCTGCACCCGGAAGCACACCAGTAAAGAAACCAAGGATTGAAGAGCGAATAGAAACCGGCGCTACTTCTTTGATTTCTTCCTTGGTGACTTTCATCGAACCAATGTTGCTCAGCTTATCTTGTTCTTCATCACGTGTGTCCTCGGAAGGCTTCAAAATGCCCATCAAAGTTTCGCCAAGCGCAAAGGTCGCCATCGCCAACAACAGGAAGCTGAAACCATCCATCAAATCTGTAAGACCAAAGGTGAAGCGTTCAACACCGACGCCTTTATCAATACCGACGGTAGATAGCATCAAGCCGAGAATGGTCATCATCCACGCTTTGATCACTTGTCCTTTACCTGCAAAGGCTGCCACTGCGGATAAGCCAAGAAGCATTAGCGCAAAGTAGTCAGAAGATTGAAAGCTTAGCGAGACGTTAGCCAGTGCTGGCGCGGCTACAAGTAGCATGATGGCTGAAAGCGTGCCGCCAGTGAAAGAAGAGTAAGCCGCCAGCGCAAGTGCTTTACCTGCTTGTCCTTTCTGTGCCATTGGGTAGCCATCAAACGCGGTGACTACGGTTGAAGAACAACCCGGCGCGTTGATAAGAATAGAAGAAGTTGAACCACCAAATACCGCACCATAATAAACACCAGCCATCAGAATCAGACCTGAAGACGGATCCAACCCATAGGTGATAGGTATCATCAGAGCGATGGCAGAAATAGGACCAAGCCCCGGTAGCATGCCGATAAATGTACCGACAAAACAGCCAACAATCACCATCATGATGTTCATTGGCATCACGGCGGTGGATAAACCTTGTAGAATTCCATCTAACATAATTCAGTCCTTTCTTTTGACTACCAGATGGTGAAAATCAGACCAGGCTCAAGGTAGATATCTAGACCCTGAGTGAGCAGCAAGTAAAACGCGATAACGAACGGAAATGAGGCTCCAAACAACACCGATTTACGTCGTTCGCCAAGAAGGTAAAAGCCCGCAAGTAGGAAGAATCCTGTCGCTAATACAAAGCCGATGTAAGTCAAACCCAGACCATAAAGCGCCATCAAAACTAAAAACGCGATCAGCAATTTCCAGTTGAATGACATCACAGCGCCGCTTTGTTTATCGGGCTGACCAGTGACCAATAGCATTAGCGCTAAACCAATCCCGACGTAGGTCAGAATGGTTGGTAAGGTGCGAGCTGTGAAGGGTTCGTATTCATCCCCGGGAAAGAGAGGGATTTGCGTAGTTTGGTAGCCGTAGCACAGGCAAAACAACAAAAAGATCATCGCACCGACACGATCGCGGCACAGCAAATTCTCTTTGGTAAAAATATTGGTTGAATGAGACATATCCAACTCCTAGAACAACAGGAAAAGACCGTATATGGGCGTTAATGAAGAAGGACTAAGTCATTAACAATTAAGCGCATCGCTGCTAGTCGAGTTACTTAGTGTTTACCAATCAATAAACAAAGGAGTTTTTACTTGTCGATTATCGACAATGCCCATATACGGTGAAATTAGAGTGCAAATACAACTGGGGCTAGGGATAGCTAACCCCATAAACTCGGATGGGAGTTATTGCTTCTTAAGGAAACCTAATTCGCGCATTAGATCGCCCATTTGCTGCTCTTGCTCTTCTAGGAACGCGAAGAACTCTTTATCCGCTTTGTAGTTGTCAATCCAGCCGTTGCGGTCACGAACAACTTGCCATTCGTCCGTTTTGTACATCTTGGTCAGAGCTGCGTTCCATTCGTCGAGCTTGGCTTGGCTTGTGCCAGGAGCGGCAAAGAAACCACGCCAGTTCGCGAACACAGTCTCATTGCCATATTCTTTCAGGGTAGGGATGTTTGGTGCAGCGTCTAGACGTTTTGGTGCCGTAATCGCCAGTACTTTTACCTGACCAGATTTCGACATCTCTAGCACTTCGCCAAGACCGGTTGAAAGCAATTGTGTTTCGCCAGATAGAAGTGCTGCCATTGCTTTACCGCCAGCATCGTACGCGATGTAGCGAACTTTACGCGCGTCAAAACCTTCGCCTTTAAATGCGGCTGCGACGACTAGGTGATCCATCGAGCCTCGTGCAGAACCGCCAGCGATTTTTACTTTACGTGGGTTAGATTCGAAATCTTTGACCACATCTTCCCATGTGTTGTATTTCGAATCCGCGGAAGTCACGATAGCGCCGTAGTCAGCAATCGTTGCGGCTACTGGCGTCAGATCTCGGAAGGATTGCGGGAAGATACCCGTCAGTGAACGAACAACGATTGGGGTTGAGTTGACCATCAGCGTGTCAGGTTGGCGCTCAGCGGTTTCGATGAGGTGCGCAATGGCTTTACCACCACCGCCACCAGAGAGGTTTTGGAAAGAGACATTCTCAACGATGTCTGATTTAACCAGAACATCACCTGTGCCACGAGCTGTCATATCCCAACCGCCACCAGCACCACCAGGGATTAGGAAATGGATTTTTTCAACATCAGCAGCAAAAGCGTGGAAAGAAAATGAGGCTGCAATGATAGATGCGGCGAGCGTTGGTTTGAGTACCTTTAACATGTTTCACGTTCCTTATGTTGGTGACTCTCTTGTTTTGAAGAGCCTTATTATTTGTTCTCCTAACGAGGTAGGGAGACTCGCTAGTGATGAGCTAAAGGTTAATAAGGTGTTAACGCGATGTCTCTAATGCGTAGATAAAGAGAATATTGAGAATAAGCGACATTTTGTTCATAAAGTTCACGCAAACATGCCGGCCGGAGAATGTGGTGAAAGACTAGGTTGGTCACATCAATTGAGAGTCTAAAACCGCCATAATGATGGAGGTTGAATAGGGAGGAACAGCGATGAAAGGAACATGTTTATGTGGCGCTATTGAAGTGACCGCACCTAAACACAATGAAGTGAGTTTGTGTCATTGCGATATGTGTCGAAAGTGGTCAAGTGGACCTCTGCATGCGGTGCATTGCGGCCCCGATGTGACATTTAGTGGTGCAGAGCCCAAACGCTATCAATCATCCCAATGGGCAGTACGAGGTTTTTGTGCTGAATGCGGCACAAACATCTATTACCATTTATTGGCAACGGATGAATACATTCTTTCAGCTGGGTTATTTAATGAGCCAGATTTCAAATTGAGCTTAGAGATCTTCACGGATGAGAAGCCTGCGTACTATGATCTACAGCCACACAGCAAGAAAATGACAGCTCAAGAAGTGTTTGACCAATACGCGCCAGAAGAGTAGATAATCATGAAGTTTCTTTGGTTAAAGGTATTACTGACGGTAGCGGTATTTGCTGGTTTGTTTTTGATTGTGTATCAGCAAGTACAAAGTGGCGTAAGTTGAACATAAAAAGCCGAGTACAACTCGGCTTTTCGCTTTTTGTTCACGTGTCGGTTTGATTACTTAAGCATGTGAACATAGTTATAAAACTCGACATCGCGTACGTAACCGTGTTTCTCATACACAGATTGAGCGGCTTTGTTGTCTATGCCTGTGCTTAACATAACAAAGGCAGAGTCGGTCTCTTTCGCCAGTTGGTCTGCTTGTTCCAATAAGCGTTCACCAATTCCTCGTTTTCTCTGGGATGAATCCACATACAAATCGTAGAGAAGCCAAATCTTTTTCATTTCTAACGAACAGAAGAGTGGATAAAGCTGCGCAAAACCGAGCGTTTGCCCACTTTCATCAGTCGCGTAGTACACGACTGATTCTTCATTCTCAATACGAGCTTTGATAAAAGCCTCGGGATCTTTACCTGAAACATCGACTTGGTAGAACTCAAGATACTTCAGGTAAAGAGGGGCAATTTTCGCAACGTCAGAGGCGTCTGCTTTTTTTACAACGATCATAATAAAACCTCAAAGGCATATAGGACGTTAGCAAGCATACGCCTAATGTGCAGTAAGGCTTTCCGGTAATCTAATCTCTCTAAAATGATGAGCTAGCAATAGTCGTAGAATTTAATCACTCTCAGTTCATCCATGGCCACGATGCCTTCTCCATCGAAAGCCGTGAAGGGGCGATTAATATTGATAAAGCAGCCCGAGTCTCGGATCTGTTGTAAGGATTTTTCCTTACCTAAATAGACCAGTAATGAGGGTGTTTCCGTAGAGCCTGTATTGGCAAGGTTGAACCCGTCAATTTCCATTGCATTCGCCACGTTAAAATCATCCAACGCGAGCGAACCCATACGAATATAAATGTCATGGTCTGACAGTTTTGCCAACGGTTCCTTTTCAACGCCTTGTATTTTGGCCTTGGTCATCACGACCTCATTGGTAGCATGAAAAGCACCAACGAATGCTTCTAGGGTATTGATTCGAGCCTCGCGTTGCATTTGCATCATCTTAGGTGCAGAAAACAGTCCAATGATCGCCAGTACTACAACCGCAACCACCACTTCTGTTAGGGAGAATCCTTTTTGTTTCATAGAGATTTCTTATAAATGGGGTGTAACACAAAAGAGGTGACATGGTAGCGAGCGAAGTGCTCAGGATAAATTTGAGATGAACGATTGTTTCAACAGATAAAACCTATCAGTGCTTATTCTCATCCAAATACAAGCGATGCTTTTTTCTTATTTTCACGACAAGCAGTGTGTATTGATTCCCACTAGAATAAACATTGAGCTTATTAGAAAGGTGGTGTCTATGCGGGTGTTGTCAGGTTTTGTGAATGCCTTTTGAAGAATGGATTTGCTTGCGATATGCATCAAAAAATAATCGCTGTTAACCATCAATTTGAGTCAATTAACAAGTAATAAATTTGGTTCTGTGAAGGACAATCTTATTTATCGGATCGTTTTAAACATAGGTTTTGCAAAATTGATAGCAAATATTACGTTGTATAAGTCTACGCTTATGTATGGGGTTATTTAGTATTTTGATAGTAAATGGTGATGTAAAGCCGACAGTTTTGGCACTTTATGGTGATGCCGGGGCGCAAGAATGAAACGCAGTTCTGAGCTAAAAAGTAAATATTCAATCAAGTTCATTGTAAGTAGCATGTTCATGTTAGTGACGGCACTTACGGCGATCTTTGCTATGGGTATGCAGTATTACTTTGGGCAGAAAATGTCGCAGGAGCACGTCATCTCAAGGTTGAGTACGGCGGCGGCAGATGTAAGTGAATACATTCACCAAGTCGATAGCAATGCGATCAGCAGTACAAGAATGCTCAAGAGCTTTCTTTCTATGTCTGACCACAACTTTTCTGAAAAAGAAATTCTCACTTTGTTTGCTCAGGTTTTGGATGAAAACCCGTTCATTCAAAGCTTGTATGTGGGTAGCGAGAATGAAGATTTCTTTCAAATCATTAACCTAAAAACCTCGGTAACGATTCGCGATAAGATGAGCGCCGATGTGGTAGATCGCTGGGCTATCGCTAAAGCCACTGGCATTGGTCCGGATAGACAAATGATCGTGTCGTACGTGGACAGCAGCTTTAATGTGAATCGAACCGTTGCGAGCAAAACGTCATTTTATCCTACACGCAGACCATGGTTTATCGGGGCGACAGAAACAAACGTCTATAAGACCGAGCCTTACCTGTTTAAAAATATGAAGGTCACGGGTCAGAGCTATGCGATCCGCAGTGGTAAAGATGTTATCGGTATCGATATTGAACTGTCGACACTGAATTCTAAAATTGCGTCAACCGCACTGGGTATGAGTTTAGAAAGTGGGGCAGAGTCTTTTATCTTCAACCATAAGGGTGAAGTGATCGCGTCGAACATCGATCTAGAACGCGATATCGAAGTGCCACCGTCTGAACCATTGACGCTGACTGAGCCTCAGCGTGCGCTTGTGATGAACTCACCGGCATTATTGGTTTCGAACCAAAACGACTGGGGACCTTATGACTTTTCTCAAGCTGGTGAACCTCAAGGTTATGCGGTCGATTTGTTGAGAATTCTCTCTCAGCAAACCGGCTTAGAGTTCGATTTTATCAATGGTTTTGAATCGATCACGCTGTCGAAAAAGTACTTGAGAGGCACCATTGATGTTTTGCATTCCGTGTCTGGTGAAGTACCTGAATACGGCGAGCAAAGCGCTACCATGTACACCGCAGACTTGGCGATAGCAGGGAAAAGCCAACGCTTCATTCCTACTTCACTTAAAAACTTCCCTGAGGAAGTGGGTGTTGTTTGCGGGTTTGGAATGAAGGAGTGGTTACAAGAAAACTACCCTAAGCTGAACATCGTTGAATTTGAAAGCTTAAGTGATGCAAAGGAAGCACTAGAGAAAGGCGAGATTCCTTATTTGGTTGATACCTATTTGACGTTGGATGAACTGAATGGCTTGGAGAGAACATCGACCGTCACGGTAAGAAAACTGGATGCGAAGCCAGTGCCTTATCACATTTACATAAACCAAAAGCACGCGGGCTTATTAGAGGTGCTCAACCTTGCTATCGAGTCGATTACACCGGAGCAAAGAGAAGCGTTAACGCAAAAATGGCTGGAATCAAACCATTGGCGCGGAACGTTTGTGCCATACCCTGAAGTATTTCAATTGTCGAAAGACACGTCTAACTACAACACCATGGTGAGACGAAGTATTGAAGGACAAAACTACTTTGTTTATGTCACCCCGATCTCAAGTTCCAGTGGCGGTGATGATTACTTCTCGGTAGTGATTCCGAAAGAAATCGTCACCGATGCAGTAACAGAGCGTTTGTTTAACTCGTTGCTGTTTACTGCGTTAGTTATGTTAGGCCTTTTCCCTCTGGCTTGGCGACTCGGCACACCAATGACTCGTTCAATCTACGCACTGAAAGCGAGAACGAGAAAGATTCGTGCTCGAAATTTCGATCAAGTGTGGCCGGTGACTACAAGAGTAAAAGAGATTGATGAACTCTCAGATGCAATGATGGAAATGGTGGCCGAGATTCAGTCACACGAGAAGCAGCAAGAAGAGTTTGTTGAAGCCTTTATTCGACTTATCGCACAAGCGATCGATGACAAGTCACCATACACTGCAGGGCATTGTAACCGAGTGCCAGAAATCGGCATGATGCTGGCGGAAGCGGCTGAAAAATGTCAGAGCGGTAAATTCAAAAACTTCGCCTTCCAAAATGACGCAGAACGAAGAGAGTTCCGTATCGCGGCTTGGTTGCACGACTGTGGCAAAATCACCACACCAGAGCACATCGTTGATAAAGGCACCAAGCTAGAGGCAAACTACAACCGAATTAATGAAATTCGCACTCGCTTTGAAGTGTTACGCAGAGACCTCGAAATCGAATACCTCAACACCTTGTTACGCGGCGAGGTTGGCAAAGACGTAGCAAAAGCCGAGTTTGAAGAAAAAGTACGTCAACTCAACGATGACTTTGAGTTTATCGCCAATGCAAACATTGGTGGTGAGTTCATGAGTGAAGACAAGATCGAGCGCGTGAAGCAAATTGCTGAGATAACGTGGTTACGATACTTTGACGACCGCTTAGGTTTGTCACCATTTGAGGAAATGAACAAGCCAACGTCCAACACGCAGTTGCCGGTTAGGGAAAAGCTGTTGGAAGACAAGCCAGAACATATCATCAAGCGTATTCGCCCTGTTGAGTTTGCGCCGGAACATGGCATTCAAATGCAAGTGCCGGAACATCAGTACAACATGGGTGAAGTTTATAACCTGACGATTTCTCGCGGTACGCTGACACCAGAAGATCGCTTCAAAATCAATGAACACATGATAAGTGGCATTAAGATGCTTGAGGCCTTGCCGTTCCCACCAGAGCTAAGCAATGTTCCGCGTTATGCGTCTACTCACCACGAGACGCTGAAAGGGACAGGATACCCCCGTAAGTTGAGTGCGGATGACTTGTCGATTCCAGAGCGCATCTTAGTGATTGCGGACATTTTTGAGGCATTAACGGCGGGAGACCGACCTTACAAGAAAGCAAAGCCAGTGAGTGTGGCTATCGATATCATGTATAAAATGGCGTTGGACGAGCACTTGGATATGGACCTGTTCTTGTTGTTCCTAGAGAGCGGCGTTTACCTCGAATACGCGAAGAAGTTTATGCCAGAAACGCAAGTGGACGAGGTTGATATTCAAAAGTATCTCTTCCACTGAGTCGCAATGATTTAACCCTCCCAAACACATCAGCAAAGAGCGGTACTTCGGTATCGCTCTTTTTATTGTGTAAAAGTGATCTGCGCTCTAACGCAATGCAAGTGTATGAAAAATATGTACTAGACTTGAAGTGCATGTAACTCAAGATGTTCTATTTTAAAAAAGAGTTACTTAGTTTGCTGTTGAAGCCATCGGAGGGCTTTATTACGTGAAAACTAAATCAGGTACTCCTCGCAAGTTTTCCATCAAGTTTACGGTAGGTAGCTTATTTATCATCGCTACGGCAGTGACTGCATCACTTGGTCTCGGGATGCAGTATTACTTCGGCAAGCAAATGTCGGAAGAACATATCCTGACGCACTTAACCATGACAGCCAAAGACGTCAGTAACCATATTCATCAAATTGATGCGAGTGCGACGAGTAGCGCGGGAATTCTGCGAAGTGTGGCGGATTTTAGTGATTCCGAGTTTAGTGAAACTGAAATTCAACGGGTATTCATCCAAACTCTGATCGACAACCCAGTCTTTTACAGTATTTATTTTGCTGACAATGAAGAGTTTTTTTATCAGGTCATCAACTTAGAATCTTCCCCGATTGTGCGTGGACAAATCGATGCATCAAATGAAGAACGTTGGGTTGTTATCAAAGTAACGGGCGAAGGTGAGCAGCGTTCAAAACAGACATTTTACTACTCTGAGGGACTGGATCTCGTTCGTCAATCTGAAGAGAAAAGTAACTTTTATCCATCACGAAGACCTTGGTTTGATAGTGCTTCAAGAGATAGCGTTTACAAAACGAATCCTTATCTGTTTCAACACTTAAAGATCACGGGGCAAACCTACTCTGTCCGTAGTAAAGGAGCGGTAATCGGTGTTGATACGGTACTGTCATCATTGAGCGAGAAAATTAGTGCAACCGAGCTTGGGATGAAGAAAGAAGATGGTGTTGAAGCCTTCATTTTCAATGATCGCGGTGAAGTGGTTGCCTCAAGTGTTAATGTTTTTCACGAGGTTAAGATCCCGGACTCGTCCCTCTTGGCACTGAATGAACAGCAAAAAACATTATTCAACCAACGAGAGTTTGTGATTTCCAATCAAAATGATTGGGGGCCTTACGACTATACGCAAAGTGGTGAACCTGGAGGGTACGCAGTTGATGTGCTCAACTTAGTCTCTCAGAAAACAGGCATGATTCTAGAATTTGTGAACGGTTTCAGCTCTGAAGATCTAGTGAGAAAATACCGTCAGAGTGAAATCGATATTCTGCAGCCTGTACTCGGAACACCTGATGGCTTAGGTATAAAGAGCACTCCAATTTTTACCGGCCAACTTGCGATTGCGACTAAAACAGAAAACCCGATGCCTACGTCCTTGAATGAACTTAGCAATCAAACGGTTGGCGTCGTCGCTGGTTTTGGCATGAAAGAGTGGCTACTTGAACGCTATCCAACACTCAACATTATTGAGGAACCCAATTTAGATCTGGCTAAACGGGCTTTACATATGGGGGAGATAAAGTATCTCGTTGATAGCTATTTGACCATGGTTGAAATAAAGCGATTGGTCAGACTCACTCATGTACATGTTGCTAAACTGGACGCACCGCCGCTCGAGTATTCACTTTTTATGAAAAACAAAGACAAAGCAGTCGTCGAGGTGATCAACCAAGCTATTGCTGCTATTACTCCGGAACAAAAAATGGCGCTAAAAGAGAAGTGGCTTAAGCCTCACCAGTGGCGAGGTAGCTTTGTTCCATATCCTGAAGTTTATGAACTCGTGATTCAGGAAGAAAAACATGATGCGATGAACAAGGTAAACATCGAGGGCGAAGATCGCTTTCTCTACATTACAAAGCTGCAGTCGACACGTGGCACGAACGATTACTTTGCGGTGCTTGTTTCTGGCAAAGTTATCACTGATGCCGTAACCAGTCGTTTGTCGAAAGCGATAGTGATTACCGCTTTTGTGATGCTTATTTTGTTTCCATTGGCATGGAAGGTTGGTGCTCCAATCGTTCGTCCTATCTTGGCGTTACGTCGAGAGACAATAAAGATTAAAGAACGCCAATTTGATCGTTTGGTTCCAGTTGAGACGAGAATCAAAGAAGTCTCTGATTTGTCCGATTCGGTCACTGAAATGACGCAAGAGATTCAACATCACGAGCAACAGCAAGAAGAGTTTGTTGAGGCCTTTATTCGCCTTATCGCGCAAGCGATCGATGACAAGTCTCCTTATACTGCGGGGCACTGTAATCGTGTTCCAGAAATTGGCTTGATGCTGGCAGAGGCAGTAGAGAAGTGCGACACCGGTAAGTTCAAAGACTTTAAGTTCAACAATGAAGACGAACGACGTGAATTCCGTATCGCGGCTTGGTTACACGACTGTGGCAAGATCACCACGCCAGAACACATCGTTGATAAAGGCACTAAGTTAGAAGCCAACTACAATCGCATCAATGAAATTCGCACTCGCTTCGAGGTGTTAAGGCGAGATGCTGAAGTGGAAATGTGGAAGTCGATATCTACTGGTGAACTGTCAAAAGAAGAGGCGCAAGCCAAGTTCGACCAACGAGTTGCGCAGTTGGATGAAGACTTCCGATTTGTTGCCAACGCCAACGTGGGTGGTGAGTTCATGAGTGACGAGAAGATTGAGCGCATTAAACAAATCGCCCAACAAACTTGGTTGCGTCACTATGATGATCATCTTGGCCTTTCTCCATTTGAAGAAATGATTAAGCCAAAATCTGACGTGACGCTACCCGTGGTTGAAAACCTTTTGGCGGATAAGCCTGACCATATTATCGAGCGCGTTCGCCCAATGGAATTTGCACCAGAACATGGCATTAAGGTGCAAGTGCCAGAGCATCAATATAACTTGGGTGAAGTGTACAACCTGACCATTTCCCGCGGGACGTTAACACCAGAAGACCGTTTCAAGATTAACGAGCACATGATCAGTGGGATCAAAATGCTGGGGGCACTGCCATTCCCTCCGGAGTTAAGTAACGTGCCGCGTTACGCTTCGACTCACCATGAGACGCTGAAAGGCACAGGCTATCCGCGTCGGTTGAGTGCAGAAGATTTATCGACCCCAGAACGCATTTTGGTGATTGCCGATATTTTCGAAGCATTAACGGCGGGAGATCGACCTTACAAGAAAGCCAAGCCAGTGAGCGTTGCTGTTGACATCATGTACAAGATGGCACTGGACGAACACTTGGATATGGACTTGTTCTTGTTGTTCTTAGAAAGCGGGGTTTACCGTGACTATGCTAACAAGTTTATGCCAGCCGAACAGGTTGATGAGGTGGATATTGAGAAGTATCTGAAGTCCAAATCATCAGACGCGTAAGCCAGAGAGCTTAGATCGTTGAATCTCTACAACTTCAAAGAGTGGCGCATTCGTTGCCACTCTTTTTGTATCAAGACTTGGTAGCGCGTTGGTAAATCAATGTTGCTTGGGGTAGGTAGCAGTTCTGCCGCTTCTTGTAGCGAGAGACCGGTAAAGGGATGTTGATCGTGGCAGCTGAGCAAGGTCATAGCCAAGGCATAGAAATCATCGTTCTTACTTGCCTGACCGATATGCAGAGAGGGGCGGGTCGCACTATAGGCTCGGCTAACGGATGCATGTGAATGCTCTCGGTATTTAGCATCAACACGAATCACACTGCCAAAGTCGATAAGCCGAACTTGGTTGTTCGGCGTCACGATGACGTTGTGTGGCTTGATATCGCCATGCAGATAACCCGTTTTGTGTAGATTTAGCAAAGCGAATTCAAGCTTGGTTATTATGTCTTGAGGTAATAAATCAGGTTCTATTGTGTTAAGTGTTTTACCTTCCAGATATTGGCTCATTAACCAGTCGGCGTGGTTTTGCGAGCCGTAACCATGAAAGTTCGCCCAGTAATCCGACGCGTATTTGGATAGAAAGTCCGCTTCCGCCATCAAAGCTCGTTTCTCAGCCAAGCTGCGTGCTACCTTGATGACCACAGTGCCATAAAGTTTGTGCTCGCACTGAAAAACGTTTTCGCTCAGAGGCGCTACATAAGTAACGCCACAGGCTCTAAACAGGGTTTGATTGGCGAACGTATTCATCACTAAATGCTCGCCGGTAACACAAAGCCCGCAAAGAAGTTCGGTACGAACGGATTGTTCTGACCTTGAGTTTTAATCGTTAAGCGAACCTTATCGCCATTGTAATCAAACTCAAGCTGAGTGCTTTGCGAAGAGGTTGAAGTGACGCGCGGCTCAATCAAGCGGAACCATGCCCAACTGCCTTTAAACTGTTCATTGGCAATCGGCGTTGCTTGTTTTTGTAGACGCACCGTTAGTGCATCTTGTGCGACAGAATCACCTTTCCAGCTTTGTTGTGTCCACAGCATTGGACCGTGTTGATAAGTGAAAATCGGTTTTTCAGCACGAATGGAAAACTCAGTCAGCGCCGAGCTCATTTCTGTTGGTTTCATCTGGAATTGAATCGCGACGTTTTTCGGGTCAGCTAAAAACAGGGCAGAGCGAATGTCTTTGGCTTTATCAAACATCAGCCAAATCGCAGGATCTAATGCAAAGCTAGTATTTGGCAACAAGCCGGACATAAACGGCGCTCGTTGCTCTGTCGAAAAGCCTTTCAACATGGTTTGATAGAAGGTGTCCAACGTGCCATCGGTTTTAAAGAAGGCAGCAACATCCGCTGTGCTTGCGTCGCTGTTGGCACTTTTCTTAAACGGGTAGAAAGCCGCGATGGTGTTTTCATAAGGCTGGTAGACTTCGCTGTTCCACATACTATTAAGGTATTGGTGAGCTAAGTTCATTACCAATTCGTTAGTTTGCACTGTCACGTAGTCGATCACTTCACCGGATAACGGTGGCTGGGAATCGGTCAATGACGCCAACTGTGCGACCGGATTTTGCGCTTTTAAACCGGCAGATAAAGTCTCGTAAGCCACTTTGTCTGGCGTGTTGGACTTGTAGAACTGATCGAGCCATTTGGCCGTGTTCGCAAAACCTTCCAGAACGGTATCTATTGGTTTTTTACCCTGATCGTCTGGCGTCACTTGTTTGTGGAAATCATTAAACGTCAGTGTGACTTGGCGAGCTGATTCCTTTTTCTCGTTGTCTTGCGCAGCATCGGCAATCTCTTCATCGGTCTTCTTCTTCGCATCTTTTGGCTCAGGTAGAAGAACCGAAGTGTAGTTGCTGATGGTGGTAAACAGCTTAGACATTGGATTGTTTGAGGCATTGTTGAGCACGTTCAAGCTGGCATTCAACTGCTCAGAACCGGAAATGGTTTTCACCTCGATGCTGTTAATAAAATCGCGCCAATAATTGATGTAATCGTTCTGGTACATGCGTTTTAAATCGTGGCTGATTCTATGCATCTCTAGCGCGCTTGGTGCTTGCCCTGCGATGCCTTCATAAGCGGATAACGCTTCGATCAGAAGAGGGGATTCCACCGAAAGATCGAGCTCGTTAAAGCCAGTCGGTGTGTACAAGTAAGGAACGAAATAGCCAACGTAGCCAGGTTTGAATTGGTATATCTGATTGAAGTTGGAACCAAGTTCTTTACGCACATCAATGCGCTTCTCGTACGCATGATCGTTCAAAATGTGTTGGTAGAGTAGCGTCTCGATATTGGATTGATTGATGACTTGCTTCGCCAACCCTTCAAGCTCTTGATTGGCAGTTGTCGCCACTAAGTGCTGGTTAAACACGTCGTCGAGCAGCACTTTAAGCTGAGCAACGTTGGTTTTGTCCGCTTCGCCTTGGTGCTCTAAGTTTGCTAGGAAATAGCTTTTGAGCTCTTCAATGTTGGTACGATTTTTATCAAACAACAGTCGATAGTCATTCAACAATTCGAGCGTTCTGGCTTGATCTTCCAAGTTCACATACACATACAAGTCGCTCTCAATGGTGTGCGCCATAGAAGGGATCAGCACTTGTTGCAGCTCTTTGGTGTAAGCCGCTTCAACTTCTGGTTTGATGGTCGCATTCGGTAGGAATGGCAATGTATACCAAGGTTCAGGCTCCTGATATAACGCGTAAATGCGATGCATGGTGTACAGGTTTGGAATATTGCCCACCAAATCTTCTTTGCTGTATGGCTGTGCTGCGATCGCTTCTTTGTAACGTTCTAACATGCCATCAGCTTTGGCTTCACGATTAGTTTGATAATCGAAGTCGAGCTTAAGAATCGTCAGTGTGCCAACCAGTAGACCGAGCCAAATTAGGGTGTAGGCGGTTTGGCTGAACCACAACCAATTCTCTTTATGGCGGTTAACACCGACTAAAGTATTTTCATTTAGCACAACATGAGACATCAAATGCTGAGCAAATAAGGTTTGTTGAACGGGCATTTGTTGGTGTTGCTGATATTGCTCATTGCCAAGGGATTGATTGACCACGTTCGCCAGTAAATCATGCTGTGCGAAATCACTGCCACTGTGGGTAAAGTAGAAGCCGCGGAAGTTGAGCCCATCTGTGTATTGGTCACCTCGATGCAAACGCTGTAAGAAGTGCCACAAATTCTGTTTAAGCAGACCAAATTGGTATGGCGCACCACAAATGGCATTGCGGAAATCTTGGTTGAGCTGCGCTCCCAACGCATTGCTCATGTTCGAGATTAACTGACCGATGAGGTGGTCGTATTCGTCATTGAACCAATCGGCATCAATGCCACCATGTTTTTGCACTGGGCTGGTGGCGCCGAAAACTTCATTGCGTCTAGCTTCATCAAACGCAGAAAAGAACTGACAGAAATCGCTCACTTGACCCATGTTAGTTAGGACATTGTAGACAGGCAGGTTCAAACCAAATGAACGATTGAATGCTTTGATTTGCGATTTCAATTGGTCGGCTTTTTGTGAAAGGGTTTCACTATTGCCAACTAACTGTTCAATTTCTGTGGTGAGCAACAAGCCGTTAATCGCTTGTCTCGGACGCCATTTATTTAGGCACTGGCACAGCGTTTTTAAGTAAAGCGGTTGTTGATCTTCGCCCATGCTGATGGAAATCAGAATTGAGTGTTCACTGAGCCAAAATAGAATCGGAAACTCAATGTCGTTACCAAAGTCATCCACCTTATAAGCTTCGTAACCCATCTGCGTGATGATGCTTTTGTCTTTGCTTGGGTTATCACTGAGCAACAGGTAAATCGGCTGATCGTAACGGCTGGTTAAGCGCTTTTTACGCTTTTGTACACCGAGCATTTTCTTGAAGTGGAAGGCGAGTAACTTGGATCGTTTGATAATTAGTGCACGTTCTTGGTCTTGCTCAAGACTCTTTTTCACCTTGCGGTTGATTAACCAAAAGCAAAGCCCTGCGGACAGCAGTGCCACAATGGTTGTTACGATAACACCTGTCCATAAGAAATCAGGATACGCAACAAGCCAAGTCAGTAAGCCGCCTAAGATTGCCAGAAGCAGAAGGGTAACAAGGCTCCAAGTGATTGCCTTTTTTCTTGTTGGTGTGTTTGGGTTGTCTTGCATCATTGTGACTCAACCTCGCTTTGTTTATTTTTGTTATTCACCACTAAGCCGTTGACGTTGGCATTCTCTCGATACCAGTTATTGATGGTTTTAGCTTGTTCTGAGTTGTCACATCGAACAATGACGCGAACGTATGAATTGATGTTATCCGCGACAGGTTGATAGTTGGATGTCGGCAGTTGGGCGATAAACTTCTCGGCGTTTTTGAGGTTAGAGAAGGTTGCAAGTTGGACCAGCCAATCAGTGTCCGCTGCAGGACTCGTGACTAGAGCGCTCTTCGTCTCTGGCGTTGAAGTTTTCGCTTGTGGCGTCACGGCTTTTGGTTGGCTCGGCACTGGACGAGGTGGTTGAGTGGTATTTACCGCGACTTTATTGCCTTTTAAATCGTCGTCAGTGCTGACATAAACGATGTCATCCGCACGACCAGATTCAATATAGCGCTGGCTGTACTCACCAAGTTGGACAAAATCACGTGCCCGCTGTGGTTTGGTTTTGTTGTACCAGAAATAGGTGAGTGCAACACTCAAACCAATGACAGTTAAGAAAAACAATGTAGTGACAAGGTAACGTTTCTTGCGCGTAGGCTTACGTGTTTTAGGTACCGAAACCTTAGTATGACAATAGATTCCACCAGCTTGTCGGTACTGACTTAAAATCTGTTCTAGACGGTAGGTAAAGCGCTTTAGCTGTTCGCTGCCTGTTTCGCGGTACTGACCTTTAAAGCCGATATTGAGAAACAGGTAAACCACTTCTAATAAGTCGATCAGCTTGTGCGGTTGGCGCGCTGCTTTCTCTGCCACAGTAAAGAAAAGCTCACCACCGTTGCGCATACCAAACAGTTCACTGAGTAAGGTTTTGTTCTCCCATCCGCGTTTTTCACCCCAATCGGTGTAGACAATCAATTCATCCAAAACCACGGCATACAGGAAACAGAGCTTGTCGATCACGGCGACTGGGTAGGTCAGCTCGGCGCCTTTGGTTTTGATCTCATTAATAGAAGCCACCAGTTGATGCCTGAGCGTAGTGATGTCTTCGGGCTCCGGCAAGGTGTTGATCTTGAGCGTGACAGCCAGTAATTCAGAACTGATGTTGATCAGCTGATTCTCGGCTTTGTCGAAATGATGCAAGAACCCAATATTGGCTTGCGCAGCATTGACCGAATGCCACTTTACGTCTGGCATGTCGGTGTCTTTACTCACGAAGTCGTTTTCGCTGCTGTCCCAAACTAAGGTGTTTTCATCCAAATAGTTCATAACTTACTACCTCAGTGCGTACAGCATCACTTCTAGGTCGCCAACACGTGTATCGACGTGCAGCGCCAGTGCATCGCGGTTTTCAATCATTTCTAACCAATTGCGGTCTGACGTATCCACTTCAAAATACGCTGTACCTTGCATTGGTTTTAGTTCACTTGGCGCAACAGGAAGCGGCGTCAGCTGAACGCCAGAAAGGGCATTACGCACAATCTCGACAATCTTATTATTGCTGCTCAGTTTGGCTGCCGCAGGGAACAATTCGTTAAGCTCGGTGCTGCTTATATTGGAACGGACACTGAGAACGAATCGGCGATCGGACAGGTTGTGACCATCTTTTACCAGAGTGCGAAGCAAGCGGCGTCGTTCAAACAACGAAGTGTCGAACGCAAACTCAATCACCGAGTCTTGTTGAACCAACGTGAGCATATTGCGCAAATTCGAAAAAAGCGGGTTAAAGCAATCGTACAGACGATGGAAATCCAACGGTTGGCAAGGCTCTGGGATCGCAGGTGTGGACGCCATGACTTGCGCTTCAAACTTGCGTAGCTCCAAATAAAGCTGATGGGTTTGAAACTTTGGATTCGACAAAGATAAATCAAACCACGGAAGCCAAGTGTTGAGTGTTTGCAGCCACAGGTAGTCTTGCATCATCGACTGTGGACTCTTTTGTCCTTGTCCGGCTTGAATACGTTTGAGCAAGCTTGTGGCACGGTTGGACGTGAGGGCATGAATCTCTTTCAAACGTTCAACCAATAGCTGTGATGCACCATAGTGCAAACACGCAGGAATAAAGGAACGGTCTAGCATCACTTCGCCCGTTTCGCTGCATTCCAACACCTTGGCGAAAGGAATGAGGGTAAAGCCTGAAGCGTCTTCGCCTTCTAGTTTAATCGCTATATTGAGCTGTGCGACGTCCACTTCAACACTGGCATTTTCAGAGGTTGAAGTATCAAACACATTGATGGTGCGTGTAAGATAGCGGCTTTGTTCCGATTCATCATTGGCGTAATCATTATTGCCTTGCAGAGAGACAGGCAGCGCTAAGTAAGCCATTTTCTCAATCGTACCGTGCGGCACATCTCTGGCGACTTCGCGTTTCAGTTCGAAATGCGTGCCATCTGGGAACAATCCCGCGCTAGAAGAGACGGAAAGCTTGCCAATTTTAAGTAGATCATGATTGATCACCAAGTCGGTCACACCATAGTAAGGGGCATAACCAGCAAGCGTTTCGACGTTTTGTCTGACGTAGTTTTGTGTGTATCTGTCTTGTTGTTGAAAGTGTTGTGGGGCAATGAACATGCCTTCTTGCCAAACGACTTTTTTATATGCGTCCACGAGATTTCCCTATCTACTGAATCGAGTTAAAAAACATCCCACCAAGGCGAATCTGGTGTCACGGTTTGCAATGCTGCTTTGTTACCGCTGATCTTTAACTGGATATATTGTTCTTCTTCCTGAGGCGTGGTTGTCACTACCGTCGCCGTGCTTGCATCATATTCGGCAAATTCCACCAATACGCCGATGTATTGAGTGGTCTTGTTGATGTCTAAGGTTTGTTTGCTGGTGCTGTCTGGCATTACCACAGGCAGCACTTGTTTCGACACCAAGTTTGCGCCTAATAGGCTCACGTCATCGTTGTACAAATCAATAAACGGTAATTGCTTAAACTGTTGGGCATCGGTCAGTTGATACAAGCGCACCACCACAGGATTGGTACTGTTGTTAACGCTTGGGTTAATCGTTTTCTCGGCGCTTACCGCCAGTTGATATTGCGTCACAACCGGTGTTGGGTCGGATGAACACCCCACCAAAGCGAAAGCGAGTAAACTAAGCCAAATCTTCATCAGCTTTCCTCGCTTTGCTTTTGCATATTTTCCATAAACATCGCTTTAAATTGACGGCGAAAATCACCGTTGTCCTGTCGATGTTGGAAGTGTTTGCGGTAGATTTTCCAATACTTCTTGTCTTTGCTGCTGAACAGTCCACCAGACACAAATTCGCTAAATTGATTCTCTAGTTGGTTCGGCGCAAATTCGTTGAGGAACTGATCGAGCGTTTTGTCCAACGCATCAAACAAAGCATCATGTGCAAGCGGTGGGTTGCGAAGGTATTGTTGATTCTTCTCGGTAATCGTAATCAGCTTTTCGATGGAGGCTTCCAGCTCTGACGTTGGAAGGTGGTCTCCCGGAAGATACTCAATCTCCGTAGAACGCTCCATTGCTTGCTGCTGTTTCGACACTTCATCCACTTCAAAGTGACCCGCCAGTTCATCATCATCGATGTCTTCAAAAGGGTCGGAGGAGAAGGGGTCATCGCTCATTACATTTTGGTGAGAGTAATGGACTTCCGATTTCACGGGTTCGACGATATCTCCTTCATCGAGAAAATCGACATTGTCTTCCAGTTGCAGGTCGAACTTGGTCGCAAAGAGGTCATCAGGTTGCTCTTCGGCAGGCGCTTTGCTCGACGTGAGTGTTGATACCAACATCGAATAGCTTTCGATCTTTAAAATGTCGCCATCGTTGAGTGGGTAATCTTTATCTCTCACCATGGCTTTATCGTTGAGGCGAGCCGGGTTCTTGCCGGTACTCTTCACCAAATAACCTGTTTCAGTGAGACGAATTTGTCCGTGAATACGCGAGATGCGTTTTGATTGATCGGGCAATGCCACTTCACAAGAAGCAGAACGCCCAAACTGCCCACCAGACTCGGGCAGATAGATGACTCTTGAAGTCACCACCTCTTCAGAGGGTACAGAAATCAAATGTATGCTGATCGCCACTTGTTATCCCTCGCATTTAGCCAACGCTGTGTTGAAAGCGGTTAAGAAACCAGAATATTTGTCCAAAAAGCGGTTAGAGAAATACACGCCCATTGGCTTGGTTTCGAATACTTGAGAATAGAAGTAATCGCTTGGAAGAGAGGCTTGGCTGATTTCCGTGTGGAACACCCGTTCATCTTCCAGTGCGACGTCAATTTCTCTTTGTTTTAAAAGCCTTAGTAAAACCTTAGCATCTCGTGGCTGCTTAACGACGTTGTATCCATTACGTTTCAGCCAAAACCATGTACTTGAGCCAAATTCTGCCGAGAACTTAAGGTTCAACTTTGACAAATCATCAAGCTTAGGCTCTACACCGGGACCAAAATACCAACGCAGTTTTTGCTCGGTAATGGGAGCAGACAACGTTGCGTAGCTGTCGTGTTCTCTGGTTTTCGGCGAGACGAAAAATCCATGTTGTTGACCACTGTGCACGTGAAGCTGTGCGTCAGACCATTCCGTCATGGTCAGTTGGTAAGGTTGTCCCATTTCGCCCAGCGCGCATTTGACGCGGTTGAGCGCAAACCCATCCATGTTTTGATTCTGGTGAGTTTGGTACGGTGCCCATTTGTGAGTTGCAAGCAGCAATCGGTCGGGACCAATCCAAACTTGCGCCCATACTTCGAACGAGAAGAGGGCACCAAGCAAAATAAACAGCGATGAAACCAGCTTGGTTATTTTGCGGAAAAAGCTCACCCCACAGCTGACCGCCGCCTCTTGAACAAGAATCGAGGTGGTGACGAGATGGGGCGAATGTACGCTTCTAAACATCATGATTCGTTACTACTGAATATCCAGTTCAAAGCCCTGTGGCGTCGACGCAGCGGTGACCGTCACTTGGCTAATTGGTTGTTGTGTGCTCAGACGCGCGATGCATTCTTCTGCCAACTTCGGCATCAAAGAGCGGTTAATGATTTGCTCAACCGCGCGACCACCTGTCGTAGGGTCGGTGTTTTTGCTGACAACCAAATCCACGAAACCTGCATCCCACGTAAAGCTCGCTTGATACTGTTCTGCCAGTTTTTTGCGAATGCGGTTTAGCGCGATTTCGGTGATCTTCGCCAGCTCATCATCGTTGAGTGGGTAATAAGGCACGATGGTGGTACGCCCTAAGAATGCAGGTTTGAAGTAGCGTTGTAGATCGGGACGAATTGCTTCGAGCAGTTCATCGTTGCTGATGCGTTCGGCGTTTTCATCACACACATCGCAAATTGCTTGATCAGCGGCGTTAGAAGTCATGATGATTAAGGTGTTTTTGAAATCGACCGTGCGACCTTCGCTGTCTTTGATGTGTCCTTTATCGAAGATTTGATAGAAGAGGTCATGAACGCCCGGATGCGCTTTTTCCATCTCATCCAAAAGCAAGACAGAGTAGGGATTGCGGCGAATCGCCTCGGTTAACACGCCACCTTCACCAAAGCCAACATAGCCAGCAGGCGAGCCAAGTAACATGGAGATTTTGTGTTCTTCTTTAAACTCGGTCATGTTGATAACCGTGAGATCGTTGCTGCCTCCGTAAAGTTGCTCAGCCAGCGCCATGGCGGTTTCCGTTTTACCGACACCACTTGGACCACACATCAAGAACACACCGATTGGCTTGCGATTATCAGTTAAGCCAGCGCGCGAGATTCGAATCGCTTTTGCCAGCTCTTGCTTTGCTACGTTTTGACCGATAACGCGTTTATCCAGCTCTGATTCTAGTGACAATAGGCGAGCTATTTCATCACTCATCATGCTGCCGACAGGAATGCCTGTCCAACCGGAAATGACTTGAGCGATGGTCGCGTCATCCACCATCGCATTAACTAACGGTTCTTCGCCTTGAAGCTCACGTAATTGGTCGAGAAGGGCATTCAACTGGCTTTGCTGAGTTTCGTCCGGCGTTTCACTTTCTGTGATGCTTTGTTGAAGCGCTTTAATCTCATCAACCAATGTAATCTCTTGTTCCCAACGCGTTTGGTAGTCCGCTAATTGAGATTGATTGGTGGTGATTTCTTGCTTCAATTCGGCAATCTCTTCTGCGCCTGTGCCGAACAAATCAAACTCTTTCTCCAAAGCAGACTGCTCGTTTTGTTGATAACGAATGGTTTGCTCCAACGCTTCAATCACTTCTGGTTTTGCACCTTGAGTTAATGCAATACGCGCACTAGCGGTATCGAGCAGGCTGATCGCTTTATCTGGCAATTGGCGAGAAGGTAAGTAGCGAATGGATAGGTTGACCGCGGCATCGATCGCGGATTCAGTGATAAACGCGCCGTGGTGCTTTTGCAATGAAGTTGCAATGCCACGCAGCATTTGTTTGGCATCTTCTGCGTTTGGTTCTTCTACCGTGACGACTTGGAAACGGCGAGTCAGAGCTGGATCTTTCTCAAAGTACTTTTTGTATTCTGCCCATGTTGTTGCGGCAATGGTTTTGAACTCACCACGCGCAAGAGCCGGTTTCAATAAGTTGGCAGCATCATTTTGTCCTGCTGCACCGCCAGCGCCGATCAGCGTATGTGCTTCATCAATAAATACAATGATTGGCACATCACTGTTTTTCACCTCATTGATGACATCTTTAAGGCGGTTTTCAAATTCGCCTTTTACGCTGGCACCTGCTTGTAACAAACCTAAATCAAGTGAATGGAGTTGAACGCCTTGCAACGCACTTGGCACTTCATCTGCTGCGATTCTCAGCGCTAAGCCTTCAACGACAGCGGTTTTACCCACGCCCGGCTCACCAACGAAAATAGGGTTGTTCTGGCGTTTACGACAAAGAATGTCGATAGCTTTTCTCACTTCAGAATTACGCCCAGAAATCGGGTCGATATTGCCTTCAATCGCTTGTTGAGTCAGGTTGATGGTGTACTTGCTTAATGCGTCGTTCGCGCTTGCTGTATTTGTGGCTGAACTTGCTTCACCTGTGCTTTGTTGTGTTGCTCGCTTAACCGGCGTTTTGTTGATTAAACCTTGCAGGGACTCGGTCGACACGTTCTGTAGTGATTCGAGATTGTTGGTCGATACGCCCATGACGTTCTGCTGCAACAGCGCTTGAACGAGATGCAAGCTGATGATTTCGCCATGACCATAGTTAACGGAGGCAATCATCCAAGCGTCTTTTAGAAGTTCAGTCAGTGCGTGGCTGAGCGTTGGTTGGCTGTCTTGCACTTTTGGTAAGCGTTCGATGCGATTTGATAGTTCACTGGCAAGTTGATCTTGGTTGATCTTCTGACTCTCAATCAGAGTTTTTAAGTGCGTGTCTTGCTGATTCAATAGCGTGAGCAGCCAATGTTCCGGCTCAATGGCAGCAACGCCTTGATTCATAGCTGCACCCGCAGAGGCTTCCAATGCGCGTTTTAATTCTGGCGATAACTTGGCGACTAAATTTGTCAGCGTTACTTGTGTCATAACCTTATCCTTGTCTTTTGCGCGATAACCTTCTTTGTCGTCGCGGTGTCTACCTAGCTATTTCAGAAGAATCCGAATCCGCTCTGTAGGTTTACGTTCTGGGGCGAGGCAATCCACTTCACCCAATTTCGCGGCTTGATCTGGTTGAGCAGACAGCCTTGGTTTTTCGAGATACGCACGCTTAACGTTGAGATAAATAGAAATCGGCGTGGCGTCTCGTAAATAATGTTGAATGAGCTGGCGCATGTGGCTCGCCAACTGAGTATCTCTATGAATTTGATGCAGCTCTTTGCGGTTGGCAGGCTGGATGCTCACTACAAGATGTTGGTTGTAAGTCATGCACGTTTTGCCGATGAGGAAGCCTTGTCCGATTCCGCTGTTATAGTCATCTCTCAGTCCTAAACGGGTAAGAGAACTCGCGGGTAACTGACGACGTTCATGGCTCTTAGTCGACACATCGATTTGGTAAGGGAAGTAGTCGTTAAGGATCTGCTCTAACGTTTCTAAATTACGATGCCCTTGAGCGAACAGCAGTGAATACTGGAACAGCGCACCGTGTTCGCGTTTCAGGTTCGCCAGTTGTTTGAGTAAATCGGTTTTTTCTTTTGCCAGCTCTTTCTGCACCAAAAGGTGAGGAGCGAGTTCTAGCTGCGCGGCAAGTTCAAAATGGCGTTGATTGAATACGTCTAAAAAGTCTTTCAGTGCGTGATCGTCGTTATGCAGTGCAAACAACAATTCTTCATAGATATAGTTTGGGATAACCCCTTGTGCGCCAGATAGTGCTTGCTGAGCAATGCGAACCTTGGCGCTGTGGTCACTGAACGAGAAGTATTGAATATCGTCGGCATCACCATGAGGCATGGCTTCCGCTTTAAGCTCTAACTTCAGCTTGTGCCCAGACTGTTTTGCCATTTGCATCAGCAATCGCATTGCTTGAGCAAAGTCATACTCATGTGGGTTCGCCTTTAAATCGTTAATCAGTGACATCGACATCATCTATCTTCCACGCTACATCGAGCGCTGGCTCCCGTGGATTTTTGGATAACGCCTCGCAATGCCATCTTTGCCATAAAGACGAATTGTGAGCTGAATGTAGCGATCAAAACTACAGAACTGTTGGAAGAAGCGATTCAACACATCGGTGAAAGTCAGATAGTTGCCAGACGTATCGAGAGTGATTTCAATCTCTGTGCCCGGAGAGAAGACGTTCTTGCCTAGAATACGCATCGATGAAACTTGCGAGCGCACTTTAACTGACTGAATCATCTGAATTTCATCGCTTACTAACTGATTGCGACTACACAATTGCAGCATTTGCTTAAGCTGCTGAGTAGGATCTTCAGAGTGCAAAAGTGACGAGAAATTACTGTTCAGAAGCCCAATAAATTGCCAGTGCATATTAGCGTCAGATTCACGTTCTATCGGAGCTGAAGGTGGGTAGAGCGAATGAAAATCGCCGGGTAAATCGATCGGCTCTAAACATGTCATCTCACCACTGATGGTGCATGCTTGTTTGCCATTGGTACAAAGAAGGCGAGTACCGTAGAGTTTGTTGAATTCGAGCTCTTGGTTGGCGTTTAGGCTGATCGCCAATCGCAGCTCACCAGTGGAGTCTTTGCGGCTTTGCCAGTAATCACAATGTGGGTCGCTTTGGTAACTGTCTTTAAACAATGGCGTCAGCAGTTTTTGACCGCTCGATGTAATCTCAAACACATCCAAAATGTCGACCACTTGAATCTCATTATCGGTATGTGTATCGGCATTAACGGGAATGGTGAGGCTGCGTTGGTCATAGCTGGTTGGTTCGCCCGTTTGCTCGAAGAGGTTCACCGCAGGCACGACATTGAGCTTAAACACTTGGTTATCGAAAAGACGGATAAACTCCATCGGCAAAGAGTGCATGAACAGGTTTAATACCACAGTGGAGCAATCATGTTGCTGACAGGCTTCACCAAAGCCTTTAAGACGGAAGAACTGACGTTTCTCTTTGAAGAAGAAAAATTCGTTCATCAAATGGTAGCCAGAAAATTGATTGCCTTTTTGTGGCAGAAATTGAAACTGTTTATCGCTGATTCGGCTCTTGAGCTGATTGGCAGCCAAGACCGCGTGATTCTCGCCATTTATGTCGGAAATCGATATTGCACGCGCTTCACTAAGCAGCAGTTCAACTAAGGAATCCGCATTGTTCTCGAAACCTTGAACGAAGAAGTCGAGATCTTCTAACGCGAATTGACTGAAGTGCACATCATCATCGCCAGTAGACAGAGTGAGTTGAATAACGGCGGTAGTTTGTTCACTACCTTTTGGGCGATTGAAGTCAAAAGGCGCGCTGCTTGCCTTGGTGTCAATCAGTGTAAATGGTGTCGTTTTGAGTTCATCCGTTGTGGTGAACAAACATGTTTTGCCTTGTGACTCGGAAGAAAAGCGTGTGCCTTTTGGAAG
This sequence comes from Vibrio sp. B1ASS3, assembly GCF_905175355.1. Lineage (NCBI taxonomy): Bacteria > Pseudomonadati > Pseudomonadota > Gammaproteobacteria > Vibrionales > Vibrionaceae > Vibrio > Vibrio sp. B1ASS3. The sequence goes on from NZ_HG992742.1 coordinate 1,903,713, forward strand.
CGTCGTGCTGTCTGTGGAAGGCGCGTCTGTGCTCATTTCTAGATACGCCACACTTGGTACCGTTTGAATGTAACTTGGGTAGAGTACGCCAAGTAGTCCTTCGACAACTTCAGGGATTTGCTCAGATAGACGTTTTTCGACGTTGGCATTCAGTAATGCCACGCCATCCAATAAGCGAGCCAAACTTGGATCTTCGATTTGTCCCTGATGGATATTGAGACGTTGTGCGTGTTCTGGATGTTCAGAGCCAAATTGACCGAGAGCACGGCGAACAAAAGTCAGTTCTTGCTCGTAATAACGCAGTAGAGGATCACTCATACAAATCCTCCTTCATATCGGTGGTCATGTCGCTTAATGAAATCTTGGAATCAAAAATCAGCTCTTTTTCGCCCTGTGCCGTTTTGGCTTTGGCGACAATATTGAACGCGATGGTGTTTTCTCCCGCTTTACGCTCAACCAGTTCAACCATGACTTGGCTAAGGCGTGGCTCGAAATGTCGAATGTAGTTTTCTAGTTTGAGGGCTAATTGCTGGTGGTCGAGACTAGCACTCAACAGATGCACATCCTCGATGCCAAAACGATAGTTAGAGCGCTGCACTTCGGTTAACCGATCATCAATGCTCATCAGTGACGCTTCTGAATCAAACAGGTGAGTCAGGTGATACTTGATGTCCTCGATATCATCTCGACGAGTCGTAGGGGCAGTTTGCACAAAGGTACGCCAAAAACTCATTACGCCACCTCATCCAATTCTGTTGTCAGCACCACTTCGCCACTGAAATGGTCGTATTGATACTGCGGGACGATACGCAATGTACAGACGAAATTGCCCGGATGATGGTCAGAGTCGCACACGCTGATCTTTGCAAAACTCAATGGGTATTTTGATAGGGTTTCTTCATTGGCGTACGCAACGTTACTAGAGAATTTTTCAACCCATTGGGAGAGGAATAACTCACACTCAGCAGCTGTTTTGAAGCTACCGATCATTTCGCGTACTTGTACTTTGAGATAATGTGCAATACGGCAAGACATCAACGAGGTTTGGATTTGAGTGAGGACTTTCTCGTTATCAGACTCACTGTTGTGCCAAATCGAATTGTTACCATTGAAGTAAAACTTATCGCTCAAAGGACTCTTAGTAAGAGGGATAAAACCGCTGCGACTGTAGAAGGTCGACAGTTGCCCAAACAAGGTCACTTTGGTTTGTGGTTGAATCAGAAAATGGCTATCGCTTTGGCTTTGATTGACCACGGCACCTTGGTTGTTGTCGTTCCAACGAGATTTCAAGAAGCCAAACCAACTCACCCGTTGATGCTCTCGCATAATGGTGGATACAAACGCAAAGCCCGCATTGCCCCAAAGCCCGTTTTGCTTCTCGTTGTAGATGAATCCCACTTTGGCGTTTAGATAACGTGTACGCATGCACATTTCTGGCATCACTAAACCGACAAAACGCGCAGAGGACTTACTGCGTAAAGACTGCCACGATTGGTAATCAGGGCTGGCAAGGATCTTCTCGATTCGGTTGATATCAGACAGCCAGTCTGCGCCGGATTCGACAAAGAAATCGCGATTAGGAGCAAATAGCATTGGGCATAACGTCGCTTCACCCAAGCGGCTCAATAGTTCTACGGTGAATAAATCATCGTAGTCAGATTCGAAATCCATATCTGCCGCTACTGGCTGCGTGAACAGCAAGCAACCGAATGGATGTCCGCCTAAGGTGTTTAACTCTTGGTTGCCGATCTTGTTGTACAGCTCAGACGTTTTGGTGCTGTAGGCTTGATTGACGTCGGAAGACACTTCTTCCCAACTCATATTGAGTAGCTTGAGTTGAGTACGTTGGTAATTAACGGGCAGGGTGGCTAAGCCTTGAAGCCCAAGCCAATTGGTTTGCAGTGCCTCAAATTCTGGATGATGCAATAACTCATCCATCTGTTTCGAGAGCTTATTGTCAATCTCTGCAATCAAGCGCGAAACATGTGTGATAAGCGCATCGGGATTGTCTAGCGCGGAGCGAGACACTTGAGACAGTAAAGAGAGCGCCTCTTGTAAAAAGTCGCTGTCTTTATCGTCTAGCTGTGTAAATTGGGTCTGCCAACCTGAGTGATAAATCTTACTCATACTATCCTTGTGACCTAAATCGAATTGGCTTGGTCGAAGCATCCTACTTCGACCAAGCTCTATCATGCTTAACCTGGGATCTTCGCTACCATACGAACCGACGTAGTCAGCTCTTCAAGTTGTAGCCAAGGTCTTAGGTGAGCAACGGCTGAATACGCGCCCGGTTTACCCGGTTGTTCAACCACTTCAATGCGAGACTCCGCCAATGGTGTTTTCGCTCGTTGATCATTACCAATTGCACCTGCGTTGGTGTATTGATCGATCCACAGTTGAAGTTCACGTTGAATGTCTGGCGCTTCTAGGTTTGAACCTAGCTTGTCGCGACCCATGACTTTCAAGTAGTGAGCGATGCGACCACTTGCCATGATGTAAGGAAGACGCGCTGAAATCGCTGCGTTTGCTGTTGCATCTGGATCTGTGTACGTCTTCGGTTGCTGTGTTGTTTGACCACCGATGAACACGCCGTAGTTTGAGTTCTTGTAGTGAACCAGTGGCAGGAAGCCTAGGTCACTTAACTCTTTCTCGCGTTCGTCGGTTAGGTTCACTTCTGTTGGACATTGTTGAACCAAGTCGCCAGCTTCGGTCTTGTACGTTAGGTTTGGTAGGTTTTCCACTTTACCACCGTTATCCAGACCGCGAATCGCTGTACACCAACCGTACGCAGTGAACGCTTGCGTCATTTTCAGACCTAACTCGTAAGCGGCATTTGACCAAACCAACTCATTGTTGCTAGATGGATTCGGATTGCCATCTTGGTCAGTGTTTAACTCTTCGTAGCTAAACAGTTTGGTGCCAAGACCTTTCTCACCGTAAGGAAGGCGAGCGAGTGTGCGAGGTAGTGTTAGAGTTACGTAGCGCGCGTCGTCACTCTCACGGAACGAGTTCCATGCAGCATAAGCCGGAGAATCAAAACCAGCCGCGACAGGTTTGCCTTCTTCGAAGGTAGTGAAGTCATTGAACTCAAACATTTCAGCGTTTGCTGCGGCAACGAACGGAGCGTGACACGCAGCGGCTACTTCACCCATGTAGCGTAGTAGGGCGACGTCTTCATCTTTTGCGCTGAACTCGTAGTCGCCGATGAAGGTGCCGTATGGTTCACCACCTGCTGTGCCGTATTCGCCTTGGTATACCGCGTTAAACAATGGGCTACGGTCGATGGCTGGGGCATCTTCAAACTGATCAAGCAGTTCGTCTTTGGTGTAGTCGACCATTTTGATTTTCAGTGAGCGTCCTAGGTCGCTCTCTTTAACCAGTTTTTGCAGACCACGCCATGAACCTTCTAGCTTTTGGAAGTCATTTTCTTGCATGACTTTCGATAGCTGTTTAGAAAGCTTTTTGTCGATCTCTACAATGGCGTTTTCAATCGTTTTGGTGACGTTCTTGTCCCATGTTACCGTGCCGCTTAGCGCTTGCTCTGCCAACACTGAGAACAGTTCTTTTGTTGTGTCCGCTGGCGTTTGTGTGGTCGCTTCGATTGCACGATCCAGAAAGCTCAACGAAGCTTCAGCCGCTTCTGCTTGTGGTTGGTTTTCAACTTCCGTCGTCATTATTCTGCTCCTTCTTTCTGGATGCCTAGCTCATCGGAAAGGGCGTTGATAGTGTCTGCGCTTTGCAGAACTTCCTTGAGTAGCTTCTCTAGATCACGAGAACGGTCCGCTTTTGAAAGCAGTACTTTGAGTTGGTTACGAGTCTCAACAAGCTTCTTGAGCGGTTCAACTTGTTCAACGATGGCTTCAGGCTCGAAATCTTTCATTGATGAGAATTTCAGACTCGCTTCGATTTGGCTGTCGTCATCAACCAAAACGTTGTCCACTTTGAGTGATAACTCAGGGCCAACACGCTTCATAACAGTATCGAAGTTGTCTTTGTCGACGTCATAGAAGGTGCGATCTTCCACGTCTTCTTTGTCTTGCTTGTGACCCGAATAATCACCGACGACTCCCACCACAAAAGGGAGTTCTTTGGTTTCTACTGCGCCATTCGTCTCGACATCGTAAGTAATACTTACACGGTTTTTGCTAACTCGCTTGTGTTGGGAGTTCAGTGCCATAATGGTATCTCCTTATTCCATTAAGAAGCTGTCGAAGTAACTTTCGCTGTCGTCGCGTCAAAGCCCACTTCAGGACCTTTCTCGATTTTGCCGCCTTCGCCTTCGATGTAGTACGCTTTCGAAATCTCGGTGTATGTCAGGCTGAATGATTCATTTGGCAGGTGACCATCCGACGCGCCCATGTTGTAGCTCGACATGCGTGCTGCGCTTAGTGTCAGGATTAGGTATGGATCTGCACCAGAACCTTCACGGTTTGGTTTGGTCATTACGATCTCGATGGTTTTACCTTCACCACCTGGCGCGTATAGGAACGTTGTTAGGTAAGGCGTTGCACCATCACAGCCACGAGTGATGTTCACTTCACCTAGCGCGACCATGCCTTGGTCTGCGTTGTTTGCGTTACCGACGTCGATGCCAACGCCACGAACGGCACTCCAGTTCACTGTATCAATAGCAAAAAATCCATCCTTGCCACCGATCTTATCTACCGTTGCAGCACCTTTTGGTGTAGTGCCATCAATTCTCATGTAAATAGAAGCCATTTGGTTCTCCTTTGCTTATTAGCATTTTTTGCTTCACCACTCGAAATCGGTAATACCGCTCGACGATTGAGTAGTTTTTACTTCTGGTTGGTTGGTTGTATTAGGAGTGTCGCTTTGCTCTGACGTTGTAGGTTCAATTGACGTTGCACTTTGAGACTCCTCATTAGAGGTGTTTTGAACCTCAGGCGCAGAAACGGTTGGAATCGACTCTGGCACTGATTGTGGTTCAGGAATTGTCTTCAGAATGGTTTGTTCTAAGTTGTCCATTCCGGTGAGTTGATTGATATGACTCAGAACTTGGCTGTTGCCGCCAGTCATTTCTTGGAGTAGTTCTGGCAAGCTTAGATAACCCCATCGAATCGCGCGCTCTAACAAGAACGGAACAGGGCTGTGTGGCTCGGTTTGTTTGAAGTAATCGGCGAGCTTTCTAAGTTCATGAAAAGCGTGGTCGCGATTTTGGATCTGACCAGCGATATTCATCGTAGTGGGTGCAGCTGGCTGGTGTGTTTCATTTGCAGGAATCGAATCTAGCAACGGTGTCGTCGTAATTTGCTCTGCTTCTGGCTCTGATGAGGTTGGTGCTACTTCTGCATTTTCAGTTGCCTGATAGGTTGTTTCAGGAGAGTTTGATACGACGGGGGGAGCCTGGGCTTCTTCGGCAATCAATCTAAATTGATCATCTAGCGGCCATTTAGAAAACTTGTCTTCAGTGAGATAACGGATCGCGTTAATCAGCTCCGCAATGTTTTCTTTGATGAATTTGAAACTTACAGGAGTTGCATTAACGGGTTGGCACTGTTGAGCGATGGCTTGTTCTATAGCATCAAGATTTTGATAAGTTTGCGCCAAATCCATTAAGGTGTCTTGCGTGTCAGCGTTGAATAGGTTTTGCGCTTTAGTTTTGATTTCGCCAAGCGAACCGTTGCGCTCTGCACGTAGGTAATCGCCAAAGGTGACATCGTCAATCAAGCCAATCAACTGCAAAGGCATATACAGGGCAGTGGTATCGTGAGTTTCGCCGACAAGCTGTAGCAGAGGTTTCATCCGGAACTCAGCTCGCTCTCTAGCGATGCCAGATTCTTCTGCGCTTTTTAGTTTGTCTTCAGGAAGGAACGGATTGAGCGAGTCCCAAAACTGCTCCACGGTGCTTAGAAGCACTTGCGTTGCGTCGGCAAGATTTCGATAAGGAGCGTCGGTGAACAACTGACTGGTGATATACCAACCTAGCAGCTCTAGGTCTTTGCTTGACTGGGTGAGGGCGTGGTATGTCGCAGTACGCAACTGTGCCCAGTTGTCATCGTTGCTTTCAAGCAGTGCTTGATCGCTAGATGCATCAGGCGTTTCAACCAATTGGCGAAACGATGATTGCGCGGCATTGTAACTGTTTCTAAGTGCTCGATAGGCACTTCTATCAAGCTTCAGATAGACACCACTTGGCGAGCCATCTGTGATCGGAGCCAAAAGACTATCAATATTAACCATATTCAATCCATGAATTATTGTTTTATTAAGTCAGAGATAAATCCATTACTCTGGTTTCATAGTTTGTAAACTTGAGTCTAGTGAGAATTTTCTGAAATAGCTGAGAAAAATTAACTATTTAATAAAAAGTAAGAGGTTGATCCAAAAAATTGGTCGGAGGAATACATCTATCAATATAATGTCCTGATTTATAAAGGGGTTTTATCCCCCTATAAGTACAGTGGGCATTCCTGCAACGATACTTCCGCCGTGAGACGTAGTGTCTCCCATTCGGGCTGCAGGCTTATTGCTTAATAGCACGGTCGTGCTTCCCATCGCGATAGAATCCGGGGTTCCAACGCAAACACAGACATCACTCACTGTGGCAGCAGGTAAGCTGCCGATCAGTACGGTTGGAGCTCCAGGACCGGTGACCGGACCACCCACATGAGGAATTGGAGGGGTTGCTGGTGTCTGCATTGGGCATACATGCATGTCAGTGATACGAGCAGCAGGTAACGTCATCGTACCTCTCCTTGTACTGCAGTTTGTGATTGGTTATCTGCAGTGCCTTGACCGCCTGCAGCGATATCAAGCGCCATTGCGATTGCGGCTTGATAGTAAGGTTTAGTTTTGTCCCATTCAGGAAGGGCAGCTGCGTGATTGATCGCTCCCGCAGTCGCTTTGGCGTACAGAAATGGATCAGGCATAACGGGTGGAATATCTGGTGCAACGATGCTGCCAGAACCATTCCAAAATACCGCTTGAGCAAGCCAAGATGGCCCACAATTCAGTTCCAATCGATGAGAGAGATGTTCGGCTTTGCGGCGCAATTCTTCGGAGGGTGACCGCACCCACGCCATGCAAGTTTCGACACTCTGCTTTTGAAGTGGTGACCATTCCTCATTGCGTTGATTTAAACACAGTGCTCCCCACCAGATGGCTTCACGGACGGGTAGAGCGTGAGTCAAAAACTGAACGAGATCGTTGTAGAGCTCTTTGTCTGTGAGTGATTGAATTGCATCGCTGATGCTGGTTTCTTCGTCGAGCAGTGCCTTTGCTTCGTCACTGGCTTTGAATCTCGGTAATATTTGCCCAGCCGTTTGGTATGGAATCTTCTTATATTTCATTAGTTAACCTTTACAATTGCGCCTTTCACTTCACCCATTACACCGCCATCAAATGTCGCTTTGAGACCCGATTTAAACTCCGCACTCAAAGAGCCTTCAGCAGAAAGCGTGGTGTCCGCTTTGATGGAAATACTCAGGCCAGAAATGCTGTTTGAACTGGTTGCTTCAAGTGCCGTCGTGGTGCCTGAAACCTTGTTGGCTGAAGTGGCTTTGCTGGTGACGTTGGTACCTTCCAAATTCAGTGCGCTGCTCGCTTTGATGTCGATATTGGTTGCTTCAATAGCAATGGATGATGAGGACAGGGTTATTTTGCTTGAGCCAACTTTGAGCTCGATAGAATCGTCAGCTTCAATTGAAATCGATTTAGCTTTTTCGCTTAATGCTTTAGTTACGCTCAGCGAGTAGTTGTCTTCTGTCGATACTGATACCGCTTTGGTGACTGTTTGGCTCAATTCACCCTTGATGGTTTCGGTTTGGTTGTTTTCAACTTCTTGCGTCAGGTCTTTGGCTGCATGAAGGTAAAGCAGTTCATTGTCTTTTTTATCATCGAAGTAGAGCTCATTGCTTTCACCAGAAAGCTGGGTTTTGATGCCAGACTTTGTTGTATTGGCTTCTGCGTATGGCGGGGCATTTTTGCTGTTGTAGACGCTGCCCGTGATGATTGGTCTATCTGGATCGCCATCGATGAAAGAGACCAGCACTTCTTGCCCGACTCGTGGCACAAATTGAGCACCGTAACCACTTCCCGCAAGCATTTGTGCGACACGAACATAACAACTGGTTTTGTCGCCGCTTGCGTCTGTATCCCATTGGAACTGAATACGCACGCGACCTTGTTCGTCCTGATTAATATCACCTGCGGTTGAGCCGGCAACGACTGCGCTCTGTAAACCCTGAACCACTTGTTTTGAGCGAGGTCGCGGGTAGTGAGGAGTATCTTTTGGAATCACTTTCAGTCTGGTGCTGCTCTGTGCATTTTCAGTGTATTCCACTTCCATACTGATGACCGAAAAGTCACCAAGTTGATCTTTATCTAAATGGCTTGAAAGCGAGAAGTAAGTACCGAGCTCGAAGAGATCATGTTTGGCGCTGGCAATGACACTTTGGTAATCCTGCTCAACATACTCGATTCGACGCTTGGCAAGATTACTAGAGAGATCCGTCATGTCCCCGCTGATACCCAAAGTCGGGTAACGCGTGTTGGCAAGTTTAGTGTTGTTGGCAATGGTATTGCTGGAGGTTTTACTGCCGCTGGTGATGAGTTTCGTCTGCGAATAATCGTAGCTTGATAGCTCGACACTCGCGCCATGAAAAGCAACGGTAGGGCACCAATCTTCAAGCAAAGGAAGTGAGCCTGTCGGCGTTTCCTTCATGTCAAATTTTGCAGTGCTGGCTTTATCAAATGGAGTTTGAGCATCTTGCAAAATCATAGTGTGTGAACCACTCGCATGCTCAAAATAATAATGAACGCCTTCTTCAGCGAGCAGGCGAGAAACGAAGTCAAAATCCGATTCGTTATATTGCAAACAATATTCACGCTTGGTCGAAGGCATGCTGGATATTTTATAGTTACCTTTGAAACCTGCGTTATCGAAAATATCACTGACAATTTCTTGTGTGGATTGATTTTGATAAACCCGGAAAGAATGTGTGTGTTTTAATAACCAAAACCACGGTTTAAGCGTTATTTCGTATTGGTGATTCTGCAAATTAGAATCCATTCCTAAATGTTGGATCAATGTCACAACTCCATTGTAGGAACGATTGAGTGTATTGCTGCCAGATTCGTTGAAATAACGGTTTATGGTAAGGAACTGACCTAGTTGATCTTGCATGTCAAAGCCACTGGATACCAGCATTGCTTTGATTTCAAAAGGCTCTGACAAGGTTTGCTTTATTGTTGCATTACTTATGATATGTTCTTGATTACTTGAGTCTTTTGCAGACATCAAACTAGCCGAACTGCTGTATTTATCAGCCATTGCATATCCTTATGCTTGAACTTTTCAATAATAAAAATTTGAAATATAAATACTATTATTAATCAAATTACTCAAAAAATAGCAGTATTAGATCTTATTCGCTATTCGATTTATTAAAAGAAAAGGAGTTCTTTATGGCGAGTCAAAATGCAAAAAAGATGGCGAAAGAATTTTTGCAAAATGTAGAAAAGGACAGTAAGTCATATCACAAAAGTTGGGCGAGAAAATTCGGTAACAAATACCAATCTGCCAAGAACTGGGTAAAACGTGACAAGAAAATGGTCGCGATGGATATTGCGCAAAAAGGGGTAAGGACTGGTATCGGGATGATTCCATTTCCCGGCTCGAAAGAGGGGGCAGCCCTTTTGGAAGTCGCAGGTGGGGCAGCGTTAAAAGCCGCTTCTCGCAAAGCGTGGGAAGAAGGCTCAAAGAAAGGCGTTAAATCTCTTCTTAACAAAAAAAATTGAATCTGCTCGCAAGCAACTTAAAACTAACTCGGTAGGAAAAGTCGATCACGAGTTCTTGGCGCTTTCGGCGCGTAAGCGTGATGAACACATTCATGCGATTCGTAAGCTAGTGAAGTACGAGGTGAAGTTGTTACCAAAGCGTTCTGATGAGCTCAGTTTGCGTTTATTCAAGCTTAAAGAGGCGATCAATGAATCCCGTGTGAAACTCAACAAAACCACCATGTCTTCCACATCGGCTATCGATAACATGCAAGCTTGGACGGAGTTCTTTTCTGCCATCAAAGAGGTGGAGCACTACCAAGCGAAATTGCGTGAAAGCCTGATTCAAGTGCAAGAGATCACTAAAGATGTGGAGTGGTTTTTAGCGGCTTCTGAGGCGACTACCGACCAGATGAATGCACAAAACTTACCGCAACTGGAAGAAGCGTTTGACCAGATCCGCCGTAGTTACGGCAACATCAACTCGCTGAAACAACTGCAAGACATGATGTTAGAGCGAAACCTGGTTGAATCCGGTTTGTTGGATGAAAAAGACTTAACCTACAAGCTAGTCAACTAGGCAAATCCGACCGTTCGTTAGCAAATTAAACCCAAGTAGGGAGCTGTTGTGCTCCTTTATTCTTTTTACTTGCTGAATTTATTGGGTTTTTATTGTCGACAATTTCAGCTTACTCTTATCGAACTGAATGTTTTTCCACCCATAAATCACTCAATAACACTATACCTTAGTCTAAATTGTCGACAATTTGCTTGATTGTCGACAATCTGATCGTCTATTTTATATTCAAGTTAACAAATTGTTGACACTTTGGTTTCTAAATACGAGTGCCTTGAATATGAATACAGAATTGAAAACTCGTCATAAAGTGATTGTCTCTGAGAAGGAGCACACTAAATCTGAATCGCTGACCGAATCGTTAGTGGAAGCGATTGTGAGTGGTGAAATTGAACCGGGCAGTAAAATCTCAGAGCCTGAGTTAGCCAAGAAATATCAAGTGAGTAGAGGTCCTCTACGTGAGGCCATGATGCGTCTTGAAGGGCTTGGGTTGATTGAGCGCATTCCGCATGTTGGTGCTCGTGTTATTACTTTCTCGCCAGAAAAGCTCATCGAATTGTATTCCGTCCGTGAAGCGTTAGAAGGCATGGCTGCAAGGCTCGCGGCTCGCTATATCACTCAAGAAGAGTTACTGAGTTTGGAAATGCTATTGTCGACACATTCCAAACATATTGATGAAGTCGAAGGATCGTCTTACTTCCACCAGCATGGTGACTTCGACTTCCATTATCGAATCATTCAAGCGAGCAGAAACAGCAAGCTTATCTCTTTGCTTTGCGACGAGCTGTATCACTTGTTGCGCATGTATCGTTACCAATCACCACGTGCGCAATCTCGCCCTAATGAAGCACTCAACGAGCACAAATTCATTCTGCAAGCGATTCGCAACCGTGATGAAGAGTTGGCAGAAATGCTGATGAGAAGGCACATCTCAGGCAGCCGAAAACTTATCGAATTACAGATTTTACATTCTGAAAGTAAAGATAGAGAACAAGACTAGAAGGAAATTGTCATGAGCTTATCTCCGGGGGCGAAGTTCAGACTCGCCATTGAGCAAAATAACCCACTGCAGATCGTCGGTACCATTAACCCATACTGCGCCATGATGGCGAAAAACTTGGGTCACCAAGCTATCTATTTGTCGGGTGGCGGCATCGCCAATGCATCTTACGGTTTGCCAGATCTTGGCATTACAACATTGAACGATGTTTTGGTCGATGTAGACCGTATCACCAACGCGTGTGATTTGCCGTTATTGGTTGATATCGATACGGGCTTTGGTGGTGCTTTTAACATTGCACGCACTATCAAAGCGATGGAAAAAGCGGGTGCGGCGGCAGTGCACATGGAAGACCAAGTGGCGCAGAAGCGTTGTGGTCATCGCCCAAACAAAGCGATTGTTAGCCAACAAGAAATGGTCGATCGAGTGAAAGCGGCCGTGGATGCGCGTAATGACGAGAGCTTTGTCATTATGGCTCGTACTGATGCGTTAGCGGTTGAAGGCATGGACAGTGCGATTGAACGTGCGATTGCATGTGTTGAAGCGGGCGCAGACATGATCTTCCCAGAAGCCATGAACCAGCTAGACCAATACCAGCAGTTCTCAACAGCGCTTCAAGACGCAACAGGGAAGCACGTGCCGATTCTTGCCAACATTACTGAATTTGGACAAACACCTCTGTACGGCTGTGAAGAGTTAGCTCAATCCAAAGTGGACATGGTTTTGTACCCACTGAGTGCATTCCGTGCGATGAACAAAGCGGCTGAGATGGTTTACAAACACTTGCTTGAAGTTGGCAACCAAGAAGCGTTGCTTGATTCAATGCAGACACGAAAAGAGCTGTATGAGCACCTTAATTACCACGACTACGAGAATAAGTTAGACAAGCTGTTCTCGGAGGGTAAATAAGGTCAACAAAGAAACAAACGGAAGCCCAAGAAAAGAATCTCTAATCCAATAACGTGAAAATTGTCTGATTCAAAAGAGCCCATTAAGAGAGCCAAATCAGACAGAAAAGGAGTTCAACAATGCCTCATTCTGTAGAAAAGAAAGCTGAGATAGGTGGCGCAGGTCTACGCGGTCAAAGCGCGGGAAGCACAGCTTTATGCACTGTCGGTAAAACGGGGACGGGTCTAACGTATCGTGGTTACGATATTACGGACTTGGCAAATCATGCTCAATTTGAAGAAGTGGCGCATTTGCTGTTACGTGGTCACTTGCCTAATCAACAAGAGCTAGACGCCTACAAGACACATCTATTGAGCTTGCGTGGCTTACCAGCGGAGCTTAAGCAAGCGTTAGAGCTGATCCCTTCTGATGCTCACCCGATGGACGTTATGCGCACAGGTTGCTCTATGCTGGGTAACTTAGAGCAAGAAATGGACTTTGAGCAACAGCTCCATGCTACTGAGCGAATGCTGGCGCTTTTCCCTGCCATCATTTGTTACTGGTATCGCTTCAGCCACGATGGTGTGCGAATCAAAACGCACGATAACAGCGAAGACTGCATTGGCGGCTACTTCCTAAAACTTCTTACTGATAAAGCACCAAGCGAAACGCACAAAAAGGTGATGCACTGTTCTTTGATTCTTTATGCAGAGCATGAGTTTAATGCCTCAACATTTGCGGCGCGCGTGTGTGCTTCTACGCTTTCTGATCTTCATTCTTGTATTACGGCTGCTATCGGTACGTTGCGTGGTCCACTTCATGGCGGTGCAAACGAAGCAGCGATGGAGATGATTCAAGATTGGCAAACGCCAGATGAAGCAGAAGCCAATATTCTGCAAATGCTAGAGAACAAAGACAAAATCATGGGCTTTGGTCATGCGATTTATCGTGAAAGTGACCCTCGCAATGCACTGATCAAGCGTTGGTCAGAAGCGTTATCGAAAGAGGTGGGTGACACGCATCTTTACGCGGTTTCTGAGCGTGTGGAATCCGTCATGAAGCGTGAGAAAGGTCTGTTCTGTAATGCCGACTTCTTCCATGCTTCGGCTTACCACTTCATGGACATTCCGACCAAATTGTTTACACCAATCTTTGTGATGAGTCGACTGACAGGTTGGGCGGCGCACGTGTATGAACAACGTGCGAACAACCGAATCATTCGCCCAAGCGCGGATTATACCGGACCGGATCATCAAGACTGGGTGCCAATCGAACAACGCTAGCGCGTGACGCCTCTTTGTGAGTTTTGTCTTGATGGTATTCACAGAGGGCGTCTCTTTCACCGCGAATCCATTTCAAAAACAGTATCGCGGTGCGTTCAGGCACAAGATGTACACTAAAGCGGAAGCAAGCCCATGAGCATCACCACAAACATAAATACTCAATATCGTAAGCCGCTCCCGGGAACTCAACTCGATTATTTTGATACCCGAGAAGCGGTCAACGATATTTCTCCTGGAGCCTATGAAAAGCTCCCTTACACCTCACGCGTTTTAGCAGAGCAGTTGGTTCGTCGCTGTGACCCAAATACGCTCACTGATAGCTTAAAACAGTTGATTGAACGCAAGCGTGACCTTGATTTTCCTTGGTATCCCGCGCGTGTGGTTTGTCATGACATCCTTGGACAAACCGCATTAGTCGATCTCGCTGGTCTACGTGATGCGATTGCCGAACAAGGCGGTGACCCAGCGAAAGTAAATCCTGTGGTTGAAACGCAATTGATTGTCGACCATTCACTTGCGGTTGAACATGCAGGCTTTGATCCAGAGGCGTTTGAGAAAAACCGCGCGATAGAAGAGCGCAGAAACGAAGACCGATTCCATTTTATTGAATGGTGTAAAACGGCGTTTGAGAACGTCAGTGTTATTCCTGCGGGTAACGGCATCATGCACCAAATCAACTTGGAGAAGATGTCTCCGGTTGTGCAAGCCAAGCAAGGCATTGCTTATCCCGATACCTGTGTCGGTACGGACAGTCACACTTCTCACGTTGATTCACTTGGCGTTATTGCGATTGGTGTCGGCGGCTTAGAGGCGGAGACGGTTATGCTTGGTCGCCCGTCGATGATGCGTCTTCCGGACATTGTCGGTGTGAAGCTGACTGGTAAGCGTCAACCGGGTATTACCGCCACCGATATCGTACTAGCGATTACCGAGTTTTTGCGAAATGAACGCGTGGTTTCATCCTATCTCGAATTCTTTGGCGAAGGGGCGCGAGACCTAACCATTGGCGACCGCGCAACCATCTCAAACATGACGCCAGAATACGGCGCAACCGCCGGGATGTTCTACATTGATGAGCAGACCATTAATTACCTCAAACTGACAGGGCGCGATGATCAACAGGTCGACTTGGTAGAGAGGTACGCCAAGCAAACCGGTCTGTGGGCGGATGATTTAGATACTGCCGTTTACGAACGCGTGCTTGAGTTCGATTTGTCCCAAGTCGGGCGCAATTTGGCAGGTCCATCTAATCCTCATCGTCGTTTGCCAACCTTAGAGCTTGCTGAGCGCGGTGTATCTGGCGAGTGGCAAGAGAAGGAAGGCGAACTTCCAGATGGCGCTGTGATCATCGCGGCGATTACTTCTTGTACCAATACCAGTAATCCAAGAAACGTTGTGGCAGCAGGTCTGGTCGCTAAGAAAGCGAATGAGCTTGGATTGATGCGTAAACCTTGGGTGAAGTCTTCATTTGCACCGGGTTCTAAAGTGGCTCGACTATACCTTGAAGAATCTGGCTTACTCCCTGAACTAGAGAAACTTGGTTTTGGTATCGTCGCTTATGCGTGTACAACCTGTAACGGTATGAGTGGTGCACTTGACCCGAAAATTCAACAAGAAATCATCGATCGAGATCTGTATTCAACGGCGGTACTTTCTGGGAACCGCAACTTTGATGGTCGAATTCATCCTTACGCAAAACAAGCATTTTTAGCATCGCCACCTTTGGTCGTTGCTTATGCGTTAGCTGGGACGATTCGCTTTGATATCGAACGTGATTCTTTGGGTACAGACAAAGACGGCAAGCCGGTTTATCTCAACGACTTGTGGCCAACGGATGAAGAAATTGATGCTGTGGTGGGTGAGTACGTTAAGCCAGAGCAGTTTAATCAAGTCTACATTCAAATGTTTAAACTGAATGATGAGGCTCGTAACCCGAATCCGCTCTACGATTGGCGTCCGATGAGTACGTATATCCGAAGACCTCCCTACTGGCAAAAAGAGGGGGAGGGAGCACTGACTGGTGAGCGAACTCTGTCTTCAATGCGTACTCTCGCCGTTTTAGGCGACAACATTACAACCGACCATTTGTCGCCATCAAACGCAATTTTGGCAAGTAGCGCCGCAGGTGAGTACCTCGCGAAGATGGGCGTGCCAGAAGAAGACTTTAACTCATACGCGACTCACCGAGGTGATCACTTAACCGCGCAGCGAGCCACTTTCGCTAACCCGAAGTTGTTCAATGAAATGGTCAAGGAAAATGGCGAAGTTGTGCAAGGATCGTTGGCGAGAGTCGAACCTGAAGGCAAAGTAACACGCATGTGGGAGGCGATTGAGACTTACATGAATCGCAAGCAGCCGCTTATCGTGGTCGCAGGTGCGGATTATGGTCAAGGCTCTTCGCGAGATTGGGCGGCGAAAGGCGTTCGCTTGGCAGGTGTAGAAGCCATTGTTGCTGAAGGGTTTGAGCGTATTCACCGTACCAATTTAGTTGGCATGGGTGTACTTCCTCTGCAATTTAAAGATGGCGTGAACCGAAAGACACTCGAATTAGATGGCACTGAGCTTTATGACGTTATCGGCGATATCACTCCTGGTGCTGATTTGGCGTTGGTGATTACTCGTGCGAATGGCGACAAGGTTGATGTGCCGGTGACTTGTCGACTCGATACCGAAGATGAAGTTCACGTATACAAAGCGGGTGGTGTGTTACAGCGCTTTGCTCAAGATTTCCTCTCGCAATAGATAGCGCAATAACGGAGCAAGATATGGATAGCAAGATGCAAAGCCAAATCAAAGTCCCGGCGACTTACATGCGCGGCGGTACGAGCAAAGGTGTGTTCTTCAACCTTGAAGATTTGCCACAGCCAGCTCAAGTCGCAGGCGAGGCAAGAGACAAACTGCTACTTCGTGTGATTGGTAGCCCTGACCCGTATGCCAAACAAATTGATGGCATGGGCGGCGCGACTTCCAGCACCAGTAAAACTGTGATTGTGTCGCGCAGTGAGCGAGCCGACCACGACGTTGATTACCTGTTCGGACAAGTATCGATAGATAAGCCGTTTGTCGATTGGAGTGGTAACTGTGGCAACCTTTCTGCCGCAGTCGGGCCTTTCGCAATTCATGCAGGGTTGATCGATGAAGATCGTATTCCCGAAAACGGCATCGTTACCGTTCGTGTATGGCAGGTAAATATTGGAAAAACCATTTTGATTCATGTACCAATCGTAAATGGTTTCGTTCAAGAAACAGGGGAGTTTGAGCTTGATGGAGTGACGTTCCCCGCTGCTGAAATCCAAGTTGATTTCGTCGACCCTGCTGATGGCGAAGGCAGCATGTTTCCAACCGGCAATCTAGTCGACGATTTGGTCGTGCCAGATGTTGGGACGTTCAATGCCACCTTCATCAACGCTGGTATACCTACAATCTTCGTAGACGCAGAAGCACTTGGCTACCAAGGCACTGAGCTTCAAGATGACATCAATAACGATGAATCAGCCCTTGCGAGGTTTGAGTCCATTCGTGCTCATGGCGCTTTAAAAATGGGGCTTATTGATTCGCTCGAAGAGGCTCAAACACGCCAACACACGCCAAAGATTGCGTTTGTTTCCCAGCCTAAACCCTATTTATCGTCGAGTGGTAAAGCCGTAGAGGCAGGTGAGGTCGATATTCTCGTCCGAGCTTTATCTATGGGCAAACTTCACCACGCGATGATGGGAACCGCAGCGGTCGCCATTGCCTCGGCTGCATGCGTCCCGGGTACTCTAGTCAACTTGGCCGCTGGTGGCGGAGAGAAAGGGTCTGTGACGTTTGGGCATCCATCAGGAACGCTTAAGGTGGGGGCAAAAGCCAAACAAACAGAACAAGGTTGGGTGGTTGAGAAAGCCATCATGAGCCGCAGCGCGAGAATACTGATGGAGGGCTTTGTGCGTGTTCCCTCCAATGTCTTTGAATAGCACAATTGCATGGTAGTGATACTTAAGAAAAGCAATGTCAGGACATACTGGAGGAAGCAATATGTCTGCATATCAAAAAGAATACCTTTGGGCACAAAATGAACCGGAAAACTTTTGGCGTGCTCAAGCTGAAAACATCGATTGGTTTGAAGCGCCAAATACCATCTTACAAGCTGACGAACATGGGATTGAACGTTGGTTTCCTGATGGCGTATTGAACACGTCATGGCTCGCGCTCGATTATCATTGTGAGCAAGGGAGAGGCGATAAAACCGCACTGATTTATGATTCGCCAGTGACGGGTCAAAAACAAACTTACAGCTATCAAGCTCTGCGTGACCAAGTGGCGAAAATCGCGGGCATGCTTTCTAATCAAGGCGTAACCAAAGGCGATCGTGTGGTCATCTACATGCCGATGATCCCAGAAGCAGCAATGGCGATGTTAGCGTGTGCTCGATTAGGCGCGATTCATTCGGTGGTTTTTGGCGGTTTTGCCCCGAATGAGCTCGCCGTTCGAATTGAAGATGCAGAACCCAAAGTCATCATGACGGCGTCTTGTGGCATCGAAATCAATAAGGTGATTCCATACAAACCCATGGTCGATAAAGCCATTATGGACAGTCGTTGGAAGCCAGAGAAAGTCTTTGTTCTTCAGCGCCCACAGTGCGAAGCCGAACTCAATTTTGAGCGTGATTTAGATTGGCAGCAAGAATACGCGCAAGCTTTGCCTCATGCATGTGTCCCTGTGCTTGCGACAGATCCTCTTTATATTTTGTATACCTCTGGCACAACAGGTAAACCAAAAGGCGTGGTGCGTGATAATGGTGGTCATGCCGTAGCGATGAAATATTCGATGACGTCGATTTATAACATCCCTCAAGATGGTGTGTTCTGGGCTGCATCGGATGTAGGGTGGGTCGTTGGTCACTCTTACATTGTGTACGCGCCGCTGATTCATGGCTGTACAACTATTCTATTCGAAGGCAAACCGGTGAGAACACCGGACCCGGGTGCATTCTGGCGTGTTTGTGACGAATACAAAGTGGATGTGCTTTTCTCCGCGCCAACCGCTTTCCGTGCAATTAAGAAAGAAGACCCAGAAGGCGAGTTCATTAAGCAATACGACTTGTCCAATCTCGACTCTATCTTTATGGCGGGCGAACGCCTTGACCCACCAACGCTAGAATGGGTCGAAAGCAAAGCAGATAAGCCGGTCATTGACCACTGGTGGCAAACGGAGACCGGATGGGCGATCGCGGGCAATCCGACCGGTATCGAGATGATGCCGGTAAAAGCAGGCTCCGCTACCAAGCCGATTCCTGGCTATCAGGTCGAGATTCTGAACGAAATGGGCATGCCAGTGGGCGCAAATCAGCAAGGTTTTGTGGCTCTGAAGCGCCCATTACCACCAAGCTGCCTACCGACTGTCTGGCGCAACCATGACCGCTTTGAAACTGGTTATCTAAGTCAATTTCCGGGTTACTACGTATCGGGAGATGGCGGTTACCTAGATGAAGATGGTTACCTGTTTATCATGGGTCGTATTGACGACGTAATTAACGTTGCAGGTCACCGCCTGTCTACTGGCGAGATGGAAGAAATCGTTGGTGGCCACCCAGCGATTGCGGAATGCGCGGTGGTTGGTATCCACGATGAGTTAAAAGGTCAACTACCACTTGGCTTCGTGGTTCTTAAAGATGGTGTGAAGATTGATGATCTAACGCTAGAAGGTGAGTTGGTGGGCAAAGTACGCAACGAAATTGGCGCTGTGGCTTGCTTTAAACATGCACTGGTTGTTGATCGTTTGCCAAAGACTCGCTCAGGTAAAATTTTGCGAAGAACCATTCGTCAAATAGCCGATGGCGAGCAATACGTGGTGCCATCAACCATTGATGACCCATCCAGTCTAGGCGAAATCGAAAGAGTGCTTAAACGCGGCTAGTTAAGTAAGATCTTAATTAAGTGTGCCCCCTTAGGTTACCTAGGAGCAAGCACAAACACCGAAGCCTCTTGCTTTGTCGGCAAGAGGCTTTTGCATTCCTACTTGCCTAAATGCATGTTTAAACACACACTATATGAATTCCTGTTATTGGCTTCTTTTCCTATGTCTACTTTTGTAATCAAACCAGCGCTTTTTGACGATCTTGAACAACTTAATGATTTGATGTTCGAGCTACATGATGAGCACCATATCCAATCCCCAGAGCTGTTTAAAACCGCAGAAGAAATCGAACAAGAAAAGAGCATTGCTCGTTATCTCGATAATCCTGAATGTTTGGTGTATGTCGCTAGAATAGAGGATGAGATCATCGGCTTTGTATCAGGGCATTTCTGCGAGCTTATTTCTACGGTTAGTAAACCTGTGATGATGGGGAGCGTTGATGAGCTCTACGTCTTACCCGAGTATCGCAAGCAAGGTACCGCGAAGGCTTTGATTGAAAAGATAGAGGCGACATTCGTCGATTACGGAGTGAAACAGATGTTTGTTGAGGTTTGGGACTTTAACCAGACAGCGATTTCTCTCTACGAGAACCAAGGTTTTGGACATCATATTCATTGGCTAAGAAAGTCGTTATCTGAACGTTAATTAATGCGTAGCTAAGACGGTAACTTAGTGACTTATGTAATCTGACGATGCAAAAGTTGAGTCTACTAGTCAGTATTTGCTATTAGTTTCGTCGCAATGTGCGGCGACTCATTCTCATCCAAATTGGTGATGTTGTTTTTGTTTGCTTGTTTTGTAAGTGGCACATGAATAGTGCCTCATAAAACAAGAGGAAAATAACATTGAATCTATCAAAAACCTTACTTGCAACGGCGTTATTGCCAATGTTGGCAAGTGCAGATCAAGTCACGCAAACACAAAACAATGAAATTCAGCCGGATATCGTGGGTGGTATCACGGCAAACCCCAATGACTGGAAATTTTATACGCAGATAGTCAGCCGCAATGGTAATCGTTCTTTTTGCGGGGCGAGTTATATTGGGGATGGTTTCGCACTTACTGCTGCCCACTGTGTTGACGGTGACACACCAAATCAAATAGCGGTAAAAATTGGTGGTGTGATTTATAACGGCACTGATGGCGTGCGTTCCAACGTCAGCCAGATCTATATTCATCCTTCTTACAATGCTTCTACGCTTTCTAACGACATCGCATTGCTTAAGCTCACTTCAATTCCTTCTGGTGTTGCGAAAGTGGATATAGCCGCAGGCAGTGTCTCACAATATGCAGGCGTCGGTGATTGGTTAACCGTCGCTGGCCTAGGCCGAACTTCGGAGGGGGGGAGTTCACCAACCGCGCTGCAAGAAGTGGGTGTTCCTCTGGTCTCTGATGCGACTTGTCGACAAGCTGGCGGTAATTACACCACAGTTGGCTCCGTATCATTCTGTGCGGGTGTTCCGCAAGGTGGCATTGATTCTTGTCAGGGAGACAGTGGCGGTCCCATCGTTGTTAAGAACAACGGTCTCGTCACTCAGCTAGGTATCGTCAGTTGGGGTATAGGCTGTGCCCGACCGGGTAAGTACGGCGTGTATAGCGACATTGCGGCGTTACGCAGTTTTGTTGATGGCGTAGTAGGTACGACAACGCCTCCGACAGATAATGTTTCTGTTGGCTACACGGCAAATCAGAATTTGAGTTCTTTTAAAGTGGGCGAGCTGAAGCAACACAGTTTCAGTATTCAAAATATCGGTAATGTGGCGTTTACTGTAGAAAATGTGGGACTGCAAAGTTCTGGAGTCACGAAATCTGCGATGATCACCAGAGACCAATGTGCACAATCGACACTCAATGCAGGCGACTCGTGTCGTGTCGATGTGGAGTTTGGCGCTTCTCAAGCAGGTGAGGCGAGTGTCGCTTTGGCTTTTGGTATCGATAAAACCAGTACTACATACCAAGCAGTGGCTACAGCTTCCGCCACTAGTACAACGACACCGCCATCAGGTAGTTGTGACAATGAATGGAAAGCGAATAGTGTATACAACACGGGTGAAACCGTTACTTGGGCTGGTCAATTATGGCAAGCGCAATGGTGGACTCAAGGCGATAACCCATCCGATTCGGGGCCTTGGGGAGTATGGCAGTCAATAGGCAGCTCAGATTGTTCTGGGACTAATCCTCCTGTAGAGCCACCAACAGAGCCTACACCACCAACGCCGCCATCTTCAGGTGATGCTTACCAAGCGGGTACGAATTACTCTGCAGGGGACGTGGTGACGAATAATGGTGCAAGTTACCAATGTAAGCCTTGGCCAAACAGTTTGTGGTGTGGCTCAACTCCAAGTGCATATGAGCCGGGTGTGGGCTCAGCTTGGACAGATGCATGGTTAAAGCTGTAAAAGCATAAGTGAACCATAAAGAGAGTTTATTTGTTGTCGACAATAAGCTCTCTTTCTTGTTTCAATTCTGAGAAGGCGTAAAATCCACGTAAATTCCTCTGACGTTAACTTAATATAACTGGCAAAATCGCAGCCAATATTTCGAGTTATGTCTGATTTTTGTCAGAACTATTTTGAAGAGTGTCGCAAAGCGTTTTTTGACATGTGTGCTAAATGTACAACTGGTTACTTAATTTATGTCGAAAAATATTGGTAATCCTGCCATCATAGCTGAGTGATTCTTCTTTTTTGTTAAAGGTCGTATTTTGTGCTGAGACAGCTGTTTTTTCTCATCCTGTATTCCATTTCTTTGTTTGTATCTCCTACATCTGCCGCGAATCCTCTTCCTGAAGACGTAAAAGGGGCGCTTTGTATTGTCCGCGCAGATGACAAACTGGTTTTAATCCATGAAATATTAACCAATAAGATCTCTCTTCCTGGTGGCACTGTTATTGAAGGTGAGTCACCAAAACTCGCGGCTCAACGAGAAACTTGGGAAGAAACTGGCTTAGTTGTCACTGTCGGCGAGGAGCTAGGTAGAACGGATACAGCTGTATTCTATGATTGTGTCTCTGATTCAGAAGTGATTGCGTTTTCGATGACCAACACGTTAGATGGGAACGAGCTTCCAATTTGGTTTGCGCCGCATTATGGCGTAGAAGTCGCCTCTGCAATGATTGCAAACCCGAGCAACATGTCTGCTTCTCTTTATCGTTATCCTTCGCAGTGGAAAGAGGTGGCTGAATTTTATTCGCGAGCAACAGATCAATCAGTCGTCTATGTTGATCAGTTGATAGACTCCGCACCGGGTTTTCGTCAACTTGAGCTTTCTTGGATGGTTGATCTACAAAGCTGGATCGCGTCATTTTCGTCAGCAAGCCGTGAAACAACCTGTGAAGTTGCGAAATTGGTAACGAGCATCAGCAACCCGACGTTCCTGCTGTTCTTGTTCCCGTTTGTCATGATGAAGTTTGATAGCCGTTTCGTTTACCGTCTATTTTTCTCAATCACTGCGACTTCTCTGATGGTATTGGTTGCGCAGCAGGGGTTCTCGCTACCAAGGCCGCACGTTTATATGCCGATCACAGAGTTAACGCATAGCTTTGGCTTTAGTTTCCCAAGCTTGCCGATCGCGATTTGGTTCTGTGTGATGACCTTCTTATTCCAAAGAACGAAGAGTTTTGGATTAAATCGAGTCACTTTGTTGACGGGCTTGGTCACTTTAACTGTAATGTTCTGCAAGTTCTTCTTGGGGACTGTGTTTATTCTGGATATGTCTGTTGGTGCGTTGCTGGGCGTTCTAGTGGCATGGCATGTTTTACGTTTGGAAGATAATCCAGAAATAGACGTCGATAGACTGCTCACCTCGAAAGGGGTTTGGTTCACCATGACAGCCATTACGGCGGTGATCTCTGTTATCTGGCCATTGCCTGTGTTCACCAGTTGGTTAGCGATTTTAATTACAGCGTCTGCACTGGTTATGACATTTAAAGAGTCGGATATTCGATTTGAGCGCCAGCAGATGTTGTTCGTTATTTTGGCCTTGTTGTTGGTTGATCAACTTTACCTCTACTTGGGAACAACGGTTTCGTTCAGTGGGTTCTGGTCTCTGGTCTTTAATACGTTCCATTATCCGTTGCTAATGCTGACTTTTATTACGTTAGCTAGAAAACTGACGTGTGGAAAGCGTGCGAAACAGAGCGCTTAGCTAGAAAATGGATAACAAAAAGCCTCGTTCAAATGCGCAATGTAGTTCACTTAAGCGGAGCTGCTTTGCGATTAACTGGGTAGCGAGTCTTTGACATTTTTACCGCCCTAGGCCGATTAGGCTTAGGGCGTTTGTCTATAAAGAGGATGGATAAATCTCCCCTGAGACTCTTTAAACGCTTAGGTGTATTGCCTGGCGATATCGCTTTACTCATCACCTTCAGTTGGCTCGCTATAAACTGACAAGCATATTTAAAGCTAATTTCATTCGGCATTCTTCCATGCTCAACCGCGGCCTGACTCGCTTCACGTCTTACTAAGTTATAACCAAGCAACAGCCCCCAGAGTTCTTGATAAACAAGGTCTACTGTTTTGCTGCGTAATACTAAGGTATTGTGTTGCATTGAGCTTTTGATATCACGATAACCCAATTCGATTTCCCAACGCTCGTGGTAGAGTTTGGCTACTGCCTTCGCGTCGTAGTTTGTTCTAGGAAGGGAGGTAAAAACGGTTTTCTGCTTACCTTGTACTTCGTAGGTCACCGCTCTGACTTGCCATTTCTCAGGTAAGCTAGGGTTCTTTTTGCGAGCTTGCGGAGAGACTTTCATTTCTATGAGCATGTCATTACTTTCTTCTTCATCTAGAAGTGTGTATTTCAGCCCCTTCCTTGCTGGTATCAACCAATGCCTATTGATACCGCTATTTTGAAGAGAGAGAAGTAAGTCTGCACCGTAAAACCCTTTATCCAGTAACGTCACAGAGTTATCTGGCAAGGAGTCGATGAAGGGCATAGCAAGCGGGATTTCACCACGCCGATAGGGGCTTATAGCGGCGTCAACGATGACATGAGAGCGGACATTCATGATAGTCACAACTCTTAGCACTGGATGCGGTGTCTGTCTGTTGCTGGAGGTATTACCCGAGCCAAAGTGCTCTCTAAGTTCGGGGGTATCTGCGGTTCGAAAAAGAGCACCGTCTACAGCAAAAACTTGTAATCCTTGCCACGTATCATCACGGTATCGTTCAAGACCCCACGTCCGCCCACATTGTTTAAACAACCACTCTGGTGCAGCTCTACCTAAACGTTGTCTTGCCTGAGTTAAAGCACTTTTTGCTAATAACTCTTCATCAGCTAAGCCATCCGCACAGACATTCATTCTTCGTGCAACTTCGGCAATAGGTTCATTACGAAAGAAGGCCATGCCGACAATTAACCACAAGACCATGTCACTTGGTAATCGACGTCGGCGAATAGTCGCTTTATCAGAAAGATTGGCCGCCTTAACAATCCATTCATCTGGAATATGTTCAGAGAAAGTAGTGAGTTGAGCTACATCAACAGGATTTTCTTCGAGGAAATCGGCAAAACAGTTTTGGATAGACATAAAAAATCGGAAGCCTAGAAACAAGCTTCCGATTATCTCTCAGCAGAAGGATCGGTCAACCGATCCTTATCTGATCTACATTGCGCTCAAATGCGAGGCTTTTTTACATCAATTCAGTTCGATTCAGAGGATTACGCGTTAAGCACAAATTTCTCGATCGATTTTGCTACACCGTGCTCGTCGTTGCTTACCGTGATGTAGTCTGCGATTTGCTTGGTTTCTTCCATTGCGTTCGCCATTGCGATACCAAGACCTGCGTATTCAAGCATGTGGTGGTCGTTCTCGGCATCGCCCATACAAATCACTTCTTC
The DNA here is from genome assembly GCF_905175355.1 of Vibrio sp. B1ASS3. Classification (NCBI taxonomy): domain Bacteria; kingdom Pseudomonadati; phylum Pseudomonadota; class Gammaproteobacteria; order Vibrionales; family Vibrionaceae; genus Vibrio; species Vibrio sp. B1ASS3. The sequence goes on from NZ_HG992742.1 coordinate 1,928,935, forward strand.
AGCTTTGATGCCTAAGTATTCTGCGATGGCTGAAACACCGACGCCTTTGTTGCTTGATGGATTCAAAAATTCCAAGAAGAAAGGCGCACTTTGCACAACGGTAAACTCTTGTTTTAGCTCTGCTGGTAGTGCTGAGATAACTTCAGTTAGTTTGCTTGGCTCTGCAACCATCATTGCTTTAATGATCGCGTGATCATCTTCTAGCGCATCAAAGTTCATCTCAGTGACTTCTACGCCATTGATTTTTGCTTCGATGTCGGTGTAAGGGTTGTTTTCTTCTGTGATCAGACCATGCTCTTGGCTGAATGCGTGAACATAAGCGCCAAGCTCGCGTGCTTTGCGTGCAATTTTCTTCGCAGCTTTGCCATCAATGATCTGCTGGTGGATGATTTCATTGGTGCCAATGTTTTTCACCATAGAACCGTTGTAGTACAAAACAAAGTCTTTGTCAGAGTTGATGTTTAACTCGTCTAGCTTGTCTTGCATTCCCTCAAGAGGGCGGCCAGAAGCAAGGACAACGGTAACACCCGCTTCGCGTGCTTTTGCAATGGCTTGCTTGTTCTCTTCAGAAATTACTTTATCGCTGTTTAGCAACGTGCCGTCCATGTCTAGGGCGATCAGCTTGTACATCTTTACTTACCTTAAAAAATGGGGAACCTGCGTATGAAACTACAAAACGACCTATTTTAACAATTTATTTTTGGTTTAAATTGACCTGAGTGCGCCTCTCCATTAAGGTCTTCGCCTCGAAGTATAATGAGTTGAGTGAGTTCTACGTTGTATAAGCTAAATGAGATGTTTGAAACCATCCAAGGGGAAGGGGTTTTCACTGGTGTGCCAGCGGTTTTTGTGCGTTTGCAAGTATGTCCGGTTGGATGTTCTTGGTGCGATACGAAACAGACTTGGTACGCAGAAGAGGAAGACCAGCGCCAGATCGGTGATATCTTGGTGAAAACAGAAGATTCTCCAACGTGGTGTTTCGCATCGGCAGAAGACATCGTAGCTGAATACAAAAAGCAGGGCTTCAATGCGAAGCATATTGTGATCACTGGTGGCGAACCATGTATTTATGATTTACGAGCGTTGACGGCTGCATTTGAAGAAATGGGTTGCCAATGCCAAATCGAAACCAGTGGTACTTCAGAGGTGGTAACTTCAGAAAGCACATGGGTGACAGTGTCACCTAAGGTTGCAATGAAAGGGAAGCTACCAGTCCTCAAAAGTGCATTAGAACGCGCAAATGAGATCAAACATCCGGTGGGCACCCAAAAAGACATCGATCAGCTTGATGCATTGTTGGCCTCTGCAGAAATCGCTGAGAAGACAGTAATCGCACTTCAGCCTATCAGTCAGAAGCCTCGCGCTACACAACTGTGTATTGATACCTGTGTTGCTCGCAACTGGCGTTTGTCGGTTCAAACTCATAAATACCTAAGTATTGCTTAAGCTCGGAGAGAAAGATGAAAAAAGCAGTCGTTGTTTTCAGTGGTGGACAGGACTCTACAACATGTCTGGTTCAAGCATTAAAAGAGTTTGACGAAGTACATGCCATCACATTCGATTACGGTCAGCGTCATAAGCTGGAGATTGAAGTGGCAGAGAAAGTTGCAAAAGATCTTGGCGTAGCTGCACACAAAGTGATGGATGTTGGTTTACTGAATGAACTGGCCATTAGTTCTCTGACGCGTGACGACATTCCAGTTTCTCATGAACTTCAAGAAAACGGTTTGCCGAACTCTTTCGTTCCTGGTCGCAATATTTTGTTCCTAACGCTTGCTGGCATCTACGCTTACCAAATTGGCGCAGAAACGGTAATTACTGGTGTTTGTGAAACAGACTTTAGTGGCTATCCAGATTGTCGTGATGATTTTGTGAAAGCGATGAACAGTGTCTTGGTTAAGGGTATGGATCGTCAGTTTGAAATCAAAACTCCGCTAATGTGGTTGAACAAAGCAGAAACCTGGGCACTGGCTGATCAATATGATGCGTTGCAACTAGTTCGTGAAAACACGCTAACGTGTTACAACGGCATCATCGGTGATGGTTGTGGTGATTGCCCGTCTTGCGACCTGCGCAAAGCGGGCTTAGATGACTATCTGAACAACAAAGATGCCGTTATGCAGTCGTTGATTCAAAAGCAGAAGACGGAAGGTCAATAGGCTCGTTATACGCATCAATCACGGCATTATGTCTGTTCTTTTTAGATTGATACAAAGCTTGGTCTAGTATCGAATACAACTCATCGAAGTTACTGAGTGGCTTAGACGTTGAGAGGTAGGCCAAGCTTGCTGTCACATTGAGAGTCTCGTCGTTAGTGCTCTTAATTTGTTTTTCAGAGATAGTTTTGTGTAGGCTCTGGATACGAAATGGCACATCAATCTCATCCACGTTCTTCAACAACAAGATAAACTCTTCACCTCCCAAGCGACCAAGGTATTCGCCTTTATTCAATTTAACTTGAATCTCTTTACACACATGCTTTAACACCAAGTCGCCAGTTGGGTGTCCGTGCTTGTCATTGAGCAGTTTAAAGTTGTCTAAGTCGATCAGGGCTAATACATAGCGCATGTCTTCTGGAGCGCTGACTGTCTGATTTCTTATTTTTTCTATGATTGTGCTTCGGTTTAACGAACCAGTAAGCCTATCTAAGCGTGATTTGATCTTGGTATTGCGTAATACGAACAGCACGACTAGTAAAAAAGTAAGCAAACAGAAAATCACAAAGTTATAAGCTCGTTGCTGTTCACCTAACTTCTCAAGCTCTAAGAGCTTAAGGTTTCGCTCATTGTCTATTTTGACGAGTTGAAGTTCATATTCGTACTCGCTTTTTGTTAGATCCAACGCCTCAATTGCTTTTACGTTGTTGGCATCTCGGCTAGCAAGTTCGAGCTTTGCGTATTTTTGATAGTGTGAGAGGGCGTTAGAAAAATCATTCTGCTTTTGATAAATCTGCGACAACAACAGCTGAGCTTTGGCTTGTAGTGCTGATGTGGAATTTTTATTGGCGAGTTCTAACGCTGCTTGCGCGTGTTCCAAAGCCTCACGCAGAGAATCATGCTTCAAATAAGCAAAGCCCGCGGTAAGATGGCTTTCAGTTTGCAAACGCTTATTTTCGTATTGCTTACCTAATGCAAGCGCACTTTTAATGTAAGGTACTGCACTTTTTAAATCGCCAGAATCAACATAAGCGGAACCAAGTCCAAGATAAGTTAACCCTTGACCGTAGGGATAGTTAAGATCCTCAAGAAGCGTCAATGCGTTCTTGTAGTGACTGACTGCTTTTTCATAATCCATAGATTTGCTATACATCGCCGCCAAGCTATGCTCGACCTGTGCGACTTCTAGCGGTGTTGATTCAAGTTGGCGTGCCAACAAGGCCTGTATTAAGTACTGTTCGGATTGCTCGAACTGACCTAACTCGCTCAGTAAGTTACCAACGTCATTGTAGACGCCAGTTGGGTCACTCTGAGTCGGCATTTGAGTCAGCAATCGACGGTACAAATTCAGTGCAATTTCATACTCGCCGCGAAAGTCAAAGTTGTTCGCGATTACACGTAAAGCAAGATCCGAAGGGATATTTTGTTGATGATCGCCCGATAAATGATTGTTTAATGATGAACAAAAGAAGCTTGCTTTGTGGTACTGGCCCTGTTGATTCAACGTGTAACAAAGCTGATAGTTCATTAATGCTTTAGTTTCTTCATCACTTCGCTGTTTTGCACTTTGTAGTAAGGAAGTAAAAACGTTTACCGATGTATCGTAGTTGCCATTTTTTCGTTCTGTCAGTGCAAGAATGTATTTGGACTCAAGCTTGGCAAAGCGGTTTTCTAATATTTGACTGCTTCCATAATACGGTTGATCAATGTTAGACATGTATTCGTAAATCAAGCCACTAACGTACAACTTTTCGCTATTAGAATCAGCGCTATGATACCGATCTTGTAGCATGCTGAGCGCAGACTTAGCGTTTGTTTTCATCGTAGCTTGATAGACAGCATGCCATTGGGTGATATTTTGAGTGTCACTTGCGCTTGCCTGACCGCCGATTAGGAGTGACGCAAGCAAAGAAAGCAGGGTACGCATAGTGATGTAACCTTATGTTATTTTTATATTGTTTGCTCAGAATGATATACCAATTAGGTACAGTTCATTGTGACAAAAGCCGAAGGGTATAGATAATAGAATGAAGAAAATTATGCGCTCGGTCGAGCTTTACATCGAAAAGGTAAGTAACAATAAAGCAGACCCCAGCACGATGCTGAGGTCTTTAGGAATTAGCCTACGTACAGTTTAGCTAGATCTTGAGGTTCAACCTCTTTACCTTCTAGCTGAGCGTTCCAGTTTGTACCAACAAGCACGCCGTCTTCTGCAAGAGTTAGAAGCCAATCTTCAACAAAGATATCTAGAGGGATTTCTAGTACTTCGAAATCTGCCCATTCTTCAACGTTGTGTGTTTGTGCATCTTCCTTAGTAGACCAGAAAGGCATAACCTCGCTGTTTTCGAATTCAGTTGATTCACAAGATAGCCAACCTTCTTCATTGCGTAGACCCCAAACCAACTGGTTTTCTTTGGTTTCAGCAACGAAAAGGTCAAGGTTTACTTGGATATCTGATGTAAGTTTGCTCATTTCAAAACTCTCATTGTTATGACGCGAGTAGATTACCACTAAAGTGCCGATTCCTAAAGCATAATACGGTTTAGCAAGGTTGAAAAAGAAAAGGTTCATCGCGGCTTTCCGGGGAAAGCCGCTTTTATCTTTAAGAAGAAGTAATCAGTATCTCGATAGCCATATCCCATCCGCTTAATTAACTTTATCTTGTTATTTATCCCTTCAAGCGTACAGGTATTCAGCGGGTAGCTTGCTGAAGCAGTGATCCCATGAAGGTATGGACGGAGCTTTCGAGCGAACTCTTTGAGCGGCTTAATTCCACTCTCATTCACTTGTCCCAACCATACCTGCCACAGGTTTTTAGCCTGAAGTTCAGAGCCGCAACGCCATAGCTCTTTTAATTGCGCACCCAGTAAGTAGGTTGTCATCAAGTCCTGATTCATATTCAATATTTCTGTGAGGTAGCTTTCCTGTTGTGTATTTAAATTATCCTTATTTTTCAATAATACCCAGCGCGAACGCTTGACCCATTGCCTTGCTTTTTTATCCTGTTTTAGCTTATTGGCTTGGTCGACTCTGACTCTATCCATCACTTCACGACCGAACTTAGCAACAACGTGGAACAAGTCATAAACGACACGGGCATTTGGGCAATGCTCTTGGACTTCAAGGTCAAAAGCCGTATTCATATCCATTGCTACTGCTTCGATATTTTTTCCGTGCTCGCCTAATTGTTCAAAGAACGGTCGAATATCCTTGCGGCTACGACCTAGCCCTATCCAGATAACCTGATGACTTTTCGCATCTGCAATGACCGTCGCATAGCGGTGTCCTTTAAAAATGGCGAACTCGTCCATGACGAGTTGCCTTAATTCACCCCATTCAACTTGCGGTACTACTTGTTGAAGCCGACGCTTATCTATCTCTTTGATTGTGTGCCAATGAACGCCTGTCACTTGGGCTATATGCTTAATAGGTAGCAGAGGTAACAACTGTTCTATATAGCTTCGTAGGCGGTTAGTGATACGAGCATAAGGCTCTAACCAAGATAGTTGTTCTGTTTTAATGCCGCAGTGGCTGCACTTGATGCGTCGGGTTTGAACGGACAGTTCAACGGGAGCTCCTAGCAGTGTGGCTTCCTTCACGTTACGCCACTGATACTCATGTATGGCTTGAGCTTTAAGCCCGCACGGACACCTAGCGATAGAGTTAGGTTTGAGAGTGAGCTTTATTAATGATGGCGTCTGATGAGACTTTACTATATGAAAGCCTTCCCAGAATGAAGATAGGAAAGTATGATTCGACATGAAAACGGTAGTTTGTGTAGGTTTTGTTTGGCGATAAAACTCTATCACTTACTACCGTTTTTGTTTTCAGTTCCCGCTTATCCGCGATGAACCAAAGAAAAGGAGCCGAAGCTCCTTAAATTAACTTTTTGGAAGTGTGGTGAAAATGGTCCATTCTTTCTTGATTTCACCCTTGTAACCAATGACTGAAGCAGTCACTCGACGGTTAAGAGCGTGGCTCACTTCATCGGTACCTTGTTGAGCTAGGTGCGTATCACCAAATCCAACAATTCGAACTCTATCTGAATCGATACCATACCCAAGCAGTGCCGTACGAACGTTGTTCGCTCGACGTTTTGACAAGTCTAAATTGTGTTGTGAACCACCGACTTTGCTAGCGTAACCTTGCAACTCAATGGATGTATTAGGGTACTCTTTTAAGAATTCTGATAATTCACGAATTTGGCGACGGAACACCGAGTTAATTTCATCAGAGTCATTTGCAAATAGTACTCTTACTTGCATTTTTTCAGACGATTTTACGTACTCACCACAACCGTCGTTGTCGATCTCTGAAGTCGCGGGCGTTCCAGGACACAGATCTCGCGCATTAATTACGCCATCATTATCATCGTCCAGAAGGTCTGCAATTTGCTCGGCGTTAGGCGTTTCTACATACTCGTATTCATCCTCAGCTACTGCAAAATGGGTAGTGAGCAATACACCTAGCGCTAAAAGAATTGTTGTTGCTCTCATGGTCTAGTACTCCACCTTCTGATTCCACTCGACCGGAACGTCAACACGGAGTGCGTTGAGTAACTGACCTGTCGCGTTCATTACACGGTACTTCGCGTATTGCTCAGCGTATTTCGCATCTAAATAATCTTTACGAGCTTCAAACAATTCGTTTTCAGTGTTCAATAAGTCGAGTAGGGTACGTTTACCAATTCGATACTGTTTCTCATAAGCGATAACGGTTTGAGAGGCTGAATCAACGTGATCAGATAAGAACTGTTTTTGCTGCTGTGTGAGATCTAAAGCACTCCAAGAGAGTCTTAATCCTTCTTCTACGTTTCGGTACGCTCTCTCGCGCAGATCTTTCGCTTTGTTTAACTGGTACGCAAAGCTCTCTGCGTTGGCTACATCACTACCACCATTGAAAAGGTTGTAACGCATACGTAGCATCGCAGTGGTTTCGTCACCACGCCCCTCAATACCACCTGCATCATCTCGCCAGGTTTGCGCAGCTTCAACAGATAGCGTGGGGTAGTAAGTCCCTTTCGACTGTTTATACTGGAACTTCGCTGAATCGACATCTGCCATTGAAATCTGAATTACCGGATGGGCTTGAAATGCCAAGTCGACCGCATCATCTATCGTGTAAGGGATGAAGTTTTGATCTGCACGAGGAAATATTAGCCCTTGAGGTGATTGACCAACAATTCGAGTAAACATGGTATGGCTGTCGAATAAGTTGTTTTGTGCAGCGGCTAGATTTCCATGAGCTTTGGCTAGACGTGCTTCTACTTGTGTTAAATCAGCCGTTGAGCCGATACCAGAATCAACTCGCTTTTTGATATCTTGATAGATTTTCTTATGCACTTTCAGGTTGTTTTCTGAAAGCGTTAAGATTTCGTATGCTTTTACAGCGTCTAGATATACTTTTGATACTTCAAGTGCGGTGTCTTGCGCATCTGCAAGTAATTGAAATCGAACAGACTCAGCATCTGCTGCGGTTCTGTCTATGTCATTGAGTGTAGCTGAGCCATCCCAAATCAACTGAGTGAGTGTGACGGTCGCTTCTTTTCTAGTCAGATCTGTAGACTCTCTTCCGGATTCTGCAGGGTCGATACCTTCATATCCAATTCCTGCATCAAGATCTACCGAAGGGAGGTAAGCGCCGCTCGAGGCTTCATTCACGTACTGCTTACTTACGAATTCATTAAACGCGCTTTTTATATCGGGGTTCGTTTTAAGTGCATTTTCGACTGCTTGCTCTAGCGTTTGCCCTATTGCAGGGCTAGTCGCGAGCACACCTAAGCAAAAGGCGTTGGCACGAGTCCACTTCACTGTGATTCTCCTAATTAAGTAATTTTAGAGGCGAGAAATTGTTCTTATAAATTAATATGCCTCCATTGGCGTCAATAATTTAACGCACAAAGCTATTAACAATCAACTATGTAACTAGTTGCTATACTTGTTGGTGTGTAACTGAGTGTTTCCTATTGGTATGGCGTTCTCATTATAGTTTGAACTAATATCATGTTTTTTATTGCTTAATTGGTATAGGTGCCCATATGTTCGTGATTTTTGTCACTTTGAGCCGCTATATACATTTGTATAAGTAATATGTGACTTATAAGTTGTAATTTAGTGTTAATGCACTGTTATTGCGATATATATTCGGGCAATATATAGCAAATAAGTATCATTGGTCAAAATATTGACAGTGTTTAAAGGTCAGGGGTTTATATGGATCGTACATCCTTAGTTTCACTTGGTGGTCAGATCGTAGTAATAGGTTTGGATGGGCAATTAAAGACGTTAGCTCAAAACGAACAACCATTACCGGGTGAGCTTGTTGTTACTAGAACTGCAGCCGAACCAGAAAAGCTTCAAGTTCAAGTCTCAAGAGAAGAAGGGTTGCAAGACGTCACAGACGATGTCGCTCAAATTATTGACGCACTTCAAAACGGGCAAGATCCAACGTTGCTCAATGAAGAATTCGCACCAGCAGCAGGCGAGAGTAATGGTTCCAGTTTGCAGGCTAGCGGCACTGTAGAGCGCACGGCAGCAGAATTGCTAGCCGACACTGTGTTTGAAACAACGGGGTTAGCTGCGCTTGGTTTCTCCGAGACTCAAAGCCTATCTCTTACAGAGCTGTATTTAAGCCTTTCCAACCCCTCTCAAGCTGTCACGCCAATTGCTCCAGTTGCTGAAGATGACAACATTCAAACAGACGAAGACGTTTCGATTACCATTGATGTACTAGTTAATGACGATGATGAAGATAGCGACTCTCTTACGATCGACTCAGCTACAGTGCCTGAAGAGCAGGGAAGTGTTGTAATCGTTGATGGTGAGTTAGTTTTTACACCGGCTGAAGATTTCAACGGCGAAGCAACCATCACTTATGTTGTTACCGATGGTGAGCTAACAGATGAAGCAACGGTTTCGGTTACTGTTAATCCTGTAAATGATGCACCAGTAGCAAATGATGACAGTACTGCGACGGATGAAGATACGCCTGTTACCATTGATGTACTTCTAAATGACACCGATGTTGACGGTGACACACTTACCATCGTGAACGCGTCTGTTCCCGCAGAGCAAGGTACGGTTGAAATCGTAGACGGTAAGCTTGTATTTACTCCAGCAGAACACTTCAACGGTGAAGCAACCATTAGCTACACGGTTTCTGATGGCACATTAGAGGATGAAGCGGAAGTTTCGGTAACCGTAAATCCGGTAAACGACGCCCCAATTGCGAGTGATGACAGCACTACGACGGACGAAGATACGCCTGTTACCATTGATGTACTTCTAAATGACACTGATGTTGACGGTGACACACTTACCATCGTGAACGCGTCTGTTCCCGCAGAGCAAGGTACGGTTGAAATCGTAGACGGTAAGCTTGTATTTACTCCAGCAGAAAACTTCAATGGCGAAGCAACCATTAGTTACACAGTTTCTGATGGTACATTAGAAGATGAAGCGGAAGTCTCGGTAACAGTTAATCCACTTAATGATGCTCCAACAACCGAAAATGTTATCCCGCCCCAAGTTCTACAAGAAGACTTTGCTGAATACACCATTAACTTGAATGAGGCATTTGGCGATGTAGACGACGCAGATAGCGAATTGACGTTTGCCGTTTCTGGTAACTGCAATATCCAAGTATCGATTGTCGATGGTATCGCAACGATCACACCAACCGCAGACTGGAATGGCTCAGAAGAGTTAACGTTTACCGCGACAGATCCTGATGGTGAAAGCGTTAGCCAGACTGTTGATTTCACGGTTAACGCCGTTGCCGATATTGTCGCTGATAGTGCAGATATCGTTGAAGATACGCCAACAATTTTGGATGTGTTAGACAACGATAGTTTCGGAGGACAATCACCAGTTGTATCGGTAGAGGCGGGCAATAGCCCTGAAAACGGTAGTGTAGTTGTTAACAACGACGGCACGATCACCTACACACCAAACCAAGATTATAACGGTGCTGACAAGTTCACTTACACGGTAACCTCTGGCGGTGTCACTGAGACTACGACGGTTACGCTAAACGTTACACCAGTTAACGACAAGCCACTTAACGAAGACTTTGACCATAGCGCTGACGAACTTATAACTAACGTAATTTTTGATACTGATGATAAGCCTTTGGACCAAGGCTCAGAAAGCGATCATATTTCTGACGTTGAGGATGACTTAAATGGTGATGATCTTCAGATCCAAATAACAGAGCTACCTACATTTGGCACTTTGTATTTCAAAGATGAAAATGGCGATCTTCAAGAAATCACACCGGCTGATGGCTCGTTGTACAGCAAAGACAGCATCTACTACGAAGCGGATAATGTTGGATTCTTGCTTGGTATTAAAGACAGACCTAGTTCTCCAAATGGAGAAGAGTCAACGACGGATTTCTACAACTGGGGTTTAAGTGCAGACGGTGGTGAGTCACACAGTCGAACCGAATATCTAGTAAATGGAGCGTCTATTGATATCTCCTCTGATAGTGGCGTGCTAGCTCAATACAACCGAGAAGTCTCACATATTGGTCATGGTATTGCTGATAACGATGGCCAAGGCATTCAGCGCGGCGAAACCATCAGCATTGATTTGTCTGAGAACCCTGTTGGCAGCGTGAATCTTGGCCTGGATGGTCTAGGAGGCTTGTTTGAGCACGGCGACAACAATGCTGCTCTTATCACGGTTACATACCTTGATGCTAACGGCACAGAGCAAACTCAAGTTATTGAGTTCTTGAAGCCAGAAGGCAACAACATGCTATTCCAGGAGACCAGTATTGGCTTCGGTAAGGATTACCCTCTACCTGAAGGGGCGGTAATTACTCAATTAGACTTCTCGACCAAAACATCTGGGAATTGGGAGTTGCGTTATGTAGAGGGCTTCCCACCTGAAGATAGCTTTGACTACGTTGTAGTTGATTCTGGTAACGCTGAAAGTGACCCTGCAACGGTTACTATTGCTAATCAGGTTCTAGACGGCAACGTGTCGGAAAACGGTCCGGATCTATCTTTAACAGGGAACATTGTTACAGAAGGAGAAGACGTTACGTTTTCTGTAGTACTGGATGAGGCGACAGAAACGGCGGTTAAGTATCCAATAACAACATTGGCTCCAGGCTCATCGGCAGATGACTCGGACGTCAACCTGCCTAATGCAACCTACACAAATGGTGTTGTTTTTGCCGGGGGCTACCTGATTGTTCCTGCCGGTGTTAGTAGCTTCGAAATCATTGTGCCGACGATTGATGACTCAAAAACTGAAAACCTTGAGAGCATCGTTGTCGAAGTCGGGAATGCGAGTGGTATTGGTTATATCCAAGATGATCAAATAAACAATGTAGACGAAGACGCAACCGCAGCGCTGACGGTGAGTGCAGGAGCCGATGTCACCGAAGGTGATGATAGTTACCTTGAATATACGATCAGCCTAAGTGAGCCTGTGAGTGAAGATGTCGTACTTAACCTCTCGACTGGTGGTACGGCAACTTCTGATGTTGACTACGATGCCACATACCTTGTTGCTGATGGCAATGGTGGTTACCGTGAAATTACGGCTGATGAATTGAAGATCGTCGTAGGAGAAACGGAGCTCAAAGTTTACCTTCAAGTAAAAGACGATGCGGTGACTGAGAGCGCTGAAAGTGTTGAACTGACCGCATCGACGACCAGCGGTAAAGTCAACGGCACTAAGACTGACAGTGCGACAGCGAACATCCTTGATGACCAAGCGAATGGTGTTGACGAAGACGCAACCGCAGCGCTGACCGTCAGTACTGGAGGCGATGTCACCGAAGGTGATGATAGTTACCTTGAGTACACGATCAGCCTCAGTGAACCAGTCAGTGAAGATGTTGCGCTCAACCTATCAACGGGTGGCACTGCGACTTCTGATGTTGACTACGACGCCACATACCTTGTTGCTGATGGCAATGGTAGCTACCGTGAAATCACGGCCGATGAATTGAAGATCGCGGCTGGTGAAACTGAGCTCAAAGTTTACCTTCAGGTGAAAGATGATGCGGTGACTGAAAACTCTGAAAGCGTTGAGCTCATTGCATCGACGACCAGCGGTAAAGTCACCGGTACCAAGTCTGACAGTGCGACAGCGAACATCCTTGATGACCAAGCGAATAGTGTTGACGAAGACGCAACCGCAGAGCTGACCGTGAGTGCGGGCGGCGATGTCACCGAAGGTGATGACAGTTACCTTGAGTACACGATCAGCCTCAGTGAGCCAGTGAGTGAAGATGTCGTACTGAACCTATCAACGGGTGGCACTGCGACTTCTGACGTAGACTACGATGCCACGTACCTTGTTGCTGATGGCAATGGGGGCTACCGTGAAATCACGGCTGGTGAATTGAAGATTGCCGCAGGAGAAACTGAGCTCAAAGTTTACCTTCAAGTAAAAGACGATGCGGTGACTGAGAGCGCTGAAAGTGTTGAATTGACGGCATCGACGAGCAGCGGCAAAGTTACTGGCACCAAGACTGACAGCGCGACAGCGAACATCCTTGATGACCAAGCGAATGGTGTTGACGAAGACGCAACTGCAGCACTGACTGTCAGTGCGGCCGGCGATGTCATTGAAGGTGATGACCGTTACCTTGAGTACACGATCAGCCTCAGTGAGCCAGTGAGTGAAGATGTCGTACTTAACCTATCCACGGGTGGCACCGCGACTTCTGATGTTGACTACGATGCCACGTACCTTGTTGCTGATGGTAATGGTGGCTACCGTGAAATCACGGCTGATGAATTGAAGATCGCCGCAGGAGAAACGGAGCTCAAAGTCTACCTTAAAGTGAAAGACGATGCTGTCACTGAGAGTGCTGAAAGTGTTGAACTGACGGCATTGACGACCAGCGGCAAAGTTACTGGCACCAAGACTGACAGTGCGACAGCGAACATCCTTGATGACCAAGCAAACGGTGTCGACAAAGACGCAACCGCAGAGCTGACCGTGAGTGCGGGAGGCGATGTCATTGAAGGTGATGACCGTTACCTTGAGTACACGATCAGCCTCAGTGAACCAGTCAGTGAAGATGTCGTACTGAACCTATCGACTGATGGTACCGCGACTTCTGATGTTGACTACGATGCCACGTACCTTGTTGCTGATGGTAATGGTGGTTACCGTGAAATCACGGCTGATGAATTGAAGATTGCCGCAGGAGAAACGGAGCTCAAAGTTTACCTTCAAGTAAAAGACGATGCGGTGACTGAGAGCGCTGAAAGTGTTGAACTGACGGCATCGACGAGCAGCGGCAAAGTTACTGGCACCAAGACTGACAGCGCGACAGCGAACATCCTTGATGACCAAGAGAATGGTGTTGACGAAGACGCAACTGCAGAGCTGACCGTGAGTACGGGCGGCGATGTCACCGAAGGTGATGATAGTTACCTTGAGTACACGATCAGCCTCAGTGAACCAGTCAGTGAAGATGTTGCGCTCAACCTATCAACGGGTGGCACTGCGACTTCTGATGTTGACTACGACGCCACATACCTTGTTGCTGATGGCAATGGTGGCTACCGTGAAATCACGGCCGATGAATTGAAGATCGCGGCTGGTGAAACTGAGCTCAAAGTCTACCTTCAAGTGAAGGACGATAGCCTCATAGAAGATAAGGAGTCCGTTACGCTTAATGTTGAAACAGCCTCGGCATTGATTACTGGTGACCGTACAGATAGCGCGACAGCTCATATTCATGATGAAGACAACCCTCCTAAATCTGAGGATTTCACTGTCGAAGTGTCGAGTGGAAATCGCACTCAGGTTATCTTTGATCACGAAAGTGAAGGGAAAGACCATATCTCTGACGAAGAAGATGACGCAGCAAATGAGCAACTCCACGTTGTGATCACTGAGCTACCTGAGCATGGGACGCTTTTCCACAATGGCGTTGAGATTAAAGAAGCCGATCTTTATCAAGGTGAAGGCGATACGACATACACCAAGTTTGACCCTGATCTCATTGAATATCAGCCAGATAGTTATTCAGAAGGCTTCTCACTTGGCATTAATAGTAATGCCGATACTCAACCTTTAGGTCAACCGGATAGCGGCTCGAGTACCTCTGACTTTTATAACTGGGGAGAAAAGGTAAACGCGAATACGCGCGAGCTTAAGTTGGAAGGTGGTGACATTGTCACTATTCGCAGTGAAGGCGGAAAACTTACTCAATACAGTGGTGATGAGATCGCAAATCATGTCGGTTATGGTCTTGGTGTGGGTGGCAAGCAGGGTGTCAACGAAGGCGAAAAGCTCATTATTGAATTTGATAGCCGACCTGCAGACAGCGTAACTCTTGGCCTCGATGGTTTGGGTGGTTACTTTGAAAAAGAATTAGGTAATGCCAATGAGTCGAGTGTCGTTATCACCGTGAACTACGAAGGTGGTAGCAAAACATTTGAATTCCAAAAAGAATCTTCGGGCAATAGTGACCTGTTCCATTCATTAACGATTCCATCTGAAGGGTTTGACCTTCCTGAAAATGTAGAAATCACCAGTATAGAATTGACCACAGAAGGTAAGGGAAACTGGGAGCTTCGCTCAGTTGAAACGAGCTTGAGTGATAGCTTTGATTATCGAGCGCTAGACAGCGATGGCAACTTTAGTGATGTCTCGACTGTTACGTTTGAAGAGACAAACCAAGCTCCAGACGCACAAAACGATCCAGTAGGCTTTGAGGTTAAGCTAGGTTCATTCAATGAAGGCTCATGGACGTCTCAAGGTGCAGCTATCAGTGCAAATTATGCCGGTGAATCGAGGCTTGTTACTGAGGACGGAGATAAGCGTGGTGTGGCTGGTCATGAAAATGGTGGTGAAGAGGCTCAGCTACAGTTTAATCGTGAAACGGGTAAGTCTGAGCAGTTCGTTATTGATCTCGATAAACCAGCGACTGAGTTCAGCTTTACGGTTTCAAATTTATACAAAGATGAAGGTGATCAAGCCGGAAACCATGAGCAAGGTAAGTGGGTGGCTTACCTTAATGGCGTCGCCGTTGCGAGCGATACCTTTGTGGCAAACGATGGAAACCACAAGGGAGAGTACTCGGTTGACCTAACTAAAGATGGGAAACCTATTGCTTTTGATAAAATTGTCTTTGAAGCAACTGATTTTGTTGATGTTCCTGCAAAGGGCAACGACTCATCAGACTACTTTGTTACTGGATTCCAAGCTTCTAGTGAAGGGGCATATGCGGTCAACCAGGGTGGTGTGCTTGAAATTCCAGTGTCAGAACTTCTTGCCAACGACTCGGATTTAGATGGTGATAGCATCCGTATTACCTATGTATACGGCGAGTCACAAGGCGAAGCGTACATTAAAGAAGGCGTTGTTTACTTTGATTTAGATGACGACTTTGTCGGACAGACCGATTTTCAATACCAGATAACTGATGACAAAGGTGGTTTTGATACCGCATCAGTGAGCGTTATTGTTAATCCAGAGCCAGTAAAAGTGGTGCTTGAAAGCATTGATTTGTTATCGAACCAAGTTGTTGAAGGTGACAAATTAGCATTTAAAGCCAGCCTAGATTCAGGTGCTCTTGAAGAGACGCGCCTAGATATTGAGTTTGGACAGCTAGGTGATGACGCCAGTGAAAATGATGTCAATCTTACTGATGTCGTGTTCACCAACGGTGTTAAGTATGACAAAGATGCAGGTGAACTCATTATTCCAGTTGGCGTGAAAGACTTTACAGTGCTTATTCCAACTGTTGTTGATGGCGTACACGAACTTGATGAAGGCTACAGTATAAAAGTCGGTGATGTATCGAGCAGTGGCACTATTGTCAATGCTGAGGCTTTGAACCTGAGTGTCACTAGTTTAGGCGACGTTGCTGAAGGTTCTAAAGCAGTATTTTCAGTTGCTCTAACCAACCCATCGAGTGAGGATATCAATATCTCGCTAAACCTAGCACTTGATGGTTCTGAAAACTCAGCAGAAGTTGAAGATTTTAAAGCCCTTTCTGAATTGTTTACTGCGTATTATCTAGATCCACAACCAACTGGTGATGATCTGCGAGTTGAAGTTCCCGTAACTATTGATTCGATGACAGGTAAACCTATCGTTGAAATACCAGCAGGCGCATCGGAAATTTTCATTGAAGTGGCGACGCAAGATGACGTGGTGTTTGAAGGTAGTGAAGACTTCACATTAGTCGTAACCGATGAAAGTGGCTATGTAGCGAATAATTTTGATTCTGCTCACTCGAGCATTGTCGATGATGGAACCGATCCTGATATTGATGGCCCTCAAACTGGTAACGACGATCGTCCAATTGTCGAGAGTATTTCTAGCTTTGACGTCGAAGAGGGAGCCGTAGGGCAATTCATCGTCGAGCTATCCAATACAAGTGAATCAGAAACTACAGTGGCAATGTCTCTTAATGACGATTCAGCAAAAGGTGGTGAAGACTTTAATGTCTCAAGTGTCACCGTCGTATTTGGTAGTGGCGATGATAAACAAGTTGATACTGTCGAAGTCATTGATGGCAAATTTGTTGTTACAGTGCCAGAGGGTTTGGGTTCTTTTGCAGTTGAAGTAGCAACAATACAAGACGAGCATTCTGACAACTTAGAGCAATTTAGTTTATCTGGAAAAACCTCTTACCAAGAACAAGCTGAGTCAGGGATTGCAACAATCCTAGATAATGAGGCGCCGCTTGTTGACTTAAATGGTGCCCAGAGTGGTGTTGGTTACAGTTCAAGTTACGTAGAAGGTGACGAAGCTCGACTTGCAACTATTGATGCTGATGTTTTTGACGACAAAGACACCATTCGAACAATGACAATCACTCTGACTAACCCAAAAGAAGGTGATGACCTTACTTGGGACGAAAACAGTGTGTTTACAGTAAATAAAGCGATGATTGACGGAGAGGTCGTTCTGCAAATCACGCATCCTTCGGGAGATGTTTCTGCAGCTGAGTTTGAATCATTCTTGCAATCGACTCGTTTTATTAACACTAGCGATACCCCTGACGAAGAAGAGCGTGTTATTGAAGTGCTTGTTTCAGATGGTATTAACATTTCTGCACCGGCGATAGTTTCAGTTGCAGTCACGCAAGAAGAAGAGCTTTCGCTACAAAACGTTGTAGGCCTTGAAGATAAGTTTATTGATCTTGGTATTGTCATTAATGATGCTGAAACCTCAGTTACAACTGTAGAGTTAAGTGGTATTCCGCAAGGTTCTACTATAGAAATTGATGGACAAGCATCCGTGGTTAATAGTGCTGATGCAATCGTCGTTAGCATTGACGACATTAGCTCCGTGAAAGTCAAAGCTCCGGAGCATAGTGACGTTAACTTTGATATTTCAGTTGTTGCGAAAGACGACAGCAATAATATCGTAGAGACGGGCAGCATAAGCGTTGACGTTCATCCCGATGCGGATAAGCCGATACTAAACATTGGCGGTTTTGCACAAGTAGCGGCGATTGACTTTGAAGATGTCACCATTAAGTCAGGCTCATGGGATAGCGATATTGAGATCAATAAAGTAGAGGGTGCTGGCACAGTTGGCCAATGGTTTACTTCAAACCCTGGTCAACATGTTGAAGTTGGAACCGAAGGTACATACCTGCCAGGTAATTCAACAAACCAAGTAATGGAAATTGAAGGCGAGGTGGGAGACAAGATTCTATACACCGATATGGACCTTGTTGCCGGACGTTTTTACAACTTTGAATTTGATATTGCGACCAGAACGAATAAGGCACATACGTCTGATATGTCGGTGACTCTAATTAAGTTGGATGATCAGGGTAATCCGATTGATGGTAGTGAAGTAGAGCTCTATGACTTCGACCCGACGACTCATGGTTGGTATCAAGGTGAATCGATCACGCTCCCAGTCGAGGAGTCAGGTAAGTATCGCTTATTGTTTGAAGCCGATGAAGCCGACTCGACAGGCGCCATCATGGATAATATCAAGTTCACGGCAGTAGATAACTTGGGGTACGAAGACTCGTTCATTAAGCTCAGTGAAATAGACGCATCACTTCAAGATAGTTTGGACCAATCCGAAAGTTTGAAAGTCGAGTTAACAGGGATTCCCGTCGGCTCAGTACTTAAAGACGGTGAAGGTGACAGTGCAAATATCTATGTTGTTACACAAGAGAACAAAGACAATCGCATAGACGTTACGGGATGGGATTTGTCTAACCTACAAGTCAAAGCGCAAGATGCTGGGGTGTTTGCCATTACTGTTATTGCGACTTCAACTGAGCGTGATACCAACAAAGATGATGAACATGGCGATCATAGTGATGTTGGCGGCAGTTTAACGGCTGAGACCACCGCTAGTATTAATGTCGAAGTTATCGATAAGCTTGATTTTGTTGCTGGCGACGACATGATTGATTCCGTTGCTTACCGCGCAGGGCATGGCGACGTTAACTGGCAGCAGAGCGCGGCGTATTCCAACGCCGGTAGGCCCGAGCAAAATGGGTTGTATGACTACGATCCAGATACTGGTATTAGTATTGATGTAGGGAATGGTAACGATAAAGTCTTCTTAGGTGATGGCGATGACACCATTTACTTGGGCGAAAGCCATGTTCAAGAGCAAGATGGTGACATTCCAGAAAATGAGTTTGCATCAGTCTTAGATGATTTTGCTAACACAGCTCTTAATAACCTTACCTATACTGCTAACGATCAAGATCAGGCATTGAAGGCTGAGATACAAAGCAAACCTGGTTTGGATATAGGTCATGGTGGCGCCGGAGATGATGTTATCTTTGGTGAAGAAGGTTCTGACATAGTGTTCGGAGGAACAGGGCATGATATCTTAGATGGCGGAGAAGGCTCCGATGCTGTGCGAGGTGGGTCTGGTAATGACGTACTTATTGGAGGCTCGGGTGATGATATTCTAATCGGTGATGATGGCGAGGATATCTTCAAATTCATCGATGATGGCTCAGGCATTCGTGATGGCGAAGTAGATACGATCAAGGACTTCACGAAAGGTGAAGATAAGATCGATATCTCTGATTTACTTCATACTGACGACTCAGACTCGATTGATAGTTTGCTTGCAAATAACGAGATTGGTCTTGAAGCAGATGGTGATAACTTGATTCTGACCATATCTGAATCTGATGGCTCAGCCAGCCAAAAAGTGGTGATTGAGGGGGGCTCTAGCCAATACAGTGAATTCTTAAGTGATGGTTCTTTATCATCGGCAGATGGTAGCGCCATTCTTAACGATCTACTGAAAATCAACAACGATATGAGTTAGTCGATTTAAGGAAGGGGCGAGTGTGTTCCTTCCGCTTTGTATCACTAACTAAAAAGGTCTAGCAAATGCTAGACCTTTTTATTAATGATTAGAACAAGACACTAACTCTTAGGTAGGGTTGAGAAAATAGTCCATTCCTTCTTGATTTCGCCTTTATAACCAACCACTGTCGCTGTTACACGTCGGTTTAACGCATGACTTGTTTCATCAGTACCTGTTGACGCTAGGTTGGTTTCACCAAAGCCAACAATACGCAGACGGTCTGGAGATATGCCGTTGTTAATCAACTCTTGTCTTACACTCTCTGCCCGGCGTTTTGAAAGAGCGAGGTTATACTCATCAGTGCCAGTAATGCTCGTATAACCTTGCAACTCGATTGATGTTGTAGGGTACTCTTTTAAGAAGTCAGAAAGATCACTGATTTGTTTAGCAAAAACAGGGTCAATCTCAGAAGAATCGTTTGCGAATAAGACTCGTATCTGCATTTCTTGAGACGATTTCGCGTATTCACCACAGCCATCGTTATCGATCTCCGCACCTTCCGGAGTTCCTGGGCAGAGGTCTCGTGCGTTGATAACACCATCGCTGTCATCGTCGATTAAGTCGGCAATCTGGTTAGCGTTCGGCGTTTCTATGTATTCATATTCATCGCCTGTTACTCTGTTTGAGTTAGAACCGCTGCATGCTGAAATCAAACAAACCGTGAAAAAAATAGGTATTATCTTCATATTAATACTCCACTTTCTCTAGCCACTCTTGCGGAATATCGATGCGCAATGAGTTAAGCAGTTGTCCAGTTGCGTTCATAACACGGTACTTAGCGTATTGCTCTGCGTATTTCGCATCCAAATAATCTTTACGAGCTTCAAAAAGTTCGTTTTCCGTGTTGAGTAAGTCTAGTAATGTACGCTTACCGATGCGGTATTGCTTCTCGTAAGCAATGACAGTTTTTGCTGCAGAGTCTACATGGTCTGATAAGAATTCTTTTTGTTGCAGGGTTAAGTCCAAAGCACTCCAAGAAAGTCTCAATCCTTCCTCTACGTTTTGATATGCTCCTTCACGTAAGTCTTTTGCTTTGTTTAGTTGGTATGCAAAATTTTCAGAGTTTGCTGCGTCGCTACCACCATTGTAAAGGTTATAACGAAGTCTCAGCATGGCGAGTGTCTCATCACTTCTGCCTTTTAAACCGTCTGCATCATCACGCCACGTTTGTGAAGCCTCGATAGAGAGTGTAGGGTAGTTAACCCCTTTTGATTGTTTGTATTGGAATTTCGCTGAGTCAACGTCTGCAAGTGCTACCTGAATCACAGGGTGCACCTCAAAAGCTAAACCAATGGCATCGTCAATTGTGTATGGAAGAAAATTTTCATCAGCTCTTGGGAAAATCAAACCTTGAGGAGTTTGCCCGACAAGTCGTGTGAACATGGTGTGAGAATCAAAGAGGTTATTTTGTGCTGCCGCTAAGTTACCATGCGCTTTTGCCAAACGAGCTTCAACTTGGGTTAAGTCTGCTGTCGACCCAATTCCCGAATTGACGCGTTTCTTAATGTCCGCATAGATTTTCTTGTGTACCGCTAAGTTGTTCTCAGAGAGAGTTAGAATTTCATACGCTTTGACAGCATCAAGGTACACGTTTGTTACCTCAAGAGCCGTATCAGAGGCATCTGCCAAGAGCTGAAATCTAACGGATTCTGCATCCGCAGCCGTTCGGTCTATATCGTTGAGTGTCGCGCTCCCGTCCCAAATTAATTGAGTTAACGTCACCGATGCCTCTTTCCTTGTGTAGTCAGTATCCCCTCTACCGCCTTCATCAGATGGATCAAGACCTTCGTAGCCAATCCCCGCATCAAGATCGATTGAAGGTAGGTAAGCACCCGAAGCCGCCTCATTTACGTATTTTCGGCTGTTGAACTCATTAAATGCACTTTTAATGTCTGGGTTGTTTTTGAGTGTTAGTGCTACCGCTTGCTCTAAAGTTTGACCGAAAACGGATGGAGATAGTATCAAACTACAGCAACAAGCTATTTTCAGTTGATTCCATTTCACGGTGGTTCTCCTAGAAAATTCGTATTTCTTTTTTGATATTTCATCTCAAGAGTGAGACAAAACGTCATAAATAACAGTCGTGTGTCGGTTTAATGATCAACTTCCTGCTAACCCTAGGCTTTTATTCAGAAAATCCAGTAACTCGCCTTATAAAACCTTAGCACATATGAGAAATGTTGCTCATTCGACTAATGGTTCTTTTAGAAAGAAAAGCTTGAATTCTTAATATCATAGCGTTCTTCACCGTAATTTGACGCTCCAGCAAAGCAAACTCCGCCCCCAGAGTTTCTACTTACGTCTACGTGTTTACGTACAACGAAAAACAAATGATTTGACTAAACTATAGTCGTATTTGTTGGGGTGACAAACTTTTGACGTCTTCTGGCGTCGGTGAGGTGATTTATGGATAGAGTGGCCTTTAGCTCGTTATTTACCAATATTGTGGTTATTGGAGTCGATGGGGAAATCAAGACTTTGGAACCAGGGCAGTTACCAGCACCTGGGGAGTTAATAATTACTGAAGTCTCGGATACTTCAGAGCTTAATTTCGAGCAGGTGACCCCTGATGGTAGCTCAATAAATGTCACGGACGACATCACTGCACTGATTGAGGCAATCGCAGCGGGTGAAGACCCAGCGCAGTTAGAAGGAGACTTTGAAACGGCGGCTGGTGAATCATCGGGCTCCAGCCCTCAAACTACAGGGGCAGTTGATCGGACGGGTGCTGAATCTTTGGCCAGCACAGACTTTGAAACTGTCGGTACCGCGATTGCTTTGTCTGAGACACAAGAGCTCTCGCTCTTGGAGTTTATTCGTGAGCAAATCATTCCTGCACAAGCCATTGTTCAAGAGATATCTAGTCCAACGATAAGTGAAGGACAACAAGCCACTTTCGACATAACACTTGATCAACCATTGCCGCAGCAGACCGATATTGTGTTTTCACTTAGTGAGGATACTGCTACGGGTGGAACTGATTACAACGATACCGCTGTGACCATTACGTTCGAAGATGGAAGTTCGGAAGCAGTAAACGTGGATGAAAATGGTACTTTCACGGTTACGATTCCTGCTGGCAATGATTCTTTCAATATCTCAGTAGATACGATCAATGATGACCTTTTTGAAGGCAGCGAAACTTTTACCCTAACTGGAGGAACGCAGGGGCAATCAGAACCCGCGACTGGTGTCGCCACGATCATAGATGACGGTTCTGGCCCTGGTTCAAACCCAGATGATGACAGACCTACTGTCGCATCCATCACTGACACAACTGTAAACGAAGGTGATGCCGCCACTTTGGACGTTACACTTTCAAACCCAAGTACAACAGATACGACGGTAATCATGAACCTAGCAGACGGTACTGCAGAAGGTGGTATTGATTACACGAACACATCGGTCACAATCACATTTGCAGATGACAGTACGCAGGTGATTGCTGTAAATCCAGACGGTAGTTTTGAAGTCTCCGTTCCTGCGAATGACACCTCTTATAGTGTGACTATCAATACAACGGACGATGACATTTTTGAGGGAGCAGAGACCTTTGAGTTGTCTGGTTCGACACTCAATCAAAATGGAGAACAAAGCGGCGCGGTAACGATACTGGATGATGGTACAGGGCCAGGCTCTGACCCGGACGATGACCGTCCAACGGTATCTATCAGTGATGCAGGCACAATCAACGAAGGTGACATTGCCAATTTCGTTGTCTCGCTCACTAACGCTTCTGAAGCGCCAGTTGATGTTCAACTCGACCTTAATTTCGGTGATACCGAAGCTGGCGATTTAGGCACACTAGAATACAACACTGGCTCAGGTTGGTTAATGGTACCAAACGATGGTGTGGTAACTGTACCTGCAGGACTGACAGAGTTTGATGTCCGTATCGCGTCGATTGACGATGAAGTGTTTGAAGGTCCAGAGAACTTTACGGTAGATGTCACTGGCCTTGGTGCAGTTCAAGGAGCAGATACTGGCACCGCGACTATTGTGGATGACAATACAGGTCCTGGTCCCGATCCAGACGATGATCGTCCAACGGTATTTATCAGTGATGCCGGCACCATTAACGAAGGTGATACTGCCAATTTCATTGTCTCGTTGACTAATGTTTCTGAAGACGATGTTCAGGTAGAACTTGGTCTTAATCTTGGCGACACAGAAGTAGGTGACCTTGGTACACTCGAATACAACACTGGCTCAGGTTGGTTAGCGGTACCAAACGATGGTGTGGTAACTGTACCTGCAGGACTGACAGAGTTTGATGTTCGTATCGCGTCGATTGACGATGAAGTGTTTGAAGGTCCAGAGAACTTTACGGTAGATGTCACTGGCCTTGGTGCAGTTCAAGGAGCAGATACTGGCACCGCGACTATTGTGGATGACAATACAGGTCCTGGTCCCGATCCAGACGATGATCGTCCAACGGTATTTATCAGTGATGCCGGCACCATTAACGAAGGTGATACTGCCAATTTCATTGTCTCGTTGACTAATGTTTCTGAAGACGATGTTCAGGTAGAACTTGGTCTTAATCTTGGCGACACAGAAGTAGGTGACCTTGGTACACTCGAATACAACACTGGCTCAGGTTGGTTAGCGGTACCAAACGATGGTGTGGTAACTGTACCTGCAGGACTGACAGAGTTTGATGTTCGTATCGCGTCGATTGACGATGAAGTGTTTGAAGGTCCAGAGAACTTTACGGTAGATGTCACAGGCCTTGGTGCGGTTCAAGGAGCAGATACGGGCACCGCGACTATCGTGGATGACAATACAGGTCCTGGCCCCGAACCAGACGACGACCGTCCAACGGTATCTATCAGTGATGCTGGCACCATTAACGAAGGTGACATGGCGAACTTCATTGTCTCGTTAACTAATGCTTCCGAAGACGATGTTCAAGTTGAACTTGGCCTTAATCTTGGTGATACCGAAGTCGGTGACCTTGGAACCCTTGAATACAACACGGGCTCAGGTTGGTTAGTTGTACCAAATGATGGTGTGGTAACTGTACCTGCAGGCTTAACTGAGTTCGATGTCCGAATCGCATCGATTGATGATGAAGTCTATGAAGGTCCAGAAAACTTTACGGTAGACGTAACCGGTCTTGGTGCAGTTCAAGGTACTGACACTGGCACCGCGACTATTGTAGATGATGGCTCCGGCCCAGGCCCTGACCCAGATGATGATCGCCCAACTGTTACATCAATTACCAGTACCACTGTAAATGAAGGTGAAGTTGCGACTTTAGACGTCACCTTAAGTAATGTAAGTACAACCCCTACAGTGGTGAATATGACCCTAGCAGATGGAAGCGCGGAAGGTGGGGTTGATTACACTAATACGCTGGTTACGATTACTTATGAGGACAATACCACTGAAGTTATTAATGTAGAGCCTGACGGTAGTTTTGTTGTAACAGTGCCAGCAAACGATTCTGCATATAGCGTCACAATGAGTACGACTGATGACGAGCTTACAGAAAATACAGAAACATTTACCTTATCAGGTGCTACGGATGTTCAAGGTGTCCCGGCAATAGGTACTACGACTATTATCGACAACGATGCCCAACTTGTTGCTTCTATTTCTAACGAACTCATTAATGAAGGCGAAGCAGGAGCATTTGATGTAACGCTAAGTAATGCCAGTGATACAGACTCTATAGTCAGCATGACACTTACCGATGGCACAGCAGACGGCGGTGTGGACTACACCGATACGCAGGTGACGATCACTTATGCGGACAACAGCACCGAAGTTGTCGCGGTAAACCCTGACGGCTCATTTAATGTCACTGTTCCTGCCAACGACACTACATACAGCATCACAGTTAGCACAACGGATGATGATTTGTTCGAAGGCCCAGAGACCTTTACGCTGTCTGGTGCAACTGCCGTACAAACCACGCCAGCAGAAGGTACGGGCACAATTGTTGATGATGGCAGTGGCCCAGGTCCCGATCCAGATGATGACCGTCCTACCGTGGCGTCGATCAGCTCAACCACCGTCAACGAAGGCGACCCAGCGACACTTGATGTGACCATGAGTAATGCCAGTACAACAGATACTGTTGTCAGCATGACACTCGCCGATGGCACAGCAGACGGAGGTGTGGATTACACCGATACACAGGTGACGATCACTTACGCGGACAACAGCACCGAAGTTGTCGCGGTAAACCCTGATGGTTCATTCGATGTTACCGTACCTGCCAATGACACCACATACAGCATCACCGTTAGTACAACGGATGATGATTTGTTCGAAGGCCCAGAGACCTTCACACTAAATGGTGCAACTGCTGTACAAACCACGCCAGCAGAAGGTACAGGTACGATTGTGGATGATGGCAGTGGCCCTGGTCCCGATCCAGATGACGACCGCCCAACCGTGGCATCAATTAGCTCAACCACGGTTAACGAAGGCGACCCAGCGACACTTGATGTGACCATGAGTAATGCAAGTACAACGGAAACCGTTGTCAGCATGACACTCGCCGATGGCACAGCAGACGGCGGTGTGGATTATACCGATACGCAGGTGACGATCACATATGCGGATAACAGCACCGAACTTGTAGCGGTAAATCCTGATGGTTCGTTTGATGTCACCGTGCCTGCCAACGACACCACATACAGCATCACCGTTAGCACAACGGATGATGACCTATTTGAAGGCCCTGAGACCTTTACATTGTCTGGTGCAACTGCTGTACAGACTACGCCGGCAGAGGGTACAGGTACGATTGTTGATGATGGCAGTGGCCCGGGTCCCGATCCAGATGACGACCGTCCTACCGTGGCATCGATCAGCTCGACCACCGTCAATGAAGGCGACCCAGCGACACTTGATGTGACCATGAGTAATGCAAGTACAACGGAAACCGTTGTCAGCATGACGCTCTCTGATGGCACAGCAGACGGCGGTGTCGATTACACCGATACACAGGTGACGATCACTTACGCGGACAACAGCACCGAAGTTGTCGCGGTAAACCCTGACGGCTCGTTCGATGTTACCGTACCTGCCAACGACACCACTTACAGCATCACTGTTAGCACAACGGATGATGATTTATTCGAAGGCCCTGAGACCTTCACACTAAATGGTGCAACTGCTGTTCAAGCCACGCCAGCAGAAGGTACGGGTACGATTGTTGATGATGGCAGTGGCCCAGGTCCCGATCCAGATGATGACCGCCCAACCGTGGCGTCGATTAGCTCAACCACCGTCAATGAAGGCGACCCAGCGGCACTTGATGTGACCATGAGTAATGCAAGTACAACGGAAACCGTTGTCAGCATGACGCTCGCCGATGGCACCGCAGACGGTGGCGTGGATTACACCGATACACAGGTGACGATCACTTATGCAGATAACAGCACCGAAGTTGTAGCAGTAAATCCTGATGGTTCATTCGATGTCACCGTGCCTGCCAACGACACCACTTACAGCATCACTGTTAGCACAACGGATGATGACTTATTCGAAGGCCCTGAGACCTTTACATTGTCCGGTGCAACTGCCATACAAACCACGCCAGCAGAAGGTACGGGTACAATTGTTGATGATGGCAGTGGCCCAGGCCCTGATCCAGATGACGACCGTCCTACCGTGGCATCGATCAGCTCGACCACCGTCAATGAAGGCGACCCAGCGACACTTGATGTGACCATGAGTAATGCGAGTACAACTGATACCGTTGTCAGTATGACACTCGCTGATGGCACAGCAGACGGTGGCGTGGATTACACCGATACGCAGGTGACGATCACTTATGCGGACAACAGCACCGAAGTTGTAGCGGTAAACCCTGATGGCTCGTTCGATGTTACCGTACCTGCTAACGACACCACATACAGCATCACCGTTAGTACAACAGATGATGACCTATTTGAAGGCCCTGAGACCTTTACATTGTCCGGTGCAACTGCCGTACAAACCACGCCGGCAGAGGGTACAGGTACGATTGTTGATGATGGCAGTGGCCCTGGTCCCGATCCAGATGACGACCGTCCTACCGTGGCATCGATCAGCTCAACCACCGTCAATGAAGGCGACCCAGCAACACTTGATGTGACCATGAGTAATGCAAGTACAACAGATACCGTTGTTAGCATGACACTTTCTGATGGCACAGCTGACGGTGGCGTGGATTACACCGATACACAGGTGACGATCACTTATGCGGACAACAGCACTGAAGTTGTCGCGGTAAATCCTGACGGTTCCTTTGATGTCACTGTTCCTGCAATGGATACAACATTTAGCGTTACGATGGAAACATTAAATGACGATATCTATGAAGGTGATGAAACATTCACACTATCGGGTTCGACGTCTGTTCAAACTACGCCTGCGGTCGGTACGGTAACGATAGATGATGAAGCTGATAGACCAAGCGTTGCAGATATCACAGATATACAAGTTACCGAGGGTGAGGACGCGACCTTTAATGTCACATTAAGTAACGCGAGTACGGTCGCGATTTTAGTCAGCATGTCACTACTTGATGGAACCGCTTTAGCAGGGGATGATTTTAATGCGACATCCGTGACAATTACTTATGCCGACAATACGACCGAAGTGGTAAATGTGGCGCCTGATGGAACGTTTGATGTCTCAGTTCCTGCAAACGATACGACATTTAGCGTTACGGTTAATACTCTTGAAGATCAAGTTTATGAGCAATCAGAAAACTTCACGTTGACTGGCGAAATCCAAGGCCAAAATGTCGCAGCTTCCGGTATTGGTACAATTCTTGACGATGACAACACACCTCCAACCGTAGAAGATTTCAATATCATTATTGATTTGAATAACCCCGGTGAAGATGCGTTGATTGATTTTGGTCCTTATGCGCAGGACTTGGAAGATGACTTCGATCCTTTCGATGATAAAGAAACCAGCATTTGCATCACGACGCTCCCTGAGTATGGGTATCTTTACTACTTTGATGACCAGAATAATGAGGTTGTACTCGAAATAGGAGATGTTATCCCTGAATCAACAGAGGTGCGTTATGCGCTTACTGAAGACTTCTTCGACGAACAAAGTTTTGATTCACAAGACTTGTTGGATGAGTTTGATAAAGACTTTATCGCGGACACTGTTGACGTTAATGGCTTGAGTTTCTTTGGTGGAACCATCGATAGCAACGGAGATTTTGTTAACAACGCTCAAATCAAAGTGGACTTTGCAAACCAACAAGTTGGTTTGGTCGTTGTATCTCCGGGAGAAACCGGACAAGGTGATGAGATCAGTACGAGCGAGTTCATTGCGATTGAGCTAGACGAAGGCCTTGAGGCCGAAGAAGCTCGCCTCGATCTAGCGAGCTTAAATGACCGCTTTAATAGTGGAGCTGCTTGGATCAATGTTTATTTCTACATGGATGGTGTTCTAGCAGGAACGCAGGTCATTCAAACCTCTGACATTGTGTTTACCGGTAATCAAGAAGGTTTTGCCACAGTGGCTATTACTAACGGTAGTTTCGACGAAATTCGCTTGTTCCCAGAGACGAACAGTGCGAGTGACAAAGCGAGTTTTACTCTCGTTGGTACTCAGATTACCAGCTTTAACAATGTAAACGACTCCTTTGATTACAAGGCAATAGATTCAGATGGTCTCACCAGTGCAGATACTGCAACCGTGGATATTGATTTTACCAATGTGTCTGTTGATGCGGTCGAAGCGTTTGGTGTTCAAGTGGGAGCGTTGCAAGTTAATACTATTCAAGGAACTGACCAGAATGACAACTTAGTCGGAACGGACAGCAATGACATCCTGATCGGTGGACTTGGAGACGATGTACTCACAGGTGGTGAGGGTAACGATGTATTTAAGTGGACAGAAATGGAAACGGCAACAGATACGGTCACCGATTTTGAAAGCGGAGATTCATTAGACTTTACGGACTTGTTTGATGACGTGAGTGACAGTGATATATCTGTTCTGCTAGATGACCTGAGCTCGGGTGACTATGCTGGGCAGGTGGACGACATCTCAGTTTCTGTAACGGAAGATGGTGGAAATTCAACATTGACCATCAACAAAGATGGTCAGCAGCTTGAAGTGAACTTTGACGGCGCATCGGCGGCTGATATCGCAAACAGTATCATCACCAACCTCGAGCAATTGAGAGAATAAAAAAACGGAGCGAAAGCTCCGTTTTCTTTTTGAGTTGGTTTTAATCAGCAATTATAGAACCTTACACGCAAAACCTTTTAGGTAGAAACCTTCTGGGCAAGCCGTATCTGTTGGGTGATCGGCAGCTTGCTCAAAACGCTCTACAAACTTAACTTGGCGGTTTGCATCTACTGCGGCGTCTGCAAT
Source organism: Vibrio sp. B1ASS3 (assembly GCF_905175355.1). Classification (NCBI taxonomy): domain Bacteria; kingdom Pseudomonadati; phylum Pseudomonadota; class Gammaproteobacteria; order Vibrionales; family Vibrionaceae; genus Vibrio; species Vibrio sp. B1ASS3. Next base: position 1,958,732 of record NZ_HG992742.1, read on the forward strand.
GATTTTTTGGAACAGAACTTGGTCCATCAAACCTGAGCATGAGTAGGTCAGTAACGTGCCACCCGGGTTTAGAATTTGCATCGCCAACATGTTGATGTCTTTGTAGCCACGACATGCACCGTTTAGCTGTGCTTTACTTTCTGCAAACTTCGGTGGGTCCATGATCACAACATCGAACTTCGTACCTTGGTCACGGTATTCGCGTAGTAGTTTGAACACGTCAGCGTTTAGGAACACAGCGCGTTTTTTCGAGATATCAAACTCGTTCAGTTCTGCGTTGAACTTAGCAGTGTCTAGAGCCGGTTGTGATACGTCCGCATTGATAACGCGTTTTGCGCCGCCTTTTAGTGCGTACAGACCAAAACCGCCGGTGTACGAGAAACAGTTCAGAACTTCTTTGTCTTTCACGTACTTCATCGCTTGTTGGCGGCTGTCACGTTGGTCTAGGTAGAAGCCCGTTTTATGACCACCAACGATGTCTACGCTGATTTTCACGCCGTTCTCTTCAATCACCACTGATTTTGGTGGCTCTTCACCGTGCAGTACGCCAGTGGTTTCTTTCAAACCTTCTTTCTTACGTACCGCGACGTCTGAACGCTCGTAAACGTTGCAGTCTGGGAAACACTCAACCAAAGCATCAACAATCGCTTGCTTGTTGTATTCTGCGCCCGCACTTAGAAGCTGGCACACAAAGAAGTTTTGGTAACGGTCGATGGTAACCCCAGGCATACCATCAGATTCTGCCGCGATAAGACGGTAGCCAGTTAGGCCATCGCGCTCGATGATGTCTTCACGAAGAAGCTGAGCGTTGTTGAAACGCTTAACGAAGAAGGCTTTGTTGATTTCTTCTTTTTCAAAACTCCAGATACGAGCACGAATTTGAGAAGCTGGGGAATATGCCGCTTTAGCTAGCCATTTTCCGTCGTGAGTGAATACATCAACGGTTTCGCCAAGAGCAGGTTCGCCCTCAACTTTACTGATGCCTCGAGAGAAGATCCAAGGGTGCTTGCGCTTAACCGATTTCTCACGACCTTTAACCAAATAGATAGCAGCTGTCATTTCTTTAGCTCTTGTTGAATTTTGAAAGGGGCGTATTGTCCGGGATGTTGCCCGCAAAAGCAATATCCATCGGCAATCCAATCATTTGTAGAGGCTTTAATTATAAACTGATGAGTGGAGTAACGGATGGGTTTTTCAGATACAAAAAAGGGCCACCGAAGTGACCCTAGTTATTCGTTTAAGCGATCAAGCTTTCAAGCCAGTCAGTAGCGACTCCATGGTGTCACTTTGAGCTCGAAGCTGCTCAACGTTTTGCGACGTTGTGCTGATCATCGTACATACATTGTTTGCTTGTATGCGAATCTCTTCAACGCTTGATGCAATATTGTCTGCCACCACGCCTTGCTCTTCAGCTGCTGTCGCAATTTGAATGCTGCTGTCTGAGATAGTTTGGTTCTTGTCTGCTAGTGAGCCGATTTCGTGGTTCACTTCAGCCATCAGAGTTTGGCCTTCGTTCGCATTGTGAACCGTGACTTCCATCAGTTTAGTCAGTGATTGGCTGTTACGTTGTAGCGCTTCAATCATTGCTTGAATCTCAACTGTCGCTTGTTGAGTGCGGCCTGCAAGAGCACGAACTTCATCAGCAACAACCGCAAAGCCACGGCCTTGTTCACCTGCACGAGCCGCTTCAATCGCAGCGTTCAAGGCAAGTAGGTTAGTTTGCTCAGAGATACCGTTGATGGTTGTGACCACTTCATCAATCTGCGCTGCGTTTGCATCTAACTCTTCAACTGCTTGAGATGCAGATTGGATCTCAGTAGAAAGGTTCGAGATAGAATGAAGGGTATTTTCCACTTTCACCTGACCTGATTGCGCGACGCTGCGAGCATCATCAGTTTGTGTGCTTGAGTCATGAGCCAGTGTTGCCACTTCACGAATCGTGGAAGCCATCTGCTCTGTTGCACTTGCCAGTGAGTTAAGGTGCTCTTGTTGGGTATTTGAGATCTCAGAGCTGTTGTGGATCGAAAGGTTAAGGTCAGAGCTGATTTGCTGCATCAGCGCTACGGATTCTTGAATCGACTGAACCATCTTTTGTTCGCGATCCGCTACTTTGTCGATAGTAATCGCGATTTCGCTGAACTCATCACGAACACGGAAGAAATTCATACGCGCTGTTAGATCACCATCTGCCAGCGTGTTGAGCGCTTTGTTCATCGTAAACATCGCACCACCAATGAAAGTCATGATGTAGTAAACACCAATCGCGATAATGAACAGAGTCACAAGAATAATACTGACTTGCGCTGTAGAAAGTGCAGTCCATAAAGACTGCTCATGGTTTGCAACTAGGCTAAATGCGCCATTCAATACAGAAACAGAGTCGGGACCAGTACCAAGGGTAATTGTCTCTGAGCCAGCAATAAGGTTTGCAACTTGAGATTGCGAAAGGTTGCCAGCCTCAATAAGTCCCTTCATTAACATCAACTCTTCCTGATACAGACCAGAAATCATGGCGTCAGCGGCACTATTCAGGACTAAAGTGAGAATGACTAATGCAAGAAGAGGAAGGAAGAAGAGTAAATAGAACTTTTCTTGAATTTTTAAATGGATGAGATACTTATCAATCCAACGGAAGGGAATTTCTTTCATAATTATTATAACCATATAAAAACACTATCCTTAGTGGGGTAAATAGACGCAATTAATATATCACTCAAATATAGGGAGCGGTATACGGATGGTACTAAAGTGTGAGAAGTTTCTGATAGTAGGTCACGTACAAGGGGTAGGATTTCGATACCACACATCGCATCAAGGATTGAAGCTCGGTCTAACGGGCTATGCGAAGAACCTAAACAACGGAGATGTTGAAGTGATTGCCTGTGGTACAGAAGAGCAAATTGCCGCGTTTTCGAAGTGGTTAGAAGAAGGACCACGGACAGCGAGTGTGGACAGTGTCACTCAGGAAAGTGTGTCTTACAAACCTTTCCGCGGATTTAAGATCTTATAGCGTTATAAGCTGTCATTTTGTAAGTGGTATTTTTAAACCAGAGCCTTACAAACATTTCGCTGGTTTAGGAAGGCCTGCCAATTTGGTTGCCTGTTTCGCTGGGCCTTTCTTAAACAGTTTGAACAGGTACTTGCTGTTACCTTTCTCAGGGCCGTGCGCTTTTTCCATCGCTTTCACAAGCATTCTTACCGCAGGTGAGGTGTTGAACTCCTCATAAAAGTCGCGTACGAAGTGAACCACTTCTAAGTGCGCATCGGTAAGCTCGATCTCTTCATCTTTTGCTAGAAGCTCAATCATGCCTTCTTCCCACTGAGTGTGGTCAAGTAGGTAGCCTTGAGCGTCGGTTTCAATTTCTTTGCCGTTGTAAACGAACATAGCTCTATTTCCGCTAAGTAACCATTGATAAGTATAGGGTAGCGTAGAGGCTGGCTTGTGCTCAACAAAAGAATCTGTTAAGTCGACTGAGCGAATTAAATTCATACGATTCAAAATATTAAACTGTGGGAGACAATCGTTAAGCTTACACCTTTCGAGTTATGCAAGAAAATGTAAACCTATGCAGGTTGTTAGAAAATTCTCGGGGTGAGTATTTCTATTTTTGCATGAGTATTCAATTTGTTGTTTGAGGGGCGGTGTAAAAAGGAAGGTAACATCCACAAGGTAAGGTGCAAAGAAAAAGCCCGAAGTACAACTTCGGGCTTTTTGGAGCTTCAATTCAATCTGACGGTTTAGTCGTCGTTCATGATACCTAGAATGCTTAGTAGGCTGATGAAGATGTTGTAGATTGAAACATACAGCGTAATTGTCGCAGAGATGTAGTTTGTTTCGCCGCCACGGATGATGCCTTGAGTAGTCATCAGGATTGCCATGGTAGAGAAAACAATAAACAAGCTGCTCATTGCTAGGTGCAGGATAGTAGATTGGATGAAGATACTCGCAATCATACCCACAACTAGAACAACGAACAGTGACAGCATTAGACCACCCATCATAGATAGGTCACGCTTAGTTGTCAGTGCGTAAGCAGAAGCTGCCATGAATGACAGAGCAGTACCGCCAAGTGCTGTTAGCACAACGTCGCCCATGCCAGCACCGATGTACATGTTTAGAATTGGACCGATGGTGTAACCTAAGAAACCCGTAAATAGGAATGTAAATACAAGACCCATGCTGTTGTTACGGTTCTTTTCAGTCAGGAATAGTAGACCGTAGAAACCGACCAACATTAGGATGATACCTGGACGTGGTAGGTTAAACGCCATCGATACGCCAGCAACCAGTGCTGACCATAGTAGGGTCATAGAAAGTAGTGCATATGTATTACGCAATACTTTGTTGGTTTGTAGAGCACTCTCTTGAGTAGTAGTGCGAGAAAACATAGGACTGTTCATAATCTTCCTCTATAAGGGACTGTCTTATCTTTAATATATAGACATATATGGGCCCGATAGTTCAAAAAATCAAGCCCGCCACATGTACATCTAGAACAAAATAATAATAGAAATAATGTGTTATGTATGTGGCAACTTGTAACACAATATTACCGCCTTGCCTAGCGGAGAAAGGCTTATTATTCAAAGCTCTGAAGACCAGTTCACGCAGAATGTTGTAACGTTGCGCAAATTTACAACGCGTTGAATCAACTGGACTTTCGTAACATGGTCTGTTTGCCAATATGAGAGTAAAGAAAAAGCGCTGATATTAAGCTCAGCGCTTTGTCGGTTATCCCGGTGTTCAGAATGCGTTTAATGGTGAAGAATCTGAGCCAAGAAGTTCTGTGTACGATCCGATTGCGGGTTCTCAAAGAAATCGACAGGATTGTTTTCTTCGATGATTTCCCCCGCGTCCATAAAGATGACTCGGTCGGCGACTTCTTTTGCAAAGCCCATCTCGTGCGTTACACACAGCATGGTCATGCCTTCTTCCGCCAGTTCTACCATTACGTCCAGTACTTCACGCACCATTTCTGGGTCCAGTGCAGAAGTTGGTTCATCAAACAGCATCACTTTAGGGCTCATACACAAAGAACGAGCAATAGCTACACGTTGCTGCTGACCACCGGAGAGCTGCCCCGGATACTTGTCCGCTTGATCAGGGATCTTAACGCGCTCCAAATACTGCATTGCGATGGCTTCGGCTTCTTCTTTTGGCATTTTCTTCACCCAGATAGGGGCAAGCGTACAATTCTCTAAAACCGTTAGATGAGGGAAGAGGTTAAAGTGCTGAAAACACATTCCCACTTCACGACGAACCGCCTCAATGTTTTTCAGGTCTTCTGTAAGTTCAGTGCCCGATACATAGATGCTGCCGGCTTGATGCTCTTCGAGACGGTTGATACAACGAATCATGGTCGATTTACCTGATCCCGATGGTCCACAGATAACGATTTTTTCGCCTTTCTTTACGTCTAGGTTGATGTTCTTTAGTACGTGAAACTCACCATACCACTTATTCATGTCCTTCAACTGGATCATATAATCTTGTTGTTGCGTCATAATACGTCCTTGATCTTGATGAGTTATCGTTTGTGACCGGTATGCAATTTGTTTTCAAGCCATATCGAGTAACGTGACATGCCAAAACAAAATACCCAAAACACTAACGCGACAAATACATAACTTTCTGTTGCGAAGCCTAGCCATTCAGGGTCGGTATTCGCAGCTTGTCCAATGCCCAGTACGTCAAACATACCAATAATAAGCACAAGACTGGTGTCTTTAAAGAGACCGATAAAAGTGTTCACAATAGAAGGGATAGTGATCTTAAGCGCCTGTGGCAAAATGATCAGTCCCATCTTCTTCCAATAGGTAAGACCGAGGGCGTCTGCCGCTTCATATTGTCCTTTCGGGATCGCTTGCAAGCCGCCACGTACCACCTCTGCCATGTAAGCCGCACTGAACATAACCACACCGATAAGTGCACGGATTAGCTTGTCAGTTTCTGAGCCTTGAGCCAAGAACAGAGGTAACATCACTGATGCCATGAACAGTACAGTAATGAGTGGGACACCACGCCACACTTCGATGTATACAGTACAGATACTGCGGATGATTGGCATATCTGAACGTCGACCCAGGGCAAGCGCAACACCGATTGGAAGGGAGACGACGATACCAACGAGTGCAATGATCAAGGTTACTAGTAGACCACCCCATTTATGCGTTTCAACCACTTCAAGACCAAATACTCCGCCATAAAGCAAGGCTGCGATAATGAATGGGTAAATGTTTACGAAGAACAACCAAATCCAAATGCGTTTTGGCGTTTTCTCATAAGCAAGTAGCACTGTAAAGATCGCCAATGTGATGTAGAACAGGCGAGGGCGCCAGAGTTCAGCTTCTGGATAGAATCCATACATGAACTGTTCCCAACGGACGCTGATAAAAACCCAACATGCGCCTTCGCGTGTACAGTCATCTCTTGTTGTCCCGACCCAATCAGCATTAACGAACGCCCAATCGACGATATTCCAGAGTGCAGAGAAGACGATGTAAGCCAGAATCAGCGTCACAATCGAGTTGATTGGTCCATTGAATAGATTTTTGCGTAACCAACCTACGACACCAACCGTATTTGCTGGCGGCGGGAGATCTGGCTGAAATTGATGTGTGCTCATATTATCTCTCCACCAGTGCCACTTTACGGTTGTACAAGTTCATCAACGCTGAAGTAATCAAACTCAACGTCAAGTAAACGCCCATGGTCATTGCGATGATTTCAATCGCTTGTCCGGTCTGGTTCAACGTGGTACCAGCGAATACAGAAACCAGATCAGGATAACCAATCGCCATCGCCAGCGAAGAGTTCTTGGTGAGGTTCAAGTATTGGCTAGTAAGAGGAGGGATGATGATACGCAGTGCCTGAGGAATCACGACCAGCTTAAGCGTTTTTGTGCGTGGTAAACCAAGCGACATTGCTGCTTCAGTTTGACCATGGCTCACAGCGTTAATACCAGAGCGCACAATCTCAGCAATGAACGACGCGGTATAGACACTCAATGCCAATAGAAGTGCAGCCAACTCAGGAATGATGCTGATGCCACCTCGGAAGTTAAAACCTTTTAACTCTGGGTACTGTAAAGAGATCGGCATGCCAGCAAGGAAGTAAACCACTAAAGGAAGCACAACAACTAATCCAAGCGCAATTCGGCCCATTGGCGTTTGTTGACCTGTTAAACGCTGCTTATTGTTTGCCCACACGTTAATCAAAACCGTCGCAATGACGCCAAAGATAAGTGCAGCAATAACCAAGCCGCTCCCTGCTTCCATCACAGGCGCTGGGAAATACAAGCCACGAACGTTCAAGAAGATCGCTTCACCAAGGCTCATACTCTGTCTTGGTGATGGGAGCGCTTGAAGAACCGCGAAATACCAGAAAAAGATTTGTAGAAGAAGTGGGATATTTCGGAACGTTTCAATGTATACCGCAGCTAATCGACTCACCAGCCAGTTGGAGGAGAGACGCGCGATACCCATAACAAAACCAATAACGGTTGCGAGGATAATACCAAGCACAGAAACCAGTGCAGTATTAAGAAGGCCAACGACAAAGGTGCGTCCATAAGAGAACGTTTCGTCGTATTCGATAAGAGTTAGGCCGATCCCAAAGCCTGCTTCTTGATTAAGGAAACCAAAACCTGTTGCGATACCACGAGCATCAAGGTTGGTCAGTGCATTGTTGATGATTGTGTAAAAGAAAAATACCAGTGCGGCTACGGCAATGATCTGGAAAAGAGCGGAGCGAAAGGCTGGATTGTAAATCAGGCTCTTACTTCCGCTTGGTTTGGACATCGTACTTGGCGATGCATCATTCGTCGGTTTCATACAGCGATAACCTCAAACCCTTATTTATAGATTCACTCACGAAAAAGGGCGGCATAAACCGCCCTGTGATAATCGTTGTATTAGCGGATTGGTGGCGCGTACATGAAGCCGCCTGCATTCCATAGTGCGTTTACACCACGAGAAATTTTCAGAGGCGAACCTGTACCAACCGTGCGCTCGAAGCTCTCACCGTAGTTACCGACTTGCTTGATAACTTGGTAACCCCAATCGTCACGGATACCTAGACCTTTACCTTTAGGGCCGTCCACACCAAGAATACGTTTGATGTTTGGATCTTTCGATTTCAACATCTCATCTGCGTTCTTAGAGGTAATGCCGTACTCTTCGGCGTTCACCATCGCAAATAGAGTCCACTTCGCGATATTGAACCATTGGTCGTCGCCTTGACGTACAACAGGACCTAGTGGTTCCTTAGAGATGATCTCAGGAAGAACGGTAGCAGAAGAAGGGTCTTTCAAATTCAGACGTAGCGCGTACAGACCAGATTGGTCAGTGGTTAGTACGTCACAGCGGCCAGCATCAAAACCTTTAGAAGTTTGCGCAGCAGTATCAAATACCACTGGTTTGTATGCCATGCCTTGGTTACGGAAGTAGTCTGCAAGGTTTAGCTCGGTTGTTGTACCTGATTGAACACATACTGATGCGCCATCAAGCTCTTTTGCACTTGAAACACCAAGGTCTTTCTTGACCATGAAACCTTGACCGTCGTAGTAGTTCACGCCGACAAAGTTCAGACCAAGAGCCGTATCACGGTGTAGTGTCCAGGTGGTGTTACGTGAAAGCACATCGATTTCACCCGATTGTAGTGCAGTGAATCGTTCTTTAGCGGTTAGGGGTACATACTTAACTTTCGTTTTATCCCCAAGAACGGCTGCAGCCAGTGCTTGGCAATATTCTACGTCGATACCTTCCCATTCGCCTTTTGAGTTAGGGTTTGAGAAACCAGGTAGACCGGTACTAACGCCACAAGTAATAAAGCCTTGTTTTGTGACTTTGTCCAGAGTAGTGTCTGCTGCTTGAGCTGAAGTAGCCATCATGGTAGTAGAAGCCGCTACGACGGAAGCAAGAACTGTGAGTTTATTTGCCATTTGTATCCTTCCTGTATGATCCATGTTAAATCAGGAGCGACCTGATACAACGTGTCCTGTTCATTTGTATTTTCGTCCTACGTGATTGATTTTAGAAGAAACGGTCATCGTCAAATCAATCAGTTATAAGCGTAGGAAAGGATCTGCTAATTCTCAAATATATAATTTAAAAAGAGTTTTGGAGAGAAGTCACAACGTTCCTTGCGATTTAGAATGACGAAATGTTAATTGTTTGTAAATAGTGCAACTAATTGTCAGATTGGTGCATCAGAACAATCGATAAAAGATGGATTAAAACAAGAGGATAATAATTTGTTATTAAAAGTGTCATTAGTGTAGGGTGGCTATGTAAGCCGAAAATTTGAACAAATATTATTTGTGAAGTCGAAACAAGGTGAAGTGATTGCCCCATTTTTGGTAGCATGAATTTCGATAGTTATTTGAAGTGATCATGGATTGAAATGCGATATTTTCCTCTGTTCTTAGATTTAGTAAATAAACCCGTGCTGGTTGTCGGTGGCGGTGAAGTGGCGAGCCGCAAAGTTGAGGCGTTACTTAAAGCTGGCGCAGATATCACCATTGTCTCCCCAAGTCTTGTCGACTTTCTTGATAAACTTGCTCAAGAGCAGCAAGTGCATTGGATTCAACGTTTTTATTCAAGTGACCTTGTCACAAAATCTTTCATTCAAGTGTGGGCAACCACAGATAACCCAGAACTGAATCATCAGGTCTATAAAGACGCAAAAGAGTTGGGCATCTTAGTCAACGTTGTAGACGACAAGCCTTACTGTGATTTCATAACGCCTTCAATGATTAATCGCGGACGTATTCAAATCGCTATCTCGAGTGGCGGCGCGTCTCCTGTATTGATCCGCAACATTCGAGAAAAGTTAGAAGCGATTCTGCCGCAAAACATGGGATTGATGGCGGAGTTTGCTAATTCAAAACGTAACTCTATTAAAGAAGCGCTACCAAGCGTCGATTTACGCCGTAAGTTTTGGGAGAACTATTTCTCTCACCCTGAAGTAGAAAACGCACGTGATAATCGTGAGCTTGAAACCATCTATCAAGAAACCATGGCAAAGCCTCTGGATGAAACAGGAAGCTGCACTTGGATTCAAGTGGGTAAAGATGTAGAGATGCTGCCGATCAAGGCTGTACGATACATGCAGCAAGCAGAATTGGCTCTTTACTCAACCAAATGCGAAGCAGATGTAATGGAGCTGGTAAGAAGAGATGCGGAACGTGAGGCATTTTCTAGCGCAACCGAGCTTTCTGACATGCTTAGAAAGGCCAAAGAAGAGAAACTTCGTGTTTGTGTATTCGTCCCTCAAGGAACAAGTGAGTTTTCTCTCCTACAAGGACAGGACCTTGTAATCTAATAAGAAGCGCAAGTTCATAGCTTCTTGTAATAGGTAGAGGTTCAAAACCGACATACAAAAACGCGACGAACATTTCGCCGGCGTTTTTTATTCCACTGTTCTCATTCTCTTCATTAAGAGAATAGGAGAGCGCAATTAATCACGGAAGTTGTTGTACTGAAATGGGATACCCATCTCTGCTTCACGGATCGTTGCAATCGTCGCTTGCAAGTCATCACGTTTCTTACCCGTTACGCGCAGTTTGTCGCCTTGGATAGACGTTTGAACTTTAAGCTTCGCGTCTTTGATTAGTTTAACTAGCTTTTTCGCTGTTGGCGTATCAATACCTTGGCGGAAAGCAACGTTTTGGTGCCAGTTCTTACCCGTTGCTTCTGGATTTTTTGCATCCATAGCGTTCGCATCAATGTTACGCTTCGCCAAGTGGCTACGTAGGATGTCACGCATTTGCTTAAGCTGGAACTCGCCTTCTGCTGACACTTTTACATTTTCTTCTACTAGCTCAAAGCTCGCATTCACATTGCGGAAATCGAAACGAGTAGACAGTTCACGGTTAGCATTATCAACCGCGTTACGTAGTTCAACGGTATCGATTTCTGAAACAATATCAAACGATGGCATGAAGATTCCTTGATTATCTTGTTATAGGGAAATTACTTACTGGATTTTACTGCTTCTGCCAGCATATCTAGCATAGTCACAGTATCATCCCAACCTAGACATGGGTCAGTAATCGACTGGCCGTAAGTTAGGTTGTGAATATCAGTCATTGGCTGATTGCCTTCTTTAATGAAGCTCTCTGCCATGATACCCGCAATGCGAGTACTGCCTGATTTAATTTGTTCACAAATGTCTTGTGCAACTTCAATTTGCTTGCGGTGCTGCTTCTGACAGTTTGCGTGGCTGAAGTCTACAATCAAACGTTGTGGCAAGTCGAATTCCGCAAGCGCTTCACACGCTTGTTTCACGGACGCTTCATCAAAGTTTGGACCTTTCTCACCACCACGAAGAATGATGTGACCATATGGGTTACCACTTGTGCGGTAAACTGTCATACGACCATTCTTATCTGGCGAGTAGAAGTAATGTGATGCTTTAGACGCACGAATCGCATCAATCGCAATTTTCACGTTACCGTTTGTACCGTTCTTGAAGCCAACTGGGCAAGATAGGGCAGACGCCATTTCACGGTGAATTTGTGACTCTGTTGTACGAGCGCCAATCGCGCCCCACGTAATCAGATCAGCAATGTACTGGCCTGTGATCATATCAAGAAACTCAGTAGCCGTTGCAAGACCAAGCTTGTTGATATCCAGTAGCAGTTTACGAGCTTTGTGAAGGCCAGCTTCAAGTGCATATGAACCATCTAGGTTAGGGTCGGTGATAAGACCTTTCCAACCAACAACGGTACGAGGCTTCTCAAAGTAAGTACGCATAACGATGAACAGTTCATCTTTGTACTTATCTTGAATGTCCGCAAGACGAGTTGCGTAGTCAATTGCCGCTTCAGTGTCGTGCACTGAACATGGGCCAACGATAGCAAGGATACGGTCATCCTCACCAGTCAAAATCTTCTCAATTTGTCGACGAGATTGAGCAATACGGTCTGCTACATCATCAGTGATTGGATGTACGCTACCTAGCTCTGCGGGTGTCGGCATTGGACCCAAAGGTTGGGTTCTCAATTCATCTGTTTTAATAGGCATGTTATAGCTTTATTCTCTATTGCGAAGCGGTAAAGATAACGGAATTATAGTTAGGAATAAACCGTTTCACGGGATTCTTATCTAGTAAATACCGAAATGTATGTAATGCTGTGGCTTATCATAAATGATAGTTATGTATAAATGACAAAAACGGCGGCAGAGATCAATACATAGTCGTTTGAATTTATAACTAGTTTTTCTATTTAGTAACACGCAAATTTGGCATTTTAAGCGTTAGAGCTAGATGTGGTGGGTGTTTCATATTCAACTTAAAGCCTTACAGGAAAGAAACCGATTGCTAAATTGCCTACGTAGATCGATTTCTTGTTAACATTTCTTTGACATTTTAGCGCTTCATTGATTAACTGGTCTGACTAGTCTGGTAAGGAGACCAAGATGTTATCTGCTGTTCGCCGTGCAAATCTCTACTTAAACCTTTTTGGCTTTTCTAAAGTTCCACTTATTTGGTTGTGTAGACCAAAGATCCTTGCCATCGATGATCAACACGTTGAAGTTAAAATTCCATTAAAGCGAAGAACGAAGAACCATCTCAATAGTATGTACTTTGGTGCGCTTGCTGTTGGTGCCGATGTCGCTGGTGGCTTTCTTGCTATGAGTAAAGCAGAAGAGCAGGGAGAGCGTATCTCTCTTGCTTTTAAAGGCGTGACAGCTGAATTTCTGAAACGTCCTGAAGGCGACGTGCATTTTGTGTGTCACGATGGTCCATTGATTGATGAAATGTTGCGAATGACATTAGAAACTGGCGAACGGATCAATCGGGATGTGAAGATCACCGCCTTGTGCCCAAGCATTAATGGTAATGAACCGATGGCCGAGTTTTCTCTTACGCTTTCCATTAAAAAAGCAGCTAAAAAACAAGCTGCTTAATTTCAGAATTCATATTGTGGGCTTAAACCAGTTCGATTTTCTCAAGAGAGACGATCTTTGAACGGTTAAGCACGACCTTCCAACGGTAATAAACGGGCTCATCAGTGTGGTTGTCTTCTTTGACAATCACATTGAGAAGGTGGCGTTTCTCTACTGACTCTTTACTTACTTGCCCATCATTCAAACGATAGACTCGGTTCGAGCTCTTATCCATTAAACGAATAATAGGGCGCAAACTAATGTTCAGCGTCTCACGTGTTTGCTCGTAACCACTCAAGAACAACGACGTCGCCATCTCAGTCTTAGCATGGTAATGCAGGATTTGTTCTTCACGCTGAACCACACGCTTCTTACGAATGTTTTGTATACGATCCGGCAAACTTGAAAGTGAACGATAGTCTAGCCATTCCAGCTTACGGCCAACGACTTTCTTCGTCGTCGGATCCATGTACTTCTTGCGCCACTTTGGCTTACCTTTACGAATCCAACGCCACATTGCGTCACGCAAGTCGTCTTTAAAGATTTCACGTAGCGCATAGATAAATGACATCGCAATAATGAAAGACGCTGAAATCTCACCTAGGTAATCTCGCGCAAGAATAACGGTACTCGTCACAACGACCATCACTAAGCCTGTCGCTATACCTTTGATCGCACGTTTGATGTTGTTACCCATCGACATCGTTTTTTCACGCAAAACAATTGGGTGCTCAATCAAACGTCTCAATAAGCGCATTTTGTTCGACAGACGTGTCACATCCTCAACGACGCTCGCTGAGTTGTAGTTATTCAACTTACGGTGCGCTTGCTCTTTTTCACACAGAGTAATCAAACGTTCTTTAATCGTACTGTAATCGCCTTCACGGGGAAGATGAGCGACAAGGGATAGGAACTTTTGCTCGGTGTACCAAGACAAGTAGTTATCGATGTTAACGTAGTAACGCTTGAGGTTTTCTTCGTAAGGAATCGAACGACGCAGACGCTTCAGAATGTCGAGCGTCAATTCAATAACCTCATCCACTTCTTCTGCTGTTACGCTGTCACTATCATGTTTATTTAACGCAGCGACGGCTTTATCAAGCGCAATAACGTATTGATACGCAAACAAACTCAAACTGACGCGGTACTGGCGATTGGACAGACGACCACGTTTAGCAAGACGGCTGTGCACCAAAGGCAAAAGCACCTCTGTACTGTAGTAAGAACGTTTTTGCGTGATTGAAGTGTAGTAGAACTCGGATTCGCTAATGATGTCGGAATTTAAACCCAACTCTCCGGGTACGAAAACATAGATATCAAGGTCGAGCGTTTTACTCTTTGCCAATGCATGGCTAATTTTTAAAGTTACCGAGTCTTGTTTGTCGACAGTGACCAAGGAAAGCTCCTGATTTTGCTAAAGCATCCTATATCCAAAAGCGTCCGTTCATTGAAATAACTTAAGGGCGGGCTAGGATAAATTGTTGAACGAGCACAGCATAACAGAGAGGTTTGGTTTTCTCTCTGATTTTCTTGTTAGTTTGGGTATAATTCCCAGTAAATTTAAAAAGAGACAAACTCAATGATTAAAATTGGTCAAATTAACAGCTTAGAAGTCACTAAAACGGCTGATTTTGGCGTATTTTTGGATGGTGATGATTACGGCTCTGTCATGCTGCCTAATAAATATGTACCAGAGGGTACAAACGTAGGCGATCATATTGACGTATTTCTTTACTTTGATTCAGAAAGTCAGCTAGCTGCGACCATTGATAAACCCATCGCTCAAGTTGGCGAGTGGGGCCTAATGCAAGTTGAAGGTGTGAGCAGCACTGGTGCATTCGTCAATTGGGGTATTAAAGAAAAAGATCTTCTTATCCCGTTTAGTGAGCAACGTGCTCGCTTTACTGCTGGTCAAAACATTCTGGTTTACGTATACACAGACAAAGCATCTGGTCGTATCGTAGGTACAACCAAGTTCAATAAGTGGCTAGATAAAACGCCAGCAAACTATGAAGTAAACGAAGAAGTTAACCTCATCATCGCAGAACGCAGCCAACTTGGTTACAAGGCGATTGTGAACGGCGAGCACTGGGGCATGATCTTCCCATCTGATGTATTCGGAAAGCTGTTTATCGGTAAAAAGCTAAAAGGTTACATTAAGCAAATTCGTGAAGACGGTAAGATTGACTTAGCGCTACAAAAAGTTGGTGTCGCTAAGATGGATGACCTATCTAGCAAGATCGTTGAGTTACTAGAGAAGAAGGGCGGGTTCTTGGCTCTTAACGATAAATCTTCTCCAGAAGCGATTTTTGACGCATTTCGCACGAGTAAAGGCACGTTCAAAAAGACCATCGGTGGTCTATACAAAGCAGGCAAAATCGTTATTGAGAAAGACGGAATTCGTCTCGCTGAATAAAGACTAAAGATGCAATTTGGCTGGTGGATCGCGTCTTAGTCGAAAAGATTTGAACGCGAATTGAAAAGTACCAGCCAAAAAAATGGCCCAAACTCGTCCTTATTTTGGGCCTAGGGGAAACGGCTCCTTTATAGAGCCTGCGCTAAACTTTTTTGACCAACAATATGGTTGGTTAAACATAGAGAGAAATGCCGTTTCAAAGCGATGCTTTGATAACTTCAGTTTAGTACAGCGCACTCGGATCGCTAGTGAACCCAGTTCCAATCATGCTTTAGAACCAAAAAGCCATCGTAAATACGATGGCTTTTCATTTATTTATAGCATTTCACTTTGCTACTAAAATAAGTTCTTATCTCGCACTAATTCGCGTGGAAGACCGTTTTTGATGCGGTTGCTTACCCATTTCCCAAGGCCGATAATGGCACCTTCATACTTGACAAGAACTTCGCCTTTACCCGTCTTCATCCCAGCTGGAATGTTTTGAGGACGAACATCACGACCCATATACCATTCACGCGCTTCTTCGATGGTTAGTTCAATCGCATTACTCTCATTACCTGTAGCGAGAGCTGTCGCAACTTGGTGCTGCCAGCGGTAACCGTTTTTATGGGCTTCAGCAATCTTGATGCCCATGCGAGAGAAACGCAGTTCACCAATCATCGGTTCTAGTGCGTCTGGGAAAAGCCACACATCTTTTTCACGAATCCAAACCGTGCTGTCTTCAGGCAATTTGATGTCCATTGCGTTTTGTAGTTGCTTAGCGATCTCTGCAGATTCTTTGTTTGATGCTTTTACAAATGGGAATTTACCCATGCGCTTCTTCACTTTTGGCGCTTCTACCGCTGCAAGTTTACGAATTCGAGCGACGAAGAAGCCTTCACAGTCATAAACTTGAGGGAAGATGTGCAAGAACCCTTCTTCGGTCAGTGCCGCTTCTGCATTTTCAAACAGATCTTTTAAGCTTTCGAATTCAACAGCGTCACCAAATGTCTCTTTTAGATGGTGACAAACTTGCTGGTTCTCTTCGGTGCTTAACGTACAGGTTGAGTAAACCATTACGCCACCTGGTTTTAGAGCATGGAACGCACTTTCAATAAGATCTTTCTGCGTATCGGCAATTTCAATGACGGACGCTTGCGTCCAGTTCTTCATTGCATCTTCATCTTTACGAACCGTACCTTCACCAGAACACGGCGCATCGAGTAGAACGGCGTCAAATTGCTCTGGGAGCCAGCCACCAAACACACGACCGTCGAAGTTGCTTAGTGCAGCGTTACGCACGCCACAGCGCTCAATGTTTGCATGAAGCACTTTCACTCGGCTTGCCGCGTATTCATTCGCAACCAAAACGCCTTCGTTATTCATCAACGCAGCAATTTGAGTTGTTTTTGAGCCTGGTGCAGCCGCCGTGTCGAGAACCGCGTCGTGCGATTCATTATTCATAAATAGGGCAGAGACAGGCATCATTGAGCTGGCTTCTTGGATGTAGAAAAGCCCTGACATGTGTTCAGCGGTGTTACCAAGTGGTACAACCGATTCATCCGCATCAATCCAAAAGCCCGTTTCACACCAAGGTACAGGAGAAAGCTTCCAGCCTTTTGCTTCTGCGCGCTCTAAAAACGCTTCAACGCTGATCTTAAGCGTATTAACACGAATACTTTTTCGCAGTGGCTTTTGACACGACGCGATAAAGTCTTCCATGTTGAGGTGAGCAGGAAGGATGGTTTGGATTTTTTCCAAAAAAGCTTCTGGGATGTAAACGTTAGGATGCAAAGTGAAATCTCGATTGCAGAATTTGCCGCAAATGATATACGAAAGCGAACCAGAAACGAATAGTCACAAAGGTTTGAGCAATAAAAAAGAGCAGCGATTGCTGCTCTTTAAGTCGTTATGGTAAATCTACCGCATTATGGTTTTGGTATTGCTGTGCGCCACTGTGTCCAGCTTTCTTCCGCTTGCGGATATAAGTAGAAAGATTGACCGCGTTTCGCCGCTGGCGGGATTTTCGATTGCTCAGGAGTAGAGAAAGCGATACCGCCACGCACTAAGCTGTCAAAAGTTCCTGCCTTTATGTTTGCGCCACCAAGACCGATGGAAACATCGACGCCAGAGACATTCCAGAACACGCTGTTTTGACGAACTAAGTAGGCATACTCTGGTTGAATCTCGATTTTCGTTACCACTCGATCCGCAAATTCACCCAAACTTACATCCGTCACAGTACCGACTTCCATTTGACGATATAGGATAGGGGTACCAACTTGAACCGAGCCACGCTGTTCACTCTGTAGTGTGAAAGAAATACCTTGTTCAGCTTGCTGGCTTTTCGCTAATTCAAACTTGAATTTCGCTGCGCCATTGCCCGGCTCGACACTGATAGATTTCGACACTAAAGCGCCTAAATTCTTCACCCCACCTAAGCCAATTTCTGGTTCTGTTAACCAGAAGTGTGACCCGGTAACGGCAATGTTGTCGACGTATTCAGGAAGGATGCGAGCCGTAACCTCAACCATTTCTCGATGGAAGTTTGGAACAACCAAAGTAACTTCACCGACCTTAACACCTTGGTATTTGATAGGTGTTCCTTTCGCGACTTCTTGGCTTCCGTCGGTTTCAAGGGAAATCACACGGCCAAACTTACGTGCTTGGTTTTGGTCATTGTAAAGCTTCCAACGCTGGCCAATTTTATTCTCAATTCCCGGAATGGAATCAAATGCGATACCACCTTTAATAAGGGTCTTAAGAGGGTGCGCCTTTACGCTAATGCCAGCGAGCGATGCGTCAATTTCAACACCTGAGCGGTTCCAGAACACGGTTTGATCTGTAAGAAGGTGTGCATAACGATTTTCAATTGTCGCTTTTACAATGACACCACCATCGACCAAATTGAAATCGGAAATACTGCCCACAGGCAAGTTACGGTAGAGCAGTGGACTGCCTTTTGAAATTGGTGGCAATTCAGAAGCAAATAGAGTCAGCGTTTTTGACCCTGTTTGGTTGTATTGAGCAAGATCCGCCAAAGAGGCACTTTGGAACAGTTGGTACTCTTTTTGGACCTTTTCTTGCCCTTGGCTCACAAAGCTAATTGAACCCGTTAGAAGCTGTTTTGCAGGCGGAACGGTAACGCTAAGTCCCGATTCAGTCAGTTCGGCAGAAGCACTGCCGGTGACATAAAAGCGGTTATTCGATTTGATCAGATGCTTGTATTCGTTGTCGATTAGGACATCCATGAATACTTCATGCTTCGCTGCTAGTGCTTTTGCTTCATCTAGCAAGCCAACTTTTATGATGGAGCCAACAACAATACCTTTGTAAAGCACGTTTGCACCGCTGTCTAAACCAAAAGAGTTGTCTGAGACGAGGCGAATGGCAATCGACTTCTGCTGTTGTTGGTTGAACACATTTTTGCGAATGGCGGTAAAGCGTCTTGAACGTTCACCTTCGCCCGGCACGATCGTTAAAAAGTTACCGCGCACAAGGTTTGCAATGTTCTCTACACCGGATAACGAGACTTTTGCTTCTTCTAGAACAAAGCGGGTTCCTGACGTTAGCATATCGCTAAACGCAGGCTGAATGGCTGCAGAAGCCAGAATCACTTCTCGACCTTCAGAGAGTTTTAAATCGGTGATTTGGCCAACTTCTAGGCCGCGATACATAATAGGCGCGCTTTCGCCACTGATTTTATTATCATCAGGAAGGGCGATTTTAATTAGGATACCTCGACCCGCTGTTTTCAGATCTTTGTATAAACGGAATTCGGTGTTCTCTTTGACTGGCTCACCATCGTCTGGCGAATCTACCGCAATCGCGCCGCCAAGTAGGGCACTCATGCTCTCAAGCTGAACATCGACGCCATCGAAACCGATACTCGCACCAATACCACTCACATTCCAGAAACGGCTGCGGCTGTTAATGATGTGTTGGTACTGTTCTTGAATGTTTGCTTGGATAGTGATGGATTTAGCGTCTTCATTTAACTGATAGCTGAACACTTCACCGATCGGGATCTTTTTGTAGACAATCTGAGAACCAATGGAAACGCCGCCCAAGTCTCGGCTCTTCAATTTAATGTTCAAGCCTTGTGTCACGCGCAAATCTGTTGGTGCAGATTCAAGGGCATGGAAGGTAGTTTCGAACTTCTCGCCATCACCCGGCTGAATAGAAATGTAGTTACCAGAAACAAGAGCATCAAGACCAGACACGCCAGTTAAACTCGCTGTCGGTTTGACCAACCAAAAACGTGTTTTGTCGTTCAGTAATTTAGCGGCTTCTGGATAGATGTCTGCATCAACATAAATGCTGCCCAAGTCTTCAGACAAGTTGATATCTCGCACCATGCCGACTTCTAAACCCTGATAGCGAATGGTGGTTCGCCCAGCGACTAAACCAGCCGCATCGGAGAAGTAGATTTGTACGCGTTGCCCGGCGTCATGAATCGATTTCACCACGAGCCAACCGGCTAACACCATGGTCAAAATCGGCAACAGCCAAAGGGGAGAGATACCTTTACTCCTCTTTACCTCTGGCACATATGACGTTTGAGAACTGTTCTGATCACTCATTAATTGACTCTTTTTCTGATTGTGTTGGGGCTTGGTCCCAAATAAGCCTTGGGTCAATGCTCTCCGCCGCGAGCATTGTAAGTATGACAACAACACCAAACGCAACAGCGCCATAACCCGGTGTGAAGTCGAGAATTTGTCCACGATCGACCAATGTCATCATGATAGAAATAACAAATAAATCCATCACAGACCATTTACCGATCCATTTTACTGCAAAGTAAACCATCATTCGTTGTCTTCTGAACACCGAACGTTTGAATTTGATACATAACAAGATGTAGGCAAGGCCAAGAATCTTTGCGACAGGCACGACGATACTCGCCACAAAAATGATGATAGCAATGCCGTACATACCGTTGTTCACTAATCCTGCAACACCAGAGAAGATCGTGTCTTCCAGACGTTTCCCGTTTGTCAGCAGAATGGAGATAGGAATTAAGTTAGCAGGGAAGATGGCAATCGTTGCAGCGATTAAATAAGCCCAAGTTTTCTGAATAGAATTTGGTTTGCGATGATACAGTTCGTGATAGCAACGACGACAACGTGAGCCTTCGGGTTGTGAAAGGTGACACTCATGACAATGAACATCTTTATGCTCGAAGTCGAAACTGAGCTCTGATTCCCATGACTCCCAGTAGCGACGGACGCTAATCCGAGAAATCAACAAAACAGTGAAGATTTGCAGTAGGACGAGGCCAATGAGGCCCGGCCCAACAAAAATATCTGAGTAATCTTGCAGCTTGAAACAAGAGATAGCGATACTGACAAGGAAAACGTCCAACATCACCCAGTGTTTGAGGTGTTGAATCAACCATAGTGAAACACGAAGTCCCTTAAACCAACGTTTGTGTAATGACCAATGCGCTGTCACTACCGAGCTACATACGATTAATGGAGCCAACGAGCTACAAAATAGAATAAGAATAGAAAGAAGAACGAACCCTTCCTGAAACAGTGTGATCATTCCTGATGGCAGTGTTGCAGGGATCATCACTCCAAACAGACGAATACTGATGAAGTTAAAAAAGTGCGAAGGAATAAAAAGCAGAATACAGGTGACAGCGATCGCTAGGTTGCCAGATAAACTCGGACTACCACCACGGTACAGTTGTGTGCCGCAACGAGGACAGTGTGCATTTTTACCACTAGGCAGATCGACAATATCGACAGGCAATTCGCAACCTTGGCACAAGCGAATGCTACTCGGTTGCATGGCGTGTTTAGACAGAGAGGTCACAACGACCTCTCTAAATAGAATGGTTTAAGCGTGGGACTGAATGCCCCCATACAAGGTTTGATATAAGCCTTCTTGCTCAACGAGCTCACCATGGGTTCCTGTTTGCGTCACTCTTCCATCTTCAAGCACATAAATCAAATCGGCTTGTTTCACCGCAGATAAACGGTGGGCAACGATTAAAGTAGTTCGACCGCGTAAGAATTCAGTTAACGCCTTATGTAATGCCGCCTCTGTCGCGGTATCCAATGCAGACGTTGCTTCATCTAGGATAACAAATTGTGGGTTACTCAGCACCATGCGTGCAATCGCTAAACGCTGACGTTGGCCGCCTGACAAGCGGATACCATTACGCCCAATCTGTGTATCCAAACCGTGGCTAAGTTGAGAAATGACGTCTTGCAGCTGCGCCACTTCTAGGGCACGCCACAGTGACATTTCATCGAAGTCGCCACCGAGGGTGAGATTATGCCTCAAGGAGTCATTAAATAGTATAGGTTGTTGTAAAACCACGGCAATTTTGTCGCGTATCACTTCAAAACTAATGTCATCGGTCAGTTCATCATTAAAACGGATAGAACCTGCGTTTTGACGGTAAACACCAATCAACAGTTGAATCAAAGTGGATTTACCACCGCCACTTGCACCGACTAGGGCCACCTTCTTACCGGCAGGAATGTGCAAAGATAGATCGTCCAACACTTTGTTTTCGTTGTTGTATGAAAAATCGACATGTTCAATTTTTACATCAACTTCTCGATTTTCTTTGAAAGGATTTACTTTCGAAACAGGTCTATGTTCTTCTTCCAATTCCAATAGGTCGTTAATACGCTTAAGTGCCGCTTTTGCACTGTACCAAGAGAATTGGATGCCCAAGAGTTCTTGTACCGGAGATAGCATAAACCACAGGTAACCAAACACAGCGAAAATTTGACCAATGGTGAGGTCACTGAACATCACCATTAGCATGGCAACGGCGCGGAATAGCTCAAAACCAATTAGAAAAAGAAGAAAAGAGACACGACCAGCAGCTTCTGATTGCCAAGCGTATTTGTCGGCGTCGATACGAACTTGGTCGGCACTGCCTTTGAGCTGCTGTAAGAATTCGCGTTCTTTGTTCGCTGCTCTCAATTGGTAAATGCCATCAAGCGTCTCAACCAGACGATTTTGGAAAATCTCAAAAGAATGGTTTTCCTTACGCTTTAGGTGTTTCACCATACTTCCCAATTTACGAGAGAAGTAGATAACAATAGGGTTCACCAGAAGGATAAATAGACCGAGTCGCCAATCGAGCCAAAGCAGAACAATGGCAGTACCAATCACGGTTAGAAAGCTAATAATGAATTTCGCTAACGTAGAACCAATAAATTTATCAATGGTCTCAATGTCGGTGATAAGGTGAGCGTTGATGCCGCCGCTGCCTTTGGTTTCGTACTGACGAATGCTAATACGACCAAGTTTGTCGATCATCTTGCTGCGCATTTCAAAGGTGATGGTCTTTGAAACCAGTGTGAATTGTCGACTTTGAAGAATGTTGAAAGCTTGGCTGCCTGCTCGCATGAGTACAACCAAAAAGAGAGTAAAGAAGATATAACCCGTAGGTGTATGCCACGCCTCAGGTAAAACCGCGTTCATCGCTGCAAGGCCAGATGCCGGTTTGTCCAATAAGACTTCATCCACCATCAGAGGCATAAGAAGAGGGATTGGAACACTAATCAAGGTCGCAAGTACGGCTATCAAGTTCGCTAGAATCAGCTTGGACTTGTGCTTTTTCACTTGTGTTATCAACCAAGAACGGCTAATAGTGTCGTTTTTCGGATTCATTGTAATTGAGAATAAGTCCTATTAAAAAGTAGGGCTGCATTGTAACGCCATACGATAAGAATGGAAGCCTAAATAAAAAGTAGGAAGTTAATATGAACATAGAACAATACCAAAGACTTACCAAGCAAGCTGTTGCGCTGATCGAATCAGAAAAAGACTACATCGCAAACTTAGCAAACATTAGTTCTCTACTATTTATGGAGCTAGACCATCTAAACTGGGCTGGCTTCTACCTTAAGAAGGGAGACGAACTGGTTCTTGGTCCTTTCCAAGGCAAGCCAGCATGTGTTCGCATTCCAATGGGGCGTGGTGTCTGTGGTACGGCTGCACAAACTAACAGCGTACAAAGAGTATACGATGTACATGAGTTTGAAGGTCACATTGCTTGTGATGCAGCGAGCAATTCAGAAATTGTGATTCCTTTTACTATCAATGGGGAAGTGGCTGGCGTGTTGGATATTGATAGCCCAAATATCGGCCGATTCAATGAAATTGACGAAGAAGGTCTCACTCATTTTATGGTTGAAGTAGAAAAGCTGCTTAATTCGCACGCTAACGACGCATAAATTCGCCCTCGAGTGTGGTTTTTCCTTGGCATGTCACTATAATACGAGAATATTTTTTCTTAATGCTTCGCGGAAATCCGCTCAAACCAGGAACCCTCATGACTGAAAAGTTAAAAAACAGCAAAGAAGTTATCGCATACATTGCTGAATGTTTCCCTAAGTGCTTTACTTTAGAAGGTGAAGCAAAGCCTCTGAAAATTGGTATTTTTCAAGATCTTGCGGAACGTCTAAATGAAGACGAAAAAGTAAGCAAAACTCAGCTTCGTGCAGCGTTAAGACAGTACACTTCATCATGGCGTTACCTACACGGTGTAAAACCAGGTGCAGTACGTGTTGATCTAGATGGCAACCCATGTGGCGAGCTAGAAGAAGAACACGTAGAACACGCTAAAGCGACACTTGCTGAAAGCAAAGCGAAAGTTCAAGCTCGTCGTAAAGAACAAGCTCAGAAAGCTCGTGAAGAGGGTAAGGCGAAAGCGAAACCTGCGGCTAAAAAGCCTCAACAGCCTCGTCGTGCTAACAAACCAAAAGTACAAAAAGAAAGTAAGCCTGTAGAAACACGCGCGCTAAACGCTGACGAGATCACAATCGGCAACGCAGTAAACGTGAACATGGGCAAAGGAAACATGGCTGCGACCATTGTTGAAGTCAATAAGGAAGATGTACGTGTTCAACTTGCTAACGGCCTACAAATGGTTGTGAAAGCGGAGCACTTGCGCGCATAAGGGAGATACTCCTACGCATGAATTGCCGTTCAAAAGTGACACTGATTGCTGCTAGCTTCTGGCTAGCAGCATCAGCTCAGGCTCTAGAAGCCAAACTAAACAAAGATGATTTGCCGGTTCTTGCTCCTGAAGTTCAGCATGAAACAGCCAGCAAACGAGTGACTTCTCGATTTACCCGCTCTCATTATAAGCACTTCAATCTGAATGATGATTTCTCAAAAGCGATCTTTGAACGCTATGTAGAAATGCTTGATTACAATAGAAATATTTTTACTCAAGCCGATATCGATTCTTTCAAAGATTGGTCAATTAGCCTTGATGATCAGCTTAAAGCTGGCAACAACAAGATTGCATTTGATGTTTATAACCTTTCGATGCAGAAGCGTTTTGACCGTTTTGCCTACGCACTGACTCTACTCGATAAAGAAATCAAGTTTGATACTGATGAATCTATCGAACTGGATCGTTCTGAAGCCGCATGGCCTAAAAACGAAGCCGAGCTAAATGAGTTATGGCGCAAACGCGTTAAGTACGATGCTCTAAACCTTAAAATGACTGGTAAAGAATGGCCAGAAATCAAAGAAGTTTTAGAGAAGCGTTACAACAACGCGATGAAACGCATTACGCAAACTCGCAACGAAGATGCTTTCCAACTTTACATGAATGCTTTCGCTCGTGAAGTTGATCCGCACACTAGCTACTTATCTCCTCGAAATGCAGAACAATTCCAATCAGAGATGAATTTGTCTCTTGAAGGTATTGGTGCCGTACTTCAAATGACCGATGACTACACAGTGATTCGATCTTTGGTTGCCGGCGGTCCTGCTTCTAAGAGCAAACAGTTGGGCGAGGGTGACCGCATCATCGGTGTTGGTCAAGATGGCGAAGAAGTTGTCGATGTCATTGGTTGGCGTCTTGATGACGTCGTTCAGTTAATCAAAGGCCCTAAGGGAACCAAAGTTAACCTGCAAGTCTTGCCAGAAGGCAAAGATGCAAAGAGTTACGTTGTCACTATTGTTCGTGACAAAGTTCGCTTAGAAGACCGCGCGGTTAAATCTGAAATCATCGAAAAAGACGGTAAAAAGATTGGTGTTCTTGAAGTTCCAAGCTTCTACGTTGGTCTCTCGAAAGATACAGACAAACTGCTTGCTGAACTAAAAGCCAAGAACGTTGATGGCGTGATCGTTGATTTACGAAACAACGGTGGTGGTGCACTGACTGAAGCAACCGCTTTAACAGGTCTCTTTATTAAAGAGGGCCCGGTTGTTCAAGTTCGTGATAGCTACGGACGTATCAAGGTAAATGCAGATACCGACGGCCAAATAAGTTACGACGGCCCGCTAACTGTATTGATCAACCGTTACAGTGCTTCAGCGTCTGAGATCTTTGCGGCAGCAATGCAGGATTATAACCGTGCGATTATTCTTGGCGAAAACTCTTTCGGCAAGGGTACCGTTCAGCAACATCGTTCACTGAACCATATCTACGATCTTTTCGATAAAGAGCTTGGTTATGTTCAATACACGATTCAGAAGTTCTACCGCATTGATGGTGGCAGTACTCAGAACCGTGGTGTTGCACCAGACATCGCTTATCCAACACCAGTTGAGCCAAGCGAAACAGGTGAAAGTGTTGAAGATAACGCGTTGCCGTGGGATAGCATTGATAAAGCAAAATATCAGACGTTCCCAAGCAATGACGCTCTTGTGACTCAACTGACTGAACTTCACAACAAACGTATCGCAGACGAAATGGAATTCCGTTTCATCAAAGAAGATATTGAGAAGTACCGTAAAGAGAAAGACGATAACTTATTGTCTCTTAACGAGAAAGTTCGTGAAGATGAATCGGATAAAGCCGAGGCTCTACGTCTAGAGCGCATCAATGAACGTCAAGCTGCAATGGGTAAAGAACCATTCAAAACGCTTGATGATGTGCCAAAAGATTACGAAGCACCAGACGTTTATCTAGATGAATCCGTTGCTGTTATGGTCGATATGCTGAAAAGCTAATAATTCAGTCATAATGACTAACAATTCTGTGTATTAAGAGCGAGTCATAGCGATTCGCTCTTTTTTTTATGTGTATTTACCACTATGTTCAAACTGAATTCGGTGAATCCTACGCTTAATTTTCTCCAACAAATTACGTGATGTAGATCAAATATTTCGCAAAAACGAGATCTAGCACCTAAGCTAAAAGAAAACGATAAGGATACCGTTATGAAATGGTTCATTATTTTACTTAGCTTTTGCTGCTTTAGTGTTTCTAGTGCGGAAACCAACAAGGAAGACGAACTCAGCCACTTCGACACCCCGTTTTTGATAGGCGATTGGTACTTGATGAATCCCAACCCGGAAGAATCCTCAGAGAACTTTCGTGCGATCAAATTGACCTTGGGTTCTGATTACACCTTCTCAATCGATATACAGAAAAAAGACTATTCAATAGACCATTGGGAAGGGATGTATAACGCCAATGAAGACACCATTGTTCTTGGTTTGAATACAGATGAACCGCAAATTTATGCATATCGAAACAATCACAACACATTAGATTTGAACGGTGTGACCTTCACAAAAGGACTCTCAAATGCGCTTGCCGGCATTTGGTCCAGTTCACAAGTCGGTGGCGATGGTATGCTCGCCAATAACATCAATCAGATGGATTTGATTCTACAACCTGACTTTGTGTTTATGTTCCGTGTCGCGAACGATGAAGGTGAGGAGTCTGTCAAGCAGGGCGTGTTCTACACCGAGGGGGAACATTTAGTTCTTTTGTATGAAAACGGTGAACATGGTACTCGATATGTACTCAATCAAAATGAGCTTACGATTAAGGATTCCAACGGTGATATGTACGCGGTTCTCAACCGAGTGACACCCTAAATGATTCATCATCATTATTTCACGCTAGTTTATTAATAGTGAAATGTTCTGATGTTGATTAAATGTTAAACAGAAAGCGGAGCTAAGCCACTAAAAGCTCCGTTTTTTTATAGAAAGACTTGTATTCTGATACCACAACCCCTAAAAATAGCTTATATCGTGATACCAGTAAGAGGTGTTTGAGCCTCTAGTCCTGGTATTTTTGTGGTTCTATATACAAGGATTTATGGACATGTCTCAAGCTCCCCAAGCGAAATATCGCAAAGATTACAAATCGCCATCTCATGCCATCACGGACATTGACTTGACGTTTGATCTTTATGACAACGACACGATCGTTACAGCAGTATCAAAAGTAGTTCAAAAGGGTGAATCCACCACATTGGAACTCGACGGTGAAGGGCTAGAGCTACGCTCCGTAAAAGTGAATGGTGAAGATTGGGCTCACCATGAAGTAAAAGAAGCCTCTTTAGTGCTTACCGATTTGCCTGCGGAATTTGATTTAGAAATCATTACCAAGATCGATCCAGAAGCAAACACGGCACTTGAAGGTCTTTACAAATCAGGTGGTGCGTTTTGTACGCAGTGTGAAGCAGAAGGCTTCCGTCGCATTACTTACTATCTAGACCGTCCAGACGTTCTTGCGAAATACACAACAAAAGTGATCGCAGACAAAGCTGTGTATCCATACCTATTGAGCAATGGTAACCGCGTCGCTGAAGGTGAGGCAGAAAATGGTCGTCATTGGGTTCAATGGCAAGACCCACATCCAAAACCAGCTTACTTGTTTGCGTTGGTAGCCGGTGATTTTGATGTACTACGTGATAAATACACAACCACATCAGGCCGTGAAGTAGACCTAGAAATCTTTGTCGACAAAGGCAACCTAGATCGTGCTGGTCATGCGATGACTTCACTTATCAACTCAATGAAGTGGGATGAAGACCGCTTTGGTCTTGAGTATGATCTAGATATCTACATGATCGTGGCCGTTGATTTCTTCAACATGGGTGCAATGGAAAACAAAGGTTTGAACATCTTCAACTCGAAGTTTGTGCTTGCGAATGAAAAAACCGCGACTGACCGTGAGTACCTTGGTATTGAAGCGGTAATCGGTCACGAATACTTTCACAACTGGACGGGTAACCGCGTTACTTGTCGTGACTGGTTCCAGCTGAGTTTGAAAGAGGGCCTAACGGTATTCCGCGATCAAGAGTTCTCATCTGATCTTGGTTCACGTGCAGTAAACCGCATCGACAACGTTCGCATTATTCGCGGTCCGCAATTCGCGGAAGATTCAAGCCCAATGTCGCATCCAATTCGTCCGGATAAAGTTATTGAAATGAATAACTTCTACACGCTAACCGTGTACGAAAAGGGCAGCGAAGTGATCCGTATGTATCACACACTACTTGGCGAAGAAGGTTTCCAAAAAGGTATGAAACTGTACTTCGAGCGTCATGATGGTACTGCAGCAACGTGTGAAGATTTCGTTTCTGCAATGGAAGACGCAACGGGCGTTGACCTTAAGCAATTCCGCTTATGGTACAGCCAGTCTGGTACACCAACACTTCGTGTAAACAGTGAATACAATGCGGAAGCAAAAACTTACGCACTAACGGTTGAGCAATTTACTGAAGCAACGCACGACCAAGCAGAAAAACAAGCGCTACATATTCCATTCGATATTGAGCTATACGCGCAAAACGGTGACGTGATTCCACTGGTTATCAACGGTGAATCGGTACACAACGTTCTGGACGTGAAGCAAGACAAGCAGACTTTCGTATTCGAAAACGTCGCAGAACAGCCAGTGCCATCATTGCTTCGTGAGTTCTCTGCACCGGTTAAATTGGAATACGATTACAGCGATGATGAACTGATCTTCTTGATGAAGCACGCAACAAACGATTTTGCTCGTTGGGATGCAAGCCAAATGCTGCTAGCGAAATACATTCGTCAAAACGTAACTAACGTTCAAGCGGGTGGTGAGGTTAAGTTGTCTGAAGACTTAATCGATGCATTCCGTGGCGTGTTACTTGATGCGAATCTTGAGCCAGCGTTTATCGCACAAGTTCTGTCTTTACCTTCAATTAACGAAATCACTGGCTGGTACAAGCAGATTGATATTGATGCGGTGGATACGGTACTGAATAGCATTACAGTGTCACTTTCTAAAGAGCTAGAAGATGAACTGAGTGCTACTTACCACGCATTGAACCAAGCAGAGTACAGCATTGATCACGATGCTATTGGTAAACGAGCTTTGCGTAACCAATGTCTGCAGTTCCTAGCTCACACTGAAAAGGGTAACGAACTAGCGAAAGCGCAGTACGAGTCATCAAACAACATGACTGATACGATTGCGGCAATGAGTGCAGCAAACAATGCGCAACTTGCATGTCGTGAAGCCCTAATGGCGGACTACAGTGACAAGTGGAAGCACGATGGTCTGGTTATGGACAAATGGTTTGTTCTTCAGGGCAGCAACCCAGTTGAAAACGCACTTGAGAAAGTGAAAGAAACCATGAGCCACGAAGCATTTAGCTTGAAGAACCCGAACCGTACGCGTAGCTTGATTGGTTCTTTCTTAAACGCAAACCCAGTGCGCTTCCATGATAAATCAGGCTCTGGCTACCAGTTTGCTGGCGAGATCCTTCTTCAGTTGAACGATACCAACCCACAAGTGGCGTCTCGTATGATCGATCCTCTATTGAAGTTCCGTAAATACGATGAAGGTCGCCAAGCCCTTATCCGTGCAGAGCTTGAAAAGCTTAAAGCGATGGACAATTTAGCGAAAGACCTATTCGAAAAAGTGACTAAAGCACTAGACGAATAATCGACAAAAGAATAGGGTGGTCGTTATGATCACCCTAGTTTTTTGTTCTGACAATAATCCATTCTCATGAACCAGTATTACTTCTCTCTCAACATCTCTTATCAAACATTTCTTTCACACTATTCCGGTGCCGCAAGCTCGATACAAGTCATAACTGACAATGGTTTGAGAGTGCAACTCGATGCATCAAAATTTAGACCATTTCTTAGTCAATTAGGCGTTAGAGGCCGTTTTAGACTCACAACTGACCAAAATAATAAGTTTCTAAAGTTAGAAACTCTGTGATGCCTGATATTCCTAGTGAGTTAAACAGGAATCTTAGTCACATAATCAAACATTTCACCTCTTACCACTGCGAATTTTTGTTAAACATTTGTAATTATGCTTTTACAATAAGTGCATGCATTACCTATGCTTAGTTTCGAGGCTAAAACCCGAAGTTAAGTCCCCCTACAAAACAACAATTCTAATGTGGAGTGTGAATATGACCGCGCGTGAAAATGTAGTGCCGGTTCTGCTTGAAAAGGTATACCAACTAATTCAAGACAAACTCGAGCTTTCTCACCAACCGCTTGTAACTAAACTTGCTCAACACCTATTTAGCAACATTGCTGATGATGACTTGATTCAGCGAAATGAATCCGACCTGTATGGTGCCGTTGTTAGCCTGTGGCATCATATCAATGAAAAGAAACCAGAAGATATTTCTGTCAGGGTATTCAACCCGACTGTCAGCCGCCAAGGTTGGCAATCAACTCACACTATTGTTGAAATTGTTGTACCGGATAGCCCGTTTTTGGTGGATTCCATCAAGATGGCGCTAACGCGACTCGACCTTGTTTCTCACTTGATGCTCAACAACCCAACGCAACTAGAACGCGATAAGAAAGGGCAAGTGACGGATGTAAATGGTGAGGGCGGCGTTCTTCAATCTCTATTCCACATCGAAGTAGACCGTTTAACCAGTAAAGATGAAATGCAAGCGTTGAAAAATGAGTTGCTAACCATCTTATCAGACACGCGCTTAGTCGTTGATGACTGGAAGCAAATGGTTGAAAAACTTAAGATCGTTACCAACGACCTTGAGAAGAATAAAGATCGTGTTTCAATGAAAACAGATCGTTTAGATGAAACGATCGAATACCTACGCTGGTTAGGGGATCATAACTTCACCTTCATGGGCTATAAAGAATATGATCTTGTCAGTGTCAATGGTGACACTGAACTCCAGCCGGTGAAAGAGAAAGGCCTTGGCATGTTTGCTGATGACAGTCGTGTTCGCAGCATCAAGCTTTCTGAACTGTCAGACTCTGCGCGCCTTGAAGCGAAAAAACCTTATGCGCTGATCATCACTAAGGGCAATCAAGCCTCTCGTATTCACCGCCCAGCTTACACTGACTACATTGGTGTTAAGAAATTCGATAAGAACGGCAAAGTGATTGGTGAGCACCGTTTCACAGGTCTTTACACTTCTGCGGTATACAACCAAGCGGTACAAAGTATTCCTCTGATCCGCGAGAAAGTGGATCGTATTCTAGAAGCAAGTGGCTACCGTAACGGATCGTACTCGTATAAAGCCCTGCACAACATCCTAGAAAACTACCCACGTGATGAACTGCTTCAAGCTCGTGAAGAAGAGCTATTAGAAGTGGGGATGGGCGTAGTACAAATGCAAGACCGTGACTTGTTACGTCTGTTTGTTCGTAAAGACCCGTTTGGCCGATTCTTCAGCTGCATGGTTTATGTGACAAAAGATCGTTACAACACCGAGCTTCGCCGCCAAACACAACGTATTCTTAAGCAGTACTTTGGCTGTGAGCAAGAGGTTGAATTCACAACCTTCTTCTCAGAGAGTCCGCTTGCGAGAACCCATTACATTGTTCGTGTAGACAATAACAACATTGATGTAGACGTGAAAAAGATTGAGCAGAACTTAATGGAAGTATCGACTTCATGGGATGATCGCCTAAAAGAATCTATCATTGCTAACTTCGGTGAAAGCAAAGGTCTTCCGCTTTCGAAAGAGTACATGAGCGCATTCCCACGTTCATATAAAGAAGACATGATGCCAGGTTCTGCGGTTGCAGACATCGAACGTCTAGAAGCGTTAAGCGATGACAACAAACTCGGCATGCTGTTCTATCGTCCGCAAGAAGAAGCGGCTGAATCGAAAGCAGTTCGCTTGAAGCTATACCACCGCGACGAGCCAATTCACCTGTCCGACGTGATGCCAATGTTGGAAAACCTAGGCTTACGTGTGATCGGCGAATCTCCATATGAGATCGAAACCAACAATGGTCAAACGTTCTGGATCCTTGATTTCTCAATGCTGCATAAGAGCGACAAGACCGTTGATCTTCGTGAAGCTCGCGATCGTTTCCAGCAAGCATTTGCTGCAATTTGGGCAGGAAATTTAGAGAGTGATGGCTTCAACCGCTTGTTGCTTGGCGCTTCACTGTCTGGTCGTGAAATCTCAATTCTTCGTGCATACGCTCGCTATATGCGCCAAGTTGGCTTCCCATTCAGTCAACAATACATTGAAGATACCCTGAGCCATTACCCAGATTTGGCAACAGGTCTGGTGAATCTGTTTGCTAAGCGATTCGATCCAAAACACAAGGGCAGTGAAAAAGGTCAGAACGATCTTATCAAGAAAATAACCGAGCAATTGGATCGTGTCGAAAGTCTAGATGATGATCGTATCATCCGTCGCTACATGGAAATGATCACGGCAACGCTACGCACTAACTACTACCAGTTGGATGAAAACAAGCAGCCAAAACCTTGGTTATCGTTGAAGATGAAACCAAGCGAAATCCCAGACATTCCTCAGCCAGTGCCAGCGTTTGAAATCTTCGTGTACGCACCGGATATCGAGGGTGTACACCTACGTGGCGGTAAAGTCGCGCGTGGTGGTCTACGTTGGTCGGACCGTCAAGAAGATTTCCGTACGGAGATTCTTGGCCTAGTTAAAGCACAGCAAGTTAAGAACACGGTTATTGTCCCTGTGGGTGCAAAAGGTGGCTTCGTATGTAAACGTCAGCCAACTCTAACTAACCGTGATGAAATCTTTGCTGAAGGTCAACGTTGTTACAAACGTTTTATTCGTGCGCTTCTTGATGTTTCCGATAACATCATCGAAGGCGAAGTCATTCCGCCGAAGAGTGTTGTGCGTCATGATGAAGACGACCCATACTTGGTTGTTGCAGCCGATAAAGGTACAGCGACGTTCTCTGATTTGGCGAACTCTGTATCGGATGAGTACAACTTCTGGCTAGGTGATGCGTTTGCATCAGGCGGGTCTAACGGTTACGACCACAAAGCAATGGGTATCACTGCGAAAGGTGGTTGGGAATCGGTGAAACGCCACTTCCGTGAAATGGGCATCAACTGTCAAACCACTGACTTCACGGCAATTGGTGTTGGTGATATGGCGGGTGACGTATTTGGTAACGGTATGCTGCTATCTAAGCACATTCGTCTACAAGCTGCGTTCAACCATATGCACATCTTCATTGATCCAAATCCAGATTCAGCCACCAGCTGGGAAGAGCGTAATCGCTTGTTCAATCTACCACGATCAAGCTGGGAAGATTATAACGCCGAGTTGATCTCACAGGGCGGTGGTATTTTCTCTCGACGCTCTAAATCGATCCAACTGACGCCTGAAATCCAAAAAATGTTGGGCACTAAGAAAGCGTCTCTTGCGCCAAACGATCTGATTAAGATGATCCTACAAATGGAAGTGGATCTGCTTTGGAATGGTGGTATCGGTACTTACGTTAAAGCTTCTAGCGAGACACACACCGATGTTGGCGACCGTGCAAACGACGTACTTCGTATCGATGGACGTGATTTAAAAGCGAAAGTCGTTGGTGAAGGCGGTAACTTGGGTATGACACAGCTTGGCCGTATCGAGTACGCAACCACAGGTGGTCGTGTAAATACTGACTTTGTTGATAACGTTGGCGGCGTAGACTGCTCGGACAACGAAGTAAACATTAAGATCTTCTTGAACGGCCTTGTATCAAATGGCGATTTAACGGTTAAACAACGCAACCAGATTCTTGAATCGATGGAAGACGAAGTGGGCGAAATCGTATTGGACGATGCATATCGTCAATCTGAGTCGATTTCGGTGACTGAGCAGCAAGGTGTTGGCATCGTTAAAGAGCAAATCCGCTTTATCCACACTATGGAGAAAGCAGGGTACTTGGATCGTGCTCTTGAGTACATTCCAGACGATGAAACCTTGATTGAGCGAGAAAAACAAGGTCTTGGTCTGACACGTCCTGAGCTTTCAGTGCTTGTGGCTTACGGCAAGATGGTTTTGAAAGAACAATTAGTTGCTGACGAAATCGCAAATGACGAATTCCATGGAAAACAACTGGTGGCTTACTTCCCAGGCGAGTTACGCCGTAACTATAAAGATCAAATGGTAAACCATCCGCTGCGTGCTGAAATCATCGCAACAGCGCTAGCAAACCAAATGGTTAATGAAATGGGCTGTAACTTCGTGACTCGTCTTCAAGAAGAGACAGGCGCGAGTGTGGTGGATATTGCGAACGCTTACAGCGCGACGCGTGAAATCTTCGAACTGGAAGATATTCTTAAGCAAACCCGTGCACTTGATAACATTGCAACTGCAGAGGCACAGTATGAGATCATGTTCTACGTACGTCGTGCATTGCGCCGTATCTCTCGTTGGTTACTTCGCAATCGCAGCGGTAAGAGCACAGTAACTGAGCTCGTTGCACTATATAAAGACGATGTTCACACTATTACTGAAACGCTAGACACCATGCTAGTTGCATCAGAAGTGGAAGAGCATAACGAACTTGCCCAGAAATGGATTGAGCGTGGAGTAGAAGAGAAACTTGCGCACCACGTAGCTCGTCTCTCTAGCTTACAATCAGCACTGGATATATCTTCAGTAGCGTGCGAAACGGGTAAAACGGTTGAACAAGCATCTAAGCTTTACTTCAATCTTGGAGACCGTCTATCACTTCATTGGTTCTTGAAACAGATCAATAGCCAAGCAGTCGATAACAACTGGCAAGCCTTAGCTCGTGCGGCATTCCGTGAGGATCTTGATTGGCAACAGCGTCAACTGACTGCTCAAGTTCTCACTTGCGGTTGCTCAACAGAAGATCTAGACGTGATGCAAGCACTCGAAGATTGGATGACAACGAATGAACTGTCATTGCATCGTTGGGAGAGTATCTTGAATGAATTCAAAGTTGGTTCCGTCCATGAATTCGCTAAGTTCTCTGTTGCTCTTCGAGAATTGGTTCTACTTAACCTGAATTGTTCTTCGAACGAATAGGGTAAGTGACTTTGACAAAGGCCTCGCAACAGCGGGGCTTTTTTATATTTAAACCATTTCAATCAACCAAAATTAGTGACATTGTAACTTTTATTTTAAGTTTTCATGACGTGAAATCGTTTGCTTTTAATGAAAAAGCTAGCAATTTTGCATAGGAGAACTAGCGCTAATCGACTGTTTTTAAGAATAAAACTAAAATAAGAGGCTCAATTTTGCTGAATTCATTCATTTTCATTGAATTGCATTGGAAAACAGTAAATAATATTGACCCGTTTACACGGGGCTTTTTTCTTTCGGAGGCACAATGCTTTACCGTCTAGCCAGAACTGGCTTTTTCCAACTTGATGCCGAAAAGGCACATGATCTTGCAATCAAAAACTTCCAACGCTTTAACGGCACTCCTCTCGATCTTTTCTATCGTCAACAATTACCAAATCGTCCAGTAGAATGCATGGGGCTTACATTCCGTAACCCAGTGGGTCTTGCTGCTGGTTTGGACAAAAACGGCGAATGCATCGAAGCGTTTGACGCTATGGGCTTTGGTTTTGTCGAAGTTGGTACTGTTACGCCTCGTCCGCAACCAGGTAATGACAAGCCACGCTTGTTCCGCCTAGTTGAAGCGGAAGGTATCATCAACCGTATGGGCTTTAACAACCTAGGTGTGGATCATCTGGTTGAGAATGTGAAAAAGGCAAAATACAACTGCGTTCTTGGTATCAACATTGGTAAGAATAAAGACACACCAATTGAGAACGGGGCAGAGGACTACCTGATTTGTATGGAAAAAGTGTACGAGTACGCCGGTTACATCGCCGTGAACATCTCGTCACCAAATACACCAGGACTTCGTTCGCTTCAGTACGGTGAAGCGCTAGATGAATTGCTAGCTGAACTCAAAGCGAAACAAGCCGAACTTGCTGAAAAACACGGTAAGTACGTACCACTTGCGCTAAAAATTGCACCGGATTTGAGCGATGATGAAATCAGCCAGATCTGTGAGTCTCTAATTAAGAACAACATTGATGGCGTTATTGCAACCAACACAACACTGGATCGCACAGTCGTTGAAGGTATGAAGCATGCAAACGAAGCGGGTGGTTTAAGTGGACGTCCGGTTCAATCTCGTTCGACAGAGGTTGTTCGTAAACTTCACGAAGAACTCGGCGACAAACTTCCGGTCATTGGTGTCGGTGGTGTTGACTCTTACGTTGCTGCAAAAGAGAAAATGATGGCAGGCGCGCAACTTGTTCAGGTTTACACTGGTTTTATCTACCACGGACCTGGTCTCGTACGCGATATTGTTAAAAATCTATAAGATCAATCGCTAAATCGTTGAGAAATCGACGCTTGTTACTAAAAAAGAGGAATTCGTTTCCTCTTTTTTTTTGTCCGTTCGTTTGTAAAATTTAAAAATCATGAGTAGGTAATTAAGCGTCTTACCTCTTATTACTGTTTAACTAGTCACAAGAGAACGGAATAATGCTTAAACCCAGCGACAAATGGAATTGGTATTTTGACGAGCAGAAAGCTTGCCTAATGCTGGATTTAGGGGAGGAAATGATTTTCCAAACCAATCTATGCCGAAAGCTGTTGGTCAATTGTGCCTTCTCAGACAATGAATTCACCGTTGATGACGCAAGCGCGTTCCAAACGTACAACGAACGAATCCGTTGTCTCGACATCAACGAATACCGTCAAGCCGAGCTTACGCTTTATTGTGTAGCCGCCAAACGCTTTCATAAGCCAGTCCAGCCTAAGAGCTGGTTCTTCGATGCCCAATGCGATGGGCACGAGCCAGAAGAAGGGGACATGGTCTTCCTAACAAACCGATATTCAGAAGGTGTGTTCGTCGTCCTAGAGCCAGGTGAAACATCAAGCCTGTGTGCTTATGTTGGACAGGAAGAGTTTCTGCTAGACGGCAACAAAACGCTCCAGTTTGGTCAACCGATTAAAGTAATGCATGATCGCATGGTCTGTGCTAATCACTTATTCATGATGGCACCGATGGCGATGGTGGGTTAGTTTCCTT
Source organism: Vibrio sp. B1ASS3 (assembly GCF_905175355.1). Classification (NCBI taxonomy): domain Bacteria; kingdom Pseudomonadati; phylum Pseudomonadota; class Gammaproteobacteria; order Vibrionales; family Vibrionaceae; genus Vibrio; species Vibrio sp. B1ASS3. Next base: position 1,996,038 of record NZ_HG992742.1, read on the forward strand.
TTGATTTTTTCTTTAATTTCGTTCCTTTGTTTGCATTAATCGACCGTACTAGGTCGATTTTTTTTGCCTAGAATTTCCCAAATCTCTCCCAATACACGCTCCAAACTCACCCTTAGGTTAGGGGATTTCGTATCTCATATATGAAGCAGCTCACTTTTATTTCACTTTTTTCATTTTAGCATCTCCTTAAATTAGGCAACTTGACGCCTAATATTTCACCTTTTATTCCCCTATATATTCATTTTGTAAGTAAATTACACACTCCAAATGGATTTGGTATAGACCAAATTTGCAGTAAATAAGTATTCACTTCTTCTATAGGGCTTGTTTTTATTAGGTAATGAAAAAGAGACGTATTTCTTGGTGACAGACGTTGTGTTTTTACTTTCAGCAGGATGGGTTGGTGATGGATTGCGCTAACAAATCGAAAAAGCCTTTAAAAACGAGGCATTGATCGTAAAGTCAGGTATAATCAAAGCCATTTTTTATCGACGAAAGAACACTATGAATCAATATCTCGCGGTAACTTCAAATGGCATGGAAAACCTGCTTGTTGAAGAACTGACTAAACTAGGCATTGAAAACGCCAAACCAGTACAGGCAGGCGTAAAATTTAAAGCAACGAATGAACAGATTTACCGTTGCTGTTTGTGGAGCCGCTTGGCGTCTCGATTTGTACGTGTTTTATCGGAGTTTACCTGTAACGACGACATGGACCTTTACCTGTCAACGTCTGCAATCAACTGGGTAAACCAATTCCATAGCTCAAAGCGCTTTGTGGTTGACTTCAACGGTACTAACCGCGAAATCCGCAACAGCCAATATGGTGCAATGAAAGTAAAAGATGGCATCGTAGACTGCTTTGAGAAGAAAGGGCTTCCTCGTCCAAATATCAGCAAAGAGCGTCCCGATATCCGCGTTCACGTCCGTCTACACAAAGATAAAGCAATTCTTGGTGTGGACATGGTGGGTAGTGGTCTTCATCAACGTGGCTACCGTCCAGAATCTGGTCGAGCTCCGCTGCGTGAAACACTAGCAGCAGCTATCATAATGCGTTGTGGCTGGGATGGTTCTCAACCACTTCTAGATCCAATGTGTGGTTCTGGTACGTTGCTGATTGAAGCGGCAATGATGGCAGCGAACATGGCACCTGGCGTTAAACGCAAACAGTGGGGCTTTGAAGCACTAGAAGACTTTGAACCAGAGCTTTGGGCAGAGATTAAATCAGAGGCAAATGTACAGGCTCGACGCGGTGTCAAAAAAGTTGACGCTAAGTTTTTCGGCTTCGATAACGACCCGAAAGTACTGAAGGTTGCACAAGACAACGCTCGTAGAGCTGGCGTGGAAGAACTGATTACATTTGCACAAGGTGATGCAGCAACTATTACTCGTCCAGCTGGTTTCGAAGCCGGCGTTATCGTTTCTAACCCGCCTTATGGTGAGCGTCTTGGTACTGAGCCTGGTCTGATTGCCCTATACACAGCATTTGGTGGCCAGCTAAAAGCAGAGTTTGGCGGTTGTAAAGCGTCTATCTTCTCTAGTTCAGATGAGCTACTAAGCTGTCTTCGTATGCGTGCGGACAAACAATTCAAATTGAACAATGGTGCGTTACCGTGTCACCAAAAGAACTACAGCATTGCAGAGCGCAGCGCTGACGAAGTGAAAGGCGCAGACACTAGCGTTCAGATCGCACCTGACTTCTCAAACCGTTTGAAGAAAAACATTGGTAAGATTGGTAAATGGGCTCGTAAAGAGAAACTAGACTGTTACCGTATCTACGATGCGGACCTTCCAGAATACAACGTAGCGATCGACGTGTACGGCGATCAAATCGTGATTCAAGAATACGCAGCACCTAAGAATATCCCTGAAGAAAAAGCCAAACGCCGTCTAACGGACATTATCCGTGCAACGATTCAGGTAACAGGCGTAGAAGCGAACAAAGTTGTACTGAAAGTTCGTGAGAAGCAGAAAGGCCGCAGTCAGTACCAAAAGCTGGGGCAAGTTTCAGAGACGCTTGAAGTGAACGAGTACGGCGTGAAGCTGATCGTAAACCTGCATGACTACCTAGACACTGGCTTGTTCTTGGATCATAAGATCACTCGTCGTCGCCTTGGCGAAATGGCACAAGGTAAAGATTTCCTTAACTTGTTTGCTTACACTGGTAGTGCGACAGTACACGCAGCCGTTGGTGGTGCTCGTTCTACAACTACAGTAGACATGTCTAACACGTACTTGAACTGGGCTAAAGACAACATGCAACTAAATGGCTGTGTGGGTCGCCAGCATCGTTTTGAGCAAGCTGACTGTCTACAGTGGCTTGAGAACGCGAAAGGTGAATACGATCTTATCTTTATTGATCCACCGACGTTCTCTAACTCTAAACGCATGGAAACCTCGTTCGATGTACAACGCGACCACATTAAGCTTATGACAAACCTTAAGCGTCTGTTGCGTGCTGGCGGTACGATTGTTTTCTCGAACAACAAACGTCACTTCAAAATGGACGAAGCAGGGCTTGCAGAGCTGGGCTTAAAAGCGCAGAACATTTCTTCTCAAACACTGCCTTTGGATTTCTCTCGTAACAAACAGATTCACAATTGCTGGTTAGTTACTCACGCAGAATAGGGACGGAACACTAAAAGGATGTTGAACGTGCTAACACTTTACAGCACTGAAGGATGCCATCTCTGTGAGATGGCGTTTGATCTCGTTGGTCAGATTGGCCTCGCCGAACAAACTCACGTCGTCGACATTGCGTTCGACGATGTTCTCTTTTCTCGTTACGGCGTCACGATTCCCGTATTAAAATATCAAGATTCTGAGTTGAACTGGCCGTTTGACTTAGAACAACTCACACATTGGTTGGATAATAATGGCATTACTTACCATTCATAACGCGCAACTTGCATTTGGTGATCACCCATTGCTAGACAAAGCGGAGTTCGCTCTTCAAGAAAACGAACGCGTTTGTTTAGTTGGTCGTAACGGTGCAGGTAAGTCCACGTTAATGAAAGTGCTTGCCGGCGACATTTTGTTGGACGATGGCAAGATTCAAATCACTCAAGACGTAGTTGTTTCTCGACTTGAACAAGATCCACCACGCAATCAAGAGGGTACGGTTTACGAATACGTATCTGGCGGTTTAGCTGAAATCGGCGAACAGCTGAAGATCTACCATGATCTTCTCGATCTTGTGGCTCAGGACCCAAGTGAAAAGAACATTAATCGTCTTGCTAAAATTCAAGAACAGTTGGATCACCTAAATGCTTGGCGCTTTGATGACCGTGTTAAGAACGTACTTGGGGCGCTAAAGCTAGACCCAGAAACCAAACTGACGGACTTATCTGGTGGTTGGCAACGTAAAGCAGCTCTGGCTCGTGCACTTGTTTGTGACCCCGATGTATTGCTTCTCGATGAACCGACTAACCACCTTGATGTGACAACCATCGAATGGCTAGAGAATTTCCTAAAAGATTTCAAAGGCTCAATCATCTTTATTTCTCACGACCGTGCGTTCATCAAATCGATGGCGACACGCATCGTAGACTTAGATCGCGGTCAATTGGCTTCTTTCCCTGGTAATTACGATCAGTACCTGAATGACAAAGAAGAGATGCTTCGTGTTGAAGAAATGCAAAATGCTGAGTTCGACAAAAAGTTAGCTCAAGAAGAAGTGTGGATTCGTCAGGGTATCAAAGCGCGTCGTACCCGTAATGAAGGTCGTGTTCGCGCCCTTAAAAAGCTTCGTGAAGAACGCCGTGACCGTCGTGAAGTTCAAGGCAAAGTTAACCTTAATATCGATGATGCATCGCGTTCAGGCAAGATCGTTTTTGAAGCAGAGAACGTCTCTTTTGCTTTTGAAGGCAAAAAGATCGTGGATGACTTTAGCTTCAACATCATGCGTGGTGACCGAATCGCCCTGATTGGACCCAATGGCTGTGGTAAAAGTACGGTTCTTAAATTACTTCTAGGGCAGTTAGAGACACAAGGTGGTCGTCTACATTGCGGCACAAAACTTGAAGTAGCTTACTTCGACCAGTACCGCGAAATCCTCGATCCTGAAAAGACGGTTATCGATAACTTAGCGGATGGTAAGCAAGAAGTAATGGTGGGTGGCCGTCAACGTCATGCGTTGAGCTACCTGCAAGATTTCTTGTTCGCCCCAAAACGTGCTCGTACGCCAGTAAAAGCGTTATCCGGCGGTGAAAAAAACCGTTTGTTGTTGGCTCGTATCTTATTGAAACCTAACAACTTGCTTATTCTTGACGAACCAACCAACGATTTGGACATCGAAACGTTGGAACTTTTAGAAGAAATGCTTGCCAATTATCAGGGTACGTTACTGTTAGTGAGTCACGACCGTGAGTTCGTAGACAATACAGTAACAACCAGCTGGATTTTTGAAGGTAACGGCGTAATCGAAGAGTTCGTTGGTGGTTATCACGATGCTAAACAGCAGCGTGATCAAGTTCTTGCTTCACGCAGTCAGGTTGAAAAAGCAACGAAGAAAGAGAAAGTGGTTGAGGAAACTCCCAAAACTACGCAACCTAAGAACAATTCGAAGAAGTTATCGTATAAGCTGCAAAGAGAATTAGAGGCTCTTCCAGCTAAACTAGAACAATTAGAGTCGGATATTGAGACGCTACAAGAACAAGTGAATGACCCAGAGTTCTTCACTAAACCTGTGGAACAGACTCAACCGGTATTGGAACAGCTCGCTGCAGTAGAGCAGGAGTTGGAAATCGCATTCGAGAGATGGGAAGAACTCGAAGCAATGCAACAGGACAGTTAAGAATTCAATGAATTGTAGTAACAAATTCAAATTAACCGCCGTCGCGATGATGGTTGGTACAGCAATGAATGCTAATGCAGCATTGTATCAAGTGCTTGAAGTAGAACCGGAATCAAACGGTGACGTCGTTAATTACGAAACCGCTTATGGTGTTGCGATCCAGCAAGGTGATGTTCAGGATGTTGGAACTGGAGCACCATTTGTCCATGGTTGTTTTGATTCTGCAGCAGGCTGTACGCCGGAACAGTTTAAATTGGCGATGGAAACCCGTACAACACCAATCTCTGCAGGTGAGGCGGTAGACGGTGTTAGTTATCGCGAAGAAGTTCCTTTTGCAATGGACTCAGGTTTTTACTACGTACAAGAATACGATGATTTTGAGCGCTACTGCTACAATGAGCGCCGTTACTCAACGTGTGAATCTTGGGCTTCTGTTCATTGGCAACCTTGGAGTAAAGAACTAGGTAAAGATTTCACGACAAATGCACTAGCGTTTGTTGAAGGTGACTCAAATGCTTACGATAACAAGTACAACAACGTTATCAACAGCCTTACTGCTGAAGGTGAACCAGTTGGTAACCAGAGTGTAGTAAGCGATGCTGACTCTTCTGAATTGGAAACAAGAAACACGGTAGTAGCTCCAGTGCCTCCAACTATCGTACCAAGTAGTGATGAGGCTGTCGTTGTTGCGAGCCGAGCATGGCGCACCGATGGCACATTTACAGTGGGTAGCATCTCAGAACAAGCAACGAACGATAATGGTACACACCATACATCTAAAGCGGCAATTTGGGACTCAACAGGAACGGTAAGTCAGGTTGATTGGCCTAGCAACACTTCAAAAGACGGCGAGCGTTTAGCGCAAGGCAGCATGCGTGGTGTTGTTGAGGATGGAATTACTGTATACGGTGTCGGTTACAACACTTACTCTGATGACAACTACATGAACGCAACAGTCTTTGTTGGACAGTTGACAACGCCTGGTGAAATAACTGGCGTCGAATGGACCAACAAACTCGTTAGCGGTGCTCAACAGCGTATTGATGGCGATACAGTGCATTCAAATTCACGTTTGACAGATGTTAACTCTAACTTTGTCGCTATTGGTGAAGCTAAACGTTCAGGTGCTTATTTGATGCCAACGGGCGCAGCTCCAAATCGTCTGTTTGTTGTTGACGATGTGACAGCAGAGTCAGTAAGTGCGTTCTACCCAACTACTGATATCTTTTTCAGTGGTGCAGGTGGCCATATGGGCGCTATCAACTCATATAATGAGATTGTTGGTCAGCTAGACGCAGAAACAACTCGAGAAGATGAAGGTAAACCTCGTCGTAAACGTGGATTTATTTACCCATACACGAAATCAGGTGACCCTGTTAGCGCTCGTGCATCTGATTTGTTCGAAGGTAAACCTTGGTTCTTGGATAATCTAACGAACGGTGGTGATTTCTCTGCAGACAACAACGCGTTCCGCATCATTAATGCGACAGACATTAACGATGCTGGCGTTATCTCAGCCACCGCAATGAAGTGTGAAGGTGGGTATAAGAGTACCGACCATAACGCGTCTTGTGATGGTACTGAAAAGATCGTTGCTGTTAAGTTGATGCCTATTGCCGGTGCCACTTCGGCAGATATCCAGCAGAGAAGTATCGAAGACGAGGCTTCTGAGCGCGAAGGTGCTGGCCTTGGTTGGTTGGCTTTGACCATGCTTGGCTTGTTTGGGTTCCGTAGAAAATAGTCAGTAATTTTTAAATCAAGCAGAGGCTCACAGAAATGAACCTCTGCTTTTTTTATGCCTTGAGAAAACGCGTAATTTGATCGATTCTTATAAGTGGGGTCATAAAAACTCCATCAAAGTTTCACAGTAACAGTAGTACGTTTGTAAATGGACCTGTATGAGGAATTAACTATGAAGAGACAAAAGCGTGATCGCCTAGAACGAGCTCAATCTCAAGGCTATAAAGCTGGGTTGAATGGAAGGTCTCAAGAGGCTTGCCCATATCAACAAATTGACGCTCGGTCGTATTGGTTAGGTGGTTGGCGTGATGCCAGAGATGAAAAACAATCTGGTCTCTACAAATAACTCTCCACATACAAACATAAGGATTTGAAAGGGCTCGTTAAGAGCCTTTTCTGCGTTTGGTCGATAGGAGTATAGGTATCTAGATAAAGATAAAGATAAAGATAAAGATAAAGATAAAGAAAAGGCCCCTTAAAGGCTGTCTCTTGATCACAAGTCTAGTGATCAAGAGACATTGCGAGCTCGTAGCCTTCAAGGATGGTTTGCAGTTTAAACCATCCTTCCCATAGTGCCTTTATTGAAGCTCTGCCCGTCCTCTTGGTATCTTTCCAACCGCCTAATTTAGCAAGATTTCTGTACGCCCAGCTCATATCGGGTACTTCTTTAGGTAATGTCTTGCTTTCTAGTTTCAACCACAGCAGCTTCCAAGCTTTTGTGCCCAAGGCCTTTTCACAACTTTCTGTTGATAGCTCATCAACTTCTTTAATGAAACGTAACGCCAATAAACGAGTCGCAACAAAGGCATAGATGACACTTAACCTCTCTAAGTTACCTTTACTTTGGAGTCTTAGTGACTCCACATCCGTACCTTCACTTTTCCAGACTTTATGGAAGTCTTCAATCAGCCATCGACGCTCGTAATAACCGATAATTCTCATGGCGTCTTCAGCGTTGTTTATTGGCTCCGACGTCAAGAGGTGCCATGCTAACTTGTCTTTTGATGCCCCTTGCTCAAGGCAACCAACATAATAAACAGGTATGCCTGCGTGCTCTTTTTTGTTTGCCGGAGCCTTTAATGTCACCTGACCATATTTAACGTCAAGCTTTACATCTCTCGCTTTTCTCCCTCCTTTTTGGGGGATGGTAAGCTCCTTTGTCTCGACACTTGGTAACGCTTGCGCATAGTCGTAAAGCTTTTGAGCGTGTTCTTCTAGACAACGACTTTGCATTGAGCGAACGACAAAGCGCTGCTGATGTTGACGTTTATAAGTTAAGTATTCGAATAGGTCTGCTTCTCGGTCACAGACCGAGATAACATCTAACATCTTATCCCCTAGGCGCTCAACGACACGGCGAGAAGCTTGCTCCCATTTGTAACTCTCTTTCTCCTCGTAAGGACGAGTCGCGTGTTGGTGCTTTTGCCCACGCTTAGTAATATCTCGGCTCCATCGTTGTTGCTCTATAAGACCAACAATGGTCTGACTTTGTGGTGCAAAAAGTAACGTCGAATGTACATGGAGAGCTCGGGTTCTATTGCCTTGATTCGTGTGCCCGAGCTCTTCTTTTATACTTCGATGAGGAAAACTGAGCGTTGTTGTATCTTCAAGCGCAAGTAATTCTTCATGCTCTTTAGCTCGGGATACGGTTGATTGAAAGCCAGCTTCAGCGATGTCTTTTGCATCGATGTTTTCATTACGGATAAAGCGATATGCGCCTTCCATATCGGCGGGAGAAAAAGGAAGTTTAGCCACGGAGACTCCTGGTTGATTAGCAATGGAAGTCGCTAAACTGATGAGGCGTTGTGTTCTTCGAGGATCTTTAAGTTGTGCTTGTCCAAATTGTTCTTGCGCCCAAAGTTTAGCGTCTGAGTGTGTCATCTTAGTGTTTCAGTAAGGATTCTTAAGTGATCAGATCGCACACACTTGAAAGAGTTCAAAAAAAAATCCCTAAGCTACAAGCTTAGGGATTTGTGTATAAGAGACAGCCTTAAAGGAGCCTTCTAAAATAATTCAGAGTAGGAGACTAGAAGCTTGAAGTGTCTTGGAACAAGCCCACTTTCAGATCTTTTGCTACGTAGATTTCTTTGCCATCTACACAAACACGACCATCAGCTAGACCCATCACCAATTTACGGTTAACGACACGCTTCATGTGGATCTCATAAGTCACTTTTTTCGCTGTTGGTAGGATCTGACCAGTAAATTTCACTTCGCCAACCCCTAGAGCACGGCCTTTACCTTTACCGCCAACCCAACCTAGGAAGAAACCAACAAGCTGCCACATTGCATCAAGGCCAAGACAACCAGGCATTACTGGGTCACCAGGGAAGTGACAATCGAAGAACCAAAGGTCTGGAGTAATGTCCAACTCTGCTAGGATCAAACCTTTACCGAAATCACCTTCAGTCTCAGACATTTTTGTGATGCGGTCCATCATCAACATGTTTGGTGCTGGTAGCTGAGGACCTTGTGGCCAAAGTTCACCTTGGCTAGAAGCTAGAAGATCGTCACGGTTGTAAGAATCACGTTTGTTTTGCATTATCAATTACTCCAATTTTTGATAGCTGCATCTTAGTGAACACGTGTACGCTAAACAACTCCGATCAGTACTAGACAAACCAGTTTTTGATGCGCTCCACAATTCCGACTGGATGCTCATGTCTTTCAAAGTTTTCAATACGTTCAGCAATTTTACCGATGATGCTATCGTCTTCACCACGGAACGGTTTAGACATCAGAATAGGAATCGCCTCATCAACAGTAGAAACTGACCAAATATGGAACTCACCATTCTTAATGCTTTTTATGACATCTTTATGTAGAGCGAGATGTTTTAGGTTGGATTTAGGCATGATTACGCCTTGCTCACCCGTAAAGCCCTGGTGTTTACATACTTGGTAAAAGCCTTCAATCTTCTCGTTCAAACCGCCAACGGCCTGTACACGACCAAATTGGTCGACCGCGCCAGTAACAGCGATCTGCTGGTTGACCGGAGACTCAGATAGGGCACTCACCAAACAACAAAGCTCTGCTAACGAGGCGCTGTCTCCGTCGACTTCACTGTATGATTGTTCGAATACGATCGATGCTGAGTAAGGTAGAGGCTCATCTAGGTTCAGAGCAGAGCTTACAAACGCTTGCATAATCATCATGCCTTTAGCATGCAGGTTGCCACCAAGCTCTGCTTTACGTTCAACATCTGAGATATCACCATCACCGAAGTGAATAACACAGGAAATACGTGCAGGCTCACCATAAGAGACAGGGTGTCCAGCCATATCAATGACAGTGAGGCCATTAATTTGACCGACTTGCTCGCCAGTTGTTTCAATGATCACTTGTCCATCAAGGATATCGTCTACTGCGCGTTGTGGTAGGTACGATTCACGATAATATTTGTCATCAATTGCCTTATCAATATCATCAAATTCGATCACAGAAGCATTTGAATACTGACTAGCAAGTGCCAGCAATTGGCTATGCCACATGACTCCTAGTGGTAAATAGTGTTGATCTTCGGTGTAACGCATACCAGCGAGAATAAGCCTTCTAAACGCTTGAGAGCTCAACGCTGGATATTGATAGTGTTGACATACCCAATTAACTAGACCGATGTAACTACGCAGGCTTTCTTCGGAAAGATGGATATCTTCTTCAACCTCGGTATACATGGTAATACCAGCCGAGAAGTCTTCGTCAACGTACTCAATTTCCGCTAACTGATTGCGATCCCCCGTTATAACAAGCTTTACATCGTACACTTGGCTGCCAAGCGGAGAAGACGCGATACGATTAGGTGTCAAATTAGCAGGTGCAAAGCTTCCACCTTGAATGGCTGCTTTAATACTTGGCCATCGAGCAGCATTCGCCAAAACTAAGTTTGCTGGAACAATAAGGTAACCACCATGTGCTTTGGCGATTAAACCTGATTCAAATGTTGTTTGTCCATCTAGATTGACGCTATAACGATCGAACAGCTCTTTTGCGTCCAACGATTCTGTAACAACGACAGGAGTATCTGTCGTCGTTTGCAAAGCGTCACGGATAAATCCGCGATAAACCGAGTTATCCGTGCAGTTAACTAGCAGTATGCGAGTTAGGCCTCTCACATTGACGAATCGACGGATAGTCGCTTCCAGTCTTGGTTGTAAATCAATAAATGACTTTAGCGGGAGTGAAGGAGCGTTGCTCAGAATTTCTTCGTACTGCTCAAAATAGGGGGTGACATCTTGCCAGTTAACTTGGTTCATTCAAATTCATCGTAATTTAGTCTTGTGCGCATTATAGCGAAACGATGATCAACTCCCTAGTAACAATTTGACCTATCCAAAAATTCTGCAAATTCAGTTGATTAAACCTTCGATAAATGAGTGATCAACATCGATACTTTTATGAGTTTTAATTGCTGAATCTGTGCATCTGGGTTACGCTGTCACCATATGCGCACTAAGGGTCGGAAGGATGAAATATCAGCAGCTTGAGAATTTAGAATGTGGTTGGAAATGGAAGTACCTCATCAAAAAATGGAAAGATGGTGAAGCCATCACTCGATACATTGATACGAGTGAAGCTGATGCTGCTATTGCCAAACTACGAAAGTTAGAGCATGAGCCAACACAAGTGCTAACTTGGATAGAAAATCACATGTCAGAAGAGCTTAATAATAAGCTCAAACAGGCAATTCGTGCAAAGCGTAAACGTCACTTTAATGCTGAGCAAGTACACACGAAAAAGAAGTCAATTGATCTTGATTACCGAGTGTGGGAAAAGCTCTCAAACCGAGCCAATGAGTTAGGGTGTACATTATCAGATGCCATCGAATACCTTTTATCAGAAGCTTCACGAAGTGAGAAAGCAAGTATGAAGGTATCATCTTTGAAAGAAGATTTGAGTAAATTGTTGTCCAGCTAAGGAGTATCAAATGCTTTATGTAATATTGATTGCTGCTGTTGTCATTTTTTGGCTTATCGCTGTAGATAGACCCGTCTTAAAGGTTAAATTCGAGAAAGGGCACATATCTAACGTGAAAGGTCATATTCCACCTTCTTTTAAACACAACCTGCAAGACATCGCTGAGCATGATCCCTTCGATGGTGAGATGAAAGTCTACAATCAACGTACTGGTATGCGGTTAACTTTCTCTAAAGAGGTCCCTAAGAAAGTCCAACAGCGTATTAGAAACGTATTCCCTCACCAAGGTTTTAAGTCGACTAAAGGCAAAAAACGAGCTTAAGCATACTATCAGTTACTTGTTCATGTTAAACGGGGCGCATTAATTGCGCCCCGTTTTTATATTAACTAAGTCAGTGAGTTAGAGTTTTAGCTTTGACTAACTATAAAAGGTAACTCTATGCGATACACTGTCACGTTTTTGCTTGTGTTATTTAGTACATCTGTTGCTAAAGCTGACGACTCACAGACCAATCCCGTAGCGAACAAAATCAAAATAGAACTTCAAAAGAAAACCAACAGAAAGTTTGATGGTTATTACGGTTATTGTGACTTGATGATTGAAATGGAGCACAAAGGCAAGAGCGCCAAGATCAAAAAAGTAAACGGAAGTGGCGATAAACGCGTATGCCAGTTCGCTAAGTCAAATGTGAAAATTGGAAAACGTTATCGCTATAAATTCTCTGAAAAGTACATACGATTACACATAACAACGGGGGATTAGTATTTGCTAATTACATTTCGATAAGTTCGAATCGTTTATAACTGGAATTAATATCACATTTCGTTTACTGCATGTGGCTTTATAGATAAACTTGCCGACAGGAAAATAAAACAACGTTAGGAATATCAGTTTGTTGCTCACACAAAAAAATTACACACAAGAAGCAATGGACATCGCAGCCAAAGTATCGAAAGAAGTAGAACTTAGGCATGCAAAATGGCTAGCAAGCATGAACCACCAAGTGGACCAGTCACAGGTGGACAAGCTTCTCAGTTTACAAGGACGCTATTGCGACGACGTCATCTTCAGTGAGGAAGACCGAGTTACACGTAACCAAAGAATACTTCTCATGTGTGAACAAGAGAGAGTAAAAGAAAAGCGGCAGGTTGTTGAAGATAGGCAGAAAACACTGCAAACAGTGATCAATGACGTATCTAAAGTTGCCGAGCGAATGTTAGGGAAAAAGCTAGAAGCTCTACCTATTGATAAATTAAAAGATGACGCTTTTGATGTGAAAGAGTTACGACGTCACATATATATTTGAAGCGACCACGTTTGGTCGCTTTTTTATTGCCTGAAAAAGAGAAACCCACAGATTATAAATCCGATTTCGTTGGTTTTTTAAAAATGACTAAGCCTTTAGTGACAATGTCACTTAAAGAAATGAGCAATGTTAGAAGAACTGACGCCAAGTTTTAAAATTATGACGGAGCTACTTATCTAATCTTGAAAGCATGTTTCTAAGGCGATGGATTCCCAAGGTGCTTCCAGAATCTTGAAATTGTTTACTGACATGAGTGATACAACATAGGACGTGAAAAATAAAGTGCACCTTCAAACATCACCGATGATACCGAATAACTACCAAAAGAACAGATAAAGAATAAGTTGGCTAAACAAACTAGTGCAAGGTCAGCATAAGAACAAATAACGAAGAACTAGAACAATTGGTAAATTAGATTTAGTGAAACACAAAACAGAAACAGAGCTGTTAGTTGTCACGCTGATCGCAACGAGAACCCAGCGATTCGTGGTATGTGGGAAAACATAGCAAAAAAGTATAACGGGCTTGGATTGACTGGAATTTCAATGGTTTGTGATGGCTTAGCTATGGTGATTTCGAGTCCGTCAGAATCATTATTACAGTGCGCATTATATGTGTTATGTTAAATTTAAAATGATTTGTATTGTGTACACGCCTGAATTCTTGCCTACCAAATATCAATAAGTTAGATGAGTTGCCAAGAAAGTTGACATGGCGAAACATGGCGAAATCTCTGCATCTAATATTGTACACACAAGTCAAATCTATGTATGGCAATTTGTTCATGTACAAAGTTGAGAATTGCGATGGTGAGTTTTATTGCTTACTTGATGTCATCACCACTATGCCCCCTCTTTTGGCGCTAAGGTGGACAGAGGAACAATTAATTGAAAAATCTCTCGGAACACAAAAGAGTTATCTTGACTCGCTGAAGTTGTTCTACGATTTCTGGTTAGCAAAATTTGGCGTTTCTCTCGATTTTACGTTTCATAGTAATGATTATCAGGATGTCGAAGCCTTAGTCGAAGAACTGATGTCTTTCTGGGACTATTTATTGGCGGATAAGCAAATTAACAATGTGATCATGCTGCCATCACCTAGCGCGAAACAGAAAGACTTGACTAAAAAGAAGCGCACCGCTGCAAAACACTGTCAGGTCGTCTGTCAGTTCATTGATTACCTTTCCAATACTTACCTAAACGTATCTTATCGTGATGAAAGCCCAATTGTATTAAGACGTTACCGAGCATCGGTGAAATCGAAACTGAAAGAAGCGAAGAAAAAATTTTCCAAATGGAAGAAATCTAATCAAAAAGTTGCTGCTTACAGTACGCTCCGTAGTTTGACCTCAGAGCAATATCAGGATTTTATTCGCGTTCTCACACCTGATATTAAGAAACCTATTCCGATTAAATTGCCAGATGGCAGTGTGCAAGTGAACTTTGAAATGATTAAGGAGAATCCTCTCAATCCCATCGTCAGTTACGAAGTTCAGATGCGTAATTACCTGCTTACTACCCTGTTGGTTCGCTATGGATTGCGCATTGGTGAGTCACTGTTACTACGCAAGCAGTCCTTCTTACCTTCAAGGGTTGATCCAAGTAAGGTGATCATGCGAGTTCGCAACTTAGAGGACGACGAATTTAGTGATTCTAAAATGGAGGATGCGCGAAATTACAAGCCCCAAATCAAGACGTTAAAAAGTTACTCCCCACTGGCTTCGTCACACATGGGCTTACGCAACATTAGCGGCCATCCATGAGAAGAAAAAAAGTCAGTACATCCAATCTGGCGTGGTGAATGTTAAAGGGTTAATGGAAGATGCGCAGGATGAATTAAGGGTGATTGGTGGCTGGTCTAAGAAATCCATCATGCCTGCAAAATATGCGAAACGATTTGTTCAAGAAGAAGCTAATCGAACGCTCATGGAAGTGTATCGAAATCACTTTAGCTCTGAAATAGAAACCGATTTACAAGAGGGTGAATGGTATGCTGCATTCGGTTAAGACTACCCTTATCGACAATAATCTCACCCAAGAACAAGCTGATTTTATTAATAAAATGTCCCTTCCGAGTGTGATGGAGATAACGCAAGCTTCTGAGTTTGATACCCCTTTAGTACAAACGAAGAGTGATCGCTGGGAATTTATCCGACTTGGACAAAAACATGTTCTTATATTTGACTTAGACGAATATCGTAACAAATTACTCAAATCCTTATCCGTAATATACGCAGAGTCTCACATGGCTCCCTTGGGTAAGAATAGCTTCAATATAATCAAAAAAGTCCTAAAAGAGTCTAATGAAATATCATTCAACGCTTTCCGTGCCTATCTTGAGCGAAAAGCAAAGACAGATAAGTCTACGGGCTATTTCGAAGTTAAAGCAATCACTAAATATCTTATTCGTTTAGGGTTCCCTTGCTTTGATATTGATGACGAAGAAGAATTGCTTCGTGTAGCTACCCCGAATGTCACCGACCCCTTCCTTCGCTACCAAGAAGTCGAAGACACAATGCCAACACACTTTAAAAGTCTGATTGCGAATCGCTTGGTTGAGTTCAGCACTCACGAAGGTCTCCAGTCGTTGTCGGATGAAGAAGTAAAGAACCTCTCTATTTTAGGTCTATCGTTTAACATTGGCCCCCGACCACAACAGTTTGCAATGATGAAGGGGCTGTCCGTCAAACTCTTAGCTGCTAATCACAAGACTTCATTGAAACGATATGAGGTGGCAGTACCTTTAGCTAAACAGCAAGAGGTGCCAGTGGATGAACCCAAAGTCGCTTTGAGTCAGGAAATTGGTGTGATTGTTGATGAATACAAAAAGCGTTTTGCAATTGGTGATAATGAACCACTGTTTCCTTATAACAGGAACAGTGGCACCCCATCGTCAAAAGCCATTCACTATGCGTTAAATGATGCGCTGCTATTCATTCAAACGGAGGAAACTAAGGAAAAAATTAGGCTCAACAAAATGCATCGCCCTATCTACACAGCATACGACTTTAGACACAACATTGGACATTCTATGGCTATGGCAGGAGCCAGTGCAGAAGAAATCGCGATGGTATTGGGGCAAACCACGACAGTTGCTGCTCAGTTTTACATCATGTCTACCCCCGACTTAGCGTTGCTGAAACACAAGTCTCTAGGTCAAAACCCCGTTTGGAAAGACATGATGGGGTTACTACTTACAGGCTATCTCATTGATGAGTCTGAATGGTCAGGAGAAACAGTGTCTGGAATGCTCAAGGGTAAGTTGATTCTCCGAATCGGTGGCTGTAACCGTACACAAAGTAAGTGCCATCTTGCGAAGGTACGATCATGCTATGGGTGCTTTTATTTCCGTCCATTCAAAGATTTGAGTAAACATGAAGTCGTCCTTGAAGTAATTAGCCGAGAATTGATTGAACAAGTCAAGATGTCTCACGAGACAGGCAATAAAAAAAGGTTCATCGCGGATAAGCGGGAACTGAAAACAAAAACGGTAGTAAGTGATAGAGTTTTATCGCCAAACAAAACCTACACAAACTACCGTTTTCATGTCGAATCATACTTTCCTATCTTCATTCTGGGAAGGCTTTCATATAGTAAAGTCTCATCAGACGCCATCATTAATAAAGCTCACTCTCAAACCTAACTCTATCGCTAGGTGTCCGTGCGGGCTTAAAGCTCAAGCCATACATGAGTATCAATGGCGTAACGTGAAGGAAGCCACACTGCTAGGAGCTCCCGTTGAACTGTCCGTTCAAACCCGACGCATCAAGTGCAGCCACTGCGGCATTAAAACAGAACAACTATCTTGGTTGGAACCCTATGCTCGTATCACTAACCGCCTACGAAGCTATATAGAACAGTTGTTGCCCCTGCTACCAATCAAACATATAGCCCAAGTGACTGGTGTTCATTGGCACACAATCAAAGAGATAGATAAACGTCGGCTTCAACAGGTAGTACCGCCAGTTAAATGGGGTGAATTAAGGCAACTCGTCATGGACGAGTTCGCCATTTTTAAAGGGCACCGTTACGCGACAGTCATTGCAGATGCGAAAAGTCATCAGGTTATCTGGATAGGGCTAGGTCGTAGCCGCAAGGATATTCGACCGTTCTTTGAACAATTAGGCGAGCACGGAAAAAATATCGAAGCAGTAGCAATGGATATGAATACGGCTTTTGACCTTGAAGTCCAAGAGCATTGCCCAAATGCCCGTGTCGTTTATGACTTGTTCCACGTTGTTGCTAAGTTCGGTCGTGAAGTGATGGATAGAGTCAGAGTCGACCAAGCCAATAAGCTAAAACAGGATAAAAAAGCAAGGCAATGGGTCAAGCGTTCGCGCTGGGTATTATTGAAAAATAAGGATAATTTAAATACACAACAGGAAAGCTACCTCACAGAAATATTGAATATGAATCAGGACTTGATGACAACCTACTTACTGGGTGCGCAATTAAAAGAGCTATGGCGTTGCGGCTCTGAACTTCAGGCTAAAAACCTGTGGCAGGTATGGTTGGGACAAGTGAATGAGAGTGGAATTAAGCCGCTCAAAGAGTTCGCTCGAAAGCTCCGTCCATACCTTCATGGGATCACTGCTTCAGCAAGCTACCCGCTGAATACCTGTACGCTTGAAGGGATAAATAACAAGATAAAGTTAATTAAGCGGATGGGATATGGCTATCGAGATACTGATTACTTCTTCTTAAAGATAAAAGCGGCTTTCCCCGGAAAGCCGCGATGAACCTAAAAATAGCCCACTGATAGATGCCGCAACTCAGACGAAAAATGAAGTTGAAATGGTCATTAATCGCCTCAAGGGGGGCTTACAATGAAAGATAATTATATTGCATTTCAAGAGTTTGTTGCGGAGCAAAAGTCCTTCTTCGAAGATGCCCTCTTACCCGAGGTTAACGCTGGTATTAATGACCCTAAAGACCATTATTCATGGGAGACAAATAACTGGACTTACAGCTCTTCAGCTCACGGATTTTTAGCAAAAGCAACTAAACATATAGGCTTTGATGAGATCAAGTGTTCGACAATCAAAGGGCTATTTAAGCCAAACGAAGAAAAAGCAAAGCGGTTTGAAATTAAGCAACCTTATATTGACTTCATGAAAGCTTATTGTATTTCACTCAACAAAAGTAGTAGTCCATCAGGTGCATCAGTGGCTGCGCAGCAATTGATTTTAAAAAGAATTTATGTGCGTATGGTCATGGTTGGAGTTGACCCGCATCCAGTTAACATTACTTCCGAGTTTCTCCAAGACGCAACAGATTTACTTGCTCAATCTCGCACAGGTTCAAGTGCAATCACAAATGCGGCACAAGATTACGACTATGCTAACGTCATTGCGGATAACCTAAATCATATCGGCTTTACGTTGACGCAAGTCGAAATCAAAAAAAAGCAGAAAGGTGTTGCAACAGGTTCAACCAAAGCGAGCAAAAAGGCCAAAAAAGCACAATATGCCGAAGATTTAGATCAGGAAGAGCATGAAAAGAATTTGAGCATTCAAACGTTCTTAAATGTGGTGGCGCTGCGTGGGATGGTGCAACATGATGGTGAGCGCATAGTATTAAACCTCGTACTGCTCCTCATGGTCACGGGGTTCCGCCATATGGAAGCTGCCCTCATTCGCTATAATAGCTTTAAAGTCGTAGAGATCGAAGACCTGACTATTAAGGCGTGCATGGAAAAGCGAGGATTACCCACGTTTTATCTGGGTATTGTCTACCTTGGAGAGAAAGGTGCTGGTCATCGTACCCACTGGATTGAGCCACTTGCCGTGGATATTGCCGAGGAACTCTGGGTAGACACCATCGTGTTAACAGAAAAGTTACGCTCACAGATTGAATATGTGCGTGAAATTAGCTTTAAGTCCCTTCTTCCTAAGGCGTGGCTCAGTCACCCAAGCAATGATAATGTTGTGCTATCGATTAACCCTTTGGTTAATCTGGATGACATTGTTGATGAAGTCTATGAATCGACCTCATCAACGGTCGCTAGTCGCGGACGCGGCACCGCACGGGATTATGCTAAGAAGAAAATCTGCAATAGCGGTCTAGATATAGAACCAGATTCCGTTATTGAACTTGGCGGTAACAAGAAAGACATTCGTTATAAACAGCCCGACATTGATCGTTTTATTCGCAATGAAGTCAAAAGTGACCCTGTAATATCGAACGATTTCATTTATCGCCACACAGATTCCAAAACCCAAGCCGTAATTGAATTTCCGTATGAGGACTTACTTTTTATTATTCCGCAAGGCAGTGCCGCAATGAAGCGAACAGGTGCTTTAAAGGTCGTGCCTGAGGTTATACACCGAGGTGTCTTAAACCCCTTCCTTGGGTACGGGGGTGATGGTAATCGTGAACGTAGTGTTTTTGCCAAATACAACCTCACCGATGAAAATGGTGAGATAACTATGATGTACAGTCATACCCCAAGGCATGGCATCAACACATTTTTTTGTATCGCTGGGGTGTCCGAGCATCTGCAAGCTATGTTCATGGGACGTAAAGACTTCACTCAAAATGAAAAGTATCAGCACCTTGCCATCGAAGAAAAAGCGGTTTCGTCGGCACTTGTGACGGTAAATAATACGGAATTGTTCTTTAAAGAAGGCTCCGCTCTTGAACGCATCAAAAACGATGGTGTCATGGGACTTAACCCTAATCTATCTCCAGCTAACGCCTGCGCTCAGACAATGCACACGCATACTACCGCTGAAGATAAATCCTCTTTCGTGGTGGATATGGTAAATAACTCTGAAACCGAAATTTTCTCGGAGTTTGATGAGCTATTTGCCATGATGGATAATACCGAAAAGGAAACAACCGCATCGCCTCACTCTGACCTTGACGCAATGGATATTGGCAGCTGCATGCGCAAATTGAGCATATTTCAGTGCCCATATAATATGAAGTGTCAAGATGGTACACCATGCCCTTACTTCACGCTCACAGGGCGTGATGATGAGCTAACCAAAATTGAAAAACTGTCAGGCTGGGTAGAATCCGAAATTGCGGTTATCAACCGCATGGAAATGACGGGTGACATAGAGGTGGATGAGGCTGACGACATACTGGAGGAGTTAAATATCCGTCGAGACAATATTAAGTACCATTTAGGTCAAGCTCAAAAGTCTGATAGTGAAAAGGTGAAGATTAACTTACTTGAATTGGATAACATGAAAAAGCCTACAATGCTTTCTTCCTTATTCACATTAGAGCAGCGTGAAAGCGCAAAGCAGATGTAAGTTAAGTGTAGAAACAAAGCCAATCCATAAGTAGTGGATCAACCAATTATCTTGAACCACATAAGAATAGAGCAACCATATTTTATCAATACCTTTATAAGAATTTCAGGAGCTAAAAATGAGTGTGAAGCTAAAAGGAATCGAATTAGATAAAGCGATTGAGAAGGAACTAATCTTGATGTGTGACGAGGGATTTGAGAATGCGCCGATCACACAAGCTAACCTATTTAGACGATTAAAAAAGAAAGACCTAATCAATACCAGGTCAACGTTAACAAGTCGTAAAGAACTAATTGACGCCTTTAGTAAGCAGCAGAAAGATGCGGTCAAAGGTACTCTCGGGGAAACATTGAAAAAAACCACATCAATGACAAGAGCGGATTTAGAGAAAGCAAATGCGCGGTTGCATGAGCGAGTGGAAGAATCTCGCAAGATGTTACAGGTGAACACTAAGTCCATCATTGGTATGGTTAAAACCATCCGTTTACAAACCAAAGTTCGAAATGTTGAGCTTTGCCTCTCTCCATACCTTATTCGAGAACTGCACGAAAATAAGGAATAAAACGTAAGTTTTAAAAGTTTCCTAAAGAATTCTTAGAAAAACTCGTTGTGATTGTGGGTTGAGAAATTTATCTAATTTAACCGTAATCTATTTACCATAAACTACGTAATCAGAAGAACTATTTAACTAAAGTTTAATAGTTCTTCTGATTACAACTGCATGTAATTACTTTAACTTTTATGAGAGTTAGGGAATCTAGTCCATAATGAACGGTTTATCAGATACTTCCCCCTTCCCTTTATAAAGAACAACAGCGGTCGCCCCCTTGTGCTTACTGTGTGGTGAAGTGGTTAGCCAGCCGTTGGGATCGGCACCTTCACGTACAGTGCAATCATCATTGAGTTCGGGGGTACAACTCAGTGAATAGAGTAATGTCACTTCATCTTCGTTGACTAGAACTCGCATAACCGAATTGCCAGAGTGGTTTTTGTAGTAGTTATTCATGGCCAGGATTTTTTTCTTGGCCAGTTCACTATCTACTTCATCCTCAAGGCGATACCAGGTTGCTTTCTCGGGGAATTCGCCCCAAGACTCTACCCATTGCTTGCGCCAGTTCTCTTTGTTTTTCTCATAGCCTTCTGGCCAACCACTGCGCCATTCTCCTGATATTGATGAAGGGACTCCGATCGCTATGGTTGAACTAGCGCAGCATCCGCTAACCGCGCCGTAACCAAAATTTGCACCACCACCATTGATATCACCGACGTACATTTTGCTGACGCCATAGTGCCCGCCTATGCTTCCGGATTGTCCGATGGAGGCTACCTTTTTAGGTAACGGTTGCTCTAGGCATCCAGTTAGCGCAAAGCTAAGTCCTAGTGCTAGCACGCCTTTATACTTCATTGTCAAATACCACTCGTTTCAATTGGTTGCCTTCTTTGGTTACGTCGTTGACCACTCTATCGTACAGGGTTTCGCAGCCTGGGTTGATTAGAGCATCGTGTGGTCTGTGGATCCAGTACTTACCATTTTTCGCTATTTCGCGCTGCCATAATGCCGGTTGAATAGAGCCTGCAGGATGTGAAAGTAACTTTTCACGCAAAGCGTGCAGTTCGCTGTCGATGCCGTTAGGGTTTGCGTAGTCCGATGGCAATTCGTAATCGGGGTCTTCCCAGATGATACCTGCCTCGCTAGCCTGTTGTTTCATTCTTTCAAGTGGAAGTGCTGACAGTCCGTTGCTGATCGGCTGTAGTTCGTAATAATACAAAATACCATTAACAAGTGTAACGGTTCCGTGGACGCCTTGAGAGGTGCATTCCACTTGCCACTTTTCTATCGCGCTATTGTGCACTCTTTCGCTGATGTACGACGCTTCATGCGCCGACTGTGCTTGCCTTACGGTTTCTCTGATGGATTCTGTCTTAATGAGTTCTCGGTTATAGGTTGCGACAGGTGGTATGCCGTAGCGTTCATGCAAATTTGTGTTGTTATATTGATGTTTGGATGGGTAACCACCACCAATATCGGTGTGACATCCTGGGAATGTTTCCTGTTTGAAATGACCCGCGATAATGCCGTCACTTCCAGTAAGCGATGTTAATGGAAAGTTTTTCCTGTACTCATGGTGCGCACAAGCTTGATAGACGTGCTCCGCGCAGTTCATGTCTAGACCAAGTTGAAAGTTGCCGTCATCCGAGTTGCCAGCTAGATAAAAGCTGCCAACGGTGTCAAAGAGGCCTGTGAATCTTACGCTGCAAGTTCTGCTTGTTTCGGGTTGGTACCCGTTTTTAGGATCGAAGCAATCTGTTGTTTCGGTTCCGAGCAAGTTTGGGTATACCTCTCCTACCTTCTTTTTTGTTCTTGGTGATGTGAAATCAGGAATGCCGTCTTTCACTGCATTGACAAAATGTCTTGCTAGCGCCGCGCCGCGGCTAAATCCAAAAACATCGAATTCGATGTGCGTGATTTCTTTATACTGGCCGTCTTGGACTAGCTGCTCGATAATTTGATGGTACTGCACGATCCAGCTTTGCCACTTGTAGAATGCACCTGTTTCAGTAGTTTCGCTTAAGCTGTCGTTGTAAACCGAGTTTAGGGCACTATTGCTTGTTGGTGTGTTCATGACATCAACACCAAATGCTTGTGCTAATCCGCTTTCATCTGCGCCTTCATCGATTAAGGATGGTGTTTGCCATGCTTCGTCGACTGTCCCTACGCCAGAGACATAAATCTTTTGGTGTATGCCGGGTTTTAGTGGGTAGGCTTCGAACAATCGAGCTACGTTAGTTCGGGATTTAACTCCGTGCGTTTCTTTGTAGACATCATTCTTATAATTCTGCCCTGTGCCGTCAAAGAACACCCCTATCCTCATGACTCTCTCTTCTACCCGCTTAACGTTTAGGATTGGAGTGGATTGGGCGTATGCTGTTGTTTTGAAAATATTCTTAACTGATGGTGTTAGATTTGCAGATTGATAACTTCCCCAAGCGTCACCAAGGCTGTAACACTCACCAGTGCAGAGCTCTTCTAAAGGTGATGGTTGTTCTGTCAGGGAATGATTGTTCGGTCCTTCTGTCACTGCTTCTTCAACAACCAGAGTGTCTCCGGCTTTTAATGCGAGAGGGTCGGTTTCGAAAGATGGATTAAGGTTGAGTAATGATTTGGCCGAGAGTCCATAAATCGCCGCAATTTCTGACCATGACTCGTGACTTCCGCTTTCTTTTGAACGAACTTTATGCTTCTTGTTGTTTAAGCTTGCGATCGATTCGTCTTCTTTCGGGGCGGGTCTTGGTAGTGGCGTTTGCTCTTGTGACTTGATGGCCTTTTCGGGATCAATTAACGTCGCATTTTTGTCGAGCCAGCTTTCATTGACCTCGGCGAGTTCGTCATTAGTTAGTTTTTTTCTTGTGTAAAGAATGTGCTGTTTTGCCGGTTTTTGTCCTTCTATCTTGACCGGAATTAATAGTGAATTGAATGTTTGCTCGCTCGTATACTCGCCAGTAATACCAGACTGGTTTGATGTGGTTATCAGCCAACTCCACTTTCCGCCGCCAGATATGTCACATTCGTAAGTGAGTTTGCTTTCGTAGAAATAGTAGTAAAATCCAATCGCAGCCCATCCCAGTGAGTCTTCTGATTGAACTGCTAGCATTAATGGCACGAACTCTGCGTTTATGTGCTCTGACCCGACAGTTTTGGGTTCTATATCAAATGTATTGGTGATCCCAAAGTTCAAATGGTATTCGTGATTAAGTTTCTTGGTTTCCTCACGAAAGCACTCTGCTGTTAGGACGCAGTGTCTTGTCTTATCCACCAACTCGGAAGTTTTCCATCTGTTAATAGGCCCTTCACTGTCTGACTTTCCGAGTGAGAATATGCCGAGTTTTAAGCCCGCCAAATCAGCTTTTTGGGCGTAGACTTTTATGCGGCACTCAAAGTTTGCGCTTAATGCCGACTCGATAACAGGCATGGATGCAGGTGGAGTCAATTTTACATCGTCTTGAACTGGCGCATACCCAGCGCTCGTTAATCTTTTTGGTTTGGGAAATTCTAGAGGCATATTGGTGCGCCTTATCAATGCTCATCTAGTTTCATTAACATCGAGAACAATACCAACTTAAAGACCTAGTCGCACCTGTCAAAGCATCTAATTTAGCCAGTTAAAACGATGAAAATCACTGCCAAAATAACTATTTGCGAAACCCTATGGCATTTAAGGGTAACAAACAGCGCGAGTTCGCATCGTAAAAATAAACACTTTGAAGATAAGGCATGTTAATACAGTATTGTGGTGTTTTTTGATGATGAGATATCTTGGAGTTGATTAATCAGTCTACTCAACCTTCATCAGAGTAGACTGATTGTTATATTTTTATACAGGCGACATCGCTTCTCGTTATCGCTATGTATAAGAACAACGTGAACTTGGTAGCGGATTTACTCAGAGCACCACACGCGTAACTCAGCTAATGTTGTTTTCTTTATGAAAAGTTCTGTTGTTCCAAGTAATTTGAGCATTTCTTCTGTAATTTGCTCTTTACTCACACCCGGTTGCACCACTGCGACCTGAAACTCGATAGGAGTGGTACGCGAGCGATTCTTTATGCTCTCCAACTGAGCCATATTGCCTTTCAAAAAACGGCTTTGACCTCGCCCTTTCCAAGCTCCCTCACGCTTTTGAATATGTTTGTATAAATAAGGAAGACCAACATGCTTCCAACGCACAGAACGTTGAGCTTGCCCGCAGACTTCATAAAGATCACTTAGTCGTCTTCCTGGTTCACTACCATGAGAGTATTTGCAGTGGTATAGGGCTTTGTTGCTTAATTCGGTGAGAAGACATGGCAGTCCCATGTTGAACGCTTCTTAAACAACATACTGAGTTTCAGGCATACCAAGCCCTGTTAGCTTGTTCAGCGCTTTGATCATGGCATAAGTTTCGCCAACCTGAGCGTTGTAGTTTCTTAAGCTTAATTTTCCACCTAACAACTGTTTCACCCGATGCATTGTTGTCTCTGATAGTGAGCGCTTATGATAGCCATACCGCTTTTTCCACTTCTCGTTGGAACCGTAGAGCTTCTGGCAACCTACTGCTAAATTTCGAGGGTGTCCTTGCTCCCAGAAGGCTGCCCCTTCTCGTGGCGGAATGAGCGGAACTGCTCCCTTGATTCGTATAGCATCGTGACAACTCCTTGTGTCATAAGCACCATCACCTGATATCTCGATGATTTTACGACGTGTCTGCTTGAGTAAGTTGGGGAGCACTTCGGCATCGGTTACGTTCGATAAACTCAGCTCTGCTGCGATTATCTCGTGGGTGCTCGTATCTACTGCGATATGCAACTTACGCCATACTCTGCGCTTCCCATCAGTACCATGCTTCTTAGCCTTCCATTCACCTTCGCCATAAACTTTGAGGCCAGTGGCATCAATTGCCAGGTGTTGTATCGCACCTCTGGTTTTAGTTTTAAATGAAATCTCAACTTCCTTGGCTCGACGGCTTATACAGGTGTAGTGTGGACAAACTAGCGGGATATTAGCTAGCTTAAATACAGAGTCTAGAAAACCTTGTAGCGCTCTCAATGGCATAGAGAAAATGCGTTTCACCATCAGTGCAGTAGTAATGGCTAAGTCGCTGAACCGGCGAGGTCTACCACGCTTGCCTTGTTTGTTTTGTTTCCACTCAGCTATCGTTTCCTCATCAATCCAAAAGGTCAGAGAACCACGGTTGATTAAGGCTTTGTTGTACTGCTTCCAGTTAGTTGTTTTGTAACGAGGTTTAGGCATGAGGCTACGACGATTGATGGGTGTAGCCGATCAGATCGTAGCTTCTAGATTTAGTTCCATCGATTTAAGCAACAAAGCCGTTTGGCTTCTCCACCATTTAAGTTCTTGATTTGAGTTTGTTCGTCAACGTCTAGATATTCAACATTTAGTTTTTGACCTAGGCGTTTAATTAGTGTGGTTGTTTTGCCCGTTCCAGGCGGCCCTAGAATGATTAATTGGCTATCTAAAGGTAAGCGAAAAATAGCTGACTGAAATTTATCTAAGACTGGCTGGTCTCTAAGACTCATGGCTGTACGAACTTGGTGCTTAACACCCATAGTAAAGTCAGTTGAAGAATCTCCACCATTAAGTAACGAATCTAAAAAAGACGTATCGGATAGATCTTTTTCCTCTTCAAACAATCGACGTAAAGAAGGCTCATACGTTCTACATTCCTCATCTTCTGATGTAAAAATAGAAAATGAAGAATCCCAGCCATTGGTGCTTTTTTGAGGTTTAAGTGTCAAAGTTTCTAACACTTCTAATAATACTGATTTACCACCAATATTTAATGTTGCCTCATCCCCAACTTGTAGAGAAGCTAAATGGCCTAATGGGGAATCATAACTGGCAAGTGCTATGTCTCCATCTAAATTGAGAGCGCTTTTACGAGATATGTAGAGTATTTTAGAGTCAACCCCGTCATGATACAGGACTCTTGCAATAGCTGGCTCATTCTCAAGAGCACGATACCCTGCTTGGATAGAACTTGATATTTCACACATATTATCAACAGCATGCGTATCAGTGAATGCGTTAATACTTGCTAGTTGAGCGTATCCACTTGAAGCTTTAGATCTGTTTGCTAACTTTTCAGCAGCATTGGATACACTCTCCATTACATCGACAGCCTCACTAGCAATCAGCTTTATTTGTTGTGCATTATCCATTATTAATTCTCTATATAATTAGCTAGTGCTTTCTTGATATCAGAAGTCGTCAGATTAACTTTACGGCCTCTGACTCATGTAGCCTTTAACCATGCTTTGGTTCGTTCAGAGATAAACAGTTCGTAACTCTACCCAAGGACCAATCTATCGCGCAGATTGTTTAATTCAGATATCGCCTTTTCAATTTGTTGTCGCTGTTCAATATTCGCTTCTGATGTGCTCTGTAAGTCTTGCAATGCTTCAGAAACATGGCGAATTTCAGTCGTATAGAAAGATGTTGATAACTCATCCATACGTTTAACAAATTCATTTTTCAACTCAAGAAATATTTCCCGATAATTCTTCCTAATATCGCGTCTAGCAGCTATTCGGTCTGCAGCGCATTTCTCTTGTTGAATGTCGTCATTGATTTGTACGATTACGCCGATTAACGCCATAACCGGTCCGATAAACTTCGCAACTGAGCCAATCTTTTCAGCAATATTAATAGCTTGATAAGGTTTAAATTTGGCGCCAAAAAAATGTCCTACCTCCAGGACTGCTTTGTGGAGGTTACTGCCCGATGCTGCTTTCATCCCTTCTTTAGCTGTCTTATTGATTGCCTGATTTGATAGCCATGAGAATCCTTTCTCTGCAGACTTAAGAGTCTGCTGTGTTTTTACCGAACTCTCATGTTTATCGCCGATATTATGCGTTTCAATATCAATATCTGCTCTAGCATTAAGTTGCTCTGTAGCTTGAAAATGATCGCTCAAAGCGGCTTTGAGTGACTCTGCTAGCGGGCTTGTATCCAACTCTTGCAGATCAGATTCAAGAGTACTTAAAGCTGAATCGACGATTTTCTCAAGTTTCAGTTGGGTTTGCTTAACTTGAGTAAGAACATCATCTGCAGAGCGCTGCTGTATTTGCTTAAAATCCGCCTCATTGAGGCCATCATCCACTGACTCCGCCAGCTCATCACCAATAAGTAGAATATTTTGCTCCATTTCAGCTAGATTGCCATCAAACTGCTCTTGAAGCTGCTTTTGACTAGACTTTAATATTCTCATCTTTTGCTGAAGCAGTTCAACCAGCACTTCCTGCGTCGGATCTTCAGCTGCCAACTTGCCTAGTAACTCTCCTAATTGAGTGTGCATAGCGGCTAATGGTGTAGTCACCTTACCTAGCAAACCTCTCTCTTGGGAGAATTTGTCAATAGCTTCGATAAAGCCACTAAAGTTGGATAGAGCCATTAACTCTGCTTTATCTTCTTCATCCTCTTCTTTTAATGACTCGAAATATGACTCTGCATCAACAAATACAATAGGAAAGTCTTCCGGTATTCTAGGTTCTAAAACCTCAGCAATCCCATTTAATTTGGTCTCTACAGTACCTGAATCGCGTTGAGATTTATTTACTACCAGAAGAATTTCTTTTTCTCTTCCTTTTGTAAAACATAGATCTCTAAACGCAGCCCCGACAACATCATCAAACAGTTCATTTGTAATCACGTAAATCAACAAATCCGCTTGATCCATCGCTGCAAATGATGCTTCATCATGCTGCTCCCTTTCACCAGCAAGTATGCCTGGGGTATCCCATACAACCAGATCTTTGTAGTTATACTTAGTCACTTGATCGGTTGTGACGCCTGAGCCAATGGGAATGTCATCAAGTCCTGTTAACCCTTTAATTAGAGAGGATTTCCCAGAGCTATATTGGCCTACAAAAGCGATATTTAGCTTTGAATTTTGATACTCGTCTTGATTAGGAAAACTGAGACCCAGTTCAGTTATCTTATTTCTATTAGACAAATTAACGATAAATGCCGCTACCATCTGTTTAGCCTGATTAAACTTCAACTCTTCCATTAATGACAAACCTCACTCATTTCATGCATTGGTTTTGCTGATAACTTGATATTACAAATAGCAGCAGCCAACATAATATTGCGTCCCTGCTTTCCAATAATCCGTCCAAGATCTTCTTCTTTAGCAAAAATGAAATACTCTCCATTTTCACCTTCTACTCGAGCCCTAACTTTTCTAAGATCCAACATATGAGAAAGCATCTTTTCTACCGAGTTTTCATATACCACTCTAACCCGCTCACCCAAAAGTGTCTGCAACGACGAGAGCAGCTCAGGCTCTTTGAAATGATTGGTGACGGTGAAATAGCAAGCGTAACCGGGTTGGCGGACTATGCGTTTAAACTGTGGTTTTTGATACTTATCGGAAGCCACGATATCCATAGACCGCAGCAAGTACCTTTCGTTTATGTCATGTTCTAATTGGTCAAGCTGGAGAAACGCTTTTTCGAGAGACTGAATAAACTTCTCAAGCCCCATGCAGACCTCATTTAATTCCGATTTAACCTGCAATATCTGCTTTCGTTCGATATCCTTGTGAAACCATTTTGTGATTTCTTTAATCGAATTATTCCGTTGCACTTCTATTTCATCACGAATCTCTTTAGTTCGACTACGTTTTTCCATTTGTAGCTTCTTGGTTTTTGAATCAGAGAGCATTTGAAATAAACCAAACACGAAACCTGCCGCTGCTAGTCCCCAACCAATGGGATTCCAGCTATTTGCAAAAGCAATGGCAGAAAGAACACCTAACCCGGCTGCTGTCCAACCATTCATGCGTTTATAATCGAAAGGATCAAATGACCTTTTACTTCCCTCCATATTGAGCTTGCCACCAAGCTCAATATTCTTAGCCATATCCCGATTGAATTGTTCAAGATCAGCAGCAAGCTCTTCAGCTATATTATTTGCCACATTTTTGCAGCGTTCTTCTAAATCAAAAGAAGCAATGTGATCGTCAAGTCTATTGCCAAAAGACTTAGACTGAATATTGTCATCAACAAAACTTGATATTGACTTCATTAACGGAGCAAAAGCGCGTCCGACATCTTTTTCAATCTTATCCGGCACCCTTTTTGACTGGCGTTCGTGCCATATATATACACGCTTCTGGGTATTAGCATATTCCTTGAGCAGCCCTTTCACTGATTCTTTTTGGGAACGAATCAATGTCTCAAGATCATCCGTATGGGTTAATGTCGATCCTAATAGCGTTTGAACTCGCCTAGTACGGCCTTTATGTGTAATTTCATCTGTTAATAGCGCCAGAAGGTTATCCATTCGACTGACTCGATAAAGATCTTCTTTTTGATCGCTATAGGCTTCCTGAGTCGACAAAAAAGCTGCTTGAGCATGTATAGGTACAATATGGATGTATCTTGGGTTCATACCCAGCTTTGAAGCTTCATTTCGCAACCTTTCCTTGTGCCCTTCAAGGTCTGAAGCATTGTAGATATAGCTATCGGGATCTTTTATCGCCTTTTTTCGATGAACATTCTTCTCCAGGTTTTTCTTCACGTTCACAACAAATATTAAAGGCTTGTTCAACTGATAGGCGTATTTCAGCTCGGTAAATGTAGACTCCTGAATACTGTCATCGCTGAGTAAAAAGAGAACCACATCTGATTGCTCAAGAATGCTGTGTGCTATCTCTGTATCTTCCTCACCGTTATAAGCGCCAAACCCTGGTGTATCAATAATACGAAGATGATTCCAGTCATACTGACGCACGTCTCGGGTCGTTCTTTGCGCCCCCATCCCTATAGTTGAACCATCTCCTCTAGTAATGGCTTCACGTATAGTGCTTTTACCCGCCATAGTGCGACCAAACAACATAACGCTAAAGCTTTTTAGTGACTCTTTCTGCTGTTCTAAAGCCTTTGCTTGCTTAGCCCTGAGCAACTCATAACCGGCACCCAAGCAGCTTTGAATATCAGCCAATCCCTTTGCTGCAACCTGCCCCTTGGCGGTAACTTGTTCTGCCTTCCATGCAATATCGCTAAATTCATTGTTTAGGTTGTTAACAATTTGATCGCAACGCTTACTAAACTTTACCGCCGCTTTGAATTCTTCCTGAGCAATCTTTTCGCAATCCTTCAATGCTTTGCGATAAGCATCCGGCTTCTTCATATATCTATTCTCACAATGAATGATTCACTCAATTTTGTATGTTTAATGCTTGATGGACGGACTTTTCCGTCTTTGTATTCCGTCTATGTTGATGCCATTTATTATGAAACTCAACAGATATCAACCAGTTATGTGAGTAGGAATTTAATTACGGAGGCAAATTACAGAAAAGTTACGTACAAGAGCTTAAAGTACGGATTAGGTTAACTTAGTTTATTGGTGTCTGGTCAGGTGTCCCATTCGCAGGTCCTGAGAAGATTCGGGACAGAAATGAGCTTTTCAATATAACCTCAATCAACAAAGAAAGTAGTGCTTCTACAAGAACTATGTTTTCTTTAAGTAGATTCACATAACCTTAGATGTTAACCATTGCAATGAGTGGTGCGAATTTTACTAGTGTGCCAGGGCATCGTGCCAATAAATTAGAAGCGGCGATATTTTCCTATCTTGTTATTGATTCCATATATAAAAGACAAATCCACTGTGTGATTGCAATAGTCACTTCATAACTGAGATGGCAATGCCTAACATCACTGATAACCCCTACAAACGAACAATTATGACGTTATTACTTAGTGTACATGTACAAATATTGGAAGATCCGACAGATCGGATAGCATAAATTATCGTTATTAATTGAGTTTCTTCTTTATTTCAAACGGTATACAAGGTCTAGATCATAGATTTGTTAAATTTGATTTGATTGTAATCTTGTACACGCTTTAATAGACGTCTATTTAATATCATTTACCCTTACCCAAATAAATGGGTTTATTCTTTAAAAGGAAAATATCAT
This sequence comes from Vibrio sp. B1ASS3, assembly GCF_905175355.1. NCBI lineage: Bacteria > Pseudomonadati > Pseudomonadota > Gammaproteobacteria > Vibrionales > Vibrionaceae > Vibrio > Vibrio sp. B1ASS3. The sequence continues at coordinate 2,027,544 of NZ_HG992742.1, forward strand.
GCACGGCAACTTCCGCTACTTTGGTATGACAACCGTGCCAACCTTTGCGGCTTCTTATGACGTGATGAAAAATGGCAACATCAACAATGACTTTGCTCGATTTGAAGCGCACTTGAATCAGCACTTCTAGCTGCATTATCAGGGGGGAGACTCTTTCTTCCTCCTGCTTTGTCTTAAACTTCACCTCAAGAAGTAATGTTTGTGTGACTTTTATCACACAAACACCAATGCACCACCAAATTGATATGCATCAGATTGAAATGCAACAAGCGTAAGCTAAGCTTGGTTTTGTATTGCAATTATGCTTTTCACTGATGAATAAGTCTGATTTTGATTGCATTTAATCAGCCGTAATAACTTTGTACCTAAACATTATTATTCATTGGATTAGAGCATGTTGAGAAATCACTATTTAGTTCTATCGTGTGTTTTTATATCTACAACGATACTGATCAGTTTTTTGATGCTGGATAACACGATAACTCAGGTATACACTGACTTTACTCGCACCGCTTCAAACAACCAAAACCAACTTGTTGCCATCGCTCTATTATTGGTACTACTTTTAGCCTTAGATATATTCCTCCCTGTGCCATCTAGCTTAATTTCAATTTTCGCTGCCACATATTATGGCTTTGCTTACGCTACCCTGATAGTATTCTCCGGCATGTGTTTGGGCGCCATCATAGGTTACTTCTTAGGAAGTGGCTTACTGTCAATTGCACCAAGTCGATGGTTAAAGGAAAAAGATATTGCAAGCGCTTCGAAACTATCGCTGTGTATTAACGACCTGGCACTAGTTACAATGCGTGGCGTACCTATCTTGGCTGAAACCTCTGTCGTCGCCTCAGGCATGAGACGATATCCATTCTGGCGATTTCTATTTATTACAGGAGCTGCCAACCTTGGGATCGCGTTAATTTATGCATCTGCCGGTAGTAGTATCCAGTATCTAGACTCTATTGGATATATTATTTTAGCGTCTATTTTAGTTCCTATTTTGGCTTGTTCATTTCGCATTTTAATCGAATACTTCCGTTCGAGCCCGACAGCTATAAGCGAAGGTCAATATGAGTCCCCACACACACTTTGCGAAAACTTAATAGAGGAATCCGATACTAAACCAAATTCAAATAATCATAAAACTTATCATGCTAGTTTTGCGATTAACTATTCTTATGACGTAATTTATAACGACCATATATTTTCACCTATAAACTCTTGTTTAAGCGACACTATAGATGGACTTTTTAAGTGTAATACCCAAAGCCCTGCTCTAGTTATTATTGATTCAGGGGTTATCGATGCCATACCTCAGCTTAAAGACGGTATTGTCACATACTTCGCTTCCTACCAAAAAGCTGCCGTCCCTTTTATTTTGAGCAATGGCGAGCTTAATAAAACTCAAACTAACATTGACAAATGCATCAATGCAATGCTGCAAAATGACCTAGACCGCCAAAGCTGCGTTATTGCTGTTGGAGGAGGCGCTCTACTCGATACTGTTGGTTTCGCCTGCTCTATTTTCCATCGGGGAGTTCGTTATATTCGCGTTCCGACAACCACGTTGGCACAAAACGATGCTGGCATAGGTGTAAAGAATGGTATCAATGGGTTTGAACATAAAAACCTACTTGGCTGCTTTGCTCCTCCTGCCGCTGTTATCAATGATATTGAGTGGTTAAAAACACTAAGTGAAAGGGACAAACGCGCAGGCATGGCAGAGGCAATAAAAGTCTCACTGATAAAAGACAAAGAGTTCTTTCTTTGGCTAGAAGATAACCGAATGGCTTTAGCTCGCTTCGAAACCAACGCTATGTCGAAAATGATAAAAACTTGCGCAGATTGTCATCTCGATCACATCGTGAAGTCTGATGACCCTTTTGAAAGGGGCAATACTCGCCCACTCGACTTTGGTCATTGGAGCGCCCATAAACTGGAAAAGCTATCAAATCATCAGCTCAAGCATGGTGAGGCGGTTGCTATTGGCATTGCGATAGATCTTACTTACGCCTTGTTAAACAATCTTATTGACAACACAGTCTATCAACGCTGTATCAACGTGCTTTGCGATGTAGGCTTCAAGTTATGGCATCCATGTCTAAGCTTATTGGACGAAAAAGGCAATCTCGCCGTTTTGAATGGCATAGAAGAGTTTCGTCAACATCTTGGTGGGGAGCTGTCCATTCCTATTGTTCATGAGATTGGCAGCCATCAAAGCCACAATTCGGTCGATTTTCAGCGCTTTGAACAGGCGATCGTATTGTTGAAGAAAAAACATCAAAACTTGGCGACATAAGTGAAGCTATGATCAGTCTTATCGACAAAAAGTCACCATCACTTCATACCTTATTGTGCTTAGGTAGAATATCCAACCTGCCTACCGTCTGGAGCAATGTCCTTGCAGCATGTTTTTGGACTGCGTGGGTCACGCAAAAACCTATAGAAGGATTGGTGCTGCTTTGGCTATGTGTTGCTTTCTCTTTACTCTATTTAGGTGGTATGTACCTCAATGATGCCTCTGACGTCGATTGGGACCGCATTCACAACCCTGAGCGCCCCATCATACAAGGACAAATATCGCAAAGACTCGTTCTTTGTTACTCATTGGTCCTGCTAACTTCAGGATTCATTCTATTGTTAGCGCTCGCTTTTCAAACAAGCGTTCAGTACGTTGGCCTATTAACTAGCTTGGCTCTACTGCTGCTGTTTTGCATCGTCAGCTACAACTGTCTTCACAAACGCTATTCTTTGTCTCGATTCCTCATGGGCGCATGTCGTGCCTTGATTTACCTTATTTGCGCACAGATGATGGCCGACTCTTTTAGCGATGCATTAGCTATTACTCTACCTTTAGCTGGCTATATTTCTGGCGTTACGTTGCTCGCTCAGTATGAGCATACTACCCAAAAAAGTCACTGGTATAGTTTAACGCTTCTATTGTCGCCTTGGCTGCTTACGCTTGCACTTCCAGTTTCACTGCCTCTAATAATAATGTTGGCAATGTGTACCTATCCAACTCTGAAGCACTTAATTCTGCGCTTCATCAAAACAAATCAACAGCCCTCGACTCCGTCAATTGGTGCATTACTTAGCAGAATACCACTCTATGACGCCGCCATACTCCTTGCCTGCTCCCAGTGGTGGGGGGTGTTGTTTTGCATTGGTTATTTCTCAATTGCCCCCAAACTTCATCGCTGGATAGCGCCGAGCTAATTGTCAGGCTAAAAGGGAGTGTCACATATGAAACTCAATGAGATTTTACTTAAAAAAATACAATCGGAAGTAGACAAGGCAACTGATAAAAACTTGATGCTACACGAAGATTTAGGTCGATTTTGTAGCCGTACGCTCAATGCACAAAGTAAAGACTCGCACCTTGAACATATGGCGCTTGCATGGGTGCGACTAAGTGCGGACTCAATGCAACATAACTATCACCAACAAAACAGCAGCACACCCTTTGAGGCTTATTGGTACAAGCATTTTCTTCAGTCGGCCCTCTGCTATGCTTTACTCCTTTTAGAAGAAGACGTGCGCTTTGAGCTACTTAGACTCTGTTTAAGTTTCGGCTCTGATGCCGAAAAACAGATACTAATGGAAGGAATGTGTCTTTTTGATGAACAGGGAGATTGCGTGGAGCTTGTGTTAGAACAATGCCGAACCAACAACACCCAATTGCTTGCCTCCATAGCGCTAAATAACCCTTGGCCAGCGCAGCATTTACCCACAGAATCGTTTCATCGCATGGTTCTAAAGTCGCTTTTCTATCAACTCGATATCAGACTCATCGCAGACTTCGATCGCCACCACAACGCGACACTCAATCGACTTATCTGCGACTTTATTCTTGAGCGCCTCGCAGCTCAAAGACCTTTCCCAAATTATCTGTTTCATTTGATCGAGCCCGATCACCTTACTGAGCAACAACGAATTTCTTTAACACAGTATCAGTCGTTTCAAACCGATTAGACAAAAACAAATATGATTCACCAAGCAAGGAGTGCATAAAAGATGAATTATTTTGATCCTCATATCCATATGGTATCAAGAACCACCGACGACTACGAAAACATGAACCATGCTGGCATTGCCGGTGTCATAGAGCCCGCTTTTTGGCAGGGTGAGCCTCGTAAGCATATAGGCAGCTTTATAGACTACTTCGATACTCTGCTTGGTTGGGAGCGTTTTCGAGCCAGTCAGTTCGGTATCCATCATTTCGCGACCATAGGTCTCAACCCAAAAGAAGGCAACAACAAGCCCCTAGCAGAAGAGGTTCTGAACTTGCTGCCACGATATTTACTCAAGCCTGGTGTTGTTGCCGTCGGTGAGATTGGTTATGACGACATTACAGAGCAAGAGCACTATGTCCTATGTCGTCAGCTCGAAATGGCCAAAGAATTCAAACTGCCCGTGCTCATCCATACCCCGCACCGAGACAAAATAGGTGGCACCATAAGAACGATAGAAGCGATTCGCGAAGTTGGTCTGGATGAGTCTATGGTGGTCATCGATCATCTCAACGAACTTACTCTTCCAGTCGTCTTAGAGACGGACTGCTGGCGTGGGCATTCTATTTATCCAGACACCAAAATGTCCGAACAAAGAATGGTGGCATTGTTAAAACAATACGGTACCGAAAAGATGATCGTCAACAGCGCTGCTGATTGGGGAAAAAGTGACCCTCTAAAAGTACCTAAAACCGGATTGGCGATGGAGCAAGCAGGCTTCAACAAAGAGCAAATAGAGACGGTTTTGTTTAATAACCCGATTGATTTCTTTGCACAAAGCGGTCGGATTAGCCGCCAACAGGTACTCACACCTATCGATATTGACCAAACTCAACTCTATCAGGAAAGTTCCACACTGCGCGGCCAACAACCTATTGTGACAGCAGGGAAATAGCATGTTAAATGAGCATTTCAATCAAAGTCACATTGGCTATTGCACTAACGTGCACCCAGGTGAATCGCTTGAAGAGATCAAAACCAACCTAATACGGTTTAGTGCAAAAGTAAAAGAGATGCGAGGACTCAACGAGATGGATATTGGGCTTTGGCTTAGTCACCAAGCCGTTGTGGAGCTAAAACGAAATCGAAATCTGAAGCAGCTGCAACAATTGCTCAAAGAATTAGGATTAAACGTTCGCTCGCTCAATGGCTTTCCTTACGGTAGCTTCAATCAATCTAATCAATCGCTGGTTAAAACTGCCGTTTACCACCCAAACTGGTATACACAAGAACGACTTGAATACACGATAGACCTCATTGATATATTGGCAGCTCTGCTCCCTAACGAGGTGACGACAGGCGTCATATCCACATTACCACTAAGCTACAAATCCGACTCTAGTGAACAGTACCTCAACCCCAAACTATTGAACCAGCTACAGAAAACACTGAATCACTGTGCCTTGATTGAGCAGCAAACGGGAAAGCGAGTATTGATCGCTATTGAGATGGAACCAGACTGTTCATTGGAGTCGGTCGATCAACTGATCGCTTTCTTTGACAACATACAGCCCATGCTCGCCTCTAATCATTACTTAACCGCGTGTTTAGATATCTGTCATCAGGCTGTCAATTTAGAATCCATATCGAAGACAATAGAGAAGTTACAACAAGCCAACATTACTATCAGCAAATTCCAACTATCAAACGCATTAAAAATAGACCTAAAGCAAATGCCACTCGCTCAGTTGGCACAAGTCCCTTTCTTAAAGAAACTCATTCACTCACCTTGGTTGCATCAAACTCGACTTCTTATAAATAGTCAGGAGCGACTGCGCTTTGACGACTTCAAAACCTTATTTGATCATCATTCCACTAGTCTTCAGTCCAAACTAAACCAAGCTCAAAGCGCCGAGGCACTGGTGCACTGTCACATTCCAATAAACTATGCACAAATTCCACTTGCGAACGACCTTAACCTAGAAACAACACAGCCGCAGTTATTGTGCGCCATAGAGAAACTTAAAACGATGTGGCAATCAGAGAACGTCGATCCGGTTGTGGAAGTGGAAACCTATACTTGGACACTCCTCTATAACTTAACAACAGATGAACTGTGCCAAGCCATTGCTGAAGAACTGGTATGGCTTGAGTCACAACTTACACCGAACGCGGAGTTCGCATGATGAAACCGCTTTTTGTCATCAACGCCGTTGGCCTTACCCCTAGTCTGCTAGGCGAAAACACACCCAACCTCAATCTACTGATCCAACGCGGGGCCATGTACCCACTCAAAGGCGTGTTTCCAGCATTAACCACCAGTGCTCAAGCAACAATGTTGACAGGAAAAGCCCCTAGCGAACATGGCATTGTAGGGAATGGCTGGTACTTCAAAGATCTGAGCGAAATCAAGTTTTGGTTGCAACCCAATCAGTTGATTCAAGGCTCAAAAGTTTGGCAGTTACTCAAACAAAATCACCCAGAAATCACGGTTTCGCAGTTATTTTGGTGGTACAACATGTACGCTGACGTCGATTTTTCTATTACACCTCGCCCGCATTATCCGGCCGACGGGCGTAAGATTCCCGATCTTTATTCTCACCCAAGCGAGTATCACAAAAGTATTGAGAGCAAGATTGGATGCTTTCCGTTCTTTAACTTTTGGGGGCCAAATTCAGATATCCGTTCCTCTCGATGGATTGTCGACTGTGCTATCGAGCACTTTACCCATAACCCCACTGACTTGCAGTTCGTTTACCTGCCTCACCTTGATTACAACTTACAAAGACTTGGACCGAGCGATCCCGCAATTTCCGAGGATGTCATTCAACTTGATCATGAGATAGGCCGACTGATTGAGTTTTGTAATGCCGAAGGCGCTGAAATACTTATAGTCTCCGAGTATGGGATCCATGATGTCGACACCCCTATCGCGCTCAACCGTGAGTTACGTAAAAAGAACTGGTTATCGGTGCGAGAGTCATTGGGCTATGAGCTTCTGGATGCCGGTGCTAGCGATGCCTTTGCTGTAGCAGATCATCAAATTGCACACATCTATGTGAACGATCGCTCTAAGGTAGAGGAGATAAAAGCTTTTGTAGAACAGATCAGTGGGGTTGAGCAGGTTCTCGATAGTCAATCAAAGCCTCGTTGGGGGATTGATCATTCTCGCAGTGGTGATTTGATCGCAATAGCAAAGCCAAATGCATGGTTTAGCTATTACTATTGGCTAGAAGATACCAAGCGTCCAGATTTCGCAAACAGTGTCGATATTCATCGCAAGCCAGGCTATGACCCTGCCGAACTTTTTATTAATCCTAAGCTGCGCTTTCCCAAACTGAGAATCCTAAGCCGCTTACTCCAAAAAAAGCTCGGGTTCCGAATGTTAATGGACGTCGTTCCCGATCACGCTGACATGGTAAAAGGCAGTCATGGCAGACTCGCAAGTACTCCCGAGAGTGGGCCACTCATGATCAGTTCTTACCCAATACCCGACGACATCGCTCGCAATACCACTCAGGCGGGCCTGCCGATGGAATGCATTTTTCAACTTATCTTGTCTCATTTTGGTGTTAACCCATCAAGCGAGAGTCTATCACCCAATAACATCTGCGCTAGGGAGGAGCGCACCCAACTCAACCATCACTATAACGGCTAGGAATCAAGCAATGAAACTAATAACAGCAATGGTCAGCAGCATTGCGTTATTGACTGGCGCAAGTTCGCTGTATGCGGCCGGACTCAATACCAATGACCAAGAAAACACTCCCCCTTGTGGAGACGACTGGATTTATCCGACCAACGGCGTTCACAGTGACTGTCTCTGCACGGAACAGAACAACTACTGTGTTGCCGAACGAAATGACAATGACCCCATTGACCCCAGCTTCCCAGATTACTGGATGAGTGAATGGACTATGTACACCATCACCAACGAAGCAGCATCCAAGGCGAACCCACCACCCTACTCAAGCCCACCATCGACACTAACACCTTCCGACTACATCGTCTCATATGGTGCGAGCTATTACGACAGCAAGTGGCGGCCAGAAAAGCCGACAGACAAAGAAGATGTGGGCGCAATGCTGGAATATTACGATAAGTTCTGCCTACCTATTTTTGGCCGAACGATTGAAGACAATCAGCACAGCTGCGCCTTCGTCTCTCTGGGTAAACAAGCCTACTACTTGACCTTTCCAGATGGCGACAACATGCAGACAAACTCAAGCAAGCAGATGCTAAACCAACTCAAACCGGATTGCTGTATGTTCTCACCGAGCAACCATCCCCCTCGAACAGACTTTATTAAACATCTAGATTACTGGCCACAGGCTAGCCAAAACCTCAACAGTAGCGTGCAAGCCTATTACTGGAAGCAAATGTGGGAAGAAGTAAAGCCTCCTATTTTGTTCGCTTACGCCTTTTATAAACCAGTACCGGCTCAACTCGCCTCGACCTTTAGCAAACTAGAGCAAAATCCACAATCGTTTTTCTTCACTGGAAGCTTGGAGATCGAAGGTGAACCCTTAGACCCAATGGTCAGCCAAAACTACGTAAATTTTCAAAGAAGAAAGCCAAATACTGAACTTTGGGACAGTGTCAAAAAATGGTGCCCAATCGATACTACTGAAAAGTGCCGCCTGTTCTCGGACCAAAGGAGTGAATAGCATGAACATTGATAAAAAAACCGCATTGGGCGCAATTGCTACACTGCTTTTGATTGTTTCTGTGGATACATTGGCCAAAGAAGTAAAACATCATGAAGCGCTACCTTGTGAGGTTCCAAAGCATTCATTTTCTGGCTCCCCCACACAGGCAGAATTCGATGTTTTCAGTTGGAAAACCTTTATCGCCCTTAACCAAAGTGCAAGTACTTCAACGCGCGGTGAACCAGCTAAGCCTTGTAAGTTGCCGAGTGTAAGTGAGCGACCTGTTTGGCTTACATATAAAGATTCACAACAAGTCTTTCTAGCCGATGGGCAAGATCCCGGTTCGTGGAACGATGGCTACAGCGGTTACGGCGACCAAAAAGGAAAATCCCCATTTGCCACCTCTCAAATCGCGAAAGCAAGCGCTAACGCTGCGATAAAAGCACATGAAGAAGCAGTAGGTGGCTGGCTCATCGACCAAATGGATGAACCAACTTATTTTCAAATGTGGGTCAACGAAACATGGTACGACTACGTCCACGGCAACAAGCTCTACGATAAAGCGAACTTTGACGATGTAAGCAGCATTTCATTTCCAAACTGGTCCATGGAAATAAAGTCTGCATGGCGAAAATTGCCAGAAGACAATGCAGATCTAGCAAAACGCTATATTACCCAGCGGGCTCAAGTGGTGGTCTTTGACAAAGAGGGGAATCCAATACCGGACGGCGACACTGGTCAGTACAAAACCAAACCGGCTCTGCTTGGCCTAGTGGGTTTTCATCAAATAGTCAAAGTGCCAGGCTTCAAACAGTGGATATGGGGTACATTTGAACATATCGACAATGTTCCTCCCGCTCTGTACGACAAGGATGCAAAAAAGGTAGTAAGCCAGCCAGAGGAAGGGATGAAGTACACCTATTTTAATGCAGAAGCCAGCGCCAAGGAGACCAACCAACCACCTTGTGGATTGAGCAACACCACAAATTGTCTACCATTTACCACCCCTAATCCACTCGCGCGTTACACGCCGATATACGCCAGTGCAGCCAAATTAAACTCTGAGTTCGAACTCAAACTTAAAGGCACTGTGTTAGAAAACTATCAACTGATCTCCACACAGTGGCCAACCGACCCCAATAACCCAAGTAACCCATTAGGCACCCCCACACCCACACCACTCGCCAACACCACAATGGAAAGTTACATCCAGAGCAGCAGTAACTGTATCAACTGCCACAGCACAGCCACCTTGCCTGATAACGGCATTAAGGCTGATTATTCATTCCTGTTTTTTGAAGCACACAGCTCTGACAAATAAAGGACTATTGCAATGAGTATTCTAAATAACTATCGAATCAACTTTTTTGGGGGCATCGAGGTCGATGTGAGTGTGCCCAATAACAAGGCAACCTACCCTGTTGATGGTCAAAAGCATGACATTTTCAATCCAGCGACATCTACACTGACAGATTTTATCTATAAACATGGCATCTCAGATGAAGAAATCATCGATATGTTCCAGACGCCGACAGAAGAAGGTTATTTCACCAATGGAGGATGGAATGTATATGGGCAACATAGTGTCACCACTCAAAAAGTTAAGGTTTATACATCAGGCCACCCTGGCGCGGTTACAACCGACACCCCTTTAGCAAACTTTGACTTCTCTTTACTGGGGTCTGTCAACCCAGACACAAATCAAGCGTATACCTCAAGCCCTGTAATGGTTGACTTGAATCCTTTAGGGCAAACCTACTCACAAATCGCTGTAGGCGGCCTGCTCCTTGGTGACCCCGACAAACCTTTGCTTTATATCCAAAGTGATCAAATCTGCGGAAACATTGGCAATTCATCGGGTGGCTTGTCATTTAAGACTCTGATTGGCGCAAATGATGCCCCAGGTTCAAGTAATTTTGCCGGCACTTGGCAAGTGACTTTTCCAATAACGGAAGATGTAAAAAAAGCATCCGCGCTGAGTGGAAATGATGAAGCAGACCAGATCATTCGAGGTCTTCTCAATACCAAAGGCGCGACTGGGATTGTTGTCAATTTCAGTTTCTTTGAAATGTGCCCGCAAATGACAACTGAAGAATACAATACAAAACTTGCCCAGCGTCAAACACCTCGCAATCCAAGCGTCGGCCGTATAATAGGCACACTCTCTGTCGCATGCGAAGGTGAGACAGCGAACAACCCAGATGGAAGGCTACTCATTAGTCATATCGACAATACCGAACGCGAGAATCAAACCGCACCAGCTTTTGCATGTATCAGCAAAGTGCAAGAACAGGAGTTCCTTTCCGTCAATATGTCCCTTGCGTTCCTTCAAAGTACGTTCAGAGAAGACCGAGCGGGCTTTAAAACAGTTCCGCCAAAACCCGCCATTGATTTTGGTAAGTTAACGATTGTAGGCGGGAAAGAGAGCACCACTTATGGTCCCGATTACATTAACTACTATCAATATGGCGGCATCATTGATATCCCCCTCGATAAACAAACTTCTCAATCATTCGCTTCTAACCCACTGGTAATCAATGGTGAAAAGGTGGTTCACAACAACCACCTACTCCTAAAAGAAACCAGTTACCGGCTTTACTCAAGTGATATCGACGTATACGTGGGCGATAAAGCAGGTGATAGCAAAGAGATCACCATACAAGTTCGCTATTTAGGAGGAGCGCTAGATACCGACCAAACCATCTTATTGTCAACAAATGAAAATACTCCTGGCTTTGCCGACTATCTCGACCTCGACTTAGACGAAGGGAAACCAACTAGGGCGATACCCGTTAAAGCCGGGGCAACATCGTTCAAATACACCATACAAGTTGCTGATAACTCGCCAGGCAAAAACGACCTCGATGAGATGGCAGGCTTCTATGACATCAACTTTAATCTTGGCGAAGCGCAACAAACCATCAACACCCGAAAATTCCAATACACCAATTTTGACCTCGTTGAGGGAGACCCCGTTACATGGGAACTCGTGTATCAACATGCCTTACGGTATCACTACTTAAACTTCTTAGGCATGTCGACGGTGTTTCCGCTGAATGACGCCGAAACCATCCTTAAGCATCGTGAAGGCATCAAAACACGGATGTCTAGCCGATACTGGCCAACTACCTTGTATATGCCAATCGTACGCTCCATGTCACCAAGTCAAGTTCGACTCATTAACGCCTTTGCTTTTAGTGAACCTTGGGATCCCAATAAAGCTATCTAACTCCCCAAAATCGGCACTCTCTGCACAACAGTGAGTGCCCGCATCAGACAGGAACTAAAATGAAGACCGTTATTCATATAGATAAGACTGAAATCACTCAACAGCCTTTGGCATCGCAAATCCTTTGCCGAAACCTACTTAACCCGAGAGGGATGACATTTAACGAAAATGGAGACCTAATTGTCGTAGAAGCAGGCAGCGGCCAAGAAACGATATCCCATAATGGCAAAGTTACCGTGCGCGACAAAGACACAGGCGAGCTTAAACATAATCTGCTCAGCGGTTTAACTGCGATGAATATGCAGCCCAAAATGTGTCGTGATGAGATTATGGGACTTTCAGACATCATTAATGTTACCAATACCGAACAGGAGCAGTGGCTTGTCAGTTTCACAGACTATATTCACGGCTCGAAAGTGTTTCATTTAACCGAGGCAGGCACAGAACCCTTGTTTGAAACACAGGGCAATATCAACAGCTTATGCTTTCACCCTCAGCAAGAAGCTTGGTATGGCATAAAGCCCGACACGAACCAAGTGATTGAGTTTCGACTAAACCAAAAAGAAAAAGTCGTTTGCGCTCTGCCAACCCTTGATCAAGGCCAAGAAGCTGTACCCGTCAACGTCATTTACTGCCATGACAATGATCGCTTATTGATTAGCCTGTTTTCAGGTGAATTCCAAACGGACAGTAACAAGCAGGGCGTCAACTTTCTGAAACAGCAGGGGAAAATCGTCGCCCTAGACGTGGGGAGCGGTGCACTTACTACCGTAGTAGAGGGGCTAACGCTTCCTACTGGCATTGCCATCGACCAAACCGGGAACTTGCTCATTACAGAGCTATGTAAAACGACTCTGGAACCACTACCCAGAGATCATATCCCTGATAGGGCAATACACGGAGGGTATCAAAGATTCAGTGGAAGGCTTTTAAGTGTTGATTTTGCTAATAAGAAAGTCAAAGAACTGGCATCGCAGTTAGACACCCCATCTAACATCGCTATTCTAGGGTCAAACATTTATGTGTCGCAAGGAATGGGAGCACATGGTAGAAGAATTCCTCACCCTGACGGAGAGAGAGCTCTCGACGGATTTATTCAAATCTTCCAAGGAAATTTCTGACCTTAAAACTCATGAAATTAGTATAGTTTGTGCAGTTAGCTAAATATCAGCAAGTAAGCATCAATATAGATGGACTTTGTCAAACCACGGTCTGCTGTATGCGATTACGCTGGCTCAAAGTTAGGTATCAGCGGCAACTCATCATGAAACGCCCCTTGTGCCCCCATAAAACCAAACGTGTAAGGACGCACATTGAGTCCTTTTCTTGACTGCTGATTTTGGCTATCGCCAAGCAATGCTTTGCTTGTAAATGTGTAGGTTTAGTTTCAGAAAATGATGTAGTTCAATTGCTAATGACCGGGAGATAGCCAACGTCCATTAATTTCAGAGCTTCTTCTATCTAAACACTTCTCTGTTTTTCATACGCAACTCCGAGGCCTGTAAGAAAGAACGACACTGACTCTTTATCAGGCCGCAACGAGAGCATAGCGGCGTTTTTCAAGGTAGTTGTCATCATTCGCTTACTTATTAAGCGGCTTCTTTATCTGGATTTAAGTGAACCACTCCAGCTGGCTCACAGTTCCTAATATCATCTGACCATCGCTCTGGATTCTTGCGCTTTGCTGCAAGTAACACCTTTGCGCGACGCTCTAAAATCTCTCGGTCTTTACCATTGTGTCGCTGTGAAGGTGTCACATAATTTATCTTGCTATGCTTGTGTTCCGTATTGTACCAACGTACAAAAGCCTCAACCCAACAGCGACTCGCATCCAACTGTTCAAAGCCTTTTGTTGGCCAACTCGGCATATACTTTACCGTTCGGAACAGTGACTCCACATACGGGTTATCATCGCTTACTCTTGGGCGACTATAAGATGAGGTAATGCCTAGCTCATCCATTTTTGCTTTGAACGTCAGTGATTTCATTGGTGCTCCATTATCCGAGTGCAGCACCAGCGGTTGATTAAAGCATTGTTCACGCATCAACGTTCGTTGCAATAACTGTGACGCTAGCTCACCACACTCACATTCATAGACATCATAACCAACGATTTTGCGGCTGTAGATATCTTCTATTACGTACAGATAGTAGTGCTGTCCACGAACTCTTGAAGGCAAGTAAGTAATATCCCATGTATAGACTTGGTTCGGTCCTGTTGCTGTATAACTTGTTGGCTTAGGTGGTTTTTGCCGACTTCTCTGACGCCCTCGATTATGAAGTTGACCTTGCGCTCTCAGAACCCGATAGTAGCTCGCTTCAGAGGCGATATACTCGCCTTTATCAAGAAGCGTCGGAACGATTTGAGTCGGTGGTAGACTAGCGTATTCCGAGCGATTACAGACCTCTATAATCGCATCCCGCTCTTGTTGTGATAGCTTATTCGCTGGCTCTGGCCTAGTACATATTGGCCTTTTGTCAGCTTGAACTTCACCTTGCTGATACCAACGCCGATAAGTTCTCAGGTCGATTTGGGCTTCATGGCAAGCTGGCTCTAAACGGCAACCACTTTGTCTAGCCTCGTGTATAAGACCAACCAAGCACTGCCTTTCATCGGTTGAGGTTAGTCGTCCTCTGGCTCTTCCCCGTAAAAGGCTCTCAGCTTTTTTCGCAGGACTAACAGAGCTGCGGTTTCAGCGAGCGCCTTTTCTTTGTGTCGTAGTTCTTTTTTCAGCTCTTTAATTTCAAGCTTGTCGGCTTTCGCTTGTTTCTTAGCTTCGGCTTCACGCTCTTTACTCGACATGAAGCCTTGCATACATTCGCTTCGCCAGTTTTCCACTTGCTCGGGGAACAGGCCTTTTTCACGACAATATTGGCTGAGTTCATTCTCGGTCATCGAGTAAGTTTCAGCGACGATGGCAAGTTTAGTTTGAGCAGACCACTGCTCTGATGAAGTATTGCTATTTGGCACAGCGGCTCCTGAACGTCTGAGTTGCTGTCGCCAATGATACAGGGTTGCTGTACTAATACCTTCTTCTTTTGAAACCTGGCTTACCGACATGGAGTATGGAGGCAGTAGTTTCTTCAATATAGCTTCTTTTCTTTCTGCTGGAATACGAGACAAAATTCATTCTTTACCGCCCAAACTGGTTAAATTTTAACAGTGACAACTATCCTGCCAGAGGGGGATAGATAAAAATTTTAAAGACTCCCCAATACCCTTTTATTGTAGTGCTTCCACAACTGAATTTATGACTAAGGCTAAGCAGGATTAAAGTGGAGCCTTGCTAACTGTGGCGCTTTCTAAAAGTGATTGATTCCACACGCCATTTTCGTCAATTGATGCTTGCGTGTCTTTATAGATTGGAAGAGTCGTTGAAGTTTTGACTAGCCTTAGCATTTTCTCTCCATTGAAAGTTCTGTATAACGACACCAGTACTTAGAGAGGTTCCGTTCACTATTTTTATTTTAAGATTGTGTCAGTTTTCTAAAACGGATTTCAAAACGAGACATCTAGGGTGCATAAAATACTTAATATAGATCTTAATAATCTTACGATTGTTAAGATCTATATTAATGCGCTACGCGAGTTCTACTAGTGATTGGATTGCTTCGTAGATATCTTGCCTTCGTACTGGCTTCGAAACAAAACCGTCCATGCCAGCTTTCATACATGTGATTTTGTCACTCTCAAGCGCATGCGCGGTCAAAGCAATAATTGGTGTGCTGATTCCTTTTTGTCTGATCAACCTTGTTGCAGTTATCCCATCCATTACTGGCATTGAGACGTCCATTAAAATGATATCGATACTTTGCCGTTGTTCTTCCAAGAACGTTAAAGCTTCTGCACCATTACTGGCGATAAAAACGTTATGCCCGAGCTTGTTTAAGATAAGTTTAATCACTAGTTGGTTTGATTCAGTGTCTTCTACGACAAGAAGATTCATCGCTTTTGAAGGATGATTTTGCTCTATCTTTACGGGCCTTTCTTGATTATTCCTGGTTAACACGGGAATCTTGATGTTGAAATGTGAGCCAACGTTCTCTTCACTTTTTACGCTGATTGTTCCGCGCATCATCTCAACCAGATGTTTGGTTATAGCGAGCCCCAAACCAGTACCACCAAACCTTCGTGTTATTGAACTGTCGCCTTGATGAAAAGCCGTGAAAAGATGGCCAACCTTAGCTTTTGGAATCCCGATGCCGGTATCAGCAACAGAAATGACAAGCTCGCTATCTTTTTCAATCACAGAGATATCGATGCCACCAAAGTCAGTAAATTTGCTTGCGTTGCCAATCAAGTTAAAGAGAATTTGAGACAAGCGTGTTGAATCAATCCAATATTGCTTGTTTTTATCAAGGTTACAATCGAACTCAAAACTCAAATTCTTAGCTGTAGCCACTTGTTTTTGTTGAGAAATAATAAGGGTTACGGCGTCACTTAAATCGGTCCACTGTTCATTCAAATGAAAGCTACCCGACTCTATTTTTGACAAGTCGAGAATATCGCTAATGATTGCGAGAAGCAGATCAGCTGAACGCTCCATCTGATTAAGAACTTCTGATTGGTCTTCGGTTAAAGTCGATTGTCTCAATATATCGAGCATGCCTAAAACCGAGTTTAATGGAGTTCGAATCTCATGGCTCATCATGGCCAGGAACTCGGACTTAGATTGGTTTGCTCTTTCCGCTTCTTCTCTTGCTTTTGCAAGTTGCGAGGTGCGGACTTCTACGATACGTTGTAACTTTTCTTTAGTTTCAATATCGATAACAGCCCTTTCAATCAAAGGTCTGAAACGTCGGAGCGTCTCTTTGTTTTCAATACTGAAATGCCCTTTTTGAGCGCCGACAAGTATGATGATTGTTTGCGTTACTTCAGACCTAATGCCAGTTAAAAGCATGGAGCTTACCTGACTTTTTATAAAGGAGTTTAGGCTCTCAAACTCCTTTAAACGCATAGGTTCGAACAACAAAATACACTCGCCATTAAGCGCTCGCTCTGTCGCGTTACCTTGTAACCAATTTACTCTATCAAATACACTATTGGTTGATAAAAGAGTCTTGAAACTTTGGCGATGGCTGTCACGTGTGATTACGATAAAGTCATCAAAATCAATATATTTTTTCAAAACATTGTTCAGCCCTGAAAAAATCTCATGCCGGTTTCTGGCTTCACTCATTGCGGAAATTGCAGATAAGATTGCTTTGTTCTCGTCTGCTAGTAATTTCTCTCTTTGCCTCGCTTCTTTTAGCTCGACAAGTGCCTCTTGTAACGCTTCTTGTTGGTATATCTCTAAATATTTATCTTTCATAAGGTTTATGGAAAATTGCTGAAGATATCATCAAGTTTCCATGTCCATTTTCGCCACCTATAAATCTTCCTTGCTCACCAAAAGTAAACGGGCAAATAAAAGGTAGGTTCTCTAATTCCTGGTTAATTTGTTCACAAACACTATTAATAACCTGCTTTAAGTGCAGCATAGGACCGGCACAAAAGATATTGATCACCCCTATTTTTCGAGACTCTTCTAACTTTTGATTAAAAGCCGCGTTCACTACTCTCGCCGCTCTAGCCACGAGGTGCTGGCGACTTCCTTGCATGAGGGTTAACACTTCACCTTCTTCAATATTTGTGAAAAGCTCGATACCACCCTGCTCTGTTTCTCTTATTGGGTGAGACAGCTTGTAGTAAGGCCGTTCGTAAAGATGCCCAGCAATGCGCCCCAGAGGGTAAGCACTAGAGTTTGTAAATAGGAAGCTTTCTTCATCGGATTGCGTTTCTTGGTGATTGGTCCACTTACGGTAGACATCTAATGCGGGTTGGTTGTCTATTTCTAAAAGGCAGCGCCCTTTCGTTTTTGTTGCGATGCCAGTGATGCCTGTTGGTGAGTGCCCTGCGCTAAAAGCGATATCAACTGGTTGGGATGAATAAAATAGTGTCAGACTTACGCCGTTTTGCTCGTATCCTTGTGAAGTGATTACAGACCAATTCCCTTTAACATTATTGTCGGCTGACGAACCGCCAATAATGGGAACCAAAGTGCCAAAGCGTTCATCGATACATTCAATAATTGATTCTTCATTTCCTGGGGTTGCGTGAAGAAGGATAAGATTCGGTACTTCACCTACTCGATTCGCATGAAGAAGCGCCATATTAAGTGCGTCATCAACGCTTGTTTCTATATTATCCCCATAGGTTGCAATGCCCGTCCCATACGCGTGTTGACCGGAATCATAAATCGCAAGTACTGCAATAACAGGCCCTTGATGGTACCCATGATTGGTCATGATAGCTTGACACGAGCTAGCTCCGTGGACGGTTACCTCAGGAAAGAGTTCAACGAACGCGTTTTGGATTTTTCTGAAATCATACTCCTCTGTGTAATAACAGATGAGATGGGACAAGTTGTCCGGACTCAACTCAGAGCGAAATTTCTCTATTGCTAAACATTCATCAGTAATATGAGTAAATAATGATTGGCACTGCATACGGTTTTATTATTGTTTATCACTTTACTGTTATACCATTGCGAAAATTAAGCGCTAGGCAAGAAAGTATTAATTGCACAAAGAAGATACAATTATCTCGCGTCAGATCTGATTTATAAATGAACTCGGACAATATTTTCGTTTATTTTGAGATTAATTGCTTTTGTCTCAGAAATAGCGCTCCAATCAATCTCCTTATATTTATCATCCAAGTTAATAAAATTGCCAGATTGATTTAGATCAATTTTTACACTATCAGTTTCCGAGCTTTCAATCGAAAATCCTTCTGAAGCCTTGTTTATAGTGATCTTTGCTACCCCAATTGTTACATCACATCGCTGTTTTTGTGAACAATCGACCTCTCTATCTTGCTCATAAGTAAAGGTGCGCCAGAAAAAGGCACCGATTAAAAGACTGAGCATGATTAAGATTTGTGCAAGTCTTGCCTTTGTTAACTTTTGTGCAGCCATAATTCCTAATATCCTTGTTACAAACTTCAAACTTTTTAAATAAAAAATGATTTCCAGAGGCCTTGTAAGGTTACTACTCTGTCATTGAATTGTTAATTCAAGTATAGTGTCACGCTGAAAATGCCACTTTTTATTAAAGTCAGCAATGGAAATAAAGTGATGATAACACTTGAATTCTAGAGTTTACTTGGGTGGTGTTACGACGCAAGTCGTGTTGGAAGTAAAGTGTAGTTAATTAGAAATTGGAAGCATGCAAATGAGCCAAGTAAAGCAGCTTGAACAAAACTACAACTATACAGTCGTTCGCCAATTTACCCTTGTGACCATTTTATGGGGCATAGTTGGTATGGCTGTTGGTGTTTTGATTGCCGCTCAGTTAGTTTGGCCACAGCTAAACTTTGATACGCCGTGGTTGACGTACAGTCGTTTACGTCCATTGCATACTAATGCGGTAATTTTTGCGTTTGGTACCAGTGCCCTGTTCGCGACATCTTATTATGTTGTTCAGCGCACCTGTCAAACTCGTCTTTTTGGTGGCCCACTCGTTGCCTTCACCTTCTGGGGTTGGCAAGCAATCATCTTAGCCGCAGCAATCACCCTACCTCTAGGTTTAACCTCTGGTAAGGAATATGCTGAGCTAGAATGGCCTATTGATATCGCAATCGCGATTGTATGGGTGTCTTACGCGGTCGTGTTCTTCGGAACATTGGTCAAACGTAATACCTCTCACATCTACGTAGCTAACTGGTTCTTCGGTGCCTTTATCCTCACAGTAGCAGTACTTCACATCGTGAACAGCATGGCTATCCCTGTGTCACTTGGTAAATCTTACTCGATTTACTCTGGTGCAGTGGATGCGATGGTTCAATGGTGGTATGGACACAATGCGGTAGGTTTCCTACTGACCGCTGGTTTCCTAGGTATGATGTACTACTTTGTCCCTAAACAAGCTGAACGTCCTGTTTACTCTTACCGTTTATCTATCGTTCACTTTTGGGCACTGATCTCTCTATACATTTGGGCTGGCCCTCACCACCTGCATTACACAGCACTACCAGACTGGACTCAGTCTCTAGGTATGGTGATGTCTTTGGTTCTATTCGCTCCATCTTGGGGTGGCATGATCAACGGTATTATGACGCTGTCTGGCGCATGGCATAAGCTTCGCTACGACCCTATCCTACGTTTCCTAATTGTTTCATTGTCTTTCTACGGTATGTCTACTTTCGAAGGTCCAATGATGTCAATCAAGACTGTAAACGCGCTATCGCACTACACAGACTGGACCATTGGTCACGTTCACTCCGGTGCATTAGGTTGGGTTGCAATGGTTTCAATTGGTTCTGTATACCACCTTGTTCCACGTCTATTCGGTCAAGAGCGCATGTACTCTGTAAGTCTAATCAACGTTCACTTCTGGTTGGCGACTATTGGTACTGTTCTTTACATCGTAGCAATGTGGATCTCTGGTGTAATGCAAGGTCTAATGTGGCGCGCAGTTAACTCTGACGGCACACTAACTTACAGCTTTGTTGAATCTGTAGAAGCATCTTACCCGTTCTACTTCGTACGTTTCCTAGGTGGTTTCATCTTCCTATTCGGTATGTTCTTAATGGCATACAACACGTACAAGACGGTAACTGCACCTAAAGAAAGCCTAAAAGCTATCCCTCAACCGGCATAAGGAGATTAAAGAATGAGTAATAATTCGAATAATCGCCACGAAATCCTAGAACGTAATGTCGGTTTGTTGGCAATTTTCATCGTCTTTGCAATCAGTTGGGGTGCGCTTGTAGAAATCACTCCTCTGATTTTCCAGAAGCAAACGACGGAGCCTGTAGAAAACCTACGTGCTTATACTCCTCTGGAAATGGAAGGTCGTGACATCTACATCCGTGAAGGTTGTAACGTTTGTCACAGTCAGATGATTCGTCCTTTCCGCTCTGAAACAGAGCGCTACGGTCACTACTCTGTTGCTGGTGAAAGCGTTTGGGAACACCCATTCCTATGGGGTTCTAAGCGTACTGGTCCAGATTTGGCTCGTGTAGGCGGACGTTACTCTGACGAATGGCATCGTGTTCACCTTATTGATCCACGTGAGCTAGTACCTGAATCAAACATGCCTGGTTTCCCTTGGCTTGAAGAGAATGTACTAGACGGCAAACTAACGCAGAAGAAACTAGAAATCTTCCGCAACCAGTTTGGTGTTCCGTACACGGATGAACAAATCGCGAATGCGGCTAAAGAAGTAGAAGGTAAAACAGAGATGGATGCAATCATCGCTTACCTTCAGTCTCTTGGTCATGCAATGAAGTAAGGGGGTCACATGGATTTCGGTACAATTCATAGTATTTATACCGTTGTACTCTTCGCGAGTTTTATAGGCATCGTTTGGTGGGCATTTGGTAAGAAGCGCAAAGCACGCTTCGAGGAAGATGCTAACTTGGTGTTTGCCGACGAAGAGCAAAAAACGACCCTAAATAACCAAGGAGTGAAGAAGTAATGACTACATTCTGGAGTCTCTGGATTATCGTGATTACTGTCGGTACGCTGGTAGGCTGTGCGATTCTCCTAACTTGGTGCGCAAAAGATAAAATGGGCGTCGAGGAAGGGGAAGACATGGGCCACGAGTACGATGGTATTCGCGAGCTTAACAATCCTCTACCTAAATGGTGGACATACTTATTTGTGAGCACATTTGTGTTTGCAGCTGTATATCTGACCTTATTTCCAGGTCTAGGCAGCTTTAAAGGTGTCCTTAACTGGCAGAGTTCAGATCAAACCGTACGTACGTTGGAAGAATCAAAAGAAGCCATCGCACGAGCACAAGAAAACAAACAACTTAACCAATACGCTAAAGAGCTTGATGATGCTGATGCTTACTTCGGTGAAGCATTCCGCGCACTTGCTCACAACGCAGATGGTCTACGCCCTATCCCTGAGATTGCGCAAGACCCTGAAGCGATTAAAGTTGGTCAGCGTTTGTTCCTACAGAACTGTTCGCAATGTCACGGTTCTGATGCTCGTGGTCAGACAGGTTTCCCTAACCTAACTGACGACGCATGGTTATATGGCGGTGAGCCAGCGGCTATCGTGACTACTATCATGCAAGGCCGTATCGGTCAGATGCCAGCGTGGAAAGATGCACTTGGCGAACAAGGTGTTCAAGAAGTTGTAAGCTACACGCTAAGCCTGTCTGGTCGTAAGGTGAATGCACGTGAAGCAGAAGCTGGTAAAGCTCGCTTTGTCGTGTGTGCAGCTTGTCACGGCACGGATGGTAAAGGTAACCCTGCTGTGGGCGCACCTGACCTAACTGACCAAGACTGGTTATTCGGCGATTCACGCGCTGCAGTAACAGAAACAGTTATGAACGGTCGCTCTGGTGTGATGCCAGCTTGGAAGGACATTCTAGGCGAAGACAAAGTTCAACTTGTCGCGGCATACGTCTGGAATTTAAGCAACTCTGACAATAAGTAACATTTCAATAACAGCCCCTTTCATAGGGGCTGTCTTTCCTTTAAATTTAAAGCCTTACATTTTTTCATTTAGCTGTTGAGAACTTTTTTATGGTAAAGCCTTGGTATAAACAATTTTGGCCGTGGTTCCTGATCATCCTGCCTTTAACCGTTGTGGTATGGACAATCGTTACAGTGGTCGTATTCGCCAACAACTCTGTTTCTTTGGTCGCCGAGGATTACTATAAAAAAGGCAAAGGTATCAACATCGACATCAGTAAAATGAATGTCGCTCGAGACCTTGGTCTTAACGCTACCGTTTCGTCAGATGACAACACAGTGGTTATCTCCTTCAACAAAGGAGAACTTCCACACTTCCCTGCACTAACTGCAACGTTTACACACCGCACTCTACCAGATCGTGATTTTACTAAGCTTCTTACAGCTGATGCGACTGGTAATTACCGTTTAACGCCTGAAAGTTCCATTCAAGGCCCTTGGTTTGTCGAACTTGAACCACATAACAAAGAATGGATGATTCAAGGTCGAGTCGAGTTCCCAGCACAACCAACAACTTTGATGAAGTAAGTCTATGTGTAAATCCTGTTATCACTGTGGTGAAGATGTACCAGCCAACACGGATTTCAAAGTAGAAATATTGGGTGAAATTCGCGACATGTGTTGTCCGGGCTGCGAAACCGTGGCTCAAACGATTGTCGATAGTGGTCTTGTCTCCTATTACCAATACCGAACTGCACCAGCAGAAAAGGCGGATCTAGTTCCTGAGCAACTCCAAGCCCTTATCCATTATGACAACGAGGACGTTCAGTCAGAGTTTGTTCGTAACCATGAGAACACCTCTGAAGTCACGCTCTCATTGGAGGGGGTCTCGTGCGCCGCTTGTGCTTGGTTGATTGAAAAACAAGTGTCGGGTGTTAAAGGCTTGGTTTCCATTCGTGTTAACACCACGACCAACCGCGCTCTACTCGCTTGGGATAAAACTCAAGTTCGACTTAGTGAACTGCTGTCTGTCATTCACAAACTCGGTTACAAAGCCGCCCCTTTTGAAGCAGATAAACAAGAAGCAGCTTACCACCATACGATGAAGCAGTACCTCTATCGTTTGGGTATCGCAGGTCTTGCAACCATGCAAGTAATGATGCTTGCAGTCGCGCTGTATTTGGAAGTCTTTGGCGATCTAGAGCCCGAGTTTAAAAACTATTTCCGCTGGGTGAGCTTAATTTTTGCAACCCCTGTGCTCCTCTATTCCGCGCTTCCTTTTTATCTCAATGCATGGCGAAGCATTAGAGGCCGAACCCTTGGGATGGATGTTCCAGTCTCTATTGCATTGATCTTCGCTTATGTGGCGAGCTTAGTTGCAACAGTGACTGAACAAGGCGAAGTTTTCTTTGAATCTATCTCGATGTTTACCTTTTTCTTGTTGGTTGGCCGATTCTTAGAAATGCGAGCTCGTCGTAAAGCGGCGGCAGCGAGTGGTAATCTCCTTAAACTCATCCCTGCGATTGCCACGACGTTAGATGGTGAACAAATCCCAGTGAAAACGTTGAAGATTGGTGATCGTATCCGTGTTCTTCCTGGCGAGCACATTCCTGCCGATGGCAAAGTGATTTCTGGCCGCATCCATATCGACGAGTCGATGCTTACCGGTGAGTCGGTTCACGTGGTTAAGAAAGCCGGAGATGCGGTTTACGCTGGCACATTGAATGGCGAGGAGTCGTTTGAGTTAGAAGTTACGAACTCGAAAGCAGACTCAATGATTTCTAACATTGTTCGTCTTCAAGATGAAGCCCAGCACTCCAAGCCTAAAATTGCTGAAATCGCTGACGTCGTGGCACGTTATTTCGTAGGCGCGATATTAATCATTTCGGCAGGCACTTGGTTCTACTGGCATCAGACTAAACCTGATGATGCGTTCTGGATTATGCTGTCTGTCTTGGTAGCCACTTGTCCATGTGCCCTATCCTTGGCAACTCCAACCGCGCTAACTTGTGCTACTTCTCGTATGGGTAACTTTGGTATTTTGCTGCGTAAAGGACATGTATTCGAAACGCTATGTAAGATTAATCATCTTGTCGTGGATAAGACAGGCACCCTGACTAAAGGGGACATAGAAATTAGTCAAACCCAGACCTTCGCTGACTTCAATGAAACTGAAGCACTTGCGATTGCATCGGCACTTGAAGCACACGCAAACCACCCGATTGCTCGCGCATTCTCAGGGTTTGGTCAAGAAAACGTTACCGTGAGCGATGTTCAAAACATCATTGGTTCTGGTATTCAAGGTGTATGGAACAACAAGGCGGTAAAAATTGGTAGTGCCACCTTCGTAGTTGGTGAAAACCGAGATGAGAGTAACGCTGTATATCTTTCTGTAGCCGAAGAGCACGTTGCGACCTTCTATTACCGCGACCCTATTCGTAAAGAGAGTAAAGCATTCATTCAACGCTTTGCAGACGCCGGTATCAAAACAACCTTGTTGACAGGCGACTCACTGCAAAATGCGCAGCCTGTTGCGAATGAAATGGGTATTGACCATGTGATCGCATCGGCAAAACCAGAAGACAAACTCGCGTATCTTAAAGGGCTAGATAAAAACGACATCACCATGATGGTTGGTGATGGTATCAATGATGCACCAACGCTAGCTGGAGCTCACCTATCCGTGGCGATGGGCGGTGGTACGGATGTCGCTAAAGCTTCTGCAGATATGACACTGCTTGGTGACAACTTAGAGAAGCTTTTAGAGGCTAGATTGCTTGCAATACGTACAAGAAAAATAATCAGAGAAAACTTGGCTTGGTCTTTGGGCTACAACCTGCTAATTTTGCCACTAGCAGTTGCAGGCTTGGTCGCTCCGTACGTTGCTGTAGTGGGTATGTCAGCAAGCTCTATTATTGTTGTATCCAATTCGTTGCGATTGCTTAAAGAGAAGTAAGTGAGAGATCAAACATGGAAAGTCTTTACATATTAATCCCTATCGCCATTGTATTGGTCTGTGTCGCCGTTGCCATCTTCCTTTGGGCCGTTCGTAGTGATCAGTTCGAAGATCTAGAGCGACAAGGTCACAACATTCTTCTTGATGAAGACGAAAAACCAAATAACAAAAAACAATAGCGTTACTCTATGAGTCCAGATTTTATTGGCGCGTTCATGATCGGTCTCGTTGGGGCCGGTCATTGTATGGGAATGTGTGGCGGAATTGCCTCGTTACTCTCCATGGGTGCACCGAACAACAAACCATCTTTTTCTATTCCTCTTTTCTATAACTTTGGCAGGCTTTCCAGCTACGCTTTGATTGGCACTATTGTTGGTGGTGCCATATCAGGCCTTTCAGAATTGAGCGGTTTAACCCAATCTCTCGCTTGGCTTCGATTTGTCGCGGCAATTTTCATGATCTTAGTTGCGCTCTACATTGCCAAATGGTGGCAAGGACTGCTTGTTGTTGAAAAAGCAGGTCAGTATATCTGGAAGTTTATCTCCCCTGCAGGCAAGCGCCTGTTGCCGCTAAAACATCCGACGCATGCGTTCCCATTTGGTTTCATTTGGGGATGGCTACCATGTGGCTTAGTTTACTCAGCACTCACATGGTCTGCTGTTTCAGGGAGCGCATTGAACGGTGGATTAATCATGTTGGCGTTTGGCTTGGGTACTCTGCCCTCAATGCTCGCGATCGGATACGGTGCCACTCATTTTCAGAAACTGCAAAAGTCGTTAATATTTAGAAACATCTCAGCATTAATCCTCATAAGTTATGGCGTGTATACTGCCGCCGGAGCTATGCGAATGCTTGGTTTCATATAATATGAAAGTCGTTTTCGATAATTTTTTTGCTACCCTTTAGAAGTAAGCAGTGATAAAATATTGATGTATATCAAATAGTGAAAGGTTGTTATGATTTCTGAAAAACCTGCAACAAAGCGTATCCAATCAGGTGGTTGCGCGATTCATTGCCAAGATTGTAGCATTAGCCAACTGTGTATTCCGTTTACTCTTAACGAGTCTGAACTGGATCAGTTGGATCAAATCATCGAGCGTAAAAAGCCAATCCAAAAAGGCCAAGAGCTTTTTAAAGCAGGTGATGAACTAAAATCTCTGTACGCTATCCGCTCTGGTACTATCAAGAGCTACACCATTACAGAACAAGGCGATGAGCAAATCACTGCGTTTCACTTAGCGGGTGACCTTGTAGGTTTTGACGCAATCACAGGCGATCTACACCCTAGCTTTGCTCAAGCACTTGAAACATCAATGGTGTGTGAGATTCCTTACGAAATCCTTGATGACCTATCAGGAAAAATGCCTAAACTTCGCCAACAGATCATGCGTCTGATGAGTAACGAAATTAAAGGCGACCAAGAGATGATCCTTCTGCTTTCTAAAAAGAATGCTGAAGAGCGTCTTGCGGCTTTCCTATACAACCTATCGACACGTTTCTCTCAACGTGGCTTTAGCCCAAGAGAATTCCGTTTAACCATGACTCGTGGTGACATCGGTAACTACCTTGGTTTGACGGTTGAGACCATCAGTCGCCTACTTGGCCGCTTCCAGAAATCTGAGATTCTGAGCGTAAAAGGTAAGTACATCACCATCTTAGACCATGATGCATTGATGGAACTTGCAGGCGTCAGCAAAGACTAATTTGCCCTATCAATTGATGTAGCTCGAAAATGAGCTACATCATATTTCTTCTAAAATCCCTTCGAAAGTCCTCAAATTCTTCCTCAAACTGAGCTACAGTAAAAATGTACCTTGTGTACTCCAATATACTGATTTACCTTATATTCGGTATTTGGTTTTACAATAATAAGTGGGCTTAGATATGAGTATATACAGTAAGATCCTTGTTGTTGCTGACATCAATAATGATGAGCAGCCAGCACTTGCAAGAGCAGTTCAACTCGCTCGAAAAAGTGTATCCAGAAGCCGAATCACTTTCTTTCTGTCAATCTACGATTTTTCGTATGACATGACCTCAATGCTGTCGGTCGATGAAAGAGATGCTATGCGTCGCGGTGTTATCCACCAACGTGAACAATGGATGCGTAAGATAGCCCAACCGTATTTAGACGATAGCTTCGACTTTGATGTTTGTGTTGTTTGGCATAATCGCCCTTATGAAGCGATCATTGCTGAAGTCTTTGCTGGCGGTCACGACATCGTTATTAAGGGAACGCGTAAACACGATGTTCTAGAATCCGTCATTTTCACTCCTACAGATTGGCATTTGTTGCGTAAATGCCCTATCCCTGTGCTTCTAATTAAGAACTCCGATTGGCCAGAGCACGCGAAGATTCTGGCGTCTGTTCATGTTGGTTCGGAAAACCCAACGCACATTGATTTGAACGATTCAATGGTCGAGCGCCTTAAAGAAATCACCAATCGTCTCGATGCTGAACCGTATCTCGTTAATGCCTATCCGGTTACTCCGGCGAATATTACGATTGAATTGCCTGAGTTTGACCCAACGACTTACACAGATGCAGTTCGCGGACATCACCTAACCGCAATGAAAGCACTTCGCCAAAAGCACGGTTTGGATGAAGAGCAAACAATCGTTGAACAAGGTCTACCAGAAGACATTATCCCTGCAACGGCAGAAAAGCTAAATGCAGCAATGGTTATTCTTGGCACGACTGGTCGTACGGGGCTTTCTGCGGTGTTTATTGGTAACACAGCGGAGCATGTGATTGATAAAATCAATTGCGACGTACTGGCATTAAAACCAAACGGTTACATCAGTCCGCTCGATCCGAATACAGCGACATAACAGCGCTTGTTTTTGAAATAATATAGAAATGAAAATCCCCCAATTGTTGGGGGATTTTTTTATTCTGTTCACGGCCCTAAGCACGCAAATTAAAAAGGAGGCTAATTTAGCCTCCTCTTTTCGAATTAGATGTTGGTTACATCTATAAACATTGATTCGTCGATGTTTGTCGAAGAAACTACAGCTTCACTGAATTCGTATTCTTCGCGATTTCCTTCACGGTCCAGTGGAAGGTTTTCAAAGTCAAACAATTCACGGTCAGCAAGCTGGCTTGGACTAACGTTCTGGATCGACTTGAAGATAGCTTCTACGCGACCAGGTGTTTTCTTGTCCCAATCGATCAACATTGCTTTAATCGATTGACGTTGAAGGTTCTCTTGAGAGCCACACAGGTTACAAGGAATGATTGGGAACTCTTTGTGCTCTGCGTATTTGATCAGGTCTTTCTCACGACAGTAAGTCAACGGACGAATTACAACGTTACGGCCATCGTCTGAACGAAGCTTTGGCGGCATCGCTTTAAGGCGTGAGCCATGGAACATGTTCAAGAACATAGTCTCAACAATGTCGTCCATGTGGTGACCAAGTGCTAGTTTGGTCGCTCCGATCTTCTCAGCGAAAGAGTAAAGCGTACCACGGCGAAGACGCGAGCATAGGCCGCAAGTCGTTTTGCCTTCTGGCACTTTTTCTTTAACCACTGAGTAAGTGTCCTTGTCTACGATGTAGTAAGGAATGTTCAGTGTTTCAAAGTAATCTGGAAGAATGTGCTCAGGGAAACCAGGCTGTTTCTGGTCAAGGTTAACCGCAACCACTTCAAACTTGATTGGTGCAGCCTTTTGTAGATTCAACAGGATATCAAGCATCGCAAATGAATCTTTACCACCACTAATACATGCCATCACAACATCGCCTTCTTCGATCATGTTGTAATCAGTAATGGCATTTCCAACATTTCTTCTTAGACGCTTCTGAAGCTTGTTGAATTCTAGGGTTTCTTTTCTTGTATCTACTTGGTTCATTGCGGGCTCTCACATCGCCGATAAATCGACTAGGGCTTCCTAACATGGGTTTCTATGGGGCGTGGATTATACGAGCTTTTTACGCAGGATTAAATGTTTGTGTGACCGAGTCGTCAATAAATGCACTCTAAAACAGCGCGATGGGCGATAAAAATAGAAAAGAGCCGCAATTGCAGCTCTTCAAACATCAAATCACGATTACTTTTTCGCGTTTGGCAGATAAGGTAGGACACGAGTCGTTGGCTGAGGCAAAGTCATA
Organism: Vibrio sp. B1ASS3; assembly: GCF_905175355.1. Lineage (NCBI taxonomy): Bacteria > Pseudomonadati > Pseudomonadota > Gammaproteobacteria > Vibrionales > Vibrionaceae > Vibrio > Vibrio sp. B1ASS3. Next base: position 2,056,852 of record NZ_HG992742.1, read on the forward strand.
TGACCTCCTACCCCAATGTCACTCAAAGCCACCTGAACTTTACCATTCACAATGGCTTTTTCTGTGCCATCGGAGAATGTGATAGTGTCATTCAAGTTATCTGCAAATTCCATAGTCACACCTTGTACCTCTGGAGTGAACCAACCTGCAAACATACCGCCTAGATCTTCAAGTAACGCCTGCATTTGGGGCATCAAAGGCGTAAGTTGTTCGTAAGATACGTTACCCTGTAATGGCTCTTTGGTCATCACAACTAAAGAGTAATCACATCGTGTGTCTTTCGGCGTTTGGACGAAGACAAGTGGGTTCGCAGACTTCAAGTTCTTGTCGATCGGAATAGGTAGTTCTTTAGAAGCCGGAATCACAAACTCTTCGTAATGCTCTTCTTTTTCCATCCATGCTTTTTCTATCTCACACAGTTGCTTGGTATCCGCATCGACAAAAAAGACACCGACTTTAACGTCGTCATGTCCTTCTTTCGCATTGTTCTTCAATTGTGTGTAGAGCTTAGAATACGTAAACATGTATTCTTGCGCGTGAGTTGCAGGCGATGCTAAGACCAGTACCGCACTGCCTAGTAAACTTAGGCTTAACTTCTTCATCCGATCCGTTATTTCTTCTATTGTGTCCAGTAAGCGTTATTGTGACGAATCATCGCACGTAAGTCATTAACGTAAGCGATGCCACGTTCGGAATACGCGAGCAAACCATGAGTTAGCTCCGATGCCGTCGCCACAGATAACAAATCCTTGTGTTTCCCTGCTAAGTTAGCGCGAATGTCGCGTAAATCAGCGTAAGCACGGTTGCGATTCACATTCATAAAGTAGCCGTGCACCGACTCTTGTACTGTGTCGAATTTTTCTACTTCATGCGTTTTTCCTGCCCCACGATGTGCCGGGACAATTCCGCAGCCCTTCTTATAACACCATTGACCAAACAAGTTGTTTGCTTGAGTGGCAAAACGAGAGGTTCCCCACGCAGATTCATTGGCGGCTTGGGTTAACACCAGCGCCTCCGGTAACACGTTGACACGCTTGAACATTTCATCTAGCCAAACTTGTGTCACCGTGCCTTCTTGCAATGGGTAAGAGTAAAGCGAAGCCAAACGTTCAGCGTAAGAGGTTTGCTCAGCGCTCACCTCACCGATTTTTAAAGACGTTAGGAATGCTCGCTCTTTCTCGATTCGTTGATTTTCTAACGCTATTTTCGGTCGAAGGAAGTCGAAGAACGCTGTCTTCTTAACTTTCGTGTCCTTAATCGAGTTGAAATCAGGAATGTCACCAATATAAGGGAGGTTTGACAAGTCTGGGTGTGTTACCGGGCCGTGCACTACCTGCGAGTCAATCGCATTGCGATATTCGCGATCGTAGTGCAAATATGGTCCTACAGAAACAAAAGTGGCGGCTATTGTGATAGCCGCCACTCGTAAACTCATTGATTTTAAAGATTTAGGCATCAAACACCTGAGAGTTACCATCGTGATCGTTATCATTTTGCTGTGTCGCTACGATCTTTAACTTGATACCAAACATTTCGCGGTACAGGATTCCCTTCAAATGGAAGAAGAACGGTAGCACGAAGATCAAGCCAATTCCGTAGAACATTGCAGCAACAATAAACATCAACATCACGCCTAAGTAAAGCCCTGCGACGACAAAAAGCTTCTTGTTGATTGCACGAAGTGACAAAAGAAGTGACTGCATTGGCGGCACTCTTTTCTCACAAATCAATAAGATAGAATGACTAAACGCTAAAGAAAGATACAGAGACAGCAATGGGAAAATCATTCCCGCTACACCCTGCATCATCAAGCTAAACAGCGTTGCTAGAATCACTGGTACCGTAAACTGAAGGCCTTTGCCCACATGACGGATCTTGGTTCGTAACCCAGCAACGTGGCTCATCGCCATTAAGCTAATACCAGCATAAATCGGCGCGCTGATCACTTCGTAACTAAAGTTAGCCACATAAATAGCGGAAACGATGTCAGTGGTGAAAGATTCTGGGTCTTGAATAGCATCAAGGATTACGCCTGGATCACCCAGTTGAAGTTGCAGTGCGATATAGAAGATACCCAACTGTACGAAAAGCAAAAGAATAATCGCTGGTGAGAAGGACAAAAACTGTTGAATGGTGGTGCGCCAAGCTTCACTAAAAACGGCTGCTGCTTTTAGTTCATACTTGCCAGAAAGAGCTCGCTCTACACTCCCTCCAAGATTGAAATCTTTCTCAAAATCGTTGTTCATATTTAATCCAAGGCTAACTTGTAAGATTTTTTCTGGAAAACCAGTTAATTAATAAGGGCGTCATTATAAAGAAATCTTTCCACGTCTAAAATCATAAGTCGGCCTCAATACTTGCAAAATCTGCTATTTGGTCGATAATTAACCACTCGCAAATCCATGAAATTGAAAACATTTGCTGAAGAAATTAATGCCTTGCTTATGTATAGCGGAAAATTGAATACCCCCATAAAAACAGTATGGTAAGGAATGTTTACTTTTGCCTGCAAAATTTTTTCTGTTTCAAGATAAGAAAATGCTTTGATTTCACAATTTTGGTGATTATGATGCGCGCCTCAAAAGTGAATGACTAATGTCACATCAATTGGTCGAAACCCAATTTGAACGTGGGAGAAATACAGACGTTGAACGCTAAACAGCAAGCAGGAAAGCCAGTAGTTCGTCTATCTGGTATCAGCAAAAGTTTCGATGGCAAGGAAATCATCGGTAATTTAAATCTGGATGTTAATCATGGTGAGTTTCTGACGATTCTTGGTCCTTCTGGTTGTGGTAAAACAACAGTTTTACGCATGATCGCGGGCTTTGAGACGGCAGATAACGGTCAAATCGTATTAGATGACCAAGATGTAACACAGGTTCCTGCAGAGCAAAGGCATGTCAACACGGTATTTCAGAGTTACGCACTCTTCCCTCATATGACCGTATTTGAAAACGTTGCTTTTGGTCTTCGCATGCAGAAAACACCTGCTGCAGAGATCGAGCCACGAGTAATGGATGCGCTACGCATGGTTCGCCTAGAAAAAATGGCACAGCGTAAGCCTCACCAACTTTCTGGTGGTCAGCAACAACGTATCGCCATTGCGCGTGCGGTTGTGAACAAGCCAAAGGTACTGTTGCTAGATGAATCTCTATCTGCACTTGATTACAAACTACGTAAGCAAATGCAAATCGAGCTTAAACAGCTTCAGCGTCAACTTGGTATTACCTTTATCTTCGTTACGCACGATCAGGAAGAAGCCCTATCGATGTCTGACCGTATTATTGTTATGCGCGACGGTGTTATCGAACAAGATGGCTCTCCACGTGAGATCTACGAAGAACCTAAGAACCTATTTGTTGCTCGCTTTATCGGTGAGATCAACGTATTCAACGCAACCATGCTAGATCGTATCGACGAGAAACGTATTCGTGCAGAGATTGAAGGTGTTGAATCTGTTGTTTACTACGATCAAGAAGCACAAGCCGGTGACAAACTACAAGTACTACTTCGCCCAGAAGACTTACGAATCGAAGAGATCAAAGAGTCTGAAGAAAAAGGCATCGTAGGTCACGTAACCGAGCGTACCTATAAAGGTATGACGCTTGATTCTGTTATCCAGTTGGATTCAGGCATGCGCGTGATGGTAAGCGAATTCTTTAACGAAGATGATCCAGATGTGGACCACTCTCTCGGCCAGAAAGTCGCTATTACTTGGGTTGAGAGCTGGGAGGTAGTACTAAATGATAAGCAAGAAGCTTAATCTTCAGAACGCGATCATTACCCTAATCGTTGGTTGGTTAACACTGTTTGTGTTAGTACCAAACCTAATGATTATCGGTACAAGTTTCTTGACGCGTGATGAAGCGAACCTCATTGAATTAACGTTTACATTCGACAACTATCTTCGCCTACTCGATCCCTTGTACGCAAAGGTGCTGATGCACTCTTTCTACATGGCGATCATCGCTACCTTGTTGTGTTTGGTGATTGGTTATCCATTTGCTTACATCGTAGCGAAAATGCCTGAAAAATGGCGTCCGTTCATGTTGTTCTTGGTGATTGTACCGTTCTGGACTAACTCTCTTATCCGTACTTACGGTCTGAAGATTGTTCTAGGTACTCAAGGCATTTTGAACAAGTCTTTGATGGCGATGGAAATCATCGATAAGCCGATGCGTTTAATGTATACCGAAACAGCAGTAATGATTGGTCTTGTGTACATCTTACTTCCATTTATGATTTTGCCGCTTTACTCAGCGATCGAGAAGTTAGACAACACATACATCGAGGCAGCAAAAGACCTTGGTGCGAACAAGTTTCAAACCATTACACGCGTTATTCTACCTCTGACAATGCCTGGCATTATCGGTGGCTGTTTGTTGGTTCTGTTACCTGCACTAGGTATGTTCTACATCTCTGACCTTCTTGGCGGTGCGAAGAACCTACTGATCGGTAACGTAATTAAGAGCCAAGTATTGAACGCTCGTGACTGGCCATTTGGTGCTGCGACCAGTATCGCCCTCACCTTCGCAATGGCTGTGATGCTTTACGCTTACTATAGAGCAGGCAAACTATTGAATAAGAAAGTGGAGCTAGACTAATGGGACGCACAGTTAGATTTAGCTTTATGGCGCTGGTATATGCATTTTTGTATCTGCCAATCATCGTCTTAATTGTTAACTCATTTAATGCCAACAAATTTGGTATGAAATGGGGCGGTTTCACCACGAAATGGTATGAAACTTTAGTAAATAACGACAGCCTAATGCAGGCTGCATGGCATTCATTGAACGTAGCGGTATTCTCAGCGACAGCAGCAACCATTATTGGTAGTTTGACGGCTGTTGCCCTATTCCGTTACTCGTTTAAAGGTAAAGGCGCGGTAAACGGCATGCTATTTGTCGTAATGATGTCTCCAGATATTGTAATGGCGATTTCATTACTTGCTCTGTTCCTTGTATTGGGCGCACAGCTTGGCTTCTTTACTCTATTGATTGCTCACATCACCTTCTGTCTACCGTTCGTTGTGGTAACAGTGTACAGCCGCTTAAATGGCTTTGATGTGAAAATGTTGGAAGCTGCAAAAGACCTTGGTGCAAGCGAATGGGTTATCTTGAAACAGATCATCCTTCCTCTTGCTAAACCAGCGGTTGCTGCAGGTTGGCTACTGAGCTTTACCCTGTCTCTGGACGATGTAATTATCAGCTCGTTTGTAACAGGTCCAACTTACGAAATCTTGCCATTGAAGATTTACTCAATGGTTAAGGTGGGCATTTCACCGGAAGTGAACGCCCTAGCAACGGTGATGTTGATTGTTTCTTTGGTCTTGGTAGTAATTTCTCAGTTGCTAGCAAGAGAAAAAGTGAAGTAGAATCCGCACCCGTTAACATCACGAAACAGAATGGTTACATGCCATTCTGTTTTTCTATCTATCGTCCAAAATTGGACAACGTTTGGTTTGGAGCTAACGTCAATGAAAAAATGGGCTACTCTATTAGCTGGTAGTGCATGTGCGCTTTCTCTGTTCTCTGGTACAGCGGCAGCGGATGATAAAGAATTAGTATTTATGAACTGGGGTCCTTACATCAACAGTAATATCCTAGAGCAATTTACTAAAGAAACTGGCATCAAAGTGATCTACTCGACTTACGAGTCGAATGAAACTTTGTATGCAAAGCTAAAAACTCATAACCAAGGTTATGATCTAGTAGTACCTTCAACGTACTTCGTAGCGAAGATGCGTGACGAAGGCATGCTACAAAAGATCGACAAGACTAAGCTGAAAAACTTCGGCAACCTAGATAAAAACTACCTAGACAAGCCTTACGATCCAAATAACGACTACTCTATTCCACACGTTGTTGCGATTACAGGTCTAGCGGTTAACGCAGACATGTACGATCCAAACGACTTCCAAAGCTGGGCTGACCTATGGAAGCCTGAACTTGAAGGTCAAGTAATGCTGATGGACGACACTCGTGAAGTGTTCCATATTGCACTACGCAAACTGGGTTACTCAGGTAACTCTACGGATCCAAAACAAATCGACGAAGCGTACGCAGAGCTACAAAAGCTAATGCCAAACGTTCTAGTATTTAACTCTGACAACCCAGGCGCACCATACATGTCTGGCGAAGTTGGCGTTGGTATGCTTTGGAACGGTAGCGCAGCAGCTGCTCAAAACGAAGGCATGAACCTGAAACTTGTATTCCCTAAAGAAGGCGGTATCGGTTGGGTTGATAACTTCGCAATCTCTTCTGGCGCGAAGAACGTAGAAGCAGCTCACAAGATGATCGACTTCCTACTACGTCCAGAAATCGCAGAGCAAATCTCAGCGGATACGGGTTACCTAACGGCGGTTGCAGAATCTAACGCTAAATTCAAAGACGTTGCACCACTGTTCCCTTCTCAAGAAGACCTTGACCGCGTTGAATGGCAAGACTCTGTTGGCGACATGACAGTGAAGTACGAAGACTACTTCCTGAAGCTAAAAGCGGGTCAATAATCTGATCTTGCTTAATAAGCCATCTACTAAATGAAAATAGGCAGCAATACGCTGCCTATTTTTGTAATTGACTGATATAATTGTATGTTGCTAGGTTTATTTGACTCGAGTTCAAGCATTACTGCCTATTTTGGTCGTAATGTTGGTTTTCGTCGCTCAAATAAACAGGATTGTGCTTATCGCAATTTGGCTCAAACCAGTATTTGTTACTAGTATTGATTTGTCCTGTTGCTGAACAAAACGGAAATAAAATGAAAAGTAAATTCTACGCAAGCGCACTGTGTGCGGCGACGCTAATCGCTACCCCTGCAATGGCTGCTGATCAAGAACTGTATTTCTACAACTGGTCGGAATACATTCCAAACGAAGTTCTTGAAGACTTTACAAAAGAAACCGGCATCAAAGTTATCTACTCTACGTACGAGTCTAACGAAAGCATGTACGCGAAGTTGAAAACTCAAGGTTCTGGTTACGACTTGGTAGTACCGTCTACCTATTTCGTATCTAAAATGCGTAAAGAAGGCATGCTGCAAAAGATCGACAAAGAGAAACTGTCTCACTTTGCTGATCTAGACACTAACTTCCTGAACAAGCCGTTCGACCCGAACAACAACTACTCTATCCCATACATTTGGGGTGCGACCGGTATCGGTATCAATGCTGACATGCTAGACAAGTCATCGGTTTCTAAATGGGACGATTTCTGGGATAGCAAGTGGGAAGGTCAACTAATGCTGATGGATGATTCTCGCGAAGTATTCCACATTGCATTGACTAAGCTTGGTTACTCACCAAACACGACTAACCCAGACGAGATCAAAGCGGCTTACGAAGAACTGAAAAAGCTAATGCCAAACGTATTGGTATTCAACTCAGATTTCCCAGCGAACCCGTACTTAGCAGGTGAAGTATCACTTGGTATGCTTTGGAACGGTTCTGCTTACATGGCTCGTCAAGAAGGCGCGAACATCGACATCATCTGGCCAGAAAAAGGCACTATCTTCTGGATGGACAGCCTAGCAATTCCAGCAGGTGCTAAGAACGTTGATGCTGCTCATAAGATGATCGACTTCCTACTACGTCCTGAGAACGCAGCTAAGATTGCGCTAGAGATTGGTTACCCTACTCCAGTGAAAACAGCTCACGATCTACTACCGAAAGAATTTGCTAACGATCCAAGCATCTTCCCACCACAAGAAGTGATGGACAGCGGTACATGGCAAGACGAAGTTGGTGAAGCTAGCGTGCTTTACGATGAGTACTTCCAAAAACTAAAAGTAGACAACTAATCAGTCTGTCGAAATAGTTAAGAAAAGCGGCTTCGGTCGCTTTTCTTGTATCTGAAGGTCGCTGTTTGTATCTCAAGCTACAACGTTCAAATTACAGAGGGCCAGAATACAAAGTTTCAAAATACAAAGCACCAAAATACAAAAAAGCATCGAATCACTTCGATGCCTTTCTTATATGGATACTCTACCAACTTGTTTAAGCGCTAGTTTCGTTTTCCAGAGCAAGAATCTCGTCAACAAGCTTCGGTACTTCGATGCTTGCTTTACCGTAACGCTTCTCTTCAAACTCACTCTCGACGGCACTTGGCTCCAAGTTGATTTCAATCGTATGTGCGCCGTGCATCTTCGCGTCATGTACAAAGCCTGCGGCTGGATATACCACGCCAGATGTACCAATAGAAATAAACAAGTCTGCTTCTTCCAATGCCGCGTATATCTCACCCATACGTAGTGGCATTTCACCAAACCAAACAATGTGTGGACGCATTTGAGCTGGAATTTGGCAGCAATGGCACAACTCGCCAGTTTCAATATCTTCTGAATGCTCGATGACTTGATTGGATTCACTACAACGCGCTTTAAGCAATTCACCGTGCATGTGAATAATATTGGCGCTACCACCTCTCTCGTGCAGATTATCGATGTTTTGAGTGATGATAGTCACTTTACCTTCCAACTGCTCCTCTAAGCGCCCTAGCGCGATATGAGCAGCATTAGGCTTGATATCTTCGCCTTGTAGCTTTTTACGACGTTGATTATAGAACGATTGAACAAGATCGGGATCGCGCGCAAACCCTTCTGGTGTTGCGACGTCCTCAATGCGGTGATTCTCCCAGAGACCATCTTGAGCTCGAAATGTTTGAATACCAGACTCAGCCGAGATGCCTGCGCCAGTAAGTACTACAATATTTCTATAAGGGAAATCCATAACCTATCCTTGTTGTTCTTTTTCATTAGCTTAACACTGAACGAATAACAACAGTAGTAATATGGATTAGACCATGGTCGTAGTGGCCCTAATTAGAATGATAAATTGAGAGGCAAAGCAATGAGACGTGTATCTCTTGTCCTTATATTATTGGGTACTTTAGCAGGGTGTCAGCTTACAAATGTTGAGGGTGAATTCGATGACGTAAAAGTCAAAGTGAGCACCAATGACAAAGATAATGACCACCCAGTTCATGGTGGTGATTTCTGTCCGCCGGGACAAGCTAAAAAAGGAAACTGCTAGGTCAGTATTTCTTGTAAAGACGATATAAAAAACCCTCGAACTGTGTCGAGGGTTTTGCATTTTTACAGGCTGTTTTTTTGATTTTTCCGCAACGCCATAGACTTACAGGTTTGGACCTGTAGACGGTCTGTGCGGCATATTGTTGCGCAGTTGGTTCATACCTTGGTACATACGTAGGAACCACACTAAAATCGCCAACGCGGCGAACAGCATACCAATCCAAGGGATAAAGTACGCAACAGAGTCTAACAACGTACTATGCATCCAATAATCACTCACACCAATCAACACACCGTTTGATGTTGCTACCGTAACGATAAGTACAACAAAGAACGTTAGGTATAGGAAGAAAGTACGAATCAAGCCGTAGTAATGTGAGTTCACTACGTCGCTGTCTTCGCCTTTATCCAAACGGTACCCAGCGTAAATGATTGCGATAACGCCTGAGATCAAAAACGTAAACGGGGTCAAACAACTCAGGATGTACGCAACCCAAATCCCGTTATGAGGTTTGTTCATTCGCTTTCGCTCCTTTTGGTTCCGTGTTTGCCGTATCTGTTTCGCCCATCGCTTCTTTGGATTTCACTTCTTCATACCAAAGATCGTGGTGTTCTTTCGCCCATGTTTCGTCAACTTCACCAGTCACCATACCTTCTAACGCGCCTTCCATACCGAATAGACCGATGTAGATGTGGAAGATAAAGCCACAGATAAGAATCAGTGCCGAAATGGCGTGAACAAGGTTAGACAATTCCATATCGCGACGAGTTTGGCCGAAAATTGGGAAATCCAGAATTAAGCCACTCACTGCAGCGATAGCACCGAAGAAGATCAACAACCAGTAGATCGCCTTTTCACCACCGTTCGAGAAACCAGCCGATGGGTGCGTACCTTTATGCTTACCAACCATGCCACCCATTTTCATGAACCAACGGATGTCTGTCATGTTAGGGATAGATTTGCGCCACCATTTCAGTAGAACAAACATCAGCAAGATGAAGAACAGCGGACCCATGTAGTTATGGTACTGCTTCGCCAACATAACGATGAAGCCCCAGAACTCAGTTGGTACGTACGGCTTCAAGAAGTGCTTACCGTAAACCAGCATCAAACCACTGAACGCCAGCGTTAAGAAGGTAAACGCCATGCTCCAGTGTAGTGCGCGGTCTAGTCGAGACCAGCGTTTCATCTTCTTGCCAGTACGTGGCTTGCTTAGCATCAGAGGACCAACGAATACGTAAGCCATGATAACCATTGCGATACTGCCGAAAATCGCGACAGCACCCGCAGGAGACATCCATTTCTCTTTAAGAATGTACCAAGTCTCACCCGGAGTACTGATCAGCACACCGTGTTCCGCTGATTTCGACGTGGTATAACCTTCTTGCCCCTCTTTGACCTGACGCCAGAAGTCTGCACCCGCAAGTTGCGTCATCTCCTGTTGGACCACTGGAGATGTGTCTTCTTGCGCAGACGCTGGCATCGCGAAGGTCAGCAGTAATGCTGTCATCATTGACAGCATTACAAGAGACGCACGTTTAAGAGTATTTAACATGTGTCTCTCCTACTTAGCTTTTGGTTGCGTCGTAAGAAAGATCGTTACCGTCTGTCCAACCTGCGTTTTTCGCACCGCGCTCAACCACACGTTGACGGAAGATGTCAGAAACTTTCTCTGCATCACCCGCTAGCAGTGCTTTTGTTGAACATAGTGACGCACACATAGGTAGCTTACCTTCAGCAATACGGTTCGCGCCGTACTTCTCACGCTCTTCTAGAGAACCTGGTTCTGTGTTTGGACCACCTGCACAGAAAGTACATTTGTCCATTTTGCCACGCTCACCGAATGACGCTTGTTTCGGGAACTGAGGCGCACCGAATGGACAAGCGAACAGACAGTAACCACAACCGATACAAAGATCTTTGTTGTGAAGAACGATGCCGTCTTCTGTGTGCTCAAAACAGTCAGCTGGACAAACTGCCATACAAGGCGCATCTGTACAGTGCATACAAGCAACAGAGATTGAGTTTTCACCTGGTTCACCGTCGTTCAGTGTTACCACGCGACGACGTTGAATACCCCACTCAAGTGCATCATCGTTTTCGTTCTTACATGCAGTAACACAGCCGTTACACTCAATACAGCGTTTGGTGTCACATAGGAATTTCATTCGTGCCATTGTCAGACTCCTTACGCTTTACGAATGTTACATAGGGTTACTTTAGTTTCCTGCATCAAAGTAACAGGGTCGTAACCGTAAGTGGTTGCCGTGTTGGCTGCTTCACCAACAACATAAGGATCCGTACCTTCTGGGTACTTAGGACGTAGGTCTTCACCTTCGAACTTACCGCCGAAATGGAACGGAATGAACGCCAGACCCGGTTTAACACGACGAGTGACCATCGCTTTAACCTTGATGCGGCCTTTTTCTGCACCTTCAACCCAAACATCATCGCCATCTTTGAAGCCAAGATCGTTTGCGTCTTTCGGGTTCACTTCAACGAACATCTCTTGTTGAAGTTCAGCGAGCCATGGGTTTGAACGTGTTTCTTCACCACCACCTTCGTACTCAACCAAGCGACCAGAAGTCAGGATGATTGGGTATTCGCCAGACTTGTCTTCTTTCTGGATAGACTTGTAAAGCGTTGGTACACGGAAGATTGCTTCTTTGTCGTCCCAAGTTGGGTAATCCGTTACAAGGTCACGACGAGGCGTGTATAGCGGCTCACGGTGTAGCGGTACGCGGTCTGGGAATGTCCAAACAATCGCGCGCGCTTTTGCGTTACCAAACGGGATACAACCGTGCTTGATTGCTACGCGTTGGATACCGCCAGACAGGTCAGTTTTCCAGTTTTTACCTTCCGCTGCTGCTTTTTCTTCAGCCGTTAGGTCGTCCCACCAACCAAGCTGCTTGATTAGCTTGTCAGAGAACTCTGGGTAACCGTCTTTGATTTCACAGCCTTTTGAGTAGCTGTCTTCAGCAAGTAGGCTTTGGCCTTCGAATTCAACACCGAAGCGCGTACGGAAGTTACCGCCACCTTCTGCGACCGTCTTAGACGTATCGTACAGAATGTGTGTGCCTGGGTGTTTCATCTCTGGCGTGCCCCAACATGGCCAAGGTAGACCGTAAGTCTCACCATTCACAGGACCACCCTCTGCTTCCAGAGATGTCTTGTGGAATGTGTGCCAGTTTTGTTGGTGCGCTTTCAGACGCTCTGGGCTTTGACCTGTGTAACCGATGGTCCACATGCCTTTGTTGAATTCGCGAGTGATGTCTTCGATCACTGGCTGGTTGTTCTCTACGCGTACATTTTTGAACAGCAGATCTTCATAACCTAGCTTCTTAGTTAGTAGGTACATGATTTCGTGGTCAGGTTTAGATTCGAACAATGGCTCGATAACCTGATCACGCCACTGAAGTGAGCGGTTAGATGCTGTCACACTGCCGTGCGTTTCAAACTGAGTCGTTGCAGGAAGCAGGTAAACGCCGTCAGTACGATCGTTCATTACCGCTGCAACTGTTGGGTATGGGTCAACAATAACCATCATATCCAACTTCTGCATCGCTTTCTTCATCTCAGGACCACGAGTCTGAGAGTTTACTGCGTGACCCCAGTAGAACATGGCGCGGATGTTTTCACGTTGACGAATGTTGTCTTTGTTTTCAAGAACACCATCCACCCAACGAGATACAGGGATACCTGCACTGTTCATTGGTTTTTGACCACCGTAAGCGTTGTCATCGAAACGACCTTTGATCCATTCGTAATCGATTTCCCACACTTTCGACCAGTGACGCCAAGAACCTTCAGACAAGCCGTAGTAGCCTGGTAGCGTGTCAGATAGTACGCCAAGGTCAGTTGCGCCCTGTACGTTATCGTGGCCACGGAAGATGTTTGCACCGCCGCCTGATTTACCGATGTTACCTAGCGCAAGCTCAAGTACACAGTAAGCACGCGTGTTGTTGTTACCAGTAGTATGCTGAGTACCACCCATACACCACACGATACAACCCGGACGGTTTTCAGAAAGCAGTTTCGCTGTTTGGTAAACTTCAGACTCAGGAACGCCAGTTACGCGCTCAACTTCTGCTGGTGTCCACTTAGCCACTTCTGCACGGATTTCATCCATACCAAATACACGTTGACGGATGAACTCTTTGTCTTCCCAGTTGTTCGCGAAGACATGCCATAGCACGCCCCAAATGAACGCAACGTCAGAACCCGGACGTAGCGATACGTAGTGATCCGATTTTGCTGCTGTACGAGTACGACGAGGATCCGCAACAACGATCTTACAGTTGTTCTTCTCTTTCGCGATCAAGATGTGCTGCATCGCAACAGGGTGCGCTTCTGCAGGGTTTGAACCAATGAACAGCATTGACTTACAGTTGTGCATGTCATTGAAAGAGTTGGTCATCGCACCGTAACCCCAAGTGTTTGCTACACCTGCTACGGTTGTTGAGTGACAGATACGCGCTTGGTGGTCAACGTTGTTGGTACCCCAAAGCGACGCCATCTTACGGAACATGTACGCTTGTTCGTTGTTGTGCTTCGCACTACCCAACCAGTAAACGGAATCTGGACCCGACTCTTTGCGGATGTCCATCACCTTGTTACCGATTTCTTCGATCGCTTGATCCCAAGAAAGCTTCTTCCACTTACCGTTTTCAAGCTTCATTGGGTATTTCAGACGACGCTCACCGTGACCGTGTTCGCGCAATGCTGCACCTTTTGCACAGTGTCCACCAGCGTTGAATGGGTGGTCGAATGCAGGCTCTTGACCTGTCCATACGCCGTTTTGAACTTCAGCGTAGATACCACAACCTACAGAACAGTGAGAACAGATGGTACGTTTTACTTCTGTTTTCGCTTCTGGATCCACCGATTTAGCTTGTGCTTTCTTCATCATGCCCGGTGCAAAAAGACTTGCGCCTACAACCGCACCACCAGCAGCAAGCGAGGTGTTTTTCATGAATGCACGGCGAGAAACGCCAAGCTGATTGGTTTCTTTGCTCACACTGTCGGAGCGTTTGACAAGTTTCATCCGTTATCTCCTAAAGTGTGTCGTAGTAATCGCGAATGTGTTGAGTTTCACGATACCCTTTCTTCTTCACGTCTTTTTCAGAAGGCTCAACCGTTTCTGAAGCGCTTGCCACTTTTGTTGTTCCAGCGACAACCGCACCAGCTACGGCTGCAGTCGTTAAGCCTTTCAGGAGATCCCTACGGCTTGTGTTTATTTCTTTATTATCTTTCATCATTGCTTCCTTACCTTACGGTAGATCTTTGGAGGCTATTGCCCCTCTATCGATATGACCAAGTACTGCTCGATTACTCGTAATCAGTGACGTTTTTCACATCAATTTTTAATTTGTGCTTACTGCTTTTGGTGTTCACGCTAAAGCGCACTTGTTCCAGTGTTAAGAACGCCTCACACAGTTGAGCTGCTGGCTTATAAAAGTTCGCGCTCTCTGCGTTTTCTAGTTGCTGAGTGAAAGAGTTGAACCAAGGTGCGATGTGTTTGTTAAACACCGCTTGTTGAAGATCTTCTTCTTCACCCGTTAGCATCGACATCACTTCACAAAGTGCTGCGATGTGGTCTTCCGGCTCTTTCACATTCTCATCACGCTCGAAACCAAGCAGTTCCAAATCGTGACGAATTTCAGCCAGTGGTTTTTCCATCATTGCGCCTGTCATGTGCCATGAGCCAAATGGCATCACTTCACCACGACCGATACCAATGAAAAGATCTTGGTATTCATCTTCGAGCGCTTCGCGGTTGGAATCTTTCGCCGCTTGCTGAAGCGCAATCCACGCTTTTTGCATTGCGCTTTCTGATGGTTCAACTTCTAGAGAAGTCAGGAACTCGATCATCTCTTCACTTGGTGCGCTACGGAAAAGCGCTGACAAAACCAAGTAGATCTCTGTTCTCAGTGTTTGTTCTTGTTCTCGTTGTGTATCCACTGCGAGCTCCTAGTATTTCAGTTGTTTCATTGGGTCTTCTGCCATCGACTCAAACATGTCGATCACACGGCAGTCTTCACACATCGCGATACGATTGATCGCCGCTTCATCAGAGAAATGAGAGTGACCGCGTAACTTATTTTGTAGCATGTCGATCATAGACTGAGGTGCGAATGGCTTATGACAGCGAATACATTCCGCAGCTTTCTCTTCGTGAATCACAACCGCTTTTTGGCGCTCTTCTTTCACCCAGTTCATGCGTGGCGTTAGAGTCAGAACTTTCTCTGGACATGCCTTTTCACACAAACCACATTGAATACAATCTTGTTCAACGAATTTAAGTGATGGAGATTCACCATCGGTATGAAGTGCACGCGTCGGACAAACCGCCACACAGCTCATACACAACGTACAATCTTTGCTTTCACAAGAAACATTGCCGTAAGGCGCGTTCGCAGGCAGTTCAACAATGTTCTCAACCGGAATACGAGAAGAAGACATTGCATCAAGCGCAGTAAACAAACGTTGACGCTTGTTACCTTGAAGGTCGCCAAGGGCAAGATCGAATGAATCTGTACATAGTGTTGGAGGACCTTCACGAAGCGATTCCAAGTACAGGATATCGATGGTCTCTTTTGCGATGCCAAGTTGATCCAATAGCTCTTGCGCGATACCTACTTCGTTATTTAGAACACGAATGATGGTTGCAGGCATAAAACGAGAAGCTGCAAATAGCACTTGCGTCGCGCCATTAACTAGAGCTGCAAACCATGTATCGATACCGATAGAAGGCAGCTCTTCAACCACGATTGGAATCACGTTATCTGGTAGCGCTTTCAGTGCCATCACGTTGTAAGTCTCGTGACGAGAGCTACAGATAAGAACGATAGGATCTAGGCCGCCCGCTTGCTCGTAGTTCGCTAGCGTGCGTTCAATGAATTTTTGCGTATCTTCAGGATTAGGTAGCGCGTAGTGAATCGCTTCTGTCGGGCAAGCCGTTGCACAAGTACCCACGCCCTGACATAGGTATGGGTTAATCTCGATGCGATGACCGGTTTTATCGCTGCCTTCACTTGATAGTGCACCAGCAGGACAAGCATCCACACAACGCTCACAACCTTTTACGCCACGAGAACTGTGCGCACATAGGTCAGTGTCCAGACGGAAGAATTTTGGCTTATCAAACGTACCCATTAATGTTGGGATTTCTTCTAACGCTTCTGCCAGTTTTGGATAGCCGCGTCCTACTGGGTAGTAACCCGGAACCGGAACCTCTTCTGACATGCAACTGTTTAGACAAAGATCGAGAACAACATCGAAACAATCACTATTAATAGCGACTTTTGCTAGGTTGCTTGTTAGACCGTTATTTTCGATAAGCACTTCAAACGTGCCTAGGAAACCAGAAACCTGAACTGAGTTTGCAAAGTACAGTTCTGGATTGGTGCCTTTCTCTCCGTCTGTAGAAAGAAGTGTCAGGCTGTTCATTTGAGATAGCTGCGCGGCTGCACTCTCAATGATGGCGGTCGGTCCAACAATCAGTGTATTACCGCCACTCTCGTAGCTCACCGTTGGTGGAATAAGATTGGTCAACTCTACGGTATTCTCAAACGCATACAGACGCGCTTTACCGTTATTGGAAGTTGCTTGTTCTAATAGTTGTTTCAACATTGCTCAGTTCCATTTATACGCATGGATAGTTTCTTCCATCTTTCATTGTAGTTAGCGCAGGCGATTCTGCTGATTAACTCGTCAGTAACTACCCCTTTTAGGTAGTCCCACCCGGGTTATCACTGCCTGTTAGGCAAATGGTCTAACTTCAACAAGAATGGTAATGAGCAACAGATAGCAAATGTCGTGCCAATTAAATATCAGCGAATTTTCAATAGGTTAGCTATTTATCTTAGAAATTGTAGGGATAAAAAAACCGACTGGGACATTTTGTCTCAGTCGGTTCATTGAGCGTTTAGTCAAAATGTACCTATTCTTTGTGTGGTATATTTTGTCCCACCTCTTCAGGGGCTAGTTCTGTCTCTAGAACATCGCTTTCATTAGATGCTGTATTTATATCCAGTACTTTTTGTTCTTCGGGAATTTCGGCACCTTCAGCAAGTTCTACATCATCCGATTCAATATCACTTTCTTCATGAGATTCAGTTGGTTGCGTGGTTTCTTCTGCTGGTTCTTCTTCCGTTTTCTCTTTCACCCAATCACGAAGTGTTTCAGCCACCCCTTCAGAAAGCGACTTGAGGTTACTGTAGTCATCGTCGTAATCATCCAAACCATCGCGAACGTTAAACTCTTCTGATAAGAACATCTTACGCAGTGCAGCTTTCTTAACGCTCTCTGAAGCCTCAGAAACCAATAACTGCGCTACGGACATCTCTTCAGGATCAGTGGCTTCGCTTGATGCTTCTTGAGATTCAGTCTCTGTCGCAGAAGCCTCAGTAGCCAATGCTTGCGCTTCAGTGCTTAATTCTTCATGAGCTTGTGCGGTTTCTGGTTCAGTAGATTCAACAGACTCCACGGCCTTAGCGTCTGTAGGCTCGGTAGTGGTTTCTTCTAATTTACGTTTCGACCAACGGCTAAAAAAACTAGTTGCCATTTGCTCTGCCCGCTCCTTTGCGTTTCTTACGTCTTACTTCTAACAACTCACCGTGGCGCCCAATAAAGGCTTCCATCCAAGCTTGAATGGCTAACGGCATATCATTAGATAATACTAGGTTATCGCCATCCATATATTGCGCAGCGACAGTTTGAGACGCCGTAAGCAACTGAATCGTCGGTGTATCACCAGAGTCGACATTGTCCATAACCAAGAAAAGCTTTGGCTGTTGCGAGCTCAGGTTAAAGCGGTAATCGGTGCGCTCGTCTTTGTGCAATTGCAGCAAGCACACGTGTTGAGTGTCTTCGGTTGGGTTAATTTCAAATCCCGTCAGTTGCCATTGGGTCGTAACCCAAATACCGGTACTGATCTCATGCTCTACAAGATCCACACCTACCGGCCATGAATCTTCATTTTTCTCGAACTGTTTCTTATCCGACATAACTCACCCCATTTGTTCTATGTTGGCTTTAAGACAGAAAAGGACATTTTGTACTTTGCTTTCAACCATTTTAGCGGTACAAAGCAATAAACGCGCCAAATCAAACTCTCCTCAAGATCAAAACTAGTCGATACGCAAACCGATATCTGTGTCATTACTGCGATATCGCGGTTTTTGCATTGAATTGACCTAAAGCCTCGCAATTTCTCGCATAACGGCTATTTTGGAATGAGAATTGCTTTGTAAGCAGAGTTAAGACGAATAGACCCATTAATGAGAGCGTGTATCGGCTCTCTCATTCATTAGGACATGACTGTGGTAAAACCAAACATTATTAAAACCAGTGAAAATCCCCTACAGACCATCGAAGTAGAAGTGTTTGACGAATACGGTGAGAAGCTGACTAAGCAAATCGCCTGTGAACGCCCTCTTACGGTGATGTTGAACTGGAAGGAAGTCGTTACGCTAATGACACTTGGCTCTCGCCCTGAAGCGCTTGTGTTGGGTTATTTAAAGAACCAGAGCTTCTTGTCTGATCCTGAAGCGATTGAATCGGTCATTATTGACTGGGAAACACACTCAGCTGCGGTTATCACCAAAGAAAATACTGAGCACTTAGAAGGCGCGCTGAAGAAGAAGACGGTGACGTCTGGCTGTGGTCAAGGCACTATGTACGGCAACGTGATGAAGCAGCTTGAAGATTACCAAGTGCCACAAGTGCCTTTGAAGCAATCTGAAATCTACGCGGCGCTTGAAGCGTTGACGCATTACAACGATACCTACAAAAAAGCGGGCGCTGTGCATGGCTGTGCAGTGTGTAAAGGCAACGAAGTGCTGTCTTTTGTGGAAGATGTTGGTCGTCACAACGCAGTTGATACGCTAGCGGGTGAAATGTGGCTTAACCAAGAAACCGGTGAAGATAAAATTTTCTACACAACTGGTCGCCTTACATCAGAGATGGTGATTAAAGTGGCGCAGATGGGTATCCCTGTTTTGCTTTCTCGTTCAGGCGTAACTCAAATGGGTTTGGATCTGGCGAAAAAGTTTGGCATCACCACCATCGCTCGTGCGAAAGGCTTACGCTTCCAAGTCTTTACTGGTGCAGAGAAGATGGATTTTGACGTGAAAGGCAATCAATAACCTCTCACTAAGTCGTCAGATGAGTTAGACTTAAACTATCATGTGGATTCACAAAGGATGTGAACTATGAACAACGATCAGCTGTGGAATTATCTACTCACCCCAAGCGGCATCATCGTTTCGATGATCATTACCTTCGGGCTCGTTGGGATTTATGCTTATCTAATGAGGCAATTTAAGGATTGAACGCCACAACCTAGCGCTAGCAAAGAATTATCGCTCACAAAGAATAGACATAAAAAAAGACCTCGCGATGAGGTCTTTTTCTTTATTCGGAAGAAGGATTAACCTTCGATACCACGAGATTTTAGGAACTCAGAGTAAGTGCCTTTAAAGTCTGTGATTTTACCATCGCGGATTTCGATGATACGTGTTGCTAGCGAGTCTACGAATACACGGTCGTGCGATACGAAGAACAATGTGCCTTTGTACTGCTCTAGTGCCGTGTTCAATGATTCGATCGATTCCATGTCCATGTGGTTGGTTGGTTCGTCCATCAGCAGCATGTTTGGTTTGTGCATCATTAGCTTACCAAGCAGCATACGACCTTGCTCACCACCAGACAGCACTTTTACTGACTTCTTAATGTCG
Source organism: Vibrio sp. B1ASS3 (assembly GCF_905175355.1). Lineage (NCBI taxonomy): Bacteria > Pseudomonadati > Pseudomonadota > Gammaproteobacteria > Vibrionales > Vibrionaceae > Vibrio > Vibrio sp. B1ASS3. Next base: position 2,076,619 of record NZ_HG992742.1, read on the forward strand.
TCTTGGCCAAACAACATACGACCTAGGAAGCTGCGAACGACTTGCTCGTCATCGCCTTCTTGACGCCACTGACCCATCCAATCTGTCAGGTTCATGTCTTCAGCAAAATCGTGGGCGTGGTCTTGCGCGTAGTAACCGATGTTCGCGTTTTCAGACCATTTGAACTCACCAGTACGTGGTTCTAGTACACCAGCAAGTGTGTTTAGTAGGGTTGTTTTACCCACACCGTTCTCACCGATGATTGCAACGCGCTCACCCACTTCAAAAATTGCATTAAAGTTAGCAAACAGGTCGTCTTCAAAACCTTGGCTTAGGTTTTCAACAATCAGAGCGTTACGGAATAACTCTTTAGACTGTTCAAAACGAATGAACGGGGTTTGACGGCTGGACGCTTTTACTTCGTCTAGTTTGATCTTGTCGATTTGCTTCGCACGTGAAGTTGCTTGTTTTGCTTTCGATGCGTTTGCAGAGAAACGTGCAACGAACGTTTGTAGCTCAGCGATTTGTGCTTTCTTCTTCGCGTTGTCGTTCAATAGACGCTCACGAGCTTGAGAAGCCGCTGTCATGTACTCATCGTAGTTGCCTGGGTAAACACGTAGCTCACCGTAATCCAAGTCAGCCATGTGCGTACATACTGAGTTTAGGAAGTGACGGTCGTGCGAGATGATGATCATTGTGCAGTTACGCGCGTTTAGCGTGTCTTCCAACCAACGGATAGTGTCCATATCCAAGTTGTTGGTAGGTTCGTCAAGAAGCATTACGTCTGGGTCTGCGAATAGAACCTGCGCTAGAAGCACACGAAGTTTCCAACCCGGTGCAACTTCACTCATTAGACCGAAGTGTTGCTCCATTGGAATACCTACAGCAAGAAGAAGCTCACCCGCTTTTGCTTCTGCCATGTAACCGTCCATTTCCGCGAACTGAACTTCTAAATCAGCCACTTTCATGCCGTCTTCTTCGCTCATTTCAGCAAGTGAGTAGATGCGGTCACGCTCTTGCTTCACTTCCCATAGCTCTTTATGACCCATGATTACTGTATCGATTACAGTGAATTCTTCGTACGCGAACTGGTCCTGGTTCAGTTTTGCAACGCGCTCGTTTGGATCGTAGCTTACGTTACCGCTTGTTTGTTCAAGCTCACCGCTCAGGATTTTCATAAAGGTTGATTTACCACAACCGTTAGCCCCGATTAAGCCGTAGCGGTTACCTTCGCCGAACTTAACTGAGATGTTTTCAAATAGCGGCTTAGCGCCAAATTGTTGAGTAATATTCGCTGTGGAAATCAAAACCTTTACCTTAGCAATTCAAGTTTATTGGGAAAAACCGCGCAACGTTACTGCTTAAGGCTACACACTTCAAGTTTTGTTTTTATTAATTAATGAGAAAAAGCATTCTTTCGCGGGCTGAATTTTGAGATTTGGCTAACATAAACCTCGCCATTTTTAAGGTTTCTAACTCTAACCGACTCAAAACTGAGACACAAATCCGTCATGACTAACCATTGACATACCCCATGAAATTGGGTTTATAGTGCGTCCCCTTTTATCAATTCCGTACGTTATTCCTTTATTAAGCATTCGTTTCTCAAAGGAAATCGCAACATCACGCATGGTCATTGGGTAAAACTCGCATATCGCGATAAAGCAACTACACTAACTCTAACCTTATAAGTTTTAAGAGAATTTTATGCATTTCATGGCGCGCATTTTAATGCTAGTCGGTCTCGTGCTTTCTTTACCTGCTCACGCTGAGTGGGAGTACGAATTCCAACCTGAGCCTCAAATCCTCCCTGTGGCGCAAGAGATCACTCAGGAGATCAACAAGCTGCCAGAGCCTTTGTTTATGTCTGACCAAGACAAACGTAAGGTCAACCAACTGCTCAATGCAGTAATGAGTGAGCAGCGCAAACAAACCCTTATCTTTGATCAACACTTAAAGACATTCCGTGAGTCTGGTGAAGACAAAGAATGGTTTGAGACGCAATCCAGTTACCTGACGGTCAACAGCTTAGGTCAAAGCAAAGAACGTTTATTAGAGCTGACCGATCCTATAACGCATGACAAGTTGACCGGTTTTGGTCCTTATGGTGTCACGCAGTTTAAGCAAGAGTGGCGTCAAACTCAGCTTAACGTTGAATACTTGGTGTTCTTCCAGATTCGTTCTTTCCAATCTCTGATTAAAGAAATTCTGATTTCACCGATTCCGGTCGTTTGGGCTGGCATCAAAGTGTTGTTTATCTACTTCGGTTTGGTGTGGTGGCTAACGAATAGCAAGCGCATCATTACCCTATTCCGCGAAACGCAGCTAGATAACGTCGCTAAACCGCCAATCTGGGTTCGTTTGATTTGGTATATCAGCCGCGCGCACAGAGCAATTGCTTGGTTGATTGCGATTACGCTCTCGCTTCGAGTGCTATCAGAAATCCCAAGCTTGCAGCATTTGATCATTCTAGAAATCTTCACTTGGTGGGTTCTAGGTGGTTCTATCGCGATTAGCTTTATTCTGGAATTCACTTATCGCAACAGCCGCAGCACTAGCCAAGAGGTGATTGCCCTACGTCTTTCAACCATTCGTCGTTACGTTTGGAGCGCCATTGTTGCTGGCGTCATTCTGCAAATCTCGATTCGTACGCTGGGTAAAGGCACCATCTACTCGTGGATCTACAGCGCGCTGTTCTTCTGGTTTGTATTGGTGACACTGTCGGTATTGCGCCTATGGCGTAAGAAGGTATTTGAAGTCGCGGAGAAGCTCTCTGATCGTCCTGTTTGGGTAAACTGGTCAATCCGTCGTAAAGATACCTTGTTGTTAAGCATCATCGGTACGGCTATTTGTGCTGTGTGGATTATGCTGCACAGCTTTAAACACCGCATTGTCGCAATGTTGTCTAACTATACCATGTTCAGCCAAGCGTTGGCGTACTTGTTCCGTATCGAAGTAGCCAAACAAACGGGTAATAACGGTGGTGATACCAATCTAGTAAGAATCAAAGGCGAGCAAACATTCGAGTATATTCTCCCTGGTAGCGAAGACAGCGAGTTGGTCGAGTATGCCTCTGACGAAATCAAACAACTGTCTAAATACCTACTGACAGATAGCCCTGCTGTGTGCGTGATTTCTGGTGAGCGTGGCGTTGGTACAACGACCTTCCTTCGCACTATCCTGAACAAAGTGAAGAACGCCGAGCCACTTTATTTGAACTGCCCATACGCAGGTTACAGTGAGCTACTAAAAGAACTGGCTTTACAACTTGGGTTGGAAGAAGACGCGTCTGAGATTCAGGTTCTTGCGCATCTTCGTAAAAGTGATACGCCTTACCTTATCGCAGTTGATAACGCCCAGCGCTTGGTTAAGCCAATGGTAGGCGGTTTAAGCGGTTTGATTAAGCTAACTAACCTACTTCGTCGCTCGAAGAAGAACCACCGCGTTGTCATGGCGATTGAGAAAGCAAGTTGGCGTTTTGTCGACCGCGCTCGTGGCGAACGTTTGTTGTTTGACTGGGTCGCGTTTATGCCGCGTTGGAGTGAGAAACAACTCTCTGCGCTGTTTGACACGCGTATTAACCAAGAGATTGAGAACCCAGTAACGTTTGATGGTCTTGTCGTACCTAAACAATGGGACCAAGAAGACATCACCGAAGAAGAACGTGCTAAACAAGGTTTCTACCGTATTCTGTGGCATTACTCTGATGGTAACCCGACAGTTGGCTTGCGCTTTTTCCGCTTGTCTCTACGTCAGGATAAAGAGACGCAGCAAGTGGTGGTTCGATTATTCCACGCACCGGAGTCGCAAGAGCTAGAGAAAATGCCGAAGCCAATGCTGGCCGTGCTGCGCTCAATTGTTCAGCTTGAGGTGGCATCGCCGGAAGAGCTTTCTGAGTGTACTCAGCTGAGTATTGCGGAAGTGATTGGTACTCTGCGCTACTTCCAAAGCCGCGGCTTTATTGAGTGGAGCGAAGACAAAGCTCGCGTGTCGGATCACTGGTTCCGTCACATTACCAACGTTCTCGACCGTCAACATTTATTGGTGAAATAACGATGAAAAAACTACTCACCGTATTAGCGTTATCGCTATTAAGCACCTCTGCATTGGCGACTGAAGAGATCGCGAGTGTGGATAATATCTCGCAAATTGCCAGCCTAATTCGTTGGAGCGGCGTGTTCTTCTCCATCATTGTTATTGCATCGACTTGGCTATTGCTTAAGTTCATGAACTCAATGGTAGAAAGTATTGGTAGCCAGTTCGTGCAATACCGAATGGTGCTACAGAAGCTTCAATCTTTCTTGCAGTTCTTTATCTACTTAACCGCTGGCTCTGTCGTGTTTATGATGAGCTTCCGTATTAACGATCAAATCCTTGCTTTGATTGGTGGTACGTTAGCGGTTTCGGTTGGTTTCGCATTGAAAGACCTAGCCGCATCCTTCATCGCGGGCATGACGGTTATGGTGGATCGCCCGTTCCAAGTCGGTGACCGCGTCACGTTCGAAGGTAACTACGGCGATATTATTGCGATTGGTTTGCGCTCTGTGCGTATGCGTACCCTAACCGACGACATCATTACAATTCCAAACAACAAGTTTTTAAGTGAAGTGGTCGTCAGCGGTAACTATGGTGCGCTGGATATGCAGGTGGTGATCCCGTTTTATGTCGGCATGAATGAAGACATTACGTTAGCGCGTGACTTGATTCAGGAAGCGGCGTCTTCAAGTCGTTATATCCACCTACCTAAGCCAGTAACGGTTCTCGTCAAGCAGACCATTACGGATAACTACTTGGCAATTCAGTTAACGTGTAAAGCTTATGTGGTAGATACCGCGTACGAGAAGCTATTTGAAACCGACATTACTCTGCGAGTGATGAAAGAGTTCAAGAAGCATGGCATCAATCCACCAAAGATTGCAGTGCATACGGGTTAAATCGATGCACTCCTGTAGCGGCTAAAAAGAAGCAAATACAAAAAGGGTCAGTGATTACACTGACCCTTTTCTTTACGCGTTGCCAGATTGGAATCGCCGATTAAGCGATATTCGTGACCTCAAGAAGTAACTCGGCTTTCTTTGGCAGGTAGATACTGAACGTACTGCCTTTGCCCCATTCCGATTCAGCTTTTAGCTCGCCGCCTGTTTGACTAAGAATACTTTGCGAAACAGAAAGCCCTAGACCTGTACCATCGCGCTTAGTGGTATAGAACGGCGAGAATATACGACTTAAGTTTTCTGGCTTAATACCACAACCTTCGTCAGTGACATGAATCGCTGCACCTTTTAGTTCGCCGTCTTCAATCCAATCTTCACTCACGACAGTTAGCTTGCCTTTGCCGTCCATCGCGTGAATGCCATTCATTTGCAAGTTCACCAGAATCTGCAATAAGTGGTGGCGATTGATCTCGACCGAAGTATGAGCTTGTAAATCGGTGACAAACTCGATGTCGCGCTTTTTAGTGCCAGTTTTAACCAGCGTAATACTCTCATCGATGATTGGATTCACGTGTTGCCACGTAATTTCGTCTTGTACACCACCCTGACGGCTGTATTGCAGCAAGCTGCGCGTGATATTGCGAATACGGTCAATCTGAGCGTGAATCGCATCAATCTCTTCCTGAACTCGGCTCGCTTCTTCACCGAGCTCAAACTGAATCAATTCAACGTTACCCAGAATCACTGCGGTTGGGTTGTTAATCTCATGGGCAATCCCCGCAGTTAACTCACCCAGTGCAGCAAGCTTTTCGTTGACCACCAGTTTGTCACGGGTTTGGTTAAGCAATTGAATATGAAGTTCAAGCTCTTCAGTTTTGTCTTTCAAACTCGCCGTACGTTGTTGAACTTTACCTTCCAGCTGCATGGCAGAGTTCTTAAGCTCGACTTTACGATCTTCCAAAGCATCAAGCATGTTGTCGAACTGGCGCGCTAACTGAGCCAGCTCATGGTGTTCATCCAGCCCTAATGGACCAATGCGCTTTTCTTTGCCCAACTGGACAAGCTTCACGACCTTGTAGATGCGCTCGATTGGACGGAATAGATCGCGAGAACCGCGATACACCATCACGCCAGAAACTAAGAGCAACATTAAGGTGATCAAGCTGATCTCAACGATATTGGTCATATACGCTTTGACGAATGGCCACATCAAGTAACCGGTGTAGAGCATACCAATGACGTTATCGTACTGGTCTTTGATTGGTTGATAAGCGGTGATGTACCAAGCATCGTAAACAAACGCGCGGTCGACCCATTGCTCGCCTTCCGCCAATACCTTGTTGTACACCTCAGAACTTACCCGCGTACCGATAGCGCGCCCCAAACGTTGGTCACTGTCTAACGGAACGTTGGTACTGACACGAAGATCATCCAAAAATACCGTCAGAGTCCCGACTGGACGGAGGGTGTCGTTATCACTCAGATAGATAAGATCACGAATTTGATCGACCAATACCGTGCTGTTGTTAAGCAGCAGACCGCCATCTAAAAAGCCAATTAAGTCATTTTGCTGGCTGTAAACCGGGATCACGGTTCGACTCACCAAGCCGCGAGCTTCCACTCCACCATTCTTTAGAATCGGTACTTCAGCACGTTTGGCGAGTTCGGGGTCTAGCTTTTCCAGTTCTTTTCTGTCGAGAACATCGAAGAAAGATTCGCGCTTGGTTAAATCCATAAAGCGGAATTTGTTTTCCATCGAATTAACACGTTGGAAGGACAAAAAGTCCAAACCGTAGCGTTTTTTCTGCGCCGTCACCCACTTTTGCAACTCTGCTTGTGGGACATTTTGATTCACTCGGGTACGGAAGTCATAAGAGTCCGCGAACGATTTGACGTAGTTCGCCTGCTTTTGTTGCAGCAGCGTAATGCTGTTATTGGCGATACCCAAACGCTCCGACACGTCTAACAATGCGTTTTGCCACGTATAGTGAATCGACCAATAGATCGTAATGCCAATAAGGGCTATCAGCGTTAAGAAGATTGGCGCAGATGTCAAAATCAACAGTCGATAGCGCACCATGGTTTTGAATCGGTACGTCCATTTAGACAATCCTTTGTGTTGCTGCCAACTACTACTCGGCATAATCCTCGTCCTCAGAATCCCACTCTTTGTATTTGCGCTCTAGCGTTTTTCGTGCCACTCCTAAATCTCGAGCCGCCGCCGACTTGTTGCCTTCGTGCAAATTAACCAATTGTTGGATATGCGCTTTTTCCACTTCTTTTAGTGTCCAAGTGTTTGGATAGCCTTCACCAGAGAACTCTTTGCCCTCTTTGAAGGTTGGCAATTCTTCACTGTGTGACACAGTAATGGAGACGTTAGGTAAAGCATGACCGCCATTGAGTTCGCGCCAGTGATGCGCAGGCGGTTTACCTAACAAAATACAACGCTCGATAAGGTTTTTAAGTTCGCGAATGTTACCTGGCCACTCGTACTCGCTCATCGCTTCCATGTCTTCATGCGCCCACTTCGGTGCTTGCATGCCAAGTTCACTGGTCAGCATGTTGCTGAAGTATGGAACCAGTTCAAACAAGTCAGTTTTGCGCTCACGCAGAGGGGTAACTTCGATCTTCAATACGTTTAAACGATAGTAAAGGTCGCTACGGAAGTTACCTTTATTGACCTCTTCTTGCAGATTGCGGTTGGTCGCCGCGACAATACGAACATCAATGCTGATTTCACGCTCAGAACCTACCGGACGAATCGTACGTTGCTCTAATACACGCAGCAGTGACGCTTGCATGGACAAAGGCATCTCACCGATTTCATCAAGGAATAGTGTGCCGCCATTGGCTACGCGGAAAAGACCTTCGCGAGATTTCTTAGCGCCAGTAAAAGCCCCCGAGGTATGACCGAATAGCTCACTCTCTAAAAGCTCTGGTGCAATCGCGCCACAGTTAAGTGGAACGAATGGACCTGTTCGACCACTTGCTTGGTGAATGCCTCTCGCTACCAGTTCTTTACCCGTGCCCGACTCGCCTTCTACTAATACAGACGCACGAGACGGCGCAAACTGAGTGATCAGCTGTTTGAGCTGGCGAGTTTTTTCCGAGCCGCCAATAATCTCTGAGGTGTTGTGACGCTGATAGTCGCGCTTCATCGCATATTGCATGCGCTCGTTCAAACGGCGATCCATGCAACGACTGACCGCTTTCAGCATCTGTTCTAGGTTAAACGGCTTGAGGATAAAGTCCGACGCACCAAGCTGCAGTGCTCGAATCGCAATTTCCAAATCCGCGTAGCCAGTCATAAAGATGACATCTGCGCGTTTGTCGTCATCTTCAAACGCCTCTTCCCATTCAATCCCTGAACGCCCCGGCAAGTTGATATCCAACAGAATCAAATCGTAGTGGCGTGAGTTACGTAGCTCTTCCGCTTCTTCAATGCTGCCCGCTGTATCGACTTGAGAAAACAGTTTGCCCAGCGCCTTTTTAAGGATGGCTTGCATACCGAGTTCGTCATCAACGACCAGTACTGAAAAAGCGTTGTATTGTTGGTTTGTACTAATATGGGATTGAGTAGACATATTTACCCCAGTTGGATTGGAATGGGACAGAGTGTACCAAGTTTAAACAGAGATACCCTACAAAAAGTGCGACATTTTGTACCAACGCAAATTTTTATGCAAATAAGTCCATGAATTAGCGCATAAATCAAACATTTTGAGCTTGTAAAATGTTGGCATCTTGTTTGCTATATGGAGTGTCCAAGTGACCTCAGGATGTGGGAGACATCAATGCAATACCATCGCTTCTCGCTCCCTCACCCTAAGGTGGCTTGTGATTTGAGCGCTCTCTGACGCTCTGGCGACTTCTTTAGTAACCCAAGACTTAAGAAGCCAAAGAATCATTGGAAAGGAAACAACTAAAATGAAAAAAATTGCGCTGACTCTAGCTGCAACGTCAATCACTCTTGTAAGCTACTCTGCTTTTTCAGCTCAAGATGGCGAACACATTCGTCTGGCGACAACAACAAGTACTTACCATTCTGGCTTACTGGACTACCTACTTCCTCAATTTGAAAAAGACACTGGCTACAAAGTGGATATCATCGCTGCTGGTACTGGTAAAGCGCTGAAGATGGGTGAAAACGGCGACGTTGATTTGGTTATGACACACGCACCTAAAGCAGAAGGTGTGTTTGTTGAGAACGGCTACGGCGTCCTTCCTCGTAAACTGATGTATAACGATTTCGTTATCGTTGGTCCTAAAGCTGACCCTGCGCAAGTAAAAGACGATGCGTCAGTACTAGACGTATTCAAAGAGATCGCAAACAAAGACGCGACATTCATCTCTCGTGGCGATGATTCTGGTACACACAAAAAAGAACTAGGCATCTGGGCGCAAACTAAGATGGAACCAAACTTTGGTGGCTACCGTAGCGTAGGTCAAGGCATGGGTCCTACTCTAAACATGGCGTCAGAAATGCAAGGCTACACCATGACTGACCGTGGCACTTGGTTGGCTTACCAGAACAAATTGGATCTTGCGATTCTATTCCAAGGCGACGAAAAACTGTTTAACCCGTACCAAGTGATTTTGGTTAACCCAGAGCGTTACCCAACCATCAACTACCAAGGTGCGAAGGCTTTCAGTGACTGGTTGGTGAACCCACGCGGCCAAGAGCTGATCAATGGCTTCCGTCTGAATGGTAAACAATTGTTCGTTGCGAATGCTGAGAGCAAATAACGCAATATGAATCTTGCTGATACAACACTAGAAGCCCTGCGCTTACTGGTGAATTTTGATGCAGACCTATGGGAGATCGTTGCGGTCTCCTTTAGTGTTTCTATTACGGCAATATCTTTGGTGGTATTGCCGTCTATTTTGATGTCCTTTGTCCTCGCCTACACCGACTTCCGTGGTAAGTGGTTCTTGCTGTCCATTGTGAACACCTTACAGGCGGTGCCAACGGTCGTGATTGGTTTGCTGCTGTACATGATGCTTTCAAGAGCAGGCCCTTTGGGTGATTGGCAAATGCTGTTTACTCAAAAAGCCATGATCTTAGGACAAATGATCGTCTGTTTTCCGGTTCTGGTTTCCATGATGCACGGCGCGCTTCAATCGAGTGACCGTCGCGCAGTTGAAACAGCGATTACGTTAGGTGCGTCAATACCTCGTATCGCTGCTACTATGATCTGGGAGACACGTTTTCCTTTATTGGCGGCTATCATTGCGGGATTCTCACGAATCGTCACAGAGGTAGGCTGTTCAATGATGGTTGGTGGCAACATTATGGGCGTAACCCGTAATATTCCGACTGCCATTGCTATGGAAAGTAGTAAAGGTGCTTTTGCGCAAGGAGTTGCATTAGGAATTGTATTACTATCGTTAGCGTTAGCGCTCAACTTCCTCTTATCGAGCATGAGAGGCAAAGGCTATCTAAGAACATGAAGCAAGCAATCGACTCGCCATCGACCCAATGTAAGGGTGAATTATGACTATAAAAATTACCGCCGAGCAATTGTCCATGCGCTTTAAAGAGCGTGTGCTTTTCCACATCCCTGAATTGGCCATTGGTCCAAACGACGCGATTTACCTAAAAGGTGACAATGGCGTTGGTAAAACCACCCTACTCAAGATCCTTGCAGGTTTGCTCAAGCCTTCAACGGGTAAAGTGGTGGCACCGAAAGATACTTGGTTGAAGAAGTGGACACGCCGCAATGGTCGTGTTGACGTGATTTATCTCCATCAGTCTCCTTACCTTTTTGACGGCACTGTGTATGAAAACGTCGTTTATGGAGTTAAATATCAACAAGACACGGCAAAAGATAAGCGAGCTCAAGTTATTAGTGCGCTACGCATGGTAGGGTTAGAAACCTTAGCCGACGAACACATCTCTGTATTGTCCGGCGGTGAAAAGCAACGCGTAGCAATGGCACGAGCTTGGATCTTAAAACCATCGATTTTGTTGATGGACGAACCAAGCGCCTCTCTCGACCAAGAGTCGATTGAACGTCTGGTTATCATGGCAAAAGATCTGCTTGATCGCGGCTCTAGTATTGTCGTGACCAGTCACCAAGCCAACGCGTTGACGGATTTATGTAAAAAACAGTGGTGGATTAAAGACAAGACTTTGGTAGAGTCTCCACTCTTGTATGTCATACCAAAAGAAACATCCCAAGAGAACGCATATGCTTCAGCCAACACAAACTAGTTGGGTCATTTTGGCTGGTGGTCAAGCCAGCCGTATGGGTGGAAAAGACAAAGGTCTGATCGAACTGAATCAGAAGCCACTCATCGAACACGTTATCGAACGTTTATCTCCGCAAACACCACGCATTCTAATCAATGCGAACCGAAACCAAGACGCCTACCGTGCGTTTGGTTTCGTCTTCAGCGATCAATTTAAAGATTTTCCAGGTCCGATGGGCGGTATCCACGCGGGCTTGGTTCATGCAGAAACCGATTGGGTTGGCTTCGTCCCTTGCGACAGCCCTCAAATCAACACTGATCTTGTTAAGCGTTTTTGTAATGCAGTAGAAGAAGACACCGATATTTTGGTTGCTCATGATGGCGACCACCAGCAGCCTGTCTTCACGCTTTACCACAAGCGCGTACTGCCAAAGCTGACCGCGTTTTTAGAACGTGGCGATCGTAAGATCATCCTACTCTACAAAGAGTGCAACACCAGTTACGTTGACTTTAGCGACTCACCAAACTGTTTCGTCAACTTAAATACGCCTGAAGAATTGGCGCAATTTGGACAACTTGAATCATGAAACACACGCTAAACATCCCTATTCTTGGTTTTGCTGCCTACTCTGGTACGGGCAAAACTACGCTACTTGAAGCATTGCTACCAAAGTTGACCGAAGCAGGTTTACGCATCGGTATGCTAAAGCACGCACACCATAACTTCGATGTCGACCAACCGGGCAAAGACAGCCATCGCCTACGTAAAGCGGGCGCATCGCAAATGCTGATCTCTTCTCGTAACCGCTTCGCACTGATGACAGAAACACCAGAGTCAGAATCGGAGTTTGATTACCTACTGACACGTTTCGATGAAGACAAACTAGACGTGGTTTTAGTGGAAGGCTGCAAAAACATTGCCTTTCCCAAGATCGAATTGCACCGTGAAGAAGTCGGCAAGCCTTGGCTTTATCCAAACGATGAAAACATCATCGCGATTGCTTCAGACAGCGGCGAATTGGATTCTGAATTGCCACAAATGAACATCAACGATCTTGAAGCGATTGCCCAGTTCGTTATTCAGTATGTTCAAGAAGCGAAAGCACCAAAGAGTAAAGAGAAAGAAGCCGCTTGCTGCGATACCCTTTCTCCAGCTTTCCTTTCTGTCGTTCAAGGACAAGAAAAAATCCTATCTTTGGTGAACACGGTCGCTGAAACCGAAGCATGCAAGATTGAAGATGCGTATGGTCGTGTGCTTGCAGATCATGTGGTGTCACCAGTGAATGTTCCGCAATACACCAACTCAGCGATGGACGGTTACGCGATTCGCGGTGATGACGTCGAGCGTGAAAGCTACCAAGTGGTTGCTGAAGTGATGGCGGGTCATGCTTACGAGCAACCACTAAAAGTTGGTCAAGCCGTGAAGATCATGACGGGCGCCCCAACACCTATCAATGGTGATACCGTTGTTATGCGAGAACAGGCAACACAGGATGGCGATACTGTCACGTTCAATGGTGCGAGTATCAAAACTGGTCAAAACGTTCGCCAAGCGGGTGAAGACTTAGCAATTGGTAGCGATGTGTTTACTGCGGGTACTCGCCTAGCCTCTCCTGAGATGGGTATGATTGCTTCTCTTGGCTTTGGCGAAGCGAACGTGTTCCGCAAGTTGAAAGTTGCTGTGTTCTCGACCGGTGACGAAGTTCAAGCGCCTGGTACAGTACAGAAAGCAAATTCAATCTACGATTCAAACCGTTTCACTATCATGGGCATGTTAGAGAAGCTAGGTTGCGAGATTTTGGATTTCGGTATCCTAGAAGATAACGAGCAGTTGATGATTGAAGCGCTCGAAAATGCTTCTGCGCAAGCCGACGTAGTCATGACTTCTGGCGGCGTTTCCGTTGGCGATGCAGATTACATTAAGCTGGCATTGGATAAGCTGGGGCAAATTGATTTCTGGCGTATCAACATGCGCCCTGGTCGTCCGCTTGCGTTCGGTCAAATCAACGATAAGCCTTTCTTTGGTTTGCCGGGTAACCCTGTGGCTGTGATGGTTTCATTCATCAACTTTGTTGAGCCTGCTCTGCGTAAGATGCAAGGTGAACAAGGTTGGAAGCCACTTAAAGTCAGTGCGATTGCGACAGAAAATCTGCGCTCTCGCCAAGGTCGTACCGAGTTTAGCCGTGGTATCTACGAGCTAGACGAAACAGGTCGCCTATCCGTTCGCACAACAGGCAAACAAGGCTCTGGTATTCTGCGCTCAATGAGTGAGGCAAACTGTTTGATCGAAATCTCCCCTGCTGTTGATACAGTAAAAGTGGGAGAAAGCGTGACAATTATCCCACTTCAAGGCAGAATCTAAGCCGATTCAGAATTCAAAGGTCAGCGTGTCTGACCTTTTTATTGATAACAGAAAAATTTTTCAGAGAGACAGCTATGGCTCGCACCATTCTTTACACTTACAAAGACCAAGACAAAGAACTGACGTTCTCATACCAGCAACACCGCAACATTCAAGAGGCGGTTGCAGAGGCGGAAGGTATCGATATCACTGAGTACCTAAAGATGGAGCAGCAAATCGAAGCAGTATCTGACACCAAAGCTGTGCGCAACTACCGCGATAATCATTTCAGAAAACTTGGCTTTAGCAAAATCACTCTAGCTCAAAAAGAAAACTTGGGCGTAGGCAAAAAGAAAAAATAAGCCAAGCTATACAGACCAAACAAAAACTCGCAATTCGTCGCGAGTTTTTTTATGCATGCATTCTAAAGGCAACACACTATAGCTGAGGCTCTACAATCACAAACTGATTGGTTCCTGCAATTGGCGCATACCAGTCACTACCTTGAACGTAGAAAGTCGTCCCATTAACGGTCACCGTAGTTGCTTCATTCGGCAACACATCGACTATCTTACCCACCATCCCCTTATTCGTTACGACGGTGGTACTCGCTGTATTCACTTCGCTCTGCACAGATACCGGAGGTTGCTCCACGTAAATATACTGATCGCCACTTCGCTTGTAATAGACATTATCAACGACGGCATAAGTGATCCCCGCAATCACTAGGTAAGTCGCGGTTCTCGGAATTTTCTTGTAATGGTATACGCGATGAACTGGCGCTTTATAAACGGGACGGTAGACAGGCTTTACCACCACCACCTTCTTCCCATGCTTTGGTGGCTTAGGTGCCGGAGGCTTGGCAAATGTCGGTGAAACCATACCAACTAAGGCGATGCTAAGAACGCCATAGCGTAATTTTGATGAGTTGAACATCTTCATTCCTACTGTTCGTGGAAGCAATACAGACAGCTTATCAATCGAGAGTTCAAGGGACGTAAACGAAGCGTAAAGCTGGGTAAAGATGGCAGCTCAGCAATACCAAGCAGCAGTATGGTCCGACAAAAATAAAAAAAGCCTCGTTTCACATTAAAGGAAAACGAGGCTTTCAATGTTGGTCTTATGTGTTTTGGCTTACCGAAAACTCAGACGACTATTTGATGTTTAGGAACGCAGCACCACGCACGCCGCCTGAATCACCGTGTTTTGCTTTGATGATCTTCGGACATTTCGCGACAGAAAGCAGGTACTTAGGAATACGTTTTGGCATCTCTTCGTAAATCAGTTCGAAGTTAGATAGGCCGCCGCCTAGAACAACAACGTGTGGGTCAGTCGCAGTAAACAGGTTCGCAAAGCAGATTGCTAGAAGCTCCATAAAGCGCTCAACGTGCTCAACCGCTTTTGCTTCGCCTTCTGCGTGTGACTTAATGATATCGATCGCTTTCTTCTCTTCGCCGTAGTAATGCGCGTAAAGAAGCTCGAAACCACGACCAGATAGGTAACTATCTAGACAACCTTTCTTTTCACAACCACAACCTAGTAGAGGCGCGTTTTCGCCTAAGTGGAACCATGCGTCAATAGGAAGACGTGTATGACCTACCTCACCCGCTACGTGGTTACGGCCAGAGAATACTTTACCTTCGTAGATAAAGCCGCCGCCAAAACCCGTACCAAGGATCAAACCTAGTACAGATGGTTCATCTTGAAGGTCTTCATCCCATGCTTCAGAAAGCGCGAAACAGTTTGCATCGTTTTCAATTTTTACGCTGCGACCGATTTTAGCTTCAAGATCTGCACGAAGTGGTTTGCCTTTTGCTGCAGGTACGTTAACCGTTAGTACAGTTGCATCATCAGCGTCTTCCATCCCAGGAAGACCAAGGCCAATCGTACCTTCACAACCAAATTCCGCATCGTATTTGTTAACCAGACCTGCAATGGTTTCTACCAGCAAATCGTAGTTGTCTGTTGGTGTTGGTACACGTTCAGTTGCTACACGCTCAAGTTTTTCGTTAAACGCACCAAACTCAATTTTAGTGCCACCGACATCAAAGCCGTAATACATGCAATTCTCTCCTAAAAAGCTCAAACGACTCCCAAAAAATGCTGGAGTCAAAAAAGATAAACTCCGAGCATTATCCATATCTGTACGCCTGCAAACCGTGACCGAATGCAGATTTATCCCCTCATTGAAGCCATTTGAACAACAAGCCATCAACAAAAGTTCATTCCTTAGAGTTAGCTCTCGATTTTAGCCCACTCTTTGAAACGTTTCAGATGCGGTCGAGACCAGTCGGTTTTTACGCGAGTTTTCGTCAGCATGTAGGTTTCACGGAAGGCTTCAAACCATAATTGCAGACACTCCGAAGCTTGCTCTTCACCTGCTTGTTTGAACACTAACGTCGCGACTTCTGCAGTAGACAGATGCTGCTCATTGTCCGAGCGGCGCATGATGTATTCAGACAATGATTCCGGCTCAATAGAAAGCACAGGTAAAGACTTCAAGAACTCTGAACGGCGGAAGATCTTGCGCGCTTCACGCCAACTGCCATCAATGAAGATCAGTAACCATTTTTTGTCTGAACCATCGGATGCCTTCAAACGCTCTGGATTCAAACCACCCAATAAACGCTCAGGCTCATCCACGTAATCTGCTGGGAAGACAACCACAGGTTGATAAACATCGTTTTCTAGCAGTGCGAGCATCTCTTGAGAAGGCTCAGTACGATTCCATTGATACACGTAGGTCTCTTGAATCGTATCAGCAATTAGACGCCCGGTATTACTCGGCTTGAACACTTCGTTTTCCGATACGATCAGCATGCAGGCAATATTGGATTCTATGTTCGGCTGAATGTCGCACAAACAATATTGCTCAGAAACCTGACAATATGGACAGCGAACCACTTTACAGCCACGAGCGTTAAACGGCTTCGTTGAGATAGATTGACGGTGCTGGTATAAACGATGGAAAGCGTGGATTCTCATGGATAGAAAGTGCCAGTTGGAATAAGTGCATGTATAAAGTAGAGCGCGATTCTACTTGCATCGCCAGTGAGTCTCAAGAAATGCTCGTAAACGGACGGACATTCACATTCCTTTCTTCTCGGTGAAAGATACGGTGGAGTCTTAAGGTCTTAACAAATAAGCGAATCAATCAAGGAAATTAGCGTGACCGAAACAGCATTTAACGACCCTTCTTGGCTACGACTCAGCATCTTTATTGGTGTTTTGTTGCTGTGTACCCTGTGGGAGAACAAGCTACCGAGAAAGCAGTTGACCGTCGACCGTTCATTTCGCTGGTTTAACAACCTCACACTGGTCGCGCTAAATAGTGTCGTTATTGCCGTTGTCATGCCTATTGCCGCTTTCCAAGCTGCCATCATTGCGTATGAAAACCAATGGGGTCTACTCAATGCACTCGCCTTGCCGACTTGGTTAAATGTGCTGATAGCCGTTGTGTTACTCGATCTCATCATTTATCTACAGCATTTAATTTTCCATCGCGTTAAACCGCTGTGGAAGCTTCACCGCATGCATCACGCTGATCTGGATATCGATGTCACAACCGGAACACGATTCCACCCGATAGAAATCATTCTCTCAATGATTGTAAAAATCGCTGCTGTTTTCGCTTTGGGCGTGTCTCCTGTTGCCATCGTGGTATTTGAAATCGTATTGAATGCCAGCGCGATGTTTAACCATAGCAATGCAAAGCTGCCACTACCTTGGGATTCGAAGTTACGTAAATTGGTTGTGACGCCAGACATGCACCGCGTGCACCACTCTGTCATCGTGCGCGAGACACATTCAAACTTTGGTTTCTTCTTGTCGATCTGGGATCGTTTGTTTGGCACTTACCGAGCTCAACCGGAGTTAGGTCATGATGATGTTGTGATTGGTGTTCCAGAGATTCGCGACAAAGACGAGCAAAGATTGGATAAACTTATCACCCAACCATTTCGTTACAAGGAAAAGTCTTCCTCATGAGCAGTTCAATGAAAGTGAATGTGTTTGGAAAAATCATGCTTGCTGAATGCAAAGATGGGATTTGGACGCTTTATATCGATTCAGAAACTTCGATAAAGCGCCCAATCAGAGACTTTGTAGTGCCGCCCTTTCTCGATGAGGACGAGTTACTGACCTACCTAGATGATATGTATCACGAGCACGCGACCGCAACTCATCCCAATGTATTTCGGATTGAATAAAAACCGTTAGGCTTTAATCAAATCGCGTTTTTTGTTTGATTGGGTCACACCAACAAACAAACCGATAATCCCAAGAACAATTGAAGAGATGGCGAACACGCTCACATCTTGTTGCTTGTTGATGGCCGCGTACACAAACGCAATGCCAAAAAAGATTGCGCCAAAACTAAAGCCCGATAGCGCGGCAAAAACACCGAAGCTCGCCAGCTCCTTAAAGTTATCCATAACACTTCCCTGTTTAAAAATACGTAATATCGAATAAAACATTTACCGGAATATCTGACGTGAGTGGCGATGCTTTTGCGAATTCCACAGCCAAATTGATACTCCAATAGAAAACCCTAACAACAACGTTTGCCATTGCAGCTGTCCACTGCTCTCCAATACGCCCAATCCATAGTGCGCATAAGAGTTAAAGCCTACGCTGCTCAACATAATCAATAACAGTAAAACCAGCCCAGTCCGGCGGTGCCTAATCAGCAAATAAACGGCGAGTAAATCAAGGAGGCCAAGGGCGCTCCAATACATGTTTAACCAGCCTGGGGCAAAATCGTAAGGCAAAAAGCCATCGACAATATTGTCGTAAATGTGGATGACACCACCCACTGTCAGGCAAAGGCATAGGAGAAACAGTACGAATTTATCCATTATCGTTTCCTTTCCTTATCTGAATGAATGCGCAAAGCATATAGAAATCAGCTAAATAATTGTAATTTCGACGCCATTTTTGAGAGCGACAGTGCCTTTAAACCGTACGTGAGAGGTTGAAAGAACAACAATGGCTGTTCTTCCTTATCATTTCGCTCCTGATAAAAGCATAGCGTTTGGTTTGATGGTTCGCTTGAAAGCTTAGTTAACCTCTATTGGCCCTTTCTGTGCCTGCATCGTTATTGTGTATGGTAGGAATAAAGTATCAGCCAACGCTGAAAAAGCAGTATCAAACACAAAAAAAGGCACCCCATCCAGTTTGGACCCCGTGTTTTCTGAATAGCTAGGCTCACCATTCAACAAACACATGTTGTAATTCACTCCACTATAAACTCTTGGAATTTCCTTGCAGTAGCTCTGCTTCCCCTCATGAGCGATTCTCACATGATTGTTTGTTGGGTTTAGGGTCTCTATCGTTGCACAACCTTGCAACACAATGGCTGCCAATATGACGAGTCGTTTTTTCATGAACTTTCCTTGTTTGTACTTCCTTCGTGAGAATGATTTACGTATTTCTTTGCTTACTGCTGATACACGTGAGATGTGACGTTTGGATGTGGTTTAGAAGCTGCAACAATTCTCCAGTGAAATTGTCGGGAACGAGTAATAGTCGAACGTCAATCTTGTTCCCCCTCTTTAGCCTTCGCATCAATGAACACAAACTTCATCGAAGGCGGAAAGATAAAGGCATCATCACATCGATAACCTCTCAGCCACACACCATCATCCCGCTTACGCAGATACAAACCTCTGGGATAGGTCTCTTCCTGCTCAAGAGCCGAAGAAGCGAGCGTTATGTATTCGTCTTTTGTGAGCGAAATACCTTGAAGTAACAAGTATGGTGCGACGGCGAGCGGACAAGGCTCTAGCCCTTTCAGGCCAGCATGAGCAAGAAGCTCAGCCAGCGTTGCGCCCCCCCCAATTCCGAAGGCGTTGTTACCAATACAGACACTATCTGGCCACGTTGTTTGGTTTGTATCATTTGGTCTTCAAACAGCTGTAAGGCAAACGGATTTAATTGAATACGTTGTTCTTTGAGTTCTTGAAGCAACTCTGCATTCGTGCGATTACCAATTTCAACGTTCACTTCATTGCTCCAAGGCGGATAAACTCACGAACCTGCTCTAACGCACGTTGAAAAACAGGGTGCGCACAAGAAGAAATATCTTTTGTCACCTCATGCCAAAAGAATTCGAAATCATGCCCACCATCATCTTGAGTGTGGAAGACCCAATGTTCCGGCAACACTTCACATTCACACAAAACGAAATGCCAACGCTGCTCTTGAAACCCACTCTCCCAAGCCCCTAAGTAGATTGTGTGATATACCAGTTCGATGCCCGACTCTTCTGCCAATTCTCTTTTTGCCGCACTCAAGAAGTCGCAATCGAAGAGTTCAACAGTGCCTTTCACCAACTGAACGCCCGCAAGAGGATGTTTGAAAAGAAGAATCTCACAGTTTTGTTTTCGCAACACCAGAGGACACACTTTATCGACCAAAGAACCATTCCTCATTTTGTTGGCATTTTTGTGTTGCGGGATATTCTAACAACCCTAAATTGACAACAAAGCATTAACAAATGCTAATGACATATTTATCCCGTATCGTTAATCAATTTGCGATTTGGGTCACTCACTCTTGGCGTCAAAAAATAAAAAGGCAGAGCGATTGCCCTGCCTTTGGTCGTATTGGAAGTTCGTTTGGTCTCACCTAATGCTGGAGCAACTCACTTTATGCAGTTCGTATTTATGCAGCATCGCTTGTTGATGCCCTGCGATGTCTGCAACTTGCTCTGAGCTTTCGACCATGGATTCTAATTGGAGTTTGGTGTGCTCACCTTGGTCAGAAATGTGTGTAATAGCTTGCGACACGTCTGCCGTTGCTCGCTCTTGCTCTTCTGTCGCAACAGAAATCTGTTCGACACGTTGTTGGATATGCTGAACCGCTTCGTTAATGTCTGAGAATGCCGATTTCACTTCATCACTCGATTGCATTGCGTAAGACATTTCCTCACGTGAGTCATTTACCGCTTTACGTGAGCGTTCTGCCGCAGCGACTAACTCATTCATCATTTCACGAATATTGGTGGTCTGCTGCGAGGTATCACTGGCTAGCTTGCGAACCTCATCGGCGACTACCGCGAAACCTCGCCCTTGCTCCCCTGCACGCGCCGCTTCAATCGCCGCATTCAAAGCAAGTAAGTTGGTGTTATCGGCAATGCCGCTGATCATATCCACCATCTCACGAATCTGTTTTACTCGTTGGTCGAGTTCAATCATGGAGTGTTCATTGATGTTGAGTGAGTTTTCTAGTGATTCCAAACGCTGACGGTTTTGCTCTACCACAGCAACGCCTGTCACTGTGTGTTCCGTCGCTAAATACGAATCTTCGGAAGAGGCATTCGTCACCGTCGCGATCTCTTTAATCGATGCTTCTAACTGAGTAATGGTCGTCACCATGCTCGCCAGCGCTTCATTCTGCACAGTTAAGCTTTGATTGGTTTGCTCAGCCGCATCGTGGCTTATCTCAGCGGTTTGGTACAAGGTTTCGCAGTTACGCGTAACGGTTGAAATCGAATCGTGTGTTGAGTCGATAACTTGGTTAAGTTTGCGTGCGACTTCTTTAAGTTCAAACGGGCCAATCTCTTGCGCTTTATCTCGGAAATCATTTTCCGTTAACGCGGAAAGACGAGTAAGGATGTTTTTCAAACCTCGATTGATCCAAGTGCGAAGGCCAAACCAAGTCACTAACACTACGAGCGAGATAACGCCAGCGGCAACAACAACCATCAAACTGACGTTTTGAATGGTGCTGTGGACAATGGTTTCACGCTCATCAATCAGAGCAGAGGCGGAATTAGATACTTGGTCGAGCAAATACATGGTTTCGTTTGAGAGTTGAGAGGCACGTTGAAACTCGACCTTTTGCTGTTCGCTCTGTTCAAGTTTCGCCAAAATCAAACGCAAAACCCCTTCATCTTTGAAGCCAGCCTGTACCATCTCATAAGGCGCAGTTAGGCTGGCGAACTCTGTCACTTCCGGATGCCATTCTTTGAAGTCATCGTAAGCGAGGTTAATACCAGCGATACGGTTTCGCATTTCTCTGTATTCTTGCTCCGCTTTCTCTAGCTCGGTTTGCATCATCATGACCAAGAAGGTGCTTTCCATCGAGCTTGCAGACGCAATGAAGCGATTTGCCGCATCACTCGATTCAGGGTTGTCGTTGCTTAGAAAGGAGCTGATACGGTTCATCTCTGGGCCAATCGAACTTAAGCCATATCGAAACCCACCAACGGCCGAGTTAATGTCGCTTTGCATCTGAATCACCGCAGACTGTTTCGATAAAATGGAATTGGTGACTTGATGCAACTCAGCAACGTTTTCTTTGAGCATGCTTGATAGGTCTTCAGCTACACCTGAAGTTTGCTCTATGAGCCCGTCACTTTGCTGTGCTAACTCTTCAATTTGAGAAGTGATAAGAGGAAGTTCATTCGGGTCGGTGATTTGCATTCCATAGTTAAGCAGTTTGACCTGCTCTAAAACGTTCCTTGTGAGTGTCGCATTTGCCATTGCCATGGGTAACGCTTTTTGAGACAACTCTTCAAATTGTTCGCCAATCTGTTCCATTCCTTTGAAACTTGAGACAGAAAGGGCTATAACAAGTGCGATGATAGTTAAAAATGTTGCACTGATAGTCTGAATCAGTGAAAGAGAAAGGCGTAAACGTTTGCGCTCTGTCATAATCAATTTATGTTCTTTCTTGGTTTTGAATCAACTTTCCGTTTGTTCGTCACATAAGTGAGACAAAAACGTGATTTTCAGCCCATAGTAGGGATTGGTTATGACACTAATATTTCAGTTTTAAGTCATGGAGATGACCTGTGTACAAAGTACGTCGTATATTTTTCCCTTTAATAATCAGTACGCTACTTAGTGCGTGTTCTTCTGGCCCAGCCCCAGAAACACAAGTAAACGCCTCCCTTCCAGTCAACCAACTTCTGTCCGACAATCAGGACTTGTTTCAGTTTTTTAATGAATGGGAAGGCACGCCCTATCGTTTAGGCGGTACAAAGAAATCAGGCATAGACTGTTCTGCGTTTGTACAAAAAGCCTTTGTCGAGGCATACCAAATGTCATTACCGCGAACAACGCGCCAACAGTCTAAGCAAGGTGTTGAGATGAGTTGGTCTGATGCGCAGCAAGGCGACTTGGTGTTTTTCAAGACCCGTAGAAGCACATACCATGTCGGTATCTACTTGGGTAATAAGCAGTTTATGCACGCTTCCACATCGAAAGGCGTGATCATTTCGAGAATCGACAACCCGTATTGGGCATCGAAATTTTGGCAAGTAAGAAGAGTTACAATGTAACCCTTCTTTGAATAGGAATGACGAGAGATTGGAATCAGTCGTAGGTCGCGACAGCTGTATCGAACAAGTTCTTCACCAACGCGATGTATTCATCTAAAAAAGCGATCTGCTCATTGGTCGCTTTTTTCGTCCACACACCCGCAAGCACTTCACCCAAATCTTCTACTACCGCATCAGCTTCTTTTAGTAACTTAAAGCGCACACTTGAATGCAATTCTGGGTTTTGTTCGAATATCGCCATGATGTTCGACGCAACCATGTCAGTCACGACATCTTCAATGCTTTCTGATCCTGTGTCACCGATTTCAGACGTGAAAATATCTAAGTTAAGTGACAAGTGCTCGATTAGAGCGAGATATCCATCGGTTTCTACAACCACTGTTTTTCTCCGTTTAGTGCAAGCCTTCGAAGCTGAAAGCGAAATAGTTTCAATAGTAAGACATGCCGAGAAAATTTCATTAACTTATTTCATATTAATAAGCATTGATGCGTTAACTGAATGGTTTTCAACCAATTAGGTTAGTCATCTTCGTGACAACAGGTTTGATTTCGTCCATTTTCTTTAGCGCGATATAACGCAGCATCGGCACTCTTAAGCCATTGTGTGTGACTCTCGAAGTACGATTTATACTCGCAAACGCCAATACTTATCGTGTAGTTAATCAAAAAGTCTTCAACTTTCACGATTTCTTGCTCGATTCGCTTTCTTAAACGCTCTGCAAAATAGCTCGCCTGTTCTTGATTGGTATGCGGCAGAAGAACGGTGAACTCTTCCCCACCGAAACGCCCACAAACATCACTACTGCGTGCCGTTTTACGCAATAAGCTAGATGTACGACGAATCACTTCATCGCCAGTGTGGTGGCCATAGGTGTCGTTGACCTTTTTAAAGTGGTCAATATCAAAGATCACCAACGAACTTGCCCCTTCAATGACTTTAAGTTGGGCAAACTCTTCTTTCAATGACTGCTCCCAGTACGCACGGTTAAACAATCCCGTGAGGCCGTCTTTACGACTGATTTCAGAAAGATGTTGGTTAGTTTCTCTCAAGTGAATACGGTTACGCGCGGTTTCTGAGACATCGTTGATTTGAATCGCAATGTGGCTCACTTCTCCTGAGAGGGAGCGCAATGGCGTGATCACAATGTCTTGGAACATCAGGTTGCTGCTGTTTGAAACCGGCGAGAAGTTGTTGAACTTAAAAAGATATGGTCGGTTTTCCCAGCTAGAGAATGAACGCGCCTCTAAATCCGCCGACGTTTTCAGCTTGGTCTCTAGCCATGTTCGGGGGAGATCTTCAAAGTGATCAAATAAGCACTCACCTAAGATGTTTTGCGACAAGATACCGCTGTAAGACTGCATGAAACTGTTCCACACACAGACTTTATACTCTTGGTCGAGTACGATAAGTCCAGAGTCCATGGTATCCAGAATTTGGGTAACCCAGTGAAAGTCTGCTATGTCCAGCGTGATTTCGGACATTAGATTAACTCCATGATTTCATAGATGATTTCTACGGATGATTTATCTATCAAAAACAGAACTTCACACTCAAAGTCGAGTGCCTCTGCCATGTAGGTGTATTCGATGGTAAAGAGTTGGCCAGCTTCGCCCTTTTCTTCACTAAAAGGCGTAATGGTTTCAATGATACCTGGCTGACGTAGAGAGAATTGCTTATCCAGTTGGTTACCTAAAGACGTTAGGAAAGAAGAAACCAACAAGTTAGACACGTTTAAGATGATTTCATTGTGTGGCGTAAACTCTAGTAAATACCCCAACCGCTCACCGATTTGGTTGATGTCTTTACCGCGCAAACAAACCAATGCTTCACCGTGGATACCGCCACCGACAAATCGCTGGGCAACCGCCACAGAACTATCACGCCCGATCACATCCACCAGCGTCATATGAAGCTCGCCATAAGACAGCGGCCCGACATGAGGCACAGGAAGTTGAATAAATTCGCGCAGATGGTCCGCCATGATTGCCGCGCCTTTACCTAGCGCAATATTGGCTACCTCTCGGAACTTAGACAATGGGGTAATTTCTATGTTTGGCGTTGGTTCAATTTCAACACTAGAACTGAAGGCGTAATGCAACCCCAGACTTTCATACAAAGGAACGACTTGTTCTTCAGAGAGTGGTTTTGCAATAAAGTCTATTGCACCAAGATCCAAACAACGTTGTTTAGCTTCTTGCTGGACGTCACCCGAAACAATGACAATCTTGGTTTGATGTTGGCTAACAGGCAGAGACTCTAGTACCTCGAATCCGTCCATTATCGGCATCGTCAAATCGAGAAACAAAACGTCAATATTTTGTTCCGCTAGGATTTTTAACGCCTCGTGACCATCTTGGGCTTCGAGAAGGTGCAATGATGTATCTTGTACGATGGATCGGGAAATCAACTTTCGTGCGACTGCCGAATCATCACAAATCAGTATTTTCATGCCACCAATGGAACTAAAGTCAAAAAAATAATAATACTCGTTGTATCTCAATAGCTCCATATGTTAAGTCGATAAATCATAGAGTTATAGGCGACATGATTCACACTTATGCACATTTTTCACTATGACCGACGTATTTATTGTCGAAGTTTGCTCAAGTGCGCGTCAATCTTCCGCCGTTTATCCTAAACTATTGTTGGTCAAATAGATGAGCGAGGTTTTGTATGTGGCAAGCAATATCGCAACAGCTTTCTGATACCTTAATGTTTGAATATCAAATCACCGAGAAAGTGAAACTTTCAGGCGGCGACATTAGCGAAAGCTATATGATCAATGACGGAGAGCAGCGCTATTTCGTCAAACTTAATGATCGGGATTTCTTAGCCAAGTTTGAAGTAGAAGCGGAAAGCCTTCACCTTTTGCGTGAAACCTCTACTCTATTTGTCCCTGAAGTCGTTTTAGTCGGTAAAACTAAAACGCACTCGTTTATTATTCTTAATTACCTCCCAACCAAACCGCTTGAAGATGCCAGCAACAGCTTTAAGTTTGGCCAACAACTGGCTCGCCTTCATTTGTGGGGTGAACAAAAAGAGTTCGGTTTCGACAGCGATAATTATATCGGGTCGACACTCCAGCCAAATCAATGGCACAAGAAATGGTGCGTCTTCTTCGCAGAGCAGCGTATCGGGTGGCAATTGCAATTGCTGAAAGAGAAAGGCGTATCTTTGGTTGATATCGATGACTTTATTGACGTCGTGAAACAGCTTTTAGCAAATCACTCACCTCAGCCTTCTCTTCTGCACGGTGACCTGTGGAATGGAAACGTTGCACTGACCCCTGCAGGACCTATTAGTTTTGATCCAGCCTGTTACTGGGGAGACAGAGAATGTGACCTCGCCATGACCGAGTTATTTGGAGGCTTCCAACCAGATTTTTATCAAGGATATGAATCAGTTGCACCACTTTCAGCTGGCTATGAAGAACGTAAAGATATCTATAATCTCTATCATGTTCTTAACCATTGCAACCTGTTTGGCGGACATTATCTGGAACAAGCGCAATCGATAATTAAGAAGATAATTTCTTATTGATTTGGAAGGAAAAGATCATTGCTGAGTGTAAATTTTCGACGCACATCACTCTAGAGAAAGACCCCAAGCCCAACGTTGGGTTTGGGGTCAACTTTTGTACTTATTTCGACTCAATTAGCAACAAGACCACCTAATATTCTAAGTAACTCGGCTTACGTTGTATCTCTAACCCTAAGAGACAAGCGAGTAAATAAGGGCTGTATTTTCTCTACAATAAAGTATTAAAAGCCCTGCAATACTAGGAGTTTTTGTATGCAAAATTACACTGAAAGACATGTGAAATGTCCCCACTGCGGGCACTCAATCGGCATCACTCTCGATGCAAGTAATGGTAACCAAGAGTTCTATGATGACTGTCCGGCTTGTTGTCATGCGATTCACCTCAACATGAAAGTTGATGAATTGCAGCAAAAGGTCGAACTGTTCATCGACGACAACTACGAGTAGGAACTCACATCCCCCCCCTAAAAACAGAAGAAACAAAAAAGGAGCCTAAAGTGCTCCTTTATTATTTTTACCCTGTTACTTTTGCCTAGTTAAACAGAGTTAGCTATTCCTGGCAGAACTAAAGCTGTTTCGCTGCCAATACACGTTCTACCGTATCAACGATGGCTTGTGTTTGTGGATCGAATTCAACGTTGATTTTTTCACCCACTTGGCGACGACCAAATAAGGTTCTTTCGAGCGTTTCCGGAATTAAGTGTACTGAGAAACGGTTGTCTTCAACTTCACCAATGGTCAGTGAACATCCATCTAAGCCAATGTAACCTTTCGCAAGCACGTACTTCATCGACTCTTCTGGCAGCGTAAACCAAATTGTTCGGTTGTTTGGCGTATCAATGACATCTGCAATTTCTGCCATCAAGCTAATGTGACCAGACATGCTGTGACCGCCGATCTCATCACCGAACTTTGCTGCGCGCTCAATGTTGACGCTATCGCCTGCCGCCAATTCGCTTAGGTTGGTCAGCGCAAGTGTCGCTTGCATTAGGTCAAAGCTGATTTGCGATCCTTCGATTTTCGTTACGGTGAGGCAACAACCGTTGTGCGCAACAGACGCGCCAATTTCAAGACCTTCATTTAATGCGCCTTCTATTTCAACTACGTGAGTTTGAAAGCGATCTTTCTTGTCGATATGAACGACTTTAGCCGTACCCTGAACGATTCCTGTAAACATTCTTTTTACCTATTTGTTAGAAGCGACTGATAGCCAAGCTAAACGACCGCCGAGTGTTTTTACAATCGTCTATCAATTAACCAGAAATCCACATCTTGTGGGTATGGTATCTGAGCATACAATTGTTTATCATCTGCGCGGAGTTCCACCGAGGCATTTTTTCACCTTATAGTGACTAAAATCAACCATCAGATCAGTTCATCACATCTTTTGTCCTCGAGCACTCTCTTTCGATTCAAATTATTTCTTTTACAATATATTGTTCCGCTCTGGAGTATTTCGTGCATCGCTATAAAGAAGAAGCATCGAGTCTTATTAAATTAGCTACCCCTGTGTTGATCGCTTCTGTCGCGCAGACGGGGATGGGCTTTGTCGATACCGTAATGGCAGGTGGCGTCAGCGCGACCGACATGGCTGCGGTATCTGTGGCTGCAAGTATCTGGCTTCCATCAATTCTATTTGGTGTGGGTTTATTGATGGCACTTGTACCAGTGGTTGCTCAACTTAACGGTTCAGGTCGCCGCGTTAAAATCCCATTCGAGATCCAACAAGGCATTGTGCTTGCCCTACTGATCAGCATTCCAATCATCGGAGTGTTATTCCAAACCCAGTTCATTCTTGGGTTAATGGATGTCGAAGCAGCAATGACAGAGAAAACCATTGGCTATATCCATGCGGTTATTTTTGCTGTTCCAGCGTTCTTGCTGTTCCAAACTTTACGCAGCTTTACTGATGGTATGTCGCTAAAGAAGCCTGCGATGTTCATCGGCTTTATCGGCTTGATGCTGAACATCCCACTTAACTGGATTTTCGTTTACGGTAAATTCGGCGCACCTGCACTAGGCGGTGTGGGCTGTGGTGTTGCAACCGCGATCGTCTACTGGGTGATGTTTGGCTTACTGCTTCTTTATGTAACCACTTCTGCACGACTAAAAAGCATTAACCTGTTTGGCGAGTTCCACAAGCCTCAACTGAAGGCTCAAATTCGTCTATTCAAGCTGGGCTTCCCTGTCGCAGCGGCATTGTTCTTTGAAGTGACGTTGTTTGCGGTGGTTGCGCTTTTGGTCTCTCCACTCGGTTCGATCATTGTTGCCGCGCACCAAGTTGCAATTAACTTCTCTTCACTTGTTTTCATGCTACCAATGAGTGTGGGTGCGGCAGTGAGTATCCGCGTTGGTCACCGTTTGGGTGAAGAAAACGTTGATGGTGCACGTGTTGCTTCTCGCGTAGGTGTGATGGTTGGTCTTGCTCTTGCGATGATGACGGCAATTCTAACTGTTGTGTTCCGTGAGCAAATTGCCCTGCTTTACACCAATAACCCTGAAGTTATCGAACTGGCAATGGTGCTACTGCTGTTTGCAGCAATTTACCAATGTACCGATGCGGTACAAGTTATTGCGGCAGGTGCTCTGCGCGGTTACAAAGACATGCGCGCGATCTTCAACCGTACCTTTATTGCGTACTGGTTACTTGGTCTGCCAATCGGCTACGTATTAGGTCGTACAGACTGGATTGTTGAGCCTATGGGCGCACAAGGCTTCTGGCTAGGCTTCATCATTGGTCTATCGTCGGCAGCGTTCCTACTAGGTATTCGCTTGCGTTGGATGCACCGCCAAGACCCAGAAGTGCAGTTGAATTTCTCTCAGCAATAATTCAAACTTCGACTATCAAATTTTAAAGCCAGCGAACGCTGGCTTTTTTGATCTCTCCCGCGCGTCACAAAGTATACTTATCTAAGTGATTAAAAAGGAAATGCTGTGAGAAGTTCACTTGTTGCTACGGCGCTTTTATTATCGACAAGCTTACTCACTGGGTGTAACGAATGGTTTAACCCAGAGAAAGCGGTATTCGAAAAATACAATCAACGCTTGGCTAACGTGTTAGACGCATCAGAATCTGACCTAAAAGCTTCCCCTGCTGTCACTGTTCCTGAGAAAAGAGAACTGTTTCAAGAACTCCCTCGCCTGTCACTTGGCTTACTAGAAAGTTATCAATTGCGTCAATGTGGCCTGTTCAACTTGCTTGCAGAAAAGAACTCGCAACTGGGTAAAGTTCAAGACGCCTTTTACGATTTCGACTATCAAACCAATCTACTCAGAACGCTGAATGGTTGTTTGAATGATTATCCATTAAGTGATGAAGAAAGCACAAAACTTAACGGTTTGTACGATCAGAAATGGCATCACCTCACCGTACATCTCGACAATATGTTGCTGACTAGCGATGCCATGCGCAAGCAATTAACCGGGTCTGAATGGTTGCCGATGGAGAGCAAAGACCAAGTTGCCCACGTACGAGACGCTTTCCTTGCTTTGGATGAAATCTACCAAACGCCCTATCGCACTCTTTCTCGCTTACCCGACGTAACCATAGTGAACTATCAAGAAGAGATTGAAAAAACACGTCTCGTTGGACGACTGTATTACACCTTGATTGATGCGACCCATTGGCTAGAACAAACCACACAAATGCTCGAAGCAAACCAAGACAAAATTATTTGTGGTGCTAACCGAGACACCACGCAGTTTCGCTATTTGAGAAACGTATTTCAGTCGATTTATGTCGGCGAGGTACAACCTTACATGGCGTTTGTCGACAGTACTTATCAGCAGCTCGATGGCGGGATTAACTTAGTCGAACAAAGAATGGCCGCACATGGTGCAAATTACGGTATTGAAAAAGCACATGACCAATTTCGACAAAAGACATTGGAGCATGTGCAATTCTGGAAAGACTTATTTAAACGCTGCGGTGTGAGTGTTGGCAATCAGTAGCTTCCGTTTATTGAGGAACTCGCTCTCTTAAGAATCGGGCAAATCGTGGTTTTCCATTATGGGTATAGCCGTTAAAACGAAATGTGATTGTCGAGCCGATTCGTGGCGGCGACTTTCTTACATCATCGGTAAAGCCACTGCCAATGTAAAACTCTGTCCCATTGCTCAAACGCACCAATAACGCTCCCATCATTCCCAGTAAACGTCCCGTCCCTGGTTTGTAACCGACCACTAAGGCTTCTGCATCTTCAAAACGTTTGAGCTTGAGTAAATCACTGCCTCTTCCTGCCTGATAACGGCTTGATACCTTTCTCAACATGACACCCTCACCGTCAGATTGCGAAATTTGGTCGAGTTGTTCGAACAAATGTTTCTCATCTTGAATTGCACGATGCTCAACGTACTTAATGTGGGGCGCGTCAATCGCAAACACCAAGTCCTGAATGTTGTAGTAACGTTTTCTATAATCACCCGCCGAATAAGGCATATCAAACAGCATGAAATCGATTCTTTGCCATGCACTGTCTACCGGTGTTCTGTCTAAAACCGTCTGCTGAACAAGATGGAAGTTACCTCGCCCCGCCCACAATTCGCCATCTAAAGGGTAATCAGGTAACACGCGGATAAACCAATCTGGCGCGTAGATACGATTCCCATTTCGTGTCACTAGATGTTGTCCCGTCCAGTACGCCCGAATGCCGTCAAGCTTTTCGCTATACCAGTATTGGGATACGTCTATTCCGTCTTGATAGGAATCGGCAAGTGAAACAGGTGGTAGTAAGTTGGGATCAGCTTGAGGCTGGGCGGAAGCTATTACAGCGAGGGCAATCAATGTCATTCTTAATGGCATGCGGGAACCTTGTACGAAAAAGCACCTCCATTGAACCGTACCTCTCTTTAAACGCCTAACCCACATTTTACGTTCTACGACTCAACGCAACACTCATAAGCAAATAAATGCAACTACATACATAAAGATCGGATCGAATTAGCATTTATAAACCCCTAAAACGATTCACTTTTTTGATTCTCATATTGAGAAAAACCAGATTCTCAATATGAAACATCGTTCTACGGTTATTTAATACCCTGTAATTAAAGGATTTTTTATTTGGCACGTTCCCTGCTCTATCCAAATCAGGAAATCGAATAAATGGAGAAAGCATCATGGAACTACGTAAACTTGAAACTACCCCAAATACGCTAACTATCGAATTTTTTGGTGACCTAGATGCAAAAGGCTGCCGTCAAGCACAACATCAAATTGATGAGGTGATTCACAGTGACGATCACAAGGAAGTAGAAATCAACCTGCAACACGTCCAATTTCTTGATTCTTCAGGGATTGGTGCCATTGTTTATCTATATAAGCGCCTAGTTGAACGTGAGCGTAGCATGATTATTGAAAACGTATCAGGACAGCCATTGGAGATCATGAGCCTGTTACGCATCAATCACGCTATCCCGGTCAATTCAAAAGGTCATTAAAAAAATACCGGTTAATACGGAGGTTGGCATGGTGAATCTTTTACGACAAAGTGTGTTTTGTAGTCTCGTTGTCGGCATGTTTGGTTGCTCAACGTTTAACTACCCTGATCACGGCAAGGGTGGCATGGCTGAAAGCTACCAAGATATTTCTATCGAGAATTATCAGTTTTCACCAGTGATGCCCGACGAGCCTCTTGGCCCTGAGCACGGTTTACGTTTCGATTGGCAGTTAACCAAGCTGCACTTGGATGCTTTGATTCAAGAAGGCGCACGCTGGTGTTTCCCTGCAGCCGTCGTGCAGGCACTTGAGAAACAAAACCGTATCGCTCGTGAGTTGGAAGGTGGACTACTCCTTGATGCAGCTAACGACATCGTGATTCAGCGCCGACGCCTAAACCAGCTTGAGCAACAGCTCGATTACGTATTGTCGCAAACTACGTGCAAACCACCACAAGACATAGAAGCATTGCGCAGTGACCTAAACATCGTTGCGGACATCTATGACCTTCTGAATGTAGACAACCAATTCGCTGTCGACTCTGCGGAGATCAACCCAAAATACATGGGACATCTTGCTGAGGCGGCTTATATCCTTCGTGACCATCCATCTTTATCTCTGGTCGTAACCGGACATGCAGATGCAACGGGCACACCGGAATACAACCAAAAATTGGCTCAAGACCGAGCTGAGCAAGTTAAGCGTTACTTGAACGTATTTGGCATCACCTCTGACCGTGTGCAAACCAAATCTGTGGGCGAAACACTGCCCCTTTACGAAGGGCAAACACCAGCGGTTCGTTTGACTAATCGCCGCGTAAGCATCGAAGTACTGAACGCCAATTCAGACACAAGCGCAGAAATGGGAGGCACACTATGAGAATCCTCAAAGCCATTACCACCCTACTGCTGCTGTGCTTAATCACCATAAATACAGCTTGGGCTGCGGAAGATGACGTGGTTAAAGTCGGCGACTTAGTACAAATCAACCTACCCGGTGAAGCATCTCTGAATAAAGGTTTTCAAGTTGATAAACGTGGTCGCATCAATCTGCCAGAAATCGGTCAGGTTTTTGTTGCGGGTTACAACGAAACTCAGCTTCAAAATGTCATCACCGATAACCTTAAAACTGTCTTCCGCGATGTAAGCAGCGCACGTGTGTTCATCAAACAACAACAACTTTTGATTTCAGTACAGGGTTACGTGGTTAAACCGGGCGAATATACGCTTCCATCTGGCTCCAATATTCAAATGTTCCTGTATGAAGCTGGCGGTCTACGTGCTGGTGCTCAGCTTGATAAAATCATCGTAAAGCGTGGCAACAAGAACATTGAGTTCGACTACAAACGCTTTCTCGATACCGGTGACGATTCTAAACTGCCAACTCTAGAATCATTGGACGTACTCTTCGTGCCTGCTTCACCATTGGTCGGTAATATTGAACAAGAATTCGATGCAGCGAAACTGGCAAACTCCGGCGACAGTGCCGATTCTGCTCGCGCAATTAAAGTGTTTGGTGAAGTAAACGCACCGGGCTCATTTACCTACAAACCCAACACAACACTTGTCGATGTGGTTATGCGCGCTGGCGGTGTGACTCGTTACGCTAGTGTTGAACAAATCCGTGTTATCACCAACAACACACCAATTATGTTTAACTTAAAGCGCTACCTAGATACAGGTGACCAGAGTCTGCTGCCTGAGATCCTTCCGGGTGCAACCATCTTTGTGCCAAAGCAGGAAGAAGAAATTAAAGCGGGCGCGAACGTGGTTTACGTGATGGGTGAAGTAGCTCACCCTGGCGCCTACGAAGGCAAAAAAGGCGCGAGCTTTATGGACATTCTTGCCAACGCAGGTGGTCCAACACGTTTTGCAGAATCTCGTCAAATCCGCGTTATCAAAGCGGATGGTGGTATCATCAATTTCGACTTAACCGCTCACACCGAAGGGCTGTCTAAGCAAAAAGTACCGACGGTTGGCCCGGGTGACGCGATCTTCGTCCCTGAAAAAACCGACATGAATGAAAAGTCATGGTTGAAGGTTGCACCAAGTCGTGCGGTCGCTGTAATGGGTGAAGTGGTTCGTCCCGGTCGTATCGAATGGTCAGACGAAATGGACTTGATCGATCTAATTGCCCATGTGGGCGGCCCTACTCGCCGTGCGGACACCAGTAAGATCGAAATCTCCAACAATGGTAAAGTGACCAAGTTTGATTTGGATAAATACATCCTACAAGGCTCACCACATTCTAAGTTGCCAAGGGTTTCAGCAGGCACAGTGGTTCGTGTTCATGCGTTACCAGACGATCCATCAGACAACAAATCACAGTGGGTCAGCCAAAGCTCTGATGCATCGATTTACGTGTTTGGTCAGATCAACGCGCCGGGTCGCTACCGCTTTACCAAAGAGATGCATTTCCTAGATATCTTGTCTGCGGCTGATGGCCCTACCAAAGATGCTGATATTCATAACATCCGAGTGACGCATCGTGGCTTGGGTTATGCGAAAGTGAGCAAACTTAACCTGTCGCTTTACTTTGAAACTGGCGACGAATCGATTCTGCCAGATGTGCGCCCTGGCGATACCATTTACATTCCAGAGAAAGACAAGAACTGGCTTGATCGCTCTAAAGAATCCACAGTTCGCGTGCTGGGTGAAGTACATGCACCGGGTCGCTATGTCTTCAATGACAACATGACCATTCTGGACCTACTTGCTGAAGCTGGTGGACCGAGTGACAGTGCCTACGTTGAGAAGATCAGTGTGGTTAACATGTCTTGCTGCCAAGGTCAGGCGCGTGTGTTTAACTTGGTTGAATTCAGCAAAACCGCCAACATATACGACCTGCCCGTGATTCGTGCAGGTGATACGATTTATGTTCCGCACAAAGACGAAAGTTTTGCCGAGAAAGCCCGTGCTGGTTTGCGTGACTTGCTACAAATCACCACCACCATCGTGTTAATAGGAGCGCTGTAATGACTATTCCTGCAACACATGCTGAGATTGAGCAAATCTATCTTCAAAGCGAACTCAAGGGCTACAGGTCAATTAGTGTGGTGGCTTGTCAGTCTGAAGATGGGGTTACATCTGTGGCTTCCGCACTGGCAGAGCGTTTGATTCTTGCAGGTCATAAAACACTTTATGTCGATCTGAACCTGTTCAAGCCCGCTTACAGCACGGTTCATGCTTTTGAAGAAGAAGAGGAAGAAGTTGGCCAACTGATCTCTCGTGAGGAAGACCATCAAACGCTGGTAGGGTTAACCGTCCCTTCCCTTGCGAGCACACAACTTGCCTATCGCGACCCAACCATGTTGCGAAAAGCGGTCGATAAGTGGCTTGAGCAATATGACCGAGTGGTCATTGATACTTCACCACTACTGAGCATGAACCGTAACAACATTCCAGCTCAAGTCGTTGCAGGCGTTTGCGATACGTGTGTACTGGTTGCCAGTTACGGTTCCACCACTACGAGCCAAATCGACCAAGCTAAAAAGCTATTAGAAACCAGCAATGCCAATCTGCTAGGCGCTGTGCTCAACATGAAGCACAACGCAGGTTTAAAAGACGAACTGATTCGTCATGTGAAAAAACTGCGATTTTTGCCAGAGAAGCTGAAAGCGAAAATATCGAAACAAATAAAAAATAGCGAATTATTTACCTTATAGGGAGCGCGCACTATGAATACTCAAACTGATGTAACGTTGGAGCAAGAATTGGTCGATGAGTTGATTCTTCAGCAAATGATCAAAGACACCTGTGCGGAAATCATGCCTACCTTAATCGAGCACTATATTGAGGAATCTCGTGAGCGTGTCGAAAAGATCCAGCAGGCACTCAACAGCCAAGACAAAGAAGCAATGGAGTTTGAAGTCCACACGCTTGGTAGCTCTGCACTTGCCTTGGGTAATCGCACTCTATCGCGTCACGCTCGCATCATCGAGAAATACTGTGTTGAAGGTGATGTAAAACAAGCCTTCGAGCTTTGCCAATCATTACCAGAATTGGCAGAACAGTCTTTTACCGCGCTAAACCAAAGAAAAGAACAAGGGTTTGAAGACTAACAACAAATTTCAGGGATTTAATTAACTAAAAAATAAAGAATTTTCTGCAATCCTCACAGCGTGTGCTAATACTTAAATATAAAGATTCTCAAAATGAGAATCGAAAAGAAGCCATCAGCTTGAGGCAAGAAAAACGAACTGATCATGACAGCATGAACCTCAAGCCGACTTTACGCATTAAAACAACGAATTGAAGAAAGTTGGGAAAGGATTATGAGACCAAGGGTGTTACTGGTAGAAGACTCTACTTCACTAGCCATACTTTATAAGCAGTACGTCAAGGACGAGCCTTACGACATCTTCCACGTAGAGACAGGGCGTGAGGCAATTCAATTCATTGAGCGCAGCAAGCCGCAACTTATCATTCTCGACCTTAAACTTCCGGACATGTCGGGCGAAGACGTATTGGACTGGATTAATGAAAACGAGATCCCTACTTCCGTCATCATCGCAACGGCGCACGGCAGTGTCGATCTCGCGGTCAATCTTATCCAGAAAGGCGCGGAAGACTTTCTAGAGAAGCCCATCAACGCTGACCGTTTAAAAACCTCAGTCACTCTTCACTTAAAACGCGCAAAACTAGAAAATCTCGTCGAGAACATTCAATCGACCTTCGATCGTCACAACTACCATGGTTTTATTGGCTCTAGCCTGTCGATGCAAGCGGTATACAAAACCATTGATGCGGTTGCCCCAACCTCTGCAAGCGTGTTTATCGTTGGTGAAAGTGGTACGGGTAAAGAAGTGTGTGCAGAAGCCGTTCACAGACAAAGCGATCGCCGAGACAAACCTTTCATTGCCATTAACTGCGGTGCTATCCCTCGTGATTTAATGGAAAGTGAAATTTTCGGTCACGTTAAAGGCGCATTTACTGGCGCAACCACCGACCGTAAAGGTGCAGCAACGCTTGCCCACGGCGGTACACTGTTCCTAGACGAACTGTGTGAAATGGAACTTGAGATGCAGAAAAAACTTCTACGTTTTCTGCAAACAGGAACCTACACCCCGCTTGGTGGCACCAAGGAAATGAAGGTGGATGTTCGGATTATCTGTGCAACCAACCGAGATCCATTGACCGAAGTGGAAGAAGGACGTTTCCGCGAAGACTTATACTATCGTGTGCACGTTGTTCCAATCGATATGCCGCCACTTCGCGAACGTGGTAGTGACATTGTCACACTTGCTAAGCATTTCTTAACCACATACGCGAAGCAGGATAAGAAGAAGTTCAGCAATATCGACAGCGAAGCCCAACATGTGATTAAGCACTATGACTGGCCAGGCAATGTGCGTCAGTTGCAAAACATCATTCGCAACATTGTCGTGTTGAATGACGATGATAAAGTGACGCTGGCACACCTACCCGCTCAACTGACTCGCAAGCCGTCGAAAGCACGCACTGTCACTCCACCTCATGTTGAAAGTGCTCAAGTAGCCGCGATAAATCCAGTCTCCACTACAACGCCAATGCAAGCACAACCATTAGAAAGTGCGCCTGTAGAAACATCTGCGCAACCGGAGTTCTCCTCAACTATGGTTACGAACGAAGCGCCTCCAGCAAGCCCTGCGGCGCAAGTGTCATCACCTTACTTCAATTCCGATGGCACCATCCGTCCAATGTGGAAAGTTGAGCGAGAGGCGATTCAAAACGCCATTGCGTATTGTGATGGTAACGTGCTTAACGCAGCGGTGATGTTGGAGCTTAGCCCTTCCACTGTGTATCGCAAAAAACAAGCGTGGGAAGCGGATGAAGCTAATCTCGAACAATCTTGAGATCCCGGTTGTCGGCGAAGTTTGGATTCTGCTGGATAGCCGTATTTACGGTGGTATTGAGAGCCATGTAGTCGAACTCGCCACTGGGTTGCAGTCCTTTCATGTTAACGTACGAGTTGTGTTGGTGGTGGAATACGATCCACCAGCACCACTTATCGACAAATTAAATCAGGCTCAAATCCCTGTGAGTTATTTGTGGCACCTATGCCCAAAGTCAGAGCGGTCAAAAACCATTCCAGTCAAACAAATCACTGGCGCGGTGGCCGAGCATCAACCCAGCGTTATTCACACCCATGGTTACAAAGCGGCACTGTTAGCTAGAAGCGCAAAGCTATTCACTCGTACTTTCCCCCGTTTAATCTCCACCTACCACGCCGGTGAAACACCAACGGGCAAAGTTTGGGCGTACGACTGGCTCGACCGATATTCCGCGCGGCTCTCTGATCACAGCTTTGCGGTGAGTCAGGCTATTCAAGACAAGCTCCCTACTCAATCAGAATTGCTCAATAACTTTGTTACGATTCCCGAACAGCATTGTCGCTACAAAGAAATCGCATTTGTTGGTCGCCTAAGCCATGAGAAAGGCGCAGACCGCTTCATCGATATTGCCCGCCAAATTCCTGATATCGAGTTCTCTATTTATGGTGACGGACCAGAAAAACCGAGACTCGTAGAAAGTGCCCCTAACAACGTGATATTTCACGGTCATCAAAGTGACATGGATGCCGTTTGGCGTAATATCAGCGTTCTCGTCATTTCATCGCGCTATGAGGGCTTGCCAATGGCGGCATTAGAGGCGATGGCTCGTGGTATCGTTGTGATAAGCCTTGACGTTGGTCGTCTTCCTGATTTGATCCAAGATGGTCAAAATGGATTCCTCGCCCACGATATTCCAGCGCTAACCGACAAGATCAATAACTGGTTGGAAATGAGTCATAGCGAACAATACCCAATGCGCCACAAAGCGATTGAAACCATCAAAGCGCACTATTCCTCTCGCAGCATCATTCCTATTCTGATTGAACGCTACCAAATTGAGAATCACACTTGATGCATAACCATTCTCAATTTGAGAAGTTTCGTATCTGATTTTCACACCCATTGCATTTCCCATTCAAAAACAGACACTTAAATCAATGGCATATTTTGGCATCTCGGTTGCAATAGCTAATCCAAACAGATTGGCTAACCGAGGTAACGACTATGACTACTCCAAAACGCATTCTTTACGTTCATTATGGTGATAACTGGATTCGCGGCAGCGAAGTAGTACTGCTTGACCTCATCACAAATATTGACCGCAACCAGTACCAACCAATTGTCTGGTCAAACTGCGAGCCTTTGATTGAGAAATGCCAATCTCTAGGCATCGAAGCGGAACATTCGAACTTCAGCCTTGTTGGCGGTTGGAACACACCTCGCTGGGACATCAGCGGCTGGAACGATTTGATCAAACAAGGCACAGCATTGATCGAAAAACACAACATTGACCTTGTCCACGTTAACAGCGGCGGCCCATGCCAATGGATGTGCCTAGCTGCTCGTATGAATCACATCCCTTTGGTAACGCAACTTCACTGCCACTACACCTTGCGTGACCGCTTCTCACTGGGTCTGCACCTGTCCCCAAAATTGATTTGTGTGAGTAAAGATGTGGGTCACGAGATTCTCAAAGATGGCTACCCAGAAGAACATCTTCATGTCGTTCATAACGGCGTGTCGTTGGAGAGTCACGATGCACCTATCGATGTCAAAGATCGTTTGGGCATTCCCCACCAAGCGTTCACCTTTATTTCGGTTGGGTCTCTCATTAAACGCAAAGGCTTTGACCGCTTAATCCAAGCCATGCGTATGCACAACTACCACCAACATAATCCACATTTGGTGATTGTTGGTGATGGTGAAGAACGTATCGCGTTGAAGCAGTTAGCCGTTGATTTAGGTGTGGAGGATCGTGTGCATTTTGTTGGGGAACAACACAACGCCGGAGACTGGATGAAAGGTAATGTAGATGCCTTCATCAGTGGTGCTTACGAAGAGGCATTTGGTCTTGTTCTTGGTGAGGCGGCACTCGCGAAGTTGCCAATCATTGCACCAAAAACAGGTGGTATCCCGGAGCTGTTTGAGCACAATCACAGTGCCCTATTGTTCGCCAATCACGGTATGGCGAGTCTGTTAAATGCGATTCAACAAATGATTCAAGACGCGCCGCTACGAAATAAGCTAGCCGAGAATGCGCATCAACACGCGAATCAGCATCTGACGGTTTCTGCTTCAGTCAAAGCGATTGAAGACATTTACCACGATGAACTGACTCAGAAAGAACTGACACCCATGCCTGTCAACCACTGCATGAAACCAATTTCGCGCTGGTTAAACATCAACTAAGGAGCTCACCATGAAACGTGTATTGATGTTTGACGCCATCCCAATGCAAGGCGGCTCGAAAATTGCCAACGCTGAGTTGATTAAACAGTGTGACCAACGTGATGTGATTAGCTATGTCGCGACGACAAATCCAGAACACTGGACTGCCACATTCAGCTCAAACCCTCGCG
This sequence comes from Vibrio sp. B1ASS3, assembly GCF_905175355.1. Lineage (NCBI taxonomy): Bacteria > Pseudomonadati > Pseudomonadota > Gammaproteobacteria > Vibrionales > Vibrionaceae > Vibrio > Vibrio sp. B1ASS3. The sequence goes on from NZ_HG992742.1 coordinate 2,116,720, forward strand.
TACAGGTATTGAAAATCAAGCGTTCTCCAATCACGTCTCATCATGGTATCGCTTATTGGTTGATGAACTGTTTTTACCTGGTGCAACTGATTTTGGTCACGTTCAAACTACCAAAACTCGACTGGTTTATGGGTTTGTCTTCACCAAACAACGACATGCCTTTGTACCTGCTTCGTCTGTTCAATCGCAAACCTATCGTGCAAATGGTGCATGGTCCAGTCGGCGTGTCTCGCTCATCTGGCTACTGCTTAGTAAAAGCGTCTGCGATTCATTATTTATCGAACACTCGTGCTTCCATGATTGATGCGCTTGCTGCCTATCTAAAAATGCCAAAACCGGCGGTAGAGCGTTTTTGGACAACCTTAAACACCTCTTCTTTTGTGAACGGCTTGTCTTCAGAACGCGCACCAAAGCAAGCGAACCCAATCTCTAATCGAGTGTTCTGGGCTGCCAGCCTCTTGAAATGGAAGAATGTTGATTTGTTGCTCGACGCGATGAAGTTGGATGAGTCAGCGAACCTAAACGCGACCATCTGTTACATCAAACCTAACATCGAAGGCGTTGAATGCTCGCAGCCAGATTTTACTCAGGCAAACATCGAATGGCACGAATCACCAGACAACCTTGACGAGCTGCGAGCGCAGTCTGGTGTGTTTGTGTCGACCAGTGAGAACGAACCGTTTGGGTTATCAATTTTAGAGGCGTTAGCCGCTGGTATGTGTGTCGTGATTCCACATGACGACAGCTATTGGGATCGAGTGTTAACCCACGGAAAGAACTGCATTAAATACACACCAAAAGACGCCGCTTCTCTCCACAATGCCATTCGACTTTTAAACGAAGCACCTTGGCTGAAAGTCACCATGGGGATGGAGGCACTGAACGTTGCGAGTTTATACACCGCAGAACGTTGTTACTTCGATATTACCCAACAGCTTTGTACTGACCCGAATAATAAAGCTCAAGACAGCGCAAAGAAGCGCGACAACGTCAAAGGATATGACCATGTCTAAAGCCATGACCAATATGTCACTGTTCGCCATTGCGTTGGTGATCAACAAAAGCATCAGCTTAATTATGCTGCCAGTGCTTCCTCAATTTCTATCGCCAGAGCAAATGGGCAAACTTGAATTACTAACTTCTTTCGGTGTTGTCACTGCCCTACTTGCGAGCATGGCAATGCACGAGGCGCTGTACCGCTTTGTTGGTGTAGAGAAAGACGGCGAGAAGAAAGTGACCATGCTTAACCAGATCTACTCGCTTTCTGTTTGGATCGCAGCGGCGATTGGTTTGGTTTTACTGCTTGCGATTCTAGTTGCTCCGATACCTAGCCCGTTTTCTCAGTTTGAATTTATCGTACTGATGCTAGCTATTATCTTGGAGGGCGCGATTGGTATTGGTACTGCTTGGCTGCGCATGCAAGATGACAAAGCAAAAACGCTGCTTAGCGTGATGGTCACCACCACCGTGCTTCAAGTTGTATTCATTGTTGCCGCTCTGATGATTCACCCACACGTCATTTCTGTGTTACTTGGTGGCCTACTGGCCGCTGTTATCCAATTTACCTGGCTGCACATTATCAATAAATACAGAGTGGTCATGCCTGACATGGCGATCGCAAAGCAACATCTGCATTACTGCATTCCTGTCATGATGTCTGCGCTGGTTGCTTTTTGCTTGAATGGCGCCGAGCGTTGGTTCATTGGTGCGAACGCTTCACTAGCAACACTTGGTGTTTACGCGATTGCAGTAAAGTTTGCCATTGGCATGTGTATTTTGGTTCAACCATTCGGTATGTGGTGGATGCCACGTCGATTTGCGTATCTAGAGCATAATCGTGGTAAAGAAGCCGTTAGAATTTCTCACTTCGGCATGATTTATATTGCAGCACTCACGGTCTTAGTCGGGACCCTTGCCTTCATTATGATCAGCCAGTTTTTACCAGAAACGTATCAAGAAGCCGCGCTTTACACCTTGTTCCTTCTGCCAATCGCTATGATCAAAGAATGGAGCGAACTGCTGAACATCGCGATTCTTTACAAACGTCGCACTCGCTGGTTACTGGGAATCAACGTCGTTGCCGCTGGCGTCGCAATTACTCTTCTATTTTCGCTTTCTTCTCTTGGTATTTATGGCGTATTCATCGCGCTTTACTACGCGCAACTAGCCAAACTGGCGATGACATTCGTGATTGGACAACAGTGCATGCAGCTTCCTTTCCACCTAAGTTTGATGGTCGCATTACAAATCATCTCAGGAGTGGCATTGTTCCTGCTTTACTCTACTCAATCCATTGGAAGCGCGATCGTGATTTGCATTTTGACATGCACACTGCTTGCAGGCATCGCCTTCCGATACATCTCTAAGGAAACACGTAACAATCTTGTGATGAGATTAAGAACGGAAGCGAAAAGAGTGACGTTATGAATGCCACGGATGTGAGACCAACCCAAATCATCGCTGCGATAACCATTACTGTGGTTATCGCTTTAGCGTGGTTGGTGATGCCGCATCCGATTTTGATTGTCGCAATTTGTTTTGCTCCGCTTGCCATCTTGTTTGTGCTCAACCAAACCTTTTGGCTTGTGACTCTGTTCGTCATCTTCTCTTTCTTTCGAATTCACGAAGCGTTTCCGGTTATCTACAACTTCAAAATCCCGCTGTTGTTGTCTTTGGGCGCACTTGGCGCGTTATCTTTTCATCTATTGATCAGTCGTCAGCTATCGGTCTTTTGGCATCCTTCTTTAAAGTGGCTGTTCATCTTCTGGGCGTTAGTCATCATCGGTATTGTGTTCGCCTCAGCACGCGACATCGCGATTACCGTGTTCAAGAATACGTACTGGAAGATCATTGTGATGACACTGGCGATCACTTGGCTTATCACCACACCCAAACAGCTCGCACAAATGTCAAAAGCGATTATCGTTGCTGGGCTGTTGGTCGGACTCGTGGCACTTTATAACGCCGCTAACGGCATTGATATTGTGGAAGGAACGCGTGTGTCGATTGGTCGCTCGTTCGGCTCGGTATTAGGCGACCCCAATGACTTGGCGCTGGTTTTGATGTTCCCCCTCGCCTTTACAGTGAGCCAATTGGTCGAGAAACGGTCGTCCATGTGGCTGCGAGGGTTCGCGCTGCTCACTTGTATCATTCTGTTTATGTCTATCCTTGAGACACAAAGCCGCGGTGGTCTATTGGGAGCACTGTCAGTCTTCGCGTATTTCGCGTTCAAACACATCAAGAGTAAGGCATTGGTTGTCTTCCTAGGCTTAGTTGCGGCTTTGATTCTGTATACTGTCGCTGGGATCTCTGGGCGAGCATCGGGCGGCGCAGCAGAAGCCGGTATTGATGCCTCTGCAATGGGACGTTTGTACGCTTGGGAAGCGGCTTTCAAAATGGCACTCGACAATCCGATAACCGGCGTTGGTTTAGAGAACTTCTACTACAACTATTTCTTCTATAGCCCGCATTGGGATGGCATTAACCACGCGGTGCACAGTACTTGGTTTGGTGTACTGGCTGAAACCGGTTTTGTTGGTTTAGCGGTTTTCATTACTCTGATTGTTTCTCTGGTAAAAACGTCATTAAGTTCCATTTCACTTCTGACTGAGAAGTCGCACTTCACCTTATCTGTAGGTGCAAACGCCGTATTGAGCGGACTTATCGGCACCATAGTCTCGGGGACCTTCCTCACTCAAGGCTTCACTTGGCCGATTTACATACTTGCCGCACTAACCATTGTGATAAATCGCATCGTTCAAACTGATTGTCAAAATGAGAAATCTTCACTCTCTCAAATTAAGAGATAACCTAAATTATTGTTTTAATAATACTTAATTCCTTGGCACGCATCGTGATACGTCTTTGAGTAACAACAACGAATCAATTGGCTCAAGGAGAGAACGATGACAGATATCGTAGTATTTGGAGAAGACTTCGGCGGCTTGCCATCTTCCACTCAACATCTGATAAAGCACCTAGCGAACAACCATCGTATTCTTTGGGTCAACTCGATTGGCTTAAGACAGCCAAAGTTCACACCGAAAGACGCTAAACGCCTCGTAACTAAACTGACTGGCTCGGTCAAACAACAAGACAAGGTCCAAACGCCTCTCGGTCGTGAAGAAGACGCAAACATCCACACCATTACTCTGTTGACGATTCCCGCTCCCAAATCGAAATGGGCACGTAGCGTAGCGACGAAAATGATGAAACATCAACTGAGCAAAAAGCTGAATGAGCTCGGCTTTCAACATGCCATTTTTTGGACATCACTGCCTACCGCTGTGGATATTTGCCGAGAAATGAGCACCAAAGGCATTGTTTATTACTGTGGAGACGACTTTGGCGCACTAGCAGGTGTGGATCATCAAACCGTTTTGGAACATGAAGCAGACCTGATTGATAGCGCAGACCTCATTCTGGCCGCGAGTGACAAACTTGCCGCTGAGTTTCCACAAGAGAAAACCGTCACCCTACCACATGGCGTGGATTTCAGCTTGTTCTCAGAGCCAGCGGCAAAAGCGCAAGATATGCCAAACAATGGTCGTAAGGTCCTTGGTTTTTACGGCAGCCTATCAGAATGGTTAGATTACCGTTTGATAGAGCAAGTGGCCGATCAAGCGCAGGATTGGGACTTGGTCTTTATTGGTCCAAATGAATTTCCTCACAACCCGTTGCCACAACGAAGCAACGTCCATTACCTAGGACTTCGAGCACATCAAGATTTACCTAGCTACTCACAGCATTGGGATGCGAGCTGGCTTCCATTCGTTGATAACGCGCAAATTCAAGCCTGTAATCCGCTTAAACTGTTGGAATACCTCGCAACAGGTACACCAGTCATCAGTACGGCTTTCCCAGCACTTAAGCCTTACCAACACATGTTGCATGTTGTGGCGGACGTAGATGATGTTTGTGCAAGCCTCAATCATTTACTCCCACCACCAGAAGGATCACTCTCGATCATCCAAAAACAAAGTTGGCAATCAAGAGCACGTCAAGTTGAGCAATTAGTGAGGGCGTTATGAACGATTTAAGAGACAACATCACCCTATTACTGCACGGTGCGTGGCGACGTCGTTACCTGATTGTCATTCCGATGTTGGTGTTACCAATCTTGGGGTTTGTCGTCAGTAAAATGATGCCGACGAAATATGTGGCGCACACGAGCATGTTGATTCAAGAAACAGCGAAAATGAACCCGTTCCTTGAGGACCTTGCCGTCTCGACCATGCTGAAAGACCGCTTAAGTGCATTAAGCACCCTACTGAAAAGCCGTCATGTACTGTATTCGGTTGCTCAGGAACAGGGCTTGATTGACGACACCATGGGCCCGAAAGAGCAAGAGTTCATCATTAAAGATCTTGCCAATCGCCTCACTGTGCAACAGCTTGGCAAAGATTTCATTCAAATCCAGTTAACCAGTGGTAAATCTGAAGGCATGGAAGAAGTGCTTGGTTCCGTCAGTGATCATTTTGTTGAGCAGTTGCTTGCGCCAGAGCGCTCTTCAATTAAAGACTCAAGCCACTTTCTTACCATTCACATCGATAAACGTCGTGAAGAACTGGATAAAGCAGAGCAAGCTTTTGCCGAGTACAAAAACGCTTACTCGCACGCGACACCAGAGATGCAAGCACAAAGCCTGACTCGTTTAGCGAGCCTAAAGCAGACATTGGCAGAGAAAGAAGCGGAACTAGCAGGTGTAAAACGAAGCTTGGGTAGCTTGGACCAACAGCTTTCAAAGACCAATCCAGTGATTGGTAAGATTGAGGAGCAAATCATCGAGATCCGCAGTGAATTAACCCTACTTCGCGCCAAGTACACAGAAGCACACAGTATGGTTCAGGGTAAGCTGCGCGAGCTAAATCGCCTAGAGCAAGAGCGTTCAATTCTACTCAACTCAAAACAACCAGAGATGAACAGTAATCAACTTTGGGATATCGCCAGTACAGCAACGGTAAGTAATATTGGTGATGCGCAACCTCTGCTTGTTTCTCAGCTTCATCAATTGCAAATCATGCGCGGTCGATACGAATCGCTTCAGGAAGAAGCCATTAGCCTGCAAAGTATGATTCAGGAGCTAGAAGTCAATGCAAACCGTTTTGGTAGTACCGCAACTGAAATCAACCGTCTAGCTCGCGACGTGACAGTAAAACGCGAGTTGTATGACGAACTGGTTGAACGTTATGAAATGGCACAGCTCACCGGATCTTTAGGTGTGTTTGAGGAAAACAAACGTGTAAAAGTCATTGATGAACCTTACACTCCAACGATTCCTTCCAACCTGCCTGCGTTTGTATTTGTCATTTTGGGATTCATTGGCGGCGCAGGCTTGGGAATTGGCTTAGCAACCATTGCTGAATTAGCAGACAACTCCATTCGCTCTCGTAAAACACTCGAGAAACACCTTGGGGTGCCAGTGATTACGACCATTCCAAAAATAGCCTTTTAGACCGAATACTTGATTGCTCCTTGGTGCGATGGTGTTACTCCATTCGCACCAAGCTGAGCAAGGTGTAGGTTTCAACACTCGCATTCACCTTAAGCAAGCGCATCAATACGACATCTTGCCCTATACTGTGATGATTCAACACGATGAGCTTAGGTTTCGACAACAAAACACGTGCAATCAGAATCTGGTTATACAGCGTTTTATCTAAATGATTTCCAAACTCAGCAACTGCACAATCCAAGCGCTCTGGACTGATGCCGACAAACAAACACACACTGCTCACCTCCTCTTCTGTGGCTCGACGATTGCCATATCGAATGTTGGTCAAAACCGTACCTCGAAACAGCTGACATTGGTCATCGATGATATAAACATACCTACGTAATGAAGAATTGTTTATGGTTCGAATGTCCATTTTCTCCAGCGCCACGTCCCCCATGTAGTCGGTCACGATCCCACTCAATACAGTGCAAATCGCGGTTTTGTTGATTGGGTCGATGCTCGACAGATCAATCGAACGCCCTTTAAAGATATTGACCGATAAGTTTTCACCGGAGAACGGAACGGAGAAATTCTTAACGCACAAACACAGAGCAAGGTCAGTATCGATTTTATGAATCTGACGCTTGTAATTACCCCGCGTGCGACTCATCGCCAACTCCAATCGCTCCTTGGCGACATAGTAAGTGATGGCATAGCCCCAACTGATGGTGATGTCTCTTAGCGCGTTAAATAACAAACCGATGATCAGCATCAAAGTGCCAAAGTTTTGCTCCACCGGATGCTCTTGCCAAACTTGGTGAGTGAACAATAACGCAAGAAGAATACAGAACCACATTGCCGTTTGCTGGGTGAGAACAGCTTGGAAAACGCTATTTTGCTTTGATGTATCACCCAACATCTCGCTGCAGCGATTAAGGCGTCGCCCTTCGCGTTTAATCTGACGAAACTGATTCACACTTTGGTAGCCCATAATGCGCTCGCATAAATGCCCGCTCAAGCGACCTCGGTCAGTACGCAGTGTTAAAGCAAGCTCGGTTAAGCGTGGCGTCAGCGCCAAAGACAACGAGAAAAGCCCAGCAACCACCCAAGACACTTGCCAACTGAAACTCGGCCACAGGTAGAAGATAAGCACGAGATAGCCAATAAATGAAAATCCGCTGGTGACTAACGTCGCCGCCCCTAAACTCGCCCAGTTTTTGATGTTGTTACTGTCGGTGATCATTCGACTCATCGACACACCAAGCCTTCTTGGAGGTTGCTCGTTCTTAGGCGACATCAACTCGGTATAGAGTTGATGTCGTATGTCTTTTAAGTAATGCTGACCAAGCTTCTCGCCTAAATAGCTTTCGACTATCGTCAACAAGTACGCCCCAATTCCCAACAGCAAGAAAAGCACTAGGTTGTTAAATTCCGCATGATGCCAAAGCGTGTCGAGCACCAAAACATTACCGACATTAAGTGCGGAAATGATCAATCCTAGTATCACTAACTGAACCAGCCAGCGTTTTCTCACGCCGGAAAAAAGGGCGTGCAGCTTCATGCGAGTTCGAGCTCCGGTGTCATGCTTGGAAAGTGCAGTAAAGACTTCGAAATACTGGGTTCAATAAGCAAATCTAAGCCATAAACCGGTGTGTCTATATGTTGTGTAATCTCACGGGTAGACAAGGGTGACGCACACACAATACCGCTAACGGCGGAGACGGAATAACCTTGATTACTCAACCACTGGACACCAGCCGTTGCACCTAATGACTCTCTCGCAGCAAAAACGACGTTTGGGAAGCGGGCTTTAAACTCTCGATTCTCAAGTAATTCTCTGGTTTCTTTCTGAAAGATCCCATCGGCGATCTCAACCACAATGGCGTTACAACCAAATCGAATCAACTCCTGAGACAGACGATCGACAATATTCATCAGGTCAAAACTGTTTACTTTAAAGGTGGTGGCGTGACCTGCATCTGTGAAATCAAGCGCAATATAAGCACCGGAGTCTTTCATTAACCAAAGGTCGCCGCCTGCCCCAGTTCCCGTTACCTTCATCGCGCCAACACGATAACCGGCCTTGTTCAGACCTCTGATGATGTGCGCGGCAGAAGTCGTTTTGCCTGCGTTCATAGAAGTACCAACCACCGCTACGCTCGGGACGAGTTCAACTAAGTTCGATTCATCCACAGCGAAATCAGACACATTAATGATTTTGCCTGAGTAGTCCGCAATAAGACCGACAGGTTGAATGACAGTTGGCGATTTGGTCTTCGAATGCCAAGATATCGCTTGGGCAGCAATCCCACCCGCTGCCACCATATGGCACTCTTCGAGTGAACCTGGAACAACAGCTTCAAACTGATCGGGCGCATAACGATGCCCATACGCCAAGATAATCTCGTCCCCTTCAAACAACGCGGCACGTCGTCCGTCCGTTCTCTCTCCAAATTTGTGATGACCAACCTGCACAATTTTCGCCAATACAAGATCACCAGATTTTGGCTTGCTTACCCCATTCCCTCCAACGAGAGATTGCATAAGCTCAAGGGGAACACGACGGGTTACAAAAGTTCGCTTAGCCGAAGCAATACGGTAAGCCTGACTCAACATAATCATAAGAATTCTCCATTTCTACCATCTGTAGAGATGCATTTTTTCAACTCGATTTCCGACTTAGTGGTATCAACGCCCTGAGTATTTGGTCAGGTTTTGCGCTGACAGAAAGCACTGTAGAAAACTAAATGTGAAGCAGTTGTGAAGAACTGATGATTTGAAATAAAAGATTCACAAAACTTATTAGTTAGATTCCGAATAGCTGCTAACCAATTGAATTCTCGCTCCTCTTGGTATGACGAAATTTGAATCTCAATTTGAGAATCGACCCTTCTCGTTTTGACTCACTTTGAAAGATAAGATTTAAACCACTGAATTTTAATAGGTTTATTTCTGGCATACAGACTGCAATGAACTGGATAAGCAAAATTAAGGGAAATGCGCCGAGGGCTCAGGAATGAAAAACTCAGAGACTAAAAACTCAAGCAATAATGGCAACGTGATCGTTCACATCGTTCAGCATCTTGCTCCAGGCGGTTTGGAAACTTTGGTGCTTGAGATGCTTCGCTTTGCCAAAGCCGAAGACTCCGTTTTTGTTATCAGCCTAGAGGGAAACAAACAAACTGCGCTAAATCATTGGGAGAAGTTGGCGGACTTTGAAGACCAACTCCACTTTCTAAACAAGCCGTCTGGTTTGCATCTATCAACCTTCAAGGTTTTGAAAGCAAAATTAAAACAACTGAATGCAAACGTCGTCCATACACATCACATTGGGCCTTTGCTGTACGGTGGCACCGCAGCTCGTTTGAATGGCATCAAAACCTTGATCCACACTGAGCATGATGCGTGGCATTTAAACAATAAAAAGGCCGCGAGACTGCAATCGACGCTTCTTAAAGTGCTTCGCCCTCAAGTCGTGGCAGATGCAGACTTTGTCGCTGACCAAATCACGAATAAGTTGGGATATCAGCGCGTAAGCACCATCCACAATGGAATCGACTGCGAGAAATTCACCGATGGTAATCCACAAAAAGCGCGTGAGTTTTTCGCTCTTCCTACAGACAAGTTCATTGTAGGTACAGCGGGTCGCTTAGAAACGGTGAAAGGACAAGAGATCCTCATCAAAGCCTTTTCTCATCTTCCACAAAACACCCATCTTGCAATTGCTGGTTGCGGCAGCCAAAGAGGCATTCTAGAAGCACAAGTTCGCACACTTGGGTTAGAAGACCGAGTGACTTTCCTCGGGTTAGTAAGCGACATGCCTCGTTTTTATCAGAGCCTCAATGTGTTTTGCCTTCCTTCACTGCAAGAGGGCTTCCCTTTATCCACGTTAGAAGCACAGGCTTGTGGTGTCCCTTGCATTGCAAGCGATGTTGGCGCGGTAAAAGAGACATTGTGTCCACAAATCGGCGCGCTCGTCGAACCGAACAAAGTACCAGTGTTAGCAGATGCACTGTCGCAGCAATTACGACAAACACCACAATCACCAAGAGCACACATTCTTAAACATTTTGATATTCGCAATATGGTAAATCGCTACTCAACATTGGCTCAGGGAGAGAACGCATGATTGATCTACTATGGACGGCTGGTTTTGTTTTGTCTGCGCTACTGATTATCTATCATCACGTCGGTTATCCTTTGGTTTTGAATTGGTTATCGGCACGCAGAGAACAACGAAAAGCGAAAAAGAATGCAAGAAAACAAAACGCAAAAGAGCGCTGCTACAAAGCTTCAAAACATGACTGCACACTGCCAAGTGTCACGGTGATCGTTCCTGCTTACAATGAGGAGCAATGGATAGCAGAAAAAATCCGTAACCTAGCAAGCCTAGACTACCCGAGAGATAAACTGGCCGTCGTCATTGCTTGCGATGGCTGTACAGATAACACCGCAGCGATTGCACAAGATACGATTCAAGAAGCCATCTGCGCAGACACTCTGTTCATTGTGCATGACTATGAGGTAAACCGCGGTAAAGTCGGATTAATCAACGTGGAAATGGAGAGCGTCACTTCAGATATCACCGCATTAAGTGATGTGTCTGCCCTCGTCTCTTGCGATTCGCTTTTGTTAGCCAGTCAGCATTATCAAAATGAGAAAGTGGGAGTGGTGAACGCAACCTATCAAATCATGGCGACACAGAACCAAGGCGAAGCAGCTTACTGGCAATATCAATCGAACGTGAAATACAAAGAGTCATTGATCGGCTCAACCATTGGTTCTCACGGCGCATTCTATACCTTCAGAACCAAACTGTTTTCACCATTAGAGCTTGAGATCATTAACGATGACTTCATTTTGCCAATGCGCATTGTGCTTCAAGGTTATGACTCCGTTTATGAACCAAAAATGTTAGCCATCGAACTGGAAGAAAGCTCGGACAGTTCAGACTTCAAACGTCGCCTACGTATCTCGGCGGGTAACATGCAGCAGTTCTTGAAACTGAAAAAACTGTTATTACCTCGCTATCGTGGCACTGCATTTGCATTTCTATCGGGAAAGGTACTGCGTCTTGCGACACCTTACTTAATGATTATGTGTTTGGTGAGTTCGTTACTGCTGATTCACTACCCAGCGTTTCAATTTCTGATGCTGGCACAACTGGCAGTCTACTCAGTTGCTCTCATCACTTACTTAGTACCAGTATTAAATTTGTTTAAGCCATTTAAGTTAATCAATTACTTAGTGGTTGGACACATAGCTAACTTCGCAGGCGGACTACGCTACCTACTTGGAATGGAAAACGGACGCTGGAAGCGCGTTAATCAATAAGGAAAGCATCATGAAAACTTCACGCTACGACTCAAATATTCATCTAGCAAAACGCGCTTTCGATGTGGTTGTTTCACTGCTCATCTTGCTCGTCACCATGCCGATTATGCCTTTGATTACGTTAGCAATTGTGATGAACTCAAAAGGCCCTGTGATTTATCGTCAGCTTCGTGTTGGACGCTGCACACCGGAAAAAATGGATCTGTTTGAAATTATGAAATTTCGAACCATGTATGTGGATGCAGAGCAACGCTCTGGTGCGGTATGGGCTTCTGAGAACGACCCACGTATCACTCCGGTTGGACGCTTCCTACGCAAAACTCGCTTGGATGAGCTTCCACAACTGTTCAATGTGCTAAAAGGTGAAATGTCTTTGATTGGCCCTCGTCCAGAACGCCCTGCTTTCTATCAAAAGTTGGAAGACGAAATTCCTTATTTTGTTGAACGCACATACGGAGTGCTACCTGGCATCACAGGTCTAGCGCAAGTAAACCAAGGTTATGACTCTTGTATTGAAGATGTTCGTCGCAAGGTAGGTTTCGACCACAGTTACGCACTGAGCTTGAGTTCTTTTTACTCGTGGATTTCCATGGACATTGCCATCATGAGCAAAACACTAGTGGTGATGATCGACGGTCGCGGTCAGTAAACCATAGAGGCTCAACTAATTAGAAAGAAACAAAGAATGAAGAACCGTTACTCTTGCCATTGGCGGCGCATATTCTCTACCGTCGCTGATGGCACACCATGAATGCTTTCATACTCACCCCGGCAAACCTGCACTTCCACTTCAATCTGCTTTTTCTCACAGTACTTCAAATACCGTTTCATCTCCCAATGGCGCACAAACGTGTTACTGACGATCACAGTTTTTCCTTTGCTTAGCCATTTGCGAGTTTGTTGAAAGCACCACTCATGCGCATCAGCCAGCTTTGTGCCATCAAAATGGTATTCGCCAATTTCATTCTCAAAATACATGTCAGCTTCAAAATGTTTTGCTTTGAGCTGTTTGGACAATTTCTTGGCAAGTGTCGTCTTACCAGAGCCCGGTAAACCACGGATTAGAAGAAGTTTCGCGTTAGACATAATGGGATGATTTCAGTGAAAAACCAGCAAACTGTACGCTATTTTTATAGAAAAGAAAGCGAAAGCAACCACACGGTTTTAGCATTCTCGGAATCCTGCTCTCATTTGTGTAAATAATCGCGATTCGCCATTAATTTTTGTTCCCTCCTGCCGCATTTGAAACTAGAATGCGCGCGCATTTATTGAGCCCTAAAAAGTCACTAAAAGTTAGGCACTTATAAATTAAAACTCAATATCTGTGAGCTTTTAGATAAAGTTAATCTCAACCAACTCGCCATCCAGACGACGATGGCATTTCATAAGGGTTTAGTCTTTGAAAAGAAGTCTTCTTTCAATCCTTGTCGCATCGCTGCTGTTTGGCTGCGGTGGCGATGAAAACAAACACTCAACAAGCACCACACCTCCAACGGTCGAACCAGATTTACCGCCTGATCAACCAGATATTGGCGTGACTACCTACCAAGGTAAGCTGTTCATTAACGGTAAACAGATCACTGGTGATATTCAGTTTGATGGACAAGACATCAGTGAGTCTGGTTACTTCACCTATGCAGCTTCAGAAGGCCAGTTTGATTGTCAATTTGGTGGTGTGACGTTAGGTGAGTTCAGTTACCAGATCCCTGAGCAAACTCGTATGGGTTCACAGCCAGCTGAATTAACGCAAGCCTATGACCTAAAAGACGTACTCGGCCAACACGCAAACAACGCCACTAAGCTGTTGAACAAGATCGACACGTGCCCTACTCAGGACGCACAAGTGTGTTTGGATGAAATCAACAGTTATGACATCCAAGGCTTATACGAAAGTGACGATCAAGTTGCGATTGATGAGTTCCTCAATCCAAGTGTTGCAAACGAAGGTGAACAACCAAGCGCGCACGTTGATCCAGAACTTCAACCAGAAGTCACTCCGGGCGCAAGCAACAACTTAACGGGGCCGTTTGTGTCTGCCAATGCAGAGGCGACTTACGAATACAAACCAAGTGCTTCCAACAAACCGTTGACCAAAAGCCGTTTGACCGACTCGCAAGGAAATGCGCTTGCTGGCGTCGAGTTCTTTAGCCAATCCGCACGCGGAATCACGGATGCCAACGGTGAATTTGAATACCTTTGGGGTGAGAACCTGATCTTTGGTATCGACACCTTTACTCTAGGCCAAGTGAAAGGCAATAAGGTCAATTACCAACTTGCGGATTTAAGCGACAACCCATTGGTGAAACAGAACCTTGATGCGTTCGTTCATCGCTATGGTGTGTCTTCTGGCAACCACATTGAGATCAGCGATACCGTTCGTCAGGTGTTTGCACAATACCCGAACGTTATTAACGAGCTGATCAATTTGAGCCTACCAAACGGCGCAAAAATTGAAGGCACGAACTTCACCACGCCAAATGAGTTCGAAGCACAATTCAGCCAAGGTTTAACACAAATCATTGATGGGCAATTAAAGCAGACGCCTCAATGGTCAGGCTTTGCTGCGCCTATGCTGCGTACGGTTAGTGCTTCTGGTAGTAATTATGTCACGCAGTCTCTGCATCAGATTTATGCTGGTGTGGATAGCGTGCACATCTTCCATGATAACCATGGTTGGGGTGGCTCTGGTTACACACGTGCAATGCGTAACTTCAACCTAACTAACGAAGCCTTCCCTGTTCTGATGCCACGTAACGACAACAGCTACTGGCTCCCGTTTGGTGAAGAAGCGGCATGGACTCGTGGTTCGGGCAAAGATCAAAAAGCCTACATTGTGGATGCCACAACCATTGATGAAAACGCAACGGTCGTGATGCAGCGCCCAGAAGTGATTTCCAAACAAACCGCGACCTTTAATCTACCAACCATGACGGCAGGTATGATTGGTTCGGGTAAAGTGGTGTTCTTGGGTAATGCGATGTACACCTCTATCTTCTCTTGTCCAGAAAACTACTGGGCAGGCGCAGATCTAGGCATCGACAGCGAAGCGCAGCAATGTCGTTATAGCACGCCTCACAACCAAGAAGCGCAAGATGCGGATACTCGTACCGATCGCGGCAGCATGCAAATCATGTTCAGCAACTTGATCGATTGGTTAGTGCCGAATGCAACGCAAGAATCTGTCGCGATTGCCACCAATATCAACAAAGGTCACGCATTCCGTTGGGATCGCAAAGAAGGTCAAATCTACGATTTCTTTGTCAATCCAAGCTATAAATTGGGTGAAATGGACGTACTAAGCAGCGGCCAGTTTGACTCATTAGATCCAACCTCTACACCACTGCTTTTGCTTCAGTCTTACGAAATCAAAACCGATGGCTACGCGACAAAATCCGTCGTGTCTGACATCAACCAACCTAAGTTGGACGCAGATGACGTTACAGCGCTGATCGAATACGTAAACAACGGCGGTAGCATCATCTTCTTTGACGCTTTGGAAGAAAGTAACCCAGAGCCGATTGCTCGTTTAGCGGATGCGGCAGGTGTTTCGGTTGGCGGAGCGAACGTTGCCAAAACATTCCAGTCTCTGTGTACGGACAGCTATTGGTGTCACAGCACATCAGGCCCGAACGTACCTAACTTGCATGCGGTCGCAGAGCACGACCTCGTGGTTTATGAACGTTATGCAGACACGACTAAGATTGAGATTAATGACAACGGTACGGTGACATGGCCGGGTAATATCGACATGCCTACCCTTGAGATACCGCTATACAACGTCTCCATCGATGGACAAGAGCATCAACGTTATGCATTCCACATGGTGAAGTCGGAACAAGAGAAACAAGCAGCAATCGCAGAGCTTCAACGCGAGTTCCCTGGCGTTCCGGTTTGTAAAGACAATTACCAATACGAAGTAAACTGTATTGAAGTGCGCGAAGGTCATGGTATTCCTAGCCGCGGTAACCACCATCGCCCAGACTTTACCCGTTACGAAATGAGCCCTGAAGTCGTGGATAGCATGGTAAAAGCGGCGAACTTAGGTGCCAATATTGATCGTCTACTTTCTCACGAGCTTTACTACCGCAGTAAAGGGGAAATTGGTGAACGCTTGTCGCAGGCTGAGCTAACTTCAACCTACGATAACCTATCCGTTTGGTTGTGGAATGACGAGCAATACGAGTTCAATCCAAACGTACAAGATGAGCTTGGCTTCGAACGTGCGGTCGAAATGCTGAACTGTTACACAAGCAACGCACATCAAGGCGGTAATGTTTGTAGTCAAGATACACGAGATCAGCTTGCTAAATGGTCAATGATTACCGAATCAGGCGAGCTGAACCCGTCCTACCCTCTGAACTGGATGGAAAAACCGTTAACACGCATGATGTTGGGTCGCTCTTACTGGGATTTAGAGATCAGTGTTGATACGACTGGCTACCCGGGTCGCCCTGTTCAATCAGGCAGTACAGCGAGCGTTGCGATTCATACCGACAACAAAACCGTGATTGGTACGGCAGGCAGCATGCAATCGACGGGCTTGTGGGCACCGCAACTTGAAGAAGTCACCATCTCTGGTGGTGTAAAAGCGTCTATCAATGTTGCATTAGTGGATGACCTGACGGGCCGTGCAAACCACGAACTGAGCTTGAAACGCCCGCCACGCGTGCAAAAGACCTTCCAATATGATGGTTCGTCTTTGAGCTTCAAAGTACCTTACGGTGGTTTGATTTACATTCAACCGTTAGAAGTGGATTCTCGTGACGTTGTGACGTTTAACTTCACTGGTGTGCTTCGTGCGTCTTGGTGGAAAGACGGTGCTTGGTTAAGCCCAATCAACACTGACGTCCCATTGGCAGAAATCGATTCTGGTCATTTCGTCTACACGACGCCAGTGAAAAACGTATTGGACACAGACGTACCTAAGTTTGCCGATGAGCTGAACGCATTCGCGAACCATGCGAGTGATTTTTACGGACGTGATCAAGTCACGGCAGAAGGAAAACACCGTCGATTTACTTATGATGCTCTACTCGCCAACCGACATCGCTTCGTGAATGATGTACAAATCTCGATTGGTGCGGCGCACTCAGGCTACCCAGTTCAAAGCAACAGCTACTGGCCAACATGGACTGTCGTTCCATCAAACCCAACCAATGACTGGTTGCTATGGCATGAAGTCGGACACAACCTTGCTTCTGCGCCGTTTATGATGGCAGGCTCTACCGAGGTCACCAACAACATTCTTGCGCTTTACATGCAAGAACAGCGTGAATCAAAGCCATACATGGACCGCATTGCGAGTGATCTATCCAAGTCACCTTTATGGCTTGATCGCTTCGAAGGCCATGCTTGGAGTGAAGCGGATGTCGGTATGCGTTTAGCGATGTTCGGCCAGTTAAAGCTTTGGGCAGAAAACCATTTCAACATCGATGATTGGTATGCGAATCAAGCAGAGAAGCCGAGCATCTTTGGTGAAGACCAAGGCTGGAACTTCTTCAAACTCGCACACCGTAAAGCACGTGGTGACAGTATTGGCGACCAAGGCATTAACTACTGTTCTGCACAAAGCAGCCAGTTAAGCCAAGGTGATCTCATGATGGCATGTACCTCATACCTGACCGGATACGATCTGACAGATTACTTCCGTATGTGGAACCCATCAGAAACCAAAGCCAACCTGCCAAATGGCACTGTTGATTACTCTGGTGGTTTAACGCCTGCCGGTTTCAACGCGGTTGCGTCGATGGATTTACCGAAACCAGATAAATCACCTTCTGAGTATTTGTCTGTTAAGTAACCCGTAAGACGATAAAGCCGACAGAATTCGATTCTGTTGGCTTTTTTTGTATCACTCTGTTTGCTTTGGCGAAGTGCCGAAGAGGAAAGCTACAAGGCCATCAACTCTCGTTTAGTTTGCTTATCCAGCTTTTCTATCGCATATCGAAACGCCGTCCTCGGCATCTTGCTATGCTGACGTTTCAAGTAGTCCACCACTCGCTCTGGTTCTTTTTGCGCCAACACTTTGAGCATCCAGCCATAGCCTTTTTGCACTAAATAATGATCATCTTCGAGCAACAAATCTGCTATGTGAAAAGGCTCAGTCCCTTTGTATAGACCTTTATTGATCGGATAGATAAGCGTCACAGCGGCTGCTCGCCTCACGGCAAAGTTATCACTCTTAACCCACTCCAATGTGCGAACGAACAGGCTGTTGTCCTGAGCAATAAGCGCACCGAGCGCATGAGTGCAAAAATCATCACAATCATTCCAATCGGTAATGTATTGATAAAGCCAAGTTTCGAATCGGTCGTACGTGGCGGCGTCATAATGCTTTTTCACTCTAAACGCCCAATCAAACGCAATCACGCTTAATGCCCAATCACGCTCTGCCAGCAACGTTTCACACTGCTCAAAAACGAAGTCTGCTTGTTTACTGTCTAAACTTCGAAAACCATCGGCAGAGATCGCTCTCACCAAGCCCGTGCGCACTCGCTTATCTGGGTATCCAATCTCACTTAACTGTTGAGTTAACGTTTCTACAATACTCATTGTTTTTCTTTCTGTTCTTCCATTTCGATACGTTTTGCGTGAATCAACCACCAAGGTCGTCCATCAAATAAACGAGATCCAACTTGTTCAACTTCCAACATCAAACCGTCAACAACTTCTTCAGGTAATACTTTTCTTAATTGAACGTCATGACCCACCCATTCTTGATAGACAGCATGCCAAAATTCGGAAATCCCCTCTCTTTCAGTAGCCTCGATTAATTCAAATCCGTTTTTTTCGAGCGATAAACGCCATGCGCTACCGAGCATTTTAAACTTGGGCGATCCTTCTAATGGTTCTCGTGTCGTGAAGATCAGTTGCCCACCTTTGTTAAGTAAATGATGGATATCCGATAGCACTTGGTCTTCATCTCTTGCAAATGGCAGTGCATCAATGCTGATCACACTGTCAAACTTTGCTGAAAGGCTGGATAAATTCTCAAACTCTAATTTGAAAAACTCGATGTTTGAGCCTTTCAATGTATGTTGTTGAGCATACTCAATCGCAAATTCAGAACGATCGATGCCTAAAACGTGACAGTCTAATGTCTGGTTCAGCCAGCGACTAAAACCACCAGCTCCACAACCTAAGTCCAATACAGTCTCGGGGTTGAGTGCAATGAGTTTACCTTGGAGTTGTTCGAGTAACTGGACAGTGCAACTGCTGCAAGGCTGTAGTTCAGAGGGATACTTCTCGCCTGCCGCTTTGGTCCATAACGAATTAAAGAGAGCGTTGTTTAAACGGTATTGATAGCTATCCATATAATTACTTTGCTTGCTGTCTGCGTAACCACTCTTGAGCGGCCTCACCCATGCTTGTTCCTTCTGCGTCGTTCATCCACTGCATAAAGCTACGGTCAAACTTGAAATCGTCTCCACATTTAAATTTGAAGTAACGACGTACATTTTGAGTGTTCTTATAGGAAGACGTAATTAACGTGTTGTCTTCAATATGATTTTTATGCCAATCCACTTTGCTCACATGTCTCTCCCTTTGTGCTGTTTAGCGACTCCTTGCTCAAAAGAAAGAGTGACATCTTCTATGAGCTACATCCACCTTGAGCCCGCTAATACTTCATTTTTGCCAATTAAGTCATATTTCCGTGGTTTATGTATTGTGCTGACAAGAATCCAAATTGGAACGGGACACGAATATTTACATATCTCGTTGTAATCAGTTTAAGAAAGAGTCGGTCTGCCATTAGAAACCTTCACTACTCAATAAAGGAATGAAAATGAAAGAAACGCTCCAACCAAAGCTTCAACGTCAGTTAGGATTAGGGCTGTTAGCATTGCGCTTAAGTATCGCGTTGGTATTTATCATGTGGGCGCTAGATAAAGTGCTGGTACCAGAACATGCAATGAAAGTGTTCTCTGGCTTCTATGGCTTAGATATTTCGAGTGGATTTTCTGTCGCGTTAGGTATTGCCCAGTTGGCGTTCATCGGGATTTTTGTGGCTGGACTTTGGAAGAATCTGACTTATCTTGCAATTCTGGTATTACACGCAGGTTCGACCTTTTCTTCGTTCGCGAAATACCTAGACCCGTTCAACAACCTATTATTCTTCGCGGCATGGCCGATGCTTGCTGCGTGTTTCACTCTCTACCTATTGCGAGATCATGACATCTATGTGTTGAGAAAACTGCCTCAAGCGGTTACGGCTTAACTCACCACCGGCGACTGAGACACAATAAAAAAGGGAGGCTGAACACCTCCCTTTTGCTAACTGAATATCGGCACTTCTACCATCGAAGTATGATAAAACGCGTAACGCCCTTTACCCAACTGCTTCGCTCGGTACACCGCCATATCGGAACAGTGCAGCAGAATATCAATATCACGCCCCACGCCCTCTGTAAGAACAACCCCAATTGACGCCGTTAAACTGATATCGATGCCTAGACGATCTGCCGTGCTTTGTAATTTAGCGAGGAATTTGTCTAGCTTGAGCTCTAATTCACGCTTAGTTCGAAACTCTTGCGTTAACACCACAAACTCATCACCACCAAATCGACCTATGATGTCGCGCTTGTGGCCAAAACTCTCTCTCAACACCGCTACAAACAGAGCAATAACTTTATCGCCCGCTAAGTGACCGTATGTATCGTTGATGTACTTGAGGTTATCCATATCAAAGAAGATACAGGCTTTGGGTGTATTACTTAGAGATAACGACTTCTCTGCCCCTCGCAAGAAATACTCCCGCGTGAGCAACCCACTGCGTGAACAAAATACGCCATTGCGGCTGGCTTGAAGAACTTGTTCAAAGTGCTCTTTTAGCTCCATCGAGCTGTCGTTGAACACCACCTTGCTCTCTTCTAAGAATCGGTCAAGCGGTTGAGTTAAACCGACCACCTGCTTACCCATCAAGCGCGCGATAACGACGTAAATCGCGATAATCAACATCACGTTTGCACCAAACATCAAAGTTCCATCACCTAGCAAGGTACTGAACTTAGCTTTTGAAAGCAGAATCCAAGGCGTGCCCTCCACCTTAGTAAACTCCACATAAGACAAATCTAACGGATAACTGTAGGTAAAGAAGCCGCCGCTATCGGTGCCCGTCAGTGCTTTTAAATTCCCCTCTCGGTCAAACAGCTTTTCATATCCATAATTGAATAAGTTCACACCGATATAATGCTCGTCTACAGAGTGGCTAATGATGTTAAGGTCTTCATCCAATAGAACACTGTAAATGTCGCTTTCCCCGTCAGTATCGAGAGCCATTTGAATCTCAGAGAAGTGAATAGATGCAGATATTGTTCCTTGTAGATCACCGTTTTCATCAAACATAGGACGGCACAATACATATACGGTCTTCCCGTTGGAGACATCGGTAAGAACATTAGTCATGACCGTTTCTTTGGTGCGGATAACTTGATGAAAGTAATTCCTGTGAGCGATGGAATGCACTTTATTGTTGTGTGTGCTGACCATGTTCCCCACACCGTCGCTGAATCCAATGCCTGCCAGTTCAAAGGCTTGCTTATATGGAACCGCACGTTGCGCACGCTCTTGCAATGTGATGTCCGATTCGACGAAGTGCTCATCTTTACTCATTGCGCGTAACAGATCACGGTAACCATCGACGATAGTACCAAGGTTGAGCTCTGCAGATTTAACATGGTATCGGGCTAGGTTTTTCGCTTCGTCGACCTGCTGGTATGCCCAGTAGGTGAAGTTAGTGAAAAGCGCGATCAAGACAATCGGGACAGTGTAACGCAGAGTGACCGATTGAAGACTTCGAGATACGTTCATGATTTAGTTATTGTTATTTGTTGTCGTATGGAGGTTAACTTTTTATTTAAGCCTTTTTCCCACTAATCTTTGCGTCGTTTGAAGTACAACTCTGGGAAATCACAAGCACATATTTCACAAAGTCTCATTAGCAAGAAAATCCGACGATTATACCCCCCCCTGTATATCGACACAGCCACTTTATGACCTTTTACGACAAAACATTTTACTCACTCGACAAATGATCTTTGTTTATAAATATCATTGCGTTGAATAATTATCACTGAATGAGAAACCCTATTTTTATTGATAGATTAGAAGATTTATCTCTTTCAAACACCGACCTTTTGTAACGAGTATCACAATTTTTATATGGCGAAAGTGTGAATTTTTCTGCTTGATTTCTAACAATTGAGATAGTTAGCCTACACTTTTCATATCAACTTATTGGATATGGACGTGCACAGTGGTCGGATCGTTTTCATGGAATAACCTATCTGTTAAGCACAAGCTGTTTAGCTTAGTTTTTTTACCCATCGTTTTACTCCTCTTTCTTGCGGGGCAACAAGTTCACAGGCTTTCCACTCAGGCTCAAGATCTGGAGAAAGCGCAACTGTTTTCCGACTATATGGATAGCGTCTCTTATCTGTATAACTTGCCGAATAACAGCGAAGTATCAGACAAAGAGTCGGAGATCAAAACCGTCACGCAGTCGCTCAATAATGAAGCCAAGAATATCTTTGCCGACAATGGCGTAGAAATGGCGGACCTGCTCGCGAGTCTGGAAGAAGCCAGTCTTTCTCTCGCAACGACAACGGACATGGATGAGCGCTTAGACGTTGCAGAGTGGCGCGCAGACACCTACAAGCAGATTCTATTGGCGTTAGAAAAAGTCCCTTTTAATGACGCTACATTCGAAATCCAAGCTCACCTATCTGCCCTTATGCAGATTGAGTGGTTGATGTTTTGGTCCAAAGAAGAAAACCGACTTAGCCAATATCTGATTTACTCCGTTGAGCAAAACCAATTTTATGACGCTGACATCAGCAGCGAGATTGAATCTCTCGTCAAAAACCAACAATTGTTCCTTGAACGCTTCGTCACACTTAATGCCAACCAACAACAAGTTGAACTGTTAATTGAAACATTCACCAATGAAGTGTTCGTCCTCAGCCAAGAGTTCAGAAGCTTTCTGCTCAACGAGGAAGCACTCAGCACTCTGCCAGAAGGTGAAGTTGCCGCAGGTTTAACCGCATTAAACGGACGCTTAGCGTTGCTTAAAAACGTCGACAACAAAATGACCGAGCAACTGAAAGCCGACGTGGACCATGCAATTACGACTGCAAACCAACAGCGCTTGATGTTCATCGGTATCATGTCTGTCATTACCATTTTGGTGATTAGCTTGGCGTTACGTCTGGTTCGTAAAGTGACGAGTAATCTTCAGTTGGTTTTGGAATTTCTCCGTCGTGATAGCTACAGTGAGGAATCGCCGCTTGAAGAGCTCGTTAAAGGTAAAGACGAGTTAAGCAAGTTTGCTCAAGAAGTGGAAAGACTGAGTTATGAGCGTGAACAAGCCAACATCAAACTGACACAAGCAAAAGAAGACGCTGAGCGCGCCAAAGACGATGCAATCAAAGCCAGCAAAGCAAAAAGTAGCTTCCTCGCTAACATGTCGCATGAAATACGAACGCCACTTAACGGTGTTATCGGTATATCAGAAGTATTGTCTGATACCTCCCTCACTGCCACGCAACGCGACTATGTGGATACTATCGAGACTTCATCGCAACTACTGTTGAGCTTGATTAACGACATTCTAGACTTCTCAAAAATTGAATCAGGCATGCTACTTATCAGCCCGCATTCAACTTGTGTTCGTGAGTCTATTTACGACATCGCTTCTATCGTTTCGCCTAAGGCCAAAGAGAAAGGCATCGATCTTCAAGTGAGCATCAGTCGTAACACACCTTTCCGTTTGATGATTGATGATCACCGCTTACGCCAAGTGGTGATGAACTTTATGTCTAACGCGGTTAAGTTCACAGAAAAAGGCACGGTGCTTCTTTCTGTTACCACTCATAGTGTTTCTGGCTCTAATGCGGTCATGGAATTCTCTGTTCGAGATTCAGGTATCGGTATCGACGAACAGCAACAGAAGAAAATCTTCGAACCATTTGCACAAGAAGACGACTCTACAACACGCCAGTTTGGTGGTACCGGTCTTGGCTTAGCAATCAGTACTCAGCTCGTTGAGTTAATGGGCGGTAAGATTCAATTGGAATCTGAAAAAGGCCAAGGTAGTCGCTTTTTCTTCCAACTGTCCCCTTCTGTTGTTCAGCTAGACTTTGATGCCAAACATGCCGCGGCCAACAGCCAAATTTGGTTGGTTTGTGAAGATGCCGCAATGGAGAGCACACTACGTGATGAGCTGAACTTCTATCGCATTGCGGTTCATCAATCCGTGACGAGCTTAGACGCCCTCCCAACTTGGATTAATGACAAAGAACACGTCATCGTCATCTACGCCGAAACGCGACCAAATGCAGCGATGGAAAGCGAAGATGCCTTCCACCGATTGGAGACTCAAAATGTACGCGTTTGCCTAATCAAACATCTGCAAAGCGACCAATTTGACTTCGGCGAAAGCGTCAGTGCAATGATCACGCAACCTTTGCTTGGCCAACGTTTGGTGAAAGCGCTTGAAAACTGTGAGGCCAAATTTAGCCAAACCGCTCAACGAGCTGCGGCAAACGCGACAGCCAATACCAAAAACAAAATCTTGGTGGTCGATGACAACACAGTAAACCAAAAAATTGCGGGCTTACATGTGACAAAAGCAGGCTTCACGTTCGACCTCGCCGCCAACGGGCAAGAAGCGGTCGACATGTTCAAGAAGAACCAATACGCCTTGATTCTAATGGACTGCATAATGCCCGTTATGGATGGGTTTGAAGCAACAGAGAAAATCCGCCAAGTCGAAAAAGAAGAGAACCGCAGTTACCGCATTCCAATCATTGCGCTAACCGCCAGTGTGGTCGATGACGACATCCAGAAGTGTTTTGATGTCGGCATGGATGACTATGTACCCAAACCATTCAAAGCTAACATCCTCAAAGAAAAACTGGCAAAAGCCGTTGATTTTCCAGAAGTGGACACATCAACCTCGGTACCAACCCCAATCAGCACCGCAGCAAAAACACGCCCGGCAGACAAGCCTGAAGAGCCTGCAATGAATACCTTACCAAGCCGTTCAGAGCGCATCTTGTTGGTCGAAGACAATACCGTTAACCAAAAGGTTGCGTCATTGCTGCTGAGCAAAGCGGGCTATCAATTTGAGATTGCCGAGAATGGTCAAATTGCCGTGGACATGTTCCAACAAGATAACAGCTTCGACATCATCTTGATGGATTGCATGATGCCAGTGAT
The DNA here is from genome assembly GCF_905175355.1 of Vibrio sp. B1ASS3. Lineage (NCBI taxonomy): Bacteria > Pseudomonadati > Pseudomonadota > Gammaproteobacteria > Vibrionales > Vibrionaceae > Vibrio > Vibrio sp. B1ASS3. Next base: position 2,141,708 of record NZ_HG992742.1, read on the forward strand.
GGATGGGTTTCAGGCGACAAAAGAAATTCGCGCTTATGAACGAGTTTCTGGTCTGCCTAAAACCCCGATCATTGCACTGACGGCAAGTGTGGTGGACGACGATATTCAGCGCTGTTACGACTCAGGTATGGATGCCTATGTGCCAAAGCCGGTGAGAAAAGAAAAACTTCTTCACCAAATTGAAAGTGTGATTTAACGGATAAGGTAATGGTCATGGATACCCATTTCTTAGTGAACAAAAACAAAGTGTTGAGATCACTCTCTACTGCAATGATCGCCTTTGCCCTGTTAATGTCGTTTGATAGCGAAGCATTGGCGGCAGACCAGTATGCGATTTTCTCTCTCGACTTAGGTTTTGATGAGCTCAGCATCACCAAAGCAAGAAAACTTTATCGTGGTAAGACTAAGCGTTTACAAGGTAAGCGTATCGAGCTGTCTGATTGGCCTGATACTTCCTCAGAACGCTCAGAGTTTTATCGCTATTTACTCAACAAAAACATCGCGCAAATGAACGCGCACTGGGCGAGCTTGTCGTTCTCTGGCAAAGCACGTCCACCAAAAGTTATCGACAATTCCAACATGGATGCCCTATTAGCCTGGATGAAAGAAAAGCCGAATCGCATTGGCTATGCACCGGTGAGTAGCCTCCCTTCTGATGCACAAATCCTCTACGTAGTAAGTTCGGAGAAATAATATGAAGAAAACACTCATCGCATCAATGACAGCAGCAGCGCTTAGCAGTGTGGCCTTTCCGAGCTTGGCGGCAATAGAATTAACGGACAACTTATCATTGAGCGGCTTTGGCTCGACGTCTTGGGCAACCACAGACAATGAAACGCCCGTCCTTGTGAACCGATTTGTTGACGACGAAAATTGTTACGACTGTGATACCACGTTCGGCGTTCAGCTCGACTTCTACTACGATGCCTTTAAAGCTTCCGCACAAGTGGTGAAAAGACCGCAAGATCACTGGAGCGATCCACAACTTGAATGGGCTTATCTCGCTTACACCTACGGTAATGTTGAATTTCGTGGGGGTCGCTTAAGAATGCCAGTGTTCTTGGCCTCCGAGTATTACTATGTGGGACATGCGTTTACGCCAGCGCGCCCACCAAATGAGGTTTACGACAGTATTTTGGGGATTACCGCGTTTAATGGCATTTCATTCTTGTGGAACTACGAGCTCAACGATAGCATGACGTTAACCACAACGCCTTTTATTGGCTTTCATGATGAAAGCACCGTCGACTTTAACGCCAATACTGAGCTAACGTTTAAAACTAATGAAATGTACGGTGTGAACTTTATCTTGAGTGGGGATTACTACCGCTGGAACTTTACGTATTTAGACTCAAATTACGATCAAGAGACTAAGCTACGTAACTTAACCACCAATATTCCTGGTGTGGGCATTGTTCAGATTCCGGATCAAACCATTAAAGCGAATGACCAAAACATTCAACTGTTCTCACTTGGTGCTGAGTACGAGTTTGATGCGCTGACGTTAACCGTGGAAGGACAAACCAACGACATTGCTTCCGCGTGGTATGTGCAAGGTACTTACAACTTAAACAAGTTCACACCTTATGCGACCTATGGCCAGCAGTTTGATGATCATGAACATCGAGTTGGCGATAGCTACCTCTTCGGTGTGAGATACGATCTTCACTACAATGTGTCACTCAATGCAGAGTGGCAACACTTCAAGGCTTATCGTGACGCCTCTGGCGCGTTCGTCTCTAACCCTTCCGATGACGACGCTAATATGTACACCATTATGCTTAACTTTGTGTTCTAACCCTTTGGCAGGTCGACACTCATCGACCTGCCTTTTCCTCTATAAACATTATCCGTCTATAAACATCACAACTTACTTCATCCTTTACCGTAGTACCTATTTATGATTTGAATCGGTTGATCATCACGACCGAGACAATGGTTAGCACCATCCCTAAAGCGTGAAACCAAGTAAATGCTTCGTCCAGTATGAAAATGGCACACAACGCTGTCATTGCTGGGCCTATGTTACTCACTAAACTCAGATGCACAGGGTTCAGTCGCGCCATGGCAGCAGCAATCAAATAAGAAGGAATGACAGTACAAAAGATGCCCAGCAACACACCAATAGTAATGAGTTCATTGTTCATCGAGCTCAACTGTAACGAGCTAAACGATAAATGAATAAGAATAGCGACACCGGCACTGCCCATGCCGATACTGGTAAACATGGTACTCCCTAGCTTCGCGATGCTGGCTTTGCTCAACACCAAATACACGGCAAACACAAATGCAGAAAGAATCGCCAACCCGCCGCCAAGCCAGATCTGCTCACCATAATGAGAAAGGTCATGCGCCACAATCAGCCCCACTCCCAAATACCCGACCAACACGGCTGACAACACCTGACGGTTGGGTGATTGCCCCTCTTTAAACCACATAATTAACACGACAAAAGTCGGAAACAAGAACAGCAATAAACGTTCAAGTTGAGCAGAAATGTAGTTAAGTGCGGTGATATCGAGATAGCTCGCCAAGTAATAACCAAGCACACCAATCGCGGCTGCTTTGATTCCGTGGTGTTTCACTTTCGCTCGGTTCTCTGAGCCACGCAGCATCCAGAAGAGAATACAAAGGTAAAGAGGCAGTGAGCTCATTGCTCGGAGCGTCATGATGCTCACCGCGTCACCGCCATACTGATATGCGAGTTTGACGAACACAGGTTTAATTGAAAATAACAGCGTACCAGCGAGCGCAAACATGACGCCAACAGTCATTGCACTAACAGGCTTCTTTTGGGATTGGTGTTCTGAACTAGGGCTGGAATCGGATGCCGTATTCATTTTCTCTCCTTGATGATTGATAACATACAAACAAGGCTACGAGATAGAATACGATTCTGGCTGCATCTACTCGCAGCCAGGCACAACTCAACCTACCGACTGCTTGGCATTGGAAGGAGGAGCCACCAGAGGTTGGTTGTGCGGATGATCATTTTACTTTCCTATTCGGGTAGAAGGTTCAGACTAACCATTGAACATATTTTGTTCAAGCTTACGGTCTTTAAAATAGTACTCTTTATCGTGTTGTCCGACCTCTCTAAGCACTCGACAAGGGTTACCAACGGCCACCACATTGGCAGGAATATCCTTAGTTACGATACTGCCCGCGCCAATCACCGAGTTTTCTCCGATCGTTACACCCGGTAATACCACCGAGTTTGCACCAATCCATACATTGTCTCCGATTCGAACCGGCATGTTGAACTGTGCTACGTCTCGTCTCAAATCGGGATCGATTGGGTGCCCTGCCGTTGCAATGGTTACATTAGGCCCAATCATCACGCTATTTCCAATGTAGATGTAGGTATCGTCGACCAAAGTCAGATTGAAGTTTGCATAGACATTGTCACCGAGGTAAGTGTGACAACCCCAGTTCGCTCTTAAAGGCGGTTCGATGTAGCAGTTCTCACCAACAGACGCGAGCAGACGACCGAGTATCTCGCCCCGCTTTTCTGATTCCGAAGGACGTGTGTGGTTGTAATCGTATAAGATCTCAAGACATTCGGTTTGCATTGCCGCCAATTCTTCATCATTACAGAAGTACACTTTTTGGCTGTGCAACATGGTTTTCTTATCCATTATTATTCCTGTTGAGGGGATGTTCTTGGTTGGAATTTAGCAGAGTAATCATAAGAAATGCTTGCCAAAAGTCATGAAATTCGCATGCGATCTTAGAAAGAAAGTAAGAATTTATTAGTGGCGGAAAATGGTCGTAACTAAAGACATTAGGGAGAAAACAATGAAACGCGTAAAGAAATCAAAAATGCCGCAAAGTTCGAATCTTGCGGCATCTTTCTAAACTGGCTTGTTTGTTTTTTTGCGACTTTCCAAGCGCGCTTTAAATTTCTTATTTCGGCGCTTTAAGGCTCGGAAGAATTTCGACTCTTCGTGATACCAACCAATAACGCTAATGGGGAACCCCACCAGCATCATGATGAAGACATCGGCAGGAAACTGCTCTGTAATATCCCTTACCGTTTGCAGCTCACCAAAGATAAACAAGCCTATAACCTTGCCAACCAACAACGCACAGCAAATCATCAAGAAAGACTTCATAATGTAGTGCCATTTGCCTTTCTTACGTTCTTCTCGCCAATACACGTATTTGTGCTCGCGGTTGTACATTTCCCCCTCCGTTTAAGTGACATTGTCACCATCAGTCTGCGAAATGGAATGGTGATGCGAGACGGCAAGCTCGCACTACTTTAATCATAGTGCGATTGGAGGGAGTTGCTTGTCAGACCAATAAGAAATGACGGGGATTTTACTGAGCGGTCCACATTTGTTTGTAAGAGCGCGATTCTCGGTTGGACTCATCCAAACCAAACATACCTGCTAGCGCTTGCAGTTTTTGTTTGTAGTGTCCTAGTGCGCTTTCATCGTCAGTCATGATCGCGAATTCTGCGAAATAACCGATGCCTTCGAGATGGTCAAGTGTGATATGGAATTCACCGACAAAGTAGATACTGCGAGTCTTCTTAGTATGAAGGATGACCTCGTAACCCATGTTCTCCAACATGCTTTTTGCCGCGTGAGACTTGGTGATGTCTGTCGCTTCGCAACGATCTTCTTCCGGACCTTTAACAATCCAAAGCTTAATGCCAGAGGGTTCAATTTCACGAATCACCAAGCTTTTGTTTTCGTTGGTTAGTTTGCGATCAGGTGTATCGTAAAACCAATCTGATTCTTGGTTATCTTCGAACATCACCTCGTGTTGTAAGCTGCTTAGCGCGGTTAAAAACGCTCGCTTGTCTTTCACTCGGTATTTCAATTCAACTTCAAACTGACCTTGAAAATGATCTTGTGCACTCACGCGACTACCTCTCTACAACTGTTCGCTTGGACTTTTTATTCTGCTCTTCACAAGGTGAAAGGACTTTTAAAATTGGCGAAAGAGTAGCATGAGTTCCGCGACTGGTCTGAAACACAAGATAACTTTGTGCAAAACGTGGCACAAAACTTAAAACGCGAGAGAAAGCATATACACACAGCTTGCAATGCCAGCGATGACGACCAGAGTCCTACCGATGGCAATATCCGCAATGTACATAACGGGATGTGCCATTCGGGTAAAAGCAAACACAATTGCAGGCATGGAGAGATCAGACCATGGAACACCACTCAAACTCACGGTAAGAATAGTTGCGCTATAAAATGCTAACGCTTCCCAAGCATTCGACTGCGCCGCAATGGTTCTTGCGGCTCGACCACTGAGTTTTCTCTCTTGCAAACGCGGATGATGGTTATCTAAATGACCAAGTTGCTGGACTTTGGCGTAGCCCCCAAGGCCGGCTAACACATAAGGAATAAAACTGACAAAGACTAAGACAAACAGTGCGGTAGGCATAACAGGGATTCGTGATAATGATTCATAAGTTAAGTTTAGCAATTTCTAATTTGCTCGACTGCTTACTTGTCTCATTAATGCTTACGAAACACCCAAATTGGCCCGATTAAAAGGAACTGAACATCTTCAAAAAACGATGGTTTCTTCCCTTCGATTTTGTGCCCGATAAACTGGAAAATCCAAAGCACACCAAAAAGCAGCATAGAAATCTGTAAGACTGGCCAACCGAGTATGTCCATCGACCAGATGAGCCCAATACACGCAACGGTGTAGCCAATCATCATCATGAATACGCTGAGTGACAGACGGAAGTAGAAGATCCAAGCGGGTAAAGCAACAACCCATACCCAGTTGAGATTGAATCCAAACAAAGGAATTTGCGGAATAGACCAAATCAACCCAACCACGGATAAAAAGATACCCGGCACCGCCACTTTATGAATCTTTTGATTGATTGGGTTTTGATGGCTTTCACCGTAGGCTTCTAACCATTCAGAGAGTTCACGCATAACTTCACCTTTAACATCGCTATAACATTTATATAGTCGGTGCGAGTTAAAGGTGCGAGTTTTTGCCCGAAGATATTGATAATAAACAAAGTATCTGTGACTAAGCACAAACTATGTTACTGATATCCCAATGAAATACGCTGCGCTTTCGTTAGTTTTGCAACCACTAGGTCATAAGAGCGTTCGCACAAATCCTGCACGAAGCCATCTTCAACATCGCCATTGAAGTAAACCGTAATCCAATGACGTTTGTTTAGGTGATAACCCGGCGTTATGTCAGTGAACTGGGACGTTAGTACTTCCCCATCTTCAGGTGCTACTTTCAGGCTCACATACTCTCGTCCGTGGCGCTGTGCCAAAACCGCAAACATCTTGCCTTTAATTTTGAAGACTAGCGCTTCAGGGCCAAATGGAAAGCTGCTTTCTGCACACATGAAAGTATCAAGAAATTGCTCTAACTCTTTAATATTCATCCGTAATCCTCTTTCAAACCCTTGACTTGGCTCTACTCATACTGCGGTAATAGAAGCTTTAACGCCTGATTAACCTGCCCTTTTTCTGCACTATTTAAAGAGCCCATCAGCTCATGTTGCGCTTGAAGGTGTTGCTCTATCAGTGAATCAATCAGCTCGAAACCTTTTTCTGTGAGTTCGACAGTGACGCTGCGGCGATCTTCTTTACTGTGCTCACGCGCAATAAGACCTTTCTTCTCTAGCTTATCAAGCCGATTCGTCATGGCACCGGACGTCAGCATCATGGATGAAATCAGCTCCGATGGCGTTAAACGATATGGCTGACCACTGCGTCGCAGCGTTGCTAAGACATCAAACTCACCCATTTTGAGGTCGTAACGTTTGTGCAGCTCGGCAACGTGGTTCTCCATGTGCTTTGCGATTCTCATCAAACGCCCCATGATCGCCATCGGTTCGGTGTCGAGCTCCGGCTTTTCCTTAGCCCACTGGCTTACCACTCTGTCAATTGCGTCCATTACCCTTTCATCTCCAAAGACATTTAGATTTACGAATTTATTTTAACATAAAGATACTTTACAAAAAGCCATCACGAGCGTACCTTTACAATAAATTATCTCAACGTAAAGATATTTAACATGAACATTTTACTCGCGATGATTCCGGCGTTCTTTTGGGGCACCACTTACGCCGTGACACAATTTACTTTGCCAGACTGGCAACCAGTGTTGCTTGGCGCGCTACGAGCTTTGCCAGCCGGCCTTTTGTTGCTTGCTATCAAACCATCCTTACCAAAGAAACAAGATTGGAAGATCTTACTGGTACTCGGCACAATCAATATCGCCCTCTTCTTCGGACTCATCTTTGTTATGGCGTTGACCTTACCTTCTGCAATTTCTGGCGTAGGTATGATTTCTGTCCCTGTGTTCGCAATGCTGTTTGGCTGGGTTGTGTATAAGCGACAACCGAGTTTGATTCAAGGGATAAGCGGCGCAGCGCTGATTGCATTGGCGTGGTTCCTGTTTGATCCTAGCTCGATCACACTTAACCCCATTGGCTTGATCGCTATGCTATCTGCAATCATGTGTATCGTTATCGGCAGTAGCGTCACTAAGTCTCTTGGTGCAAGAATGCACTGGTGGACGGTGCTAACATGGCAGCTCATCCTAGGTGGCATCATTCTTTCTATCGCCGCAGCCATCTTTGCGAGCTTTAATCCAGAGCCGTATGTGAGTGCCTTACAAAACGCATCATTAAGAAACGTCGGTGGTTTATTGTGGGTCATCGTACTTAACACTGCGCTTGGCTACGGCATGTACGTGTGGCTATTGCAACGCATGTCTGTGGTGGACTTTACCTTCGGTGGTATCGCAAACCCAGTCGCTGGCATTGTTTCTGGCTTAGTATTGATGGGCGAAAGTTTCACACCAGTTCAATACAGCTTGATGCTTGGCATGATCCTGATGTCACTCGTTCCGCAACTGGTGATGTCGTTCAAACAAAAACGCAGCATCAATCACGCAAAGCCTTGTGAGTCTTAATGCTCTGAAGCGTGAAAAACAAAAAGCCCGAGTTTATGCTCGGGCTTTTTGGTTAAAACTAACGGTTAAACGCACGTATCACTTTACCTTTGGAACGAATCTTATAACTTTTCGTGTACGCGGGTACGAACGCTGACTCTCCAAGTTGCAAGGTTATAACCTGCCCAGAACTGTCGAATAGCACCGCCTCTCCCTCCAATGCCAAGATGATTTCAGCACTGGAAGCTTTAATCGCGACTTCTTGAGCCTCTTGCTCAATGACTTCCAATGCAAAATCATCAACAGTGACTGGGTAGTATGATCGCCCTTCATGTTTTTCTGGCTCTAACAACAAAGTATCAAACGGTTTTGGTTCAAAGCTCGTGCAGCTTACTAACTCAGTGATGTCGATATGCTTGTTGGTAAGGCCCGCGCGCAGCACATTATCTGAGTTAGCCATGATCTCTACACAAGCGCCCTTTATGTAGGCATGTGGTGTTCTTGCTGTTAAGTACATACTCTGACCGGGCTGCAAGGTAATCACATTTAAAAACAAAGGTGAGAACACACCAACATCTTCAGGGTATTGCTCAATGAGAGAGAGAACCAACTCAAACGTTTCCTCGCCGATAAAGCTTTCTGACTTTTGAGCAAGTTCTCTGATGGCCTGTTGTTTCTGGTCATTTTCCAACTGCAGCAGTGCAACAAAAAAAGCCTCAAGCCCTTGTGCAGTTTGATTTTTTTCAAATGCTAACATCAAGTCGCGTAAGACAGAAACATCGACGCGAGTGAACAACGTCAGAATCTCTTTGTAATGGCGAAAACCGTTCATTGCCTGAAAGTTACCAAGCGCATAAACAAGCTCCGGTTTGTGGTTTGGATCTTTATAGTTTCGATTGAAGTCACTCAGCTTGATACCTGCTTCTTGCTCACGCTGATAACCGATTTGAGCAGAGAGTTTATCTGGGTGAACTTGAATGGATAACGCACGTTCTGCTGTCAGCACTTTTAACAAGTATGGGAGTTCACCAAACTCTAAGGCTGTTTTTTCCGATAGGAACGATGACTTGTCTTTTTCAATTAGGTCAGAAAGTAGCACGTCATAACCATCTATCAGAGCTAATGAGCATCCTCCCGAGTGTGCTCCCATCCAAAGCTCAGCAATAGAGATAGATTGATCATTATTGAAAGAGAACAATTGAGGTAAGAGTGTTGGGCTTCCCCAAACGTAGTTCTGAATCGTATTTTTGAGTTTGAAGAAGCTCGATTTCGTTATTACGGTTTGCGCCATTTCTTGTTCCTGCACAGAGAATCTGACTCGCTAAAACTTCGCTTCTTGCGCCATTAAATAGGTGACGAGCCGAACTCAGGATGCAAAAGTCCCTCACCTTCATTGCTGAAGGCGATAGGTTTTAATCATCAATCCGAACTATTTAACTGAGACTTAGCGAGAAGAAGCCAGCGTGCCAGTGTTGTAAATACGAGCGCCATAACGACAATGGCTACAACGCTCCGTGATTAGTTGACGTTGGTATCTAGGTTGAGTTGCTGAGTAAGCACTTCTAACGTCAGTAATGTGTTGATTCTGGAAAAGGTTGAATTCCCTTCACCGATAATAGGAACCCAATAATCCAGATACGTTTGGCCAAGTGCTTCGGGCACTATCGGAGAGACAGCAATGGTTACGCAATCACTTTGCGATAGACCTTGGAGTACCGATAGCCATTCTGCGCTAGGCGGACAATCGGAGATGAACATAAAGATGTCTTTGTAAGTAACCTCTGGCTGAATTGCTTCACAGTGCGCAGTGCTTGTTAGAGGCACGACGCGTTTGCCGTGATTTAGACAAGCATCGGTAAACAATTGAGTTAACGACGTATTTTCACCAGCCACGAACACGCCTTTGCTACGACGCAAATATGCTCCAAACTCATCAAAGTTAAAGTCACGCAGTAAATCTTTAGTGAGAGAAAACAACTGCTCTGCTTCATCTAACACATCGACTTCTGCCCCACTGTTCACATTAGGAACAAAAGAAATAGAAGAGTGAGCAGCCATCTTAAAGTCACCGTAATTGCGGTAGCCCAGTTCGCGACTTAAACGGCTGACACTAGAAACGCTAACATCTGCAACTTCCGCAAGCTCTGTGACTGTCATTCTTGATACTGATGACAAGTTGTCTTCGATAAACTCCGCAAGTTGAGTCAATGCCGGGCTCAAACCCGGCTTAATTAAACGTAACGTAGCAAGCAGCGGCGTGGATTCATGCATCGCGATTCACCTTTAAATTCAAACCAATTTCAAAGGTACGTTGCCAAGGTGAAAATGCCGTTAGCTCAATGTCTTGTGGTAACGAATTTGCAGTAAGACGTTGGTATTGCGCTTGTAATGCTTGCTGAGCAAATACCATAGCTTGCTCGACCTCTTGATCTGCATAGTTGGTGTGACCAAACGCTGCATCACCGAAGTATTTTTCCAATAGTTGGCTTCGCACAACCGACTGATAGCATGCGTCCTCAAACACGTGATAACAGAGGTTTCTTACCGTGGCGGCATTCAAAACATCGGCAATCATGCCTGCGCCTAATGTCGTTCCGAGCGTATTACAGTTGGTGTTCCAGCCTTTGTAAGAGACAAGTTTATCAAGCACTTGAAGCTTATCGAGAAAACTCACCAGCTCTAGGTCGCCACCGTTAGCAAAGGCGCAGTCAGCCACCATGACCGGCTTTCCAGATTCAATGTACTCACTGATTCGTAGTGCAAAATCAGAAAGGTTTCGTCCAGAGCTGTAAGTGAGATCTTTCTGGGACTGTTTCGCCGCTTCTTGCATGAACTTACCCGGCGAGTTAATCGCAAGCACATAGTCTGCTTCTGCACTGTTGTCGCACCATATGCCACCAGCCGCTCGGATATGAGATTTCACTGACTCGTTCATCGGACGATCTTCATACAAAGGAACGATCTGAGGGCCTAGTGTCGATGCATAGAAAGGATAAATCTTCGGTTTACGCTGTTTGAATTCGTTGTAAGCACGAGACAATAACGTCACGCCAACTTCATCCGCGCCAGGATAAATCGCAATATCGAAGGACAGAGACTCTTGCTCTATAAACGCAATCACTTTCTGTTGGTCAATTGCCGTATAACCAAACGGGCTTGAGTCATCTTGCGGAATCACTAAAAAGTCGAGTACCTTCTCTTTCACTAACTGTGCGACAACCAAGTTCACCTGTGAATTGAATGCTCTACGAGATTCAAAATCAGTCAGGATATCAGCGGGAACGAAGTGCTCCAACGGGGCTAAGTCTGCTTGTTCTTCTTCAGACAACTCTTCACGTTCTTGCTTATCTTGTAGGTACTTGCGACGGAAAATTTCATGACCATATTGATCGTAATACTCCGGCTCTTCATCACTGCTACTGTAACTAGGACATCGCATAATACAGTTATAAGCATAAATCTTTGCTGATGGATTGATGCTTTTTAACTTACGAAGGTTGTCTTCAAAGCGAGCAACATCTTCCATCGCTAGATAATGAAGTCTTGAAGGGATCAGACCGCCATACATCATCATGTCCATCGACAATACGACGTTGTCTGCCCCTTCAATGTTTTCAAACATGAAGCTCCACAAAGCACCTGTGTTCGCCGCTTGTTTTTTGCAGCTCAATTGCGCCATGCTCGGTGTAATCAGTTCAATGTCTGATGTCTCGGCAATGTACTGCGGATAGAGGTAGTTGCACGGACGCTCATCTAAAGGAATAAACAAGGTCTTCATTTAGCACGCTCCCTGTTTTAATAGTGAGCCATCTAAAGCGTTTAACGCCACATTAAGCTCCTTAGCCAATGCGCATGCTCGTCCTGCTGCATCCCCCATATCTCGGCACGTATGCTGAATTCGAACGCTAGATTGCATCTTGAAATCACAGGAGATGATGCGACCAACAAAAATCAAATTGCCTACTTCTGCACAAACCAATGAGCGGTATGGGATTTCGTAGTACTCACCTTTGTCGTATTTCTTTTTGAACGATTCATCTTCGACTTCAAGATCATCGCTATGGATGTCGATGTACCAATCTCCACGCGCAACGCCATCTTCAAACTTACGTCGAGCGGCATAATCGCTACCTGTCATTATGTACTTACCCATCACACGGTTTGATTCGCGGACACCTAACATGTTGGCTTCTTGAGAGATGAAAGCATCCTCGAAACCCGGAATATGTCGATTTAAAAACGCTAACAACTGATGCTGCATGCCACGGCCATAACGGACGTATTCGGAAAACGTTTTAGGATCTTCAATATTGCCAAGGTTTGGCATTTGCGGGTTATTAAATGACAAAGTGTTTGGCTTACCCGGCATTGAGAAACCTTGAATGTATCGAGCGATCTCTGGTGTCATCTCACCCGCTTCAATAGCCGTTTGGAAGACGTCTAATAAAGCCCCACACGCAGCAACACCCGGAACATGGACGAACTCCATAAACGTGGCGTCGCTTGGGTCACAGAAGCTGTAATTGGCCTCTTTCAGATAATGACGTAAACGAGCGAAGTCAATATTCGTGACTTCAAAGCGGAAGGATACCGATTGGCGAGAGCCATCTTTATCGCCCTTCTCTGTCTTCGCACCTGCAAAACGTGAAAGTAGCGCATCACCCGAAGCATCGATAAAGTGTTTCGCTTCAAATGCGTAGAAATCATCAAAAATCAAAGCCGTAACGGATTCGATGTTCCCTAGTTCGGTCTTTGCGCTTACCAACGTCGCGTCGTAAAAGATCTCTACACCAAACTCACGTAGTACTTGGTCATTGAGTAACTTGAAAGACTCTGGCGAGTAAAGCTCCATTTTTCCAGGAAGTGTTAACCTGCCTTTCCCTTCCATCATTTGATGATAGCGTTCTGTCAGTAGATCAGCGGTTTGTGAACCATGGACATGAGAAGGCATAAACGGTGTGACCATCGCGTTGGCTTGCGTGCCAGTAAGTGCGATGCGCTTTTCTAGCAAGGCAACCTTCAAGCCCTGTCTTGCCGCTGACAGCGCCGCTGCAACACCAGATGTGCCACCACCGACCACAACGACATCGTAATCTGAATAAGTTTTAGTTGGAGTCATCACAACCTCCGATAAATAATTCGTCAATCAAAAGCGGGTTAAACTCGCATTCACATACCAACTGAGCAAAGCGATTCGAAGCAATTTCCGACGGCGACTGCAGTCGTCCATAGAAGGTTTTTCCTAAGACTTTGAGTCGCTCAACTTTGAGCGCTAACACTTCATCTTGGATATGCTCATCTATCTCAAGTAAATGAAAGAACTCATGCGCTAAATAGAGTTGTTCAATCTGAGATGTCGATGAGTTGATTCCTTGTTGCCCCAAGTCTGTTAACGCTTGTTCAATGCTGTCTTTATAAATCAGCACACGTTTACCAAGGTTGTCTTCAATGATCTCTGCTCGCATTAGCAAACCTTGACTCAACACTCGCTTGGCATTGTTGGTGTATTCGATACGGTAGCCCGCTTCAATAAAAGCTTGTTTGAGGTCGACAGAGCGATACTCTTTCGCCACGCGTTCACCTAGCTGTAAACCTCGCTCGATAATGTCCGAATGCATGTCCGAAGGAATCTTGCCAAAGTACTTGTCTAGGCTCAGTTGCATCTTTGCGTATTCAATATCGCTCTTCATTGTGACCTCGCTTGGTTATTTTTTTGCTGCAACTAGCAACACTTCTTGCTCAGCATCGAGATGGTCAAGATCCATCGCGATCATTGAGGTCAACTGCTCTGAACTGAACAAACCTGAGTAATCAAACATTCGAGAGCCCGTAAACGCGAACACTTTTGGAATCGACTGACCCGCATCAGAGTACGAAGACAATTCACTCACCAAACTCTTCATCGCTTCACCATAGCCACTACGTGGAACTTTGATGTGCTGTGCGTTTTTGATTTTAAGAGGGATCATTCCGTCTGATTTCACCACAGCGAAGTGGTCTTCTTCTTTCTTCAATAAGTTGAAGAACTTGCGGCTTTCTTTACGTGCTTTAACGATTTGGAATGCACCTACTGCGTCTTTGGCTTCCACCGCCGCTTTTTCAACAGAGAACACATCGCCAACTTTGGTGATGATGTCTTGCTCACTCAACTTATCTTGCGACGAATCGTTGCTAAACTCCGTTGCGCCCGTCGCCGTCGCGATTAAGATGTTGCGTTGCTTATCCACTTCGATGGCAATCTCAACACTTTCTTCCTTTGCACCTTGAGCAACAATTTGGTCCATGATGTCGGAACGAATTTTTTGAATATCAGAAGCGGATGGATCCACGACAGAACGTTCAATTTGCTCACGAACCATCGCCATCGCAACACCAATGGTTGAAATGTATGGCGCATTTTTTGCCGTTTTCGATTTGAATCCGTACTTCTCACCAAGCGCAAAAGTCGTAATCGCCGCACTACCGCCACCGCCAACAAATTCAATGTACTCAGGATTAACTTCGTACTCTTTGATCATTGGTTCGACAATGTTCCAGATTTTTTCACACGCAATGTCCATCACGTCGCGTGCAACCTCTTCAACGGTTTTGCCACAGTATTCAGCCAGTGGCTTCCATGCGACACGAGCCGCCTCAACATTCGCATGTGCGTAGTCGTCTTCTGGCACATAACCTAGGATATTCGCCGCCCCCGCCAGTGTGTACGCATATTCACCTTGGTCGGAAGTAATGATGGCATGATCAGGGCTATCACCTTTCATTGGTGTGATTTGCAGAAGCTTCGCGTTAGTCACTGGCGCGTCCACAAAACACTCATAATGCTTGTCAGCTAAGTGCGCAGAACGTGGGCCAACATCAATGATCTTTCCATCACCGACGCGGATCATCGAGCCACCAGCAATACCCAGCGTACGTACATCAAGCGCCTTCAAGTAAGTCTTGTGCTTACCGACTTGCGCGTTGTTAACGATAACTTTGCCGTCTTTGATTACCGAGATATCAATCGACGTACCACCTACCTCGAAGAACACACCGTCAGAGATTTTTTCGTACATCAATGCGCCCGCAACACCCGCTGCCAAGCCAGACAGCATGGTCAAGATAGGACGTTGGCGTACTTCATTTACCGACATCACACCGCCATCGGCGCGCATGATCATCAGCTCTGATGGGATGCCGACTTTTTTCACGACTTGCTCTGTCATGTTCGCAGTTTCGATCATCTTTGGAATCAATGAGGCGTTAACAACAGCAGTACGGGTTCGCATTCTTAGGCCGTATAACTGGGAGATTTCGTGCCCACTTGTTGCGTACAGACCTTTCTCTTTCGCTAGATCTGTCACCAGTTTTTCTAGATGTGGGTCATCCACGGCGTACGCTTCTGACGCGACGATAACATCACAACCTTTCGCAACCAGTTCATCAATCGCACTGTCTGCCTTTTCTTTGTTGATTTCATCAACGTCAAAGTAGATAAACTCGGTTTGTAGGAACTTACCTGGCGCAAGCTCGATGTCTTTAACATCCAGCTCATTTAACGCAGCTTTACTCTTACCCATGCCGATAATGCCAACTTTCGCTACATCACCCTCTAGCAACGCGTTAGTTGCTTGAGTAGTGCCGTGTGCAATGAACACCACTTGCTCTGGAGAAATACCGTTGTTGTCCAACACTTCGTTAATGATTTCCACGATGCCTTGTGCAACGCCATCTTTGTGATGGTGAGTGGTTGGCTTTTTTGCCTTAGCAATCACTTCACCCGTTGTGTTATCGATAACCACGGCGTCAGTAAACGTACCGCCAACATCAATACCAATTCGTACTTTACGCATAACTTTGTACCTGTTTTTCGCTTGTTTCATTTGGGTGGGTTGCCCCACCCTCCGTGGTTAAATCAATGGGATTTGGTCAACTAAAATGGCGTAGCCAAGTGCGATGAACGTAATGATAAGGCCGACCCAGAATAAGCTCTTCGTGATGTCGTTCGGGTCCACCTGCACAAAGTCGGCAATCCAGATATTTTGAGAGTTTGTTGGGTCACCAAAGCCTTGCATCATACCCGTAGAGCGAAGTACCCAAACTACGGCAATTGGAGAGAAACCTGCGGTTGCAAAGATAGCCGGAAGTGAGCCACCGATACCCCAAGAGTTAAGAGGACCACGGTACAGAACAAGTGGCGTCGCTAGAGTGAAGCCGATTACATAAGTCATTGGGCTTTGCAGCATGGAAACCAGCATTTCAATCGCAGGCGCAATAACCGGCGTTACTGTGTAGAACTGAACACCGCGAATCAGAATACCTAGACCAATAAGCAGCACGATTGCGCCCGCGACTTCTTGTGTACCTTGCACGAACGATTGAGCAATCGCGTTCACTTTATCTTTGATTTTACAAACGTAAACCGTGTAGATGATGCCAGCAATGATAGCTAGTTCCGCCGTGATCACTTGTGGCATCACATAGATAGAACTTAAAACAAGCAGTACCGGGATAATTGGAGCAATTAACGCCCAGTTACTTAGCTCGTAAGCCGATTGTGTTTTTCTTGCGTGCCATGCGCTGCGTTGGTTGTTCTTCACGTTCAGCATGATGTAAACAACTGACACTAAGAACGAGATGATGAATAGTGTGATTGCCATGCGCGCCACAATTTCATACGCCGCCTCATAGCCACCTTCGATAACTGGTTCAAGGATGGTCGCGAAGAAGGCAAAACCAGCTGGGTTCATCACCCCACCCGTTGTCAGACCAAGCAGGATAATCGCGCCAGAAACGACACCAGAAATACCGGCAGTCATCATGATAGGAAGTGCCACTGAACCAATCAGTATTACCGCACCTAAGCCACCAATCGCAGAGAAGATCACCATAGTGGCAACGTAAAAGATAAAGGCAATCACTCGAACACGGTCACCCGCTAGTTCTGCGGCTTTCTTGATAATGGCTTCTGCGATTCCAACGCGTCGCAATAGCACTGCAAACGCACCACCAAAAATGGTTGCCGCGATGGTAGATGCCATCATGCGAGCACCGTCGCCAAGTACGCTGTTCATGATGCCTTGTACTTCTTCACCGTTCGCATTCTCATGGGCAAACAAGCCTAATAAAGGCAGCTCGCCAACACTTGCAATAACAGCGGTTAAAACACCCATAATTGGCAGTGCAATCAGAGTGGAAATACGCTTAGTGATCATGGCGTAAACGAAAAATATCAGTACGCCAGAAATAAGCAGTAAACGAAGAATTTCTATATTCGTCATGGTTATTCTCGATATGTGTAGGGTTATGAGGCCGGAGCACGCTCCGGCGTGTTGTATTGGAGCCTCTACTACGCAGGTAGACGCAAAGTTAAAATCTGATTCGGTTCGATATTCGATTGGTACGCTTGCTCTTCACCAATGAAATTCACCACACGATATTGCTCAGAAATTGCAATCGGTTGTGACTGTGCTGAAGGGTTCCAGACGCGAATCTCTAGCTCACCTTTTATTCGGCGCACACAAGAAACTTGCAGAGACGCATTGTCTAAACGGACCGGCTTACACCACTTGTCGCTGTGACCTTTCACCATAAATGGCGCATATCGAACTTGCTCTGCTCGTTGACACTGTACCTCTGCGGACACTTGACCAAGGTGCAAACGAAGTTGATATTGATGCTCACCTAAGCATTGCGCTTCTGGTGTTGGTAAATCTGGACCTGCGCCATTACCGCGAGTAGAAAAATCACGTCGTGATAACCAACCAACACTGCGCAATAGTGTTAGCGCGATTTCGTCACTACGGCCTTTCACTACTCGATATTCAGGGACACCTGCGTGAGTAATTTGCAAGTCGCTACCAGCAACAAATGATTGGCTTGGGTTAACTGACACTTTCGCTTCTTTGTTCACTAGGACTTGTTGATTGTCTTGGTAAACAACTGGGCGACGGACGACTTCAAACGCACTGTCTGCTTGGGTTTCCGTTAGTTTCATGCCCGTCGGGAAATGGATAGATAGGCGGTGATCTTTCGCTTGGTTGTGCCACTTCAAGCCGATATCGATAAAATCTGAATCTTGGTACAGCTTAATCGTCAACACACCAAAGCTCGTGACATTGTCACCACTTGCGCTTCTTCTGTCGTTCGATAAGGAAGCAGGCTGAACAAGCTCGATGTTTGCGCTCATCTCTGAGTAGTTAGAATGATTGCGCGTTTGAACCTCTCCTACTGTGCGAGCAATGCTAAAGCGATCATTCATCGCCGGAGCAAAGTTGTAGCTATCACCACAGTCTAGAGAAGATTCGATTCTGCCTAGTCCGTCGAATACTTGCTGAGTACGTAAATCGGTAACGATGAAGGTTGCATCCTCATGCCAATCGACACGATAAATATCATTAGCGATAGTGCGAATTGTACTGGTCACCAGAGGCTCTGAAGTCGCTAACTTCTCTATTGTGAACGCTTTAAAAGACAGACCTTCAATTTCCGTCTGGAAAGCAATGTTGTACCAAATGCCTTCAATTCGATCTGGGAAATCATCAATTGGTGACGTAAAGCTAAAACCCGGTTCAGCGTTGGTGATCACCGGTTCGATCTCCTCATCATTTTCCAGAACAAGCTTTAAGCCGAACGCTTCCTCACCTTTCAAGAACACTCGCTCAGTCACCCAACCATTAAAGTCTTTTGGATTAGGGTTGAAGATAGAGAACTGAGTGTGGTCTGCGAACGGATTTACTTCGTTTGATGCGCTCACCTCATCATTTGTGCAGCCTAGCGACAGCAATGCCATGTCCATCATAGCTTGACTACGTTGAGCAAGTTTCTCGTAACGAGTGACCATCTCACGATGCACTTCATCAACAGAACAACCACAGATGGAATCGTGAGCATGCTGAGTAAGCAGTGTTTTCCAACTTTGTTCTAGAAAACGAGTTGGGTAGTGCTCAACTGGCGACATCGCGAGTAACGGCTCGACTTTGCGAGTCAATGTGTCTTCCGCTTCTTGGTTCATCTGCTTTAGGTAGCGACGTGTAGAAAGCACGTCAGGTAAAACAAATGCGCGGTCATTTCCACGAAGCTCGCCTTTCACAACGGGTAAATCGTTTGAAACCTCGCTTTGAAGCGTAGTTAAGTATGTCGCCAAGTCACTCTGTTTAAGCTCAATGTCATTACGAGAGTGGTTAAACTCGGCAATGCGCTCCGCCATGTTGCCGTTTGCTGGGCGCAGATGATCACCACCTTGCGTCAACAATAGGTTGTCCGTTGTTGCACGTTCAGTGATCTTGTTCAGGTACACATCAATGTTGGTAGCGAAGTCATCAGTGTTAAGTGGGTGTTGGTAATACCCCTCAGTCAGGAAGAGAGTGAAAATCTCGCTGCCGTCGGCACCTTTCCAGCGCAGTTCAGATTGGTTCGCATCAATTCCGCGCCACAAAACGATGTTGTTAATATCGAAACCCGACAGCAGTTGAGGCATCTGACCGATATGACCAAACGTATCTGGCAGATACCCCACCTTTTGATAATTACCCAACGAGTTCGCCAATTTACGCCCAATCTCTAGGTTACGGATTAAACTCTCTCCGCTACACAGAAATTCATCAGCCATGACATACCATGGGCCTAGAACTAAACGCCCTTCTTGCATCAAGCGATGGAGTTTTTCTGCCAATTCTGGTTCACAAGCTTCCAATAGATCTTCAGCGGCGACCACTTGGCCATCAAATAAGAAGCTTTCAAGTTCATGCTTTTCTAACGCATCAACAACACGCTCCATTACACGGATAAGTCTTGCTCGGAACGTCTCAAATGGTAGATACCATTCACGATCCCAGTGAGTTTGAAATACAACAGAACAGATTTTTTTCGACATAGTTTCAGACCTTTAAAAGCAGCATTCCGCTTTAGTCACGTTGTTGTTTTAGTTCTTCAAAATGGTTGAACACCATTTTTGCAGCGCCATACATACCAGCGTCATTCCCTAATGTGGCTGGTCGCACCGGGGTCATCACACCCATTTCTTTGAGGTACTGGTTCATCAATTCCCACCAGTATTCACGCGAGTTAATCATTCCGCCGCCAAGCAGAACCAACTGCGGATCCATCGTCCAACGAATGTTGCTGATGGTTCGTGATAGTAAGCGCATAAAATCTTCCACCGTTGCTATCACTTTTGGATCTCTCTCGGAATACGCTTGCATCACACTCAAACCATCTGGGTATCTTTGATGCTCCGCTTCCGGTAATTGGAACAACAGCGTTTCGCGTAACCCCGTTCCTGATAGCAGCGATTCCAACGGCACGTTCATTTGTGGTCGGTAAGGATGAGGAACTTCCATTCGTCCCCAGTGACCCGCTAAGTAACTTGAACCGTGGAGCATTTGTCCATTGGTTAACATTGCTCCGCCCAGACCGGTTCCAAGGGTGAGCATCACAACACTGTTGTAGCTTTCAGCTCCGCCTAACCATTGCTCGCCTAAAAGAGCGCAGTTCACGTCGTTATCCGTACCCACGTAAATGCCGAATTCTTCCTCCAGCAAGTAACCCAGACGCGTACCCTTCCAATTCGGCAAGCTGTCTGTTGCGTCCAGTACCGAGCCAGAGCGAACGTTAATCACACCCGCAGCCGAGACGCCGATGCCAAGTAGTAACTTCTTTTCTCGACGAGCGCGTGTAAGCAAAGGCACAATCGCCGAGATGATGCTATTCATAATTCCTTCTCGACCTTCACGAATGTTGGTCGCTGAGGTGTTTGCTACGATGAGCTTCCCTTCACTATCCACAAGACCTGCGCGGATCTTCGTACCACCTAAATCCAAACCAAGCGCGAGTTCTGTCATCAGGTCAGCTCCTTCTCTGCTTGAATTGCTTGCGCAAATTTTTGTGTGATCAATTGCGGACGCGTTATTGCAGAGCCAACCACGACAGTCCATGCGCCAGCTGCCATCGCTTGGGAAACATGTAATGGTGTCGAAATTCGGCCTTCTGCAATGACCGGGATGGTCAGTGATTGGCTCAAACGACGAATAAGAGGCAAATCCGGCGCTTCACCTTGGTGCGCCGTATCCGGCGTATATCCTGATAAAGTGGTCGACACACAATCAACGCCGAGCTTTTCAGCTTCAATACCCTGTTCGTATGTCGCGATATCCGCCATGATTAAACAAGAAGTGCGGCGAATCTGTTGAATCAGGCTTTCAACAGACTCACCAAATGGGCGAGATCGACCTGTCATATCAAGAGCAATCATCTCCGCACCTGAATCGATGATTGCCTGTACCTCTTTTGCAGTTGGAGTAATAAAGATCTCAGAGTCACTGTAATCTTGCTTGATTAAGCCAATCACAGGGACGGTTGGAAACGCTTCTTTTACCGCTTTGATATCATTAACTGACTGAATACGAAGTGCTTTTGCTCCGCCTTCAAGAACCGCTTTTGCCATCTTAACGATGGTGTCTGAACCAAATAACGGTTCATGCGGTAATGCTTGTACTGAAGCGATAAGTTCGCTTTTAAGTGCCACTAACATATTGACCTCAACGAGCCTTGTTACGTTACCTTACACTCATTAACATATTGAAATTCAATAAGTTAATGATTGCTCGGAATTTTGAAATGTTTAAGTTTTTGCGTTGAGGTCAGATTAATTATTTTTTTCAGGCAAACGTCATTTGGTGACTAATTTTGTCATTGAGGTGATCACGATCTCTTTATTTTGATAGTTTTGTCGTTTATGGACGATCAAGATCACATCGAGTTTTATCGAACATGGAAAATACCTCGTTAACTAATTGATTCGCTCTCAGAATGGATTTTACTAATGACCTCAAACTCTTTATATCTATCTGTATTTTAAGAATTAAATTAGCCACCAAGCCCAAAAATCAACCAAGATCACAAAATATCCAATGTGATGTCATCCACATTTCATCGAATTGAAATGTCGATTTTGAGTGACTTTAATCGCCTTCTCTAAATATTCTCTGTGTGAATCCCTTTTGTGGAGAATTTTTATTCAACAATCCGTGTCGAAATTCATTCACGGACATCAGACAATAATGAGAAATAAAACACTTACCCTACTTACTCTATCGTTATGTTCTGTGGTTTCTACTCAAGCTTTGGCAGACGGAGGCTGGATTCAAAACGAAACCGAATTCAGACACTTCCGGTATGATTACGACAATGCTCCTAATCCTTTCAGTCGTGATGAAGTCGAAGTAAATAAGAAACTCTTACAAGGCATGTTGCAACTCACCGAAGGCAGTGATCTTTGGCTCGATTTACGTCGAATCGATTATTTCACTGACAATGGCGATGGATGGTTTAAAAACGGTTATCACTGGGATCACGAGGCACATTTACGCTTTCATTACGACGGTATCAAGTTCCTCGGCCGTGATTGGAAGTTCCGCCCAGCTTTAGCTTGGGAGGGTGATTGGAACTTCAAAAATACCAGTGGTGACCTCAACTGGAGCTCTAACGACTACTATCTACAGTTCGATCTTCTGACCTCATTCCCAGAGGGTTTAACGCCTTGGGATAATGGTCGACACACACTTAACTTCCGTCCACTTTTAACTGAATACATTGTTCTGGGAGAAACGAGTAAGTTCCACAATGGTGGTCATTATCGCGGACATCGTCAGCAAGTGATGAACTTCTTCCTTGTGTCACAGTGGAATGAGCGATTTTCGTCTATTTTTAGTTTCCGTAACTACCTAGATACGATGGCTAAAGACGGCATCAAATACCATTACGGTTCAGAAAACGAAACGTGGCTCGACTTGTACAAAGAAGGTGGATTCAAAGTCACTTGGCATAACAAGTTAGAGTTTTATCTAGGTATGGACGATTCAAGTGAAGTACTTCGCGATAAGTTCGTCGAGTTCTACACACGTTTAGAGGCAAGCTACAGCAAAACGCTAGAAAACGGCGTCACAATTAAAGGCTTGGTGGGACAAGATCTATGGGATTACCACTACAACGACAGCATGTATGTGGGTGGCGACTATGGTCGTAGCGAGACGATTGCAACCCTTACATTTAATGTCCCATTAGGTAAATAGGAGTCAGTTTATGCAGTACCTAGGCTTAGATATCGGTGGAACCAAAATTGCCGCAGCGTTGTTTAACGAAGCTGGAGAACAGCTTTATTATCAACGCCATAACACCATAAAGAGTGATTACGACGCGTTTTTAACTCACGTTATCACCATCATAGAGCAAGCAGCATCATGTGCAGATGAATCGATTTCTATTGGTATCGGACTTCCCGGTGCAATCTGTCCAGGTACGCAAAAAATCAAGAACTCCAACATTTTGGTATTAAACGGACAGGCTCTAAAAGAAGATTTGGAAGCGCATTTAAAGGCAACGGTACATATTGCCAATGACGCAGATTGTTTTGCATTGAGCGAAGCACTTTTCGGTGCAGCAAAAAATCATGGCTCAGCATTCGGTGTCATTATAGGTACAGGCTGTGGTGGTGGCGTGGTTTACAATAAGCAGTTAGTAAAAGGGCCGAATAATGTCGCTGGCGAATGGGGACATAATCAACTCGCTTTTTACGATGAAGTGAAAGATGGTAAAACCGAAGACTGTTACTGCGGTCGCGATGCGTGCAATGAGCTATTCCTATCAGGGACTGGCTTTGCAAAGCAATACAACGACAAGCACGCGACCAACCTCTCCAGCCAAGAGATTATCGCACTGAAAAGTGACTCCGAATCGTCAAAACGCCACTATGAGCTCTACTTAGATCAACTCGCCCGTGCACTCTCGCAGGTTATCAACTTTTTCGACCCACAAGCCATTGTACTCGGTGGCGGTATGTCGAATGTGCTATCTATTTATGATGATTTGCCGGCTTATCTGCCCCAGTACGTTTTTGGTGGTTATTGCAAAACACCAATTTTAAAAGCGGAACTGGGTGACGACAGCGGAGTGAAAGGCGCAGCGTTTCTTGGCCTGTCCTCATAAGACAAGGATTATTCGATGAAAATTAAATTACTACTATTGGTATCTGGCGCGGCAATGATGGGCTGTGCTTCAGAACCCGTGGATTTAACGACAATTACTAATTGGCAAAAATACGGATTTGAGCAGGCAAACAAAGGTAACGTGATGTTATCTGATTCCGAAATTTCCGCTGATGATTTTGCACTCTACAAGCAAGGCTATGAGGTCGGCAAGAAAGCCTACTGTTCTCAAGATGCATACAATCTAGGCATGCGTGGCAACACCTATCACGGTATTTGTGACGACGTGTCGCAAGACTTTAAAACGCAATATGAGCTAGGAAGATTGGAATACCTCGCTCTGAAAGAGAAGTTCGACTCAGAGTAAACTTCGAAAACCAAACACCATCATTTAGCACCTTAAGTTCCCGCTAGTTGATGGCAGGGCAAGCTTAGTCACCTTGCCCTACTCTCTTTATTCCACCTCTGTTCTTCACTTCACCGTTATCGGCTTATCTTTCACTCCAGCGTAAAACACCAAAATCTCTACCGGCTCATCACCCGTATTTGCGCCAAAATGCCATTGGTCGACAACTTCTGCAATTGCATCCCCGGCTTTCAGTACGATCTTCTCTTCATCCTTTTTCGTGACTGTGATTTCCCCTTTCAGCACAATGCCAGCATTAATGACAGGATGTTGGTGCATGGGAAGCTGCACGCCCTTGGGGACGGTAATTTTCAAAATGGTGACTTCCGGTTGGCCTTTTGGGTATTCAGGCAGCGTAGTGCCATCCCAACTGGTTGTCGTCTTTAGGACTACGTCAGCCTCTACTGAATCTGGCAATTGAGTGTCTGCCCATACAGAGCTAAACACCAATGAAAGTGCAATCACGACGGTTTGAATCGGTCTCAAAATCCTCTCCTTGTTTATTGATAACCTTTGTTTAAACAGTAAGAGAGGATGGAAGATGATGACGAGTGGATGAAAAGAAGTGTGAGCGAAACAGCGAAGCCTATTATCATGATGCAACAGCCGACCCTGTTGTTGAGCCGAGTATCACTCTTCTACTAGGCTGATTTCGATGCGCTCTTTGCCTTTGCCGATGTTCTTTCGTTTCAGTCGAATGCGCCCAACTTCCGATGTGTTCTTTAAATGAGTGCCGCCACAAGGAACTTGCGCGAAGCCATCAACTTTCCAGTAGCGACGCTGTTCGTTGGTATCAGAAAAGTCACTGATGATTTCAGCATGAGAATCGATCACACTTTGAGCTTGTTGTTGCAGCTCTGGCAGCAGTGGTTTGACGCTCTCATGCCACTCAAAATCAATCCGGCTTTTGTCGGCAGAAATGTGCGCACCGACTTTGGTCATCTCAGGAAAACGGTGAGTTACGACTTCAAGAACCACTTCCGCTGCAAAGTGCAGTTTCATCAAAGCATAACGACGCGCCCAATCAATCTGCGTGGTCACGACTGCGCCAGCTTGAAAGTTTGGTTCACGTTCCAGTGTATAAACAATCGATAGACCTTGCTTCTCTGCCTTTATTACTTGGATACCACCAATGGTACCTGTATCGCTTTCCTGACCACCAGACTCGGCGTAAAAGATGGTTTCTTCTAGCTCGATACAAGGGCCGTCTACGCGAGAAACCGTAGATTCCAACTCGACTTGATACGGGTCATCCCAAAATACTTTGTGCGTCACTGCCTTCCCTGCAATTTATCGTGGTGATGCCCTACTTTAGGTGAGTTTTATATCAATGCATAGCGTATCTGTGTGATTCTCTGCCCGATTTCATCTATAAAAAATGCCCACCGAATCGGCAGGCATTCTCTATTTCACAAAGTTTTGGCGCAGAATAGCGTCTTTATTGGGAGATCTTTTTCATTTGTAAGCCCATAAAGATGAAACTGATGCCTTCAATCAGTAGCGAGATGCCCACAAACGTGCCCAATAGCGTGGTTGAGAATGCAGGATCATCAAGCAGCATGAAGAAGTAACCACCGATCAGCACTGAAATTACACCACTTAATACAATAACGTTGCTGCTTGGTAGACTACGGTTGCTCAAACCAAAGAAGATACGAGTCAAACCGTTTAAGATCATCACAATCACCATCAACATAGTAATCGTGACAAGGCCCGCCAGTGGTTTGAACAAGATGAACAGACCACCCACGATATACAGTACCGCACTTAATACATACCAAAGCTTCTCTTTCCAAACATTGATGGAAAATGTGTGGTAAGCCTGAACCAGACCACTGAACAAGAGTACTGCACCCACGATGGTTGAGATCGTCACGCCTGCCAGTACCGGCAAACTCATGGCACCAATGCCCATTAGTGCGATGATAACGCCAACGATAACGAAGTATTTCCAGCCTTTAGATAGGAATGTAGGCTGTTGTGATTGATTAGAATTTTCCATTGAATGCCTCTTGAATTAAACGCGAGCCGCCTTTTCAGTCTAGTCTAATAAAATATAGAGAGTTCACAGACTTAACAGAAATACGTGTCCCGTTTGCATAAATGGATGTTAAACCCGTATCACATCATCGCCTATACGCTATTTTTGAATAATAAGTTTCAAGATTGCTGGAATAAACCAGTGCAAAACAAGGAGATGGAGAGTAGGATTAGCGGCTTTTCTAACGCCAGTTGCCTGACTTTTCTTCAGACGTTCCCACTTCTTTCATTCAGGCTACTTTTTTGAGGATGACATTTTGCTCGATCATCATATTCGCACCTTCATTTCTGAAAAGCTCAGCTCAGTAGGTATCAACAGCGACCCTTATGGTATTGAACTCACCTCTGTCTTTATTTTGGCGAGCCTTACTGCGGCCGCTCTCAGCTATTTGATTGTGCATCACCTGATTGTTAGAACGGCCAACAACGTTCTGATGAAAACCAACAAGCCACTCGCTGAGAGCTTGACCAAGTATGACGTACTAGAGAAGCTGTCGTTGCTCATTCCCATCATGGTGCTCGATGTCTTCATTCCACTTGCTGTCGGTCATTACGATTGGTTGGCGGCGATCTTCGATAGAATTTCAAGCATTTCGATTTTGGTCATCTTTGTGTGGATGATCTTCGCCCTACTCGACGCTATGAATGACATCGCGACGTTTAAAGGCATAACCAAAAGAATGCCGATCAAGAGTTTTGTTCAGTTGATTAAACTGTTCACCTTCTTTGTTGGCGTCGTGGTGTCCATGTCAATTCTCGCCAACGAATCCCCAGTCATTTTCTTGTCTGGCTTAGGTGTCGCAACGGGTTTCGTGATGCTGGTGTTTAAGGACACGATATTAGGCTTTGTTGCTGGCATTCAGCTTTCTGCAAACCGCATGATCAGCTTAAATGATTGGATTCAGATGGACGCCTATGGCGCAAATGGCACGGTAGAAGAAATCTCACTGACGACGGTGAAAGTCAGAAACTTCGATAACACCGTAAGCATGCTACCCGCCTATGCGCTGGTTCAGAACGCGTTTATCAACTGGCAAGGCATGTCTGATTCCGGTGGCCGACGTATTAAGCGTTCCGTTAATGTCGACGTTACATCGATTCGTTTCTTGTCTGATGAAGAAATTGAAAAACTGAAAAGCATTCGAATCTTACGCCAATATATTTATGAAAAGTCGCGTGATATTAACGAATACAATGAAGAGATGAGTGATGAACCCGCGTTTGGCAACCTTCGTCAAATGACAAACTTAGGCATGTTCCGCGCTTATATTAATGCGTACCTAAAAGCGAACAAAGATATTCACCAATATATGCTGATCATGGTTAGGCAACTAGAACCCACACCAGAAGGTATTCCGCTTCAAGTCTATGCCTTTACCAATAATACCGACTGGGCGTATTACGAAGGCGTTCAGGCGGACTTGTTCGATCACATCTACTCTATTATGCCTTTATTTGGCTTGCGTCCTTACCAATTGCTAACCAGTAATGACGCTAGACAAATTGCATTGGAAAATACCACCAGCAAAAACACTCAATAAAATAACAATGAGGGTGAAGCCTATGCTTCACTCTCTAAACTGGGAGTGAGGCCTTTGCGATTGTAGCGATGCTCCGCTAGCACACCATCTTGCACCTTGTAACGCAAACCGTATTTACCAATACAGCCTCGTAACCTTGAGCGCGTCAAATCCGATAAATCAGATGCGGTACTTGCCTTGTCTACAAGCTGCACCCAATACGTTTCCATTTTGTCTTTCACAATGATCCCCCGACCAACATTTATAGATTTACCGAGAATTCTTGCAAATACCGATAGTGGTCTGGATAGCATACGACAGAACTTTTCTGACAGAATGCCTACGAGAATCGCAGATTTCTCGTTCAATGCGGTATTAATACGTTGAAAATAAAGCTTTCCGTCTAATTTTTGGCTTGGTTTGAAATGGAATTAAATTCCATAAAATAGATGAAATTTGTTGGATTTAAGAATTTCAGCTTAATCGTTTTAGCTAAAAACAATATTTATTGAGTGAACCAGAGGTTGTTTCTCCTCTGGTTCACTAAGCACCTCAATCAATTATTGGCATGCTGATCCTTTGCTAGTCCATACAGAAGAAACGTCCGGCTGATCACCACGCGTCCACCACTTCGCCTCATACTTAACGCTGTTGTACGCCACTTGATCACCGCCAGAGTATGCTTTTTGAGTTGACCACGGCAACGCTACATCGCTGATGAGCTCCCAGGCATCGCTGTTATCAGGCTGATTGTTCTGGCTCCAGTACTTTGCCTTCCAAACGAGCTGCTTGTAGCTGACAAGATCACCGCCCGAGTACGATTTGCTTGCTGACCATATAGCGTAGTTCGCCGCATTTGGGTCGCTGATGCTGCAGGCATCGTTGTTGGCTTTGACTTTCACAACCGTACTTGAACTGGCACTTTCCCCTGTCGGATCAGAGACGACTACGCGAACCGTAAATTGGCTATCTACTGTTACTTCTGGAACCGTCAGACGAATCGTGCTTACTGATACAGGCTGATAAACTAAGCCTGATGTATGCCATTGATATGATAGCACGTCACCATCTTGGTCCGATGCCGTTGCGGCAATCTCAATAACTGCACCAGATTTTGCCTCCATGCTTTGCGGGAGAGACACTTGCGGCGCATGATTTTGGTTTGCTTGAGGCTGAGCACTAATAATCACCGTATCTTCAGAGCTTACTTTTCCATCGGAGACAGTGACGGAAAAAACGTACGACTCCGCTTTGTTCGACTCCGGCAAAATCACACTGATGTTAACTTTGTCGATCGACTGAATGGTCGCAGGTAAACCCGAGATCTGCTTCCACACATAAGTTAACTCATCGCCATCGGCATCCGTCGACTGGTTTGCAGATAGCGTAATGGTTGCGCCTGACAGCACAGACTGATCTTCACCAGCATGAGCAACAGGTGCACTATTCTCTGTTGGAGTTGAGTCGGTTAAGGAATCAGACTGAACAATAGAGACTTTGAGGTCTTGCTTTGGTTTCTCAATGTCTAACGAACTCAACACAGTGTTATCGCAGACAACTTCTGCTCTTGTCGGCGCATCCGCTTGCTTTAGGTTGATGTGGAACTTGTTCATCACGTTATCGTCATAACGGAATCCAACCAATTGGTAGTTATCCGTTTGGTAGTTTCTACCGTTATACACTCTGACATAACATCCATTTGTGTTTAGGCTCTCTGCTGGAGTCGGCTGATAAACAAAGCCATACGCACCATGTAATGCTGGGAAAATATAGCTGTTAAGTGCCTGCTGAGGGTCGTAGTAACCGACGAGCGTTGTAACAGCGACACCGCTATCCGTAGGGGCACGTGTTGGGTTGTTTTCCGCTACCTGAGCTTCACTGGTTTCTTGCCATACTTTACCATCGCTGATGTAAAACTTGCTGTCACCACGATTCAAGTTCACCGATTGGCCATTAATATGAACCGTCACGCCATACCCAGAGTAACGTGCAACGTTTACCACTTTACCCGCGGCAACATTTGCTGCACTCGGCAAGTAAATATCACGAATCCAACGACCGTCGCCCGTTTCTACCTTTGTGATGTCAAAGTCATTGATGTAACCCAACAGCACTGAACCTGCCGTGTCGTCTTTGATCGTATTTAGTTGAGATTGCGAAGCGATAGATTTGACCAACAAGAGTGCTGGTTGTTCATACTCTTGCATCGTTTTGGTTTCATCGTTCCACTTACTAAAGCCAGTCGACGACGCCGCATCAAATGTCGCCTTTTTCTCCATAAAGTTCTGAATCTTTTCTAGTACAAACGGAGTGTACAGGGTGTATTTGGAAATCGGTGAAGTTGGCTCACCGCCCCCCATTGCATCTCTGTTGAACTTATAGCCTTCGAAAGCTGGAATTCCTATGCCGTCGGTACAACAAACCTGATCCTGACCATTGCGCTTGTTCCACATGAAGTTAGCAATAAAACGCTGTTGGAATTGATCCCAACCCCATGCAGAGTTTATGTCTGTAGATGGCCGATGCGTTGTGCCATCCGTGCCACCCGGCCAGTGCCCGAGGCCAAAGTTATGCCCGACTTCGTGACTCCATTCATTACCTAATGATGAATCGATAGTCACCATACCGTTGCCACCACTGCCACCGTGAGCAACCACGCCATTTTGATAACGCCCTACTGCGGCAATGGCTGTAATTTGATTCGCCGTGTATGGATGCGCTCTCTCTGAGATCGCCGTTGAAGAGTTGATGCCATAGTTTGCTAGGTTGATACCGTGCGACATCAGAATCTTGGCGGTATACGCACGCATATCCCCTTTGTGCCAAGTGCCCGTGCTCGGATCTAACTCGGTCAACAAACGGTCATCTGGTAGCATCACTTCATTGAGTTTCACTGTTTCGTATGGGTTAACGATCAACTTGCTTACCGGAATTTTTTGGAAGTAGTCTCTATGCCTTTCAGGATTGTCTGCGAAGTAAAAACGCCCCCTTGGATTGGTTAGCATCCCTAAATCCATCGTGTTTATCAGCAATTCGTTCGGCGCACCAATATCCAAACCAGAGACGACGCCCTATGTACTTCCATTCAGGAGCTCTAGAGTAAGGCCGGGCTTTATCCAAGTCGCTGGCAGTGTCGCTGACCACATATCTTGCGCATACGTAATGTCGAGGTTTGGACCATCGTGACTCGGAAGTTGCTCTGGTGGGTTTAGTGACAGCACACCTAATTGCTCATCTTTCGCATCGCGCCCAATCACTCTCACTTGCGTCGAGCCCGGTACGTGGTCAACAGGTTTAACAAGTAGCAAAGTATCACGCAATGCAGTGAGGTGCGGCCTAGGATCGCCTTTATCGTTGTGATGAGGAACCGTGATGTTTTGCGCATAAATGACCATCGCCTCAAAATCACCCTGTAAGTCATTAGTCGGCTGATTATTATTGAATGGAATCACCTGAGCGTGAGTAATGCTCGTGAATAATAATCCGCAAGCGACACTTAACCCTACACTGACCTTATTTATTTTCATACCTTTCCCTTATATTTGTATTTCAACCACTTTGTTTATTACTTTTATTTCCCAGAAATTGTAAAAATCAACTTCATGAAATAAGATTTTTTCTCCCGAGAAAGTTCAGGTTAAAACCTTAAAATATTTCTTATCGAACAAGCACGAACAGAGCTTCCATTTCATGACTTTAGAAATTACTTAATTAGTTTTAGCGAATTTAAAGTTCTAACCTGAGAATTAACACCGCTTTCAAAGCCATCAAGACAACAATGATAGAACCCAAAACTCAGGCAAAAAAGACGCTAAATTTCAATACCTTAAATTAGATAAAATTATTGAAGTCATAAATTAATTAAATATTTATCAGCATGTTTCTGTAAATAAAAGTTAAATGAATAAGTTTTAAACCAACCTCTTGTTGTTGAAAAGATCAGACTTTTACTACAGCACTATGATTTCCATTCGACTAATGAATAAGAAGATTAAAAAATATCGCATAAAGTCTGTTTAATATGGAATCAGAGTCATAAAATTCATTAGCCAATAAATTTTGCTTCATAACTTGCTGAATAGATACCTCACTTTTCAAAACTCTATTTGAAATTCATGATGTTTCGGAAATAAAAAAGCGGAGAAGGAAAACCTTCTCCGCTTTATGCGTTATTTATACGTTCGAGGGAAAACTAAGGTGTCACGTCTGTAAACGTAAAAGTCCCATTATCCAACTCACGTTTCACTTCTTGTTTTTGGTCAAAGTCAATCTTAGTCAGGTCAACTTTCTTGATTCGACTGCCGTGCATCGTGGTGTAGTACAGCGCCTTGTTACCTTGATCGATCACCGAGGTCCATTGCGTCGCACTCGGCAAATCAGGGATATGTTCACGATATTCAGGCCCAAATTCTGTACCAATTGGAATATCGAAGTTGTTCAGAATGTGGAATGCTTGTGATACCGCCTCTTCGCCCGTTTTTGATTCTGGAGCAGTGTTTACGAAAAACGCCGCACGAACAAATCGCGATGGTGGTGTAATGTCCCCTGGCATACCCAAGAAGCCTGAGCCAATACCGAACGACTTCGCCTCAACACCACCAAACTTGGTTGGCGCACTAGTGCCCGGTTGCAAATGAATGTAGTTATTTAAATTGGTCACTTGCCATGGGAACGTTGGTGAGTTCGTTAGTACACCGACTTCGTTGTCGTAGATGTTTACTTGGCCATGATCCATGATTTCAATGACGATGTTGTTGCCCGCTTTATCGGTAACACGCCAATGCCCAGTAGGTGAAGGCTGTCCTTTCTCATCGATATAAACCGGAACAATATCGATCTTTTTCATCGCTGTTTTAACTTCATCGACGGTTTTGAACTGCGACAGCATCCAACGAACAAAGTCCATATCAGCGATGCTGTTTGCACGGTCTTTCGCGTCGTACGCTTTTAGCGAGCCGTAACCTTTGAAGTAAAACAAACCGGCAGTCAGTCCCTCTTCATTGATACCTTCACCAATGAAGCGATCGTCACTAACAGAGATACCAACAAAGCCGTACTTACTCTTCCAACTCAAACCTTGTTTCTGGTCTGGCATAGTTGAGGTAAACGTGTAATCACGGGGAGTAACAATCAACTTGCTGTTGAGATCGTTCTCACCCCACTCAATTGTGCGAGCATGAATGTGGTCATTCGCCACAGTAGAAAGAGAGATGCCAGTACAAGCACTCGCCGGAACGATAATGCTCGCAGAAAGTGCCATAGCAAGGAGGGTTTTCTTTATCATTTTTAGATCCACCAAGGAGGGGTAACATTTCGCGATTGTAGTCCTTTCTAGGCAACTTACAATCGAAAAGATATCAAAATGGTGGAATATAAATTTACTCGTATAGGCGAAAAATAGCGCTCTAGTTATTAGAGCACTACCCCTGGCTTACTATAAAATCCCCAAGTCACCTTCAATAGTTACTGGGTACATAGAAATGCCTTTGCGTGGGTCCTCTTCGATAAGTTTGACCAAGTATTCTTTATCGGACTTTTGATTGAGCTTAAAAACGATGACAATCCGATGGCCCCTGAGAAACTCGTTAATATCAAACGCATCATCAGCGGCGACTTTATCTCGGCGCACCTGAAATAAATACAAAGTGTCAAACAGAGAAGCGTAATATCCCGTATTTACAACATGTGTCTTTGAGAGATAGTTTGCTTCGAGTTTATATCGACCATGAGAGCCGATAAATTTAACACTCCTATCACCAAAATCCCCTTCCATGAGAAAACTGCTGCTGAGTGCATTAACCCATGGAATAGACAATAGAGCGATGAATAAGATTAGGTAGATGATTACTTTTTTCTTCGTAGTCATTATCACCACCCCACCAAGCGCCCATTGAAGGCCACTTCATCAAATAAATGTTCACTCTCTGCTTTTTGCATCTTACCGATCCACTTACCATCCCCACGATCTGCAAGCTTCACATGAGTGAGTCCTCGGAAATAACGAGACAAATCTAAACTGATCACTTTCTCAGCAAACTCGGGATCGAGGCCTTTGATGTAATTCCCATCAAGTGAAAAGAAATACATTGAACTGCCTAAAGACGCATAGATACCAGTGTGAACACGATACACTTGGCCATCAAAAGTGTGGATGGTTTTGTAGAAGCCCGATTTAGCCGTCAATAAGATCTCATGCTCTTCATCTTGAAAGTGGGCGTAACCAGAAAAATAGGTACCAAGAGAAAAGAACCATGGGAGAAAAAACGCAATGCCGATTACAACGAGTAATCTTAAGCTCAGTCTTTTTACGTTAGCCACCGACTCCTCCAAAGCAATCAAAACATTCAAATGCCTCGCGATAAACAAAGTAGAAAGTGACGATACCAACAATTATCCCGAGTGAAACCTCCCAAAAAATCGGCTTTCTGATCAGCTTTTTTATACCAGTATGTTGAATCTCAACATGTCGTGATTCCGAGTGGTTCGGCTCCTCTTTTATGTCGGCTAGATTCTCTACAACAGGTTCCGCTATTACCGTTTCTTCTACTTCAGGATTACTAGCATCTGAAGCGCCATTCTCATGCTCTATTCCGACATTTTTTGCATTGATGAATACATACCCTTCACCAGGAAGGTTATTTATCTCGAACCCCAATTCCAGACTGTCGAGTTTTTTGCGTAACTTCATAATCGCAACCGCAAGCGAATTATCTCCAACAACTCGTCCGGGCCACCCCAATTCAATCAACGCCTGTTTATCGATCACCTCTCCATGAGAATCGCAAAAAGCGAGAAGTAAATTATATTCACTTCGATTCAGTTCAAGTGGTTGATTCTCCTTTCCCGATTCACTATCGACCAAGGTAATCGTTCTTCTAACCGTATCAATAGATAGCCGTTCGTACATCTTTAACCTCGTGCAACCCCATTAGCATTAACTGTTGTATAAAAAAATATAAATTCAAATGTTTCATGCTCTTATAAATAAAATTCAACTGAATTAAATCTCTTTTAATCCTCGATAAAGCACTATTAACAGCCTTTTATTTCCAAATTTTCGCTCAATCGATTCAAATTGCCGTCGACGAAAAACAGCTCGATTTCATATTGGATACGAGCCAACAACTTTTTTAAACATAGGTGAAAAAGATGAAACTTAATACATTTTTCTTGATGGGTGCGACAGCAATTACTTTTGCTTCTGGAGCAGTAAATGCAGCAGATGAAGCAAGTGCCGAAGTTATCTGGAGTGGCCTAATTGGCAGCTCTGTTCCTAGCGCAAACCTAAAGATTACAGGTGAAGGCGGCGGCGAGATTGCACCCGGCACTCTCTTCATTGAGAAAGACGGTAAGTTCACATCTACAGAGGTGGTTCTTGAAGCTCGTGACTATGACTCTGCATTAGAAACCGTTGGTGACCGTCAGCCTCTAGCAACATGGTCATACATCAGCGCTCAAGTAATGATGGATGGTTCAATGTCATACGAAGCTGACGTAGCGGTAACTGATCAACTATCAGGCACGACATTCACTCAGGGTAACTTCAATGAACTTCAAACAGGCGTTGTTGCTCTGACGGTTAAAAATGAACAACCAATCACAGATATTGCTGTACAAGGCGAAGGTCAAGTTAGTGTTCAAATGACCGCTAGCTACGAAGACGGCCTTTAATTGACAAAAGGGGGAAACGTGAAGTTTTCTTTGATTCGTTCGTTATTTTGCATGTTGACTGGAACATTCGTTTTCAGCGTAAAAGCAGAAACACACATTTTCCAACTAGTGAGTGAAATCGACAAAAGTCAGTTTTTCTCTCATCAGATTACTGACATCGCGTTTTCCCCTTCTTCATTAACACTAAAAACGAATACGGAAAAGAACACATTTAATGATGCGTTCACTTTGTTGACGGTCACGACAGACATTCCGAGTTCTGACCAGTCAATGAAGTTTCAACTCTTTATGAAGAGCAACACTTCACAGTGTTACAGAGCTGATGAGACGGCCCTAGTAACACCGTCAGATTTTGCTCAAGTTTACATTGAGGGACAACCATTAACAGAGATTGAACCTTTGTTAATGGAGTTCAATCAAGCTTCGGATGGCGTAAAGGTTGGCGAATACGACGTCAAATTTTCTTTCGGAACCTTGCCTGAGCGCGCGAGCTTATGCCAAGGCGAACTATCTGTGCTAGCGGAGCTTTCATTGTGAATAGAATTTCCACCGTTGCTACCAGTATTTTGGTAACACTTTCGTTTAGTAACGCATCTTTTGCGGCATCGATCCCTCAAGGTTTTCAAGATTTCTATGAGCAACAAGCTCGAGATGTAGAAATCAAAGGGCTGAATGGCTCGTTCATCACGTTGCCGATGTTGGTCACATACAACTCTGTGCAACTTCAAGAACAGAATGACGTTCAAACGTTAATGGAACACTTAGTGCACTCAGGCTTAACCAAAGTGACGGCTACGAAAATTACTAATGATTTAGTGCTTGGCGCAGAAAACAGCGTTGGTTGTGTGGGTGACTTGAACCTGTGTTCTCTTAACCCTGAGTCATACGATGTTTTCTATGATTACCACACAAACAAGCTCTACATTTACGTCAATAAAGCGTTGCTTGCCAATACAAAGCCAAGAGCAATAAAGAAAGACTACGCGTCAACGTACAATGCAAATCCTGGTTTGATCAATCGCGCAAATGTATACACAACGTCAAGTTTTAACGGTAGCCCTAACCTGTCACTCAGTGACCAACTCATTCTGGGTCTACCTTATGGCTCGGTACATCTTGATGCTTATGTTAGCAACCAAGAAGGAACCTCCGAGGTTAACTACGGTTACTACAATATCGAACACAAAAACTTGCGCCTAACCGCCGGCTATCATCAAGACCGCTTGGCATTGAACAGCACATCGTTTTTATTGAATGGCACTCAGTACCACGACGCTAGCGTGAATCTATCTTCAAGTAAAAACCTAAGTCGATCAAATAATAATGATGACCAATTTTTGTTTTTTTATGCCCCTTCTAGTGGCGTTTTAAAGGTTTACAAAGACGAACAGATCATCGTCCAAAAGTCGGTAACAGAAGGCCAAGGTAGCATTCGCTATTCAGAGCTTCCTAGTGGCGTTTATGACGTGACGGTAGAGATCACGGCAGGTTCTCAAGTGGTTTCCACGGAGTCGGTTCGTGTTTATAACGCACAAACCGATACGCTTAACACCGGAGAGTTCGACTATTTTATTTCAGCAGGTCAATTCCAAGGAGCGGATGTAGAGATCATCAATGAAGAAGATGAATTTGAAGCGCAGAAGACAGAGTCTTTCGAGGCCAAGCCTTACCTTCAAGGTATAGTGGCATATAAATGGTCTGATACTCAAACCCTCGCCTTAGGCTCTACGGTGACCGAAGAGCACAACATGGGACAAGTTGGCCTCAAAGGGTATTTACCATTTGAGAGCCGTTATGAGGTGACGGCCTCTTCAATTGATGGCGAAGCCTCTTACTTATCTGGCTACTTAAATGTGGGCCGCATCGGCGTCACCTATGAAAAGCTCGATAACGAAGAGAAGAACCGTTTTGCCCAGTACCTGTATGGCGCCGCGAGTAAGGAGCAACTGAGCCTATCGAGCAGCTTCACATTAGGTAAAAAAATCCGTGGGTATGGGTCGGTAAACTACTTAAATCAGGCAGATATCTACAACAACGAGCGTAAAAACTGGTTCTTATCATCAGGATTAAGTGCACCTTTCGTGCTTGATTCTAATCTTGATGTCAACCTGAGTTACAACAACGAATCGCTAGCTTCTGACTTTGATGAAGGCGAACTGACTCTTGCTATTAATTGGTCTATACCCTTGTCCTTTAAGCTAAGAGGCAAGTCGAGTGTCACCATAGATCAAGATGGCTTTAGCCAATACACCAACAGTCTAGAAACTCGAGATCTGCTCGAGAGTGAAGAGAGGGATCTCCGTCTAACGGCAAGCAACAGCTACTATGCAAACTCGTCGCAATCTTCACTCAACAATGTGACAGCTTATGCGGCAAACCGAAACGAACATTATCAGGCAGATGGTTTTGTGTACCTTGCTGACAACGGTGAAAAATCAGTTAACGCGTCACTAAGCAGTACACAAGTTGTTGGCAAGAATAGCATTCACTTCACTACGAAGCAGAGTGATGCGTACGTCTCTGTTGATACGAAAAACAACATTCGTTTTGACAATGGAGAGGACCAAACAAAAGGTTTGTTGGTGGTAAAAGCTGACGACAAAGTGAAGCATAAAGAATACATCTATGGTGATTCTGGCTTGATTTCACTCGATAAATATCAAACCAGCACTATCGAATTAGATGTGGACAGTGTTGCGCTGCACAATACAGGTCAGCAAAACGCTACGGGTTATACGCACCCAGGAACGGTAATTGAACTCAACTCAAATGTCAGCCGAGTCATCAGCTTTGTCAGTAAATTCAAAGATATTTTCGGTAACGACATTGAGACTATCGAATGTGAAGGCCCTGCGTGTTTGTCTATCTCAAACATTACTTCAGGTATTCACAAAGTTGATGTTCAAGAAGGGCAAACTTTTTCACTCAAGAGCCGTGGCCAGCAATGTTATTTACCATCGGTAGACGATGCAAAACAATTAAACTTTGGCACAAATTACTGCCAGCCAGATCTTGAACCATTGGAGTCAATGGTTCTGGTCAAAAACAATCGAGAAATCAATGTGATGTACATCGGTCAGTTCGATGACCTCACGGAGATCAACCAACAACTTAAGGCAATGACCAACAATGGCACTGAACTGCTGACAACGCGTTTGGGCCGTAAGTCTTTTGTTTACCTGACTGGAGATAAGGATCTTCAACTCAGTCATCAACAACGTCAAAACATTGAAAACGTCGCTCAGTACGCCAACTCGGAAACGCAACAAGAGCGCGACTTTGTACTTAATAGACCAGAAGGTAACTGATGATGAAATCACTTCCAATTTTCGCTGCTGCAGTTATTTCAACGGCAGCTTCAGCAATGAACGTAGATACTATGTTGTTAGTAGGTGATGAATACGGAAACGGCGTTTTCACTATCTCAAACAACAAATCGTCCACTGAGTTCATTCAATCGAATATCACTCAGCTGCAAGTTAAAAATGGCGAACTGACGCGCACACCTTATACAGAGTCAAACTTCTCTGATTGGCGCGTAACGTTAACTCATCCCAAGATGATCCTTGAATCAGGCCGCCAAAAGCAAGTTGGTGTGCGTTCCTTGTGTGGTAACAAATGTGATTTTAGCGAAGACCAATACTACCTAGTTAGCTTTGAACCATCACCTTACGACCCAGAAGGAAAATCACAGTCTGCTGTGACGATCAACTTTGGCTATCGTCCTCTCTTTGTGATTCCTGCGAAAACACAGAAAATCGACTACTCAGTATCACTGTCGAACGGGAAACTGCACATCAACAACACGGGTAACAGCTTCATCCGCGCTTATGTGGACCAATGTACAGATAAGATAACAGAAGACTGCGAATTTACCGCTATGTCCTTGTCAGGCCGTGAGCGCACGTATGAATTGCCTAAAAACATCTCAAAAGATCAAGTAGAAGTGACCGTTATTAACCATGACGAAAGCTACCATAAAAAGATAACGTTAAAGGATGGCAAGTAATGATTCATTCTGCTTCTTGGTTACTGTTGCTTGCAGCCCCGCTGGTTCATAGTGCCACGCTTAATGTTCACATTGAAGGTCAACAATTGCGACTTGAAAACGCCATTGCTCTAGGTGGCAACACATACACCTTGAGCGACTGGACAGTAGCAAGTGGTCTCACTCCCACAGATCGTTTTCTTCCGGGCGCGTATCTAACCAACAAGCCAGATGAAATGACGTTAACTGGACCGACTGGGGCAAGCGTTAATGCCCCTATCGGGCTGAAAGGCGTGCAATACAACGTGTCATCTAACAATTATGTTCGTAATGACACTCAACTTGTAACCCCAAGCTGCGCAACATCGCAGCTATCTGGAAATACTGTCACTCTTGCAGATGACAGCACGCAAAGTTGTAGCGCTAGCTTTTCTCTTGATTACAGCAATGAGGTTACCCCTTTTTATTTTTACAGACCAACATTTGACTTGGATACAACCGCACTCTTGGTCGCTTTGCAGGGACAAGAGAAAGGTGTGTACACGGCAACCATTCCTGCTGACATTCGATACTACTATCAGTCGTCAGGTGGCGCCCTTACCTATCGTGTTTTATCTGACGTTTTCACCATCAATATCGATTATGTTCCTAACAGTTTGGAAAGTATCGATGTTGCTGGTGATGGTGTAATGGACCCTACTTATGACACAACCAACCATACTGTGTCCGCTGAAACCACTTTCAATATTACCGCAACAGGAACCTTTAGCACGGGGTTATCTATGACTTTGCTGACCCATGAATTCACGTTGACGTCCAACACCGGGAAGACAGAAATCCCGTTTAGTATTGAATGTACTTCCACAAACTGTGAGGACCCTATTTGGGTGGAAAAGGGGGTAAACAAACTGACGAATGACGAAACAAGTTATGTACTCGATGCGCCAACCAATGTGATTAATTTTGATCTCATGGTGAGTTACCAAGATATTCCTTCAACCGAAGTTGAATCCGGCACTTACTCTGGAAGTTTCACCGTTATGTTCGAGGAGCTGTATTAATGAATACAACAACGTTCATTATCGGATTCATTGCAGCCATCTCCTCTGTTGCTGTTGCAGAACCTACCAATTGGTACGTGGGAGGCTCTCTCACCCATAATGGCAAAACAGATACCGAGTTCTCTGATTCCTCTTTTGGATGGGGGATAAAGCTTGGCTATCAAATCTCTCCGGCCTGGGCGATAGAGGCATCAACCGGTTCATATGGTCAGCTAGATATGCTCAAAGTCAGTGAATACCGTAACACCACTCAAAATATCTCTCGCTATGGAACCGATCTGTCGTTGCTAGGCACTTTGCCTCTTTCTAAACGCTACAAACTTTACGGTGGGTTGGGTATGATATTGGAAAACGACGAGCTCTCACCTCTCGCACAAATGGGCGTGCGATATGATCTAAACTCGCTCTGGGCATTCAACTTTGGCTACAAGTTCATTTCCAATCAGGATCCAGACTATAAATTGCAATCACTAGGTTTCGGGATTCAATATCGATTCCAAAATACCAACACTCAAGCGCCCTCTCGTGTTTATGATCAGATTCAAGTGGTTTCTGAAACACAAACAGACAAGCAAATGATACCAGTTATGGAATACACAGATCGCGACACAAAGTGTAAGGCCAACGTATATCACGTAAAAGAGGGGGACTGGTTGTACAAAATCGCAAGCCAACATCACATTTCCTTTACCGAGCTGATGTCAGCCAACGATGGCTTTAAAACCTTACATGATATAGACGTTATTCATCCAAAGGACACCGTCATAATCCCAAACTTGCAGTGCCAATAAACCATGTTGCTTTGTATCAATGAGGCTAATCTCGCCATTGATGCCTATGACGACTCAACAAAAAGCTTAGTCATGTCGGTATCCATGAGCGTAAGTAGCTTAAACATCGCGAAAACACTCTTCGACGACACCGACAAAATTTACAGCCGAGATACCCTCATCGCGGCGGGTTGGCCAGATAAGACTATCGGTTCTAACTCCCTGAACGTGAGTATCATGAAACTGCGTAGAAAACTGGCCACCATAAACTCAAACATTGAAATCCGGGCTTATCCAACGCTAGGCTACAAACTGGTTTTGCCTGTTGGTGTAAACCTAATGTCATTGCAATCAAGGGCAACCAACGGTTTTACCTCTCTCTCCGACTCAAAAGAAACGGGAAAAAGAGCAGGACCATTGCAAACGCCGTCTTATTCAACTCAAACTAACCTCCCCCCAATTCGTTGGGGAGATATTTTCCTTAGCGCTCTCATTTTGCTTTACAGCAGCGCGCTTTATTACTCTTTATACTAATCATGAACTTCAAAAGAACGGTTGGCATTGCGGCGCTCATTGTTGCGATGCCTTTTATCAATGCTACTGGTGGCGATTTCACCGTTTACTCGCCCGTAACCTCAACACGACTAGAAACGCATTTACAGTTTTCCCATGGCTTTTATTCATCACTCCAATTCATGCCTCATGACGTCATTCGTCATAGCCAAGGGCTCTATGCGGTGGTAAACAATACGGTATTTATGCTGTCTTTTAACAAGAGTTATGAATTCTTAAATGGCAATCAAAATGCAGCCCAAACAATAACGCTCAACGCTAAAGATTACCTCTCTCAAATTAACGTCGCTCAACTCGATGAAAAAAGTAACACCGTTTATCTCAGCAAGAGGTTTGAATATGAAAGGCTCGATAATGTCGAAATTACTGGTCAAATGGGCTTCTGGTAAGTTCTCATTGTGGAAGGTGTCGATAATTATAGGAGTCTTGGTAATACTAAGCCCTTGGTTAAGCTTGATAGGCTCTAAGTTCTCCATAGAAAGCCAGTTGAGCAACCCCAACCGAAAACTCAGCGTATACGTAAATAACGGTTTGTTTACCTTCATTACCTCATTAGAAGACGGAACAATGAGAAAGAGTTCCGGCATTGTCGGTTACACAAACAACAGCTTTTACTTCTTGACGTTGAACAGCCAGTACTTGTACATCGAAGATCACTCTTCACAAGCGTTTAAAAGGGATCTCATCAACGCAAACAACCGATATTTTGACGCAAGAATTGAACGCCTAAACAAGCAAGAGTTTTTGCTGACCTACGATGAAGAGATTGAATCTGAGGGGACACAGAAGCAACTTGCCAGACTATCCGGCCAGTTGGTGTGGTTAGAATAGATTAACGACTAGACATGAAAAAGCGCGACACTGTGGCTCGCGCTTTTCTTGGACTTACACTTTAATAGTTGGTGAAGTAGGCATCGGTTACATAAGTATCTACCCCAACAGCAACCTCATGTCCCGAATCAATTCTACTACCAATTTGTATCCAATAAGTTTGGGTGGGATCAATACTAGACCAATTCATACTACCCTTATAAACCGGAGATTCGGGTTTATCTGAAGTGGAAGAGTTGTATATTTCTAACATGCCGTTATTAACTTGAATCCACAGATGCCTTTCTGGTGTAGAGAGATTCATACTTGTCTCATCGTATAGTTCCCACCCTGAGATGACTTTTGTATTTTGATGCCAATAGTCATTGATTACTTCAAATGATTTATCTGTCTTAGGTGATGAGGGCCAATTGATACTTCCCCATTCTGTCGATGGTTGAGAAGACTCTTGCTGCACTGCAAATGAAAAGCGTCCACTTTGAGGTGCAAGACCTCGAGCATCTTGCACTTTAAGGTAAGCGACAAAGTTTTGACCAACGTAACCTTCTTGGTAAACATTTATTGTTCGTAAGTTGTCCCCACCATCACGGCCATCTAATATAGGCATGCCGTAAGTAGTCAACGGTTTATGAGACTCAACACTTGGTGAAAGTCGATTCCATTTACCTTCCTCAGTTAGATCCAGCTTTGAAGATGCAGCCTCTGATTTGAATACGATAGAATCGATGTTAGACGCACTTGTGTGACTCGTTAGTACTTCGTCATTAAAAGACGTATCACTGTAGCTATCCACTAGCTCTCCGGATGAACCGGACACTTTACTAATTTCTGATTCATAGTTTGAAAACACTCCTTTTTTACGCTCAGAGATCAGTTTTACCTCTTGAAATGGGGCGAGTTCTCCATCAGGGTCGACGACAACGCCATTCAAATCAAAACGAACACCATTCACAAAGCTGTACTCTAATTGTGTAGAAAAATCCTTTACTGCTTCGCTATCTAACAAGACACAAGTAACGAAGCCAGCACCGTTTTGTTTTAACAACTCAGAACTTCCACCATTAGTCGCATCGAAGCTTTTACCAGAACCTTCGGAAAGCATATCCGCGCTCCAATATTCCGTCCCCGCTGGCCAATTTTTTGTGGTAAACAGATTTCCTTGGCTACTATTGAGTAACTCCCACTCTCGGCTTATCGGCAGCCTTCCATT
Source organism: Vibrio sp. B1ASS3 (assembly GCF_905175355.1). Classification (NCBI taxonomy): domain Bacteria; kingdom Pseudomonadati; phylum Pseudomonadota; class Gammaproteobacteria; order Vibrionales; family Vibrionaceae; genus Vibrio; species Vibrio sp. B1ASS3. The sequence goes on from NZ_HG992742.1 coordinate 2,185,645, forward strand.
TCTTGTTGCACAGTAGTTTTGCGCTTGCTCAAGGTTCATGGTGACCACTTCCGCTCCTTTCGGCCCAGTAACCCCATCTTGTGCTTGATAATTCGTATACGCGGTATTGGTATAGTCCGCTAGCACCTTACTTACAGGGGCTGTAAATGTAATATCTGCACCAATTGTTGAGTCGTAAACCGTTACATCATCCCAATCTTGAACAAGGCTAAAATCAGGTTCTACTTCAAGATAAACTTGTCCAACCGCGTATCCACCGCGACCATCATTAATGGTGTAAGCAACTTCATGTGCTCCCGGCTCTGAGGAACGAAAAGTAAAGGTATGCTCAGATGCGGACGTAATTTCCGTCTCCGCGTTGTAAGCTCTAACGGATTCGAGGATCACCGCATCTTCTGCATCAGAGATATAGTCCGTTAAATCGATTGTTACCAACATCTCTTTATCTAGCTTTCCTTCACGGACATAGTTAAGGGCTACTGGCGGCGTATTCTGCGTATCAGAAACAGCAACATCAATCGTTCCTAGCTTGGTGACTGAACCATCAGTCATCGAATAAGTAATTCGAGAAACCCCCACATCAGAAGGAGTAAAAGTGAGCACGTTGTTAGCCACATCGCTATCCACAATACCGGTGCCAAGCACAGATGCATCAGACGATAGATAGAACACTGATGTATCAAGCTCCTCGGCTAATTCCTGAGAGAGGTCAATCACAACAGGCGTATCAATATCCGTCGTTTCTGCAAGGTTGGGTAATGTGTTATCAGCTGCTGTTTCAGATACAGAAACACGAGCAATTGAAGATTCCTCACCAACATAAAGCTCACTATTTTGTGGTGCGACTGTATATTCGTATTGGCACTCGCCTACTTCATCAGAGTTGGTAGTGAACGACATACCTTCAACCGAAGTAACCTGACAAGCAGTACCTGAAGTTGAGCGCACAGAAGTAAGCTTCATCGCAACATTGTCACTGTTTGTGGCCGTTACCTTAACCGTACTTTCGGTTCCAACCATTGCTTTAGCTTGAGATGGAGACGCGACGATACTAACTGCCTCTGAGGATACTGAACTCTCGCCATTGTTAGATGATGAATCGCCGCCAGAACCACCATTACATGCAGAAAGAAAACACATCACCACTGGAGTTAGTATTAAAGACTTATTCATTGTGTTCCCCTAGTAAGCTGCCATGTGCAGTTCTGAAATACGGTAGTTTTTTGATGCCTCTGCGTTCTTTCCGCCGATCGATAACCAATAAGGATTGGTCAGATCAGCTTCCCCTGTAATGCTAAAAGATCCAGAGGGTTGTGCAGGTCTGTCTTCGGTGAGAGAGGTATAGACAAAAACCTCTTCCCCTCTTTTATCAAACCAGTAATAACGGTCAGGGTCACGAAAGCTAATGTTCGTAGAACTAGAAACCTCTCCCCCTTCAAACAGAGAGACTGGTGTGGAACCATAGAGGTTTACGTTCAAACCAAATGCCGTCGGTTCTCCTACAGGGTAAGGTCTCGTGTTTCCTGTTTGTATAACTCCGTCTTGCTCCCAAGTACTCTGATCATTTCCTAGTTGTTGTATCATCACAGCAAACTCACCTCGAGAAGAACTGCTTTCAGCCGTAACTCGAAATCTAATAACAAAGTTCTCACCATTAAACGGCGTTTCATAAATGTGAAAAAGCTTGCTGTAGCCGACATCTGGCATCAACATCAAGCCTTGTTCATTTGGCTCGTATATACCTTGGTTCCAATACTCATCACTACTCCACAGCGTTGAGTCTGTAACATCAATGGCTAGATGATCGTCTTCAGGAACGAACGGAAACAATTCCTCTGCGGAGCTAACTTCAATTGATACAACCTCCTCGGTGAAAGAGATATCGAAATATGAATCGTCAATAACACCTAAATCATTGGTAGTTAGATGGCTAATCGGTTCTCTATTCTCGAAGACTCCACGTTCATTAACTGATTCAAGGTTAACGTCGGCAAAATGCGCAGCATTTCCATCAGGGTCAGAGACTAGGATGTGATAGTCGTAACGATTGGATACGCCCCCCTTGCTCTCAAGTGAAACTGAGAAATCACTCACTGCCTCATTGCTAAGGTCAACACACGTTGTGTACATAGTCACTGTTTTTGACTGGTTACCAATCAGACCATCATTCAAGTTAACCGTCGCTGTATTGGTTTCACTGAGGTTCTCTGCTGTCCAATACTTCTTACTTGTTGGCCAATTGTGGTTGCTGAACGCACTGGTTTCATTTGCAATTAAGGTTTCAAGTTCACGTTGAAGGGGCAAACGCCCGCCACGCACCTTGCAGTATTGGCGTGCTTGGGTGAGTGTTTGCATTACCACCTCTGCATCTTTCAAACCATATTCACCATTTTCTGTATAGGTCGAGGTGTAAGAGGCATTTACGTAGTCTGCATATACTTTTGTCATTGGCGCAAAGAAACGAATCTCTGTATCAATAACTGGGTCGTAAGTGACGATGTCTTCCCAATCTTGAATCAATGAAAAATCAGGCTCTACTTCGATTCGAGCGACCGATGTTGTGTAACCTCCCATGTGGTCACTGACGGTATATGCCACATCGTGAGAACCAGGTGTTGTCGACTCAAACGTAAATTGAGTATTCGTTACGTCCGTTGGCGACAACAATGCGATCGTAGAGTTAAAATCTTCAACACTGATCAACTGAACGTTATCTCCATCCAAATCGGTGACATATGACGCAACATCTATCGTGGTGCTTTCACCTAGTTTGATGAGCTCTTGATGGGCAAATACATTGGCGGTTGGCGGCGTGTTTTCAGTCAACTCCGAGACAGAAACCGAAATCGTACCTTGTTTGATGGCAGAGCTGCTTTCGTAGCTGTAGAAAATCTCACTCTTCCCTTTCCCTGTCGGCGTAAATTGAATGCGTTGTGAGTCGAGATAAGTCGCACTTCCGTTACCAATAACAACCACCTGTTCTTGCAACTCATAGCTACTATCGGGAATCGAAGCACCTAACTCCGTTTCAAGGTCAATGATGACTTCTTGATTCTCGGTGGTTGAAGCTGTGATTCTCGGTAGCGATGTCGATGCATATGTTGAAGCAAAAGCAACACGAACATAAGACTCTGACTGTGCGCTACTGCTCATTGGAGAGACTCGGTATTGATACAGGCAATCTTGCGTTTCATTCGAACTCACATCAAACGACGTTGAACCAGAGCTGACGACCTGACAAGCATCCCCTGATAACGACTCGACAGACGTAATCTCAAACTCGCTATCATCGCTTGTGTTGACATAACCAGTAACGTTAATTGAAGTGCGCTCACCAACAATAGCATTATTACCAATGTTGGCAGAGAATATCGCCGTATTGTCGACAGGTGAAGTAATTACCGGATTATCCGAGCCGCCCTCACTACCACCATTACACGCAGTAAGAAGTGTTGCGAGGGAGACGCTTGCTAGTAAAGATAGAGATGAATTCCTTTTCAACAGATACATGTTGAACAATTTCATTTATGTCACTCGATTGTTGAAGATTCAACCATTTTGGCTGCTACGCTTCAAAGTAACCACTAAATGACTATGATTAGTTATTAACAATTAAGACTATGATATTAAAATGATTAATTTGTGAATTAATTGTTTTTAATTGATAAAATCCAGAGCTTAAGACTGGTTAGAAGCTTTTGACACTTTCTATTGCCTTGAGTAGTTGGCAGAAATCGAAGCAATCTTGAGTGCTGCTAATTTCATAGTTTAGAGAGTTGGCATCTAAATGAACAGTAGCAACAAGTCGCGTTCTTTCGGGTGTCAGCTGAATGGTAATTCGGTTATTAACCAATCCTTGGGGGCTTTGGGCATAACCAACTTCTTTTGAAAACTCAGCTATCGCCGTGCGCCATAGCGTTATGTGAAATAGTGTTCGGGTCATGGTGTGATAATTAATACTGATTGTTCGAGCGGTTATCATCCACACGAGCGAAATCAGTTACCAATAAATGATTGTGAATAATGTCATTAATCGCGTATTGATGAGACATAGCTGTTCACCATTTTTGCCCACGCAACCACAATCTAAAACCCATTCTTCCATAGATTTTCACTATCGGTTTAATACGACGCTATCTCGTTGATTCCAAACAATTACGCCATTCTAAAAACTTCTAAAACACCGAATTAACCCTTATTAATTTCGATTCACGACCATTCATTTAACACAAGCACTGACCTTCACCATACTTGCCGCCCCAAACGAACGACTTAAGGTGTAGGTATGCAAAACGTCAAACTCAATCATGTTTATGCAATGGCATTGAACCACGCACATTCATTTACAGCACTTGAGTTGCTACAAGAAATGGCTGAGCACTCTCCGGAAACCTATACACACACGCTCAATGTATGCTTAATAGCTTATGATTTTGGTGAGTTTCTGAGTTTTACAGATGCGCAGTTAGAGCTGATTTTTGATGCAGCTTTAGTACATGACTTAGGCAAGCTAAAAACACCAACGGCTATCCTCCATAAACATGGCAAGCTTGAACCAATTGAACGTCAAGTGATGAGCGAGCATGTAAAGCACACCTACCAGATTGCAAGAGGCATTAAAGCTCTAGAAACAGCGACAATGGTTGGCGGCCTTCATCATGAACGTTGGGATGGGAATGGTTATCCATTTCGTCTTAAGGGCGACGAGATTCCATTTATCGCGCAAGTGCTCGCGATTGTCGACACCTGGGACGCAATGGTTTCAGACAGAGCTTATAGAAAAGGGATGCCTAACTCGAAAGCAATCAACATCCTTTTAACCGAAAAAGATAAAGGCCAGTTTAATCCGAATCTAGTCGAGCTGTTTGTTACTTACATCGATTCTCACGGTAAAAGCAACCTGTCGTGAAAAACATTTTCCTTCCTATACCTGTTTTGAGTGACTGCCTACATCCAACAGTCACAAACGGAAACGCCCAAAGTTATTGGCTTCGGGCGTTTCTTCTGACAAAACGTTGTTAAGGCGGATGTACGACATATCGAGCGTTACAACGTCATGTGTAAAATTGGAAATGGTTTACCCATATCATCGAGTGGTGAGCGAGATTCGATTTTAAAGCCCATACGCTGGTAAAATCCGACGGCTTGTGGGTTTTGTTCATTGAATCGCAATCGCGGAGGGTTTGTCCTAGCGCAATTAACCACAATATAAACATGGAAATATCACCTTCTTGATACAACACTTAATAAAAAGGAGGTCGATATGAAAAGATTTCAAAACATCTTATTCGTAAGCCAAGGGTTAGAAGGTAAAAGTGATTCACTGGAACAAGCGATGAAACTCGCTAAGTCGCATGATGCAAGATTATCGGGTTTGATTGTTTGCCCTGCGATGCCAACCAACATGAGCGAGTATCAACACACTTACGAAAACTCTCTGATAGAAAGTTTGTTCTCTGATATCAAAGCAGCACAGGACCTTGATCCCTCTTCCGACATAGTAGAGCCGTTCCCTATTAATGTTGAAAGTGGCGATCAGCCTGGCGTCTCCATCATCCAGTCTGTCTCTAAGCAACGCTATGATCTCGTAATTAAAGATGCTGAACCGTTGGATGAAGGCAGCAAAGGGTTCAAAGCACTCGACATGAAGCTTCTAAGAAAATGTCCCTGCCCAGTTTGGCTAAACAGAAAACCCAAACACTCAATGGTGAAAAAACGCGTTGCCGTTGCTATCGATCCGATTATCTCCAGTAAAGAACAAGAAGTCCTGACGGTTGAATTACTGCAACTTGCGCGTGCAATCGCCGACTCTTTCAATCGACAATTACACATCGTGTCGTGCTGGGAATATCAGATGGAAAGCTATTTGAGGCATCACGTGTGGATTCAAATCGAAGACGATGTGCTAGATCAGCAGATCAACGCGCACCGAACTGCACACCGTGAAGCGCTCGATGCCATTATTGCTACCTCTGGTATCGCTGGCGATTCTGTTGTTCATCACCTTCATGGTTCTGCGGATGAGCAAATCCCTCGCTGGGTCACTAAGGAAGGAATCGATGTATTAGTAATGGGGACAATCGCGCGTACCGGAATCCAAGGAGTAATCATTGGCAATACCGCAGAGAATGTCCTGCAATCAATCGACTGCTCGCTGGTTGCTTTAAAACCTGAAGGCTTTATCTCTCCCTTGGCGTAAAAATGAAAAAAGCCCGCCTCTTATATCAAGAAGCGGGCCTGCATACGAAGCATTGATGCACAAATGTACTATCCACGATATAGAATGGTGAAAGTTAAAAGCGACATGCAGCGCTGTTAACGAGTCAGATAATACTGGCTTCGTTTAGTGAAAAAGAGGCAGTCTGAAGATGCGTTTTGAAATGTTTGCCTAGCCTAAATGCAAAAAAAAAAAAGGTTCATCGCGGATAAGCGGGAACTGAAAACAAAAACGGTAGTAAGTGATAGAGTTTTATCGCCAAACAAAACCTACACAAACTACCGTTTTCATGTCGAATCATACTTTCCTATCTTCATTCTGGGAAGGCTTTCATATAGTAAAGTCTCATCAGACGCCATCATTAATAAAGCTCACTCTCAAACCTAACTCTATCGCTAGGTGTCCGTGCGGGCTTAAAGCTCAAGCCATACATGAGTATCAATGGCGTAACGTGAAGGAAGCCACACTGCTAGGAGCTCCCGTTGAACTGTCCGTTCAAACCCGACGCATCAAGTGCAGCCACTGCGGCATTAAAACAGAACAACTATCTTGGTTGGAACCCTATGCTCGTATCACTAACCGCCTACGAAGCTATATAGAACAGTTGTTGCCCCTGCTACCAATCAAACATATAGCCCAAGTGACTGGTGTTCATTGGCACACAATCAAAGAGATAGATAAACGTCGGCTTCAACAGGTAGTACCGCCAGTTAAATGGGGTGAATTAAGGCAACTCGTCATGGACGAGTTCGCCATTTTTAAAGGGCACCGTTACGCGACAGTCATTGCAGATGCGAAAAGTCATCAGGTTATCTGGATAGGGCTAGGTCGTAGCCGCAAGGATATTCGACCGTTCTTTGAACAATTAGGCGAGCACGGAAAAAATATCGAAGCAGTAGCAATGGATATGAATACGGCTTTTGACCTTGAAGTCCAAGAGCATTGCCCAAATGCCCGTGTCGTTTATGACTTGTTCCACGTTGTTGCTAAGTTCGGTCGTGAAGTGATGGATAGAGTCAGAGTCGACCAAGCCAATAAGCTAAAACAGGATAAAAAAGCAAGGCAATGGGTCAAGCGTTCGCGCTGGGTATTATTGAAAAATAAGGATAATTTAAATACACAACAGGAAAGCTACCTCACAGAAATATTGAATATGAATCAGGACTTGATGACAACCTACTTACTGGGTGCGCAATTAAAAGAGCTATGGCGTTGCGGCTCTGAACTTCAGGCTAAAAACCTGTGGCAGGTATGGTTGGGACAAGTGAATGAGAGTGGAATTAAGCCGCTCAAAGAGTTCGCTCGAAAGCTCCGTCCATACCTTCATGGGATCACTGCTTCAGCAAGCTACCCGCTGAATACCTGTACGCTTGAAGGGATAAATAACAAGATAAAGTTAATTAAGCGGATGGGATATGGCTATCGAGATACTGATTACTTCTTCTTAAAGATAAAAGCGGCTTTCCCCGGAAAGCCGCGATGAACCAAAAAAAAGCCCTCACTTCCATGGGGCTTCAAGCACTAATTTCGCATTATTGTCGTTATAAGGTGAGGTCTAACTATAGGAGGTGTTAGTTAACGCTCGAAAAGGATATTAACGCATGAAATGCTTTAATAATAAGCATGTTAGCACACCACTTTTTTCTACTTGCCAATTGTGCAACATCCACTTATCGACGGACCTCAACCTATATTTAGTTAATATGAAAAAGCCACCACTCTATTTAAAAGAGCGATGGCTTTGATGCTTGCCTTAGCCAATTCCTTTTCGCTTTAACGAGTGAGATTAGTTAGCTGGACGCCAAACACCCCACTTGTCTTTTTGGTAAGTCGCTTGTGGATTGTCACCACCTTGAATCCACCACTGAGCTTTCCAGTTTTGGTCAGCGTAAGATACTACTTCACCACCTAGGTAAGTTTTTGCGGCGTCCCATGCATCATCACTTGGATCTGGCGTTGGGTCCGGTGTTGGATCCGGATCTACCGTGCTGTCATCTGCAATAACTTCAAACGTGAATGTCTCTGCACGCTCGCTGTTCACTGCATTCGCAACAAACGACAGTGTTTCATTTTGTGTGATTGCCGTTGTATCAACAACGATAGAAGCCGTGCCATTGTTCTGAATGCTAACTGCTGAACCTTGGGTTTGCGTTAGATTCGCTGCTTCGCTAGTTGCAATAACCACTTTGTCGCCAGCATTTACAACCTTGTCACTCTTAACAAGCTCGTAGATGTCACCAGTCAGTGGCTCCACGCCGCCTTCATCACCATCAATAACTGAAATCATGCCAGATGCACGGCTATCTTTTGAGTTAAAGAAGTTGCGTGATGGATCGTTCTGGAAGTACATGTAGTGTGACATTTCTTCATGCCAATCACCGATGAAGACTGCGCCGTCTTTGAACTCTGCGTGCCAACCGTTGATTTCAGAAGCCAGTAGACGTTCCCAATCATTGATGTTTGATGCATTCACTTCAATATCAAAGCTACGTGCTACTTCACCGTATTTGTTGATGATGTCGTATTTCACCGTATCGCCTAGATCTGGACCGACGAAATCAACTGGAATATAAAGGTCGCCTTTCACAAGGTCTGGCTGTGGCGTTGGCTCTGGTGGAGGTGTCTCGCCGCCCACAATAGTGATGTCTGAACAGTTGTAGAAGCCTTCACCCGCAGCATCATCACGCTGCCAGCGAACAAAAAGAATCGCATCACCAGAACGATCTGAAGGGATTGTCACGTTCATGCGGTACTTACCACCGCTAACTGGCACGTTACCTTCTGTCTGGATAAGATCTAGGTCACCCCACGCAAGTGCCTTGCTCAGATCTGCACCTGGTTTGGTTAGGTAAAATTCCCAAAATGAAGGGTTGTGAGGTGCGGTCGCGTTAAACACAAATTCGAATGTTCCTGTGTTTAGTTCCGTACGTGTCCAACCAGTATGCGGTGCGCCCATGCCCTTTTTCTGAGGGTCATTTGCGTAACACAACGTACCATCTGGAATCGCAGCTTTTACTGCTGCCATATTGTTGAAATCCGTAATGTTCTTAGCGTATTCATTACGCTGAACAAAAGGATAAGAACCAGAGATTTCCTTTGCTTGAGCACAAGCCGCATTTGGTGGGTTACCCGACCAAATTCCGCCTTGTTCATAACATGTATTTTGTCGAGCACTCGGAAACTCTGACCAACCGTGAGCATTTGCTGCTGTTGGTAGGCCAGATAGCATCGCCATACCCACTGCTGCTTTAAGAATGTTTTTATTTGCTTTCACTTTTTTCACTCTCTACCGTTTATAGTACAAATAAGATTCAACGGATGCTTTATAACCGTTGTTACTTATTTCATGTTTATAGTTTTAATCAGTAAACAGTAAAAAATAATATACGTAAGTTCTATCAATGAAAGTTTGACGATTATTGATATGAACAAACATCACAAATTTAAATAAAACGACAATTTCAGAACATACTGACAAAAGCCTAACAAATAGCAATACTTACAACCACTTAAATGATAATAACAAAAGAAATTTAGCATAAAATTAGAGCAAACAGCTTAATAAAAAACACCATTTATAAATATTAAATATAACTGATTATTTTGTGACTCAGTTTCCAACAATCATCGAGTTAATAGTTAAGCTTTTAATAAAAAAAGCAAAGCTAATATATGCATGACAAATAAAACAAACAGTGCCATTCGGTAATAAATATAATATCGCTATGTATTAAATGAAAAGAAAAAGGAGCTGACGCTCCTTTTTTTGCTAGTTGTGGATGTGAACATCTCGTTGAGGGAATGGAATCGTGATGTCTTCTGAATCAAAGGCATCTTTCACTCGTTCATAAAGGCCAAAGTAAGCCGGCCAGTAGTTTTCTGAATCGACCCAAGCCCACACTAGCATACCGATGTGGCTGTCACCGTGTTGGCTCACATGCACAGTAGGCTCGGGCTCGTTGATGATCAGCTCGTAGTTCTCCATCACTTGCATGAGAACACGGCGGGCTTTATGGATATCGTCACCGTAGCTAATACCAAACTCAATATCGATACGGCGCTTCTCCTCACAAAATAGATTCTTCACCGTTCCGTTAGACAATGAGCCGTTGGGGATAATGATTTTTTGGTTATCATAAGTCAGCAGCACGGTCACAAAGATCTGGATATCAACAACCTTCCCCATGTGCCCTTGCGCTTCAATCACATCACCCACTTTAAATGGTTTGAAGAACAGAATTAACACACCACCCGCAAAGTTGGACAAGCTACCTTGAAGCGCCATACCAACGGCAAGGCCCGCAGCACCCAGCATCGCAATAAATGAGGTGGTTTCGACACCAATCATGGAAGCGGCAGAAATGATCAAAAGGATCTTTAAAATGACAGACGCCAAGGAAGAAAGAAAACCGCGTAAGCCGTGCTCTATCTTCATCTTTTCTAACGCGACTTCAATAGCACGACTGACTTTGCCTACAATCCACCAGCCCACGAACAGAACAAGTAAAGCCAAGATAAACTTTGGCCCAAATGTCAACAAAAGTTCCAAGCACTTCTCATACAATGTTTCTAAAGAAATGTTTTCCCACATGCGAGTCCCTCTTTAAATATCAAAAAAGAGGTACTTTGGTTCGACCAATCGGCCACTGCAACTGTCTCAAGGCAAGATTAAAAAAGACAATCACACTTTTCGTTTCCATAGGGCGTGTTTATGCTAGAAATGCCACCAAGCCCAAGTGCGTACTAAGCGTTTGTTGTTTTAACTTGTGATTACCTAAAGACTCGACTTCACAATATCGCCGTCTTTCATAATCAAAGCTAGGCTGCTGTCTGGCTTTGCCATGAGTGTGATGTCTTCCAATGGGTTACCATTAACGAGCAAGATATCGGCATACGCTCCCTCTTCTATTACACCTAACTTTCCATCTTGATATGGGCTTCGTAAGCCACTCATTGCAAGCAGTTGGCCATTGTCATGGGTCACCATTTTCAACACCTCGTAAGGCGTAAACCAATTAGCCATGTCTGCGACAAATTGACTCTGCAAATGTGCAGCTTCTGGCGCAAGTATGACATCTGTACCCCATGTAATTTTTACGCCGTGTTCTTTCGCAGCTTTGATCGCCCTATCCGTTCTTACGGCGAGCATTTTGTACTTCGCGTATGAGAATGACTTTTCTGGGTACGGATTATATTCTGGCAGGAACGGTTGAACATTCAGCCAAACATCGTTTTCCGCCATCATCTTAGCCGTTTCTTCACCGATCATTTGTCCGTGTTCTATCACCTTCACGCCCGCTTTTATTGCTCGTTGAACAGCTTTATCTGTATACGCGTGTGCACTAACATACGTACCGTAGTCCGCAGCCGCGCCTACTGCCGCCTGCATTTCTGGCAAAGTATATTGCGTGACATCGAGCGGATCATAACTTGACGCAACCCCGCCACCTGCGGAGATTTTAATGAACGACGCACCACGCATTAGGTTTTGTCTTACGACAATCAAAACTTCATCGACGCCATCAGCAACCCTTAAGTGACCTACGTCTTGCACATATTGATCTTCAAAGGTGACATTACTGCGCGTATCTGAATGTCCTGATGTTTGAGAGATCATCGCTCCGGATGCAACTATTCTTGGGCCGACATACAGCTTATCGTCAATAGTTTTAGCCAGTGAGAATGGATTACCCGCTAAATCTCGAACAGAGGTAAAGCCACGATTCAGCGTCTCTTCCGCTCGTTTTGCCGCAACCAATGCCGTGTACGCTAAATCCTTGTTCATCAAGTCTGGCATGGTTCCTTGAAACATAGTGTGAGTGTGGGCATCAATCATTCCCGGCATTAACGTTTTCCCTTTGCCGTGGATGACATTGATCCCTTCTTTGCTCTCGATGTTTTGTGCAACACGGACGATTTTATTGCTCTTCACGAGAACGTCATACTCAAGTAGAAGTTCAGGTGAATGTCCGGTAAAAACATTCACACCTTTGAACAACGTTATCTCTTGAGCAAAACTCTGAGCGCTCATTGCGCATGAAAGCAAAACACTTAGATTGACTAGCTTCGACATACGATAACCTTTTGCTAAATTGGTAATGAATTGGAGAAACAAGCCCGAACGGACCTGCTTGAATGATTAAATTATATTCAAGCATATGCCCTTTTTTATATCATTTAGTGCCAACTGCGTTCTGAGGCCTTCTTATTTAATAGCGGTCAGTTAATATGTTCATTGTCGGTTTTGAATTTGTTAAGGGGGAAACCATTGAAAGATCTTGCTATCAATAACAATGCTCACTTTCTCCCTTTTAAACAGTACTTTGAAGCTATTGAACTGGATTGGGAAACGTTGTCCAAAGCGCAAGGGATACACATCATCTCAGGCCGAACAACAATTGGCTGGGTATCCTCGATAGAAGTACTGCGTTTTCTCGAATATTTAGAAATGACGCGCCATTTACAGTGGGCTCATGAGGTAGCAAATCACTTTGATTTTGAAGCGGCATGGTTTGGGATTACTGACCGAGTAAAGTCATGCACAAATATCGTCGAAGTCGTCAGAGTTATTTTACAAGAGCATCCCAAAACGAGTACGCATGGGTACTTGTGGGTAGAGCAACGAGATGGTCGCACTCTCCTTTGTAATGCAAGTTCTACCAAAACCAACCCGATGTTGAATTGCCAGATAGAGCTTTATCGCGTGTTATTAATTCGAAATATATTTCGTCTGTATCTTGGCACGGATTGGCAACCTAACTTTGTATCACTTGCTTGTAAAACATCACCATTTGCTCAAGATGATGATTTATCTGCCGTTACCGAGCTCCACTCAGAAGTCAGTGCGATTGAAATTCCGCACTTTGATCTGCAAGAGTTGCATGAGCCTAGTTCTAACGATAAACAAACACCAATCGACATCGTGGAGAACCTTCTAGCTAGTTTAATTGGGTTTGAACGCTTAAGTATCGATTTAATCGCATCTCAGCTTGGCCTAAGTAGAAGAACGCTTCAACGCATGCTTAAACAGGATGGACGCTCATTCAAAGAACTGCGACGAAAAGCGAGTATTAGAAAAGCGGCCTACTTTCTTTATCACTACCCTGAGATGCCGAATGATGAAATCGTCCATCTCTGTGGCTACTCAGCGTATCCTAATTTTCATCGCGCATTTAAAGCAGAGATGAACATGACGCCTGCACAAGCAAGAACATCCAAAACGCTAATGCCTGATTAGTTTGCTGCGTTCGTAAATCAAGAGAACCCATTTTATGCCATTTTTAAACCAGTCTTTGTTGAAACTCGGTTTTGACAAGGGGCTATTTCGTTACGCCTTACGAACTACCTTTGCCGCAGCGACCGCTTTATTTGCCGCTTGGGTATTGGGGTTAGAACACCCACAGTGGGCCGCAATGAGCGTATGGACTGTTTCTCACCCTGCGCATTCCAAAGGGTCATTAGCTGAAAAGTCGTTTTATCGAATTCTAGGAACGTTTGTTGGTGCCACAATTGGCGTACTTATGGTCCAAATCGCACATGGCAACTCACTGGCTCTCGCTTTAGCGTTAACCCTTTGGCTAACAGTCTGTGCGGGAGGCGCGAACCTACTCAAAGGCTCGGTGTCTTATCTGATTTTGCTGAGCGGTTACACCGCCTCTCTGGTTGTCTTGCTCGACTCCACGCAAACCTCGGGGATCTTACTCCTTGGCGTCGATCGTTTTCTTACTGTATTGGTGGGAGTGTTACTTGCTACGATTATTGGATATTGGGGCAGTAAGACACTCCAAGAAGGCGTACTTTCTGTCAGAGTGAAGCAACTCACCCAGAGCACATTGACTGTGTTGTCATTTAAGCTTGCCGAGCAAGACGTAACTGAACGCGTGAGAGCGTTATTAAGTGAAGCCGCAGACATCGAAAGCACATTTGCAAGTTACGGCGCAGGTGCCATTCGATCAAAGCGTTCGGTACACACGCTCCGTGCCATCTTGTTAGCTAACGTTTCCCTTCTCACACGCTTTTATATTGGGGAATTACGTCTATCCAAAAGCAGTAAAAGTCGAACTTCAATGGCCTTGGAAGGGCTCATCGGTAAGCAACTTTCAATTGGTGATGAGATAGCAGCCATTGGTAGAATCTGTACTGAGCTGGAAGACCCCGAACTGATCGCTTCATTCCAAGCGTTACAACAGGCACTAACGCAACGACAAACCTATTACACCAAAAGCCGTAAGCTTGAATCGAGCTTCCAGTTTAATGTGTTTTTGCATCGAGACTGGACGAGCGCCTATCAAGCGATGTGTCGGACAGGATTTGTTTTGGCCGCAGTCAGTTTAATTTGGAGTCAAACTCAATCAAGTTGGTCAACGTTTTTGTTCCTCGGAACCTCAATCATTGTCACCCTGTTCTCGACGTTTGATGCACCGAGTAAAGTCACAAGAAAGATGCTTCTCTGGCAGGTATTAGGATTTGTGGCAAGCTTGACCACCCTCCAATACTTGACCGCATATTCTAACAGTGCTTTGCAAAATATTATTGTGATTAGCTTGATGATGGCGTGGGTAATAGTGCCACTTTCCTTTGCGCGTTCACATGCTGGTTCTATGGACTACGCCATGATGTTTTTAATGCTAACCAACGTGCACTTTCCGACTCATTTTGAGCTCAGCATTAATTTACCGATTGGCATGGCAGCGATTGGGGGTACGGTTATCGCGACACTCGCGTTTGCGTTGATCTTCCCATTCGATCGAATTAGGCAGTGTTTAAGAATGCGTTACGTATTAAAAAAGGATTTTTTACGCATCACTCACGCCGAGTGCAATACAAGCAAAGCCAAGTTAATCCACACCAAATCCTTATACCGCTTATTAAAGATAGTAAGAAACCGCACACAAATTGGGTCATACGATGCGGTAGAGGAAGCGATTTTGCTGACACGTTCAATACAAGTTGCCTTTGGCGCGCGCTTTATCAATCATCCACAATATAATGAAAAAACAAGCAACCCAGAGAGTTTTATCCTACTCCTGAGTAACACTATTGCTTCCAACCACCCTATCGATTTCAAAATAAGGGAACAGTTAGAACGACGCTAGCCCATCCTCAATGCTGAAGACATATTGTTTCGACTAAATATCGAATAAACTCCCCCCGACCCAAAGTCGTTCAGTAAACCGTATTCAAAACCGAGTGAACAAACGTTACTCGGCTTTTGTTTGGTTATTTCTCTGGCAGGAATTTATCGACTAACCACATCGCGATAAAGATATAAGACATTGAGAACGCTATCTGTAGCATTCGTAGGAGGATTTTTCCTTCAGCATCATTCATTAAAGGTCCGAACGATACGCCACATACAACGGTGAATGCTGTCATCGCGGTGATCACCGTTGCGTTACCCGTCAACATCTGGTTGGTTAAGTATGCATAACTCAACAGCAACCCCATCACCAAAAATGGAAAAAAAGGTGCGATAACAACCAACTCATAAAGCACCACAGCTAAAAGTCCACCCAAGATGTTCCCGATTATTGCTGCACGAATCATTGACGGGCCATTGCTGGAACTTGCCGCAAATTGGGTCACTTGCACTGCGAGGTATGTCAAAGTAAATGCCTCAATGCGATCAGTGATAAAAGCAAACATCACAAATGGCAGAACCACAATCGACAGTCGCAGCCATCGAAGCTTGGGGTCAAAGCTCTCCGCTGGCGATGGTGTGCTTTTATGTTCCTGCTCTGGTGGAATCACCATAAACATCGCCCAGCAGGCTAACAGTGCAATAAACAAGTTGTTTGGCAACCAAATTGGGAGCCCCCAAGCGACATCCGGGTTGACTTTGGCTTGCAAAGGAATAAGCAAAGCCCCCAGCAATGCCATAACGACGACTAGGATGTCTTTCTTCGTCACCAGCACGTAGTAGGAAAGCACAACCGCGATAAGCACAACCAAAAGATACACGGCAGGATAAGGTCTTAGTAACACAGACACAAACCATGCTGTTAACATGTAGACATAAGCCACCAGCACTAACGAAAAACCATAACCTTGAGAGGTCGGCTGCTTAGCTAATATAAACAGACTGGTGAACACCGCGCCGACAAAAGATAACGGCCAGTCGAAAAGTAAGCCAAATACAAAAACTAACCATGGCGTAAGAGTAACTCGCAGCCCATATCGGAATGTTGGGGAAAGCTTTGTCATATCACCTACCTGCTAGTAAATGTAACTCAACATGGCTGCGACTCGAATATACAACCCTCCTAAGAGATTCATGAACCCGTTATTGGATGCATAAATGATGACGTCAGCTTGCCCATTGAGAAACAACTTAATGTCATCATGGATATCGGCAGAGTGATGTTCCGAAAGTAAGATCCGCACAGGAAACCGTTGCGACTCCCTTAGCCATTTGTTTTTATTTTGAGGGTTCGGCAGACCATCTGCACCCAGGCTTTCGTGATAAACAGCAGAGACTACGCTCTCAATATGGCCTTTGAATACCTGTCCGGGATGCGTATCAAGAACGATATCAACCGGATCACCTTTTTGCACATGGCCCAAGTTATTTTCCGTCATATAGGCTTCTACCCAGATGTTGCCACCATCAACAAACGTCATCAGTGTTTTACCCGTTTGCGCCTGTGCGCCAGCGGCAACAGTAAGATTAACTACCCCTCCTCTTGCTGGTGCTCGAAGCTCAGTAAAGCTCAAATCGAGTTCTGCAGAAGCCAAATTAGATAATGCCGCTTTGATTCTTGGGTTTTCCAAACCTTCTCGCCCCAAATGCCGACGAGCGCGTTCCAGCTCTGCCTTCGCGACGTTAACAGCACTTTCTGCATCAGAAAGCGTCGCTCGTGCTTCGTCTGCACGAGCTTTAGGGATCAGCTTTTTACGTTCTAATTCAAACCACCGAGCTGATTGAATGTTGATGTTTTCCAGATCGGCAAGCGCCCTTGCAAGTTGAGCTTGAGCACGAGCGACATCAGCAGAACTGGCACCAGCTTCTTGAGTGGCGGTTTCTAACTCCGCTTGTTTTAATGCCACTGCAATTTCAAATTGGCGGGGATCAATACGAGCCAATAATGCACCAGCTTCTACCGCTTCAGACTCCTTGGCAGGAATCTCAATCACCGTTCCTGAAACCCTCGGAATGATTGGAGTGACGATCGCTTTTACTCTCGCGTTAGAAGTAAAAGGCGTGACCCTATCGGCAGCGACGTACCAAACGAACAGAATTAATGCGATAGCTGTAATTATTTTGATGAATTTATCCATGTAACCATGACCGATGAATGTTGAAGTACCGGCGCTTTCGGTGCGCTTTTCTAAGGTTTTATGGGAATAGAATGGCAAACCAGTGATCGTTGATCTGCCATCCTATAAGAGGAGTTAGCTTGTTGTTTGTGTGACTGAACTTGATTGGTCGGTTAGCACTGGGGTTTCAGGTTCATCTGTCTGAGCTTCGACCCATTTCATAAATACTTGATAGCCCGCAGCTAGGAATGCCGCGCCGATAAACATGCCAAGAATTCCGCCAGACATCATGCCGCCAATTGCACCGATAAGAACAATCGGCATTGGCACTTCTAGACCACGTCCCAAGATAAGCGGTTTCAGGAAGTTATCGACCAAGCTTGCGCCAAGAATCAAAACCGTAAAAATCGTATTATGCAGCGTTGAGTTATCCGTTCCAGACCACAGAAGCGCCACCGCAACAAGCGCGACCAAAGTCACAGGTAGCTGAACGATCGCAAACACCAAAGCAATCAAAGTAAACAGCGCTGCAGCGGGTACACCGGATAGTGCAACAGTGGCACCAAACGTCATTGCCGTCAGAAATGCAATACCGATAATACCGATTGCTACTTGTCTGATCGTTGCGGTTGTTAAAGCATGTAATTCCGGTCCACGCGCTTTACCTGAGAAGCTGATGAAGATCCTTTGAATCGAGTGAGTCGCGGGCTGAGACCAAGCCAACATGATCCCTGCAATAATAATTGCACCAATCAATAAGAAAACGCTTTTTGCTGCACCACTTGCCTTATCGCCAATCCAACTGAACAAAGTCTTAATCTGTGGCTGTCTTTTTTCGACAAAGCTAGGCAGGTTTTCTGATGCTTCGTTCCAAACATCATAAAGTTCTTCGCCAATAACTGGCCAATCTTGTACCGTTTCTGATGGTTTTGATACGACGAGGGTCCCCTCTTGATATGCCTCATAAGCGTCGAAGGTCTTAGTCGCAAAGGAGTTGCCAACCATCGCGGTAGGCCCGCCAAGTAAGAGTACACCGGCTAAAGCGATTAAAGTGGAGGTTCTCGCTGAGGTCCACTTCGTTTTTGCTTGTAGATACTGTTTGATTGGATATAGCGCAATGGCCAGTACTAGCGCCCAAAGTAAGATAGGTAAAAAAGGTAAAAACGCCCAACAACAGACAATAACAATAAATGCGATTACCGAGAATCGTATCAAAGATGCAGTCATCGCTTTTGACAATACATGCTCTAAATTTTCTTTCGGATTACTCAATGGATGTTCCTCGAAGTTAGAAGTTAGTTCTGAGCGCGACAAACCTCGATATAAAGCAGTGATACGTTCTGTTACTTCCCGTAAATCCAAATCATCATTAACCAAAATCATCGGGAAGCTGACGTCTTTCTCAGGACGTTTCTTACGTCATCACTTGTTGTCTTTAAATTTGGCGAATACTTATAACGTGCTAAAATTAAAGACTTATCGAGGTTTGTACTCAATCTCAATGTGTGGAGATTTTAGTCTTCAGAAAGAATGGCATTTACCATTTCACGCCAATTAATCGATAACGTGTCTTGGTATGTTTCTGTTCAAAACTTAAATGGAATGTTTGATCTTGAAGCGCAAAGAAAAAGTCACACCTCTTATTAAATCGGGCTACGCTAGATTACTTCTCGAATTGTTCCGCGAGTACGAGAAAGACCCTTTCTGGTTACTCGAGGAGTCGGGGCTTCCTGCTGATTTGTTCGATCTTGACCAAGAGTTTTTGCCGCATGCACCTTTCAAGAAATTGATCTATTTGGTTGGGAATCAACTAGGTATTACGCAATTTGGAGAACTAATCAGAACCGCAGTTCGACAACGAGCCATTCCTCGGATTATTGGTAAGTTCTCAGAGTGCAAATCGCTTCGTGATGCGTTAGAACATACTGAGCACGTTTATCACTACGAATCCACAACTGTAGATGTCGGGCTAGAAAGTAATCACGGTCGCTCTTGGTATTGGTGCCGTAGAGACTATGAGCAAAGCCAATCTTTTGTGTGGTCAGAAGTATGGAGCGTGATTTACTTCATTGAACTGATTCGAACAATGACCAACACGAATTGGACACCCAAGCAAATCAAAATTCAATCAGACGATCACCATTTGTATAAAGATATAATGGGTACCTCAACACAGTATTTTGTCGGTCATGAGAGAATCGAGCTCCTTATTGACGAAGAGATACTCAATCATCCAATAAAAATTAGCCGAACATCCTCAACGCCTAACCCACCTCTAATCACTTGGCATTCCAGCTTTACAGACAAGGTGTTTACTGCGCTATTGCCATACGCAAAAGAGCAAGATATTACGCTCGAATACGCAGCAGAGTTACTTAAACTTAGCCCACGAACACTTCAGAGGCGTTTGGGTGAAGAGAAAACAAACTTCCGCAAAATAAAGAACAACATTGTGTTTACTGTTGCTGTCGAAATGATGGAAAAAGATCTGCCGCTCACCCATATTGCGAGTCAGCTGGGCTTCGCAAACATCTCCCACTTCTCTCGCTCGTTCAAGCGTATGAGCGGCTTAACGCCTCAGATGTATCAAAAGACAATACTCAACTTCGATAAGTAGTAGTGAGGTGAATTGAGCGTGTACGAAAAGCACGAGAGCAAGGCGTTAGCCGATAGAGTGCAAAAAAGAAGTAACGTTCAGATACAACAAAGCCCGCTAAAAAAGCGCAATGTAGATCAGATAAGGATCGGTTGACCGATCCTTCTGCTGAGAGATAATCGGAAGCCTGTTTCTAGGCTTCCGATTTTTTATGTCTATCCAAAACTGTTTTGCCGATTTCCTCGAAGAAAATCCTGTTGATGTAGCTCAACTCACTACTTTCTCTGAACATATTCCAGATGAATGGATTGTTAAGGCAGCTAGTCTTTCTGATAAGGCGACTATTCGCCGACGTCGGCTACCAAGTGACATGGTCTTGTGGTTAATTGTCGGCATGGCCTTCTTCCGTAATGAACCTATTGCCGAAGTTGCACGAAGAATGAATGTCTGTGCGGATGGCTTAGCTGATGAAGAGTTATTAGCAAAAAGTGCTTTAACTCAGGCAAGACAACGTTTAGGTAGAGCTGCACCAGAGTGGTTGTTTAAACAATGTGGGCGGACGTGGGGTCTTGAACGATACCGTGATGATACGTGGCAAGGATTACAAGTTTTTGCTGTAGACGGTGCTCTTTTTCGAACCGCAGATACCCCCGAACTTAGAGAGCACTTTGGCTCGGGTAATACCTCCAGCAACAGACAGACACCGCATCCAGTGCTAAGAGTTGTGACTATCATGAATGTCCGCTCTCATGTCATCGTTGACGCCGCTATAAGCCCCTATCGGCGTGGTGAAATCCCGCTTGCTATGCCCTTCATCGACTCCTTGCCAGATAACTCTGTGACGTTACTGGATAAAGGGTTTTACGGTGCAGACTTACTTCTCTCTCTTCAAAATAGCGGTATCAATAGGCATTGGTTGATACCAGCAAGGAAGGGGCTGAAATACACACTTCTAGATGAAGAAGAAAGTAATGACATGCTCATAGAAATGAAAGTCTCTCCGCAAGCTCGCAAAAAGAACCCTAGCTTACCTGAGAAATGGCAAGTCAGAGCGGTGACCTACGAAGTACAAGGTAAGCAGAAAACCGTTTTTACCTCCCTTCCTAGAACAAACTACGACGCGAAGGCAGTAGCCAAACTCTACCACGAGCGTTGGGAAATCGAATTGGGTTATCGTGATATCAAAAGCTCAATGCAACACAATACCTTAGTATTACGCAGCAAAACAGTAGACCTTGTTTATCAAGAACTCTGGGGGCTGTTGCTTGGTTATAACTTAGTAAGACGTGAAGCGAGTCAGGCCGCGGTTGAGCATGGAAGAATGCCGAATGAAATTAGCTTTAAATATGCTTGTCAGTTTATAGCGAGCCAACTGAAGGTGATGAGTAAAGCGATATCGCCAGGCAATACACCTAAGCGTTTAAAGAGTCTCAGGGGAGATTTATCCATCCTCTTTATAGACAAACGCCCTAAGCCTAATCGGCCTAGGGCGGTAAAAATGTCAAAGACTCGCTACCCAGTTAATCGCAAAGCAACTCCGCTTAAGTGAACTACATTGCCGAAAACTCGGGGCTTTGCGTTTGTCCACGAGGAACTAAATTTGGTGGGTCCGACCAGATTCGAACTGGTGACCCCTACCATGTCAAGGTAGTACTCTAACTAGACACTGAGGTTATTTATCAAAGACTTAGGTTATCAACTGTATAACTTTAGTGTGAACGTATGCCAACAATTAGAAGACTACCATCAGGAAAATTTCAAGCCCAAGTTAGACTAGCCGGACACAAACCAAAGTCTAAGACCTTTGCTACAGAGGAAGCAGCCCTATCATGGGGAGAGCTTTTAGAGGGACAGCTTAAAACAAACCTATCTAGCCCTGACTCATACACTGTAAAAACACTAGGTGATATGCACCTTGCAACCCTTAAACCTGACACAGCGAAAACTTATGTATCTCGATTAGGTGCATTAGTTAACTTCTTCAAAGAGTTACCAATAGATTGCATTGAACGTTCACATTTATTGCAGTATTCAACCACCAGACAAGAGCTTGTAAAAGCAAGTACATGCAGGGCAGAGTTACAACTATTATCACGTGTAATTAAGTATGCAAGAACACAACACTGCATCCTAAATAAGCACGACCCATTCAAGGACTTTAGATATCCAGATGCAGGAAAGCCAAGAGAGCGCATCCTTACCGAGAACGAATACAACCGCATCTTGATAGACATTAGCCCTATCATGTTTCCTATTGTTGCTCTAGCTTGGGAAACGGGAAT
Source organism: Vibrio sp. B1ASS3 (assembly GCF_905175355.1). NCBI lineage: Bacteria > Pseudomonadati > Pseudomonadota > Gammaproteobacteria > Vibrionales > Vibrionaceae > Vibrio > Vibrio sp. B1ASS3. The sequence continues at coordinate 2,207,996 of NZ_HG992742.1, forward strand.
GCGCAGAGGTGAGATTCTAAGTATTACTAAGGATATGATAGACCTTGACAATAGAATACTTACTCTGACTCACACAAAGAACGGTCATAGCCGAACAGTACCACTATCGAGAAAAGCAATACAAATTCTCACTACACAGAGCAAGCTATGTGAACATGTACTATTTCAGGTTAAAAGGCATAGCGTGACAAGAGCCTTTAAACGTACTTGTGAAAGGCTAAATATTGAGGGTGTTTGCTTCCATACATTGAGACATTCCGCTATTACTCGCATTGCAAAGAAAGGTGTAAACACTCACCAGTTAAAAGCCTTTTCAGGTCATAAAGATACACGGATGTTAGAGAGGTACACACACATACAAGCTACTGATATCTTACACCTTGTTGATTGAACTGAAACAATAATGTGATGGTGTGGCGCAGATTAGAGAAGTTCAGCTTCTTCTGTATAGACATGTAGAAAACAGTTGATAGAGTCTCCTTATATGCACAGTAGTTAGTATGAGGTATGCTTGTGGCAAAGTTAGGTTATTGCTCTATCAACAATTTAAAACTCTCAAGTCGAAGTAAAGATGCAGTAAAAGAGATTCAGTATGTAGCAGAGCAAAGTAATTATCTTGTTATTGCTCTAGGCTCAGTTCCTATTCTAGATATTTTTCTAGGTAGAAGTCACGCCGCAGATAAATTAATCAACATTGCAGGTTATGACTGGGTAGAGTTTTCAAGGGTTGTTCAGGGAGCAGGAAAGACAACCAAAGAACGTATTAGGAAAATCGCCACAATGGAAGCTTTGTATAGTCATGGTGAAGAGGGAGAGTTTTGGAGGTGTGTTGCTGATGCGTCGTTATAGTATTTTCTTATTGCTTGTATCTTTTGCCTCGCAAAGTGCGACAACTTTTAATCAGGCACTTATCGAAGCAGGTGATGCGATTGAACGTTGTAACAATGAAATGACTGCAAATGTAGAACCGTTTCCTGTAAATGATTGGTTTAAGCGATTGTCTAAACTTGATAAGCGTTTAGTGATTGGTTACATCTCTTTGAGTAACTCGGAACAATGTACATCTCAAGAAATGGAAACACTAAGGGGGTTAAGTAATCAACTTACATCCCAACAGCGTGAGGCACTTGAAAGCTCATCAATATCAGAACCTTTCGAGTTTAGCGGAGATATCTCCCATTTAGATATGAATGAAATTAAAAGTATGCAAAAAGCGTTTCCTAAACCATTCGATACATTTCGTGTATTGGATGAGTTAGGGTTATGGGACTGACTTACTAGAGTTATGAATTTGTTGGCTACTTATTGATCAGGACTTTAAAATTTTATCCAGTATTGTCTCTGGTCTCTCTGCCCTCTGCCTGTCTGCGATTTCCCCCATAGGGTAGCCTAGTGTAACCTCTTGATTTTATGGGTATTCGTAAAATGATGTGTACGCAAGTCGATAACGCTGATACAGTTTAAAGGTGTTTAATTCGTAAAAGAGTGTGTATTGATGGCAAAAGAAATTACCCATAACGACTTATGTAAAAAAGCAGTTGGCTGGCTAAAGCGCTCGCATAGTGCTGGCGGTTGTGGATGCCCTAATGCGTTTTCAGAGGTGCAATCTGGTTCTAATGGTGGTGAAATTGTTGACGCGATCGGATTAAGAACCGCTTATGGAACTGAAACCATAGTCATAGAGGCAAAAGTTAGTCGTAGTGATTTTTTAGCAGATAGAAACAAGCCGTTTAGGGCTAACCCAGAATTAGGTATGGGTAATTTTCGATACTACATCTGCCCAGAGGGGTTAATATCTGAATCAGAACTTCCGAATAAATGGGGTCTTTTATATGTTGGTTTGAGAGGAAAGATAACCGTTGTTCGTGGTCATAGGTTAGGTAAAAGTTCTGATTGGAAGTTTGAATGCAATCGTGATGCAGAGCTTGGGATGGCTTCTCTACTTCTTGCAAAATCGGGGAACTTTGAACAGTTAAACGATGTTTTTCGATATAATCAACGACTTGAAAAGAAAGTAAAGGAGTTAGAGGCGAAGGTTCATGAACTTGAGTTCCCGAATAAAATGGAACAAATGATTAAAGGGCTTGAGGACTTAGCCGTATCTCAAAAACCTATCCCTCGCGTCTCTCGATAACCATGTTAAATCTCGAAAACCTAAAAGTGATTGAGCGTGAAGAATATGACGATCACTGTATATTCCACGCTCAATCTATATCCCCTAACCGCACTTGTTCCGAGTGCGGATCAATCAATACAGTAATCGTCGGCAAGGTAAACCAACCTTACAACGACACTCGTATGTACGGCAAAACCATCAAGATTCAATTCGATAGAAAGCGACTTCGCTGCAAGGATTGTAGCAAGACTCGCTTTGAACAATTGGACTGGCTCTCTAATGATTTTCGTATGACTAAACGAGCAGAAGACTACATCATGCGAATGTGTGGGAAAGTGTCGTTTACACATGTAGCCACTGAAATGGGTATCACCGAAGGCACTATACGTAACGTATTCGCCAACTACGTGGATATTATCGAAGGTAAGCACGATTGGCTTGCTCCTCGCGTTCTTGGTATCGATGAGACTCATTTCAGCAAGAAGATGCACCTTGTCATGACGGATATTGAGCGTAGAACCCTACTCGATATGCGTAAAGATAGATCTCAGGATGCCACTCAGAAAGCCATTATGAGGCTGAATGGATGGAAAGATATTGAGATCGTCTGTATCGATATGTGGCGACCGTATTACCGCGCTGTGAAACAGCTATTGCCTAATTCAGTTGTAGTTATCGACCGCTTTCACGTTGCCAAGATGGCTGGTGAAGCTATGGAGAAAGCACGTAAGGCGATACGAGCCGAACTATCAGACAAGGAGCGTAAGAAGCTCAAGAATGACCGAAAGATACTGCTTAAGCGTAGAGCAAACATCAAGGGCTTAAACGAGCTGGCGTCATTCCATTTCTGGACAGAGGAATACCCAACGTTGATGGAAGTGTATAACGCTAAAGAGGCTTTTCTCGATATGTGGGATATGCCTACCAGAAAAGAAGCTGAGGACTACTGGGAGAACTGGAAAGCAGTATCTACACCACCTGTCAGAAAATACTTCAAAGACGCCATACGAGCCGTTGATAACTGGCATGAGCCTATCTTTAATTGGTGGGACTATCCTTACACCAACGCAGTTACGGAGAGTCTGAACAACACAATCAAGGGTGTGTTTAGGAATGGTCGTGGTTATAGCTTTGAAGTGCTTAGAGCGAAGCTGCTTTACAACAAAGGCGGCTTGGAAGTGTCAATGAAGTCCTTGAACAAACCAACCCATGATCCACTGTTCGAATTGTTGAAGAAAGACGATCCAAAAGTAACAATGCATGGCTTAAGACATAGAGCCTTTAAAGCTCTGTTTAGAGACATGGTTACTTTGCTTGAAAAACAACCAAATACACACGAATAGGGTTTGTGAAGTGTGGGTATCAATTCTGTATGTTTATTAATCGATACTCACACTATTTCGAATACCCGATTTTATTAGGGGTTACTTCTTCTCTCTCTGCAGTGTAAGTCATTGATTTATCTAGTTTTAGGCTACACCTTGCTTGGTGTATGTCTTGTACATAGGGCACAGCGCTAGTCTTGGTTGTGTACCTCTAAGTAGAGTGAAGATGCAGAGGTACAGCTTACACCTATCATGCACAGGCTTACCTACTCACTACCTACTGCATACACTCCATGCATTTGCACTGCCTCTTACGCATCTATCTACTTGTAGTCTACAGCCAGTACAACCAAAGTTTACACCTGCATTTTGTCCGAAACAGTACATGCATTTACGGTCAATGTCCGAAAATAAACATTGACAGTTTCGGTCATTATAATTAGTGTGTGTCCATAACTTAACAGATACGGACACTCAAACATGACTAAGCAACTGCATAACCTAGCACAAGAAGTATCAGATATTGCGAACGCAGGATACACAGCTAAAGATGGTCACAAGGAACTAAGCAAGCTAAAGGAACAACTAATTTCTCTAGGTGATAAGGACGTAGTTAGAGAGTTAGAGGTAACTATGAGCAAACGTAATAGAAGTAACTTTAAAGCTGCTTGTGCATTCCTTAGTACTTGTGTGAACGACGCAGAGAAAGCCCTAGCCAACGCAGAACAAGGAGAGAAACACCTAGACCTAGTTAACCATGAACCACAGGGACAACTAATAGGCTTTGCACGTGTATCGACTAAGGGACAAGACCTAGATGACCAGTTACACAAGCTAGAGCTAGCAGGATGTAGCAAGGTGTTTTCTGGTAAACACTCAGGTAAGGCAGACGTAAATAAGGCAGCTCTTGAGGAACTAGAACAGTATGTCAGAGAGGGTGACACAGTAGCAGTCACTAAGCTTGACCGCCTAGGGCGCAGCACTTCACAAGTTATTACTTTAATTGAACGTCTACAGTCTAAGGGTGTACACGTGAAGACATTAGAGCAAGGCATTGATACCAGTAAGCAAGATGCTATGAGTAAGGCTTTCTATCAAATGATTATGGTATTTGCAGAGATGGAAAGAGCAATGATTGAGTCACGCATGACAGAGGGCAAGCAAGCAGCAGTAAGAAGCGGTAAGCACACAGAGCAGAGCGTTAAAGGTGGTAGACCAAAGAACTACACAGAAGCGCAAGCCAAAGAAGTGTTAGAGCTACTTGATAAGGGACAGTCAATTCTAGGAATCTCTAAGGCAACGGGTATTAGCAGACAGAGCATTTACAGAATCAAAGATGGCAAATAGCAGGTACAGGACAGCGAGGAGATGCAGAGGGTTAACCTATTAATGCTACAAATCAGCTTTGAAATGGATTCTAAAGCCCTTTCCATCAAAACCCGAGCCAATATATTACAGAGTGGAACTTCCCTGTGAGGGATCACACATCCCCAAATTAGGGAAGCAATCTAACACGTTAGACTTGTGATTTAATTATTCACACATTGCATTTCAATCAAAGAGAAATTATGTAATACATTGATTTTAATGACCATTTTAATTACACAACAGTATTGGAGGAATAGAAAGGAAAGAAAAGGAATTAAAGGTATTTATAGGTATTACATGTATTAAAGGCTTTATACTCTTCTTCTTTCTTCTATAAGAGAAGAGAGATATAGAATTAGGTATTACGAGTGAATACCAATCTCAACCAAGTATCTCAATCCTCGTTATTCAGAGTTAAATCGCATCAACTCGCTGACGCATCTCACTAGCTGCCATGCGCCCTCAAATCGCTCACATAGTTTTATCTCAATCAATCCGATAATTGCATGAGCCAATCCTAAAGGCTCTCACGATGCTGCACAGTTCTAGCATAGCTGTACTAGTTGATAAGTACAAGGCTGTGATATCTGTACTTGGTAGTTCTAATCAATACCGAATGAAATCACACAGACTTCCCACCTTTTGACCGGATAACCCACTTAACCTATTTACCCAACAGTATTGGAGAAAGAAATTTTTCTCTTTATCAATCTTTATCACTTGAGTATCCAAATGCTCAATCTTTATCAATCAACAGAAACCCATTAATAAATTCATCCTTGATTTGCCGTAATAGTTTGCCTTGATGGTGGGCTGTTTCTGGGCTGTTTCTGGGCTGTTACGGATTTGGACTTGTTGAGGGTGAATCTATTAGAGGAAACATCATTATGACTCAAACTAACTTACTTAATACTCATAGCCTCTCAATGTCTTCTATTGAGATTTCAGAACTTACAGGCAAAAGACACGACAATGTTACAGCCGATATCCGCAAGCTACTTGATGCGCTCCAACTTCACGCTCCTGACTTTTCAGGAACGCAAGTATATGGCAACAACAACACACGTGAAGTCTTCTTATTAGACAAAGATCTAACTATGACTTTAGTCAGTGGCTACGATGCTAAGTTGCGATTCAACATAGTAAAGCGTTGGCGTGAACTGGAAGAAGCAGCAAACCCAAGCTTTGAACTTCTAACGGCTGAGCAGTTAATACAACGTGCTTATGATTTGAAATCTCAAGAAGCAGATGAGAAGTCAGACGACACATGTACACCTACTCAACTAGCATCTTTAGTGCAGAAGCTTGGCAACTTCAAGAACGTGACAGCAGAAGCAATGAACGTGACTTTGTGCAAGATGGGCTTTCAAGAACGAACAAGAACGGCAACAGGTGTTAGCTACCAACTGACCCAGAAAGGGCGACAGTATGGTGTGATTGCATCGGGTAACGCTCGTAATACTTTCATCCATTGGAGAACTGCCACGGCTAAAGTCATCTATGACTGGCGACAACAGCAAGCCATTCCTATTGGTCAGCAACAAATGCGAACCATTAAATCTACTCGCCCTAACTTCCACATCTAAATCAAATCTAGCAAAGAACAACTTTCAATTACATAGGACATTGACTAATGACCACCGACAAGAACAAGCCACGTACTGGGCAGAGCATCGACTCTAAAGTGAATCGAACTAATAAGCGCAGAGCCAAGCGTCAAGCCTCACCATTTCAGCGCATCAAGTTGGGAGTCTCAGCATCAGCTTATGTACCCAGTGAACACATGCAACAGATGCAGCAATCATCAACCTTAAAGGAGGTCATGAACCATGCACACAGATTTAAAGAGTAACCGACACAAAGCACGAACACTTAGCGGTGAACCTGTTAACACTTGGAACGTAGACGCAACCAACGCAGGGAGCAAGGGACTGCGTAAACATACAGCAGAAGACTACGCCCTAGCCAAGCACGAACTTAGCGAACCACTGGCAGCAGCAGAGCAAGCAATAGCAAAGCGTGATGTAGACGAGCAAGTACGAATCAAGATGGATAAGCGTGTATCAACCTTGAAAGCAGCGGGTTACAGCACTTCAGAAATTAAAGAGATTTTCGCCACTGGCACATGTAAGCGCATTGAATCAGACAAGCAGCGCACAGCAGATGCAGTAACAGAGACACGCACAGGCTTTAGCATTAAGCCATGCTAACCACTTCTAACACCTAACGAATAACTAACCACCATCAAAGGAGGCAACCATTATGTCACTATCATCTTTCCACATGAACGACAAACAAATCGCACTAGCACCAATCGAGGGCTTAACCTCAGCGATGGAAGCAGTAGCCAAGCGATACACTGGCGATAGTAAAGCAACTACTGATTTCTTGATTGAAGCAGTTAACAACATCTCAGATGCAGGAGCAGCACAGACAGGTTCTATGCGTTTTCAATGGCAAGGTAAGCGAGGTGCTGCATTTATTCGCATCGTTGAAGGCATGAGCCAACACAAGCTAGACCTTGAGACATTAGCAACCTGTGAGCACATCAACCGCCTTAATGGTGTACTACGCAGCGTAGGAGCGCACCAAGTTAACGGACGCAAGACCATTGCTAAACATGCACAAATTAATGAGCAATTACTTGCTCGTAATATGGAGGTGTTCGCAATGCTTGCCTACTACACCAAGCTGATGCATGAACACACCACCAAGGAACACAAAGCGCAACACATTGAAGTCACTAGCCTAACTAACCGATTCATTGAGCTTCATGCCCTTGTATCCAGTGGCAAGGCTAAGCCAACCGATGTTAAAGAGTTCATTACTGTGTCACGTAAGATTGATGCTCTTGATTCTGCAAAGTTTGCGGAGGCTTGCTAATGGAAGTTAACCAGAACGTAGACCACAGCAAAGGTGTTACCAAGCTGCAACCATCACAGCTAGCTAACTCTAAGTTGCTTGATACTTCTCGCATCGTTGATATGGACAGAGGTCTAGATATGACGGACAACATCAAGAACGATCTAGCAGGACGCAACGCATACCGAGCCACTAAAGGTGAACAGCCTAGACACTTGAGCCATGCACTGGGCGACCTACTGCAAAGCGGTGTCAACCTAGGTCTAGCAGGTAAGGACTACAAGCCAACAGCAAGCAACGTCATGATGCGAGCACGTGGTTAACACTTAATTATAGACTGGCTCAGATTTGAGCTGATGTGCATACATTGCCCTTGCATCTCTTCGGAGTTGTGAGGGCTTTTTACGTTATAACCAGAGGAAAACACAAGATGGCAACCATTAAAGAAATACGTAGACGTTTTGAACTAGCACCAGAGTTACCTAGTGGATTAAGAAACAGAATCACAATAACTAGCAGAACAAAGGCAGGAATGATGGCAGGTTCACTAGGAGATAGTTATTACCGAGTGCAAGTACAAGGTAAGAGTTACAGCAATACTCATATCATTGCTATGTTAGCGGATCTTCCGAGATGGCAAGAACTGAGAAGAAACTGTAAACGAGGTAAAGATGTAGAATTAGTCGTTGACCATATAGATGGAAATACAATGAACAACGCATCTAGTAACCTACGAATCATTTCTAATCGTGAAAACGTACTAGCAGGATATAACACCAAGAAAGGCACTAGCCGTTATAGGGGAGTCAGTTGGAGTAATAAGGAAAACAGATGGAAAGCATTTATTAGATGCCCAGACACAAAGCGCAATATTTATCTAGGGAGTTTCAACCAAGAACAAGATGCATACAAAGCATACACAATTAAAGCTAAGGCTCTTTACCCTGATGACAGTATGGATTTGAAAATATATAACTAGCGAGATGCTAAGGGGAGATGGTGGGTCTTATCGGATTCGAACCAATGACCTTCTGGATGTCGACCAGACGCTCTAACCAACTGAGCTAAAGACCCACTATAATTGCCGTTCACAGTCTCTGTGCACACTTCTGTGCATTCACACTAGGAAATGTGTTAAACTACTTTCCTATCAACAACCTAGGTTAACCTTAGTTATCATGTCAAGGTAGTACTCTAACCAACTGAGCTACGGACCCAAATTTTATGTTCGGCATACTTTGGTTTTAGTATGGCTTTAAGGAGTGGTGGGTCCGGGCGAACTCGAATCGCCGACCCCTACCATGTCAAGGTAGTACTCTAACCAACTGAGCTACGGACCCATTCCTTAAGAACGAGAAGGATATTAGCCATATCCTATGAGGGGTGCAAGCATAAATTCATTAACTTTGAATCGTTTGGCGAAAATCTAAACTCAACACCCGTTTTCAGACGATTTTATCGTCAAGCCTCAACTTGAGTGAGGTTAAAAGTGTGATCTACTTAACTTTTGTGTTTTGGGTTAATTGTCGTAAGGCACTTCACTGAGCATCCAAATTTGCAAAACTTGCGATACGTTTGGGCAATCGCCAAACAAAATTTGGTATTTAGGCTCGAACGGTTCACCAATAAACGTAGTACGAATCAGTTTGCCCGTTTTAAGATCCACTTGAGTACTGACTCGCCCTTTAAAGTTTTGGAAAATCGCAAACTGCTCACTGTGGTAAACCATCTGCTCACGATAAAACAAGAAATGGTCCTGAGGTGTATCAGTTAATTGGCATTCTAGTGGTTTGAGTGACTGCTGTGCATGACTACTGAACGTGAGTAGCAGCGCTGAAAGAATCCATCCATATCGCATAACGCTTCCCTATTCTTCTTTCTTTACCAAAGTATAGGAGCTACCAGAACGGATGCTGATAAGTGTTGCGAAATGCTATTTTTAATCTTCATCACACATTTAATCTGTATGTATATACATGTCTTTTAATTATTCTATGATTCGTCGATTTTTTCGTTAAGAGTTAAAAAATGATCCAAAATCTTGAGCCTGGCATTCGAGAGTTAGTAGAAGAATTCCAATCCAATGGTAAGCCTTGCCCTTCAAAACAAACTATTGCTGAGCGACGAGCTGGTTATCTCAATAGCACCGTATTAGCGGGTGAAAGCCCTAAACCAGAAAGAGAATTCTTGGATGTAGTGAATGGCATTCAGGTCAAAGTGTATAAGCCAACTAATGAAGATAACTTACCGTTCACGATTTATTTTCATGGTGGTTGCTTCATCAGTGGTGGCTTTGAAACGCATGACGCTCAGTTGAGACAGATTGCCGTTCAATCCAACTCGATCGTCATCTGTATAAAGTATCGACTCGCACCAGAATACACATATCCTGCCGCGCACGATGACGTATACCAAGCTGTACTTGGCATTAAAGAGCAAGGACATAAATATGGCGGGAATCCAGAACGAATGGTATTTGTGGGCGATAGTGCCGGAGGCCAATTAGCTTTAGCGACGACGTTAAGGCTTAAAAAATTGACCACTTGGTTACCAGAACAACAAATCCTGATTTACCCAATGTTGGATCCAAAAGGCAGCTCTCAGAGCTACAAAGAAAACGGCTCTGACTACATCATCACCGCAAACATGCTTCTGTCTGGTTTTGATTTGTATACCAACAACGATCCTGAAGTGCTTTCTGAGCCGGACCTAAACCTCATGAGCGCAGACTATCGAGGATTACCTCCTACGACCATTATCACTGCGGAGTTTGATCCTTTACGTGATGAGGGCGAAACATTACACGAGTTAATGCTTGCTCATGGTGTAGAGGTAAATTGTGAACGCTACTCAGGCGTTATCCATGGATTCTTTCAGCTCTCTGGAGTAAGTGAGTCTGCAAAGCGCTGTATCGCTTCAATTTCAAAACAAATCAAAACTCGCAGAGCTCCAATCGCTTAATTCGGTTTGCTTCGCTTCACTCTTATTAAGTCGTTAAACCGCGCAAAAAAAGGCTTCAACCAATCCAGTTGAAGCCTTTCTCTATTTCAATATCTGGGAGCGAATTGTTTATTCGTCTTCGGTATCAAACACTACATTGTAGTTTTCGGTGTAGGTACAGTTTGGTTGACGGCTACAAGTGAAGAAGCGTCGGCCTTTAAACTCACCTTGGCTTGCGGTTCTGATGATCATCGGACTGCCACACTTTTTACAAAAGCGGACTTCTTTATCCGGTTCAATCAGATCAATGTGTGCCGCCAATAAACGACGTAAACGCCCTACTTGGTAGCTGTGTTTTACCGATGCGCCAATCAAAGGAAGGTTTGCCGATTTACACACGTGCATCAGCAGTTTTTGGCGCTCGACTTTGCCTTTATGCAGCTGCTGACCGTTATCAAGCTCAATAATTACACGTGGTTCAAGCGTTCTAGGATCGCAGATAACGTAGTCGAAGTAGCTGCGTGAAATTCGGTTACTGGCAATGAAGAACTGCTTTTTGTTCTTAATCTCTTTTGGTGCGATCAACGTTGCCATGTTTACTTTGGCAAACACCACAGCATGATCGCCAACCGCCGCTCTTAACGCATTAAAAAACGCCCCTTCTTGCCCTTTTAATAAAGGACCTTTCGAACGGTATGGGGAGTCTCGCGTGTCATCGTTTTTGATCACGTACTTTTGAATGATAAAGAAGAAAACAACAAGTAGAACAACAATGATAAAGATGTTGGTCATAGATAAAGTGCGCCCAAAACAACTAGTTGCTCAAAGCCTAAATGGAAATTTTAACCAGAGCAACAAAACCGATAAATTTTGCGGGGTGATAATAACAGTAGCCAACGTTTTGGACACGATTTTTACGTCAAGTTGAGAGAACAAAAACGGACTCCATTAAGAGCCCGTTTGTTAATCATTAAGATGTAGAGAGAGTGCTAGCTGTTCGCGTCAGGTTGGTTCTCTGGCATGGCATCAATAAACGCAGGTAATTGATTACATGCTTCTACAATCGTGCTAATTACCGGATAAGGAGTCATATCCACTCCAAAACGTAACGCGTTGTACACTTGAGGCACTAAGCAAATATCAACAACAGAGGGAGAGTCAGTCACACTGTAGATACAGTTTCCATGTTGTTGTCGATGCTGGTTTAGCTTCTCTTCTAATGCCATAAAGCCTTGATTTACCCAATGATGAATCCACTCGACTTTCGCCTCTTGATCACACGACAGCTTCTCTTCTAGGTACTGCAATACGCGCAAATTATTGAGTGGATGGACCTCCATCGCGATATCCTGAGCCATAGCCAAAGTTTGGTAACGAAGTGGCGATGGTCCTGGAACCACTGGAACTTGCGGATACTGCTCATCAAGATACTGAATGATGGCAAGAGATTGGTTGAGTTGAATATCACCATCCACCAGCACTGGCACAAGCTCAGAGGCGTTTAACTCATGATATTCCGCGCTGTGCTGCTCGCCGCCATTACGCACCAAATGAACCGATTTGGACTCGTAGTTCAGTTCTTTTAAGTTCAAACAAATGCGCACTCGATAAGCCGCCGAGGAGCGCCAATAACCATAGAGGGTGATGTTATCGCTCATACTTCCCTTGCCCCTCACTCTCAGTGTTTTAGGTATTGGCTGACTTGCTGATCAATCGCGCCAAAGATCGAGTCGCCATCTGCGTCAAACATCTCAAGCTTGATAGAGTCACCAAACGACATAAAGCTCGTCGACGGTTTACCATCACGAATGGTTTCAATCATGCGCACTTCTGCAATACACGAATAACCTACGCCCCCCTCTTCGATAGAGGTACCGTGCTCCGTGCCTTGTTTGTTCGATACTGTACCCGAGCCAATGATTGCACCTGCAGAAAGTGGACGTGTTTTGCTGGCATGGACAATCAAATCAGCGAAATCAAACGTCATGTCTATGCCTGCATTTGGGCAGCCAAATGGCGCGTTGTTATAGGTTGAAACCAAAGGCAAATGAACTTTGTTTTCATACCATGCTTCACCCAGTTCATCTGGCGTTACTGCAACAGGAGAAAACGCCGACGACGGTTTTGATTGGAAGAAACCAAAGCCTTTCGCCAGCTCCGCTGGTATCAAACCACGCAACGACACATCGTTAACGAGCATGATAAGACGAATGGATTCTTGTGCTTCTGCAATGCTTGCTCCCATCGGCACGTCACCGGTGATCACGGCAACTTCACCTTCGAAGTCAATACCCCACTCGTCGCTGGCAAATTCGATGTTGTCGCAAGGACCGATAAATGCGTCAGAACCACCTTGATACATCAAAGGATCGGTCCAGAAGCTTTCTGGCATTTCCGCACCGCGCGCTTTACGCACTAATTCGACGTGATTGACGTAAGCACTGCCATCCGCCCATTGATAGGCTCGAGGCAATGGTGATGCTAGATAGTGGGATTCAAACGCTTCACTTCCTGAAACCGAACCATTGTTTAGCGCGTTATAAAGCTCTTCCAGTTGTGGAGAGACTTTACCCCAGTTATCCAATGCCACTTGCATGGTGGGTGCTAGATGCATCGCGTGGAAAATTTCGGTTGCCGGAACGCATTGTTTCAAGTCTTTGCTCACGACCATCAACAGACCATCGCGAGTACCATTTTTCTTGGTTGCTAATTTCATCCTTGCCCCTTACTTCTCTTGCCAGCTATAGACGTATTCTTTGTTTTCAACCTTATCGAGCTCGTCAGAAAACTCGAGTGCGTGGCGCGTATCAATCATCACTGCCACTTCATCGGTAAACTTCTTCTTATATTCCTGACCTGCTTTGAACGCTTTCGGGTGCGGACCGTGGGTAAAGCCTGCTGGATGGAAAGTCACCATGCCTGCTTCGATGTTGTCACGGCTAAAGAAATCCCCTGCGTGATAGAACAAGACTTCGTCATAATCGTCATTGTTATGATAGAACGGCACCTTTAGTGCGCCAGGGTCGCTTTCGATTGGTCGAGGTACAAACGTACACACCACGAATCCAGCACCAACAAATGTAGTGTGGGCAGAAGGCGGTAAGTGATAACGATGCGACATCAAAGGTCGAATATCACGCCAGTTCACCTTCACCACAGCCAAATCACCGTGCCAACCAATCGCATCAAGCGGGTTGAATGGATAAGTAATCACGCTGACTTTGTCATGGCGCTTCACATGAACTTGAGTTTGATCTTCTGAGTATTGCGCGCGGAATTCGTCATTGATTGACGGTGTTTCCAGTACGGCTGGGTCGAATACAGCGTGATTGCCCACCATGCCTTTTTCTGGCAAAGAATAAGCGGCATCGGTGTTTTCAATCATCAGAACAAACATTGGTTCGCTTGGTTCTAATCTCCAACTGGTCGAGCGTGGGATCATCACGTAATCACCTTCGCTCACTTTGAGATGACCATAATCGCAGTAAAGGTCGGCAGTTCCGTGATGGATGAATAACAGTTCATCGCCATCGGCGTTACGCACCAAGAAGTCCATCTTCTCGTCCATACGCCATACACGGATCTTACAGTTGGCGTTGTGTAGAAGATGCGGCACTGCCCAAGGAGAAATCTGACTCGCCGTTTCGACTAGGTTGAAATCGAACGCGCGCGGACGTAAATCGCCTTCCCACTCAGACCAACCTGTCGGTGCGTGTTGATGATGAAAGTGTGCCGCAGGACCGAAGAATCCACTTCGACCTGCTTCACGTTCGTAAATTGCCTCTTCCGGGAAATCAGCATGTGCTTGCTTGGAGCACACTCCCTCCCGATGAGGGAATGTGATCCATTTATGCATCGCTTAGTACTCCTCGGCGAATTTGGTCTTCTTCAATCGATTCAAACAACGCTTTGAAGTTCCCCTCACCAAAGCCTTCGTTGCCTTTACGTTGAATGATTTCAAAGAACACAGGACCAATTACGGTCTGGGTAAAGATTTGCAGCAAGATGCCGTCTTTGGTCGGCGCGCCATCAATAAGAACTTGTAGATCGCGCAGTTTGCTGACGTCTTCCCCGTGTCCTTTTACGCGCTCGTCGACTTTCTCGTAGTACGTATCTGGTGTCGGCATAAAGTCCATGCCACGATTGCGCAGTGTTTGAACGGTTTGGTAGATATCATCGGTGGTCATCGCGATGTGCTGAATACCTTCTCCGTTGTATTCACGGATAAACTCTTCAATCTGCGACTTATCATCAGAAGACTCATTGATTGGAATGCGGATCTTGCCACAAGGGGCGGTCATTGCGCGGCTAACAAGCCCAGTTAGCTTGCCTTCAATGTCGAAGTAGCGAATCTCGCGGAAGTTACCAATGCGCTCGTAGAATCCTGACCACACGTCCATGTTGCCTTGCTTCACGTTGTGGGTCAGATGGTCGATTTCGTACATACCAACGTCTGCTTTCGCTAAGCGCTCTTCTGCATCATCGTAGAAACGGAAGTCGACATCGTAAATGCTTTGTTTGCCGTAACGATCCACGAAGTACAGAAGGCTTTCACCAATGCCGTAAATTGCGGGGATACTTAGCTCCATCGGACCGATTTCCGTTTTGTACTCTTCACCGCCGTTATCCAGAGCCTGCTTGAGTGCTACGTTCGCGTCTTGCACACGAAAAGCCATGCCACAAACTGAAGGACCATGAACTTTAGCGAAACCTTCTGCCTGACTGTGCGGCTGAGCATTAACGATAAAGCTGATGTCACCTTGTCGGTACAGCCAAGCCTCTTTAGAACGGTGTTTTGCGATCTCTGCAAAACCCAACGAAACAAACAGCGCTTTCAGTTGTTCAATACCTTCGCTATCCGCCGCTGTGTATTCCACAAATTCGAATCCATCCGTGCCTAATGGGTTGTAGGTGTCCACCATGACTTTCTCCTTATGTCATTGTTGTGTTTGAACATACGTTCTCGTTCGATATTTCTAACTTGGCGCAGGAGGAGAAAAATTGGAATACATGAGTGGAAATCTGGCTTTACGCAGTTTTAAACGGCAGTTGTAAAATTTATGTTACACACAACTTTGTAATAGCAAACGTTTACGACAATTATATGGAAAGCGAGCTATATCAATGCATTATCATATCCCGCATCAATTTACACACCACAGCAAGATGTAAACAGATTGTTACCATGGCGAGTATTTTGGGCAGTAACGCGCATTTATCATTCAAACAAGGTCCCGTTAAGGATATTTATATGGAATGCAAGACGATAAGTGTTAGTATCGTTTTTTTAACCACAACATTGGCAAATTAGTTATGGCACGCCGAACTCACGAAGATACCCAAATTACGATCAACACCATTCTCGATGTCGCGACAGAGCAACTGATCACGCTTGGCTACGAGAAAATGTCTTACACAACGTTGAGCGAGCAATCGGGAATATCGAGGACGGGGATAAGCCACCACTTTGCAAAGAAAGCCGATATTCCGCGCGCTCTGCAAGGCAGACTGCTAAAAATGTTGATGGATAAGCTCGAGCTGTCCGGTAGCGAAGAGGCATTTGTCAGTAGTTGGAAGCAACATTTCGAAGATCCTGAATTCATGGCGATCTGGCGCTTGGCATTCTTGATGACCGTTTGCGAGCACCACACTCCTTACCTCAAAGACTTTCAAAACCAGGTAGAGGCAGTGGCTTCTTACAAGTTGCACAAAGATAGCCAGCGTACGGTTGAGTGGTTAATTGGATTAACCCTGCTAAGCATTCATCGATACGAATAAAATCAAATCAATAGTGAAGCCGAGTACCCTACTCGGCTTTTTGCTTTCTTGGGGTTTTGAACACATAAAAACAAAAAGTAAGCAGCATTGAAACTAAAGCGACCGAACCCTTTGCAGAGTTCGGTCTATCCAGAAAGGCAGTGCGAAAGGACATGAATAAACAGAGATTGTATTAATCCACATTCGTGATATCGCTTCAATAAATAGAGGGTAAATTACAATCCGCTCTACACATATACTGCTAACTTTTCATCAATTACAAAAATAGCTCGACTCTGTACATAAATACTGAAGTACTTCAGGTAAATCAGAGACTTTCTCAACTTATATAGATTCGTTAAAAGCTCACACCGTTCTTCTGCGTTCTATTCCCGCTAACACTGATTTGATACGTAGCTCTTACCCTCGTGTTTTCCTATCTCTAATTTACTTTCGTGACCGCCGCATCAGATCCGGTAATTCACAGGTCAGAATAATGTCAGGCAGAGGTGTTTTTTGATTCAAGACAGTTTTCACATGGATTAGCTGTGTAATAAGAGGTGTTCTGTTCCCTTTCGGGCTCGCACTCTATACCGCTGCGGTCTCGACCAAGAAAGAAAGAGACATCCAAATGACACAAATTAATCAAGAACGTCTAGTTGAACATTTCTGCCAACTGGTTCGCATCGACAGCGAATCTATGAATGAAAAACAAATTGCAGAAACTCTGGCTGAGCAACTGGGCGAACTAGGCTTTACGGTTCACAAACTACCAGTACCAGAACACATTTCTAACGGCTTCAACGTGTACGCACGTCTAGAGGGTAAGAAAGAAGGCTCTATCCTAATGAGCTGCCACATGGATACAGTAACGCCTGGTATCGGTATCGAGCCAATCATCGAAGATGGCATCATTCGCTCTAAAGGCAATACGATCCTAGGTGGTGACGACAAATCAGGCATCGCAGCGATCATGGAAGCGGTTCGCTGCATCCAAGCTGAAAACCTAGAGCACAAAACGTTAGAGCTTGCTTTCACTGTGCATGAAGAAGGCGGTCTGTTCGGCTCTGAGTACTTCGACATGACGCACGTAACGTCTAAAGAAGCGATCGTACTGGATACTGGCGGTCCTATCGGCACTATCGTAACAGCAGCACCTGGTCAGCAAAAAATCGTTGCTACAATCAAGGGCCGCCCAGCGCACGCGGGTCTAGCACCTGAAGAAGGCATCAGCGCAATCATGGTAGCGGCAGATGCAATCAACCAGATGAAGCTGCTTCGTATCGACGAAGAAACCACAGCAAACATTGGTATGGTAAACGGCGGTCAAGCGACAAACATCGTGATGCCAGAACTGAAGATCGTTGCTGAAGCACGCTCTCTAAACGGTGAGAAGCTAGAAGCGCAAGTGAACCATATGATCTCTACCTTTAAGTCAGTATGTGAAAAACACGGCGCAGAAGTTGAAATCGAATCAAGCCGCGCATACGACGCATTTGTTATTAAAGAAGACAATGCTCACGTATCAGCAATCAAAGCGGCATTTGCTGACATGGGCATCGATGCATTCACAAAAGGCACTGGTGGCGGTAGCGACGCAAACAACTTCAACAAGAAAGGTCTAACAACAGTAAACCTTTCTACTGGTATGGCGAAAGTGCACACCACTGAAGAATTCATTGCCGTTGACGACATGGTGAAAATCACTGAGTTCGTTAAACACTTCCTAGTGAAATAACCTTGAGAATAAAGCGCAATTTGCGCTGAATTTGAAATGCTAACACTGATCCCCTTCTTGCTTCGTGCATGAAGGGGATTTTTCGTTTCTATCCGCTTTACTCTCTTCATTCTCTCTTTACCCTGCCTTCTTAGCAGAGAATCTGACTATGCCAAGTCGGCATAAATTCACGAATTGAAATTCTACTGGCTCACTTTTTGAGACCAAAAAGCTCAGCTTCTAACACCCTGTTACAGGTATGTTAAAACTCGATTGTGTGAACAATTTATACAATATACATTCAACTCACCTTCAAGGATGAATCGAGTGAGGAAAGGATGAAACTACCTAAGCTACTTTTGTTGGCATCTGTGATGAGCCCAATGTTTGCGGCTTCGACTTATGCCGTGCCGTACCCATCGGGCGTGACACTCGCCGAAGCACAAGAGATCACGCTTAATAACGGTGCAGAAGTGACGTCTATCGATCCGGCAAAACAAGCAGCTGAGCCCGCATTTAACCTTGGTCGAGACTTGTTCGAAGGGTTAACGATTCAAGACAAACAAGGAAAAACCATTCCCGGCGTTGCGAAATCTTGGTCGGTGAACGACAACAATACGGTCTACACCTTTCAGCTTCGTGATGCAAAGTGGTCGAATGGTGACAATGTCACTGCACAAGACTTTGTCTACAGTTGGCAGCGCTTACTCGACCCCAATACCGCTTCCCCATATGCTTGGTTTGCCGCGATTCCAAACATCCAAAACTCGCAAGCGATTATGAAAGGCGAAGCAACACCGCAAACACTTGGCGTAAAAGCGCTAGACGACAAAACCTTCCAAGTGACGCTTGAAAAGCCGATTCCATTTTTTATCAAGCTGCTTAGTCATCCGGTTCTTGCTCCGGTGCATCAAGCCACGGTTGAAAAATACGGCAGCAACTGGACGCAACCAAAACACATTGTTACTAATGGCGCGTTTACCGTTTCTGAGTGGAAGGTAAACGAAAAAATGGTGATGGTGAAAAATCCATATTATTGGGACGCAAGCAACGTCGTGTTGGATAAAATCACGTGGCTGCCGATTGGTGATGCCAATGTTGTGCTTAATCGCTATTTAGCGGGGGAAATAGACCAAGTGATGTCGATTCCTTCTGCGCAAAAGAAAAAGCTGATCACCAAGCTGCCACAAGAAGTCGCAGACACCAGTGCGTCACTTGGCTCGACGTTTTATTACCTCAACACCCAGCAGGGACCAACCAAAGACCTGCGTGTTCGACAAGCCCTATCCTATGCCATTGATCGCAAGATCTTAACCGATGCGATTTTAAGAAACGGTGGTATCCCAATGTTTACCTTGGTGCCGCCACAAACCGATGGCTTTCAATCACACATCCCAGAATACGCGACATGGACAACGAATCAGCGTATCGACAAAGCCAAATGCTTATTGGCACAGGCTGGTTATAACAAAGCGAATCCACTCAAACTCACTTTCACTGTTCCTACCTTCTCTAAAGACGTGAAAATGGCAACAGCAATGGCAGGCATGTGGAAAAGCCGCTTAGGCGCGCAAATCACCATTAAACAACTCGAGCCTAAAGTGTTCTACGCATTAAAAGAACCAACTGAAATCACTCGTGGCGGCTGGACCGCAGACTACAACGAAGCTTCAACATGGCTCGATATCTTCGTCTCCAATGGCGAGTACAACGATTCACGCTATAACAACCCCAAATATGATGAGTTGATGTCGCGTTCTAAAACCATGAATGATCCCTCAAAGCTGTATCTACAAGCAGAAAGCATGCTGATTGAAGATATGGCGATTATCCCGGTTTACCGTCCAGGCAACGATCAATATTTGATCAAGCCTTATGTTGGTGGCTACGAACGTACTAACCCCGAGTCCTCGTACTACCGCAAGAATGTCTATGTGAAAGTCCACTAATGGCATGCTTTCGGCCTGAGTCGGCTCGGTAACACACACTGACATTGCGAGTACATGGCATATCGTGTCGAACTTCTCTTCTCTCGGTGATGAGCTCAGGCCAATTTTTTTCTCTTTCTCGACGTGACGACATGTGACGTCGAATGACCAAAGGATGATGGATCATGATTTGGTACATTCTCAGACGATTAACCATCGCGATTCCGACGTTGTTATTTATCGCTTTGGTCTCTTTTTGGTTGATGCATATCGCACCCGGTGGACCGTTTGACATGGAGCGGCCTATGCCGGAAGTGGTTCGCGCTAACATCGAAGCCAAATTTCACCTCGACGAACCATTTTTGGTTCAGTTCTGGATTTATATTACCAACTTCGCTCAAGGCGATTTAGGACCAAGCTTTGTCTATCAAGACTTTACGGTGACTCAGTTGGTCGCTCAATCTTGGCCGGTCTCTGCCCTGCTCGGCGTTCTGTCTTTTTGTATCTCAGTGCCACTTGGCATGTTGCTCGGCACCATTGCTGCG
The DNA here is from genome assembly GCF_905175355.1 of Vibrio sp. B1ASS3. NCBI lineage: Bacteria > Pseudomonadati > Pseudomonadota > Gammaproteobacteria > Vibrionales > Vibrionaceae > Vibrio > Vibrio sp. B1ASS3. Next base: position 2,228,554 of record NZ_HG992742.1, read on the forward strand.
TTAAAGCGCAATAGCCGCTTAGATTACGGGTTGATGACTCTTTCCATGACGGGTGTTGTTGTGCCAGCTTTCGTCCTCGCGCCAGTATTGGTGACGATATTTGCGATTCATTTAGGTTGGCTACCTGCCGGTGGTTGGGAAGGAGGACAACTCGCTTTTCTCGTTCTACCAGTGCTAAGTCTTGCGATTGGCTCTATCGCCAGTATTGCTCGTGTTATGCGCGGCGCCATGATTGAAACACTGAATCAACCTTATATTCGTACTGCAAAAGCCAAAGGGTTATCGACCGCATACATTTTGTTCCACCATGCACTGCGACCGTCATTAATCCCCGTCGTCGCCATGCTGGGTCCAGCTTTCGTCTCGGTTGTCACAGGTTCGGTCATCATCGATATCTTTTTTGGTACTGGCGGTATGGGGCAACACTTTGTCTCCGGCGCACTGAATCGCGATTACGGCTTAGTCATGGGTATTACTCTCATCGTTGCTTCACTGACGATCTTTTTCAATCTTGTGGTCGACTTGCTCTACACCGTTATCGACCCGCGTATCCGAGTTTAGGAGCCGAGCATGTTATCGATTAAAAAGCTGGATACTCAATCCTTACAAGACCGAGTTGTTGATAATATCGAAGCCATAGAAGGTCGCAGTCTGTGGCAAGACGCGTGGACTCGCTTTCGCAGAAATCGCGCGGCAATGACCTCCGTTTACGTGCTGGCGTTCATCATCTTGTGTATCACCTTTGGTCCTTCACTTGCTGCCTTTGGACATGATGAGATTGATTGGGACATCCTTGCTGACCCGTACGAGTTAGGGAAACCTTCTTTGAGCAGTGGGCACTATTTTGGTACCGACGACCTAGGACAAGACCTGTTTGCCCGCACGATGCAAGGTGGTCGCCTGTCGATTTTGGTGGGCTTTGTTGGTGCCTTGGTTGCCGTTGTGATTGGCACCATTTGGGGCAGTATTTCCGGCTATCTTGGTGGAGTGGTAGACAGCGTAATGATGCGTATCATCGAAGTGCTCGACTCAGTGCCATTTATGTTCATGGTCATCCTGTTCGTGACCTTATTTGGCAACAACATCTATCTGATCTTTATCGTGATTGGCATGGTGTCATGGCTGGGTATTGCCCGAGTGGTACGGGGCGTAACCTTCGGCATCAAAAAGCGCGAATTTATTGAAGCAGCACACTCCATTGGCGTATCTAAATTCACCATTGTGCGCCGTCATGTGTTGCCAAATGTGCTTGGGATCGTGATGGTTTATTCGTCCTTAATGGTGCCCGGCTTCATCATGTTTGAATCCTTCTTGAGCTTCTTAGGCTTAGGTGTTCAACCGCCAGACACCAGTTGGGGAATCTTGATTTCAGAAGGCGCAAAAACCATCGACGTGGCATTGTGGATGCTACTTTTCCCATCGCTGTTTTTGGTCGCTACCCTGTTTTGTTTTAACTTCATCGGCGATGGCTTACGCGACGCCCTTGACCCGAAAGATCGATAAGGACTTCCCATGCTATCAATTGAAAACATGAACGTGCGCTTCGATACGCCAGACGGACAAGTGCAAGCGGTCAGCAACCTCTCCTACGCGATTCAAGCGGGAGAAACGCTAGGCATCGTTGGCGAGTCCGGCTCAGGTAAAAGCCAATCGGTGTTTGCGCTAATGGGGCTAACAGCTGATAACGGTAACGTCTCGGGCGAGGCGCGTTTTCATGGCGAGAACTTACTCGCGATGTCGAAGAAGCAGCTCAACCGCATTCGCGCAGAGAAAATCGGCATGATCTTTCAAGATCCGATGACCTCTCTTAACCCATTTATGAAGATTGGCAAACAGCTCAGTGAAGTGCTGATGGTGCACAAAGGAATGAGCCGAAAACAAGCCATTGCAGAATCCATTCAGATGCTGGATGCGGTGCGGATTCCTTCTCCGGAAACGCGCATGAACCAATATCCACATGAGCTTTCTGGCGGCATGCGCCAACGTGTAATGATTGCTATGGCGTTGCTATGTAAACCTGAGTTACTTATTGCCGATGAGCCCACAACCGCACTCGACGTGACAGTACAAGCGCAAATCCTGACGCTATTGCGTGAGTTACAACAATAGTTCAACACCGCCATCTTGCTCATCACTCACGATATGGGCGTGGTCGCTGAAATGTGTGACCGAGTTTTAGTCATGTACGGCGGACAGAAAATGGAACAAGCCGATACGGACACCTTATTCGCCCAGCCAGCTCACCCGTATACCCAAGGGCTTCTAAAGGCGATCCCATCGATTACCGAAGACATGCTTCGTTTACCAACTATTGCAGGTAACCCTCCAAGCGCTTTGATCAATCACAAGGGCTGCCCGTTTAGAGATCGCTGTGACTATCATGAGCCACGTTGCCAAACACAAACACCTCGGTTCGCTCCCCTTAACGGACGCCAATCCATCGCCTGTCATGTCAAAGCGCAAGGCAGTATTTCTCTTATTCATCAATCGGCTTAAGGAAACGTTATGACCCAGCAAGAAGTGTTATTGTCTGCCCGCGACCTGAAAGTCCACTTTCCAGTATCGCGCCATATCATTCCTAGTCGAAGAAAGATCGTCAAAGCGGTGAATGGCATTGACTTAGATGTGTACCGAGGCGAAACCCTCGGCATTGTAGGCGAATCCGGTTGCGGAAAGTCCACATTGGCGCGAGCCCTACTTCGTTTGGTTGAGCCGACACATGGCACCCTGACGTGGAAAGGTGAAGATATGCGTGGCTTTGGCAAAAACGCACTCGCCCTTCGTCGTCGCGAATTCCAGATGATATTTCAAGACCCGTCAGCCAGTTTAAATCCGCGCTTAACCATTTCAGAATGCATTGCCGAACCACTACTAACGCATGAACCGAGGCTTAAACGCGCCGAAGTTGAAAAGCGAGTCATCGCCATGATGGACAAAGTAGGACTGCTCGCAAGCCAGCGTAACCGCTATCCGCATGAGTTTTCTGGTGGTCAGTGTCAACGTGTCGGCATCGCACGTGCGTTGATTCTTAATCCTGACTTGGTGGTATGTGATGAACCTGTTAGCGCACTTGATGTGTCCATTCAGGCGCAAGTGATCAATCTACTCGATGACCTCAAACAAGAAATGGGACTGACACTGGTAATGATTGCTCACGACCTTAGCGTGGTACGTCATATTAGTGATCGCGTAATGGTGATGTATCTGGGTAAGCCGATGGAAGTCGGACGTTACGACCAAGTATTTGATGATGCTAAGCACCCTTATACTAAAGCGCTGCTTTCTGCTGTGCCAATCGCCAACCCTCAATTAGCACGCAACCGCGAGATCCAATTGCTGCCCGGCGATCTCCCTTCCCCGCTCAGCCCTCCGAGCGGTTGCGTCTTTCGAACCCGATGCCCAGAAGCAACCCAACTCTGCGGGCAACAAAGCCCTGCAAAAATCGGCTCTGAGCAACATCATATCTATTGTTCAAACATGATTTCAGGAAGTCTTTCATGAATACAACAAACTCGGTAAATCAACGCCTTTCATCGCTGCGAGATGCGATGGCAACTTATAACGTTGCAGCCTACATCGTAACAAACAACGATCCTCACAATAGTGAATACTCTGCGGATCATTGGGCAGGTAGAACATGGATTTCTGGTTTTACCGGTTCGGCAGGCAACGTTGTAATTACCACTCAAGGCGGTGGATTATGGACCGATGGTCGCTACTACATTCAAGCTGAAGAACAGCTTCATGGTACTGGACTCAACCTATTTAAAGCGCGTCAACCAGAGACGCCAAGTATTCCCAAATGGTTAGCCAGCACGTTAGAAGCCAACAGTACCATCGCGGTAGATGGGCGCTCTATCAGCTATGTATTTTACCAAGAACTCAAACAGGCGCTTGAGCCCAAAAACATCCAGATTATCCTCGATCTCGACTTACTGACACCAATCTGGAATGACCGCCCTAGTAGACCAACTGAAAAGATCTTTGAGCACCCTGTCGCCTTTGCCGGCATAGAGACCAAGCAAAAGCTGACTGACCTTCGCTCTTGGCTTGGCGACAACCGCGTTGACGGTTTGTTGGTGTCAACGTTAGACGATGTAATGTGGACGCTAAATATTCGCGGCGCAGATACTCCTTACTGCCCAGTATCTGAAGCGTATCTTGTAGTGGAACAAACGCGCGCGACCGCATTTATCGACAAGGCGAAGTTGCCTGTTGAGATAGAAAAGCAACTCAACGAGCAAGGTGTCAGCGTTCGTCATTACGACTACGTGAGCCAATATTTGAATCAGCAATGTGAAGGGCTTTCTCTTGCGTTTAACCCAAGCTACACCGACAGTTTATTGGTCAGTGCAATTGAGCAAAACGTTTCACTAAAGCCAATGGCTTGCCCGGTCACCGACATGAAAGCCAGCAAAAACCCGACCGAGCTAGCCAATCTCGAACAATCATTGAAGGACGATGGTGTGGCAGTTGTCAGGTTCATGAGTTGGTTAGAAGACCAAGTCCCAAGTGGGCTTGTTACTGAATTGTCTGCTGAGGCGCAGTTAAAAAGTTATCGTCGTCAAACTCGCCATTATGTGAGCGACAGTTTTCGCACCATCGCAGGCTTTGCTGCCCATGGGGCCAAAATGCACTACGCCGCCGATGAAGAAAGCAATGCCGTCGTTAACGAGAACAACTTCTTTCTTGTCGACTCTGGCGGTCAGTACCTTGGCGGCACTACAGATATCACCCGTACTTTTCATTTCGGGTCACCGACCATTAAACAGCGCAAAGACTACACCTTAGTGCTCAAAGCGGTCATCCGACTGACTCAGACTCGATTTATGAAAGGCTCTACGGGTGCCAATCTCGACATCATGGCTCGCGGTGTGTTGTGGCAGCATGGCATCGATTATAAATGCGGCACGGGACATGGCGTTGGCATTTGCTTAAATGTTCATGAGGGTCCACAAAACTTTTCGCAAAGCCATCGCGAAGTGGAACTGAAACCAGGCATGGTGATCACCAACGAGCCGGGCGTGTATCGCGAAGGTGAATACGGCGTTCGTATCGAGAACATCATGAAAGTCGTGGAGGTCGAGCAAAACGAATTTGGCACATTTTACGGTTTTGAGACCATTACCCTAGCCCCGATAGCCACCAGCATGCTCGATATCACCTTACTTAGCCAAGACGAGGTGGATTGGTTAAATCACTATCACACGCAGGTTTACAAAGCACTCAGCCCATCATTAGATGCGCATGACAAAACTTGGTTACAAGGTGCAACCCAGATGGTTGAAAAATAGCGCTTTTTTCATCTCTAATTTCATTTTCATTTCAAACTCTTGTTAACTTCAAATAACTTAGTTTGATTGCCAGTCCTCGGGCTGGCTTTTTTCTTCTCGCCGATTCAATCCTCGCTAAAAATCCCTTTTTTCTTAGAACAACATGCCATTCGCATACATAGGAAACGTCATTTTGTATAGATAGATAAATACGAATTTGGACATAAGATACCAATCTAATTTCGCGATCAAATCAGAGCTGGAAGCAAAATCACAAGCGCAATTCATGCTATCTATTTCGCCGTCAATTCCCATCAGATAATCAAATCTGTAAGCCACTCACATTGAGATTGCTTATGTAACCCCCTCCATACTGTGTCGAGCTTCTGGCGACACATAAATGTCTATTCCATTGGCAAAAGTAGAGTCTAATATGAAGAAAAACACGCTCGCTTGGCTGATCTCATCCTTATTAGGAAGTACAGCCGCTTTCGCAAACGCGAACCACGACCTAACCTTGGTCGAAGTCGGTAACCAAACCTTTGAACGCATAGAAATGCTCAAGCAGTTAGCAGACAAAGGTCAAGGCACGTCCCAACGTGATGGCGAAACCTACCTTGATTTTCAAGGCTATGAATACTGGATTAACTTCGATGGCTACCCTAAGTTCCCATTCTTATTCGGCGATCAAGACCAAGCCTACCGCAATGTGGTGGACTTCGTCGGTCCTGAATGGGAATTCATCATGTACAACGGTGGTTTCTACCTGATGCACAAAGAGTTTGGCGTGATGAACCCAGACGACATAGGCTGCTACGTAGAATATATCCCTGCAGCCCGAGGCTCGAAGCGTCCAAATGGCGAATACATTTGGCAGTCGGACATGATTCAAAACATCGAGACTTCTGATTGTGGCGACCTATCTGCGCCAAACATCAATGCATTGAACGTAGCCAGCGTTTCAGATCAAGGTGTTCAACTAGAATGGGCTACGCAAAACGCGAATGACAAGGTGGTTTTGACGTTGACCGAATCAGGTTCTGAGCCTGTTCGTTACGACAACGTTCAATCTGGCTTGTTCATTGGTAACCTGAAGCCAGACACTCGGTACACGGCGGAGCTTTCTTCGTGTAATGCGATTGATTGTATCGAGCCACAAAAGATTGAGTTCACGACAAGTGCAGCACGCCTTGGTTACGCAGACGAATTGCCGCTAGTAAATCACTTGAATGGCGATTTGACTGGTTCTATCCATTTTGCTCAAACCCATACTACCACCGCCCCGAATCAAAACGATGTGAACCTATTCCCTGACTTGGTGATCGACCGTGAAGCTTTGCTTTTATTCACGCCAGAAGACAAAACCGTTCAACAAGTTTGGGTAGAAGTGAGCTTTGAAGGCACAGTAATCACTCGCCTTCCAATGCTGCCACCAAGCGCGCTTGCGGCTTCTGATCAGCCAGATAATGGACGTTCTAAAGTGGTATTCTCCCATCACGCGTGGTCACTGCCGCTGCAATGGGATTGGATGAAGCCAGGCTTGTCGCTGCGCTTAACCGATAACACTGATCGCCAAGGCGACTTAGCAGCTAATGAACTTGTCTTTGGCGGCGCGCCGGAGCTTATCATTCAAAACATCGACATGGGTATGCTCACGGCGCCGCGTGATGGCAACACCATGATCAAAAACATGGCAAAACTCAGCGCCGATTACTTCCAGAAAATCCCAGCATCTAAACTGGTGATGGCGGATTACACTGCCGCTTATTTCCCGAAAGTGACGCTGCCAAACGGTAAGGTTTACACCACAAGCTCCGATGGTGAAGGTGGCTGGCACGGCGGTGACATGCGTGAAGCCATTGGTAAAGCACTGGTATCTACAGGTGTGAACAATGCGAACGTTGGCATTACCGATAGTGCTGGCTATTCGCAAGCTTACAATAAGCGCTTCAATCACATTACCGCGCACACCAACCGCGGCGTGTACACCAACGGCATTATTGATCATGGTGGCAGTGGCGGCGGTGGCATCGTGACGTTAACGGCAACAACAGGTAACGAATGGTCGCACGAACTAGGTCATAACTACGGTCTGGGTCACTACCCTTGGTATGCTTCTACGCACGATTTGGAATCTGGTTGGGGTTGGGATGCCCTGCATCGCCGCTTTATCGGTAACTTACACTGGACAGGTGAAGCCACGACAAACGATGTGGGTGGTGAAGTAGTGCCACCATTTGCGGGTGAATTCCGCTTTATGCGTGACGCACAAGCCGGTGGCGAAGCCGCACTATTGGGCACCATTAGTCATTACACGTTAGAGCACCCTTCTCAGTCTCGCCGTGTACAAACTTGGCTCAACAACGGATTTAACGTCGATTTAAACAGCTCGACTGGCTATGTTCGTTGGAATCAAGAAAGCCAAAGTTACGAAGAAGCACAAACCGACACGCCAGTACCTACTGCAGCAGGCGCGCCTGTTGTCACCATGTTGGGCATTTACGATCCGCGTAACGAACTTGCAAGCCAAGTTTACCCGCTAATTTACTCCAACTACGGCAACGTATTTGAGCTGCCTTCTTCACCAGACGTAACTTATCATCCGGAAGGCTGGCAAGCGGTGTCTTCTTTGTCTGACGAGCAAATTCAACAAGATTTGTGGCAGACGATGAAGGTCAACAATCAGCAAGCTCGTATTTGTCAGTTCACCTACACGGCAAGCAACGGCGAAAGTGCAAACTTCGTCGGTACAGTCAGTACGGATATGGCGCGTTGTGAAAGCAGCGAAGACATGTACTGGAACATCAATGGCCAGCGTGAGCGCATGATATCTCAAGATCATGACTACTCATTGCTGTCAAAATACGGTGAAGGTGCTGTGACTTACACGCCGAACACCGAAATTGGCGAAGTGCCACTTTGCGTGCTTGATAAATCTGGCACGAGCCATGATGGTGCGGGCTACTTTACCTCTTCCCATTGCCAACAGTTTAGCGGCGTGAAACACAACAACGGAGCAGATTGGCGTTACGCGCGACATCAAGGTGGAATGGATCAACCGAGTATGATCTCCCAACGTAGCTGTGCAGTTACGGTGGAGCGCCAGGATGGCTCAGTACAAAACATTGCGGTTGCAAGTAGCCGATTAAACGACTCACAAAGCAATAAGTTCCACTTTAACCTAGAGCAACTGCCACTACCGACTCGTGTCACCTTAAGTTGTACTGACGTGAATGGTAAACAAGTGCTAGATAGCTTGATCCCTGATCAAAACCCAGCGATCGATAAGCTTGTTGGTCCTATCTTTGTTGGTCAAGAGCACGGTTACAAACAATACATTGATGAACAAGTCATGTTTGCCGACAACGCAGCGTTAAACCGCATCGACTTTGGCTTTGTGGCTGACTTCGACAAGTTCGTAGCAGACAACTACGGAGCGGGTGTGCTGAACAACGGAGAGACAAGCGCAGAACGCCGCGCTGGTGCACTTTACGTGTACCCTAACCCAGTCACCGGCACTCGCGATTACTTCCTAATGCGTGACATCTCTGCGGCGGATTTCCCAACCAACCAAGCAGACAATGAAGGCTGGAAGTACCTAGGCTCAGCGGGAAACCATGTCCAGTTTGGTTTTAACCCACTGAAAGTCGATCGTAGTAACATCGACAATGCACAGCGTGTTGCCAGCTACTTCAATCAACCTCAATTGCTAACTTCGGAACAAGCGAGTTCAACGACATGGGGTCAATCTGAGAACGCTATTTTCATTGATACCGATGAAAGCGGTGAGCGCCGTTACTTTATGCAAAAACGTCCGGGAGTGAACAGCGCGTTGCCAGTTCAAAACACCTCTGACGTTGATTGGCACTTTATTGGTAGCGATACGGATATTGAACAGTACATTGCTGAGCTCAACAGTGACCTAGCTAAGTTTGAAGCCGAAATCTTAAACTGGCACAAGCAAGATCGCATGGGAGTTTGGGGCGAGAACAACAACACGGGAACGATAAACGATATTTACGTGTATCACTTCCGTGGTGGTTATCATTACTACCGCCTCATTGACGGCAAGTACTGGTATTTCCCTTGGCCAACGGAGGCAAACCCAAACAACGCTGATTGGCAGTATTTGGGGCACTTCTAAGCCTTAACCGATATTCAATATGAATAAAAAACGCCCAGCACAATGTAAACTCGTGCTGGGCGTTTCATTTTCTGTTGTTACTAGGACCAGTTGATCTTAATTAACAGAAACAATGTTTACTGACGACAACCTGAGGTATCAAAGTCCACTACAATCGCGGCATTTTCAAACTCACCAGAGACTTTAACGTACCCCCAATAATTGCGCTGATTGGACAAGGTAATACACTCAGCATTACCCGCATTGTCTGACCACGCATGGTGATTGGAGCCGTTTGGCCAACCATCATTGCTGTACTCAATTTTTAGGTCGCCTACCCCATTTGCCGTGGTGATTGCCATGCTGGTGTGCTCATTGACCGCTGGGATACTCAACCAGATGGTTTGTTGCGTCGCCAAACACGCCGCTTGTCCCGCAGTTAAGCGTCCACCACTGATTTTACTTTGCACTGCACAATCTTGTGGTAGCGCATCAGAACCACCCTGCGCCGTAATAGTAAGACTGTGTGTCGTACTTGACGTTAGCCCATCATTATCAGTCACGGTTAAGCTGATCGTGTACTGCCCTTCACTGCCATATTGGTGCGACGACTGGGTTTGTGTGCTGGTCGTGCCATCACCGAAATCCCACAAGACGCTGACGATCTTCCCGTTTGCATCCGTGCTGTTTTCACTGCTAAATGTAATGCTTTCACCGACTTTGCCCTCACTGTTTGCGGTTATGACTGCATTAGGAGCATCACCAGAAACAAGAGTTTGTTGCCACTGTTCAAACTCGCTCTGGTATAAGATTGCCCACTGATTGATGGTTGCTTTGTAATTTGCCCAATTACCCTGACGAGTTTCTATCAGCATTTGATTTACGTCGTCTTTATGTCGCTCAAACATGAATCGAACCGCCAAGTAACCCCAGCGATAAATTCTATCGACATCAAAGCCATCATAACTGGTCTCAAAGATCTCACTGAGCGTAAACGTTGACCCATCTTTGATGGTATCTATCGCAGCTTGGTTATCGTTCTCCTTCGACACATATTCGGCAATGCCCTCACTCCACCACACGATTCTTTCAGTTGGATGACCGAAGCCACCATAAAGGTCAAATCGTCCATCAAGGTAATGAACATACTCGTGCTCTAGGTTCCACACAAAGTGATCCGGATTGGCGTAAGGCGCTTCATAAGCAACAAAATTAGGGATGTTCCCCGGCGTTGCTGGATCGCCCTCAAGGTACATCCCACCATTGTTGGTACTGATGCTAAAAATCGGTCCAGCGTATTTGCCGTAATCATCGCTTGAATCAAAGATGTTGACCTGCAACTGCGTGTTGTAGTCATCCGCAACAGGTTGTCTTCCTGTCTCAAGTGAAGTGTGGAAATACCCCTCTTCGTACCCCATCTTCGAACAAGCCGCGACGTGTTGCTCTTGCGTCATGTTCTGCGACAAAATACGAATGGTAGGACTACATGTGTACGATTGAGAAAGCACCGAACCTTTCAACTGGGACTCAAAGTTACAAATTCCATAGTCACTACAATCCGCGTAATAAGAGACCGTATCGGCAGCGCCAAGCCAAATGGCATCGCCTCTACCGTACATCTCGTATTGAGCAAAGATCTCGGTCAGTTTGCTTTTCACTGTACTGGAAGCACTACCGGAATATTTGGTTAATCGTCCTAACTCACGACCAGCATTCGCTGCCATAAACTCATCACTAGCACCGATAGCTGACGAGCGTAGCGCAAAGTCCCCTAGTGCTTTAACAAGCTCAGTCTGATTACCAATGGCTTGCACAAATTGCTCATTCCACTGACCACCAAACAAAATGGTAAATACGCCATTCACTGCATTCCGCATGTACCAGTTCTGAGCGTATTGACTATCCCAGCGAGTGAGCCACTGCGTAACCTGTGGTAGGTAGGCATGCTGGAGCCCTGCACTGTCCATAGTGATAATCACTTCACTGAGCACCTTGCCATGGGGGTCACTGTTCTCATAGAAGTTCGCATTATTAACAAAGGCATCGACGGCTTCTTGTACTGCTGGTGTCACCCAAGAAAGAAACGAGACCTTGCTGTTGTAAAACTCAGCGTAATAACCTGCTCGTAAATACAGGAACAAAGCTTCAAGGTCATCACTGCCGCCTCCAGCGTAGGCTTTCGCTAAATTGGTCGTATGTTTTGCAATGTTGTACATGTGCCCAGATTCGAACGCCGCTTCTTGTATTCGACTCTCAGCTGAGAAAAGCGCATTAACACAACTTGCTCCTTGGGTTTTGATTGCGTTGAGCACATCGTTGCTACTGTTTGAAGTGAAAGCTTCTACATCACACACGTTTGCTGCCTGCTCCGCAGACCGAGTAGAAAGGGTTCGAAGGGTCGGTTTCGGTTGCTGGGGAAGCAACTTAGTTGGTGCATAATCTGGCAACGCTCTATCATTACCGTTTTGATGAGCGTGATGTTGATATATTTCTGTGACTTGCTGCGATGGCTCACTTAAAGCAAGCGCATTCGTACTAGCAAAGAAGGTCGCTATTGCGACGGTGAGATTTTTTAGTTCCATCTTTATTCTTCTATATGATGAGTTCCTTAAATGCCGTTACCACTTAGGCATCACCATTTACTCTTCTCACGACAAAGAGCACTCTCATATAAAGCGCCCTGAGCTTTAAAAGAAACAATTCATTAACAATCAAACGCTTTGGTCTCAGTTTCTAGTACTCAATCTGCCAGAAGACGAACTTTATAAAATCTATTTGCTTGATTGATGTTTGTCGGCTAGCTATTGGTAATGCATGTAAGCGAGCATTGGTGTTCATTTAAAAGCAAGTTACACTACGCCCTCTTTTCCTTTTCTGACGCATTCCCATGACTGACGCTGATATCGAGCTGCAACACCTTTGGTTAGAAGTCCAAGCTGAGCGCTGGCAGAACCTGTCACGCTTTTTGTTTAGCTATTACTGCTACAAACACAACCTCGTGAGTAAAACCAATAAAGTGTGTTGGGAAACTGCCCGTGCTTCACTACCTTGCTCTAAGACGATTACCGAGCGCAAACATGCGGTTATCGAACCATTGATACCGGAAGATACAGTCGTTGGAATATTAAAAACTATCAGTAAAGATGGCGACATGAGCTTTGAAATGATGGCGAGCACACTCGACACGTTTTTGCGCTATGTTGTGATCAGCAAACAAGAAAAAGCCCAGCTTAAACCCAACATGCCAGCAAGTTGGTATCAGCAAGAGAGCAAGCCATTAATGGCACGTTTTGAGCTCGCCGGAATTGTCATTTAAGGTACGTCGATGCAATTACAAACCCTAGGTAAAGGACGCTTTGAGGCGCAATGGAGTGAAGATAAACATCTCATCGAAAAAACGATTCGAGATTGCATCTGTACGCGCCGAATTTTTGATGAAAACGAAAAGCTCCTCACCCAAGGTGAACATGTCGAGAACTTATATCTGGTCGATTCCGGTCGTATCTCCATGGGTGTTACAGCAAGAAACGGCAAAACCTTTCTGCTTGGTACGCTTGAGTGCGAACAACAAGTCTTTGGTGAAATGGAGTTCTTTACTGGCTACCGCTGCCAAATGGACATTGTTCCGGTAGAACCGGTTGAAGTTGCGATTATTGACGCGCAAAAGCTGCAAAAATGCTTGTTAGAACAGCCTCGACTGTCACTTTACTTTGCCAGCGCCATCGCGATTGATTACCAAGATACGGTGGAGATTCTTTCTCGCCGGTTACTCTACCCAATCACCTATAACGTGGCGTATGACATTTATCATCAGTATTTAAATGATCTGCCAGTGGATGGGTTCCAAAAGAACTATTTGGAAGCGGAGCGATTTGCCACCTCAGACCGCGTTTATCGCCGCGCGGTGAAACAGCTTGAAAACAAGGGCTTTATCGCCAAAGAAAAGAAAGGATTACGTATTCTCGACTTGGACGGACTGCGTAATTTTGTCGAAGAATAGTTTAGTTCTTCACTTATAAACGAGAAAAGGTCTGCATGGTGCAGACCTTTTTAATTCGCTCGTTTTCATTAAGCGGTTTGCGTTTGCTCTACTGTCTTAAACTTCATTGAAGCCACCAGCATTGCGACGACTACCGCGTAGATAACTGGGATGGCGTACATCACGGTTTGCAGACCAACCACACTTTCCATTACTGAACTGATCGCTGGGCTGAACATCGCGCCCGCACTGCCGCTGATTAAGATGTAAGACACGTTCTTACTGGTTGCATTGCGCACAAACGATACACCGTAAGCGATGAAAGCATTGTAAAGCGCAGCACAAGCAAAGCCGTAACCGTAAGTCAGGTATGACAACCATTCTAGTTTATCCGTGGTGACGATAACGCTGGTGATCACCATAGCAACAGAGATGATGGTCAGTAGGAATGTCTGAATCTTCATGCGCGAAACAATCACGGTAGAAACCAACGCACCAACCAGAGCCGCAGACCAGTATTGAGTGATAATGTTGCCTGCTTGCTCAAATGGGATATCAAACTTCTCTTTCACGAACATTGGCGCCCAAGTTAAGAATGTGTATAGCGCAAGCATACCTAGGAACAAACCTACGCCACCGCTGATGATGCCGAAGTTCCATTCAGATTTTGCTTCTTGTTCAGAGCCGCTTTCACCACCACATTGGTTAAAGTTGGTCAGCAGAGCAACAAACATGGTTGCCAACGCCACAACGCCCACGCTTAGGTAACTGATGCTCCAGTTCATTGCGTTCGTCAGCGCGTAAGTGGTGATCAATGGGAAGACGACGCCTGCAATGTTAAAGGTCGCGTCTTGAACCACCAGCATGGTGCTTTGAATTTTGTCTTTCCATACCGATACCACGATAGTACCCGCGATACAAAGACCGACACCGCCACAGAAGCCAATCACAGTCATGCCAAGCATCACGATAAACAGAGAAGGCGCAACGTATAGACTCAGTGCTGCCGCGGCAATCGCGCCGTAACACAACACGGTCATTCGTTTAATGCCGACTTTTTCAATCAAAAAGAAAGCCGCAATAGTACCGGCAAGTGCGCCGCCGTTTAATAGCGAGAAAATCGATGCGACTTCGTTAACGTTCGCATCAAAGGTGTTGGCAAGCGGTTCAACCAACATACCAAATTGGGTCGCAAAACCCGCCATGATGAAGTTGGCGAGAAAGCTAATTGCGGTGAGTGTTATTTTATTTTTCATAATTCACTCCAAGGGCTCATAAGATAGATGTTCTTAGTATTAGAGAGAGCCAGCGAGCCAGCTCTCAAAGAAGACTTAATTGTAGGGTTAAGCTTTAATCGCAGTTTCTAGCGCAATTTCAATCATATTGTTGAAAGAAAGCTGACGCTCTTCTGCTGTGGTTTCTTCACCAGTAATGCAGTGATCAGACACGGTCAAAATCGCCAGCGATTCAATGCCGAATTGGTGTGCCAAGCCGTACAAGCCCGCTACTTCCATATCCACACCAAGTACGCCAAAGCGCTCTAGGGCTGGGATCATGTCTTCATCCGGATCGTAGTAAAGATCGCCAGTGAAGATGTTACCCACTTTGACATCAATGCCCTTCTCTTTCGCAGACATGTAAGCGTTGTGCAGCAATTCAAACGTTGCAGACGTTGCCATATGGTAGCCACTGCTGCGCTTAGCATTCGTCGGTGAATCTGTGCCTGCCGCTTGAGCTAGGATAACATCACGCATGTGAACGTCTTTTTGCGTCGCGCCGATGCTGCCGATTCGGATGATGCGTTTCACACCAAAGTCATTAATCAGCTCGTGACCGTAAAGCACCATTGATGGAATGCCCATGCCGTGCCCCATCACTGAAATGCGCTGACCTTTGTAATAACCGGTGTAGCCCAGCATGTTACGAATGTCCGTAACCAGTTTGGCGTCTTCTAGGTAGGTTTCAGCGATGTATTTCGCGCGTAGCGGATCGCCCGGCATGATAACAGTTGAAGCAAAATCTTCTGCAGAACCTGCGATATGAGCAGTCATAGTGTTTTCCTCGTTCGTTCTGTTGGCGCAATCATAATGAGGAAGCAGGACAAAGTTTCAGGACAAAAGTCCGGTTTGAAAGTACGAGCTCTCATAACTGAGAAAAGCGTCAGTATTCAACGAAAAAAGCGCCCACAAGGAGGCGCATTCGGTCAAAAAAGCGAGTAATTCTTTGCAGAGAAAGCTCAGGGTAACCGCAAAATGGCTTGTTGCTTTAACCAGATTTATTCTTGAATGCCACGGATACGCACGTTTCGTCTGCGCAGTATTTCTAGCGTGACAAGCAGACACACCGACATAAAAATCAACAGTGTCGCGACCGCGAGTATGGTCGGACTGATTTGCTCGCGAATGCCAGACCACATTTGCCTTGGTACAGTTTTTTGCTCCGCCCCTGTTAAGAACAGCGCGACCACCACTTCATCAAACGAAGTGCCAAAAGCAAACAAGCCGCCGGAGATCATACCCGGACGAATTAGAGGAAACGTCACATGCCTGAAGGTATACACCGGATTCGCTCCAAGGCTAGCAGCGGCTTTAACTAAGCTGTGGTCAAAACCGCTAAGTGTTGCCGTTACCGTAATCACCACAAACGGTGTACCAAGTGCAGCGTGAGCCAAAATGATGCCGATGTAAGTCTGGGACAGTCCTAAGCGTGTATAGAAGAAATACATAGCTGCCGCCGAGATGATCACCGGAACAATCATTGGCGAGATCAGTAGCGCCATAATAGCATTGCGAAACGGCAAATTACTGCTGGCTAATCCTAGTGCCGCTAATGTGCCAAGCGCTGTAGCAATCAAAGTCGCCATCAAAGCGATGAAGGTACTGTTTTTGAGTGCTAACAACCACTGCTCGTTGGTGAACATCTCTTGATACCAACGCACTGAATACGCCTCGGGGTCAAGATTCAGCATGCCCTCAGTAAAGGTGAAATAAGGTGTGGCATTAAACGATAAAGGAATGATGGTTAAAATCGGTGCAATAAGGAAAAACAGCACCAAGCCGCAAAAAACCAAATACCCAGCGTAGGCAATTCTCTCGCCTTTGGATGCATAATTCGGCAAACCCATGATTACCCTCCTACCTTGATATTGTTAATGCCCACGACGCGGTTAAACACATAAAACAGCGCTAACACCACAAACAACAATAGACCGCCTAAAGCCCCCGCCATACCCCAGTTCAACGAGGTTTGCATGTGATAAGCAATCATGTTGGAAATCATCTGTCCGCTTCGTCCGCCAACCAATGCCGGTGTGATGTAAAAACCGATGGAAAGAATGAAGGTCAGCAACGCGCCAGCACCAATACCGGGTAATGTCAACGGCACATAAACTTTGGTAAACGCCACCAAAGGCGTGGCACCGAGTGAACGAGCAGCGCGGAAGTAAGTCGGACTAATGCCCTTCATCACGCTGTAGAGCGGTAAAATCATAAACGGCAAAAGGATGTGAACCATCGATACCACGGTGCCAAACGTATTGTGGATCATTTGAATCCGTTCCGACGTTAAGCCAGACCAAATCAGTAAGTCGTTAATCACACCTTGGTTTTGCAACAACACAATCCAAGACGTAGTTCGAACAAGTAGCGAAGTCCAAAATGGTAGAAGAACGACGATCAACAATAGGTTTGCGCGCTTGTCTGGTAAGTTTGCTAACAAGTAAGCCACCGGGTATGCCATTACCAAGCAAATGAGCGTGATTAAGACCGACATCCAAAAGGTTTTAAAGAAAAGGTCGACGTAGATCTGGCGTTTTTCTGGTTGCGCTTCAATTTCACCAAACTCATTCACTTGCATGTCTAATGCCGCTAAATAGTGGCTCAATGTTATGGCACCACTGAGGTTCTTAAACGCCGCCCAATACTTGGTTTCTGCCCAGCGTTTATCGAGCTTAGATAACTCTGTCATCGATGCTGGCAATGACTCAAGGCGTGATAACTTTCTCCCGGTTTTCATCATTAAGCTGCGCATTCCGGAAACTTCAATATTCATGCGATTGGCGATTTTTGGCAGCGTTTTGCTTCGATACAAACCCAATAGCTCATGAGAAAACGCTGTGATCACCTCTGGGTGCGGCTGACCTCGATAGTCCCAGCTTTCCAGCGCTTGAATTGTTTCTGGCAATGCTTGAGGTATGGCTCGATTGTCGACACTGCGATACAGCATTTCTAAGATGGGAAAAGCAAAGGTGAGTAAAATGAAACACACCAAGGGCACAGTAAGCATGATCGAACGAATGGTTTTTCTCCGTTCTGCTTTTTGCAGCTGAGCTTTGAGATCGTGTTCTTGTTCATGAACTTGGCGCTCGATTTCCAATACCGAGTCCAACGAGGTTAGCTCTCGACTCATGCTGCCTCCTCATTGCATTCCGTTTGCGCTTGAGATAGAGGCTGTGAGCAATCAAGGGCGTGACAATCTTCACTTTGCCAGCCGATGCGGCATTGTGCGCCGGGAGTAAGTGAGAGATGGGTGCGATTGTCATTGAGCACTTTGACGACGAGTTTACCCACCGTCTCAACGTCAACCACTAAGCGATAATGGTCACCATGGTAAATCAGCTCACGCAAGATACCGGAAACTTGGTTATCACACTGCTCATCATCAGACTGAAGGATGATTTTTTCCGGTCGAATCGAAAGCGTGGTGCGCTGCCCTCGCTCTGTGACTCTTACCGGTTTCGCATTGAATGCCGCTTTCCCGACCTGCACTTGGCAGCGAGCATCATCTAACGTGTTTACAATACCGGTAAGTTGGTTGTTCTCACCGATAAACTGCGCCACAAACGCATTGCTTGGCGATTCGTACAACTCAGTTGCGGCGCTAATTGCTGCACTTCGCCATGGTTAAATACCGCAATGCGATCAGACATCGTCAGCGCTTCATCTTGATCGTGCGTCACGTACAAAATGGTGATGCCGAGCTTTTCGTGAAGATGCTTTATTTCCATCTGCATTTGCTCGCGAAGCTGTTTATCCAACGCACCCAACGGCTCATCCATCAACACAAGTTTTGGCTCGAACACCAAGGCTCTGGCGAGGGCGACGCGCTGTTGCTGACCGCCAGATAACTGCTTGGGATAACGACTGGCAACGTGCCCTAGCTCCACCATGTCTAATGCGCTTTGCACTTTACTCTCAATGGTTTCACTGTCGAGCTTGCGAACCTTCAGCGGGAAGGCAAGGTTTTCAGCAATGGTCATATGGGGAAAGAGCGCATAGTTTTGAAATACCATGCCGATGTCTCGCTTATGCGGAGCAAGGTTGTTCACCGGCACGCCATCAATATAAATTTCGCCGCCAGTGGCAGTTTCAAACCCTGCTAACATCATTAAGCACGTGGTTTTTCCCGAACCGGAAGGTCCAAGCATGGTGACAAACTCACCGGGGGCAATATCTAAGTTAAAATCTTTTACAACCAAGTTGGTACCATCGTAGGTTTTCTTAACGTGTTGAAAGCTGACATAGTCCTTGTTCGCCGAATTCATGGCTTCCCTCCTCTCACTTTTTTGAACATCAAGAATAAGCAGAGCGCCACTTAACGCCCTGCTAAGCAGCTTGGTTATAGATTGTATTTAGTTAGATCTAGACGAGTAGCAAGCGCATGCTCAACCAATTGAATCACCTGTTCACGCTCTGCGCCTTGTAAGATTTGACGAGGGGCACGAACTTGCTCAGAGCCGCGTCCACACACTTGCTCTGCTAGCTTGATGCACTGAACCAAAGTTGGGATGGTGTCTAAACGCAGCAATGGTAGGAACCAGCGGTAAATCTCTAACGCTTCAGCGTAACGACCTTGACTTGCCAACTTATAAATCGCCACCGACTCTTCAGGGAATGCGTTAGTTAAGCCAGAGATCCAGCCTGTTGCACCTAGCATCAGTGATTCAAGCGCAATGTCATCTACGCCGCTGAACACGGTAAAGCGATCGTCAAATTGGTTGTAGAGTTCTGTAATGCGGCGCGTATCCGTGGTCGATTCTTTCACCGCCACAATGTTTTCAAATTCAGCTAACTTCGCCATGATGTCGAGATTAACATCCACCCCGTAAGAAACTGGGTTGTTGTAAATCATGATTGGCATTTCTGGCGTCGCTTGCGCCAAGGTGCGGTAGTAATCAAAGGTCTCGCTTTCTGACGTGCGGTACACCATTGCAGGCATCACCATACAGCCATCAATACCGATTTTTTGTGCGTCTTGCATATAGTCAACCGCCGCAGTGGTGATGGACTCTGCCGTACCTGCAATCAAAGGTACACGACCATTGACCACTTCTTGTGCTGCCTGCAATACCTGACGTTTTTCTTCTGGATACAAGGCGCAGTTTTCTCCTACCGTACCCAAACAGATAATGCCGTTGACGCCATCTTTAATTTGGTTATCGATAACGGTTTGTGTTGCATCTAAGTCAATCGACTGATCGTGACGAAACTGAGTACTGACCGCTGGATAGACACCTTTCCATTCTACTTTCATGAATTTTCTTCCCTATATGTATATTGTATGCAATTTTAAAAGACGAGCGAAAATGCTCAAACTAGGCTGATGCCGCTTTCTTTCAATACCGCTTGTACGGCGGCTAAATCGGCTAAGGCACTGCCCACCGATTTGTATAAGGTGATCGCCTCATCACTCTGACGCCCTCTCACTTCTTCGGCGCAAAGCTGTGGCAACTCTCCTTTAATCTGCTCGGCGTTAAACACGCCCTCTTGGATTGGGATCAATAAATCCCCTGCTTCCGCTAACACATTAATGCGGCTATCGACATACACCTGTGCGCGTTGCACAACTGTCGAGTCACACTCTCGTTTATCCGAATCATGATTGCCCACTAAGTCGATATGCGTGCCGGGTAGAATCTTTGCACCATCAAACAGTGGTGCAGCGGAAGATGTCACACAACTAATGATATCAACGTGTTCAAGAGTCTCATCGACGCTCTCAACCACCGACACCGCAAACTGACGTTCGATTGGCAAGGATTGATACTCTGGCGAAGAGACAATGCGGTCGACGGTCGCCATCGCTTTGTCCAAGCTTCGTCCCCAAACATAAACCTGTTTAAGCGGTCGAACTGCGGCATTCGCCCACGCAAAATATGGTGCCAGATTGCCAGTTCCGCATATCAGCAACCGAGAAGCGTTTTCGCGCGCTAGGTAATCCGCAGCTAATGCAGACGCAGCTGCCGTGCGCCAGAAGGTCAGCACTTTTCCATCGACCAATGCAACGGGTTGACCGTCTTCTCGTTTAAACACCAAGATTTTGGAAGCCAGTGTATCTTTGCCATCTGCTGGGTTTTGCGGAAAATAGGTAAAAGCTTTGACCGCGATTAAGTCTTGGTTCCATGCGGGCAGCAAAGCAAATGCTTCATACTTACCTTCTTCTAAAGGCATCACTCTTCGTTGGGGAATAGCGGCAGGCTGGGCATAAGTTTTTCGCATGGTTTCAATCAATGACTTCATGCTCAAACACTTGGCAACTTGCTGCGCATCGATAACGTTCATGGTTTCTCCAAAGCAAATAAAAGGAAACGTCAGAGGCGGAACTTTTGGTTATCAAGCCCGCCCCTTCAGAGGTAACACTCAACTGAGCTTGCGCTTGGTTAACGCCTAATTAAGCAGCCAAGTATTAAACTCTTCGTTAAGCTCATCGGCATAATCCGACCACCACTCGTCATCAATCAAAAAGGCTGTTTTAAAGTTCTGCGGTGCGGTAGGCAGGTTTGCCAAAATCTCAGGACTGACTTGCGCCGATGACGACTTGCGTGTTGGACCATAGGCAACGTATTTTGCTTGGTCAGCTAAAGGCTTAGTACCCGACGAAAAAGCGATGAAATCGAGCGCTAGCTTGGTGTGCGCACTGCCTTTTGGAATCGCCCAGCCGTTCATGTATCCCATTTGGTGATCCCAAATGATACGAAAGCGCTGACCTTCATCTTGTCTGGCATTATGGATACGACCGTTAAATGCCGAGGCTATTACCACTTCTTTGTCGGCGAGCATTTGTGGTGGCTGAGCACCTGTGGTCCACCACAACACTTGTGATTTGATGGTATCGAGCTTGGCAAATGCTCGCTCACGCCCTTGTTCGGTCTCTAGCAAGGCATAAACCTCTTCAGGCTTCACGCCATCCGCACCCGGCGGCAAAATACTCGGATTAACAGGCTCTAACAGCCCTTCTGCACAGCCGCGTACGATGTCTGGTTTGTCTAGTGAAACCAGATCCCAGCGCACATTATTGGCTTCTACTTGCGCTTTAATTTCGGCTAAACCACCACTGAAGTCTTCTGACACAATCTCAACGCCCGTCTTTTTGATAAAAGGTTTGTGGTACGCCTCAACTTGGCTCTTCGTAAACGCACCGCCCCAAGACACAATCGTTAATTTCTCTTCTGCGTATGCAGAGGTCCCCAACAGCATTCCTGAAATCAACATCGCCAGTGGTGCTTTCGTCATTCGTGACATGTTTTACTCCTTTGGTCGTTTTCTGGAGGCATCCGGATACGGCTGCTGGATACCTTGTTGTTAAATTTTCGTTAACATTAGCATTAAATATATTTTATACAATATTTAATCTTAAATTTTTTAAACGAATCGCTTGAGCGTAAATGGTGAAAGATCAACCGATGGGCTTTTACCTTCAACAAGCTCCAAAATGAGATCGGCGGTGATTGCAGCTTGGGTTAATCCAAGGTGCTGATGCCCAAATGCCAGCAGCACTTTTCCTTCAAAAATCTGGTCAATCACAGGTAACGAATCCACTGTTGAAGGTCGGTTTCCCATCCACTTTTCTTGTTGTTTGAGTGGGTTTAATCCACTTTCGAACATCGCATCGCCTTGCTGATATAGCATCTCGGCACGCTTCATATTCGGAGGAGATTCTACGTGTGCATACTCCACTGTTCCCGCTAAACGCAGCCCACTCGCCATCGGCGTCGTGATGAATTTTCGGTCGGCAGAGCTGATCGGAAACGGCAACGCTTGCCGTTTATCATCCATCATTAAGTGGTACC
Organism: Vibrio sp. B1ASS3; assembly: GCF_905175355.1. NCBI lineage: Bacteria > Pseudomonadati > Pseudomonadota > Gammaproteobacteria > Vibrionales > Vibrionaceae > Vibrio > Vibrio sp. B1ASS3. Next base: position 2,250,996 of record NZ_HG992742.1, read on the forward strand.
CTCGCTCGGCTTGAATGGGCACTGCGATACCAGTTAATTGCTTCACTAAAAGCTTGGAATGTACCCCGGCAGCAACGATGATACGGTCGAATGAATATTGACTTGATTCCACCGACACTTGCCCCGATTTACTTAGAGCATCAATCGTTTTATTAACAATGGTTCCACCCAGCTTCTCAAATGCATCATAGAGCTCAACGCTGATTGAATAAGGGTCTAACGTATGTCCCGTCTCAGGGAAAAATACACCATGGCGAATTTGGCGACTGATCTCGGGAAGCTGTTCACGGATGGTTTTCTGCGTCCAAACTTGATACTTCACACCGTGTTTTTTTAGCTCTTCTAGCGTACTTTGATAACGTTCGAACAGCCGCTCGCTTTCAAAGGTCAATAACGAGCCATCCATTTTGATCAGGTCTTTTTTCTCGATGGAATCGAGTAACTGTTGCCAGCTTTTCACTGCTCTTGAATTGAGACTTTTGATGGCGTTGGTCGAAGGCACTGTCGACGATGGTTTGGCTTTTGATAAGAATCGAAGCATCCAACCCATAGTGGAAGGGAGATCTTGCCATCGGATAGAAACCGGACTTTTGGCGTTCAATAGCATCTTAGGTAGCTGAGGAATAAGACCCGGTGTTGCGAGTGGAAAAACTTGCTCAGTGGCAATGTGCCCAGCGTTCCCTTTCGAGCAACCATTTCCCACGCCATTCGGGTCGAATAGCGTCACCTGGTGCCCTTGCTGTTGCAATTTTAAGCCAATTGCCAAGCCGATGATCCCCGCACCTACTATCGCTATATTTTGATTTCCAGTTTCTTCCTTGACCAACATGAATATGCTCCAAGTCACATTTGAAAAAGCAGATTGTATACAATATATTTTACATCACGATAACATTAAGTCCGTTCGATTCAACCCATTTTTTCAGCAAGGAGCGAAAAATGAGACAAGGAACCTTTTTCTGTATCGATGCCCACACCTGTGGCAACCCTGTCCGATTAGTGGCAGGCGGTGTTCCTCCGCTTAAGGGCAATACCATGAGTGAGAAGCGCCAATATTTCTTGGAACACTATGATTGGATTCGTCAGGCATTGATGTTTGAACCTCGTGGTCACTCCATGATGTCAGGTTCCGTTGTTTTACCGCCTTGTAGTGACAATGCTGACGCCTCGATTTTGTTTATCGAAACCAGCGGCTGCTTACCTATGTGTGGGCACGGCACGATAGGCACGGTCACCACGGCAATTGAGAATCGGCTGATCACCCCAAACGAAGAAGGTCGTTTGATCCTAGACGTCCCTGCTGGACAAATCGAAGTGCATTACCAAACAAAAGGTGACAAGGTCACGTCAGTTAAAATCTTTAACGTTCCTGCTTACCTTGCTCATCAAGATGTCACCGTTGAAGTAGAAGGACTCGGAGAAATCACTGTCGATGTTTCTTATGGAGGCAACTACTACGTGATTGTCGACCCACAAACCAACTATGCCGGTCTTGAGCACTACTCGCCTGATGAAATTTTGATGCTCTCCCCCCGAGTTCGTGAAGCCGTTTCAAAAGCGGTGGAATGTGTGCATCCAGACGATCCAACCGTGTGTGGCGTCTCTCACGTGCTTTGGACAGGTAGCCCTACTAATGAAAACGCAACCGCTCGCAACGCCGTGTTCTACGGCGACAAAGCCCTCGACCGCTCCCCTTGCGGCACAGGCACCTGTGCCCGTATGGCGCAGTGGCATGCCAAAGGCAAACTCAAACAAGGTGAGGACTTTGTCCACGAAAGTATTATCGGCAGCCTGTTTAACGGACGTATTGAAGGCGTCACTGAAGTGAACGGGCGAGCAGCCATTCTGCCTAGCATCGAAGGTTGGGCGCAAGTGTATGGACACAACACCATCTGGGTGGATGACGAAGACCCATACGCGTATGGATTTGAAGTGAAATAAGGACAGTAAGGAATCACAATGAACCCGCAAACCGACAACGTTTTTTACGCGACCAACGCCTTTACTGGTGAGGCGCTCCCTTTAGCTTTTCCTGTTCATACGGAAGTTGAGGTCAATCAAGCCGCAACTGCTGCTGCAAAAGTCGCACGCGATTTTCGCCGCTTAAATAACAGTAAGCGCGCTAGTCTGCTTCGCACGATTGCCAGTGAATTAGAGGCAAGAAGTGATGACATTATCGCCCGAGCCCATTTAGAAACGGCGCTTCCCGAAGTACGCCTGACAGGAGAAATCGCTCGTACAGCGAATCAACTTCGCTTATTCGCTGACGTAGTCAATTCTGGCAGTTATCACCAAGCCATTCTTGATACGCCAAACCCAACTCGCGCCCCACTACCTAAGCCAGATATTCGTCGCCAACAAATTGCGCTTGGTCCTGTCGCGGTATTTGGAGCATCCAACTTTCCGTTGGCTTTCTCTGCTGCTGGTGGAGATACTGCTTCTGCCCTCGCAGCGGGTTGCCCGGTGATTGTAAAAGGTCATACTGCGCACCCAGGTACAAGCCAAATCGTTGCGGAGTGTATCGAGCAAGCGCTGAAACAAGAGCAGCTACCACAAGCGATTTTCACCTTGCTGCAAGGAAATCAGCGTGCATTAGGACAAGCTTTGGTCAGCCATCCTGAAATTAAAGCGGTGGGCTTTACTGGTTCGGTTGGTGGTGGGCGCGCCCTGTTCAACCTAGCGCAGCAGCGACCTGAGCCAATCCCGTTCTATGGTGAACTCGGTGCGATTAACCCGACGTTTATTTTCCCTTCTGCAATGAGAGCTAAAGCAGATTTAGCGGATCAATTTGTTGCTTCCATGACCATGGGATGTGGACAATTTTGTACTAAACCTGGCGTAGTGTTCGCGCTGAACACACCGGAAACACAAGCGTTTATTGAAACCGCGCAAGCCCTTATTCGACAACAGTCTCCTTCTACTCTACTTACTCCCGGAATCCGTGATAGTTACCAATCACAGGTCGTCAGCCGAGGCTCTGACGACGGAATTGACGTCACTTTTTCTCAAGCGGAGTCCCCTTGTGTGGCATCGGCTCTCTTTGTTACGAGCAGTGAAAACTGGCGCAAACATCCTGCGTGGGAAGAAGAGATTTTTGGTCCACAATCGTTGATCGTCGTTTGTGAAGATGTGGCTGATATGCTTTCGCTCAGTGAAACGCTGGCAGGATCGCTAACCGCGACAATTCATGCAACGGAAGAAGATTACCCACAAGTATCGCAGCTCATCCCTCGTTTGGAAGAGATTGCCGGACGACTGGTATTTAATGGCTGGCCGACAGGCGTAGAAGTTGGTTATGCCATGGTGCATGGCGGCCCTTATCCCGCATCGACCAATTCAGCGTCGACTTCTGTTGGTGCGGAAGCCATTCACCGTTGGCTACGTCCGGTGGCTTATCAAGCGTTGCCAGAAAGCTTACTGCCCGATTCGTTAAAAGCAGAAAATTCATTGGAGATCCCGCGCGCAGTAGATGGCAAAACAGCTCACAGTTAAGTCATTGGCTCAAAAAGGCACCAGTTGGTGCCTTTTATTTCACGCCACATCTCAAAACCTTCGCTTGCAGTTGGCTTAATCCAGAAAAACAATAAACTAAAGAAATTGGATACAATATTTATTTTTGACGGGAGACTTCAATGTCACAAAAACCTGTTTTTAAGACCCGCACTCAACTGGTTGAGGAAGCGATTCGAACTCAGATCCTAAAGGGCGAGTTAAAAACTGGTCAACCTTTACGTCAGGACGCGTTGGCAAAAGAGTTTAATGTTAGCCGCATTCCCGTTCGTGAAGCGTTAGTGCAATTGGAAGCACAAGGATTAGTGAGCTTTGAGCCTCATAAAGGGGCAACGGTAACTGAGCTCTCTCCAGATAAAATCGACGAGTTGTTCGAACTGCGCGCCGTAGTGGAATGCCACATTTTAGAGCGTGCGATTCAGAACATGACTGACGAAGATCTCGAACGAGCACGTGAAGTCCGTGAACGTTTTGAAGCGGTAGTCAACAGCGGCGATGAAGTCGAAGAGTGGAGCAACTACAACTACGAATTCCATAAAGCTTTGTATGCCCCAGCAAACATGCCAGAAACCATGGATGTGATATACAGCCTCAACACTAAGTGCGACCGCTACATTCGCATGCAACTGCTGTTCACGACGGGCATTCAGAAGGCAGAGCAAGAGCATTTGACCATGTTCGAAATGTGTCAAAACCGCGATGTAGAAGGCGCTAAGTATTTGCTGAAAAAACACATTTTGGAAGCTGGCACCGCCATTCGTAACTTGTTGTTGGAACAACAGAACACATCAAAATAAGCTCAGCAGTTAAGGTGGTGTTAAGAAATGAATGTCGGACCTAAATTTCTATTAGCGGCGCTGCGACAAAAGATCAAAGATGAGGGGCTGTGCTATAGCTCTTTGTCGGAGAAAAGCGGTATTCCGTTGTCGAGCATCAAACGCCACCTGCATAACCCTTCTTTGGGCTTGGATAAAATCCTTGTCTATCTCAACTATTTAAACACCGATCTTATTGAGCTAGCCAACCTCGCCAATCAGCTTCAGCATGAGAACGAACAAATGCTGACTGAAGAACAAAGCGCGTTATTTCTTGAACACCCCTATCTTCTCGACTTTATCTATATGGTGACGTCTCGTAACCTCGACCCGCAAGACATTGCGAAAACCTACCAGTTATCAGAAACCAGTCTGCGTTTTTATCTGCGCATAGCGGAAATGCTAGGTTATGTTGAAGATTTTGGTGATGGGTTGTTCTACCGTTCTGGGCGACGCTTTTTGATGGAAGAAGGCTCTGAACTCGACTCACTATTTCGTGAACGCTTCCAAAAAGAATCCTTATCTCACGAGGTAAATCCGGGGATTTGTGTCGGTCGTATTCGTTTGACCAACGCACAGCGCCAACAATTAGAAGAAGAAGTTTACAACAAGCTAGTTAAGCTCAATGCAATCAATACTTCTAATGATGATGGTGAACTCACCAACGTATTAATGCGTTGCACTCCAGGAACACAGATTTTTTTCTCTGATGGGTTGCCTGACATTGACGGCGACTTATTAAAACAGGTTGCTCAATTCACTAACAAAACGAAGAGTTAGAAAAACAACCTGATTTAAGTTATTACCTTAGCCGCAGTTCAAATTAAATCGTTAATATAGACTCTGCGATTACGGTATTTCTTCCGCTCAATTTGGCTTTATATAAGCATTGGTCGACTTTATCCAAGAAATAGCGAATATCTGAGCATGATTCTGCTCGCTGGCTAAATACGCCAATAGAACTGGTTAATAAATGGGTGTGAGCATTATCTTCGCATAAGATTGAAAGTTTAGAGATGGACTCTCTCAGTAACTCTGCGCGCTCAACACAATGTTCATGCTCTGAGTCGACAAGCACAATCAAAAACTCTTCCCCACCCATTCGAAAAGCGATTTCGTCAACACCATTGAATTGCGAAGATAATAACATCCCAACCTTGGTGATGGCCTCATCGCCCTTTAGGTGACCAAGCTCGTCATTAAGTTGTTTGAAGTAATCTAAATCAATAGAAATAAAGCTGACGGTTTGCTTTCCTGCTTGCGCTTTGGAAAGAATATCTGGCGTCATGATGTTGAAGTATCGACGGTTGTATAAACCCGATAGTTCATCTGTTATCGCAAGTTCTTGCAGCTTTTTGTTGAGGCATCTCAACTCTTTCTCTGCCACAAAGCGACGATGTTTTTCTCTAACAAGCTCAATGGATTGAGTAGATACTTCAAAATACATTTTGAGAACAGCATCTGCGACTAAACATTGATACCCTGCAGTGTATCTACCGCGTTCACTTTTGCCGTCTCTAAAGAATCGGTAGATTCCAACTCTTTCAACGCGACACTCATTTTCTTATCATCGCCGATGATATGGAATACGAGCCAACGAATTAAGAACTGCAGAATATGTTCGATAGATTCTTGCCAGTTGAGGGGTTTAGATTCAGATTGAATCTTGATGACTTCGTTGACAAACGACGCATGACTTTTCTTGTGATCATCATTCCAAACATCATCAAGAAAGTGCTCGTTCCAGATGCTTTCTTCAAAAGAGAAGTGGTATTGAGCGTAGTCTTTTAATTCACTAAACACACCGTCAACTTCTATTTGATCATCATAAATCAACGTATTGGCTAATTTATTTACCAATAAAAAGAGATGGTAATGTTGTTCATCGACCTTTTTAATCCCTGTCTCAAAATTGTGATTCCAAGGAAAAATGATCAGTTCATTATCAGACATAACTATTCATGTATTAACACTATTTCTTGTGGGGAATAGTACCCCATGTTATTTAAAGTTGATAGCCCTAATAATCAAGTCTATTTATCAGAAGAATAGCCAAACTTGTTATAATTATTAAATTAATAAATTTATTGTTAAAAAATAGCACCAACAGAGTGGTGCTATTTTATTGGTTAGAAAAGTATGCTGTGAATAATTACTTTAATTCAATCCACGCTTTACGCTGCGATTTGTCCATGTAGGACCAAGCGATAAAGCGGCTGACTTTTTGTCCTTGGCTCATTTCCACGATTCGGATCGCTTTTACACCCAACTTCTCAAGTTGTTTACGCATCGGACGAACATTGTCTTTCTTTGAGATTAACGTGGTAAACCAAAGCACTTGTGCACTGAATGCTTGGCTTTCGTTCACCATTTTGCGGATGAATGCAGCTTCACCACCTTCACACCATAGCTCAGCATTTTGGCCACCAAAGTTAAGCGCGGGTTTATTGGCTTTTACTTGCGGCGTTTTCGCTTGATTAGCTTGAACCTTCACGCCCTTTTTACGCTGATTCGCTTTTAAATTGTCTAACTTACGCTGACTGCCCATCGCGGCTTCTTCAGCAGAACGGTGGAATGGTGGGTTACAAGTCGTAATATCGTAGCGATCGTTTGGCTGGATAATACCGCGGTAAATATTGGACTCACTGGTTTGTTGTACGAGTTCGATCTTACCGTTTAACGAGGCATTACGCTCTGTGATTGCTCGTGCTGATCCAATCGATTTTGGATCAACATCGCTACCGGTGTAATGCCATCCATACTGAGTCACACCTACAATCGGGTAAATACAGTTTGCTCCAACACCGACATCAAGCGCTCGCACTTTATGGTGGGCGTATTTGCCTTTTACTTCACCATCTAGCAACTCTGCTACACGATGAACGTAATCCGCGCGCCCGGGAATTGGCGGGCACAAGTAAGTATCAGGGATATCCCAATATTCAATATCATAGTGCGCCGCCAGCAATGCTTTATTGAGCATCTTGACGGCCTTTGGATCGGAGAAGTTGATTGAGTCTTCCCCTTTCGGATTCTTTATCACAAATGATTTGAGCTGAGGCACTGCTGTGATTAGCTTTTTGAAATCGTAGCGACCTCGATGTGCATTACGTTCATGCAATCCACTCTTAGCAATTTTGATCACTTCCACATCGCTGCTTTTGTTCGCGGCGTTAGTTTTCAGACCTGTGCTTTTTGTAGCTTTTGCTGTCGGCTTATTTTTCACACGCTTTGGTTTGATCTTGGCGATTTCTTTGCTCGGCTTAGACTTCGCCGATTTTGGCTGAGCTTGTTTCGCGTTGTGATTATTGGTCTTCATTCGAATTCGCTTTTAAATCGAGGTAAATCATAAACAGACGAGCATCAAATTCGAGTTGGTGATACTCAGGTTCCATATAACAGCACAGTTGGTAAAAGGCTTTGTCGTGGTTTTTCTCACGAGTATGTGCCAACTCATGCACCACCAGCATGCGTAATAACGCTTCAGGTGCATCTTTAAACACGTTCGCAATGCGAATCTCATTTTTCGATTTGAGCTTGCCACCATGGTTACGGCTGATCACGCTATGCAAACCAAGTGCATTATTGACGGCGTGAATTTTCTTATCGTAGACCACTTTGCTAATTGGCGCGGCTTTCTTCATGTAGCGGTTTTTGAGCGCTATTGCGTACTCGTAGAGTGCCTTTTCGCTTTTGATTTGGTGTCTATCTGGGTAGCGTTTTTCGAACCAAGGCACCAGTTTACCGCTGTCGATGAGTGAACTGACTTGCTCGACAATGTTCTGCGGATAACCTTGAATGTATCGAAGTGACGGATGCATGCGTATTAAGTCTGCTATGACAAAAGAAAGGCGCTAAATATACCTGAGATAAACAAGAGTTTCATCTTAGGTTTGTTGCTTTCTTCAATAGTTTCCTATTTAAAGTGCCTAGAGCGATGAAGCTTTATCGTAAAGGAACACAAGTGACTAGATAACAACATTATCAATAACTTTATTGTTCTTTTTTGGTTCCAGAAACACTATCGAGGATGTTCATCATACATCTCGACTATGCTATTCGTTTTTTAGTCATCACCTTATCGACAAATATACAAAATTTCTTTTGGTAAACTGTACATCTAACGCCCCAGTATCAGAGCCTCTATACATCAAAACCCACTTAAGTCGGATTAATTCACTTGAATTTTCAGCTAGAATAAAAAAAACCCGCAAAAATTCATTTGCGGGTAAAGGGATAACCAGAATAATATATTGCTTCAGAAATGTAAGCCTTTGTTATGAAGATTTCACCTCACACAACAGTAACCCACGCGATAACTATATTTTAAACATTATCTTGGACATAGAGCATATTAACCCGCCTTTAGAATTAAATGCCAAATCCCCCCCACAACAAAATAGGCAACGCAATCACAGTGAGTCAAACTTGTTCACATCACGTCGAAATTTAATTAATAACGATAAAAATGAATAAGGGAGAGTAATCTCCCCTATTGGTTAATACATATCACCTAAGATCAATGATACTCCACTTTTATTCATCACCTTCATTTGTAACTGTAATGACAAAGTCCCATTCATTATCAAGCAGATTCTTTGCAGCATTAGGATCGAGCAACTCATAGTGTTGCTGTTCAAAATCCCATACAAGCTCGCCTTCTGTACGAGACTCATCTGGCCAATCAAATACCGCCTTATATCTTAATGCTCCGGAAATCGGTGATTCAGAAAACTGGCCGAAAAAGAACGCATGTTCTTCGATAGGCTTACCTTCTTGACCATCAATATAAATGATAGCCATGCCACCTTCATCTAAAAATTCACTACCACTTTGTAGTTTATATCCGCCCATGACACGTCGTGCATAACCGATGTAATGAACCACCTCATCTTGCACGGTATTCGTGTACGTCCCGGTATCGACTTCCACAGATAATGAGTGCAATGGTGTGACTGTCAGTTCAGAATAGTCTCCAAGTGTACCCGCATTCTCAGAGATATAAGTCGCATTGATAAAACTCGTTCCAGCGTCAAGACCAGTTGCTACCCCTTTATCTTGGGCTTCGTTTGAAACAACGGCAATGTAAGGGGCATCACTACTCCATGTTAAGCTATCAGATTTCGTTACATCAATAACCGAGCCATCAGACATGGTCGCTTCAGCAGTAAATTGCTTGCTGTAACCAACTGGAATTTGAGGGGTATCCAAACTATTTTGTGGTTTTGGTAGCACCGTGAGATCCACAACAATGGCTTCAACAACCTCTAGCGACGCTGTCGCTCTATAAGCTTGGCCATTAAACTCAGCAAATGCTGCAATCACAGCTTGACCAACAAGAACACCCGTTGCAGTTCCCTTATCATTAGCGGAGTTAGAGATTGTTGCAATGTCAGAGTTGCCACTGCTCCAGCTTATCGCGGGATCATTGGTTACATCAACAACCTCACCATTGGACAAGTTCGCTTCCGCTTTATATTCCGTGGTGAGACCAATTGGTATTGTTTTAGACTCTGGTACAACAGCTAACGCCGTGATCATCGTGTCGGTTACTTCTAAAGTCGCTACCCCCTGTACAAATTGTCCATTAATGTCACCGGATGCAGAAATTTCTGCGATACCAACACTTATTGCCTTAGCTTCGCCCATCGTACCCTGTTCGTTTGAAACAGAAGCAATGTTCGGAGCACTACTAGACCACGTGATAGCACTGTCATCAGTAACATCAACTTCTTCACCAGTAGATAAAACAAGTACCGCATTAAACGATTTAGTCAAACCGACAGGTGTAGTCAGTAGTTGGGGCGTAATATCCAACGATGTTATCGAAGCATTACTTACTTGCAATTCACCTTCATCACTATGGCCCATTAAAGCTGCTGCTATCATAGAAGAACCGCTTAACTCACCTTTGGCCATGCCTTTAGTTCCTGGAGTGTTTGAAACAGATGCAACGTAAGGGTTGCTACTACTCCATTCAGACTCGGCAAATTCTGTTACATCAAGTGATTGCCCATTAGAAAAACTCGCGTGAGCGTTAAATGTTGTTGTCAATCCACTTAACGTCGTTGCTTTTTTAGGAGTGACAACGAATGAACTCAACGTTGCATCTGTGACCTCGATCGTTACGCTATCTTCAAATATGCCACCATAAAAATTGCCCGATGCAGTAATCGAAACGACACCGACGTTGTTTCCAGTAGAAACTAAGCCAGAAGAGCTAACCGTCGCAATGGATTCGTCAGAGCTCACCCAGTTAAGATTTCCACTTTCCGTCACGTCAATAACGGTCCCTTTCGAATAAAGCGTTTCTGCTTTTAGTTGCAGTTCAAACCCCAGCGGAACACTACTTTGTTTTGGAGTAACAATAAGCTCATTAACTTTATTACACCCACTTAGCCCCACGACTGCCAGCAGACAGATCGCCATCGACCAGATTGAAGTAGTTACTTTCATTAGTTTACTCCCTTATAAAACAAAAGAAGTAAACATTACACATATGAAACACAGCAACTAATAGCACTTATGTATAAATAGTTATAAAAATGCCACATAGATTAGGTATCATGCATCCACTTGACAAATCAAACATTAAGTTGTGACTACCAATGTGGTTGTCATTTTTATTTCGAATAATTCTAAACCCCAAAAAATAATTTTAAATCAATAATAAATTCAAAAGATTAGAAAAATAACGTTCAAAAAAACGCTGAGTATTTTTCGCTCTTTTTAAAACACTCAAACTAATCGCAGCCCTCACGTTAACTGACAAATAGAAATAAAAGGCAGTTTGAAAAACATTATTACCCTGATGCTCAATAATATTTTTTTCAAAAACGTTTCAATGACTTAGGCTTAACCATATAAATCAAATTACATTCAGCAGCTTATGCTTTTCACTAAAAATAAGTGTGATGAATAGCAGTAATTTTTTAACCGCTTAGTTCTCTGTAATAAAAGGACTAAGCATTCAAAATGTAATGGAATTACCTAGGAGTTTTTAGCCTATGTCTAATGTTATCAATACCCGACTAAAAAAGACGGCTTTATGTTTAGCAATGTCGCTTTCAATGAGCGGTTCAATCCTTGCCGATGTATTCGAGCAACCTCATGTTCTTAATGTCAATATTTTTGATACACAAACAAATAGCCCTATCGCTGATGGGTTGCGCAGTGTTGAAGTGAACATCCTTGATAATGAAAACGACGTCATTATTGGAACCGTGCCTTTCACCTGTGCTTTCGTAAATGGCATGTGTACAGTACCTATTGATGATGAATTCCTTGGCGACTTGACTGAACTATCAAGTTTCTCTTTTGAAGTGAAGGTTCCTGGAGTTTTAGACCAACATTTGGTTTCTTATAACGTATCTAATGTCTCAATGTCAGTGGAGTTACCTCATCTAGATGATGAATCATTTGTTTACGACGTCAAACCCGTTTTATATGCACGTATAGCAGATAATGTAACCGGTAATATCACCCCATTGTCTGTCGATACATCAACAGTGAATATTGATGGCAAACAAGTGATTAACGAAAATGGTGAATGGGTAGGAGAAGGCGGTGTTGAAGGCCCTCAAGGCCCACAAGGTGAAACTGGTGCTCAAGGCCCACAAGGCGAAACTGGTGCTCAAGGCCCACAAGGCGAAACTGGTGCTCAAGGCCCGCAAGGCGAAACTGGTGCTCAAGGCCCGCAAGGCGAAACTGGTGCTCAAGGCCCACAAGGTGAAACTGGTGCTCAAGGCCCGCAAGGCGAAACTGGTGCTCAAGGCCCACAAGGTGAAACTGGCGCTCAAGGCCCACAAGGTGAAACTGGCGCTCAAGGCCCACAAGGTGAAACCGGTGCTCAAGGCCCACAAGGTGAAACTGGCGCTCAAGGCCCACAAGGTGAAACTGGCGCTCAAGGCCCACAAGGTGAAACCGGTGCTCAAGGCCCACAAGGTGAAACTGGCGCTCAAGGCCCACAAGGTAAAACCGGTCAGCGAGGCGCTCAAGGCCCACAAGGTAAAACCGGTCAGCGAGGCGCGAAAGGCTCACGAGGAGCGACAGGTCCACAAGGTCCAAAGGGAGCATCTGGTACTGAATACACTGCTTATACCTCAAAATTATTTGGTTATCCGAATAGCGAAAATTACAACTATGTCACAATCCCATTAAATAGTAATACGTTATTCGTTAGGTCCGGAGATTGGATTGACGGCCTTGGCACTAGCGGAAAAGTATATGCAGGTAAAGAAAGAGCGAATAAAAAAGCTATTAACCTCATAGGCCTAAAGCGTATTAACGTATATCGACATAAAAACGGCGTATACCCAGAAACATTGAGAAAACTAGAATTTATTTATAACAATGGAAGAAAAGTATCAGTAGGTAGCAACAGCAACATGATTTACAAAGCGGGCACTTACAGCGTACCAACCGGTAAAACTATATTTAAAATAGACGCTTATTCCTCCATAGACGCACCAATTTTCTCAACAAACAATAGTTTAAGTATTAATTCTGGTCGCATTGGGGGGTTGATATTCTACTCTAAATAGCTGAAATAAATCTAAGTATGCACTTATTTTTAGATGGTGATAATCAACATAACTAGTTCGTTTAAAAGTTATTCTTGATTGTTGTCCTCGAGATAATTCTGTTTAGTTGTCGGGGAATGCTAACGATGTCAGATACTAAGCGTCATATAGATATTCTTAAGACAGAATAATAAGCAACCACATGGATTAAAAAGGTAGGCGTATTCTAAAATAAACATTAAACCTACTAGCATTGCTAGTAGGTTTTCTTTCTATGATGGCTTTGTTGCTTAAATCGATGGAACTAAATCTAGAAGCTACGATCTGATCGGCTACACCCATCAATCGTCGTAGCCTCATGCCTAAACCTCGTTACAAAACAACTAACTGGAAGCAGTACAACAAAGCCTTAATCAACCGTGGTTCTCTGACCTTTTGGATTGATGAGGAAACGATAGCTGAGTGGAAACAAAACAAACAAGGCAAGCGTGGTAGACCTCGCCGGTTCAGCGACTTAGCCATTACTACTGCACTGATGGTGAAACGCATTTTCTCTATGCCATTGAGAGCGCTACAAGGTTTTCTAGACTCTGTATTTAAGCTAGCTAATATCCCGCTAGTTTGTCCACACTACACCTGTATAAGCCGTCGAGCCAAGGAAGTTGAGATTTCATTTAAAACTAAAACCAGAGGTGCGATACAACACCGGCAATTGATGCCACTGGCCTCAAAGTTTATGGCGAAGGTGAATGGAAGGCTAAGAAGCATGGTACTGATGGGAAGCGCAGAGTATGGCGTAAGTTGCATATCGCAGTAGATACGAGCACCCACGAGATAATCGCAGCAGAGCTGAGTTTATCGAACGTAACCGATGCCGAAGTGCTCCCAACTTACTCAAGCAGACACGTCGTAAAATCATCGAGATATCAGGTGATGGTGCTTATGACACAAGGAGTTGTCACGATGCTATACGAATCAAGGGAGCAGTTCCGCTCATTCCGCCACGAGAAGGGGCAGCCTTCTGGGAGCAAGGACACCCTCGAAATTTAGCAGTAGGTTGCCAGAAGCTCTACGGTTCCAACGAGAAGTGGAAAAAGCGGTATGGCTATCATAAGCGCTCACTATCAGAGACAACAATGCATCGGGTGAAACAGTTGTTAGGTGGAAAATTAAGCTTAAGAAACTACAACGCTCAGGTTGGCGAAACTTATGCCATGATCAAAGCGCTGAACAAGCTAACAGGGCTTGGTATGCCTGAAACTCAGTATGTTGTTTAAGAAGCGTTCAACATGGGACTGCCATGTCTTCTCACCGAATTAAGCAACAAAGCCTTCTATGATCGTAAATTATCAGATACAAAGCCGAGTTTTATCACTTTCAAACGTGAATTCAATCCTTTTTTGGCTATACTTTGACAAACATAGAAATCATAAAATGGATTACAGCTTTTGTTTGCACTGTACTTAAAACAACTAAGAACCGAAAAAGGTCTGACTCAAAGAGGTTTGTGTACTGTACTTAATTTAGCAGATAAAGACTTCGCCTCGATAGATTCCGTTACTGTGAGTCGATGGGAACGCGGCTCGACGGAACCCCATATAACAAAAGCAATCAAGGTATTGAGAGTGCTCACTCAAGATCTCCGCCCTTTCCTTTCTATGATTCCCACTAGAGAGCAAGACGATGTGATCAGTAAGTTATCTTATGAGAAATTCGAATCTGCCGTCGCGGGGATTCGCTCAGCATCCTATGTACATACCGAAGCATTCCACAACGATTTAATCGTCGAAAAAACAATCGATTTGCAGCAAGACAAAAATGCACTGCAGAATATAAAGAATTTTATCCAAACCTCAAAATCCGGTTATCCTGGACTCATCAACCTAGACTTTGAAAATCTTTATCGAAACAAAAAGCTCTTGCTCAAGTTGTATATTAACCCTAATCGAAACGAGTTTGTGGGACATAATCTTGCCATGCTGTTTAATGCGCAAGAGCTAGCAATTGAATTAACCACCCCTCATAAAACCTTACCGTTTTACAAAGCCAAAGGTTATTCAAACAAAGACCCACTCGCTATCTGTAGTTTGAGCCGATTTGCAGCCAATCAACAAGCGTTTGACCGTATCCACTCAGACTTCGTTAACTACGTGGCTAGCCACTCAAACATTCATTTTTACTATCACTATTTACATAATGAGATTCTGCTTGATTATATGGTCGAAATTGGTGCAGAGAAAGTTGGCTTCGATACGCCAGATAAACATGGCAAGATAAAAATAGGAAAAGAAACGTTTAGGAATTGCTTACTAAAAATCAATACAGAGAACATATTATCAAGGCCTGAGATCATTCGTTTACTGAAAAAGAAACCTAAAGCAGAACCGTAGTATTGAATGTGCAGTTATCTATAAACGTCTTATACAAAAACCGAGAAGGTCAACACTAAGGCTCTTTTCCATTAGAGCCTTAGACGAATAGATAAACAACGAAGTCGAAAAATCACGCTTCCTTTTCTAAAGCTCTTGGTGAGCGATACTCCCCTAAGCTATTCATTAGTTCGTTCACAGCAAGCGGTCCCGAAAACAGTATCCCTTGCTGCTTACTCAATCCGATAGATTTCAGTGCTTCACTGAGTGCTGTATTCTCAATTCCATCGCATAGCAAAGCTATTCCTGCTAGCGCAGCTGATGCACTCAAACCTATGAATAGATTATCTTTCTTTTCGAAATCGAGTTGTCGTGTTACGTCAGAGATTAACTTTAGCTGTTTGATTTTATTGGATTTCGCTCGTTCTATAATTTCTTCTGTTAGGTCTCGGGCTCCAATAGATAATGCAAAGCCACTATTAAGTAACTGCTTAAGGTGTTCAAGCGCTATGTCACTCATCTTATCTAGCTGCTCAATCTCATTTAAATGCAGGCAAAATTCATGGTTATCGCTAATTTGATTCAGTTCAATCAAGCAACTCATAAGCACACTGTCCGCGAGATGCTCTGCCTCAACATGGAACGTAAAACTCAGTTCACGAGGTAATTTACAAAGATATTCTCGATACTCGTGCAAAAACTTACCAATTACGATCTGATTGTACAGCTTTTTATCTTTCAACCTCGCCACATCAGGAAGAAGATGATTAGACAGTAATGGGGAATTTAAATCATTGAACCAATTGCCACCCACCTCTATTCCGAATATCTCATTAGTCTCAGTGTTCACTTGTGTTTGGTAGTAAACACCAATTGGAAACTGAAATATATTGCTGTTACACGCTAACTCATGTTTACGCTCCTCTCTTGTCTCAAGTACCTCTAACTCTTGGGCGACTAACTCTGTAAGTTGCTTAGAATTAATTGGCTTTTCAAGCGCAGTGACGATATCAACTTCATACAGCTTACCGATTTTCCACATTACGTCGATTACCGCCTTATCCAACGACGAAATCACCACAATTTTGGTAGAAAGCGATAGTTGAGAAATCATATTTAGCAACTCAAAGCCATCGCCATTTGGCATCATGATATCCATAATGACGAGATCAAACTTCTTCGTTCGCATTTTATTGATTGCAGCATAAGCATTTTCAACGGCGACAGTTTTAACCTCGGCATTGGCTCTTAATACGGCATTTTTTAAGATTTCTCTTGACAGTTCGACATCATCAACAATTAAAACAGATTTATGCATCGTGTTTACCTTTGTATTGAGATAACAGGTTCATCCAAACTCTTTGTGACTTTAACGTTTTAATATTGATATTCATCAACTTGAAAACCGTGTCGTGCTTGTTGATACTTCTATACTCAAAGCTCAAAGAAAAAAACAGATTAAAGATGGCTTTGTTGCTTAATTCGGTGAGAAGACATGGCAGTCCCATGTTGAACGCTTCTTAAACAACATACTGAGTTTCAGGCATACCAAGCCCTGTTAGCTTGTTCAGCGCTTTGATCATGGCATAAGTTTCGCCAACCTGAGCGTTGTAGTTTCTTAAGCTTAATTTTCCACCTAACAACTGTTTCACCCGATGCATTGTTGTCTCTGATAGTGAGCGCTTATGATAGCCATACCGCTTTTTCCACTTCTCGTTGGAACCGTAGAGCTTCTGGCAACCTACTGCTAAATTTCGAGGGTGTCCTTGCTCCCAGAAGGCTGCCCCTTCTCGTGGCGGAATGAGCGGAACTGCTCCCTTGATTCGTATAGCATCGTGACAACTCCTTGTGTCATAAGCACCATCACCTGATATCTCGATGATTTTACGACGTGTCTGCTTGAGTAAGTTGGGGAGCACTTCGGCATCGGTTACGTTCGATAAACTCAGCTCTGCTGCGATTATCTCGTGGGTGCTCGTATCTACTGCGATATGCAACTTACGCCATACTCTGCGCTTCCCATCAGTACCATGCTTCTTAGCCTTCCATTCACCTTCGCCATAAACTTTGAGGCCAGTGGCATCAATTGCCAGGTGTTGTATCGCACCTCTGGTTTTAGTTTTAAATGAAATCTCAACTTCCTTGGCTCGACGGCTTATACAGGTGTAGTGTGGACAAACTAGCGGGATATTAGCTAGCTTAAATACAGAGTCTAGAAAACCTTGTAGCGCTCTCAATGGCATAGAGAAAATGCGTTTCACCATCAGTGCAGTAGTAATGGCTAAGTCGCTGAACCGGCGAGGTCTACCACGCTTGCCTTGTTTGTTTTGTTTCCACTCAGCTATCGTTTCCTCATCAATCCAAAAGGTCAGAGAACCACGGTTGATTAAGGCTTTGTTGTACTGCTTCCAGTTAGTTGTTTTGTAACGAGGTTTAGGCATGAGGCTACGACGATTGATGGGTGTAGCCGATCAGATCGTAGCTTCTAGATTTAGTTCCATCGATTTAAGCAACAAAGCCCTTCCTTAACGTAATCATTAAGGACTTCCTTTAATGCCTTGCTGAGCAGATGGATGTATTTTGCAAATCTGGCGCTGTGAAAGATTGAGCATTTTTGATATTTAGCTCAAATATGTGCCTAACCATTAAGTTGATACAATGAATACGATAAATATCTTCCGTATTTTCTTAATGTTATGAACAATGTGATTTACTGGACAAGAAATAATAAACTTTCATTTTGTTATCGGATTTAAGTAAGCTCCCCTCATACGGGGATGAATACCCTCTCCAGCAGTGTGTGCTATATGTACTAACTAATTATTCCGACGTGAGTCCATCGTGCATACCACCTTCTGCATCATTCTTCATTTGCACCAACTTCGTGACTATAACTATTGGAACAACCAACTTCTCTAATCAGATTGGTACACTTTCTCTTTTCTAATCAATACCGACAATCGTACTTTTGTCATTCTATAATGATAATAATCACACTAAACTTGTGCTTTTAGTTGAACTTATCAACATGCAAACCATAATTACAATAAACCATTGAAGAGAGAAATGAATGTCTGAAAAATTCGCTAAATACCTCCAAAAAATGCGTCAAAGCAATGAGTTGACTCAACAGCAGGTTATTGAATATCTTGCTGTTTATGACGTCTGTTTTGAGAAGTTGGACATTACAACATTTAGCCGTTGGGAACGTGGGGCTACCGCACCAAAGTTATCTAAGCAACTATTGCTAGCCAGAGCTTTTGGTGACGATATAACTCTTTTGATTGACTCTTCAACAGATAAAGATGAAGCGAAAGCCATTGTACTTGATGAGCTTGTCGGTCCAGCATTATATCCGTATTGGCAAGGAGAAAAGGAGTCAACAACCTATGAATCACCATTACCAACAGACGATATTTACGCGTTAGCAAAATTACAGGCTTTTCATGAGCGCTACCTAGGAGTAGATATAAGTGAAGAGCTGCTGCAAAATGAAAACCTTATCTTACGGACCACCAAAGACTCCAATGGACACTTACTGGGGCATCGGCTTTACACTTTTGTTCCTTTCAATACACCAGATGAACAACTCTCTCCCAGTAACTTAATACATTGCCCATTCGTCACGCTTGAGAAGAATGACGGCGCTCCGGTGAATATGTACACAATTTCAGGATTCAACCCACTTCCTGAAGTAAGGTTAGCAGGTCTTATTAACTTAATAGATGTACTGAGAGAGAATCCCGAGATTAAGTTCTTCATCACAAACTGCCATAAACAAGCCAACTATGTTTTATACGACACACACACAGACTGTGAAATCATAGGGAAAGGTGAACTGACCAACGAAGGTGGGGTTAAGGTGTTTGGTAGACGGTACAAGTATGTTCGCCTAAAAGTCAAAGTCGAGACGCTCCTCGCAACAAAAACCATAACTAAGCTTTTACCATACACTAATGAGTTGGCTGACGGTTTCAAAAGTAAGTCATGAGAGTGATGGCGCTCTTACCAGACTTGAACATCAGAGCCTTCGAGACAAGGGTTTAGTTTATGAAAATAATGGTTAACGAAAAAAGTCGACGCCTTCATCGACAACTGAAATGTGGAAAAAGTACCCACCATTAGGCAGAAATCAATGGTGGGTAAAAATATAGCTTTTTTGAACTATATGAATGGAGTGTCCGAGTGTTTGCTCCCGGCATATATAATATGACTAAAGCTACAAGAAAATGATTGGGCATAATATTAGAATATTAATTCAACATGCTCATTAAAAAAGCCGCCATAAAAAATGGCGGCAAAGTTTGGTTTCGTCATTAACCAATAGGCTAGGCACCTATTTGTACATATCAAGTTGTACATATCAAGTTGTACATATCAAGGTTGAAAAGCAACCTTATTTAGAAGTCTACTCATTAAGAGGTTATTATCAACACAATTGCACATCGCTTATCGAGATAATTCCAAAAATGATGGTGTTCTTAATTAATTTCAAACCATTTAATAACATAACCATCATCATATCTGTATTGGGACTCACGATTCCAATCCTATGCCAGGTGCCTATTACTCAAATTCGTGTAATTATTGAGCGCATTCGAATCAATCTATAATACTATGCTATTGATTGTTATCATAAATAAGAAATAATGTAGCTTTATACAAAATGAGATTTATTTATGAAGAAAATAATAACTACTGTTTTTTTGTCGATTTTGGTTGGTCCTCTCGGGTGTACTTCAACAACATCACCTTACAAGAGTGTATTTCTATGCGAATCGGGAGAGCAATTTGAAGCAAATTTAGGACACGAAACAGCAGAATTACGCTTTGGTTCACATATATATTCCATTCCTCGTGTCCCTTCCGCATCAGGGATGAAATACATTTCTGATGATAGAAGCTATCGACTTTTCGTAAAGAGAGAAGAAGCTCTGCTTATGGTTCACGATCGCTCATACCGAGCGTGTAAATTGCAGCATTGAATCAAAGGTTAAAAACACAACGTCATCCGCATTAATCCATATACACTGATTATTGTTATTACTAGCATTTTTTCCGAGATATTTTTTAAAATGCTGTTTAGTTTACAGACTGAATGTTAGATAAATATGTTGATGTCGTATCTTTCCCTCGGCATCAGTATATTGCAACTTACATAAGCTATTCCCACCCTTAACCGGGTGGGCTTTTTCTCTTAACATCATACGTACTAATCAGAAAGAGTGGATGAAGTAGCATAATTCAATGAGGCATGAACCCTATTGTAATGCTTAGAAAGGCTATTATGATAAATGCGATAATTACCCAAGATAAATGCGACGCTTGATCAACCCCTAAGTGAATGAGAAAAATACTGATTGTCGACGCAACAAGCATTTCTCCCCCTCCTAACGCAGCCGCAGCAATACCAGCTTGCTTCTTATATGGCCTCATCACCATCGCTTGTATACACGGCTGAGATACACCGTTCCCTAATACCATCAAGAATAAACCAAACATTAAATATAAAGGCTCCACTGGACAATTAAGCAACCAAATAGCAGCCCCCATGTGAAAGGCATAAGCTGCCATCAACGTATTTTTTCGCCCTAGAATGGGTTGCCCCAAACGACTAACATACGCACCAATAAAAAGCCCACTAGCAGGAATAAGCGCCCACATCGCATACTCTTCAGATGTCATTCCGATTTGATTTTGCATAATAAATGACATTACTGAAACCGCGGTTATCAACAAGGTAAAGTTAAGCCAGCCAAGGCTAGCGAAACTGATGAAGTAAAGTGAAGTGAGTAGATGGCGATATTCTCGAAATACTCTCTTAGGGTCTAAAGTTGGCTTTAACCGTGTCATCGTTTCTGGAAATGAAAAAGCAACGATCACACATACCAAACTGACGTAGCTTAACAAAACAATAAATATGACTAACCAGCCAAAATAGTGGTTAATCACCCCACCGATTACTGGTGCGATGATTGGCACAATGGAAACGGTTATGGCTATATACGACAATGCAATGGCTAGCTCATGATTCTTGAAGCTATCTCTTATCGCAGCGTTAGCGACAACTAAGCAGCAACCCATGCCGAGTCCCTGAAAGAAGCGTCCGATTAGAGTCCACTCAAAAGAGCTACTGTGGAATACGATGATCCATAAACCAAACATACCAGTCGTTAAACCCATAAGGACGACTTTCTTACGTCCTATAACATCAGACAGAGGACCATAAATAAACTGAGAAGGTCCAAAACCAAGTAAATAAACACTTACGATCCATTGGGCTTGTTCCAGCGCTATATCAAAGTCTTTAGCAATCCAAGGTAGTGACGGAAACACCAGCCCCATACTAAGTTGGCTGATGCTAAACAACAGACAAGCGAAAACAATGGTCTTATACCGAACGTTGGTGTTTATCATCCGTACTTTAGCCTCCCAGTATTAGTAATGCGAATTACCTACATAAGTTGCCTTACGGTTTTTATCCCATAACGCATAAATCTGGTTTTAAGGATTCGCGTCATTCCGATAAGAGTAGCTCTCAAATTATCTAGAAGAATCGTACAATCCAATATAGCTCACATATTGAACGGATATGTTGCCATTAATTAGTATTTATGAGGCCGAACCGGGAGGGAATGAGGAGCAAGGAGCTCATATAAGCTCTCGTTCTTGCTTAGCTAGAAAATTGATAAAAGGGGGAATTGATTAGATTATGGTGGAATAGAGAGGCGCCTGGCATGCCTAGATTCGATCTCATTGATGTGATGGACAATTCGATTGTGAAGCAGCACGCCAAAGCCCTTTCTAACAAAAGACGCTCAATAAAATGTCTTGATGCTTCTTTGTTCCTCCGCAAACATTGAAATAATCGGTTTCACAGTGTTTTACTTCTTTCGGTTCTTTCTTCACTTTAGGTACCGAAGGCGCTGCTCTTAATTTTCGGCTGCAAAATGGGCATCCTATCGTCTTAGCTGCAGCCAAAAAATTTTTAGGCGAAGTATGAAAAACGCCATGTGTAGAACATATAATTTGAACGTGCGTATTTTGATTTACGTACGTGACTTGGGAGTAGTCATAAAGTGTTCCGTACTTTTCCATCGCTCTTTCGATAAACTGTTGCGCACGAATAACCTGTTCTGCTGGCATAATTTGTTCTCACTCCTATTCACTATCAATTGATAAACTGGAGATAGGTGTAGAGTGATTGCTGAAGCTTACAAACCAGCCTTTCTGCACAGAAGGTTGAGAGTTTTTATCGATATAATAGTTTGCATTTTCTTGATAGTGATTTTTATCCCCTAAACTCAATGCGGTACATGTTGCTTTAACGTTATAAAGGTTTCTATCCTTCACAGTGCCCTCTTCTTAGCTATTGATACACTATCGCGACTATTTCATGTGTCACCATTGCATTTATATAGCTTCTATCGAAGACTTTTTTTGAGTGTGCTAACTAAGGATTTTAAATTAAAAGGAGAGACCAGCCCTCCCCTCTTAAGTATCTGAATAATCTAAGAGTAATTAGTCATCGTTGCTCTCTTTACGATGAACACTGAAGTTAAACTTCGTGAGCTTATTCGGGGTAATTCGCAACACTTTCGGGTTTTCGCTCACCACTTCCATCGAAGTCGGTAGCGAGTCAGTGTCTAACTTCACTAGGAAGTTTTTCCCTTTTTTGTTTTTTATCCATTGATCCGGAATATGGTAGCGTCCGTATTGGTCTGTATGAATGACGATGCCTTCCACCGTCATCAGCTTGACACCAGGTATCCCGTCTTCATAAACCCCTTTGTTCTCAATCACGATTTCCCACAGGTAGGCATCGCCATGTCGATAGAGGTTTCTTGTGATGTTAAGATTCTCTGCACTTAAGCCGTTCTTTTTGTCTGATTCATGAGCAAACTTGATTTGGCCTTGCGCATCAAATTCGATGCGTGAACCACCGTCCGATGTGACGGTAAAATCAAAGCTCTCACGAGTACGTGTTTTGAATTGAATCGCGACAGTTTTAGTTTCAGAGATGGTGCGGTTTATCGAGTGTCCCCAAAGATCACCCAATTCAACACCTTCTTGCACGGCTGAAATCACTTGACCATTGTCTTGCTCATCCTCAACCGACAGCTCTTTCCCATCGCGGACGACGATTGTAGAGCCAGCGATGTAGTCCTGTGTAGACAAGTTGGCAGTCAATTCCACATCAAATGCCGTCGCGTCTGCTTGGAAACCGTCTTTGTTGTGGTCTTCAAACACCTTACCGATAATGGATGAGGTATCGAATACCTTGTCCGGCTCTACGGTCACTTTGGCACTGTCTTCGTTCGATACCGCAAGGCCGTCGACTTTCGATACCGCGGTGTTGATGTAGTCACCAAAGGTCGCGCCAACGGAAACTCGCAGTAGATAACGGATACGCAGTTTCTCACCTGGGTCGAAGTTCAATGATGTAAACAGCAGCTTGCCTGTGTCTGATGGTTCAATCGTCAACACTCGGTCGTCTTCATTACCAAACTCACCATCTGGGCCACTCAACACCACTTCCGATGTATCAAAAATGTACTTGAAGCCGCCTGGGTAACGGTCTTCCACGGTAACGTTTTTGAAGTACGATTCGTTGTTGTTTTCTACAATGACTTCGTATTCCACGGCATCGCCCACTTGCGCGGTGTCTTGCAACGCCGCTTTCGTTAGCAAAAGTTCACCACTGTTATCTGGGATTTTCTTGATGTGCGTGGTCACGCTGTCACTGGTTTGTGTACCGTCTGTTTCTGTCGCGGTAAAGGTGTTGGTGATGTCGTCATCCAAACCTTTACCTAGCGTGCCCACAACTTCAAAGGCAAACGCATTACGTTTTTTCGACTTCAGGTTGACCGTCAAATCCAAATCTTCGCTTGCCGGGAAGGTGTGGCGATCAATCACGCTGCCGCTATCGTCTACTTCAACACCTTCAATCGTCCAGTCGGTGAAGACTTTGTTGCCCGCTTCATTTTGCAGCTCACTGATTTCATCGGTTAGACGAACATTGGCTGCGTTGCCATCACCTTGGTTCGTCACGGCTAGATAGTAAGTCACGGAATCATCATCCGGTGTGTATTCCGGCTTATCAGAACGCTTCTCAACCACAAGCTCAGCAGGAACAGGCGGTAAATCCAACGCTGCAACTTGGTCTGCAGAACCCTGCACTGAGGTTGGCGACGGCATCATGCTTTTTGAGCGCGCCATTGCAGCTGGATTCCACGTCAGATCTAAGTAGTAACCGAGCACATCAATGTTGGTCAGCATGTCTTCATTGACGGTCAACGTGAAGGTGTAATCAATCTTACCGCCCGGCGCGATATCAACGATGGTAAACAGATCTTTATCGTCTTCATAATCGCCCGGCTGAGTTTCAGCACCCTGCCAATCCGCCGTTAGCGTCCAATCATCAAAGGCTTTGTCACGAGAACCATCAATGTAATCACCCATGGATTCACTGAACTGGGTATAGATAGCAACGTTCTTCGCAATACCGCGTCCAATGTTTTCAATCACTAGGTGATATTCCACTTTTTCACCCGGCACGTAATGTGGTGCGTCGGTATAAAGCTCAGCTTGTACAACCGCACTCACGCTCTGAACGGGTGGGCTGATCACATCACCACCATCGACTTGCGCGGTGTTTACAATGGCTCCGGTCGCTGAATCCACAACCGTCCCTTTCGCGCGGAATACCACCTTACCTTTTGGTGCAATATCCACGCTGTATTCTGTTAGGCTGACTGATTCGACATTGCTGCCTATGGTTTGAGATTCAACCTCAAGCGATGTTGAGCCATCTACAAACGCAGGACCTGTCGTACCATCGTAATAACCAACTTGGATAGAAGACATGTCATCCACCACACTCAAATCGGTGATGTAGTTATTCGAGGTATTCTCGATAGTGATCAAGAACTCCAACTCTTCACCGGGTTCGTATTCGGTTTGAACGTTTGTTTTGGTGGCAACAAAATCGGAATCCATCGGCAGCATAATCGCTGTTGAATCTTGAGAAACACCGTTGTAAGTGACGGTGGCAGTGTTGCTGATCTCACCAATCGCTGTGGTACGGATCAGTGCTTTCACACGGAAGGTCACTGTACTCTCAGGCGCAATATCCATGGTTGCATTAATATCGTCGCTGAGCTCGAACGTTTTTGGTGTCACAACAGTGCGTTCATCCGATGCTTCGTACGTCACTTCCCACAACATAAACGCCGACTCTTTATTACCACTGGTGGTGTCAACATCGATGTCGCTAATGATGTCTTTCAGTTCAACACCAGAAGCAAACGCCAATGATGTGTTACTCACGGTAATGTCGTAGTTGATCAGCTTCGTCACTTCATAGGTTGGAGTGTCTACCGATTTGTCGATGGATACCGTCGCGAGGATCGGTGTACTGATTGCGCTTTTTTCTGTTGTATTCCCTTCAAACGTTGTACTCGCGGTATTGGTGATGTCACCCGTCGCATTGGCTACCGTTGTCGCTTGAATGGTATAAACGATCGTATCTTCAGGAGCGATATCCAGCGTCTCTTTCAGATCTTCACCTGTTGTTGGTGCTGGTACTGGCGTTTCACCCGTTGTTGAAACCGCTGAAATCTGAATTGAACTTGGGTCAAACGCTTTTCCTGTGGTGCCGCCAGCGAGCGTTGTTTCAATCGACTTCAATGTATCTTCAATTTCAACGGCTTCTGCCCAACCTAAGCCGTTGTTCTTAACCGTCACGGTATAAGTCAGCGTATCACCCGGTAGGTATTCAAGCTTGTCGACTTCTTTCGCCAACGTGACTTGTGCGTCTTCAGGCAAATACGTCGCTTCCGCTGTGTAATCTGTGCCATCACTGTCCACTTTAACTAAGTTAGTGATGTTGCCTTTGGCCTTGTCGTTAACGGTATTCGTCACAACGAAAGAGTAGCTATCGCCAGGATGGATACTATAAGTCGCGCTATAACCCTGATCGGTATCGATCACGTTTTTACGAGCGTTCAGCAAAGGATCACCACTACCACCGAGTACTTCATCACTGATCACCCATTTACCCGTAAAGGCTTGTTCTTTGTCAGTACTGTTCGCCACATCGGTCATAATGGTATCGATGCGATCCACCAACACTTGGTCGACCAAGTAGCCTTCACCGACGTTAGTTAACGTGATTTTGTAAGAAACAGGCTGACCCGGTTGGTATTTTGCATCCGGTTCTGCAATTGGTGTTGTCTCTTTGGTCAACGCCAATTGGCCCGGTTTTGGTGTAATATAGCCTTGTGTTAGCTTCGCTCGTTTACTGCCCGGACCATATAGAAGGAAAGCAGTATTGGTAAAACGACCTACGGCGTCATCGCGAACTTTACCTTGAATGTGGATACGAATAACGGTGTATTTATCACCGCCACCAGTACCTGCATCATCGCGTCCTGCCATTTTTATTGAGCCCGCAGGAATATTGATCTCCGGGTTAGTGACATCAACGAGTTTATCTAGCTCAGAGAAATCATTTGCTGCCGGATCAGAAGGCGCAGAGTCTAACAGCACCTCATAATCCAGAGTCCATTCTTTTAAAGCAGGCTTCATCGAACCATCAACCGTTTCAACTTCAAAGCTGTTAATGTCATCCAGCAGACCAAAAAAGCCGGTACTTACATCGTCATTGGTAATATCGATGTAGTAGTTAACCGTCCCCCCCGGTACATATTGAGGAGTATCAGTCCATTTATCGATCAAGTACTGAGATCGGCCAGCTTCCAGAACAATATCATTCGTGTTGTCGCCATTGACTTGTGCAGTATTGGTTATTGAACCTGTAGCAGAAGCAGCCACCGTCCCTTTCACATCAAACACAATGTGTTCACCTGGGCGAAGGTCTACCGTGGCATTCAATGGTACGTTACCGTTGTAGTTACCCTGAACGTCATAAGTTCCCGCTGGCTCAACTGCGATCGACGTTGACCATTGCGTAAATGCCGCTGTGCCATCTGAAGTATTAATATTGTTGATAGCATCGATAACATGAACGTCGTTAGCAATACTGTCGCCCGTGTTTTCAAGGGTGACTTGATATTCCACATCACCACGAGGTGCATAAGTACAACCGCTGCCATCAGTAGAAGGAACCGAACAACTCGCTGAATCGCCATCGGTATATTCTAACGTTTTGAAGTAGTTGATTTCTGAAGGCTTAGGTGGAATAGGTTCCGACGAAGCCGACTTACCATCTGCGGTCACTCGGTTCGCTTCAATCTCACCCAGTGCGTCGTCTCTTACTGTACCTGTCAGGTTAAAGGTCAACGCTTCGCCGGCTGCAATATCCACTTCGATATCGAGATTACCCGCTATGCTGTAACCCGGAACATAAGTATCAATGTTCGCGTCGATACCATTACTCACCGTATGACTGATATCACCAGAGGCATATGCCGGTTTGGTTGTACCGCCAATAACTTCAACGCCAATATCGGTCACCGTATCTTGAATACGCACATCATTTGCCCACCCATTTTCTGGGTTAGTAACGACGAACTCGTATTCCACTTCGTCACCAGGGATGTAAGTACCTCCTGAGGTGAAAGGCGTACCATTAATAGACACGACGCGTTTTTCCACATCGATATTATTCGCCAAAGGCAGCAACGTAGCTGTGCGGTTTTTGCCATCGTAGTTCGCGGTGTTTTGAATATCCCCCAATGCATCCTCTCGGATGGTGCCATGGACGGTGAACGTCAATGACTCCTGGGGGGCAATAACAATGTCATTGTCAATGTCGATATTATTGCCATCAACAAAATCTACCGCTTCGGTAATTGAGCCAGTTGCCGCCTCTTTGACTAGGCTTACTTCCCAGCCAGCATTAAAAGGCTTCCCAACTGGATCGCCACCCGCTGTCGAATTATCTTCCGCAATACGGGTTTGAATCGCAGAGATGGTGTCTTTTAGACGAGCGCCATACTCGGTGCCATAGCCGTTGTTTTTCAGCTGAATACGGTAATAAACCTCACTCTCACCCGATGCTTGCGAGTAGGTTGTTTTTGCAGAACTTAAGCTAACATCGGAGTAAGCTATCTTATTAAAACTGACTTCAGGACTTGCCATAAAAGAAATAGGAGAATCAAAATTAAAACGCCCAGCAAGCTCTGCGGTATTTTTAAATGAGCCTACGGCTTTTTGACTGATCTTTGCCATGATGGTGTAGCGGACAAAAGATTCACCGCTCGCAAGACCCTTGGCTGCAATATCAATGTTAGTTTCTATCGGCTCTTGTGAAGGAACTCCGAGAATAAGGCTATCTTGAGTATCTGGGTCTGAAATACTTGAATCATCTGTAAATGCTTCAACAATCCAATAATCAAATGCAGGCCCCTTTGTTCCATCATAATAATCGGTTTGGATTTGATGAAGTTCGTCACTTAACCCAATGTCGTTTATGTGTGCCGACGTATTGTTCCTTACCAAGATCTCGTATTCTACATACCCTCCCGGCATGTAAGATGTTGCCCCAACCATCTTATTGCCTTCAGAGTCGTAATAAGAAAGTATGTTTTTCTCGTAGTCCGCTTGAAGCTCCTTTGCCTTGATACCATGTGAGACTGTGTCACCATCAACCGTTAGTCGGTTGACAATGTCCCCTACTGCCTTTTCATTGAGGATCGCTACTACTTGATACTCTAGCGTTACTCCCATTGGGACGTCTGCCAATACATCAAGGTCGATATTGCTCGATGAATAATTAACTCCTGCGCCAGCGCCCGCATCAGTCAACTCTGCATTTTCGCCCGTAGCTGATGATGTAATCTCCCAGTGAGTAAATGCTGGTCCGGTTTTACCGTCAATAAGCTCTGTAGTTATGTTTGAAATGCTATCAAGGACAGGAATATCATCTGCATTTGCCTTGCCATCATTCTCAATGATCAATCGATAAGTGACAGTTTCACCCGGAGCATAAACTGATTCGTCAGCGATTTTATCGAAATCTAGGTGATAGTCATTTGGAACGACGATGGTGTCGTGATAGTTGATATCGCCAACGGCATCCGGACGAATAATCCCTTTCACGGTATATGTAACGTCTTCCCCTTCATCGATATCGATTGTGGTCACAATGTCATTGTTGTCTGCGACCGTACCGTCTTTTGTACCATCTGTCGTACCCGTATTCGCAGGGTCACTTTTCTCGACACCAACAGTAAATTTGTTCTCACCAACAGAAGGATCATAGAACGGATTACCCATGGTTCCATCTTGTAACTGAACGGAAATACCATTAATCAATTCATTCACACCAACGTTATTGCGGTAGCCTTTGCCATCTTGTGATGTGTACTTAAAGGTGTAGATTAGCTCATCACCTGGTGAATAGCGGTTGATGTTGGTAGTACGGAAAACATCACCATTGTTGTAAACCTGATGGTTTTCAGCAACGGCACGTTTTAGGTATTCACATGAAGTAGTACAACCTGCGTCATCTTTGTGAATCAACAACGCCTCGTTGCGGATCAAATATTGTTCACCCGCTTCTACCCCGTTAGAAACCGCATTATCTTTGACAAGCGCTTTGATCTTAACGGTAATAAAATCGTTCGCAGGAATGTTAAGCGGGATCTCAACATCGTCGGTGTTAGGCGTACTGTAGGCACCGCCATCAACTGAATACGACCAATGTTCAAACGGGTTCTGCTCAAGTAAATCCTCTGATTCACCATCTTTATCATTCGCAAGCGTAGTCGTGATCTCACTCAATCGGTCAATCAAGACTAAGTCATTTTCATCTGTTTCATCATTATTGCGAATGACAATGGTATAAACCAAATCATCGCCAGGTGTGTATCTTACAGCGCCCGTTGTTTTACTAATCGAAACATTGATGTCGTAAGCACTGTTCGAGTTATCGATCTGAGCGGAAGAACTGTGGTCACGGTCCGTTTGCGGATCATAGACGTCTACACGGTTAGAAACCTGATCTTCAACGAAGTCATTTTTCACAATGCCCGATATGGCATAACGAACCCAACCTCCCGGAGTGATATCGACGTCGGTATCGATGTTTTCGTTGTTTGCGACATCGCCGTAATGTGAACCTAACTCATCGTTATTTACCGAGCCCGTTACAGACCAGCTTGAGAAGAAGTTAAGCGCTTCGATGTCATCTTTAACGGTTGCATCGTTGGCATAGCCCGTTCCACGGTTATGAATAAAAATGTCAAATGTTGCTGATTCACCAGCAACAAAGCTTGTTTCTTGTGTAGTCTTGGCCACAACTAGATTCGGCTCATATGGATGCGTCGTCACCGAGTCCAATAAATTGATGTTGTCTTCTACTTCATTCGACTTGACGGTTGCTGTATTAGAGAAAGATCCCCATAGAATCTCTGTATCTACAGTTCGGTCAAGCTGCCCCACGATGGTATATGTGATGGTTACACCCGGTGGGATTTGAGCGATAACATCAAGATCGTTGTTATCAGAAAAGTCTCCGGCATCAGCAGCGACGTTTAACCAAGGCGAATCCGCCTCTATATCTGCTGAAATAGTCCACGAGGTGAAGACTTTCTTCATCGCACCAGCTGGCTCCAGCTGCTCTGCCTCTATGGTGCTGATGTCATCTTTAATTTCGATATTAGAAGCAAAACCATTACCCTCAGGGTTGGTTACGCTGATGGTGTAAGTCACTTCATTGGTCGTGTTGGTGTACCAGTTTTGTTCATCATTACCATCAACGCGCTTATCCAACACGAGGTAGTAATCACGAGGGTAAGAGCCTCGATCCGAATAAAGCTTGCCATCCACTTCAACTTCGTTTCGAATTTCATCATCCGCAATTGGGTTGATCACCGCAGCAATCGAATAAATGATGGTTTCTTTTGGGGCAACCGTCGCACTTACATCCAAGATATTCTTGTTGGTTTGATTGCCATTTATCTCGTCAGTCAACCCTGACTTACTATTTGTGGAAACATTGCCATCCTCGTCATAGGCAGTTGCCGTCACTGTCCAACTTACATAAGCATTGCTAGTTGTCCCGTTTATAGTGGTCGTCATAACGGAAGCAAGGTCATCGTAAACAGGAACATCAATAGCAAAACCGTTACCGTTGTTTTCGACGGAGATGACGTAATTCAAAGTACTACCAGATGAGTAGAAGCGAGAATCCACCTCTTTTTTGACTTTCAAGTTGGAATTTGGCATCTGGATACCAGAGCCACTTTCAGTCAGATTGTCACCAAAACATAACTCCGCATCTGTGCCATCATCAACAATTTGGCCAACGCTGTCGTCCGCCACTCTTGCCGTCAGCTTATAACGAACATAACCTTCAGGAGCCAAATCGACTTTTAGGTCAATGTCGTCACTGGTCCAAGCGCCGTAGTTGAATGAACCATAGTTAGAGCCTTCACCACGGCTATCCGCGACTTCAAGTTTCCATTCAGAAAAAGCAGATCCAGACGAACCATCAACTTGCTCAGTGACGTTACAGGCAAACTTATCCAGCACGATGACATCATTGGCAAAGTATTTCGAGTCCGCATTCGAGATCTCGATGTCGTAAACCACTTCATTCTCACCAGAAACACCAGGCACATACGTCGTGTCAGTGGTCTTCTTAAGTCGCGAAATTTGACCTGAGGAGGAATCCAACACCTCTTCAGTATTCAAAGTATTTGTTAACTGATCGGCAGAATCTGAGGTTCCGCCACCATTTAAAACACGGGCAATAACTTGTGGGATCTGACCAATAGCAACAGGGCTGGCATTGACAACGACGGAGTAAAGAATTTGTTCCCCAGGGTAAATAGAGACTTTATCATTCAGTGACTTATTCGTCTCTTTGCCTGATACATCGAGTTCTGAAGTGCTGTTTGCACCAATACTAATAACTTCGTTCGTCCACAACGAGTAAGGGTTACCAGTTGTATCATCGGCATTTTTATCATTAGTGATCTGATGACCTAATTCGGACTCAACCTCCTCCATCAACTGCTGAACGGTATAGCCATAAGCAATACCAGCACCCGATGCATTTTGGACTGTTATGGTGTAAGAAAAGTCTTCGCCAACTAAGTAATCGTCGCTTTTGTTAAGTGTATGAGTAAGGGTTACATCCGCACTTTTTGGCGGCGTTGTCGTTGTTGTGGCGGCTTTAGAATCGTCACGCGTTTCTGCTTTTGCGCTGTCGTTAATAATATCGCCAACTAATGTCGGGGCAACTTGCCCTCGGATGGTATAAGTCACTGAACCACCAACCGCGATAGATACGTCCGTAGCCTCTAAATTGCCACTTGGTGAAAACGTACCAGCATCACTTCCTGAGCCAGAGACTGAAGCACTGTTTGAAACGGAAGTAAATGCGGAAATAGGCGCACCATTTAGGTCTTCAGTCTCGATATCTGCCACTAAGTCAGTAACGGTCATTCCGTTAATTTTAGAAGAACCCGTATTCGAAACTTTCAACGTGTAAGTCACAGACTGACCGATGCTGTATTTATCCGGTGAAGCTGAAAGCTCAATGCTGTGCTCATACACCACTCGCTCGTGAGTGGTCGAATTTGAATCTTCTCGAGAAAGCGCGCCAGAGCGGACACTAGCGACATTTGTAATATCACCTGCCGCCTGCTCTGAAACGGTTGCTTTGATGGTGTAAGAAACCGTGCCGTTATTACGAATTCGTACATCAGCCGCCGTTAGGTTGCCATTTCTGTCGTAGTCACCAGCAGAAGAGAGAAAAGAAGCGGACGCGGAGATTTCTGCGCTCTCAAACGCATTCACTGAACCACCAGAATCACCGGAAGTCATGATGTTCATGACCTCATCATTGACCTCTAACCCGGAAAGTGTGGAACCAGAGGTGTTGGTTAAGGTCAATGTATATTCAATCTGGTTACCGTTGTCGTATTGACCACTTATCGGTGACAACTGGACATCAAGCCCGGCTATATCCGCTTTCGCAGGTACAGTAACCAATACCATTAGGAACGACAAAAACGCACCGCCGACGGTGCGAATCAAACGACTAAAATCTTTCGACATGCTTACTTTCCGCCCAATAAATAACTGATAACGGCTAAGACCTGTCGCCGATCTAATGAATGTATTGACGCGAGAGTTCTTAGTTTATGAAGTTAGGCGGATTTTCAGTTATTCATGAAAGTAATGCATTCAGCATAGTTCAGGAAAAGTTTTTACAACATGCCCAAGAAAAATGACAAATTCAGATAGATTAGCATTGAAGATCTATCTGTTTTTTTATTTATAAGAACTCTTATTTATAAAAATAATTATGGGTTCCTCTTAACAACCAAGACTTAAGTTCAACTTTGGTTTTTATAATACCTAATGGTAATAAAGCGGAACTTCTTAACAGGTGTATTGTTTCACTGGTATATCACGAACAATCCTCTTCCAACGTTTAGCACTTTATACATAAGCAAAATATAAGTGCTCTATCGGACGTAGGTCATTTTTAATAGCATGATTAGGTATCCTTTTGATATGGGATATCAAGTCTTTAGTCTTGAACTACATATTGTTATCTTGCCCCCTCCAGTTACCAGAGGGGGATTTTTTTGAATACCTCCTCTTCCTTAATCAACTTTCCTTTTCTCTTGAACCTCGCTAAACTTCGCCTCCCGACGATAATGGAGAGAAATTGAATGAAACGTGTCGTTCTTTACGTCAAAGACAAATGCCCGCACTGCAAAGATGCTCAACGTTATCTTGATTCGAAAAATATTAACTACCGTCTGTGCAACGCTAAGATGCAACGCGGTCGCAAAGAGCTCGATGCTCTGGGTGCTCGCTCCGTACCAGTGCTGAAGATTGGCGATCAAGTCATGATTGGCTGGAACCCAAAGAACTTTGAAAAAATGTACAGTAACTAAGAATCTTGAGAGCTTCCAGAAACGGAAGCTCTTTATTTTTCTGCCTTTCCATTTATTTCCTTCCCCTCTTTTTATACGCTTCAACTGTCGCAAATTGGCAATGAATATTTCATCAAATTGGTAATCTCATACCTTCCATATTGTTATTCACTGAAGGATGGGAAATACGCCATGCTCGATTCACTCGCTCAAAAATTCATCCCATCAAAGCCTTACCTTGTGTTGGGCAACCGCATGTTTTTGCTTTCCATCGTGCTGCTTATCATCAGTGCGTATATTTATGATGTCGGAGAAGCTTTTGTTGCGGTGGAAGTGGGAATCATCCACTACCTATACAATCTCAAATTCAGTACGACAAAAGACACCCTACTAGGTAGCCTCCATCCTTTGGTCATGACATTAGTTGCGATACCACTTTCCATGGTGCCTATCACTTATGCTCCTTTTACTAGTGCGCTGTTTGCCTTCTTACTCGTCATAACAGAGCGCGATAAACACCACCAAGGAGTACCAAAGTACATTCTACCGCTGACGTTTATGTTGTTATCGATGATGATGCCAGTAGATATCCCAGCCACAGAACTTATGCTTCAACGTTCAGTATCGGTTGTGCTTGGCATCACTGTGGCGATCATTGCTAGTACGCTGGTTTGGAAAAACGCCAACACCCAGAATGGCTCGATGAGCACCACACATAAAATTAGTCGTGTTGATCTCAAGTACTCCAGTCGCAAAGCGCTAGGGATTGGCTTGGTGCTGTCGTTAGGTATATGAGGTGGCTCAGGAGCCGTTTTAGGTGCTTACCTATTTATGATGATCCACAGCCCGTTCAGCAAAGATTTAGCACCGAAAGCTTGGCAACGTTTAAACGGAACCTTGCTTGGTGCATTAGTCTATTTGCCTGTGGGACTGCTATTGGGCTCGTTCAACTCCGACATCGCAATGACAATAACCATGTGGGTTTTGGTCATCGCTTCACTTTACGGCATCCTTGTGTATCTCGAACACAACTACACCATTGCCACGGCTTGTATCATGCTGCTTATTCTTACTGTATCGGTAGGTCCTTTTAATCCGGAAATGGCAGAATTTATCTTTTCGCAGCGCGTATTGTTCACCGTAATCGGTGGCGCTGCCATGGTGGCTCTAGGGGCTTTGATACCACTTAATGAGAAAGAGATAACTACATAAAAAAGAAAAGCCTCTCAATTAAAGGGAGGCTTTTCATTGAATAGTTTGGTTTTAATAGGTAACTGTCACCGTACCTTTTCCACTCACGTAGTCTACTGAGCCAGCATTACGGTAGGTGAATTGACACGTACCTCCTACCTCAGGATTATTACTGCCCTCGTACGTTGCGACCAACTCTGTATTTAATGATTCATCTTCACTTGCACGAGACCCATCAATAATTGCGTTCCACAACTTCGCACAATCACCCTCATTCAACGCTGTTGGATATTCAGTAATGGTATTGCCACGGAAAAAGCTAATAGATGTGTTGTCATCAAGTACGAGCTCTTTTGGCTCCCCTTCAATGATGTGTTTACCTTTGACGATGCCTAAGGATGCCTCAAGCCCTCCCTTGAAACCATCTAATACAGCAATTTCTGCATCATCTTGTAAGTTCAAAAACTTTGGCGCCGCAGTTACAGCAAGTACCCCAAGCAGAACGATCACAACAACCAGTTCAATCAGACTAAAGCCTTTTTGATTCATACCATTACTCTCCCATTGAATTTACAGAACAATATACCGGAATGATATACCGTATTCAATGGGATAAATAATTTTTATCAAAAAGATTCAATATACGAATCAAACATACCGCTTCACAAAGTCAATAAAAGTACGGTCGGCAATGGATAGATAGCCTTGTTTTCGCCACGCGAGTGCAAGGTCGAGCTTAACGCTCGGTTCAAATGGAATACCCACCACACCCTGTTCATGTTGTGTCACCAGTTCTAGGAGAGCGGTAATAGCAAATTCTTGTTTAACGATACTCAGAATGAGCGGCAACAAGTTGGTTTCAAATGAGGACTTCATTGTAAAGCCATGCTCTTCGCTGACGTGGTCTAAGAATTCTCGGTGGAAGTAGCCATGTTGGAACATCACCAAATCATGCTCGAAAAACTGATCAAATGTGATGGCGTTGCGCTGAGCTAAATCATGTTCCGGAGCCACAACGGCGACCATTTGGCTAGTAAACAAATGGTCAGTTTCTAAGTCCTCTGGTACATCGTCACAGCTGATCACGCCAATATCGAGCTGACCATTAAGTAACATTCGGCGGATAGACTGAGTGCCCGCCTCCACCAGCGTCAGCTTTAAATCTGGATACTGGCTCTTAAACGCCATAACAATTCGAGGGAAAAAATAGCTGCCCATCATTGAAGGCGTACCAAGGCGCACTTCCCCTTTGGCTAAACCTTTGAGTTCATCAATCGCTAGCTGTGCATCGTGTAACTGCTGAATCACTCGCTTAGCGTGAACCAACAAGGTTTCCCCTTCTTTGGTTAAGCTGATTTTCTTCTCTTCTCGGCGAAACAGCGTCACGCCAAGAGACTGCTCGAACTTCTTAACTGAAATACTTAACGCTGGCTGAGCAATGTGCAAAGCCTTAGCTGCATGAGTAATGTTGCCGTGTTCCGCGACCGCCAAAAAGTGTTTGAGTTGTTTCGATTCCATTAGATCAAAAATATATACCAACCATATTTTTAATATATTTTTTCAATCCAAAACTAACTGATAGATTGATCACAGTTTCTTTATATTTGCTCGCTCGCATTAGGCAGGACTCATGGTCAGTTTCGGCACTCCGGAATACAAACGCATTACGCTATCTCTGGCGCTCGGCTCTTTTTTGGTTTTCTCGAACCTTTATCTCCTTCAGCCGATGCTGCCAAGCTTTGCGGCGCACTTTCAGATCTCGGAAACTCAGGTCAACTGGCTATTCGCCGCTACCACACTGGCTCTCTCCTTTAGCTTGGTCCCGATGGCTGTGCTCTCTGAATCGATTGGGCGCAAACCTGTAATGATGTTTGGTCTGTTTTCGATCCCTGCTATCTCCGCATTAATGCTGCTTGGCGATTCGTTTTTGTTCTTAGTGGTTTGTCGCGCTTTGATCGGTGTTGCGCTTGCCGCGTTTGCAGCTGTTGCCGTTGCTTATATGGCGGAAGAGCTAGATAAACACGCATTTTCAATGGCGATCGGTACTTATATCGCAGCCAATTCATTGGGAGGGATCGCAGGGCGTATCAGCGGAGGATTGTTGGCAGACAACTTCAGCATAGATGTAGCCATCGAAGTTATGATGCTATTCACCTTTATCGGCGTGGTCAGCGTGCATTACTTGCTGCCAAAACAGAAAAACTTCACCCCTTCTTCGAGCAGTTTAAGGCACCACAACAAAGCTATTATCGGACACTTCAAAAATCAACGTGTGTGGTTCGCCATGCTGATTGGCGGTTTGAACTTTGCGTTGTTCGTTAATCTTTATTCGGTAATGGGATTCCGCTTGGTCAGTGCGCCGCATAATGTGCCTGTTGGGTTAGCTTCTCTCATCTTTGTTTGCTACCTGGGTGGTACGTTTTCTTCCCGCTGCGCCGGACATTGGAGTAAACGCTTTTCACCGATACTTGGCATGTTTTTAGGCTCTATCGTCAGTATGGCTGGCATGTGGATCGCGGTGATTGAAAGCATACCTGCAATGTTGACAGGTTTGTTATTGATCAGCTTCGGCGCGTTCTTCACTCACACACTTGCTTACGGCTGGGTTGGACAAAACGCGACACAAGCAAAAGCGACGGCGACCGCATTGTATCTCGTGCATTACTACATTGGCGGCAGTTTAGGTGGATTCCTATTGCTCTATTGCTGGCAAAACGACGGTTGGTCGAGCGTACTCATCGGCGGCAGTGCACTGTACATTGCCATGTTCGCTGCTATCGCATTCTTAAAACACATCACAGAGCGAATCGACGCTGGCGATAACGCAGACATAACGGCTTAATGGAGCATTAAACCTTATTGATTTTATGTTGTGGCATTGGTCTGCTATGCTTGCGCCACATTCATAAAAGCAAGAAAGTCGTATGCCAACGCGCTCAACACAAGAATCACCAAACACCGATATCAATGCGATCACAGAGCAAGTCGATCAATGGCTCAATGATGTCGTGATCGGATTAAATCTCTGCCCGTTCGCCGCTAAGCCACAGCGCAATAAACAAATCAAAATCTTCGTGAGTGAAGCCTCGCAAGAAGAAGCACTACTTGAAGACATTTTGCTGCAACTGATCGAACTCAGTAATACCGAGCCAGAAAAACTGGAGACAACCTTGGTTGTGGTTCCAAACATGCTGCAAGATTTCTGGGATTACAACTTCTTCATTGATTGGGTTGAAGGCTTGATCAAACAGCAAGATTGGGAAGGCATTTTCCAAGTTGCCACCTTCCATCCTGATTACTGCTTTGGCGGTGCAGAACCAGAAGATGATGAAAACCTGACGAATCGCTCTCCATATCCAGTGTTTCATTTGATCCGTGAAGAGAGCATGGAAAAGGTACTTAAGCACTACCCTGATCCAGAGTCCATTCCAGATACCAATATCTCACGTGTTTCAGCGCTTTCAGAGGAAGAACGTAAGAAGCTCTTCCCTTACCTATTTCGCTAAGACTCACTCCCCAAGAGACAGAATTCTAACCAGTTAGAATGGGATCGCTTGGGGATTAAAGTTCGGTTTGATATGATTGCGACTTCAATCGATTCAATGGACATTAGAATGCAACTGTCAAAGCTAACCCAAGAGATTTTTGATCACCTATACCGTGACATCACCGAGTTCCGTAGCACTTTCGACCTACCAGTGGCGGATGTTGCAAGCCTAGACGCACAAGCAGATACGCTACACACTTCTCTTGCGATCGAAGAGCTTACTGAACTGGCGGAAGCGGATTGCAAAACCGAGCAAGCAGACGCAATCATTGACAGCGTTTACGTTCTAATGGGTCGTCTAGTACACCTTGGTGACAGCACAGTTGAAGATAACTTAGCGATCAGCTACCTGATCGATCTACTGCTTAACGTAGCGGTGAACCGTGGTATCGACTTTATCCCTTGCTGGGACGAAGTGCACTCAAGCAACATGAGCAAAGTGTGTCGCAACGAACAAGAATACGCAGAAACAGAAGCGTTCTACGCTGAACAAGGCATCAAGCTGATGGCGGTTCAAAAAGGCGAATACATCATTGCGAAATGCGCAGAAGATTTTGTATCTGAAGGCAAAACGGTACGTAAAGGCAAGGTTCTAAAGTCGGTTTACTACCGCCCTGCAGACCTTAAGCCACTTACACAATAAGTCATCGATTAGGCATTACAGATAAAATTCAGCGCCCACAATACCCGATATTGTGGGCAATGTAGTTCACTTAAGCGGAGTTGCTTTGCGATTAACAGGATATCGGGTCTTTGATATTTTTACCGCCCTAGGCCGATTAGGCTTAGGGCGTTTGTCTATAAAGAGGATGGATAGATCTCCCCTGAGACTCTTTAAACGCTTAGGTGTATTGCCTGGCGATATCGCTTTACTCATCACCTTCAGTTGGCTCGCTATAAACTGACAAGCATATTTAAAGCTAATTTCATTCGGCATTCTTCCATGCTCAACCGCGGCCTGACTCGCTTCACGTCTTACTAAGTTATAACCAAGCAACAGCCCCCAGAGTTCTTGATAAACAAGGTCTACTGTTTTGCTGCGTAATACTAAGGTATTGTGTTGCATTGAGCTTTTGATATCACGATAACCCAATTCGATTTCCCAACGCTCGTGGTAGAGTTTGGCTACTGCCTTCGCGTCGTAGTTTGTTCTAGGAAGGGAGGTAAAAACGGTTTTCTGCTTACCTTGTACTTCGTAGGTCACCGCTCTGACTTGCCATTTCTCAGGTAAGCTAGGGTTCTTTTTGCGAGCTTGCGGAGAGACTTTCATTTCTATGAGCATGTCATTACTTTCTTCTTCATCTAGAAGTGTGTATTTCAGCCCCTTCCTTGCTGGTATCAACCAATGCCTATTGATACCGCTATTTTGAAGAGAGAGAAGTAAGTCTGCACCGTAAAACCCTTTATCCAGTAACGTCACAGAGTTATCTGGCAAGGAGTCGATGAAGGGCATAGCAAGCGGGATTTCACCACGCCGATAGGGGCTTATAGCGGCGTCAACGATGACATGAGAGCGGACATTCATGATAGTCACAACTCTTAGCACTGGATGCGGTGTCTGTCTGTTGCTGGAGGTATTACCCGAGCCAAAGTGCTCTCTAAGTTCGGGGGTATCTGCGGTTCGAAAAAGAGCACCGTCTACAGCAAAAACTTGTAATCCTTGCCACGTATCATCACGGTATCGTTCAAGACCCCACGTCCGCCCACATTGTTTAAACAACCACTCTGGTGCAGCTCTACCTAAACGTTGTCTTGCCTGAGTTAAAGCACTTTTTGCTAATAACTCTTCATCGGCTAAGCCATCCGCACAGACATTCATTCTTCGTGCAACTTCGGCAATAGGTTCATTACGGAAGAAGGCCATGCCGACAATTAACCACAAGACCATGTCACTTGGTAGCCGACGTCGGCGAATAGTCGCCTTATCAGAAAGACTAGCTGCCTTAACAACCCATTCATCTGGGATATGTTCAGAGAAAGTGGTGAGTTGAGCTACATCAACAGGATTTTCTTCGAGGAAATCGGCAAAACAGTTTTGGATAGACATAAAAAATCGGAAGCCTAGAAACAGGCTTCCGATTATCTCTCAGCAGAAGGATCGGTCAACCGATCCTTATCTGATCTACATTGCGATATTGTGGGCGCTTTTTTATGTCCGCTCAGAGCCTCATTACTTAAAAGTTAAGCTTCATTGAATCTCTGGTCAATGAAGCTAAATCCATGCTTTTAACGCCACTAAACACCTGTTCAGTATTTATTGATATTTCTGAGGTCTATCTCTCTGATAACTTTATCTCAGTTACCATATCGTGGATTACCTATGATTCATATATCTCAGGTGTTGTCGTTAGTCGAAAAACAGCTCAAAGAATTGCAGCCTAAAGAAGCGGTAGAGTTTAAGACTTACAAAAGAGATCGCGGCTTTCTGATTTACTGTCTAGCAGATAGCGAGTTCCAAGTTGTTGAAACGGGGTATCACAATCAAACAATGATAGGAGATTTGGTCAGTACGCGTAAACACGTTAAGAAAGCCCTACGACGAGAGTTTCCGAGAAGTAATAAAGTTTGGGTGGAGTACTTTCAGGGGGTCGATAACCCATTAGATATCAAGAAGTCCCATTCACATCAGATGCCTCTGTTTTAGTCTCGCAACAAATAAATGCTTGGCATCTGAATGCTCTGTCTTCCTTTAGGATACTAATCAAAAATCAGATACGGCCTTTCTTCTACCAAGACCTTCTTAACTTGAGTTTTGAACACCTCAGCTAATCCTTCTTCTGATAGCACTTCATCGGCGTTACCGGAAGAATGCAATACGCCGTTATTGAGCAGCAGTACCTTATCAGCATGCTTAAGCGTTCGGTTTAGGTCGTGGTTTGCGACCAACACCCCGATGCCTTGCGCAGCGACGGCATTAATGAGCAGGTATAGCAGTCCTTCTTGGGCAATATCCAGCGGCGCTGCGGGTTCATCCAAAATCAATAGCTGAGAGTAAGGGTTAATTGTACGCCACACTTGCAAGCACACCCCGGCTAAACGGACACGTTGCCATTCACCACCGGATAATGTCTGAATGCTTCGATGAAGCTTGTCTTGCAGTTGCACCAGCTCAATAACGACATTAACGGCATCTCGTACTTTCGCATCGCTGATATTGGCACCCGTTGGCAGTGAAAGTGCTAAGTATTGAAAGACATCAACATTGAATGCAGGTCTTGATTGCTGACACAAATACCCACGGATATGGGCTTGTTCTGAAAGTGGCATTGCTAGCAAATCGTTATTGTCGACAAGCACTTCCCCACTCACGCCTTCACGCTGAGTTAAGGTGCCAGATATCGCACCAAGCAATGTACTCTTTCCTGAGCCGTTTGGACCCACGACATGAACAACCTCACCCGGCTTACATTCAAAGGAGAGCGGTAGTAGACGGCTTCCCACTGCGATGTGCTTAACGTGCATCATGACTTTTCACCAGCATCCAAATGAAGATAGGTGCGCCGATAGAAGTGGTCATCACTCCCAGCGGCAGCTCTGCAGAATCGAGCAACAAACGCGCGCCGATATCAGCAAACACCAATAAGGCTGCGCCAGATATTGCCGACAGAGGCAACAGGTAACGGTTTTCTGTACCAAACGCTAATCGAAGCAGATGCGGCACGACTAAGCCCACAAAGCTAATGATCCCACCCAACGCAACGGAACCACCAACAAGTACGGAGATTGCCAAAATGAGTTTCCAGCGCATCTGATGAACATCAATACCTAGTTGAGTGGCATGGATTTCCCCAAGCATCAACTTATCAAGCGGTTTGCCCTTGCAACAGAGCCAAATCAATACAGGTAGCATGACCAAAGTAACGGTGTGCTGATACCAACTTGCCCCACCAATGCTGCCCATTAGCCAATACATTAACTGACGTAGGCTCAAGTCATCGCTAAAGTAGAATGCCCACGTCACAATGGCGCTCGACAAAATACCCAGTGCAACGCCGACGAGCAGCAGCCTTGCAGTAGTGAGATGCATTGCCCTTGCGATACCAACCAATATGACGGTAAACAGCATCGAACCGGCAATGGCAGCCAACATAAAGATCATCGGAGAAGGTAAAACCGGCAAGGCAAACATGACGAGCACCATTGCCAAGCTCGCGCCACCGGAGATCCCGAGAACGCCGGGTTCGGCTAATACGTTGCCAAGCAGAACTTGTAAGGTAGCACCAGAGACCGCCAATGCTGCCCCGATAATGGCGGCAGAAACCAAACGTGGCAGACGTAGATCCAACAAGAGTTTTTGTTCAAATGCAGAGAGAGACTGAAAAGGAGAAAGGAATACCTCTCCGACCATCAAGTGGATAGCAGAGAGCAGCACGAGAATCACTGACATGATCAAAAGATTGCGTTG
This sequence comes from Vibrio sp. B1ASS3, assembly GCF_905175355.1. Lineage (NCBI taxonomy): Bacteria > Pseudomonadati > Pseudomonadota > Gammaproteobacteria > Vibrionales > Vibrionaceae > Vibrio > Vibrio sp. B1ASS3. Next base: position 2,294,218 of record NZ_HG992742.1, read on the forward strand.
CCAGCGTCGTTCCTTGTTCAGGATAAGTTGTTGAAAATCCATAGTAGCCGATAAATACAAACGAGGCTTAACCTTACAGTTAAGCCTCGGTAAATTGCAAATGTGTTCTTACGCTTTAGTCACCGAAATGAAAGCGATATGGCATTAATCGTAGACTAACTCGCCATCTTCGTAGCGCGTTTTCACTTCACACACCATTAATGCTGCGCGTTGACCAATCGCGACGTGGCGATTTGGGAAAACAACGGCTTCGTTATCGTTCTTCGCCATCAACGGTTTGTCACCATCGTGACCAAACACTTCGCCGTGAACGAATGAGGTGAAGTTCTCGACGTTGTCATCAAACATGAAATCGAAATCTTCGTGCAAGCGTACAATCGTACGACTCACACGGTACTTGATACATGGCTTAGACAAGTGCTCCGCTTTCGCCTCTGCGATTAGGTTACGCAGTGACAAATCGAACGCAGTCAGTTTGTCTAAGTCGTTTTCACCAATACGAGCCACTCGACCAAGCTCCATCGTCAAAGCTTGAGCGCCATAGTTTTCTGCACTGAACCAGCTGAATGTACTGGTTGGCGAGTTAGAAAGCAGCACCGCTTCAATATGTGCACTATCGAGGAAATCAATCAAAGCTTTGCTACGAACGGGATGACGCGTTTTCGGACTCACCGCAAAGGTGTAGTGCTTTGAATCACGGATCGCACAGTGCAAATCTAAGTGCCAGCGTGTTTCAGCTGCCGTATCTTGATAGAAATCTCTCACCAACAATTTGAGAGTATCAGCAATCGCAAGCTCTTTGGTTGGCTCGTGCTCTTTCTCATCAAACAGTCGGTTAAGGTTTTCTTCTAAAAATCGCGTGTGCGCCAGAGTCGATTCTGGGTGAGCGATAATGAATAAGCATCGAGCCTCGACTTTCTGGAAGCCAGATTCGATGTCTTTGATAATTGAATCCACCAGCTCCATCGGTGCGGTTTCATCCCCGTGGACACCACAAGAGATGATGACGTTCTTGGTTTCCTGAGTGTATTCGTCAGGAATCACTTCTAGCACACCACGCTGATAGAGTTTAAGTTTTACACCATTAGACAGCACCTGCTCCGCTGGCGCGACATCAATATGAACATCTAACGTGTCAGTTAAAAACGATTGGCGAAAGAGAGACTTCGTCATGCGTTACTCCTTAATAGCACGGCGGGTATGTTAATAAATTGTACAAAGGATTTTTGTTGTTGCGATCCCACTTATGAGTAGAAGCCACCAAATTTATTTAAAATCCCATACCTTTTCGCGCCATGCACTCAAATCAAGCATTGAGGCGTTTATTTTTTAAACAATTACAAAGTGTTAGGGCTGTGAACTTTACCACAGCCCTAAAGAAGATCATTATGATTTGATCAACTTTTAGCGTTTATTCACCACGTTGTGCGAGTAAACGTTCAAATTCGTCTACTTTGTCACGAACTAGCTCCACACTCTGCTGCCAAAATTCGGGTTGCGTCAGATCCATTGAAAGATGCTTGTCTACAACTTCTTCAGCCATCATGTTGCCAGTGTCACGTAATAGATCTACGTAATCGTCGTAGAAACGCTCCCCTTTAGCTTCACGTTGAGCGTAGATACCTTTACTGAACAAGAAACCGAACAGATATGGGTAGTTGTAGAAGCTCACCCCAGAAATGGAGAAGTGCAGTTTGCTCGCCCAGAAATAAGGGTCAGCCTCGCTCATCACATCGCCATACCAATCTTTCCACGTTTCTGACATCAGTTCACAGAAATCATCAGCTGTGAGTTCACCCTCTTGGCGACGCTCGTAGAAAGCTTTTTCGAATTCGTAACGAACTGGAATATTGATCATCAGCGCTAACGCCGAAGAGAGCTCTTCCCACAGCATTTCGAGCTTGTCATCCACACTTTCTGCTTTTGAAATCAGATGATCGCGAACGATGTTTTCAGCGAAAATCGAGGCGGTTTCTGCCAACGTCATCGGGTAGTACGTTTGGCAAAGCGGCAAGTCACGAATCACCCAGTTGTGGAACGCGTGACCAAGCTCATGAGCAAGCGTCATCAGGTCTGAGCGGCTGCCACTCCACGTCATAAACACGAGCGGCGTGCGCGTCGCCGGCAGCTTAGTACAGTATGCGCCAAGGCGTTTGTTGGCATTAGGCGCTGCATCAATCCAGCCGTTTTGTACCATCATGCGGACAAACTCAGACATATCTGGATTCACGGTTTCGAACGCTTCACAAATGACGTCGATTGCTTCATCAAATGGATAAACTTTCGCTTCGCCACTCAAAGCAGGCATCGCAGCAAGATGATTCCACGGTTTCATCTCATCCAGACCGTGAACCTTCGCCATCAACAAACCGGCTTTTTGACCAATCTCACGGCTGTCTTTAGCGACTTTCATCATGGCATCCAACGTTTCTGCTTTGATTCGGCTGCCATGTAAGCTTGGATCAAGGAAATGGACATCACGTTTGGTAGAACGCTTTTTATTCTCTGTTAAACGCCAACCTGAAAGCGCGTTAAGGATAGAAGCGAAAGATTCTTGATGTGTTGCCATCGCCTTTTGAACGCCACGCCACGCAGCTTCTTGGCGATCAAATTCAGAACCATAAAGAATGCTTGCTGCTTGCGAGAAGCCAAGCTCTTCACTTTCACCATCAGTGTAGTCAAGCTTCACTTTCAAAGAGCCCGTGAGGTTGTTGTATAACTTACCCCACGCAGATTTTCCATCCACGCTCATTGCCGCTAACAGCTTTTCTTCTTCGGTGCTTAAGCGTGTGTCAGCCAGTTTGCGAGAGTTTAGGATTGAAAACGCCTGACCACTGATGTCTGGATTTTCATGATCCAAAACGCGAGTAATGAACTCTTCATCAGCGTGAGTCAATTTAAGCTCAAACGCACTGTAAGCTTGAGAAAGCTCAGAGAAAATACGCGTCATACGACCCAGCAGTGCTTTCGCTTCTGCATTTGTCGCATCCACTGACGCGTAACAGTTTGCGAAGTTCGCAATAGTGCCAGCCAAACGGCTTGCCGCCTCGCTGGTTAAGATTGCGTTTTGCATCACTTCAACAGAGTTACAATCGGCAGACTGTTTATTGAGTAGGTCAATGCATTGCTCTACAAGGGCAATGTCATCTTGAATTCGTGGGTCAGCGAGATCGTTATAAACGATGGATAAATCCCAGCTAGGAGCGGTCATTTATGGTTCCTTTTGATGTAATCGAGCCAGCTCTTTTCTCTCTTAAACTCGGTAGAGATCCAAGCGTTGGCTACTTCCGTGACTAATTTTCAAATAGTGGTACGCCTATCGAACGAACTGAGGCGTAAATCTGATCATCGATGGTAATTGTTATATGTGTTACTGACGCATTTCCTATCGCTAATGTCGAATACCATCGCGGATTGCGCCAATCTACACCCAATACATGGGCAAGAATCATTCTAATTACGCCACCATGCGTGACAATTAGCAAGTTGTCATTGATATCATTAATGATTTGAGACCAAGCACAAGTTACACGATGAGAGAAATCATCCAAGCTCTCAGCATTCGGTAAGGTGTATTGTGCTGGTGCTTTCCAAAACGCATCGAGCTTATTCCAGTGCTCAGAAAGCATGTCAAATGGGATGCCGTCGAAATCACCAAAATCCAATTCTTGAAGTTGTGGCTCCACACTTAAAGGCAAAAGTTGCTGCTCCGCAAGTATCTCAGCAAGGTCGTGACAACGTGACAAAGGAGAGCTGATGATCCCTTCTACTTCTCGACCCGTTTGTTGCCAGGCTTGAGCAATTTTGCGTTGCTCAGCTTCATCGACTTTTAAATCGGCTTGTCCGTGTAAACCTGGGGCTGCGTTCACTTTCCCGTGTCGCAGTAAATAGATATTCAGCGTTTTCATCTCTTCCCTTCCTGTGGTTTGAGCTCAAGTGGCAAACCCGCAGCGACAAACGTGACTTGTTCACATACGGTCGCCAGTTTTTGATTCATCCGTCCCGCATTATCAACAAAATAACGACTGACGGCGCCGAGCGGCACAATGCCCATACCGACTTCGTTAGAGACAAAAATCAGCGTCGCGTCAGATTGCGCCGCCGCATTCACCAACAACTCAATTTGCTCCTCTAACCGCTCATTACAGCAGTCATCACCGAGTTCAAAGATCCAGTTGTTGAGCCAAAGCGTGAGACAGTCAACTAACACAATATCTTGAGTCGAAAACTCACAAATAAGCTGAGGCAAGTTAAGCGGACATTCATGTTCAATCCACCCGGTCCCTCGCTGCAGTTTATGGTGAGTAATGCGTTGCCTCATTTCATCATCAAAAGGCAATGCCGTCGCCACATAGTGAAGCGTTCCGTTTTTATTTTTTGCCCATTGTTGCGCCCTGATCTCTGCTAAGCTCGACTTTCCTGAGCGAGCACCACCTAGAATAAGTTGCTTCATAATGAATGACTAAATGCGATAAGAGTGAGATAAACAAGCAACTCTGAAAGCTGCTGCGCGGCACCTAGGCAATCGCCAGTAAATCCGCCAATACGTTTGGTCAGCCAGCGTTTAAAGCCCACACGAAACAGTGCCAATACCAATACAATCACAGCAGCCTGAGTCACGCCCAATAACAACGCTAGAACCCCACCAGTTAAGAGCAGTATCGCGACTTCTAAGCTCGATTGCTTATTCGCTAACGGTTTACTTTTCGAGGTATCCGCGTCACTAACGTAAGGCATGTCATATATGAGAGTGGCAGCCAGCGCTCGACTCACGGTGTACGCCACGACGATCATCAGCCAAAACTGAGGCTCATCGGCTAACTCACTCCAAAATACAAACTTCGCTAGCAGCGCCATCACTAGCGTTGCCGCTCCGTACGTCCCGATGCGGCTGTCTTTCATGATGGTTAAACGGCGCTCTAACGTCATACCACCGCCAATGCCATCTGCCATATCCGTTAAACCATCCTCATGAAAAGCGCCGGTAAGGAGCAGGCTAAATGCCATGGTTAACACGATGGAAACTGAGTTTGGGAACAATAAACTTGCCAGTGAAAACACAGCTGCGCACAGTAGCCCTAGCAACACACCGACCAAAGCAAAATATCGGCCCGCTTGGTTCATGCGCGTTTCACTGTAAGGTAAATCAGAAGGCACTGGTATGCGGCTAAAAAAGCTTACTGCGAGCAAGAAAAGCTCACTCTGATAGCGCAAAGAACGAGTCTCTGAAGTGTGAGTATTCTCAGAAGCAGACACTAAACCGTCACTCCCGCACTCTCAAAGCTCGCCATGTTGTTGTAAAACTGAGCCGCCGCTTTTACGAGTGGCAAAGCAAGCGCTGCTCCGGTTCCTTCACCTAAGCGCAGTCCAAGATCTAAGAGAGGCTCCGCTTGTAAGCATTCCAGCACAAACTTGTGCCCATTCTCTTCTGAGTTATGAGCAAACAACATGTAATCTCGCGTCTCTTCATCTAATAGAGTCGCGACATAAGCGGCAACAGAGACGATAAATCCATCGACCAAGACTGGCGTTTTGTGGCGTTTCGCTTCTAAGAATGCGCCGACCATTTGCACGATTTCGAAACCACCGACTTGAGCTAACGCACCTTTGGTGTCAAGGTCACGGCAGCGATTCACGCCTTGTGCGACTAGCTTGATTTTGCGGTTTAGTTGCTCTTGAGTAATGCCCGTGCCATAACCAACGCAATGGTCGACTTCCAATGGACTCAGCGCAGTTAACAATGCCGATGCCGAACTGGTATTGCCAATCCCCATCTCACCAAACATCAACAAGTTCGAGCCACTAAGAATCGCCTGCTGCGCGACCTGGGCTCCATATTCTAAACCTAGCGCGACTTGTTCTAGTGACATCGCCGTTTGTTTAGCAAAGTTTGCCGTGCCATTTCCCAGACGTTTCTCAATCAAGTTGGGATGATTTTTAAAGTCAGGAACTAAGGTATCGATCGGTGACAACATGCCACAATCAATGACCTTAAAGTCAATTTGGTTAAGATCGCAGAAACAATTAATGGCGGCGCCACCTGCAAGAAAATTCGCCACCATTTGTTGAGTCACAGCACTTGGCGCAATGCTCACCCCTTCTTCTGCGATACCATGATCACCAGCGAATACCAACATGGTTGGTTTGCGAATTTCTATTGTTTCAACCGATTGAAGCTTATCTTGGCTTTGAATTAACGCCAGTTCTAGCGCCACTTTTTCGAGCAAACCAAGAGCGCCTAATGGCTTGGTTTTGTTATCAATACGAGCTTGAATTTCTGAGGCAAAAGAGCGATCCATGATGATGATTCCTTAATCTTTATTTTGGACGAGCGACAGAAAAAGTTTTTTCTAACGTGGCGTATTCATTACCGCCTAACCGAGCTAATGGGTCTACAGCTAAGGCATCAACTTTTAAACGGTCACCCTCCATGGATATGACCCGCTCATCGACATAAATGTGTTCAATCTCTGCAAAGATTAAACTTTGCGGTGTCTCCCCCATCTCTATCACTTCATGCAACTTACAACCGAATGCAATTGGCGCGCCCTCTAAGCGTGGTAATTCGAAACCTTGGAAATCAACCGTCTCAAGTTGAGTCGTCTCCAGTTCAGATTCCCCATGTTCTAATGTGGCAGAAGATAAAGTGACTTTATCCGCGAGATCGCTGGGTGCAATATGGATAACCAACTTACCGGTTTCTAATGCATTTCGCGTGGTGTCCTTGATGTCCCCATTGGGCTTTTTTCCCACAGAAATCATCAATAAAGGTGGACGGCTAGAAACCGCAGTAAAGTAGGAAAATGGTGCTAAGTTGAAGTTTTGCTCACCTGAGTCTGTGAGCACCCAAGCGATTGGGCGAGGAATGACAGTTTGAGTCATCAAATGATACACCTGCGTTGGCGCAAGCGTACTGAGATCTATGTTCATACGACGTCCTTGGTCTTAGAAAAGCGCGAGAGAAATGAGACTCCCGACAAATTGAGAGAACAAGTGTACCCCTCTCCCGTGCAATTTCATCTGATTTTCTCTTTTTGACAGCGCTTTTTGTCAATTCGACAGTCATATTGATAAAAATGTTATTTCAACAAGCTTGTTCTACTAAAGAAAGCATTCAACTTAAACCAACTCAGTCTCAGTCATTTATTTTTCAGCGCTCTAATTGATAACGTCTGATGGTCAACATCAGTCTAGCCAAACAACTTAAAACATTGATAAATAAAAACTATCCAATAGCACGTCTAACAAAGATTAGGCGTAAATGAAACGAGAGCTGATTTCCTCATCGTCTGTATTTTGAAAGTTGGCACGCGTGATGCTTTAGAGAAATCGTCCCTAACAAAAAAGCGAGAAATTATGTTTGCCAATCAAAGTCGTCGCCCCGCTAAGAGAGGCAAGCCAAACCCACCACGCCAATCTCGGCGATCCATACCCTTATCATTCTCCTAAGAAAAAAGACCCGTTTGTCCCGCGGGTCTTTTTATTTGCCTCGTTTGAAGAGCGAGCAAACGGGTCGTGCGTCAAACATTGATAGCATGCCTAATGCTTGGCTGAACAATTAAGCTACAATAGCCTAAGCAACTGTTCTCTATGAGGAAGAATACAATGAGTAACGATTCAAATGCATGTGTCATAATCGCTGGCGCAACAGGGCTGGTTGGTAGAGAAGTCTTCCTTCAACTGATCTCACAGCCCAGCATCGAAACTCTGTATTCCCTTTCTCGACGAGCCCTCACTGACATTGCCGACCCTGATAATAAAATCATCCCACTTCTCGATGCTGAGCTCACCATTCATGACTGGGACGAACAACAACCGACCCCTCGTGTTGGTTTTATTTGTCTTGGTACGACATTGAAGCAAGCCGGCAGCAAAGACGGTTTAAGGAAAATCGATGTCGAGTTAGTGTGTAAAGTGGCTCAGCAAATGAAGTTGATTGGCGTAAAACGCCTTGCCGTCGTATCGAGTTTGGGTGCAAAAGCCTCTTCATCATCCCACTATCTTGCTTGCAAAGGCCACATGGAAAAAAATATTGAAAAGATGGGCTTTGAAGAAGTGGTCTTCGCAAGACCGGGACCTCTGGTCGGGCAACGAGAAAATCCTCGTACAGATGAGAAGGTTGTTCAGACTCTTTCTAAAGTAATTCGTCCGCTTATGCTGGGGAAGCTGGCTAATTTTGTGCCTATTCAAGCTCAAGACGTAGCCAAAGCGATGATTTACCAAGTTTTCAGCTATCAACAAGACCCAATCGTCTATTTGCATAGAAGAGAGATGATGGACCTCATCAAGCATTATGACTAAATAAAATCGGATAAATCTTGTGCTAAAACGTTATTGCACGAGATATGCGTCTCACTTTTATATTCATTTTCGATCTATCTAATACCTGTTTTTCATTTTTAAAGTTATATCCCGATCGGTATCTTACGTTACCAGTATATAGCCCCGTATAAAAAACAGTCAGCATTTGGCGCTGATTAATAAGGTCAGATTATGAATTTCGCAGTGGTTGCCTCTCTGGCGGTGTTTATCGCCATATTATTCTTTCTTTTTAACCAACAACAAAAAAAGAACACGTTATCTCGTCTTGTGTTAATTGGTCTTGTGACTGGTTCACTTTTCGGTCTTGCTTTACAACTGGTTCATGGAGAAGGTAGCGATGTGATTGCTCAAACGCTTGAGTGGGTTGGTATCGTTGGTAGTGGTTACGTTGGCCTGTTGAAGATGGTCATTATGCCATTGGTAGTGGTCTCTATGATTTCAGCGGTTGTTAAGCTGGAAAAAGGCGGCTCTCTGGGTAAGATTTCTGGCCTTACGATTTCTGTTCTTCTCGTTACGACCGCTATTGCTGCCATGATTGGTATTCTGGTGACCACAACTTTTGGTCTTTCTGCAGAAGGCCTCACAGAAGGTGCGCGTGAAACAGCTCGCATTGCGGTACTAGAAAGCCGTGTAGGCTCAGTAAGCGACCTAACGATTCCTCAGATGCTAGTTAGCTTTATTCCAACCAACCCATTTGCTGACCTAACAGGTGCTCGCTCTACATCGATCATTGCTGTAGTTATCTTTGGTGTGTTAGTAGGTATCGCTGCGCGTAAAGTAATGGCAGAAAAAGAAGAGCTAGAATCTCCTATTCGCACTTTCGTTGAGGCAGCTCAATCTATCGTGATGCGTTTAGTTAAGATGATCATGGCATTAACGCCTTACGGTATCGCAGCGTTGATGGCAAAAGTCGTTGCAACTTCAAGTGCTGGTGACATCCTTAACCTGTTAGGCTTCATCGTGGCATCGTACGTTGCTATTTTACTTATGTTCCTTGTACACGGACTGCTAGTGTCTTTCGTTGGTGTGAGCCCAGCAGAGTACTTTAAGAAGATCTGGCCCGTACTGACATTTGCGTTTACGTCACGCAGCTCAGCGGCAACGATTCCACTTAACGTTGAAGCACAAATCACCAAGCTAAACGTGCCACCAGCGATTGCGAACTTGTCCGCGTCTTTCGGTGCCACTATCGGTCAGAACGGCTGTGCAGGTATTTACCCAGCAATGCTGGCGGTGATGGTAGCGCCAACAATGGGTATCGATCCTCTAGACATCAACTTCATTTTGTCATTGATTGCCATCATTACAATTAGCTCTTTCGGTATTGCCGGTGTAGGTGGTGGCGCAACTTTTGCAGCATTGATTGTACTTCCTGCAATGGGCTTGCCTGTGACAATTGCTGCGTTGCTTATTTCTATCGAACCATTGATCGATATGGCACGAACTGCACTTAATGTGTCTGGCGCAATGACAGCCGGAACGATTACTAGCCGAGTGCTAAAGTCGACCAATAGTGAAACTGCGTTGGAAGAACAGAAAGCGTAATCGCTACCCAATAAACATTTCTTACACGAGCCGATGGTTTTCCCATCGGCTTTTTTGGTTTTCAGGCTCGCTAAAATAAAGCATGACGAATCTCCCCCCCAACCTCTTTCAAAGACTTACCAGAGTCTAAATAACATTTGCGGCAAATGGGTTTGTTAGCACTAACTGTTATGATATAACATTTCAATAAACTAAAGCGCATACGAATAACATCGGAGGTTATATCATGACTTCAACTTTAACCGAGTCCATTACAACTGAAGCCTTGGGAAACACACACAAAACTGCATGTTTCAGTGCACGAAAAGAACCGACGGTGTTGGCAGACATTTATCAGGAAGACATCAATATCGCGATTTGGCAGCGTCAATTTGATCAACAACTGATTGATGCCAGCAAAGCGTTTGTTACATCAAACCCCAACTTTGGTAAGTCGTTGAGCGTCTCCCCAGAAAATGCTTTAGAAACGTTGCAATTCGCAACTGACGGAAAAGCGCCAGAAGTGCTACTAAGAAATATTGCTGAACTGGTTGATATGTTCTGCTATCTGTTTGAACTAAAAGATGCAGGATTACGCCTCGCAACGCTTAATAGCGCAATGTGCCCCCGCTTTCACGTTGACCAAGTACCTTGCCGATTGGTAACCACATATCATGGTACTGCGACACAGTGGCTAGCCAATGATGCCGTCAATCGCGCCAAACTGGGGCACGGTAGCAATGGACTCCCAGACTCAGAATCAGGTTTGTACATGAAAGAGAATGACATTCAAGATTTGTCTGTGGGTGATGTTGCACTTCTGAAAGGTGAACGTTGGAGCGGCAATGAAAACAGAGGTCTGGTACACCGGTCTCCGAACATTGAATCGAGTGAACCTCGCTTGCTATTAACCTTAGATTTTGGGTGATACAACACCTCAATAGCCTAAGCATTGGTCAATTCCGAAATATTAAGCCGACGGTTCGCCATCGGCTTTTCCATTTTCACAACATCACCTTGCATCTTTCGTTGCGAGTCAAGGCGTTGAATGGTCTAATACCCTCAATCGGTTCCGTAAACGGTAAGCAGAATGCACCAAGATAATCAGCCCACTTTTTTCTTTTTTGATTACGAGACTTGGGGAACAAGTCCAGCCAAAGATCGTCCAAGCCAGTTCGCAGGCGTTCGCACTGATGAAAACTTCAATATCATTGGTGAACCTTTGGTCATGTACTGTCGCCCACCTGCTGATTATCTCCCTTCACCAGAAGCCGCTTTGATCACTGGTATTACGCCACAAAAAGCCATGCAAGAAGGCCTACCTGAGCCAGAGTTTATCGCTAAGATCCACGCCGAGCTTTCTAAACCAAACACAACGAGCCTTGGTTACAACAGCATCCGTTTCGATGATGAAGTCACTCGTTACACTTGTTACCGCAACTTTATCGACCCGTATGCGTGGAGCTGGCAAAACGGTAACTCGCGCTGGGATTTGCTCGATGTGATGCGAGCGTGTCATGCCCTTCGTCCTGAAGGTGTGGAATGGCCGGAGAATGATGAAGGCTTTACGAGTTTCAAGCTTGAGCATTTATCAGTGGCTAACGGTATTGAACACAGCAATGCTCACGATGCGATGGCAGATGTAATTGCTACTATTGAGATGGCGAAGAAAGTCAAAGCCGCGCAACCAAAGCTGTTTGATTACTTTTACTCGATGCGTAACAAGCGCAAGCTGAACGAGTTAGTCGATATTGTAAACATGACGCCATTGATGCACGTGTCAAGCATGTTGGGACGTGAGTGCCAATACACAAGCTGGATTGTTCCAGTGGCTTGGCATCCAACCAACAACAACGCCGTCATCACGATTGATTTAGCCAAAGATCCTCAGCCAATCCTTGAGCTTTCAGCAGAAGAGTTGAAAGAGCGTTTGTACACCAAGCGTGAAGAACTGGGTGACTTACTGCCTGTACCCGTAAAGCTCGTGCATCTGAACAAGTGCCCTATTCTTGCTCCAGCTAAAACGTTAACGGCAGAGAACGCTGAAGTGATTGGAATCGACCGTCAGAAATGTTTGAGTAATCTGGCGTTGCTGCGTCAACACCCAGAGATCCGTGAGAAGCTAATTAGTCTATTCTCTATTGAGCGTGAGTTCGAAAAGAGCGATGATGTGGATACGCAACTGTACGATGGCTTCTTTTCACCAGCAGATCGCGCAGCGATGGACATCATTCGTGAAACAGACCCAAATAACCTTGCTGCGCTGGATATTGAGTTTGATGACAAACGCATCAAGCCGTTGCTGTTTCGTTACCGTGCCCGTCACTACGCTGGCACACTGGATGAGCAAGAACAAAGACGTTGGGCACAACACTGTCGTGAAGTTTTCGAAAGCCAAATTGAAGAGTACATGCTGAATTTAGAAAACTTAGTTCACGAACATGAAAGTGACGAAAAGAAGATAGCGATACTAAAATCCGTCTATCGTTATGTAGAGAGCTTAGCCTCCTAATTTCTTACCTTGTTCAAGCGCACCTTCGGGTGTGCTTGTTGTTTTATATGCTGTCAAAATGATTAAAGATCGATTACTACAGCTGGTCCATTTGCTCATTTCCCTCGCACTCATCATGGGAGCACTTGGCATCGGCAACACTATTCAAAAATTCACTGGCGTTTCTGTTCCTGGAAGTGTCATCGGCATGCTTGTGCTGTTTTTCTCTATGACCCTTGGCTTCGTCAAAGTCGAATGGGTTAAGCCTGGCGCGACGCTTTTCATTCGCTACATGATCTTATTGTTCGTCCCAATCAGTGTTGGTTTGATGCAGCACTTTGATATGTTGCTGGCGAATGCACTGCCAATTATTGCGAGTGCCGTAGGCGGGTCACTGATCGTATTGGTCAGCTTAGCGTGGTTCTTAGATTACTTGCTGAAGGAGAAACACTAATATGTGGTTACTTGTCACTATTGTGGTTTTCCTTGCCGCTCGTCAAATCGCAATTAAGGTTAACAACCCAATCGCAAACCCGCTTTTAATCAGCATCGCAGTATTGATCCCTCTACTCACCTTTTTGAAAGTGCCGTTTGAAACCTACTACGCCGACAACGAGTATATTAGCTTCTTGCTTCAACCCGCTGTTGTTGCGCTAGCGTATCCACTCTATGAGCAACTGCCTCAAATCAAAGCCAACTGGCGCATTATCGCACTGGCTTGCTCTTTGGGCAGCGTGATGTCGATGCTAACAGCGACACTGATCGCCGTTGCGTTCAAAGCAGACATCAGCCTGATTGCAAGCTTAGTGGGCAAATCGGTAACTACCCCTATCGCTATGGAAATCTCTAGCCACTTAGGTGGTGAAGCTGCCGTTGCGGCTATTTTAGTGCTTATTGTGGGGTTATTCGGGGCGATTTTAGCTTACCCAATCTTTAACCTTATCGGCATTAAGCACCCTATCGCTCGTGGCCTTACAATGGGTACTGTCTCTCACGCACTTGGGACAGCAACATGTGCTGAAAAACAGCCTGGTGATGCGGCTTTCTCATCTCTTGCTTTGGTGCTGTGTGGCATCATCACTTCTATTCTTGCGCCAAGCTTCTTTGCTTTGGCTGTTTGGTTATACCAATAAAGACCTCAATGACCTGCTCTACTTTGCTTCCCGATAAGGTGAGCAGGTCATAATCTCATCCAGAAAATTCGCAGTATGAATATACGTTGATATAGTTATTAGTGGGACAGAGATAACGTTAAATCGTCGTGAAATCGAATACATGTGTGAGCCCACTCTAATTATGTAACGTAAATTATCATTACACACATTAACGTGATCTAAAGCACAGAACATTTCCATCTTTCACATAGAATAACTGTCCATGCAATAACAAGGATTCAACATGAAAAGTCGCATTGAACAGGCGCTAGCAAGCGCTCCTGAAGCACTTTCAACACATCTTGCTCCTATCGTTCTCGCTGACGATTTTGATGCCACTATTTCTGAGCAACAGTTTGATGAGCTGCTGAACGCTACCAACCTTTCAGACAAAGAGCTTCGTGTTGCTCTACTTCCTTTTGCCGCAGCGTTTTCTTACGCTCCAATTTCTGAATTCTATGTCGGTGCGATTGTTCGCGGTCTATCTGGTCGCCTTTACTTCGGTGCGAACATGGAGTTTTCCGGCGTTCAACTGGGTCAAACCGTTCATGCTGAGCAGTGTGCGATCAGTCACGCTTGGATGAAAGGCGAACATGGTGTGAAAGACATCACCATCAACTACAGCCCTTGTGGTCACTGTCGTCAGTTCATGAATGAGCTCACTACGGCAAAAGAACTTAAGATCCAATTGCCAGAACGCGAAGAAAAGTCACTACACCACTACCTTCCAGAAGCTTTTGGTCCTGCAGACTTAGGCATCGAATCTGGTCTAATGGCAGATGTAAAACACGAGTTTGTGTGTGATGAAGATGACGAGCTGATCCAAAAAGCGGTGAGCGCAATGAACATCAGCCACGCGCCTTACACTAACAACTTGAGCGGTATTGCTCTTGAGATGAACAGTGGTCGCGTATTCCAAGGCGCTTATGCAGAAAATGCTGCGTTCAACCCTAGCCTTCCACCGCTTCAGGTTGCACTGATTCAAATCCTGATGGCTGGTGAGCAGTTTGAAGACATCAAAGCTGCAGCTCTGGTTGAGAACTCGCAAGGCAAGATCAGCCACCTAGCCGACACTCAATCAACGCTAGAAGCGCTAAACCCTGATATTCCAGTGAGTTTTGTGAACGTTTAATTTATCCAGACGCTAAGCGAGAAGCTCTACCCAGTGTAGGGCTTTTTTATTATCGAAAAACCTTGCGCAAACGTTTGCTTCGCGCGAAAAAATCAGTATGATCCCCTGCAAATTCGGTTTCATCACTTTATTTTGTAAGGGAACACTATGTTCGGTACTGCTACTAGCACTCATGCTACCCGTGTATTACTTTTGGGCTCTGGCGAGCTTGGTAAAGAAGTGGCAATTGAATGCCAACGTCTTGGTTTGGAAGTGATCGCGTGCGACCGTTATGCCGATGCTCCAGCAATGCAAGTGGCGCATCGTAGCTACGTCATCGACATGCTTGATGGACAGGCACTGGAAGAGATCATCAATAAAGAGCAACCTGCTTACGTGGTTCCTGAAATTGAAGCTATCGCGACCGATAAATTGGTCGAGTTAGAAGAGAAAGGCTTGAACGTTGTTCCTACAGCGAAAGCAACTAAGCTGACAATGAACCGTGAAGGCATTCGCCGCCTTGCAGCTGAAGAGTTGGCCCTAAACACTTCCCCTTATCAATTTGCTGACAGCTTTGAGGACTTTAAAGCAGCAGTAGAACACGTTGGTATCCCGTGTGTTGTTAAGCCAGTGATGAGCTCTTCTGGTAAAGGCCAGAGCGTTATCAAATCAGAAGAAGATGTTCAAACGGCTTGGGATTACGCACAAGAAGGTGGTCGTACAGGTGCTGGGCGTGTGATTGTTGAAGGCTTTATTGACTTTGATTACGAAATCACATTGCTAACCGTGCGCGCAGCTGATGGAGTGCACTTCTGTGCTCCGATCGGGCATCGTCAAGAAGATGGTGACTACCGTGAATCATGGCAGCCACAAGCAATGTCAGACAACGCAATCAAAGCGGCTGAATACACGGCAGAGAAAGTCGTTAATGCACTGGGTGGCTACGGTATCTTTGGTGTAGAGCTGTTTGTTAAAGGCGATAAGGTTATTTTTAACGAAGTGTCCCCTCGCCCACACGACACCGGCATGGTAACCATGATTTCTCAAGAAATGTCTGAGTTCGCCCTGCATGTTCGAGCGTTTACTGGCATGCCAATCAACAACATAGTTCAGTATGGACCATCAGCATCAGCGGTTATTTTAGGTCAAGGTACATCAACTGATATCCGCTTTGACAATGTTGCCAAAGCACTAGCTCAGCCACAAACTCAAGTACGTTTGTTTGGCAAACCTGAAATCAACGGTCGTCGTCGCTTAGGCGTTGTTTTAACGCGTCGCAAGACTATTGAAGATTCGATTGAAGATGCAGTGAATAACGCATCTAGAGTGCAGATCGTTTACTGATTTCATTAATCAGCCAAAGATAGACAAAGCGCAGCTCAATTGGCTGCGCTTTTTCTTTCTGTGGGTTCGAAAAGTCCTTTATTCGCTCTCTATTAAGTAGACTTCTTCAGAGAAGCGGCTTAGACCTTTCTTCGCAATTTTGGGATGGTTTTCGTCGGCTTGGTCGACATTCAAACAAGTCACCTTGTAACCCGCAAACAGCTGTTCAATCTCTTCGACTGGCACGCTAAATGGAGGGCCTGACATCTCATCCTGTGGGTAGTTAAGAGTCACAAGTAAAATACGTCCGCCAGGGTTCAACAGCTGCTTAAGACGAGTTACGTACTCTTCTCGCATTTCTTGCGGCAAAGCCACAAGCGCAGCACGGTCGTAAATGATATCGGCTTTAGAAACAGGCGCAGTAAAGAAGTCGCCAGTGTAAATCGACAACTCATCGAACTGATACAACTCATGCATGCCGTTCACTGGTGTGACAGTCGGCGTATAGAAATGTTCAGCAAAAAACGCACGCACGGCGATAAGGCTGAGTTCGACACCCTGCACGTCATCATGCTTCGTCGCTAGCCATACCAAATCTTCTGACTTTCCGCACAGAGGAACTAACACGGTGTCTTCACGTTTAGGATTGGTATGCTGCCAGAATGCAGGTAACAGTGGATTCACGTCATCTAGGTGGAAACCAATTTGGTTACTCGCCCATTTACTGTGCCAAAATTCTTGATCTCTCATTTTACTTCTACTTGTCGGCTGATTGTGGATTCGAGCTTTGCGCTTCGCTTTTGTGGGGTAAGACTAATGATTTTTTCAAATTTGTCTATGCCGTTCATCTTTGGTTAATACTGCAATGGTAGTATGGCTATCGTTCAAGAATGAACCCTTCCTTTATCTGGTTGTCGGAATAAAGGAAAGCAAAATGGTGATCTAGAACACGATTCCACCATAAGGCTAAAAAAACGGCCTTGGAATCTATCGTAGAGCCCCCATTAACTAGGTAGTACCTGATTTGCGAATCTTAGTGACCTTTTCGTTACCCATTTTCTAAGTGCAAGCAAGTTAAGGAGAGTGAATGAGCTTATTTTTACGTACTACTGCATTGATGCTTTTAGTACTAAGCCGTGCGCCGGCGTTCGCCGCACTTCCAAATGTCCCGAGTAACGAGCAACAAAACCGTTCTGCTAGCCAAAACGAAGTTTGCTCAAAATTGTTTAAGCATAGCCTTAGTGGTTTGTATGGCATTCAGTCAATCGACTCCAAACCAACTCAACCTTATTCAGATTTCGACGTACTTTACAGCAAAGCTCACCAAGCACAGTTCGAGTTAGAAACCATCTGTAAAAGTACTGCCCTTCTTACTGACGCCCAACCTTACTTCGCAGGCGTTAAATCTCAACATCGTGCCGAAGAAAAAATTGCTCACGAATTGGATGGTCAAGTAGAGCGAATTACAGACTTAGCACGAGCAACTATCGTCGCGGATGACGTAGCAAGCCTTGTCTCTGTGTACGAAGCGTTAGAGCGTGAAACTACCATCGTTAAAGTGAAAAACCGCTTTAAGAAACCAACGGCCTCTGGCTACCGTGACTTGAACCTGTTGGTTCGCCTCCCTAAAACGAATTTGATTGCTGAAGTTCAACTGCACCTTAAAGCCATTGCTGACGTTAAGAGTGGCCCGGAGCATGATTTGTACGAACAAATTCAGAAGCTGGAGCGCCAAGCTCTTGTAGAAGGCCGAAACTTAAATGATATCGAGACAGCTTCGATTCGCAGCATGCGCACTCAATCGAAAAACTTGTATCAAGAAGCTTGGCATCCGTACCTGACGACACACCTAGAAGCGGCGTAAACAAGCCGTCTTTTAGAAACTGATTTCCTCAATACTGAAAAACCACCGCAATTGCGGTGGTTTTTTATTTGTTCTTTAGTAAGTAACGAAGCGTACAGACAAAAAGACCACGACAAAGCGTGGTCTCATTCCATGTTACATGGCTTACTGGTCTGCCTTTAGGTTCTCTACGCGAGCTTTCAACTTCTGACCCGGGCGGAACGTAACGACACGTCGAGCAGTAATAGGAATATCTTCACCAGTTTTCGGGTTACGACCAGGTCGTTCGTTTTTGTCACGAAGGTCAAAGTTACCAAAACCTGACAGTTTTACCTGTTCGCCACTTTCTAGTGCCTTACGAATTTCTTCAAAGAACACTTCCACCGTTTCCTTGGCGTCCCGTTTACTAAATCCCAATTTATCAAACAGGTTTTCTGCAAGTTCGGCTTTTGTGAGCGCCATAAAACTTTCCTCAAAGCTATGTTAAACAATGCTACCTAGTGTAGCGCCAGAGCAGTTTTACCCTACCAATTCAACAACATATCGGGGTTACATCAGGAAGTGTATGCCAAGCTTATGATTTTCGCCAACTTTTTTCTTTGCTAATATACCGAATGTTTTACCACTGCGGTACTTTACCTACCATCATTTCCAGATTTTACTTTAATTCCCTCTCTATCGAGAAAAATATCCAGTTTAAATTACTAGTTTAAAACCTTAAAACAACATTAATCACTATTTAATAAAAATGTCAGATACTGGCTATTTTACAAACAATTGACACAAAACTTCTCTGTTTTTCAGTAGTTTGAGTCACTTCAAAAATAGATCTGACCAGTCACATTCAGCATACTTTTTTTACCTATTCTGCTAGGTGAATTGAAAAACGAAAGCTTGAACGAAGACAAAATTCTGCGTGTTACTCCATGACGGCAAATGGAAACATTGATACTGTTTTCACATACGCCCTCTTACTCGCGAGCCTACATGTTTCACCAAGTCGTCAGCATTCTCTTCCCTGTATTCGCTTTGGTTTTTGTTGGCTATCTCGTTGGCCGCTACATCAGACCAGATTTTCGCCCCATCAATCGCATTAATATGGATGTGTTCACGCCAGCACTCGTCTTTTCATCGCTGGTAAGCATGCCTCTCGACATGGACCAAGCCCCTCTTTTAGTTGCTGCTGTTATTGCTGTCGTCGTTCCCGGCATTGTGATGCTACCGATTACGAGACTGACCGGTCTTTCATTTAAAGCATGGGCACCACCACACATGTTTCGAAATAGCGGCAACTTAGCGATCCCGCTGTTCACGTATACGTTCGGTGAACTCGCTTTACCCTCGGCAGTGCTGTTGTTCGTTGTCTCAGCCTGTTTACACATCAGTTTGGGTGTAATGCTGCTCAGTAGCGGCAATCCCTTCAAACAGATCATTAAGATGCCGATTTTCTTATCTGCTTCACTCGCTTTGTTCATTAATCTTTCTGGAATCGGTATTTGGAGCCCGTTGTATGAGGCGACCGCATCACTCGGACAAGCGGCGGTACCAGTGATGTTACTTTCATTGGGTGCCCAGATGTTGAACCTGAGATTAGGAGGTTTAAAAGTAGGTCTTATGTGTACAGTGCAATCGCTTGGGACTGGTGCGATCGCATTTGCATTAATCTATTGGTTGATCCCACTGCCGACGATGCAACTGCAAATGATGGTGTTGTTCACTATGCTGCCACCAGCCGTCATGAACTATTTGTTTGCAGAGCGACTGAACATTGAGCCAATGACAGTCGCTTCAATGGTGTTGTTTGGTAATTTCTTCAGCATAATCACGTTGCCGCTACTGCTGTTGTTTACCCTTTCACTCTCTTGAGCAAATCAGCCCTAGCGATAGTGGATCTTCGCAGGAAGCACCACTTGCTGTGGGGTGTGTTTTGGTTCGGTTAGCAGCGCTTTGCCGGCTTCATATAAGCTTTGCGCAATCAAATCACAATCCTGTTCAATCGAATCTATCTTAATTGGTAAGCAATCCAAAATAGCGTAGTTGTCGAACGTCGCTATTTTCATCTCTTCATTTAACAGTTGCTGCTCTGAAAGAAAACGCAAAACCCCTTCAAGGATGGAGTAAGAAGCAACGAACAAGCGTTCTGGAAGGCGACCTAACTCTTGATAGGTTTCCTGCATCATTTGATAGCCTGACTCGGGTTGGTAATCCTTATGTTTGACCAATGCCGCTTCAAATTTCACTCCGGCTTGCTCCAACCCTGCTTGGTAACCGGCAAAACGGTCTTTACTTGGAGACAGCTCTAACTGACCGCCAAAGTAAGCGCATTCTTTTGCTTCCTTACCCAACTTCTCCACCACTTGCTTAGCGGCGTTGTGAGCATCGGTTTTGATTGTCGTCATCTGTTGCTGCTCAATAACACGGTCAAACAAGATCACAGGCGTAGACTGTCTGACTTCTTGATAAAAGCTATCGTCAGACATAGACGTTGCGACCATCAGTAAATCAACTTGCCTTTCTAATAAGCTCTTTACTGCCTCTTGCTCTTGCTCTGGTTCATCCTCAGAAGAGGCGATCAACAACTGATAACCACTGCTTCGAGCGAGCTTCTCGAGTTGCTTAGCGGTTGTGGCAAAACCCATGTTGGCCAAATCAGGAATAACCAAGCCCAAGGTATACGTTTTTTTCGCTTTTAAAGCGCGGGCATAAAGGCTTGGTGCGTAATTGTGTTCCGCGACGACAGCTTGGACACGTTTTACGGTGTCTTCATTGATTCGGTGTTTCTTGGCGTGTCCATTTAAGACAAAGCTGACTGTGGATTTAGACACTCCGGCCAGTTCTGCAATGTCCGCTAGCTTTAGTTTTTTGTTCTTCACCTGGTCATTCCGTGGTTATTTTAAGCTTGGGCTTTTTTATTATCCCGCCAATGATACTCAGGTTAATTATGAAAGCCATCACAATCCCCCACTTTGCGCTTGGGCAAACACTCTAGATCATGGTTAAGATCACAATTAACGTCATTTTGACCTTTTTGGTTCAAATAAACATTGATTAGCTAAAACGATTTAGCAAAAATGTAGTTAGTGATTAGATTCTATTTTAGGTAGTAGTTATGAGTAAGATTTGGGTGACTGGCGATGCCGTTGTTGATTTGATTCCAGATACAGACAGCACGTATTTGAAATGCCCTGGTGGCGCGCCAGCCAACGTTGCAGTCGCAATCTCTCGATTAGGCGGTAACAGTGCTTTCTTTGGCCGTGTTGGTCAAGATCCTTTGGGTCGTTTTATGAAAGCAACACTGGCACAAGAACAAGTCAACACAGATTACATGCTGTTGGATGAAGCACAGCGCACATCAACCGTGATTGTAGATCTAGATGACTCAGGTGAACGCAGTTTTACTTTTATGGTGAAACCAAGTGCGGACCAATTCCTAATCCCTGCTGACATCCCTGCATTTGTTCAAGGCGAATGGCTACATGTGTGTTCAATCGCACTTGCAAACGAACCGAGTCGCAGCAGTACACTGAAAGCGATGCAAGATATTAAAGCAGCCGGTGGCTTCGTCAGCTTTGATCCAAACCTACGTGAAGAAGTTTGGGCTAACCCAGAAGAGTTAAAACCTGTGGTTCGCCAAGCAATTGAGCTGGCTGACGTGATGAAATTCTCTGACGATGAACTGCTGTTCCTGACCGACACGGACTCACTCGAAGCGGGTCTTGAAGCCATCAAAGCATTCGATAATACGCTTGTCCTTATCACTCAAGGTGCAAAAGGCGCGTTGGTTGTATTCGAAGGTGAACAAGAGCTGATTGCAGGCCAAGCAGTCAAACCAATAGATACAACAGGCGCTGGCGACGCCTTTGTGGGTGGTTTGCTGGCTCGTTTAGCTCAACAAAATGAGTGGGCGAACAAAGAAGCGATCCATTCAGCAGTTAACTGGGCAAATGGTTGTGGTGCTCTAGCGACAACGCAAAAAGGCGCGATGACAGCATTGCCAACTCAAGATGCGTTGTTGGCTTACATTTAGAACAAGATCGCTATAGCTTGAAGCTTAGGTAATAAAATAGAAATCCCCGCAATTGCGGGGATTTTTTTAATTTGTCGTTTTTAGAATTAAACGTTTTGGAAAGGCGCTGTTGCCGCTTTCAAATAATGCAGAGTTGCTTCTCGCTCTCCGCCTTGTAAAGACAAACGTGTCGCATCGACATCAGTAAACACACGAGACGTCATCACCGCTTCACCACCGTTAACAAACACTTCAACAGAAGAAGTATCCGCTAAGATACGCAGTTCAATCTTGCCAGACTCTAGCGGTAACTCGCGAACCGTATCTTGTGCTCGATTCAATGTTTTAGAACGATCTAAGATCAATCGACGCTCAACGTCATCGGCTTTTATCGTCAGTTTTTGCGCTGTATTTTCGAAAAGGCATAACTCGTCTCCCCATTCTAACGTGATAGTTAAATCGAAAGACTTGGTTCCGATATCCATACCATCGGAATTCAACACAAATTCGTTTGTTGATTCAATTAGCGATTCAAGCTCATGAATTGGAAATTGATACAGCTTGCCATCACGGAAGCTCATTTCACGCATTGTCGTCAGTTGATGTACCCAGCCATTGTCTGAACTCGGTTGATCGATTTCATCTGGTAATCCCATCCAGCCACACATAACACGGCGGCCACCTGGCGTAAGCATGGTTTGTGGCGCGTAAAAATCAAAACCAAAATCGAGGTGTTGGAACTCGCTCAGGTGAAGGCCATCTTTATCATTCCAATTTGCCTTCACGATGCCATTATGGTGAGGAATTGAGTTGTGTTCAGAAAACGAAGGAATGCCCTGCGGACCAATCACAACAAAACTTTGCTCAGACAAATTGAACATGTCCGGACATTCCCACATATATCCGAAATCACCAAACTCATCGCCATACAAACCGTCAAACGTCCATTGATACAAGTCGTTAGATTTGTAAATCGCTAGGCGCCCTTTTAGCTCTTCCGTCTGCGCACCCAATAACATTAGCCACTGGTTATCGTGACGAATCACCTTAGGGTCGCGGATGTGTGGTGTTACACCAGGAGGTAGTTCACCAATCACCGGACCATGCTTAACGAAGTTCACACCGTCAGTTGAAGTCGCTAAGCACTGGGTTGTATGACGATCTCGTTGCGGCCCAATTCGTGTATTGCCTGTGTAGAACAACATCAACTCGTTTTCTTGGCTAAGTGCATGACCAGAAAATACACCATGACTATCGAACCAATCTGAAGGCGTGAGCGCAACGGGTTGCCATTCCCAGTTGATTAAGTCAGTACTGGTTAAATGTGCCCAATGCTTGTCTTTGTGTTCACACCCATACGGATACCACTGGTAAAACATGTGGTATTGGCCATTGTGGAACACAAAACCATTTGGGTCGTTAAGCAAACCTTGTGGTGGCGTTATATGCCATAAGGGGCGGTGCTCACATTCAACAGGCTCTTGAAGTGATTCAAAACGCTTCGCTTGTTCTTTAGCAATCTCCTCTCCCAGCAGTAGTAATGCTTCCGTACTGACAGAATCTGAGCGCACAAATCTCACTTGCATTTTTCCCTGAACTTCTTGTAGTTGCTCAATCAACTCAGAGTCTTGAATTAGCGTGTGTTCACGCACTTCAAAAATAAGGTCTGAATCAGGAATCAAAACGCGAGAGATGTTTTCAACTCCCCCACAAACGGCAATGTATGGTGCTAACGACATTTACTTTAACCTAAAACTCAAAATGGGAACGTTTGCAACAATAACATATCAAATAACGAATTAATAGATAACAGCGGATAATAGACAGTAAAAACCGTGATCAACCTAACGCTCTAACGCATCTTTTAATTATTGGCCTAGTACTTAAGTTCTCGTTACCTGCTACGCTGAACTTTACATTTGAGAACGTTCCCTAAAAATCCAATTAACCAGAGGAAGATTTAGATCTACCTTTCTTACAAAGCGGTAATAAGCAACGTAGAGGTTTACTATTAAAACCAAGAGGTTAAGTGTTACACTGAAACCATTCAACCAAACGTTACATTGCGAAATTCCATGAAGTCGATTTTCCAGATCAGCGATTGTCACTTAAGCGATCCATCTAGCTTTGAAAACCTGCGTAAAGCGCTATTGTGTGCTCAAAATGATTCATCTTGCGATACTCTTTTTCTCACTGGTGATCTGTGTTGCAACCCTCAACCTGGCGCTTACCTCAGGCTAGTTAACTTCATAGAGCAACACACCCGAAACAAGCGTATCTTCGCCATCGCTGGCAATCATGATGACCATGAACTGATGAAACAAGAATTGCGTGGGAGTTGTATCGCCGTTGTCGATAAAGCCAAGCTCCATGGACGAGAGGTTATATTTTTGAACTCAAGTGCAAAACCATTGGATAAGCGTCATCCTTTAGGTTCTGGCCGAGTTGATAACCTTGGTTTAGCAGTCTTAACTAAACAGCTTCGCCATGTCGCCAACCCGATCGTCGTTGTCCACCATCCCATTATTCCTGTTGGCTCAGACTGGATGAAAGCGATTTGCTTGGAGAACGATGCAAGCTTACTTGCGCTTTTGGCAAAGAATCGAGTTCAGGATGTAATTTGTGGACATGGTCATGATGCACTGACTATATCGCAGCAAGGTGTGACTCAACATATGGCACCCGCCACCGCTTATGGCTTTGACCACAGTATTGACGAATACAACCGAAGAGAAAGGATTGGTGTGAATAAGATTTGCTTTGAAGGTGAGAGGATAAAAGTGGAGACAATTTGGCTCTAACTATTCCCTATTCCCAAAATACAAAAAACCCTGCCGAGCTGGCAGGGTTTTCATTTCTTAAGAAGATGCGTTACGCGAGATTAGTCACGTAGAGACGCACCAAACTTCTCAGAAACGTGAGCAACGATAGCGTCAACCGCACCCGCGATATCTGCATCTTCAAGCGTACGCTCAAGTGACTGTAGAGTCAGAGCGATTGCTAGGCTCTTCTTACCTTCTTCAACGCCTTTACCTACGTAAACGTCGAACAGTTTCGCATCTTTAAGGAACTCGCCACCTTGCTCTAGACAAGCGTTAACGATGTCACCAGATGCAACAGCTTCATCCACTACTACCGCGATATCACGACGGTTTGAAGGGAATTTAGAAAGTGCTACCGCTTCTGGGATCACTTTGCTGTTGATTGCAGACCATTCGATTTCGAATACGATAGTACGACCGTTTAGACCGAACTTACGCTCAAGCTCAGGGTGAACGGTACCGATCACGCCTACTTCTTTGCCGTCTACGATGATTGCCGCAGATTGACCTGGGTGAAGTGCTGGGTTAGCTTTTTTGCTTTCAGGTGACAGTGCAGCGAAAGAGTACGCTTTTTCGTTCGCAGATAGCTCTAGAATTGCTTCTAGGTCGCCCTTAAGGTCGAAGAAATCAACAGTGTTAGTTTCGATATCCCAGTGTTCTTCACCGCGAGTACCAGCAATAACACCTGCAAGCATAGGCTCTTGACGCATGCCGTTTTCTGCAGATTCACATGGGATGAAACGTAGGCCATATTCGAATAGACGAACGCGTGGCTGTTGACGCTTCTGGTTGTGAACAACTGTGTTCAGCAGACCTTGGATAAGACCAAGACGCATTGCTGACATGTCTGCAGAAATTGGGTTTGGAAGCACTAGAGGCTCAACACCAGGTACAACTAGCTTTTGTTGCTCAGGCTCAACGAAGCTGTATGTGATTGCTTCGTGGTAACCGCGGTCAACAAGAAGATCACGAACGCGTTTCAGTGGAAGATCCGCTTCAACGTGGTTGTGCATCTTAAGTGCTGCTGCTGGGTGTTGGTTAGGAATGTTGTCGTAACCGTAGATACGGCCAACTTCTTCAATCAAGTCTTGCTCGATAGCGATATCGAAACGCCATGTTGGTGCTACTGCCATCCAACCTTCTTCTGAAGCTTCAACAGTCAAACCTAGACGCTCTAGGATTTCTACTACGTCAGCATCAGCGATGTGGTGACCTAATAGGTTGTCTAGTTTAGTGCGACGTAGAGCAACTTTGTTTGGCTTAGGTAGGTCTGCTTCAGACTCTACTGCAACAACAGGAGCTACTTCACCGCCACAGATTTCAACAAGAAGCTGAGTTGCACGCTCCATAGCGCTCACTTGTAGTGCGTAATCCACACCACGCTCGAAACGCATTGAAGAATCAGTGTGCAGACCGTAGCTACGAGCGCGACCACGGATGTGGTCAGGTGCAAAGAATGCACACTCTAGTAAAACGTCTTTAGTTTCCGTTGTTACACCAGACTCTTCACCGCCAAAGATACCTGCGATTGCAAGTGCTTTGTTGTGGTCAGCAACTACTAGTGTATCTGCGTTTAGTTCTGCTTCGCTGCCGTCAAGAAGTGTTAGCTTCTCACCTTGCTCAGCCATACGAACGACGATGTCACCTTCGATCTTCGCTAGATCGAATGCGTGCATTGGTTGACCTTGCTCTAGAAGAACGTAGTTAGTGATGTCTACTACAGGGTCGATAGAGCGAATACCACAACGACGCAGTTTCTCTTGCATCCATAGTGGCGTTTCAGCTTGAACGTTTACGTTCTTAACAACGCGACCTAGGTAACGTGGACACGCAGCTGGCGCTTTCACTTCGATAGACACTTTGTCTTCGATTGAAGCCGCTACTGCTTCTACTGATGGCTCAGTCACGTCAGCACGGTTTAGTACGCCAACTTCACGAGCTAGACCACGAATACTGAAACAGTCAGCGCGGTTTGCTGTTAGGTCTACGTCTACTGTTACGTCGTCTAGACCTAGGAATTCACGGAAATCGGTACCGATTACTGCGTCTTCTGCTAGTTCCATGATGCCGTCTGACTCAACGTCGATACCTAGTTCAGTGAATGAACAAAGCATGCCGTGAGATGGCTGGCCACGTAGTTTCGCTTTTTTGATTTTGAAATCGCCTGGAAGAACAGCACCAACTGTTGCTACTGCTACTTTCAGACCTTGGCGACAGTTGTGTGCGCCACAAACGATGTCTAGAAGCTCTTCTTCACCCACGTCAACTTTAGTTACGCGCAGTTTGTCTGCATCTGGGTGTTGACCACATTCAACAACGTGACCAACTTTAACGCCGTTGAACGAACCTGCTACAGGTAGCACGTCATCAACTTCTAGACCCGCCATTGTAATTTGGTGAGTTAGTTCGTCAGTGGTAATCGAAGGACTAACCCACTCACGAAGCCATGATTCGCTGAATTTCATAGTGATTTATCCCCTGGATTACTTGAACTGTTTTAGGAAACGAAGATCGTTCTCGAAGAACGCACGGAGGTCGTTTACGCCGTAACGAAGCATTGTTAGACGCTCAACACCCATACCGAATGCGAAACCAGAGTATTTTTCAGGGTCGATGCCTACGCTACGTAGTACGTTCGGGTGAACCATACCGCAACCTAGTACTTCTAGCCATTTACCGTTTTTGCCTTTCACGTCAACTTCTGCTGAAGGCTCAGTGAATGGGAAGTAAGATGGACGGAAACGTACTTCCACTTCTTCTTCGAAGAAGTTACATAGGAAATCGTGCAGGATGCCTTTCAGCTGTGCGAAGTTCACGTTCTCATCAACCAGCATGCCTTCCACTTGGTGGAACATTGGCGTGTGCGTTTGGTCGTAGTCGTTACGGTATACACGGCCTGGTGCGATGAAACGGAATGGTGGTTTACCATTTTCCATCGTACGGATCTGTACGCCTGACGTGTGAGTACGAAGCATCAAATCTGGGTTGAAGAAGAAAGTATCGTGGTCAGTACGCGCTGGGTGATCAGCTGCGATGTTTAGTGCATCAAAGTTGTGGAATGCATCTTCGATTTCTGGACCAGACTCTGTGTTAAAGCCAAGTTCGCCAAAGAACTTCTCAATACGCTCAACAGTACGAGTAACTGGGTGTAGACCACCGTTCTCGATACGACGACCTGGTAGTGTCACGTCGATCGTTTCTGCTGCTAGCTTCGCTTCTAGCTCTGCACTTTGTAGTGCATCTTTACGAGCTGCGATAGCTTGCTGAACTACGCCTTTCGCTTTGTTGATCTCTTGACCAGCTTCACGGCGCTCTTCTGGTGGTAGTTTACCTAGGCTTTGAAGTTGAGCAGTTAGCTCACCTTTTTTACCTAGATACTGAACACGCACTTCATCAAGTACGACTAGCGATTCTGCAGCTTCAATTGCTGCACTCGCGTTAGCAATGATCTCTTCTAGATGTTGCATCGTTTCCTCATCTACCTATTGGTAGTATCCATAAGGGAGTGATTGGTTTTTTGATAGCTGTACATAGTAGCCAAACGCGCCACCAAAGCCAAATTGAATTATGAAAAGAAGAGGTTATTGAATAAAAAGAACACAAAAACGTAAAAAAAGCAGCGTTGTCTAGGAATAACGCCCATTTTATCGAGGTTGTTTTTGCATAAGAGGCCAAAGAAAGTCACTGGTATTGTTCTTATCAAGCGAGAAAAGAAGCTCGCTTTCTTTGGCGATCTAACATGAGCAGTAATCTAGTTTAAAGGCGTGAGTTTTTGTACGGTTTGAACTCGGTTTTTACCGTTCTGTTTTGCCAAGTAAACGCCCTCATCGGCAACTCGAATTAAATCCGTGTAGGTTTCCATATTGTCTCGACGCTCTGCAACACCAACACTGATGCTCCCTCGCCAAGGTTCGAATGAAGTAGGAACAAGCATATGGGAGACCTGCTTTCTCACCGCCTCTGCCACATGCAAACCACCCTCTAATCCGGTATCTGGGCAAATTACGAAAAACTCATCGCCACCCAAACGACACACAATGTCGTCACTGCGGAAGTAGTGCTTCAACGCTTGCGCGAGCTCGGTTAGAACTAAATCCCCTGCTTCATGGCCGCAGGTATCATTCACTTGTTTGAAGTAATCCGCATCGATCATGATACAAACCAAAGGCAGGTCTTTAGCGTCCTCATCCTTCCACAATTTCTTAAGCGTTTTTATCGCGCTTCTACGATTCGGTAACTGAGTCAATGAGTCGGTTAAGGACAAGGCTTCTAGCTGTTTATTTGCATTCGATAACTGCTTCGTCCTTTCGTCCACCTTTTCCTCTAGAACTAGGTTCAGCTTGAGTAGCTCTCGATTTCGCTCGGAAACTTGCGAAAATAGCGCATTTAGCGCGTCAAGCAGCGGTTCTGTTGAGGCATTGACCTGTTTTTCTTGCTCTTCATACGCTGCTTTTGGAGACATGCCGGATTGAATCGCCGCCACTTGTTTGGACATATTCTGATCGATGCCAAGAATATGGTACGCCAGCCAATGAATAAGGAAATCCAGCAACTGTTCGGCCGCACGCTTGTTTTCTTCATTGATGAAGCTTTGCATGCTGATGATATCGCTCATAAACGCGCGATGGACTTGGATATGTTTCTGTAGATGCTCAGGATAGATCCCCACTTCGCGCATCAAGTTCTCTTCTTCTTTGAAGTGGAACTCTGCGTAACGAGAAAGATCAAACAATGCGACTTGAATATCGGTCAGGGAGATGCTGTTTTGCGCCAAAAGTTCGCCGTACTTATTGATGAAGCCGACTAAATACTGGTGTTGCTCATCAACTTGTTCGATTCCAGTTTCGAAATATGTGTCCCAACGAAATGAATTCAACGCTACTACTCCTGAGTAAAACCAGTGAGTATTGATAGTTGCTTATATACAACTATCAATACCACAACAAACATAAGGAATAGTATCGACAAATCTTCCTTAACGCTTTAGCAGTCAGTCAAAATAATGACGTGGATCTACTTGCCTCCAACTTTTCGATTAGTTTATCTACCAATTTAAAAATAATACTGGATAGAGAGTTCGATAAAGTCGTCGTCCCGTGCGAAATAAAGCAGGTCCGTTGGCGTGTCATTTTTAAACAACCAAGCATCGATTTGCCACTTGAAATGATTTGAAATGCGGCTGGAAGCCTCAAGTTTTGCGTTGTACACATCGGAGTTGTCGAGATCTTGCGTTATACCCGTAAGAATTTCTGTGCCGTCTTCGTCATTGAGTGCTAAACGAATGCCTGCAAAGACATCATTTTGACCGATGTTTTGCGCATTGTTACCACGGCTATCATAGAGATACTCACCAATAATACCTACGTCCCATACCGTATCAAAAGCGCCTACTATCGTGTACTCAAAACCCGTCACGACGCCGACATGATTGTCGAAGCTATCCCGGTAGACACTCTCTAGCTTCCATAACCAATCGCCCACGATGCCTTGAACATCCAGCCCAACATGGCTCATTAAGGCGTAGTAAGGTTTTAGCTCTCCTTGATCAAACCGAAAATACGGGTCACGGTTTGTTCCATAAACATAGCTTAAACCGACATCCCAATCGCCGAACATTTGTGCGTACCGAAAAGCGGCATCCACATGCTTTTCTTCTCGGCTAGATTCATACAGCGCATCACCAGAGACAACAGGATCAATCCTCAAACGTCCATCTTTACCTGCAAATGTTCGCTCACGAAAATAGGGCAATAACATCGCATCCACCGTCCCCCACTCTTTGATAGAAGTAAAATGAACCATAGGTTGGCCGAGCTTATCTTCTCCATCAACCGCTTCTATCGCATCAACTTGGTTTACAACATCAACCAAGTGCGCAGACTCTGTGACGCCCCAAAACACCTTACTGATGCCGACTCGGAGTTCGTAATCATCCCAATAGGTTAAATATAAAGCTTCTCGAATATCACCATGAGTGCGTTCATCATCCATGCTATCCCAGCGAAAAAAAGGCGTCAAAGTGAAACTCGCATCACCGTCTTGCAGATCCCAATAAAGCTCGGGTTGCAATACGAGTGATGTTTGCCCTTTGTTTTGCCCCTGAGCACCGTCAGAGAAAAACTGGCGATGCTCGATATTGACCTGCCCCGCTAGTTCAACGCCAAGTAAAGGCGAAGAACACAGCATTGCCGTAATGCCAGCCAAGGTTCGGCTTGCAACGATTGCCCTAGTCATTCAACCTCCCTACTTAACGCGCTTAAGGACGTTTTTGTTGAAATCGTTGTCTTTCAAACCAGTCTGGAACGTTAACTCGCTGGTCGTCAGTTCCGTGCTCTTGCCCGTTTGGTGGTTCGTCATCGCCATGGTGTGAGCGCGCCAGTATTGATTCAGATATTGTTTGTAGTCGGAGAATAAAAGTGTTTTTAACAACGCACCTTTGCGGTCATAAAACTCTACTTTCAGAGGACGATAGTGCGCCTTGTCCAACCAAACCACCTGCTTGGTGTAACCGGAGTTTTTATCTGTCGGGATTTGCTCTAACACAAACGTTTCTTGGTCATTCACCGTTTCATCTTTTAGGTAATTGAAACTGTATTTTTCGATCTCGAATGAGCTCAGGTCTTCATAAGCAAACTCACTGCCCATAAACGGACCGGATTTATTGCGCGAAGCAATACGTTTTACACGCTTAAGAGCCGGTAGGTAGAGCCACTGGTCATCTGCGCCAACTGTATGAGAATGGTTCAGAAATGCAGTGCCTTTTACATCACGTGGCTCATCAAAAATGGTCAACCCTTTGTCACCATCATCAGCAACCTCAAGTGATTTCAAGCGCATCAAACGCGTACTGCTCTCCCCTTGTGCATTGCGAAGGATCATTTGCATTGTTGCCACCGAATCCCCCCAACCTTCATCACGAGCTTTGCGCTCCTGTGCAATCTCTAATCCTTTTGCCTCATCTGCCCATGTAAAAGGCGAAAGCAAAAGTGAAATCGATAACGCGGCGACTTTGAATGGTGTTTTAACTAGTTTCATTATGTGTTCCTTGTCTTAATTCCTGAAGTTCGTTTCTCGATTACAACGGTGTCGCCGTAACGTTTTTCTCAGATTCTGAAGGTGTTTTTTTCGTCCCTGTGTTTTGTGAGTAAGCGGCCTTATCAAACAGCATCAACAAAGTCGGTAAGAATAAAAAATCCACAACTAAAGCGATAAAGATGACAATGGCGCTGAGCTGGCCCATATCAGCATTCAAACGGAAGCTCGACATGGCCAACACCGAAAAGCCTGCCACCAAGACAACAGTGGTAATCCAGAGCGCGCGCCCAACAGTATGGAAGGCGTAACGCACTGCTTGCTCAGCTGTTTGGCCTTCTTTTCGAGCACGCTGGTATTTAGAAAGGAAGTGAACAGCATCATCGACCACAATCCCGAGCGTCAATGTGACAACAACGGATAGCCCGAGGTTAATTTCACCTGAAATAAGCGCCCAGAGACCAAAACCAATCACGGCCGGTGCGATGCTTGGCACCAAGCTGATCAAACCAAGTTTGAGAGAGCGAAGAGCAAAAATAAGCAATGCGGAAATGAGCACTAATGTAATAGGTAAAGTAGAGAGTATACTCGCCATGTTGGTCTCACCAATGTGGGCGAACATCAAAGAAGGGCTCGAAGCAACTACTTCATATTGAGGGGCATTGTCAGCAAACCACGCATAGATACGATTCTCAAGATCAACCAATTCAACACTGCCCAAGTTATCAACTGTGAGGACCATTTTAATTGACGATTTATCAACATTGATTTGGTTGTTTAGGTCGAGTCCATACGGCAAGGACATCTCATAAAGCAACAGATATTGCGCAGCCAGTTCACGATTTTGTGGCAACGCGTAGTAGCTTTCATCGTCACCATGCATGTTCTTGTTGAGACGTTTATACACATCCGCTAGCGTCGCGACATGGTCAGTTTCTGGTTGAATGCGCAGCCAATCCGTAAACCCACCAATAGCATTGAGAAATACCGGGTCTGCAATCCCTTGTGACTCGTTAGTTTTAATCGCAATACTGATGTTGGTCATGCCACTGATGCGCGCCTCCATAAAGTCGGCAGCTTGGCGAAAATCACTGCGGTTATCGAAGTACTTCACGGATTCATCATTGACGCGATTCAAAGGAATCAAACTCGCGCTGACGGCAATAACCAACACAGAGGCAGGCAGTAACGCTTTGCGATGTGTAACAACAAAGTCGCCCAGTTTGTCCATAAAGTCAGACTTTCCGTTCGAAGGCGTTTGCTTAACATTGATAGGAAGCAACTTCAGCAAGGCAGGAAGAAGCGTGACAGAAAGGAAGCATGCGATCATTACGCCTAACGCTGACAAGTTGCCGAAGTCTCTCAATACCGGAGAATCGGACATGTTCATCATCAAAAAGCCGATTGCTGTGGTCACTGAAGTGATCAGAATTGGCATGAAGTTAAGTGAAATACTTCTCTCGATAGAATGCGCTTTGCTAAAGCCATTTTGCATCGAATGACGCATGGTGGTGATGACATGCACACAGTCAGCAACGGCGAGTGTCATTACCAGCGTAGGCACATTAACGGTCGCCGTGCTCAAGAACATGCCAGCCCAACCAGAAAGTCCCATCGTCGCCATAACTGAGCCGATGATAACGATCAAGGTGGCGACGACACTCAAGAATGAGCGCAACATAATGGTCAAAAACACCAAAATCACTAACAGCATGGTTGGCACCAGTGTCGAGCTGTCCTCCTGCGCTGCCGTCATAAACGCATAGTTCATGGCGATGATGCCTGCTTTATGGAACTCAACATCTGGGTAGTTCTGTTGGTAACGCTCTAGCATTGCGCTGATATGGGACATCACCTCTTGCACTTCGGCCGTCTTGTCTATTTCTGGCAGTTGAACAGTAATATTCACAACTGTTACGTCCCCTTTTTCTGAAATCAAAGCGCTTTTCAATACAGGTTCTGACAACGCGATGCTTTTGACTTTAGCGATACGTTCAGGGGTTAGTTCATAGTCTTCATACAACAAATCCTCGACGAGAAGATCGTCTTCAAACGCTTCGGTATGTTGGTAGTTGGCGATAGAGTCAACACGACTGGAATAAGGCACTTGCCACGAATCGACGGTGAGGCTTTGTATAAGTTGGAGGATTTCCGGAGTGAAGACGTCGTTGCTGGCTGGTGCAACAACAATGGCGAGGTTGTCTGTTTTAGCAAAAGTGGTTTGAATTTCATCGAACGCCAATAACTGCTTATTGGTACCATCAAAGAAGATGTTGTAGTCACCACGGAAGTAAAGGTTCTTTCCTCCTATTGTCGCGATAACAACGAGCAATACCGTGGCCAGTAGTACCCATATACTGTACTTGGTTGGAATCTTCCCCCATTGAGCAGAGGAAGCTTGTTGAGCTTGGTGGTGTTTCATCACACTCTCCCTTTGTGACGTTTCGTCATAAAACGGAGTTAAAAAAGCAGCTTTAGCTGTTCTCTAATTCCAGATACGTTTCTAACGCGATCTCTACACCGATTTAATTAGAGGTATTGGTGTAAAAACCATCGTTATTGACGATCCGTCAAATAGTGTGATTAAAAAGCCAATCCGCTGATTTGATTGGCTTGTTGCTTACTTAACGATTGACTGAGTCAAGATAAGCAAGTTCTTCACTGAATAATTCCTGCTCTACTCGACGCCAGGTTTTGCGGTAATCCCACTCAGTTGAGAGCGGTAACCAATCCAAACCGTCAAGTAACATATTGGCGTTATGAAGCACTGAAAAAGGGTCTTGCAAACGCTGTATGCATCGACTATTCGACGCATTTTGCGCAAGTGCATTAGAACCAAAAGCAATAGACCAGTTTGCGAATACAATGGCATCAGAACCTACTGCGGGTGAGAATTTTAAATCCCCAACTTCTACCGCATGGTTCACTAATGCATCCGCACCGGAAATCACTTCCTCTTCAAGCTTATTCAATTCATTTAGGCGGGCCGGTGAGGCTTTCTCTATCACCCAAGGGGTTTTAGCAACAATTGCGCACGTCGATAAGACAGGCTCCATACGAGCGTAGATACGGTAGCCCACATGCATTGCAATGATCTTCTCACGAGTATTGCCATCAAAGTTGGCCGTGCGTTCAAAAAACACCGCCTCACTTTTTAGAGAATGGATACAAAGCGCGAGAATCACATCTTCTTTGCTGCAGAAATGGTTGTAGATTGTCCCTTTTGAGTAAGGGCTTGCGGCGGTCAACTTATCCATGGTGAGATTCGCAAACCCCTGCTCTTGAACCAATGACTTTGCAAGTTGGATTAACTCCACCTCACGATCGGCGATCGCTTGTTGTTTCTTAGTTAAACCAGAAACCACACGACACCCTTCTTGTTTGTCATTTTTCTTGCAGCCAAAGTTAAACATATTTCCCTGTTCCGTATCCCTGTGTAACCCAAATGAAGTGTAACACGAATATGGTTTGCAGAAACGACATCACATTTCTGACGAATCGTCATAATTGACACTTCGTCATAATAGTTCAACAAATAAACATTTCAAGAATGAATTTATAAATCATTAAAAATAATTAGAGATTATATCGAGAGACTCGGCTTATCCCCTGCGGATGCTATCGCATAACGAATATCATCAATAAAGTTTGTCTCTGTTTGAACGATACCATCTGAAAAAGTAACGGGCTGATGTGGGCCTGCAATCAAAAGGACATTGGTAAAATCGGATACGTTAAAGTTCTCTGCCACTACATTTTTCGAATGAAAATCAAGCACGGTATTCGCGACCTGTTCTTCCAAGATAAGTAGTTGTTCTTCAGTGATTTTCATGCGAGACAAAGCGACTCGAACACACTTCTCGTGCGTGGTCGTTTGATCCTTGATGATCTCTGTGTACTTGTCGTTAAGCTTCGAGTTTTCAGCATAGCTGTAGTAGAGCGGACCATGCAGCGTAATGTTGTTTTCTTCATCAACATAAACCAAATCAAGTAACTCTAGCGCGCCTAGATAGTCCGACATACTTTGTTTCGAGAGGTCATACTTTTTCATTAGGATGGTATAGCCGTCTTTCCCACGAAGCATCCGTAACTCTCGATAAAAATCGTAAAGATGAGGAAATTGGAAAAAGACTTCGTCTTGCGTGTGGCTAAAGTAATCTTGATCCTCAGCTTGAAGTTGATTTGCTAGCTTCTGCAATTCATCGAGGGTGCAGTCAACCGCGCGGCAATACTCAAGCAGCTTATCTAGAGCAAGGTTAGTACTAGTTAAATGACGTTTAAAAGTGGACAATGGCATGCCCATTTTCTCAGATAACTCTCGATATGTTAGCCCTTTAGTTTTTATCGCTTGTCGTAATGCGGCTAACAAGTACTCGGGAGTGAGTTCTCTCATCTACAATTCCTTATGGCAATGTTACAGCTGTATAGTATTTGTAACAATTTAGAATCACTTCGCAAGGCATAAGTTCATATTTTTATAAGAAAACTTTGAATTAATATACTTTCATTCACATTTATGATGTTAATACTGGCACTTAAAATGCATTCAGTTTCATTATAAGTTGTTATCAAAATAGATTATAAACATGTTAATCAACATGCTATTCGTCGCATTAACTGCTAACTGGAGCGTTTTCTCAGAGTATTTCCGACTTAAGACATCACAAAAACTTAGAATATTTACCCT
The DNA here is from genome assembly GCF_905175355.1 of Vibrio sp. B1ASS3. NCBI lineage: Bacteria > Pseudomonadati > Pseudomonadota > Gammaproteobacteria > Vibrionales > Vibrionaceae > Vibrio > Vibrio sp. B1ASS3. The sequence continues at coordinate 2,330,533 of NZ_HG992742.1, forward strand.
ACAAAACATGCAGCCTAAAATGCATATTTATGCAAATTGCATATACTAGATCTTTATCTATTATTTTTTGCGAACGCTACGATCAGGATCAATAAGGTGAGTATGTAGGAACATTAGGTAGGCGTCAGAAATGCAAACGCAGAACATCACTGTCGAGATTCTGCGTTTCACTTGAAATGGATAATCGAGTTGGAACTTACTAACCCATTCTATTGATCATGAGTTAGCAACACATCGCGCTGGCTAGTCGCTCTTAAACAAGCTTTACTGCAGTGCCAAATGCAAGAATCTCTGAAGAACCATCAACGATCGAACTGGTGGTGAAACGAATACCGACAACAGCATCTGCTCCTAGGTTCGCGGCATCCTCTACCATTCGTTGAATAGCAATATTTCGGGCTTCCGTCATCATTTCGGTGTAGCCACGAATCTCACCACCAACAATGCTTTTTAAGCCAGCCATGAAATCACGTCCAATGTGCTTTGACTGAACCACATTTCCCGTCACAACACCTTTTATCTCTGCAATCTCTCGTCCAGGAATCGTCTCGGTTGTTGAATAAATCATGTTATACCTCAGTAAGATAGTTAGATAACTCAATTAAGTTACCATCTGGGTCTCTAATGTAAACCGATAGGATGTTACCAATTGCACCTGTCCGTTGAACTGGGCCATCAATAACCTCGATAGAATGGGAGTCTAAATGGGGGAGCACGTTTGCAATTGGCGTATCACATACAAAACACAAGTCGGCACTCCCAGAGGCCACCTGACTCGCCTTAGGTTCAAATTCATTGCCAAGCTGATGAAGGTTGATTTTCTGTCGCCCATATATCAAAGCCACACGTCCTTCCCCAAAAGTAACACTTTCCATACCGAGAACCTGTGTATAGAAATCCAGTGTGGTTTGAATGTCTTTAACTGTCAGTACAAGGTGATCCAAGCGATTTATTTTCATTAAAGCCTCTCTACAATGCTTCAGATGAGATGACTGCCTCAATCTCAATAGATAAGTCGGGGTGAATCAAACGGCTCACCTCGACTAATGAACAAGCTGGTAAATACCCCTCATAGAAGTCGAATAATACCGACCGGATCTCTGGCAATTGGTTCATGTCGGTTACAAATATCGTCAGCTTGACGAGATCGCGTTTCTCTCTTTGTTCTTCAGTAAGTATCTGCGACAAGTAAGACAGAACCGTTTTCGTTTGCTCGATTAGGCTTTCACTTTGACTTGGTGAACCCATGGCTGTCAGCCCTGACACATACAAGGTTTCGCAATGTCTTGTCGCATGAACATAAGGACCAGAAATTTGCGGCAAAAATTCGTAACTGATTCGTTGAACCATGTTGTCTCCCCTTCCCTAGCGGTTATATTTTCGTTTGTTCAGTATCTCTTTCACTTCGTGCGTTTTTTCCAAATCTATTTCATAAACATTGGCTAATGCACAAACATATTATACCCAAATGTCTTCAATGAGCAGGATTCAGAGCGTTGTCACTGACTCTAGTTCAAAGTCAAACAACTTGAGGAATAGTCTTTCTATTTCCATTTTGTTTGGCAAAGAAATAGTGTTAGTGACACGCTCCCAAAGGGCGAGTTGCCTTGGCTTGTATACTTTGTTGTCGATTTTCGATTTAGAACCACTAGATCTTTAAATCGCCGCCGCGTCTACAAACCAATGCAATCTCGCTGAACCTAGCGCATTGAGGATATTTGGGTATACGCGTACGTCGTAGAGTTCTTCCGCGATTGTTCCTTTAATTGTGTCCTCTGTCGGTTGCCCAGTGGCGTCTTTCCTAATCGATTCAGACAACTCACCCACTTCTTCAATCAGTTTGAGGAAATAATGCTGTTTCTGTTCCGGGTCGTGATCAAACTCTTTTATATGCGCTTGTAGTTGTCGAATGTCCATTTCTAATCCTTTTGTTTGTAATCCTAATAAACCCTACCATAAGTAGATAACAAAATGATTTAACGCGATATTCCTTTACTGAGGACAATGCAATGATACTCGCGCCCTAACTCATGTTCAGCATCATCAAATTGCTCTATGTGATTGAAGCCTTGCTTAAACCAAAAGCGAAAAGCGTCAGTATTCTCAACGTACACGTTTAGCATGGCTTTATTGAAAGACGCATACTCAAGAGCAACGTCCAATACACTATCGACGATTTCCTTTCCTAAACCTCTACATTGATAGTCAGGAATAAGACACAGCATAGGGATCCATAAACACCCTTTGTACGGAAAATTCAGTTCGAGTTGGATATAACCTATCGGCTCCCCCTCCTGTGTCGATATTTTTCTGAGGTAAAAAGCTTCGAGGTCATCGGGATTTTTTGGTAGAGAACTCTTTGAAATCAGCGCTTGATATTCTGCAATTGGCCAACCACGAAAAGTATGGTCATAAACCACTTTTTGATGATTAGAATCGAATAGAGATTTGGCTAGCTCAGCCTGTGTTGTATCAAAAGTAGAAAAGATTAAACGCTTTGATTCCCAATAGCTCGGTAACACAGACGCTCCTTATCCATGATTTGATGAGTAAAGGCAAAATAACAAATCCAGCCACTAGAGCAACTGATTTGGTCAGAGTTGGGATATATGCGGGAAATGGGAAAGTCTATGGCTAGGGAAACAGAAAGCAATAAAAAAGGAGAGCTAATGCTCTCCTTCTCTTAATCCTAAACTGCTAATTAAAGAGCAGCTTTCGCTTTTTCAACTAGAACAGCAAATGCTGCTTTGTCGAATACTGCGATGTCCGCTAGGATCTTACGGTCGATCTCGATAGATGCTTTCTTAAGACCGTTGATGAAACGGCTGTAAGATAGACCATTTTGACGAGATGCTGCGTTGATACGTGCAATCCATAGTTGACGGAATTGACGTTTCTTAGCGCGACGGTCACGGTAAGCGTATTGACCAGCTTTAGTAACTGCTTGGAAAGCTACGCGGTAAACACGTGAACGTGCACCGTAGTAACCTTTAGCTTGTTTTAGAACTTTCTTATGACGTGCACGAGCTTGTACACCACGTTTTACGCGAGGCATTATGCTTCTCCTAAACTAAACGATTGATAACTAAAAAGAATTAAGCGTATGGCAACATACGAACAACTGCAGCAACTTCACAACGTGGAAGAATTGCATTTGGACGTAGCTGACGCTTGTTCTTAGTAGTACGCTTAGTCAGAATGTGACGTTTTGTAGCGTGCTTGTACTTAATACCACCAGCAGTTTTCTTAAAACGCTTAGCAGCACCTTTGTTGGTTTTCATCTTAGGCATGATGAATAACTCCGCATTGAGTAGGTTTAATAAACAACGTAATTAGGGCGAACAAAACCCAGCCGTTTACCTTTAAAAGGGAAACGGCCAGGTCTTAATTACTTGATGAGCCGTTAATTACTTCTTTTTAGGGGCAAGAACCATGATCATCTGACGACCTTCGATCTTACTTGGGAAAGATTCCACTACAGCAAAGTCTACAGTGTCTTCTTTCAAGCGATGAAGAACGTCAACACCGATGTCTTGGTGTGCCATTTCTCGGCCACGGAAGCGAATTGTTACCTTCACTTTGTTGCCTTCTTCAAGGAAACGCGTCAGGTTGCGTAGTTTTACCTGATAGTCTCCAATATCAGTTCCAGGACGGAATTTTACTTCCTTAATCTGAACCTGTTTTTGCTTTTTCTTCTGCTCTTTAGCAGATTTGCTCTTTTCAAAGAGGAATTTGCCGTAGTCCATAACACGACAGACTGGCGGCTCAGCGTTAGGACTGATTTCCACAAGATCCATGCCTGCTTCTTCAGCAGCTGCGATCGCTTCTTGAATCGATACAACACCAACTGATTCACCGTCAGCGCCAGTTAGTCGAACTTCACGAACGCCACGAATTTCACCGTTCATACGGTGTGGGTTTTGTTTTACCGGCTGTTGGCCGCGTCTTCCGCCTTTAATAGCTTATTCCTCCAGATTGAGCTTACGGCTAGAGATCTCGTCTTGGATGTATGCGATAAAATCATCCACTTTAAATTTACCGAGATCTTTACCTTTACGAGTACGTACTGCTATTTCGCCTGCTTCCATCTCTTGGTCACCGACTACAAGCATATACGGTACACGCTTCAAAGTGTGTTCGCGGATTTTAAAGCCAATCTTCTCATTTCTCAAGTCCGCTTTAGCTCTAATTCCACTTTTTTGTAGTTTTTGTACTACTTCTTGAACATATTCTGATTGTTTATCAGTAATGTTCATAAGAATTGCCTGTTCTGGCGCCAACCAAGTTGGGAAGAAACCAGCATATTCTTCGATAAGGATACCAATGAAACGCTCTAGTGAACCTAGAATTGCACGGTGAATCATTACCGGTACAAGACGTTCATTGTTTTCACCTACATAAGTTGCACCTAGGCGACCTGGTAGGTTGAAGTCTAGCTGAACAGTACCACACTGCCACGCACGGTCTAGACAGTCGTATAGTGTGAATTCGATCTTAGGACCGTAGAATGCACCCTCGCCTTCTTGAATTTCGTATGGGATTTCCATCGATTCAAGAGATTGTTTCAATGCTTCTTCAGATTGATCCCAGATTTCGTCTGAACCTACACGTTTTTCTGGACGAGTAGACAGCTTCACTACGATATTGTCGAAGCCAAATGTTTGGTACGTATCGTACACCATCTTGATACAGTTTGTTACTTCTTCTTGAATTTGGCTCTCAGTACAGAAAATGTGAGCGTCATCCTGAGTAAAGCCACGTACACGCATGATACCGTGTAGTGCACCAGATGGTTCGTTACGGTGACATGAGCCAAACTCAGCCATGCGTAACGGTAGGTCGCGGTACGATTTAAGACCTTGGTTAAAGATCTGTACGTGACCTGGACAGTTCATTGGCTTGATTGCGTATTCACGGTTTTCAGAAGAAGTCGTGAACATTGCATCTGCGTATTTGTCCCAGTGACCAGAGCGTTCCCAAAGAACACGGTCCATCATTAGCGGACCTTTTACTTCTTGGTAACCGTACTCATCTAGCTTAGAGCGGATGAATACTTCTAGATCACGGAAAACAGACCAACCATTGTGATGCCAGAACACCATACCAGGTGCTTCTTGCTGCATGTGGAATAGGTCTAGTTGCTTACCGATCTTACGGTGGTCACGCTTCGCCGCTTCTTCTAAGCGAGTTAGGTGCGCTTTCAGTGCTTTCTTATCGTGGAAAGCAGTACCGTAGATACGTTGAAGCATTTTGTTATCGCTGTTACCACGCCAGTAAGCACCCGCAACATTCAATAGAGTGAAATGTTGGCAGAAGCTCATGTTAGGAACGTGAGGACCACGACACATGTCGATGTATTCTTCATGGTGGTAAAGACCTGGACGATCATCACGAGATACGTTTTCGTCTAGGATTTCCACTTTGTATGGTTCGCCACGTGATTCAAACGTATCACGTGCTTCCTGCCAGCTCACTTTTTTCTTAACAACTTCGTACTTGGTTTTCGCTAGCTCTTTCATACGCTTTTCAATCTTTTCAAGATCTTCTTGCGTTAGAGACTCGTCTAAGTCGATGTCGTAGTAGAAGCCATTGTCGATGGTTGGACCAATCGCCATTTTAGCTTGTGGGTAAAGCTGCTTAAGAGCGTGACCAAGAAGGTGAGCACATGAGTGACGAACGATTTCTAGACCGTCGACTTCATCTTTTACTGTGATGATCTCAAGGCTTGCGTCTTCTTCAATTAGATCGCACGCATCAACGCGGTTACCGTTTACACGACCAGCGATAGTTGCTTTTGCAAGACCAGGACCGATCGATTGCGCAACTTCCATAGTAGAAACTGGGTTGTCAAATTGACGCTGACTGCCGTCAGGAAGAGTAATAATAGGCATGCTATGTCCTTTACAGTGGTGTTGCACACCAAGCAACACATGTTATTCAAATTAGAAGATATTTCGAAAGTCGATGACGGTCGCTCGGTAACACGAATACCGGACCTTCATCGGAACAAGGATTGTACATAGCTCACATTTAGAATGCAAAGTGCGATTTCAAAATGTCATTGAAACTTCATCACAGCAAATTCATCGATAAGCACAGAATGAGGAATTAATACAATTGAACGGCATTCAAAACATGATAAGACTATAGTTAATCTATTGAGTAATCTCACTTTAGGCTCTCATCATGATTGATTTAAGATGGCAACCTACGCTCATGAGTTGCACCATTCTCCTATCTGCGCCGGCAATCTGCGCTTCAGATTTGTATGGTCCACTGCGTTCCTATGCTCAATCTCCAGTGCAAGTTGTCAGCCACACGAACATACTTCGCTCCGGATATGCCCTCCCCTCTGGTTCTGTTGAAGCGTATGGTTCGGGCACAATTGCTAGTGTCTGGGCACATACCAGCGACTATTCACTCGACTATTACCACAACCAACTCGAGTTAGGCGGTAAATGGCAAATCGATGAAAAGTGGCAATGGGAACTGAACTATCGTTGGGTCTTTGCTGCGGATAACCATTTAGATGGATTGACCGAAAGCTTTCACGACCTATTTGGTATTGGACAAAATGGACGTGATGAAGTCGACAAGAACCGCTTTTATATGTCGATGCCTGACTACGACATTTTAATAGAGGATTTTGAAGGTGAAACGCTAGCAAACAACCTCTCAACTTATATCCAATACCAAATAATACAAAATGAACATCATGGTTTGTCTGTTGGTGGGAGTCTCTACTATAACGATGTTGCTCATGGCTCTTTCAAAGGCAACAGTTTTGAGCAAGGGGTACAAATCAACTACACCTATCGATTCAATGCAGCCAATGTATTCTATTCGATGGCCGGAATGACCTTTAGAAACAGTGATAAAGCGCTCGCTGATCTCCCCTACAGACATAACACCGCCGCCTTTGCTGGCGGTTATCGCTATGCACTAAAAAACAATCACCACTTCATCCTTGAATATCATTGGTATCAAGGTTCGACAGAAGGGCCGAGTGAGTTTGCCGACGCATCGAATGAGTTAGTGATTGGATATCGCTATTTAATGGAGAACTCTGCCATAGAGGTCATGGCGATTGAGAATGCGAGGAATATGGATAACAGTACCGATATCGCCTTTACATTTGGATATCGGTACTTGTTCGCTCCAGATAATGAGAGCTAGAAATATTACAGATTCAAGGTTGGGGCAACTGCCGCTACAACTTGTGAATCAGAAGCACCGATCGGTAACGAGAACGAACGGTATTGGTCACCCGACATACTAAACGAACGGTCAATCTCTGCTAAACAGTGGATAGTCCCACCATCTAAGATAAAGGAAAGCTCTATCTCTTTCGTAGAAACGAAGCCGTTATTGCGGAATTCTAATTCTTGGTAAATACCCGAACGTGAAGAGAAGGTATTCCCACGCAAGAAGCCTTTTTCAACATCTGCTTTTACCATCGTAAAACCGGCTTGCTCTATCGCTTGAATCACACGAGCAGCAACAGGCAAAGGTTTAACCTCAATGTAATCACGATCGCGAGGGTCTATCGCAAAGCCGATGTCCAGTGTGGTCTCTACCCAAACATGACACTGGTTTTTATGTGCGTTAACGGCTGTGATAGGCGTTTCGTCGTGCAGTTTGAGTTCAAAAGGTACTTGTTTTTCTTCATTCGGTTGAATGACAAACGGCTCAACCGCTTTCAATTGATCAATGGTGAAAGTTTGGTAGCTAACGCTGTCCTCTTCTTCCACTTTCATTTCTGTGTTCAATTTAATGGTAATGGCATCGATTTGTTGCTCAACATCACCGCCTTTAATTTGAACGTGACCACGCAAAGTCGCGCCTTGATACACACTCATCTCATCTAAAATCGTATCTACTTTTGCGGAGCCGATACCGAGTGACGCTTTTAGTTTTTTAAACATGCGATTCCTTTGTGACTGTCTGTTTTCGTTATTCTGATAAGTCTCTGTTTACACAACTGATGAAATTCCTGCAAGCAATAGACGACAAGAATGCGGACTAATTCCTTTTATCACTGCACAAAATACGTATGTCTGTTTGCAATTTGTCTATAGATTACGCACTATTTGTATAGTCAATTAAAAGGAAACCTTTATGTCTGCACCACTCTATATGCAAATCAAACGATTTATCCTCGATAAAATTGATTCGGGTGAGTGGATAGTTGGTCATCGCATCGCAACAGAAATCGAATTGACGGAACAGTTTGGTGTGAGCCGTATGACCGTCAACAAAGCGATCCGAGATTTAGTAAATGAAGGCAAACTTCAACGCCGACCACGCCTCGGTACCTTTGTTTGCGATCCGGCAGAAAAGTCTGAATCTCCACTTTTAGACATTCGCAACATTGCCGATGAAATCAATAATCGCGGACGAGAGCATCACAGTGAAGTACTGCAACAAATCTCCATCAAAGCCGATGACAGTATTGCGACCAAACTTGGCGTCATGCTTGGGACCACGGTGTTTTACAGTGAGATTATCCATTTTGAAGATCACACTCCTATCCAACTAGAACTGCGTTGGGTCAACAGCCAATATGCGCCCAACTACTTGCAACAAGATTTCACTTGTATGACGCCAAACCAGTACTTGTCGGGCAACTGTCCACTCAGTGCCATCGAACATACTGTCGAAGCTATTATCCCCGACGCTCGCGTAAAACAAGACCTAAAAATGCAAGCCAACGAGCCGTGTTTGCTGCTGAATCGTCGTACATGGAGTCAAGATAAACTGGTCAGCACAGCTCTCCTTTATCATCCGGGCAACAAGTACAAATTAAGCTCTAAGATCCTGCTATAAACTAGGCGTTACTTCTTCGTTTTGATCACATTTCAGCAACATTAGCCTTGTCATTGATGCTTTTTTCTCCTATTTATTTGTATATACATTTAAAAATACAAATCAGAAGGAAACATCAGAATGGATTTGCTGATTGAAAATGCACGCCTCGTCACTATGCAAGAAGGAGAACAAGGTTACCTACCCTCTCCCCTTGCTCGCGTCGGCATTCGGTCAGGAAAAATTGTTGCAATCAGTACCGCAACAATAGGCGAAGACAGTGCAGAAACCGAATCCATCCTAAATCCAGACCACTACGAACAGACCATTGATCTTCAAAGCAAGCTTTTGTTGCCAGGTTTGATTGATTGTCACACTCACCTTGTTTACGCCGGAAATCGAGCCAACGAGTTTGAAATGCGCCTCAATGGTGTGCCTTATGAAGAAATCGCCAAGCAAGGCGGCGGTATTCTCTCTACCGTTCATGCCACTCGTGCCGCCACTGAAGAGCAACTTATCGAGCTCGCTCTACCACGTTTAGATGGGTTACTTGCCAGTGGCGTTACCTCTATCGAAGTTAAGTCTGGTTACGGCCTAACGCTAGCTGATGAAATCAAGATGCTGCGAGCAGCCAAAGCTTTAGAGCAAGAGCGCAAAGTAAAAATCACCACAACCCTGCTCGCCGCTCATGCACTTCCACCAGAATTTAAAGACCGAGCTGACGATTACATCCAACACATTTGTGATGACATTATTCCCCTCGTGGCAGAAGAAAAGCTCGCCACCAGCGTCGATGTGTTTTGTGAATCGATAGGTTTTAACTTAGCGCAAACAGAGCGTGTCTTTGAGGTGGCAAAAAAACATGGCTTGCATGTGAAAGGTCATACTGAACAGCTCTCTGATTTAGGTGGTACGGCTCTAACCGCCCAATACAATGGTCTTTCTGCCGATCATATTGAATATCTCGATGAAATTGGCGTACGTGCCCTTGCCAACTCTTCTACCGTGGCAACCTTGCTCCCTGGCGCATTTTACTTCTTACGTGAAACCCAATTACCACCTATCGATTTGCTTAGAACGCACAAGGTGCCAATGGCGATAGCGACGGATATCAACCCTGGCACGTCACCGTTCACAGATTTAACCCTGATGATGAACATGGCTTGCACTCTGTTCCGCCTAACACCTCAAGAAGCACTGCGTGGCGTCACTCAAAACGCAGCAAAAGCACTGGGTTATGGGGAATCTCGTGGCGTGATTGAAGTCGGTTATGACGCTGACTTCTCAATCTGGGATATCGAACACCCAGCAGACCTCAGTTACCAAGTCGGTGCAAAACGTTTGGTAGGTCGTATAGTCAATGGTGAATATGTCTCTCACGGAGGACTGTAACATGGCTCAATCAGATCCAAATACCGCTCCATTTCACTGGCAAGGTCGCCACGATGCAGAAGATGGAGAACTGGGTAAACGCGTTCACCACGTGATTAAAAATATTTCTGTTGAAGAGTTGCCGAACAAAAGCGAAGGCGTCTCAATCCTTGGCTTTGCTACCGATGCGGGTGTTGCAAGAAATAAAGGCCGTATTGGCGCGAAAAAGTCACCGGATTTAATCCGTCGTGCCCTAGCCAATCTCGCTTGGCACCAAGATGCGCCGCTTTATGACCTTGGTACTGTCGTTTGCGAAGACGACTTACTAGAGAGCAGCCAATCGCAATGCGCAGCCACGGTTGCTCAAGCACTACCCCATACGCCGGTCGTCGTCCTAGGTGGCGGGCACGAGATCGCATGGGCGTCATTTTCTGGGTTGGCCGAATACTTCAAAACTCATCACCAAGAAAAGCAGCCGAAGATTGGCATAATCAACTTCGACGCACATTTTGACCTACGCGCTTTTGAAAGTTCGCTGGCAGATGTAAAACCGAGCTCAGGGACACCATTTAATCAAATCCATGACTTCTGCCAACACAATGATTGGAAGTTTCATTACGCTTGCATCGGTGTCAGTCGCAGCAGCAATACTAAAGCACTATTCCAGAAAGCGGACGAACTCAACGTTTGGTATGTGGAAGACAAACAGCTTTGCTACATGAACCACAGTTACCATTTAACGCAGCTACAGCACTTTATCGATGACTGCGATTACCTCTATCTAACGATTGATTTGGACGTATTCCCTGCGGCAACAGCTCCGGGTGTAAGCGCCCCAGCAGCGAGAGGGGTCAGCTACGACATTATTTCGCCGTTTCTCGACCGAATCCTACATTACAGAAACAAGCTCATGCTTGCAGACATTGCCGAGTACAACCCCACTTATGACGTCGATAGCCAAACCGCTCGATTGGCAGCCCGCCTATGTTGGGACATCGCTAATGCTATGGCAGAGAAAGACCATAAACCAAAATAACCGAACCCAATAACAATCAACTCGAACAAGACACAGCTCAAACAGCACTTTACTCGAGTAGAAATAGCCAAGCACAGACTTGGTGTACACGTGAAACTAAAGGAGTCTTAAAATGACACAGCGCCAAGGACAAGATCCACGACTTGATACAAGCAGAACAATTCGTGCTCCACGCGGTACCGACCTGCGCGCCAAATCTTGGCTAACGGAAGCTCCACTTCGTATGCTGATGAACAACCTTGACCCAGACGTAGCCGAGCACCCTCACTCGCTCGTTGTATACGGTGGTATTGGTCGAGCAGCACGAAATTGGGAATGCTTCGATAAGATTGTTGAAGTGTTAGAAAGACTCGACGATGACCAAACTCTTCTCGTTCAATCAGGCAAACCAGTGGGCGTTTTCCCTACTCATAAAAATGCACCACGCGTTCTGATTGCGAACTCAAACCTAGTTCCACATTGGGCCAACTGGGAGCACTTCAATGAGCTCGATAAAGAAGGCCTGATGATGTATGGACAAATGACTGCAGGTAGCTGGATTTACATCGGCTCACAAGGCATTGTTCAAGGCACTTACGAGACCTTTGTCTCGGTAGCTAAAAATCACTTTAACGGCGATCCAAAAGGTCGTTGGATTTTAACTGGCGGTCTTGGTGGTATGGGCGGCGCTCAGCCACTAGCTGGGACAATGGCAGGTTTCTCAATGATTGCCGTTGAGTGTGACGAGTCACGTATCGATTACCGCCTACGCACAGGCTACGTCGACAAGAAAGCCACATCTTTAGATGAAGCGCTGGCGATGGTCAAAGAGTCTGACACGCCTATTTCTGTCGGTCTACTAGGTAACGCTGCAGACATCTTCCCTGAGCTTGTAGAACGTAACATCACGCCAGACGTAGTAACAGACCAAACCTCCGCACACGATCCACTGAACGGCTACTTACCTCAAGGTTGGAGCATGTCTCATGCAGCAGAAATGCGCTTGCAAGACGAAGCCGGCGTAGTGAAAGCGGCGAAACAATCAATGGCTGTACAAGTCCAAGCCATGCTACAGCTGCAAAACCGCGGCGCTGCGACACTGGATTACGGCAACAACATCCGCCAAATGGCGTTAGAAGAAGGCGTCGAAAACGCGTTTGATTTCCCAGGTTTCGTGCCGGCTTACATTCGTCCTTTATTCTGTGAAGGTATTGGGCCATTCCGTTGGGCAGCCTTGTCTGGCGATCCAGAGGACATCTACAAAACCGACCAAAAAGTTAAAGAGCTGATCCCTGATAACCCTCATCTACACAACTGGCTAGACATGGCACGTGAACGCATTCAGTTCCAAGGTCTGCCTGCACGTATCTGTTGGGTGGGTCTGAAAGACCGTGAGCGCCTTGGCCAAGCCTTTAATGAAATGGTGAAAAACGGTGAACTGAAAGCGCCGGTTGTTATTGGCCGTGACCACTTAGACTCTGGCTCGGTAGCCAGCCCGAACCGCGAAACTGAAGGCATGATGGATGGCTCTGATGCCGTATCAGATTGGCCATTACTTAATGCCCTATTGAACACCGCAGGCGGCGCAACTTGGGTATCACTTCACCATGGTGGTGGCGTTGGCATGGGCTTCTCTCAACACTCAGGTATGGTGATTTGTTGTGACGGCAGTGATGACGCATCAGAGCGTATTGCTCGCGTACTTCACAATGACCCAGCGACGGGCGTTATGCGTCATGCCGATGCGGGATATGACATCGCAAAACAATGTGCAGCCGAGCAAAAACTGGATTTGCCAATGCTCAATGAAGAACTGAAAAAGCTGAAGTAAGGATGAAAGACATGCTCAATTTAACGCTAAAGCCGGGCCATATTAGCTTAAACGAACTGCGTCAGGTGAGCCGCTCGCCTGTCAACCTTACTCTCGATCCAGAAGCCATTCCGGCCATTGAGGAAAGTACTCAAGTTGTCGACCGAGTGATTGAAGAAGATCGCACCGTTTACGGCATCAATACGGGTTTCGGTCTACTCGCGAACACACGTATTGCGCCAGAAGATTTAGAAACGCTGCAACGCAGTATTGTACTTTCACACGCCGCTGGTATCGGCAAATTCATGTCAGACGAAACCGTTCGTTTGATGATGGTGCTGAAAATCAATAGCCTTGCGCGTGGATTCTCAGGCTTACGTTTGAAAGTCATCAACATGCTGATTGACCTTGTGAACACACAAGTATATCCATGCGTGCCTCAAAAAGGCTCTGTCGGTGCATCGGGTGACTTAGCGCCGCTTGCTCACATGAGTACGGTTCTTCTTGGCGAAGGCCAAGCACGTCATAATGGCAAAGTCATTTCTGGCTTAGAAGCTCTGCAAATTGCTGGTCTAGAGCCAATCACACTGGCACCTAAAGAAGGCCTTGCACTGCTTAACGGTACTCAAGCTTCAACGGCGTTTGCGTTAGAGGGCTTGTTTATTGCCGAGGACCTGTTCTCATCTGCGACCGTTTGTGGCGCGATGTCGGTAGAAGCAGCACTAGGCAGCCGTCGTCCGTTCGACCCACGTATCCACCGTGTTCGTGGCCATCGTAGCCAAATGGATGCGGCGTTAGCGTATCGACACCTATTAGAAGCGACCAGTGAGATTGGTGAATCCCATTCCAACTGTGAGAAGGTTCAAGACCCTTACTCCCTGCGCTGTCAGCCTCAAGTTATGGGTGCTTGTTTACAGCAAATTCGCAATGCGGCAGACACTCTGCAAGTGGAGGCCAACTCGGTCTCAGATAACCCGCTTGTGTTTGCAGAAGATGACGACATTATCTCTGGCGGTAACTTCCATGCTGAGCCCGTTGCTATGGCGGCGGATAACCTTGCACTTGCGATTGCAGAGATTGGTAGCTTGTCAGAGCGTCGCATGGCACTGCTTATTGATAGTGCTCTGTCTAAGCTTCCTCCATTCTTGGTCGACAATGGCGGCGTAAACTCAGGCTTTATGATCGCTCAGGTTACTTCAGCTGCGCTGGCGAGTGAAAACAAAACACTTGCTCACCCTGCTTCTGTCGATAGCTTGCCAACATCAGCAAACCAAGAAGATCACGTATCAATGGCGACTTTCGCCGCTCGTCGTCTGAAAGAGATGGGAGAAAATACGCGTGGTATTTTGGCGGTTGAATACTTGTCAGCCGCGCAAGGGTTGGATTTCCGTGCGCCAAACAAATCTTCTGAGCGTATCGAAATTGCCAAGCAAATGCTGCGCGAGAAAGTCTCGTTCTACGATAAAGACCGCTACTTCGCGCCAGATATCGAGCAAGCCAATGCCCTACTCAAGCTTGCTTTGCATAACGCATTGATGCCAGAAAGCTTACTACCAAGCGTGCATTAATCTATCGCGCTAATGACCCTAAAGGCTCCTTCTTGGCTGTCTCTTATACACAAATCCCTAAGCTTGTAGCTTAGGGATTTTTTTTTTGAACTCTTTCAAGTGTGTGCGATCTGATCACTTAAGAATCCTTACTGAAACACTAAGATGACACACTCAGACGCTAAACTTTGGGCGCAAGAACAATTTGGACAAGCACAACTTAAAGATCCTCGAAGAACACAACGCCTCATCAGTTTAGCGACTTCCATTGCTAATCAACCAGGAGTCTCCGTGGCTAAACTTCCTTTTTCTCCCGCCGATATGGAAGGCGCATATCGCTTTATCCGTAATGAAAACATCGATGCAAAAGACATCGCTGAAGCTGGCTTTCAATCAACCGTATCCCGAGCTAAAGAGCATGAAGAATTACTTGCGCTTGAAGATACAACAACGCTCAGTTTTCCTCATCGAAGTATAAAAGAAGAGCTCGGGCACACGAATCAAGGCAATAGAACCCGAGCTCTCCATGTACATTCGACGTTACTTTTTGCACCACAAAGTCAGACCATTGTTGGTCTTATAGAGCAACAACGATGGAGCCGAGATATTACTAAGCGTGGGCAAAAGCACCAACACGCGACTCGTCCTTACGAGGAGAAAGAGAGTTACAAATGGGAGCAAGCTTCTCGCCGTGTCGTTGAGCGCCTAGGGGATAAGATGTTAGATGTTATCTCGGTCTGTGACCGAGAAGCAGACCTATTCGAATACTTAACTTATAAACGTCAACATCAGCAGCGCTTTGTCGTTCGCTCAATGCAAAGTCGTTGTCTAGAAGAACACGCTCAAAAGCTTTACGACTATGCGCAAGCGTTACCAAGTGTCGAGACAAAGGAGCTTACCATCCCCCAAAAAGGAGGGAGAAAAGCGAGAGATGTAAAGCTTGACGTTAAATATGGTCAGGTGACATTAAAGGCTCCGGCAAACAAAAAAGAGCACGCAGGCATACCTGTTTATTATGTTGGTTGCCTTGAGCAAGGGGCATCAAAAGACAAGTTAGCATGGCACCTCTTGACGTCGGAGCCAATAAACAACGTTGAAGACGCCATGAGAATTATCGGTTATTACGAGCGTCGATGGCTGATTGAAGACTTCCATAAAGTCTGGAAAAGTGAAGGTACGGATGTGGAGTCACTAAGACTCCAAAGTAAAGGTAACTTAGAGAGGTTAAGTGTCATCTATGCCTTTGTTGCGACTCGTTTATTGGCGTTACGTTTCATTAAAGAAGTTGATGAGCTATCAACAGAAAGTTGTGAAAAGGCCTTGGGCACAAAAGCTTGGAAGCTGCTGTGGTTGAAACTAGAAAGCAAGACATTACCTAAAGAAGTACCCGATATGAGCTGGGCGTACAGAAATCTTGCTAAATTAGGCGGTTGGAAAGATACCAAGAGGACGGGCAGAGCTTCAATAAAGGCACTATGGGAAGGATGGTTTAAACTGCAAACCATCCTTGAAGGCTACGAGCTCGCAATGTCTCTTGATCACTAGACTTGTGATCAAGAGACAGCCTTCTTGGAGCCTTTATTGTATTTATACGCATCAAGTCCCTCAATAATATGGTAAATCGCGGATTTATGGCCATACTGAATAGTGCATAACAAAAGCGCTCTTTTTGGTGCTTTATTCCGCTGCGTTATCGTTTCATTGTTAAGATACAGTGAAGTTTTCACTGGATGGACCATTGCTACGCAGATATTCGCATATAATCCCTGACAGTTTTGGTTACTACGTAAAAATTATGTTTCTAACACCTTATTTTTCAAACACTAATCACCAATTTCAGTTCACTCGTGAGCAAGCAAGTCACTTCGCAAAACGCGTAGCTGGTGATTACAACCCTATTCACGATGAAGACAACAAACGCTTTTGTGTTCCAGGCGATCTGCTTTTTGCAGTCTTGCTGAGCAAAGAAGGCGTGAGCCAAAAGATGCGTTTCGATTTCTCTGGAATGGTGAATGATGGCGTTGCACTTCACATCGAAAATAAGTGTGAAAAAGAAAGCGCCGTGGTCGATGAAGCAGGTAAAGAATACCTACACATGTCTCGCGAAGGCGAAACAAACCAAGATCCGGCATTTATTGAGCACGTGGTGACTAACTACGTTCAATTCTCTGGCATGAACTTCCCTCACATCATGGTTCCTCTAATGGAAGAGAAACAGATGATGATCAACTGCCAACGTCCACTGGTGATTTACGAAAGCATGGAAGTTGAGTTCTGTCGTTTAGACCTGACTCACCCAGAAGTCGATTTCACAGGCGCAACGTTTGATGTGGAAGGCAAACGTGGTGTTGTAACGTTAAACTTTGCATTCAAACAAGACGGTGAAGTCGTTGGTAAAGGCATCAAACGTATGGTGGCAAGTGGCCTTAAACCATACGACCAAGATGCAGTTGACGATTTGGTACAACGCTTTAACGAGCGTAAGGATGCCTTCTTAGCAAAGTTCGCTAAGGCAGCTTAGTCTTCGGAAGCAACGCTCCAGCAGACAAACCCTGCCGCTCTTTCCAAAAAAGAAATTCAATAGAAAGCCCAAGCAAATATGCTGGGCTTTCTTTTTATCTGCGGTTTGTTTATTCATCAAATCCAGCGACGGACCTGGTTCTTATAATCTAGGTAATCCTCACCGAATAGTCTTTCCAAAGCGCGTTCTTCTGGCTTAATTTGGTAGCGATTCATGTACGCGACAAACAATACACCGCACAAGATAACACTGAGATGTTGCCACCATGGACCAATAGCGATAATGACAAGCAAAAGCGCTACATACATTGGATTGCGTGTGTAAGCGAATACGCCAGTATCGACCACCAGCGAGGCGGTTTCTGGCTTCACGGGGTTTACTGTCGTCTTCGCTTTACGAAACTCGTAAACACCAGCAATGCCGACAAAACCTGCTATCAAAACAAGCCCAGCAGTAACAAACTCAACAAACGGTACGGTAATTTTCATTTCCGGCACGACGTCTTTCAGCCAGTACATCAGCAATACCATCAACAAAAATAGAGCGACAGGTGGCACTTTAAGCTCAAGCTTTTTCAATCTTCATATCCTTATGAGAATAAAACGTTGTCATCGTCAGTAACGGTTCTTAAATGATAAAAAGCCCAGTTAGACTGCAATGTAGATCAGATAAGGATCGGTTGACCGATCCTTCTGCTGAGAGATAATCGGAAGCCTGTTTCTAGGCTTCCGATTTTTTATGTCTATCCAAAACTGTTTTGCCGATTTCCTCGAAGAAAATCCTGTTGATGTAGCTCAACTCACCACTTTCTCTGAACATATCCCAGATGAATGGGTTGTTAAGGCAGCTAGTCTTTCTGATAAGGCGACTATTCGCCGACGTCGGCTACCAAGTGACATGGTCTTGTGGTTAATTGTCGGCATGGCCTTCTTCCGTAATGAACCTATTGCCGAAGTTGCACGAAGAATGAATGTCTGTGCGGATGGCTTAGTCGATGAAGAGTTATTAGCAAAAAGTGCTTTAACTCAGGCAAGACAACGTTTAGGTAGAGCTGCACCAGAGTGGTTGTTTAAACAATGTGGGCGGACGTGGGGTCTTGAACGATACCGTGATGATACGTGGCAAGGATTACAAGTTTTTGCTGTAGACGGTGCTCTTTTTCGAACCGCAGATACCCCCGAACTTAGAGAGCACTTTGGCTCGGGTAATACCTCCAGCAACAGACAGACACCGCATCCAGTGCTAAGAGTTGTGACTATCATGAATGTCCGCTCTCATGTCATCGTTGACGCCGCTATAAGCCCCTATCGGCGTGGTGAAATCCCGCTTGCTATGCCCTTCATCGACTCCTTGCCAGATAACTCTGTGACGTTACTGGATAAAGGGTTTTACGGTGCAGACTTACTTCTCTCTCTTCAAAATAGCGGTATCAATAGGCATTGGTTGATACCAGCAAGGAAGGGGCTGAAATACACACTTCTAGATGAAGAAGAAAGTAATGACATGCTCATAGAAATGAAAGTCTCTCCGCAAGCTCGCAAAAAGAACCCTAGCTTACCTGAGAAATGGCAAGTCAGAGCGGTGACCTACGAAGTACAAGGTAAGCAGAAAACCGTTTTTACCTCCCTTCCTAGAACAAACTACGACGCGAAGGCAGTAGCCAAACTCTACCACGAGCGTTGGGAAATCGAATTGGGTTATCGTGATATCAAAAGCTCAATGCAACACAATACCTTAGTATTACGCAGCAAAACAGTAGACCTTGTTTATCAAGAACTCTGGGGGCTGTTGCTTGGTTATAACTTAGTAAGACGTGAAGCGAGTCAGGCCGCGGTTGAGCATGGAAGAATGCCGAATGAAATTAGCTTTAAATATGCTTGTCAGTTTATAGCGAGCCAACTGAAGGTGATGAGTAAAGCGATATCGCCAGGCAATACACCTAAGCGTTTAAAGAGTCTCAGGGGAGATTTATCCATCCTCTTTATAGACAAACGCCCTAAGCCTAATCGGCCTAGGGCGGTAAAAATATCAAAGACCCGATATCCTGTTAATCGCAAAGCAACTCCGCTTAAGTGAACTACATTGCAGTTAGACTGGGCTTTCGTAAAGCATTATATCAAGGTTAGCAAAGCTTGAACTGGGTGCTTAGGTTTTACCCCTTCAAATCGTTTGACTTGGCTTCGGCAGGAGTACCCCGTAATCAAGCAACGCTCGTTATCGAGTTTGTCCAAGTTTGGCTTCCAGCTCAGATCATAAATGTCACGCGACATCGATAGCTTATCGACTTCATGGCCAAAGGTCCCTGCCATACCACAACAGCCTACAGGCACAGTGTTCAACACCGCACCGAAGTGAGCGAAGATAGCCCCCCACTCTTTCTCTGCATTTGGCAATTTGGTTTTCTCAGTACAATGAGCAAACAAGTACCAAGGTGCTTGCTCTTTAGATTCAAGAGCATCGAACTCGCTCAGTCTTGGGTGAAGCCACTCATGGGCAGTAAGTACATCAAACTTACCACGCTTGCTACCCAATACTTCAGCATACTCGTCGCGGTAACACAGTACCAACGCAGGATCGACTCCCACCAATGGGATATCTAAGTCCGCGACCATCTCCAAGAACTTCGCGGTATCTTGCGCGGTGTTCTTAAACTGACGTAAGAAACCTTTGATGTGTTGCGCTTTGCCGTTTGGCTTAAATGGCAGAAGAACGGGATTCATACCCAACTTCCTAACCAGTTTGATGAAGTCTTCCACCACCTCTGCATCGTAGTAGCTAGTGAAAGGGTCTTGAACAATCAGCACATACTTTTGTTTGTCTTCACTTGATAAGCCACTTAGTGCTTGGAGGTCATAAGCCGTGGTTAACGTCTCGACTCGCTCTTTCAAGGTTGGTACAGACAATAACGGAGCATCAACATAACCCACCGTCGAAGCCGTTAGACTTTGTACCCAAGATTGCTTGAGCACACCATTCACGACACTTGGCGCTTTGGCCATTAATGGCAGCATGGATTCAATGTTCGACACCAAGTAATCTTTTGCCGGACGTTGGTAACGAGAGTGATAAATATTGAGGAAGCGAGAGCGGAAACTAGGTACATCCACTTTAATCGGACACTGACTCGCACAAGCTTTACACGCCAAACAACCATTCATCGCTTCATACACTTCGTGGGAGAAGTCATACTCATGACGACGGTTAATCGAATGACGCACACGGTCGATCATGGTTTTAATGGACGTTTTGTTTTCCAGCGTCTGCTTCTCTAAGTCGAGAATATCAATGCCCTGCTCAGTCAATTGGCGCAGCCACTCACGAACTAAACCTGCACGCCCTTTCGGCGAATGACGGCGGTCTGCAGTGACTTTCATTGAAGGACACATAGGTGAGCTGGTGTCGTAGTTAAAACACAGGCCGTTACCGTTACACTCCATCGCTTGCTTGAAGCTATCACGTACCTGTACGTCAATCTGACGATCGAAGTAGCCGCGTTTGGTGTCGGTCACTTTCACAAGCTCTGCATCGCTATTCAGCGGCGTACAGATCTTGCCTGGGTTCATTTTGTTGTGTGGGTCGAAAGCGGCTTTTACTCGGCGCAATTCAGTAAAGAGTTCTTCACCAAAAAACTCAGGGCCGTATTCAGAGCGGAAACCTTTACCGTGTTCACCCCACATTAAGCCGCCGTATTTTGCCACCAATTTAACCACTTCATCCGAGATTTCATGCATCAAGGCTTCTTGATGAGGATCGCACAGATCCAATGCAGGTCGAACGTGGAGAACACCAGCATCTACGTGGCCAAACATACCGTAGTTAAGTGATTTTGCGTCTAGCAACTCACGAAATTCAACGATAAAGTCCGCTAAGTTTTCTGGCGGAACACAAGTGTCCTCGGCAAACGCCACAGGTTTAGCGCGCCCTTTTGCTGCGCCTAATAACCCCACGGCTTTTTTGCGCATGTTGTAGATACGGCCGATACTCGCCACATCACTGCAGACTTGATAGCCAATGATGCCCGCTTCTTCCGTTTCTAGCATCGTATCGAGCTTGGCGGTTAGGAACGCGACTTGAGAAGCCACCTCCTCTTCATCCTGACCAGCGTACTCAACCATATTAATGCCAAGCATATCTTTATCAGGTACGTCGGTAATCAAGTCACTGACGGTGTGCCAAACAATGTCTTGCTTCGCCAAGTTCAGAACTTTTGAATCCACAGTCTCAACGGACAACGCTTTCGCTTCCACCATAAATGGCGCGTTGCGCAGAGCCGAATCAAAACTGTTGTACTTAACGTTAACCAGAGTACGCGCTTTAGGAATGCGGGTTAGGTTGAGCTTCGCTTCGGTGATAAAGGCCAATGAGCCCTCAGCGCCGCACAAAACACGAGTGATATCGAAGCTGTCTGCCTCTTCATCAAATGCGTTTTTAAGGTCATAGCCAGTTAAAAAGCGGTTTAACGGTGGAAACTTATCGTTAATTTGTTGGCGCTTGTCACGGCATACCGATTCCGTCACACGCATTGCCGTATCGGCAAACTCCCCTTCATTTGGCAAGCCATGAGAAAGGTCGGATTCTAAAATCGAACCATCAGCAAAAACCGCCTGAAGAGAAAGAACGTGGTCAGAGGTTTTACCGTACTTGAGCGAGCCTTGGCCGGACGCATCGGTGTTGATCATCCCACCAATCGTTGCTCGATTGCTGGTCGATAAGTCTGGCGAAAAGAAATAACCATACGGACGAACAGCATCATTCAGTTGGTCTTTAACCACACCCGTTTGAACACGAACCCAGCCTTCTTCTTCATTCACTTCTAGAACTTGGTTCATGTGACGAGACAAATCAACCACTATGCCCTTCGTTAAAGATTGACCGTTCGTACCCGTACCGCCACCACGAGGAGAGAAGGTAATACGCTCGTATTTTTCTTTGTTGCTGAGTTTACCGATGAGGGAAACGTCTTGGGTGGTTTTGGGATGAACAACAGCCTGAGGAAGTTGCTGGTAGACACTGTTATCAGTGGCTACTGCGAGACGGCTAGAGTATTGGCTTTCGATATCGCCAGTGAACCCGGAGTGCTCAAGCTCTTTGAGAAAACTAAGAACAAGAGGATCGACATCCGTTTGCGAGTGTAATCTTGGTAACATTTGCTTCCTGCCCCTACTGCGCTGATCCAATCAGCTGCGGGTTATCTAATTTTTAATCATTCTCACCTTCAACGACCAAAACCATTGGCGAGTTAGCGGTATGAATGAGGTTGTTTTCTTTGAATTACGTCACTTTACAACATTTAAAAAGGCGTTCAAATCAGAATCTCAATACAAGAATTAAACTTATGCTTTATTTTATAACGCTTGATGCCTTACATTGAAAAAGAAATAGCCTTTCAATATGAGCTTTCAGGATGAAAAAAAATAAAGTTGTAACCACTGAAGATATCCTTCTAAAACTTTGCCAGTCGGTTTCTGGCGTACTTACTTCAGCAACCTCTTCTCAAGTTAACTACTCTACCATGGTGCAAAAGATCAACAAAACCAGCCTCAAGCCGGATTTTGGTTGTTTTGTATTGTTTGATGGAGGCTTCACTGGCCTTGTTGTGATTAACTTTACAGCAAAAGCGGCCTTAGAGATTTACACCAACTACATGCGTAATATGGGCATGCCAGAGGAAGAGTTAGCGATCTCACACACTTCAGATGAAGTGGGCGATGTGCTTGGTGAGCTGATGAACCAATTGGTCGGCGACTTCACCAATAAGATTCGTAAAGAGCTGCAGACCAATATCACGCAAAACCAACCAAAAATGCTTTCGCTCAACAAACAGGTGATCCTGCAAGTTGATACCAACCTAGACCGTCCTCAAGCGCGCCGAGTCACCTTCTCTACAGAGAACAATAATATCTTCTACCTAGAACTTGCGATGGATAAGACCGAGTTTATCCAACTTGAAGAGTTTGAAGTGGCTGAAGATGAAAGCCCGGACGATATTTTAGAAGCCACTCGCAAAAGTATGGCTGACAAAAAAGCGGCAGAATCAGCAAGCTCAAAAAGTGATGCGGATGATCTGCTAGACCAACTTGGTCTGTAATATTGTCAAACAACGACCTTTCTCAAAGCCTCTTTCCATAAGGGGCTTTCTTTTTGCAGCACAGTTTTCCCTCTCCATCGTTATTCCGTTTTTCCATCAAAAAAGGTAGTATATCCGACTTCCTAAATTTTCAGTTCCCGGTACTGGTCGTCGATGGATAAACAAAAAGCTCTGAAAAAAATCGCCAAGTGTTTAGAACTGGGCAACTCCGCCAACGTAAATGAAGCGGCGAACGCTATCAAGATGGCGCATCGTCTCATGCTGAAATATGGCTTGGATAAGGACGATATTGAGTTTATCAAGATGGGTAAGACTCAGTCTTCACATCTCTTGCCAGCCAGCATTAGCTCGACGATATTGCGCGTGATTCGCGGCATCAACACTAAGTTCGGTGTTGAGGCGGTTCTTCTGAACCATAAAGGGCTTAAACGAGTAGAGTTTATCGGTGAAGCAGACCGCGCGATTTTTGCGGCTTTTGCCTTTGATATTATCTATCGTGAGATGAACGAGAGCACCGGACAGTTCCGCAATAGTTTCGCGGGTTCAGGCACTTCTTCAATGGAAGTAACACGTCGTGTTAACTCGTTTGTTTCTGGTTGGGTAGAGGGCGCGCTCGAAAAGCTACCTGTGATCTCACCAGACGAAGAATCCGCAAACAAAATCAATAACTACATTGATAAAGAATTTAAAAACATCGACCGTGAGACGTTCAAGAAACAACTCAAGGAAGCGATGAAGAACATCACTGCAGATTACGAAGTCGGCTTGAAAAAAGGCCGCAAAGTTTCCGTTAACCGAGGTGTTGGCGGAGAGCAGGCGAGAAAAATGTTGGATAACCCTTCTAAATAACTCTGGAACTGATTACAACATCGCCAACTATAAGAAAAAGCTTACAAAGCTTACAAAGCTTACAAAGCTTCTATCAATCTGACGTTCGCATAACAAATATCAATACCTTCTATTCCATAATTCACATCCCATTATGAGGCGCACTTGCGCCTCGGCTTATACGGAGATTTTCCCTTGAAAAAGATGTCTATTGCACTTGCGCTAGTGCTGGCTCTTACTGGCTGTCAAGCAACACAACGCCAAAACGCAACTACAGGTGAATACGAAACTAACTCAACTACGCAAGGTGCGCTTATCGGTGCGATTGCGGGTGCAGCAATTGGTCTTGCGACTGGTGACGACGCTAAAGAACGTCGTAAACACGCATTGATTGGTGCAGCAGCTGGTGGTGCTACAGGCGCTGGTGTTGGTTACTACTTCGACCAACAAGAAGCGGAACTGCGTCGTGCTCTATTAAACTCTGGCGTACAAGTTGAACGTGTTGGCGAAAACCAACTGCTTCTTCGCATGGAAAACGGCATTGGCTTCTCTTCAAGCTCTTACCAACTAGACGCAAGCATCCACAACACACTTCGTGGTGTGGCTCGTATCCTAGTTGAATACCCAGACACAAGCCTTGTGATCGATGGTTACACAGACAGCACAGGTAGCGATTCTTACAACCAAACGCTATCAGAGCGTCGTGCTGAATCGGTACGTCAGTACCTAGTATCACAAAACGTTGCACCAGGTCGCGCTATCGCACGTGGCTACGGTGAGCGTAACCCAATTTGCTCAAACCAAACTTCTGAAGGTCGTGCTTGCAACCGTCGTGTTGAAATCCAGATCTTGCCACTGAAGTAATTTGGTTGCACCATATCGGTAATAACAATTATTACCGGAGCAGGTCTAGCGTCGTTCGCTAGACCTGACATACCCAATGTCTTTCAGAACCACTGCCCTTACCTTTGCTTTAAGTGTCTGCCTTACGAGCACTGCATTTGCTTCTCAGAACCCGACACAACCTGAAGCTCAATTCGACCTTGCGCAGCAACTGGCGTTGAAACCCAATCCAGAATCACCGACTGACGCACGTTATTGGCTAGAACAAGCGGCACATCAAGGTTACTTACCCGCTCAAAAACAATTAGCAGAAGATTATGCTCGTGGTTTAACTGGCAACACGGATTTTACCCAAGCGATTTATTGGTTCACTTCTGTTGCGCTAAACGATCCAACCGACCGTGGCTTTTTGTTGGCCGATTTTGTCCAACACCATCAAGCGGAAGTATCGAACTCTGATCTTGTCGAAGCTTGGTATCAACTGTCTGCACTTAAAAACCCTCTGGCAGAAGAAGCCTATAACCAGTTTTTGGAAGATCGCTTCAATCAACTCAGGGCCAAACAAGTTTCTGAGATTGTAGAGCTGGATAAGCAAGCCACTGACGAAGAACAAAAAGAGACCATTGAAATTCAACAAGCGAAGAAAGCTGAAAACTCCAGCGTTTGGTATGCCTCTGGCGCTCTAGGCTTTGCTCTACTTCTTGGTGGCGGAGCATTCGGTTACCGCAGGCACACACAAAAGGCCAAAGCCACTGCAGCGAATGAAGTGTCACGCTCTCTGCAATTAGAGACACAAGTGAAAGAACTTCAGTTCGCCAATAAACAACTTAAGCGCCAACTCGAAAAAGTATTTAAAGAGTTTAAGAAGATAAAAGGTCAATCTGAGAACCAAAAACTTCTCGTCGCTTGTGCAATGTTTGGCTATACCCCGCAAACTATTCCAGACAGTAAAGCAGTGAAGTTGCGCTACAGACAATTATCTAAACTCTACCATCCTGATTCTAGGGGAAGTGAAGAAGAAATGAAGCGTTTAAATCAGGCGTTTAAAACCATTTCACAAAATGTTACAAAAGAGTAAAACCCAGCAACACACCTTTATCTTGCGAGCTTTTCATCCTAGAAAATAAAGGCTCGCAATCGATCTCCCTCTCAAACAAATTAACAGACATTTAACTTGACCATCTTTTATATGCCATAATGCTGGGCGAAAAATAACACCTAGCGACTTAAATTTATGTAGGTGGGGAGAAAATCAATGTTCACTGAAGAAGGCACCTGTGACTGGTGTAAAAAACCTAGCTTTGTAACTCGTCATGATTACGTAGATGGTAAATACCATCGTTCATGCAGCTCTTGCTACGACATCGCGAAAATCGATGTCCGCCTATTCAACCAAGGCGAATTGCAAATGCGCGAGCGTTTGGAACAACGAGCAAGCTAAATAGAACAAATCAACGGAACTGATTTTCAAGGGCGCCTTATCACAAGGCGCTTTTTTGATCCTTCATTAGAACGTGAAGCCCTCACAACCAAAACACTCCGCAATCACATTCTCTAGTCCTCTGGTGGTTCTCACACTCTCAAATCGGCTATTAATTGACCTATGAAAAACAGTGTCACTTATTTCATAGTGATGTCGATGGTTTTCCCTGTCAGCGGCTCAAACCCACGATATATCTGGAGTATAGTTTTGTCGCTCAAACAAAAAATAGGTGACCATATGTACACAGATGAAGCGGAAGCAATTATTGCTAGCCAGCCTCCTGAAGCCGTTGCAACTGGCGAGTTGATGGTTTTGAAAAATACAATTAAAAGAAAAGTCTCTGGCCCTAACAAAAGTCGATTATTGCGATTAGCAAACTCCGACCTTGGCAGTTTATGCTCTCGCGCCAATTCAGGTAACATCGAACAAATTCGCGCCATGTTTCAAACTATGGTTCAGCTTGTAAGGGCTGGCAACATCGGCCAATTTGAAACAGAAATCGCACGTGCAAAAACCGAATTCTAACCATTATTAAACATCGATCCTTGTATTTTCAGGCTGCGTATTCGTAGCCTGCTTTTTATCGTTGTCTGTAAAAGCAAAGCGCTTTCTTGAACGTCCCGCCTCTGCCTTCCTTGTTTTCTCTTCCTTTCTTCTCCCTCAAAAGCACTAACACCACTGTGTGCCTTCACGAAAAAGTACTGTATAAACCGGTTAAAACCACTGTATAGCTAAGGCAAAATTACTGTATATACAGTAGTAACCACCTGTATATACAGCTCCGAAATGCAAGTGACCTCACATTTCACCATGTTTATCAAACATATCAAAATCCAAACTTTATATCTTAATTTCAATAACTTAGACAAAAACCAAGTCATAAGTACGGAAAAGTTTTTCAACTCCATTCATAAAAATCGGTTGATCAGGCATCAAAAACAAACTACTGTATACACATACAGCATGTATAAAGGGACAGTAAAATGCAGTTACAAACTCAATCTCATACATACTCTCGCTACAACGTATTGGCACAAGCAACACAACCTATGGATGTGTCTGACCAACTTCTTTCTAAGTTGGCAGTATTGTCTCAACAACAGCAATGGATTCTGTTTACCGCTGAGTGCCCTCGTCCTCATTTTGAGCAACTTGCTGCTTCCAACATTCGCTGTCAAAACATCATTCAGATGAAGCCGTCTCAACAGCTTTCTGAAGTGGAAATCGTGATTAAAGCTATTCAGTCTGGTAACGCTAGCGCTGTCGTCGCATCGAACAAGATTGCCCTAATGAATCAATCAATGCTTCGCGATATTGCTCAACGTTATCAGTGTGAAGTCTTTTTCGTCGAAGGCAGAGTGAACAAGTACCACTAACAAGATCGACGTTATCCATCCTGCATCTCGCCTCCTTTTAAGGCTGTCTCTTATACACAAATCCCTAAGCTTGTAGCTTAGGGATTTCTTTTTTTGAACTCTTTCAAGTGTGTGCGATCTGATCACTTAAGAATCCTTACTGAAACACTAAGATGACACACTCAGACGCTAAACTTTGGGCGCAAGAACAATTTGGACAAGCACAACTTAAAGATCCTCGAAGAACACAACGCCTCATCAGTTTAGCGACTTCCATTGCTAATCAACCAGGAGTCTCCGTGGCTAAACTTCCTTTTTCTCCCGCCGATATGGAAGGCGCATATCGCTTTATCCGTAATGAAAACATCGATGCAAAAGACATCGCTGAAGCTGGCTTTCAATCAACCGTATCCCGAGCTAAAGAGCATGAAGAATTACTTGCGCTTGAAGATACAACAACGCTCAGTTTTCCTCATCGAAGTATAAAAGAAGAGCTCGGGCACACGAATCAAGGCAATAGAACCCGAGCTCTCCATGTACATTCGACGTTACTTTTTGCACCACAAAGTCAGACCATTGTTGGTCTTATAGAGCAACAACGATGGAGCCGAGATATTACTAAGCGTGGGCAAAAGCACCAACACGCGACTCGTCCTTACGAGGAGAAAGAGAGTTACAAATGGGAGCAAGCTTCTCGCCGTGTCGTTGAGCGCCTAGGGGATAAGATGTTAGATGTTATCTCGGTCTGTGACCGAGAAGCAGACCTATTCGAATACTTAACTTATAAACGTCAACATCAGCAGCGCTTTGTCGTTCGCTCAATGCAAAGTCGTTGTCTAGAAGAACACGCTCAAAAGCTTTACGACTATGCGCAAGCGTTACCAAGTGTCGAGACAAAGGAGCTTACCATCCCCCAAAAAGGAGGGAGAAAAGCGAGAGATGTAAAGCTTGACGTTAAATATGGTCAGGTGACATTAAAGGCTCCGGCAAACAAAAAAGAGCACGCAGGCATACCTGTTTATTATGTTGGTTGCCTTGAGCAAGGGGCATCAAAAGACAAGTTAGCATGGCACCTCTTGACGTCGGAGCCAATAAACAACGCTGAAGACGCCATGAGAATTATCGGTTATTACGAGCGTCGATGGCTGATTGAAGACTTCCATAAAGTCTGGAAAAGTGAAGGTACGGATGTGGAGTCACTAAGACTCCAAAGTAAAGGTAACTTAGAGAGGTTAAGTGTCATCTATGCCTTTGTTGCGACTCGTTTATTGGCGTTACGTTTCATTAAAGAAGTTGATGAGCTATCAACAGAAAGTTGTGAAAAGGCCTTGGGCACAAAAGCTTGGAAGCTGCTGTGGTTGAAACTAGAAAGCAAGACATTACCTAAAGAAGTACCCGATATGAGCTGGGCGTACAGAAATCTTGCTAAATTAGGCGGTTGGAAAGATACCAAGAGGACGGGCAGAGCTTCAATAAAGGCACTATGGGAAGGATGGTTTAAACTGCAAACCATCCTTGAAGGCTACGAGCTCGCAATGTCTCTTGATCACTAGACTTGTGATCAAGAGACAGCCTTTTAAGGGGGCTTTTTTTGTGCTTTAACAAATTAAGGCAAACGTTTGCTTTTTCTCTGGCGAGTTAAAATAGTTCTGGTATGATGCCATCATTCGATTTATTCAGCGTGCTCTTTTCGCTGGATATCTTCTCTTTATGACGTTTGATTAAGATGATAGGAATGTCGCAATGAGCCTTGCTAATCAAGTACTTGCCGTCAATGACGACCTGCCAATTCGCACCCACAAGCCTGTTCACAGCGGAAAAGTTCGCTCTGTTTACTGGTTAACTGAAGAAGACAGCGCACGACTGATCAAAGAAAAAGGATACGATGTCGCTCCTGATGCCCCGCTAGCCATCATGGTGATCAGTGACCGTATCTCTGCATTCGATTGTATCTGGCACGGCGAAGGTGGACTCAAAGGCGTTCCGGGTAAAGGCGCTGCACTCAACGCGATCTCTAACCACTGGTTCAAATTGTTCAAAGACAACGGCCTTGCTGATAGTCATATCTTGGACATCCCTCACCCATTTGTTTGGATCGTACAAAAAGCGAAGCCAGTTAAGATTGAAGCAATCTGCCGTAAGTACATCACAGGTTCTATGTGGCGCGCTTACGCAAATGGCGAGCGTGAATTCTGTGGCATTCAGCTTCCAGAAGGTCTTGAGAAAGATAAAGCGCTACCTGAATTACTAATGACACCTTCAACCAAAGGTATCTTGAAAGGCATTCCAGGCGTTCCTGAAGCGGATGACGTGAACATCACTCGCCAAAACATTGTGGATAACTATGAAGCTTTCAACTTCTCTAGTGCAGAAGACATTGCACAGTACGAAAAGCTATTGAAAGAAGGCTTTAACGTGATCAGCGATGCGCTTGAAGCCGTTGACCAAACGTTCGTAGATACTAAGTTTGAATTTGGTTACGTGCACGACGCTGCCGGTAACGAAAAGCTAATTTACATGGACGAAGTCGGTACGCCTGATTCTTCACGTATTTGGGATACGAAAGAATACCAAGCGGGTAACATCGTTGAGAACTCGAAAGAAGGTTTCCGTCAGTTCTTACTAAACCACTTCCCTGATCCTGATATTCTGCTTAACAAAGAACGCATGCCAGAGCGTGAAGCACTTGCTCGTGATAACGACCTACCAGTGGAGTCTTTGATGGATATCTCTCGCACGTATATCGGCATCGCAGAAAAAATTACAGGGCAACCAATCAAGTTGAGCGATAATCCGAAAGCAGAGATCATCGAAATCTTGAGCAAAGAATACGGTCTAATCGACTAAAGCCAGCCTCTGTGTTGAATTACTAGATTAACCAATAAGAAAGTCCGCCAAGTGCGGACTTTCTTATTTCAAGCGCAGTCGTTTAGAACGTATTCGTTAGCAGCCCTACTCGATATCGAGCGTCAGACCATCCGTTGTGGATGCCGACTTGGTTGTCACTTGATAGTTTTTGTCTTTAATGCTGGAAAGCATGTACCACGTTGATTGTGCTTTCTCTGGCGTAAAAGTCACACGCATGAAACCGCGTTGCTTAATGTCTGTCCATTGCAGTTCAGACACCAAGTTCGGTAATGAGTATTCCATCTGAGCAATCGCAACTGGCTCCAACGCTAAATATTCTTCCAAGCCCGGCGAACTGACCGAACTGGTCGCGAACTCAACGCCAATAGGATTGTTCGACACATCCTTCAACTCACTAGTCCATGCATTATGTGTATCACCCGCCAAACATACAAAGTTGCCTGAGCTTGCTTTAGCAATTTCATAAACGCGCTCACGTTCGACATAGTAACCATCCCAAGCATCGAGGTTATACGGCAGCTTAATCGTGTCTGAATTTGGATCGGCAAGATAACCGGCGATTGCATTGTTCACTGCCAATAGCGCGTCCATCTTCTGCTCATCGGTTGCGGTAAAGAGTTGGAACATCGCCAACATAACAGAACTCGGAAGCTCCATACGTGACATCAGCACTTGCTGTCCAAGCACATTCCACTTTGCATTTTGGCTATTAAACGCATTCATCAACCAAGCTAATTGCTCTGTACCAAGCAGTTCTCGTTCGGTACTACGTGACTGAGCAACTAGGTTACCAATTGCTTCCATTGTTGGTGCAGTTAGGGAGAAATAATCCAAAGGTTGGTCGCGACCTACCAATCGAGTGTCGAGCATCATTAGATTGATTAGATCACCAAAAGCAAACTGACGATAAATCAGCATGTTTGAGAAGGTGTTTTCTCGCACAGGGAGCCATTCAGTCCAAGCTGCTGCTGCCGCGGCGCGTCTGTCATTAAAGCTGCCTTCATTGTCTTGATGGTTTTCCGCTCCCTCTTTCCATGCATCATTAGCTAACTCGTGGTCATCCCAAACCGCGATCATTGGTAGCGCCGCATGTAGAGCTTGCAGATCTTCATCTTGGCGATATTGAGCATAGCGCTTTCGATAATCATCTAAACTAATACACTCTGTGCCTTTGCTCGGCTCACGCCCTAGCGCAGCTGCATCTTCGCTCGCATAACCACCAGCGCCGTATTCATAAATGTAATCACCGAGATGCAAAACCACATCGAACGCTTCCTTTTGATGCTGAACAAGAATCTCTTTGTAGACGTTGAAATACCCCGCCGGATAATTTGCGCAAGACACGACTGCCATAGATGCTTTGCTCACGCTGCCTTCCGGTAAGGTCTGTGTCATACCAACGATGCTTGTACTCTCTCCCACCATGAATCGGTAGTAGTACTGGGAACTTGGATTAAGGTTTTGCACATCGACCTTGACCGTAAAATCGCGACTGGTATCCGTGGTAAAAGTGCCACTTTGCTCGATGCTAGAAAAGTCTTCCGTTGCAGACACCTGCCAAGAGACATCGACATAACTCGCCTGCGTAGTCACCCGTGTCCAGATAATCACTTGAGTTTGAGTTGGGTCACCAGTGGCGACGCCATGCTCGAATGAGGCAGCAGTGGCGGTATTGTTATCATCACTCCCACAAGCGGTCAGCGTGGTAGCAACGGCTCCTGAAGAGACGACTTTTATAAAATCTCTGCGAGACAATGACATAGTAACTTCCTTTGTTATTGTGTTTTTATCGATGCGCGTTTCCTGCGCTGAGTAACGAGCCAATTTAGGCATTGGGGTCTTTTGGCTAATTACTCTAAAAAACATTACGTTAGAAGCTAGTTATGACAATTGCATTTCTTAATGTTAATTTTTTGTTACTTTAAGTATAAATACTCTATATTCATCACAGTTCCAACAAATTGAAAACCAATTTATAGAATCAATAAAGCAAACATAAAAAAAGCGACCGTTGCAGGTCGCTTTTGTGTTTGGGGGAAATGTTCCTTGGGTGTTAGAGCTTCAAATTAAGCACATCTTGCTCTGCAGTTTCTACTTTTAGTTTACTTCGAGATTCAATGTACTCTATCTGTTTTGAGTCTAACGAATAAGGCATAACTACACGTAATTCATGGATCCCTTCGTGTTTTGCTAGCTTCACCAACATCACTAGATTGGATTCATCGCTCTGACGAGAAGACATCGATTTTAAGGCAGCATCCCAAAGGCGATCCTCTGGTTGGCTTAACTCCGCGATGTTCTGTTTCCACATCAGGCCAAAAATGGGAGCAATGGTGGCGAATGCCTCCAAGAAGGTCCACTTCTTACTTCCCGTTGCCCCTAGGAAGCTTGTGTAGTCGAATTCAATGCATGTCTTTCCTTGTTGCTCCATCCTATGCCTCGACACTCTGAAATGAGATATACAAAATATCGTTCAATTATTTTGATATAGCAATAGGATATAAAACAATGGTCTTTTATGCCCTAATTTAACCTCAAAAGGAAATATTAAAACCAGCTTTGTAACAAATGATGTACAGCTTCGCCATATATAAGCATCCAATTGATTAATATTTTAAACGCCAAACTAAAACTAAGGGGCAACAAGGGATACAAGCAGATCGGCGTTATAAGTTAACCAACCTGATCCCAAGCCCAACACGCGTTTGTGAATGGTCGTAATCAATCAAGGTTTCACCATAACCATGGTAGCCCTGAACATACAAACCTAAGATGTCATTGAAGTACAAGGTGTACCCCAATTCTACGCCACCTTTATCATCGGCAAAGTTATAGAAGCCTCGGGTATTAAACACACCAGCGCCAGTGTAGACCTTTGCCCACAGTTCATACGGGGCATAATAGTTTTCCATGTCATCATTTTCGGTGGTGACCACCCACCAAGCGTGCGCACCGTATTCAACAGGACCAGAAAAACGCTCTGCTGCGATATAAAGGCGATCCCAACTACGAGAAAGCTTACTTGATTGGCCATTTGACTCATGCTTGTACCCCACCTCTAAATGGTTGAATAGCAGCATGTTTGATTGATGTGCAAGAAACACTTGAGGTTTGTAATTGGTCTCTCTGAACGGAGAAGAAATGTCAGAGTTAGCAAGTTGCCAGAGAGACTTTTGCGTGTAAGACCCCATCAAAGCTGTACCGGAACTGAATCGGTAGAATGGGATAGAAGCCGAGATTTGAAACTTCACTTCAAACTGTTGAAGTGAGTCCATATCTGAACCGAGCTCGTTGTAGGCGTCTTGATTGATGTCTGTGGTGTAGGTACCCAGAACGTAGTTGTCTTCGTATGTTGAGATGTGTGTGATGCTTTTGCCGTACGCTAGTACCGGACACAACAATAGTGGAATCGCTTTATACTTCATCGTTTTCCTTCACGCCGCTCAACCGGAGCGGCAAATTCATTCCTTATCACCTAATAATCAGGTCATAAACTGCAAGGGAAACGGATTAAAGCAATTATCGTTCCGGCTTATAAATCTCCTTATTTTACATCAAGCACACGACTGGCTTTTTTGTACTGCACTTTCCAACCTGCCCAGCGGGGTAGCTCCCAACGTTTAGGGTCGCCTTTTCGGCTGCCTTCGGTGTAAATGACATGAACCAGTTTACGAGACACAAAGTATTCCACATCGAGTTTCAGTTCCGCCAAGATCAACTTTAAAGGGAACTGCTCAGCAAAGTCTTGATATTCCCAGTCTGGAATACCTTCGAATGGGATGTCATCAGCTTCAAACAGCTCAATATCTTCCACACTTTCTACGCCAAGCGTTTCCAGTTGCTCGACCAGCCAAGTAGCGAAAGACAAACCGTCGAGGCCCGTTTTTTCAATAGGCTCAGGATTTAACCCAAGCGCGTTATAGATCTTCCAGTGCTGAATTTGTTGTTTTCTCAATGGAGCAAAACCCGGTAATAGCGTTTCGTCTTCAATCATCTCAACGATAGATTGGACGGCAACTTCACCTTCAAGCGCTTGATATTCAGTACAAATGGTTCGTCCTGCATAGATCAAATGCATGGTCGCGCGTGGGGCTTCTTCCTCATAATTGGTTTCGCCTTGTTGCCACTCACCAAGCTCTAATTCGCGCAGCAGATTGAGGGAAACAGGCAGCATTACGGAGGCAAGATTGAGCGTCTGCTTTACACCTCGTCCGGGTACGCTGTGGCTATCTAGCACCAAAGCTGCTTCACTTTTTCCGGAAAACGGCTATTACGCCCAACCATCATTTCCATCAAACCATTGCCTAGCGCGTCACGACGTCGTTCTCGGCGAACAAATACAAGCTCTGGATGTAACGTGGCAATGGCTTTGGTCAATTCATCGCGTTTGTATCGCGATGCGACTTCAAGATCCGGCAATTCAAACACTTCTCGCATTTGCTTTGCTAAACCTTGCGCTTCTTCAAGCACGCTTGCGTCGAAATTAATGCTAGAAAGTTGCTCCCCTCGCACCAAGCGAATCATCAACGAGGCATCGCAACCAAATGGTTCTTCTTGAGCTAATGCTTCGGCAGACTCACCGCCTTGCAATTGGTACAACTGAGCGGGCACAGAAAGCGCTGCCGCTAAATCGATCATTGCTTCTCTTTCTGATTTGGTTTGGATACGAGTCACTAAGTCTGCAAATAAGGCATCAATTGGTAGAGGGTAAACTTTTTTACCGTGCTCGGTGATGTCACCTTGCTCGTCTATCGCTCCCATCCCCTGCAAGGTTTGGAGTGCTGAGTTAAGTGACTTTTCAGGTACAGAATCGAGGAAGGAAAGTTCGGAAAGTCTGTATCCACAACAAGCCGCAGCGAGCATCGGTTCTACGAGTTCTTCGCGGTGCAATTCAGGCGGCGTCACCAGTTCCAACGGTGCATGCTCACCAAACAAGCGAATACACGCTCCTTCAGCAACACGACCTGCTCGACCCATTCGCTGCGCCGCGCTGGCTTTGGAAATGTTGCTTAACGTCAGAGCTGTTCGTCCATTTCGTTGTACGGTTCTGCGTTCCAAACCACTATCGATGACTACGCGGATGTTTGGAATGGTCAGAGAGGTTTCTGCAACGTTGGTTGCCAACACCACTTTACGTTGCTTTTGTACCGTCAACGCACGATGGCGCTCTTCATCACTCACAGAAGCATGCAGCTTCACGACCATCACATCATCAATACTTTGCAGCATTTGCGCGCATTGAGTGATCTCTTTTCGACCCGGTAAGAAAACGAGAATATCGCCCTCTTCGTCTTCGAGTGCTTCTTTTACCGTGCGCACAACATCATTCTCACAACCTTTCTTGTTCGGCAAGTAACGACTGTCCATTGAACGATGAGTCACGGTGACAGGAAAACAACGACCTTCTGATTGCAGGCGCTTGGCATCCAAATAGTTCGCCAGCTTTTCGCCTTCTAACGTGGCTGATGTGACAATCAAACGGTGCTGTTTTTCTTGCTTTAAAATCGCGGTAAGGAGATCAATGTCCCAGCGGCGTTCATGAAATTCGTCCACCATCACGATATCGAAGCTAGCCAGTTTGTCTTCCGCGAACCAACGCAGCGCAACACCGGGCGTCACGAACACGACTTTAGTCTTTTCATCATAGTGAGCGTGAAGCTTTATCGCGTAACCAATCTGTTTACCTAAAGGTTGACCAGATTGCTCGGCAAGAAATTCAGCTAACGAAGTACAAGCGATTCGGCGTGGCTCAATCACCAATACTCGACCGTGATTGGCTGCCCAAAGTGGCAATCGCGTGGATTTACCTGAGCCGGTTTCGGCCTCAACCACCAAATGATGGTGATTCACGAGTTGGTCAAATTCCGCTTGTAAGCTATCGATAGGTAATTGAGACATAAAAGATAAGAACGTGATAATGGATTGCGAGGCATTATACCTGAGTGAGAAATTCCTGCTTTAGGAATCGTTTCTGGCCATTTAATGACAGTATTATTGTTTCAGTGACGATATTTTCGTCGGGAATTGGATTTTTTTGCGACATTACGTTGATGTGCATCAACGAATGTTTACAACTAAATAGTGAACCCGTTAGAATTTTGCACGCATCCTTCAACCCTACATTTAAGGCACCCAATGAACAACGACAAGCGCCCACTCTATATCCCATATGCGGGTCCGGCTCTTTTAGCGACCCCTCTTTTGAACAAGGGCAGTGCGTTCTCCGGAGAAGAACGTAGTTCATTCAACTTGGAAGGTCTTCTACCAGAGACAACTGAAACCATCCAAGAGCAAGTAGAGCGTGCGTACCAACAGTACAAAAGCTTTGAAAGTGACATGGACAAGCACATTTACCTGCGCAACATCCAAGACACGAACGAAACGCTATTCTACCGCCTAGTTCAAAACCACATTTCTGAGATGATGCCGATCATCTACACACCAACCGTTGGTGCAGCGTGTGAGAACTTCTCAAACATCTACCGTCGTGGCCGTGGTCTGTTCATCTCTTACCCAAACCGTGACCGTATCGATGACCTGCTAAACAACGCAGCAAACCACAACGTTAAAGTTATCGTGGTCACTGATGGCGAACGTATCTTGGGCTTGGGTGACCAAGGTATCGGCGGCATGGGTATTCCAATCGGTAAACTTTCTCTGTACACAGCGTGTGGCGGTATCAGCCCAGCTTACACACTACCAATCGTACTTGATGTGGGTACCAACAACCCGCAACGTCTTGCAGACCCAATGTACATGGGTTGGCGTCACCCTCGTATCACTGGTCCTGATTACGATGCTTTTGTTGAGGAGTTTATCCAAGCAGTACAACGCCGTTGGCCAGATGCCCTGATCCAGTTCGAAGACTTTGCACAGAAAAACGCAATGCCACTTCTAGAGCGCTACAAAGATCGCATCTGTTGTTTCAACGATGACATTCAAGGTACGGCGGCAGTTACAGTAGGTTCTCTACTGGCAGCATGTAAAGCGGCGGGCACTAAACTGTCTGATCAGCGCATTACTTTCTTGGGTGCTGGTTCTGCTGGTTGTGGTATTGCTGAAGCGATCATCGCGCAAATGGTATCGGAAGGAATCTCTGATAAGAAAGCACGTTCGCAAGTTTACATGGTTGACCGTTGGGGTCTGTTGCAAGAAGGCATGCCTAACCTTCTTGATTTCCAACAGCGCTTGGTTCAGAAGTTCGACAATACGAAGAAGTGGGAAAATGAAGGAAATGGCTTCTCACTTCTTGATGTGATGCACAATGCGAAACCAACCGTGCTAATTGGTGTATCTGGTGCCCCTGGTCTCTTCAGTGAAGAAGTGAT
Source organism: Vibrio sp. B1ASS3 (assembly GCF_905175355.1). Taxonomy (NCBI): domain Bacteria; kingdom Pseudomonadati; phylum Pseudomonadota; class Gammaproteobacteria; order Vibrionales; family Vibrionaceae; genus Vibrio; species Vibrio sp. B1ASS3. The sequence goes on from NZ_HG992742.1 coordinate 2,368,395, forward strand.
CAAAGAGATGCACAAGCACTGCGCGCGTCCGATTGTATTCCCGCTTTCGAACCCAACAAGCCGCGTAGAAGCAACACCAAATGACATCATTCGTTGGACAAACGGTGAAGCGTTAGTTGCGACAGGTAGCCCATTTGAGCCAGTGATTCATGAAGGCAACACTTACCCTATCGCGCAATGTAACAACAGCTACATCTTCCCTGGTATTGGTTTGGGTGTACTTGCGGTAAACGCGAAGCGCGTAACGGACGAAATGTTGATGGAATCAAGCCGTGCATTGGCAACATGCTCACCATTAGCGATCAACGGCAACGGTGCTCTGCTTCCACCACTAGAAGAAATTCATTTGGTATCGAAGAAGATTGCATTCGCTGTTGCGAAGAAAGCGATTGAGCAAGGTGTCGCGCTAGAAATCACCGATGAAGCACTAAATGACGCGATCGACCAAGCATTCTGGCAACCGGTTTACCGCCGTTACAAACGCACAGCATTCTAAGCTTTAAGACGTTTTGTATAATTATTAGCCCTCGCACTCCGAGGGCTTTTGTTTTTTATGCTCTTTTTTCTCATCCTAACCATATTTTGGCATAAATGGGCTTCTCTCTTTTCATTTCTATCAGATATGATGAGGGATACACATTGAAATAAGGACATCGAACGTTTTGCTGTTTTCTCGCATAAAGTCAAAGTGGAAGCTCAAGTTCTCATGGAAGCGTCTGGCTTTGGTTTTGTCGATCTCTTTACTCGGTCTTTTCGTCACGATTATTGCCATTGACCGTTGGGTCGTGCTCCAAGCACAAGAAGAAATCTTTACTGACTACGAGCAAGTGCCTAAGCATGAAGTCGCGGTCGTTCTCGGCACCAGTAAATACATTGGGAAGATCCTCAATACTTACTACACCCACAGAATCAACGCCGCTATCGAACTGTACAAACAAGGAAAAGTGAAACAGTTTTTGTTGAGTGGGGATAACGCACATCGTTCTTACAATGAACCATGGACGATGAAACGTGATCTACTCAAAGCGGGCGTGCCAGAAGAAGTGATTCATCTGGACTATGCGGGATTCCGAACTCTGGACTCCATCGTTCGTGCCAAAAAGATATTCGCCTCTGAGCGTTTCTTGATTGTCACTCAACGATTCCATTGTGAACGCGCGCTGTTTATCGCTGACGCTTACAATATTGATGCGCAGTGTTTGGCCGTAGCTGGACCAACGGCGAGTAAGCAGAAGATCAACATGCGAACGCGTGAACTTATGGCACGTGTGAAAGCGTTTTTGGACTTGTACATCATGAATACGCAACCGCGTTTCCTTGGTCCTCAAGAACCAATCGTTGCGGTGGAAGAAAAACAAGAAATCATCGAAAACGAACGTAACATTCCGGTTCATTAAGTCGACCAAAGTGTTGTTGCTTTCAACATTCACGCTCTGCATTACACACCGATAACAATTCATTAAAAGTAAATGGGTAGCTTTCTACCCATTTCCAATTCCCAACCTCACACTTTCTTATTCTGCCGTCGATTCAGGCAAAACACCCTTTCGCATCCGAAGTAACATTTAATCAATAAATAACTACAAGTCAGTTACTTTGCCATAAAAAACCAACACTAAGGCAATACAAAAGGAGCACAACCCATGACCGCACTCGCTGTGACACTGAAGAATTGGTTCTTCACACGCAACAGCATGATATTGACGTCTAATGTCCTGCTGTTCGCTATTTTGTTCAACACCCTACCCTTTGAGCCTCAAGTCGTAACCGGCTTATGTATTTTGATTTTCGTTGCCGTACTTTGGTTAACGGAAGCCATTCACGTAAGCATCACTGCCCTGTTAATCCCTTTACTCGCGGTATTCTTGGGCGTATTCAATACCCAAGCAGCACTAAACAACTTCTCTAACTCGATCATTTTCTTGTTCTTGGGTGGTTTCGCATTGGCTGCCGCGCTGCATAAACAAAAGCTTGACCAAGCGATCGCAGACAAAGTACTGCTCATTGCGCGCGGTAAAATGTCTGTCGCAGTCTTCATGTTGTTTGGTGTGAGCGCAGGTCTATCAATGTGGATCTCAAACACCGCAACGACAGCGATGATGTTGCCATTAGTTCTAGGCGTTATGAGTAAACTAGACGCGAAGAAGAGTCACAGCACATACCTGTTCGTGCTACTTGGTATCGCTTACAGTGCGTCGATTGGCGGTATCGCAACGCTAGTAGGTAGTCCACCGAATGCTATCGCAGCTGCAGAAGTCGGTTTGAACTTTACAGAGTGGATGGAGCTGGGTTTACCAATTTCTTTGATTCTGATGCCTATCGCGATCTTGGTGCTTTACACCATGACAAAGCCAGATCTAAGCCACACGTTCGAACTTGACCACCAGCCTGTTGAGTGGACAAACGGCAAGAAGATCACCTTAGCGATTTTCCTATTAACAGTGACATTCTGGATTTTCAGCAAACCAATCAACGCGATGCTTGGCGGTTTTGCGAAGTTCGATACCCTCGTTGCAATTGGTGCGATTCTATTGCTTGGTGCATCTCGCGCAGTAGAGTGGAAAGACATTGAAAAGACAACTGACTGGGGTGTTTTAATCCTGTTTGGTGGCGGTATCTGTCTAAGCAACGTACTAAAAGCAACAGGCACAAGTGTCTTCTTGGCTAACGGTCTAGCAGGCTTCCTTGAGCAAGCAGGTGTCCTACTTACGATTCTATCTGTGGTTGCGTTTGTTGTTTTCCTAACCGAGTTTGCAAGTAACACCGCAAGTGCGGCGCTATTAGTGCCAGTCTTTGCCACCATTGCAGAAGCGCTTGGTCTATCGCCAGTCATTCTCTCAGCACTGATTGCTGTAGCAGCATCTTGTGCCTTCATGCTGCCAGTAGCAACGCCACCTAACGCGATTGTATTTGCGACGGGTCATATCAAACAGAAAGAGATGATGCGAATCGGTATGGTATTGAACGTTGCATGTATCGGCGCACTGACTCTATTCGCTTGGTTGTTCTGGTAAACATTGCTCAAATAAAAAAGAGCTGCGTCCAAACGCAGCTCTTTTATCAAAACTAGCACTACAACTGCTGTTCTCGGTAATCAAATTGAATACCTAACTACTACCCCCTAGTCATGTTCAGCAGTTTCCCTTTTGGTGGTCGGTCGGCCACCTTTTTTCTTTTCTACGCCAATGGTGAGCGCGGCGACCATCTCAGAGCGCAGCAATTGGGAAGCTTAAGTTAAGAAGCGATATCCGACTTCTTTTGCATGCCGTAATTCACTTCTATTCGGTTTCGACCATTGCGCTTAGCCAAATACAACACTTCATCCGCACGAGCCATCGTCTCAGAGACTCGTTCGTTTTGCATTTGGGCGACACCGATACTGCACGTTAGCGATTCACCATGAACCCAGAGGTGTTTTTCAACGTTCTGGCGCACGACTTCGGCTTTCTTCACTGCTTGCTCAATATCGGTGTTTGGGCAGAACACAACGAACTCTTCTCCACCCCAACGAACCAAACGATCATCTGGCTGGATAGAGCTTGCTATCACCATGACAAACTCACGCAGAATATCGTCCCCCATCTGATGACCATACTTGTCGTTTACACGTTTGAATTTATCCAAGTCCATGTAAAGTATGGAGAAGGAATCGTGCCCCCAACGAACTTGTCGAGCCTGTTGCTCCAACCAGTTCTGTACCGCATGTCGGTTCATTGCTCCAGTTAGTGCATCACGATGTGCCAGTTCTGCAAATTCATAGTTTTGAGCGCGCAGTGTACTGTTCACTTTTTCTAAATGGCGATGACGCTTTCGTGCTTTGTTATACGCGATTTTGTTTTTGCGCATTTCATGCAGTGAGAAAGCCAAGCCAAGTGCCATCCAAGAGAACAACAGCGCGAACAAGAGTGTGGATTGCTGAACATACGCACCTTCAAACTCTATCTTGTCGATAACGATCTTATGTTTACCGAGTGCCGCACCCGCTCCGGTAGCCAAATCAATACGAGTAATATTGGCAAACTCAGGCGCAGAGTGTTCAATTGCAACGTCGTTGTCATTCAACCACCACGTCATTACTTGGAGGTTTTCTATTGGGATCTCGATAACTTCGCTAAAGTCTGAAGGAGAAAACTGCATGCCATTGTATTTGATGGTGTATTCATCATTCGGATCTGAATAGGCCGAATTGAAGTTACGCAGGTACAAGCGCAGGTTTTTGCTTAGGCTTTGCCCCTCTCCCGCCGTTTCATAACGAATTTTAAGACGAACGGTATGGTAACTGGAAAGATCCAAACCTTTAGTCGCTTGCTTCACATCGGTGTAAACGGAGATACCGCAGTAAGGCCACGCGTACTTACTTTCTTTTAGGTCACAGTTAAGAACCAAACTGTGGTTTTGATAAGTAATATCAGATTCACTCAGACCACCAGCAATGGCATCGCTTGTGACATGAATATTAAATTGATCCGGCGTGACTTCTAGCTTACGGGTATCACCAAGCAAACTGTATAACGCCACTAAACTGATGGTGCATATCGATAATGCAAAAATTAATCTGTGTATCCACTTCATCGTGACTAACCTAGTTACTGACTATCGTTCTGTTTATATTAAGTAAATGTACTGAAAGTTATTTCACATTTCAAATAAAGTTATTTATCAAGTTAAAAAGTGATTTTTGACTCACATTCTCACTCTCGATACATATTACTCATTTTAGAAGCGTGATCTTGCTTCAGGTATGTAGGATTTTTCTCACTTGAGCATTTGTGCGAAGCATCTCACGTCAATCAACATCACCTTGATTAAAAAGGGACAAAGAGAACACAAAACCACAGACTTGTTTGCTTACCTCTGCATATCGAGACCGCTTCGGTATATACTGTGCAAAAACACAATAATGAGTAATGTCATGTCAATAATTGCTACAGGCACGCTAAACAAAATGCGTGCTTCTCTGGATGGTGCAGTAAGCTACCGTCTGCCTGTGGGTGACGAAGAAGTGGATTTGAGCCCATTTCTTGGTAAAACCCTCACCCTAACTCACACTGGCAACATCTACTGTTGTTCTTGCGGTAAGAAAACCAAGAAGAGCTACTCTCAAGGCCACTGCTTTGTATGTATGAAGAAGTTGGCGAGTTGTGACATGTGCATCATGAAGCCAGAAACTTGTCACTACGAACAAGGCACCTGTCGCGAGCCGCAATGGGGTGAAGAGAACTGCATGGTGGACCACTTCGTTTACTTATCTAACACGTCAAGTTTGAAAGTGGGCATCACGCGTCATACCCAAATTCCAACGCGTTGGATAGACCAAGGTGCGACACAAGGTCTGCCTATCTTCAAGGTAAAAACTCGTCATATTTCTGGCTTGATTGAAATCGAACTAGCGAAACACATTGCTGATAAGACAAACTGGCGAACGCTGCTGAAAGGCGATGGCGACCCAATTGAACTGCAAGATCGCTTTGCAGAACTACTGCCATTAGTGGAAGACAAAATCGCTGAGATTAAACAGCAATATGGCGATGACGCAATTGAAGTGTTAAGCGAAAACATCACTTCTCTAAGCTACCCAGTTCAGCAGCATCCAACTAAAATCACCTCACACAACTTCGATAAAAACCCAGTTGTAACAGGTACATTGCAAGGTATTAAAGGCCAATACCTGATCTTCGATACTGGCGTGATCAACGTGCGTAAGTTCACCTCTTATGAAGTTGAAGTGAGCGAATAAGTTCTCGGTTAATTGAACAAAAGAAACGAAAAAGCTCGAGCCAAGTGCTCGAGCTTTTAGTTTGTGGTGGTGTCGTCGATTCTTAGGCGTCGAGGATGTTTTCTAACACATCAAACAACATATCGATTTCTGCCGTCGTGTTGTAGTGCATACAACCGATGCGAACCACGCCGCCCGACTCTTCTAGGCCTAACTGACGAACGAGTCCTAGCGCATAGAAGTGTCCATTCCAGACACAGATATTGTGCTCGCCCAACGTCTTCGCGATGAACTCTGGAGCGTATTTATCAAAAGTGAGCGCGAAAGTTGGCGTTCTCAGTTGATTGCTTTCATTGTTAATACCAAACAAGTTCACGCCGTCCAGCGCACCTAAACGCTGCAAGAAATGCTCGCTCAATTGCTGCTCATGTTGGCTGTATAACACATAACTTTGCTCCAAGCGCTGACGTAGTGATGCATCTTCATCGCCAAACTGGGCTAGGTATTCAACCGCAGCAGTGACGCCTGCCAAGCCCTCAAAGCTCTGTGTTCCGGTTTCGAAGCGTCCCGGTCCAATGTTGGTTGCAGGTTCAACTTTGTAGGGCTTAACACTGTGTAACCACTGGTCTGCTACGTACGCGATTCCTATATGTGGCCCAAAAAACTTGTACGCAGAACATGCCAAGAAATCACACCCTAATGCTTGCACATCGACTAGATGGTGCGGCGCGTAATGAACGGCATCCACATAAACTTGAGCGCCGATACTGTGTGCCATTTTGACCACTTGGTGTATATCGACGATCGAACCTGTAGTGTTCGATGCGTAAGTCACCGCAACTATGCGAGTTTTCTCATTCAACAAGCTCTGAAGATGCGCAAGATCCAGCGTGCAATCTTCTTCATTAATTCTGACTTGGTGAACCACCACGCCTTTATCTTCTGCTGCTTGTTGCCAACTCGACACGTTAGAGTAATGGTCTAGGGCTGAAACAATAATCTCATCGCCCTCTTTCCAATCTCGACTAATAGCGCGACTTAGCTGGAATGTCAGCGAGGTCATATTCGCGCCAAACACGATATTGCCAGAGGACGGCGCGTTTAGCAGAGCTTGTGCCGATTCGCGAGCCGATTGCATTACATCAACCGTCGCTTGGCTTGAGAAATAATGCCCGCCGAGGTTCGAATTGAATCGCCCAAGGTAGCTCACCATGCTATCGAGTACCGACTGCGGCACTTGTGAGCCACCTGGTCCATCAAAAAAGGTCACTGGGCGGTCATTGTGGTATTGCGCCAGTGCGGGAAATTGTTCTCGGATCTGATTAAGATTGAAGTTCATTTCGTTTGTCCGTCGCTGTCAGTACAAATACATCCATATGACCTTCTTGGTCATTAATCACTGAGCGAATTGGCACCGCGTTGTGCCACAGTTTGCTGTCTGCCAGCATTGCCACTTCGCCATTTTCCAATACTTTACGGAAAAAAGGCGCTTGATTGTGGCTGCTGTAAAGCATGATGTCGCCACCCATGATGTTGTGACGCCCTACGCCTACTAGCGCGATGTGGTCAAAACCATCTTGGTGTACCCCTTCCGGTGCAACTTGGGTTTCATCGTAAATCGCGGTAATTCGAATTTGATGGATCTCGATTTCCTGACCGTCCGGTAAGTGGTTTGCGTTAACGAACAACTCACACATTTCACGGAAACCTTCACTGGAAAGAATCCCTTTTTCAATCGGCTCAAACTGGCGAATCACATCACCTTGGAAACGGTTGATATGAGAAGATTGTACAAAGCTGTTCTTGTTTAAATCGACCACCTGACCGTTTTCAAACCCAACCACGGAGTAACGACGAAGACGATATTGGCCGTCGGCGTGTTCCGTACGAGGTAGGCCTTCAAAGGAAGGAGAAAGTTGCTCAATCGCTGCCATGCTGAGCTGAGTTAAATGTAGGGTGTTCTCTCGTGAATGTAACATCATTGGCTCCTTTAATGAGGCACATTTAGCTTGTTTGAATTAACATTTAATTTACATCTTAGGATACGCAAATATTCTGCAATTACCAGAATTTGACGTTGATAGCTTCAACAAAAAAGAAAAAACGACACTTAGCACTACAATTAATATCAACAGCAGTTTAAACATTCAGGACGGAGCTTGCGCAGTATTTGAAACTAGAACTCTCTACTATAAACAGAATTTTATTCTAGTCTGGAACGCCTCTCCATAAACATCAGCAAGTTCTAACCTATAACCAATAATTCGATCCGCTCCTTTCGTTTATGCTTTTAAAGCACTAAGAATTTCCATACAATCGGGAGAAATGTTCAGCCCTCTATGGAGCCATAATGAGCGACGTAAAACACTGTAAATTATTAATTCTTGGTTCTGGCCCAGCAGGTTACACCGCAGCAGTATACGCAGCGCGTGCTAACTTAAACCCTGTGCTAGTAACGGGAATGCAGCAAGGTGGTCAGCTAACGACCACAACTGAAGTAGAAAACTGGCCTGGTGATGCAGAAGGTCTTACTGGCCCAGGTTTGATGGAACGCATGAAAGAACACGCAGAACGATTCGAAACAGAAATCGTGTTCGATCACATCAACAAAGTGGATCTGTCTCAACGTCCATTCCGTCTGAAAGGTGACTCTGGTGAGTACACTTGTGATGCGTTGATCATCTCTACTGGTGCATCAGCGAAATACCTAGGTCTTGAATCTGAAGAAGCATTTAAAGGTCGCGGCGTTTCAGCTTGTGCAACTTGTGATGGTTTCTTCTACCGCAATCAGAAAGTGGCGGTTGTGGGCGGCGGTAACACTGCTGTTGAAGAAGCGCTTTACCTATCAAACATTGCATCAGAAGTGCACCTGATCCACCGCCGCGATTCATTCCGCGCTGAGAAGATCCTTGTAAAACGCCTGATGGATAAAGTTGAAAGCGGTAATATCGTTCTTCACACTGACCGTACACTAGATGAAGTGCTAGGCGACGACATGGGTGTAACGGGTGTTCGCATTAAAGACGTGAACAGCGGTGCAACTGAAGATATCGATGTAATGGGTGCATTCATCGCAATCGGTCACCAACCAAACACGCAAATCTTCGAAGGCCAAGTCGATATGAAAGATGGTTACATCCTCGTTCAATCCGGCCTTGAAGGTAACGCAACGCAAACCAGCATCGAAGGTGTGTTTGCAGCAGGCGACGTGATGGATCATAACTACCGTCAAGCAATCACCTCTGCAGGTACTGGCTGTATGGCAGCTTTAGATGCAGAACGCTTCTTAGACGCACTTACTGACAAATAACTTTTCACATTTGTGTCATATCCTTAAAGCCCAGCGGTATTCCCGCTGGGTTTTCTTTTGTATACTACCGCCTCATTAAAACAATTATCATTAAGCCTTCACGATGGATAAGAAAAAGCAAAGCAGCTTGAATAAGTGGCTTAAGCAACAAAGTAAGTTGGCCAAGCGCTGGCTGATGGTTGCGATAGGCCTAGGCGTACTATCAAGCGTGTTTTTATTGGCTCAAGCAGCCCTGCTCGCCTCCATTCTCCACCAACTCATTATTGAACAAGTCGACAAATCCGAACTCGTTTGGTACTTCGTCGGACTTGGTGTCACTGTTATCGGTCGCGCAGCTTGTACTTGGGGACGCGAAATCGCTGGATATCGTTGCGGCGAACAGATCCGCGTTTACATCCGCCAACTGATTCTCGATAAAGTTCACCAACTTGGTCCTGCTTATATCAAAGGCAAGCCAGCAGGTAGCTGGGCAACGTTGATCCTAGAGCAAGTAGAAGACATGCAAGACTTCTTCTCGCGCTACCTTCCACAAATGTCGTTGTCTGTTTTGGTGCCTTTCATCATCCTAGTGGTGGTTTTCCCAATTAACTGGGCAGCCGGTTTAATTTTCCTGATTACTGCACCATTGGTTCCAATGTTTATGGCATTGGTGGGTATGAAAGCCGCTGACGCAAACCGTAAGAACTTCAAAGCGCTGCAACGTTTATCTGGTCACTTCTATGACCGTTTGCAAGCAATGACAACCATCCGTTTGTTCGACCGTACTCAATCAGAAACCGAGACATTAAAAGGTGCATCTGAAGTTTTCCGTACTCGCACAATGGATGTATTGAAGATTGCATTCCTATCTTCAGCGGTTCTTGAGTTCTTCACCTCTATCTCAATTGCGATTACGGCAGTTTACTTTGGCTTTAGCTATATCGGGGAGCTCAACTTCGGTTACTACGGCACAGGTGTAACGCTGTTTGCTGGTCTATTTATTCTGATCCTTGCGCCTGAGTTCTATCAGCCATTGCGTGACCTTGGTACCTTCTACCATGCCAAACAACAAGCAGTTGGCGCAGCAGAAAGCATTGTTGAATTTCTAGAGCTAGATGTAGACCAAGTAAAAGACGGTAATAAGGCTGTAGAACAAAACGCTGCGATTCATATCGAAGCTCAAGACCTTGTTATCTTCAGCCCTGAAGGTAAACAACTTGCTGGTCCCCTATCCTTCTCGCTAGAAGCGAACCAAAGCACCGCACTGGTTGGCCCAAGTGGTGCAGGTAAAACCAGCTTAGTAAATACTATCCTTGGTTTTATGCCATACAAAGGCAGCTTAAAGATTAACGGCTGTGAACTTTCCGAGTTGGATTTGGCGACATGGCGCGAAACCATCAGCTGGATTGGTCAAAACCCAATGCTTTTGCACGGCAGCATTCGTGACAACGTCACCCTAGGTAAGCAGGATATTCAAGACCAGCAAGTCCACTCTGTACTGAGTGACTCCCACGCTGCAGAATTTGTTGAAATGCACGGTCTGGATTACCAAATCTCTGATCGCTCTGGCGGTTTGTCTGTTGGTCAGGCACAACGTCTTGCTCTTGCTCGTGCGATGCTGCAAAACGGCCGTTTTTGGCTACTTGATGAACCAACCGCAAGTTTGGATGCTCGAAGCGAAAAATTAGTTATGGAAGGCATAGGTAAATACACCGAAGCCACCACTAACTTGATGATCACTCACCAATTGGCGCCACTGCAGAATGTCTCCCAAATTCTGGTTATGCAAGAGGGTCAAATCGTTCAACGTGGCGATTACGCAACGTTGGCATCGCAAGATGGTTTATTTAAAGAAATGTTGGCTGCCAACCTAGCTCAACGTGAATCAGACAAGGGGAACTTAGATGCGTGATTTACTCCCTTATCTAAAACTGTATAAAAAGCACTGGTTTGGTTTGTCACTCGGCATGCTTCTGGCGTTTCTAACGCTCGCCGCTTCTATTGGCCTACTCACCTTATCCGGTTGGTTTATCTCTGCGGCGGCGGTAGCGGGTTTGACTATTGCTCGTGAAACCTTCAACTACATGCTTCCGGGCGCTGGCGTTCGTGGCGCTGCCATGGCGCGTACAGCGGGCCGTTGGGGCGAGCGTGTAGTTAGCCACAATGCAACATTCAAACTACTGACGGATCTACGTATCTTCTTCTTCAAGAAGCTTGCACCACTGATCCCTGGTCGCGTTTCGACTCTGCGTGATGCGGATCTGCTAAACCGTCTAGTGGCAGACGTAGACGCGATGGATCACGTGTACTTGCGTCTTGTCAGCCCTGTGATTGTTGGCATCTTCGGCATCTTGTCACTAACCGCAGTACTTGCCTTCTTTGACTGGCACCTTGCGCTACTGCTTGGCGGTATCCTGACGGTAATGCTGTTGGTGTGGCCGGTATTGTTCTACAAACTGGGCAAACATAACGGCGAACACCTGACTCAAAACAAAGCACAACTGCGCGTAGCAACACTGGACTGGCTACAAGGTTACAGCGAACTAAGCCTGTTTGGTGCAGAAGAGCGTTACCGTAACGTGATTCTAGAAAAGCAAAAACAGCTGCTATCCAACCAGTTTGTTAACGCAAACCTCACTGGTATGGCATCTGGCTTGTTGATGCTCGCTAACGGCTTAACCCTTGTTGCAATGCTTTGGTTTGCTGCGGATGGTGTTGGCGGTCGTGCACCAGATCCTTGGATTGCACTGTTCGCGTTTGCAACTATGGCAAGCTTTGAAATTCTGATGCCAATTGCTGGTGCTTTCCAATACCTAGGTCAAACATTGACGTCCGCACGTCGATTGAACGAAATCACCTTAGCGGAGCCAGACGTTGTCTTCCCAGAAACATCGAAGCGTGAAGGTGATAAACCGTTAAATATTGAGTTCGACAAGGTTGATTTCACCTACCCTGACGGTCAACAAAAAGTGCTGAAAGACCTGACACTGTCACTGCCACTGGGCTCAAAAACGGCGATTGTTGGCCAAACCGGTTCAGGTAAATCGACGCTTATTCAATTGCTTTGCCGCTACTGGGATGTAAACCAAGGTCAAGTGAGCATTGGTGGTGCGCCTCTGCAAGATTGGAGCGAATCCGATTTGCGCGCTGCGATCACAGTAGTTAGTCAACGTGTGGATGTGCTTAATGGCACACTGCGTGACAACCTATTGCTTGCGGCTCCAGAAGCAACGGATGAACAGTTGGCTGATATTCTGACTAAAGTGGACTTGGCGAATCTGTTAGACGAACCAGGACTGGATGCTTGGCTAGGTGACGGCGGTCGTCAACTGTCTGGTGGTGAGAAACGTCGTATCGGCATTGCTCGCGCGCTATTGCGTGACGCTCCTATTCTGCTGCTTGATGAACCAACTGAAGGTCTAGACAAGCGTACTGAACAAACAGTGATGGAACTGTTCAAGCAACACTTCACCAATAAAACGGTCGTATTCATTACTCACCGTTTGATTGAGTTGGAAAGCATGGACAACATCTGTTTGATGGAACAAGGCGAAATCATCGAACAAGGTAGCCACCAAGCACTGCTTGCAGAAAAAGGTCGTTACCACCAGCTGTTACAATCTCTGTAATACTGGGATTCAAATAGACAAAGGGCTCATCAATTGATGAGCCCTTTTCTTTTGCTCTCGCTGTTCCCATAACAAGTGCAAAATTCGTTAACGACCTGACTTGGCCAGATAAGCCGACATTTCCTCTTCCGGTACCATGCCGCCACCGGTCGCCCAAATTAAGTGAGTCGCGTTGTTTAATTTCTCTTCAGTAAACTGCATTCGCGCTTGGTAAGCTTTATCGTTAGAAACATGCACCGCACCAATCATGCCCGCTAACGCTGATGGTTCTAAACGAATATCTTCCAGCTCACTTAGCTCACCTAAATGGTGATACATGCGCTCATCCGTCATGGTGTAGTAACCATCAAGCAGTCTTTCCATCGCTCGGCCAACAAAACCAGACGCACGACCTACCGCTAAACCGTCAGCTGCAGTGATGTTATCAATACCAAGATCTTGCACCGCGATGTCATCATGCAAGCCTGTGTGTACACCAAGCAGCATACACGGAGAGTGTGTCGGCTCCGCGAAGATACAATGCACATCGTCACCAAAAGCCATCTTCAAGCCGAACGCCACGCCGCCAGGACCACCGCCCACCCCACAAGGTAGGTAAACAAACAGAGGGTGGTTCGAATCAACGACAATACCCATCTCATCAAACTGTTGCTTTAAGCGTTCACCTGCAACGGAATAACCTAAGAACAAGGTTTGAGAGTTTTCATCATCAATGAAGAAGCAAGTTGGATCTTTTTCCGCTTCTTTGCGTCCCTGCTCTACAGCAACACCGTAATCTTGCTCGTACTCCACCACGTTTACGCCGTGAGAACGCAGTTTGTTTTTCTTCCACTCTCTCGCATCTGCCGACATATGAACCGATACAGAGAAGCCGAGTTTTGCACTCATGATGCCGATAGACATGCCCAGATTTCCGGTTGAACCTACGGCAATGCTGTATTGCTGAAAGAACTGACGAAGCTCTTCACTCGCCAATTTGCTGTAATCATCACTTTCACTCAGAAGCCCAGCTTCAATCGCCAACTTCTCTGCATGTGTCAACACTTCATAAATACCGCCACGCGCCTTGATAGAACCTGAAATAGGCAAATGGCTGTCTTTTTTAAGCATCAAACGCCCAAGAATTTGAGTATCGTATTGCGCTTCCAAACACGACTTCATCTTGTCGATGTCGACCACGCTTGATTCAATGATTCCATTAGAGGCCGCCGTTTCAGGGAAGGCTTTCATTAAGTATGGAGCAAAGCGATCTAGTCGTTCACTGGCGTCTTTGATGTTGGCTGCACCTAAACCAACGAACGGCAGACCTTCTTCAAGTGTGGTGATATTGGGGTTAAACCAAACCACCTCTTCCAAATCAATCAATCGCTTAACCAGAGGAAACTCGGTAGCAAGTGTGTGTGCATTGTAGGTTGTCATTGGTTCCTAGTTGCAAGTTACTGTCTTTAATCGTTATTTAACCAAACTCTAGCCAAAGATGACAAACGATCAAAAATCACTTTCACATGAACCAGATTAAAACAAAAACGTGATTAAGTTGGAATTTTGTGGACAAGAAGTCTTTTTAGCTCAACATACAACACACAAAAGCCCTATTATCCAATCAACAGCAGCAAATCATTCATTAGCCATGTACACCAACGACACCATTTTCGGTAAGCATCAGCGCATCAACAGTTTTCAGCTTTCTAAGTTACACACCTTTGAAGTAGCTGCGAGACACTGCTCTTTTTCCCGTGCTGCAGAAGAGCTTTCCATGACCCCTAGCGCCATCTCACATCGCATCAACAAACTGGAAGAAGAACTTAGCATCAAGCTGTTTGTACGGTCACATCGAAAGATAACCCTGACCGAAGAAGGCGAACGGATATATCTAGCCCTTAACCGAACGTTGAATGAGTTAAACCAAGAAGTAATGGAAGTGAAGTGTGGCGATGTCTCGGGCGAACTGACCATCTACTCCCGCCCTTCCTTTGCACAAAGCTGGTTGGTTCCCCGTATTTACTCGTTTAAACAGCAGTTTCCGTCGATTGAGCTAAACATACTAACGGGTAATGAGAATGTGAATTTCCAAGGCTATGGCATTGATGCCGCCATTTATTTCGATGAGCAGATGCCAGAAAAACTGTGGCACCAAGAGCTGATGGAAGAAAGCATTGTTCCAGTTTGCACCAAAGAGTACGCAGAAAAACTGGGACTCATTGATGCCCCAGGTAAACTTGTGAGCGCTACATTACTGCATGACAAACAAGCATGGGACTACAACTCGCATCATGATGAGTGGGCGCTTTGGGCTGGTGAAAATGGGCTCGACGATATCGAAGGGATCCCAAGCATCTCGTTTGATCGTTCCGATCTTGCGGTTACAGCGGCAATGCATAACGCTGGCGTTGCAATTGGCCGACTTTCTCTTGTCGAAAGCTTGTTGAAATCCGGCGCACTTATTACGCCTTTTTCTGCGAGAGCACTTCGCTGTAAACAGAAATACTATGTGGTCACCGCCAATGAAAAGCACTCGCGCAAGTTGGCCCTTTTCATTGGTTGGTTAAATCAGCAAGCAGGGAACCGTTAAATGTTATGCCCACATCGCCGATGAGCCATGGTTTGAGTTGGGCTTAGAGAGTTTTGGGCATAAATCCGAAACCATACTTGGTCTGTGCAAGTAATAACCTTGCGCATAACTCACATCCAAACTTTGCATGAAGTTCAGTTCATCGGATGTTTCAATCCCTTCGGCAACCAAATCAAATTTGTATTGGTGCTTCCAAGACGCCAAACGTTGCCAGAACTTCTCATATTGAATCCCTTGCCTTCTGAGTAAGCTTCGATCGAGCTTCACCACATCTGGCGATACATACCGAATGATGGATTCATTTTTATGATTGTCTCGACCAAAATCGTCCAGCGCAATTTTCACTCCCAAATTTTGGCATAGTTGTAAGTTGATCTTAAACATCAACTTATCGCACATCTCTGTCGGATACTGCGTCTGCTCGGTCAACTCAAGCCATAACGTGCTTCCCATACGCTTACACGCGTTCAATAAGGGCAACACATCGGCAAAAAAAGACAGACTAGAAAGGTAAGAAGGTGGAATATTTACAGAAATGAAACCAATCGATTCAGGAAGCTCATCCAAACACGTTGAAAGCTTTTTGAATAATCGTTTAGTAAAAAAGTTGGCGTACCCTTCTTCCTCGATACAACGGAAAGATTTTTCGATACATCTTGGCGTATTCCATCGCGTTAGCACTTCAGCACCAATTTTGTGGCCGTGCTGCAATCCATAGATTGGTTGAAAGATGGGATAGAAAGCGCCTTTACGAATATCCGCAAAGACCGTTTTACATTCATCCTCCCTCGTTGAATTTTTCATGGGTCTTACCGTTTACAATAGTTCTCTAATATAGAGATTAAGGGAACGTAATACACAATAGTAGGCATCGAAAAATGGGTTTGCTTGAGCTTTGCTATGCGACTCCTATAATGATAGAGCAATCAATAACCTATTACAGAACAAAATATGCGAGGCAATGGATGTTCGGGGAATACTTAAAACAACTTAGGGAAGAGATTGGACTGACACAAAAAGAACTCGCGACCAAACTGAACCTCGCGAGTACCGATTTCGCCTCGATTGACCCAGTAACGATTAGCCGTTGGGAAAGAGGAACGACGGCTCCAACGACGGTAAAAGCCATCAGGGTCCTGAGAGTACTCACCACCGACTTAATGCCCTTTCTCATCACGCTGCCATCTGAGTCAGGAAAAGGCATTTTCGAAAAGATTGTTGAATATCGATTCAAGTCGCCTTGGGCAACGTTAATGAATAGCTCTTACGATACGCAGCCAAAGAGTAATTCGATTACGGAAAGTCAGCTGTTAGAAAGCGATCAGGATGATTATCTAACTAGTCTAAAACACTTTTTTAATAGTTTGTCGCTCGATAACAAAGCGCTATTCGATATCGATTTGTACCAATATCAGCTCGATAACAAAATGGTCGCTCGCAAATACACGGACGAAGAAAGCAAAGAAATTCTGGGCCATAGTATCTCGTTTTTATTTGATGCTAACGAATTACATCAGTATTTCTCATCGCCATTTTATCCAGTGCCATTGCAGCAAGCTCGCCCTTATTCCACGAGCCGAGCCATGGCGGTTTGTACCATTTCTCGTTATTCATCGATCGAATCTGTATTTTGGCAAAACAGTGCATTTGGTGCGAAATACGTTGCCTCTCATGCCAATATTCATGATATGTACTTTTATGCTGTTGACCAATGGTCAGTCAATTATATGAATAGCTTAGACGCAGAGAAAATCGCTTTTGATACGCCCGATGAAAACGGCATTGTGAAAATTGGCAATCAATCTTTTAAACGCTGTTTATACCGAGTTGATAGCGCTATCTGGTTATCCAGACCAGAGATCATTGAGCTGCTAAAACGCGAATAATTATTAATAAGTGTCACTTCTTTCTTATATAGATGAACAGGATATAACCAAATCCAGACATATTATTGACATGATTGAACGCGACACTGCCTAGCATAAAAATAGTTTCTACAATTAATGTAGGCACGTGTAAGAAACACGATTCAAGTTATTATGAGGGCAATGTATGTTCGGGGATTACCTGAAACAGCTTAGGATCGAAGGAAATCTTACGCAAAAGGAACTTGCGGTAAAACTTAACTTAGCAGACCCAGAGTTCGCCTCTATCGACTCTGTAACGGTCAGTCGTTGGGAACGCAATACTACCGCACCGAATCCGGTTAAAGCGGTTAAAGTACTCAGAACCCTTACCAACGATCTAAGGCCCTACCTTCTCTCCATCGAGATTGATGAGGACAAGACTCAGATTAATCACTATCTGAAAGAGCGTTACCATTCTCCTAAAGATGTCTTGATGAATACTTCGTATCAATCAAACCAAGAGGTTGAAGCATGTAATGTGCTTGAGGCACCACTGTTTGAGTCCAGAGGGGAAAAATACGAAGCGGGTTTAAAGAACTTCTTGAGTGGAATTGGCATTGAGCACGACACCTTGTTTGACGTCGACCTGTACCAATATCAGCAAGATCATAAGATTTACGGCAAGAAGTATCTCGATAAACTATCTGGACGATTGCTGGGACATTCGTTGTCTTTCTTCTTCCATGCCGACGATTTAGAAGACTATTATTGCTCGCCGTTTCTTAAGATCCCGATAAAAAAGACCAAAGCCTATTCAAGCAACAAAAAGATGGCAATCTGTACGTTAACCCATTTTTGCTCTGATGAGCCTACCTTTTGGATTGACCATCAAACCGGTATAGACTACCTTGCGACTCATGCGAACGTTCAAGACCTTTACTACTATGCCATCGATAAACTCACGGCAGACTATATGATTGGGATCGGCGCCGAAAAAGTGGCTTTCGACGCACCGAGCGAACAAGGCATCGTCAAAATCGGTGCAGAAAAGTATATGCGCTGTTTACTTAAACTCGACAGTGCGATTTGGCTGACACGCCCTGAGTTGCTCCTCCTTCTCAAAAGACAATATCCTCAATAATCAACTACCCTAGTGTAAGAAGCCAATTAGTTTTGGCTTCCTTTCCATAATAAAAACAAGGTAAGTGTATGTTTGGAGACTATTTAAAACAGTTGAGAAATCAGCTCAACTTGACGCAAAGGGAACTTGCCACAAAGCTCAACCTCGCAAACCCAGAGTTTGCCTCTATCGACTCTGTAACGATCAGTCGATGGGAAAGAAACACGACATCACCAAACGCGGTTAAAGCGATCCGAGTACTTCGTGAACTCGCATTGGACTTAAAGCCATTTTTGTTGTCCATTCCGTCTCCAGAAAATGGCACCATGCTTGATGACATCTTATACGACCGCTTTCACTCACAACGAGCAATGCTCCTAACATCGGGATACGAAGAACTAAAACCGAGTAAAGAAGTTGAGATCATTGAAGAGACGCTCTTCACTGAGCATGTTGATGCCGATCTGGCTCGCTTAAAAAACTTCTTTCTCAATTCAGACGCGCATTACCCAGGGATGTTCGACCTCGATTATGTGGCGATGCACAATGACGATAAGTTAATCGCCAAAGTCTACAAAGACAGTGAGACGAACAAAGTACGTGGGCACTCTATCTCGTTCCTATTCCGGGTTGAGGATTTACATGCACATTTTCATAATCCAAACCAAACCTTGCCGCTTAGCCAAGCTCGTGCGTACTCAGAAAGCCGAGGCATGGCACTATGTTGCTTGAGCCGATATGCTGCCAACGAGCAAGTCTTTATGATGCTTCATCCGACGTTAGTGGATTACTTAGCAGAACGTTCCAATATCACCGAGTTGTACTATTACGCGTTTGATAATAAGTTTACCGACTATTTAGTCAGCTTAGGGGCTGAAAAAGTCGCTTATGACACGCCAGATAAAGCAGGCTCTGTAACCATAGGCAAAACGTCTTATCGCAAATGCTTACTAAAAGTGGATACTGCCGTACTTCTAGCACAGCCTTCAATGATATATCTACTCCATCAACACCAAGCAAATACTACAAAACGTTAAACGCTAAATAAGGCTTTCCTGAAATATATTAAGCGCCGTAAATTCACTTACGGCGTCTATTAGTGCATTAGCACTAATCGATAAATAATAAATTCAGTTGGGAAAAAGCCTGATAATTATATCTAACATACTCATATGAAATATGTTCTTTCCCGTGAACCTTTCTCATTTTTAAGATAACAGTAAAAAATGATTTACCGAACGTATAATTGCATAAATTTCATCAACCTATGTGACCAAGCATTAAAAAAGACTGTAATTACAAGGCTATTTTCATCTATTTCAGGACAGCATTGGCCATCACTAGGCATCTTCAATCGACTCAATAAGCACAATGCCTTCTCAATTTAATAACAAACACAATATGATTTGCATGATATTTATGATCAAACACAACATAAATATTAATGCATTTTCAACCTCCTATACGCCAAGTCAATTTTAAAGGGTCGTAAGTAAATGGAATAACATTTCCAACGATTGACATATTTGGAAGAGGAATGTCATGCACATAACTTAAACGAAAAATAAGAATTAGCTATGGACATGTTTTAAACCTATGGGGGAAAGTAAAGTGTTCGGGAGTTATCTAAAAGCAATAAGAACCACATTAGGGTTAACTCAGGAGCAAGCATCGATAAGGTTAAATCTCTTAGGTGGCGATTTAGCTAATATAGACTGTGTCACTTTCAGTCGATGGGAACGGGGCATTACTCAACCAAGCTTAAGCCGTCGGGTAAGAGTCCTACGAGCGTTTGAAAACAACTTGCTGCCTTATCTGTGCAGTTTGGGATTAGACTCATCTTTAAAGGATGAAGTTGAGCAATTTGAACTGTCTTTGAAGCAACGCTACCAGGATGCGATGTCGATCATCTCGGGGATTGATTACAATACTCCGTGTCCGGTAGAGCACAATAATATTGATGAGGAAGAGCTCAGCCAAAGTAATGAACAAGAGTTCATTCACAGTTTGAACAACTTCCACAATCAATTGAAGTCGCTCAACATTAAGCACAATCTGGCTACTATCGATTTGGTGGAATACCAAAAGGACGGTCGCGCAATTGCTTACAAGTACCTTTCTCGGGGAGAGTTAGTAGGACATAACATTGGCATGTTTTTCACCGAGCCAACGTTAGAGAATGAAATTGATCGAGTAAAGAAGAACCGCTTACCGATCGATGTCATTGACCTAAGACTCACCAAACCGCTGAAAGATAAAGGGGTATATTCTTACTACGCCATCAGTCAACACTCGAAGAATGAACGTGTTTTCCGAAGGCAGTTACACACTGAATTTACCTTTTTGGCTCAAAATGCGCATATTCATCACTATTACGCGAGTGTCACACTCAAGAGTTCTGTCGATGTTATGCTCAAAATGGGCTTTAGTGTCGCCGCTTACGAAGGTGAAAACCCTGTTGGCGCGATTAAAGTCGGGTCTAAGCGTTACACCAGAGCGATCATGTATATTGAAACCAGTGAACTGTTCACGCAGCCCGAGTTTCTCTACTTGCTCACTTGTTGCGGCGTTTGCACTCACCGCCAGTGTGACACCTGTACGGAGCACCCTGACTGCATTTGTTAATTAGCGACAAAGAACGAAAGTTTCGGCATTCAGCTGCCCCGCTCTGTGCTTGAACGATACTGTTCATCAAAAGGTCAATAACAGCAGACTCTCCCTCCTAACCTGTTGTGATTGGCCTTTTTATTATCCACGTCACCCGCATTTAGTTTTCGACCTTACATCACGCATACGGCCATCAACGAGTTCAACGGTAACGTATCCAGAGCGTATTACTAAGAAACTTGAGCTAGAAACTTGAGTAGAAACTAGAACCAAAAACTGAACGCTCTGACTTATTGGTTTCCATTCTAAATCCTATTTGCTGCATTACGTAGGCAGATAACAGTTTAGCTTTTTATAATATGCTTAGGATTGATTAAGTTAGAGCATTTAATCCGTGCATATCCGCGTTGAGAACTCATTAGGTATCACTTCTTAATCGGCAACGTATCGTACAAAAAACAAACGCAACTCCTTGAATATACCCATACTTAGCAATAGGAGTATGTATCAATTTGTAAATGCTATCTTATCAAGCTTCATAGTCGCTAAGATGAAACGTTAAAGTGCTATACGTTTATTCACAGGTGAAACGCATGAAAAAGATTCGCTACCCATTTGATTTGCACGGAACGCTCTCAATCCGATACAGGGACAAAGTAAATCCAATTTTTCTTGAGACTGACGAGGAAAATCAGTCCATTATCGACATTGATGATTTTGCAGTAAGAGCGTTTAGCTACGACGCAGAAGATCGTCTACTAAAAATATCGTTGCAAAAGGCGGTGAACCTTACCGAGATCTCGGATTGCGGTTCAGTATTTACAGGCGTGGAGCTAGAGCAGAACAACATCAAATTGGATCTTTTATACTGCCTCTACAATGCAGGCATTATTAGCTCTAGCATTTCTTACCCACTTGATGACGCTTCACCGATCGAATCCATTGCAGTCTCAAAGCCATTAACCTTGCATTTAAAGTAGAGTCATTGATGAAGTAAAGAGCTCCCAAAGCAACAGCTAAGGCTCTGAAGCAACAATAACTAATAACTAATAACTGCATCACCATACTCAAATAAAAAGCCCTTGCTGTACGGACAACAAGGGCTTTTTGTATTCAGGCGAGTAACGCTAGATTAATAGGATCTGATATCTATGCCCTACTCTGATAGCGGTTTACTTTTGGTAGAACGCACGTTTTTTCTCGTACATGGCTTCATCTGCAATAGAGAACAGATTTTCCAGCGCCACCGATTCACTCGATGCACCGCCAACAGAGAATTGAACTGGGTGACGGTTTTGCCCTGATAGCTCTATCCATTTGTCTTGCTGAGATGCTTCCAAAGCCGAAATCAGTTCATCTAATGCTGCGGCATTCATATCTTGTGCAATCACCGCAAACTCATCGCCACCAATTCGATACAGGGCGTGCTTACCTTGAAGTACCGTCTTAATCAGTTGGGTGGATTTAGCAATCAACATGTCACCACGATCGTGCCCGTAGGTATCATTCAACGTCTTCAATCCGTTAATATCGATGATAAGAATCGACATCCTATGCCAACGCCCCTGAGCAACAGACTGGCGCGCATACTCATAGTCTTCATCAAACGCTTTTCGGTTAAAGCTTTTGGATAATTTATCTCGACGAGCGAACTCTTCCAATTCAAGCCAAGAGTAGAGCTGCTTCTTGAATAGCTCTAGAAGGATCCCTTCCTCTTCGTTCATCGAATAAGTGCCGTAGTCGAAGTAACCTAGCTCAGAACCCGTTGATGAGCGCATCGTTTTGACGCGTTCACAGTCCGGTTTCTCAAAGCTAAAACGCATGTCTGAATCAGGAAAGAGCTTGATTAAACCTGAATTGATCACTTCCGGAATCGCGTGATACCCCACACCTGCATGGCTGGTAGTGAAATTAATCAAGGTCATCAATTTAGCTTGGTGCGCCTCTTCTCGGGTCAAGTTCGCACGTAACTCTGCCGTTTGTTCATCAACGCGATGCTCTAGCTCTTGGTTAAAGTTCGCTAACTGTGCGTTGGTTTCTTGGACTTGCAGGTTTGCCTTTCGCAGTGCTTGGTTTCTGATCTCCAATTCATCCATGTGATTGGTCAATTGAAGCCACAACGAGTCGAGCAATCTCATCAATTGCCTAAACTCTTTAAACTGGAACTGCTTGGGTTGAAGATCCGGACGCTTGTTGTTTTTAAAGCTACGTACCACCCGCTCCATCTTCCTGATAGGTTGAGTCAACCAACGGCTTGCCACAATCGCAAAGCACAGAGTCACGATGAGCGTCGCGACGATAATATTGAGTAGCTGTTGCTTCGAGCGCATAAGGTCTTGGTTACGCACAGCGTCAGAAACAGTGTGCACCATAGTGACTTCAAGCGGCTCTACAAAGTTACTGTTGTTCACCTCTATCTCACTCACATGGCGAGAGTTATCCGTCTTTAACTTGTTGATGTCACCATAGTGGAAGTTCACGCTCTCTTGCGCATAGAGGAAAGGCTGAGAGATACGAATCAAATCTTGGTACGAAACCAACACCACCAAATAACCTTGCGGCTCGTACTCTGATCCAGGCAACAGCGTGTAAGGCAAAAGCGGACTAACGAAAGCAATACCACTTTGTCCCCCATCCAAAACTAACCCTTCATCAAAGTAGGTGGTGTGGAACATTTTACCCTGCTTATAAACATCGCTAGCGGTGCGTATTTTGTTTAGCAGTTTGCTGGTTTCTAAATGGTAAACGGAGCCATTGCTTTCGTACATTGGCTGCCAGTTTTTGTCGATGATGTAAGTGGTACTGACGTTAACGGCCAGCTCTTCAAACGTTTCGATCATCTGCCAGATGATGCTTGAATACAGCACGTTATCCATCCCTTGAACCAACAAACGGTCTTTGGAGTACCAACGTGTTAAGTTCGCGACGAACGTCAGATCTTCCGTAACTGTTTTCTTGATACCTTGATTGGTATTAACAAGCTTAATCTCTTTCTCTACCAACAGATCTTCTTGGTGTTTTTCGATCATGCTGGTACCGACCCAATAAGCAGGAAGCAAAGAGCCTAGCACCACAATCAACGTCAGGATATTACGCAAACTTATCATGATGCTTTCCTACGTTTGTGAATATGCTGAGAGTGCTTTTGGATGAAGTCCACTACAAACTCGGCAGCAGATTCTGCGGGCATGCCTGCACGGAAGCGTTTGTAGCCACGAATCAACGCTTCCCATGTCACCGCCATCTCTACCGTACTCGGCATGACATAAGCAGGGCTCAACTCGGTATAGAGATCACTGTAATAGGAGCTCTCTTCGTCATACCATTTGCGATTGATTGAGCGGTTGGTCGAAATCAGATTCTGGTTGATGATAACGTCTTCGATGAACTCAGGTTTCTGTACAATCGTTGCTAAGGTTCGCATGGCTTGGCGTTTGTCTGGGTTTGCCATTGCTTCAGCATTAAACGCCAGCACTTTGCCACCACTTAACGAATGCATGTGATGGTTGTTGTAAGTCGGCAAGCCACTGATTTTCAGCTCTTTTGAAAAGTGTTGTTTAAGCTCCCCTAACGCCCAGTCACCATCAATTAAGTACGCCACTTCACCATCGATAAACTGCTGTCGTGCCTGATCTTGGCCGTATTCGCCTTTTAAAACGCCGACGACAGGAAGCTCACCATAGAACTTCAGCGCAGCAGCTAAAGCACCAACGTCAATGTCTGTGACCGGTTTAGAACGATGGTCAGAAAACATTGGAACAAACGACATCAAAAAATACATATTCGGATATTGCATCGCGAGCGTCGTTCTTCCCTGCTCAGCCTCTTCGAGCAGCTCTTCCCACGTCGGTTCAAGATCTTTAGTGAGCTTTGTGTTCACGTACAACACAAGGTGATTACCCAATCCAAGAGGCACGCCATAAATGGCTCCATCAACCGAGACCAGCTCTAGCGCTTTAGGCTCAATACTCTTTTCATCAATCCAGCTCGAAGGGATTTTAGCCAAATCGAAATAATCGTGTAGCCCCAGAAAATCTGAAGGCACCCAAATCACATCAGGTACCGTAATCCCTGTCTGTTTTGCTAATAACAGCTCTGAGCGAATGTTGTTTACGTCAAACTCACGAATCGCTAGCTTGTTGCCCGTCTCTGCCTCAAAACGCTCTTGGATCTCAGCAACGGTTGAGTACTCAATACCGCTCCACACTTGGATCTCTTGTGCATTTGCAAAGGAAGATAAGCAAAGCAGAAATGTCAGACAGAGGTTTCTCACTAGATTTCTCGAAAATTGATGATGTTACAAAGATAGCGAACAGCGGATGGTTGTTCAAAATCGCCATTTGGAAATGTGCGTGTGCTTCCATTAGAAAATAGCGATTCTGCAGAAAGTAAAAAGCGCCGCTAATGCGACGCTTTAAAGGATTGTATCACAGGTCGCGATTAAGCGTATTCTTGCTCGAACTCTCGCATGAAGTCGACAAGGGCTTGTACGCCTTCTAGTGGCATTGCGTTGTAGATGGAAGCACGCATACCGCCAACCGCGCGGTGACCTTTTAGCGCTTTCAGACCTTTCGCGTCTGCTAATTCTAAGAACTTTCCGTCTAGCTCAGGCTTAGCAAGTTGGAATGGTACGTTCATTAGAGAACGGTTCGCAGAATGCACACCATTGCGGTAGAAGTCTGATTGGTCAATGTAATCGTAAAGCAGTGCTGCTTTATCACGGTTTACCTGTTCAATCGCTTTTACGCCGCCTTGCGCTTTCAACCACTTGAATACAAGGCCAGATAGGTACCATGCAAACGTCGGTGGTGTGTTGAACATTGACTCTTTCTCTGCCAACACTTTGTAATCCAAAATGCTTGGGAGTACTTCTTTCGCTAGACCAAGCAGATCATCACGAACGATCGCAATAGCGATACCTGAAGGACCAATATTCTTCTGCGCACCCGCGTAAATCACGCCGTATTTTGAAACGTCGATTTCACGAGAAAGAATGGTTGAAGACATATCAGCAACGATTGGTTTGTCCGTCACTGGCATATCGTTGATTTCAATGCCGTCAATGGTTTCGTTCGGGCAGAAATGCACGTAAGCCGCGTCAGGAGAAATTTTCCATTCTGCCGCTGGTAATACAGCTGCTTTGCCATCGATAACCGTCTTTGCGTTGAAGACGTCTGGTTCACAGTACTTTTTCGCTTCTGCTACTGCGCTTTCTGCCCAGTAACCGCCATCAATATAAGTCGCAGTTTCCGCATTGCCTAAAAGGTTAAGTGGAACAGCGGCAAATTGAGCACGAGCACCACCTTGGCAAAACAGTACTTTGTAGTTGTCTGGGATGTTCAGAAGATCACGAAGGTCTTGCTCTGCTTCTTCTGCAACCTTGATGAACTCTTTGCTTCGGTGACTGATTTCCATCACTGAAGTACCAAGACCTTGCCAGTTGATTAGCTCCTTTTGTGCTTGCTGCATGACTGCTTTTGGCAGACCTGCTGGCCCTGCACTGAAGTTAAATACGTTGTCCGTATTTTGTTCCATGATGCTCATTGCTCCTGCTAAGTAAAGATTACGAAATTAATATCACGTTTTTGCAGGGATAAAAACAACAAAAGAGGTCTTACGACCTCTTTTTAAACTGAAAAAGCTAAAAACTTACTTTGTAAACTTCTCTATTGCATCAAGGCTGGCATAAGCAGTGCGATTAAAGGAAACTCTTGTCCGTTTTCGAACTTCAATTTCCCATCAGAAATTTGCGCTTTTAGTTCATAACCATTGTCTTTTTTCTGGATAAGTTCCATCACCATCAGCTCATCCACACTTTCTTGAATGAATGGGTAAAGATCCACGAGTTCATCCGAGAAGTAAGTGTTTAGAGAACCATTTGTCGCCGTCATCAACTTCATTGGGTCTTGAGTGATGTGGTCAGTACCTTGAGGCACAGACAATTGCCATTCGTTGCGGAACTTGCCTTCACCAAATGCCAAAGACAACTCATTCACAGATAGGCTGAAGCCTTTGCTAAACAAGGTATCAATATGTGGCAATAGTTTTTGAACTTCTTGCTCATCCAGCATTGGCGAGCTTTGGTAAATTGACATGATTTCATCAAAGGATTTGCTGTCTACATCGCCAATAGCAAAATCCAACTTAAAGTTATCAACGTCTGTGCCATCAGTTAAACGCATTTGCTTCGCATCTAACACAAGTTTCGTGCTCAGCTTATCGCCCGCTTCGTTCAGAGAGGTATTGCCGCTGTAGCTTGCGTTCTCAATCAGGAACATAGGAGCAAGTTGCGCATCAACGATATCTAGCTTTTGTAGTGAGAAAGACTGCTCACCTAGCCAGTAACCTTTTGCTTGCTTACCTTTACCTTCACCTTTTAGCTCTGTTAGGTGAATCTCTTCGCCATTTTCGAAATCAATTTGTACCGAAGGAATCGACACTTGGTAGTTCAAATCACCCAGTACCGTTACATTACCTTTCACTTGAGCAGGGCTTGAAGAAAGGTGCATACCTTGAGCATCATTCTGGTAATTCCAGCTAGCAAGATCCAACGTGAAATCGGTGTTGCCATTCAACTGGGTTTTGCTGTGCATCGTCAGTGGTAAGAAGTCCGCATCCACCAATTTAGAGTCAGCACTTAGGCTTGTTAAACCATGAGTCACGTCACTGGTTACATCAAATGCAGTCGGCAGACCATCGCGCTCAAGCTGCGCTTTGATTTCTGGGTCGACAACGGTGTAACGCGTCAGAACAACTGAAGACAGGTAACCGCGGTCATATTCCACGATTTCACCTTTGACCATTTCATCGTTCATGTTGGCGATGCCATCTTCAATGATAGTTTGACCAATCTGACCAACCGCTAGCGGCCAACATAGCGCAAGAGAAATAGCGCCACCAATGGCACCGATTTTTTTTAGATTTTCCATAACGTCACTTATTGAGTATTTGTGCTCAGTCTAACCCAAACCCAAAGCGGATAAAACATTGAGATATATCAGACTATTGATGGTTATTTTAGTTCATTAATCGAGAATAATACCCAGCTCCCACCCATTCTTACATTTAATTGATATGTTGTTAGTGCCAAGTTTTAACCGGAGCTCAAACCGCTGTGAACCGTTACGCTGTATTGTGCCTCGACAACAATCCAATCAGTGCCGAACAGTTTCGATTGGAGTTGTCAGCCTTCTCAAGTAAGTTTGATATTCTCTCTGTGGAATCGATAGAAGAAGCACAGAGCGCTCTCGAATACCTCGAAGAAAGAGAGCAAAAAGTGGCACTCGTTATTGCCAGTCATCACGCACATTTTAACGGCGTTGATTTCCTCATTGGTTTGGATCGCAAGCCTCATACTGAACGAGCTCGCAAAATACTGATCAGCTGCTCTTCGGATATTGAAGCCATTTTAACCGCCGTTAACGAGGGTAGACTCGACCATTGCTTAACTAAGCCACTCCCTGACAAGGTTCTGTTCAATACAGCACAGAAAGAGCTCACCCAATTTATTCTTCGTTACGACAGAGAAGACTTGCTCAGCTATAGTCAAATTCTCGACCAGCACAAGTTGCTCCGTGCACATATCGAAAATCAGATGAGTAACTACCAAGCTGGTTTCCTAAACGATTATCACGCCCTTTCCGACGGAGAACTGGCAGAACAGGTCATCAGTGCTCTGCAACATTTCTTTGAACAAAATGACGATACCAAGGCTTGCCGTACCTACTCACCAGAACACTTGCTCACGGTAGAAGGCGAACCAAACAGTTTCTTGTGGTTTATTACCA
The DNA here is from genome assembly GCF_905175355.1 of Vibrio sp. B1ASS3. Classification (NCBI taxonomy): domain Bacteria; kingdom Pseudomonadati; phylum Pseudomonadota; class Gammaproteobacteria; order Vibrionales; family Vibrionaceae; genus Vibrio; species Vibrio sp. B1ASS3. The sequence continues at coordinate 2,396,962 of NZ_HG992742.1, forward strand.
GTGGTGAAGTAGCACTCTACAAACGCGATGAGCTTGGTATGCAGCGCGAAGTGGTTCGACATTCGAAAGGTAACATTGTCGGCGGCATGTCGTTTGTTACTGGAGAAAGTTCCTTCTCGACAGCCTTAACACTCACCAAAACTGAAGTGATCAAGCTAGATAGAAAAGTCTTTCGTAAAGTAATGCAGAGCGACTCAAATTTACTGCCTTTGTTTACCAACTTGTTGTTACGCCATTTCAACCGACGTTTGCAGCGCAGCATTAATACCAAGCTACAACTGCAAAAAACCTTAGAGTCATTAGAATCCGCCCACCAGCAATTAATCGAGCGTGAAAAGATGGCAATGCTTGGCCAGCTTGTCGCTGGGGTCGCTCATGAGCTGAACAACCCTATTGCGGCAATTTTGCGGGGTGTAGAAAACCTGACGCTAACGTTAGAGAATCTGCTTAAAGAGCTTCCTAGCCATGACATTCAAGAAAAAGGCGTTGCCTTACTGACCAAAGCCCAACGCGTCAAACCCGCTTCTACTTCTGAGCTACGGGAACGAGTGAAACAACTAAACACCGACCTACCCGACAGAGCGCTCGCTAAGAAAGTCGTTAATCTCGGACTCGAATCTGAACAAACCTTGATAGCGCAGCTCAACCGTCAAAAAACCGAATCACTGCACACCTTGGGAACTCTCGAGCAGTATCACCAAGTTGGTGCCTCTCTGCGTTCGATAAATGTATGCGCCGCTCGGATTGCTGATATGGTGAAAAGCTTGAAGGGCTACGCCCGCTCTGATGATGAGAGTTTGCATTTTGCAGACCTGCATGAAGGCATAGAAGATACGTTGGTGATCTTTGAAAACAAACTCAAAATGCACAAGGTCACGACCGACTATACTGAGCTACCAAATGCCCTTTGCCAGCCGATTGCGCTGCAGCAAGTGTGGACCAATCTTATTTCCAACGCGATTGATGCTTTCCCAGACAAAGGGGAATTGGTAATTCAGTCGAGATTGGTCGAGAAAGACAGTCAAACTTATGCCGTCATCTCATTCAAAGACAACGGATGTGGCATTCCAGAATCACAACAAAAAGCCATTTTTGAACTCAACTTTACAACGAAGAAAGAAGGTAATTTCGGTTTAGGAATCGGACTTTCTATCTGCCAACAAATCATGGCGGGCCATAAAGGCTGGATAGAAGTGGAATCTGAGCTCAACCATTTCACTTGCATGACCGTCTGGTTACCTATCACTCAAGAAGGAGATGAAGCATGACTAAATATCTGATTTTATGTGTGGATGATGAAAGAGAAGTCTTGGATAGTGTCCTTCAGGATTTGATGCCATTTGAAGATAACTTTGTGGTCGAAGGCGCGGAATCTGTTACGGAAGCCAAACAAGTGATTGAAGAAATGGCGGAAGATAGCATTCAGCTCGCCTTGATTCTGTGTGACCACATAATGCCGGAACAAACGGGCATCAGCTTCTTAATCGAGCTCAGTCAAAATGGTGACACTCAATCCGCTCGAAAAGTACTCCTTACCGGACAAGCAGGGCTTGAAGACACTGTAGAAGCAGTTAACCACGCAAGTCTTGATTACTACATTGCTAAACCTTGGAAAGGTGAAGAATTAAGAGAAGCTATCGTCTCGCAACTGACTGCTTTTATGATAGAAAATGATGATAACCTTCTATCCTGGACTTCTATTTTAGACGCAGAAGCAATTCTTAACGCCATGGCAGATAGACGAGCGAGCTTCGGCGAATAGTCCTTTTAATACAAAAACGCGCCATGCGACCTCAACATGGCGCGTTTTTTGCTGTTAACTTGGCACAATTGACTCATTTGACAAAACATCGACACTTTTTTGTTGGTCGTCGCCCTTGGTTTTTATTATGATGTCGAACAAATCAGATTACGGTTCAAGTGGTTACTTGGATCCATGGAACTATAAGACAAGGTTTATCGTTAGTTATGCGTAAAACACTATTAGCCGCTGCCCTTTTGCTGGCATCTAGCCAAGCTCTAGCTGCGAACGACTACAACGCTCCAGCAACAATGAGCAACTTTAGCTACGACTACATGGAAGCTCGCATTGGTGCAAGCCCAGTAACATTCGGTGCTGGTTTCAGCAAATCAATCCACCCAAATGCACACGTAATTGCACGCATCGATTCTGAATTCGATGGCGATTTCGATTCAGCAGCGGGTTTTGGCTTCCACTCTCCACTAAACAACTGGGCTGACCTAACGGGTGCAATGCTAATGCGTGTTGTACAACCATCAAACTCAAGCAGCACAGACGTTGGTATGGAACTGAACCTTGGTGTACGCCAATGGCTTGGTCCACAACTAGAAGTGGGTGGTAAAGCAGGCTACGTATCTATCGACAACGATGACGATTGGATTGGTTCTGTTTACGCTCGCTTCCACTCTACAGAGCTATTCTCTCTAGGTGCAGAAGCACGTATTAACGACTTCTACGGTGACCAAGTGATGTTCACTACTCGCTTCAAGTTCTAATCACCCCCTTGATTGAACAGCCCTAGAAGCACAAATAAAAAAAACCGAGGCATCTGCCTCGGTTTTTCTTTTCTGATAACTAATTTGTAGCAATGACTAACTCGAATGAAGTGGCTAAAAGCATCAACTTCCTTTTGTCGCTTTCAACACTCACCTTTTATGACTCGCTAACTTCATCCTAAACGAGTCAATCATCGTGAAACTAAAGCGCCTTACTCGCACATGGCTAGCAATTGCTTCTTGCGTGGCTCTTGGATTAGTTTCCAGTGGATACCATCGATCGCACCAGCAAATTTCCATAGAAGTTTCACATCAACGTCACTGCCGTAAGCAACTCTGACTTTGTTGAACACTTCTACCGGTCCAAGTTCTAAAAATGTGTCGACATCATCAATGCCGGCTTTCTTTACCATGCGTTCGAGCGTTAACTGCATATTTGGCAGATCACGCAAACGTCTACTGGCAGAAGACTTTTGGTATTTGCGTTCCTTAATAGAACATTCAATTGATTTTTGTAACAGTTCGTCTAACCCATCAAAGCTTGAATCAAACAGGTCTGTTACGTCGTAATAGTTTACGGTTGCCGTCGTTTGTTTTTTGACGTGCTTATACTTTTCGCAGTTTAGTTCAGTAAACTCATCATCCAACCCATTTCCGCCGCGTAAATAACAACAGTCGTTACTTACCAACGCGAACATTGCGTCATTGCTGAATAAACCAATACCACCAAACATTGAACGTTTTTGGTACTCACTAAAATTGCTTACATAGTTAAAAAAAGCTTGGTCTGTCATGTCCATTGACCTCTTTAATTGGAATAAATTACCCCGATTAGCGATGTCACCAGATTGAACAGCAGCTTATAGCGATTAAAAATTGTCGTTATGTTGGCGATATTTTTGTGAATTGCGCTCACCAACTGTCTTAATCATACTTAACGTTGAAAAATAAGTTAGGATCTATGTCACAGATGACAAACTACAAATTCAACATACGTGATTAGTTTCACAGTTACTTATCTTCATCCGATGTTTTTTTGACGCAGTAAGTGCCAAAAAATAAGCATCATGGTGATTAATGCGGCAATTGCGAGAGCGGATTAGGTATTTAATTGATAACTAACATACTGTGAGGGTACACTGTACGAAAGCTCTCAAGCACAGCGTCATAATGGAACATTTATCATTTTTTTGGCTACCTAATAATAAAGATAAGCTCATAAAGGCACTCGAATCTGAGTTCGCTCAGCTGGTAGAACAATCGATTTCTACTGGTAAAATTTCCCTTCCTCCCATCCCAGATGTCGTCCTCAAGATCCAACAACTTTGCACTGAAGAACACACGACCATTGCAGATGTAGCAAATGCCTTACTGGAAGATCCAGGTTTGGCTGCAGTTGTTGTTCGCGTGGCAAACTCTGTCATCTTTAATCGTCGCAACATTACATGCAATGACTTAACGACGGCAGTTTCACGCCTTGGGATTCTGCGAGTGAGGGATATCGTCACCGCACAAGCGATTGAACAGTTGAAGCACTCTGTAAACCTGACCAAAGAGTGTAATAGCATCTTGGTGAAAAGTGCGGCGGTTTCACGTGAGCTTGGCGCAACCATGGTATTAGTGGTTCAAGAGTTTCGTAAGCATGAGCCGGCGACCTATGGGCATCTGGAGCAAGAAAAGGCACTACTGGTTGGCTTGTTAGCCGACATTGGCTTATTCTGCCTAATCAATGAATACCACCTCTATCTCGATCGCGGCAATTACCTTGATGCCGATATCGCGCTACAAATATTCCAAACCCGCTGTTCTGCAACGAGTAAATTAGTGCTAGAAAAATGGGGCTTTGATAATGACTTCCGCGAAGTCTCCTCGAATGAGAAGTTCGAATCTGCTCGCCCTGAAGTAAGTTATTTAGATATTGCTCGTATCGCAAACCATCTATTAATGTTCCGTAACCAAGACGAGCGCATTGAAGATCACGAAGTAGAATTTAATTTAACAGGTGCAGAAGTCTTGTACGATCTCAGTAATATGAGTGATACTGACTTCCAAAGTGAAATTAAAGAAGTACTCAGCGCAAGCGGTCTTTAATCTTACCAGCTTCAAATCAAGCCACGATAAGCGTCAGATAGTATTCTGATACGTTGATTCGTGGCTCTGTTGTTCTTTATCCAGAAAGGAATCATTGGGCTTTATGTTCTCAGGGATGCTATTTATCTTCGCCCCACTCGTGGTGGGTTATTTAATTCCAGTTTCTCGCGCGTCAGTATTGGAGAAGATCAATAAATCGACGTCATACCTTATTTACGTCATTCTTTCCCTGATGGGCTTGAGTTTGGCTGCGCTGGATAATTTAGGTAGCAATCTACAAACCATCCTTCTATACGCGGGCACCTTCTTTGTATGCTTGGGAGCCTGCAACCTGCTCGCTTTGCCTTTGGTCGATAAGCTGCTTCCTTTGCAAACCGATCAGAATCAAAAGAAGCTTCCTCTTTCGTCAATGGCCTTAGAGTCAATAAAACTTGTCGTCGTTGTCGGTGGCGGCCTAGTCGCTGGCTTGATTCTTCCTATTGGTTTGTCTTGGGTAGATACAGCGAGTGAATGGATTTTATTCCTTTTGCTTTTCTTTATCGGCATTCAACTGCGCAATAGTGGTTTGACACTTAGACAAATCCTACTCAACAAGCAAGGCATGGCGATTGCGACAGTGATTATTGCAACGTGTATGCTTGGCGGTGTAATTGCTGCAATGATTTTGGATCTTCCTCTTTATCAAGCTTTGGCAATGTCTTCCGGTTTTGGTTGGTATTCACTGGCTGGCATTTTGATGGGTGACGCCTTTGGCCCGATCTTTGGCGGCGCTTCTTTCTTAATTGAACTGATGCGTGAGTTAGTCGCTTTGATTGCCATTCCACTGCTTATTCGCAGTTATCCATCTACAGCAATTGGCTACGCTGGCGCGACAGCGATGGACTTTACCCTGCCCGTCATTCAAACCACGGGCGGTGTTCGATGTGTGCCTGTTGCCATTGTTAGTGGCTTTATCTTGAGCTTATTAGTGCCAGTTATGATGCTTTTCTTTGTGTCTCTTGCTAGGTAGATCTCAGGAATATTCATTAACATCCATTACAATACGGCAAAAATTCAAATACCCAAGTAACCTCAAAATGCTCAATTCGAAGAGAATTTTCTGGTTCACCGCTTTGTTATCGAGCCCTTTAATTTTTAACTCTTGGATCGGTAATCAGTGACAGGCAAGGCATATGTCTATTGGGGTTACAAAGGGAATACAACCAAAAGGAATAATAATGAAACGCTTTGTCGTTGCGGCGCTCCTCGCTACAAGCTCAACTTTTACTTTTGCTGCTGATCAGCAATGTCTTGCAACTAAATACGATGGCTACATTGATGCTTCCCTACAATGGTATCAAGACCTCGTAGACCTAACGGTGACTCAATACCCTGACTTAAACGAAGTTAGTCAATGGTTCTTAGAAGGCCGTAAACACCACTTCGAACTCAACCGTGAAGCAGTACATTATTTTCTAGAAAACGATCCAAGCCGAGTAGCAACAGAGCAACCGGTTGAGGCATGGTTGAAGCTAGAACAACATGATGTGAAGCAACTGGCGACACGCAGTGATGCCTTAGGGGAAGCGGCGAAGAAAACCTTCAGCGATCGTCAATCTGCAAACCATCCAAAGAACTACGACCTACGCTCTGCATTTGCTGACTTATTGAGCCACCCAAAACAGATCGATTCTGCGCTTAACAAGTATAATCAATCAATTGCTAAGATTGAGAAGCAGAAATGTGAATAAATCCCACCCTTGAATTTCATTTCAGCAATATGGGTTTCAATAATTAAAACGGGACTTTGCGCCCGTTTTGGTTTAGATTGTGCCGCTCGCATTACCAAAATAACTACAAAGATTCTTTGCTATGGTTAAGGAACAAAAAACCGCTGACGTTAGCTTCGAGAGCTTGTTAAAGATCTTCACTATCCCTGAAGGTCCAGATTCAACGTTGACTAAAATTGATGAAAGTCTTTCGCAGAACTTGAATCAATTTCTTCGTGAACACATCGTGGCAGAAGAAAAGCCTTTACGTGAAATTGAGAAAGACTTTTCTTCTGCTCAGATTCCTGAGCAACCTGAGTTCGTGTCAGACCATACCGAGCACCTGCTAGATACCTTGGTATCTCACTCGGTTCACACCTCTGCACCAAGCTTTATTGGTCACATGACTTCTGCCCTGCCGTATTTCTTAATGCCGCTGTCGAAGATCATGATTGCCTTGAACCAAAACTTGGTGAAAATCGAAACATCAAAAGCTTTCACACCGCTTGAGCGTCAAGTTCTTGGTATGTTGCATCGTCTTATCTATGGTCAGGACGATAAGTTCTACCGTAAATGGATGCACAGTGCGAAACACTCTCTTGGTGCATTTTGCTCTGGCGGTACCATCGCTAACATCACTGCACTTTGGGTTGCTCGCAATAAAGCGCTGAAGTCAGATGGCGCATTCAAAGGTGTAGAGAAAGAAGGTCTGTTCAAAGCCATGAAACATTATGGCTACGAAGGCTTAGCGATTTTGGTTTCTGAACGAGGTCACTACTCTCTTAAGAAAGCAGCAGACGTTCTTGGTCTTGGTCAAGAGGGCCTAGTTGCCGTCAAAACAGACGCGAACAACCGCATCATTGTTGACGACCTAAAAGCAAAAATCGCCGAGCTCGAATCACAAAACATCAAGCCTATTGCTGTGGTTGGTGTTGCTGGTACGACAGAGACTGGCAGTGTTGACCCTCTACCTCAAATTGCAGAAGTATGTGCTGAGCACAGCTGCCACTTCCACGTGGATGCAGCTTGGGGCGGCGCGACTCTGATGTCGAACAATCATCGTCACCTACTTGGTGGCGTTGAACTTGCCGACTCTGTAACGATCGATGCTCACAAACAGCTTTACATTCCGATGGGCGCTGGCATGGTTCTGTTTAAAGATCCAGATGCGATGAAGTCTATCGAGCATCATGCACAGTACATCTTGCGTAAAGGTTCTAAAGACTTAGGCAGTCATACGCTTGAGGGTTCTCGATCTGGTATGGCAATGTTGGTTTACGCAGCAATGCACATCATCAGTCGCCCAGGTTACGAGCTTCTGATCGACCAAAGTATTGAGAAAGCACGTTACTTTGCCGATCTGATTAACCAGCAAGAAGATTTCGAATTGGTGTCTGAGCCTGAGCTTTGTTTGTTAACCTACCGCTATCTACCAACCAATATGCGCGCGGCGTTAGATAAAGCACAAGGCGTTCAGAAAGAAAAACTTAATGAGCTAATCAACCAGCTCACTCAGTTTATTCAGAAACGTCAGCGTGAAACTGGCAAGTCGTTTGTCTCTCGTACTCGACTGAATCCAGACCAATGGCAACGCATGAACACCATTGTATTCCGCGTCGTTCTCGCTAACCCATTAACCACCAATGATATCTTGAGCGCGGTTTTGAGTGAGCAAAGAGAAATTGCTCAGCAAGCACCGAGCTTGATGGCTAAGATTGAAGAAACTGTCGACGACATTCTCAATTCTTAGGCGCCAATGTGAGTTACATCAAAGTGAAAATTTCTTTCTTTTTGGTGTAACTCAGACATCATTATTGTGCCACTAGAGCAACAAACCAACGATCCCACCTTCAATTCTGTAGTTTTTACAACATTTTGTTTGAGGCTTGTCAAATTCTCACGAAATAGTAACGGTATTTGTTTTAGCCAGATAAAGGATCGGGTTTATACTGAATTTATGGCGCTGGTGGTTTTCGTTAACGCCCCTCTAGACCGAGAAGCCCCTTGGGTTTCCATACGTTAACAGAGCCAGCGAGTTGTTCTCTATACCCTCGTGAACACTATGAATACATTAGAAAAAATTCAAAAAAACCTGGAGAATTTCAGTAAGTCAGAGCGCAAAGTTGCGGAAGTAATTATGGCGTCTCCACAAACTGCAATTCATTCAAGCATTGCAACGTTAGCTAAAATGGCTGACGTGAGTGAGCCTACTGTTAACCGTTTCTGTCGTCGTCTGGATACTAAAGGTTTCCCAGATTTTAAACTTCACCTTGCGCAAAGCCTTGCCAATGGTACGCCTTACGTAAACCGTAATGTCGAAGAAGACGATGGTCCGGATGCATACACGCACAAGATTTTCGAATCGACAATGGCGTGTTTGGACGTAGCGAAAAACAGTCTTGATTCGATGCAAGTTAACCGCGCGGTTGATCTTCTGACTCAAGCTAAGCGCATCTCATTCTTCGGTCTAGGTGCTTCTTCTGCTGTTGCACGAGACGCTCAAAACAAGTTTATTCGCTTCAATATTCCAATTACTTGTTTCGAAGATATCGTGATGCAACGCATGAGCTGCATCAACTGTAGTGACAATGACGTTATCGTTCTGATTTCTCATACTGGTCGCACTAAGAGCCAAGTTGAGATTGCAAACCTTGCTCGTGAAAACGGCGCGACGGTTATTGCCATCACAGCAAAAGACTCACCGTTAGAGAAAGCAAGTTCACTGGCTATCACGCTGGATGTACCTGAAGACACAGACGTATACATGCCAATGGCAAGTCGTGTTGTTCAAATGACGGTCATCGATGTGCTAGCGACAGGCTTTACGCTACGCCGTGGTACTGGTTTCCGTGAGAACTTGAAGCGAGTAAAAGACGCGCTGAAAGACAGCCGCTACGACAAGCTAAGTCAATACTAACGAATCGACTTAGTCTGGAATAAAAAATAGAAAGGGGAGCTAAATAGCTCCCCTTTTCGTATCTGATTGATCGTATTTCTATTGATTCACATCCGAAAGATCGGAACGTGACTCCAACACCTCTACTGAGCTGACATGTTGACTGCCTTCACTCTCGCCCATGCAGGCATCACTGCAATCACAAACTTGGCGAAGAATGTACACCAAACGATCTTGTGTAAGCGGTAACGGATTACCTTTGATAGCAACTGACTTTAGTGCATCATCGGCGACTTGCTCAAACGACGTCTGACACACGCCGAATTTACCAAGCTGAGGCAACTCAAGCTTATCCAGCACCATTCTCACCCAAAGTACGCCATCATGCTCGTTGGCATTGGTTCTTTCCGTGACGAGTTGGGCCAATCGCTTGTAACGGCTTATCACATCACTGCGCCCTGCTCTTTTTGCGGCATTGATGTTTTCTTGCATAACATGAGGAGCCAAACGCGCAGTAATAACACTGTGTGGGGCATCGAGCTTGCCACCTAGTGCAGAGGCTAATCCGTGCGCCGCACCAAGTTTAGCGTTGGTGATGGCCATCCCGCCTAAAAGTGCCGCAAAAGAAAGGTCTGCTCTGGCCTTATGATTATCCTGTTTGCAGCCCGCAATGACCGAACGACTTAATCGACGTAATCCCTCTTCACACACCATATCGGTGAGAGGGTTTGGATCACCACATACGTATGCTTCCATCAAATGCGTGAAGGCATCCATTGCTCCGCGACCAGAGGTATATTGGTCAGTGCCATAGGTTAACGTTGGATCGACTATCGCTACATCAGCGAGCATTTCCGGACTTCTTAAACTGACCTTCACTTGGTCTTGCCCGGATTTAAGTACGGCGTTTCTGGTTACCTCAGAGCCGGTGCTTGCCGTTGTAGGAATCGCAATAAAATGAATCGGTTTGGTTTTTAAAGGTACGTTTCGTCCAACCACTTCGACGTAATCATAGACATCACCTTGGTTGGGAATGATCGCGGCAAGTGCTTTGCCCATATCAATGACACTGCCTCCGCCAATCGCAATGACCATGTCAGGTTGAAACTTGCGCCCAAGCACTGCAGTTTCTTCCACCATGGTGATATTGGGTTCGCCATTGATGGCGACGTGTTGATAACGCATGTTCTGCGCTTTTAGATAATTAATGATAGGTGTGGCTCGTTGCGTGTCTTTACCAGTGACCAGTAAAACGCTATAGCCAAATTGATTGATTACAGACAGCGAAGATTGGAGCGCTCCCTCGCCGAAGATAATCCGTGTCGCAGTCATAAACTGAAACATACACTTCCTCCCCAAACAACAACTCACACTAGAGTGCTATGCTTTCAGCAAAAAAAAGTTGACCGAGTGCACCTTGCCGCCATTAACCCTTCAAAAAGTGTGTTTTTATGCGTCACTTCACATACTTAACCGCAGCGATTTTGCGGCTAAGAATCATCCCCAAAAGTGACTTTTCTTGGCTTTAAGCTTAGTGCGTGTTTAGTTTTTATACGATAGATTTCACCTATCGAGCCAAGAGGTAAATGCTGCTTTATTTCCGTATCTGGATCGGGCATAGTTATCCCAACAAATGAAAGCATGTACCAACATGACGTCTAGTTGTGCTTTCAACAAGAATAGATTTTAGGAGAAATAAGATTATGTTCGTAGTTATCTTTGGTCGCCCAGCTTGCCCATTCTGTGTTCGCGCAAAAGAGCACGCAGAGACACTTAAAGCAAAACGTGATGACTTCAACTACCGTTACGTAGACATCCACGCTGAAGGTATTTCTAAAGCTGACCTAGAGAAAACAGTTGGTAAGCCAGTAGAAACTGTTCCTCAAATCTTCATCGACCAAACGCACATCGGTGGTTGTGATGACTTTGAAGCTTACGCAAAAGAGCACCTAGGTCTATTCGACGAGTAATTCGAATAACTGATTTTTTAAAAAGCCGCTATTAGCGGCTTTTTTATTATGTATTCAAATTGTTACTCCCCTACGTCAAGTAATAGTAAAACCTAAAAAATTTCACTTATCTTTTTGCTATATTTAGTTACAATTCGAAATTCTTAATTTTTATTTGGCACACACCTTACCGAGCCACGCTGTGAACATAGACGTCGTACACCTTCTTGAACAAAACCCCATTCTTCTAATCTTCGTCGTATTAGCAATTGGTCTTGCCATTGGTAAAATTCGCTTTGGAAAGCTACAGTTAGGTAATTCCATTGGCGTTCTCATTACGTCTCTCGTAATGGGCCATCTTGGCTTTTCTTTTAATGCAGAAGCACTGACCATCGGCTTTATGCTGTTTATCTACTGTGTAGGTATTGAAGCGGGCCCAAACTTCTTCGGCATATTTTTCCGAGACGGTAAGCATTACTTTATTTTAAGTATGACCGTACTCGTTTCTGCGGTAGGTCTTACCTATTTCTGCAGCCATTATATGGGCCTCGATTTTGGTTTGTCTGCCGGTATGATGGCAGGTGCCCTTACCGCGACGCCTGTTCTGGTAGGTGCACAAGATGCGCTGAACTCTGGTCTTGCAACCATTCCACGCAACATGGATTTTTCTTTGGTATTAGAAAATCTATCGGTTGGTTATGCGATGGCTTATCTGGTGGGTTTGATCAGTATGATTATGTTCGCCAAACTGCTACCAAAACTGCAAAAGCAGAACCTATCGGATTCAGCTCAGCAAATTGCGCAAGAACGTGGTCTAGGTAACTCTAGTCAACGTAAGGTTTACTTGCCGATCATCCGTGCATACCGCGTTGGTCCTGAGCTGATTGATTGGACAGATGGTAAGAACCTTCGAGAATTGGGCATTTACCGCCAGACAGGTTGTTACATCGAACGTATTCGTCGTAACGGGATTTTGGCCCATCCAGACGGTGATGCTATCCTGCAAGAAGGTGACGAAATCGCACTAGTAGGCTTCCCAGACAGCCACGCACGTCTTGACCCAAGTTTTCGTAACGGTAAAGAAGTATTCGACCGCAACCTACTTGACCTTCGAATTGTCGAAGAAGAGATCGTGGTTAAAAGTGATGCGATTGCTGGTAAGCGTTTATCTGATTTGAACCTATCTGAATTCGGCTGTTTCTTGAACCGCGTAGTGCGCGCTCAAATTGAAATGCCAATGGATTTAGACATCGTTCTGGCCAAAGGTGACGTGCTCCAAGTAAGTGGTGAGAAAAGCCGCGTTCATGGTCTTGCTGAGAAAATCGGTTTCATCTCGATCCACAGCCAAATGGCAGACTTACTTGCATTCTGTAGCTTCTTTATTCTAGGCATTATGTTTGGTTTGGTGACCATGACGTTCGGTCAGGTGTCATTCAGCCTAGGTAACGCCGTTGGCCTACTGCTTTCAGGCATCACGTTGGGCTTCCTACGAGCGAACCACCCTACTTTCGGTTATGTGCCGCAAGGGGCATTGAACATGGTCAAAGACTTAGGTTTGATGTTCTTTATGGTTGGCATCGGCTTAAGCGCCGGTGGCAAGATGTTCGAACACTTAACTCAAGTGGGCCCGCAGATCATCGGTTTGGCGTTTATCGTCAGCGTTGTGCCTGTCGTTCTTGCATACCTAGTTGGCGCTTACGTGCTTAAGATGAACCGTGCCCTACTCTTTGGTGCCATCATCGGTGCTCGTACATGTGCACCAGCAATGGACGTAGTGAACGAATACGCGAAGTCGACGATTCCAGCACTTGGCTACGCAGGTACGTACGCGATTGCCAATATCTTGATGACCCTAGCTGGTACAATTCTGATTATTCTGAGTTAATCACTTTAAGCGGGCGTTGCAGAACAGCTTATGCAGCGCTCCTTATTCAACACAGAGATTCAAGACACAAAAAAGGCGCTCATTGAGCGCCTTTTTTAATTCCGTTAGAAACGATTAGATTTGAGTAAAATCTGTTTCTACTGCTGGGTTCACGTCTGCTTCGTAATCCACACCGTCAACACCGAAGCCAAATAGCTTCAAGAACTCTTCTTTGTACTCGACGTAGTCAGTCAGTTCTTTTAGGTTTTCAGAGGTGATTTGTGGCCATAGGTCACGGCAGTGTTGTTGGATATCTTCACGTAGTTCCCAGTCATCCAGACGTAGACGGTTCACTTCATCTACTTCTGCTGCGCTGCCGTCTTCTTTGTATAGACGTTGGCTGAACATACGGAAGATCTGCTCCATACAACCTTCGTGTACGCCTTCTTCACGCATTTTCTTGAATACCATAGCGATGTATAGAGGCATTACAGGAATTGCAGAACTTGCTTGAGTCACAACAGACTTAAGTACCGCTACGTTTGCGCTACCGCCAGTTGTAGACAGTTTCTCGTTAAGTGCTGCAGCTGCGCGGTCTAGGTCCATTTTCGCTTTACCTAGCGCACCATCCCAGTAGATCGGCCAAGTTAGTTCAGTACCGATGTAGCTGTATGCCACGGTTTTACAACCGTCTGCTAGAACGCCAGCTTCTGATAGTGCGTTAATCCATAGTTCCCAGTCTTCACCGCCCATTACGGTTACTGTGTCTTGGATTTCTTGCTCAGTAGCAGGCTCTACGCTTGCTTCGATGATTACGTCTTTGTTGGTATCAACAGCCGTCGACGTGTAAGTTTCACCGATAGGCTTAAGTGCTGAACGGATCAGTTCGCCCGTTTCTGGCATTTTACGTACTGGAGAAGCCAGTGAGTAAACCACCATATCTACCTGACCAAGGTCTTCTTTGATCAGATCGATTGTTTTCTGTTTTGCTTCATTTGAGAACGCGTCACCGTTTAGGCTTTTCGCGTATAGACCCTCTTCACGAGCTAGCTTTTCAAATGCAACAGAGTTGTAAAAACCTGCTGTACCTGGCTTCTTCTCTGTGCCTTCTTTTTCAAAGAAAACACCGATAGTTGAAGCGCCGCCACCAAATGCCGCAGCGATACGAGAAGATAGGCCGTAGCCACTTGATGCACCCACAACAAGAACGCGTTTTGGTGCGTTTTTAATTGGGCCTTGTGCTTTAGTGTAAGCAATTTGTTCTTTTACGTTAGCTTCACAACCCACTGGGTGCGTAGTAGTACAGATAAATCCACGAATTCTAGGTTTGATGATCATATTCAACTTCCTTTAAAAAACGTTGCTAGGATAAAAGGTTCAGCCCTACTTCGCACCTAATTTCTGTAAAAATGCTGCGAAAATGCAAGTGGTTGGAGCACTCAGCCGAAAAGTAAAAGCCTTAAACACAAAAAAGCACCTCAATTGAGGTGCTTCTCTCATTTTATACTCAAGCGCTTCATGCTGCTGAGTTCAGATGCGATTTTTTCGTGGTCACATTGGTACGAACTTCTGAGAAATCGTGGCTAAAGTGGTCAACTTGAATCGCTTTGTAGCGCAGCTTATCTGCCGCCATGATTTGGTCGATTTCTTGCTCTGTCAACACCTCTGCTTCAAACGCTTGCTGTAGACGGTCATGCAACAAACCTTTACGAGCTACTTTGCCATCTTTCGCCGCTTTCATCAGTTTACGTTCTAGGGGCTTCACATCGTACATCGCTAAGAACGCACGCTCCATCAGACCAACGCTGTCGTCCTCTGCTTTACCGATGTAACACAAGCTCGTCATGCGGTCACGTTGTGCTCCTGGTGTCATCATTGCTTCTGCTAAGCTCACACACAGCTCGTCACTTGGTGCTTTGAAGTGATTGCCTAATGGGAACAACAAGCCTTTTAGAACGCCCCCCACGTATTTCACAGGGAAGTTTGAATACGCTTCATTTAGCGACTTCGAAGCGTTGTACAAACAATGCTGAACGGCATAGTGTACAAAGTTCAAATCACCTTGTTGGCGTCCTTCATCTTCGTATTTCTTAAGCGCCGCTGACGCCATGTATAGATAGCTCAAACCATCACCAAGACGTGCAGAGATCATCTCTTTACGTTTCAGGTCACCGCCCAACGTTAGCATTGCAAAGTCTGCACTCACTGCCAGTGCACGACTTAGGCGAGTGATGTCTTTGTAGTATTGCTGTGTAGGGCCACTCATGTGCGCTTTCACGAAGCGAGAACCGGTCAATGCCGCACCCAACGCACCAAAGGTGTTACCCATTGCGTGTTTGATGTGTTTGAACAGCAGATCATCAAACTCTTTTGCGCCTTCTTTCGAATCTGGGTTCGCAGCAGCTTCCATCTCTTTCAACACGTACGGATGACAACGTGTCGCACCTTGACCGAAGATCATTAGGTTACGAGTTAGGATGTTTGCCCCTTCAACCGTAATCGCGACTGGAATACCTAGATAGTGTTTCGCTAGGTAGTTCATAGGGCCATCTTGAATCGCTCGACCCGCGTGAATATCGAAAGAATCGTTCAGGATAGTACGAGCCATTTCTGTCATGTGGTATTTGGCAATTGCGGTCACGATGCCCGGTTTCTCTTTCATATCCAGAGAAGTCGTCGTCAGCGTACGAGTCGCCTCAAGCAGGTAAGTCAAACCGCCAATACGGCCCATTGCTTCTGCCACACCTTCAAACTTACCAATCGACATACCAAACTGCTTACGAACGTATGCATAAGCGCCAGTAGTGCGCGTAGTAAGGTGACCAATCGCGGTACCTAATGCAGGAAGGGAAATACCGCGACCGGCCGATAGACACTCAACCAGCATGCGCCAGCCTTTACCTGCGTATTCTGAACCACCAATCAACCATTCCATAGGAATGAACACGTCGTTACCACGAGTAGGACCGTTCATAAACGCAGAGCCTAGCGGGTCGTGACGCTCACCAATTTCCACACCTTCATGGTCGGCAGGAACCAATGCACAGGTGATACCCACGTCTTTCTTGTCGCCAAGCAGACCGTCAGGATCTTGAAGCTTGAACGCCAAACCAAGTACGGTTGCTACAGGTGCTAGAGTGATGTAACGCTTGTTCCAACTAACACGGATACCAAGGACTTCTTCACCCTCGTGCATGCCGTAACACACAACGCCTTGGTCAGGAATGCCGCCTGCATCTGAGCCAGCTTCAGGGCCAGTCAATGCGAAACAAGGGATATCAGTACCGTCCGCTAGACGTGGTAGCCAGTAATCTTTCTGTTCTTGAGTACCGTAGTGAGAAAGCAGCTCACCCGGGCCAAGAGAGTTTGGTACCATCACAGACACTGCCGCACTGATGCTTCGTGTTGCAATACGAGATACGATGGTTGAGTTAGCCAGAGCAGAGAACTCACGGCCACCATACTCTTTTGAAATGATCAGTGAAAAGAAACGCTCTTTGCGTAAGAAATCCCAAACCTCTGGCGGAAGATCTCGATCATCTTTCACAATTTGTTGATCATTAAGCATTTCAAGCAGTGTTTCGAGTTCATTATCCATGAAAGCTTGCTCTTCAGAAGACAATGCAGGCTTCGGATAATGATGTAACGTTGTAAAGTTAGGCTTGCCAGAGAACAACTCTGCATCCCACCAAACGCTACCCGCTTCCATTGCTTCTTTTTCAGTGCTCGACAATGGAGGCAATACTTTCTTAAACATTTTGAATGCTGGGTCACTAATCCATTTTCTTCGTAGAGAGCTCATAGTTCAGATCCTTTTGTTCACGTCACCGCTCGCGGCTTTCACTTATCTTTTTTATTGATTTAATGTTTTTACTTAGCGGACATACCGGCCGACAAGTAAGGAATCAGTAGGTCAACGACAGACTTCACGTCCACCTCTTTTTCAAATTTGCTTTCTGCAATCTCGGTTAACGCTTGGCTCGATGCCATAGTGAAAACACAAGTGCCAAGTGTGAAATGCAATCTCCAGAAAAGTTGTTCTTCGCTCATTTCAGGGTTTGCCTTCATGATGGAGAACATAAACAGGTTCAACACTTCTTCATATCTTGTACTGATAAACCAGCGTAAATGGCCTTGTACATCGGTGTATCCTCGACCAATCAGCAACATAAACAATGCTGTGCCGTTCGGTCTCACGTCATTCAGTGCACGCAGAGGTAAACGTAGCGATTCAAACACTTCATCCATGTTGTAATCGTCGCGTGTGTTTAACTCGATCAAAGACGTTTTGATGCTCGGCATTAGCGCCTCTAGGTATCGGTCTAGTACTGCCCTTACAAGCGTTTTCTTGTCGCCAAAGTGGTAGTTGACCGAAGCTAGGTTCACGTTCGCCTTGCCAGTAATGGTTCTCAGTGATGTGTCATTGAAGCCGTATTCTGCAAATAGTCCTTCTGCTACATCGAGTATTTTTTCTTTTGTTGTACTTCTCGGGGCCATTTCAATCACTCGTATTAAACAACTGTTTGAAAATATACTCCCGAAACTTTAGATTAACAAATGATTAACATCACATTTTCACTCATTGGTCTGACCAGACAAAGAAAGTGTGCAGTTAACGAGATGAATTTAAAGCGGTTCTTGTTTTGTGAAAAAAACTTCTAAAAAAAATGGAACTGTTTGGAATTGTTCCGGTCTGAATTACTGTAACAACTAGGGCATTTAAAGTTTTACTGGCCGTCAAACTTGTTTCTATCTAGTTGCTACATTGCTGCTTTTTCTTATTAACTCCTATGTTTGTATCCGCCCAGACACTTTTTCGTCTGGGCTTTTTTTCGTCTGTCGTTTGAGGCTTTGTCAAATGACTTTCTTCTGGATACAAAAAAGCCTCCCGATTTGGCTGTCTCTTGATCACAAGTCTAGTGATCAAGAGACATTGCGAGCTCGTAGCCTTCAAGGATGGTTTGCAGTTTAAACCATCCTTCCCATAGTGCCTTTATTGAAGCTCTGCCCGTCCTCTTGGTATCTTTCCAACCGCCTAATTTAGCAAGATTTCTGTACGCCCAGCTCATATCGGGTACTTCTTTAGGTAATGTCTTGCTTTCTAGTTTCAACCACAGCAGCTTCCAAGCTTTTGTGCCCAAGGCCTTTTCACAACTTTCTGTTGATAGCTCATCAACTTCTTTAATGAAACGTAACGCCAATAAACGAGTCGCAACAAAGGCATAGATGACACTTAACCTCTCTAAGTTACCTTTACTTTGGAGTCTTAGTGACTCCACATCCGTACCTTCACTTTTCCAGACTTTATGGAAGTCTTCAATCAGCCATCGACGCTCGTAATAACCGATAATTCTCATGGCGTCTTCAGCGTTGTTTATTGGCTCCGACGTCAAGAGGTGCCATGCTAACTTGTCTTTTGATGCCCCTTGCTCAAGGCAACCAACATAATAAACAGGTATGCCTGCGTGCTCTTTTTTGTTTGCCGGAGCCTTTAATGTCACCTGACCATATTTAACGTCAAGCTTTACATCTCTCGCTTTTCTCCCTCCTTTTTGGGGGATGGTAAGCTCCTTTGTCTCGACACTTGGTAACGCTTGCGCATAGTCGTAAAGCTTTTGAGCGTGTTCTTCTAGACAACGACTTTGCATTGAGCGAACGACAAAGCGCTGCTGATGTTGACGTTTATAAGTTAAGTATTCGAATAGGTCTGCTTCTCGGTCACAGACCGAGATAACATCTAACATCTTATCCCCTAGGCGCTCAACGACACGGCGAGAAGCTTGCTCCCATTTGTAACTCTCTTTCTCCTCGTAAGGACGAGTCGCGTGTTGGTGCTTTTGCCCACGCTTAGTAATATCTCGGCTCCATCGTTGTTGCTCTATAAGACCAACAATGGTCTGACTTTGTGGTGCAAAAAGTAACGTCGAATGTACATGGAGAGCTCGGGTTCTATTGCCTTGATTCGTGTGCCCGAGCTCTTCTTTTATACTTCGATGAGGAAAACTGAGCGTTGTTGTATCTTCAAGCGCAAGTAATTCTTCATGCTCTTTAGCTCGGGATACGGTTGATTGAAAGCCAGCTTCAGCGATGTCTTTTGCATCGATGTTTTCATTACGGATAAAGCGATATGCGCCTTCCATATCGGCGGGAGAAAAAGGAAGTTTAGCCACGGAGACTCCTGGTTGATTAGCAATGGAAGTCGCTAAACTGATGAGGCGTTGTGTTCTTCGAGGATCTTTAAGTTGTGCTTGTCCAAATTGTTCTTGCGCCCAAAGTTTAGCGTCTGAGTGTGTCATCTTAGTGTTTCAGTAAGGATTCTTAAGTGATCAGATCGCACACACTTGAAAGAGTTCAAAAAAAAAATCCCTAAGCTACAAGCTTAGGGATTTGTGTATAAGAGACAGCCCGATTTGGGAGGCTTTTAAAGTGTAATCGTCTTTTCTTACGCTTTTTCTACCGCTACTTCTTCTGCCGCTTTCTTAGGTAGAGAGAAGTGCAATAGCGCATAACCTAGCACTGCTGCCGTTGTTGAGCCCATCAAGATACCTAGTCGAGCATAAGTATCGAATTCAGGACTTACGTTACCGAATGCCAGTGATGAGATGAAGATCGACATCGTAAAGCCGATACCACACAGCACCGATACAGCAAAGATGTGCATAAAGTTCACGCCCTCTGGCAACTTAGCAATACCCATTTTCACAGCAGCCCAGCTGAATGTGAAGATACCAAGTGGCTTACCAACCAACAGACCCAGTGCAATACCTAGAGGTAGCATAGAAGTCAGACCGGACATCGATACGCCTTCTAGTGAGATACCAGCGTTTGCAAAGGCAAACAGAGGCAAGATACCGAATGCTACGTATGGGTGCAGTGCATGCTCCATGTGTTTCAGTGGAGAGTGCTCGCCCTTCTTACCTTTAAGTGGGATAGCAAAACCGATTACTACACCTGCTAGTGTTGCGTGTACACCAGATTTCAGTACGGCAAACCAAAGGATCGCACCAACTATCATATACGGCGTTAACTTGGTGACGTTTTTCGCGTTCAGCATAAAGAGCACGCCCGTCATGATAAAGCCAACCACCAATGCCATTGTCGATAGATCGCCTGTGTAGAAAAGCGCGATGATGACAACAACACCAAGGTCATCGATAATAGCCAATGCCAGTAGGAAAACCTTCAGGCTAATTGGCACACGCTTACCAAGAAGCGCCATGATACCTAGAGCGAAAGCAATATCTGTTGCAGCAGGGATTGCCCAACCAGAAATCGCCTCAGGGTCACCGGCGTTAAATGCAACATAAACAAGTGCCGGAGCCAACATACCGCCTACCGCTGCAATAGCAGGGAAGATTGCGGTTTCTTTCGATTTTAGTGCGCCTTCAAGTAGCTCGCGCTTTACTTCAAGACCGATAAGTAGGAAGAACACAGCCATCAGGCCATCGTTGATCCAGTGAGAAACTGACATACCAAATACATAAGTATGCAGCATAGCTTGATAAGTTTCGCCAAGTGGGGTGTTAGCAATGGTCATCGCAATTGCAGCAGCAATTACTAGAAGAATACCACCAGCGGATTCCATTTTGAAAAAGTCACGAATGACATCGTTCATGATTTCGCCCTTATATTTATTATCTTAATAAACGATTAACAAAGAATGATGAGAGTGTATAGCTGCTGAAAATTTTAGAATAATCGCTTGTTTAGAGTTTAAACTTCGATTTTTCCGATGTTTCATTTACGAAACATCGTATTTTCAACAAGAACATAATTATTTACAAGACCTGCCTATCTCCTTATAAGCTCAATCTATTAACATAGACTACTATTAAGTTAGTATAATATCTGATGAATTTTCGTGATTAACGTGCGGTTTTGCGTCGAAAACTGCGTGTTTCATTAACAAAAAAGCCACCCTTCTGGATGGCTTTTTTCGTATCCTAGTAACCGGTGAGTTGCATAAATCCCCAGGCTTCATTGGACCCCGATGCGAGTATCGGGCCTTCCCAATATGGAATCACAAAGGGCAGCCACATGTCCGATTTTATGATCCTCGTCGTCAAATTAATCTTCTGCTCGGGGACATTAATGATCCACTGCAGCGGTAAACGTCGTCCATTAGACAAGTTGGTCACCTGTAGTGGCGTCATGGTTAAATCTTTTTCGGTAAGGTTAATCACCTTGCCAGAACGCGTAGATAATGTGCCGAATAGGTGAGGCACCTGGCCATTGTGTCGATAGCGGCTTACTGTCAATGCGCGGCCATCATCAAGATTAAATACAAACCAATCCCAACCTTGCTGCCCTTCGCCAATCAGACCGCTTCCCCACTCTTTCTGCGTCCATCCAGAGCCAGAGACAGGAATTTCACGACCATTTAAGGTCAGTGTACCTTTTACATTAAGGAACGGTGCACTGAAGCTGAAAGAAGCAATAGATTGAAGTGCGTGTTTAACTTGGAAGCCCTGATCACCATTTACGACAAATGGACCATTGGTTGTGGTGTTCAAATCAAGCGCAAACGTGTCGGTCGCTACGTCTAAATTACCCGGGAACGGAGTAGAGCCTAGTGCTCGCCAGTTCCAGTTATCAATCCACAAGCGGAACGGGCGATTCGTCATTCCAGCCTGTCCAATGCCGCCTCGTGCAACTCTCTGCTCTTTCCACACATGAGAACCAGAGCTCACAACGATATGGGAGATAAACAATTGTGGGTTCTGCCAACCGCGAGTATCGCGTTCGTCCGTAGCAACTCGGAAGTAGCTCCATTGAACGTTATACACTTTGCCGTTCTTGTCTTGAACTTTGGCAAAGTAGTTCCACCATTCATGTTGATAGTCAGGGTGGAAACGAAAATCCTGCGGTAACGAAACATGTTGATCTGGTAGCACCGGCTCAAAGATGGTTTTGCTCTCGCGTTTTAGAACATCGCTGATCTCACTTTGTTCTGTTGCCGTCGCTTCTGCCCAATGTGTAACGTACAAAATCACACCCGCTAATGCGATAAACACAACAAACACCAGAGCAGAAATAGAAAACGTCTTTTTTGGGGTCATCTTCTTCATTACAACGCATCCCTTAACGATTTCATCGGCGTACTCTTGATCATTCTTATCACAGGCAATGCTCCTGCGATCATGATGGCTAACATCGCCCAAGCAATCGTCTGAACGTATTCCCAAGGAATGGTTTGAAGCTCTAACGACCAACCGAAGGACTGCTTAATGATGATATCGACAATCAAGTGCGCCAACGCTAAGCCCAGTGGAACCGCGATAATCGCAGAAATCATACCGAAGGCGAACAACTGTAAACCACCTAATAAGACGAGTTCTTTACCTGAAACGCCCATACACCGCAACAAAGAGAAATGTCGTTGACGAGAAAGCTCACCCGCGAGCGTTGCAAAGAACAAACCAAACACAGCGATAATCAACGTAATGTTGCCCAGCGTACCCGCGATTGCAAAGGTATGGTCAAACACACGCATGGCTTGGTTATAGATATTGTTATTGTCAAACACTCGGTCTTGCGACAGACGGAATACGTTCTCTAGACGACGCTTTAAGCCTTCGCCATTCACGTTGTCTTCGAGCAAGACGCCAAGTCCAACGTTGCCAGAGCCTGCGAACGCATACAGCCAATTTCGATGCGACATCATGACTTGATTGTATGGGTTACCATAGTCGTAGTAGACACCAACGACTTGCCACCCTCCCCCTAATGGAGGTTGCAGGTCTATGTAATCACCAGGGCGAATATCGAGCTTTAAGGCCATGGATTCGCTCACCATCAAACTCTTAGAGTGATGTAAATGGTACCAATAGTTAGGTACTCCAAGCTTCACTGTTAGAGAGTCCAACTCGCCCTCGGAAGAGCCTGTACTCACAACCTGCAAGGCACCACGTTCCGTCGGTACGTCTTTTTCCCAACGCCACCAAACCGAATCAACCTCTGGCTGTTCTTTTAACCAAAAACTCATACGTGCTGCAGAGTTGTTGGTTGGATAAATATAGAGATCGGCCGCTAAGCGTTGGCTCAACCATTTATCCGTCGTATCGCGGAAGCTACCCACCATGGTTTCAACACCAATGTTTGCGGCAAGCGCAAGCATAAAGGCCATAGTCGCTACGCCTCGGTAACTCATACTTGCCGCCGCGTCAGCAAAGAACCAACGCACACGAACCCATCGTAATGAATAAGAGAAGCTTTGGAACATGTGCCACATCAGGAACGGCATAAACAACGCCACGCTGATCAGCATTAGTGCGATAATCGCAAAACCCGACTCTTGCGTTTTTGGTGCCTGATAAACCGCAACAGCAGCCACACAGAAGCCACAAGCCGCAAAAGCTTGCCAAGAGAACTCACGCCCAGCAAAACGCATTAGGGATAAGCGAGAAGATAAACGAATAGGTTGCGACTTTAATAAGCGGATTAGTGGCCACAGGCAGGAAATTAGGGCACCCAATGCCGACATAGCCAAACTGTATAGGCTTGATTCCCAAGACCAACCAATAGTCAGTCCTACGTTAGCATCGTATAAATCGCTCAAGCTTGATGAAACGGCAGGAATAAGCTCGTTAGCTAGAATCAAACCGAAGAAGTTACCACATGCCCAAGCGACAAGAACAAGTATGGTCAGCTCCAGCATCAAAGCTTGTGCCAACTGCATACCATTCACGCCAGTTTGACGAAGAATCCCCACCAAACGTTGACGTTGAATGAAAGACAAAGACATCGCTTGGTAGAAGATGAACAAGCCAACTAGGAACGATAGCATGCCCATTGCTGTCAGGTTCATGTGGAATGCTTTCGTCAAAGATTCCAATTCTGAGCGGCTATTACGTACCAGCGTCATGCCATTTGGCAGCATATTTTTCAGCGCCAACACCTTCTCTTCAGGCATTTCGCCACAAGCAATCGCGGACAAGCCAGAGCTGCGCTTTAACATTCGAAGAAGCGAAATGTCCGTCACTAGGCGCGTGCCTGAAAGTAAGTTGTCGCTGTCGACTTTCAACGGCCCTAATCTGCTGCCATCGTTGAGGGTAATAAAGTCACCATCATTCCATGACATGTGAGACGCTAAGTCTTGGCTCACTAAAATTGGGTAAGGTGGCGTCATCAAAGTCAGCATAGGAAGGTCTTTTAGCGACTTTCCTTGCTGCAAAGGCAGTAACGCAACAGGATCTACCCCAACCAACATAAGGCTTAAGTCGGCTTTGGTATCGAGATGAAGAACATCGAATGGCGCGCACTGATTAAAACCAGCACGTCGAAGTTGAATGTAAAAACCCTGAGGGATTTTATTAGCTGAATGCTTGGTACGAATACGGTAAGGTAAAGGGTTTGAAAAGAGTTTCTCACCGGTTTCGTAGCTCTGTTTTGCGTGTTGGTTAATAGATGTCACACCAACAAGAAGTGATACACCTAAGGTTAAACCAAGCCAAACAAGAATAATTTGAAGTGGATAGCGACGGTAATGACCGAGTAGTGCCTTAACTACGGGCCATAACATGCAGCTGTCCTCCTTGAAGACGAATTCTACCTTCCATGTGCTCTGCAACTTTCTCACTGTGCGTAACCAACAGCAGCGTACACTCTAATTGACGTGCTAGGCTGGTTAGTAGACGCATTACCGCTTCAGCATTACGCTCATCCAAGCTACCTGTCGGTTCATCGGCTAGCAGGATTTTCGGCTCCATATACAAAGCACGGGCAATCGCAGCACGTTGTTGCTGACCACCAGACACTTCTTCAGGGTAACGACCTAAAAGCGGCATAAGATCGAGAGCAGAAAGAATTTGACGCCACAAGCCTTTGTCTTCTGGTAAGCCTTTCAATTGGCGGCAGAAGCGGATGTTATCAGCGATATTCAAGGTAGGAAGCAGGTTGAACTGCTGGAAGATATTACCAATGTTGTTGCGGCGGTAGAGTGTTCTAAGATGTTCAGGTGCGCTATGCATTGCAAAGCTTGGGTATTGGATCTCGCCCGAATCGGCAGTATCAAGACCTGCGATAAGGTTAAGGAGCGTACTTTTCCCCGATCCACTTTCACCCATCAATGCAACTTGTTCACCTTGTTGTAATGTTAATTCTGCCCCTTGTAGTACAGGATGAAACTCTCCCCCGTCTACATAGCCTTTACATAGGTCTGACAGTTTTAACATTGATTTTGCCGCTCAAATGGTGTTTAAAAATTGGAATCAGAATCTACACTAAAATCCTGTTGGTAGGAAGTATTTTGAATAGTTGATCACACTATCAGAGTACAAATGCAACTTGTCTCGCGACCCTTCCTAAGCATCGATCAAATTTTTCATCCATTTCTTGCTCACCATGCGGTGTAGGCATGTCCCCCACTTCACCACTTCTTCGGTCAAAAACAGTAAATAAACCCATTGCGGCTCAAAGCCTAAATAGATAGCACCAAAGGCAGCTAATGGAATACTTATTACCCATTGCGCGATCAGATCTTGGTACAAACAGAACTTCACATCCCCACCCGCGCGAAGCACACCGACAATAGCCATCATAGGAACAGAACGAAGTACCACCCCGACAGCAAGGATCACCATAAACTGTTCAGCTAGGTGGCGCGTTTCTGGCGTCAGAGCACTAAAGGCATTGAGAATAAGTTGGTTTGAGAGCAGAAGTAAAATCGCGACAACGACGGCAATCAACACATTGAGAGTCACGGTTGACCACGCTTGATAGTAAACCGGACCAAAGTTCTTTGCGCCTAATTGATTGCCCACCAATACCGCTGCAGCATTAGATGAACCGATCATCATAGCAAGAGCAATCGACTCTACCGGCGTCATTACTGACAATGCCGCTAAGCCTTGCACGCCTGCTTGCCCCATAATCGCGTGATAAGCAAACAAGCCGCCCGCCCATGCTAGGAAGTTAAATGTTGTCGGAAGGGAAAGTTTTAAGAAACGAGTGATTTTATCCAACACTAAGCTGGCACGAATGTCGTCCAAACCAAAAGCAATGATGTGTTTTTTAAACCACAGGTAACTGAATAAACAAGTTACTTCAATAGCACCACTGATGACGGTTGCAATGGCAGCCCCTTTAATGCCCATCGCAGGAAAGCCAAATTGCCCAAAAATAAGCACCCAGTTAAGGAAGATATTAGACAGAATGCCGATGCCGCTAAAAAACGTACTTAGACCCGGTTGATGCATAGCACGGAGACCAACCGCCATACTTGCGACACAGGCAACAGCAAACATGCTAACCGATGAAATAACGAGATAATCAGCACCAAGCCGAATCACCTCTTCCGAATCTGTCGTCAAGCGCATGATGGGTTCTGGGAACAGAACGAATAACACCACCGTAAGGGCTGCGAATACCATGGAAATCATCCACGTCAACGACGTACTTTGCCTTACACCAACTTTGTTTCCCGCACCCCAGTACTGCGCTGTTAACAACGCACCACCGGTTGTTACGCCAAGGAGCATGATGGTCGTAACGAATGTCGCTCTTGCTGCAACGCCGACCGCAGCAATTTCCGCCTCGCCCAATTGACCAAGCATCAGTACGTCCACGAGGCTTCGGCTAGAGAACATCATGCTCTGTAACGTTATGGGTAATGCAATGGCAAATAGTCGACGTAAAAACGACTTATCGGCATGAGTAACCAATTGTGAGAAAAAAGTCATGCACGCTCCGACGACAACTCATTGATAGAACGAGAAAAGTGTCTCATGATTATACCCAGTGGTGACTAATCCACCAGCAATAAAAAGGACTCAGAATGAAAAAGGTGTTGGTACTTGGGGCTTCCGGATACATTGGCTCACAGCTTCTTCCACAGCTGCTTGATAAAGGTTACATTGTCACGGCAGCCGCGCGTCATATTGACTATTTAGAATCTCGAACTCAACCACACCCTAATCTCACTCTCACTTATTTAGACCTCGCAGATGCAGAAGCGACGCTCGAAGTCGTGAATGATTTTGATTTGGTGTTCTTCCTTGTGCACGGTATGGCGCAAGGTCACGACTTTGTAGAGTACGAATTAAACCTCGCAGAGAACTTCAAAAATGCCCTTGAGAAAAGTCGCGTAGAACACGTGATTTACTTGAGTGCGATTCAGCCCCAAACCGGCAACTCTCAACACTTAGCAGCACGCAAAGCGACGGGGAAGATCATTCGTCAAGCCGGCGTGCCTGTCACCGAACTTCGCGCAGGCGTGATTATTGGCCCTGGGTCTGCGGCATTCGAGATCATGCGTGACTTCGTCTATAACTTGCCTATTCTGATTGCGCCTAAGTGGGTCGACTCCAAAGCTAACCCAATTGCCCTACCCAACCTCAATCACTACTTGCTTAAACTGGCAGAAACTAAACCAACAGAAAGTGAAATCTATGAAGTTGGTGGGCCGGACACATTAAGTTATCGCGAGCAATTTGAAGTCATTTGTAAAATCACGAAAAAACCTTACCGACTTTGGTCAACCCCACTGCTGACACCTAAAATGGCATCGTATTGGTTAGCCATTGTGACATCAGTTCCTGCAAGTATTGGTAAAGCGTTGCTAGCTGGTTTGGAGCACGATTACATTGCCGATACCAAAGCCATTCATGAACGATTTCCACAAGAGCTAATCAGCTATGAGCAGTCCGTAGCGGACACCATCGCGACGGAAGGAACTTTTGTGCGCAGTAACGTATGGGGTTTTGAACCAGCAGCACTCAAACGTTGGCAACCAGGCTACGGGTATTACCCAAAACAGGCAGGAGCAAGCATTAAGACAAAAGCTTCTGCAGAATCACTTTGGAAAGTCGCACAAAAGATCGGGAGCCCCGAAAAAGGCTATTACTTTGCCAACATCCTTTGGCGCACCCGAGAGTGGCTCGATATCTTCTTTGGTGGAGGGAAACCCATTCGAGTTTCACCACCGGGGCCAGAGCTCAAAGTGGGTGATTTCATTGATTCATGGAAGGTTATTCGCTGCGAAGAGAACCAGTTCCTTTCACTGTTTTTCGGTATGAAAGGCCCGGGACTTGGCCGTTTAGAAATTACGATCAAAGACGATGGCGAAGAGCGTGAGTTCGACATTACCGCATGGTGGCATCCGCAAGGCTTCCCCGGTTTGCTTTATTGGTTTGCGATGATGCCAGCACACCTATTCATCTTCAAAGGTATGGTAAAAGCGATCGCCAAAGAAGCAGAGCATCTAGAGCAGGAATAACGCCCCATTGCACTTGGCCGCTCATAGCACTTTCAAATAATGTAAATAAAGATGGTTTGAGAGTGCTATTGAAAAGGTTCTATATTGATTAACACCCTGTAAATTTAATTGAATTTATTTCAGTGCAATCCCCATATTATTCTTAGCTCATACCTTATTTAGATCGGCTTTGTTCTGAACTTAGTGACTATAACGTTAAGCAGATTTTGGAATCACAATGGGCAATCGATACATCATTAGCAGTAAACACCACGATAACTTTATGCTTCGTCAGCAACACGTCGATAAGATCGCGCTAGTGACAGAGGGAGGCGGTCAGCGAGGCATTTTTACTGCAGGCGTGTTAGATGCCTTCCTGCATGCTGATTTCAATCCTTTTGACTTGCTGATTGGTACTTCTGCTGGCTCTCTCAACCTAGCCTCGTACATCTGTGGGCATCAAGGGCATGCCTACAAAATCATCACAGAAACAACACGACGCCCTGAGTTCTTTAAACTCACGAAATACTTGCTCAATGGGGAAGGATTTGACTTAGATTTTTTAGTAGACAATGCCGAGACAAGCATCCCGTTAAACTGGAAAAAAGGTTCTGATTTACTCAAAACAAAGCAAGTCGTCGCCGTCGCAACACACGCACGAAACCTAACGACAGAGTGTTTTGATGTCACCGTTGATAATTGGAAGGATGTACTTAGAGCATCTTGTGCGATTCCCGCTCTGCACAAAAAACCCGTTGTATTTAATGGCGCGCGTTGGTTAGACGGCGGTGTATCTGCACCAATCCCAGTAGAAGAAGCTTATCGTCGAGGTTACAAACACATCGTGGTAATCCGAACAATGCCCATCGACTTTGACGAGCACCATCCTTTAATAGAAGCCGTGCTAAAGCGCGCGCCATCCAAAACAATGAGTGAGCTGTCGGCTATTTTGCTCAAACACGAAGAAACTTATCGACAGACTCGACGCTTTCTCGTCTCTCCCCCTGATGATGTAAACATTTACGAAATTTCTCCAGCGCGGAACTTACAATCTTCGGTTGTTGAGAGTACGAAAAAACAACTCGATGCGGATTATTTGCACGGTGCTCAACTAGGCCGCTTGTTTGTGACCAGCATAGGAAGAAAACTCAATATTCCTCACAAGCCCTATAAACGCTATCACCCTATTACCTCGGAATTGAGTCATCATAACCATGACTATCACCAACAAATAGATGATGTATGGCAAAGCAGAAAGAGCGGTTATTTTAAAGGCGCGATGAATAATGATATCGCTTGGATTAACGTGAACCCTCAAAACCATACAAGAACGTTAGTCATTGTTCAGGGGCGAAATGAATCGTTTTGGAAATACAAAGAAGTCATTTACGAACTCAGCCAATACTTCAATATCTATTCCTTTGATCATCGAGGTCAGGGAGAGTCGCAACGCTTGGCAGAACACAGCGAACTTGGACACGTGGACCAATTTGAGCATTATGTTGAAGACTTAGCTCAGTTTCTTGAAGAGGTTGTAGAGAGCCAACATAAAGACGAAGTTATGATGCTCGCTCACTCTATGGGAGGTGCTGTCGCAACTCAATACCTCGCAAGTTATGATCACAACGTTAAAGCGTGCGCCCTGACAAGCCCAATGTTTGGTATCAAATTACCCAAAGTGGTGGGCGGCATTCAAACGGCCACCATTAAACTCATCAGTCAACTTCAGAAAACACCGAATTTCGCCCCTACCCAGACGGCATTTGTGACCAAAACCTTTGAAGGCAATGATCATACAAGTAGCCCTAATCGCTTTAAAGCCTACAGTGATTTGTTGAGCAACCACCCCAACCTGAGACTCGGTGGTGTTAGCCCTAAGTGGATCAGCGAAGCCGTTGCTGCGGGTAAAAATTGTTTAGCTCAAGCCAAAGACATTAAAACGCCGATTTTAATCGTGCAACCAGAGGGTGATAACGTTGTGTCCTTGCCTGCCCAAGACTTATTCAATGAGCATTGTGCCAGTTCAAGGCTTTTAAGCATTCCTCATGCAAGGCATGACATTTTAATTGAATCCGACCGATATCGAGATTGGGCCCTGAAGCGAATCATGAACTTTTACGATCACAGCCATAAGTTTGTTTAGTCGCTTGATAGAAGTGAATGTCATACCCTCAAAAACAAAAAAGCGTACACACCACAGTATGTACGCCTTAAAGAGCCGTAATCTCCGATAAATAACATTCTTAACTCACCTGAAGGTGAAGCTCGGTTACTTATTGAGATGCTAAATACGGTCTAGTCTGCTTTGAATGACAGAGGGATCTCTGCCAGCTGATTGCCTTCGTTTGCAGGGAAGATCAGGTATTCACCGTGGTATTTCACCATCGATTTGTAATCCGTCACTTTATGAACCATATAACCCGCTTGTGATGCTTTTTCGACAAACTCAGCGTGGTTGCCACGAACAAACCAACTCATTGGTTTAACGAGTAGCTCACCATCGAAACAGCTTTCGCACTGGTCAGCACATAAGGCTAGTGAGTTTTGACCTTCAGTGAAGATTTGCACTTTGCCACAGCCAACCAGTTGCTCAGACGTAGACACTTCCCAACCCGCTTGTTCCATTGCATCAAGGAACGCTTCAACGTCAGAATCTTTGATCACTTTAGGCTCTTCACCTTCTGGGAAAAACTGCGCGTAAAAGCCAGAGATGCGTTTGAAGATGAATAGCAAACCCGCATCATTACCTTTTGAGCGACCTGCTTTTTGCCAACGCGTTAAGTCATCACCCACAGTGCGACCAAAACGTTGTGATTTCAGCGCCTTGGTTACCCAACGAACTAAGTAATGGTTGTTCGCTACTGGCGCATTCGCCAATTTACCTGAGCGATGCTCCTGGTCTAAATCCGCCAGAGCAGCGTTAACTAAGTTTTGAATTTCTTTGGTGTAATTAGACATTACGCCTTTCTTCCTAAAGTCCAATAAAACAGTGCAGACAGCACTGAACAAGCAAACATAACGATGATCATCGGCCACGACACACCACCCGGCATTGCTGCAACGAGTGCACCAATCAATGAACCCGTACCAAAGCGCAGTGTACCCGCAAGCGAAGATGCCGTACCTGCCATTGTTGGGTAACCGCTAAGTAGCAACGCCATCGAGTTACTACCAATCGTAGACAAAGTACCGATAAACAGCACAACGAATGGCACAATTCCCCATAAACCGAGATCAAGCATCCAGCCAACAAACAGACCAATACCCGCAATCAACTGAATCGTTAAACCAAAGCGAAGCATGGCGTGTGAACCAACTTTCTTGACCAAGCGGCCGTTCAGGCTGGTCATGATGATCATCGCGATGATGTTCAATCCAAATAGGTAACCGAATTGGTCCGGTCGAACACCATATAAATCAATATAAACAAACGAACCCGCAGTCAGGAATGCAAACATACCCGAGAACGAAAATGCACCTGAAAGCATTAAACCTAATGCCTCAGGGTTAGAACACAGACGCGCATAGTTGCGAATCGTAGTTCTAAATCTTAGTGGCTGACGGTTTTCTGGTTTCAGCGTTTCTGGGATCATCCATAGAACCAGCAAAATCACCACAACGGCAAAAATAGCTAGAACCCAGAAGATCGAGCGCCAACCGAACCAGATAGCAAGGTGACCACCAATCATCGGCGCTACCAGAGGCGCAATCGTGATCACCAAGGTCACGAATGACATAGCACGCGCGAAGTCTTCACGGTCAAACATATCACGCACGACCGCTTGAATGATCACAGCCGCCGCAGCGCCAGCAAAACCTTGTGCAGTACGCACATAAGTTAGCGCATCGATACCGTTAGTGGTCGCGCTGACTACCGCTGCCAAACCAAAAAAGAGCACACCTAAAATGAGTACTGGTCGGCGACCGTAGCTGTCTGCTAAAGGACCGTGAATTAACTGACCTATTGCAAAACCTGCAGTGTAAGCCGTTAACGTAATTTGTACCGCGCCTGGAGTTACTCCAAGATCTTTTGCGATGGTTGGCATCGCCGGCAGATACATATCGATAGCAAGTGGTGTTAATGCACCAATAGCACCGAGTACAAGGAACAATAAAAAACTGATTTGTGACTGGGGAGCACTTTGGGCTTTTTCTGTCATTGCTTTACCTCTTGTTGTGTCCTCCCATCAACATTCCACATTGATTGAGATAGATGATTGACGCTTCTCCTACCCTGAATTCGTAATAGTTACGGAGACAGAGCATAGTTTCCTTACCAATGAGAAGATCATAAAAGACGAAAGTATACCAAGACGGTCTTGACTAACTCGACGCTATAACCTGCATGATCAGTATGCAGAACGACAAAATAACCGAGCTAAAACGAAGAGGCGGTGACGTTAACACCGTCTGTACTTATCGTCAGTAAGGACCAACAAGAGAAAAGACTTTTCTCAGATTAAATACAGTTTTGCCTGCGTTTACGAGCGGCGAATGTGCGTCTTGTTCAGACACTAAGACATATTTGGTAGGAACCCTCATTTTGAGCGATTTCCTACCAAAACACTAGTTCCTATCGGGAATTAAACAATTTCCCAGAACAGCAATTATTTCCGAATAGAATGGATTACTTCCAAACTGATTCGACTTCTTCTTCGGTTAAGAATCGGTAATCACCCGGCTCCAATGCTTCATCAAGCACGATAGAACCAATACGCTCACGATGTAAGTGCTCTACTTTATTGCCGAGTGCAGCAAACATACGTTTCACTTGGTGGTATTTACCTTCCACAATCGTTAGAAGTACTTCGTTTTCTGCTTCGTTGACGATTTCTAGGTGTGCTGGCAGTGTCGCTTCACGCTCGTTACGTAGCTCAATACCTTCAGCAAACTTCTCAACATAATCAGGTTGAATCGCATCCACTAGCCATACACGGTACGTCTTTTCACATTTGTGTTTTGGTGACGTAATACGGTGCGACCACTGACCGTCGTCTGTGATCAACACAAGACCGGTTGTGTCCACATCCAGACGACCAGCAAAGTGAAGGTTCTCTACCTTTGGCTCATCAAGTAACACGAATGCAGTTGGGTTGTGCCCATCTTCATGTGAACACACAAAGTCCGCAGGTTTGTACAGCATGATGTAACGAGGACCAGGAGCACCAACTTCGCGCCCTTCCCACTCAACCACACCACCTTCTGGCACTTTGAAAGCGCCACTCTTTTGTACTTCACCATCAACCGTTACTTCACCACTTTTGATGATCTTCGTTGCCTGCTTGCGAGTCGCGCCCAGTGCATCACACAAATATTTATCTAAACGCATGAATACCTCTAATGTTTAAGGTCGGGTATTATAGCGATCCTAATTCGAATAGTTGAGCAATTTCACAGATTTTCATGTACACCCTTCGACCATACCAAGCCGACTCTGTAAAAGCGGTGATTCACTATTTTCGTAAACACTCCACACCAGCGGTCATTGTGCTACCTACAGGTGCGGGGAAAAGCTTGGTCATTGCTGAGTTAGCAAGGCTTGCCAAAGGTCGAGTACTGGTACTTGCTCACGTAAAAGAATTGGTGGAACAGAATCACGCCAAGTACGAAGGCTATGGACTGAAAGGCTCAATATTTTCAGCGGGGCTTGGGCGAAAAGAAACCGATCAACAAGTGGTGTTTGCGTCGGTGCAATCTGTGGTGCGTAATCTGGATTCCTTCAAGAACCAGTTTTCTTTGCTCGTCATTGATGAATGCCACCGTGTACCCGATGAAAAAACCAGCAGCTATCAAAAAGTAATCACACACCTAAGAGAGCTTAACCCGGGCATTAAAGTTTTGGGCTTAACCGCAACACCATATCGCTTAGGTATGGGTTGGATTTACCAGTATCACACCCGTGGGCAGGTTCGCACGGAAGAGCCCCGCTTTTTCCGTGACTGTATCTTCGAGCTTCCTATCCGTTACTTGCTGGATGAAAACTTCTTGACACCTGCACGCATGATGGATGCACCCGTCTTGTCTTATGACTTCTCTCAGCTAAAACCGGCTAACACAGGTCGATACAAAGAAGCGGAAATGGACATGGTGATCGACAAAGCCAAACGTGCGACGCCACAAATCGTTGAGCAAATCATTCAATACGCCAAAGAACGTAAAGGTGTGATGGTGTTCGCTGCCACGGTTCGCCATGCTCAAGAAATCCATGGATTACTACCTGAAGGTGAAACCGCAATAGTGATTGGTGACACGCCAACACCTGAGCGTGATGCCATCATTCAGTCGTTCAAAAACCGTGAAATTAAGTACTTGGTTAACGTGTCCGTTTTGACCACAGGCTTCGACGCGCCACATGTGGATTTAATCGCGATTCTGCGTCCGACTGAATCCATTAGCTTGTATCAACAAATTGTTGGTCGTGGTTTACGCCTCTCGGAAGGCAAATCTGAATGTTTAGTTCTGGATTATGCCGGCAACAGCTATGACTTATATCAACCTGAAGTGGGTGATCCTAAACCAGATTCCACCAGCGAAATTATCACCATTCCTTGCCCTGCTTGCGGCTTTAATAACAACTTCTGGGGCAAGTTAGACAGCAACGGCTTTTTGCTTGAGCACTTTGGTCGTCGCTGCCAAGGATATTTTGAAGATGATGAAACCGGAGAGCGTGAACACTGTGGTTATCGCTTTAGAGCGAAATACTGCGGGGAATGTGGCGCTGATAACGATATTGCAGCGCGTATTTGTCATGAATGCGACGCCACCCTTGTCGATCCAGACAAAAAACTCAAAGAAGCATTAAACCTGAAAGATGCCCTGATCTTCGAATGTACAGAAATGGATTTGTCGGTATTTAAGTCCAGTGACGGTAAGTCACAACTAAAAGTGACGTACTCTGGTGAAACCTATCAAGGTGAAGGGAGCGCATTGGTGCACGAGTTTTGGTCATTGAATACCAAAAAACAGAAGCAAACATTTAAAGACCAGTTTGTGCGACCTCACCTTGCCGACAAACATCGTCCATTTGAAGAAGCATCACCAACGAAAGTGGTGGCAAACCAACATCGTTTCCGTTTGCCTCAATTTGTGATTGCTCGTAAATCAGGTCGTTTCTGGAAGCTACGTGATAAGATCTTCGAAGACGAACTCAAGCAGTAAAGATTCAAGCATAATCCAGCCATAAAACGACAAACAGCGCCCACTTCGGCGCTGTTTCACTTTAAGACCTAGATTCAAATGTCCTTGTACTGATACATATCTTGGTCAGCCAGTTCAATCACATCAAGCAAAGACTCGTCACTCGTTCCTTTCGCCACCCCTGTCGTCACACCAACCTCTATGCCATAACGCACTAAGGGTCGTGCAGCGATGCTATCTCGCAAATTGGCAGCAAGCTCCTCTGCAGACTCCAGTGGGCAATGTGGCATAACAACCACAAACTCATCACCACCAAGGCGAATCAACCAATCACTCTGCCTAAAGGTCGACTTCATCATTCTTGCGATATGAATAAGCGCTAGGTCACCCGCTTTATGTCCATAGGTATCATTGATTTGCTTAAACTTTTTGCCATCGATAAGAATCACCGAATAGTGCCCATCTTTAAGTGCATCTTCAAAGTCTTGATCTTCAAATACCTTGCGATTGTACAACTCGGTCAGTTCATCCCGACTGGCACTTTTAATCGCATGCGCCAAATGATCTCTGTGCTTGATATTGGAAGAGTAAAGGCGGTGATAAGTTCGAACCAAAACCCAAGTCACTAGCAACACCCAAAGGTTATCGATGATCACCTTCACGACAGGCAATTGATAGATCACCACGCTGACGTTATCAAGCGGCAATATTAGCCCTCCAGCGAGATCATAAAACGGGTAATTTGCATGCCCGATAGTGACGTAATAGTGCCCGTTTACTTTCTCCGTCGATAAGCTCTGCCCTTCCAAAAACTCATAGTTAACATGAACTTCAACGACCACATCACCAACGATGCTCCCGTCACTATAAACAGGGCTTGAGATGCTAAATGTCGTTTCTCCTGTCTCGGTATTATCAAAGTTTTCAGAAAAGACAACTCTGTCGGCTAAATCCGAGTCGTGCATATTCAAGGTGCAATCGCGAGTTTGACTGCATAAAGCGGGATCGAACATTGAGGGCTCAATAGCAAGGTTGTCCCCTGCTTTCGAGAAGATAAGCTTTTGCCCCGTGTAAGACCGATAGTAAATGTGAACGTTGGGTCTCTCCGCAAGCTCGCGGTTGTACTGATAAAGGTCTTCTAATACGGTGAACGCAATCCTTTCGCTGTGATTGAGCTCGTCATCGTTTAGCGATTTAACTCGTTGCGATTGGTTTATATGATCTGATGTAAGGGAAACTGGAGAATCGTGTTTTAGGTCAGATTGAATTCTCAATCCAGTTAGGACCGCAGTGCTTTTGTAGAGCTCCAGATAATTGGCGATAGAAGCAAACTCTTTTTCACTGCGATTGATCGCCCAAAAGCTCATCGAAGAAACGACAGCAACATAGACCAGTAACGAAATGACCAGAGGATTTTTCGACAGTTTAAACAGAAGCATTCTCTACCCTAAGAACTCCATGCATACACTAGGAACTGCACCGAGCCATCCAATTAAAATGCCCTATCATTTGTCCAGACCAATTATATGTAATATTTATATCAGCAGCGTATAGCGCGAAAAATATACATTTGTTAGGTTTTTGTTTATAGGCATATTGCGAAATGCAAATCCGACCAGTGCCTAATTACTGTTAAATCTCTCTATAAGCCATTTAAATTACAGAAATTATTTTTTTATCGTAACGAAGGTAGAAAAATTTGAACTCGATTTCGTATTCACTTTCCATTCATGTACGAGCCGATATAATTTTGCTAACTCTCCGAAAAAGGCTTTGCTATGTCTACATCCTTCACACCACGCAAGCTGCCTGTGCTGCTAGGTTTAGTACCGCTTTTATTGTCTGCACCAAGCTTTGCGTCTCACCATGATCATCATGATGACAAAGACGGTCATGCCATTGTTCGTGACGTTGAAAAACCAGGAACACGAATTGAGTTCGATGAAGATCAGGATGAAGTCTACCGCGCCGTTCAGAAAGGCTATATTCGCCCTTTCTCTGATATGTATGAAGCAGTGGAGAATGATCTGTATGGGCGTATTATTAAAGTAGAACTTGAAGAAGACGATGATGAGTGGGTATACGAGCTGAAAATCCTGTTCAATGACAGCGTAATCAAAGTGGAATACGACGCAGCAACACTGGAAATGCTCGAAATCAAAGGTCGTAACTTTAATAAAGCACTCAAGCCACAGTAATCAATCACAAGCACTGGTTACTAACAACCTGATCACTCATAACCTGATCATTCATAAATAGTCACTAAGCATAATAAGAAGAAAGAATATGAAAATACTTGTTGTCGAAGATGAACCTCGCTTAGGCGAACAGATTTTAGAAACGTTGGAAAACAATGGCTGGGTGCCAGAGCTTTCTCAAGATGGCATCGATGCTTTATATCGCGCCACCTCTGAAGAATGGGATGCGATCGTACTCGACCTTGGTTTACCAAAACTCGATGGTTTGACGGTTCTAAAAGGCATTCGAGACGAAAACATTAATACACCTGTGGTGATTTTGAGTGCTCGTGACACTCTATCTCAACGTGTTGAAGGTTTGAATGCAGGTGCCGACGATTATCTGACTAAGCCATTTGAAATGGTGGAACTTACTGCACGTCTCCGCGCTCAACTGCGTCGTGCTTCAGGTAACGCATCACCCGTCATGCAGATTGGTGATTTAAGCTTAGATACGCGCTCATCAAAAGTTCTATGGCAAGGCCAAGCTGTCAGCTTAACCGCGCTAGAGTACAAAGTGGTGGCGTACTTCATGCACAACCCTGAAAAAGTCATTTCCCGTACCGAGTTGGTCGAGCACATTTATAAGCAAGATTTCGACCGCGACTCAAACACCATTGAAGTGTTCATTGGTCGTATTCGTAAGAAAATCGCACCGAAAATCATCAAGACCGTTCGTGGCTTGGGGTATCAACTGAATGCCGAATAAAGCAAGGCCTTCTATACACGTACTTAAGCGGCTCAGTATTAAGAGTCGCTTAGTTTTAGCTGCGGTCGTTTGGCTGACCGCAATGATCCTTGCTGCTGGCGTAACAATCCCGACTCAAGTTTATAGCTACATGGTAGACGACACTCGTTCGCAATTGAATGTTTACATGGACGAAATCGCCGCCCAACTTGAAGTCGACAGCAAAGGCAAACTCACCCTCCCTACCCAACTTTCCGACCCAAGATTTAGCCGCCCTTATAGTGGCTTATACTGGAGCGCTTCTACCGAGACGAGCTTAGAACGCTCTCGCTCTCTGTGGGACAAAAAAATCGAATACAAAGGCTTGGATAAAGATGCTTTTGGCGCGCGCGATGAAAAGCTCATCACGTTGAAAAAGACCCTTTACCTGCCTGATTATGACGGCCCTATTGATGTCATCATCGGTATCGACGAGGACCCAATTGAAGGCACGATTCAATCTTTAACTGGGCAACTTTGGATTATCTTGGGATTGCTGTTTGCTGGCGTACTCGCCGTTATCTTGCTGCAAATCGCGTGGTCATTAAGCCCGTTGACCAAGTTACAAAGAGAATTGGCCGAACTGAAATCCGGCAATAAAAAAGGGCTAGAAGAAGAGTACCCGAAAGAAATTTCGCCGTTAATCTCAGACCTCAACGCCCTGCTCTTCCATTATCAAGAACTGCTTGAGCGTGCTCGTAACCATGCCGGGAACTTGTCTCATGCGCTTAAAACGCCGCTTTCGGTTTTGAAAAACGAAGTGCAAACCTTAAAGCCCGAAGAGCAAGATCGCTTGAACGCGCCAATCACGCAGATTCAGCAGCACATCGACTATCACTTAGGTCGTGCTCGTATGGCAGGCTCAATGAACATCCTTTCGGTGAAATCGAACCCTTCGGAGCGAGTTGATGCCATTTCAATGGCGTTTGATAAAGTCTATGCGCACCGTGATGTCACATTGATTAACGAGCTCGATTCTGAACTGAATGTGGCAGTAGAGAAGACTGACCTTGATGAGATGGTGGGTAACTTGCTAGAAAACGGCTACAAATGGGCAAACAGCATCATTCGTGTTCATTCAACCTTGGACAAAGACAACATTCACATCGTTATTGAAGACGATGGTCCGGGGATTCCTGCAGAGCAACTATGCCAAGTAATTAAGCGCGGTTACCGACTGGATGAAACCACTCCGGGTTCTGGATTGGGTTTGAATATAGTGAATGAAATGGCACACAGTTACCGAGGCCAACTTGAACTCTCAGAAAGTAAAATGGGCGGTTTAAAAGCCACCCTTATTTTGCAAAAGAGTCGAGCTTAAATCACATCCGGTGATAACTCTGAAATGGCACTTATCGATACTTCATCGTTAGGTGCCATTTTTGTATCTGAGCTCTGATTAAGCACATTGAAAGCAAGTGAAGGCTCGCTAATCAACAATACATTCCCATCTGAGTAATAGTCATGTTTATTGTCCATTGCGACAGGTTGCGCCAACGAATGTAATTCCCCTACTAAGGCTAGATGACTCATTTCAATTTGATTCGCCAGACGGTCTCTTTCATTGTCTACGTTTGGATCAATCCGATGCAACACGGTAACAATACCGGAGTAATGCGCTAATTTGAGTCCATCATCATAGCTTATCGCCCCAACCCAAACCGACTGATTTGAGCTTGCCTCGTGCCCTGCTTGCCACCAGCGTACATGAGAGCGCTTAAGTAAGCTTCCGGGTTCTTGAAATGCCATCGCTTGTGGTTTGCCATTCCAAAACAAATCCGACACAGGAGGCAGCTTTTGCTTCAACAAACTCACATAATCAGACAACTCAATGTCGTTTCTTGAGAATGTTTGATTTTCCAGCCAACCGAGTTCTTGCATTAAGGTTCTCGGTGATTCACCGACGTAGACCAAATTTACGGCCTGAGCGTCAAATACATTTGAACGTCCTGGATACACTTTAAAACCAAGATCGTTAAACGCGATTGGTTGAATCTCAGTGGACTCGACTTGCTGAACATTATCGTCAGCAAGATAGAAAAAATGACCATAGTTTGCAGCAACCAAACACAGCACTAATGCCGTCAGTGATTTGGTCCACTTGCGTGACCAATTCTTTTTCCACGCAACAACGGTAAATGTCACAGCCACCAATACCGAAGCGATAAGAAGTTTATGTTCGATTAAGATTAACTTTAGGGAATCCAGTGGCAACCAAGTTTGTAAACCTGCAGCAAGCAAGTATCCAGCAATAACAAATTGCCCAACACCGAGTATCAAACCTATTGATGAACAGACAGTAAAGCGCTTCCAACTCACGTTCACCGAACCGGCCATAAATGGCACGACCCAAGCGACGGGGCCTAGTAGGCGTGCAAAGATCAAAATGGCGTTACCACGCTTTTTCATCAGCAAGCGACAACGGGCAATTGGGCGCTTCGTCTTAACTTGCCAACGAATCAGCTTTCTCTGAGCTTCAGAACCCGAACGTTTACCAATAAAGTAACTGAGTTGATCACCAAGCCAACCACCAATGAGGACGGCGATTACGCCCCAGATGATGCCTTGGTGTAATTGATAGCCCGCAGCGAGCAGAAACGGCTCGCCCGGGACAAAGAGATTAGGTCCAATCGTCGCATCCAGAAATGCCCCGAAGAACAGACTGATCGCTTCCAGCATGCAGCCTCCGACGATTATGAGTGTTGATCTTTATAGTGGCCGAATTTGTACTCCATCTCGTTGTTGCGCATTTCCCCAAAAAAGAATCGACGCACATTGGCTTTGAAATAGGTCATGCCCATTTTAAAGAAACCATCTTGCTCCAAACGACGCGGATCGAATTCGAACGTCATTGGTAAAAAGCGGAATCGCCATGTTTTTGAAGCGCGTTTCACGTAATCACAATCTTCGCAAAGCGTAATAGACTCATCAAAGCCGTTTATCTCTTTGTGCGCACGCTTGGTAGAGAAAATGCAAGCACCTACCGCAGTTGGGAATGTGTACTGAGTAATAAACAAACCCGCGTTAAACATGCCATAGCCTAGCTTGTGCGCCATTGGTAAGTCTTTGGCGCCCATATAGACACCTGCAACTTCTAACTTCGCATCTTCTAACTTGCTCATTGCACGACTTAGAAAATCGCTTGGCAAACGTACGTCTGCATCCAAGAAAAGAATACGTTCGTATTTCGCCAACTCTGCCCCCGTGTTACGTCCTAAGCTGACACCACGAGTCTCCATTTGATGAACGGTAAGTTCTGGTAATGAGCTTTCGTAAGCTTGTGCAACTTCACGTGTCGAATCTTCGCTGTTCGAGTCCACCACGATCACTTCAAAGTTCTGGTGAGTTTGTTTGGTTAAGTCTTCAAGTAGTCGACCAATACGTTTTTCTTCATTGAGGGTAATAATCACGATACTGATAGGATTCATAATGTGCTCCATTGAGGTTGTCCGTTTATTTACGATGGAGAATAGAACCGACTGACTTAACGGTTACTGAGGTCAACATTCATTTTGCGTTCATTTTGTGAATAACAGATGTCGTTAATGAATGAATTAACTTGGGAAGAGGATTGAGTCCTAGGCAAATAAAAACGTGCTGACAAAGAGCCAAATAGGTTAAAATCAGCGCAATGCGAACAAAGTTTTGCCGACACCACAAAACAGACACTCTTCTTGACGAAGAATTACTGGCTTTTTGGTGATTTAGGTACAATTTTGGTTGCTGAATGTAGAGCAGGATGATAGTATCCGCGCTCGCTTGAACAGTTCCTGTTTCAAGCTTTACTACGAACACAAGGTCGCATTGTGTTTGTAAAGTTTTATTTTTTACTAATTTGAGAGTAAATACTATGAAATTCGAAGCAGTAGTACGTACTGAACTAGGTAAAGGTGCGAGCCGCCGCCTACGTCACGCTGGCAAATTCCCTGCAGTTGTATACGGCGGTGAAGCAGCAGCAGTTGCTATCGTTCTTAACCACGACGACATCGTTAACCAAATGGACAAGCCTGAGTTCTACGAAGGTATCGTTCTAGTGATCGACGGCGCTGAAGTTAAAGTTAAGCCACAAGACGTTCAACGTCACGCTTACAAGCCAAAAGTTGAGCACATGGACTTCATCCGTATCTAATTCCCCACCAAGGAATTAACGGATAAAATCCAAACCTTTTGCATAAAGATTATCGGACTTACCAACCGAGATATCTAAAAAATTTCAAAACCCCGGAGACTTACCACCTCCGGGGTTTTACTATTTAGGGTAAACGTAAATCTCCCCTACACTTAGAGTCTGATAAACGACTCTCTATTCAACCAAGCTTTACATTGGGCATTTCAGTTCAGACAAATATGAGCTTAAGCACTAGGTTCGCGCTATATACTTCACCAATGTGACGTCATTTAGCGTCATATCATCAATAACCTCGGCCTCTTCCTCTCCAGAGCGTACAAAACCGCACTTCTTATAGAAATTCAGCCCCTGTTTATTGGTATCTAACGCCTTAAGGCTAATCTGCATCACAGGCGTTGAGAGCAATCTTGTTTCTAACTCATCAATCAATGCACTGCCAGCACCCTGCCCGTAATATAAAGGGGATACATAGCAACAGGTTACAATCGCCGTCTTATCTTCACTTGAATGATTAGGTAGTTCATAACTCAGAAAACCGACAATCTCTTTTTGTTTTTCGACAACGATGAGGTTTGCCAGTTGTTCCGTCATCACTCGCGTCCACATACGTTCTCGACGCTCTCGGGTGAACTGGTCAATGTAGCTTTGCGGCATCAACCCTCTGTAAGCAACTTGCCAGGAATCAACGTGTATCTTGGCGATATAACTCGCTTCGTCTCTCACTGCATTTCTAACTGTATATCCCATTGCTTGCCTTTCTCGTTATTCCTGAGTAAACACCCTCTGACGGCTGTACGCTTCAAAACCTAATGACTGGCACAGCTTTATTGAGATCGTATTTTCAATATTTACTCGATACCTAATTGTGCGCTGCCTAGTCTTCACTTCATTAATTAAGTGGCCAAGCAGCCGTTTCCCATAACCTTTCCCTCTCGAATTTGGGGAAACTAATATGGACAAAGACTCGAATGGTTCCTTTCCTTGATAACAGTATGAAGCAAGCACAGCGACCAGTTCTTTGTTATCGAAGATGCCATAGAAAAAATGGCTATCGAGGTCAAAATCCGCCTTTAAAATATCTTCTTCACTTTCACGACTTAAAAAGGATTCGAGCAACTCACGATCCGACTCAATAGAAAGAGAAATCACTTCGTCGTCTTTGTTGACGTTATCGTCATTAAATAAATAGTAGTCGACATCGTCGTATTCACAGAACAATTGCTTGTTATTTAATTTTCTCTCCAGCTCATTGGTCTGAAAATGTTTAATTCTTTCCCATAAACTTGGAGGACAGGATATATACGTACAGGCGTCAGATTGGTATAAAAATACAGCACAAAGATCGGAGAACTTTTGCCAATAATGTGGGTCATAAGAATAGCCGTTGTACAAATTACCGTTCACGTTGAACAGTTTCTGCCATGAGCAATCGATTTCTGCGGCAAGCGCGGTTGTTTTTTTGAGCATCCCTTCCTCTCAACACAGCGTACAGAAAAGTATAACTATTTGTTTCTTTGGCATTAAGAAGACATGAATTTGGCAAAATAATCACCAAAGTTTGCTTTATATCTCACCAAAACGCGTATTGATTCACATAAACAAAATGCATTCAATTAAACCGCTCACACTTTTAATTCAATAATGGATCAAACCTTTACTAAATACGATTTCTGTTTATTTATCGACATGCTTTGCAGTGCCGTAATTTCCCTTATTCAACAAAACTATAAATAAGAAGTAGATCACTAAAGTTTCACACTATTTCCGTATATTGCACGCCGTAACAATAACAAAATCACAAAGAAAGGATCCCTTATGAAGTTTTCCAAATCCCTTTTGGTACTTTCGGTCGGCGCTGCGCTAGCAGGATGTGGCTCAGACAGCGACAACTCTCCAGTGACCTGTGACACAGCAGACTCATGTACTAAGTTCACGGTTCTACACACTAACGATAACCACGGTCGTTTCTGGCACAACAGTGATGGCGAGTACGGCATGGCTGCTCGTAAAACGCTTATCGAGTCTATTCGTGCAGAAGTTGCTGCAAACGGCGGTGAGAGTATTCTTCTATCTGGTGGTGACATCAACACAGGTGTACCAGAGTCAGATATGCAAGATGCAGTACCAGACTTCGTAGGTATGAACCTGATTGGTTACGATGCAATGGCAGTGGGTAACCACGAATTCGATAACTCTCTAG
The DNA here is from genome assembly GCF_905175355.1 of Vibrio sp. B1ASS3. Classification (NCBI taxonomy): domain Bacteria; kingdom Pseudomonadati; phylum Pseudomonadota; class Gammaproteobacteria; order Vibrionales; family Vibrionaceae; genus Vibrio; species Vibrio sp. B1ASS3. The sequence goes on from NZ_HG992742.1 coordinate 2,441,650, forward strand.
ATGTTCTAGACATGCAAGCTGAGCTAGCAGACTTCCCTATGCTAGCAGCGAACATCTACAAGAAAGATGCAGACGGTAAAGTAACTGATGAGCGTTACTTCGCCCCTTACAAAGTATTCACGATTAACGGCCTTAAAGTAGCGGTAATCGGTCTTACAACAAAAGACACAGCGAAACTGGTAAACCCAGACAACGTTGCTGATATCTACTTCGAAGATCCACAAGTTGAAATCCAAAAAGTACTTGCAGAAATCGAAGCAAACGAAAAAGTTGACCTAGTATTCGCTACAACTCACATGGGCCACTACCAAGATGGTCAACACGGCAGCGAAGCACCTGGTGATGTTCTACTTGCACGTTCTCTTGAAGAAGGTGAGCTAGACGCGATCATCGGTGGCCACTCTCAAAACCCTGTATGTATGGAGCCAGGTACCAATAACTACGCTGACTTCAAACCAGGTGATGACTGTACGCCAGATCAACAAAACGGTACTTACATCATGCAAGCGCATGAGTGGGGTAAATACGTAGGTCGTGCAGACTTCGAATACTACGATGGCAAACTTCACCTAGCGAACTACGCTCTGATCCCTGTGAACCTTCTTGATGATAACGATGAAGTTATCGGTGAATACATCAAGCACGATGCGACAGTGAAATCGATCCTTCTACCTTACCAACAACAAGGTCAAGACCTGCTAGATGAAGTGATCTCAGCAACTGACGGTAAACTTGAAGGTGACCGTAGTGTTGTTCGTTCTGAGCAAACTAACCTTGGTCACCTACTGGGTGAAGCGTACCGTACTTATGAGCTAGTTAACGCTGACTTCGGTGTAATGAACTCAGGTGGTGTGCGTGATTCAATCCAAACTGGCGACATCACTTACCGCGACGTACTAACGGTACAACCTTTTGGTAACTTCGTAACTAAAGCGACCATGACGGGTGCAGAAGTGAAAGAGTACCTAGACGTAGTTGCAACTAAGTCAGCGGGTTCTGGTGCTTACGCTCAACTGGATAACATCAAACTATCTGTTAACTGTGACGAAAGTGACGTAACGATTACTGAAATCAACAATAAAGCTTTCGATCCAGCAGCGACGTACACCTTCTCTGTAATCAGCTTCAGCGCAGCGGGCGGCGATGACTACCCGATCATTGATGTTGAATCTACTCAGCTAACAGATGCTTATGTGCTACGTGAGTTCTTTGCTAAGAACCCTCAGATTTCAGCAGATGATTTCAAGAAAAACCTAGGCAACATCCAGTACTTCAGCAACGGTCAGCCAGTGAAAGGTTGTCCTGCTTCTGGTAGCTAATCTATCTAGACATTGTCTACACTTAGACGTTGACAGCCATTCGGTTGCATAACAATCGAAACAAAGGCGTGTCAGACTGACTCTAAGACCAATCGGAGCCCAAGTGGCTCCGGTTTTTTTATTGGCGCTAAATCTCTGATAAAACGCCACCTTCACAAATCGTTCAAAAAATGTTCACTTGTGTTATTGACGCCCCTGTGTGCGGCTTCTATGTTTGATAAGGTCTTTCAAATATGCAGATTCATTAACTGAGTTTTTGGAGTCATTTTTGATTCATGCAGCCAATGATTCTGAGAAAGACGTGAATGGCGTTACAAACACTGCTCTCAAACAATTTGTCTCTCAGACTTCAAACGAAGGCGATGGGCTTCTACGCTCACGCCAATGAGCAGCGATATGAACGCCAATGTGTTCAAACTGCTGCCATCGAGTTCTGGAGGTCAAAAATGAAACGAGCCAGCAACAGCTATAGACTGCAATTAATTAAAGAAGTGGTTACTCGTAGAGAGCGCGAATCGTGTACTGATCCAATGGCAAACTATATCCACCGACTGATGGATGAAATGCCAGCGAGTAAACTAGAGGTTGAACAAAACCACCGCTTTGCCGGGAGTCACTTCGACGAACAAGCAGGAGGCTGGGTAAGCGACCAATGGTCTTTAAAATAACGCCAAACGCTCACTCTTTTGGGCGAGAAAATGGATAGGAACTTCCCGGCTCTTATGGATGAGCCTCTCAGACTGGGCCGGGAATAGTTGTTGAACTGGACAATCAATAGGTAAATAAGTCGATAAATTGGTTAGCTAAGCCGATAGAATAGGTGCTCAGCCGACGAATAGATATGACAGTTTAGATAGCGAAAACCAAAGCCAACCATCAGAACAAATCTTGTTGCGGTGACAAATCATCTTTAGGCAGCTCTGCCTTCCCCTTTCCTGCCAGTACTTTTCTTCTATACCGCTGACGGCATAACTTAATCACGTGCAACTGCTGCGCTGGGGTAAAGCTCAGCCAATTAAACCGCTCTTCTCTTTTACGCATACATCCTTTGCAATAGCCCTTTTCGTCTGAGGTACATACTCCGACACAAGGACTCGGGACGGTAAAAAACTCCAGTTGCTCCATGCTCAACCCGTTCTTTAGTTATCTCATCGAGACCCGATTCACTTATAGTCGAATAACTGTAAGAAATTTCGAAGTTTTCTGTGAATTTCAATACCGGGAATGGGATCTCTGTTATAAAATACGCTGTGTTTAAAAACATACGAAACCATAACCGTATGCTGACAAAAACAGTGTTTTATTACCTATACTTACCACGTTTTCTAAAAACGGAGTCAATAAAATGAAGCTTAGCCTAAAAACGTTAGTAGCAGCAATCTCTCTTCCAGTTCTAATGACTGCATGCGCTAGCAACGGTGATAATGTGAAAGAAATTACGGCTCAGGATCTACAGCACCACAACTGGGAGCTGGTTCAAATCGATGGCAAAAACATCGCATTGGAAGAACAACAAAAAGCCCCTCGTCTAGAAATCGGTGAAAACCTAACGGCGAACGGCAACGCAGGTTGTAACAACTTCTTCGGTCAAGCTGAACTGAAAGACAACCAACTACGCATTGAAAAAATGGGCATGACCATGATGATGTGTGTAGGCGATCAAATGAAGATTGAAAAAGTAATGTCTGAAACGCTTTCTGATTGGAGCGACGTTACTCTGACTGACCAAGGTCTAGTACTTAAAAACGCAGATCACGAACTAACGTTCACACTGCGTGAGTGGGTGAACTAATCATAACTTGAGTTTTAGAGCGGTTTTAAAACCTTAGTGTGTAAACCAATCGCCTCTGAATACATAAGTTCCTAAAAAAGCAGCCTTTTGGCTGCTTTTTTTGTTTCTAGTGTCCCATACCTTGTTTAGCAAGCTTTTCCGGATCATCATAAATCGCATGGCGATCAATCATATCCAGCGTTGCTTCATTCATTCCTCTCACAGCGACAATAGAGCCACCTTTTCGGAACTTGATGATCGCTTTATCTAATGCAGATATTGCCGTGATATCCCAAAAATGCGCATCGGATAAATCTATCGTGATGTACTTAGTCGCATTCTCGAAATCAAACATATCGGTAAAGCTGTAAGCAGAAACGAAAAAGATCTGGCCGTGTACTTTGTGAATCGTATGGTCATTATCAATGATGACCTCATCCGATACCTTCATTAAGGTGCGACTTTGATTCACGTAAAACACACACGCAAGCAAAACGCCGACTAAGACGCCAATCGCGAGGTTATGAGTCGCAACAACAGCAATGACGGTGGATACCATGATCACGTTAGTTGGTAAACTGTGCTTACGCATCTCTGCAAGAGAGCGCCAAGAAAACGTGCTGATAGAGACCATGATCATCACAGCAACCAAAGCAGCCATCGGTATTTGCTTAAGGTAATCTCCTAAGAACACCACCATAATCAGCAAAAACACACCCGCACAGAGCGTAGACAAGCGTGTTCTGCCACCAGATTGAATGTTGATCATCGATTGACCAATCATCGCGCATCCGGCCATGCCACCAAACAGTGACGCCACCATATTCGCAATGCCCTGCCCTTTACACTCATCATTCTTTTCGCTTTCCGTATCAGTAAGCTCATCAACGATCGACGCCGTCATAAGAGACTCCAACACACCAACAATGGCGAGTGCTAACGAATACGGGAAAATTATTTGGAGCGTTTCAAGGTTGAAGGGAATATCGGGAATCATGAACACAGGGAGCGAATCGGGCAAATCCCCCATATCTCCAACCGTTCGGATATCGATATCAAACATCAACGCAATCACCGTCACCGAGATAATGCACACCAATGGAGAAGGCAGCATTTTTCCGATTTTTGGTAAGTATGGAAACAGATATATAATGGCTAATCCTAACGCAGTCAGCGCATAAACTGGCCAAGAAACGTTCGTCAGTTCAGGCAGTTGAGCCATAAAGATCAAGATAGCCAAAGCGTTAACGAACCCCGTCATGATCGACTTGGATACAAAACGCATTAGGTCCCCTAGTCTCAAATACCCAATCAATAATTGAAGTACGCCAGCGAAAAAAGAAGCCGCTAACAGATACTGCAAACCATGATCTTTGACTAAGGTGGTCATTAATAGCGCCATCGCTCCTGTCGCCGCGGAAATCATTCCGGACCTTGAGCCTGTGAACGCAATAACGACACATATTGAAAACGAGGCGTATAGACCAACTTTAGGGTCAAGTCCCGCGATAATAGAGAATGCGATAGCTTCTGGTATAAGTGCCAGCGCTACAACAACTCCTGATAAACAATCTCCTTTAATGTTGTTGAACCAAGTATCTTTTGTAAATTTAAACATAAATCTCTCATAAACGTATTGCCTTAGTTGGTGCATTGCGCACGGTGAAGGGAGTGATGCAAACGCATCTGAGAGATCGTTCTAAGGCGGACTAATGAGCAAAAAGCACCTTCCTTTTCCTGTTGATGAGCCGAAAAATGAGGACAAACAGCGAGTGCTCCCCTCAAAAGAAGTGTGCTTTATATCACTATAAAAATGTAAATTGTAATCAATTCTTACAAAACGAAGTCAATAATCCCACAGAAAGCCACAAAAAAACGCCTCACAAAGGAAGCGTTCTTATCATCTCTATGCCTTACAGGATAAGGGATTATCGCGAAAACCCGTTTTTAGAATGACTGCTGAGAGTAACCCTCTCCATCAAAGCCACTTAATTGCTCATAAGCTTTGGAAAGAATGGCAATACCAACAATCGTGACAAAGAAGCTTAAAAGACTCATCAGGAAAGGAAGCTGTAAAAACGCAAGTGGAGACATAGCCAAACCAAACAGAAGCGGCACAATAACCACAACGCTCATCATGTACCAGGTATGGCCTTTAGTAAGATTCCACGCGTAAGGAAAAGAAACACCTTTACCAATCGCGATGGCAGGAAAAACCAAGACTAATCGACAACACACAACGCTTAACGCTAATAGCGCGATAGCTGCTAGGACAAGATTAATCATCGCGAAAATCGCAGCCACTGCGACCACCGCTACCGTCATGGCTGAGTAGTGGCCGATAAACCACATTTCGATTTTTCCAAACGTGAAACGTCCCCACTGCGGCACAGACTGAGGACCTTTCAAAATGATGCTGTGAACGTTGATTGCAACGATTGCAGATAAAAGAGCCATCAAGATCTGAACAAGAATAGAAGCGACATCCCCTTGCGCTGAGTTCAGTACAAGATCCAGCATCAGAGAAAGGAGAATGGGTAACGCCGTTGCTTTCGCAATAGCCTGTTTATTTTCACTCAATGAAGAGAAAGCGCTTTTAACGGTATCGACAAACATAGTTGGATTCTAATTAAGAGTAAGGTTTATTCTGGTTACTGATGTTATCTTCCAGATAGTAAATGAGCAAACCTTTCCCTAATTATCATTGAGTTACCGTATTTACTTCGACCTGGATAGGTTCAATTAGCCACAATTATGCGCTTTGTTCACCAAATACGGCTTTGTTAGATTAAATGTCCAACTTTACGAATCAGTACAGCAAGGCTTTCCGCTTCGAGTTTCTTCATCACGTTGGAACGGTGTACTTCAATCGTTCGCAGAGAGACACACAACAAATCCGCCATCTCTTGGTTTTTCATCCCTTTCACCACTAAGCCAAGCACTTCTCTTTCACGCTTAGTCAGATTCTGTAGAACTTGTTTTGCTCCGAGCTTTTCACAGTTTTTGATCGACTGTGCCATCGCATCGTCTACGGCGACCACCAGAGCGTTGCCATCAACCGGCTTTTGGAAGAAATCTAACGCACCATCTTTGAGTGCATCCACCGCCATCGGGATGTCGCCGTGCCCTGTCAGGTAAATCACACTGATTGGACTGAACTTCTCGTTCATGAAGTGGTGAACGTCTTGGCCTCGCATCTCTGGCATGCGGCTATCAAGCAAAACGCAACCGGGTGATGATAAATCGGCATTATCGAGAAACGCTATCCCGCTAGAGAAAGTCTCAACCTCATAACCATAGCTTTCCAACATAAATGCCATGGATTCCAATACTGGCTCTTCATCATCAACGATATAGAGCGGACAAAGGTTACGACTCATGACAAGCCTCCTGATACGGTAATACAATGGTCACCTGACACCCCGTTGGCTCAATTGACCTAAATTGAATGCTGCCTTGGTGGGCATCAAGCACATCACGACAAATCGCCAAACCTAACCCCAGCCCATTCTCTTTGGTGGTGTAGAAGGCTTGATCAAGTGGCGTGCTCTCTTCTTCAATACCAATTCCGTTATCGGTCACATCAATGATGACCATCTCATCACAAAAACTGACGTGCAGATCCACGTACAAATCTTTTCGTTTCGGTGAATGGCTCAAACAGGCGTCTTTGGCATTGTTCAGAACATTAAGAATGACTTGCTGCAAACCAGTCACGTCGGCAAACACTTTTTGCGGTTCGCCGGAGTACAGCACGCCAAGTTGGATACGATGGCGCTGAAATTCGTAATCCACCAGCTTCATCGCTTCTTCGATCAAGAAAGGTAAATCTACCCAGCTCTTTTCAATCGGCGTTTTGTTTATCAAGCTACGAAGGCGCTGAATAATGTCGCTCGCGGACGTAACTTGTTGTTGAATCTTATCTAGGATTGGCGACATTTCTTCAGCTGTCGCGCCCCGCTCCATTCGCACTTTCGCGCCCTGACTGTAATTCTTGATTGCGGCAAGTGGTTGATTGATTTCATGCGCAAGGCTACTCCCTAGCTCACCAACAATGGTAATTCGCTGAGCATGCTCAAGCATCGAGCTCTTGCGACGCAAATCGTTCATCGTTGCTTGTAGCTCTTCTCGGCTGCGTTTGAATTTCCACTCCAACCAAAAGTGATAGCCCGTTAAGAGCAACAGAGTCAGCAAAGAGGCCATCGCAATCGCTTGGTTCTTATGCAGCCATTCTTGCGCTTTTTGCCCCCAAGATTTTTGTAATGGGTGCATGTCTAAGTGCTTGTAGACTTTATCTACATTGATGCTCGGCGCTGGCAACATCCATCCCACGTTATTCGCAGCAATCGCTGCTGGGTGCTCTTCGGGCATTGCGAACAAGGTTTGCGCCACCATTTGCCCCACATCCGCAGGCGCTCGCTCTGTCATTGCCATCGTCCAGTTTGGGTACAAAGGTGTACTTACCGCACAAACAGAATCGGCAGGACGCTTTTCATTTAGAACGCGCAGGTTATGCAGTTGAATACGCCCCTCTTTCGCCATGTTCTCCAGAGTACAAGCTGGCACGATCGCGACATCAAGATCATTCTTGATCACGTCCAAAATCAGTTGATCAGTCGGCGGGCCAGTAAAATGGATCTTTTCGAAAAAAGAAGAGTTGAAGTAACCCAATTTGTCGAGCTCGTAACGCAGGGCTAAGAATCCACCAAACGCTTTTTCTGATACTGCCGCAACGTTCGCTTTATTGATGTCACGCAGCGTTTTGTATGGTGAAGCTTCACGCACTACAACGACAGATGCGATCGATTTATTTGGCAAATTACTATAGGCAGTTTTCTGCGTTGCCAACCAGTTGATTGGGTATTCACGAGCAAGCTTGGTCGCCTGCCCCGGACTGGTCAGGATGAAATCGAGCCAACCGTGCAAAAACGCGTCTTCGAGTTGGTCAAAGTCGTAAGTATGTAAGTTGAATTTATAACCGGGATTTTGAGCCTCTAACCAATCCAAAGTCGGTTGCCATGCTTCTCGCGCATGTGCGTGCCCACGCAGTGCTAATACACCGACGTCATAAATCATTCTTTGTGTTTTTTGCTCGTCCGAAAAACTAAAAGAAGAGAAGAAGAGGGAAACAAGGAGTATCAACCGGACGAATTTATGAGAATGGTTATTAATCACTTAATAAATAATATGAAAATTTGTTTGTAGCACATTTTACCATCACATCCCCCTATCAGTTTGTTGCTTTAGATCAATTCGGATTCATTATTGTGGGAAACCACAATACCCCCTAAGTATCGATTTCCTCAAAATGCCTACCAACAAAGGGCTAGATGCGAATGCACTCTTTAAGAGTGTTAATACACCATGAACACTTATGAAAAATTACAAAGTTCATGCGTCTTCTTCCTAGCTGCAAAAAATTCTAACTGCCGAGCGAAATGACTCGTCAGGAAAACTTTAAATTAAAATATGGAAGCAACTCATGAAAAAATCGACGATTGCGTTGGGTGTGTTGGCGGCTGTCGCAGCTGTTGGCTACTCAGCTTACAATACGATGTTCTCAGCTGAAGCAGTGACAGTGGATGCCGCAGCACAAGAGCAAAAGTTCACTGAATACGCTCACCCAGAGCACTTCATCTCTGCACAACAACTGAAATCACTGATGGACAGTGATAAAGACGTGGTTGTAATCGGCGCGCTAAACCCTATCAAGCCAGACAGCCCTATCTCTGGTTCTTACACTATGTGGCGTAACGATTACTCTGCGGCAGAAGGCGTTTACGATTTCGGCGGTATGAGCAACAGCACAGAAGAGATGGAAACCATCTTAGGTAGCTTCGGTGCAACCACTGACAGCACAATCGTCGTTTACGCAGCAGGCTCTCACCACGATGCTGCACGTCTTTACTGGCAAATCCATAACCTTGGTCACCAAGACGTTCGTTACCTAGACGGTGGCTTAAACGCTTGGATGGGCGCAGGTTTCCCAACTGGCTCTGCAAACCAAAGCGTTGCAGCGGTTGAATACAAAGCTCCGAACACGAAACAAGACAACAACACACTAGCAACGCTAGACATGGTTATCGCAGCACAAAACAACCCTGATTGGGTGATCCTAGATACGCGCGGCAACGACGAATTTAGCGGTGAAGTAGCGGTGTCTGGCGCATATGGTCCGGGCACTATCCCAAGCAGTGTTCACATTAACTGGACCAAAGCGTTGAACGAAGACACAACGCTGAAATCAGCAGAAGAACTGCAAGCCCTTTACGGCGACATCATCAAAGGCAAGAAAGTTATCGCTTACTGCCAGTCTGGTGTTCGCTCTGCCCACACCACCATGATTCTTACTGAAGTATTAGGTGCAGAAGGCGTCTACAACTACGACGGCTCATGGATCGAGTACAGCCATGCTCACTACGAGCAGAAGAATCCTGAAGTGAACGTTATCAACGGCAAGAGCTAATCAACACGGAAACCGCAGTTAATGAACAATGTAATTTTTAGCCAAAAGCTATTCGACACCGCGCAAATGATTGTCGATGGCTGTATGGGTGATGCCGATCCGGCATGCCAAACCGCATGTCCAATGCACACAGACGTAAAACAATACGTTCGCATGGCAGGCGAAGGTAATTTCCAAGGCGCCTTGGATCTGATCCGCAGCAAACTATTCCTACCTCAAACGCTTGGCCGCATCTGTGCACACCCTTGTGAAGCTTCTTGTCGTCGCAACACTGAATTCGGTCAGCCAATCAGCGTTGCAGGCATCAAACGCTTCGTTGCAGAAAAACTGGATAACCAAGATCACTGGGATCTTAACATCGCGCCGCTAACCAACAAGCACATCGCGATCGTGGGTGCTGGCCCTGCTGGTGCGCAAGCAGCTATTGAGCTTCGTCGTCAAGGCCACGAAGTAACGATTTACGAAAAGCTAGATGTATACGGCGGCATGATGCGTGTGGGTATCCCTGAATACCGTCTACCACGCGACGTTATCGACTTCGAATACAGCTACTTAGCAATGCTAGGTGTGACGACTCGTTTCGGTGTTGAAATCGGCAAAGACATCAGCTTCGACACTCTACGTAGCGAACACGATGCTGTGATTCTGGCTCACGGTGCACACGTAGGCTCTATCATTCCGCTACCAGGTCACGACAACGATGGTGTGTTCTCTGCGGTTGAATACTTGAAAGAGATTTCTGAAACTCGCCAATTCCCACGAGCAGGTAAACGCGTGATGGTTATCGGCGGTGGTGACGTGGCAATGGACTGTGCGCGTTCTTCATGGCGTATCGGTGCAAGCGACGTTTACCAATGTTCGCTTGAGAGCCTAGAGAACCTACCTGCAAGCCAAATTGAAATCGACGAATCGCTAGAAGAAGGTGTCGAGTTCAATGCAGGTTGGGGCCCAGTTGCTATCGAACACGATAACGGCAAAGTAACCGGCATCACTATCAAGAAAGTAGTGTCTATCTTTGACGAGCAAGGCAACTTTGCGCCTAAGTACAGCGAAGAAAGCAAAACTATCTCTGTGGATACGGTTGTTTTCGCTACGGGTCAAGTTGTGGCTGACATCACTGGCGGCGCACTAGAACAAACTCGCGGCGGCCGTTACGTTGTCGATAAACAAACGCTAGCTTCTAGCCTAGAAGACGTCTTCGTAGCCGGTGACGCGTGTGGCGGTAACATCGTGATTGAAGCGATGGCATTAGGTCGCAAAGCCGCAATAAGTGTTGAGCGTTTCCTAACGACTCGCCCACTGACTGAAGGTCGCGACTTCGAGCAAGAATACAGCTACTCATCTCGTCTAGACGTGCCACTACCAAAAGGTACGGTAGATACCCCTCGCCTACACGGTGAATTGCGTAACGCTGAAGAGCGTAAGCAAGATTTTGCACAAGTGGATTTAGGCTTTACTGAAGAACAAATCAAACAAGAAGCATCTCGCTGTCTGCAATGTAGCTGCAAGCTATGTATGACCGAGTGCATCATGATGAATGACTTCAGTGACTGTCCAAAGACCATCTTCTCTGACTTTGTGAACAACAAGTCAATGGACCCACTGATGGCTTACTCATGTAACGCCTGTGACCAGTGCACCATCGTATGTCCGAAAGACTTCCCTATGAAGGAAATGTTCCTAGGCGCACGTGCTGACTTTGTTAAGGCAAACAATGGTGAATCACCAATGCCGGGTCACAAAGCAATCAATATGCACCAGAAGCTGGGCTTCTCAAAAATCTTCACTATGGCAAAACGAGCGGTATCGACAAAATGAGTAATAAAGTATTTATGCCAGGATGCAGCTTGCCATCCTACTCACCAGAAGGCGTAGCAGCAATTGCGAGCTACTTAAAAGAAGTGTACCCAGACATGGGCGCAGTGCAGAAGTGTTGTGGTAAACCAACCGCTGCTATTGGCCAAACTGAGAAGTTCAAAGAGCGTTACGGCCAGCTTCAAGCGGACTTCGATAAGCTAGACGCACAAGAAGTCATTGTGGCGTGTCAAAGCTGCTACGGCATGATCAAGAAATCTGGTGGCACACAAAAACCGGTTTCATTGTGGAAACTGCTTCCAGAAATCGGTCTGCCAGAAGCGCTACGCGGTAAAGCGAAAAACAGTGACGTGGTATTTACCATTCACGACTCTTGCTCTACTCGCTACGAAAAAGAGCTGCAAGACGGTATCCGCTGGATCTTGAACGAGCTTGGCTACAAAACCTCAGAACCAGAACACACACGTGAAAACACACGCTGTTGTGGTTTCGGCGGCATGGTAGTGCCAGCAAACCCAGACGTCGCAACACGCGTAATCAAACGCCGCGTGGAAGAGTTTGAGACAGACTACGTTGTGGTTTACTGCTCGGCTTGTCGCGCATCCATGATGGGTGTAGGTACGAAATCTTGGCACATTCTGGATCTGATGTTCGGCCCTGTGATCATGCAAGGTGATGAGCCGCCAGTAAACGTGCTCGCTAGCCCTGTAAAAGCTTGGTTCAACCGCTACAAATCTAAAGCGGGCCTAATCAAGTGTATGTCTGTGTAGCTGTGTCTCTGTAGCTACGTTTTTGTAGCTACATCTTTTTAGTTATTAGGTTTAAGTGAAGTTGAACTTATGAAATTCGTAAAAATCGCTCTTATTGTTGCTGTTATTGCTCTCGCTTTATTTGCAGCAAAACAAACTGGCATCCTTGAAATCATCACAGACATCAAGAGCCTACAAGATTGGATCGCAAGCTTTGGCGTTTGGGGTTACGCAGTATTCGTAGCTGCATTCGTGTTTGCGTGTGTTTTCCTACTACCAGGCAGTGCGTTCACTATCGTAGCGGGTATCGTATTTGGCCCAATCAAAGGCGGTATCTTAGCGCTGTTCTCTGCAACGCTTGGCGCGGTGGCGGCATTCATCGTGGCGCGCTTCCTGCTTCGTAACACCATCATGAAGAAGTTTGGCGATAACCCAATCTTCAAGAAAATCGACGATGGCGTAGCAGCAAACGGTACAAGCTTCTTGATCCTAACGCGTCTAGTACCTGTATTCCCATTCAGCCTACAGAACTACGCTTACGGTCTAACCAGCCTAAACCTTGGCACTTACGCTCTGGTTTCTCTACTAACAATGGCTCCAGGTGCATTCATCTTCGCTTACATGGCGGGTGATATTGCGACAAACGGCGTGTCTGCGATGCTACTAGTGAAGTTTGCGGTTGCGGGTCTTATCCTGTTTGGCATGTCTCTGATTCCAAAATACATCGCGAAGAAAAAAGGCATCAACATGGAAGAATTAGCGAAGTAATCCGGTCTATCCATTATTGACGCCAAAAGAGTGCGACTTATCGGGAGTTGCACTCTTTTCATTCTTACTAATTTGCTCACAGTTTGTGCCTCTTTTGGCGACTTTTAAAACCAAAAACTGACGCGAATTGGTATGACCTCACAAGGCGAATAATTCTATGAAACTATTATCAAATTCGCGTTGATAATAAAGCGAGATAGATTACTATCCATGTAGAGGGAACAGAGCGTTCAGCCTGTTTATACCCCTATGTTGAGTATCGAAAATAGACGTTTTTCATCACATAGGCGAACAAAGCTCCAAAATGAAAACAAAGATAAAGAAACACGGATTACGTATGAAAAAGCTACTTAGCACCATTGGCATTTTAGCCACCACTTTTGCCACCTCCTCTTATGCCACTTCTCACTCCGAAGAATGGCAAAAAATCGAACAACAAGCCGACGGTCAGACTGTTTATTTCCATGCTTGGGGTGGTAGCCAAGAGATCAACCGCTATATCCAATGGACAGGCAAAGAGATTAAATCTCGCTACAACGTGACGCTTAACCACGTAAAAGTCACCGACATTTCTGAAACCACCACTCGTCTTATCGCAGAAAAAGCCGCAGGGAAGAACAGCGGTGGCAGCGTAGATATGGTTTGGATTAATGGTGAAAACTTTAAATCAATGAAAGACAACCAACTGCTGTTTGGTCCTTTTGTTGACGGTCTACCAAGTTGGCAATATGTCGATAAAACACTACCGGTAGATGTCGATTTTTCAGAACCGACTGATGGCCTAGAAGCGCCATGGGGTGTGGGCCAACTTGTTTTTATCTACGATGAAGAGACGCTCAACAACCCGCCAAGTTCTTACGCGGAAATGCTAAGTTACGCAAAAGCGTTTCCTAACCGCCTTACTTACCCTCGCCCACCAGAGTTCCATGGCACTAGCTTCATTAAATCTCTGCTCATTGAGTTAAGTAACAACGATCCTGCACTGCAAAAACCAGTGACCGACGAAGCATTCAAAACCGTTACGCAGCCTCTATGGGCTTACTTAGATGAATTCCACACTGTTGCATGGCGTGGCGGTAAACAGTTCCCAGGCGGAACAGCAGAAACCGTACAACTGCTAGATGATGGTCAGATTGACCTAGCTGTCACGTTCAACCCGAACGCGGTTTTCTCAGCACAATCAAGCGGTAACCTAGCAGAAAGTACCAAAGCATACGCAATGGACGCTGGCGCATTGTCGAACATCCACTTCTTAGCGATTCCTTGGAACGCAAATGCCAGTGCAGGCGCGCAAGTTGCTATAAACTTTTTATTGAGCCCTGAAGCACAATCTCGCAAAGGTGATATCAACATCTGGGGTGATCCTTCAGTGCTAAGCAGCCAGTACCTAACCGGCACGGCTAAGAATACTCAACAGTTCAAATCTATCGCGGAGCCACATCCAAGCTGGCAAGCAGCGTTAGAAAAAGAATGGCTGAAACGCTACGGAAATTAATACACACCCATGTTAAGAGCGCTGTATCTAGCTATTATCGCAGTTTGTATATTACCGACCATCCCGGGGCTACTCGGGGTGGTGGTGTCTGCGCTCGGCTATGTACCCCCTATTGGTTTGCACCACTTTTCACTGGATGGCTTTCATGCTGTGTTTGACTGGGAAGGTGTGTGGACATCGATTGGACTGACTTTCTATTCCGCCATTTTCAGCAGCTACCTTGCTTGTTTGATCACTTTCGCGATTCTTCAAGCTTCATGGGGCAGCAAGTTCTGGCGCAAGATTGAAATGAGTCTTTCCCCTCTTCTTGCTATGCCGCATGTCGCGTTTGCTATCGGCTTCGCTTTTCTATTCGCACCAACAGGTATGGGCGTTCGTGTGCTCAATCAAATGTTTGGTTACGATCCAAATGCGCAAACGGTGAATGATCTGGCGTTGTTGATCAAAGACCCACACGCACTGGGTTTGATCGTCATGCTTGCCATTAAAGAAGTGCCGTTTTTATTGTTGATGAGCATTCCTATTCTTCAGCAGCTAAAAGTTGAGAAGATTGAAAAAGTCAGTCATTCGATGGGTTACAGTTCCGCGCAAGCGTGGTGGAAATGTGTTTTCCCACAATGGTTAGCGAAACTACGTTTCCCAATGTTGGCTGTTCTGGCTTACAGCTTATCCGTTGTGGATGTGGCGCTAATTATCGGTCCAACCAACCCTCCTACGTTTGCAGTGTTGGTATGGCAGTGGTTTAACGATCCTGATTTATCGCTCCTACCAAGAGCAGCGGCGGGAGCGGTGGTGCTGTTTGCCATTGCGAGCCTCTTGATTGGTTTTGCACGACTCGTCGAATGGAGCGTTACCAAAGGCTTCAAACGCTGGCAATACTCCGGCCGTAGCGGCTTCCGCTTACCGGGTAAAACCTTGTTCTCTATGATTGCCCTACTCGCACTGCTAATGGTGCCTTTGATGGTGGTATGGAGCTTTGCTCAGCGTTGGCGTTTCCCTGACTTATTACCCAGCCGCTATAGCTTACGTTTTTGGGAATACGAGTGGCAAAGCATTCTTGGCACGCTAGAGCAAAGCATGTTGATCGCAGTTATCAGTGCATCTATTGCACTTGTATTGGCGCTGATTGCTCATGAGTACCGCCTACGCTACCGCTGGCAGGTGCCGGGGTACATCATCGCTGTACCTATGTTGATCCCACAGCTTTCTGTGTTGTTTGGTATGCAGGTCGCTACTCTGTATCTCGACAGCAATGCGTATTTCTTCTGGGTGTGCTGGGCACATGTCTTCTTCGCTTTCCCATTCGTTTATCTGTCATTGGATGGGCCTTGGCGCAGCTTCGACAACGGTTTGACTCGTGTCGCTCTAAGCCTTGGTAAATCACCAATGCAAGCTTGGTTGAAAGTGAAATTGCCGATTCTTCTGCCTGCCATTGCCTTTGCTTGGGCAGTGGGAATTAGTGTGAGCTTGGCTCAATACCTACCAACACTAGTGCTGGGTGCGGGTCGCATCAGCACAATAACAACAGAAGCGGTAGCCCTCTCAAGTGGCTTCGACCGTCGTGTCACCGCGATTTATGCAATTTGGCAAGCGCTCTTGCCGTTAATGTTCTTCTCTTTTGCGATTCTACTTAGTCGTTTACACGTTAAGTATCGCCGGTTGTCTATTAAAGGTTTACTACCGAATGAGTCTTTGTCTCGAAAACCTCGCCATCCGTAAAACCAATGGCGACACACTTTTCTCTGCGTTCAACATGACCGTGAAGAAAGGTGAAATTGTTACCCTGATGGGCCCAAGCGGCTGCGGAAAATCCACCTTGTTGGATGCGATTGCTGGTCACCTGTCTTCCGAGTTCGACTATTCAGGCTCAATCACGCTCGATAACGAAAAGCTGGATGCTTTACCTGCACACAAACGTCAGGTGGGTATTCTGTTCCAAGATGACTTGCTCTTCCCGCACCTCACCGTGTGGGAGAACCTGGCCTTCGCGCTACCCGATTCAATCAAAGGTGCAGAGCGCAAAGAGCGTGCAATGCAGGCTTTGAAGCACATCTCGCTAACTAAACTTGCAGAGTCTTTCCCTGATCAAATCTCTGGCGGCCAGCGCGCACGTATTGCTCTCACCCGCATGTTATTGGCAAAACCGAAAGTTGCCCTACTCGATGAGCCATACAGCAAGCTAGATAAAGATCTGCGCGTACAGTTTCGCAATTGGGTTGTGGAGCAGCTTCAACAAGCTAACATTCCTGCTTTAATGGTGACGCACGATGAAGACGATATACCTGAGGGCAGTCGCTGCCTGAACTGGCCTTGGGAGACAAGCCATGCTTGATAGCCTGAGTATCAAAATCATTAAGTGGCCATTGGCACAGAGCGCAAAACTCATTGATAAATGTGGTGTAACGGCTAACCAAACCACCTTGTTTGGCTTCGCCCTTGGCTGTTTTGCCTTACCTGCATTGATGGCAGAGCAATACACGCTTGCATTAGCATTTATCCTATTGAATCGAATCTGTGATGGATTGGATGGTGCTTTAGCGAGGATTCAAGGCATCACCGATGCGGGCGGCTTCCTTGATATAAGCTTAGACTTCTTGTTCTATTCTCTGATTCCATTTGGCTTTGTACTGGCAAACCCAGAACAAAACGCTGTCGCGGGCGCGTTCTTGATCTTCTCGTTTATTGGTACAGGAAGCAGCTTCTTAGCATTTGCGATCATGGCGGGTAAACGTGGTATCGATAACCCTGTCTACAAGCACAAATCTCTGTACTACATGAGCGGTCTGACAGAAGGCACAGAGACCATCGGTTGCTTCGTGCTGTTCTGTTTGTTCCCGCAACATTTTGCCGTGATTGCGTACATCTTTGGTGCAGCATGTTGGTTTACTACGTTTACGCGTATTTACTCCGGGTTTCATACGCTGAAACCATAAACAAAACTTCAAGAGAGATTCCTGATTGCAACGAAGGAATGCAGTCGGGAATCTCTATTCCATCATCCCTTAATAAAGCATCCCACTCACCACCAGCGTCACCACAATTCCAGAGACAAAACTCGGAAAATGCCACGTCCGCTGCTTAGCGCGGTAATACTCTTTTTGTAGGTCCTCTTGGTAGCTCTTTACGGCTAACTCTTTAATGTAGTTATTATGCATAACCTGTCCTCCTGACGTGTATTACAGGTGGAGGATAAAAGCTCAAGTTAACTTAAGGTCAACGGAAAAATTCAATTTCGGAGAATATTATTTGCGAAGGCTGAATCCCTCATTCCTAGCTCTTAAGCGCAATCAGTTGCACTTGTTTGTATCACAGTTCTGTTATGTCACTTGATCGTCGTCAATGGAACATCAATCTCTCACACCTTTCGATGTTCAAATGACATCAAGTTGCTAGCATGAGTCCATTCAAGATAACTCTGGGCTTGTTATGACTCCTACTGTCGACCACGTACTTCTCAATATCGCACTCAATCTGAGCTCAAATCGCTCTCATGAGCAGCAATACCAAAACCTGATAGACGGGGTGGCGCAAGTCTTCCCTTGCGATGCGAGCTGTCTGTTTATCTTTGATGAAGATGGCTTCCTAACGCCAGTCGCAGTAAAAGGTTTGTCGAGCTCAGTACTCGGTCGCCGTTACTTTCCTAAAGCTCACCCGCGTTTGGATGCCATCATTCGTAGTCGCGAGCCTGTTCGCTTCGACGCAGATTGTGCCCTGCCCGATCCATTTGATGGAACACTGTTAACCGAAGATCAATGCATTGACGTCCATGACTGCATGGGCTTTAGCTTGTACGTTGAGGGGCAGCTTGTCGGCGCATTAACCATGGATGCACTAGCGGTTGGCGCGTTTGACCATATCGACCCAGTCGCAATCGAGACGTTCGCAGCACTAACGGCGGCGACACTGCGCAACATTGCACAATTAAAAGCCCTTAAAGCGCAGAACCAGAAGCAAAAGAGCGTCACGCAAACCCTGATCCAACAGGCACGCTCACAACACGGTGACATGGTTGGCTTAAGCCCACAAATCAATCAATTACGAAACAACATTGCGACCGTTGCTCAATCGGATTACGCAGTATTGGTAACAGGAGAAACGGGAACGGGTAAAGAGCTTGTTGCTCACTCCGTCCATGCTCAATCTCATCGCAATGATAAACCGATGATCTACGTAAACTGTGCCGCTCTACCCGAGGGTCTGGCGGAGAGCGAACTGTTTGGCCACGTGAAGGGCGCTTTTACCGGAGCCAATAGTCATCGTGCAGGTAAGTTCGAATTGGCTGATGGCGGTACAATCTTCTTAGATGAAGTAGGTGAATTGCCATTGATTTTACAGGCAAAACTGCTGCGAGTTATCCAACAAGGTGAGTTGCAACGTGTAGGTAGCGATCAGCATTTGATGGTTAACGTGCGCATCATCGCAGCCACCAACCGACAGTTAGAAAAAGAAGTGGAAGATGGCACATTCCGTGCGGATTTGTTCCATCGCTTAAATGTATTCCCAATCAAAGTGCCACCACTGCGTGCACGTGATGGCGACATTCCAGTTCTTGCGGGATATTTGTTAGAAAAAGTACGCCAGCAATTTAACGCACCAAACCTTCACGTTCACCCTAAGGTACTAACTCAACTAGAATCTCTGCCTTGGTATGGTAACGTTCGAGAACTTGAACACACCTTAACGCGAGCTGCGTTACATGCCATTCAACAAGGCGCGAGCACCATCATGCTCAATCACTTTGATACTTCATTGGCATTGGATGATGTAAAAAACACATCGCATTACTTGCCGAAAGAGAGTCAGCCAATGCGCGAGTTAGTAGAGAGTTATCAACGAGACTTGATTGAACACGCTTTGAGCCAAACTGGCGGTGTTTGGGCAAAAGCAGCGGAGTTTTTACAAATGGATCGAGGCAACTTGTATCGCATGGGTAAAAAGCTCGGCATTAGCAAATAACACTCCGATTTACTTCCCTCACCAACTCACTCTACTCAACCATTCCGGGTGGTTTGCTCAGACTCATCCGGATCACCTATTTCCTTATTTTCTTCAATAACACCAAGGAATTCCGAAATTCTGTAAAGAAACGCGATTGGGAATCTTTTGTCTTTAAAAAACCACACTAACTTTTCTCCTGCTTAACAAGTACTTCCACTTTCGATTGTTAAAGCGTTTCTCGCGCGTTGCTTTTCTCATCACATCTGTATTTTCGTTGTCATTTGCACATCATTCGCGTTGTCACAATCACATCAGCCACGCACTTCAAATACAACAAAACCATTTAAAATCAATAAGATAATAATTGGCACGTATTCTGCTCTATAAGGAAAAACAAAACGACTATTACTACAATCACTGGAGAACCCAATATGTTCTGTATTCAATGTGAACAGACAATCCAAACCCCTGCTGTAAAAGGCTGTTCTTTCGCACAAGGTATGTGTGGCAAAACTTCAGAGGTATCCGATCTACAAGACGTGTTGGTTTACACTCTGCAAGGGGTTTCTTTTTGGGCAGCACGCGCGCTTGAATTCAACATCATCAATGATGAAATCAACCAATGGGCTCCAAGAGCATTCTTCTCTACGTTGACTAACGTAAACTTCGATCCTGAGCGTATCCTTGAGCTAACTTCTCAAGCAGCAACATACAAAGCACTGCTAAAAGACCAAGTAATGTCTGCCGCAACTCTTGCTGACGAAGTCGTATTGAACGTACCTAACGTTGCGAACTTCGAGCTGCCAAACAGTGCAGAAGAAATCCTAGCATTTGCTCCTCAAGTAGCGGTAAACCGTGGTAAAGACCAAGTACACGAAGACGTTATCGGCCTGCGCCTACTTTGCCTGTACGGCTTAAAAGGTGCTGCTGCGTACATGGAGCACGCACGTGTACTTGAGCAAACCAACAATGATATCTTCGCCGAATACCACGAAATCATGGCTTGGTTAGGTACTGACCCAGAAGATCTAGGCGAGCTATTAGACTGCTCAATGCGCATCGGTCTTATGAACTACAAAGTGATGGAAATGCTGGATCATGGTGAAACAGCAACGTTCGGTCACCCAGAGCCAACCACTGTTAACGTTAAGCCAGTGAAAGGCAAATGTATTCTTGTTTCTGGTCATGACCTTCACGACCTAGAGAAAATCCTGCAACAGACTGAAGGCAAAGGCATTAACGTTTACACCAACGGTGAAATGCTGCCTGCACACGGTTACCCAGAGCTGAAGAAATACCCTCACCTAGTGGGTAACTACGGTAGCGCGTGGCAGAACCAACAAAAAGAGTTCGCTAACTTCCCTGGCGCGATTGTGATGACCTCAAACTGCCTATTGAACCCGAACGTTGGCCAATACGCAGACCGCCTATTCACTCGTAGCATTGTTGGTTGGCCGGGTGTCGCTCACCTAGAAGGTGATGATTTTAGCCAAGTCGTTGAATGTGCATTAGCGCAAGAAGGCTTCCAGCATGACGAAATAGAACACAACATCACGGTTGGCTTCGGTCGTGACGCACTAATGAACGCAGCACCTGCCGTTATCGATCAAGTGAAGCAAGGCAACATCAAACACTTCTTCCTCGTAGGTGGTTGTGATGGCGATAAAGCAGAGCGTAGCTACTACACCGACTTCACTGCAGAAGCACCAGAAGATACGCTAATCCTAACGCTGGCTTGTGGTAAATACCGCTTCAACAAAAACACATTTGGCGACATCAACGGCATCCCTCGCCTATTGGATGTGGGCCAATGTAACGATGCGTACTCAGCAATCCAGCTTGCACTGGCACTTGCGAAAGAATTCGATTGCGATATCAACGAGCTACCTCTAACGCTTGTTCTGTCTTGGTTCGAGCAAAAAGCGATTGTGATCCTACTTACGCTATTCGCTCTTGGTGTGAAAGGCATTTACACGGGTCCAACAGCGCCTGCATTCCTGACGCCAAACTTGATTGCGATTATCCAAGAGAAATTCGATATGCGTAGCATTGGTAATGTTCAGGATGATCTTAAAACCATCCTAGCAGCGTAATCACCTTGCTTAACACGCGCCTCCTTAATTGGGGGCGCTTTTATCTATTGAGTACTCGACAACCAAAGAGATTGTTATGTTTTTTGAATGGCAAGGCAGTCAACCTGTCACGTTACGCTGTGTAGACAAATACCATGAAACTGCTGATGCAGTGAGCCTCAAGTTGGCAGACCTGTCAGAATCGCTCTTGTTTGAGTTTAAAGCGGGTCAGTTCATCAACCTTGGTGTTGAAATCGATGGCAAGATGGAGTTTCGTGCTTACTCACTCAGCTCTCTTTCCGGTGACGACTGCTTGCAACTGACGATCAAGCGTGTCGAAGGCGGTAAGGTCTCCAACTACATCATCGATAAGCTTCTCATTGGCGATACGGTTCAAGCTCTTCCCCCTACGGGTGATTTCAACTGCATCGATCATCCACCAATGGCGGTTAATGGCAGAAAGAAAGCCCTGCTCATTAGTGCGGGTTGCGGCATTACACCTGTATTCGCGATGGCAAAAGAATGGCTAGATAGCGACGCTGGAGTTGATATTGAGTTCCTGCACATTGCTCGCAGTCAGCCTGAAACCATCTACTTTGATTTATTAGAGACCTACCATTCAGTTTATTCAGATTTCAAACTGAAATTGCTACTGAAAAACCGCGGTGAAACGCTTTACCCAGAAGGTCGTTTGAATGCCCAGTGGTTAAAAGAACTGGTGCCAGACTTTAAACAGCGCACGGTTTATCTATGCGGTCCAAATCAGTTTATGCTTGATGTCCAAAGCTACCTAAGTGGACTTGGTTTTGATATGGCAAACTTCTTTCAAGAAAGCTTTACACCAGCAGCCAGTGAAGAAGCTGAAGTGTCGGAAGAAACGGCCAGTGTGTCAGTGCCAGACTTTGCTCAAACGATCGATGCGCAAAAAGGCCAAGTCCTTGCTGATGTGTTGGAAGGTGCTGCATTACCACTAATCGTGGCTTGCCGGAGCGGCATTTGTGGTTCTTGTAAGTGTAAGGTCCGCAAAGGCAGCGTATCTTCAACCAGCCTTGAAACACTGACACCGGAAGAAATTGAGCAAGGCTATGTACTTGCCTGCTCTTCGACGATTGAATCCGATCTTGAAATTCAGATTGGTTAAAGCGGTTGATACAAACATTAAAAAAGCGCCGTGCTCGGCGCTTTTTGTTTATCGCAGACTGTAATTCTACCAAGACGCGAAGCATTTGATAGAGATTCTCTATAAGGAAAAACGACTGAGCTGGGAACCTCGCTTTAAACTCAGCTAAACAGCAGAACCTTGAGTGCAGCTTCGCTATCTACATCCATAAACTCTGGTGGGTTATCCAAACGCTCACGGAATGTTAGCTGTGGCGCTTCTTCCTTCATGCTTTCAATCAAGAAATCGCTGGTCACCGATGGAGAGTTAACACACGCTAACACCTGACCACCTTCTGCCAACAAATCTGGCAAACGGCGTAGAATCTTTTTGTAGTCTTTGGTTAACGCGAAACTGCCTTTCTGGAATGACGGCGGATCAATGATGATCACATCGTACTGACCCGCTTTCTTAATCTTGCCCCACGATTTAAAAATATCGTGCCCCATAAAGCTCACTTGATTGATGTTATGACCATTCAGCTTATGGTTCTCACGACCCTTAGACAGCGAGGCTTTAGCCATATCCACGTTAACCACTTTATCTGCGCCACCAGCAATAGCCGCCACAGAGAAGCCACAAGTGTAAGCAAACAAGTTAAGTACGTTTTTGTGCTTCGCGTTTTCACGAACCCAATCACGACCGTAGCGCATATCAAGGAACAAACCAAAGTTCTGGTTACGACCGATGTCTAGCTGGTACTTCAAGCCACTTTCTTCAACCACAGGTCGAGCATCTAGCTCACCCAATAGGATTTCAGAAGGCGCACCGTCAGCGTAACGGTGCTGAATCACGATAGTGCGACCTTGTTTCTCTGCCCACAGAGCAGAATCAGAAAGCGTGTTTAATCCTGCTTTTAATCCGCTCAGAAACGACTCATCCACTTCTTTAAATAGATTGATGATCAACTGACCTTGTAACCAATCACACGTAATTTGCTCTAAACCTTCGAAGCGGCGGCCACGACCGTGAAACAGTCGGCGGATTTCATTGGGAGCTTGTGTTAGCTCGGCTTCTAGATGCTGAAAAAACAGCGGAAGTTGTGATGCTTGCATCGAATTCTCTTATTCGTTTTCTTTGTGATGGTTATTTAATCGTAGGCCAGTTTAGTTCCCACGGAGAGAGCCAAGTGTCGATACCTTGGGATACCGTTTCATTGTGCCATTTACTGCCAAGTGCTTTGTGTTCACGTGGATCGCAAACAAAGCAATGTGTTTCATCTTGATACGGGAAACACAACGAAAATGCATGCAAGTAGCCACGGTCAGCTTCATTGCCTGCGTTATAAATAGGATCGCCAACAATACCCGAGCCGACTGATTTCAATGCCACGCGAATTTGGTGCGTTTTGCCAGTGTGCGGCTTACATAAAAACAGGCGCTCTCCCGGCTCTGCAGCGAGGGAGAAGAATTGGGTAATCGCTGGATTCGTTTTGCTGTTGACCAGTTTCCATGAAGAACGACGAGAGCGTTCCATGTCACCCACTACCAACCCTTGCTTCTTCTTAGGCTTTTTCGAACCAATCGCAAGATAGAACTTCTCGACTTCACGATCTGCAAATGCTTGCGACAACGCACTTGCTGCTTTTGCGTTGCGACCCAAAAGCAAAATTCCAGACGTCATTTTGTCGAGGCGGTGGATAAGATACAACTGCTCATCACCACTTTGTTTTGCTACTTCTTGCAGCAACATGGTATCTCCATCGTCCTTGTGTACTGAGACGTTGGGATGTTTATTGATGATCAGAAAATCTGGATGGGTGTGTAGAATGTCGAACATAAAAAACTGGCTCCACGTTTGGAGCCAGAAGTATACCGATTCTAAGCAATTAGGCGAGCTTAAACTTGCCCACCAGCGCTTCCAGTTCTTGAACTTTACGATTCAGACCTTCTACGCTTTGCGAGCTATCATTGGCCAATTGTAATGAACGGTTTGAGATATCGCTGATCGAGGTAATATCCGCAGCAATTTCTTTCGTCACTGCGGTTTGCTCTTCCGCCGCCGTCGCGATTGAATTGACCATGCTTTGGACATGCGCCGCACCCGAAACGATTTCTTCCAGTGAGTTCACTGCCCCCGAGCTTTGACTCACACCAATTTCAACCAAACGACAGCCATCTTCGGTGTAAGTTACTGCCTCTTGAGTACCGACTTGAATCGCTTGGATGATCTCACCAACTTCTTGTGTTGCCTTTGTTGTGCGTTCAGCCAGAGCGCGCACTTCATCTGCAACCACAGCAAAGCCACGACCAAACTCACCTGCACGTGCCGCTTCGATTGCCGCGTTCAATGCCAGCAGGTTCGTCTGCTCTGCGATATCTTCAATCACTTTGATAACCGCGCCGATCTTCTCACCATGAGAGCCTAGACTGTTCATCTGCACCGACATATCCGACATCTGCTGAGATACCTGTTGAATGCTTTCCACCATCTCTACAATCACGGTGCGACCTTGTTCAGCGGTTGATTCCGACTTGCGTGCTTCTTCAAACGTCGCAGCACCTTGCTCGGCAACTTGGGAAATGGTCAAGCTCAGCTCTTCTGCGGCTGTCGCAATCAAGTTTGCTTTATCAGATTGGCTGCTAGCACCAGACACAATATCTTGGCTCACAACGGAAAGCTCACCGGTAACAGATTTCACTTCTTCTGACACGAGAGAAATCGAACCAATAAGGCTGGTCAAAGACGCCTGCATCTTATTTAGTGACGTCGCTAGGTTAGCCAGCTCATCACCCGATTTATCCTTAATCGGATCGACGGTTAAATCACCTTCTGCAACGCGCTGTGCTAATCCATCTAACTTACTCAAACGGTTGGTGATTGAGTTCGACAACAAGTACGCAATCACACCTGTTGCAATCAAAGCAATCGAACCCAACACAGAAATCGTCAGCTCAATACTGTTAAACGAATCAGAAAGATCGAGTAATGCCTCACTGGTGCTTTGGCGACCATCGAGTGATGCGGCATCCAGAATGGATTCAAGTGGTGCTAGATTCGCATCATAAAGTGAGCGAAGACGAGCAACGTTCTCCTCAACATTTTCCAAACCAAGGTTGGTCAGAACTTGTGATTCAAAGTCACGGGTAAAGTTACTCATGTAACGCTCGGCTTTTTCAACGTTACGGTAATCTTCACCACCCACCGTTTCTAAGCGTTTAACTTCGGCAATAGCGGCAGAAAACTCCTTTTTATTAACTTGATACTCAGCTTGGGCCCCTGCAACACCAACGATACTGCCTAACGCATCGCGATAAACATCGCCAGCTTCATCGATCAAAATAAGATACTGCACTGTTTCAGGAACGTCGTCCGTTCTCACCTCGTCAGCCACTTCGTGCGAGTTTAATACCTCTAGCATGATAATCCCGATCATCACTAGCATGATTGCCAAAATGGCACCAAAACTCGCGTACAGTTTTTTACGAACAGACATTGTCACTAATAACCTTCCTTACTCTGATTTCTTATTTCTAACTTAGTTAATCCACATATTTACACATGCTTTGTAAGGGTTATCGGAACGAACTTATGCAACTTGAGTACAAACTTTTGTGATCCACCTCACCCTGCGAGCTATCTCACAATTAATACGCATTATTGATATTAATTCCATCAATCCTATAAATAATGAATATAAAAAAGCGGGAGTCTATGAAGACTCCCGCTTATTAATTTTCGAATTTAGCTGATTGCTGTTCGCTTATAGCTTCTTAGAGAAGATACCCGCTAGAGCAATGATGCCGATACCTAGTAGCATGATTTCGCCCTTACCGCTGTCGAAACCAGACTTGATACCCATGAAGGCTACGATAGCGATAGCAACTGGGATTACGTATTTCACTAGGTTGTACCAAAGACCAAATAGTGGGAAAGATACTTTACCGTCGTTAGTAATCTCTTTCTCAAGGTCAGCACGGTTTAGACGCCAGCCTGCGAAGATACATACCAACATACCGCCAACCGCTAGGAAGATCTTATCTGTTAGTAGGTCGAAGATGTCGAATGCACCTGTACCGAATAGTGTTGGACCAACACCGCCAAGCGATAGTGATGCAAACACACATAGTGATGCCATTACGACACTTGCAGAAAGTACTGCTGTTGAACGCTTCAGGCCTTTCTCATCGATTAGGTAAGAAACCACAACTTCCAATAGAGATACTGAAGACGTCAGTGCCGCTACTGTTAGACCGATGAAGAACATCAGAGCAAATAGAAGACCAATTACGCCACCCATTTCAGCAAACAGCTGAGGTACAACAACGAATACTAGACCTGGACCTGCTGCTGGTTCCATACCGAATGCGAACATTGCCGGGAACATTGCAACACCTGCAAGGATAGCAACACCGGTATCCATCGCAGTAACCATACCTGTAGTCTGAACTAGGTTCTCTTTCTTCTTAAGGTAAGAACCGTACGTCATCATACAACCCATACCAAGAGATAGTGAGAAGAATGCTTGGCCTAGCGCAGCTAGAACAACATTGCTGTCTACTTTCGAGAAGTCTGGCATGAATAGGAACTCAAGACCTGCCATCGCACCCGGTAGCATCAGACCTTTCACCGATACAACGATCAGGATAAGGAATAGAAGAGGCATCAGGATTTTACCCGCTTTCTCGATACCGCCGGAAATACCCTTCATTACGATAACGATGTTAAGGAATAGGTAAACACCCATCCACAGTAGCGGTTGAACTGGATCAGAAATGAAGCCGCCGAAGCTGTCACCAATCGCTTCAGGAGTACTTAGTAGACCACCACCTACTTTAAAGATGTACGCTAGCGCCCAGCCACCTACTACAGGGTAGAAACCCATGATAAGTAGACCACTCAGTACGCCGATAACACCAGTAAATGTCCAACGACGATCAGTCGATTTGAAAGCACCTACTGCTGAAAGACCTGTCTTACGACCAATAGCGAATTCAGTAAGCATTACGCTAAAGCCGATAAAAATAACAAACAAAAGGTAGATTGCAACGAACGCACCGCCCTGATGAATCCCCTAATGATTTTTATCAAAATCATTAAGTTAAGGTAGATACACATCTTGTCATATGATCAAATGGTTTCGCCAAAAATCAATAATCAGACAACAAAATGTGCGAACTCGATATTTTACACGACTCTCTTTACCAATTCTGCCCCGAATTACACTTAAAACGACTCAACAGCTTAACGTTGGCTTGCCACGCCTTACTTGACTGTAAAACTCTCACTCTTACCGAACTTGGCCGTAACCTGCCAACCAAAGCGAGAACAAAACATAACATCAAACGAATCGACCGATTGTTAGGTAATCGTCACCTCCACAAAGAGCGACTCGCTGTATACCGTTGGCATGCTAGCTTTATCTGTTCGGGCAATACGATGCCCATTGTACTTGTTGACTGGTCTGATATCCGTGAGCAAAAACGGCTTATGGTATTGCGAGCTTCAGTCGCACTACACGGTCGTTCTGTTACTCTTTATGAGAAAGCGTTCCCGCTTTCAGAGCAATGTTCAAAGAAAGCTCATGACCAATTTCTAGCCGACCTTGCGAGCATTCTACCGAGTAACACCACACCGCTCATTGTCAGTGATGCTGGCTTTAAAGTGCCATGGTATAAATCCGTTGAGAAGCTGGGTTGGTACTGGTTAAGTCGAGTAAGAGGAAAAGTACAATATGCAGACCTAGGAGCGGAAAACTGGAAACCTATCAGCAACTTACATGATATGTCATCTAGTCACTCAAAGACTTTAGGCTATAAGAGGCTGACTAAAAGCAATCCAATCTCATGCCAAATTCTATTGTATAAATCTCGCTCTAAAGGCCGAAAAAATCAGCGCTCGACACGGACTCATTGTCACCACCCGTCACCTAAAATCTACTCAGCGTCGGCAAAGGAGCCATGGATTCTAGCAACTAACTTACCTGTTGAAATTCGAACACCCAAACAACTTGTTAATATCTATTCGAAGCGAATGCAGATTGAAGAAACCTTCCGAGACTTGAAAAGTCCTGCCTACGGACTAGGCCTACGCCATAGCCGAACGAGCAGCTCAGAGCGTTTTGATATCATGCTGCTAATCGCCCTGATGCTTCAACTAACATGTTGGCTTGCGGGCGTTCATGCTCAGAAACAAGGTTGGGACAAGCACTTCCAGGCTAACACAGTCAGAAATCGAAACGTACTCTCAACAGTTCGCTTAGGCATGGAAGTTTTGCGGCATTCTGGCTACACAATAACAAGGGAAGACTCACTCGTGGCTGCAACCCTGCTTACTCAAAATCTATTCACACATGGTTACGTTTTGGGGAAATTATGAGGGGATCTCTCAGCGCACCGCCGCCGCTCTCACCCGCTGTGTAAGGGAATTTCCATATATTGCCTAAACCGACAGCGGAACCCGCTGCTGCCATTACGAAGCCTAGTTTAGACCCCCACGTATCACGTGGTGCTGCTGTATTTGTAGCCACGCTTTTTCTCCAAAGTATTTTGTTGTGTTTGCATAGAGATAGGCGTCTAGAATATGTTCGTGTAAATATTAATGTACACTTTATAAGATGTTTGTGTGACGCTCTATGTATGGTCAGTAAAGCAGTTTCAATTTAAAATTGGAACCCCGATCAGCACATTTATCGCACAAATGTATTATTGTTCACGCTAAATGCTGCTTTTTTGTGCAAAAGTTAATGTTTCGTCCAACTTTTCACACATCAGTAACACAAACCCCCGTTATAAAATTCATTTCACATTACAAAGTCGTTCTGCCCTAGGATTATGAAAATAGTTTCCCGTTCCGGCATTTGCGCTTAATA
Organism: Vibrio sp. B1ASS3; assembly: GCF_905175355.1. Taxonomy (NCBI): domain Bacteria; kingdom Pseudomonadati; phylum Pseudomonadota; class Gammaproteobacteria; order Vibrionales; family Vibrionaceae; genus Vibrio; species Vibrio sp. B1ASS3. The sequence continues at coordinate 2,471,013 of NZ_HG992742.1, forward strand.
TCCATATTGGGCTTATTACTTTTGGCGTATATGGACAAGTTCTATCACTTTATCACCCTCGCTGGCATCGGGCTTTACTGGTTTCTCGTTGCTGGTGTTACTATTCGCGTCGTTTTAAAGCGTCGTGCTGTTAGCGTCTCCCTCGCATGGCTGATGATCATCTACATCCTGCCAGTGCTAGGTGTTGCCTGTTATTTCTTATTTGGTGAGCTTAACCTTGGCCGAAAACGTGCAGAACGGGCCAAAGTGATGTTCACACCGTTCCAACAATGGTTCACTCAGTTAAATGATTGTAACGCACATGTTCCAGAAGCAATGGGGCGTCATATCTACCGCATTGATGAATTGTGTAACAACCGTTTGGGCCTTCCAGCTCTGAGTGGCAACACGCTTTCGCTTCAACAGTCACCGGATGAAATCCTTCACTCCATTATTAAAGACATCGAAAATGCACAACACAGCATCCGCATGGTGTTCTACATTTGGCATCCGGGCGGCTTAGCCGACTCTGTTGCTTCTGCATTGATTCAAGCGGCGAAGCGTGGCGTGGATGTTAAGCTGCTGCTCGACTCAGCCGGTAGCCCGCGCTTCTTCCGCAGTCCTTGGTACAAGATGATGAAGGATGCGGGCATCGATGTGGTGCAAGCATTAGAAGTAAAAATGTGGCGTATCTTTCTACGCCGTCTTGATTTGCGTCAGCACCGCAAGATCATCGTGATTGATGATGAGATCGCCTACACAGGTTCAATGAACTTGGTCGATCCTGCTTTCTTTAAACAAAGCAGCGGCGTCGGTCAGTGGATTGATATCATGGTGCGCATTACTGGCCCGACAGTGAACGTATTGAGTGCTATCCACTGTTGGGATTGGGAAGTAGAAACTGGCGAGCGTCAGCTACCGACTCACCCTGAATGCCGAGTCGATAATGATGAATTTCAACACCCGATTCAAGTCGTGCCGTCAGGTCCGGGTATGCCGGAGTACTTGATTTACCAAGTGTTAACCTTGGCAATCAATCAAGCGAATCGATCTGTGAGGATCACAACACCTTACTTTGTTCCAAGCTCTGACCTACTTGAAACATTGAAGATGACCGCACAACGAGGCATTGATGTAGAGCTTATCATCCCTCATAAAAACGACTCCATGATGGTGCAATGGGCATCACGAGCCTTCTACAGTGAGCTGATGGCAGCGGGTGTGAAAATCTATGAGTTCTATGGTGGCTTGCTGCACACTAAGTCCGTCGTTATTGATGAGCAATTTTGTTTGGTTGGCACGGTAAACATGGATATGCGCAGTTTATGGCTGAACTTTGAAGTGACGCTTGCGGTAGATGATGAAGAGTTCACCAAACAAATGTCATCACTACAAGATGCTTACGTCCAACAGTCACATACGGTCGACAAAGATGAATGGGCAAAGCGCAGTATCTTTTCTCGCTTTTTAGAGCGCGTTTTCTATCTATTTAACCCATTACTGTAATAAATAAGATAAAGCCGCTAAATCTCAATAAAACCGACAGATTCATGCTGTCGGTTTTATTTTTTACGCCCCATACCACTGTTTTTCGAGTGATGCTCGGACAAGTCGTTTCATTTCTATTTTTCCCTTGCAAACCACCCTTGCTCCATGTTTTAAATATTGAAAATCGTAATTTAGACAGGGAATTTTTATGTCAGAAGGCAAAAAAACCAAACTCGTCACCGCTGGTCGTGACAAGAAGTGGACTAACGGTGTGGTTAACCCACCAGTTCAGCGAGCTTCCACCATCGTGTTTGATACCGTTGCAGAAAAAAACCAAGCGATGATCAATCGCACTAACAAAACTCTGTTCTACGGGCGTCGCGGCACAAACACGCACTTTGCCTTTCAAGATGCCATGGTTGAAGTCGAAGGCGGTGCGGGCTGCGCACTTTACCCGTGTGGCACAGCTGCGATTTCTAATGCGATCCTGTCTTTTGTTGAGACGGGCGATCACATCCTAATGGTCGATACCTGTTACGAACCGACCCGCGATTTCTGCGACACCATCATGAAGAAGATGGGCGTCGAAACGACTTACTTTGATCCTATGATTGGTGAGGGTATTCGTGATCTTATTCAACCGAATACCAAAATCCTTTTCTTAGAGTCTCCTGGTTCAATCACAATGGAAGTGATGGACGTACCGACGATGGCAAGCATCGCCCATGAGCGTGAAATCATCGTTATGCTTGATAATACTTGGGGCGCAGGTGTGAACTTCTCCCCATTTGACCACGGCGTCGATATCTCTATTCAAGCAGCAACCAAGTACATTGTTGGTCACTCTGATGTGATGTTGGGAACAGCGGTTGCTTCTGAGAAATACTGGGACCAATTACGTGAGCAAAGCTACCTGATGGGTCAATGTGTTTCTCCTGACGATGCATACCTTGGCCTGCGCGGTATTCGTACTCTTGATGTGCGTCTACGTCAGCATGCAGAAAACAGCCTAAAAGTAGCGCAATGGCTGGAAAATCGTCCCGAGGTCGATCACGTTCGCCACCCAGCTTTAGAGAGCTGCCCTGGCCATGAATTCTTTAAACGTGACTTCACCGGTGGTAACGGCCTGTTCTCGTTCGTCTTGAAAAACTCGTACCCGAAAGCAACTACAGCATTGTTGGATGGCATGAAACACTTCAGCATGGGTTATTCATGGGGTGGCTATGAGAGTTTGATTTTAGCTAACGAGCCAAAGAGCTTTAATAGCTTGCGCACAGTAGCGAATCCAAATTTCGAGGGCACACTGGTACGTCTTCACATCGGACTCGAGGATGTCGAAGACTTAATTGCTGACCTAGAAGCCGGCTTCGCACGATACAACGCACTCGTACTCGAAAAAGAAGCCTCTTTGTAAGCATTCAGAATATCTATCAAATAGCCTCGCACTTCGAGGCTATTTTTCTTCCCTCTGCCATCATTCAACTAAGTCATTGTCTCAATTAGAATTAACTAACATTCTATTATTCACCAGTTTAATGTTCATTGAATCTGTTGATTTTCTTTTGAGTAATCACAGAACAAGAAAATGTGCTACAAATGAACTTCTCATCCTCAAAACTTATCTTCTAATTTATAAAATTGACAAGAGGTCATACCACAAGGAGATAGTTTTGAAACTCAAATTCATAACAACAATGCTTTTCGTTTTAAGCACCTTACCCTTTGCATCTGCCAACGCCAGTGGTTACACAGAAACCAAATACCCCATTGTCCTCGTTCATGGACTGTTTGGCTTCGATACTCTCGCCGGAGTGGATTACTTTTATGGCATCCCACACTCTCTGACCAAAGATGGTGCAACGGTTTATGTCGCGCAAGTATCTGCGACCAACAGCAGCGAGGCACGTGGAGAGCAGCTTCTTGCTCAAGTTGAAACACTACTTGCCGCAACAGGTGCGGAAAAAGTGAACTTGATTGGGCATAGCCATGGCGGCCCGACAACACGCTACGTTGCTTCAATACGTCCCGATTTAGTGGCATCCGTTACTAGCATTGGTGGTGTAAACAAAGGCTCAAAAGTGGCGGACATCGTAAGAAACACCGTTCCAGAAGGCTCCATCAGTGAAGGCGTAGCAGTAAAGTTGGCTGAAGGGCTCGTAACCTTGATAAACCTACTGTCTGGTGGTTCCGATCTTGACCAAGATCCGCTTGCTTCTTTAGCCGCACTCACCACTGAGGGCTCACTTGAGTTCAACCAATATTATCCTGAAGGTATTCCAACCAGTGCATGTGGAGACGGCGACTTATTGGCATCGAATGGCGTGTATTACTATTCATGGACAGGCTCTTCGAACTTTACCAACCTATTTGACCCAACTGACGGTGCAATGGTGGTTTTAGGCTTGGCATTTGATGGGCCCAACGACGGTCTTGTCGATGCATGTAGCACTCACCTCGGCAAAGTTATTCGTGATGATTACAAGATGAATCATCTGGATGAAATCAACGGACTGCTTGGTATCCACCACCTCTTCGAGACTGACCCTGTGACGTTATATCGCCAGCATGCTAATCGCCTGAAACTACAGGGTTTATAATAAGGAAGCCATCATGAAAAAAGTCGCTCTTATCACATTGTCCGTTGTATCACTGGTTAGTGTAGGAGCGGCTTACCTGTACCAACCTCAATCATCGCACCTAATAAAGGCGAAATCACAACAAGACACCACTGTTGACCTATCCTCTCAGAAAGACTTCTTCGAGTACTCTTTAAGCAGTTTGGGAGAGCAAGACCTTGAAGTGATAAAAGCGACTGTGAATGCTGGTGAGTTGCAGAAAAACGCCCTCGGCATCAGTTCTGAGTTGTTCGACACTTATCTCGCTTACAAAGAAGCGCTCTCTAAGCTGGAACCTTTCGAAGGGGGGTCATTATCATTACAAGAATTAAAGCGGCTCGATGATGCGATCCTAGCGATGCAAAGAACGTTTTTTACTGACGAGCAAATTGCCCAACTGTTCGATGAAGAAAACAGGCTACGCCAACTAGCAATTGATAAGCTTGCTATTCAAGCAGCCAAGTTAGATGCGAATACTCATCAACAAATGCTAGAAGAAACCCTCGCTGCACAACCTGAGTACATTCAACAAAGTGAGCGCAATAACGCACTGGTCTTGCAGCTTAATCAAGCCTCAGGGATGGACGCACAAGAGAAGTATTTGACTCGTGTTGATTTAGTCGGTGAAGAAGGTGCTCAGCGCCTCCAAGCGCTGGATGACAAACGAGCGGCTTTCAATACCTCGCTCGATGACTATTTAAAGAAGCGAGCGGAAATCTTGAACAACGATTTTCTCGGCGAGGAAGAAAAGAAATTAGAAATTGCCGGACTAAGAGAACAGAGTTTTGAAGAAAAACAGTGGCGTCGCATCGAAGCATTAGAAAGAATTCATGATAGCGAACAAAGATAAAACAAGGAGTCAGGTGCAATTTATTAGTGAGAGTCACTCGCTCTACTCCCTTCGCATACAGACAATTTGAGTGCTCCATCCTATAAAACCGGAACAGACTAAAAATCTGTTCCGGTTTTATTTTTATCTCGTCACTTAGCCTGTTTGTTCCCAAAGCAAAGAGGTACTAAACAATGAGCGCATTCCGTTATATCGTAAACTTTATTCAAACCAGCCATAATTACGAGATGAAGCGTGGGCTCTTGGCTAAGATGTTCTATTTAACGCCTGCCGAGAGAATCCAACGTTTAGACGAGGTCTTTGATACAACCCAATTTAGCGAAGAAGCCCTCTCCCTCGTATCAGACAATGGCAGTGCGCATCCGGAAGATCAAAAAGAACAACGATAAAAACAATGAATAAACGTAAGCTGGAATTGTATGAGGATCTATTCAAGAAAGTAGGTCCGGGAAAAACCCATATTCACATTGGCGAGATTGCGGATGCTTTCCATTGCAGTGATCGTCACGCTCGCACGCTATTGAAACAAATGGGCGAGTATAAATGGCTGACATGGACTCCTATGAAAGGACGCGGTCAGAAAGGTGAATTAGTTTGCTTACAAGAACCAGTCACCGCTTGCTATCAGGCCGTTGACCACGCAATTGGCCAAGAGCGATATGATCTCGCCCACCAGCTTGTTGGTTTCCATGACCGAAGTGTCGCCTCCAACTTAAAACGATACTTGGCTCATACCGCCCACAACAGCGAAAACACCATATATGCACCCTTTCATCGTAAACTGAATTGGCTTCATCCCCACTTTGCGATGGGACGTACTGAACGCCACTTAATCCACGAAGTATTTCAGACCTTAGTAAGCCACGATGGAAGCGCCATTCACCCCAATCTCGCACACTATTGGTCTAGTTCGTACTCCCACACTTGCTGGCGCTTTCATTTAAGCAGCAGTGCGATGTTTCATGACAAGACGAATGTGACCGCTGAAGACGTGGTAACTAGCTTAAATGCACTAGTGAACTCCCATTATTGGCGTGGTTTGTATGACCACATTGATGCCATCTCTGCGGTGACACCTTATTGCATTGAAATCAACCTTAGTGAACCCGATCCATTACTTCCGTCATTATTGAGTCGAGCCGAAACTTCTATCCTTCCTAGTCGTTTTGTTCACAGTGAAAAGTTGGCGTTCCAACCCATTGGTTCTGGCCCATTTTCTGTCGATATCAATTCAGATAAGGTTTTGAGACTCAACCGAAATGAACACTACTGTGGACAAACTGCATTAACAAAACACATTGAAATTTGGATCCATGAAGAGTGGAAGCAGGATAAGAAATGCGCAGAAAACTTCTTTTTTCTTGAATCAGGAGAGGAGAATTACCAAGTCAGCACACAAAACATCGGCCACTTCTATGTGCTTATTAATCATAAAGAGCTGCAAACTGACTCAATCAAACAAGGCTTTTCTACCCTAATGAGTCGTGATAACAAATGCAGTTTAGCTTTGCCATTCCCGATCAGTTTTAGTTACGAAGACAATAATGAAAGCCGACAGTTTTCTGCGAAGCTTCAAGCAGCGTTACCTTCATCTTCTGGCCAAAATAAGTCACATCAAGTTGAATATGGGCGCGCTATCTCGAATCAAGATATCACCCTAGGTGGGATTCGATTGGAGGGGGATCAAAGCACCAGCTTGTTCGCTTTTTTCAAACTCTACCCTTATTGGCAACAATGTATGACTTGGCGCCAACAAAGCCGTTTAGAAGAAGTACTCAACCTAGCTCGATACGCTTCTTGTTCTGAGGAAAGAGAAGCCTTGCTCAATACTTTGCTTCATGAACTAGCAGAGCAAAACATTTTATCGATTTTAGCGACGGAAGATTTAACCTTAACGATTCCTTCCAGAGTGGCAGGAGTTGAAATCAATACGATTGGTTGGTGTAACTTTTCCAAGCTTTGGATACAGCCCCATTAATGTTTAAAAGGTAACTGGCTTTACTTGGTGCTAAGTCTCTCTAGACAATACACTTTCGCCAATGCCAGTCTCCTTCAACATTCGCTATTCAATAAGCAAGACCGATCAGTTGGTTTTTTTCGGGCAACCAACAATGTGGTCATCGACCATGCCTACTGCTTGCATGAAAGCATAGCAAATCGTCTCGCCCACGAACTTAAATCCTTTCTTTTTAAGGAATTTGCTCATCGCTTTGGACTGCTCCGTAGAGACTGGCACTTGGCTCATGTCTGTCCAATGATTCACTATAGGTTTGCCATCAACAAACTGCCATAGAGCATTAGATAGGCTGCCGTATTCTTCGATTAGTTGCTTTGCCGCTTTAGCGTTGCTAAATACCGAGTTAATTTTGCCACGGTGCTTAACCACGTCGAAATTTTCAACGATAAACTCAGTACGTACTTCATCACGTTGAATGAGCTTATCTAAGTCATAGTTTTCGAATGCTTGGCGATAGCCTTCTCGCTTTTTCAAAATCGTAATCCAACTTAAACCGGCTTGCGCGCCTTCTAACGTGATGAACTCAAACAACACGTTATCGTCATAAACGGGTACGCCCCACTCTGCATCATGATATTCACGCTCAAGTGGATGGTTCATCGCCCATGCACACGTATTTTGTTCCATATTCAATCCTTATAAAAACGCCCCTGACGTTAGCCAGAGGCGCTTTAGAATGTTACTTAAACTCAGTCGTTATTTTGGTACTGCTACCCTGTGGAATAGACGATACAACACTGGAACGACAATTAGTGTCAGTACGGTCGCAAAACCCAAACCAAACATGATGGTTACGGCCATCGGTTTAAAGAAGATATCCGGTAGTAGTGGAATCATACCTAGAATCGTCGTGATTGCTGCCATACATACAGGGCGAACACGACTGACCGCGGCATCCACAACTGCGTCGTACGCTTCTTTACCCGACTTCATTTCAATCTCAATCTGATCAAGCAGTACGATACCATTTTTCAGCACCATACCTGATAAGCTCAAGAAACCTAGCAATGCCATAAAGCCAAACGGTGTATTCAAGGCGAGTAGACCGGTTGTTACACCGATCAATGCCAGAGGCACCGTTAGCCAAACAATCAGTGGCTCTTTGATTGAGTTAAACAAGAAGATAGTAATCAAGAACATGAACAGGTAGCCCATCGGCATCGTCGTAAACAATGACGCCTTGGCATCGCCTGATGATTCATATTCTCCACCCCACTCTAGCGAGTAACCCGGTGGCATTTCGATGGCTTCAATCGCTGGCTGCAGACGTTTTTGCAGTGTTGCTGCCGTCTCTTCACCTAAGATATCCGGATCTGCCATCACCGTTAGCATGCGCTTACGGTTCTTACGAACGATAATTGGGTCTTCCCAGCGCATGTCATAACCCATAGTTACTTGCTGTAGCGGGATAAACTCGCTCTGCGCAGGGCTCCAAATCTTCATGCCTTCGATGTTACGAATGTCGATACGCTCATCTTCAGGTAGTCGCGCAACGATTGGCATTAGTGTAGTGCCATCGCGGTACAGACCGATCGTCATGCCCGAGAACGACATAGATAGGAAATCATCAACGTCAGACTTGGTGATGCCGTAACGACGAGCTTGGCTCTCGTTAAATTGAGGCTCTAGCACTTGTGTACGTTCACGCCAGTCATGACGGATGTTAGTCGCACCAGGATCAGCGTACATTACGTCCATCACTTGCGCTGCGATAGTACGAAGCACAGTAGGATCAGAACCAATGATACGCGCTTCGATCTTCGCACCGCCACCAGGACCCAATTCAATTTGCTTTAGCTTGTAGTTAATTTCTGGGTAGTTGGTTTTGATGTGCTCTCTAAAGCGATCCATTAATGGCGCTAAGGCTTCATAGTTCTCAACACGCGTGGTGATCTCACCGTAAGCTGCGTAGCTTTTCTCTGGCGCATAAGTCAGCATGAAACGCTGCAAGCCTTTACCAGCCGTTGTGGTAATGTGATCAACGTGATCTTGCTCAGCGAGCCAACCTTCCAGCTCTTTCAGCGTGTCATTCGTCGCTCGAATATCTGTCCCTTCAGGCAGCCACACATCCAATTGGAAAATAGGCGTGGTTGAAGATGGGAAGAAGGCTTGTTTAACGTAGGTAAACCCGTAGACACTTGCCGCCAGTCCCGCAACCAACACAACAACAGTGAACCATGCGCGGCGCATACAGAAGCTCAAGAACTTCTTGTACATGACAAACACAATGCCATTGTATGGGTCATTGTCTTCGCCTTCACCACTCTTAATTTTCTGGCCTTTGAAGAAGATGTCCGCAAAGAATGGCGTTAGCGAGATTGCAGTGAACCAACTCAGCATTAGCGAGATAAGCAGTACCGTAAACAAGGTACCACAGTACTCACCCGTCGAGTCTTCAGACAAACCGATCGGTGCAAATGCAGTTACCGCGATAACCGTCGCACCCAATAGTGGCCACTTGGTTTGCGTGACAATGTCTGTTGCAGCTTGCAGTCTCGTTCGCCCTTTTTGGGTACCTATCAATATCCCTTCCACGACCACGATGGCGTTATCCACCAGCATACCTAGAGCAATAACCAAGGCACCAAGTGAAATACGCTGCAAGTCGATGGCTAAGTACTTCATGAAAATGAAGGTACCTAATACAGTCAACAACAAGATCAAACCAATCAGCAAACCAGAGCGCAAACCCATAAAGAAGAGTAGAACAACGATTACGATACCAACCGCTTGTGCCAAGCTGATAACGAAACCACTAACCGACTTGTCCACTTCTTTCGGTTGGTTGTAGATCTCTGAAATCTGAACGCCAACGGGTTGCTGGTACTTCAGCTCTGCAACACGACGGTCAAATGCTTTGCCCACTTCAACAACGTTCACACCCTGAGCAAAGGAAACACCCAAGTTCAGCGCCAATTGGCCGTTATAGTTGATGATGTTGGTTGGGACATCGACGTAGCCACGTTTAATTTCGGCAACGTCTTTCAAGAAGATAAGCCCTTGTGCACCCGACTCGGTCAACAATAGATCGCCAAGCTCATCAACACTTTGGAACTCACCAGTTGGTTGAATGCGGATGTACTCGTCACCAATTCTTATCGCACCGGCGTCAGAAACGACGTTTTGGGTCGACAGTAAGTTAAAGACGGTATTTGGAGAAAGACCAAGACTGCTTAGCTTCTTCATCGAGATTTCAATGAAGACTTGTTCTTGTTGTTGGCCTGAAACCGAAACCTTGCTCACCCCATCAACCAGTTCAAGCTCACGCCTCAAATAGTCAACATAGTCGAGCAGTTCTTTATAGCTGTAGCCATCACCAGTGACCGCAAGCAAGATCCCATATACATCACCAAAGTCATCAATGACCGACGGTTCGTTCACACCCGGCGGTAATGAGCCTTTTAGATCGTTGACCTTACGGCGTAACTCATCCCATATTTGCGGCAAGTCATCTGGACCATAGTTGTTTTTCATGGTCACGGTGATTTGTGATAAACCACGGCTAGAAATCGAGTTAACTTCATCCACATAAGTGAGCTGCTGGATGGCTTTTTCCAGTGGATAAGTCACCTCTTCCTCAACCTGTTGTGGGGTTGCTCCAGGGTAAGAAGTCACTACCATTGCATCTTTGATCGTAAAGGCCGGATCTTCTAGGCGACCTAAACCAAAGAACGCGGAGACACCACCAATCAAGAAGATCAGCGATACCATCCAACTGATTACACGGTTACGAATGAAGTACGCCGCGATACCCGTTACGTTTTCATCATCATCTTTTTGAGGCGCAACTTTGTTTTGTTCACTCATTGAGTTGCCTCCTGCTTAACCACTTCCACTTTCATGCCATCTCTTAATCGGGAAACACCAGCGACAACCACTTTGTCGTCAAGCTCTAAGCCATCGAGAATCTGTACCGAGGTCTGCGACGCTTTGCCAGCGCGGACTTGCTTACGAGTCACCGTATTGTCGTCATTCAAGACCCAAACAAACTTGTTCTCGCGACTCAGATCATCACCATCAGCATTGAAGATCGCCTCAATTGGCACGTTGATGCCGATATTGAGATCGAGACCTGTTTTCTCATCTTTTGATGTTACATCCACCGCCATACCGTCAAGGATGTATTCATCTTCAGGCATTGGCAGCGACAGCGTCACAGTAAAGGTGCCAGTGTCTGGATCAGGCTGTGTTGTAAACTCTTTGATGTGCGCTTTATATTCGTTACCACTCGGTACACGAACCACAGCATTGATACCCGATAAAAGCTCCTCTGTCGGAGGCTGGTTCACATACAAACGGTCTGGGAGCTGAATCAGAACCTCAACGCGGTCCACACTGTGAATGTTCACAATGTATTGACCAACTTGAATGTTCTCAAACTGGTCGACGTTTACGCGAGAGATGATGCCGTCAACTGGCGCTTTCAGCTCCGTAAATGACAAGCGTAGTTTTGCAAGCTCCAGCTCTGCTAGTGCAATTTGGCGTTGTGCTGCAATTTCATCAAATTGAGATTTTGCCAGTAAGCCTTTTTTCACTAGAGGCGCAGAACGGCGATATTGACTGTCTACAACAGAAAAACGCGCCGATGCGTTATCGACATCCAGTTGGTAATCGGTTGGATCTAGCGTGGCAATCACGTCACCTTTAATAACCTTATCGCCTTCTTTGACTAATACGCGACTTACCTCTCCCGCTACACGGAAACTCAGATGTGAACGATCAGCAGCGTTCGCTACAGCGGGGAAATACAAGTTGTCATCAACCTTTTTTCCTTCCAAGGAAGCAACGCGAACACGAGGGGTTTCTAATTCTCTTTCCGGCCCTTTATCACCACAGCCAGCAAGTAACATCGCCGAACATAGAGTGGTTAAAGCTAAGACTCCTTTCATATTACAATCCTCGCTCCTTCACCCACTCACGAACCTTAATACCCGGCTCAATGACATTCACGCCAGATACGATGATTTGGTCACCATCATCCAAGCCCGCCTCAATTTGTTGTTTCTCATTTAGAGTGACAGACGCTTTTTCGACAATGCCTTGGTCAGTGACTCTCCAAACGCACGTCTTACCATCTTCAGTGAAGATCGCTGAACTCGGGATTCTTGTTGCGCCCGCATTTTCAGACACTAAATGTACGTTCCCAGACATACCAGGCAAGATACCTACCCCCTCAGGGCGTGCCATTACCATGGTGACTTTATAACTGCCGGTTTTTGGGTCCGCTTCAGTATCAATTTCTTGGAAAGTCAGATCAAACGACTGCTCAGGAAACGCATCAAACGTCATCGTCGCGTGCGCATTGGCTCCTTGAGTAAATTTACTCAGCAAGTGGTCTGGTAGCTGGAACAGCACTTTCATCACTTGATTGGTTTGAATGTTCATGACGCCTTCTTTGGCCGCCACGTATTCATGATTTTCAGCAGGAAGATAAGAAATTGTGCCGTCATAAGGGGCAACAAGTTTAGTGTATCTCAGGTTCGCTTTAGCCTGATTCCACTGTGCTTTTGCCGAGTTGTGATTGGCTTTTGCTGCGTCGAAATCTTGCTCGGACACCACTTGCTCTTTACGAAGCTTTTTAGAACGTTCGTATTGAACATCGGCTAAGGTGTAATTCGCGCGAGCTTGTTTTTCTAGGAGTGAGTACTCGTCAGGGTTGAGTACGGCAAGTACATCGCCTTTGTTAACCATTTGTCCAGCATTCACTTCTATTGATTGAAGTAAACCTGGCACTCGGAATGCGAGTACTGCTCGGTCGCCGGCTTCTGTGGTGGCAGGAAAATGTCTTTCAAACTGAGCATTGCCTACAGAGACCGTGAAGAGTTTGGCGGGCCGAGATTCGGGTTCAGGGACTGGTGGTAGCTCTTTTCCACATCCTGAGAGAACCGTCATGACAGCGATTGGAATGAGCGCTTTTCTCATGTTAATTCATCCATTTAAGATCCATTCCTTTTAAAGTAGATGAATTTGGGGCGTTCTTCTAGAGCATCAGAGCAAAAAAATTCTTTAAAAATAGCAATTTGAGACAAAAATAAAGCAGGCCGTAGCCTGCTTTATCAATAATTCAGTAACTAATCACTAGAGATTATTAAACTCTCTGTTTACGCGATAAGTATCAGAAGTGACATACGCTTCCATATTACGGATTTTGCCATCAAGACGATTAAAGTCGCTCTCTAATACACTTAACAGCTGATCTGGGCTTTGTCCTTTCTGCCAAGGCTTACTTTTCAGCGTGTGCTCTTGACGAGATTTAATGTTTTCAGTGTAAGTCACCGGTTGCTTTTCTAGCATGAAGGTCATCGCAATATAGGCCAACAAGACTAGGAAAGTACCGCCCAACAAAGCAGCGGAAATCACAACGATACGAATCAACCAAACTTCCGCGCCAAAGTAGTTTGCGACTCCGGCACACACACCGGAGATCTTGCCATTTACTGGGTCACGATACAGTTCTCGTTTAATCATACTTTCGTCTCCACGTTGGGGATTCTGAGTCTAGGATACGCTCCAATGTTTCAACTCGAGACTGCATCGCTTCCGCTTTTTCAGACAGTACCTGAAGGCGCTCAAGATCTTGGCTCGACAGTGCACTATCTGCTTTGCGTTTGCTGCGATAGTGTAAAAAGAGCCATAGTGGAGCGACAAAGATTAAAAAGACAATCAATGGTCCAGTAATAAAAAATGTCGACATAAATGGCTCCTTTCTTATTTATCGTTCGATGACATCTGTTCTTTCAGTTTTGCCAACTCTTTTTCAATTTCGTCTTGTGCTTGTAGTTCTGCAAACTCTTGGTCTAGTGACTTTGCATTGCCTGTTTTCGCGTATAGGTCTGCTTCTGCTTCCATCTCGTCAATCTTACGAGAGTATTGCTCAAACTTTGCCATCGCTTCATTTGTGCGACCTGCATGTAGCTGCTTTTGTACATCACGACGGTTAGATGCCGTTTGGTTACGAATTGCTAGCGCTTGTTGCTTCGCACGAGTTTCCGTGATTTTTGCTTCTAACTTACCGATTTCGCCTGTTAGCTTCTCGATCGTTTCTTCTACAAGTGTTTGTTCAGTGTGAAGACCTTTAATCACTTGCTCTAGCTTTTGCTTTTCAATCAGAGCAGCACGCGCCAAATCTTCACGCTCTTTCACGAGTGCTAGGCTTGCTTTTTGGCCCCACTCAGTGATTTGCTCTTCTAGTGCTTCGACTTTGCGAGCCAACTCTTTTTTGTCTGCAATCGCTTTCGCCGAGTTAGTACGCACTTCTACAAGTGTGTCTTCCATTTCTTGGATGATAAGGCGGATCATTTTTTCAGGATCTTCCGCCTTGTCTAGCAATGCACTGATGTTTGAGTTAACGATATCTGCAAAACGAGAAAAAATACCCATAACGGAACTCCTCTTTTTTCCTATTAAAACTCGACAAGGTGGTGATTCACCTTGTGTCTCCCTTTACATATAACAAGTAGCGTGCCAACTTTTATTGTCTATATTAAACAACAGCTTACGCATTTTGTTGTTGTTGCATACCGTTATGCTATGATGGTTTTTACCAACTGTTGGTAAATTTCACCAACTTCAATACTGTAAATCTTGGCCAGACAGAAAATAAGAAGGATTTTATGAAGCAGAACCTCATTGGTGAATCGCCCGCCTTTCTCGCCGTATTAGATAAAGTATCACAACTTGCGCCGATTGAGCGGCCCGTTCTTATTATTGGGGAACGAGGCACAGGTAAAGAGCTCATCGCGCAACGTTTACACTATTTATCAAAGCGTTGGGATAAGCCACTGCTTTCTCTAAACTGTGCGACATTAAGCGAGGGTTTGATTGACTCAGAGCTGTTTGGTCACGAATCGGGTTCATTTACAGGGTCGAAAGGTAAGCATAAAGGCCGCTTTGAGCGCGCCGAAGGTGGCACCTTGTTCCTTGATGAATTGGCGACCGCGCCACTCCTCGTTCAAGAAAAACTCCTACGTGTGATTGAATATGGCGAATACGAGCGCGTTGGTGGACACACTGCATTAACTGCAGACGTTCGCTTGGTTTGTGCAACCAATGCTGATTTACCAAAACTGGCAGAACAAGGGGATTTCCGTGCGGATTTGCTCGACCGTTTGGCCTTTGACGTCATTATGCTTCCGCCACTGAGGGAGCGAAAAGAAGACATCCTTTCCCTTGCCGAGCATTACGCGATCAAGATGTGTCGTGAATTGCAGTTAGAATACTTTGTTGGCTTTACGGAAGAAGCACAACAATCACTGCTCGATTACGAATGGCCGGGCAACGTTCGTGAATTAAAGAATGTGATTGAACGAGCAATCTATCGTCACGGCCTCAATTCAGATCCTATCGAACACCTTATCTTCAACCCATTTCAAACGGGTTGGGATAACTCGCTCGGCCACACTGCCGCTCATGAAGAAACCGAGACAACAGAGGCCACTCCGCACTCCGCAATCCACTTCCCTCTGGATTACAAGCAGTGGCAAGAAGATCAAGATATTGAATTGCTCAACCGAGCACTAGAAGAAGCGAAGTTTAACCAACGCCAAGCCGCAGAATTATTGGGGTTAAGCTACCACCAGCTTAGAGGTATGGTCAGAAAATATGGCTTAGTCGGTCAAGGATAATTGCCACATGCCCTCTCACTCGAGTAATGGCTCACTATACTGAAGGAAAACAAGCGGTTTTAGTAAACGCGAGTGTTTTACACAAATTAGTGAGCAATTTGAGAGGCAAATAAGGTCAACAACCAGACAATGATACGGTAATTTGATCTAACACCCCGCGACTCAACGATTTTATGTTTGGAGCGAGTTGGCAAAGGTGATAAATTAGCGAGATCATTTTCGCTTGTCATCCTTGAAGCAAAAAGCTGAGGGAGCAAGCAAAGTCCAATGACCATTTCATATTATGAAAGCTTTTATAAGACTATCGCTGAGCCTGATTGGTATTAGCTTACTCACCGCATGTGGTGATGAAATCGATCACAATGATATTCGAGAGAATGGCTTTGTGTTTTGTGGGCAAGGTAAGCCAACCACGTTTAACCCTCAGCTCATTGACAGCGGCATCACTGCCGAAGCACTTAGCCCTCAGCTATACGATACGCTGCTCACACTTGATCCCAAAACCCATCAACCCGTTGCAAATCTTGCAGAAAATTGGTCCGTTAATGAAGAAGGCACCGAATACACGTTTAGTCTTAAACAGGGTGTCCAGTTTCAAAAGACAGCATGGTTTACACCTACCCGGCCTTTTAATGCACAAGATGTGGTATTCAGCTTCAAGCGAATCATTGATGTAGACCATCCGTTTCACGACGTCGGTGGTGGTTTTTATCCATGGTTTGCAGGTTTGGATTTCCAAAACTTGGTGAAAGATGTTGTCGCTGTGGATAACGACACCGTGAAGTTTGTGCTCTCTCAACCTAATTTTGCCTTTTTAGCCAATATTGCGACCAGTCATGCCGTGCTACTTTCTGCCGAATATGGCCAGCAACTCGCAGCAAAAGATGAGAAAGAACAGATCGATATGTTACCTATCGGTACTGGTCCTTACCAACTTAAAGAGTACCAAGTGAACGACTTGATTCGTCTTGAGCGCCATCCTAAATATTGGAAGTCGCCAGCCAAGATGGAACAGGTGGTGTTCGACATTTCTCACCGCGGTACTGGCACACTCGCTAAGCTGCTCAGAAACGAGTGTGATGTGCTTGCATCACCAATTTCGAGTCAGATTCCAATCATTCAAGAAACGGAAGAGCTAGAGTTAACCGCAACGCCTGCTAATAACGTCTCATTTATCGCGATTAACACTGAACACCCAGCTCTGCGCGATGCTCGTGTTCGCCAAGCATTGAACCTAGCGATCAACCGCCAGAACATTCTTGATTCAGTGTATTACGGCACTGGCACTCAAGCTTATACCCTGCTTCCACCTAACTCTTGGGCTTACCAAAAAGACAGCGTGAAAATACGTTATGACCGTAATTATGCTTTAGCCCTTCTTCGAGAGGCGGGCTACGAGAAAGGTCTGCAATTGACTATGTGGGTGCCATTGGAACCACGCGCCTTTAACCCAAGCCCGCGTAAAACCGCAGAGCTGATTCAAGCAAACTTCGCAGACATTGGCGTCGAGTTACGACTGCTGACCGATGACCGCTTTGAACGTACACAACTGGAAAACATCAATGATGTAGACTTGCTGCTCACTGGTTGGATTGGGGATACGGGTGATCCGGATAACTTCTTCCGCCCTCTGCTGTCTTGTGAATCAGAACGCGTTGGTTTGAACGTTTCGATGTGGTGTAACGATGATTTCGACTTCTTGTTGGATCTTGCACTAGAAACTCAACAGCAACGTTACCGCTTGAACCTATATCGCCAAGCGCAGAATATTCTCAATGAAGAATTCCCAGTTATTCCATTGGCTCACGGCGTTCAATTCCGTGTCCACGACAAATCGCTGAAAGGTTTTAAATCGAGCCCTTTCAATGCACAACCTTTTGATAGAGTTGAGAGAATCCATTAATGTTTTGGTACGCCGTAAGACGTCTTAATCTATTTGTCATCACTTTGATGATTCTCACGTTAGTGGGCTTTTCGCTATTGCGTTTGGATCCGAGTTCTCATTGGGCAAACGTTGAATTTTGGGCAGGTTGGCAAAGCTACCTTGTTGAGCTATCACAGCTCAATTTTGGTATCAGCAAAAACGGAAATCCAATTTACGATGAGTTAGCCATTGTCTTCCCTGCAACACTCGAGTTATGTTTCTTTGCCTTTGTCGTTTCATTGCTTATCGGTATTCCTCTGGGCACGATTGCAGGCATGAAACAGGGTAAATGGTTAGATACCAGCATCTCATTTATCTCTATGTCTGGTTACTCGGCGCCTATCTTCTGGGTTGCGCTGATGTTGATCATGATGTTCTCGTTGCAGTATCACGTGTTCCCCGTTGCTGGCCGCTATGACTTACTGTACGAGATCGACCACGTAACGGGTTTCGCCATCATTGATGCATTCATGGCAAAAGGTGAATACAGAGCACACGCGCTGCAAAGCGTTATCGAACACATGATCTTGCCATGTTTGGTATTAGCGCTTGCTCCTACTACCCAAGTTATCGGCTTAATGCGCGCATCAGTGGCAGAAGTGATGAGCCAAAACTACATCCGTGCTGCACGAATCAAAGGTTTATCCAACCGCGAGATCGTGACACAACACGTGCTACGTAACGCCATTCCGCCTATTGTGCCAAAAGTTGGTGTTCAGCTTTCTAGCATGATCACGCTAGCGATCATTACTGAATCTATCTTCAACTGGCCGGGTATTGGTCGTTGGTTGTTGGATGCACTTTCAAATCAAGATTACGCTTCCATTCAGGCAGGCGTAATGGTGCTAGCAACCCTTGTTTTAACTGCCAACATCCTTTCGGATTTGATTGGTGCCATGATTAACCCTCTGGTGAGAAAGGAATGGTATGCTAACAAATAACGTTTATCAGGAAGAACGCATTCCAACTCAGTTCGAACGATTCTGGCGTAGCTACCGTGCCAACAGCTTGGCAATGTTTGGCTTGTGGTGTCTGATTTTCATCATCCTGATCACCATCTTTGCGCCATTACTTGCGCCTTATGATCCACAAGCTCAATCGGGCGAACTACTTGTGCCTCCATCATGGGCACCAGCAGGCGCCGTGGACTACTTTCTTGGCACAGACGACTTGGGTCGTGACATCCTTTCGCGTCTGATTATGGGTTCTCAGCTGACATTCGGTGCAGCCGTCGCCATAACGGTCATTGCTGGTTTGATTGGCTGTTTTATCGGTGTTTTGGCAGGTATGACTAAAGGTCTGTTATCGAGTACTTTGAACCACTTACTCGATACCGTAATGTCGATCCCATCTCTACTACTGGCGATCATCTTCGTGGCTTTCCTTGGCTTTGGTGAGTTCAACATCCTTCTGGCTATCTGCTTGGCCTTGATTCCGCGCTTTATTCGCTCGGTGTACATCGCGGTCCATACGGAAGTAGAAAAAGACTACATCATGGCCGCTCGCTTAGATGGTGCCAATGACTTCTACTTACTGTGGAACTCTATTCTGCCAAACGTTCTAACGGTGATTGCTGCAGAAATCACACTGGCACTGTCTGTAGCAATTTTAGATATCACCGCACTAGGCTTCCTTGGTTTGGGTGCTCAAGCACCAAGTACTGAATGGGGCGCAATCCTTGGGGACTCCGTTGAGCTGATTTACATCGCACCATGGACTGTGACGCTTCCGGGTCTCACCATTATGTTTACCGTGGTTGTTCTAAACTTAGTGGGTGAAGGTGTACGCCAAGCGCTCAATGCGGGGATCGAATAATGCCGTTACTAGATATTCGACATTTAACCATTGAAATTGAAACGCCATCAGGTTTGGTGAAAGCCGTCGACCGCATGAGTATTACCCTAAATGAAGGGGAAATCCGTGGCCTAGTGGGCGAATCAGGTTCAGGTAAGAGTCTGGTTGCCAAAGCAATTGTTGGCGTTTGTAAGGACAACTGGAAAGTCACCGCGGACCGAATGCGCCTTGGTAACATTGACTTGCTTCAATTGACACCGAAAGAACGCCGACGAGTCATTGCGCGCGATATCGCGATGATCTTCCAAGAGCCTTCGACCTGTTTAGATCCTTCTGAAGAAGTAGGACGTCAATTGATCGAATCGATCCCTTCTCGCTCTTTCGAAGGAAAATGGTGGGAACGATTCAAATGGCGTAAAAAACAGGCGATTGCCCTACTTCACAAAGTGGGCATCAAAGATCACAAACGCTTGATGGGCAGCTACCCTTACGAGCTAACCGACGGTGAATGTCAGAAAGTCATGATCGCGATGGCCATTGCAACCAAGCCAAAAATCTTGATTGCCGACGAGCCAACCAACGACCTTGACCCAATCACGCAGTCACAAATCCTGCGTTTGTTGAGCCGAATGAATCAGCTCAACAACACCACGATTGTGTTGATTGGCCATGACTTGACCACCATTACTCAATGGGCGAATCGTATTACGGTAATGTATTGCGGCCAATCAGTTGAATCCGCTGACACCGAGAAGTTGGTTGAGGCTCCGAAGCATCCATATACTGCGGCACTGCTCAAAGCAATGCCCGACTTTAATGATTGGATTCCTCATAAGCAGAAACTGCAATCACTACCGGGGTCAATCCCCCCTTTGCAGCACTTGCCAATCGGCTGTCGCTTAGGGCCTCGTTGCCCTTATGCACAAAGACAATGTGTCGAGATACCCCATACGAGACGTATCAAGACTCATAAATTTAGCTGTCACTTCCCATTGAACACGGAGAAACATTCATGAGTGCGTTGCTTGAAGTCGATAACCTATCGAAACAGTTTGTCACGCGCTCAGGTCTGTTTAAACGCACAGTCAAAGAAGCGGTTAAACCGGTTAGTTTTACCCTAGAGCCGGGTCAAACCATTGGCTTTATTGGCCAAAACGGCTCAGGTAAATCAACCCTAGCACGAATGTTAGCGGGTGTGGTTGAGCCAAGTTCCGGTGAGATTCGTGTAAACGGTGAGCGCCTTGAACACGAGGATTACTCGACGCGTTGTAAGCTAATTCGCATGATCTTCCAAGATCCAAACACCTCTTTGAATCCTCGCATTCAGATTGGCCGCATTTTGGAAGGTCCGTTAAAACGAAACACCAACATGCCGCCGGATGCACGTATGAAGCGTGTTAAAGATACTCTGTTACGCGTAGGCTTACTTCCAGAGCATGCTTATTTCTACCCGCAAATGCTTGCAGCAGGCCAGAAGCAGCGTGTTTGTCTTGCTCGTGCTCTTATCCTGCAGCCTTCCATCATCGTTGCCGATGAAGCCCTAAACGGTCTCGACATGGCAATGCGCTCTCAGATCATCAACTTATTCTTAGAGTTACAAGAAGAGATGGGCTTGTCGTTTGTTTACGTTTCTCAGCATATTGGCATCGTGAAGCACATTACCGATAAGGTGATGGTGATGCATGAAGGCGAAGTGGTCGAATTTGGTGAGACAAACCAAGTGCTGACCAACCCAGAGCATGCGATTACTCAGCGACTGGTAGAGAGTCACTTCTACAAAGCGCCAAACCACTAAAAATTGAGCGAGTGGTAAGTCTCTAGTATTCGCTTTCTCAAAAGACCTTCTTCTAAAAACAACAAAGCCTGCATCAACGCCTGTCTCTTGATCACAAGTCTAGTGATCAAGAGACATTGCGAGCTCGTAGCCTTCAAGGATGGTTTGCAGTTTAAACCATCCTTCCCATAGTGCCTTTATTGAAGCTCTGCCCGTCCTCTTGGTATCTTTCCAACCGCCTAATTTAGCAAGATTTCTGTACGCCCAGCTCATATCGGGTACTTCTTTAGGTAATGTCTTGCTTTCTAGTTTCAACCACAGCAGCTTCCAAGCTTTTGTGCCCAAGGCCTTTTCACAACTTTCTGTTGATAGCTCATCAACTTCTTTAATGAAACGTAACGCCAATAAACGAGTCGCAACAAAGGCATAGATGACACTTAACCTCTCTAAGTTACCTTTACTTTGGAGTCTTAGTGACTCCACATCCGTACCTTCACTTTTCCAGACTTTATGGAAGTCTTCAATCAGCCATCGACGCTCGTAATAACCGATAATTCTCATGGCGTCTTCAACGTTGTTTATTGGCTCCGACGTCAAGAGGTGCCATGCTAACTTGTCTTTTGATGCCCCTTGCTCAAGGCAACCAACATAATAAACAGGTATGCCTGCGTGCTCTTTTTTGTTTGCCGGAGCCTTTAATGTCACCTGACCATATTTAACGTCAAGCTTTACATCTCTCGCTTTTCTCCCTCCTTTTTGGGGGATGGTAAGCTCCTTTGTCTCGACACTTGGTAACGCTTGCGCATAGTCGTAAAGCTTTTGAGCGTGTTCTTCTAGACAACGACTTTGCATTGAGCGAACGACAAAGCGCTGCTGATGTTGACGTTTATAAGTTAAGTATTCGAATAGGTCTGCTTCTCGGTCACAGACCGAGATAACATCTAACATCTTATCCCCTAGGCGCTCAACGACACGGCGAGAAGCTTGCTCCCATTTGTAACTCTCTTTCTCCTCGTAAGGACGAGTCGCGTGTTGGTGCTTTTGCCCACGCTTAGTAATATCTCGGCTCCATCGTTGTTGCTCTATAAGACCAACAATGGTCTGACTTTGTGGTGCAAAAAGTAACGTCGAATGTACATGGAGAGCTCGAATTCTGTCGCCTTGATTCGTGTGCCCGAGTTCATCTTTTATACTTCGATGAGGAAAACAGAGCGTTGTTGTATCTTCAAGCGCGAGTAATTCCTCATGCTCGTTAGCTCGAGATACCGTTGATTGAAAACCTGCTTCAGCGATGTCTTTTGCATCGATGTTTTCATTGCGGATAAAGCGATATGCCCCTTCCATATCGGCGGGAGAAAAAGGAAGTTTAGCCACGGAGACTCCTGGTTGATTAGCAATGGAAGTCGCTAAACTGATGAGGCGTTGTGTTCTTCGAGGATCTTTAAGTTGTGCTTGTCCAAATTGTTCTTGCGCCCAAAGTTTAGCGTCTGAGTGTGTCATCTTAGTGTTTCAGTAAGGATTCTTAAGTGATCAGATCGCACACACTTGAAAGAGTTCAAAAAAAAATCCCTAAGCTACAAGCTTAGGGATTTGTGTATAAGAGACAGGCATCAACGCAGGCTTTTTTATTCTCTGAATTTGAGAGCACGCTTTGTAGCGACTAGCGACGGCTCTCTTGTTTACGAAGCTCGAAATCAAACTCGTCAGGGAATAGAACTACGCCTTCTTCGTTCTGGTTTGGGAAAACCACAACAGACAACTCATCGTCCTCTAGGCCTGATGTCCAACGGCTGTGCCATTTGTTCAAAGAGATAGCTTCTGGTTCACACTCTTCCCAGTCACCTGTCGCCCACTGCTGCGCGAACTCTTCGTTTGGCCACACAGGCACACAATCGTCATCTTCTGTATTTAGCATTACGCAGCCGTGTTCATCTTTCAGAATCCACACTTTGCGGTTTGCTACGATTTCCTTCACACAGTATTTCAAACGCTGCTCTTCGTTGTAGCGATTGATGGTGTCCATTTGCTCTTGGGTTAATGCTTCAGACATGTTTGTCTCCTATTCCCATAGAAAAATGCCCACCTATTGGCGGGCATTTAAAGTATACGTTGGTAATAATGAAATTACACAAGCTCAGTTTGAAGCCAAGGCCAGCCTTGCTTCTTACGGCTTAGAGTGTTTTCCATCATTAGCATGCCGTCTTTCTCGTGCTTAACAAGCTTCTCAGCCCACTCACCTTTGTAAAGAAGACGAGTTTGAGCAGTAGTGATGTCTGTTAGCATAACAGCAGCAAATGCTAGGTTGTCGTTCGCACAACGAGCTTCTAGATCCGCTTCTAGTGCTTCGATCATGCCGTCAACTTGCTCTAGAGTCGCAAGTTCAACCTGACCTACTACTACGTCACGACCGTTGAATGGGTAACCTTTAAGGTCTTTTTCAACAAGTTCAGCCGCAGATAGACCTTCGATGTTTGTCTTAGCGATTAGAAGATCTTTAGTGAATGCGTCAACATCTTGTACGTCTGCGATAGCCGCTAGCTCAGCTACAGCATCTTTGTCTTTTTGAGTACAAGTTGGAGAAGCAAAACCTACTGTGTCAGAAAGAATCGCTGACATCATTAGCTTAGCGATTTGAGGTGTGATCTCGTGACCTTCAATCTTGAACATGTTGAACAGTACTGTGTTAGTACAACCAACAGGCCAGATCCATGCTTCCATTGGGTTTACTGTCATCACGTCACCTAGACGGTGGTGGTCAACAATACCTGCAACTTCTGCTTCAGCAATATCGTCTGGTGCTTGCGCTAGATCTGAGTAGTCTACTAGCCAAACAGTTTCACCCGCTACTGATGTGCGAAGTTCAGGAACTTCTGCACCAGCTACTTCAAGGATGTGCTGAGTTTCACGGTTAATTTCGCCTTGGCGGATTGGCATTGCTTCAACGCCACGCGCCTTTAGAAGTTCAGTTGCAACTAGTGCACTACAGATGCTGTCACTGTCTGGGTTCTTATGACCTACAACTAGAATCATGTTTCTTCCTATTCAAGTCAGTTTGATGCGCTTCCTAAAAGGGTGAATTGCATAACGAATTACACCTTGGAAGCGGGTTTGCTCACAAAGGCCGATACTTTACCTGATTTGAGGGAAATTGACACGAAGAAAAGTTGTTACCGCCTATTGCGAATAATTCTCACTTCCATATAGTGAGAATCATTCCTATTTGCATTTGAGCTTACTATGAACGCAACAAAAATTTTCCACTCGGCGCATCAGCTGCTGCAGCCAACTCAATTTCGTCTGGCCTATAAAAGGCTATTGCTGCCTATCGCATTGCTCGCACTGTTAGCGAGTGAAACCACAAGAGAAGTCACCGTTGCTACCCTATCCGATTCTTTCTGGGCGGTTTCTTGTTACGTTGCAGCTACCTTAGCCATCTACCATTATCTTTCGAACTTCATGTCGAAGACAAATCGACTCACTGCGCTTTACCATAGCTCTCGTAGCCATCAAGTTTTCTTTGCTGCACTCCTTGGAGCTTTGCCTGGTTGTGGTGGTGCTATCGTTGTCACCACTCAGTTCATCAGTGGCCGAGTTGGCTTTGGTGCTATCGTTGCAGTATTAACCTCGACCATGGGTGATGCCGCCTTCTTATTACTTGCAGCAGAACCTGCAACAGGGTTTGGTGTCATTGCTTTAGGTATTGTCGTAGGTGCAATATCTGGGTGGGTAGTGAATGCATTCCACGCTGATGACTTTTTGCGCCCAAAGCAAAAAGAGGATGTTCCACAAGCTCAATGCTGTAATAGCCATAGTGATACGCACACGCCAGTTGAGCAACGTGCTATCAATCTTCAAGGAGCATTCTGGAAATGGCTGCTGATACCTGCAAGTATCATTGCCGTTCTGGGCTCATTCCAAGTGGATACAAACCAATTACTTGGCCTCAAAGAAAACAGTATGGAATGGTTAGGTGCGACATTTGCAGTTGTCAGTATGTTTTTGTGGGCGATGACCAAAGAGCTAGGTGATTACAAATCAACGGTATCTGAAGATGACAAAATCATCGATTCACACCCAATTCAAAAAGCGGCGCAAGACACAAACTTTGTTAGCGCATGGGTTATTTTGGCTTTCTTAGCCTTTGAACTTACAACCTATTTCTCGGGTTTAGACTTGGGAGCGACGTGCTCAAACTGGGGGATCTGGATGCCTCTCGTTGGTTTGGCTATTGGTATATTGCCAGGCTGTGGCCCACAAATTCTAGTCACGAGTCTTTATATATCCGGCGCAGCGCCATTATCGGCACAGCTTTCTAATGCCATTTCCAATGATGGTGATGCCTTGTTCCCTGCGATTGCAATGGCTCCTAAAGCTGCGCTTGTCGCCACTATCTACTCTGCAATACCAGCCTTGATTGTCGGATACGGTTACTTTTTCCTATTCGAATACTAGCTTTCAAATCAGATGCAATGGATACAAAAAGAGCCTCAATCGAGGCTCTTTTGTTTTTTGGAAGCGCAAAGTTAAGCTGTCACGATCGCTTTAGCATTGAGGCCTTTGTCTAAACTGACCAACAATAGCTGGCATGGCTCTTGGTTGAGCTTCTCCCCTGTCCAGTAGTCGTACCAATCTGTTGGCTGGTCTGCGGTGAGCGTAAACTCTGTCGCTTCATCATTGGTGTAATTAAACAAGCAATGCAGATCGTTTTTAGATGTTAGCGGCAGGAAAGCATGGTTTAAACCTAGCGCGGTAAACTTGGCCGACTCCTGATTACGACGCTGACGCAACATCAATTTCGCTAGCGTCTTACTCGCAAATGGGGTGATTTCTGGTAGAGGGTCACCAGAAAGCAGTAGACCGCCACACGCTAGCAACACGTTACGATGGAATTGGTAATCTTCACGCGAGGCTGCTTGGTTAGGTAATGAAGTAAACGTCGCGCAATCAGGATCAATTTGCCATAACTTACGATGCTGCCAACTACGGAAGAAGGTTTCTTTCGCAATTTGTTCAAAGCGATGACTCTGGCGCTCTACGTCGTCAGAGACACGCATTGCATCAACTAAGCCCAAAGAAGGCCACATTGGCGCGTTACAGCCTAACAGCCATGCATCCCCTGCCCCTTTAGCGAGCGCTTCCATACCCATGCGGTAGGCTTCTACACCGGTGACACCCGATTGGCTTCGCTTACCTTTTAAAGTACCCCAGTAGTTTGCGTCTAATTTGAATAGCTCAACGCCCCACTCTTGACGCATGACAGACACCACATGAGTCAGGTGATCTTGCACTTCAGGATTTGAGGTATCGAGAATGTACCATGGTGTACAGCGCCAACCGCCGTAGGTGACATCTTCTGCTTTCAATAGGCTGCCATCTTGGTGACGCACAAACCAATCAGGATGCTTTTGGAAGATCTCCGATTCTGGTTGAGCAATGAATGGTGCCATCCAAATCGCTGGTTTTTTGCCTTTAGCGCGAATGTTGTGAATCAGCTCTTTCACACCGCCAGAAAACTTATCTGAAGGCGTGAGCCAATCCCCCATAAATGCTTGGTAACCGTCATCGAGCAGTACCCATTCAAGCTCGGCTAGGCTTTCTTGCATGCATTCGACGTTTTCCAACACGTTATTTTCTGTCACATCCGCATAGTATGCGTACCAAGAACACCAGCCAATTGGCGCATCTTGCGTGACACCGTTACGGATTGGGTGATGTTCGGCAAGCATCTCACTGTACTGTTTGTACAACTCAGAGAGAGAATTGCCACGTAATACTGCAACAGATTCCAGCTTGTTGTGCTCCCAATCAGCCACTTGGGTCTGCTCTCCGTCGATAGAAGCAGAAAGTACCCAATGCTCACCATGCTGCTGCACTTCAAAATAGCCGGCAAAGCGATGACAAGAGATAAAACCGAACAAGGTATAACCTGCGGCGTCTTCAACAACTAGATAGTTGTAGTAACGCTTAGGGGAATTCTCAGGGTAAATGCGGTAAGAGTTGTTGTTATCCGGGCAACGACCAACGTCGACAGGTTGAGAAATGGTGCCGCTGGTCTGCGCCAACATTTGGAAACCGTCGCCTAACACAGTTGCGCCTTGTTCGTAGAGGAAAGGCATTTCAAACAGGACTTCACGATCGGTGAAGGTTTTGTTGTGGATCCCTGCAAACGAAAAATGAATTTGGTTGCCCATCACTTCAAACAGAAGATCGTTATCATGCACCGTTAGTTCGGTGTGATTGGCCAATTGAATGGTTTGAGCCATAGAAAATCTACTCACTTGATTATTATTGTTTAGTTTGGCTCATTATCCTCCGCTTCTCCTACCCAATTCGTTATCAGCATCACGAATCTAGCGGTCGTGCAGATACTTAGATTTGGTATTGAGAGAGTGCTCACTGAAATTTTGGTTAAAAAAATACCAGCCCGAAGGCTGGTATTTCTTTTAAAGCTTAGTGCTGTTATTAAGCAACTTCGATTGGACCACCGAATGAAGTCACTGGTGGAACTTTACCAGTGAATTTCTCGAAGTCTACGATACATGTGTTCGCAGAAGTCGCCTGTGCTAGCTCAGAAGAACCGATATCTTGAGTTAGTGTGTTAGGGTCACCGTAAGTACAGATTGCACCTACTTTCTCGTTTAGAGGACCGTACCACGCACCTTCTTCGATACGCACAACACCACGTGGGTAGCTGTCTGTTAGAACCGCACCAGCAAGAAGTTGACCACGGTCGTTAAATACGCGTACCAAGTCACCGTCTTTAATGCCTTTTGCTTTCGCATCAGCTGGGTTGATGTATACAGGCTCGCGACCTTGAACAGCGTAAGTAGCACGGAAATCTTCAGATTCACACATCTGAGAGTGCAGACGCTTGTCCGGGTGGCAAGATTGTAGCCAGTACGGGTGTTTGTCAGAGCCAGGACCACCGTGTGAACGTTCTGATTTCTCGAACCACATTGGGTGTTCTTGACAGTGTTCGTAACCGTAACGACCGATCTTGCGAGAAGTGATCTCGATGAAGCCAGAAGGCGTACCCAGTGGGTTGATTTCTGGATCTTTACGGAAGTCAGCGTGACGAACCCAAGGCTTACCTTCACCGAAGTCTAGTACGCTTTGTTCCCAGAATTCATCAAATTCTGGCATTTCAAACTTACCGTCGTTTGCTTTCTTACAATCGTTGTAAAGACTGCGGATCCACTCCATCTCGCTCATGCCACGAGTGTACTCGTCGCGACGACCAAAGCGTTGAGTCAGTTCACTCATGATTTGGAAGTCTGGCTTAGATTGGAACAATGGGTCAACTAGGCGATGCATCGCGATAAGACCTTTGTTCGAGTATGAACCGTACACGTCAATGTCGTTACGTTCCCACTGCGTACATGCAGGTAGAACGATGTCTGAGAAACGACAAGTCGCCGTCCAAGCAAATTCAATAGTCACAACCGTTTGAAGCTTCTGGAATGCTTGCTTCATGCGGTTACGATCTTGGTGGTGGTGCCATGGGTTGTTACCCGAGATCACCATCATCTTGAAGTCTGGAAGCTTAACTTTACCACCGTTGTAGTTGATCTCTTTACCTGGCTCTAGAAGACAGTCGATCCAACGTGCAACTGGGATAGTACGGCTGTAACCGTTAAAGTCGTTGTTGTCCCACTTCGGTTTCATACCTGTATCTAGGTTACGAGGGAAACCACCAGGGCCTGCGAAACCAGTTGAAGGTACACCGATACTTGAGTAGTGGTGACCGTAAGAGATACCACCGCCAGGTAGACCGATTTGACCAACCATCGCTGCAACTACTGCTGCTGCCCAGTATGGCTGCTCACCGTGCTCTTGACGCTGGATACACCAACCCATAAGGATCTGTGTACGGCCGTTCACTAGCATGCGTGCGAATTCACGAATCTTGTCCGCTTTCACACCACAGATAGGTGCAGCCCACTCTGGAGTCTTAACAACTTTGTCTTTCGTTTCACCTTGAACGTACTTGATGAAGTCTTCGAAACCTAGACAGTAAGTCTCAATGAACTTCTTGTCGTATAGATCTTCGTTGTACAGTACGTGCGCTACAGCAAGCATGAATGCTACGTCTGTTAGCGGGTTAATGTATAGGTGATCGTTCTCTAGGTAACGTTGAGTCTTGTTCTTAACTGGGTCTACAGATAGAACGTTGATCTCGCCTTTCGCTACTTTTTCTTTCAGTTGCGCTAGGTATTTGAATGACTCGTGCGTTTCACAGTTCCAACCTACTTGTAGGTTTTTCACTGGGTCGTTTGCCCAAAGAACGATGTTGTCTGAGTTCTCTAGGATTTCAGACCAAGACGTACCTTGTGCGTAAACTTCTGTTGAACCTAGTACGTAAGGCATGATGGTTTGGCCTGCACCAGTCGAGTAGTCACCTACTTTAGTGATGAAGTTACCGTGCATACCTACAGCACGTTGCATGTGCGCTGTACAGTTGTTGAACGCACCAGTTTGGTTCCAACCAGTTTGACCTGCGTGTAGAGCCCATGGACCGTATTCTTTCTGAACACGCTCTAGCTCACGGTAGAACAAGTCTAGTGCTTCATCCCAAGTAACTCGGATGAAACGGTTGTTACCACGCGTTTCCGCGCTGTATTTGTGCTTCTTCAGCCAATCTAGACGAACCATTGGGTAACGAACACGTGAAGGGCTGTAGATGATGCCCTTGATGCCGTTCAACATCTCTGTTGGGTTCTTGTCTAGTTCTAGCGGTTTGATCTCTTGAACTTTACCCGCGTAGATGTGGGCGCGGAACGCGCCCCAGTGTGAACCTGTTACTTTCCAAGTACCTGTAGTCTCAGCTGCGTTCGCAGATGCTGAAGCCAATAAGCTTGGACCGATAACTGACGCTGCACTTGTGGTTGCTACACCTTTAAGAAAACTTCTTCGTGTAATAGCCATTTATATTTACTCCAATCCGACGCTTATTAGTGGTGACCTTCAGCATAATCTGAAGAGTGCTTCTGTAGGTACTTCAAGATCAGTGCTTCACTGTCTGTATCTAGGTTAACGAACGCTAGCATACCGTCGAACATACCTGGCCATGTGTTCGCATCGAAGTGCGCTTCAGCTGGTTGTGTGTGACATACAGAACAGTTAGTTTTGTAAGCTTCTGCAGATTTTTCCCATACAGGGTTGATGTCGTTCAGCATAGATTCTTTCTTGATCCATACTTTCGCAGCTACTTTCTCCCAAGGAAGACCAGTTAGCTCATCAACTTTCTTCTCACCAGCAGTAACTACTTTAGCGTCTGTTGCTGCTTCTTTTAGTAGCGATGCTACTGCAATGTTCTTACCGAAGTCTTCTTGGATTACACGACCAAAGCCTTTCGCTTTACGCCAGCCATCGATTTCGATTTCAACGTAGTCGCCTTTGTCTTCAAGAACTTTAACTGTTGACGCAGGGTTTAGAAGACCTGCTTCTTCAGTACCTTTATCGTCGAAGTAGATTGGTAGGTGACGAACACTTACTAGTTGCTGACCAACACCGTAATCTGTGTTTGAAGTCATACCTTCTAGGTCACCAACGATACCACCGATGCTGTCCATGCCAGCTGGTAGTTTGTGTGCGATACCTTTGTGACAGTCAACACAGCTTTGATCTTTCTCAGCTGCTTGCTTCATTTGGATACGAGCTGTTGGAGACATTTGCTCGAAGTCCATTGAATCGTAGTTGTGACAGTTTTTACACTCTAGGGATTTGTTTGCAGAGAAACGATCCCATTCGTGTTTAGCAAGTTCGATACGACGCTCTTCGAAAACACCCGGTTCGTCGTAGTTGCCAAATACTTGTGCAAATACTTCTTTAGACGCTTGCATTTTACGAGCGATCTTATCTGTCCAGTTATGTGGAACGTGACAGTCAGGACAAGTAGCACGAACACCAGAGTGGTTTTTCCAGTGAACAGTGTCTTGTAGTTCAACGTATACGTTGTCACGCATTGTGTGACAGCTAATACAGAATTCTTCTGTGTTGGTCGCTTCTAGGGCTGTGTTAAAGCCACCCCAGAAAATAACACCAGCGATGAAACCGCCCATAGTCAGCACGCCAAGGCTGATATGAACTGCCGGGCGCGTCATCGTACGCCACAGTTTAATGATTAATGATTTCATTATTTGCTCTCTTAAAATCTTTTCTAAAGTGTGGTTGTGAGCTCACTGGCTTACATGCCGTGTGCACCTGGAGGACCAAAGAAGAACACTTGTAGTGCCCAAACGATAAATCCGTAGCCACCTACGAAAGCCACACTCAGAATTGGGAAGAGAACAACTGCAATGAAGAGGAAAGACTTCCACTCCAGTGAGCGTTTTTCACCACTCTCAATTTTGTTAACATCACTCATACATTTGCCTATTTTGTATCTAGTGTTATTGAAAAGCTCGCGTTACCAAGCTTAAGTTTTTTACAATCTCTATTGGAAAATGTTAGACCATACTAACAGTAAGGTTCAATCAAATCTGACGCTCCAGCCCTTGTTATCCAACACTTTTTTGAGCTCATCCAGAGATGTGTTTGATTGATATTCTTTGTGAAGAAATATTAATGGATGTGAAGAAATAAGTCTTTTGCATACATGTTAAGAATACAACATAAGATTAACTTTGTTTACAATTTTATGGATTTTTTCGTGCTACTAAATCGCTATTTTTTCGACTAAAGACAAGAAGTTGTGATCCAAATGTTAATAACACCTCACCAAATGTCTGCTTTTTTCTGGACATAAGATTGCAAAAAAACAGAGTTCTGCAATTCATAAACCAAATGAGGTCCGTTAAAATCAGACGGTTAATTTTGGGAGAAGATTTATGAATCAGGTTGTCGATATAAATTGGTTTGAACTCGCACTTTTTAGTTTGATTCTTGTCGTTCCCCTTACCATTAATGCTCGATACAAATTAGGCATAGCCAAAGACACTGCCATCAGTGTTGCCCGTATGACCGTGCAATTAATTTTGGTTGGTGTGTACCTTGAGTATCTATTTGAACTAAATAGCCTGATCGTGAACTTAGCGTGGTTAGCGATTATGGTAGTGGTTGGCGCGAGCTCAATTGTGGGTAAAGCAAACCTCCCTAAAAAACCTCTAATGATGCCCCTCATCACCGGATTGTCATGCAGTTTACTTCCACTTCTTGCAGCCATCGCATTGGGCCTTGTAAAGCCTGAGCCTTTCTATAACGCACAATACATGATCCCTCTAGCGGGAATGCTACTTGGCAACAGCTTGAGTAGTAACATCGTCGCGCTACAGAACTTGTTCACCGCTTTCGAACAGCGAAAATCTGAATATGAAGCCGCCATTTCTCTTGGGGCTGCACCTAAGTACGCTTCCTTCCCCTTCCTTCAAGAAGCGCTTCGTAAATCTCTTGCTCCAATCCTAGCTTCGATGGCGACTACAGGGTTAGTGACCCTCCCTGGGATGATGACAGGTCAAATTCTGGGAGGAGCGAGCCCTATGGTGGCAATCAAGTATCAACTGGTCATCATGTTGGCGATTTTTGTCATGCTAAGTGTGTCGGTAGCAATTACCTTAGAGATGACGCTTACCTGTGTACAAACTAAAGAAGGACGCATTAAAGTGAAGTTTATCAACAAAGAGAAAGCCTAACGTGCTCACTAAATAGTCATATAAGCATCTCATTTTATGAATTTTTCTGGATCACAATAGATACTCACGATCTTTGCGACAGGTTATCCACAGAAAATGTGGATAAACCCCTAAAACCCATAAGCAACCAGAAACATAAGTGTCATTTCGGACACCCCTCTTCTGAGAAATTTAATGGTCATTGATTGGTCATTGAACCGTCACTTTACTCCTCTAAAGTGAGGTTAACCGACAACGGGAGAGCTCACATGGATATGTTAATCACGCGAGAAAAGGTCGAAGACTTATTATTAGACACGCCAGTGGATTGGCTAGTGCAAGAACCCTCAGAGATGACGTCTCACTGGACGCCAAACGAATATGGCGTCAATGAAGAGTTGGTTTAAACACTAAGGTTGAAAAGATCAAAAAAAGGCAAGCCACTGGGCTTGCCTTTCTTAAAAATTACTTAAGATGCTTGTCTTCATCACGTAGGTAAATCATCCAGTACCACATGCCAACGAAGACACCACCACCGATGATATTACCAATCGTTACAGGGATAAGATTGTTCACCAAAAAGCCCATCATGTTCAGATCCGCATAGTCTGCGATGTTTGCACCTGTCATTTGCCAGAACGATTCTGGAGCAAAGTACTTAATACCGATCGCCATTGGTACTTGGAACATGTTCGCAATACAGTGCTCAAAGCCAGCAGAAACGAACATAGCAACAGGCAAGATCATTACTGCGATTTTATCCGTTAGTGTGCGCCCACTGAACGTCATCCAAACTGCAATACAGACCAAAACGTTACACATGATGCCCAGCGCGACAGCTTGGAAGAAACCGTGATGCAGTTTGTGTTGCGAAATTGCCATCGCGTTCAAACCGACTTGACCACCGTCGAACATGTATTGCTTAGTGATCAGCATACACACAACCAGTAAAACTGCGCCGACCATGTTACCGAAGTACACGACCACCCAGTTTTTCATCAAGGCTTTCCATGAAATCTTGCCGCTTGCACGAGCCACCAGCGTAAGAACCGAGCTAGTAAATAGCTCACCGCCGGTTACCACCACCAAGATCAAGCCAAGGCTGAATGCCAAACCACCAATAAGGCGAGTAATGCCCCAAGGGAGATCACCGGCACCTGTGGTTACGGTTGTATAAAAAATAAAAGCGATACCAATGTGAAGACCTGCAGAAATAGCCAGCAGGAAAGATTTCATCGGAGCTTTAGTTGCTTTGCCAACACCTACTTCGGCGGCACGTTCAGCAGCCTGAGGTGGTAATAGTGAGTCAAACTGATTGAAGTTCATGGAAGTGTAACATTTAGAAACAATTAACGAGGCGCGGATAATCGCTCCATTTCCAGACTTTTTCAAGGGCTATTTTTCATGTTTACTAAATTTGTTGTTGCTGAGAGAGTAATCGATAAAATTCAACTATGAGTTCTTGTCTTAACCATTATTAATATTTGGGTCAAATGTTTACCTTAGAATAAAAAACCCGCGTTATATCAGGCCTATAGCGCGGCACTTAACATTTCTAAGTGTTTTCTATTGCTCAACCTTAGTTTTCAGACTAGCTTGGATAAAAAAGTACGAAGGAAATATCTATGAAATATTCAGCTGACCACATTGCCGAACTGAACCTACTTCTTCAATTCGATTTAAGCAGCGCAGCAACGGGCATCAAAGTCCACAAAGAAGCTTCAGAAGAAATGCAGGCAGCGGTTGCTCGTCTGTATGAGAAACAACTTTGCACACAGCCGGACGGCGGTTACCTAACTGATGAAGGCATTGAAGTTGCAGAACACGCCGATAAAATTCTTCGCGTACTAACTGCAGAATAAGCTCATATAAATAAGCAAGTTCTAAAATTAAAAGCCACCATACTTGGTGGCTTTTTTGATAATTATATTTATCTAGACTCACTATATTAAGCGATTAATTTTCTCATTTTTCCAAAAGGCTGAATTTTATCGTAAGCCCAGTTAAAGCCCGTTGCATAAAATAAGAAGAAAATTAGAAAACCAGCTTCCAATGCAAGCGCTTGTAATAAAGTTATTTGCAAGAACCACGCAATGACCGGAATCGATAGGAAAATCAATCCGCCCTCAAAGCCAAGTGTGTGACCAATTCGCATTGCTAAACTGCGGTCCTCTCGGTTCGAGCCAAACCATTTATCAAAGTACAGGTTATAAATGTAGTTCCAAACTACGGTGTAAAGACTCAAGCCAATACCAACCACTGCCAAGTCACTCGATCCCTTCCCTGTTATCAAAGAAGCCGCAGGAATGATGATCGCCAATGCAATCATTTCAAATAGTACAGCGTGAAAGATACGTTCGTTACGAGTCATGATGTTTTACCTAAATAGTTCTACTCAATGACTGGCATTTTATCTATCATTTAGATAAGTAAAAGTTAGATACCATCGGTAAAAGCGATATGTTTACTATTGAACAACTTCAAGCGTTCGTCACCACTTCAGAGGCCGGATCTTTCTCGGCAGCAGCACGTAAGCTTGGGCGAGCTCAATCGGTGATCAGCCAACACATCATGAATATGGAGCTCGATTGTGGCGTTGACTTATTTGACCGCACAGGTCGCTATCCTAAACTGACTGAGAAAGGACATCAGTTGATGCCCTATGCCCTCGCCACCTTAAGCCAACTAGATCGACTGAATAACAAAGCATCTCAACTCTTTTCTGCACCAGCGAGTAAACTCGTTCTTGCAGTTGATGAGGGGATTCCACTAACCCGTCTCCCCATTGCTTTAAAACATTTGGAACAAAAGTTTCCTAACCTTCAAGTGGAATGTCTCACGGCTTCAAGTCCAGATATCATCGAGTTGGTGAAATCAGAGCGTGCTACCACAGGCATTATATTAAGTGACTTACAGATGCCTAAAAACGTCGACCTGTCTAACCTAGGTCATATCGGCTTTGATGTATTTGTCTCTTCAGAACATCCACTCGCACAACAAAAGATCCGCAACATTGATGAACTCAAGCAACATCGTCAACTCGTTATCCGCTCAAAGAGTGAAGATGTAAGCGGTCTTAATCAGGCGTTTAGCCCGGATATCTGGTACGCTGATGATTACTACATATTATTAGAACTGGCGAACAAGGGATTTGGTTGGTGCTTTCTTCCTGAGCATTTGGTGTCTTACGCACCGAATACGCTGATCAAAATTGGCGAAGAATTCACAAAGCTGGCTTGGCAGGTCAACATTGACTTGATACAACATCAGAAATGGCATTCCGATCCCCTACACCAACAAGCCAGATTAGAATTACAAACCCTGTTTGAGTGATCTCAGGGCTAACAGTAGGAACACACAGATGGCAAATACATTGATCGTAGGTGCAGGCTGGTTAGGCACCCCACTTGCACAAACTTTGATTGACCAAGGACATCAAGTTACGGTGACACGTCGAAGCCAAACTAGGCTAGATGAGTTCCCGCTCACTTCCGTTCAACCTGCTCTGCTCGATCTTAACGAACCACACTCACAGCAACAGCTTATTGAGCTTATCGAACAACACCAAATTGAACGCATTGTTGGCGCTTTCCCACCAGGATTTCGTAAAGGCAATGGGCAAGAGTACGCACAGCAGTGGCAACGCTTAGTTTCAGCAGCCAAACAAAGCAGTGTAAACAAACTGCTCATGGTGAGCTCCACCACGGTATATCCAAACCTTGCTGTCGATATGAAAGAAGAAGACGCCACACTCGCCTTGGCACAAACGAGCGAACACTTCTCAGACAACGCCCGCATCATGCTACAAGCTGAACAATATGTGATTGATTCTGGAATCGACTATGCCATCGTTCGTTGTAGTGGTTTGATTGGCTCTGACCGCCACCCTTCTCGCTTTGCAATGCGATTAAAACAAGTGAGCCGTAAGGCCCCTGCAAACATGGTGCATCAAAACGATGCGGTAGCCGCGACAGCTTTCGCGCTTAATCAAATTGATAACGAAGTGGTAAACGCTACAACGCCAAATACCGTCAGCAAAGCAGAGTTTTACCAAGCGGCGATTACCCAAAGCGATTTAGATATAGCACTTCCGCCAGTCACAGAAACCGCCGATAAACGAATCCTAGCAGACAAACTTGTCGCACTTGGCTATCAGTTCCAATTCAATTCAACGCTGGACGCACTATGAAGCTTTATCAACACATTGAAACCCTGTGGGATTACATGCAACTCAAGCAAGAGCTAAAACCTGCCAGCTGCTTATTTGTTATGTGCAGCAATGACTTACGTGTTGCCGAATACGCGGCCAAACTCTACCAACAAAAACTTGCGCCACTCATTGTGTTTTCTGGTGGCGAAGGGCGTTTTACAGATGGCTTGTTTGACAAAAGCGAAGCAGAAACATTCGCAGAAATCGCAAAACTAGCGGGCGTGCCAAGTGAAGCAATATTAGTTGAGACAAAATCCAGCAACAGCGGCGAGAACGTTCGCTTCACCGAACAGTTGTTGAAAGAAAAAGGGATTAGCTGTGATTCTCTCATCTTGGTTCAAAAGCCATTTATGGAACGACGCGCCATTGCAACCTTTGAAAAACAGTGGCAATCGCCTTATTCGCATCTCCAAGTGACTTCTACTGCGCATCCTTTCTTTGAATACATCAACGAAGAAATGCCCCTGATGATGGTACTGGAAGCATTGATGGAAGATTTTTCTCGTGTGAAGACTTACCCAGAGAAAGGCTTTCAAACAGAACAAGAAATCCCTGCTCACGTTGAATCTTCTTACCAAGCACTGAGAGAAAAGTTCGAGTTTGGTCTCGCGTAATCCTTCGTTCAGCGACCAACAATCAGACAATAAAAAAGCCACCGAATTCGGTGGCTTTCTCTTATCTAGATTGGCTTACTTACCAAGTGCTTCTTTGTAGTGCTGACGACAAACCGATACGTAACGGTCGTTACCGCCAATCGCGACTTGATCACCTTCTTTGATTGCAACGCCGTGCTCATCAGTACGGATAACCATGTTTGCCTTGCGACCACAATGACAAATCGTTTTTAGTTCAACCAATTTGTCTGCCCATGATAATAGGTACTTGCTGCCTTCAAAAAGTTCGCCTAGAAAATCGGTACGAAGACCATAGCAAAGTACAGGAATATGCAGTTTATCAACCACTTCTGTTAGTTGGTAAACCTGTTCTTTCGACAAGAACTGACACTCATCAATTAGGATACAGTGACGTTTTTCAACTTCATGCAGTGCTGCAATCTCTTGGTAAAGGTTGGTATCTGGACGGAACAAATGCGCGTCTGATTGCAAACCAATACGAGAGCTCACTTTACCTACGCCGTAGCGATCATCTAACGCTGCAGTGAAAATCACAGGCGTCATGCCACGTTCTTGGTAGTTAAATGAAGATTGAAGAAGAGTTGTCGATTTACCCGCGTTCATTGCCGAGTAATAGAAATACATCTGAGCCACAGAGCACTACCTTCGTTAAAGTTTAGAATTTATAAAAGCTTGTAAAGAAAAGGGCTGAATCATCAGCCCTTTTAAAAGATTCGATTACTTACGACGCCACGTTGTGCCTTCTGGACCATCTTCCAGAACAATGCCCATTTCCGTCAGCTTGTCACGAGCCATATCTGCGTTAGCCCAGTCTTTTGCTGCACGAGAATCGTTACGTAGCTTAATTAGCGCTTCGATTTCAGCCACTTCATCGTCGTTGCCTGCATCACCTTTTAGGAATGCTTCTGGATCTTGGTGAAGGATACCGATCACGTCAGCTAGTTCACGCATTAGCGCACCTAGCTCACTCGCTTTCTCTAGGTTTTCTGTCTTAAGGCGGTTTACTTCACGCGCCATGTCAAACAGTACTGAGTAAGCTTCTGGTGTGTTGAAGTCATCGTTCATCGCTGCTGTATAGCGAGTCACGTATTCTTCACCACCTGCTGGCGCAGCATTTAGATCCAAACCACGTAGAGATGTGTATAGACGCTCAAGAGACGCGCGTGCTTGGTTTAGGTTATCTTCGCTGTAGTTTAGCTGGCTACGGTAGTGACCAGACATTAGGAAGTAACGAACTGTCTCAGCATCGTAGTGACCGAGAACGTCACGGATAGTGAAGAAGTTACCTAGAGACTTTGACATCTTCTCACGGTCTACCATTACCATGCCGCTGTGCATCCATGTGTTCACGTATTGAGTGTCGTGTGCACAGCATGATTGCGCGATTTCGTTCTCGTGGTGTGGGAACTGAAGATCAGAACCGCCGCCGTGAATGTCGAAGTGATTGCCTAGGATTGACGAGTTCATTGCAGAACATTCGATGTGCCAACCTGGACGGCCTGGACCCCATGGTGATTCCCATGTTGGTTCACCCGGTTTAGACATCTTCCAAAGTACGAAGTCTAGCGGGCTGCGTTTTGCCGTTTCGATATCAACACGCGCACCAGCTTGAAGCTGATCAAGGTCTTGCTTAGACAGCTTGCCGTATTCGTTGAACTTACCTACTTCAAACATTACGTCGCCATTGTCTGCAACGTAAGCGAAACCACGCTCGATTAGCTTTTCAACCAATTCGATGATTTCAGCAATGAACTGTGTCGCACGAGGCTCAACGTCAGGACGTTTCATGTTCAGAGCATCGAAGTCAGCGTGCATTTCGCCGATAAGACGTTCAGTCAGTGAATCACAAGACTCACCATTTTCTGCAGCACGCTTGATGATTTTGTCATCGATGTCAGTGATGTTACGTACAAATGTTAGGTCATAGCCAAGGTAACGAAGGTAGCGAGACACTACATCGAAAGAAACAAATGTACGACCGTGACCGATGTGACAGAGATCGTAGATGGTAACTCCACAGACATACATGCCAACTTTGCCGGCTGTAATTGGTTTGAATTCCTCTTTCTGTCTTGTGAGTGTGTTATATATCTTTAACATGATCTCTATCTATGCTTGTGAATGAATTACGAGAAGAAGGAGTATAACAACTCCGACCTTATTAGGTAATAGCAATTAACGGATAAAACGATAATCGGCTAAACTTCAAGCACAAAGCGTATATTTTCATTGTCCTGAGTTTTCCATGCGTATTAACTTAGGCTAGAATCCCTCTTTGAATACAACACAGTAAAGGAAAATAGCATGATCACCCTTCACACTAATTTTGGTGACATCAAGATTCAACTAAACGAAGAGAAAGCGCCAGAAACTAGCGCAAACTTCCTTCAATACTGCCGCGACGGTTTCTACGACAACACGCTTTTCCACCGTGTTATTGACGGCTTCATGATCCAAGGTGGTGGTATGGAGTCTGGTCTACGTGAAAAAGCTACACGTGCACCTATCAAGAACGAAGCAAACAACGGCCTTAGCAACAAAGTGGGTACACTTGCTATGGCACGTACTATGGAGCCGCATTCAGCAAGCTCTCAGTTCTTCATCAACGTAAACAACAACACGTTCCTAGATTTCCGTAGCGAAAGCCTAGATGGTTGGGGTTACTGTGTATTCGGTGAAGTAATCGAAGGCATGGACATCGTGAACAAGATCAAAGGTGTTAGCACTGGTTCTTACGGCATGCACCAAGACGTACCTCTAGAAGACGTAATGATCACTGGTACTACAATCGAAGAGTAATTCTATAGAATTGCTATTAAGAGATAAGTTTGTGGGGAGGCTTAGCCTCCCCTTATTTCTATGACGACATTATTTATATCTGATCTCCACCTGACCCCTTCTCGTCCAGACATTACGGAATGTTTCGTGACGTTCATGCGTAATGAAGCGATCCACGCCGACGCACTGTACGTGCTTGGTGATTTGTTCGAGTTCTGGATTGGTGACGATGACAACACCCCTTTTGCAGACCAAATCCGTGCAGAATTTAAAACACTGACGGATGCGGGTGTGCCAACTTTTTTCATCCAAGGCAATCGAGACTTTTTACTCGGGAAACGCTTTTGCAAAGAAACCGGTATGACATTACTTGATGATGTCTGCACGATTGATCTTTATGGTCAAAAAGCCGTAATCCTACATGGCGATACGCTTTGCATTGACGATGTGAAATACCAAGAGTTTAGAAAAACCGTTCACAAGCCATGGCTACAATGGTTGTTCAATCGCATTCCATGGTTCGTTAAGAAAAGAATTGTCGCTAAAGTTCAATCTGACATTCGAGACGACAAAAAAAACAAGTCTCTCGACATCATGGACGTCAACCAAAGCGAAGTTGAGCGAGTATTGTCTCAAAATTGCGTCAACTTGATGATTCATGGTCACACGCATCGACCAAATACACATATTTTTGAGCTAAATGGTGCTAAAAACACTCGTATTGTTTTAGGCGATTGGTATACCCAAGGCTCAGTTTTAAAAGTAAATTCTGACCATTTTGACTTGCAAACACGACCGTTTGACACAGAATTGAAGTAAAGCATGTCGAGCGTGTTGAAGATTGACGCGCAAAGCATAGAAATTTTGAAAAAAATCGCTATTATCGTATTACTCAGTTAAACAGAACAAAGTACCGCATTGAAGTATTCATACGTAGCTCGCCAGCCGATATTGGACAGAGAAAAGCGTACCATAGGGTATGAGCTTCTCTTCCGTGACGGTCCGAAAAATACCTTCCCAGAAGTAGAACCCGAGCTGGCTACTAGTCGACTTCTATCTGATCATTTTCTTACCACACACTACAGCACTCTGGGTGACAAGCTCGGCTTTGTTAATTTTCCTTACCAAAGCTTGGTTAACCTCGTTCCTACCCTGTTTCCTAACGAATCATTAGTTGTTGAGGTATTAGAAGATTGTGAGCCGACTGATGAACTGCTTCATGCGATAAAACAACTGCATGCATCTGGGTATCGCGTTGCGTTAGATGACTTTGTTCCAACTAAAGCTTGGAAGCGGTTTTTACCTTACGTCGCGATAATCAAATTCGACATTCGCTTAATACCGATCGAAAAAGCGGCCATTTACATTCAGTCGTTAGGGCATTTTGGCATTGATTTCTTAGCCGAAAAGGTCGAAACCTATGAAGAGTTTGAACAAGCGATGGACGCAGGTTTTGACTTCTTCCAAGGATACTTTTTCAGTAAGCCTGAAATGATTCAGAAGAAGCGCCTCAATCCCGCGTTTCTAACAGTAATTCAGCTATGTAAAGAGATCGCAGATAAACCTATCGACTTTAATGAGGTCGAGCGTTTGTTCTCTATTGATGTCACTCTGTCATACAAGCTACTGACTTATGTAAACTCGGGTTACACGCTCACAACGAAGATCAAATCGTTCCGACAAGCATTAGTGTACCTTGGTGAAGACCGTTTAAGACGTTTCATTTCACTTGTCGCGATTGCTTCGGTGCATGAAGACAAGCCTGATTCTCTCTATTCATTAGCAATTCAACGTGCACGGATGTGTGAGATTCTGTTGAGTCAGATGCACACCAAGTATGACCCTGGTCAGGCGTTTCTTACTGGAATGTTTTCACTGTTGGGTTCTCTCCTCGATCAACCTCTTGAAGATGTGATCAGTGATATTCCAGTCGATGAAGACATCAAATATGCCTTAACCGGACACAAAGGCGTTTTGGGTTACCTTCTATCAATGATCATCGCGTACGAGAAAGCAGATTGGGAAATGACAGAGAAATACTGTACCGCCCTAAAACTCACTGAGCCACAATTAGCTAAAGCGTTTAGCCAATCCACGGCTTGGGCTCAAGAACTGCTGTCTCAAACGCCCTAAATCGCTATAATGCCCCAAAGAATACCTGCGACCTCACTTATGTGAGGTTGTTTGTTTTTACCGCTCAATTAATCGAGATTTCATTTTATGGCTTCTTCTTGTCCTTGCGGCTCTAACCGCACCTACCAACAGTGTTGTGAAATTGCCCACAATAACCATGCTGACGTCACCACACCGGAGCAACTAATGCGCTCTCGTTACAGTGCGCATGTATTAGGTCTAGTGGATTATGTGGTGAACACGTACCACCCAAGCTGTAATGCAGAAGAGCAACGTGAAGGCATTGCCCAATCCATCGACAGCGATTGGTGCAAGCTTGAGGTAGTAAAAGCCGAAGCGAGCAGCAACGAGAATGAAGGTTTTGTTGAATTCAACGCTTACTTTGATGAAGACGGCAAACGCTACTGCATGACCGAGCGTTCTCGTTTCGTGAAAGAAGATGGGCTTTGGTACTACATTGACGGCACATTTCCAGAAGAAGAGCCAGAAGAAGAACCAAAACAAGATCCTCGCCTAAACCAGCCAGTAAGTAGCTTAAAAGTAGGTCGCAACGACCCGTGTATCTGCGGAAGCGGTAAGAAATTTAAGAAGTGTTGTGGGTAAGATCATCCACGCTTAGCTTATTGAGCTCGCTTTAATTAGATTCCTGATCTCGCCTAGGTTCGTTGGTATGACGTGAATATATGTACCTGTTTGAAGTAAATAAATCTACTGCAAGCACCATTAGAAAATATACCGTCATTCTGAACAGCGAGGAACGAGTGTGATCCAGAGTCTAATCGCTACTAGCACTGTTGCCGGGTTTTCCCCCGAATCAAGAACACTAAAGTAAAAATGTATGGTCCGCCCCGTTATTGCAACTACAATTTAGTAATAACGGAGTTGGTTTGCGCTAATGTATTCGGAGTCCACGTTGGGAACATTAACTTCCCGCTCCACGATGATATCCGCGCCAGATTATCCTTAAAAGCCCCAAAGCAACTAGGTGCTATTTTTTGTATCAGGTTACTAATCTGGCCGATCGACCGTTTTTGTCATCACGTTCATTGGCGTTGCAAACTTGGTTATGGCTATACAGCCTTAAAAGCTTGGCGGTGGTACAACACCGCCCAAGCTATTCTTGCTAGCTTATTGGCAAGTGCGACTACCACTACATTAAACGGCTTTGTTGCTCGTAAATTGACTAACCAATCTCCAAACACTTTTCCTGTTGTTTCTATCCTAGATAGCACGGACCTCGCTCCATGTATAAATAGAGCGCGAAGGTGTTTGTTCCCTCGTTTACTCATGCCTAATAGCTTTGATTTGCCACCCGTTGAATACTGCCTTGGAACGAGTCCTAGCCATGCAGCCATCTCGCGACCTCCACCAAAGTTTGAAGGAGAACTGATATTAGCCACACACAGCGTTGCTGTTAAATCACCAATACCAGGAATACTCTTCAAAAGCTCGGCATTTTCATTATTTTCAGTAATTGCTTTCAGTTTTCTATCTTGAGTAGATACTTGCTCATTTAGGTATTTATAGTGCTCATGAATCGAGAGCAACTCAGCGACCAGACTCGGTGGTAGTTTTATATCTTGCTCGGCCAACCACTGAAATAGCGCTTTCATCTTGGCATGGCCTTTAGGAAAACTCAGCCCAAACTCAAGTAGTATTGCTCCAATTCGGCTCATACAAGCCGTTCGTTCTTTTATATAACCATCCCTCACTCGATGGATAGCTGCGATTACCTGAGCTTCCTCTGACTTGGCAGAGACAAATCTCATGCTTGGTCGACTCGCTGCTTCTGCTATCGCAGCTGCATCAATAAAGTCGTTCTTGTTACCTTTGACGTAAGGTTTTACATATTGAGGCGGGATAAGTCGAACTCGATGCCCATAGGCTTCACACTTTCTCGCAAGCCAGTGAGCACCACCACAGGCTTCAAAAGCGATGATGGTAGGTTCAAGTACAGATAAGAAACGGAGTAGTTGGCTTCGACTAAACTTACGGCGAATAACGTCTTTGCCAGTGTGATTGTTACCAACCGCATGAAAGCAGTGCTTGCCTAAATCGATACCTAAGATGTGAATGGTAGACATATGGTTCACCTCGTTCTGAGAGCCTACTCTAAGCGTAGGGCTTGAGAGTGAGGCGGACCATATAATTAGCCCCTAGGCTCGAGAGCATAGGGGCTTTCATTTATCTATAGCAGGTTTATTTATGACGCTCTTTCAGTTTGTTCACTACGTCATTCATCGATAAGCCTTGGTCTTGAAGCAATACCAGCAAGTGGTAAATCAAGTCTGCTGATTCACACACTAGCTCCGCCTTATCGCCCGACGTCGCCGCA
This sequence comes from Vibrio sp. B1ASS3, assembly GCF_905175355.1. NCBI lineage: Bacteria > Pseudomonadati > Pseudomonadota > Gammaproteobacteria > Vibrionales > Vibrionaceae > Vibrio > Vibrio sp. B1ASS3. The sequence continues at coordinate 2,515,778 of NZ_HG992742.1, forward strand.
AGCGCGACTTCAACGCCTTCTTCGCCCACTTTTTGCGAAATACGCTTGGTGCCACGGGCATAAAGACTGGCAGTATAAGAGGAATCTGGGTCGGCACTCTTGCGGGCAGCCAATAGCTGCTCAAGTTGATGAAGCCACACCATTTGTGACTCCTCTTGAGGGTCCACATCCCAGCAAGTTGTGTTACCCAAGTGACACGTAGGACCAATGGGATTCACTTTCACCAGTAGCGTGTCGTTGTCGCAATCGAGCTGCATGTTCACCAATTGCAATACGTTGCCAGAGGTCTCACCTTTCGTCCAAAGACGTTGCTTGGTACGAGAGAAAAACGTCACTTGACCTGTTTCGCCCGTTTTTGCCAACGCATCTTGGTTCATGTAACCCATCATCAGCACTTGGCTTGATTGAAAATCTTGTACGATGGCAGGTACCAGACCATCCACCTTTTCCCAGTTGATTCGCTCAGCTAGCGAACTTACTTCGGCGGCTTTCACACTCATAGTCGTACCTCAATGCCTTGTTGTTTCAAATACTGCTTTAGTTCACCAATATTGATGACTTGCTTGTGGAATACCGATGCGGCAAGCGCGCCATCCACATTTGCTTTTTGGTAGGCTTCTGCGAAGTGCTCCATGGCACCTGCACCACCCGATGCAATCAATGGCACTTTACACACTTCACGCACCATATTAAGTTGTTCAATATCGTAGCCATTACGCACGCCATCTTGGTTCATCATGTTCAGTACGATTTCACCAGCGCCGCGTTTTTGTACTTCTTGCACCCAATCACGCGTTTCCCATTGAGTTGCTTTGGTGCGTTCTTCATCGCCAGTAAACTGGTAAACCTGATACTTGCCGGTCTCTTTGTCGTAGTATGAATCGATACCAACGACGATACATTGCACACCAAACTTATCAGCAAGGTCAGTAATCAATTGCGGGTTCGCCAATGCAGGTGAGTTGATAGACACTTTGTCTGCACCAAACTCAAGAATGCGCGCTGCGTCTTCCGCTGATTTAATACCACCAGCCACACAGAAAGGAATATCAATCACTTCAGCAACGCGAGCGACCCAACTTTTATCGACGACACGACCATCACTTGAAGCAGTAATATCGTAGAACACAAGCTCGTCTGCGCCCTCTTCCGCATAACGCTGCGCCAGAGGAACGATATCGCCAATGATTTCATGGTTACGGAACTGAACGCCCTTTACCACTTGTCCATCACGAACATCAAGACATGGAATTATTCGCTTTGCCAACATGCAAACGCCTCCTCTGCTGTGAACTTACCATCTAACAGTGCACGACCAACAATCACACCAGCCACACCGCTGCCTTTTAGCGCTTCGATATCTGCTAATGAGCCAATGCCACCTGAAGATTGAAACTGCACTTGTGGGTACTGTTTGCATAGGTCAACGTAAAGCTCTACGTTTGAGCCTTCTAGCGTACCGTCACGAGAAATGTCCGTACAAAGCACGTGCTGCAAACCTACCGTTAGGTAATCGTTGATCAGAGCTTCGATAGTCACGCCTGAGTCTTCTTGCCAACCAGAGATCGCCACTTTACGCGTGCCGTCTTGATCGATGTTGATGTCTAGCGCGAGAACGATTTTCTCTTCGCCGTATTTTTCCATCCAACCTTTCACAAGCTCTGGCTGTTTTACTGCTGTAGAACCAACAACAACACGCTGAGCACCAGCTTCTAGCAGGTCAATCACGTCTTGCTCTGTACGTACGCCGCCACCGATTTGGATGTTCGCTGGCGTGCTTGCTAGTAGCTTTGCAATCAAATCAAGCTGGCGTGCTGTCGTGTCTTTCGCGCCAGTTAAATCCACCAAGTGCAGCCAGTTAGCACCCGCTTGGTGGTACAAGTTGAACTGCTCTGCTGGGTCGACTTTGTACTCGGTTACTTGGCCGTAATCACCTTGATAAAGGCGAACCACCTGTCCTTCAATTAAATCAAGAGCTGGAATAATCACACTAAATCCCTTTTATAATTCTAAGAAGTTTTGAATAAGCTTCGCGCCCGCTTTTGAAGAACGCTCAGGGTGGAATTGCACGCCGTAGTAGTTACCGCTTTGTACTGCTGCTGTGAACGGGTTGCCGTACTCGCATTCCGCAATCGTGTAATCCCCAACAGGCATTGCAAAGCTGTGCACGAAGTAGAAGTACTCACCTTCTTCAATACCTTTGAAAAGTGGATTACCTGCTTTTGCAGACACTGTATTCCAACCCATGTGCGGCAACGGCAAATCGCCAGTTTGTAGTAGCTTCACTTCGCCATCACAAAGCCCAAGACACTCAACCAACTCGTCGGCTTTCTGCCCTTTCTCTTGAGACACTTTGCTCAACAGTTGCATACCTAAACAGATACCTAACAACGGCTTTTCTACCTGTTTTACCAAGCTGATAAGATCGCGTTCTTCTAGGTTCTTCATCGCTTCGCTGGCAGTTCCCACGCCCGGTAGGAATAGCTTGTCTGCCGACAATACAACTTGCGGATCTTTTGAAATTGTTACGTCATAGCCTAGGCGTTCAATAGCAAACTTCACTGAAGAGACGTTGGCACAGCCAGTATCGATAATGACAACTTTCTGTTCTGTCACTGTTTTTCTCCTTGCTAAGGTTAGCCTTAAAGTACGCCTTTACTACTTGGTAGCTCAGTGCCTTCTACTTTGATTGCTTGGCGCAAAGTACGACCAAACGCTTTAAATAGACTTTCAATAATGTGGTGATCATTGTTGCCCGCTGAAGACAGGTGCAGCGTACACGCTAATGTGTCAGTCAGAGAACGGAAGAAGTGAACTACCATCTCTGTTGAAAGATCACCCACTTGCTCACGACTGAATTGCGCGTCGAACTTAAGGTAAGGACGACCAGATAGGTCTAGTGCACATTGTGCCAAACACTCATCCATTGGAAGGCTAAAGCCAAAGCGACCAATACCACGCTTGTCACCCAGTGCTTCTTTTAACGCTTGACCCAATGCTAGAGCGGTATCTTCCACTGTGTGGTGATCATCAATGTGCAGGTCACCTTCCACTTTGCACACCATTTGGAATCCACCGTGCGTCGCGATTTGATCCAGCATGTGGTCAAAAAAGCCAAGACCTGTAGAAATATCGTTACCGCCTTGCTCGTCAAGATTAACGAATACTTTAATGTCTGTTTCTTTTGTGGTGCGAACGACTTCAGCAACACGCGCCTTCACCGTCAGATCTTTGAGGATCTGTTTCCAGCCCATGGTTTCTGGGTTGTATTGAATGCCACGAATTGCCATGTTTTCTGCAAGTTGAAGATCGGTTTGACGATCGCCAATCACAACAGAGTTTTGGAAATCCACTTTGCCACCTTGAAGGTACTCTTTTACCAAACCCAATTTAGGCTTACGGCAAGAGCAGTTATCTTCATCGAAGTGAGGACAAATCAGCACGTCATCAAACTTCACACCTTGAGATTCAAAGATCTCCATCATCATGTTGTGTGGTGCATCAAAATCAGCTTGTGGGTAGCTGTCAGTACCCAAACCATCTTGGTTCGTAACCATCACTAAACGGTATCCTGCATCCTGCAACGACAACAGGCTTGGAATAACAAATGGCTCTAGTTTTAGTTTGTCTAAACGGTCTACTTGAAAATCAATCGGCGGCTCAACAATTAAGGTGCCATCACGATCAATAAAAAGGATTTTTTGTTGTTTGCTCACTCGGGTACTTCCTTATTGCTATTCTTTTGGCGCTCCCGCTATTGAGCGAGAGCGATTAATTTTGTCTCTACTTATGCGTAGTAGTTTCTAATAAATCCAAGCGTTTTTTCACACTCGTCACGGTTACCAACACTGATACGTACGCAGTTCTCAATTGGCGAGTTACGCAAAATAATGCCCGTATCCCAAGCCGCTTTGAAAAGATCATCGCCATTCGGGAATTTCACCAATAGGTAGTTCCCCCACCCTTCAAACACTTCCAAACCCGGAATCATTGAAAGGCCAACTTGCAAGTAAGCACGGTTTGCATTCAGATCAAGAACTTGGAACTTCGCTCGCGCTAAACCAGCTTCCGAAAGCGCCTGAGTCGCAATTTCTGCCACTGGAACCGGGACTGGGTAAGGTGCGATAACTTTAAGAAGTACATTAATCAGCTCTTCGTTCGCAAGCGTAAATCCACAACGCAGACCAGCAAGCGCGAAAGCTTTCGACAGAGTACGCAAAATCGCAAGATTCGGGTATTGCGCCAGTAGGTCTACCGTTGACGCTTCTGGACAAAAATCGATGTACGCTTCATCCATCACCACGATTGCACGGTCTTTTGTCATCTCAAGCAGAGACACAATGTCCTCACGCTTAACCAAGTTACCTGTTGGGTTGTTTGGCGAACATACAAAAACCAGTTTCACGTTATCCAGATTAGCTTCGATACCTGCAAGGTCCAGTTGCCAATCTGACGTTAGCGGCACGGTTTTACGCTCTATACCTATAGTTTCTGCACTGATGGCGTACATACCGTAAGTCGGTGGACAATAAAGAATCGCATCTTCACCCGGCTCACAAAAAGCACGAATCAGTAGTTCAATGCCTTCATCTGCTCCGCGAGATGTTAGTGTTTGCTCTGGTTTCACACCCGCATAGGCTGCGTAAGCAGAAATTAGTTCTTTCGGCTGACATTCGCTGTAACGATTGAGACGAGCAAAGTCTGTTTTGTATTCATTGTTGAATGGCGATTCGTTAGCATTTAGCCATACGTCACCGGTACCACCAATTCGGCGAGCCGATAAATAAGGGGTAAGTTGTTGGACTTGTTTACGCGCTAGCTTTTCCATCTCATTGTCCTCTTACTTAGCTGCTAGTTTTTCTACACGGATCGTCACTGCACGTTTGTGTGCATCCAAGCCTTCCGCTTCAGCCATAGTGACCACTGTAGGGGCAAGGTTCTTTAGACCATCAGCAGATAACTCTTGAATCGTCATACGCTTAGAGAAGTCCGCCAAACCTAAGCTTGAATACGTGCGTGTGTAACCGTAAGTAGGAAGAACGTGGTTAGTACCCGATGCGTAGTCACCTGCTGATTCAGGCGACCAATCACCAAGGAAAATAGAACCTGCGTTGTCTAATAGAGGCAGAAGCTCGCGTGGGTTCTTAGTCTGAACAATTAAGTGCTCAGGACCGTAGTAATTCGAAATGGAAACCGATTGAGTCAGAGACTCGGCAATGATGATCAAGCTTGAAGCCAATGCTTGCTCGGCGATGTCCGCACGAGATAGCTCCTTAAGCTGACGTTGAACCGCATCCGTCACTTGATCCGCAATCACAGGAGAAGGGGTCACAAGTACCACTTGAGAATCAGGACCGTGCTCTGCTTGGCTCAACAAATCCGCAGCGATAAAATCTGCATCTGCAGTTTCATCGGCAATTACAAGCACTTCAGACGGGCCTGCAGGCATATCAATCGCAGCACCGCGGAAATCATTGCTAACCTGACGTTTTGCTTCTGTCACATAAGCGTTACCTGGACCAAAGATCTTATCAACTTTAGATACAGTCTCTGTGCCGTAAGCCATTGCAGCGACCGCTTGACCACCACCGACGTTGTACACTTCATCAATGCCGCATAGTTTTGCTACGTACAGAATCTCGTCAGCGATTGGCGGTGGAGAACAAAGCACCACTTTACGACAACCTGCAATTTTTGCAGGAACGCCGAGCATTAGAACAGTCGAAGGCAATGGCGCACTACCGCCAGGAATGTACAAACCCACTTTTTGAATTGGACGCGTTACCTGCTCACAAAGGACACCCGGCTGAGTTTCTACTTTAATTGGTTGTGGCTTTTGTGCTTTATGAAACTTCGAGATGTTTGCATAAGCTTGCTCAAGCGCACCTTTCATCTTTTCAGAAAGGCGAGCAGACGCCTCATCGATTTCTTGCGCTGATACACGAATGGATTCCGGCTTCACACGGTCAAACTTCTCAGTCAGCTCCAATAATGCAGCATCACCTTCTTTGCGAACTTTTGCGATTACTTCAGAAACCGCAGCAGTGATGTTTGCGCCTTCTGCTATTGCCGGACGTTCTAGAATCGAGTCTTGTTGAGTTTCACTCAGCGATTGCCATACAACTGTTCTCATTGCGATTACTCCATCATTTTTTCAATTGGTAGTACCAGAATTGAGCTCGCACCCAGTTCCTTTAGCTGTTCCATGGTTTCCCAGAACAGGTTTTCAGTACTTACCAAATGAACCGCAACTTTTTGCTTGTCAGCAGACAGAGGTAATACCGTTGGGTCTTCTGCGCCAGGAAGTAGAGCTTTGATTTGGTCTAGCTTCTCAGCTGGTGCGTGTAGCATGATGTACTTAGACTCTTTTGCTTGTTGTACGCCTTGCATACGAGTCAGAAGTTTTTCGATGAGCGCTACTTTATCTGCATCAAATTCGCCGGTGCGTTGAATCAGTGTCGCTTTTGATTTGAAGATGATTTCTGCTTCTTTAAGGCCGTTCGCTTCCAACGTCGCACCAGTAGAGACTAAGTCAGCGATCGCATCAGCAAGACCAGCGCGAGGTGCCACTTCTACAGAGCCTGTCAGCATACATGTTGAGAAAGGAACGCCCGCTTCATCCATGTAAGCTTTTAGCAGTTGCGGGTATGTGGTTGCGATACGTTTGCCCGCTAGATCTTGAGGACCGTTGTACTCCTCGTCTTTATTGATTGCGATAGACAAACGGCAGCCACCGAAATCAAGACGACGAAGTTGAACAAATTCACATGGCTCGCCGAGCGCTTTACGATCTAGACGAACTTCTTCCAGTTCATTTTCACCGATAAAGCCAAGGTCAACTACGCCATCCATAATCAGACCAGGGATGTCGTCGTCACGAACCAAAAGCAAATCAATTGGCATGTTCTCAGAGTGAACCACTAGACGCTCACCCATTACGTTGAATTTCACACCACACTTTTTCAGTAGAGCTTGGCTCTCTTTACTTAGGCGGCCTTTTTTCTGAATTGCGATTCTTAAGCGTTGTGCCTGCATTACTTTATCCCTGTGCAAATTCGATAATTTGAATATTTTATAAACCAGTAAAACTAAAAAACCCTCGAGAGATGTTGGTCTCCCGAGGGTTTGAAATCTGTTTTCACTTTGATTTTCACCTCCGGGAGTTTCCTATCTCCCGGGTATGCGTACATCTCCCGAAAGACTAGGCTGGGTGATGATGGTGATGAATGTTCATTACAAAATTACGCATACTTATTTAAGGCTCGATTGTGTTGCTTCGTTAAAGACCACACTAACCAAGGATTAATTTTTTTTCAACAACGAATTTGCACTTTTCCTAATATTTTTATTATCCAATTGATTTTGTTCACTTTAATTTTCATTTCAATCATCAAAAATGCATCAAGCAAACTCATTTATGCCATCAATTTGTTATAAAAAAATGGCGTAGTACTAAATCTTCCAAAAACAACCGTTTAAAATCCTTCAAATAGCACTATTGAGACCTTTCTCAATAGTGCTACACATTGCTCAATTTTGAGACTGTGTTCGTTACTAAACTTTGTGTGGGGCATAAAAGTGAAGAACAATGAAAGAGCAAAAATGCGAAGCTACGTTACATAGACCTTCTTTGGATGCAGATCCGTTACTTCCTCTTATCGGTAATAGCACTTGCATCAGTGAACTACGTAACAAACTCAAAAAATACGCGCAATGTGATGCGGAAGTACTCATCCAAGGTGAAACTGGAGTGGGCAAAGGTATGTGCGCTCGAATCATTCACGAGCTTTCCTGCCGACATACAGCCCCATTTGTTGAAGTTAACTGCGGAGCAATCCCTAGTGGACTCATCGCATCAGAACTCTTCGGGCATGAGAAAGGAGCGTTTACGGGTGCAATTTCAGATCGAATTGGCTTCATTCAAAAAGCGAACAAAGGGACTCTGTTTCTCGACGAAATCGGCGACATGCCACCAGATTTACAAATACATTTACTTCATTTTTTAGAGAGTAAACAAATTCACAAAGTAGGCGCAGATAGAATCATTGATGTTGATTGCCGAGTTATTGCAGCCAGTCATGTGGATTTAAAAAGTGAGGTAATACAAGGAGAGTTCCGAGAGGATCTATTTTACCGACTAAACATACTACCGCTTACTATTCCCCCACTTCGAAAACGCGGGCAAGACACACTCATGCTTTCAGAGCACTTTTTAGAAATGCTATCCAATGGCAAAGTTCAAAGTATGTCATCAGGAGTGCAAAAAAAATTACTGAAACATAAATGGCCAGGCAATGTAAGAGAGCTTCGCAACGTCATTCAAAGAGCCATTGTAATGTGTGAAGACAACACACTTCATATCGCCGATCTCGGCTTAGATAATAGCGAACGACAACTCCTTCCTTCTGTCGAACAAATTGACTTAGATTACTTACTAAAAGCAATCGAGGACAACAAGCACAACATGAGTGCCGCGGCGAGACATTTAGGTATTTCTCGAACCACACTCTACCGTCTAATCAAGAAATATAACCTGCCCATCTAACAAGCCTACATGGTGTTAAATTTCGCTAGAACTGTAACGTAACAGTGTGTAACAGGTGAATTGTTAATTATCATAGAGTTAGCTCATCGCGTTAAAACCTCAAATTAAAGTTCCTTATAATTCATGAAGTTAAAATAGGCACACCCTTTGCTTATATTCCTTTGCTTACATTGATGTGGACTTAATAGGTTATCCCCAAAACGCGATTTGCCCCCCTCACCATAAATCGCGTATAAAAAAAGCTCCGCTAGCAATAGCGGAGCTTCCTCTTTTATACGCTTAATAAAGCTAACTACGCGTTCTGGCAGGATGCCATTTTAGACTTCGATAGCCACGACAGAATCGCACAAACGATAACGAAAGTGATCGATGCTGCGATGAAAGAGAACGCGATCGATGCAGTCATACCCAGCGTGATAAAGCCAATACATGACACAAACGCCACTGATAATGCATAAGGTAGCTGCGTCGATACGTGATCGATGTGGTTACAACGTGCACCAGTCGATGACAAAATCGTCGTATCTGAAATTGGTGAACAGTGGTCACCGAATACCGCACCAGCAAGAACCGCACTTAGCATCGGTAGCATTAGCGCTACGTCTGTTGCGCCAGCCATGTCACCCGCGATTGGTAGCATGATACCGAACGTACCCCATGAAGTACCTGTTGAGAACGCCATTAGGCCAGACAACAAGAATAGGATAACTGGTAGCCAGTGCGGGTTAATGTTGCCTTGTGCCATTGTAGATAGGTAAGAACCTGTCTTCATGTCACCGATAACAGAACCGATAGTCCAAGCAAACACTAGGATTAGGATTGCACCAAACATTGATTTAGCACCAATCCAAAGCGTACGTGCAATCTCTACCATTGGTATGCCTTGCTTAATTACAGTGAACAATGCCACTGCAAGACCAAGCAAACTACCGTAAATAAGAGAAGTACCAACATCCGTGTTCTCAAACGCACCTAGAAGCGCAAATTCTTTACCATCTGCTGCTAGTGCTTGACCACCGGTGTAAAGCATCGAAGCGATTGTAGCAATGATAAGCGTAACAATTGGAAGTACTAAGTCAGAAACCTTGCCCTTCTCGCTTTCGCGAATATCTAGCTCTTCGTTCAGTTCATGCGCTTCTTGAGTATCGTTTTCTTTATCTTTGTCAAAACCGCGACCTTGAGAAGCTGCGATTTCGTGCTCACGCATCTTACCAATGTCTAGACCAAACCACGCCACTGCAAATACCATTAGTAGAGCAAATACCGCGTAGAAGTTCATAGGAATAAGACGAACGTAAGCACCAAGAGCAGAATACTCAGTGATACCGTGTGACACCAAGATGCCGCCGATAATAGTAATGATGTAAGCACCCCAGCTAGAAGCAGGCATGATCACACACATTGGTGCCGCGGTTGAGTCAAGGATGTACGCAAGTTTAGCGCGAGACACATAGAAACGGTCTGTCACTGGGCGAGAGATCGAACCAACAGCAAGACTGTTAAAGTAATCGTCGACAAAAATGAACACGCCAAGGAAGGCTGCAAGAAGTTTAGAGCCGCGTTTACTTTTCACTCGTGTTTGCGCCCACTCAGCGAAAGCTCGAGTACCACCAGAAAGTGTTAACAGCGCAGTGGTCATTCCCAATAGGATAAGGAAGCCAACAATACTCATGTTCCAAGTGTTGATACCACCGTCTTCAATAAAGACAGAAGAAACTTGAGAACTTACATAACCTATCGTGTTACCGATAGACCAATCGTTAAGTAGAACCGCACCAAGTACGATACCTACACCAAGAGAAACTAAAACACGTCGAGTTAGAATCGCCAGCGTCAGCGCGACAATAGGCGGTAATAACGAAACAGGAGAATGTGCAAAATCTATTAAATTCATGATCTTCAAAAACCAAAGTTTGGCTAGAGATCTACTGCAGACAAGTCACGTAGCATACGATACGTGCTCATGTTGAACTTAGCGACAGGGAAGCGAACACTTCACCCAACCCTACAGTAGCGCTCCATAGTTTAATGTAAATATACTATGGCAGTGTTGTTCCTTTCAGAGACAACCCCAGCAAGTGGTTTCGATAGGCCACTTACTTCGGCAATCTTCGCCTTCCACTATTATTCATTGGCATCACCCCAATAATAGCTACTCTTCGAGACTGCACCTCTACGGCAACAACAAACTTTTAACTGCTAATTGTACAAATTAGCAACAAATTATCTGCAATATTGCATCAGGTGACAGTCATTGTACCTATGAAGCCTCCCAATGCAACACATCAAACTAAATTAAATGAATAAATAATCGAGCTTTTGATTTATAAATGAAATGTGATCCAATCATACATTGTGCAACTGCAATCGCTTCAACCTTGATGTTTATGAAACTTTATTACTACTATTAAATTCGCCATAGTTTTACGTGCAACAATAAATGAAAGAAATATGACGATACGAACATTCGATAGCTCGTCCTTTTCTGTCAGAAAAATGGAAATTTAATTCAAGCTATAAATAAACATGATGGTGATCGAGAAAAAGACAGTATCTATAAAGTAAAAAGTGTTAGAAATGGCTAATTAGATTTCAATTTGATTAATTAATATTGTTGATTAGCGAAAAAACTAAAGAAATTTAATCTAAATCATGAATTAGCATTTGCACATATGAGAAAGATAAAGTTAAATATAAGGACTCTATGTTTTAATTCTAGTTTCGCATTTAATTTATCGTCTCGATAAGCAATGTCGAACCTTTTAACCTATTAATAGGAATCGTTATGTCAGAGCTGACTAAAACACTTCTAAATATCCGTAGCCTTCGTGCATTTTCTCGTGAGCTGACTCTAGAACAGTTAGAAGAAGCTCTAGATAAACTAACTATCGTTGTTGAAGAGCGTAAAGAATCAGAAGAAGCAGACCGCGCAGCACAAGCTGAGCAAGAAGCAAAACTAGCTGCTATCGCTGAGCAAATCGCTCAAGACGGTATCGACGTTGAAGCACTAATTAGCGCACTTGCTGGTGAAACAAAAACTAAAGCAAAATCTAAACGCGCTCCTCGCCCTGCTAAATACAAATACACTGACGTTAGCGGCGAAGAAAAAACTTGGACAGGTCAAGGTCGTACACCTTCTGCAATCCAAGAGCAACTTGATGCAGGTAAATCTCTAGACGATTTCCTAATCTAATAAAAGATTTATGAATTTTAAAAAGGTTCCCAATGGGAACCTTTTTTATTTATCTATAAATAGATACAAAAATGGCGCATTCGAAATGCGCCATTTTTTCACTTATGTGCAAAGTTGGGTAATTCAACAGAATGAATTAACGTTCCCAGTATGCCTCTTCCAAGCTATCTTCACGCTCAGGAAGACCACGTGAAAGACGTGGAGAATGCTGCACTAACACTTCGTAACTTGCTCGGTTCGCGTATTTACAAACTTGAGAGAACGAAGAATAAGTTAAATACTCATTGCTGTGCTTACTTGAGTTAGGCACATTTTCTTTGTGGTATTTATTTGCTGCCATATCGTGAAGAACCGCAGACAATGCTGCATCACCTGCGCCATTGGTGTTCTTAATTTTTTCAGGACCACCCATGTATGGAGAGATATGTGAATATACTTTAATTGCATTTTCACATGAGTCTTTCTTAGCAGGGCGGCTAAATTCAAAACGGTTAAATTCAGCAATAGAACCAGGAAGCAGTGGCAATGAAGTTTCACGCTTAGCGCTGATGAATCCCCTAATGATTTTTATCAAAATCATTAAGTTAAGGTAGATACACATCTTGTCATATGATCAAATGGTTTCGCCAAAAATCAATAATCAGACAACAAAATGTGCGAACTCGATATTTTACACGACTCTCTTTACCAATTCTGCCCCGAATTACACTTAAAACGACTCAACAGCTTAACGTTGGCTTGCCACGCCTTACTTGACTGTAAAACTCTCACTCTTACCGAACTTGGCCGTAACCTGCCAACCAAAGCGAGAACAAAACATAACATCAAACGAATCGACCGATTGTTAGGTAATCGTCACCTCCACAAAGAGCGACTCGCTGTATACCGTTGGCATGCTAGCTTTATCTGTTCGGGCAATACGATGCCCATTGTACTTGTTGACTGGTCTGATATCCGTGAGCAAAAACGGCTTATGGTATTGCGAGCTTCAGTCGCACTACACGGTCGTTCTGTTACTCTTTATGAGAAAGCGTTCCCGCTTTCAGAGCAATGTTCAAAGAAAGCTCATGACCAATTTCTAGCCGACCTTGCGAGCATTCTACCGAGTAACACCACACCGCTCATTGTCAGTGATGCTGGCTTTAAAGTGCCATGGTATAAATCCGTTGAGAAGCTGGGTTGGTACTGGTTAAGTCGAGTAAGAGGAAAAGTACAATATGCAGACCTAGGAGCGGAAAACTGGAAACCTATCAGCAACTTACATGATATGTCATCTAGTCACTCAAAGACTTTAGGCTATAAGAGGCTGACTAAAAGCAATCCAATCTCATGCCAAATTCTATTGTATAAATCTCGCTCTAAAGGCCGAAAAAATCAGCGCTCGACACGGACTCATTGTCACCACCCGTCACCTAAAATCTACTCAGCGTCGGCAAAGGAGCCATGGATTCTAGCAACTAACTTACCTGTTGAAATTCGAACACCCAAACAACTTGTTAATATCTATTCGAAGCGAATGCAGATTGAAGAAACCTTCCGAGACTTGAAAAGTCCTGCCTACGGACTAGGCCTACGCCATAGCCGAACGAGCAGCTCAGAGCGTTTTGATATCATGCTGCTAATCGCCCTGATGCTTCAACTAACATGTTGGCTTGCGGGCGTTCATGCTCAGAAACAAGGTTGGGACAAGCACTTCCAGGCTAACACAGTCAGAAATCGAAACGTACTCTCAACAGTTCGCTTAGGCATGGAAGTTTTGCGGCATTCTGGCTACACAATAACAAGGGAAGACTCACTCGTGGCTGCAACCCTGCTTACTCAAAATCTATTCACACATGGTTACGTTTTGGGGAAATTATGAGGGGATCTCTCAGCGCTTAGCGCTTTCTTCAGTGTAACCCGCCATAAACAGGCCTACAGGACCAGCAGTACAAAGAACCAGATCAGCCCACTCAAGCGTCTTATCTGAAGCAGCTAGAGGATCAGACTCACCCGTTAATGCTTCTGCTTCGTCTTCGTTCATTGCAACAACAGAAACATTGTCACGAATGAATTCTTGCCAGAATGTTGGATCATCTTGAATAACGAATTTAGTACCTAGCGTTAATACCACTGGTACATCATGTTTCTTCGCGTATTCAATAGCACGCATCGTTGCTTCCGGCATTGGGTCGCCTTCTTTACAACGAACAAGGTATGCAGTAAGAACTAGAGCAGATGCGCTCTTGAAGATCTTCTCAGGGATATTGTCTGGGTGAAGTTGGTTCATTTGACCTTCGCTGATTGCGAAAGTACGTTCACCATCTTCGGTAATCAGAGCAAAACAACGACCGATTGCACCATCAACGCCTTGTAGGTAGTTCAGGTCCATACGGCTAGATGTGTTACATAGGTAGCGGTAACCGTAGCTGCCGATTTTGATATCTTGGCTCATTACGCCCAGAAGTGTTGAGCGGTCATCGGCCAACACTGAGTAGTTGTGCAGCGTATTACCGATCGTACCGCCTGCATACTCATTGGTAATAAGGCATTCTGCTTTTAGCTGCTGGTACAAAGCTTCTGCTGTTGCGTCATCAATAACCAACGAGTGTCCTTTACTCAAACCGTACTTTTCAATCACATCCGTTGTCACTTTCGCTTCAATATCAACCAGCGTTTGATCAATGCCGATGATGTGAGTGCGCGTCATCTTTTTGCTTTCTTGTGCTTGGCTCACCAATGGGTCACGAGCATGAACAGGAAAATAGTGCTTGGATTTGCGTTGTCCAGGAAATTTCATATTGTTAGTCTGAGTAAGGGATGAAAAGGAGAACGGATTCTATACCGCCGTTATTAAAGCAGCAATAAAGGCAATTATAGCAAACGTTTGCAGTCTGCTTTTTTCTTTCAATCGGCCTATTCGCCTTCCATGAAACCCAAATCTGGTAATTGATCAAGGTGCTCACTGTAGCGTTTAAGGTTGAATTCACCTTCGTTTTTCATCACGTCGAAAATCTCAATCGACATTGCACATGCCATCATCGCAACCGCATCTTCACGCGGTGTACCTGTCATCATTAAACGCATCAGGGTTTCTTTTACTTTGAGCGGATTGCCATCTTCTAGCTGATTTTCAACAATTTCAATCAACTCACTTTCTTGCATAAATTGGTTTTCTTCAGTCATTTGCTTTTTCCTCTTGGATTTTTGCCAACTATGCCATATATAACCCTTCTATACTTATCGAATTTAACCCTCACCTTCGCATTTGGATAAATTTAAGCCAAAATCGAAGTGTGATTTCGATCTCGGATCTGTCACCGGTCAGTGGATTCTGGTAGAATCTGCGTCCCGTTAATTTTAGTGGTGTTTAGTAATGTCTGATAACAGCCAAAAGAAAGTCATCGTCGGTATGTCCGGCGGCGTTGATTCATCTGTTTCTGCGTATCTTCTAAAGCAACAAGGCTATCAAGTAGAAGGCCTGTTCATGAAGAACTGGGAAGAAGATGACAACGAGGAGTATTGTACAGCAGCAGAAGATCTTGCTGATGCTCAGGCAGTATGTGACAAGCTAGGCATTCACCTACACACCATCAACTTTGCTGCTGAATACTGGGATAACGTATTTGAGTACTTCCTTGCAGAATACAAAGCAGGTCGTACACCAAACCCAGACATTCTTTGTAACAAAGAAATCAAGTTCAAAGCATTCCTAGAGTTCGCTGATGAAGTGCTTGATGCGGATTACATTGCAATGGGTCACTACGTGCGTCGCTCTTTCCCTGAGAACGGTGAAAAACCACAGATGCTACGTGGTCTCGATAGCAACAAAGATCAAAGCTACTTCCTGTACACATTAAGCAACGAGCAAATTGCACGTAGCCTATTCCCTGTTGGTGATCTAGAGAAGCCAGAAGTACGCCGTATCGCAGAAGAGCAAGACCTGATCACAGCGAAGAAAAAAGACTCTACGGGTATTTGTTTCATCGGTGAACGCAAGTTTACAGAATTCCTAGGTCGCTACCTTCCAGCTCAACCAGGTAACATCGAAACACCGGAGGGCGAAGTGATTGGTCAACATCAAGGTCTGATGTACCACACACTTGGTCAGCGTAAAGGTCTACATATCGGTGGCCGCAAAGGCGGCGGTGGTAACGAAGACCCATGGTTCGTTGGTGAGAAAGACCTGAAACGTAACGTTTTGATTGCCGTTCAAGGTAAAGACCATCCAATGTTGAAATCAGAAGGTCTACTTGCATCACAACTTCACTGGGTAGATCGTGAGCCAATTCGCGATGTTATGAAGTGCACAGTGAAAACTCGTTACCGTCAGGAAGATATTCCTTGTACAATCATCCCTATCGATGATGAAAACATTAAAGTGATCTTTGACGAGCCACAAATTGCTGTAACTCCAGGTCAATCAGCAGTGTTCTACAAAGATGACGTGTGCCTAGGTGGCGGCATCATCGAGCAACCCATTAAATATTCTCAAGCTTAGGAGTCGTTACGTGGCGAATACACTTTATGACCGTACTATCGCTTTTGCAGGTATCTGCCAAGCTGTTGCCTTAGTTCAACAGGTAGCGAGAAACGGACATTGTGATCAAGATGCCTTTGAAACGTCAATTAACGCCATTTTGAATACTAACCCAGCGAACACCATTGGTGTTTTCGGCCGTGAGGCCGACCTTAAGCTGGGTCTTGAATGCTTGGTGAAAGGGATTGATAGCACCCCATCGGGAAGTGAAGTCACTCGCTACATCATCAGCCTAATGGCATTAGAGCGCAAGCTATCGGGTCGTAACGATGCAATGTCACAACTTGGTGACCGCATTCAAATGGCTCAGCGTCAAACGGAACATTTTGAATTGCTAGATGATCAAATGATCAGCAACCTAGCAAGCATTTACTTGGATGTAGTCAGCCCTATTGGTCCTCGTATTCAAGTAACTGGTACTCCATCGGTACTGCAACAAACCTCTAACCAGCACAAAGTTCGTGCGCTGTTGTTATCGGGTATTCGTAGCGCAGTACTCTGGCGTCAAGTTGGCGGTAAACGTCGCCACCTGATCTTCGGACGCAAGAAGATGGTAGAGCAAGCACAAATCCTTCTTGCTCGAATGTAATAAGGTATCAAGTAAGCAGCTCGCGTTTATCGCGAGCTCATTTTTTTCGACCAAAACAATTCTCGCGCAAACGTTTGCGCAATATTCGTGACAATTGCCACAGTTATTGGTATAAAGCTCACGAAATTTAGAAACCCAATTCAGGAGAACATCATGGAACTGTCAGCATTGACTGCTGTTTCACCAGTAGACGGCCGTTACGGAAGCAAGACAATTGCGTTACGCGAAATTTTCAGTGAATACGGTCTACTAAAATACCGTACTATCGTTGAAATCCGCTGGCTACAAAAGCTTGCTGCTACTGCTGAAATTGCAGAAGTGCCAGCGTTTAGCGCTGAAGCAAACCAATTCCTAGACGACCTTGCTGCAAACTTCTCTGAAGAAGATGCACGCCGTATCAAAGAGATCGAGCGTACAACTAACCACGACGTAAAAGCGGTTGAGTACTTCCTAAAAGAGAAAGTAGCAGACGTTCCTGAACTGCACGCAGTAAACGAGTTCTTCCACTTCGCATGTACTTCTGAAGACATCAACAACACATCACACGCTCTAATGCTTAAAGAAGCGCGTGAGAACGTGATTCTTCCAGAAATCCGTAACCTAATCGACGCTATCAAAGCGCTAGCAGTGGAATACCGTGACATTCCTCTTCTATCTCGTACACACGGGCAGCCAGCTTCTCCATCTACTATGGGTAAAGAAATGGCAAACGTGGCGTACCGTATGGAGCGTCAATTCAAGCAAATCGAAAACGTTGAGATCCTAGCGAAAATCAACGGTGCAGTAGGTAACTACAACGCACACCTTTCTGCTTACCCAGAGCTAGATTGGCACAAGTTCTCTGAAGAGTTCATCACTGAGTCTCTAGGCGTAACTTGGAACCCTTACACAACTCAAATCGAACCACACGATTACATCGCTGAGCTGTTCGACGCTATCGCTCGTTTCAACACTATCCTGATTGACTTCGACCGTGACGTTTGGGGTTACATTGCACTAGGCCACTTCAAGCAAAAAACTATTGCTGGTGAGATCGGTTCTTCAACAATGCCTCACAAAGTTAACCCAATCGACTTTGAAAACTCAGAAGGTAACCTAGGTCTTGCGAACGCTGTATTCGGCCACCTAGCACAGAAACTGCCTATCTCTCGTTGGCAGCGTGACCTAACTGACTCAACAGTTCTACGTAACCTTGGTGTTGGTGTTGGCTACGCAATCATCGCTTACACTTCTACGCTTAAAGGCATCAGCAAGCTAGAAGTAAACCGTGAAGCGCTTCTTGCTGAACTAGACAAAAACTGGGAAGTACTAGCGGAGCCAGTACAAACAGTAATGCGTCGTTACGGCATCGAGAAGCCATACGAGAAGCTAAAAGAGCTAACTCGTGGTAAGCGTGTAGACGGCGAAGCAATGCGTAACTTCATCGACGGCCTTGAGCTTCCTGAGCACGAGAAAGCACGTCTGAAAGAGATGACGCCAGCGAACTACATCGGTCAAGCAATCGAGCTGACAGATAAGCTGTAAGAGAATCGAGAATCGAGAATCGAGAATCGAGAATCGAGAATCGAGAATCGAGAATCGAGAATCGGATAATTTTGAGGGTTGACGTGAAAGCGTCAACCCTTTCTTTTTATGGGAACGGGCTTTGCCCTATGGAACACTAAGGTTCGGGATAAAAGATAAGGTGGTGATTGCTATCTACACTTTCTAAACTCAAATTCCGTTCGTTAAACTTTCAACGCCCCACTCACGATTCCTAAGGCGAAGCGCTCCCAAATCTCGATTCTTTATTTCTATTGCCTTTGGAAGAAAAGGGTAATCGTCCCTACTTCAACGCCAAACTTCTTAATCTTGGTGAGGTTAAACACGTGCATGTCATCTTGGCGGTAAAGCCAGTCATCGAACGATACAGTAATGGTTGAGTCGTCCATCATTAACTCAAAGTCGTATTGCCATTGCAGTGCATTACCCATCTCTTTGCCCATGGCGACTCCAATAATGTCGTCCGCTTTACCTTGATAAGTACCGTCTTCGAGTCTGGTAATGACCCATATACGCTGGTCTAGCTCACCATCATCAAATACAAAGTCTTCCACCAGCGTTAGTTCATTGCCTTCAACCGTGCCGACGATATCGACTTCAAATCGACGAGTTTGTTTCTCGGTGTAGTCCTGCACCATTCCCCATGCCTTGACGTCACCTTCGAAATAGCCAAACAGATCAAAGGCTGGCGATGACGCTTGGTAATTATCAATGTCAGCAGAGCAAGCGCTGAGCAGGGTTACCGTCGCAATCAAGGGAGCTTTGAACATTCGTTTTAGTAATTTCACTACCTTACCTGCCCTATCAGTTGTTTACGAAGTTGGGGAAATTCTGTTTGTGGCGACAGCCAAATAGAAAGGAATGCATCATTTAGGCGCTCATCCTTAACGTAGCCAACGGTTTGGTAAGGCTTGCTGCCTGCTTGGCGGTAAATAAGCTGACCGTTTTTACCATCGGTGAGGTAAGTAAGCTCGTCGCCTTTCTTGATGTCTGGGAACATCGTGTTCAATTCGGAAATCCACTGCTGACGATAGGCCTGAGTAAATCCCAGTTTCTGCCATTGTTCATCAGTAACATCCAAGAGCTGTTCCTTGCTTATATCGCGCTGGTAGTTAATCTCCAACGCAAAAGGATGTGGTGACACGTCACCAGACACTTGATATTGCCCGTCGGGCGTTTTTAAACGAGACTTGTAAATGTCAAAAATAAACCACGTAAGCTGAGCTTCACCCACCGTCTGCCATTGTTGCCAACTGCTCGTGTCTGTTGTGATACTAGAACCCGCGACATTCTGAGCTTGCAAAGGCACCGCACAGAACAAGGAGGCGACCATTACACTGCTAGTCAGCTTCCGTTTCCAATTTCTCTTCAAGCTTTTCATTTCCGTACACCTTGAGTATCAAGAGCATCATTGCGCACCATTCGACAAATAAGATCATGAGAGTGGTGCCAACGCTAAATCCAAATTCAACGGCTTGAAGCTTATAGCCAGCAAAGTAGCTCGCTGTTCCTCCGAGTCCGCCTACTATTGATACGTATTTTTTTGGGAAACGGTACAAAATTGACTTAAGTTGATAGGCATACCAAGAAAACAAAACCCACAAGCATATTAACCAGACAGGCAGCCACGGGGTTGGAAAGACAAAGACAGAGAGTTGTTGATTGAGCGTATCAAGCACGAGCCCGACCGTGACGATCACACCAATACTTTTGAGCGAAGATGCGTCGGTTTTTAGACAATATAGTAGGGTTGCCAAAGTAAGGAATAACGTCACCCATTGCCATTGATAGGTTCCAAGCACTGCAGCAAACCAGCAGAGTTGGAACCATGTCGAAGCAAGAAATACCTTCATAACGAACTACGGGCGTTGAAACGTCATGTGAACGGCACTGATCGTGCGAGCCAAAAAGCCACCTTCACAGTAGCTCAAATAGTAGCGCCACATACGCACAAAGCGGTCATCGTAGCCAAATGAGCGCACTTCACTCTCTGCTCGATTAAAACGAAGGTGCCATTCGTTCAGCGTCTTGGCGTAGTCCAAACCAATATCGAACAAATCTCGCGTCACTAAGTCACTGTACTTTGTTGTTGCTTGAGTGAGTGAGGTTACAGAAGGTAAAAAGCCACCAGGAAAAATGTACTTCTGGATGAAGTCGACATTGTTGCTGTAGTAATCATAACGCTGGTCGGCAATCGTAATCGCTTGAATCGCCATCAAGCCACCAGACTTCAACAAAGACTCACAAACCTTAATGTACGAAGGTAGGAATTGTTTGCCCACGGCTTCAATCATTTCAATAGAAACAAGCTTGTCATACGTACCAGTTAGGTTGCGGTAATCTTCTTTGAGTAGTGTGATTCTGTTCTCTAGGCCACGCTCTTTGATCTTCTGCTCCGCGTACGCGTGCTGCTCTTCAGATATCGTTGTTGTGGTGACCTGACAACCGTATTGTTCGGCCATGTAAATCGCCATAGCGCCCCACCCAGTGCCAATTTCAACAACATGATCAGTAGGCTTTAGCTCAAGTTGCTGACATAGACGATCCATTTTGTTGATTTGAGCCTGCTCTAGAGAGTCATCCGCATGATTGTAAAGCGCCGATGAGTACAACATATTGGTATCAAGGAACGCTTCATAAAGGTTGTTACCCAAATCGTAATGGGCATGGATGTTTTTACGCGAGTTCTCTTCAGAGTTTCTGTTTGACCAATGACTGAGCTTGTACAGCAGCTTAGTAAGCCAACTGCCCTGCTCTTCCAGCTTGTCGAGCGCACGTAAGTTAAGCGCCATCAGCTTCATTAGAGCTGTCAAATCTGGACTGTCCCACCAGCCGTCCATGTAAGCTTCGCCAGCGGCAATACTGCCACCTTGCAATAAACGCGAGTAAAACCCAGGATGCTTCACTTCAATGGTCGCCACCACAGGTTCGCCATTGTAGTCTCCGTTTGGAGTTGAAAAGCGCTCACTGCGCTCCGTCGTCTCGGTCTTGAAGCTTTCAATCACCGTCAGACATCCAATTTCCATTTTTTGCAGACACTGGAAAAGAACTCCACGAGCCGCTTTTTGAGTCGTCGTTAATTCACGCGGCATTGCCATAGAAGTCGTATTTAACATGCAGAGTTCTCCTTGTGCTTATTATTCTTTTCTTCTTTACTCACTTGCTCAGGCTCTGTCGTTTCAGGTTGAGCATATTTAGGATGTGAATAAAACGGCGCGCCTTTAAGCCATAGTTTGAGAGCGTGCCAATAGATACCAACCATTACTTTTACCGTTTGGATTGGCGTAACGATCAAGCATTTCAATAAGGTTTTGCTTGAAAGCGGTTTGGCTTTCATTGCCATCGTGGCATCGAAGTGTTTTTCCCCTTTGTGACATTCAAGATGAATATTCAACTTGTCTGTCAGAGGTTTAACTTTCCAACGATAGAGTTGGTCAACCGGATTAAATGGTGAAACGTGGAACGCTTTATCTTGCTCCCAACCAAATTCCTTGTCTTCTTTGTCTGCCGATACGGCGTAATAATGTCGTTCATTCCAAGGGGTATTACTCACCTCTGCTAGGAGGTATTTCCATTCACCTTCCTCGTTATAAACGTAGTAGAAATTAACTGGACTGAAATACAGCCCTAAATACCTCAAGTGACAAACTGCGACGACTCTGCCAGTACAGCGAACACCGGTCAGTTCTTCCACTTTGTTTTGCACTGCCGACTTAACGCTACCTTCACCAATGTAATCACTGCGCTTGAAACGTGCCCAATGCCACCAACGCGAACCAAAGCCCCATACTTTTTTCTCTAAAGCATCAAGCTCATCAACATCGATGGCAGGCATAAACAATGAGTAGTTCAACTCATGATTCACAGGCGTGAATCGACGGTGGCGAACATTTCCTATAAACAGTCGGCTGTTCATATGGCTATCCATATCACGCCGCGCCTTTTTCAAAAGGAACCACATTTTGTTCGCGATACTTTTCTTCTAATCCCTTAACTACGTCAATCGCGCTGCGCACACCATCTTCATGGAAACCGTTATACCAATAAGCGCCGCAGAACCATGTGCTCTGTTTACCTTGAACTTCGTCTTTGCGCTGCTGCGCTGCTATCGACTCCGTTGTAAATACAGGATGATGATAAGTGAACGAGCGCAAAATTTTATTTGGGTTGATTTGATTGGTGCTGTTCAACGTTACGCAAAATGTATGTTCTGATTGAACGTGCTGAAGGATGTTCATATTGTAAGTAAGCGAAGGAAGACGTTGCTGCTCATCCTCACTGCCTTCCAATAGGTAGTTCCAAGATGCCCACGCCGCCTTGCGTTTCGGCAACAGACCGGTATCGGTATGAAGAACAACTTCATTAGCTTGATACGTCATGTCCCCCAATATTTCCTGCTCGATTGGGCTGATATCCTCTAGCATTCGTAGTGCTTGATCGCTGTGACAAGCGAAGATCACGTCATCAAACCAATGTGTTTCTCCGAGAACTTGAACGCCAACACCCTTTTCGTTGCGAATTACTTTTTCGACAGGGCTGTTTAGACGAATATTCTCGGCAAAACCTTTGGTCAATGGTGGAATGTAAGAACGTGAACCACCTTTAATCACATACCATTGTGGTCGGTTAGTCACATCCAACAGACCGTGGTTGAGGAAGAAGCGCAAGAAGAACATGAGCGGGAACGCGCGCATATCCGCTAAAGTCGATGACCAAATCGCAGCGCCCATTGGCAGAATATAATTGTCAGAAAAGAATGCACTGAATTTGTGCTCATCAAGAAAAGCGCCAAGCGTCTGAGATTGCGTTGATGGCTCGTTAGCAAAGCGCTTTGCAAGTTTATTAAAACGCAAGATCTCGAAGATAAAGCGATAGAACTTAGGGTTTGCCCAGTTACATTTTTGAGCAAACAATGTCGACACGGTATGGCCGTTGTATTCTAGCCCGTTCCCATCGTTTCTGACACTGAAGCTCATTTGAGTCGGCAGACCTTCAACGCCAATCTCGTTCATCATTTTGATAAAGTTTGGGTACGTACGATCGTTATATACGATAAACCCAGTATCGATTGCATACTCTTTGCCATCAAGGCTGACATCGACAGTTGCAGTGTGGCCGCCAATGTAATCATTCGCTTCAAACAGCGTTACTTCATGTTCTTTATGCAAGTAATAGCCACAAGTAAGGCCAGAGATACCCGTTCCAACGATGGCGATTTTCTTTCTTCCTGCCGTGTTCATGCTTCTTCCTTCTTATGATACGAGTTTTGCGGTTAGCCGAGCTTGCCAGCTGTATGGAAGCAACGAGATAAAACGTAAAATTCCGGTAAATCTCGCTGGGAAATAAATGTGGCTTTTGTTGGCATCCAATTGTTTTCGGATGGCAGCCGAGGCCTGATTGGCCGTAACAATCATCGGCATATCAAAGGTGTTCTTATCTGTGAGTGGCGTTTCAACAAAGCCAGGAAACACCGTCACGACTTTGATGCCTTTCTTTTTCAGGTCTACGGCTAGTGTGCGGGCAAAATAGCTGACTGCCGCTTTGGACGCGCCATAGGCTTCTGCACGAGGCAATGCCACCTCTGATGCGATAGAACCAACAATAACGACGCGATGCCCACGTTCAAACTGCCCCTGACACGCTTCAACACAATTCGCCACACCTACAACGTTAACGTTCATGACACGCGCCATGAGTTTCGCATCCACTATGCCGTCGTCCATATATTCACAGTCGCCAGCGTTAAAGATCCAAGTTTCAGGAGTGAACGGAAGTTGTGAAAGCGCGTGAATCGTTTCATCGTACTGAGTCACATCGAAGCGTAATGTCGAGATGTTGGTCGACGCAGCTTCTAACTCAGCCAACACCGCTTCGTTGCGGCCGCACGCAATCACTTTCCAACCTTCACCGGCGTAATCCAAAGCAAGCTGCTTACCAATGCCAGACGTCGCGCCAGTGATAAGAACTGAACCGCTCATTGTCCTAGCCTCTGCTTAATGGTTCTAACGACAGAGCCAAGTAGAGGAAGGTTTTCGTACAGCATCTCTCCCAAATCGAAATAGTCTCGATGGTAGATAACCTGCCCCTCACTGAACTTGAGATGAGAAACACCATTGACTGAAATCGGCGCGCCTTTCTGTAGTTTTGGGTGCTGTAAATCCATGGTCCAAGTAAGAAACCCTGTCTCGCCCACTTGTTGATGATCGTGAATGATAAAATCACAACGGATAACGTTGGTGTAGAGCGATTGAAAATAATCGGAAAGCGCAGGCCAGCCCTCTAGACGATGAGCAGCATCTTCAAAAACCACATCCTGGTGGTATACCCCTTCAAGCAAGTGCAAATTCGCTTTGCTCAGCTTTTGATATATGTTGCCAACTGAATGAATGTCCATTTCTATGCTCCTATACTACTTCAACAGTTGTACAAAATTATTATATGTACAAGATAGACCAATCATGAAAAGTTGTACAAAAATATTTTTGTATAACTTTGTTTCTGTAGAGTGATACGTGATGGAGTGCGGTAGCGATCAATAGATACAAAAAAAGGCTTGGTCAAAAAACCAAGCCTTTTCAGGAGATTAACTATTTATTTGCTGAATGATTAGTACTGTTGGCTACGTAGTGCCGCAATACGCTTATCTAGCGGTGGGTGGCTCATTAGAAGCTCAGTCATCGAACGCTTACCGTTGATACCAAACGCCATCATAGTGCCATCCAGTTGAGATTCGTGGCTCATCTTCAAACGCTCAAGCGCAGCAATCATCTTCTCTTTACCCACTAGATGCGCTGCACCCGCGTCAGCGTGGAATTCGCGATGACGGCTGTACCACATAGTCAGGAAGCTAGCTAGGAAACCAAATACCAGTTCAAGCACCATAGACACACCGAAGTAAACCATCATGTTTGTACCTTGGCCTTCCTCATCATCATTCGAAGCAACAATGTTAGCAATGAAACGAGATAGGAAAATAACGAAGGTATTCACGACACCTTGCATTAGCGTCATGGTCACCATATCACCGTTAGCGATGTGGCTAACCTCATGCGCAAGTACCGCTTCCGCTTCATCACGAGTCATGTTGTGCAAAAGACCGGTAGATACTGCAACTAGCGAATCATCACGCTTAGCACCGGTTGCAAATGCGTTGATGTCTGCCGCATCATAAATAGCGACGGTTGGCATACCGATGCCCGCTTGTTGAGCTTGGCGACCAACTGTTTCTAGAAGCCAATGTTCAGTTTCGTTACGTGGGCTCTCAATCACCATGCCGCCTACCGAGCGTAGTGCCATGCTCTTAGACATCATTAGCGAGATGAATGCGCCACCAAAACCAAACACTGCTGCCATCAGTAGTAGACCAGACAGGCTGCCTGGCTGCATTCCAGTTACAGCGTAAACAATATTCAGAACAACACTAAGCACTAGCACGACTGCTAGGTTAGTTGCTAGGAATAACATAATTCGCTTCATTACTTTTCTCCGAGGAAGCTTATCGTTTTTATAAAAACGGTTGTTATATGAAACAGAACTCTACGAGGCGATTTCGCTAGATTCAAGCTCTGTTGCGTTATAGATATAGTCTATCCGCGTTAAAAACAAGGTTAAGCAATAAATTGCAACATTTGTTTTCGAGACTGAAATAATACACACCTTTTTACACTCTTAAATCAGCACTTTAGACCGAGTATAGACTTTGGTCTTATTGTGCGACTATCTGTACGTGCTAGATTCGGGTTAGATGAACGAAACGGGGTTAGCTTTTAGGACAATTAAGCAGCTCCAAACTTCCATGTCTTGAGGGAAAAATCATGGTAGAAACTAACGACTATCAAATGGCTATCGATTTACTTTGTTGTCACCTAGGTATCTCAGAGGATGAGGCAAAACAACAGCTAGGTATTTCAACTGATGCTCAAATGTCAAAGCGCGTTGCAGAAACACAACAAGCGTTGATGGGGCTTAGCCAAGAAAAATAAACTAAGCGTCGAATCTTACGATTAGGCACAAAGGTTTACATGAGAAAAGGGCTGCATGATGCAGCCCTTTTTGTATTTTTGTTTGTGAATCAGTTATACGTTTAGCAACGGTTCGACGTTGATGTATTTACCCAACTCTTTGCGCTTCGCACTTGGAATGTATGGGATCTCACCGAGTTTCGGCGCGTCTAGACGCTCTTCCAACATATCGATGATTTCTGCATAGTGCTCCGTGCCTGGGTTAACGCGGTTTGCCACCCAACCTACGAGATTCAGACCATCCGCTTTGATGATCTCAGCAGTGAGCAATGCATGGCTCAAACAGCCCAGTTTAATACCGACAACCAGTACAACTGGCAACTGTTCTTGTTGCACCCAAGTCGACAAGCTGTCTGTGTCAGACACAGGCACACGCCAACCACCAGCACCTTCCACTAGAACAATGTCTGATTGCTCTTTGTGTTGAGCTAATTTTTCACTCAATACTTCGTATTTAATTTCTACATGTTCATGCTTTGCGGCGATGTGAGGAGAAGCAGGCAATTCCAAAGCGTATGGGTTTACATCGTCGTACGCGATATCCAGTGTTGCCGCTTTTTGCAGATGCAATGCATCCGAGTTGCGCCAACCTTCTGCCGTCTTATCGCTTCCTGCTGCCACTGGTTTGTAACCAATGGTGTTAAGCCCTTTCGCACCGAGTGCTTGCAAAATAGCTTTAGACGCTACCGTTTTTCCTACATCAGTATCCGTACCAGCAATAAAAAATGCATCAATCATTTAACTATGACTCCAAAACAAACCTGATAACTTGCAGGTAGAAGACCTTGATCGTTTCTAAATGCTTGGTACGCGCGCTCAACTTGCAATAAAGTGCGACGGCTCGTCAGGCCATGTGAGCGCCCGCTTACGTGATTTGCACCAATGCCTTTGAGATCACGCATGACAGAAAACGCTGAATCGTACCAAACTGTGATGGGGCTCAAGTCTAGATGATGGTTGTGGCACCAAGATTGCGCTAACGCAATTTTTACCTGATTGTAGGTAATAAAGTTATTCACGTGTTGATATGTATCAATTTTTGACCAAGCCTCACGTAACTCATAAAGCGAACCATCAACCAGCGTAGAGAAACACGCCTTTCCACCGGTTTTTAGTACACGCCGCGCTTCTCTCAATGGGTAGCTTAAATCTGTACACCATTGCAGCGCTAAGCTTGAAAACACGTAATCGAAGCTCTCATCGTCAAATGGTAAGTTTTCAGCATCAGCAATCTGGTAATGCATTCCTACTGCACCACAACGCTGCTCAGCTTTATCTAACATAGCCTGAGAGATATCACCGCAGACGACTTCCGCGCCACGTTGTTGAAGCTGTTGGGAGAAGTAGCCAGTGCCACACCCTAAATCCAATACACGTTTTCCCGTCAAATTTTCAGGAAGTTTATCAAGCAAGCGATGCCCAACATCACGCTGAAAAGCCGCGTGTTTGTCGTACGTTTCTGCTGCTTTACCAAACGAAGAGGCAATCGCCTCTTTATCTTGGTAAAAGCTCTCCAATGTCATATTTTCTGCATTATCCATTACAGCGCTCCTAACGCTTGCTTCAATGCCATTGAAAGCGTTTTAACTTGTTCGTTGGTGTGATTGGCAGTGAGTGTGATTCGAAGGCGAGACGTCCCTTTAGGCACCGTCGGAGGTCGAATAGCAGTAACCCAAATGCCGTTTTGGCGACAAGCGCCCGCAACCTGTAAAACCAGTTCAGATTCACCAATCACAAACGGCTTAATCGAAGTCTGAGTCTCAACAAAGCCCTCAAGATCGCTGAGGCAACCTCGATACATTTCACTAACCTCTAAAAGCTTTTCACGTCGCCAAGACTGCTCTTGAACCATAGAAACCGCATGCGTGAGCGCGTAGGCTTGTGCCGGAGGCATCGCTGTGGAATACACATGGTGACGAGCAAACTGAGTCAAAAAGTCTCCCGTAGCGTGGTCACATAAAATAGCCGCGCCAGACATACCAAACGCTTTGCCGAAAGTAACGATCAGTATCTCGGGTTTAACCGTTGCCAACTCGCAAGAACCACCACCGGATTGACCAAGAACGCCAATACCATGAGCATCATCGACAGCAAACCAAGCATCATGACTGCGAGTGACTTCAGCTATATCGCTAAGCGGCGCACAATCACCGTCCATGCTGAATACCCCTTCAGTCACAACTAGATGGCTATATTCGCTATTAATCAGCGACTTTAGGTGCTCGATGTCATTGTGCTTGAAGCGCTTCATCTTAGCTGGTGATAACGCCCCCGCTTCCATCAATGAAGCATGATTCAAACGGTCTTGGATCAATACGTCTGATTTTTCTAACAAGGTGAACAACAAGGCTTGATTAGCACTGAATCCAGAACCAAACAGAATTGCTCTGTCGTAGCCCAACCATTCGGTGAGCGCGGCTTCTAAATTGCTGTGTGCTGCACTAAAGCCAGTGACCATTGGTGATGCTCCACTGCCACTGCCGTATACGCTTAAACCTTGCTGCCAAGCCCGAACAAGCGCTTGGTCATTCGCCAATCCCAGATAATCATTACTTGAGAAATTAATGTAGCGTCTGCCTTCGTGTTCCAAAACGGACTGGTTACCAGCAAACACCACATTCATAGAACGATTCAACCCTTGCGTTTTACGCTCAGCAAGGGCGGACTCGATACGAGATTTAAACGCTGGCATCGTAGAAAAGGTCGTCTTTTGTCGGACGGGCAGCAACGCGCTCTACGACGCGATCGAGTAACTCGTTTTCTTCGATTTCATCAGGTTTTTGAGACACCTCTTGGCTGTTAATGCCGAGCTTGTTGAACAGCATCATGTCTTTGTCTTCTGAAGGGTTTGGCGTGGTCAGCAGTTTGCAGCCATAGAAGACGGAGTTTGCACCCGCCATAAAACACAGCGCTTGCATTTGTTCGTTCATGTTTTCACGGCCAGCGGATAAACGAACGGCTGATTGAGGCATAATGATTCGTGCAATCGCAATCAGGCGAATGAAATCGAATGGCTCAACATCATCGACTTCTTCCAGTGGTGTGCCCTTCACCTTCACGAGCATGTTGATTGGAACGCTTTCAGGGTGTACCGGTAAGTTAGCCAATTCAACCAACAAACCAGCTCGGTCGTTAGCACTTTCACCCATGCCGATGATGCCACCGGAACAAATCTTCATGCCAGCATCACGAACGTGAGACAAAGTATCTAAACGGTCTTGGTAAGTACGTGTGGTAATGATGTTGCCGTAAAATTCAGGTGAGGTATCTAGGTTGTGGTTGTAGTAATCCAGACCTGCGGTTGCCAATTGCTTTGCTTGATCTGGCGTCAACATGCCTAATGTCATACACGTTTCTAAACCCATGCCCTTCACGCCTTTGATCATGTCGGTCAAATGCGGCATGTCACGCTCTTTCGGGTTTTTCCATGCTGCGCCCATACAGAATCGAGTAGAACCAGCATTTTTGGCTTTTTGCGCAGCATCGAGTACGCGTTCTACTTCCATCAAACGCTCTTTCTCGATGTCTGTGGTGTAACGAGCACTCTGAGGACAGTACTTACAATCTTCTGGACAAGCACCTGTCTTAATCGACAGAAGCGTGCTTACTTGAACATGGTTGGTTTGTTGATATTGACGATGTACAAGCTGCGCTTCGAATAGGAGATCCATGAATGGTTTTTCCATGAGATCGCGCACTTCAGCATGCGTCCAGTTATGACGAACTTCCACGTGTATTCCTTTAGTCACTTTTGTTGTTGTGTTGACAGTCTACTGAGTCTCGATAAACTGTCAACACAACACAAAAGAACAAAGTTTACATCTGTTTATTTTTTAATCTCAATTATTATTGGAATCGCACATGGATCTCGCCTTCGACCGCCAGCATATCTGGCATCCTTATACTTCGACATTGACACCTCTGACCTGCTACCCAGTGGCATCGGCAAATGGTGTTCACATTAAATTGGAAGACGGTACTGAGCTTGTCGATGGCATGTCTTCTTGGTGGTCGACGATCCACGGCTATAACCATCCGCACTTAAATCAAGCCGCTCACCAGCAAATCGATCAAGTCTCTCACGTGATGTTTGGCGGAATTACCCACCAGCCAGCAATCAGTTTGTGTAAGAAGTTGCTATCCCTAGCACCAAGTAATCTTGAGCATGTATTCCTTGCCGATTCAGGCTCCGTTGCCGTAGAAGTCAGCTTAAAAATGGCACTGCAATATTGGCATGCAAAAGGCGAACGCCGACCGAAGTTTCTTACTTTGCGACACGGTTATCACGGCGATACGTTTGCGGCGATGTCGGTTACCGATCCTGACAACTCTATGCACTCTCTCTACAAAGGCTTTTTGCCT
This sequence comes from Vibrio sp. B1ASS3, assembly GCF_905175355.1. Taxonomy (NCBI): domain Bacteria; kingdom Pseudomonadati; phylum Pseudomonadota; class Gammaproteobacteria; order Vibrionales; family Vibrionaceae; genus Vibrio; species Vibrio sp. B1ASS3. The sequence goes on from NZ_HG992742.1 coordinate 2,546,549, forward strand.
GAGCATATCTTTGCGGAGTCACCAACTTGTGGTTATTGGGATGATTGGAAGCCAGAAGACCTTACCGACTTCGAGCACAAGATTGAGACGCACCATAAAGAACTTGCTGCTGTGATCCTTGAGCCTATCGTTCAAGGCGCAGGTGGCATGCGTATCTACCATCCAGAATTTCTGAAAGGCGTGCGTAAACTTTGTGACAAATACGGTTTGTTATTGATTGCAGATGAGATCGCAACCGGTTTTGGACGCACAGGCAAGTTGTTTGCCTGCGAACATGCAGACATTCAGCCAGATATTTTGTGTGTTGGGAAAGCACTCACTGGAGGCTACATGACCCTCTCTGCGACCCTCGCGAGCAAACATGTTGCGGATACTGTTTGTGGTGGTGATGCTGGTTGTTTTATGCACGGTCCAACCTTTATGGGTAACCCACTTGCCTGCGCTGTTGCCACTGCAAGTTTGGAATTGATCGAGCAAGGTGATTGGAAGCAACAAACCCAACAAATTGAAACGCTGTTTTCTGAGTTACTACCAAAACTTGAAGAATACGACTTGGTGAAAAACACCCGTTGGTTGGGTGCTATTGGCGTAGTGGAGACGCATCGCCCTGTGAATATGGAAGCCATCCAAGCCTTGTTTGTTGAACACGGAGTTTGGATTCGTCCATTTGGTAAACTGATTTATATGATGCCGCCGTTCATCAGCAAGCCAGAAGATATTGAAAAGTTAGTGAATGCGATTGATGCTGCGTTACAACGTAAAGACTGCTTCGCTTCATAGTTCAATTCAACATGAAAACGGTTTGAGTATGAGACTCAAACCGTCTCGTTATTTATTAGAGCAGTAAAGCTATCGAAGTTGACTATCTTTACTCGCTCGTCGATTGAACAATGCTTGGCGTTGAGACACCAATTCGATTGTTGACTGACATTCGATACACAAACGAACGCCTTTCATTGCAAGACGACGCGCTTCCGGAATCTCATCACCACACTCATCGCAGTAATGGGCGCTCTCACCCTTTGTGATACTGCCACGAACACGGGAAATCTCGTCGTCTATTGTGTTTTGAATTTGTTGGCTGACGCTATCGTCGTTTGCCCACCCTACGGCCATAAGCCCTCCTCGTTGCTTGAATGAGAAAATCTACTTACCGTGGTAAGGTGGATGATTATATCGATTACAAATAACAAGATAATTAGGTTAAATTCAAAAACACTATTACGTTTTGGTAAAAATAGATAACCTAAAACCAATTACCATTCTTTAATTAGTTGGTATGACTCATTCTCCTGAAGCCTTGAAAGAACATACCCGTGAGTAGAACCATAGCTTCCGCTTAACACACTGTTTTCCTTTAACAGTATTACATCTTCCAAACCATCATCATTGTAGTCTCCGGTCGCAAGAAGAGTAACTTTTTGGTAACCATCGGAGTTATCGTAAAATACAGCCTGGAAGTCATTCAATCGCTCAAAACTAGTGATTTTATCCATATCAGCCCATCGATGTGCTTCTTTTGATTTTCTCAATTGTTCATCAGAGATGATAAAACTCAACTCTGATGGAGATATATCCGGAAGACTCTCACTAATGATGCTTTCTGATATGTAAGAAGTATTAGATGGTTTAAGAGATCCCATCACTTTCCAAGATTCACATAAGACTTTTGTTGCCATTAACGCAGAATGCTCTGAGTCTATTTTAGCGCTAAAGTTTTTTTGGCTTTTCAGCTCGAGTTCTGCACAACTTTTAGCTACTGAGACTTCTCCAGAAGCGGACTTAAGTGGGAACTCAAAATACCACTCCGCTCCATAAACTGCTCTGACATTATCCTGAGTTAAGAAGGTCACTTTTTCGACAAAAAAACGATCAGAGTTATTGTAAGGACTATAGAAGGGCTCTATCGAAATTGGGTTTGCGAATAAGCTAGAAGAAGATAAACCTAGTAAAAGGAAGAGTGATTTCATTAATGAGACCTTAATAAGTTTGCTACATAAGCATTTCTTTCTGCTTGTACACCATTTCTTTTCGACTCGAGGGCCGCTTGCTGATAATTTCCGTTTCGAATATGCCCATTAAACTTGGGATAAGTATCTTTAAGTTTTGGCATACCTAAATTAAATATCATGTCAAAAAGCGCTAGCTTTACGTTGTCCGGATAAGATGTAAACGCTTCATCTCCATAGATAACCTTAAGCTCTTTTTCGAAAGACTGTATGTGATGTGCTACTTGCTCGTTCATCACGCTTTCAGTTAATTTGAGGGCTGTAAAAGGCTTAAACCTTGAAGCTGGCTCTGACTCTCCAAAAGGCCGGGCCTTAACACGCAAAAACTCTTCTTTGATTTGCTCGTAAGTAGCCGGTTCATTTGTAGAATTGTGAACAAATGGGAGCTTTGTTGCTGCGGTAACGTCGCTTAACATACTACCTACCCCAACAGTGATATAGCCTCTGGTATCCAAATACATATGCTCGACTCTTCCCTCATATTGCTCTAATTTAGCCTTGAGCTTCATTTTGAGGGAGGTTGAGACAGGCAAAGCCTTCTTCGCACTCAAAACCGTGATACCTTGCATCAACTTACGATGGCTTCTTCCATTCACATCTATCCTTCCATCTGGACGAGCCATCCCAACAAGGTTTTTCTGAAAAGCTTTAATTGCGGCGACAGTCTTGGAGTTTTCCGGTCTAGAGCCTAGTTTCCCATCCACTTTAAGCTCCTTTACTCCCTTTAAAGAACCAAGCAATTGGTTAATAGACCTTTGTACCGTACGAATATCAGCATCCACATTTTTACCACCCAAGCCAACAGAGCCGCTTATTCTTATTGAAGCCATGAAAGTACCTCCTCTTTATCTTTTGGAGGAGCTTGTCACGCTCAATGAAGCTTAGAAAAATATCATTAGGGGCTGGTTTTAATAATTTAGGCTAACTATGCAATACCTCATCCTACATTTACATAACAACGTATTTTCACTCGACGCAGATAACAAAAAACCCAGCACTAAGGCTGGGTTTTGGTGTTCTAGTGGTTAACGAATTAACCGATGTGCGTTGCGCCTGCCATGTACTTCTGAAGTACTGTAGGGATTGCAATGCGGCCGTCTGCTTCTTGGTTGTTTTCTAGGATAGCAACCATTGTACGACCTACAGCAAGACCAGAACCGTTTAGCGTGTGTACAAGCTCAGGTTTCTTCTCGCCTTTACGACGGAAACGCGCTTGCATACGACGAGCTTGGAAGTCCCACATGTTAGAACATGAAGAGATTTCACGGTAAGTTTCTTGAGCAGGAACCCAAACTTCTAGGTCGTAAGTCTTACGAGCGCCGAAGCCCATGTCACCTGTACATAGAACCACTTTACGGTAAGGAAGCTCTAGAAGTTGTAGAACTTTCTCAGCGTGACCTGTTAGCTCTTCTAGTGCGTTCATTGAATCTTCTGGCTTAGTGATTTGTACTAGCTCAACTTTGTCGAACTGGTGCATACGAATCAGACCACGAGTATCACGGCCGTAAGAACCTGCTTCTGAACGGAAACATGGCGTGTGAGCTGTCATCTTAATTGGTAGATCCGCTTCGTCAGAAATCGTGTCACGAACTAGGTTCGTTACAGGCACTTCTGCAGTAGGGATTAGAGACAGTTTACGTGGCTCTTCGTCGTTTACTTTTTCTACTAGCGGCTCAGTGTGGAAAAGGTCTTTACCGAACTTAGGAAGCTGACCAGTTCCGAATAGGCTGTCAGAGTTTACTAGGTAAGGTACGTACATTTCTGTGTAGCCGTGCTCTTCAGTGTGAAGATCCAGCATGAACTGAGCGATTGCACGGTGTAGGCGAGCGAATTGGCCTTTCATCACGATGAAACGTGCGCCAGTGATCTTAACAGCACTTGCGAAGTCTAGACCGTCACCCATTTCGCCTAGGTCAACGTGATCTTTCAGTTCGAAGTCGTAAGACTTTGGCTCACCCCAACGAGAGATTTCAACGTTGTCGTTTTCATCTTTGCCATCTGGCACTTCATCTGCTGGGATGTTTGGTACAGAAAGCGTGAATTCGTCTAGTTGAGCCATTACTTGCTCAAGTTCAACTTTCTTCGCATCAAGATCGCTACCTAGAGTACCGATTTGTTTCTTGATCTCTTCTGCGCCTTCTTTGTCGCCAGCCGCCATTTTTTGGCCGATTTGCTTGGAGATGGAGTTACGCGTGGATTGTAAATTTTCTACTTCTACTTGAATGGACTTACGTTGTTCTTCAAGTTTACGAATAGTATCTACGTCTAGCTTAAAGCCACGACGCGCCAGTTTAGCAGCTGTTTCATCCAGCTCTGTACGAAGTAATTTAGAATCCAGCATTGTTAATCCTATGCTTTTTGTTGTGAAATCACGCGCACTTTCCAAGCGTACGCGTTAAAAAAAATTTACTGAACAAATGTATCCAAAAACGCCTACTTTTCATAGCGCTTTTGTGGGCTATTTGCGTCTAAAGTAGCCAAGTAATCTAACTTTTCGCCGATTTTGGTCTCTAGACCACGATTTGTCGGCTGATAGTACCTACGATCGCCCATTTCAGGTGGCAAATATTGCTCACCCGCAGCGTAAGCGCCAGGCTCATCGTGAGCATAACGATACTCTGCCCCATAACCCATGTCTTTCATCAAACTGGTTGGTGCATTTCTAAGGTGATGCGGCACTTCATATTCAGGTAAGTTATGAGCGTCTGTGAGGGCTTGCTTCCACGCCACGTAAACAGCATTACTTTTTGGCGCACATGCTAAGTACACAATCGCCTGTGCAATCGCACGTTCACCTTCTGCTGGACCAACGCGGGTAAAGCAATCCCAAGCAGACAGTGCCACTTGCATTGCGCGTGGGTCAGCATTACCTACATCTTCAGAAGCGATCGCCAATAAGCGTCGAGCAATATACAAAGGGTCACAACCAGCAGCAATCATACGCGCAGACCAATACAGCGCTGCATCTGGGTTAGAGCCACGAATCGATTTGTGGACTGCAGAGATTAAGTCGTACCAGATATCGCCTTTGTTATCGAAGCGAGAGACCTTCTCCCCTGCTACTTCCGCAAGCAACTTAAGCGTGATCTCTTTTTCACCTTGCGCATTGTCTTCTGCCATGTCGTAAAGCAGCTCAAGGTAATTGAGAGACATGCGAGCATCACCATTTACCAGTTCTGCTAAGCGGTCTAATACGTTATCAGCGAAGTGTGCAGGTGTATTACCCAGCCCACGTTCTTTATCGCTAATGGCTTGGTTCAACGCCAACGAGATTTCATCTTTGTCGAGAGACGTTAGCTTGTATACACGTGCACGTGACAGCAATGCGTTGTTTAGCTCAAACGATGGGTTTTCTGTCGTAGCTCCAATAAAGGTAACCGTGCCATCTTCAATATGCGGCAAAAACGCGTCTTGTTGAGATTTGTTAAAGCGATGCACCTCATCCACAAATAAGATCGTGCGGCGACCCGCCATTTTATTCTCACGTGCTTTCTCGATTGCTGCACGGATTTCTTTCACACCAGACGTCACGGCAGACACGCGCTCAACTTCAGCATTGGCATAGTTTGCAGCCACTTCTGCTAATGTCGTTTTGCCTGTGCCTGGTGGTCCCCAAAGGATCATCGAGTGAATGTGACCCACCTCTAGCGCACGGCGCAGTGGCTTACCGGGACCTAAAATGTGTTGCTGTCCAATGTATTGTTCGATCGTTTCCGGCCTCATACGAGCAGCAAGGGGACGAAAATCTTCGTCCCCCGAGAAATCTAATGTGTAATTGCTCACTACCAATTAATTCCTTTGGTCATCCACTTCCACACCTTTTGGAATTGTGAATGTGAATCTGTCTGCTTTTGGTTTACCCAGCTTCACGTTATTAAAGGTGAACAAACCTTTCTGACCGTCTTGTTCAACCACATTGAAGCCTTTCACCACACCTTTAGCATCAATATTAATCTGGAATTGACCTTGTGTGGAGTCTACTGCAGTAGGAATGAGGATGAACTCATCACCTTTTTGAGAAATCTTGTAGTTATCCCAATCACTTGCGCGATTACGCGTTAGCAAAACAAATGGCGTTTGCTCTGTTGCTTGCTCTTGCCAATAGATACTTACTTGCTCGATGAATGGGCTGTAGTACCACAATGTCTTACCGTCAGAAACCAGTAGGTTTTCATCTGGGAATGTTGTGCTCCAACGGAACAGGCTTGGACGAGCGATTTCAACCGTGCCTTCTCCTTCCATCACCGTTTCGCCTTCAGGGCTGATAACTTGCTGAGAGAAATCCGCACTGAAGCCATCATTCATAGAAAGGCGTTTGTTTAGTTCATCTTTGGGAGACGCGGCGTGTGCAGTAGAGAAGAGAGAAAAGCTTAAAACAAGCGCAGAGAAAAGTTTCGCTGAAAATAGTTTTTTCATTCAGATACCTATTGTTAGAACCACTCACCTCAGTTGGACTGAGGTGAGTAACACAAGTTCATTAATCTTTTGGTGGCGCAGGAGCCAGTACTTCACGGTTACCATTATGGCCCGGAGCACTTACGATGCCTTGCGCTTCAAGCTGCTCTACAATACGAGCCGCTCGGTTATAGCCAATCTTGAATCGACGCTGTACACCAGAAACCGAACCACGACGCGATTGCACTACGTGCTCTACGACTTGATCGAACAGTGGATCCACTTCTTCATCCGATTCCATCTGTTCACCCGGAAGCAGACTTTCTGGACCTTGATCACCGCTGATGATCTCATCGATGTAGTTTGGCTTACCACGTGCTTTCCAGTTGTTCACAACCGCGTGAACATCATCATCCGATGCAAACGCACCGTGAACACGGGTCGTATGGCTTGAGCCTGGTGGTAAGTAAAGCATATCACCCATACCCAATAGCGATTCTGCACCGCCTTGGTCAAGGATAGTACGTGAGTCGGTCTTCGTTGATACGGTGAACGCCACACGTGTTGGGATGTTCGCTTTAATTAGACCGGTAATAACGTCAACCGATGGACGCTGTGTCGCAAGGATCAAGTGAATACCTGCCGCACGCGCTTTTTGCGCCAAGCGAGCAATCAGTTCTTCAACTTTCTTACCTACCACCATCATTAGGTCGGCAAATTCATCGACAACCACAACAATGTAAGGCAGTTTCTCTAGCAACGGCGGTTCAGTGTCCATGCTGTCGCCTTCTTGCCAGAATGGGTCGTGAATTGGGTGACCAGCATCTGCTGCCATCTTCAACTTCTCGTTAAAGCCTTTCACGTTACGTACGCCCAATGCAGACATCAGTTTGTAACGACGTTCCATCTCGCCCACACACCAACGCAGTGCATTAGACGCGTCTTTCATGTCTGTTACTACTTCAGAAAGTAGATGAGGAATGCCTTCATAGATTGAAAGCTCCAACATTTTCGGGTCGATCATGATGAAACGCAGATCTTCTGGCGATGCTTTGTAAAGCATACTCAAGATCATCACGTTCACACCTACTGACTTACCAGAACCGGTTGTACCTGCTACCAGCACGTGAGGCATTTTCGCGATATCTGCAATCACCGCTTCACCCGCGATATCTTGACCAAGAACAACGGTCGTTGGTGACGTTGCTTGTTCAAACTGAGGGCTACTGATTACATCAGATAAGAATACCGTCTGGCGGCTCATGTTGGGCAACTCTAGACCCACATAAGGTTTGCCCGGAATCACTTCTACAACACGTACCGCCATTGCAGACAACGCACGTGCCAAGTCCATAGACAAGCCAGAAATGCGGCTTACTTTCACGCCCGGCGCCAAATCAAGCTCAAATCGAGTGATAACAGGGCCTGGGTAAATACCAACTACGTCTGCTTTGATCTTGTAATCCGCAAGTTTGGTTTCAACTAAACGAGCCACCTCTTCCAGAGCATCACGGTCGATAAAGTTATCGCGCTTCTCTGGGTGGTAAAGCAATTCTAGTGTTGGCAATGGCTCTTCTGGTACTGGCAAGTTTTGCTCTTGCTGTACTAAGAATGGGTTCTGCTGTGCAGCCACTTTCGCTTGAGCATTCGATACCAAGTTTTGGAATGCTGCCACATCTTGATCGCCATCTTGAACCTCTTCTACCTCGGCTTCTTGAGGTGCAGATTCAAAGGTAGGAGAAGGTGCAGGCGTTACCGGTTGAGGTTGAACTGCAACAGGCTGATGAACAGGTTGCTCTTGAACAGGCGATTGCTGAACTGGTTCTTGTGGCTGAATAGCTTGTTGCTGCGGCTCAGCATAAGCCGGTTGAGCTTGTTGAACTGGCTGCTGCGCCGGGTAATCATCTTCGTCATCCAATACATCGAAGTTCGAAATTGTCGGTTCGATGTGTTGGCTTGGCTCTGTTTCTTCAGCAATGTTATCCAATGCAGAAGAACTAATCACAGGTTCTTCGTGTGAAGGTTGCTCTGTGGTTGGCTGTTCGATTGGCGCGTGAACAGGCGCTGGTTCTTGTGCAACTTGGGCTTGTTGAGCCTGCTCTGCTTCAAACTGAGCATACTCATCGTAGCTTGGTGCGTTATCGAACGGTTCAGAGACGGTTGGTTCAGGTGTCACAAACGGCTCTTGTGGCGCTTGTTGATGCTCGGCTTGCTGTGGAGCAAATTCCTGAGAAACAGACTGTGGAACTTCAGGCTGAGTTTGAACAGGAGCAACTTGCGCTTCTTGAACCTGTGGCTCTTCATCTGCCCAATCGTCAGCTTGTTGTGCCGCCGCTTCTAGCTCTTCAATCGTTACGTTCAGTTGTTTAGTGCGTTCAACGAATGGGTCCACATTATCTGTGCTTACCGCACGCACTGGCTCAACAGTTTGAGTTTGCTCTTGAACCTGAGACTGCATTTGAGGCTGCACAGGCGCGGCATTTACAACCGCAGGTTGCGGCGCAGGCTGAAGGTTAGCTTGCGCTACTTGCTGCTGTCTCGGTTTATCTACAGTCGATTGTTCTACCGCCGATTGTGGCATGTAGATTGGGTATTCGTGTGTTGGTGTTTCTTGTTTCGGCTCTTCGACATCATAAGCAGTAAGATGAGGCATAGGCTCGTCTTCCATGTCATCTGAACCACGTTTGCTCATTACACGATCTTCAGCAAACTCGTCTAATTGTGGCTCTAGAGTTTCATGCTCGGTACCACGTGCTTTATTTGTTAACGCTGCGACAACGCCAAGTGCACGATCACCCAACCACTCAACAATGTTAAGCCAAGAAATACCAGTAAATAGTGTGAAGCCTGCACCCCATAGGAAAAGAAGTACAAGCGTTGTGCCCAGCACATTTAATGTAGGCAGAGACAAGCTCGTCAGTACGTCACCAACAACGCCACCAGACGAGAAATACCAAATGTCGTCAAAGTTGATATCAGCAAGACCACAACTGGTAAGAATAAGGATAACTAAACCAAGTAGACGAGTGCCCCACAACATAAGGTCGATAGGGTCGTCTTCAGAACGCTTGCGACAAATCACCCATGCACCTGCAGTTAACAGGAAGGGTAATGGATACGCGAGGGAACCAAAGGTAAAGAATAGTGTGTCGGCTAACCAAGCGCCGAACAGGCCACCAGCGTTATCGATCTCACCGCCCCAAGCAGTTTGGGACCAAGACGGATCGGCTGGGCTAAAGGTAAATAATGCAACGGCTAGCAATATCGAGCTAAGAACGCCAACGATAAAGCAGCACTCTTTTAAGCGTTGGAAGCCATTTAATCGTGAAGACTGAGGCTCTTCACTGGTTTTGATGATGGTTTCGACTTTCTTTGCGTTCTCTTTGAACATAAATCAACTTGAATATGGAAATGAATTAGGAATAAGCAAAACATTCCGAGCGGCACAAAGCCGCTCGGTAAATTGATTTAACCATATCAAAGAGAAAAACCCAATTACTCTATCGAGAAAGCGGAAGCATTTACCGCTTTCTTTGCAAGAATTTAACGAGTTTTAATCACAAGCTGGTTAGTTTGCTTCACTTCTTCCATAACTACGTAGGTACGAGTGTCGTTCACGCCTGGAAGACGCAGTAACGTATCGCCTAGTAGTCGACGGTAAGCACCCATGTCTGATACACGAGTCTTTAGAAGATAGTCGAAATCACCTGATACTAGATGACACTCTTGGATATCGTCTAGTTTTTGAACAGCCGCGTTGAACTGTTCGAATACATCAGGCGCACCACGGTTAAGGGTAATTTCTACGAATACCAACAGTGATGCATCTAGGAACTGCGGGTTTAATAACGCAGTGTACCCAGTGATATAACCTTGACGCTCTAAGCGACGCACACGCTCCAAACACGGCGTTGGAGAAAGTCCTACACGTTTTGAAAGTTCAACGTTCGAAATACGACCGTCTTTCTGCAGTTCATTAAGAATGTTGCGGTCGATACGGTCTAGTTCCTTGGACGGCTTCTTATAGTTGTCTGCCATTTTTTATTCCACCTTATTACTTCCTTGCAAAAAAATATACTACAACTTTTTAATATTTGGTGCCAAATATTACAAATCAACATCTATACTAGATATTAATTCGACAATAACACCCTACAAACAGTTAATACAACCATTTTAGAAAGAGGACACAGGATGATCATTGGCGTACCTAAGGAAATCAAAAACCACGAATACCGTGTGGGTATGATCCCAGCTAGCGTGAGAGAACTTATCTCACATGGTCACCAAGTTTTGGTTGAGACCAATGCAGGTGCCGGCATTGGTTTTTCAGACGATGATTACATCGCTGTAGGCGCATCCATTCTTCCTACTGCTACAGACGTTTTTGCGAAAGCAGATATGATTGTAAAAGTAAAAGAACCCCAAGCTGTCGAGAGAGCAATGCTCCGCGAAGGGCAGATTTTATTTACTTATTTACACCTAGCACCAGATTTTCCACAAACTGAAGAGCTAATCAAGAGCAAAGCTGTCTGTATAGCGTATGAGACTGTAACAGATAATATGGGTCGTTTGCCACTGTTAGCACCAATGTCAGAAGTGGCAGGTCGGATGTCTATTCAAGCAGGTGCGCAAACGTTGGAAAAATCACACGGCGGTCGTGGTCTACTACTAGGTGGCGTACCTGGTGTTGAGCCAGCGAAAGTTGTTGTAGTCGGCGGTGGTGTCGTTGGTGCGAACGCAGCTCGTATGGCTGTAGGTCTTCGTGCAGACGTAACAATCCTTGACCGTAACGTAGATACACTGCGCAAACTAGACGAAGAATTCCAAGGTCGCGCTAAAGTGGTTTATTCTACTGAAGACGCTATCGAGAAGCATGTTCTAGAAGCAGACCTAGTGATCGGTGCGGTTCTTATCCCTGGTGCTGCAGCACCTAAATTGGTAACTAAAGAGCACATCGCTAAGATGAAGCCAGGCGCGGCGGTGGTTGACGTAGCTATCGACCAAGGTGGTTGTTTCGAAACTTCTCACGCGACAACGCACGCAGAGCCAACATACATCGTTGACGAAGTGGTTCACTACTGTGTTGCAAACATGCCTGGCGCTGTTGCTCGTACTTCAACATTTGCACTGAACAACGCAACGCTTCCATACATCGTGAAGCTTGCAAACAAAGGCTACCGTGAAGCACTTCTAGAAGACAATGGCTTCCTTGAAGGTCTAAACGTTATCCACGGCAAAGTGACTTGCAAAGAAGTTGCTGAGAGCTTTGACCTAGAATACGTTGAACCAGCGCAAGCAATCGCAATGTTCAACTAATGACAAAATAACGCATAAATTGTCACGTTTTGTTTACAAAAGCCCACTCTAAAGTGGGCTTTTTTGCATAGAGCATTTAATTATAAAACAGATCTAAATCTTATAAGCGCAAATTAAAATGTTTCGAGGTGTGACTGATTTAGCGCAAAACTCTGCCAATCTAACACGATAACCACGTTCTTCAAGATAAAGTGCTTTGTCTAAAGCAAGCCAAATTTCCAACGGTCGTTGAAATACTAATTGAACCAGACTCAAACGCTCCATTTGCCAAAAGCGTTGTTCGCTTAACTTTTCAAAATGGTCGAAGTCGATTTCTTGTGGAAGATCGATGCCCTTCTGTTCCGCTGCCCAGCGACATAACGATTCAAAACCATCACTTAATTGCGACTTACGGATACTCGGCACAGGTACATACTCGACCATCCCCAAAACTTGTCGCGTGATCAAATCAAAACCAAGACGGAATACCATTTCCTGCTGACGGTGGCGTCGAACACGTTCACCACCAGTAACGGTTTGCTGCAGCGGAATACGCAGTTCTTGCTTAGACAATGAGAGAGAAGAAGCCCTGCCCTGCACCGACATCGGCTGATATTGCTCAGACTGAATCAAGTGGTAACAACAAGGCGAGATTGTCATCGCAGCAATACCGTTTTCACTGCCGTACTGCATCAAGCGAACATGAAGGTCACCACAGGCATGAAGTGCAACTGCGTGTTGAGATGGCTTAAACACGGCTTTCGCCTTGCTATCAAACGCATCGCCTTGAATAAACGTCATCTTCCAATGATGTTCATTGGCTGCTTGTTGCCCCGAATCGCACAGTGCTTGTTGGTATTCAAAACTGGTGACAGGCTGCTCTGTCTGTGTGGTCAGAATTCGTCCCAAATAACCTTTGCCTGAGCACCACTCTAACCATTCGTCACCATGATGAAGCTGAATCGCCGCTTCACCCATCGAGCTAATTTGCTCTAACTTACGACCGGGAATGCCGTTATCTAAACCACGAGCGAGCTCCAAGCCGTTTAACGCTAAAAGCTCTAAATGAGTCAGATCTGCGAGTTGTTCAAGTTCAGGCAAAAACGGACTAAGTGCTTTTAAGGCAAGTTCCGGTTCCGCTTTGTATTCTTCAATTTGAGAGGGAGAAAGAGACGCTAACCACTGGCACAACTGAGGATGTTGCTCTTGCCAAGGTAATGATGCGTGAATGCTGCTTTTAAAAGGCTCGAATCGCCACAAAGATTGGTTTTCGATTAAGCAGTCATTAATAAATTGAAATTGCGTTTTCATAGCTCCCCCTACAACGAGCGCATTGTAGAGGGAATCGAAACATCAATGAAGTGTTATCTGACCGGAAGCTCGATGTCTTTAAACATCTCTTCAATTTCGGTGTTTGATTTAAGCGAGATCGCTTGCTCTACAACCGGACGAGTTAAATGCGGTGCAAAACGCTCCATAAAGTCGAACATGTAAGAGCGAAGGAAGGTACCACGACGGAAGCCAATGCTCGTTGTGCTCGCGCCAAACAAGTGGCTTGCATCAATCGCGACTAAATCGCTGTCTTGGTCTTCATCAACTGCCATGCTCGCAATCACACCAACACCAATGCCCATACGAACGTAAGTTTTAATCACGTCGGCATCCGTTGCAGTAAACACAACGCGCGGTGTTAAGCCTTCACGGTTAAATGCGGTATCCAACTCAGAACGGCCTGTAAAGCCGAATACATAAGTCACTAGCGGGTAAGCCGCCAAATCGTGGATAGTTACGCGGTCTTTCTTCGCTAATGGGTGGTCTTTTGGTACCACGATAGAACGATTCCAGTGGTAACAAGGCAGCATGATGGCATCTTGATATAAATGAAGTGCTTCGGTCGCAATCGCGAAGTTTGCCGTACCTTTGGCAATCGCTTCAGACATCTGCGAAGGCGTACCTTGGTGCATGTGTAGCGATACTTTCGGGTAACGAGCCGTAAAGCCTTTGATCACGTCAGGAAGTGCGTAACGTGCTTGGGTATGAGTGGTAGAAATGTTCAGTGTGCCCATTTCAGGGTGAGTATGCTCCCCTGCTACGGCTTTGATGCTTTCAACACGCGCTAGAATCTCTTGAGAAATTCGCACGATCTCTTCACCGGCGGGTGTCACCTGCGTTAAGTGTTTACCACTTCGTTCGAAGATCTGAATACCCAACTCATCTTCCAATAGACGGACTTGTTTACTGATGCCCGGCTGAGAAGTGTATAGGCTTTCTGCTGTCGCAGACACATTCAGATTATGGTTCACAACCTCAACAATATACTTCAGTTGTTGCAGCTTCATCGTAATCCCTTACTCATTGATTGAGATAATAACGTCATACTTATCTAGTCTACTCGCCCGAGTAGATATAATGATTAGTTATAACGTGTTAGCAACTAAATGAACAGTAATTTCTAACTTATAGCTCAAGCTCATAGCGAATTACTCAACTTCTCTAAATATGCATGGAGCTGAACCTTCAAAATTCGCTTTTTTAAACGGCTCACCGCATTCTGTGCTTAAATCCACAGGAAAACGTGTTTGGAGCAAAATAATCAAATAAATAGGGTGCCGAGAAAGATAAGATTCATGTATTCTTGAACGCTGGATACAGAAAAGTAACAAGTAGTAGAAGCAAAGATATGAATACTGGTTTAATAATCGCTTTGGTAGTCATCCTACTGGTACTGATCCTTGGCTATAACATCATGTTGCAGTACAAGGTCAAAGTAGAGACAGCGAAAAGGCAAGAGTCTGCTCGCTACGTGGCACTGATTGACGGTACAGAAGAGCTGATTGGACACGCTCATCATATTCCTTTCAGCAAGGACTTACTGCTGTGTCTTAATAATCGTATTCTTGATGCACTTGAAAGCATGCGCGACCTTGATCCAAAGAACAAGCAGCTCGTGCAGCGCATCGAAAACATGAAGCAGCAAATTGCTCAATTGAATGAGAGCAGCGCAAACGGTGAAAGCACCACATTCAAAATGCCAAGCAGCGATAAACAAGCCATCGTAATGTTAAAGCTCGTGAAACGTCTTCGTGATGCGGTTCGTAACGAGCACAACAAAGGCCGTTTAGATACGCAAACTTACGTAACTGAAAACGCGCGTCTTGAAACGATGCAAATTCGCATCAACATCGAGAACGTGATTAAGCGTGCGAATGACTCTATTGCTCGCGGTCAACCGGGAACCGCTCTGCAACTGCTTCGTAAAGGCATTGATGCGTTAAGCACCAAAAACGACGCTTACTCTATTCAAGCAAAACAAAAGCTCGAAGAAATGCTTGGTGACTTGGATAAGAAACGCCAAGACAAGAATGAAGCAGAAATGCAGCAAATTGCCGACAAAGAACGCGACAGTGACATGGATGCGCTCTTCGGCGAGAAGAAAAAGTGGTAAACTCCGCTTAAGCTTTCCGCCCTATCCGATTAAAGGCTGCGTTTGCAGCCTTTTTTGTGTCTTCTTGATTGAATAGACATTGGCCGGATAAACCAAAATTGAATGTAAAGTACTAAAAATTAAAATGATTAATCTCGACGCCTATCAGGACCTTCTTGCTCCAATTAACCAATTCTTGCAATGCAGCACCCCAGATGAATGGGTTGAGGAAGCAAAGAAGCCTGAAAACCTTCCAACCATTTTATTAGACCACCTACTGTGCGAACTCAAAGCGGGTCAGTCGGCAATGTTCCTGATCCGTAAATACGCAGTAGACCAAGCAAGCTCACATGCCCTACTCGATTGGTTCAAACCATACGAGGACTTTGCCTATCGTAAGACAGGCTCACTAGAGACGCTTAAAGGCAAAAGCAACATTTCAAAAGCCATCATTGCTAAATCAGATTCGCCGTACAGCCAAGATCTGATCGACAAGATGGTTCTGCTGATCAAAGAAGAGTTACACCACTTCTACCAAGTGCTAGAAATCATGGAAAGCCGTGGCGTGGAATACAAAAACATTCCTGCAAGCCGCTATGCAAAAACGCTGATTTCAAACATGAAAACACATGAGCCAGAAACCTTGATTGATAAGCTCATCATCGGTGCCTACATCGAAGCTCGCTCATGTGAACGTTTTGCGAAACTGGCTCCGCACATGGACGAAGACATCGCGAAATTCTATGTTTCTCTACTTCGCTCAGAGGCTCGTCATTACCAAGACTACCTTGTCCTTGCAGAACAAATCGCAGGTAAAGACATTAGCGAGCGCGTTGCAGAGTTTGGACGCATCGAAGCTGAACTGATTTCAACGCCAGACGAAGACTTCAAATTCCACAGTGGTATTCCTGCTTAAATCGAATTGCCTCAAGCAAGAAGCAAGACAATCTAATCACTCGGTTTCTTTTGATTCTTAAAGTCGAAAATAAAAAAATCCCACAGTAGCGATACTGTGGGATTTTTCATAGAGAGTCATTAATTGTGGTTAGCTTTTCGCGTTAGCTAACTTTGGGCTTTTAGGCCCTCGTGCTGCGTTCACCAATAGAACACCCACCGAGAGAACAATCGCACCACACAAGATAAACAGTAGTCGACCTGATGGTTCGTTTGGAATCAGAGCCATCGCTAGGATACCGAAGCCCGCAACACTGATAAGCTTACCAAGCATGCCGCGCTGTTTTGTATCTAGGTTCTGCTGCTCTTCGCTGTCAGCCACAAGTGGCGTGTTCCAGTTCTCGAACAATTGGTCCACTTCTTTCTCACGCTCAGGCGATAGGCCTTTGTAGAAGCGCGTTGTCAGTAGGAAGAAGCCACCAGTGAAGACAACGTGTGCCGCTAGGCTCAAGCCAACTTTCAGGTCTGCCCACTCACGTCCTGTAAACGCTTGCTCTAGACCGAATAGGCGCTCTACGTCTTCTGCTTGTAGTGAGATACCGAAGATGTAAGAAACAAAGCCACCTACAACCAGTGTTGCCCAACCAGCCCAGTCCGGCGTCTTACGAATCCACATACCAAGTAGTACAGGAATCAGCATTGGGAAGCCAATCAATGCGCCCACGTTCAGTACGATATCGAACAGGCTCAAGTGACGTAGTGAGTTAATGAATAGACCGATACCAATGATGATGAAACCCATCACGATAGTCGTTGCTTTACTCACGATAACCAGCTCTTTTTGCGACGCTTGTGGACGTACAATCGGGCTATAGAAGTTCATCACGAAGATACCCGCGTTACGGTTAAGACCAGAGTCCATTGAAGACATGGTCGCCGCAAACATTGCTGACATCAGAAGACCTACCATACCTGCTGGCATTACGTTTTGTACGAATGCTAGGTAAGCTGCATCACCACCTACTGAGCCGTATTGCTCTGCGAAATCAGGCATAAATGCCGCAACGTACCAAGGTGGTAGGAACCAAATGATAGGACCAACAATCATCAGCACACATGCAAGGCCTGCTGCTTTACGTGCGTTTTCACTGTCTTTTGCACATAGGTAGCGGTAAGCGTTGATGCTGTTGTTCATAACACCGAACTGTTTAACAAAGATGAACACTACCCAAAGGATAAAGATACTGACGTAGTTCAGGTTGTTACCCAGCATGAAGTCGCCGTGGAAGTTAGACACTATGTTGCCAATACCGCCACCGTGGAAGTATGCCGCCACCGCACAAGTGATCGTCACCGCCATGATAACCAACATCTGCATAAAGTCAGATGCAACAACCGCCCAAGAGCCGCCCGTTACCGCCATTAGCATTAGCACTAAACCCGTAACGATGATGGTCGCTTCCATAGGAATGTTGAAGACCGCTGCCACGAAAATCGCAAGACCATTCAACCAAATACCGGCTGAGATCAAGCTGTCTGGCATACCAGCCCAAGTGAAGAACTGCTCTGAAGTCTTACCAAAACGTTGACGAATTGCTTCAATCGCCGTCACTACACGTAGCTGACGGAACTTTGGAGCAAAGTAGAGATAGTTCATGAAGTAGCCAAATGCGTTGGCTAAGAATAGGATTACAACAACGAAACCGTCGTTGAACGCGCGTCCTGCGGCACCTGTAAACGTCCATGCTGAAAATTGCGTCATGAAGGCGGTAGCACCTACCATCCACCATAACATCTTACCGCCCCCTCGGAAGTAGTCACTGGTTGAGGTAGTGAACTTACGGAACATCCAACCAATTGCAACTAAGAAGAAGAAGTAGGCAAGAACAACAAGAGTATCAATAGTCATTTTTTCAGCCTTTCAAGTTTGATCATTTTCTAACGCCTAGACTACTCTGTTCATTATTTTATTTGTACTACAATAAGCTTTAATTGTGATCTGGAACATAAGTTATTTCATTGAAAAATTGGCGAGAAATCCTTTGTTTTATTGGGCTATTGGCATTCTAAGTCAGAATCTCTGCCACTCAACAAACAATTATATTGTAATACAAATAATCTATTGCAAATTCATTAAAGTATGGAATATTTTTCTTCTTCACGCTTTGTCGGAAGATCAAAAATGCGCGGTATTTCTTTGAGGGAAACGTAATGAGATGTTTCAAAAGGATTGAGCTATCAAGTGGGGAGTAGATGAATGAAAAGCGAGATCCCCGACTCGCTCCTTCGTCGCTCTCGTGGATGACGCGAGAAAAATTCAACGCTTTCCATTTCTACTTTTCAAATCTCGCTTCTCGATTCTAATCTCTCGTTTGTTTTTCTCGCATCTCGATTCTCCAATCTCGCCTCTTTCAAACACAAAAAAGCGAACCCTGAGGCTCGCTTTATATTCTATTCGCTAGTTTTATCGGGGTGTTACGACACTTATGCTACGTGAGCTACTGCGTCGCGAACCAGTGTACCTAGTTCATCCCACTTACCTTCATCGATAAGTTTTGTTGGAACCATCCAAGTACCGCCACATGCCAGTACTGAAGGGATAGACAAGTACTCGTCTACGTTACCTAGGCTCACGCCACCTGTTGGCATGAATTTCACTGGGTAAACCGCCGTTAGTGCTTTAAGCATACCAACACCGCCAGATGGCTCAGCAGGGAAGAATTTAAGTGTGCGCAGACCCATTTCCATCGCTTGCTCAACAAGGCTTGGGTTGTTTACGCCAGGTACGATAGCCACACCTTTGTCTAGGCAGTATTGAACCGTGCGAGGATTAAAACCAGGGCTTACGATAAAGTCCACACCAGCTTCGATCGCTTGGTCAACTTGTTCGTTAGTTAGGATCGTACCTGCACCGATCAGCATTTCTGGGAACTCAGCGCGCATAGCACGAATCGCTTCTGCAGCACACTCTGTGCGGAACGTGATTTCTGCGCAAGGCATACCGTTTTCAACCAAAGTGCGGCCTAGTGGAATCGCATCTTCTGCTTTGTTGATGGCAATAACAGGAATTACTTTTAGGTTTGCTAGTTGTTCGTTTAATGTCGTCATAAGAGTGTACTCGTCGTCGTTAACTTGAGTTCAATAAATCACTGCGGAGCGCAGATTACTCAACGCTCCGCAAAAGAATTACAAAGGAAGATCTGGCATCACTTCACGTGGAATGATGGCACCTTTATGTTGAATTACCGCGCCAGCCATACAGTGACCAGAGTAAGCCGATTCCGCAGCATTGCCGCCAGTCAAACGCTTCGCCAAGAAGCCTGCACTGAAAGAATCACCAGCCGCTGTTGTATCAATCACGTTGTCGACTTTGTTTGGCGCCACGTATTGCGCTTCGCCATTCGCCACAACCAAACAATCTTTGCTACCACGTTTGATGATGATTTCATCCACGCCCAGTGCAGAAGTTCTCTCGATGCACTGTTCTAGATGCTCGTCACCGTAAAGCATTTGCTCATCTTCAAATGTGAGCAGTGCGATATCTGTGTGCTTAAGGATCTTCAGGTACCAAGACATGGCATTCTCGCGGCTTTCCCACAATTTAGGACGGTAGTTGTTATCGAAAATAACCTTACCACCTTGTGCCTTGAAGTGCTCAAGGAAGCCAAACAGTTGCGTCTTACCTTCTTCAGTAAGGATCGCTAATGTAATACCGCTCAAGTAAACCGCATCGTACGAGTAAAGTTTGTCGACTAATAGCGGAGACTCGTTTTGTTCGAATAGGAATTTAGCGGCCGCCTCGTTACGCCAGTAGTGGAAGTAACGCTCGCCAGTTTCATCGGTTTCGATGTAGTAGATACCTGGTTGCTTTTCTTTAACGGAAAGAACCAGACTAGTATCGATGCCCTCTTCTTGCCATGCTGATAGCATTTCTTGGCTAAAAGGATCGTTACCCAGAGCCGTTACATAGCTGGTTTTAATATCGTGAGCTTTGGTCAAACGAGATAAATACAGTGCGGTATTCAACGTATCACCACCGAATGACTGCTTTAGCTGACCTTCCTTTTTCTGTAGCTCAACCATACATTCGCCAATGACCGCGATGTTTAATGATTTCATGTTGTCACCTTAGCAACTGAGGTTGCGCTATAGATTATTTTAAGAAGTCTTCACGAGCTGGATTGAAGATGTCTAGAAGAATGCTGTCTTGCTCTAGTGCAACCGCACCGTGCATCATGTGCTTACGAGCAAAGTATGCGTCACCTTCTTTCAGTACTTTCTTCTCGCCTTCGATTTCTGCTTCAAAGCTGCCACGTACTACGTAACCGATTTGATCATGGATTTCGTGAGTATGCGGAGCGCCAATCGCGCCTTTATCAAAACATAGGTGAACCGCCATTAGGTCATCTGTGTAAGCAACAATTTTACGCTTGATACCGCCGCCTAGCTCTTCCCACGGGTTCTCATCTAATACAAAGAAAGAATTCATCGTCATACTCCTAAAAAGTCTCTATTAAAGCGAACCCTACGGCACTTCATTCTTAACCATGCTTTTATTAAAAGGTTCTCTTAAAAAAGCGTCGTATTGATAAAAGTGAAACGCGCAGCGAAAGGGTCTACTGTCGAATTGGTAACGAGCATATCCGATCTATTTTAATTGTCATACAATATATCTAAAAATATGTGATGTTCATCAAACGGTGCTCGTTAAAGCATTCCACTTAACGATTGATAACGCCGAAACATCAGCCACAACAAGGATTGCCACAACAATATAAATCAATAAGTTAGCTAAATTCGCGTGATTTCACTCTCCCTTTTTGCCACAAAAACTACACCCAAACTTAATATTGTATTACTTTATAGAAAGTTTAAGAAAACAACACACTTCATCTGAGGGTGGTAAAGAAATGACTACACAACCGATTTTGTTGACTGAAGCAGAAGTCGAACTACTAAGAAAGGAAGTCGGAAAGCCGAGCTTAATGGGCAAATCCATTGAAGCGAATCGCAAGGAACTTGAAGCCTTTATGCGTCTGCCTCTAGACGTACCAGGTCACGGCGAAGCGGGTGGCTACGAGCACAACCGCCACAAACAAAACTATACCTACATGAACTTAGCGGGTCGTTTGTTCTTGATCACTCAAGAAGAAAAGTACGCGCAATTCGTTAAAGATCTTCTCGCTATCTATGCAGAGAAGTACCTAACTTTTGATTTCCACGTACAGAAAAACACTAACCCAACAGGTCGTCTTTTCCACCAGATCCTTAATGAACACTGTTGGTTAATGTTTACTAGCCTTGCTTACTCTTGCGTGGCATCAGTGATGACAGAAGAAGAGCGCACAGCCGTTGTTGAGCGCATTTTCGAACCAATGCTAGACATGTTCACCGTGAAATACGCGCACGATTTCGACCGTATTCACAACCACGGTATCTGGGCAGTTGCGGCTGTTGGTATTTGTGGTCTAGCTATTGGTAAACCTGAATATCTAGAGATGTCGGTGTACGGTCAAGACCGAGATGATACCGGTGGCTTCCTAGCGCAAATCTCGCAACTGTTCGCCCCTTCTGGTTACTACATGGAAGGTCCGTACTACCATCGTTATGCGATTAGTCCAACTTGTGTATTTGCAGAAGTAGTACACCGTCACATGCCTGAAGTAGACATCTACAACTACAAAGACAAAGTGATTGGCAACACAGTACAAGCGATGCTGGCAACGGCTTACCCGAATGGTGAGTTCCCTGCCCTAAACGATGCATCTCGTACCATGAGCATTACCGACATGGGCGTTCAAGTTGCAGTGAGCGTTTACAGCAAACACTACGGTATGGATGACAACATCCTAGGCATGGCGAAGATTCAAAACGCCGTTTGGATGCACCCATGTGGTCTTGAGCTTTCTCAAGCTTACGATAAAGCCATCGCAGACCGTGAAATCGGCATGCCTTTCTGGCCAAGTGTGGAGCTCAACGAAGGTCCAACTGGTAACAACGGAGCACAAGGCTTTATCCGTATGCAGGATAAAACCGGTGATGTGTCACAGCTTGTGATGAACTACGGTCAACACGGTATGGGACATGGTAACTTCGATACGCTTGGCATTACCTTCTTCAACCGTGGTCAAGAAGTACTGCGTGAATACGGCTTCTGTCGCTGGGTAAACGTAGAGCCTAAATTCGGCGGTCGTTACCTAGACGAAAACAAATCGTACGCACGTCAAACTATCGCGCACAACGCGGTAACGATTGATGAGCAATGTCAGAATGGTTTCGATGTAGACCGCGCTGATTCGGTGCATGGTTTGCCTCATTTCTTCAAAGTAGAAGGCACTGAGATCAACGGTATGAGTGCGTTTGCGAACGACCATTACCCGAATACAGACATGCAACGCAGTGTGTTCATGCTTAACCTAGATGAGCTTGAAGCACCGCTATTGTTAGACCTTTACCGCATCGAAGGTGAAGGCGAGCATCAGTACGACTACTCTCATCAATACGATGGTCAAATCGTACGCACTAACTTTGATTACCAAAGCTTTGGTGAACTGAACACGCTTGGCGATGACTTCGGTTACCAACACCTTTGGAAAGTAGCAAGCGGCACAGTGCAAGATACGGCGCTGGTTAGCTGGCTGCAAAACAACACCTACTACACTTGGTTAGGCACCAGCAGCAGCGCGAAACAGAACGGCGATAATGAAGTGATCTTCACTCGCACTGGCGCCAATGACCCAAGCTTTAACCTACGTAGCGAACCGGCATTCATTCTACGCAGCAAGGGCGAATCGACACTATTTGCTTCTGTGCTAGAAACACACGGCTACTTCAACGAAGAGTTTGAGCAATCGGTGAATGCACGTGGTCAGGTGAAAGATATCCGCGTCGTGGGTTACAACGCCGTTGGCAGCATCGTAGAAATCACGACTGAAAAATCACTGGTTACTGTGATGATCAGCAATGTGCTAGGCGCTGACGACCAAACCCCACACCAAGTAGAATTGAACGGTAAAACCTACAGCTGGAATGGCTTCTACTCTCTAGAAGTGAACGCATTCGGGCAGGAGAAATAATAATGAGCTACCAAACCCAGTCTTACCAACCGCTATTAATGAACTTTGAAGAAGCGGCAGAACTAAGCAAAGCACTTGGCACGGATAGCCTATTAGGAAATGCACTAGCACGTGACATCAAACAAACTGACGCTTACATGGCAGAGGTAGGTATTGAAGTTCCAGGTCACGGCGAAGGCGGCGGTTACGAGCATAACCGTCACAAGCAAAACTACATCCACATTGATCTAGCGGGTCGCCTATTCCTTATCACTGGTGAGCAGAAGTACCGCGATTACATCGTTGATATGCTAACGGCTTATGCGAAGGTTTACCCGACGCTAGAGAGCAACACCAGCCGTGACTCTAACCCTCCGGGTAAGATCTTCCACCAAACTCTGAACGAGAACATGTGGATGCTATACGCGTCTTGTGCGTACAGCTGCATTTACCACACGTTGGAAGAAGAGCAAAAAACACTGATTGAAAACGACCTGTTCAAACAAATGATTGAGCTGTTCGTAGTCACTTACGGTCACGACTTCGACATCGTACACAACCACGGTCTGTGGGCGGTAGCAGCAGTAGGTATCTGTGGTTACGCAATCAACGATCAAGATGCAGTAGACAAAGCGCTTTACGGCTTGAAACTGGACAAAGTGAGCGGCGGCTTCCTAGCTCAGTTGGACCAACTGTTCTCGCCAGACGGCTACTACATGGAAGGTCCTTACTACCACCGTTTCTCGCTGCGTCCAATCTACCTATTTGCAGAAGCGATTGAACGTCGTCAGCCTGAGCTTGGTATTTACGAGTTCAACGACTCGGTAATCAAGACCACGTCTTACGCAGTATTTAAGACGGCATTCCCAGATGGTACTTTGCCAGCATTGAACGATTCATCGAAGACGATTTCGATTAACGATGAAGGCGTAATCATGGCAACGTCAGTATGTTTCCACCGTTATGAGCAGTCTGAAACGCTACTTGGCATGGCAGACCACCAGCAAGATGTTTGGGTTCATATCTCAGGGAAAACATTGTCTGACGCGGTTGCAGCAACAGACAACATCAAACCATTCAACTGGGGTAGCCTATTCGTTACTGACGGCCCTGAAGGCGAAAAAGGCGGCGTAAGCATTCTTCGTCACCGTGACGAACAAGATGACGACACAATGGCGCTTATCTGGTTTGGTCAACACGGCAGCGATCACCAGTACCACTCAGCGCTAGACCACGGTCACTACGATGGTCTGCACCTGAGCGTGTTTAACCGCGGTCATGAAGTGCTGCACGATTACGGCTTTGGTCGCTGGGTAAACGTTGAGCCTAAATTTGGCGGTCGTTACATCCCAGAGAACAAGTCTTACTGTAAGCAGACGGTCGCGCACAACACAGTAACGGTTGACCAAAAGACACAAAACAACTTCGACACAGCGCTAGCAGAAACCAAGTTCGGTTCTAAGCACTTCTTCAAAGCTGATGACGAAAAACTGCAAGGCATGAGCGGTCGTATTTCTGGTTACTACAACGGCGTAGACATGCAGCGCAGCATCATTCTTGCTGAATTGCCAGAATTCGAAAAACCACTTGTGATTGATGCTTACCGCATCGAAGCAGATCAAGAGCACCAATACGACCTGCCAGTGCACTACTCTGGTCAAATCATCCGTACGGACTTTGAATACGATGTAGAAAGTACGCTGCGTCCAATGGGCGAAGACAACGGTTACCAACACCTATGGAATGTGGGTTCAGGCCAAGTTCAAGGCAGCTCGCTTGTAAGCTGGTTGCACGACAACAGCTACTACTCGCTAATCACAAGCGCAACAAACGGCGGCAAAGTGTTCTTCACTCGCACTGGCGCAAATGATCCAGACTTCAACTTGAAGAGCGAACCAGCACTGATCCTACGTCAATCTGGTCAGAACCACGTGTTTGCTTCTGTATTAGAGACACACGGTTACTTCAACGAGTCTATCGAAGCATCGGTTGGCGCTCGTGGTCTAGTAGAGTCAGTAACCGTCGTTGGCAACAACGAAGTGGGTACCGTGATTCGTCTGCAAACTACCACAGGCAACGCTTACCACTTCGCTATCTGCAATCTAGATGAAGACAAGCAGAACGCCGCACATCGCGTTGAGTTCGACGGTGTGACTTACACTTGGGAAGGCGCATTCGCACAAATTTAATCTTTAGCTAGTCACTAAAAATTAATGTAAAAATCGGGAACTAATTCAAAGCCGGACGTCATGTTCGGCTTTTTTTCGTCTTCATAAAACCGATCTTCGCTCACAATTATTCATATTGTATAGCTTGTAACCCTCTATTCTTGAAAGACTTTTCTAAGCTTTGACACCTACAAAGTGCCATCACGCTTCCAAACTAAAGCAGCATGCTAAAGAATTACATTGCAAATAGTTGCGTAAGATCGCTAGTTAGCCGCAACCAAAATACAGAAGTTCGCTTTTCATCTTCATCTTTGTTCTTCAGAGAAAGGATTAATCCTTATTTGTGTTATTAAAATACATGAAGCACAACTTACTTCTACAGGATTAGAAGATAAGCCATCGTTGAAAACCGTGGAGAACAACATGAAAAGCAAGTTAGTCAATATTGTCGGCAGCGCCGTTTTACTGAGCTCCTTTGCCGCACATAGTGCCGAAGTCAATCTCGTTAACCCAAGTTTTGAACAAGATTTTTCTGGATGGACAGAGATAGATCCAACCGCTGTCTCCGGTGTTGCCTATGACGGTGCAAAGTCAGCAAAATTCTCTGGCAGTGGCGCACGTCTAGAGCAGTCAGTTCCGGTCACAAGCAATACCGAATACACGCTGAGCGCGTACGTGCTGGCAGATGCGAACATCGGTGTGAATGTTGGCAGCGACACTTTTAGCAAAACCGCTTCAAACTCAGATTGGGCGCAAACCACCATTACGTTCAACTCAGGAGATGCAACGGAAATCACTGTCTTTGGTGAATACGGTGGCGCTGAAGGCCGTGTCGATCTCTTCAAACTCACATCTTCTGAAATCATTGACCCGCCGACCACTTCATTACCTGTCTTCGATCTTGACCCTGCCCTGCCACCATCAGGCAACTTCGACTTATTAGATTGGAAACTCGACCTGCCAGTTGATGATAACGGTAACGCGTCTGGCGATGCTCAAGAAGTGAAAGAAGGCGAACTCTCTAGCGGCTTTGAGAACAGCGAGTTCTTCTACACTGGTGATAACGGCGGTTTGGTGTTCATCTCTCCCGTCGAAGGCGCAACCACATCTGCAAATACCAAATACACACGTTCAGAAATGCGTGAAATGCTCCGTCGTGGCGACACCAGCATCTCAACCACAGGCATCACCAAAAACAACTGGGTATTTGCGAGCGCACCAAGCGATGATCAAAACAATTCTGGCGGTGTGGATGGCGTTCTAGAAGCAACATTGGCCGTCAACGCGGTAACGACAACGGGTGATTCCAGCCAAGTGGGCCGCGTAATCGTCGGCCAGATCCACGCAAATAACGATGAACCAATCCGCCTCTACTATCGTTTGTTACCGGACCACACCAAAGGTTCGCTTTACTTTGCGCATGAACCTAACGAAGACGCGTCATCAGATCCAGAGCAGTTCATTAATCTTATTGGTAGCTCAGCATCCAACGCTTCAGAACCTGAAGATGGCATCGCACTGAACGAGTTATTCTTCTACCGCATCGAAGTGCAAGGCAACCAACTTATCGTCACTATTAAACGTGATGACCACGAAGACGTCACTGAAGCGGTCGATATGACCACCAGCGGCTACGATGTTGGCGGCCAATACATGTACTTTAAAGCGGGCGTGTATAACCAAAACAACTCAGGTGACCCAACTGACTATGTTCAAGCGACGTTCTACTACCTAACCAACTCGCACGACGGGTATGAATTCCCGTAGTGAGTTCGACCAATAGTTGATTAAAGCAAATACGAAAAAGCCGGACATCACGTCCGGCTTTCTTTATTCAGTTTGGTGCCAGTATTCATTTTGATAAAGAGGTTTCCGACAACACGCTCTCGTCTCATCATCTTCAAGAGCGAGTTGGGCATCGCTATACACCTAAACTAGGAACGCGCGCTTAACTCCACACGTTCCAAATTCGCATCAATACTCTGGTCGCCTTTCAGCCTTTCCCAAAGTTGGCCTAACAAATCCAAGCTACGCTCACTTGGGTAGCGTTGTGTTGATTCCAACAACTGCCAATCGCCATCTTTGCCCTTCTCCGCAAAGATAAATTCAAAGGAAAGGTTGTTCGACATTCCCAAACGCAAGTCAGACACAATCAGTGCATCATCTTCCACTCGATAGTTCAGATAGTCATGTGAGAAAGCCTTGAGCCCTTTCAAAGTCTCCGGCTTATCTGCCAAAGGCCAACTGCCTAGTGGGTGTGAGACAAAATCAATACGCTCATCGCTATCGAGTACCGATGCCAAGCCTTCGTAATATTGACCATCATCCATCACCACCACTCGCCACAGGAAGGTATTAAACGGTGTTGGCGTGATCAGCACTTGTTTATTCGGTAAGTTCTGCGCCGCTAAGTTATGCTCCACGCGAGATGCGATCATTTGCTGCGATGCGTAACCCCAACCGAGATAAAGCGTAGAGATGAGCACCACACTCTGACACCAACGTCCGCCACGGGTTTTCGAAAACAGAGCAACACCAATCGCAAGCAACAAAGGCAGAGTGTAAAGCGGATCGATAATAAACACGTTCCGCAACTCAAAATAGCCCTCAAATGGCCAAATCAGCTGCGTGCCATACGTTGTCATTGCATCCAGCAAAGTGTGGGTAACGAACACACTCACAGTTAAAAAGAACACACGAGAAAGCGTCCAAAACGTATCTGGTCGCCAACGGCAATAAAGCCAAGAAATCAGCAAAGCAAAAGGAGGTAACACCAAGAGAGAATGCGTAAAGCCGCGATGCTTGATTGTGTTTTGTACTGCGTCACCATAATCCAGAATCACATCCAGATCTGGCAAAGTGCCAAGCGCAGCACCCATCAGTAGTACCTTCGCATTACAGCGCTTTCCGGCAATCGCACCGGCAACTGTCGCGCCTAATGCAGCTTGTGTGATTGAATCCATATCCTGCTATCTATACCCATTCATGACAAAGATTGATTGAATCGAAAACTAAAACGCATTTCCATAAGTGTCAAACCACTCACTAGCTTTGACTCTCTTATTTACTTACTTTTACACATTGAGTGTCGATCAAATGTCTTGGATAGTTTGAGGACAAGCTACTTAAAAACAGCAGTCTCTGGGCGGGATATTTTCTTGATCAATGCTTCACGTCTAAGCTCTAAAATCTCATCAATCAATTTCTCTTTTGCATTGATGCCAAAGTGTTGATCGTAGTTTTTCACTTTTTCGATTTCGTGTGGGTGTAAACGGTACACTTCTTCTTTCAAGCGGGCTTCAGCTTCGCTTTTAATAAAGCCTTGGTTTTGGAGCAACTTAATGATCACTTCATCGGCTGCGTTTACTACTCTTGCCATGATTCTCCAATCTACTGGTTACGTTGTTCGCCACATGGTTTACTCGCATCATCTGGCTTGGGCTTCTCATCTGGCATAGCCATTTAAGTCGCACAACTTATAACCCAAACATGACAGCTTTATTGCAGCCCAAGGTCATTTATTAGCAAAACATGAAATGCACCACATCGGTTCAACTGCCTGTTTTTCCTCACCATCATGGTTAGCGAACACCTACTTATTGTCTCGTGAGTTCGCCTTCAAGCCTTGTACTGCCTACCATTAACCGCTTTGTCGTTGATTGGCATACATCTCGCAATAGTCACTTCGCTTTTAATGGTTTTCGGTTGTTACACTCTATTGACAAGGGCTTGCTCGAATAAGTCAAAAACCATGGATTTTCAAACGATTCAATGGAGTGACTTATGAACAAAAACGCGATCCTTCTATCTTTACTCGGTACGGCTTTCTTCTCTTCTCATGCGGCGGCGGACGTCACCGCCATCCGCTCTAGCCTATTACATTTCATCAATGATCCTGCCAAGGTTGAACACCTGCCTGATGCCTACCAGTACTTCGAAGACGGTTTGTTAGTGATTGAAGATGGACACATCAAAGCCATCAAAGCGTTCAATGAAAACGATGCGACACAATACCAAGAGATTGTCGATCACAGGGGAAAACTCATCGTGCCGGGCTTTATCGACACACACATCCACTACCCACAAACACAAATGATCGCCGCCTATGGTGAACAACTGTTGGAGTGGCTAGAAACCTATACCTTTCCCACAGAAAAGCAGTTTGAAGACAAAGCTCATGCTAAAGCCATCTCCCAGTTTTTTATCAACGAACTGTTGAAGAACGGCACCACCAGCGCCTTAGTGTTTGGCACGGTGCACCCTCAATCTGTAGAAGCGTTGTTTGAGGAAGCGCTAGACAAGAACATGCGCATCATCGCGGGGAAAGTCATGATGGATCGCAACGCACCAGACTACCTACTTGACACGCCTGAGACGGGTTATCAAGAAAGCAAAAACCTGATCAACAAATGGCACAACCAAGGGCGATTGCAATACGCCATTACGCCTCGCTTTGCGCCGACCTCAACGCCAGAACAGTTAGCGGCTGCCGGAAAGCTCAAAGCCGAGTATCCCGATGTGTATGTGCATACGCACTTGTCAGAAAACAAAAACGAAATCGAATGGGTGAAGTCACTCTTCCCGGATCGTGAGGGCTACTTCGATGTTTACGAGCACTACGGATTGGCCGGCAAACGTTCCATCTTCGCCCACGCGGTTCACCTTACTGATAAAGAGTGGAGTGCATTTCAGCGTACCGACTCCGTGATTTCTTTTTGTCCAACGTCCAACCTATTCCTCGGTAGCGGTCTGTTTGATTTAGAAAAAGCAGAGCAAAAAGAGGTACGCGTCGGTTTGGGGACGGATGTTGGCGCCGGCACCAGTTTCTCTCAGTTAGAATCTTTAAATGAGGCTTATAAAATCATGCAGTTACAAGGAAAGAAACTCTCTGCGTTTAAAGGCTTGTACTTAGCGACCTTGGGCGGCGCGAAATCGCTGAGTCTCGATGACAAGATAGGAAATTTTGAAGCAGGTAAAGAGGCCGATTTTGTTGTCCTTAATTGGGCAGCAACGGATTTGCAGAAGCTGCGTTACCAGCATTCCAAGAGCTTAGAAGACAAATTGTTTGCCTTGATGATGTTGGGTGACGAGCGAAACGTCGAAGCCACTTACATTGCAGGTGAGCTTGCGTATTCTACCGAAGGCAAAGTCGCAACAAAGAGCAAAGTGAACGAACCAATCTAAGCAGATTAAGCCCTGCGCAAAAATGGCAAAAAGCCGGACTCTGATGTCCGGCTTTATCGAATTTGTCTTGGCGAAACGTTCTTTATTCGCCCTCAAATCCATCTAATTTATCTCTCCATAGGGCCATTTATTGTCTTAGTTATAAAACTTGATTCAGCCCTCACTTTTATAACCCATATCCTTATTAAAGTTAGATCCCTCGCACTATTCTCTTGATTCACAAGTGATCTGACCATCATTTAATCGTTTCGTACGTTTCGTACTCACTTGTCATACAATATCATTTCTTTTGTAAGTTCAGGTAAGAACATCAAAAGGAATCAATGATGAAAAGTCATGTTGAAATTGCCATGGATGCTGTCGAGTTAGTCAAGCCATCCATAGAACGATTATTCGAACGAACCAATCGAAAAGAACTTCATATCGTGGTGATGGATCCTAGAGTCAAACCGTGGGAAGCGTCTTTTGCTGATGCCGTTCTCTATGAAACATCTCTGGGAAAACCACAAGAATGGACCATTCCATTTGATGAGTTCGCGAGAAACAAAGCGCAACAAGCGTGGCGTAACGGACGCCCTAATATTCATAACCAAACCACCCAAACCTCTTCTCTACAAGAAAACGATTTGCTGTTCTTCGGCTCATTTGTACATGGCGACATCGTCGTTGCGTGCAGTGGTGTCGAGCAATGGTATGACATGCTCATAAGCGGCTGGATCGCTGTCGCATTTGAGCAGCTCTGCATGAGCGAATATCAAAACAATAAAACAAACCACCCTACACAAGCATACAAAAACTAACGGAAACAAAAGGTCGATTATTATGAACAAGCTTCTTAAATCTCTACTTGTCGCCGCTGGCATCATGGTCTCTGCAACGGTTATTGCCGCGGATTATCCAACGAAAAACATCCGTCTTATTGTTCCGTTTGGTGCAGGCGGTGGTACAGACGCCGTCGGTCGAACTCTGGCTAACTCCGCAAAAGATGTACTAGGACAAAACATCGCAGTGATGAACCGCACAGGAGGCGCTGGCGCGGTGGGCATGAGCTTTGGTGCGCAGCAGCGTCCAGATGGGTACACACTTACGGTTGTCACTCGTGAAATCGCTTCTCTCCCTCAAATGGGTTTAATGCGACATGACGCGAGCGACTTTAAACTGATTCGAATGGTTAACCTCGATCCTGCCGTAGTTTTGGTTCATAAAGACAGCCCTTTCAACACCATCAATGACCTGATCGCCGAAGCGAAAAAAGGCGAAGGTAAAGTGAAGTTTGCCTCGACTGCGGCGCCAAACTTCTACCTGATGGCATTAGAGCAGAACCAAGGAATCAAACTTAACGCCATTCCATACAACGGTGCATCGGAAGCGATTCCCGCGGTACTTGGTAAACACACAGACGTCACCATGGTAACGCCAGGAGAAGCCATTGCTCAGTTGCGTTCAGGTCAATTAAAAGCATTGGGCGTCATGTCAGACGAACGCATTGAATACATCGCCGATGTTCCGACATTGAAAGAGCAAGGTGTTGATGTTGTTACTGGTACATGGCGCGGTATCGGCGCACCTAAGAACACGCCAGATGAAGTTATTGAAACGCTGGGTAAAGCCTTTGATGAAGCAATGGCATCGGCAGAGTTCAAAGAGTTTATGGAAAAAGGCGCAATGACGATCCACAACATGGATGCAGAAGCGTTTACCAAGTTTGTTGATGAAGACAGCAAAGCGCTCGCAAAACTAATTCAGTAAGTGATGTTCTAAGCGAAGAGCATCACCACGATGCTCTTCGTGTTGAGGAGAATCAGCATGAGTCAAAACAGCCTACAACAAAGCGGCTCACAGCCCACAGAACCCATTCAAAACCAACCCTCATCAAAACTGGGTAGAGAGATCTTTTTCCCGCTTTTGATGATCGTCATTAGCAGCATCGTACTTGTGCTCATCAGCCAATTCGATGAACCACACTACCAAGACGCCAGCGTTAACGCCCAATTCTTTCCTAGCGCTATCGCAATTGCACAAATCATCATTTGCACCGCTCTTATCGTCCAACGAAAGCTAAAAGCAGCCGTTCAACAGCCAGCCGTTCCCGTGTTTTCAAAAATGGCGATATTTGGCATCGGCTTTCTCGTGGCTTATGCGCTGCTGATTCATATCGTCGGTTATTTGATCGCAAGCTTAATCGCATTCACCGCTTATTTGGTCTTTTTCAAAGTCAAAAAGCCGCTGTATTACCTTATCGCTTGGTGTTTTGTATTTGGGGTGTATTACCTATTTGGAGAGGTGTTTTACATCGCTCTACCTCAAGGCTTGTACTATTAAGGAGAGGCTATGTTTGAACACTTACTCAATGGCCTACTAACCGCATTTAGCCCAGAAGTATTGCCCATCTTAATTTTCGGCGTTGTCGGTGGGATCATCTTGGGAGCACTACCCGGACTGACGGCTACAATGGGCGTGGCGATTCTATTGCCTTTTACCTTTGGTATGGATTCGACACCAGCACTGGTGATGCTTATTGGCGTCTATATCGGTGGTATTTACGGAGGCTCAATTGCCGCCATTCTATTAAAGACACCGGGTACTCCGGCTTCGGCCGCGACGGTACTTGATGGACACACCTTAGCAGCAAAAGGACAAGCCGCTCGCGCGCTCAGTATTTCTGCGGTTGCCTCGTTTGTCGGCGGACTACTGAGTACGATCGTCTTGATTGCCATCTCCCCGCTTTTGGCAAACTTTGCACTACGCTTTAACGCGCCCGAGTACTTTGCGCTCGCTCTGTTTGGCCTAACCATTATTGTTAGCGTTTCTTCTCAAAACATTTTGAAAGGCTTGTTGGCTGGTAGCATTGGTTTATTGGTGTCTACGGTTGGTCTTGACCCTATCAGTAGCGTTCCGCGCTTCACATTTGGAGTGATGGATCTTTATAGCGGCATCAATGTTATTCCGGTGCTTATTGGCTTGTTTGCCTTGTCAGAAGCCATTAATCAGATCGAGAAGATCATCAATGAAAAGCATGCAGAAGTACCAACGTTTGATCGTAAAATTCTAAGCAAAAAAGATCTTAAGACAATCCTACCTACAGCCACTAAAAGCGGCCTGATTGGTACTGCGATTGGTTCTGTACCCGGCGCTGGTGCAGATGTCTCAGCTTTTGTTTGCTACAACGAAGCCAAACGTTCAGCGAAAAAACCGGAGGAGTTTGGTAAGGGGTCACTTCATGGATTGGCCGCAGCTGAATCCGGTAACAACGGCGTAACCGGTGGCTCATTAGTACCTTTGCTCACACTGGGTGTTCCGGGTGATGCCGTTGCAGCAGTCTTGTTGGGCGCACTTATTGTGCAGGGTTTAACGCCTGGGCCTCTGTTGTTTAGCCAAAGTCCTGAGGTGGTTTATGGCGTCTTTAGTTCGATGTTGGTCGCTAATATCGTCATGCTGTTGGTTGGCTTACTTGGTATTCGTTTCTTCTGTCGCATCATCGAAGTTCCGAAAATACTGATGATTCCAATCATCATCTTCCTGTCAGTGGTTGGTGCTTATGCGATTAACAACTCTATGTTTGATGTCGGCATCGCTATCGCGTTTGGTTTACTGGGCTTCGCCCTCGGCAAGATGGACATTCCATCCTCACCAATATTGTTGGCCATCATTCTAGGGCCAATGGCAGAAACCAACTTACGCAAAGCCTTACTCATGTACGACAACTCGTGGTCATTCTTGTATGAGCGACCAATCGCACTTGCCTTCGTGTTGCTAGCGATCTTCTCGGTGTACTCAACACTAAAAATGAAGAAGAAAGCCAAACCCCAAGCAGCAACCTAGGAAAGTTTTCGTAGCGAATAACACACAACAAAAAGCCGGACTCTGATGTCCGGCTTTGGTTTTATGAGGGTTTGATTTCGGTACCGCGAGTTAGTAGAAGTAAACCAACATCTCGACCTCATCCCCTTGCTGCTCTGCATTCAATGAGAAATGGACATAGCCTTCTTCTGTCACTGGGATTAGCAGGTATTCATTACTGCCCCAGTAGTTTGATGCGTATTCGTGCTGCCCTGCTGTTGGCCAATAAGCTTTGCTCGCATACAGATCAACGTTGCCATTGTCTGCATTACCGTTTTTGTCGGTTAGCCACACTCGCACCTCTTGCACGCCTTGTGGAACATAAACCGCTGCGTAACGCTGTTGGTGCACCGTTAAGGTCTGCGCTTGGCCAGATTCCAATACCACTGGAGTTAAGTCATCTTGCTCTTGTGCTGGCGGTGTTGGGGTTTCTGTCACTAATGACGCCTGTAACGTCACGTCATTAAAGTCAGAACGGCCCGCAATGCTGATGTAGTAACGACCCGGCTTAATGTAACCTGATTGCTCCGGCTCAAACGTCACTAACTCATTGCTGCCATCGCCATATTGGCTGAACTCAAAATCGTAGTAGTGGGCTTCTTTCTCAAAGCTCATGTACAAATCGGCATCGCCTTGGTTATTGCCATGAATCGCCACGTCAAAGTGAGTTGTGTTCTCTGGCACATCCACATAGAACAGTTGTTCGCTGTATGCTGCGCCACTGAGCACCACACTTTGGTTTGCTACAAGCTGCGTTACTTGATCAGAAGGTTCTGTCGGCTCACCCGGATTTGGATCTGGGTTCGGATCAGGCTGCTGAGGGTCACTTGAGACTGAATCTAACCAACGGTCAAACTCGCCATTGTATTGCTCACCCAATAATTGAACCTGCTTTGCCCACTCAGCAAACTGACCAGAACGAGAAAGTACCAGTAAGCTATCTACCTCTTGCGGGTGCTCTTCCAACATAAAGCGAACCGCTAAGTAGCCCCAACGATAAACTCGATTGGTATCGTGAGAGTAAGTGGTCGCCAACACGTCCGATAGGCTCATCTTACCGTCAGCAATCAACCCAATCGCCGCGTCGTAGCCTTGCTTGTAATGCATGTACTCAGCAAAGCCCTCTAGCCACCAAACAATGTAACCATGTGCCAAGTTATCGCTGAATGAGCCATATTGGTTGAATCGCGCATCTAGGTAATGGGTGTATTCATGCTCTAGGTTGAGAATAGAAAGCGCCTCGCCATTGTCATAGCGGTAAGCGACAAAGCGCGCCACGTTGCCTGCTTGTGCCGGATTACCCTCAAGGTACTGACCGCCGTTATCCGTTGTATTACCAAACAAGAAAGACGAGTAATCCACATAGCTGCCGTTGTTCGCAAACACGGCGACTTCCACTCGCTCGTTGTTGTCGTCCGCAACAGGTTGATGCCCTGTGTTTGCCACTTGGTGGAAGTCGGCCTCTTTTGCGGCTAAAACCTCACAAGCTTCAATAGATTGGGCTTGGGTTAAATCTTGAGAACGGATGATGGCCGGACCATCACATTCATGACGATTCGGTAGCACGCGAGCCGCCAAATCACGCTTCGCTTGGTCTAAATCCAAACCATTCAGACCCTCTGGCGCGAAGTAGCTCATCATCTCGACTGCAGCCAGCCAAAGCTTATCGTGTTCACTACCAAGCGGGTTTTGCTCCATCACTTGTTGCATCACACGCAGCGCTTTCTCTTTGGTTGCTTGGTTTGGGCTGGCTAGTAAACGTCCGGTTTCGCGAACGGCGTTGTAAACCAAGAAGCTCGCATCCGTATCCAATGCCCAAGCATTATCACGAGCAAACGCCGCTAACGTATCAATGTGTTGTGTATGGCTTGCCATGTATTGGTAAAAATCATCTCGCGAAGCATGGCCAGCCATCGCACGGAAAAGGTTATTTAACCCATCGACCCACTGTGTGTCTTGCACCGTTTCGCGATTGAAGTGACGCAATGCCGCAAGTTGTGCTTCCATCGTTAGAGGAAGTTGCTTCACATTGTCGACCATCAACGTCAGGCTTTTCATCGCCCCTACTTGCTCGCGTCCTTGGTCTAGCGCGTGTGGATTCGCTAAGAACGCGTTAATCGACTGAGCAAAACGTTGCCCTAGTGCCTGAGAAAAGTCCGGCTGTTGCGCGTTATAACGAACGTAATAAGCCGCTCGGACAAACTCACCAAGGTTTTCGAGCTTGCGCGCTTGTTCTGCCTCACCACGGTAACTTGCAATGGCTTGGTTTAACGCAATTTGAATACGGCTTAAACTCGCTTCACTGTAGATATCGTTCAGCGAATCAGCAGGTGCAGAGAACCAAGCACCATAACAATGATGAGTCGCTTCAGAAACGGCTAAAGCAAGATCAGGCGCCTGTTGAAGATCAGGAATATCGCACTGTTCTTGAGCGAATGAGAAACTGGAAACACTGGCAAGCATGCAAGCTAGCGCCAAGCGATGACGTGGGAATAGACGGGTATGAGACATAACAACACTCATTAATTAGTTATATGTTTAAGGGCGCTGTTATATTCCTTACAACAAACAAGGTGAATTGAGTTGCATAGGATTTATGAAGTTAGTTCAGAAATTAGATATTTAACTCTAATTTATAAGGTCACGATCTAAAGCCCTACCGTTTTTGTACAAAAACCGTGCGGTCTGAACAAAAACGAATAAAACTAACTATGTACGTTTTATTCATAATGGTACCCTGACTCTTGGCACTTTCTCATGATTACTACTGAAATAGATCTTCTTCGCATATGACTAATTCATACTATGTTTATGTCTTGAAAGACCCTCGACAAGCCCCAGCTCTGACTTTCTATGTAGGAAAGGGAACAGGTAGTCGTGCTACAGAACATTTGAAAAAAGTCGATACCACTCGCAAAGGAAAGTATATCCAAGAAGTACTTGATTCCGGCCAATCCCCACTAGTAGAAAAAGTGGTAGACAAGCTTACTGAAGCGCAAGCCCTCAGAATAGAAATGGCATTAATTTCTTGCTTTGGCACAATAGATACGGGTGGAACTTTGTATAACACGGTAATCCCGAGTTCAATAAAGCGAAGATTAGACAATAAGTTAGTCGTACCAAAAGGGGCGATAGAAAAAGCTCAAATGGGCTTAAGATTGCTAAAAGACTCAATTATGAATTTCGCTATTGAAAACCCGCAAGGTATCACTAATTCTGATTGCGCCCATTACCTAGGCTTACAATCAAATAACAACGGTAACCAACAAGATTACTTAACTTACAGCGTTTTGGGCCTCCTAGTAAATGAAGGTGAACTACAAACCAAGAAGCTTGGAAGCCGAAGAAAATACTTAACACATCAATCGAAATTATAGATAAATCATTAATTTTAAAGTTTATTTTGGAGCAAATTTTAAATGGAAGAACAGAAACCTATAGTGGAACCATTTAGGGCAAATGCTCACCTCCTCAAGCTTCTTGGCGATGAACTGATAGGTGATGACAGGTTAGCTGTCTTTGAATTGGTTAAAAATGCGTATGATGCAAACGCTTTAAGTGTGGACGTCTCACTAAACCTCAAAGGTGACAAATCTAACATTATTATTTGGGATCATCATGGATTTGGAATGACAAAAAACGACATCCTAAACAAGTGGATGGAGATTGGCACTAGTAGTAAAAGAAACAAGAATAAGATAAGGACTCCACGGCTAAATCGGTTACCATTGGGAGAGAAAGGTGTTGGACGTCTAGCTGTACACAAACTGGGTAACCAACTTACTATTAACACTAGAGCTGAAGGCTCTCCCGAATACAAAATTGCAATTGACTGGCCTAGTCTAATTGACGAAGCAGAGTATATTGAAGACACCCGGGTAGTTATTACTCCTTTAGAAAGTCCAGAGTATTTCGCCAAAGAGACTGGTACTCGAATAGAAATAGGCGCACTGAACAATACTCACTGGACTAGAGGTGATCTACGCCGACTCAAAAGGCTTTTGACAAGCTTAATATCCCCTTTTAAAACAGTCTCAGACTTCGACGTAATACTCTCAGTTCCAGGACGCGAAAAAGAAATTGAAGACCTATTGGATGCAAAAGATATCCTAGAAAAGGCTCTCTGGACATATGACTTCATAATCGATGAAAATGGGCGGTTTTCCTCGACATATACTTTCAACCCTCCTCAAACTTTCAGAGAATTAGCTGATTCAAAACTTGAGCAAGAAGATTCCCGCCTAGAACTACTAGAGCCAACAAAAGAAGAAGAATTAGCCAGAGAAGAAGCAGTTAGAGAAACTCTACTTCTAAACCCGGAAGATCTTGAAGGAATAGGCCCGATCTCAGGCACGTTCTATATATTTATGAAAACAGGGGCAGTCCTAAGTGCGGTAGGTTCACCACAATTAATTAAAGAGTACTTAAAAGAGCAATCAGGCGTGCGTGTCTATCGAGACGGAATTAGAGTTTTCAACTACGGGGAAGGAAAAGATGATTGGCTTGGATTAAATGCAGGTCGAATAAACATGCCAGGCCAAAAAATAGACACAGGCATGGTTATAGGTGGTGTCGATCTCAACTTAGAAGTGAGTGAGGGATTGAAAGAGAAAACTAATAGGGAAGGTTTTGACGAAAATGACACATACAAACGCTTCAGGTGGATAATAGCCAGCGTTATAGAAGATTTTCACTTAAAGCATAGACAAGATCGTGAACGACTTGATGCTTATGTAAAAGGTGACATCAAAGACCTTTCTCCAGCCACTACACGCTTTGAAGAAAGCATCAAAGATATAAAACAAAGCATCAAAAAACACGGCCTTGAAGAAGAAATGGCTAATAAAGTGACGCAGATTGAAACCGACTATCACCAAATGCGAGAAGTTACATTAAGCTCAGGTATCGCGGGTATCAACCTTGCTGTAATCTTTCATGAAGTTGAGCGAGGTGTAGAAGACTTAAACGCTTCAATTCGCCAATCTGATGATTATTCAACGTTACTTAAGCGTGCTGAGCATCTTAGTGAACTACTTGAGGGATTTGCTCCTTTACTTCGTAGAAATGAGCAAAAGACCTTCAATATCAAAGCACTAACTCAAAAAGTTACCAAATTAAACCAACACAGATTTAAGCACCATAATGTAACTATATCATGCCCTATAAATACAGATGAATCTGAAGCATTTGAAGTAACAGCTCCTTTTGGCCTACTACAAGCAACATTAACTAACCTGATAGACAACTCTATACATTGGACTAGCTTGAAAGCTGAAAAAGAAGGAGACGAGTATACTGCTGCTATTCGCATAGATAGCTTGCCAAATTGGTTTAAAGAAGGTCCTGCATTAGTTGTTATGGATAACGGTCCTGGCTTTAGCTTAACTCCGGAAGAAGCTATTCAACCATTTAAGACAACTAGGCCTGGGGGGATGGGCGTAGGCCTCTATTACTCAGATAAAGTAATGGAAACTATAGGTGGTCGATTACAAATTTGTTTACCGGATGATTTAGATCTCCCTGAGGCGTATCAAGGAGCAGTTGTTGTTATGATTTTTGGGCAGGAAAAATAAAAATGATAAGTTTGCCAGGTATCGTATTAGTTGACGATAAAAAAGAAGATTTAGATGCACTTCAAGAGAGTTTCACTCTTTCTGGATATCCTTGTATCCCAATTCAATACAAGAGTGATCCAGAAAACATTACTGGTATAGATCATGTTAACCTAAATAATGTTCACCCCAGAATAATAATTACGGATTTAAACCTTCAAGAGTTGCAGATCGAAGCAACGCAGCTTATTGGCCCTATAGCTGAAGTACTGGAGAACCTCGTTGTCGATGGTTTATATATACTCTATTTTTGGTCTAAAAACGTAAGTACCGTATCAAAAGTCATGGAGTTAATCGAGCAGCGTTATAGTGACCGAATTCCGTTTCCACTACACTGGGGGATTCTGGATAAAACACAATTTAAAACTCGCCCAGAAGAACTTAATAATAAGGTGAGGTCGTTAATTGAGGATAATCCTATTTTTAACGCTTTATTTGGTTGGGAGAACCAAGTATCAAAGGCAGCTAGGCAAACAACTGATGCTATTTTTAACTTGGCTAAGCCGAACCAAGAAGGGCTTTCACTATCAGATTTTAAAGAGCAAACTACAAAAAGCATAAACACTATGCTTGCCAAAATCGGTAATGAGGCTATCGGCCAAGCAAATGCTAAAGAGGAACCAGAAATAGCCATAGAGTTAGGGCTAGAGCCAGTTTTATACAATCGTATAACGTCGACATATAAACCAGTTCATAGATCCATTTGGAGAGATGCTATCCCAGATATAGGTAAACGAATCGTTATAGATAGTTCAACAAAAGCTCAATTAAACACCTTTTATCATATAAATGAGCTAAAAGCTGATGCTCCCATTAATAAACGGGGAACGTGGGTAGAGCTTAATAATGATTACTTCGAGTTACCTGAAAATAAAGAAAAAATAAAATCGAACTTTGGCAAAGATTTCAAGACCATTTTGCATGATGAATTTTTAGATAGTGACAAAGGCACTAGAGACCAAAGAGCTTTAGCAAGAAGTTCAACAAAACTTGGGTTTATTGAATTGTCAGCCGAATGCGACCAAGCACAGAGAAAAACAAAACTCCATCGATACTTCCTCTCTGCTTTAATTCCTGTAGATTTTAGTGATTTCACGTACTTTAAAGACAAAACTAAAGATACAAAACATGCTGGAATATATCGTTTACCAAACATTATGATCGCAGGTCAAGAGTACATAGTTAAAATTAGCTATATGTATACGATCGGAACTATACCTAATGCAAGCAAGTGGTTAGCTAAACCATTATTCCAGCTCAAAGACCAGATTTTGACTGATATTTCTTTCAAAGCATCTCAACATTCATCAAGACCGGGAATCATTCGTTTTGATTAAGTAAATGTAGGACAACACTACCAATTTGCTGTGCCAAAAAAGGAGGCACAGCATTCCCTACTTGTACATACTGCTGAGTTCTATTCCCTTCAAACAGATAGTTATCAGGAAAAGTCTGTAATCTAGCAGCTTCACGAACGGTCAAACTTCGGCATTGCTTAGGATCATAGTGGATAAAGTAGTGACCGTCTTTTGATATATGGCTAGTCACCGTTGTTGCACACTTAGTTGCCGCTTGTGTTCTAAAGCGGTCTGCATGTGAACCTGAATCCCAATTCTCATGTGCAGGAGCGAGTTCTGAGGGATAGTCTCTAGATTTTGGTGATATACCATCATTGAGCATTGTAAACGCTGCACTGTAAGCATAACGAAGAAGATCTGAAGTCATGTGGCCTCTAGTCGCATGATTCAACACAACTCCAGGATTATCATTTAAGAACCAATCTGCAATATGACTCGGAATAAGGTGTTCGCCACTCTTTGAAACTTTACATTCGCGTTCAAGCCCACTGAGTGGCATCAAATCTAACTGTTCGACTTGCTCTTTCGAGAATGTCTTCACTAAGATTCGCTTCAATTTTTTAGCGTTTACAGACACTTCTTTCTGCCAATCTTTCTGTACATCTTTTTGCTTAGAAAAACCACTTCGTAAGGGAGGAAGATCCGAAAGAGCTTGCTCTACTGTCATGCTGTCTTCCATCTCCTCTAATACCTGAGGTACACCTTTAATATCCTCTCTTACACCGAGTAGGATTACACGATGACGAGCTTGAGGTATTCCGTGTTCTTCTGCACGAATAAGGAAGTCACGAGAATTTTTATACTGAGGGTTATTCGGTTGCTCAGCTTCTTGAACTAACGAGAAAATTTTGTAGTTAGGTACTCCTCGAATTTTTGCAACCTTACCGGGTTTTCTCAGGTCTTTTAGGATCTGAGGAAACATTTTTTTTCCATTAATCTTTGCCGATAAAATCCCACGTACGTTTTCCATCACAAATACATCAGGTTGCGCAATCGAGAGAACTTTTAAGTACTCTTTGTATAGGAAATTACGATGATCTTTTTCTGCCTTATAATCTTTGATACCCGCATTACGAGAGCGCCCGGCTAAAGAATACGCTTGACATGGAGGACCACCAATAACAACTTTAGGTCCTTTATGAGATTTGATCAGATCACGAATTCGCTCGTGTATTAACTCGTTATCCATCCCTAGCGCGCGAGGCACCTCTAACGTTTCAATAAGAGCTTGCTTCGCTTGTTGAGGGAAAAGCTTAAATAGTTCTTCCCTTTTCATCTCTCCGCGAACGTACTGGTTATAGCTATCTAAGCCACCCTCAAGTTCTCTAATTTTTCGGAAAAAAGCTCTGGTCGTTAGCGTCTTGTGTGCGGAAGGCTCTTTTTCAACAGAAACTCCAATCTGAAATGGTTTGTTTCCTTTGCAATCTACTACTGACGATATCCCTTCACCCAGCCCACCAGGACCCGCAAACAGGTCAATTACTAAAACGTTGTCTTTTTCCATTATTACTTTGTTGTTATTGGTTAAAACGCCAGGCAATCATACCAGGCATTCAGGGTGAAGCAATTGGTTTTTTAGCTTCAAATTAAGTATTAACCGATAGCTAAAACTCTTGCTTGATATCCGAACAAAGATCACAACTCGCTAACTATTTCTGCTGAGTGCCTTTCTGTCATCCATATTTAACGTGCTAGTCATATTTATAAATAAGAATTATTGCTCTAACACAACTTATGGATAAACAAGATGAAATTTTCGCAGTGGAGTCTTTTGCTAAGCGGTTTAGTGGCATTACCAAGCTTGGCAGATACTGACGTATACCTCACCAATAACTCAGACCAACCGTTAACCATTCAGGTGAAACACGAAGGCAGTGATTTACTGAAATACGGAGAAGAATGGCAGCAGCATGTACAAGTGCTTGGCCCTTGGGAAACCAAATCCGTACTGAGCTTTAATCGCTGGGAAGGCGTGAAATCTGGTCAGAACTATCGTTTTAAAACCGTAGTGTCTAACCCGCAAGGTGAGAGCATCACGCTTAACCAAGTGATGGAAGGCCATTGGTATAACTCTACGATTGAATATGGCTTGTCTGCGGCGGATGTGGGCTTAGCACTCAAAGACGATCGCAATATTCACCGCGCTAGTACCGATGCATTTGGCGACCGCACGTCAGAACTGGCGTTCAAATCTGCCAGCACGGCTCGATATGATGATTTGTATTACACCATCACGCCAAACAAGGTGGATGAAGTCGTCGATACCGATGAGCAAAACCTGAAGCTGATGACTTATAACATCTGGGCACTGCCTGCGATTGCTTCTCACATTGGCGATCGTTACGAGCTGATTCCTGATTACGTCAAAGGTTACGATGTGCTGGCACTGCAAGAGGTGTTTGCCAGCGGCCGTGATGCTTTCTTGCGTGAGCTTGCAAAGGAATACCCTTACCAGACTAAGATGCTGGATAAAGATGGCTTCAATATTTACGACGGCGGCGTGATCATTGTGAGCCGCTACCCTATTGTCAATCAGGCTCAATACGTCTTTCCAGATTGCTCGGGTACGGATTGTTTTGCCGATAAGGGCGTGAATTATGCGGAGATCATCAAAGGCGGTCAGGCCTACCATGTGTTCGCGACTCATACTGCGTCTTTTGATACGGATACGGCGCGTGAGTATCGTCAGCGCCAGTTCAAGCAGATGCGCACAATGGCCCAATCTCTAAATATCCCTACCAACGAGACTGTGGTTTACAGCGGCGACTTTAACGTGAACAAGTTGAAGTTCCCTGGTGACTACCAGCAGATGATTGCGAACTTAAGTGCGATAGAACCTCAGTACTCAGGTTATACCGCCTCGACTTTCGACCCTCGCATCAATAACTTTGCCGGAGAAGCTTTATCTGGTGGCGAGAATGTGGAGTACCTCGACTACGTGATGGTGAGTAATGAATATGGCGTGAAGTCGTTTAACGATAACCGTGTCGACGTTCCGCGCTCTACCGCAGGGAGTTTGTGGAAGCATTACAATCTGTCGGATCACTTCCCTGTTAGCGCTGTGATCAAACCATGAGGCGTATTTCGTTAGTTATTGTGTCCGCCGTCGTGGCGGGCATGATTTGGTTCTCAATGGCGGGTGATAAGGGTGAAAGCTTGTTGCCGTTTTCTTCTGTGATTGAAGGGCGTGCTGAACAAAGTACTAGTGGTCATTCTTCAGCAGACAATCACACTGCCAGTAAAAAAGTCATACCGAAAGCCAAAGATACCCCTTCTCCGATTAAAGCAATTGCTGGACGTTTGAATGACGCCAAAGGTCGTGCATTAAAAGCCGAAATAGAGACCTTCTGGCACACGTGTATGTCTGATCATAACTGCGAATCTAAGCTGGCCGAACTGGAAAGCTATATGTCGGGTGAGCGGTTTGCTTTACTGGCGAACTACCATCAGCTCAATAGTTTGTGGCAACAAAGTGTGGGTGGTTTGTTGTTTGATGAACAGCAACCGCTCGCCTCTCGTGT
This sequence comes from Vibrio sp. B1ASS3, assembly GCF_905175355.1. Lineage (NCBI taxonomy): Bacteria > Pseudomonadati > Pseudomonadota > Gammaproteobacteria > Vibrionales > Vibrionaceae > Vibrio > Vibrio sp. B1ASS3. Next base: position 2,591,307 of record NZ_HG992742.1, read on the forward strand.
TGCCCTGCTCAAAGCGGAAGCGAGAAAGATATGGGGTGAGCTGGCCGAAGTCATTTTTGCTGATGAATTTGCCCTTTACGATTTTAGTTTGCAGGCAGAACAGTTGAATTCGACTCCCGCTCAAGACTACGTGCAAGCCTTTGAGGATTTAGTTAAAGAGTGGCAAGGCAATGAAGAAACGTTGGGATTAGCCAGCGAGCAAGCAAAGTATGAGCGTGCGGTGGCGTTAATTCCGGATAACGTGAGCCAAACAGAGCGTGAGGCTTTGATTGAAGAGCTTCAACAAACTTACCTTTCTGAACAAGAGAGTGAAGAGATACACGCTCGCGAACAACAAGTCGCCGAGCAAAAGCAGCAAGTGCGCGATTATCAGAGTGAGTTGCAACAGCTTGAGTCCAAACTGGCAATGCAAAGAACGACTAGCCACGCAAGTTTATCGGACTCGGAATGGCAGCGTTATTACCAACAAAAGGTGGCGGATTTTCGTCGTGAGTTCTTTGCGGGTTAACGGTTTGTTTGTCTGAGCAATTGGAAGTGAGAGATTCCCTACTCGCTCATTCTTCGCTCTAGGGAATGACGATGTTTGGGGTCGTGAACATAGGCAACAAATACGGCTTCCACTAACTCAAAGCTTAAACTGGGTCATTCCAGCAAGCCTAGGCGCGACTTGGAATCTGGTTTCAAGGAGCTGTGAATTTGAGATAACACCAAGATTCAACAGCACTTGGTAAGTAGATTCTGAATTACACTCGTCCCTCGTTTTTCAGAATGACGGTATTTAGAACATGTGTATGAGATGAGCTTCCCTACTCATTCATCTTCGCTCTAGGGAATGACGCTGTTTGGGGTCGTGATCGTAGGCAACAAATACGGCTTCCACTAACTCAAAGCTTAAGCGGGGTCATTCCAGCAAGCCTAGGCACGACTAGGAATCTGGTTCCCGCGAATGCTTGATACAAGAAGGTCGCTTACTTGAAAGCGAGCGACCTTTTGTTATTCATTCTTTGGTGCAACTCAAGGGTTACAACACGCGTAAGCACTCTTCCGGAGGCAAGCTCAAGAGCGTATTAGCGAAATTGATCTTCTCATCGCGCCATTTCAATGCCGCTTCTCGGCTGTCTTGCGAATGTCGGTCGGCTTCAAAGTAGCTTTTTCTTGGTAGTCCGTTTGCTGGTGTCATCACCATAGATTGTTCATTCAAACGAATCGTAAATAGGAACTGACCACGTTGCCCAGTTTGCGCTGCTGGGTGGTGCAATGTGGTATCGCAGCAATAGCGTTTATCACGTAGTGCGCGGCATGTGTATTCAAAGGCATCTTGAGCACCACGACCCGGGAACGCGGTATAAATACTGATGCCATCTCGTTGCAAAGACTGATCACCCGCCGCCAGTTGCACCGCGTATTGGATCATCCTAAAGCCCAGAACCACGCCACCAATGCTGTTCAATCCACTGTATTGAATTGCGCCTTCTAAGCTCAGACGAAGTTTGTCTTCCCCTTCATAAAGAAAAAGATCAGGCGATGCCCAATCACTCTTTGGAATAAGCAGTTGAGTAATATCCGAGTGTTCCATGTTGGTCTCCGCAACAATGAGTGTATTTGAGACCACAAACATAACGTAATGAGAATTATTATCAATAAATTTAAATCAGAAACGTTACTGTCAGAAAGATTTAAGGTTCAGCTTGAAAGGACTTAAAGCAGCAGACGCCCGTTTGGTCTTGGGTCACTTTGCATTCGCTCACCAAAATGCTTTTGAGCTCTATTCGGGCTCGACGTAAACGCGCCTTCACAGCGGGCAGGCTGAGTCGGTGTTTCTCTGCGTAGTCTTTTTGTGCCATGCCGTTGAGGTCACATTGCTCTATCACATCACGCTCTTGCTCGGTAAGTTTTACCAATACTTTTGGAAGACAACGTTGAAGTTGAACCATCGCGGGAGAAATTTCTGTTGGCGTGACAAACTCTTCGATTTCTACCGATTGGATTTTCCGTCTTAGTTGGTCGACGAAGTGGTTTCTGGTCATCTTAAACAGCCATGATTTACCGTCCTGCAATGTACAGAAACGCTCGCTGTTCTCCATGGCTTTCAGAAACACTTCTTGCATAATGTCTTCCGCTTCATGTGGATTTTGGGTTTGTTTTAGTAACCAACCATAAAGGCTCGGCTCTGCATGATTCCACGCATTCATCAAACATTTCATTCTTAAATCTCAATAGTCGTCGCGCGTGCCCATTCAAACAATCCGCACGCGCGACGCGCTTTCCTTGCCTTTACGCTACAACATCTTCTTTGAGCAAATCGCGAACCAGATCAACAGATGGCACTGAACCTGTGTGTTTCAACTCGCCATTAATCGCGACACCCGGTGTGCTCATAATGCCCGCTTTCATGATGGCTTCTAAACTGGTGACTTTTTCAATGCTGACTTGCTGCCCTAGCTCTTGTGCAACCTCGGCAATACGTTCTGCGGTGACGATGCAGTTCTTACAACCTGAACCATAAACTTGAATGCTTTTCATATCAGACTCCTGTGAGCATTTGCTCTGCTGTGATTAATAGAAGAAGTTAAACAACCAACCCGTGATAGAAATTGCCACCAGCAAGTAACCCGCGATGGCGCCAAGTAATCGGTATTGCATGACTTGTTTGAGCATCATGAACTCTGGCAAGCTCACGGCGACCGCTCCCATGCAAAACGCAAGCGTGGTTCCCAGTGGCATACCTTTGTCGATCAACGACGCCATGATTGGCACGATGCCCGTAGCGTTGGTGTAAATCGGAATAGCGCTGAGCGTGGCGAGTGGTACGGTCCACCATTGTCCATGTGCGAGGTTTTGCTCGAACCAATCAGCCGGAACAAAACCATGAATAAACGCACCGATACCCACCCCAACAAATACCCAAATCCAAATGCGCTTGAAGATGGTACTGGTTTCGTTCACGGCAAATTCGTGGCGTTGTTTCAACGTCATTGCCGGAGACTCAATCGCCGTTTGAGGCAGCGCATCTAGCTCATTGGCTTTTTGATACGCCTCGGCGAGGAATGGTTGTAACCAACGGTGAGCTTTAAAAGCATCTAGAACAAAGCCTGCAAAAATGCCCAGCAACATACCAATGACGACGTACATGATGGTGAATTTCAGACCAAGGACACTGCCAAGCATGATGACCACCACCTCGTTGATCAGAGGCGAGGTAATAAGAAATGCGATGGTCACACCAATAGGAATGCGCGCGGAGACAAAACCCATAAACAGAGGAATAGAACTGCACGAGCAAAACGGGGTAATCGCACCAAACAGAGAACCAAGAAAGTACCCCACACCACGGTGCTTGCCTTGCAGATATTGGCGAACTTTGTCCACACTCAAGCTGGCTCTCAGTGCGGAGATAACGTAAATCAACACAACCAGTAAGACTAGGATCTTACTTGTGTCTTCAATAAAGAAATGAACACCTTTTGCCATTGAAGTGCTGGCTTCCAGGTTGAAAATGGAATACGTCAGCCAGTCGGCAAAATGGGTAAAAACGTCCAACATAGTGGCACCCTCTAAACGATTTACCTCTAACACGTTTGAGGTCGCAAAAGGATGCACACTTTTTTGAATTATTTTTTGGTCGTGATTTGCAGACCCGATTTCAGAACAGATTCAGACCAAACACACCTTTCACATCAAATAGCACTTGCTCAGTTTTCTCACGTGAACGTTGGCTGCCTTGTTTAAGGATTTCGATCAATTGTGCTTTGTCATCTAAAAACATGGCGCGTTTTTCTCGGATTGGACGAAGCATCTCTTGCAGGCACTCTTCCAGCACTTTCTTGGTTGTTCCGTCACCCAGCCCACCACGGCGATAATGCGCTTTTAACTCTTCCACATAAGCTTTATCAGTATGGAAGGCATCAAGGTAAGTGAACACGATGTTGCCTTCCACTTGGCCTGGATCTTCAATACGTAAGTGGTTTGGATCGGTGTACATGGATTTCACCGCTGCTTTGATTTCTTTCTCTGTCGCGCCAAGATTGATTGCGTTACCCATGCTTTTCGACATTTTGTTTTTGCCATCCGTGCTTGGCAGACGCGGCGCGTCACTGAGCAGTGGACGACACTCTTTCAAAATGGTTTCCCCGCCCAGATGGTTTATCTTTCTCACGATTTCATTGGTTTGCTCTAGCATTGGCAATTGGTCATCACCAACGGGAACAAGTGTCGCGTGAAAGCCGGTAATGTCGGCCGCTTGGGATATTGGGTAAGTCAAAAATCCAGCCGGAATGGAACGCTCAAACCCTTTGCTTTGGATTTCGTTTTTCACCGTCGGGTTACGCTCCAAGCGTGCGATAGAAACCAAGTTGCTGTAGTACATGGTTAGCTCAGCAAGCGCCGGAACCTGGGACTGCAAGCAGATGGTGGTTTGATTCGGATCGATGCCAACAGCAAGGTAATCGGCGATGACGTTCAAGATATTGGAAGAGACCTTGGAAGGATTGTGCGCGTTATCGGTTAAGCCCTGCATGTCGGCAACGAGAATGGTTTGATCGTGCTGAGTTTGTAGCGTGACACGCTGTTTTAGTGAGCCAACATAATGACCTAAATGCAGAGGGCCAGTAGCTCGGTCGCCAGTGAGAATGACTTCGCGTTGTTGAGTGTTTTGTGTGGTGTTCATAACTTATCTCCGAATAAAAATAGATCGCTACTGGAGATAAAAAGACATGACACTCTTAGCTACCGTCCAGCAGCGTAAGAATGTAAAGATTCCGCGCCGCTCTAATTAGAGCGCCACCAGAAGAAGTTTGATGAAGGTGTGAATGTCGTTTTCATGCTTTTAAAACTAACAAGGAGCAGAGCTGAAAACAACCCTACTCCTTGTACAATTTGATTTTTCAGTTTTGGCACGCTTTGCCAGCACGGCATCAAATCTGGATATACATGGCGATGACCAGTGCAGCACCAAATAGGCTACCCGATACAAACGCACACAATACCGCTTTATTCTGTTTGCTTCTCATCCTTTACTTCTCGACTTTAGAGCACGTAGAGCAACGCTGATTGCTCCGCTCTGATACTAAGTTGAACAGTGATAAATCCTTTCCGGTGAATCGATACGCCAAACAATCTTCGGTTCACTCTGTTGCACACAGCGTTACGATTTTTGGCGAAAACTTAAACCACTTAGTCCAAGAAGTGTGATGACGTTAGAACAAGTTCAATGAAAGCCGACAAGGTTTACAGAGACGTGTTTATTAAAAACGGCCAGATTTATTGTGCAAAACGGCAAAGACTCGAAGCAATCAACAACCAGATGTCATCGTCTCAAAACTCGGTTCTGAGCCTTCTCCCGATGCTTGGGTGTAAAGGAAATAGCATTGACCGTTCTCTAATGCATCGGCGCTTTGAGCAAAACCAATATAGAGTTTGTTCTTGCCCGGCGCCTCTGGATCAGACACCACCAAATCCCCATCGAGGTTCACCATTTCTTCAACTGAGACGTTGTCTAAATGCCCCCAAACCATCAAAGGTTCGCCATCGTCCTGCGCGCCATTTTTGTTCAAATCTAAAAAGGTATTGTCTGTTGCCGTGGAGCCAATCGATACGCCATAACCAAGCTGATACTTGGCATTGGCAATTTGGTTGGCGTTCACCACAGCGCCTCTCACGCCCTCGATTACTGCCGCTCTCGCACCGCCCTGAATATTCAAAAAACGTGGTGCGGCGGTCACGGCTAATATCCCAAGAATCACGATAACCACGACTAATTCAATTAAGGTGAAACCCTTTGCTGTTCTCATTTAAAAGCCCTGTATTTGTTGCTTAGGGCACATGTTAGAGCGGTGAAATGAGATTACTATTGGCCAACATTGGATTGGGAAATCTTACGTCGGGTTCGAGAACAATCTGACAAAGTGGCGAGGGTGAAGCGACGCTTTGAGATTCATTTTCTCGCACTAGACTAAGCTTGCGGAAACCATCCCCTTAATCCTTTATCTTCGAAAAGAATTACTGAGATCCAACGTCCATATTGAGCATTAAATACGGTTAAGTTATTGAAGAATGACGCTGATCATCTTTTGAACAAAATCCCGAAATATAACGTAAAACCGCAAGGGCGAAATACGCAACCTGTAGCTAAACTTTGGGAACACTAACCCCAGTTAGGGAGCAAGAGATGAGCGACAAAAACAATCACTCCAAATGTCCTGTCATGCATGGAGCGAATACCAACCAACAGGCAGCTGAATTCAATTGGTGGCCGAAAACCCTCAACCTCGACATTCTTCATCAACACGACCAAAAAACCGACCCAATGGGCGCGGATTTTAACTATGCCGATGCTTTTAACTCTCTCGATTTAGAGGAAGTAAAAAAAGACCTAAAAGATCTGATGACTGACAGCCAAGATTGGTGGCCAGCGGACTGGGGTCATTACGGTGGCTTAATGATTCGTATGGCGTGGCACTCTGCGGGTACTTATAGAATTGCGGATGGTCGTGGTGGCGCAAGCCGAGGTAATCAGCGTTTTGCTCCACTCAACAGTTGGCCAGATAACGGCAACCTAGATAAAGCACGTCGCCTACTTTGGCCAATCAAAAGAAAATACGGCAACAAATTGTCTTGGGCCGATTTGATGATTCTTGCTGGTAACATGGCTTATGAATCCATGGGCTTTAAGACGTTTGGTTTTGCTGGCGGTCGTGAAGACATTTGGCATCCTGAAAAAGACATCTACTGGGGCGCAGAAAAAGAGTGGTTGCAACCAAGTGGCGGCGAGAACAATCGTTACTCCGGTGAACGCGATCTAGAAAACCCGCTTGCAGCCGTAATGATGGGTTTGATTTACGTAAACCCTGAAGGGGTCGATGGCAAACCTGACCCAATCAAAACTGCACATGATATGCGTGTCACCTTTGCGCGCATGGCAATGAACGATGAAGAAACCGTAGCGCTCACCGCGGGTGGTCACACTGTGGGTAAAGCACACGGTAATGGTGATGCTTCCCTACTCGGCCCTGAGCCGGAAGGCGCAGAAATCGAAGACCAAGGCTTTGGTTGGCTGAACAAAACCTCTCGCGGCATAGGACGTGATACCGTCACCAGTGGTGTGGAAGGTGCGTGGACCACTAACCCAACCAAATGGGATAACGGTTACTTCCACTTGTTATTCACTTACGACTGGTGGGTTACTAAGAGCCCTGCGGGTGCTGCTCAATGGGAGCCAGTAAACATCAAAGAAGAAGATATGCCGGTGGATGTGGAAGACCCAAGCATTCGTCGCAATCCAATGATGACCGATGCGGATATGGCGCTTAAGTTTGATCCGGAATACCGCAAGATTGCAGAGCGTTTCCGTGATGATCCTAAGTACTTCGAAGATTGTTTCGCTCGCGCTTGGTTTAAGCTTACTCACCGCGATCTAGGCCCTAAATCTCGTTACCTCGGCCCTGATGTGCCAGCAGAAGATTTGATTTGGCAAGATCCCGTGCCACCTGTCTCTTACCATCTATCTGAAGAGAACATCGATGCGCTCAAGATGGCGATTCTCAATAGTGAATTGAGCATTGCTGAGCTGGTTTCTACCGCATGGGACAGCGCTCGTACTTACCGTGGTTCTGACCGTCGCGGTGGTGCTAATGGCGCACGTATTCGTCTTGCCCCGCAAAAAGATTGGGTGGGGAACGAGCCAGAAAGATTGCAGAAAGTATTGAGCGTGCTCGACGATATTCGCACCACACACAACTCGCCAATTAGCATGGCGGATTTAATTGTGCTAGCTGGTGGCGTAGGTATCGAGAAAGCGGCATCCAACGCAGGTATGAATGTCTCTGTACCATTTAGCCAAGGACGCGGAGATGCAACGGACGCCATGACCGATGCCGATTCGTTTGACGTGCTTGAACCAATTCACGATGGCTTCCGCAACTGGCTAAAATCCGATTACGTCGTAACGGCAGAAGAACTGTTATTGGAAAGAAGCCAATTGATGCAACTGACCGCTGTCGAGATGACGGTGCTCATTGGTGGTATGCGTGTCCTTGGCACCAATTATGGTGGTACGAGCCAAGGCGTATTCACCGATAACGTCGGCGCACTGACCAACGATTTCTTCGTTAACCTCACTGATATGAGCTACACATGGCATCCAACCGGTGATAACGAGTACGAAATCCGCGAACGCGCTTCTGGCCAAACCAAATGGACAGCGTCACGTGTCGACTTAGTATTCGGCTCTAACTCGGTACTGCGCTCTTACGCTGAGGTTTACGCTCAGGACGATAACAAAGAGAAGTTTGTCCAAGACTTTGTGGCAGCTTGGGTGAAAGTGATGAACAACGATCGCTTCGATCTATAACGTTCTCCCAGACGCAGACAAACATAGATACCGATAAACATAGACACCAAAAAACTTAGCAACCCACTAAAAATCCCTACCACGTGGTAGGGATTTTTTAGCAAGGCGCCTAATTTAGGGCTTATTTGCCGTTTAACTCCAGGACAGAGAAGGTCGCACTGCTGTAATCGCCGTTCTTCTTATCCGTCTCGAAATCTCCCGTTCCTTCACAGCCTGTCGCCCAGAAGTTATCGCCAGTTTTTACGCTGCATTGTCCGTAAGCGCCCGCTTTAAAGTAGAACCACTCGTTCGCATAACCTTTCGCGAAATCTTTCTTATCCACTTTTCCATAAGCGTCGACGTTATTGCTCAAGTCGAGTTCATACTTCACGGTTGGGTGGCCTTCAGCTTCGAATGCGAGCTGCATAATGTTACCTTCGACTTTTACGCTGTAGCTGAACTCCTCACCAAGTGCGATGCCTTTGTCTCCCGGCTCGGCGTTGCTTTCCCATGTATTACCCCATACCGGATAAGCGATGTCTGTGCGATCAGGATCCGCTTTCGCTAGGTTGCGTTCGTATGTCCAGAACACCGATCCCATCTTATGGTTAGGCCATTTCTTGTAGAAGATTTTTAGTGGTTCGTTGCCGTGTCCAAAGCCTGTGTTCGCCTCTAATTGAGCCGGATCTTTGCCTGCATGAATTTGCCCTACCACGACGGAATACGCTGGGTATTTTTCTGGGTTCTTAGAGCGCGTAGCAACGTGGTTTACTTTTAATGTCGCTTCTAATGTTCCTCCTACTGCGCTGAATGATTCCGCTTGAGGGTGCGCGGCAATCGCCCAGTTGTTTTCTGGTGCTTTCACACTGATATCGACATCAGTGCCTCGACCCATTTGGCGCAGCTCAGAACGCGCGTTTGTAGAGCCCTTTGTTGTCACGGCCATGTTCGGCACTTCAAAGACCATATTGTCGTTTTCATCTAAGAAGAAAAATTGGTGATGTGAGTAGCTGAGCATCGCCACGCCTTCGATTTCATCCGCTCGACCGTTGTTGTCTTTGTCCATTGGCAAGGTGATTTTCCAGTTCATCATATCGAACTTATCCGCAGGCACTGGATGAGGTGTCTGATTATGGGCCAAAACGGTCATTGGTAACGTAGTAAGTAAGGCGGCAGCGAGGAGATTCTTGTTCAGTCTTTTGTTATTACACATGGATTTGGATTTCCTTATCTATGTATTATTGTCGTACATATTAATTATTAATCCAGAGATTAAACCGAACGGAAAATCGGGTGTGTAAAATCGCTCACAGTTTGATCATCGCAAGTTCTACTTGGATCAAACTTTAAGAAAAAGTATTAGATAAAAGCAGGTTATTTAAACCAAACACTCAACAGTAAACTATAGAGACAAAAAGCCCTCATCATTGAGGGCCTTTACTAAACCAAAAATCAAAATAAAAACGACAAATTAATCATACATAAGCTTCTCAGCTTTCTTGAGATCAAACTCGTTGAGAGATTTACGCGCCAAGTGCCTAAATGGCAGTGCTTTCACTATTTCTTCAAATGGCATAACGGCGAACGCCCAAAAGAAAGAGAGATCCCAGTGCAGAATAATTAATGCACACAGTGGGATGGACACAATCCACTGGCCAGTGAAGTTGATCTTGAAGACTTCTGTGGTCTTGCCCAACGCACGCAATACGTGACCGTGTACCGTGTTATAGCCACGAACAATCGGCAGAAAGACGTATAACGGCGCTATAGAAGCGAGGGCAACGTAGGTGCTTGGATCTAGGTCTGGGTATAAATCCGGTAGAACAAAACTCAAGGCTAAAAAGAACGCCGCAGAGACAAACGAGATCATCACAGCCATGTCGATGCTGATATCAACATTCTTACGCAGCTCATCCATTTGACGTGAACCAATCGCTTGGCTGATCGTGATCGCCGACGAGTGTGCCCAAGCCGTGATGAACTGAGTCCCTGCTTTGATCCAAGGCATCACGATGGTCATCGCTACGTACGCGTTCAATGTCAGCTGTGAGTACAGCAACATGTAGATAGTTGCGCCGGTTTGCAACATTGTCACGTTGGCTGCAACGGGGAAAATCTCTTTAAAGTGATTCAGCGTGTTGGCCTTCAGTGAGGCGTCTAAGTTCTTAATCGACAAGACGATGGAATCATCCCATCGAATACAAAGCGTTAAGTACAGCAATCGAATGGTGATGGCGATTAAGCTGCCTGCTGCCGCGCCTTGCACACCTATGCCCTCAAAACCAGCAAAGCCATGAATCAACACGTACGACATTGCCATGTTGACGGGCAGCTCAATCAAGTAACCTTTGAACGGCACTTTGGTTCGGCCAAGCGCATTAAATAAAGCAATCATGACTTGCGTAATCGCGTTGAAGATGATGATGAACTTGGCCACAGCGAGGTAACGTTCGGTCTCTGCATAAAGAGCAACGTTGTCGGTCAACTTACTGATCAACGCTTTGTCGAAGGCGGTAATCAGTGTCCAAAACACAACCGCGACCAAAACGTTGATAATTAAGCCCGCCCAGAAGCCTTTGTTCAGCGATAGGTGTTGCCCAGATCCAACCGCTCGACTGAGTACCAACTGTGAGCCGTTCGCCAACGCCATTTGGATACCTAAAACAAAGGAGACGATGGTGGTAGCAATACCCATGGCAGCAAGGGGAACTTCACCGAGTGGTGAGACAAGGAAGGTGTCGATCATTAACATCGACTGCATTAATAATGCGTTCAAGGCCAACGGCCAAGCAAGGGAGAGATTTTTTCTTATATAGGGTTGGGAAGACATGGTAGACCTTTCGGAGTTGTCACAAGCGCAACTAGCAAGCAAGCCGTTGCCGCTAAACGTTGGCCTTGCCCTATCCTTTCAACGTTAGAGCAAAGCCAAATACACGTTGATTCATCAACCGTTGACGACCTGAGCCAGTTTTTGGTTTTCGTCGTTAAGCAATGTATGCGACGCGATACGAGCTTGGTCTCCATTCCCCGCCATAATGGCGTCGTAAATCGCGCGATGCTCTTCAAGACAGAATCGACCGCCTTCAGCTGAATGATCGATAAACTGCTTGAAGATGGTCGACAAAATATTGCTAAACGGAATGTAGAATTGATTGCCTGTTGCAAGGAATATTGTCTGGTGGAACAGGTGGTCGTTGACCGTCCAATCGTCATAATCGAAACGATTGGCTGCCATGGTCATACGCTGAAAAATGACCGACAACTCTTTGCGTTGCTCTGCCGTTGCGTTATTCGCCGCTAAGGCACAAGCCTCTGGTTCAATCGCTTTACGCAACCCCAAAAACTGAGCCAGAAACGGCTCGGTATCTTCTAAATCTTGAATCCATTCCAAGAGTTGAGGATCGAGAAAATGCCAGTGGTTGCGCGCGCGAATGGTCGTCCCCACCTTCGGCTTTGACTCGATTAGCCCTTTTGCTGAGAGCAGTTTGGTTGACTCGCGTAATGCTGTGCGACTCACGCCAAACGCGTCACAGAGATCCATCTCATTGGGTAGCTTTTCATTTTGGTTTAGCTCACCTGACAGTATTTTGCGGGCGATTTGTCTGGCAACTTGCACATGGATCTTGCGGTGTGAATCCTCCACAAGAGAAAACTTTGCCATTTGACGCTCCTTATAATTATGCTTCCAGTGCCGTAGCACTTGATAAATGATCAAAAAAAGCCAGACGAAGCTGGCTTTTTGAGGTCAGTGTATTCGTCTGAAACGAAATAGGTCAGCGCTTATGGCGCCATTTGTCCGCCGTTTACATCCAGCACTTGGCCAGTGATGTAACCAGAACATGCATGTGAAGCGAAGAAAGCAAACGTTGGTGCTACTTCTTCGATTCGACCGAAGCGACCCATAGGGATACCGCTTGCGATTGCTGCTTTCAACTCGTCAGATTTACCATCGTGGAATGCGGTGTCGATAGTGCCTGGAGAAACGATGTTGAAACGGATGTTGTCTTTAGTGAACTCTTTCACCCAGTTACGGTGAATGTCGTGTAACCACGCTTTTGATGCCGCGTAGATACCAGCACCAACACCGCCGCCTTCACGAGCTGCGATAGAGCCAGTGCTGATCACACATGCTGTCTCACCAGACTCCGCTGCCGACGCACGTAGGTGCGGAATTGAGTATTTGGTTGTCATCAACGCAGAACGAGCGTTCAGATCCATCACGCGGTTGTAGAACTCATCATCGATGTTTTCTAGGTTTTCACGACCGCCAAGACCACCAGCGTTGTTGATTAGCACGTCCATGCCACCGAAATGATCGGTAAATTCCTTAACCAGTTTTTCGCAATCTGCGGTCACCATAAGGTTCGCTTGGAAAAACTTAACATCGCCACCAAGTGCGGTTAGCTCAGTCACTGCTGCATCTGCGTCAGGACCAGTTTGATGACTGTTAATGCCGATTTTCGCGCCGTATTTTGCGAACACGCGTGCCGCCGCTAGGCCCATACCTGATGTAGAACCTGTGATAAGTACGCGCTTACCTTTCAAATCGTTAAACATGACGGTTTACCTATGTTAGTTATTCGTGCTTTCGAAATAAATCATACAATAAGATCTTTCGGTCGCAAGCGTATTTGCGCCCAATTGAGCGAGATCCGGCAAAATTCGTCAGTTTTGCGTTGCATTTGTGGTTTGGGTCACAACAAGTAGGATTTTACAGCTATTATTTGTATGAATAATTTAACAACTTGATAGCGATAAAAACAATATTGAAGAAGCGGTCAAGTCAACGCAATCATTGATTGTGTCTAGTGGAAACACGCGTTATGTGAACCTTCTTATATTACGTTCACATCTGCTTGGTGGGTGGGGGCAAGAGTGCTATAGTACGGCTTAAATAATACATATTTAGTAATTAAGTGAAGATTATGTCTGGCGAATTTCATTCTATCTCAGGCTCTAAGCGAAGCCTTCATGTGCAAGTAGCGCGTGAAATCGCACGTGGTATTTTGTCTGGTAAGCTTCCTCAGGGCTCTATCCTACCTGGCGAAATGGTTCTTTGTGAGCAATTTGGCATCAGCCGTACTGCACTACGTGAAGCAGTGAAATTGCTAACGTCGAAAGGTCTACTTGAGTCGCGTCCTAAAGTTGGTACTCGCGTCATCAACCGCGCTTACTGGAACTTCTTAGATCCTCAACTGATTGAATGGATGGACGGTCTTGCTGATACTGACCAGTTCTGTGGTCAATTCCTCGGTTTACGCCGTGCGATCGAGCCAGAGGCATGTGCACTTGCTGCTATCCACGCGACTGCGGAACAACGTATTGAATTATCTGAAACTTTCCAACAGATGGTCGACGTTGCAGAAGCGGAAGAGTTTGATCACGAAAAATGGATGGAAGTGGACACTCGCTTCCACAGCCTGATCTTCAATGCAACAGGTAACGACTTCTACCTACCGTTTGGCAATATCCTAACGACGATGTTCGTTAACTTTATTGCGCACTCTTCGGAAGAAGGCAGCACTTGTATCAAAGAACACCGTCAGATTTACGATGCAATCATGGCAGGCAACGCTGACAAAGCGCGTCAAGCATCAGCGAATCACTTATTAGACTCTAAGCACCGCTTAGCGCCAGTAAAATAAGTTCAGCGACAAACCATAGAAAGCACGCGTCCTTCGCGTGCTTTTTTGTATCTACTCCCCTCTTGTTCTAGCCAGAATCCTCTCTATCCTCACAAAAAACTTCTTATTCAGTGATACTTTGATTAAATTTAGATATATAATAATACAAATTAAATTTATTAAAGTGCTGTGTTATGACTGAATCTTTGCTGCCAAACATCCTGCAATTTATTGGGCAAATCGACCCATTCGACAAGATCCCAAAACCCGCCTTGCGTGAACTCGCATCGCACGTGCAGATTACCTACCTTGGCAAAGGTGAAGTCATCGACCAATGCGTGACAGGCCAAGAAAAGTCACTCTACATCATACGTACTGGCTCTATGGAGCAAAGAAAGTCCGATGGTGTGCTACGTGCGAAACTGGGGCCAGAAGACATCTTCGGTTTTACCTTTCTTGGCAGCCAAATCGACAGCACGAAAGGCTACCGTGCCATCGCAATTGAGAACTCACTGGTTTACGTGATTCCCAACTCGGCGCTTAAAAAGCTGTTCGAAACCCACCCTGAATGTGCAGAACACTTTGCTTCTCAAGCGCAAGTTCGTTTGAAATCCGCGCTGGATGTGGTGTGGTCAAACAAAGAGAAAGGCTTGTTCATTCGCCGCGTTGGTGAGGTTGCCAGCGGTCGTGTTGCTGTGGTGACTGCCGACCAGTCGATTCAAACCGTTGCAAACGAGATGCTAACCAAATGCTCGCCATGCGCCGTGGTTTACGAGAACGACAAAATTGTAGGCTTGATTACCGACCGCGATATGACCAAGCGCGTTATCGCACAAGGGGTAAGTACTGACCGCCCTATTTCTGAAGTGATGACCCACGATCCGCAAACCATCAAACCGGATGATCTCGTCTTGCATGCCGCATCGATGATGATGCAGCACAATATTCGCAACCTGCCATTAGTGGAAAACAACAAGGTCGTCGGCGTGCTGACTACGACACACCTTGTGCAAAACCACCGTGTGCAAGCCATCTTCTTGATCGAGAAAATCAAATACGCAGGTAGCGTGAAATCCCTGTCGAGCTTTACCCCAGAGCGCCAGGCTATCTTTGAAGCTTTGGTAGATGGACACGTTTCACCGGAAGTCATCGGTAAAGTGATGACGATGATCATGGACGCTTACACGCGTCGCTTGATTCAAATCGCGATTGATAAACTTGGTCCACCGCCATGTAAGTTCTCATGGATTGTGGCAGGCTCCCACGCTCGTAACGAAGTCCACATGTTGTCAGATCAAGACAGCGCGATTGTCCTTGCTGATCACGCGACGGAGAACGACCGAATTTACTTCAAGCACCTTGCTATGATCGTCAGTAACGGCCTTGCGAGCTGTGATTACCCTTTATGTCCTGGCAAGTTTATGGCCGCAACGCCAAAGTGGTGCCAACCTCTTAGCGTTTGGAAGAAGTACTACAAGAAATGGGTTGCCAACCCAGAACACGAGCGCTTACTAAACATCAGCGTGTTCTTGGAAATTCGTACCCTTTACGGCAATAAAGATTACGAGAGCATCTTGCGAGATGAACTGCACACCAACATTCGCAGCAATCGTGAGTTCCTCTCCATGCTTGTGAACGATGCGGTGAACACCAACCCACCGTTGGGCATCTTCAACAGTTTGGTTTTGGAGAAGTCAGGGGAGAACAAGAAGACGCTCGATGTGAAGAAATACGCCATCAATCTGATCATCGATTTGGCACGCATTTACGGTTTGGCGGTAGAGTGCGACTTAACGGCAACCGACGAGCGTTTCAAAGCCGCGAATGAAGCGGGCGTATTAAGTGAAGATGCGTACAAGAACATTTTGAATGCCTACCAGTTCATCTTGTCGTTCCGTTTTGCTCATCAGTTAGAAGCGCTGAAACGCGGTGAAGAGCCAAATAACCACATCGACCCAAATACGTTCGGTAGCTTTGAACGCCAACACCTGAAAGACGCCTTCCGAATTATTGCTGACTTGCAAGAAGCGGCGAAAGTGCGCTTTGGGAGCCGTTAATGAAGCGAATCTTAGAACACTTTCATCCTTGCTCGCGTCTGAATCGAAAGCGCGAGCAATACGTTAAACAGACAACCATGCCAGATCACATTAAAGCGCTGGT
This sequence comes from Vibrio sp. B1ASS3, assembly GCF_905175355.1. Classification (NCBI taxonomy): domain Bacteria; kingdom Pseudomonadati; phylum Pseudomonadota; class Gammaproteobacteria; order Vibrionales; family Vibrionaceae; genus Vibrio; species Vibrio sp. B1ASS3. The sequence continues at coordinate 2,607,417 of NZ_HG992742.1, forward strand.
TCAAACGCCACGTCTGGAAGCGGCGCAATTTGCACAAGACGCCAATTACATAGTGCTGGATTTGGAGACAACCGGCTTAGACAGCGAAGAAGATTTGATTTTGTCGATCGGTTGGGTAGACATTGCGAATGGCAAAGTGGATCTGGCCACCAGCCAGCACATGTACATCAATAGCGATTCGCAAATCAAACCAGAAACCGCGGTGATCAACCATATTACGCCGCAAATGCTGTCCGAAGGCGTTTCTATCCATGATGCCATGCGTGCGTTTTTTCATGCAGCCAAAGGCAAGATCTTGGTAGCTCACGCGTGTGTGGTCGAAACCCAGTTCATCAATCAATATCTACATCGTGTGTTTAAACTCAGCGAACCGCCTTTGGTTTGGCTCGACACCATGTGCATTGAAAAGCATCTACAGAAAGCGATTAATCCTCGTGACGAAATTGATGTCACTCTCTCTGGCACCCGCGCTCGCTATGGCTTACCTGAATACAATGGGCACAATGCGTTAGCGGATGCGGTTGCGACTGCAGAGCTGTTGTTGGCACAAAAAACTCGCATTACTCCTCAAGGAAAAACCACCATCGGTACCCTTTATCGATTGAGTCTCTAACTCTCTATACATTCCAATATGAAAAAATCTGATGTCTCTAGCGCCATCTTCCTTTTGGTGGCGGCGAACTTGGTTGCGTCTCTTTCTGACGTTTCCCTCAAAATGCTTAATGGCGAAGTGCCCACTTTTCAATACGTCTTTATTCGCCAATTAATCAGTCTGGTGTTGCTGTTACCTCTTTGGCTTCGTTTGGATAAACGAGAACGTCAAATGGGATGCGATTGGATCACCTTCTGGCGTGCGCAGTTGATTCTGATAGGCAGTGCCAGCGCTATGGTAGCGATCACGCATCTGCCATTGGCGACAGCGAATGCGATTTTTTATGTCGGTCCACTATTGGTGCTGCCGCTGTCGGTTATCTTCCTTAAAGAAAAGCCCTCCAAAGGTAAGATTTTCGGTACTTTAATTGGCTTTGGTGGCGTCTTAATTGTGCTTCGTCCCGAACATTTCCATTGGGCTGCAATCATTGCGCTCGGCAGTGCGCTTGCCATCGGTGTGGGCAACATCCTTATTCGTCGTATGCCACAAGAGCAGCCTTTGGTGTGCACCTTGTTTTGGACAACGTTAATGACATTACCAGTCGCTCTATTGCTCGCCTACCCTCAATGGCAAGCCATTACCTGGCAACACCTGATGTGGATTGTCGCGATTAACTTGTTTGTGCTTGCTTATCATGCCTTGGTGGTCAAAGCGTTTAAGCGTGCTCCTGCGAGCCAGATTGCACTGGCTGAGTATTCCGGACTGGCGTTTGTAACACTGTTTGGCGTGATGTGGTTTGATGAAATACCCGACCTATTTACCGCGCTCGGTATCGTCCTGATTGTACTGCCGATGATGCCGCTCAATTGGCAGCGTTTATTGGGGAACAAACGTCGAGTAGAGACTGCGCAAGAAGTGTCTTAATCGTCTCAAGCAATGCAATAAATACTCAAGAGGAGCACAGCGCTCCTCTTTTTTATTGTGCTTAAGCTATCTTGCGAATACCTGTGCCACTAACACTTTTCTCGTTAGTAATAGAGCTTAATAGTCTCGAGTTTGTATGGTGGATGAAGGTAAGGTTCGAGTTCACTACGACGATTGTTGAGTCTCTCTAGCAGCTTGTAGGCAATAAAGTAATGGTTAATGTTACTGACGTAGCGTATCGGCTCAAGTCCGATGTATTGCCGCGTCACCACTTCCACATTGCCGAACCAGACATTGGGATCATACCCTTTTTCTTTGGCGATTCTTCTCATCTTCCTCATGTTACCCGGCCCTGCATTGTAGGCAGCAAGACAGAAGTAAATGATGTCGTTTTCGCTGATGTTGTCATCGTTAAAGAAGTATTTCCTTAGGTAGTTCATGTATTTCACGCCAGCATGAATGTTTGGTTCTTCTTCATAAATGTTCGAGATATTTACCGCTCTATCCCGTGCGGTTGTGGGCAAGATTTGCATAATCCCAACCGCCCCCATATGAGAGATCACATTCTGGTTCAAACCGGACTCTTGAAAACCTTGGGCCAACATCAATAGATGGTTAAACTGATACTCTTGTGAATAGAGATAGAAGATATCCAACAACTCTCTAGAACGAACTGCGTTGTCTCTATTAAGAAACTTTCTCAACCATTTGTCGTTTTCGAGATACCTTTCATTAACCACATTGCCGAACAAAGTTCCTATCCGAACTTCCTTGATGAACTTGTTCACCGCCTCTTCTAATTGAGGCGAATCTTGTCGTATTCCCCATCCAATCTGTGCATTTTCTCTGATGGTGATTTGATTATGAAACGCCACGCCGGGAAAGATATTTCCCCACATCCCCGTCTTGTGCCGGTCGAATACGGTGATATCGATAATGCCCGCACTGACCATTTCTAAGACCTCATAATCTTGCATGATCTCATCAAGAAATAAGATATTAATCAGCGGTTTGTTTTGTATCGTGAAGTAGTTATTTACCTTGGTTAAGCTCTTATGATAACTCGAGCTTTCTCTCACCCAAACATCCAGTCCACTCAAATCATCCACGGTTTTAATGTCCGAGTATCGGGTGTTGGTAACAATGATTTCTGAGACGTTTTCTCGTACCGGATCGCTAAACGCAATCTGCTCTTTGCGCTCATTGGTAATGGTTAGATTCGCGACTATGACGTCACCATAACCAGCTATCAATTTGGGGATGAGTTCGTTTCTTGCGACCGGAATAACCTGAATGTTGATCGCCTTTTGGTTCTTCCTTAAATAGCGTTCAAATTCATAAATAAGCTCAGAGATAATGCCTTTCGGCTTACCATTTTGGATGTAGTAAAAACCCAGATCAGCAGACACCAAAATACGAACGGCTTTCTTTTCCTTTAGCGTCTCTAAGTCCCCCACATAGGGGTCAGACTTTAAAGGAGAGAGTTCCAATGCGGCACTGGTATGAGAGAAAGACCAAAGACACAGGACGATGCAAAGTATTTTACCCACCATGAACTTATCCGTTCGCCAAATCATTAATGATAATTTTAGCAATAAAAGCGCAAGGGGATGTCTTAGGTCTGAGCCTGACCTTGTTCGAAAACAAAAATAGCCCGCTTCGGGGGCAGGCTATTGGAAAGAGTCTTAATTTATTTTTGGCTTAGATTAGAAGCTGTACGTTACACCAACACGGCTACGTAGCTGACGTGATGTTTTATCATCACAAGAGCTGTTACATTGAACGTTACCGAATTCTACGTATGGACGCCAATCCCAACCTTTCTCTTTGTAGCCCAGTTTAAAGTTGTAGTCCCATTCGTACTTGCCGTCGCGGTTACCTAGCTTCCACTCATCGCTGAAGAAGTCTTCTTTGTAGTTTGCTTCAAAACCAAACTGCCAAGCGTTCCAGTTGTAATCGATGTTACCCGTGATTTTACTCGCGTTCAGTGAATCGTGTTGTTTGCCGTCTAGACCTGTTGATGTTTTACCAGATGCGTAGTTGCGGAACTCGTGACGGTAGCGAAGCTTGGTTGTGATACCTGAATCGAATTTGTATTGAACACGAACCTGAGGTTTGTACGTTACGGCTTCGTCACCAAAGGTAATTGGCATCGATGTGGTTACACGCCAGTTGTTATCAAATTTGAAGTGGTAGCCGTATTCGAATTCGCTATCACCACGCTGAAGCTCGCTCAAGTTACCAGTGTGCTTCATCTCAACGCCGTAGTAATGGTTACCTGTGCTGCCACCAATTTTGATACGACCTGCCCACTGCTCTGAATCGTGTTTGTATTCTTCACGGAAGTCTAGAGACGCGGCTGAAATGCTACCTGCAAAAAGGGTTGTCGCGATCGCTAAAGCAATTTGTTTTTTAGAAGTCATAGTAATGTTCCACTGTAAATAAATTGTATTTCAAAGTGGCGACGCGCATACACGCCGCCCTTTTTAGGGTTTTATTGTTTTGGGTAAAGCAATTCGATATCGCGCTGAGCCCAAACTTCTGCCAAGTTCTTCTTCACTGTGAAGCGGCTAAAGTCAGTTTCGGTTGCCAGTTTCACCCACTCAGGTTTCTCCATCGCCACACCTGCTTTTAGGTAAATCGGTGTCATTCGCTCTACGCGGCGTGGATTGTCTTTCGCGGTGTATGGCCAGTCAGACGCAGGATCTTGATAAGTCGCCATTAGCTGAATACCTTGCGCTAATGAGCCACCTTTCTTGTTTTGGTAGTGCCATAGGTCGATGCCCACTTTGTCGCCGATTTGAGCGATGCCGACCAATGGATCTAAGCTGAAGTAGTGGTAGTGGTATGCACGAGTACGTTCGATTTCATGAGGCTGAGAGCCGTCTTTTTCGAACTGAGTGTCTACACGCATCTTGCCTTTTTGAACCATCTGCTTTGCTAGAGGCTCATTACCTAAGAAGTAAGCAATACTGGCGACTTGGAAGTCATACCAAGTACCGTGGTTGTTTGCCGCAGCAGCTTCGCCTTTCGGGCCACCTGATAGGTCATCAATAATCAACCAATCTAGGTATTCGCCGTACCACTGTGTAATTTGCTGTTCGTCTTTATCCGTCCAAGCAGGAGAAAGTGAAAGGATGGCGATCGAATCCAGCATGCGATCGGCCAGAGTACGTGTATCAATAATGCCGCCACGACGACCTTCTGCACGACCAGGTACGCCCTGACCGTAATTCACGTTCGGGTTCATCTTAGTTTCATCATTCATGAACCAAGTACGAACGTATTCGATACCTTGTTTTGCGTATTTCTCGTCTTGGCTAAAGTAATAAGCCAATGCCAATGCGCGAACAGAACGAGTGAAGTGACCAATACGTTTAGAATCTGTTTCAGCTGTTTTCGATGCTGGGTTGGTTTTGCCATCGTGACGAACCCAAGGAAGGCCATCTTCTTTCGATTCATCAGGCCACCAGTATGGGCTGATGCTCATGTAATCGTTTTTGCTACCGCTTGGTGGCGTCATACCTTTCGCCGTTACCGTAAACGGGCCATCTTTCATCGCCAGCTCTGCTTCTTCAATCAGACGGTCGTACGCATCTTTCATTGAATCGCTCGCTTTATCGGACTTTAAAACAGCGCGGTTTTGTTCAAGCGTTGCTTCATCAAGGAACACAAAGTCTGCAGCAAGAGTGTTAGCACTGAAAAGAATGGCGCTGAGGCAGGTTGCTAGATGTAGAGGTCGTAGGGGTTTCATTATTATCGGCCTTATATCTTGAGTTAAAATACTACAAATATAGTACCTAGCCGATGTTGAGCGTTCTGTAAATTAGATCTAATTGTATGATTTATCCACGCTATCAAACTTTGTTACAACCACTAAAGTTTACATTAACTTATTGATATTAAATATATTACCGATATTTATGGCTCATTAATTGTCTTAATATTTAGGCTAAAAATGTGCTCTACCGCATATTTTTGCACCAAATGAGTTCATTTTTATTTGTCATACAATATAATCATTTCAAGTTTTTGAGACACAGAACATCAAATTGCTATTGACGCGCACTTTTTCGCTCTGTCCTTTTCTATATAGAGTCCAATAACAGGTTAAGCATCGCTCGGTTATAGAGACGAAATGAGAAAGGCCGAGGCTATATAAGCAGAGGTCACTTATGTCAGGCTGAGACATAAGTGGGTAGAAGAATTAAGTAAGTAGAAGAAATAGTGAATAGAAGCAAAGTACAGCGAACAAGATGGATGCGACCAGTGAAACTTTCAACATTGAAGAATACTGTTTTGTCATCCCTACTCGCTGTTGCTCAAGTCTTGATGGTTCTAAGCAGCTTGTTGTTGCTTCCAACGGTTGTGGTTCTCATTGGACTTAAGTGGCTGTAGCAGTTTGTCTTTTGTAACAGACACTTATAGAGACAAATCAACAGCCTGGTTTCGCTATCAATAGGTAGCAAGCCAAGGAAAACGCTTAATTGGTTATGACTAATTGAGTCTTTAGGAGTAGTTACTTAAGTGGGAAATGTTTAATACCAATCGGCATAAGTAAAGCACCGAGATCGATCAGACGAGGATGATGACTTGTGTCGATTGGTATAGTTGCTCCCATATCATAACAACACTTTACAGAGCCTAGCTTTGTTGAACTTTGCAATGATTGTCGAAGATCTTACAGCGTAACGTGCTTAGCAGCGATGAGAGATATACCCCTCGAGTATCTTTCAGCTACATCCAGAACCTCGTTTCACTGTTCTATTGCAATCCAACAGAGCCCTTGGCTCAGACGGTATCAATACCGTTTTTCGCCCACGCATTACAGGCATGTCGTGGGCGTTTTTTCATCTGTAATAGTCATACAAATCTGACAATACCTCACACCTTCTTACACCGTTATAACCCTTATTAACTAAGGCTATAAACGCTATTGAACCAATCGAGTGCATGCCAAAGTCATTGATAACTTGTCGTGATATTGGCTTGGTGCCCCCTTCCCCTTTTGAGTGCAATGTCAATATCCGATCATGATCACTTGTATGATTATTGAAACGACCCATTCCGGATCATTCGTCACGCTTTTGAGTTATTGTACTACAAATAAGCAGACTGATAGTTAGTATTGCCTCAAGACATTAAATAACGATCAAAAGGTCTAAAGATGGAACTCAATACCCTTATTGTAGGCATCTACTTTCTATTCTTAATTGCAATAGGTTGGATGTTCAGAACGTTTACCAATACGACTAGTGACTATTTCCGAGGCGGCGGCAACATGCTTTGGTGGATGGTTGGTGCAACGGCCTTCATGACGCAGTTCTCTGCATGGACGTTTACTGGTGCTGCTGGTAAAGCTTATAACGATGGTTTCGCGGTTGCGGTTATCTTCCTAGCAAACGCATTCGGTTACTTCATGAACTTTGCGTATTTCGCACCAAAGTTCCGTCAGCTACGTGTAGTAACGGTAATTGAAGCGATTCGTATGCGTTTCGGCACCACGAACGAACAAGTCTTTACTTGGTCTTCTATGCCAAACAGTGTGGTATCTGCTGGTGTTTGGTTGAATGCACTGGCGATCATCGCTTCTGGTATTTTCGGCTTTGATATGACAGCAACCATCTGGATTACCGGTTTGGTGGTACTGATGATGTCTGTGACGGGTGGCTCTTGGGCAGTTATCGCGTCTGACTTCATGCAGATGGTGATCATCATGGCGGTAACGGTAACTTGTGCAGTTGTTGCGATCGTTCAAGGCGGCGGCATTACTGAAGTTATCAGTAACTTCCCTGTCGCAGAGGGCGGTTCTTTCGTCTCTGGTAACAACCTGAACTACCTAAGCATCTTTAGCATTTGGGCGTTCTTCATCTTTGTTAAGCAGTTCTCTATTACCAACAACATGTTGAACTCTTACCGCTACCTTGCAGCAAAAGACTCGAAAAACGCGAAGAAAGCGGCATTGCTAGCATGTGTTCTAATGCTAGGCGGTGTATTCATTTGGTTCATGCCTTCTTGGTACATTGCTGGTCAAGGCGTAGACCTATCAGCGGCTTACCCAGATGCAGGCAGCAAAGCAGGCGACTTCGCTTACCTTTACTTCGTACAAGAGTACATGCCAGCGGGTATGGTTGGCCTTCTCGTAGCAGCAATGTTTGCCGCGACCATGTCTTCAATGGACTCAGGTCTAAACCGCAACTCTGGTATCTTCGTTAAGAACTTCTACGAACCAGTGATTCGCCGTGGCCAAGCATCAGAGAAAGAGCTGGTAACGGTATCGAAAATTACCTCAACGGTATTTGGTATTGCCATCATCCTGGTTGCGCAGTTTATCAACTCACTAAAAGGCCTGAGCCTGTTCGACACCATGATGTACGTTGGTGCCTTGATCGGCTTCCCAATGACCATCCCTGCATTCCTAGGCTTCTTTATTAAGAAAACGCCAGACTGGGCTGGTTGGGGTACGCTGATTGTCGGTGGTCTTGTCTCTTACGTTGTTGGTTTCGTTATCACTGCTGACATGGTTTCTTCAGCATTCGGTCTTGAACAGCTTACTGGCCGTGAATGGTCAGACGTTAAAGTCGCGATTGGTCTAGTTGGCCACATTACGCTAACGGGTGGCTTCTTCGTGCTATCAACGCTGTTCTACAAGCCTCTAAGTGAGAAACGTCAAGCAGACGTAGATAAGTTCTTCGACAACCTATCAACACCACTTGTTGCTGAATCTGCAGAACAGAAAGTTCTTGATAACAAGCAACGTCAAATGCTTGGCAAACTCATCGCAGTCGCTGGTGTAGGCGTAATGCTGATGGCGCTACTGCCAAACCCAATGTGGGGACGCTTAGTCTTCATCTTGTGTGGTGCCATTGTTGGTGGCGTTGGTCTACTACTTGTTAAAGCGGTTGACGACAACGGTACTCAAACCCAACAAGCGGTAACCGAAAGCTAAATCTACCTTATGAAGCGGTTGTACACAGCCGCTTCATTCTTCCCTTATCACTCAGGTCTATTTGTTTACTTTTTTGTTAAGTCCGTTGCGGTTGAGACATTAAATAACCAGCGAATTTAACAAAGAAATAATCATACAAAATAAGCAAAATGTATAACCAAAGTTTCTTGTTGAAACGATAAGCGAATGTAATTAACGGGGTTCCATACTGACAAAAATCATCATAAGTTATTGAATAATCGATTTTAAGTTCACAATCATCAGTTCGTGTAGATAGAAGCAGAAGAATGTACTGGGTCAAGAAGATTTCCAGTATTAATCACCTCATCACACAATTGAATTATTGTAGTACAAATAAATAATCGAACGGATAATATATCTGGCAGAAATCAATGACTATGAGAAGGTCTAAAAATGGAACTCAATACCCTGATTGTTGGCATCTATTTCCTATTCCTCATTGCAATAGGCTGGATGTTTAGAACATTTACAAGCACCACCAGTGATTACTTCCGCGGGGGCGGCAACATGCTGTGGTGGATGGTAGGCGCAACGGCGTTTATGACCCAGTTCAGTGCTTGGACATTTACTGGTGCGGCCGGTAAAGCGTACACCGATGGTTTCGCTGTAGCGACTATCTTCTTAGCGAATGCGTTCGGTTACTTGATGAACTACCTGTACTTCGCACCGAAATTCCGCCAACTGCGCGTTATCACGCCGATTGATGCGATTCGCATGCGCTTTGGTCGCTTTAACGAGCAAGTATTCACTTGGTCTGGCATGCCAAGCAGCGTGATTTCTGCGGGTATCTGGTTGAATGGTTTGGCGATCATTGCATCGGGCATTTTCGGCTTCGATATGACAACCACCATTTGGATCACGGGCTTAGTGGTACTGATGATGTCCGTAACGGGCGGCTCTTGGGCGGTTATCGCATCTGACTTTATGCAGATGGTCATCATCATGGCAGTAACTGTGACGTGTGCTGTAGTTGCGGTAGTAAAAGGTGGCGGTATCACAGAAATCATTGCGAACTTCCCTGTTCAAGAAAACGGGTCCTTCGTAACCGGTAACAACCTGAACTACCTCAGTATTTTTGGTATCTGGGCAGTGTTCATTTTCTTAAAGCAGTTCTCTATCAACAACAACATGTTGAACTGTCACCGTTACCTAGCGGCGAAAGACTCTAAGAACGCGAAGAAAGCTGCACTACTTGCGTGTGTACTAATGACAGTGGGCGTATTGATTTGGTTTACCCCTTCTTGGTTCATTGCAAGCCAAGGTGTTGACCTATCAGCGCATTACCCAGAAGCAGGCTCAAAAGCGGGTGATTTTGCTTACTTGTACTTTGTTGAGCAATACATGCCAGCGGGCATGGTTGGTCTGCTGATTTCAGCGATGTTTGCAGCGACGATGTCATCAATGGACTCAGGTTTGAACCGTAACTCAGGCATCTTCGTGATGAACTTCTACTTGCCGATTCTGCGCCCGAACGCGACAGAAAAAGAGCTGATGATCGTATCGAAAATCACCTCTACCTTCTTCGGCATCGCGATCATCTTGATTGCTCTGTTCATCAACTCGCTAAAAGGTCTGAGCCTGTTCGACACCATGATGTACGTTGGCGCGTTGATTGGTTTCCCAATGACGATTCCTGCGTTCTGTGGCTTCTTCATCAAGAGAACACCGGACTGGGCTGGCTGGGGCACATTGGTGGTAGGTGGCATCGTGTCTTACACGGTTGGTTTTGTCATCACACCGGAAATGATTCAAAACTGGTTTGATCTTCAGCCTCTAACAGGCCGTGAATGGTCAGATCTAAAAGTTGCGGTTGGTTTGATTGGTCACTTGGTGTTTACCGCAGGCTTCTTTGCTCTGTCGACACTGTTCTACAAACCGCTTGAAGAAAAACGCCAACAAGACGTTGACCGCTTCTTCAATAACTTAGCAACACCGTTGGTTTCTGACTCAACGGAACAGAAAAAACTGGATAACAAACAACGCCAAATGTTGGGTTCGTTGATTGCGGTGTCTGGTGTGGGTGTGATGGCGATGTTCTTACTGCCTAACCCATTCTGGGGACGCATGATTTTCGTGTTCTGTGGTGTGATTGTTCTTGGCGTCGGCGTGGCGCTGATGAGAGCAGTCGATGGCAACGCAGAGCGTGCTTCTGAGGGGGCTCCGATAACGGAGAACTCATAACGAGAAACAAGCGGTTGAGTATTCAACCGCTTTTTGTGCTTCTACAAAGAGATACATTATGAAAAAAACAATGCTTGCTGGCGTGGTTGCCGCGTCCATTTCTGCCCTAACCCTAGTAGGTTGTAACACTTCACCTTCTCAAACGACGGAAGCTGCGGCTCCCGCTGTTGTTGAAACTGCAGTGAATGACATCACTCGCGATTACTTGCTTGCTACGGATCGCTTAAACACAGTGGATGGCAGCGCACTTGAAGCGCAATCAGCAGACGCTGTGCAAGCATTGAAACAACAGATGGAGAATGCCGAAGACGGTACAACAATTACGATTCCTGCGGGTAAATACGCGGATCTTGATATCGTCACGGTAAAAGCCAACGACATTACCATCAAGGCGGAGCAACCTGGCAGCGTTTGGCTAACGGGTTTGGCTCAGCTTCGCCTTGAAGGTAACAACATCACTGTCGACGGTTTGGTGTTTACCGAAGGCGGCCCTGCTGAACGTTTCGGCGGCGTGCGTATGATGGGTAACAACAACACTTTGCAAAACTCTACGTTCTACTACTTCAACCACGCTTACGAATACCAACCGGACGAACGTCGCTCTGAATACCCGAAATACTTGTGGGTTTCACTTTGGGGTAAAGATGGCAAGGTGATCAATAACCGTTTTGAAGGTAAGCAAAAGCGCGGCACGTTAATCGGCGTACAAAAAGACGACACACCAGATAACCACCTTATTGCTAACAACATTTTCTTGGACCAAAAACCAAACCAGTTCAATGAATTCGATATCAAAGAAGCGATTCGCTACAACGGCAACAGCTGGGAAGCGATTCGAATTGGTGACTCTAAATCGTCTCAATGGGCATCAAACTCTAAGTTCACCAACAACCTGATGATTGATATGGATGGTGAGCGTGAGCTGATTTCGATTAAGTCAGGCGGCAATGAAATCTCTGGCAACACCATCTTTGAAAGTGCCTCTCTGATTTCTCTTCGTCACGGTAAAGCGAACGTGGTGAAAGACAACGTGATTCTAGGTAATGAAAAACTGCAGACTGGCGGTATGCGTATTTACGATGAAGACCACGTGATTGAGAACAACTACATCACTGGCACGCGCGGCCGTGATGGCAAAATTGAAGGCAATGCAGATCTACGTGGCGGCATCGTGATCAATACCGGCATCATTGATGTAGCAAACAGCGAGAAGCTAGACCAAGCAGTGAAAGGCAAAGAGCTCAACAAACAGTGGACACCAAAGAACATCACCATTCGTAACAACACCCTTGTGGATACGGAATGGGGCATTGTCTACGGCAACCAAACGCACCGTGTGAGCCTGTTCAACAACAGTGAAGTGAAGAACATTTTCGCTGGCGTGGACGTCCACTTCGACAGCAACGTGGTTGATAACCACCAGCAAGAGCAATTCGTTAGTGTACGCGCGACAGAAGAGCTACCGCTGGTGAATCCTACCTACAACAACGAAGTCTACGTCGGCACGGTGACTAACGCAGAGCAAATCGCTTCTTACTCGGTAGAGCTACCAAAAAGCGAACAAGTGAAAGGCTTTACTCAATACCAAGGCGTTGGTGCAGATACGAGCAAGCTATCTGTGGTAACGGCGGAAACAGCAGGGCCTGATTACCTCCTTTCAAACGCTCAAAAGTAATTCTGCTTTAGAGTTTGCTTCCAGTCTGGTGATACAAGCCAGACTGGTTTTCCTCTCCTTTCACCAGTAACCCCACAATAACTGAAGAAAATTTCACCACCCTACTGTCTCCCAAGATTGAGTTGTGGTTTAATTGTATGACAATTATAAAACTCTTTTCTTTTGCTGCGGATACACTCATGGATGCTGTTTTACATAAGTTGCAATTCTCGTTGTCGATCACTGGCCCCATCTGCTTAATGTTGGTATTGGGCGTTATCTTCAAACGCATAGGACTAATCAACGACAACTTTATCGAAGTCGGTTCTAAACTGGTGTTTCAGGTCACGCTACCTGCGATGTTGTTCTTGAGTATCGTCGTCTCCGAGCACGATTTCTCTGCGGCTAGCAGCTTCGTCAATTACGGCATTGTTGCCAGCATCGCGTTTTTCACCTTCACCTACGCTTCCGTCAAACTGTTCTTCAAATCTTCACCCGACCAAGGAGTATTGATCCAAGGTGGCTTTCGCGCCAATACGGGCATCATCGGCATTGCGTATGTGGCGAATGCTTACGGTTCACAAGGTGTCGCTCTGGCTGCGCTTTATGTTGCGGTAACCACCTTTATCTATAACGTGCAAGCCGTGATTTGTTTGTCTCCAAAAGGCGCAACGTCTGGCTCTCAAGCCGCCAAAATGATGGTGAGAACCTTAACGCGCAACCCACTGATCATCGCGATCGTCTCTGGCATGGTGTTCTACCTTCTGTCGATTCCGGTTCCGGATGTGGCGATTGATGCCGGTAACTATCTATCAAAGATGACGCTTCCCCTTGCCCTCTTGTGTACCGGTGGCTCACTCGATTTAAGTTTGATGAAGAAAGAGAAAGGACCGTCCTGGTTTGCCAGCAGCTACAAACTGATCGTCGCCCCTATTGTGATTACCACAGGCGCGTATTTAGTTGGCTTTAGAGGGATTGAGCTTGGCATTCTGTTCTTTATGAACGCCTCTCCCGTTGCGGCAGCAAGTTATGTTATGGCCCGCTCGATGGGAGGAAACTCCGTCTTAGCAGCGAACATCATTGCTTTAACGACTGTGCTTTCAACAGTGACTTGTACCGTAGGGATTGTGATTTTAAAAGCGTATGGTTTGATTTAGAACGGCGATTCTCAATTGGAAAATCGCCAATGAGAGAAGGTATATCAACAACCGTTGCAGGCAAAGCTATGCAATGGCACTAAGCAGCTTGTTACGCATGATATTTTCTTGGATTTCTGAATCGTGCAAGTTACAGGTTGAGCACTTCTCTTTACCTTCAATTTTGTATTTCAGACAGCACGTTTCTCGTCTCACGTAGACCTTTTGAAAGCCATTAAAGGTCACCTTTTTCACTGCGTTTAACTCACCGCCTTTTGGTGTTACGGCGTTAAATAGGTTTTGCTGCCACTTTGATGTCGCTTTCACGTCTAGCTCTACCGTGTCATCGGCTAATGGCTGATGCGCAAGTTTAGAAAACGCCAAATCACACGCGTACAAGGCATTTCCCCAAAACACTTTCGGGCTAACTTTCTGCTTTTTGTACAACGGCACCAATGGCTCAGAGAGCGTCGTAATAACTTGCGCAAGTTTCTCATCTAAAGCCAGTTCTGACTCCACTTGCATCGCGTTTTCATTACCAGCCTCAAGAGCAAAGAAAGGCGTTGCACTCGACACCTCAATGCTTGCAACACGATGGTCTTCACCAATGGTCAGATACAGATCATCGAGTGTTAATTGCAACACGCGATCAAACACCACACGGTGACCGACCAGCGACGTCAGCAAAATCGCGTTGAACACTTTCTGCCAAATCGGCACAGCAAATGGCAATTTCGCCTCAATAGAATCAGCGTAATCTTGCACAACTGCAGGAAACTCACGCTCAAACCATTCACTGGCTTTGATACCTTTCGGCTGTTCAACAAAACGTAAGCGGAAGAAAGGTTCGTGTCGATTCAAGATGGCTTGCTGCTCGCTGACACTCAGCGCTTTAACATTCTCAGGCAAAGCCACCAAAGTACGAAACTGATTAAACAGGCTTTCCATTAACGCACTTCCTCACGAACATAAGCTTTTGGTAAACAGTAAACGTAGCCATCAATGACTTCCATTTTTCCTTCCACTTTAAACACCGATTCAAGGGTCGATTCAGTGAGCACATCCAAAGGCGCTCCCTGTTTTAAGATCTGACCTTTTTTCATTAGTACCAATTCATCACAGAACTGTGCAGCTTGGCTTAGTTCATGGAGAACATAAACGATGGTTAAGTTGCGTTCCTTGTTCAACTTATCGAGTACTTCGAGTAGCTCGAGTTGGTGACCTAAATCGAGATAACTGGTTGGTTCATCCAGCAATAACCACTGCGCTTCTTGCGCCAAACACATCGCTAGCCATACGCGCTGACGCTCACCGCCAGACAACGTACTCACTACACGCTTTTCGTAACCAGCCAACCCGACAGAAGCAAGCGATTCAGTAATCACTTCTTGGTCACGCTCACTGTTGCCCTGATACCACTTGCGATGAGCAACACGGCCAAGCGCAACAAGCTGCTCGACCAAGACACCTTCTGGCGCCGTAGGATGTTGAGGCAGAATCGCAATGTGCTTAGCGAGATCTTTAAGCTTCCATTGGTTAAGCGCTTTACCTTTAAAAGTCACGTCGCCTTTTTTCGCTTTTATCGCACCGGTTAAGGTCTTCATCAGCGTACTTTTACCGCACCCATTTGGGCCAATGAACGCCGTCACCTTACCTTCTTGAAGACGGATGTTCACATCGTTCAAGATCATCGTATCGTTGTAGCCTGAAGTGAGCGATTGCCCTTCAAGCCCTTTTGAAGATAGGGTCATTATGAGTGTTTCCTTAACAAAAAGAGGAAAAATGGCACACCAAGCAGTGCGGTAATCACGCCCGCTGGAATTTCGGTTGGGAACAGTAAGTGTTTGGCTAAAACATCTGAAAGAGCGAGGAAGCCAGCGCCGAAAATCAAAGTCGTGGACATGGTTCGCAAAGGATCATTCGCACTGAGCAAACGTGCAATGTGCGGAATCACCAATCCCACAAAACCAATCGGCCCAACCGCTGAAACGGCAGGTGCAGTAATAAATACCGTACCTAATAAAATCCCCAAACGCAGCAAAGCACCGTTGATACCAATACCACGCAAAATCGCGTCATCGTAGCGTACCCATTTTAGTGGCAAATACACCAAAGCAATGAACGCTAAACAGGCCAAGAACCAAGGCAGAAGATAACTTACTTGCTCCCAACCTCGGCCATACATACCACCCGCCATCCATTGCAATGCGATATCGGTTTTACCCTGACCAATAGTGAAGATCAGCGCCGAACTCAACGCACCAAGAATCGCCGTGATCGCCACACCTGTGAGTAGAGTGAGACTGGTATTTCCGATTCGGCTCACGATCAAAACAGGAATCGCACTGAGCAAACCACCCGCCATTGAAAACAGCAGCAACGCGCTTTCTGTGGTGATATTCCAATTAAACCAAGCAGGTAGCAAAATCGCACAAACGGCACCAAGAGAAGCACCAGCGTTCACACCTAAAATACCGCTGTCTGCCAACGGGTTTTTAAGGGTGGTTTGCAGCAATAAGCCTGATACTGCCAGCATCATACCCGCCATTATCGCCAGCAAAAACCTTGGTAGGGTTAGCGACCAAAATGGGTGGTAAGTACCATGAGTAATAAACAGCTCGCCTGCTTGTCTAAGCTCTGGGTTAGAAGCGATAAACAGTGCAGGAGCGAACACCAGCAATGCCAAGCAAGGGGATAAGAAACGCGTTTTCATTAATTCCCTCTCAGCTTACGAACAATCAACATAAGAAACCAAGGCGCACCTAAAGTCGCGGTAATGACGCCAATAGGAATTTCCAACGGCATAAGCAGGGTTCGAGAAAGGAGGTCCGCTGCGGTGACAAGTGCCGCACCAATCAAAGCTGCACCGCCAAGTCCCAACCCCATCATACGAGCGAGATGAGGAGCGACAAGGCCAACAAAACCAACAGGGCCAAATGCACCAACCGCAACCGCAGTAAGCACGACAGAGACAAAGCCAAACGCCAATCTATAACGGTTAATCGCGATACCTAGACCACGAGCAACCGTGTCATCCAGCAGTAAGTAACTACGCTGTCGATGTGTCACTGCAAGCAAGATAAACGCAGGAATGACGGTATAAACAAGCGGCGTAAACACCGACCAATTCGCGCCTGCGTTACTGCCCGTTAACCAGAAAAACAGTGACTCACTGTCTACGCGATCCGACAGAAGAATGTAGGTTACCGCTGCTTGGCAAAACGCACTCACGGAAATACCAGCTAACGCCAAACGCGCTGGTGTGACGCCCTGTTTCCAACTGATGGATAAGGTAATGGCACCGCCAAGCAACCCACCTACAATCCCCCAAAACAAAGTTGGCAGTGGCAGCAAGAACATGGTCGCTGTTAACACGCTAAGCGCTGCGCCAGACATCACACCGGTCAGGTTTGGAGACGCTAACGGGTTGCGAACGATGTCTTGCATGAGCGAGCCGGATACCGCCAACGCCGCCCCACCAAAGAGTGCGATCAAGGTACGAGGTAAACGCAATTCCCAAAACACCAACGCTGCTTGGCTGCTTGAATCAGAAATCAAAAACGCCAGGATTTGCTGTGCATCAAAATGGTAAATGCCACTCGACAAAGACGCATAAACCACTGCTAGCAGCAAAACCGTCGCCAAACTGCGAACCATCACCGCACTTGGTTTGGTTATCCTAAGAGCATGAGCCATTGATCACCTCATAAACTCGTTCAACAGAAGGCGCAGGGAAAAGATCGGGATACACTTTGTGGGCGATATCCATCGCAACCCAAATTCGTGAAAGCGGCCCTTCTGGC
This sequence comes from Vibrio sp. B1ASS3, assembly GCF_905175355.1. Taxonomy (NCBI): domain Bacteria; kingdom Pseudomonadati; phylum Pseudomonadota; class Gammaproteobacteria; order Vibrionales; family Vibrionaceae; genus Vibrio; species Vibrio sp. B1ASS3. The sequence continues at coordinate 2,624,677 of NZ_HG992742.1, forward strand.
TCTCGCCATGTCATATCAACCAAGTAAACTCGATTGTTCTTCACCGCTTTTAGGCTTTGCCAAATTTTCGATTCGGTAAATTGTGGCTCGGCGTTCTGGTACATGAAAATGACATCGGGATCGAGTTTCACCAACCACTCAAGACCCACTTGCCCAGAAAAAGGCGTTTTCGTCGCGTACGGCGAGTCACCATTCGCACTTCGGATATTCAATTTTTCCATAAGAGCGACGGACATAAAGTGTGAGTAGTATGCTCGCGGAGTGACGCCTGCACTTGTCAAAAACAAACCAGAAAACTGTCTATTACCGAGCTTTGATTGCATTTCATCAAGAAAAGCCTGAAAACACATGTTTAGTGATTTCCCTTGCTCTTCTCGCCCCATTGCCATGCTTGCACGCTCTACTGCAGAAAAACTGTCTTCTAAAGTAATCAAATCAAAGCCGAGAGGCGGTGCGATTTCGACGAAGCGCTGATAGTAAGGCTCTAACATTCGCCCTAAACCAACGACCAAATCTGGCTTAACATCGTACAAAGCTTCAAAGCTGGTTCTTGAACGATTACCAAGACTTGACACGTCATTTAAAGCAGAGAGATAAGGAGGAAAACCACCAGGATAATCGGATACACCAACAGGCTTCTCACCCATTGCCATTACTAGCTCTGCACCAAAAGTAGACACGCTTGCAACACGCGGAAAATGGGTCACATTCGACATCGATATCGTATGGTCTAGATCATCGACAACTGATGCGTTTAATCCACTTGCATAAGCAAGCTGAATAGACAGCATTTGGCTAATTATTGAAATGATAACGACTGCAGTAAAATTGCTCATTAGATGACAAATGATAATTATTGATATTTACATTACTTCTTTGCGTGCTAGACTACCACGCAATTACAAAGTGCTCAATAATCGCTAGCTAAATCGATTTATTAACAAGTTTATAAAAGACAACTTTTAGTTGCAGGAAGTTATGAAACTCAAACTATCTAAGCTAAATATTGCAGTGGCAAGTGCAATTACTCTTTCATCTTTCGGCGTTTCAGCAGAAAGTAACGACGAAGTCCAAGCAATGGAAACAATGGTTGTTACCGCAAGCCGTTCTCAACAGCTGCTTAACGACGTTCCTCGCTCTGTGACCGTTATCGATCAAGAACAACTTCAATCTCAGTTAAACCAAAGCCGCAGCATCAACGATGTGCTTTCAACGTTGGTTCCGGGTATGGGTACTTCTGTTCACGGTAACCTTAGCAGCAAAGGTCAAAACCAAATCCGTGGTCGTCGCGTTCTACTATTGATTGACGGCGTTGCACAAAACAACAGCTTCCTAGACTTCGGCCAAGAGTTGTCGGCTATTGATCCGCAGAACGTAGAGCGTATCGAAGTTATCCGTGGTGGTTCTGCGGTATACGGCCTTGGCGCACAGGGCGGTATCATCAACGTGATTACCAAAATGCCAGAAGAAGGCGCGGTAGAATACCGCACTAAAGTTGGCACAAGCTTCCAAGAGTTTGGTAGCGATGCGTTCACTTGGAACGTGTACCAAGAGGCAACAGGCGGTGATGAAAAAGATCAATGGCGTTTAGGTCTGGGTTACGAGCAACGTGGCGGCAGCTACGATGCTAATGGTGACCGCCTACCTTCGGTAAACAACGAAGATGACATGGACAACCTAAACGTAAACGGCGTTTGGAACCGTAACATCGACGAAGATCGTTCACTAACTTTGACTGTTGGCGTTCGTAACATCACTGACAACGACGGCTGGTGTGCAGCGAATGGCGACGCGGCCAACGGCAAACCTGCAGAAGCGGTTCACTGTGGCCCAGGTTACAACAACGGCGTTGCAGGCAAAGATGGCGCAAAACCAAATGACGTGACACGTACGTTCGCTAACTACCAAGCGCGTTACCAAGATCTGGGCTTTAGCCTAGGTATGCTAGATGTAACGGGTTACTGGATGGCTCAAGATACTGAAACGTTCACGCTTGCGATGAATGACAAGAACCCAAATTCTCCAACCTTTGGTGAAACACTATACGGCCACAACGAGACAGATTTTGATCGTTTCGGCGTGAAAGCCAACATCTCTAGCCAAATTGATTGGGCATTCGTGACTTGGGGTATGGACGTTGAACAACAGTCGTTCAAACAGCCAAACAGCGTCGGTTTCTACAACAACACACCGGATGTAGAGCAGTTTGCTATCGCACCATTCGCACAGTTCATCACTGACGTAAGCGATAACACGGTTCTTTCTTACGGTATCCGTTACGAGTACGTACGTCTAAGCGTGGATGATTTCACGGTAGGTAACACGCACAACAATGCAGGTGATCAAGTTCAAGGCGGTGATCCGTACTTTGACGAGTTCCTATTCAACATTGGTGTGACACACGATCTGACCGACAACCACCAGCTGTTTGCATCTTTCGCGCAAGGTATGTCAACGAACGAAGCACTACGTGACATTCGTTCTGGTAACAGCTCAACAGTTGAAGGTGCTATCAAGCCAATTACTACTGACAACTACGAAGTGGGTGTGCGCGGCTTCCTTGGTGAAGCGGACTACTCTCTTGCAGCGTTCTACAGCGAATCTGACCTAGGTTCGACGCTGAACGTAAACGAAGCCGGCGATGCGCTAGAAAGTACTCGTGCACCAGAAAAAGTTTGGGGTGCGGAAGCAACGCTTGGTTACAGCATTCTTGCTAACCTTCGTACAGACAGCACAATCTCTTGGCAAGAAGGTGAGCGTAAACTTAACGAAGACAGCGGCTGGGAACCACTAGACGGCACGCGTATCGCACCATTGAAAGTAACGTCTGTTATTAGTTACGACGCTTACGAATTCGGTCGCTACAACATGACGCTGGTTTACTCAGGCAACCGTGATAAAGAAGATGAAATCACTTCTGGCGCGAAATACGCAGTAGACAGCTACTTCGTTGCAAACGCTGGTGTGGACTACGATCTTCCGTTCGGTACGTTAAGCTTCGCTGTTGAAAACCTATTCAACGAAGACTACATGACGGCGTACGCGCAATCAGAGCGTAACAACTCACGTTACTACAACGCACCGGGTCGCCGCTTCCACTTGAACTACGAAGTGAAGTACTATCCCTCGCCTCGTTAAGATATGAAAAAGCCGAACAGTGATACGCTGTTCGGCTTTTCTGTTTTTGTCTCTTAACAAATCTCAGAAAAACTATCGATTTATTGATTCGGTAATCCGTTGAGAAACTCTTGGAAGCTCGGCGCTTGTACGCGGCTCAGTACGTTTCTCATATCTTCAATCAAGCTATCGTCAGACCAATCAACGCGAATATCAATCGGCGCTTGCGTGTAGCTTTCAATACGAAGCGAAGCGGAATACGTACCGCGCTTATCGCCACCTGCTTCCAACGCGGCTTCTAGTGCAGTTATGAGCACTTCCGCTAAACTTGCCTCGTAATCATCACGATATTGGGGTTTGTCCCCTGCTCTCACTTGATCGGCATTCAGCATTGTCTGAGCCATAAATGAATCCGCAAATGCTTCAATAACCTCGTCACTTTCTAGCATGTTGCCTGCAACCGCGAGATCTTGAAAAGCAAGAGAACCCACGTGCGCGATGTTCTCTTCACCATTGATAAACGCCGCATGACCATGTTTATCCATTACCATGCATTGGCGCTTAGCAAATTCAGCATCGCCCTCTTTCAAACGCTCAACCACATCATGGCAACAAAGCCCTTGGGATAACCATCGCTTAGCGTTATCGGCATACCAAGGATTAGTAAACAAGCCTTGGGTGGCACACGCGCCAATCCCACGCCAACTGTGGTTTACGTAGCCACCGACGGCAACACCGCCAGTGGCTGTAATGGAAGCCGATAACCCTGTTTCTGGGTTAACGTGTATAAGTGAAATCGTCATAGATTCTCAATATAAAAGGCGTTAGTAACCAACCATTTGTCCAACAAACAAGGCTACCCAACATAGAACATAAACGAACGCCATGAATGGCATGATGGCTTTGAGCCACTGCTCGTAAGACACGCGACCAAGTGCCAACATCGCTAGCGTACCACCAGAAGTCGGTACGATAAGGTTGGTCAAGCCGTCACCCACTTGGAATGCGGTGATCATCAGTTGGCGGCTCATGCCAGTAAGATCTGCCACTGGAATTAGGATTGGCATGGTCACCATTGCCTGACCAGAGCCCGATGGTACGAATAGGTTGATCACACCTTGCACCACACTCGCAACAATCGCAGAGATAGCAATCGGCATATCTTGAATCAGTGAGCTTAGCGCGTTAACGATGGTATCGATGATTTGCGCTTGGTCGAGGATGATTTGAATCGATGCCGCAACACCAATCACCAATGCACCTGCGGTTACGCCCGATGCACCTTCCATCATTTGCTTCACAATGCCATTAGCGCTTAAACCGTTGACTGCGCCGATCACAATCGCCATCAATAAGAACAAGCCTGCGATCTCGTTGATGTACCAACCATTGGCAAATACACCGTAAAGCATCACACCAAGACCAGCTAGGAATACGCCCAGCGTCAGTTTGTCTTTCTTCTCTAGATGGTATTCCGATAGATCTTTGCTTAAGCCTTCTGCTGAATCTGGTTCTTTAAACTCCATCTTCGCTACGCGAGTACAGATGTAGTAAGACAACAATGCAAGAGAGGAAATCACCATCGCCGCACGCAGCCAAGCGCCCGAGAAAGTTGGCAGTTCAGCAATACCTTGAGCTACACCGACGGTATAAGGGTTGATTGGTGACAGTGCAAAGCCCACTCCGATGCCGCCCACTGCCATTACCGTACCTACAAGGCTGGAGTAACCAACCGCTGCAGAAATCAGAACTGCAACCGGAACAAGTGCGATGTTGTTCTCAAAGCCTACCGCCACGCCAAAGAAGCCGTAGATAAAGGTGCCGATGGTGATGATCAAATTACGGTTCTTCACACCTGCTTTGTTTACCGCCACACCGATTGCGTTCTCTAGCGCACCAGTACGTTGCAAGATGTGGAACAAACCACCAGCAATAAATACGATGAACAAGTAAGGCGCCGCACTGATCAAACCTTTCGGAATCGCGACAAAAATATCAAAGAAATGCACCGCAGGAACGTCATTCAGATAGGCAAATGAGTTCGGTACTACCGTAGTTCGGCCATCGACAACAACGCGTGAGAATTCCCCCGCAGGCACAACAAAGGTCAGTAGGTAAGTCGCCACTAAAATCATAAAGATCAGGACCATCGGGTCCGGCATGCTTTTGTACCAAGCCTTTTTCTCTGTCGTCTCCATCTTCTTTGTCATATCCATAACAAAATCTCTCCTTAGTATAGGAATGAAAGCTCACTCGTTTGAGCAATCACGTTTGCAAGCAAAAACCAAAGCTTGGTTTTAAAAGTAAAAAAGAGGATGAATCCCCACCCTCTCTTGTTTTATTCGTGTGTTATTGATGCTTCATCAGCATGCAGAAATGGTTCAACACTTCGACTGCGGCCATCAGATCTTTTTGTAGAATCGCTTCATCTGGATGGTGGCTAACCCCATCCGTGCAACGCATAAACAACATCGCAATGTCCGTTAATTCACACACCGCAAGACCATCATGCCCTGCACCACTAAATAAGTGCTTAGCTTCAATATTGGATAGCGAGATCGCCTGAGTCAGTGCCGAGGAAAGCGAATCAGAACAAGTGACAGCCGCTTGCTCGTAAGTCTGTTCGTGGCGATACGCAAGGTTGTACTGCGTCATTAAGGTTTCGATGTTTGCCAGCATTTCTTGTCGTGCTGCAATGCGAGAAGCATCATTTGGTGAGCGCAGTTCGATAGTGATGTCCGTTTGCTGAGGAATCACATTCACACCGTTCGGGAAGTTGGCAATTTTGCCCACCACACCCACAAGGTTGTCTTCACGCTTACACAGTTGGTCAAACATATGGATGACCTGCGCAGCCCCAACTAGCGCATCTTGGCGCATGTCCATTGGCACTGTACCCGCGTGACCAGCTTTACCTAAAACCGATAAAGTATGGCGCTCGATACCGGTGATGGCCGTAACCACACCCACAGGCAAATTCGCTTGCTCAAGTTGCGGGCCTTGTTCAATGTGGAGCTCCACAAAGCCCAACACCTTGTCTTTGTCGTAAGCATCTTGCGCAATAAGTTCTGGATGACAACCGAATGAAGTCAGAGCTTCACGCATCGTAATACCGTGAGCATCGCGTGCATCCAAAACGCTCGGGTCAAACGTTCCGGCAATGGCTTTTGAACCAAGTAATGTCGATTGGAATCGCGTGCCTTCTTCATCACTGAAGGCAATCACATCGATATGGAAAGGAAATTCAAATTTATGCTGATGGAAATAATGAACTAAAGCGATAGGTAGGATGACACCTAAAATACCATCGTACTTGCCACCATTTGGCACGGTATCTTGATGAGAACCAAAGATCAGCGTCTGCGCATTTGGGTTCGGACTGTGGTAACGACCAATAAGGTTAGCCGCGTTATCCATGCGCACTTCCATGCCAGACAACAACATCCACTCGCGTAGCTTTTCATTTGCTCTCGCGTGCTCTTCACTGGCACACAAACGCGTCACGCCTTCGCTATCTGGGTCATTGGTTTGGCTGCATTGAGCAATATCTTCCAACCATTCCCACGCTAGACTGGCCGTTTCTACAAATTTTTCCATCTTGAATCGCTCTATTTCTAACCATGTTCATTTTTAATTTATCATGATAAATATCAAATGAAAGACATTTATCATGATAAATAGACTTTTTTGTGAGTGCGATTCGATCGATAATCGGATGGTTTCATAACTAAAACCGTGTTCGTTTTTTAGAAAATGAAAGGCAGAAAACAGGTGACATCCTTTGAATTTCCTTCAAAATTTAATAGATACCGCGAGATAACCCAGCGAGGAAAATGTGGCAAGCAGCGCGAAAGGACGTAGAACTCAACAACTGGCCGAATCGATCAAAACTTGGATTGTCGATCAAGCTTTGCAGCCCGGCGATCGTCTGCCGAGTGAAATCGAAGTCATGGAAACCTTTGATGCTTCCAAAAGCACGGTGCGAGAAAGCATGCGAATCCTTGAGGCACAAGGCATTCTATCGACCAAGACAGGGCCAAAAGGCGGAGTCTTTGTTAGCGAGATGAGTGAGAACAAGGCTCAGGCACTGCTAAGCAACTACCTGTTCTTCAAAGATGTTTCGATTTCTGATCTGTACCAAATCCGCTTGTCACTTGAACCAGAAATCGCTGCCTCTTTGGCAGGCACATTAACGGAGACACAGCTTGTTACGCTCGATCAGCAAATCGATAAGTACCAAACGCCACCAGAAGACGTGTATCAAGAGCGCGAACACCACATTGCATCGATAGAGTTTCACAGCCTCTTAGCCAGTTACTCTGGCAATGAGCTGCTGAAGTTTGTGGTTCGCTTTACTGCACAGATGCTTACCGAGCTAACGATTTACCGTAAATTGTATGAACCTGGGAACCACAAACTGTGGCAAACGGGCGTGCAAAGCCAACGTGCGCTGGTGGAAGCATTGCGGAAAGGTGACGCTTCAAAAGCCAAGCAAGTAATGGAACAACACATGCTGACCGCGCATCAATTGATGAAGAAGCAAGAAGCTGAAGTGGCGAACCGTTTTCTCACAGAAAGCTGATTGGTTCGCCATCGTTTGAAATGCAGAATTAAGCGTGATTGGCTAAGGTCATTTTACGCACCAAACGGAAGAATTCGTCAGATTCCTCTTCCGTCAAACAAGAGAAGAAATCTTGCTTGAGGTTGGTCATGATGCGGTGCACTTTGCGTACCGCTTCTACACCCTCTTTGGTGAGTGTCAGAATCTTTAATCTCTGATTGGTTTCGCTCTTGGAAACTTTAACAAAACCTCGTTTCTCTAAGTTATCCACCATGCGTTTTGCTACGCTTCGCTCCGTTAGAACCGCATCTGCCAACTCTTGCTGGCTCATAGGTTGAAACTCTTCCAACGCCGCCAACGCACTCGCCATTTCCAACGTCATTAAGTCCTGACGCGATAGCTCTGCTTGGGCACGATTGCGGAAGGTTCGGTTCATCACGCTGCACACAAACATCGGGCTTTGATCCAACACGGATATCGGAGAAATCTTCTGATCTTTCATACTTGCCTATTCTACTTTCGGCTTTGTTTTCATTTGGATAGAACTGCGTTTACAAGAGATTCCCGACTGCGCTCCTTCGTCGCTTTCGGGAATGACGCGTTGTTAAGCTAAATGCTCAATTCAATATTTCGAGCATTCTGATGAGCCTCAGAGACCCTACATCCGTCATCCTCAAGAGCGAGGGACGAGCGAGTTGGGGATCTCTTTCAACACTCAAATCTCGGTCATTCCGACGAGCCTAAGCAAGATCTGGAATCTAACTGCCACACGCTCTCAATCAATATTTCACATCAAGTCACAGCACTCAGTGAGCAGATTCTGAATCATGCTCGTCCCTCGCTGTTCAGAATGACGTAAAAATTAAACCTCAAACCCAAACTATCCAATTGAATCCAAAAATAAAGGACGCCGAAGCGCCCTTTTCTTGTACTTATTAGCAATAGTATAACTTAGCCTTTAGCGCTAAGTCCTACTCTTGGCTTGCCGTTGGCTGTGAAGTAGATTCCACTTGCTCTTTTTGTGCTTCTTTTCTTGCGCGGCGGTCGAACAAACGCTCAACCACAACGAAGAACACTGGCACGAAGAAGATACCAAGCAAGGTCGCACTTACCATACCGCCAAGTACGCCTGTACCTACCGCGTTCTGACCCGCAGAGCCTACACCCGCACTGATCGCTAGCGGCACTACACCCAGACCAAACGCAAGCGAGGTCATGATGATAGGACGAAGACGAACACGTACTGCGTGCAGCGTTGCTTCAATCAAGCCCGCGCCTTTCTCGTAGTATTCCTTGGCAAATTCGACGATAAGGATCGCGTTCTTCGTTGCCAGACCAACAGTGGTCAACAAGCTAACTTGGAAGAATACGTCGTTATCCATACCGCGAGTCATAACCGCAAGTACCGCACCTAACACACCTAGAGGCACAACAAGTACAACCGCGAATGGTACTGACCAGCTCTCATAAAGTGCTGCTAGTACAAGGAAGACAACCAGAATCGACAGCGCGTAAAGCATTGGTGCTTGGTTACCAGACAGACGTTCCTCGTAAGAGATGCCGTTCCAGTTCACCGTAAAGCCAGGAGGCAGTTTCTCTACCATGGCTTCGATTTCTGCCATCGCTTCACCAGTACTTACGCCCGGAGCCGCGCCACCTTGGATGTTCATCGCTGGTAGACCGTTAAAGCGTTGCAATAGCGGAGAACCGTAGGTCCACTCACCCGTTGCGAATGCCGAGAATGGCACCATTTCGCCCTGTGAGTTGCGCACATACCAAGAGTCGAAGTCTTTCGGCTGCATGCGGTGCTCAGCATCACTCTGTACCATGACCTTCTTCACGCGTCCGCGGTCGATGTAATCGTTGATGTACGCACCACCCCATGCCGAAGCTAGGATTTGGTTTACATCATTAATGCTCACATCCAGCGCACGCAATTTTACGTGGTCGATATGAACTTGGTACATCGGCGCATCTGCTTGACCGTTTGGACGCACACCCACCAGTTTCGGGTTTTGTGCTGCCATACCTAGGATTTGGTATTGAGCCGCTACAAGCGCTTCATGACCGTTACCAGTTGAGTCCTGTAGGTAGAAGTCGAAACCAGTCGCGTTACCCAACTCTTGAATCGCCGGTGGTGCAAACGCAAACACCATTGCTTCTTTAATGGTTGAGAAGTAACCCATTGCACGACCTGTTAGCGAAGCCGCATCCGAGCCCGGAGCTTCACGTTCTGACCAATCTTTCAGGCCGATAAACGCCATACCCATGTTCTGACCTTGACCCGCGAAGCTGAAACCCGCTACCGAGAACACTGACGCGACGTTGTCTTTCTCTTCTTCTAGGAAGTAGTTACGGACTTTCTCTAGTGTCTTTTCAGTCTGCTCTTGAGTCGAGTTCGGTGGCAAAATTGCCATTGAGAACACGGTACCTTGGTCTTCATCCGGTAGGAACGACGTCGGTAGGTTCATGAACAACCAACCTGCGCCCGCACTCATTGCCGCGAACACCAACAGCATACGACCAGTGCGTTTCAGCATTTTCGCTACGCCCGCTTCGTAACACGCCGTTGCTGCATCAAACTTACGGTTGAACCAACCAAAGAAGCCTTTCTTATCCGAAAATTCTGCATCGCCTTTCTTCAGCAAGCTCGCACAAAGTGCCGGAGTAAGAATGATCGCCACCAATACCGATAGCGTCATCGCCGCTACGATAGTGATAGAGAACTGACGATAGATAACACCGGTTGAACCAGACATGAATGCCATCGGTACAAATACCGCAGACAGCGTCAAACCAACACCTACTAGCGCGCCAGTGATCTGCCCCATTGACTTCTTCGTCGCTTCTTTTGGATCGAGACCGTCTTCGTGCATTACACGTTCCACGTTCTCAACCACAACGATCGCATCGTCCACCAGCAAGCCGATGGCCAGAACCATCGCAAACATGGTTAAGGTGTTAACACTAAAGCCGGTCGCGTAAAGGATCGCGAACGTACCCAGCAATACCACCGGAACCGCAATCGTTGGGATGATCGTCGCACGGAAGTTCTGCAAGAACAGGTACATGATCAAGAATACCAACACGATCGCTTCAAGCAGTGTCTTGATTACTTCTTTGATCGACGCATCAACGAATGGCGTTGTCTCAAACGGATAAGCGATCTTCAAACCATCTGGGAAAGTCGCACTTAGCTGACCAAGGCGTTCTTTTACAGCTTCTGCCGTTTCTAGCGCGTTCGCACCAGTACCGAGCGAGATACCAAGACCTGCCGCTGGGAAGCCGTTGTACTGACCTTTGATGTCGTAGCTTTCTGCGCCGCGCTCAACACGCGCCACGTCTTTCAGGTAAACGTTCGAACCGTTCGCTTCTGATTTCAGAATGATGTTTCTGAATTCAGCTACGCTGGTTAAACGACTTGCCGAAGAAATCGTCGCGTTAAGCAACTGACCAGACTGAGCAGGTGCTGCGCCTAACTGACCAGAAGAAACCTGTGCGTTTTGTTCACGAATAGCGTTCGCAACGTCGATTGCCGTTAGGTTGAACTGAGTCAGTTTGAATGGGTCTAGCCAAACGCGCATTGCGTATTGAGAACCAAACGCTTGCACTTGACCTACACCCGTTACACGGCTGATCGGGTCTTGAATATTGGTAACAACAAAGTCGCCAATGTCGTTTTCTGTGAATTCAGGGTCTTCAGAGTAAACCGCCACAACCATCAAGAATGAGGTGTTGGATTTGTTTACGATGATACCTTGGCTTTGTACTTCCATCGGAAGCGACGTCATCGCCAATTGCAGTTTGTTCTGCACCTGAACTTGCGCGATATCAGGATCCGCTTCGCTATCAAACGTCAGCGTAATGGTTGCGTTACCAAACGCATCACTGCTTGAGTTTAGGTAGCGTAGGTAGTCCAGACCCGTCATGTTTTGCTCGATAACCTGAGTCACTGAGTCTTCTACGGTTTTCGCAGAAGCACCAGGGTAACGGGCATTGATTGAGATCGTGGTCGGTGAAATCGTCGGGTATTGAGAAACCGGCAAGTTGAACAGGGACATTACGCCCGCCAACATGGTCAGAATCGCAAGTACCCAAGCAAATACCGGACGATCGATAAAGAATCGTGCCATGATTATGCCTGCTCACCTGATTGAATGGTCACTGGGTTACCCGGTTGCACCATCTGCAGACCAGTTGTGATGACTTTATCACCCACTTTCAAGCCTTCTGTGATGCGCCACTGGTTACCAATAGACTCCGCCGTCGTCACTGGAGTGATAGATACTTTGTTGTCCGCACCCACAGTCATGACTGAGGCTTTGCCTGTTGCATCACGCGTAACTGTGTTTTGCGGGATAAGAATCGCCACAGGGTCCACACCTACTGTTACCGTTGCGCGCACGAACATGCCCGGTAGCAGTAAGCCATCTGGGTTCGCGAATTCTGCACGTAGCGTTACGCTGCCCGTGCTTTCGTCTACGTTCACTTCAGTAAACTTCATGGTGCCTTTGTGCGCGTAAGTCGAACCGTCTTCAAGCGTTAGTGTCACTTGAGCGGATTCGTCTTTTTGCAGATGACCTTGTGACATCGCTGCTTTCAAACGGAGTAATTGAGCAGAAGATTGCACGATATCAACATTGATTGGGTCTAGCTGTTGGATAGTCGTTAGCGTCGCCGCTTGGTTTGCCGTTACCAGCGCCCCCGCCGTTACGTTAGACTTGCTGATCACACCGCTGATTGGCGCTTTCACTTGTGCGTAAGACAGATTGATCTTCGCCGTGTTGATTCTCGCTTTCGCTACCAACACTTGCGCTTTCGCTTCTTTGTAAGCCGCTTCTGCTTCATCGAGATCTTGTTGGCTGATCGACTTCTTGGTGATCAACGCACGGTAACGGCGAACCGTTGAGTACGTTGACTCTTCCGATGCTTGAGCACGGATCAGTTCAGCTTCTGCACTTAATAGGTCTGCTTGGAACGTAGAATCGTCGATCTGGTAAAGCGATTGACCTTTCTCAACCACACCACCCTCTTCAAAATTACGCTCAGAAATAATACCCGTTACCTGTGGGCGAACTTCTGCTTCTTTAAACGCTCGGCTGCGGCCTGGCAGTTCTACTGTTAGCGCTTGGCGAACAGGTTCTACCGTCAATACCGTCACTTCTGGTGTCGGCGCTGGACCACCTTGCGCTTGTCCTTCTTGGCTCTGTTCACACCCGACCAATAATAGGCTCGACGCAATCAAGAGCGATAGCGTGGTTCTACGTGTCATGAAAATTCTCTCTTCCTAACTAAAACAACGTGACTCAATAAAAAGTCAGCAAATATTAGTCGGGATGATAATTATTCAATGTTGTACATACAACAAAATTTAACGTTCTTTACGATAGACAAAAATGTTTATTCTAAAGCTGTCGTTGATCTCTCAATTTGAACGCTTTTTGATTGGAAAAATAAATTTTCTGTGAGCAATCGAAATCAGATTTTTCTTAATAAAAACAGTAAAAAAGAGTAGACAAAACCAGAGAACTCGTGACAAAGCAAACCAATTAGTAGGAGATCTTGCTAACGCAGAGAAAAAGAAAGTTTATTAAAAAACGTGAGAATAAGTGAAAAAACAGGACTTTACACTTGTTTAACATTGCATCATTAATTGAACATTTAAAGCACGCTTTGATTAAATAAATTGCAAATATAGGCGTTGATTTCCGTATTTATTACCCTATAATTCGCTCCCCTAAAACAGCCTGATATACGAAATAAGTTGGTTATGAAAAACAACAATAGAATAGTATTAGGGAAATTCACATGGGACAGGACGACTCACTATTTACAACCCTCCCTTTTGAGTGGCAAAACAGAAGAGCAAGACACAGTTAAGCTCACCAATAAACAAAAAGCGTTATTGAACTGCCTCGTTGATGCGCACCCAAACACGATCAGTAATAAAGAGATCATTCAGCAGGTTTGGGGTTATGAGCATATCTCACAAGAGAGCTTGCCGCAGCTGATAAATCGCACCCGACGCACATTAGAAGATAACGATAAATCGATTCTCATCAACGTCCCTGGTGTTGGCTATTCATTAAACTTCGCTGCTGCTGAGCAAGAAAAGTTGGTTTCTGAAGCACTAATTGAGCCGAAGCAAGAAACGCTTCCAATGAGTGTTATCAAAACGGGTCAAAGCCAAGGTTTATGGTGCCTTCTACTCGCAGCATTGCTGGTGCTAACAGTCTTCAACTTTTATGAAACGGCGAAAGCACTGTATTACAAGCACGACTTTGAACAAGTACTAAGAGCCAAAGCTTACCCAGAAATAAAACGTTCCGATGACGGAAAAACGATAGTGACAATTAACAACCATGAATGCATTTATCACAAAGATCAGCTTTTACTTCAATGCCCATAAATTCAAAATATTGATAGCATTGGTTGTATTCAACGGCATTCTCTTGTTCACAGCACACCAGTCAAAAGTTCAACTGTTTGGCAAAGTAGAAGCAATGCAATATAGGTGGACGACCTATACTGAACTCTACAAAGATCACATTGAGACTCGGAATCATTACTCACCGATCGGTGGTGCTGTGACAGACTTCCAAGCGCTTGACTATCAATATGAATATTCAAAGTCTAAGGGAAACGAATACATTGTATTGAGCTACGAAAAGCCAGTGACCATGCGCCACAATCGTATCTACTATCTAGATGAACAATGCAGTTTGCTCTTTTTTGGCAGAGCGGAGCGAACCCTAAAAAACATGGGATTTAGATGCTTTTATTAAGACGATTGTAGTCGCAGTTAGAGCATAAAAGCCGAGCTGAATAATTTCAGCTCGGTTTTCTTTTATTTCGAAATAACGGGAGAGTGTTTGTTAAGAAACGCCATCGCGTGCGGAACATACTTCTGGGAATCAAATATCGGCGCACTATGCCCCACTCCTTCTTCAATCCACAACTGGTTCTCAATGTTATTCTCATCCAATTTAGCTTTGAGTAGTTCGCTTTGTGACAAAGGAACGCGCTTATCTATTGTTCCATGTAACTGGATAAACGGCGGCGTTTTGTCGTTAACATAGGTCGTTGATGATGCCTGCTTGGCGATTTCAGAAATGGCACTTGGCGTGTCACCTAAAAAGCGAGACACCGATGATTTCTTACTCGCACTCTTTCCCCCCTTACTACCTAGCGCTAACAAATCAGTGGGACCAAAAAAACTCACAACCGCTTTCACCTGATATTTGGGCTTTACATAAAATGAGATGTCGTCGTGCACATTCGTCGTTCCAATCAAGCCCGCTAAGTGTCCACCCGCAGAGCGCCCCATCATCACCACGTTATCTGCCGCAATATGATATTGCTTCGCATGATCATGAAGGAAGTTGATAGCATCATTGATGTCTTGTACTTGCGCCGGAAATATAGCCTCGCTGCTCAAACGGTAATCAACTGAAGCAAGCGCATAACCTTTCTCGATGACTGATTGCAATAACAGTGGGTTCTTAGTAGGTATCGCATCCTTACTCCCGCGCTTCCAAGCACCACCATGAACCCAAACCAAAAGTGGATAAGGTTGCTCACTGTGCACTTTCGGTTTGTAGAGATCGAGTTTAATCTCGCGACCTTCCACCGTTTTAAATACAATATCCTTGTCAACGACAGCACTTTCCAAGGTGTTCGCCTGTACATTTACCGTCAACATGCTCAGTGAAATTGCACTAAGCAAAGTCATGATTTTCTTCATTGATTTTAAGTCCACCATTAGAACGATGCTTCTGCAGCAACCCAGTATCGACGACCATCTTCAACATAGCCATATTCATCGTATGTTGTTTCCGCATCGAACAGGTTGTAGATACCTGCCATCAGCTTAAATTGGCGATTGATTTGCCAATTCCCACCAAAGTCTACATAAGTAATTGACGGTGCAGGGGTATTGCGTGAATCCACAGTAATTGGGTCGGATTCTTCGCTGCGATAAGACACACGAACCCACGAGTTAATATTGTCACGAATCGCCCAATCTGCGTTCAGCGCAACCAAATGCTCTGGAGCTTGTGTTAACGGCTGACCTTTATCTTCACCTGACTTTTTCTCACTATAGGTATAAGTGTAAGTAGCACCGACATTGATCGTGTCAGTGATGCTTTTGTTAATCGAGCCTTCCGCACCATACGTGATAGCATCTTCAATATTTACATACGTTGCATCGCATGCGCGCCCAGTACAGCTTGGATCTAGGTTAATCGTGTCGATCTTGTCTTTAAAATCGTTGTAAAACACCGTCAAACTGGAGTTCAAATCATTCACTCCGGAGTAATACATGCCTAACTCAGTGTTGACGGAAGATTCAGGTTTCAAGTCTGCATTGCCATAAACTTCACATTTACCGTTACAGCTTTCTTGCACCCAATCTTCCTCCATTTCCGTCAAACTTGGTGCGCGATACCCCGTTGAAACACCACCTTTAATCGTCCATTCCGGATTAAGAGTCCAAACACCGTACACGCGCGGACTAAAGTGTGAGTTAAACTGCTCGTTGTCGTCGTATCGTAGACCCAACGTGAGCGCAAAGTTGTCCGTCAGGTACCATTCATCTTCGGCAAATACCGACCATTGCGAGTTCTTGAAAACAAAATCACCGTTATCCAGTTCTTCACTTTCAAATGCAGCACCGATTGAAATGTAATGCATACCAAATGCCTTGGACCATTGAGTATTGGCATTGATGTTTTGCACTTCTAAACCACGCCCTACATTTTCAACCGTTTCAGTGCTGATGTATGAAGAACCAGTTACAAATTCATAGTTAGCATCATGTGCAATACCAACCGATTGACGGTTATTGTTGGTCGCAGAGCTCCTAGTCCTCGACTTCCCTTCCGTGTTCACTCGCTCTTGATCGTGATGAGTGTAATCAAGGGTGAATGTATCTTCTTCCGTTGGAGTGAAATACACAGATGCACGATAGTTCTCAAGCGTTTTACCGCCGTTTGCATAAAGTATTTCGTCTTCAATACGCTCTTGATACATCCCTGAAATCGCAGTGCTCACCAAGCCATCAATCAAAGGACCTGCGAGGTACATTTCGCCTTGATAGAAATCGCCTGACTTACTGTTTTCTTGTAGCGTTGCTTCCGCGCGGAGACTACCTGTCCACTCTGGAAAATCTTTGCGTGTAATGATGTTGATCACACCACCGATGGCATCTGAACCATACAAAGTCGACATTGGACCACGCACTACCTCAATACGCTCAATCGAATTTAGCGGTGGTAACCAATCCTGCTCAAAGCCTCCCCCGCTACTAACCTGTGTTTCTCGACCAGATTGCTTACGTCCGTCAACGAGAATTGCGGTGTAATCTGAAGGCATGCCACGCACGGAGATCTCTTGACGAGAACCGCCACCAGTGATAACAACACCCGGTATGTCTTTCAGAGCATCGGTTAGATCTTTATAAGAACGGTTTTCGATTTGCGCGCGGTCAATCACACTAATCGACGCAGGAGCTTCCAACGTAGATTGCTCATACCCAGAAGCCGTCACCACCATGGTCTCCATGATGGTGTGGTCTTCAGTTATTTGAGAATCAGCAAAAGAAACAAGAGGGAGTGCCGCTGAAATACCTGCGGTAACGTTTACCGCAGTGCGACAATTAAAAGGGATATTCTTGAGCATGTTTGATAACTAATTTTATTTACAACTGATAATTGTTATCAATTAAACTCTCATTACCCTATGCTTTCAATCAATACAGTATGCACGACATCGAATCTTACTATGCAGGATCTGCAACGTTGATTCAGAATACTCAATCAAGCATTTACGCATGCATTTCGTTATCTTCGAACAACTCGTTGAATAGCTCACGAATCCAAATACACATTGGATCATCATGAAAGCGCTTATGCCAATACAAATACACTTGTGAGAAATCCAAACGCAGTGGTTCTGGCACTTCGCGTGTAATCAAGCGTTCATCCTGACAAGCCGCTTCGGCGAATGGCGTCGGTAAATGAAAGATGATGTCCGTCTCCGCAGCAATACTCGGTGCGGATGTGAAGTTAGTAAGTTGTACTGGCGCCGACAAACGCTGCTTTTTATCTGCTAAGCCTAATTCAATGAACTTGTGCTCAAATGACAACGTTTTCTCTCCTTGTAGAGAGATTTGACCAAAATGGTAATCACGCAACTTCTCTGCCGTTAAGGTTTCATTAGCAAGTGGGTGGTTTCTGCTCATTAATAAACGGAAGTCTCGTTTAGCCACGACCTTACGATAAATATTTTGTTCCGATGTCGGCGGCTCGTGAGAAGAAAGCGAGAAATGCACATCACCAGACACCAGTTCCTCAAAATGGCGTTTCGGCGTTGTGTCGATACTGACCACAAGATTTGGTGCTCGTTCACGAATGGCAGCAACAAGCTTGGGCATTATAGTGTTGACCTGCGGCTGTAAACCATAGAATCGAACGGTGCCTTCCACCTTCTCTGGTTCGAATGAATTCTTATGCGATAACTTTTCAAGACTAATAATCAACGCAGATATGTCTAACTTGATCGCTTCTGCCTTTGGGGTAAGTTCATAGCCAAAGCTCGTACGTACCAATAACTCATCATCAAAAAACACTCGCATCTTTTGCAGTGCTCGACTTACTGAAGACTGGCTCGTATTGAGCAGCAAAGCAGTATTCGATACGTGCTTTTCTTCGAGAAGGTATTTAAGAATGTAGAGAGACGTTACGTCAATTTGAGGAATTTGCATAAGCGAAATCTGGCAGCGAAAAGTGAAATTGTAGAGCCAGATTATATGATCGATGCTGCCATGAGTAACAACTTTTCACCAGTTTCAATGATGAATAGAGAGTTCCCGCCCCCCGCATAATGGTGTGGGTTCAAACACCTAAAGACAAAAGAGCCCCAAATTAAAGGGGCTCTGAGTTACCTAATCTTCCACTTGATTAAACGCGGAACTGACTGACTTGCTTGTCCAACTGTTGTGTCTGCTCAGACAACATAGACAATGACTGTTGCGCTTGGCTTACCACATCCACAATAGACGTGCTGCTGTCTGCAATACCTTGAACGTTGCTGTTCACTTCATCACTCACTGAGCTTTGTTGGCCTGCTGCTGTCGCAATGTGTGTGTTCATCTCGTTCATTCGTGCGATCGCGTTTAGGATTTCAGCCAAGGATTCTGTCGCTAAACCTGCCGATTGAATGGTGTCTTCGCTGCTGGTTTTACTGCCCTGCATCACTTCCACTGCCTGAGCGGCACCTGCTTGCAGCTTCTCAATCATGGCTTGGATCTCGCCCGTGCTCTTTTGAGTACGGCTCGCTAGGGAACGAACTTCATCTGCCACAACAGCAAATCCACGACCTTGCTCACCAGCACGCGCTGCTTCAATCGCCGCGTTCAATGCCAACAAGTTGGTCTGCTCTGCAATGCCACGGATAACATCCAATACCGAAGCAATGTTGCTTACGTCATTGTCTAGTGTGTTGATAACTTGACTTGCACTTTCAATCTCACCCGCAAGGTCACGAATTGCTGCGACGGTCTGCTCCAAAATCACATTGGTATTCGACAACTCTTCGTTCGCGGTTTGGCTTGCCAATGCAGCTTCTGTTGCGCTATCACTCACGTTACGACTCGTCACCTGCATTTCATGAACAGCTGCGAACGGCTTCACTGTCTCGCTGTTGACCTACCGTTGAATCTGCGATGGTCGAAGTCAAGGCGTTTAGGTTATTCATTTCCTGACGCAATGTGTTTGAGCTTTCTACCACTTGTGACACCGTTGCTTGGATCTTAGTGACGAACTGGTTAAAGCCGCCAGCCAGTAGACCAATTTCATCTTGAGAATTGATGCTGATGCGCTGACTTAAATCCCCTTCTCCAGACGCAATTTGTACCATCGCCTCTTTGATGTCATTGATTGGCTTCACTACTGTTTTAAGCAACAACACCACCATGCCAAGTGCCGCTAGAATTACGATCGCAATGCCTGCTTCTAAAATGACTTCTGCACGAAACGCGGCTGCCGCGATGTCTGTTTTAAGCGTATTTTGCTTTGCTTCAATCGCGTCTTTCACTACGTTCAATTGATCGCGAACCGCACCAAATTGGCGTTCAAATTCAGCTTTGTTTGATTCGTAGTAGTTTACCCACTGTGATTGTGGCTTGCTGATCATTGCCTCATAACTTTGCAGCCATTGTTCACCCGTTGAGACCAACTGTTGAACTTCACTACCGTGACTACGGGGCAGAACACCTTGATCAGAAAGTGACATGACTTTCTTCATACGTGGCATAGCTTTGTATGCGTTGTCTTTGTATTCAAATAGATGGTGGTCAATTTCCGCTTGAGACTGCGCCAGAGCTAAACCTTGAATCGCTGAAGTTGCTTGATAGAGGTCGCGATACGCATCTTCAATGGTAAAAAGGCTTGGGGTAACCTGCTCGTTAAGCGTGTCGCTAAGCTCGGTTTGTTTCCACATCGTGAGAACATTCAATACTGAGCTTAAAGTCAGTAATACAATCATCAAAGATAGAGGGAGAACTATCTTTTGCTTGATAGAGAGGTTGCTGAACATGAATAGATACCTTTTGTTATATTGTTCAAATCGCGCCCAATTATAACAAAGAGAAAGCACAAGTAATTTCATATACAGTGCAACGTATTATAATAATTTTTATCTTTACGACTAATATTTTAGATTCAACAAGTAATTGAATCTATTGGCTTATCTATAAGGGACCAAGGTTACAAAGACACATCAAGAACTTCTGTCAATACAAGTTGTTTCCCCTTGTTTTGGTTGGAAGATCTCCATCATGGGTTCAATTTGACCATTACCCCACACGACAAAGCCAAAGCACAATAAGGGGAGCAAGAGATGAATAAGGGATTTGAACGTACCGAGCTTGCCGCGTTGAATCGCTGTGGGTCTGAATACTTTGACGCCTTTTGGTGGGAACTGACCTTCGATCAAACCACGTACGCCAAGTGGCAACATCAATACCGCAGAAAGTAAAAACACGGACAGTGGCATCCAAAAGAACAGTATGTGAACCAGAAGTTCTAAGCCCTGCATACCGAACACTTCATAGCATTCGGGCGCTTCGGCAACTGCTTGCAACAAAGGCTCCCCCTCAAGCTTAAACAGCACACCAGCTAGAAGACCAAATACGCCAGCGATCGCGACTCTGATGATCTTTTCTTTTTTGCTGTACTGCGGCGCGTATTCCTTCATGCCCTTTCCTATCAAGATAAAAACCGAGAAAGTCAGCTTAAGAATGGCACGCCAGAGCGCAAATGTGTGGGTGGCTTTTGGGACGCACAATGTCGAATAATGAAACAGAAAGAAAACAGCCTCAATATCGGTATTGAGGCTGTTAGAAAGTTCACGAGTCCGGTTTAATCGTCGAACAACAAGTTGATTGCAATTGCCATCAAAACTAAGCCTGAGATTGGCAGCAAGACACCTAATGGTGAGCGCTCGATGTAAGGCAAGTTTTCCGCAATCAATAAGCCCCATTCAGGTTCTGGCGGTTTAACGCCAAGTCCGATAAAGCTCAGAGAGGTCAGGCTGAGCGTAATGTACGGCAAACGCAGAAACGCATGACGAATCAATGGCGGCAGCACATAAGGTAACAAGTAGTAACGGAGTACTCGCCACTGACTGGTTCCCCAAATGGGCGCAAGATGCGTGTAAGGCTGCGCTTTGGCTTCCATCAACAAGCTCGCACTGTGCGCTGCTAATGGTGCCCATGACACCATAACAATCGCAATCAAGGCACTATTTGGATTCATCCCCGTTAGACCAGCAATCAGCAGACCCGCCACAATGTATGGCACACCTTTGGTGATCTCAATTAAGCCTTGGCTATAACGAGTCACAAAGCCGAGCAACAAACCAATCACTAAACTTAGGAACGTTGCGATAATGCCCATTTTGATTGTCGACATCATACCGCCACCAACGCGAGCAAGCAGATCTCGACCAACGGCGTCGGCACCAAACGGTGCTGCTAAGCTTGGCGATTCAAGGCGGGTAAATTGGATGGTGTAAGGATCGCGCATTAACGCCCATCCTGCACAACCAATCAGCAAGGCAAAGATCGTGGCACTGACGATACGTTTGGTGGTGTTTTGGGTAAAACGGAACGTGCTGTGACTGCTGATCAGCTTGCCACTTGTGACACTGTGCCCGAGTAACCAGCGTTGCAATAAGATGCTCGCACTGCTGATCAACATCGAGAACACCAGCAACACCAACAAGCCACCTTGCAGCATCGGCAGATCTTGTAACTTCGCAGCGCCTAAGATTAGTCGTCCGATACCCGGAATGGAAAACACCTGTTCCACAGCAACCGCGCCGCCGGTCAAACCAATCACCGTCATTGCGATTTGAGGAATCAAATTACTAACGGCGCGCCACAAGGCAAAGCGTAAGATTTGAAACTTACTGACGTTTACCGATAGCCAAGTGATCACCCAAGGCTCATCTAATACACGCTTGAGGCTGTCATTAAGCAAGCGCCCGAACAAGCCAGCAGCAGGCAATGCCATTGCCAGACTTGGTAGCCAGAGGTTTTGCACGCCTTGCCAGCCATAAGGCGGGAACCAGCCCAACCAAATGGAAAACACCATGATCAGCAGTGAAGCAATCACATACTCAGGCAATGAAACCAACACCGAACTGAGCGTGTCATGATGTTTGTCTAAACGATTCTGTTGCCAACGACGCACAGTGTAAAGCACGCTCGCCATGCACATTACAAATGACATACCTAACGCTGTAAGCATCAGTAATAGTGACGTTTTTGCGGTTTGTTGAACGCTTTCCATCACGGATGCGCCACTCACCCAAGAGACACCTAAGTCACCTTGCATGGCAAGCGTCAACCAATCCCACAGTCGCTCAGCAGCGCTGCGGTCAAGTTGAAGATCTTCTCGAATTGCTTGCAGAGCTTCTGCCGTCAGCAATTGTTGAGCACCCGCACGAGCACGGAGGATTGATTGGCTTGGGTCGATACCTGCAATATCCGGCATCAAACCCACCAGCACAACCACTACCCCGAGTGACAGGAAGCGCGACAAAAAACGCGTAAACCATTCAGGCATGCAAGCGCTCCAACGAGAGCGCATGTTGGCAACAGACGACATCGAGTTAGTTCACCTCAGTAAACTGGTCGATCAGGCGACGCTCACGTGGGTCACGTTGTGCATTCTTCACGCGATCACTCTCACCTTGGATTACTCGCTCGTGCAGCAGTGGAATCACAGCGTATTGCTCAAGGATTTTGCTTTCTGCTTCGATGATCGCTTGTTGGCGTTTCTCACCCAAAGGCTGACGATCAGCGTGTTTCAATGCTGCGTCCACCTCTTCAGAGCAGAACTGACCTAGGTTGTAAGAACCTTTACAGCTAAAGTCACTTTGCATGTACGCGACTGGATCACCAGAATCCAGCACTGTTGCACGTGACAACAAGAACGCATCGAACTTACCTGCTAGTGCATCGTTTTCGATTTGTGCGTATTCACGAACGTCTAGTTCAACCACAAAACCAGCCGCTTCAAGTTGTTGCTTTAGTAGCACCGCCACTTCTGGCAACTCAGCACGGTCGGTAAATGTACCAATGGTGATCTTCTCACCATTCGCGTGGCGCATTTCCATGGTTTCCATACGAGGGTTCGCGTCACGAATTGGTTGAGCCCATGCCAATGCAGGACCTAACAAACCTTTCGCTGAGTCGGCGTGGTTCTCGTAAACCGTTTTGATGATTTGCTCACGGTTAACCGCTTGAGCTGCTGCTTTACGCAAACCGAACTGGCTAAACACATCTGATTTATTGTTTAGGTAAAGCGTGTTGGTACGTGGCATTGCGACTTCATGCAACTGTGAAGATTCCATCATCGCGATTTGCGATACAGGAACCGCTTCAACGACATCCGCCTCACCGGTACGCAGTGCAGCAGCACGAGCAAAACCGTTTGGTACGTATTCAGCAAAGATACTGCCTACTTTTGCTTTTTCGCCCCAGTAACCGTCAAAACGCTTCAGTTTCGCGCTGGTTGTACCGTTGATTTCTGTCAGAACAAATGGACCGGTACCCGCATTGATTGGCACAACGCGACCGTTTTCTTGATATGCAGCACCAGAAAGGATCGCTAGCTGTGGGCTAGATAGACGGCTTGGCAACAATGGATCGTTAAAGGTCGTTTTGATTTCAACAGTGAAGTCGTCCAATGCGCGAACTTGCCATTCGATACCATCCAAAATGCGTGGCTTTGGTGCAGCATCTAATGCTTTTTGTAGAGAGTTCACAACCGCGTTGGCATCAAGCTCAGAACCATCGTGGAATTTCACGCCCTTACGTACCGTAAATTGCCACGTCATCGGGTCAACTTGTTCCCACTCTGTTGCCAGCATAGGCTCTGCTACCGACTGATCGTTTAGGTTCACTAGCGTTTCTGCTGTGCTCCAACGTGACAGTTTGAACGCGTCATCTGAAAGTGGTGACAAACCTGTGCGTGGTGGTTGCATCATGGCAACGCGAATTTCCGTTGCTTGCGGTGCAGTTGCTTTTTCTGCTTCTGGCTTGCTTTCGCCAGAGTCAAAACAACCCGTCAGCAGTGCGCTTAAAGCCAGCGACAAAGCTAACTTGGGAGTACTAAGGTGCATAAGAAACCTCTCCAATGGTTTTTGTGAATTCATTACTTTTGTGTTGAGCGCTCATCAAGGCTCTCGTGATCAAGTGCGATGGGTTATTTGTCACGTTTTGTGCCGTGCCGTGCTCGACAACACGCCCTTTGTCTAACACTAGGATTTCATCGCATAGGGTTTGTGCCGCATCGAGGTCATGCGTCACCAAAATCAGGCGCATCTGACGACTCTTTTGAATGCCTGCCAACAAGTCGAGAATCTGTTTACGACTGACGGGATCTAGGCTGCTGGTTGGCTCATCGGCAACCAACACGCAAGGTTCGACAATCAAAGCTCTGGCGATAGCCACACGTTGGGCTTGCCCAACTGATAACTGCTGAGGGTTACGATCTAACAATGTGAGATCCAAACCGACATCCGCCAAGACCTTTTCCACCTTCTCGTTGAGCTCTTGCGTTAAACCAATATTGCTTAGCGGCTCCAGTAAGATCTGGCGAACGGTGTAGTACGGATTCAAGCTAGACTGCGGCTCTTGCGGAATCAGTTGAATGTGCTGACACAACTCTTGTCGCTGCTTAGCCGAGCTACGCGATAGCGGATAGCCACACACATACACTTCACCAGATGTGGGCTTACGAAGACCGAACAAAAGCTCAATCAAGGTCGATTTACCCGCACCAGAAGGACCAACAATCGCAATGTTCTTTGTGTCGATGGCAAGATCCAATTGTTCGAGCGCTTTGAACGGTTTGCCCCCTAACCAACTTGGTTTGGAGTAATAGTGAACACTGGCTTGCTCAAAGCGAACTTCCGCCGATTTAGGCTGCGTGTGCCCGCTCAAGTTGTGCTTAGTCAAAATAGGCTCCAGAGATGAGGTTAAGGCAGCAGTTGCGCAAGTTGTTGGCAGAAAGGATGCGAACTTTGCTGAATGGCTTGCCACGGTGCGCCATAAGCCACCATGGTGTTGTCCGCAATCACCAAGACTTTGTCACACGCCAAAGCCGCAGAGAGATCGTGCGTGATCAACAAACCACTGATGTTGCGTTGCTGAACACTACTGCGAAACAACTCAAGGATCTCCGCTTCGGTGATTGGATCGAGCGCACTGGTGGGCTCATCAGCGATGATCAAGTTGGCACTACCAAGCAACGCAATCGCAATACAAATACGCTGACGTTGACCACCAGATAGCTGGCTTGGATGCTGCGCCAATGCTGCTTTTGGATCTGCAAATCCGAGTTGAGACAACAAGGTCGTCACCGTTTCTCGGTTTGCTGAAGACAAGCGCGTTTTGTTGCCCGTCAATGCCAAACACAGTTGTTGTTCGACAGACGCCAATGGATTCAGTGCTTTAAGTGCATCTTGGAAAATGACCGCAGGACGCTGAGATTGACTACGTTGCAGCATGGCAGTTTGTGCGACTTCACTGCTGTTAAGCTGGATACTTCCGTCTACCCAAATATCAGACGGCAAAAAACCTGCGACGGCTTTCGACAACATGGATTTACCAATGCCGGAAGGTCCCATAATGGCAAGAACTTCACCTTGAAACAGCTCAAAAGAAATGTCTTTGAAGAGTGTGCGTTCTGAGTCTGTAAGGCTGAGATTATTAACGGAGAGTATTGGTTGAGAAATCACGACATCAAACTAAGTGTAACAATATAACATAACGATAGTATCACGCAGGTCTGAGCAAGAAAACAACTCAGAGGGGTTATTTCATCACCTTTTTCACGCTTTTATCAGCAAGGGCAGATGGCTCCGCCCTTGCGATAAAAAATCGAAATAATCTATACCCAAGTGACCTCAAGATGCTGGATTCAGAGTGAGTCACTGATTCAAATTCAAGGAAAACGACGCAGCGGAATAGCGAGCTCTTTCCAAGTGGTTTGACGCAGAAGTTGCTTCAGTGACTCACTCCCAAAGGGCGAATTGCCTTGACCCGCATACTTTGTTGACGATTATTGATTTAGAGCCACTAGATCTTCAAATCGTCGCCGCGTCTGCAAGCCAAGGCATTTTCGCTGAACTAAGCATCTCGAGGTTACTTGGGTATAACAGCGTGAATTACTGACACTTTTGTTTGACTTGATCGAGGTACGGGAACAAGAAGACAAAGCGCCCAACGTAGAACAAAGTGAATGCCAGCCATAAACCGTGGTTACCCCAATATTGCACCGCAATAAATTGAGTCACTAAGAACAACACCATGGTTAGGAAGGTAGAGTTACAAACTGGTCGCGTCGTCCCTGTGCCAGTAAAGATGCCGTAAAACGTAAGACCAAAACCAGCAACCAACGGGAATGCCAATAACCAAGGGCTCATGTCTAGGTACAGCGCAACAAGGTTTGGCAAAGTGGTAAATAACGACACCATTTGATGTTTGAACAGCACCAGCAGCAAGGTCAATACAACGACAAACGCCGCGGTCCATTGCGTGTTTAGCTTAATCACGTTATCAAGCAATGTTGGATTCTTCTGCCCTACGGCTTTACCTGCAAAGACGCTCGACGCATTCGCCACACCATCAAACATGTAGCTGACGATGAAGGTCACTTGCATCAAGATTGCGTTCGCCGCAAGCACATCAGAACCAAGCTGAGAGCCTACACGCGCCATCATGTTGAAGAACACCAATAGACACACAGTACGAAGCAGCAGATCCATATTGGAAGACGCGATAACTTTGAGATCTTTACGCGTCATTTTCGCTGTTTGAATGTAATCAAACAGTGGGAAGCGACAGGTTTTCAACACCAGCACCGCACCAATAACAAACGTCGAGATTTGCGCAATAAGTGTCGCCACCGCAACACCAGCAATGCCCATATCGAAGTACAACACAAATACGATATCCAGCACGATGTTCAGCACGTTACCAAACACTTGCGTGAACAAGGTTTCTTTGGCTTTCGCCTGCCCCATCAACCAACCAATCACGGTGTAGTTCAGCAGCACAAACGGCGCACCAAAGATCATGATATCGAAGTAAATCTTAGCGTTTTCGGCCACGACTACATCAGGGGAGATAATCAGCTCTGCTCCCATCCAAATCACGGACTGCAACGCAATGAAAATCAAGCCAAGGCAGAGCGAAAGCACGAAAGGACGGAATAAGCTGCTCGCTTGATCTTCTGGGCTATTTTTACCCAATGCGATTGCACTTTGCCCGGTAGTACTGACGCGGAAAAAGCCAAACAGCCAATACAAGGTATTCATGATGACGGTGCCGATCGCCACACCACCAATCATCTCAGCCACACCGAGTTTACCTATCACCGCGGTGTCCACCGCCCCCAATAATGGTTGGGTAACAGTAGAAACGATGAAAGGAAATGCGATTTTAAAATAGTCTTTATGAGTCAGGTTCATGATTTGAAAAAGTTGGTTAGAAAAGCGTAGAACGCGTGAAGAGGCGGTTTAAGTCATCTCACCACCGAACTGCATTCTATTTGTTTAATGGACTCAAGTTAACCATAAAATGGGAAAAAGAATGAGAACGAAAATCAATAAATTAGTTAACCCATCGGCTTTCGCCCTTGTACTGATGCGGTGTTAGTTCTGCTTCTCTCTAACATGTTAGGCAGCTTAATGTTGGGCATGGTCGCGACATTCGTGATGGCTTTAGGGACGGAAATGACTAACTCGATATTGGTGTTCAACGCTTTAACGATTCCACGCCAAATGAAAAACCACAGCGTCAAACCTAATGCCAACTTGAGCGATATGCTTTACCTCGTTTTGGCAGTCACCATGGTGGCATCGGGTTTTATTCTCTATAACTTTGCCAGCGTTGCAGGATTGCAGAACTTCGTCAGATAAGTACCAACAGCAATAAACGCAAAAGCCCCAACACTTGGTTGGGGCTCTCTCATTTTTAAAGGTGTTGAGTAATTACGCCTTTTTCACAAACTGCGCCGTCACCATCATCTGGCCAGCGCCATCAACTTTGCAATCTAGCTGATGATCTTTGCCGTCTTTAATGCGGCGAATCACCGCTTTGGTGCCGATCTTAAGTACCAGCGAACTGCCTTTTACTTTTAGGTCTTTCGCTAACGTGACCTTATCACCTTCTTGCAGCAACGTGCCGTTGGCATCTTTCACGTTTACGGCATCTTCGTCTGCCGCCTGAGTCGGGTTCCACTCGTAGGCACATTCTGGGCAAACAAGATGGTCTTGGTCTGGGTAAACGTATTCTGAGTTACAGTTTGGGCAAGGAGGTAGAAACATAAGTAATTACGAGCTAATGAATTTGCCGTTATGGTAAAGGGTATTGCTCACCTTATCGAGTAGATTTGTCAAAAAACGCCCTCACAACTTAGCCATCCCTCTTTGGAAAGGCATTCAAGATAAGGGCGTATTTCTGTTTGATTAAAGCTCTGTACCGTTGGATGCGATGACACGCTTATACCAGTGGAAAGACTTCTTCGGTGTGCGGTTTAGTGTGCCGTTGCCTAGATTATCTCTGTCCACATAGATAAAGCCATAGCGCTTACTCATCTCACCTGTCGATGCCGCGACCAAGTCGATACAACCCCAAGGAGTAAAGCCCATCAGCGGAACGCCATCGGTAATCGCATCGGCCATGGCTTCTACGTGTTGGCGCAGGTAGTCAATGCGGTAATCATCTTGTACTTCGCCATTTTCAGCCGGAACATCTTTCGCACCCAGACCATTTTCTACTAAGAACAGTGGCTTTTGGTAGCGATCATAAAGCGTATTCATGGTGATGCGCAGACCAAGCGGGTCAATCACCCAACCCCAATCACTAGCGGGTAAATGTGGGTTCCTAATCGACTTCACAACGTTGGCTTCACTGGTGTTATTGGCATTCATCTCTGCCGATGCACAACGTGAGGCGTAGTAACTGAATGAGATGAAATCGACCGTGTGTTTCAGCGTCTCGTAATCTTCTTCAAGGATATCCAGCTTCACGTCTTTTTCATCAAACACTTTCTGCGCGTAAGATGGGTAATAGCCACGAGACTGAACGTCAATAAAGAATAAGTTCTCACGATCTTTTTGCATTGCGGTGAACACATCTTCTGGCTTACAGCTGTATGGGTAAAAGTTACCTCCAGCCAGCATACAACCAACTTGGTTTTCTGGATTGATCTCATGAGCAATCTTAGTCACCAGCGCGCTTGCAACAAGCTCATGATGCGCGGCTTGGTATTTCACTTGATCGCGGTTTTCACCTTCTTGGAACAACAAACCCGCGCCAGAGAATGGGCTATGCAGAAGGATGTTGATTTCATTGAACGTCAGCCAGTATTTCACCAGCCCATCAAAGGCTTCAAAACAGGTTCTTGCATAGCGTTCAAAAAAGCCAATCATCTTTCGGTTTCGCCAAGAGCCATACTCGTTCACTAGATGCATTGGCACATCGAAATGGCACAGCGTGACAAGCGGCTCAATACCGTACTTGTGGCACTCTTCAAATACGCTGCGGTAGAAATCAATGCCTGCTTGGTTTGGCTCTAGTTCATCGCCTTTCGGGAAGATTCGACTCCATGCGATCGACATGCGAAAGGTCTTAAAACCCATCTCGGCTAGAAGCGCGATATCTTCTTTATAACGGTGATAAAAGTCGATGGCTTGATGGCTTGGGTAGAACTCTTCTTCACTCAATTCCACTGAATCGACAAGGCCGAGTTTGATTGGCATTCGGTTCTCACCATAAGGGATCATATCCACGGTCGTGAGCCCTTTGCCACCTTCTCGGTAACCACCCTCAGATTGGTTTGCTGCGATAGCCCCACCCCATAGGAAGTTTTCTGGGAACACAGATTTAGACATCTTATTTACCTCTTAACATAGAGCCACCAGCAAAGGCGGCTCTATCAATTATTCAAGTCTTGATTATGCGGAAGCTGGCTTTGCAGGCTCTAACACCGTTTCTTGTTCATCGGCTTTTTCTTTATTTGCGACGTCTTTATTCGCGATAGCTTCGCCTTCTTCGTCTTCATCGTTTGGAATATCCTCAAACCCAAGGATTAAAGTCAGAGCGAAAGAAAGCACAATCGACAGAGCAATCAGACCAAATACCCATGCGATGCTCATCGGGTCGTTCACATCAAAGAACTGCACACTAGTGAACAAGCTCGGCGCTGCCATTGAGTGGCTCGCCAGTCCCGCCATGCCAGCAAGTGCACCCACGATGAAACCAGTGATCATAGTCGCGATGAGTGGTCGTTTCAGACGAACAAGCACGCCGTAAAGTGCAGGCTCTGAGATACCCGCAAAAATTGCAGACGCCCCCGCCGCACTCGCGGTTTGTTTTAGTTCGCGGTTTTTAGTTTTCCATGCAACCGCAAGACAAGCGCCACCCATGCCGATGTTGGCACCAATTTCCGATGGCATGACCATGCCTTCACGGCCAGTTTCAGCAATGGTTTGAATGATGGTCGGTGTAAATACGCGGTGCATACCGGTCAGAACCAATAGTGGCCAAAGTGCGCCCATGATCGCAACCGACAACCAACCTAGTGTGCTGTGAATGGTGTAAACCAATGCAGAAAGCGCAGTACCAATCCAAATACCTAGTGGACCAATCAAAACAATGGCTAGCGGTGCTGCAATCAATACGATCAGCATCGGTTTTAGGAAGTTCTTCGTTACTGCAGGTGTGATGCTATCAACCCAACGTTCGATGTAAGACAGCGCCCAAGTCATCACCAACACAGGAATAACGGTGTATGTGTATTTCACCGAAGTGATTGGAATGCTGAAGAAGTCAACGTGCTTGCCATCAGCCGCTTGCGCCATCAACTCCATGAAGTTCGGATGAATCAACACGCCCGCAATCGCAATGGAGAGTGACATGTTGGTTTTGAATTTAATTGAAGCAGACGCGGCAACCATAACAGGTAGGAAGAAGAACGCACCGTCGCCAATCGCATTGAGAATGATCAGTGTTGAAGAATCATCATCAAGCAAGCCTGTCATCTTAAGAACCATAGCCAGCAGCTTCACCATTGAGCCGCCGATGATCGCCGGAATCAGTGGCGACATGGTGCCGACCAACGCATCAAGGATCTTAGCGCCAATCACTTTTGGAGTAAGCTTGACCTTTTTCTCTGGTTCACTCGATTCTGATGAAGAAAGGTTACACAAGGCCATCACTTCTTTGTACGCATAAGAGACGTTATTACCAATGATGACCTGACATTTATCACCATTGTGAACCACACCCATCACACCTTTGATGCCCTTCAGTGCTTCTGCATCTATCTTATTTTCATCGCTTAATACAAAACGCAATCGCGTCATGCAGTGTGTTAGTGCCACTACGTTTTCTGCACCGCCCAGCTTCTCTAGTACTGAACGAGCAATGATGCCGTAATCTTTCGCCATCTTTCTCACTCCAATTATTATTCATCAACCTGTAGGGAGGTTGTTTTCTTGCTGCGAACCTTCAAATGAGAATCAACGAAATCGAACACAACAACCAAGTTACCGGTAACATGTTACTGGTAACTATCGGTAAATAAACCGCGTATTCGGAGAACAAGTTCAAAGTGGGATAATGGCTGGAATCCACTGCAAGATGAATGAAACAGCGAAATCTAAACATGATTCACGTTCTCAAAGACGTAAATCTGATCCGCCATTTCATTGATGAAGCCAATGATGTTGCATATGAGCAAGAAACCATCATTTGAGAGGATTAAGCAGATAAATGTGAGTTGGGTTCAAACGAGAACTAATGAAATGTCATGCGACTAACGCGTAACATCAATGCGAGTAGCGCAAATATAGTCAAGCACAGATGGAGCCAACTAAAACGGCTATCCAAGCCCTCTTCCAGAGAAAGGATTACCTGTCGATTTTGCTCTAGATAAACCAATTTATAGGGCGCAGCAACATGTCTGCCTGTTGCGAAGATCACACCAAACTTCACCTCTTGATTGAGCAGTCCGTTTGCAGTGCCAGAGTCAGTAAAAGCTTCCACAATCAATCCATTCGGGTGGATTTCCAGATCGTAATAGCTGCCAGACGAGACAATAAACCCTTCAGGCGGGACATCAAAAACCACCACACCACCTGATGCGCGCGTGACCGTTCCTTTATAGTACTTAACTTCTTCCTCGGTTGGTCCTGAGTTAACTTGATAGACAATCAAACCAACAATGGAGAGTAAGATTAACGTTACCAAGTAGAGGTGTGTTTTGGTGTAATTAGGGTTAAGGAAACGCATGAATGATAAGAGATAGCTCATTTCCCCTCCCAATCCTCTTCGTGAATCGGTTTGAGTGGTGCAACAAGCAAATAAATAACCCAGCAGAACCACGACAAAAACAACAACGCACAAACCCATAAGACTTTTTCAGGTCTTCCCGTTTGTCGAGAGGTGGTAATTAACATAAAGGGTAAGGCCCAACCGACTACGATAATTGCAGTCATGATCATTCCTACAACGATGTCCATCTCATTTCCCTATCGTGAACTTCTCACACCTTTAATCAAAAGGTTGCTTATCAATGAAGCTCGTAACATGTCATTTTTCAATAAATAGAGCAAGTGACATTTATAAAACGTTAAGTTTGGAACCAAAAAAGCCAGAGTCATGCTCTGGCTTTGCTTTAGTAGGGGTGATTGCTAGCTTTTCGCTTCTTCCAACTTACGAAGGTTGGTCATTTGCTCCATGACTTTGTCGACTGAGAAGCTTGGGATCTCTTGTCGTGGAGGGAACTCTTTAAATGATTTCAACATCTCTGCGACTTTCTGTTGAGCAGGAACCAACAAGAACACATGCTCAAACTGCCATTTCTTGTAGCCAAAGCCTTGATCGCCTTTCTCAAGTGGGTCGACTTGAAGATCGAAGATCATTGGTAAACGCAAGTTAGTCAGCTCTTTGGTCCAAACATCCCAGCCTTCGTGTTCTTGGATCTTGAAGTGCATCTTGAATCGTTTATCACGCATAGCAAGCAGCTCACCATCATCAGACCAATAGAAGAACTCATCACGCGCTGATTTGTCTGTTTTACCCGTAATGAAATCAACTTGGTTGTAGCCATCAAGGTGGTTTTTGTAAGTCTGGTCTGCCGACGAAGACTTATATCCTTTTAGCAAGTCTTGCTTGATGGTGTCATTACCTGCAATGGATAGTAGCGTTGGGAACCAGTCTTCACTCGCGAACATGTCGTTCAGCTTGGTGTTTGGCTGTATATGACCAGGCCAACGAATCATTGCTGGTACTCGGAAGCCCCCTTCCCAGCCGGTGTTCTTCTCGCCACGGAATGGGCTAAATGCCGCATCTGGCCACGTCGCATTCATTGGGCCATTATCCGTGGTGTAAATCACAATGGTGTTATCCGCAATCTTCAAGTCATCGAGCTTATCAAGCAAATCCCCAACCATGTTGTCGTGCTCAACCATACCGTCTGCGTATTCGCCAAGCCCTGTTGTGCGGTGCTCTGCTTTCACATGAGTGCTGATGTGCATGCGCGTTGCGTTATACCATAAGAAGAATGGTTTATCGGCTTTGACCTGACGCTCCATGAAGTTCATCGCGGCATCAAGGGTCTCTTCATCGACCGTTTCCATGCGTTTGCGTGTGAGCGGCCCTGTATCTTCGATCTTGCCATCCGCATAAGAGTGAATCACACCACGCGGGCCAAAGTTCTTACGAAACTCGGGATCTTTCGGGTAGTCTGGGTTCTCTGGTTCTTCCTCCGCATTTAGGTGGTACAGGTTCCCCATAAACTCATCAAAACCATGATTGGTTGGCAACATGTCGTCTTTGTCGCCTAAGTGGTTTTTACCAAATTGCCCCGTGGCATAGCCCATGTCTTTTAGCGCTGTTGCCATGGTGATATCTTGCATTTGCATGCCTTGCGCGGCACCAGGTAGACCTACTTTCGTCAAACCAGTACGAGCTGGCATCTGACCTGTAATAAATGTACTGCGTCCTGCGGTACAAGATTGTTGTGCATAGTAAGTGGTAAATAAAGCACCCTCTTGAGCAATACGGTCAATATTTGGCGTCTCGTAACCCAACATGCCTTGGTTATATGCAGAAATATTGCCGTAACCGACATCGTCCCCAAAAATAACCAGCATGTTAGGTTTAGAGGCCGCATGGGCTGCAACTGATGATGTGGCGGCCACCATCGCAAGCGTTAGTGTAGATTTATTTATCTTCATAATATTATTTCTATAATAGTTCTTGGTTGAGTGAATTAATGAGTATTTAAATAAAAAGAAGCGTATTCACTTTCTATAGAGCACAAGAACATTATTTAATTAAGAAGAGTAAAGGTGGTGATATATAAACAACCACCTTTATTGAATATACGACAAAGGGTTAACTACGGCCTCTCAATTCAATTGGCTGAGATTCATCAACTTCACTTCGGGTCACTGAGCCACCAGCACGTGAGTCATTTCGACCTTTGAGCGTCATTTCTGGTTGAACACGCTCATACTGTACTTGATTGCCTTCTGGCATCGTCATATCAATCGTACCAGTGTATGTGCCTTCACCCGCGACAGCTGCGTTGCCAAAACAAATTGCGAGACTTAGGATTATCAGTCTTTTCATAAATACCCTCTCTCTTAATCTTTTTCTAAAATATTTTACTTCTAATAATTTGAGAACGTTTCTACTCAAACTTCATTTTCATAGTAGTAGAGATAATAAAAAACAGACAAGGAAATATGACCTTTCCAATTTGGATAGATATAAGAAAACAAATTATTTAAAAACTAAAAGTTATATTGAATATAACTCTATTAATAATCCGTAACTGGTATAAAGAATGATAATAAGGAAAATACTATTCACAACGGGCTTGCTGATCGTATGTTTAGAAGACGTCTTGAACATTAAATACCACAGCATAAACAAATACATAAGCAACTCGCTGCTTAACTTAACAAGCAATGCGTTGTGATACATCCCATTTGTCCAAAATTCTTGAGGGGCGTTGGCAAAGTATCGACTCCATAAGACTTGATAGCCGATGACAATAGGCAGAAAGGCGAAACCTACGACTTTCCAAAAACTCGAAGCTGATTTACGCCGATGACCGCTCAGTTGCTTTTTACCATCTTGGTTCATGGCTTACTCACCCAAATCCTTAGCAGTAAAGTTGGTTTTAAAGGTAAACGCGTATGGTGTGTCTCCGTTTTCACGCAGATGTTTTAACCTTTCTAAAGCTTCCTCCGGCGTGGGCTGATGATTGTCTTGAACCCACCACAATACGTAGGTATCTTCTGCCAAGCGATGAAACCACTCCCCTTTGCGACGCATAAAATCACGATGATGGGTTCGGAACATAAAGTTCTTCAGCGCATCCACATTTTCCCACACCGACATATTGACGATCATATTTGGGTCATCGAATAGCTTAATATTGGTGGCATCACCGGATTCGTCTTTGAGTCGCCAAACAAAGCCTTCACTCTGCTCCGCTATGCCATTTACCAAGTCGAGATTATCGACGAAATCTTTTATCTCCGGAGCATCCAGCGGATACTTTGACAACGCAATATTCAATTGAGCAAGCTTCATTTGCTCCTCCCTGATCCTTCTTAATAAAAACAGCGGCTGGCTTTCCTTCCACTCCACTCTTCCAACCTGAGCTATCTTTTGCCTTTTCTATATTTTTTAGATTTATAGAATTGTGCGGTTACTCGTCTCACTTCGACGCGCTATCTCTTTTAATTCAAATAACTTTTAAATACCTTTTAACACATTGAAATAAGCAATGCGTTTCTGAGCAAATTGAATTATTCAAAAGCGTGACATTCGGCAAAGTGGAACTGCTCTCGATCGAATTAGAAAGCAAGTGATAACTGGTTAAGGACTTAATATTAATGGATGAACTGATTGCTCAATATACTGGAGCAGATGAAGACTCTCGACTTACTCGTCAGAACATTACGAAGATAGAGTTTGATACCACAATGGTAACTATTCACCCAGGAGCTATTGACAGCAAATTTATGTGACTGAGTTAACTTGATCCCACATTCAACTTGAGTGATCTTTTTGTGGTGGCAATCTGGAGGTATGAATAAGAAAACATTACCTCCACCGCCAGATTTCGATTCGCCTGAAGAGGCGAAAGATATCATCCACTTTTTATGGAATAAGTTGGCTGAGCTTGAAGATAGGCTAAACCAAAATAGTCGCAACTCTTCTGTGCCATCATCTCAACAACCCCTGCATAATAAAGCTAAAAATACTTCGCCGAATCGGAAGAAATCTGGAAAAAAGCAAGGAGCTCAACCAGGTCATAAAGGCAATCGCCGACTGCTTCATCCTATTGAAGAGAGCGCCTCGGTTGAGCAATATTTACCGAATAAGATATGCCACTGCGGTGGGTGTGTTATTCCAAATAGAAAACCTTATAAACGACACCAAATCTTTGACTTGCCAGATATCTCATACACGCTTGTTGAACATCAAATTTTTAAAGGCGAGTGCTCATGGTGTGGTGATAAGCATCAAGCGGAGCTTCCAGAGTCTGTGCCCGATGTTCAAATGGGGCCAAATCTACATAGCTTTATCGCAATCCAAGCGACGCAGCACCACCAAAGCATAGGTAAAATACAATCTATGCTGAAAGACGTCTTCCAGCTTAACTTCTCAACAGGTGCAATATCTGCGGCGCAAGGACGAGTCACTGAATACTTAGCTGATACTCATACTCAAATCCATGACACAGTAAAAGCATCTAAACTGATTATGGCTGATGAGACTTCACATCAGCGCAATAATGATAAACGCTGGATGTGGGCCGCACTCAGCAATAACGTAGCCTTTTTCCAAATTAACAGCGGAAGAAACCAACATGCTGCCAAACGACTACTTGGTGAAGCGGTTTCACACCTTTTAGTGACTGACCAATATTCTGCCTACAAATATATCGACGAATCTAAGCGCCAATTATGCTGGGCTCACATATTAAGGAACGTCATCGCTATCGAGGAAAGCGTTTGTCCTGAAAACCAAAAAATCGGAGACAAACTCGCTTTAATCGCTCATAGCGTATTCAGGTGTCATCACCGATATATCGAAGAAGAAATTACCGAAAGCCAATATTACCGCCGACTCAGGCGGTTACGAAAGAGCTGGCTTCATTGGCTCAAATTGGGTAGTTATCAATGCTCAAAACGATATCGAGGTAGATGTCGAAATCTCATCGCTGATGATGCTATGGTCTGGCGGTTTATGGACGACTCCGAGTGCCCGTTAACAAACAACGCAGCGGAGCGAGTTCTCCGTAATTACATACTGATGAGGAAGTGTTGTTACGTGACTCGCTCATATCGAGGCGACCAGTTCCGCGAACGAATGTTCTCGCTGATAGAAACAGCCAAACTTCAGCAGGTCTCTGCTTATAAATGGCTGCGTGAAATCGTCGAACATCACATGTTGAAAGTTGATTATCAGGCGCCAGTATTTTTAGCGTAAACCGTCGTCAATAGCTCATGGGTGAATAGTTACCCACAATGCACCTACTCGCTCCCTATTTAAAGTCAGGTGCCAATGTATGTGAGTTTGGAGCAGCAACAGGTCGCTATTCTCTTAGCTTTGCAAAGATGGGTTGTAACGTGACCTCGGTAGAACTGGTTCCAGACCAAGTAGAGATCTTGAAAAAGAATGCGGAAAGAAAGGACTTACCCATAGATATCCATCTAGGCAGTGCTTGTCACGTCCCGTTCATTGAATCCGACTCACAAGACCTTTGCGTAATACTTGGTCCTCTGTATCACTTGAAAACCAAGAATGAACGCGATCAAGCAATCAGTGAAGCAAAGCGCATCCTAAAGCCAAATGGAATCTTAGCGGTAGCGTATATTTCTAGATTCTTCGTCGCAGGACTATTCGCTCAAAAATTTCCTCACCTCGTAACTCCATCGACCTTATCTGAGCTTCATACAAATGGCACAGTCACAGCCTCTGAGGCAGATCGTTTTTTCAAAGTTGGCTACTTTGCCTCTCCTGAAGAAATTGAGCATTTGTTGCGCTCACATGCTTTCAACATTCTCGACCATGCCGCTACTGATGGGTTTAGTCGCTATATCTCGGAAGGCATTAATAGCTTTACGCCTTCGCAATATCAAACATGGTTGGAATACCACTTAAATACATGCCGACAAAGTAGCTTATTAGGCTCAAGCAATCATGGACTCGTCGTTGCTAAGAAAACGATCTAGATATCATTAGAAGATTCAAAACGTATGGCACGAGAGATGTCGTATTTTGATTTGTCGTCAAAGAGAGCTGGGAGTACTAGGCTCGCTTCTCTTTAGAAAATAAAAAGGAAAAACAAAATGCAATGCCCAAAATGCAATTCTGACTTTGAACAACTGCAAACTCCGCTAGGCGATGTTGAACGCTGCACTGAATGTAAAGGCTTATGGATCGATGCTTACGAAGTGGAAGCGATGAAGCCGTTAGCTGATGTGATTGATTCAGGTGATGAAGAAATCGGAAAAGCCTTCAATGCGATTGATCGTATCGATTGCCCCGTATGCCCAAACAATCAACTGCTTCGATTGGTCGAGCCAAAACAGCCTCATATCTGGTTTGAAAGCTGTCCTACGTGTAAAGGCCGTTTCTACGACGCTGGTGAATTTAAAGACCTAGCAACACTCGACCTATCCGATTTTTTCAAAAAATTCGGCTTGGTTGAACGTGTTTAGTTGATGACAACAAACCTCTAAAGGAACAATGCTGAAACATGGATGTTAAAACAAAGCCGTTGCTAAAAATGGCTCAAAAGGGCGTAGGTAAGAAGTGCGAGAGTGTTCTTAGGACTTTACCAAAATGGTTTGGCCGAGAAGATTCTCTGATTGAATATGTCAGTGAGATTGACTCGTTAGACACTTATACCGCTTGGGATGGAAATGAGATTATCGGTTTTTTCTCAGTGAACTACCATCACATTAAAAGTAACGATAACCTGAGTTTCAGCTTCGTGACTTTTACAGTTTCTATTCAAATCTGATTATGATCCAACAAGAGGACACTCGTAGCCTTCAATGTGTTACACGAACCATATCGTCAAAACTCATCGGTAATATCTATGTTCCTTGCTATATCAGCTATTAACTTAGACTTCGGATACTTAACGATATCTTTTGATTCTAACAGACGACCAAAGATATCTTTACGCACATCTTTCTCTTCACAGTCTAGTAACTTAGCAATTTGTTTGGTTTTCGTTTTGCTGTAGCGTTGACCCTTTTTTACCAAGTCGAGAACGTCACTTTTATGTGCTTTATACCTAGCATTTAACTTAAATGCTTCTATATATTTCGAATAAATATTGTGATGTTTATTGGAAATCAGTCTTACCGCAAAGTCAGACTCTAGTTTAACATCAGATAAATTAGACTTATTTTCTTTGTAGAACATTCTGAAAGAATTATCGTTGTGGAAAGAATAATATTTGGAAGATGGACTCAAGATAGATTGTTTTTTGTCATTGACATCTATCAATGCTGTATCTCTTTTGAACTTAGAATTGCAAGAATAACAACAAGGCACAAAATTAAATAATGACAGAGCGACAATAGGATAATCAGCCTTATTAATCACATGATCTATTGTAAAGTGATTTGCAGTTCTATTGAAAGCCATCGACTTTATATTGTTAAGTGTAACAGCACCAACCCCATCAATATTCAACAAGTCCTTATCTGTTAATTGCTTTCCTTTATCAAGAAATTCTCTCTTTCTTAATATTGCATCGGCTAACGACTCTCCAACTCGCTTTATATTCATCAGCTCACTTTTTGATGCATGAAAAATGAAATCATTAAAGTCCAAATAGTCTGAAGAATCAGTAAAAGCATTAATATGGTCTATATTGCAAAAATAACATGTTGACAATTTCAATGCATGCCTATTTTGGACAAAAAAGTCGGCTATTTTTCTCTGTTTCCCACCACCTTCATCGTAATTAAATATCGCTTTAATTTTCTCCTTATCATCCTCGCCCAGAGTTATACTTTCATATTTAGAAGCAAAATCCATTAAACCTTCAAAGTCTGATATTAAAATATCCTTAACCTTTAACCCTTGCAAGGCGCCGAAATGAGCGGGACGGCATATATTATCGTACTCAGATTGCATTGTATCAATATCAAAATTTTTAAGATAGTCACTTTTAAACTTTGCAATGTCTTCGGGATAATCAATTGGAAGCATTATATATTCCCTTCAGGTTCTCTAGTTTTCTCTCTAACTGTGCAATCTCTAACTCGATACTATCTTTATCTTGTAGCAAGTTCAACTTATCCTTAATTTCAGACAAATGATTATATACGACACCTTTTATATAGCTATCACTTATTATTTCATGTGTATACTCAAAACGTTCAGATAAAGATAAATATTCTTCCTTTAGACTGTTTATATCATCATTTCTAATAACTTTACTGTGAAATTTAACAATTTCCCTTATTGTTTCTTCAGCGAATTTACCAATAGAACTATCCATAAAAAAGCCATCAATTAGTAAGTCATGAACATTAGCAGCGAAGGTATTCTGATGAATAGAAGATAGCTTATTTGGGGATGTAGACTTATCTTTATTGTTATCTAAAAACATTATATTCCCAGAAGGAATGTCAGACAAAAGAAAGGGAGAGTGGGTAACAAAGCAAAAGTTAACTCCATATATATAGTTGAGATTCAACTTATTTATAGCTTTCCTAAGATCATATATGAATGTCCTTTGTAACTCAGGATGAAAACACAATTCAACCTCATCCAAAAATATATTAACATAGTTAAATTTAATAAGATCTTTGTTCCCACTAGCACTAACTGAATCTAAGTTTCTTAAATGATATAAAATTGAGCTAATAACATAGATTTTCTGCTTTTCACCAGAGCTTAATTCTGAAAATTCAACTTTATTCTCTAAATAAATTCCAACCTTAAAAAATGAGGGGGGCAATAAATACTCTAGTTTTTCATCGCTATCATGTTTAGTGATGTTATGAATCTTTTGAGATGTTTCATCTAGAGCAATTTCCCCCCGGCAACTTCCTCTGTATATATCATACTTAATATAATTTATTGCCTGTCTTATCTTATATGTAATATGGCTATGGTCATTATACAACCTTGAAATAAAGCGGTTAGCATAAACGAACTTATTACGTTTTTGATCAAAATACTCATTATAAGTAGCGTATTTACTAGAGATTTGATATAGCT
This sequence comes from Vibrio sp. B1ASS3, assembly GCF_905175355.1. Taxonomy (NCBI): domain Bacteria; kingdom Pseudomonadati; phylum Pseudomonadota; class Gammaproteobacteria; order Vibrionales; family Vibrionaceae; genus Vibrio; species Vibrio sp. B1ASS3. The sequence goes on from NZ_HG992742.1 coordinate 2,666,217, forward strand.
TGTTAATAATGTATTTACATGCAGTATCGAACACCTTGATGTTTCTCAAATAAAAATCATCGTTATCAGCTATATTAACTGAAAATCTATCAAAAACTAGAGATAGTAACTTCTCTGATTCAATATCATGCAAGAGAATTGATTGTTCATCTTGAGAGTTATTGGAATTCTTTTCAGTATTAATATGAAGAGATAAGTAACTTGCATTCACACCGTCTTTCAAGTTCCTCAAACTATATTCATCAACGCTATCAGAGGATTCTACCATGAGGATATTTGACAGTAGCCTTTGCTTTGCCAACGCTTCTTGTACATTGACATCAATATTTCCTTCGACTCTATAGGGTTCCAATACAATAGGTGTTTGATAGCCATCATTTTTATGGAACAGTCTCTCTATCCACTCTCCTTGATGACGACTATTTAACGCATGAAGTGAATAGTTAACATTTAATGTATAGAAGAAACTACCGTAATCAAATTCACTTGTATTTATTGCCACATCAAAAACATATATATCGTCGCCATCATGCTTATATTTCAGTATTTCTATTGATTCTCCTTCCATAGAGACTCTATAAATTGAATCTGTTTCAAACCAAAAGTCTAAGTTGATATCTTCGATCCAATCAAGCTTATGTAAGCCAACAACTTTGCTATAATCATTCGTTTTACTCGTCACATTGTTAAATGCAGCCATAAGAAGTTCAATTATTGTGCTTTTACCTGTACCATTTTTACCTACTATTGACGATATACATAGTTTCAGGTCACTTAAATCAAACAATCCATGTTCACGATCTGATATATAGTGAATCTCATCTCCTTTAAGATCAAAGTCTTGATAGAACTTATAACATTTATCTTCTGTTAAAGATCTTAAAAACCTAGTGTTGCAATTCTTCTTCGGAGTAACGGCTAAGATCCTACATTTATGTTCAGATAGTAAGTTCAAGGATAGACCACCAATATAGCTATCGTAATCGCTCTTTTCCAATGCAGATAGATCTGAAGGATTATTTTTGTTCCTAGAAAGAAAATATATTGTTCTATAAGCTGTCGTATTACCTCCTGTTAACAACTGATTGTATTCCCTAACTAAGCTAGGTTCTTTTTTAATTTTTCCATACTGCTTTAGAAGTGAAAGAGTCTGTTTATCAAGTGGTAAAAAATAGTCTGGTTGAACTAGAAACAAAAATATAGACAGATTTCGTAAGTCACTTGCACCCCAGTTTTTAAATGCGACTAGACTTGATCTATTTATACCTCGTTCAGGGAAATATATTGCATCATGAAATATTTCCCAAAGATAACTAACTTCTTGTTTGGAACGTTCAACAATTAGCAGTTCATGATTTAAGCTTGGACTTCCAGAAAAATTAATATTTGGATAAAATACCGGTTCATGAAGTCCCCCTAAAAACTGGGATAGCAATTTACAGTAACTATTTATTCTAGTTATTCTTAACTCTTTTTCTATCCTTGAGTCAGATATGCTTGAATATACTCTCAAAGGGTCTAAAACTTTTGGACCAGTAGTTTTCGCTATCCAACTATTAGCATCTCTAAATATTTTATCATTGTAACAGAGTTCGAATAATATTGAGCTAGATTCGTCTTCTTCTTGATTATAAAATTCACTTAATAGTTTTCTAACTTCCTTATATGCATCAACCCATGAAACATCATCTCTATCAATATACTTAGATTCAATAAAACCATAGTTGCTGAGTACTTTGTCTATATCATTTCTAGCAAAATCCCATACAAACCCCGAATCCTTATTTTCATTTAAACGATTAACTCTTGATATCGCTTGAACTAGTCTAGAATCTGATAACCTCCTCAATAAAACGATATCCGTGACATCAGGGTTATTAACGATTTCCAAAACAAGATTAACGCCTACGCAGTATTTAATATTTTTATTTGAATTGAAATCATTTAATAAAAGTTGCACATCTCTTGTTTTAGATGTTAGTAAAACTATTGAGTCTTCACTGGCAATTTCTTTGAGTTCTTTGTGAGCTAATATTGCGTCCTCAATGTTTTGGCAAGAGAAAACTACCTTTCTATTACTTTTATTTGAGACTTCAGATAGAACCTTTCCCACTGCAAATTTCAATCGATTTTCATCATCTGGGATAAATTCTCTGTGAACTCTTATTGGAACTAAGTTTTTATCACCTATTGCTTGCTCGAAGGTATATCTATATACGATTGGTGCAAACTGTGAAGCTCTATATAGTTGTGATGGAGTATGGGTAAAGTAACAAAAAAATGAACTTTCATCGTTTAAGCTTTCAAAAAAACCATGGATTTTGATAAAGTAATTAAAATGAATGCTATCCGCAAAAACAACCAAGTTGTCACAGTTTATTTTACTACTTTCTCTTAGAAAATATTGACATGTCTCTACATGAATTTGACTTCCTAAGTTAGACCAATGTATTTCTATTAGATGCTCAAACTGATGCTTTAGGTCTCTAGTATTTACTAAAATAATAAATTGTTTTGCTGGGTTGGTATCAAATATCATTTCTATTGCTGATAATATCACAGCACTTTTACCCGTGCCTATAGGCATAGAAACAAGAGCTCTCTTTTCCTTCCTCAAGTAGCTATCTACAATATTATTAACAGCCTCATTCTGGTGACTTCTTAGTTCCATACCATTAACTTCTTATATTTACTCATATTTCCTGGGGTTATTCTGTTGTACCGACTTGAGATCTACTTTGCTTGCGTAAATTTTCGACAATAGTGGCAAAATTCAAGTTTGCATTTGGCTTCGACCAGCTTTCCCAGAACTTAACTGTCTCGCTAAGAGGCTTCTCTACTGGTGGAGTAATTTTGATTCGGCTTGGTAGTAAAACAGAATCACCAACAACTAATGCTTCGCCAACATCCATAATAGGCAGGATGTCCAGTAGACTATCCAAGCTATCCGGCAACAATTTCTTGACCGTTGACTGGTCTTCTGCGTTAGTGAGGCGCAAAGATATGACGTTGTTGCACTGACTCAAAATCGTAGTACTAACATCTGACGGTCTCTGACTCACTATGAACAACGCAACGCCATATTTACGCCCTTCCTTGGCAATTTTTTCAAAAGACTCAATAGCCCGCTTCTCAACTGGGTTCTTACCATCTTTTTTCGGCAAATATAGGTGTGCCTCATCGCATACCATTGCGATTGGGTGTCGATCCTCGTGATTTGTCCAAAACTGAATTTGATAAATCAGTCTCCCAACTAAGCCAACCATTACAGGCAAGATATCAGAGGGCACTTCGGAGAAATCAATCACTTTGATTTGCTCTTTCTCTTTCTCAAAGTTCAGCAGCTTGGAAACCAGTCTTCCTAGAGCGTCATAGTCACTTTCTGCTGCGGGAACCTGAAACAGAAAACCATATCTTCGGTCATCTAGTTTTCCCTGAATCCTCGCAAGCAACCGGTCGAACGTACCATTGAAAGGACCTTTTTTCTCTCCTCTAGAGCCAGGTACCATTTCTTCATTCAGATACTTGAGGTCACTAACAACACTCTTAATCTCGTATGGGATCGGACTATCCAAAGTAAAGGCATCTAACACATCTTGTTTGTCCAGTTTTTTAAGTATGGAAGTTTTTGCATCAACTACTGCCTCCTGAAACTTGGAAACCTGATTTTGAGCACTGAAACTGGTGCTATCGATAAACAATGACTGCATTTCTTCTGTATTCAATAGCCAATATGGCAGATAAAGAAGCTCATCATTGCTAGTCCCCAGCTCTTCAGGACCTGGTATCCGAAGTTGATTTGCATAGGTAAGACTCTTATATTCACCATGCAAATCAAAAACGATAAGGTTAGAAGATGGTAACTTTGCAGCACGTTCTAAAATCGATGCTACAGTCCAAGATTTGCCTGAACCAGTACTACCAACCAAAGCGGCATGTCGCTGGAAAAACTTGTTTCCATCTAAATATGCTTGTGCATTTTCATCGATTACATAGGTGCCTAGATCGAGGCTATGATCTGTATCAGATGCCGATACCAGAATATTCATGAATGCTTCTAACTCATTACCCACCAATACAAAGGCCTTTGCATCAATATCAGGAACTTGCATCAAAGAACGACTAAAAACTGCTGTATCTTCAAGTGCATTCCACCTAACAGAACCTACCAAGGATACCTTTACTGTATTGATGACATCCTCTATAGCACCTTCCAACTCTAACTCTTCTTCGCCTTCTATCAAATCTGCGGTAGCAACAGATACCGACTTTGTTACTTTTTCCACAATAGCTACCAGCCAAGTTTCAACTCCTGAAAACACCTCAAGACAAACTAATTGACCAACTTTTGCCTTTCTCAAGTCTTCATCTGACTTTACGTGAATTGAAACCTTTCGTGTATCAACATCCCTGACAGTACCAATAAGAGATGTTTTTTCATCAAAATCGAAAATAGCCATATTACTAACGTCCCATTATTTCTTTCGCGAAGTGGTCAAAACGCCACAGCTCTTTATCTTCAATGTATAACCAGTCATCAAACTGATTATTGTAAATACGGGTAGAATCGTCTTTCTCAGACTTACAAACCAACCAAGTGTTTTTTGTCCCAGAAAGCAGCTCTTCAATGCGTGAATTCGAATCACGAGTAATAATGAGCCCGTCAGATTGATCCTTAACCAGTTTATCTGTTATCGCATTATTAACGAGCTGTGTGTCATTGAATCCGAAACCCAAGAACAGAAATCTATTGTGTGCACGAACTGCATCATCGTACTCACTAAGCAAAACATCTCGATAATCATGAAGCTTTTCATGCTTAGCTGTACCAGGTGTAATCAATAACCTTTCATAACCTTGAGGGGGCTGTTGCCACAAATCACATTCGACAACTTCTCTGTCTTTACAAAATACATTTAATGAGCCGTGTACCTTGTATAACTTCACATGATTCATACGACGTGTAATAGGCTGCTTTTTAGCACGTCCCGTTTGAACTAACTCAGGATAAGTCAACTGGCGCTGAGACTGTTTCCAATCAAGAGACTTAATCACACCGCCCCAAAAGCCGGTGGTGTATGGCACTTTACTCGCAGACATAGCAATTTCTGCTAATAGATCATAGTTTGGAGTAGCCATATGAAGCACAGGGCTGCTCTGTGGAAGCTTTCTGACTAAACGCGATATAATCTCATTTGCTGTCCAGCTATCAGCATTCGATAAGATCTTTTCAGCATTATCATTCTGTACTGATGCAACAATAGTGGCGGTTTCGTTAACAACGTAGTTAAGCAAAGCTGAATCCGTAATACTATTCATTGATGCCTCAAAGTCACTAGAATCAGCAAGTAACTCAAGAACTCTGCCCCACTCAGCTAATTGCTTACCGTCGAGGCTATACGTAGGAATAGAGCTTCTCAAATGCTTTTCGAGGGCGGGCATACCAAAGCCAAGATCCACGGCACATGATGTTCCTGTCGCAAACATGACAAACGGCGTATCCGTAAAAAATCTTGCAACCCCTTGTAGGCTAACTCCTTGGTAAGCTTTTGTTTCATCTGTTATTATCTCACTTCCGAACATATACAAAAATGATGTCATATATCAGAACATGAGTCATCGACAAAATTATTTTTCATTAGTATTCTTATTTTATACGTATTCCGGCCTATTGAAATCAGCGCCCAAATCTGCGGAATAAGCAAGCCTCACATTCTGCTAAATCAAAAATGGAATAAGTGAAATACCGAGAAATTACCTACAACCTTAAGATAAGAGTTAATGCTCACTACCAGATGCAAAAATCTCTTTAAAAATTACTCGCGAAATCCACTCTTGAGCCCATCGTCGATGTCGATCAAACGTATCAAGCACACTACTAGCCATAGGCTCTCCGAACCACTCTAAAAGCTCATTTCGAAAGAGGCCTTTTGGCCAATCATGCTCCGGCTCTTGATCTGGAAAGCTCAGGAGACGTTGATAAAGCAGATTGGCTGGGAGTATAGGCTCAAGCCCGTGTTTCTCACGTAAACGGTTAACACTGATAGGTATCTCAACACCTTCGGGATCAAGGTCACCAAAATAGTGGATCTCTGGTAGCTGAGTAACATTGCTTCGTTTGGCACTTTCCTCTCGTATTTCTTCTAACGAGTCTGTCGCCAGTTCAGCCCCTTTAAGCATTTTTCCTCTGCCAAACACGATAGCTGAATACATGGGATACATGCTATTCGCTTTCCAAGCAGAGTAGAACGTCGTACTATTTTCCACTATGAGAATTGGTGCGTTCACAGGTTTATTTGGCCAACGTACTCCTTGTAGCGGCTCAGGAACACGGTAACAATCAAGGTCCTCTAGAGTAATTCTCCCTCCAAATAATCCTACTTTGTGTACATTCTTCAAAGCCTTTTCATACCCAAAAAGTTGCAGTGAACGTTCGTTGACCGGCAACATGGTAGTGTTAAAAGGGCTTTCTCGCATATAATCATTAATTATCAATGCCTTGTGCAGAGTTTCTTCAGAAAGACGCAAAGAGGGACCAATTTTCAACATCTTTCCTACCCATGGAGCTTGAGCACGTATTTCTTTTAGAGTTAGTCCCTCAGTCCAAGAACTGTCTTTCCTTGAAAGGGTTGGCTCACAATGCTTCTCAACATCAGCTTTAGTCTTATCGCAACGATTAATCCAACATGGCAACTTATCCTCTGCAATCCATGCTTTAGGAGCACGGCGTGCGGGAATGCGAATAAATTGATTAGTTGCAAGTTCTTCTAGAGCATGGAACAACAAGGAGTCTCGCTCATCCACATCAACTTGTGGATATCGCTCGCGGGCTACCTTTCGCAATCCAGCCATTTTTATTTTCGGTTCCGGGCTCGCAGCTATAGTTTCAAAAATCAGATCACCCAGTGTTTTCACGCGACCTCCTTGGTAAGCAACTCTTCAGAAATTACCACTCGGTTTAAAACTTCACCATTTATCTTTAGACTTTTTGCTCGTCCATCTCGACCATCAGCCTTAGTGATCACGATGCGGTTACTAAACTGCTCAAGTGCCGCTATATCACCCACCCCAGTAACAAAAATGGGCTGAATCCCAAACGCCTGACAGGTATGTAACTGCGCCTGTACAAAAGAGGCTTTTGAAGCCTTACTGAGCGGATTATCCATAAAAAGGAAGCCCACACTGTTCCCATCAGCAATATGTTGCCGCTGACGCGAACGAACATGTGAGATGACTGAATAAAGCATCGTTGCAGATGTCAATCGTTCACCACCTGATGATAGGTCTTCGCTAATCGAGACATATTCCCCAGATTGACCTGCCATCTTTAGGAGTCCAATATCGAATCCAGTGCGAGTACGTTTACCAGTACAACTTAGCAACCTATAAAGCAATGTGGCTCCTAACTCATCTCCTTTTTTAGTATTCGCCTGTGGCAGTGCTTTTTTTTCTACAACCTCAAAAAACCAGTTCCTCATCGCTTCCTGGTAAGCCTCGCCGTACTTAACAAAATCTAGGCGAGCTTTTACTTGAAGGATTCTGTGACCACCGTATACCAATATGCTCTCTGGGACTAAAGCATTGCTGGCTGAAGTAAGCACTTGATAACAGTCACTGGCATGATCAAGCAGGCTATTAACCAATCCCGATACATGGCGATCCATAGCAGCGATATCCATTTTTAAGTTTCGAATGACACTTTCACAACTCTCGATGAAATCACTTGTCTGATAAGCGAATGTTCCCGCATCAGTGTTGAGTAGCTTCTGAACCAGGTCGAACAACATATCAGCAATAGCTTTATTTTCAATCTGCCGCTTAACTGTATCGAAACCATTGTTTAGTTTGCGGCGCTCCCTATCAAAACGTTTATCCGTTGAGTCAAGTTGCTGCTTGATTTCCTCCACTATTTCATCAAACTTAGCGCTAGCAACCACTCTGTCCTGAAGCTGTCCAACAGTCAGTAATGGCCAGTCCAAAGAACCACCATCTTGAGGTGCTATTGGTTCTTGATTACCAACCCGTGCTGATGCCAAAGTCAATTTTGAATACCACTCTTGCACCTCACCCATATCACGACGCAGAGTGAAGGCTCGTTCTTCGAGACGTTTAAACTCACTCTCAGCACGAACATGACGTTCACGAGCTTGATCCATAAGTACTTCGATATTTTCTTCACCAAGCTCTTGTGCATCCAAACTTGGTCTGATCTTTTTCTTGTTACAGTAATTTTTTAGGCGCTCGATAGACTCTTCTAGTTCTCGTTCGTTAGACTCCAGCTTATTGGCCACAGAGTTAATTGAAACACCAAGATCGATTAACTGGCGATCTAGCGCCTCCTTAGCTCGGGAACGTTCAAGGTCAGTCACCGTCAGCCAGTGATCCACACGATTCATATCAGGCAGGCGTTCTTCTTTGTAGTCTTCCCACTCTTGTGTTGCGCTTGCCAGCTCCCCACGTACTGTGCGCAGTTTATCTTCTAACGCCCCAATTCCATTCTTCGTTGCTGCCTGATTAAGCGCTCGATCTGCTTCGTAATATGCTTTCTGTAACAATGATAGACTGTTGGAAGGAGTCTCTGGTGGTAGTGTCCCATCTGAGGGAGGAGGAACCTGAACATTGTCCATTAAGGATTCTAACTGGCTAGTACAAGCCTGACTCTCTCGCGTCAAAGTCAGAGTCTTATCTTCAAGTGTTTGATACTCTTTCTCTAGATGCTTAATATGTTGATCTTTCACTAATAGATTGGTAGAAATTCTGCCTAACTCTTCACGCCAATGAGCAAGCTCAGCATACTGCTCCAACCAAGTTGTAACCTGATTTAACTTTGTTGTAGTTTCGGCCTTAAGCTCTATGAGCTCTCGCTCCTTTTCCACACTTCCTTCAATAGCGGTACGCTTTTCCTCAAGTTCTGAGACAAAGAGTTCAAGACTTTGTTTTCTGGCAGTAACCTCTTTTTGTAAGGTTTGTCTCTCCTGTACTTGCGCTTCAATATGTTCGTAGCCAAGGAAGCGTTGCAATAACTGAGCTCGAAGTAAATCAGCCTCACGCAGCTCCTTAAGACTCTTTTTAATCTCACATTCACTATGCTTGGCACGCTTCAGAGCCTTTGATAATTCTTCTTTTTTCCGCTCAAGAGCGCGAGGACTATAAACTGTCAAGTCCTTCGGCTCGATGACCATGTGTGCGTTTTTGTCGGTATCAAGGCTATCTCCTAGGGATACGACAACCGGACGAACCAGCCAGTCAGGAACTTCAAGCTTTGCCACTTGCTCTAAAGTCTCCTGATCCACTGCCATCAATCCACCAAAACGAGCTGGATCATCACTCATAAGTAAAGCGATCGTGTCTACGTCGCCGTCAAAACGCGAATCCAGATATTCATTGAATGAACGCAATTTTGAGTCTGAAATACCCTCGTCTATAAAATATTCTAATAAACTGGCTGTCAATGGATCTTCACTTAAGGTCTTAGATGCCTCAAGCTGGTCCATTTCTTCCTTAAGCTTTACTACAGTAGTACGAGCCAAATCTGCTCGAGCGTCTTGGCGCGCTAAAGCGTCACTAACAGCAGATGCTAACTCACTGGTATATGGGTTGAAGTCAACAACACCTGCTATTACCGTTAAGCGTTCATTGGCAAGTACAGCTTTACGTGCTTCCAGCTCTTCATCTAACCATTTAGAAATGCTTTCTGCTGCAAATTGGACTTTCTCAAGACTCGTTCGCTCAGAGGCAATAGTAGTTTCTAACTTGTCGGCTTGTGACTTATCGAGACTCCGACGCTTAACCAGTGCATTAATGTGCTCATCTCGTTGCTGCACTTCTACTTGTAGACGAGCTTCTCCCTCTGCTGGGCTTTCGCCGTCTTCAAGTGAAAGCATACGGTGAGCATTCTCTGCCTGATCTATATTAGACGTGTAGCGTGTTTTAGTTTGTTGCAAGTCACTCAGTACTTTTCGTTCCGTGTCCAACTGGGAGTTGGTGGCTTCTTTGGACTTAACCGCTTCTTCGAACTCTTTATCCTTATCGATCTTAGTTTTCTCAAGCACCGTTTTTTCAAAAATCAAACGTGAATGATAAGCAGCCTGAGTACCATTTAAGTGTAACCGCATTGGCTCTAGCTCTTCACTAGCCGCTTTGAATGCTTGCTCTGTTGTATTAAGTGACTGGCGTTTCTCACCCACTACGCTCAATAGCCCTCCTCCTTTAAGAGCGACTTGCTCACTTTGTGCTTCCTTGCCCTGATGCTCATAATTGCGTTTGTCCCGCTTTAACACTTCACCTTGCCGACGCATACTCTCTTGACTAATCAATGCCTTATCTGCCATCGCTATGTGCTGATTAACATTAGCCTCACGACGCTTAGCGTCCACCTCATCGGCCATTTCGCGAACTTTTAGCTTAGCTTTATCTGCCATTGGCAAGGCAGAACTCAACATGTATGCAGCTTCACCCATCTGAATTGTGAGAGTTTGACGTTTAACCTCCAATCCACGCCATTTATTTGCAGTCTGTTCAAACGAAATTAAAATTTCCTTGAGTTGATTCGCTGCCTTGAGCTCTTCCATGCGTTGAGGGATATTGCGGTGTTTATCCATTCCCTTCAGTACATTGCCGTGGAGGTTCGAAGAACGCTCAATATCCATGGTTGCATTTAGAAAAAAGCTCATAAATGCCTTTTCATCTTTGAACTCTAACGTATTAGCAATTCCACCCTCTTGCTTACACATCTCTACTTGCTTATCCACAAGAAAAGGATCGAGGCCAGCAGAATCAAGCATACTGAGCCAGTTACGTTGAACGTACTCTACTTCAGCGAATGCGGGGATTTCTTTTTTAAGTTGCTCCCAACCAGTACGTTCAGCACGTAAAGAGAGGAATAGATTACGAATCTGTTCAAAGGTATTGCTATCTCGACTGATGAAGAATAAGCGTTCCAATTCTTCCTTCTGGTTTGAAGCAGAGGAAGGGCGTAAGAAGAATAGTTGACCGACGACTAAACTATCCCCACCTATTTCTCCAAATAAGCTTTCCTGACCAGAAGGCGCGACAAATTTGGTCATGACCAACGCTGGTCGCTGACGAATAACATAGTCTTCGATCTTCTTTGACGAAGATTGCAATGTTTGAATAAAGCGATCTTTACTTGGCGAAAGTTGGGAGAGCGCTATCGATAGTAATGACGTCTTAAAGGTACCGTTAGGTGAAAAAATCAGACAATCACGCGATTCACCATTATCATCAAGGACCTTGATCAGCCCATCATCCATAAAATTACTACCAGCACGAAAGTCACTTAGGTAGATTTGACTCACTTTCCACATGATTAGGCCTCCTCGTTATTACTGGACAGGATTTCGTCTATCTCATCCTGGCTATCAAGCTCTTGCTTGAGGATCCTGAATCTATCAAACAGGTATTTCGCCCCTTCCTTAAATGAATGCTGGTAGGCGCGAGTCATCCAATATTCAGGCTCGCTGCCCTCCTCCACTTTACGTGGCGGGATGAGATAATGACTATCAACCATATGATCTATCACGCGATTGATGAGTCCTACCCAACTGTCTGCGTTCTTCTCACTACTGTCTGGGCGCAGTGGTGGTAGTTCTGCAAAGTCGGTTAGAGCATTTAGCTCCTGCTGGTTCAAGAGTTCGTCATCAACCTCCAAGGCTTCTGCTGCTTTGGCAAATTTTTCTAACTCTCGCAGAGTGTCACTCACCGTTAGCACTCCAAGATCTTCCGGCTCAGCTTCAAGGTCTTCAGCTTCAGGAAAAAAAACCATTGCGATCGCCAAGTGGATTATCAGTAAACGGGATGTAGGTATGTCCGCTTTTCCCAAGCGCAGCTTATAATCTGAAGCGGTGGTTGCCCACATAGCATCAGCACTAGCAGAGGAAATTTGGAGTCGTTCACTATTAGCATTAAGAAGTTGCATATCCGCAGCTTCAATCATTTGTCCAACAAGGTGACGAAACCCTTCTTCGCCATGGTAACGCTGCATCAATTTACGGTACTCATCAACGTTACTACGCATAATCATCCGGCCTTTCTTGCCTTTTAGCTGACTTCCAGCCTGAGTTAGATAAATCAGGCGCATTGCATCACGCACATCGTTCATTGAGTCTGATCCTTGAAGTTAAGTTGTACTGAGAGATGTAAATCATGGCCGTGAGCACGGCGACCATCGCCCAAGACTATGCTATAGCGTTCTGCTGTCGGGCTTGCTCGGAAACGAAATAAAACTGACATCTCTTCATCATTCTGAGGGTCTAAAGAGACAATAGCGATTCCCTGTACAGCAACAGCCGTATCCGAGTCGTGTTCGACAAGTGCTCTTTCAATTAAGGTAGAAAGTAATGCCCCTTCAGCAGGTATCACTACGCGCATCCATTGCCGCACTGATGCCACCATCTGAGGAGTCAGTTGGCTAACAAACTCCTCTAATAGTTCAACTTCCTCATCCTCTACTATGGTATCTATCTCACTTCGCTCATTACGCTCTAAGACTCGATTAAACTGCTGTAATAGCGAACCAGGGTCGAACAGCTCAACAGCAACTGGATAAGAGAACCGAGCAAGAAATTCATCTGCGACTCTGTTGATATCTGCGAACGGCAATATTGCGAGTGGTTTAATCGCTTGTTCCAGTGGAGGTAACCGCCGCCCTTCCATGTGTGCTCGACGACGAAATAGCTTATGCTGTTGTTGACGGAATGTATCAGGCAAGTCCATGATTTGTGTCTGAAGATTGATAGTTGCCTTCCTTTGAGCATCCAATTTCTCTTTAAGCATTGAAAGCTGACGCAACTGGTTGGTATCAGTGAGTGTATCAAGGTATTTTCGAACAAGAGTTCCCAGGGAGCCAAGATCATTTTGTAGTTTATCCACCTGATAGATCCCTTCACTACCAAGATACTCAACACGTTCAATCGCCACACTAGATATTGAACGAATAATCTGTCTGCGTAATGTACGGATCTCTGAGGTCAGTCGTTGTGCCTGTCGTGCATTGTTATCGGCAAGCGATACAGCTTCTCCGAACGCTCCTCGTGATAGCAACATTTCCATACGTAGCACGTTAATTCGTGCTAGATCTAATGCGTCCTGCTCCATCAGGCCAAATAACAACATGTAAGCTTCATCAGTAAGCTCAAATAACCCATTACCAAGCTCTGTACGCTCTCCATCTATTGCCACTGTCTTCAGTAACCAAAATTTACGAGTTATAAAGCGCTGTAATTCAGCGTCCCACATAGGGACTTTAAAAGCTTTGTAGCGCTCGCCACGGTTACATAGGGAATCAAATAATAACTCTAGTCCTCTTTTAAGACCCTCATCACCAAGTTCACCAAAGCAACCAAGAGCTTTCGCTTGTTCTCGGGCCTGGGGTAATACACCACTCACCACCCGGTCTCGCTCAATACCAGCACTGAATTCTGTTTGCTCCGCGACAAAATCCAACTGAGCAAAAGACAACCATTGTAAATCCAACTCACCAAACCGACGGAACTTACCTTCTTCTAGATGAGAAAGTCCAGACTGCGCGCTAGCTACTGCTTGTGTAAACACACGCATCAGCGATGCTGTCCGGTTAGTACGGCTGATGTCTCCAAATCTTGTTCTTTGGCTATTCGACGGTGTTTCGAGAGTGGCGGCCTCTTTCCCAACTTCATTCAGTACTGGTTGCACAAGCAAGTAAACCTCTTACTTTTCTTGACGATAAATAACCCTATTTATACTATGGTGTCATTGACTACAGGTAAATACTGAGTACATATACACGTAGCATAATTAGACAGGAATCAAACTATGTATAAATGGCCAATACGCTGGGATCTACTATTTCGCTATCGCATGATAGAAGTTATCGCACAGTGGGAAGGCAGATTGACAACCAATCACTTGATTAAAAGTTTTGGTATTGGTAGACAGCAAGCTTCAAAAGACATCAACACCTATCTAGCAGATATTGCTCCTGGCAACCTCGTTTATGACAAGCAATTAAAAGGCTACAAGCCAAGTGACAGCTTTGCTCCAGAGCTAACCAGTGGACATGCCGATGAATACCTTCATATTCTAGCGCGCAGTGAAGACATGGCTGTGACCTTTAATGAACTGGATATGGGTTTTGAAAATGTTGCCATGGTCCGCCCTGTTACTCGCAACATATCACCACAAGTCTTGCGTCCTTTAGTTCGAGCTATCAGAGAAAAGAAACGTGTCGATATTTGCTACACACCTTTAAAGGATGGCGAAGAAGTTGAGAGAATAATCTCTCCCCACACTCTAGTGTGTACACCTATACGTTGGCATGTAAGAGCCTATTGTGAGCATGCCGGAGACTATCGAGATTTCGTATTGAGCCGCATTCAAGGGATACCTGATCTAAATGATAGTGCCAGCTTCAAGAAGCACGGTGACCCTTTATGGAACCAGAGTGTTAATGTTGAATTGGTAGCAGACCAGCGGTTTAGTGAAAAGCAGAAAGCCGTTATCGAAAAAGACTATGCAATGAACGATGGCGTTTTAACAATCCCAACCAATGCATCTTTGGTTAGATATGTACTCGACGCCTACAATATTGATATTCATACACAAAAGTCTAATCCACGCGGCCAGCAAATCGTACTTAGAAACGCAGACGAAGTAATGAAGTATTTGTAAAGGCATCAGGGTAGAAGAAACTCAGAAACGAAAAAGCCCCAGCATTTCTGCTGGGGCTTTAGAATGTGGCGGTGAGTGAGAGATTCGAACTCTCGATACGTAAAGCTACGCTTTCACCATCACCTAACGGCGATGTGCCGTATATAGGTCAATGACTTATCTGCACTGATACAATGCGGTGTGAGTAATTTGTACTTCATTGTGTACTCTCATACAAGAGAAATTTTCACATCATAATGACTTATGACGGCTTTACATCCCTTCCGACTCATGTCAGATTCACCAAGCTTTTTAAGCACTGAAAGAGATGTTAAAAGGTCAACGTAAAGGACTAAAGGATTTGTCCATCTCCTAATTTAACTTCTAAATTACGGAGTAAAGCATGATTTATCATCTTTCCGGGGTGTGCGGTACGGGTAAAACTGAACAACTCATCAACAATATCGAACAAATTAAGAACTCTGAAACAAGTACCATCTTGCGGGCAAGTTTGACGAATAAACTATCTGAAGTGACGTTGAATAGATACACGGAAAAGTACCCTGACCACGATGCGAGGTTAGTTTCTTCTGATAACTGTTCCAGTGTTCAGCGTGAGGTGTTGCAAGCGATTGAAAGCACAAGCTCTTTAACAACTCAAATCTTGTTTATAAGCCATACAGCTCTTTCAATGTTGCCACTTAGTGCGCTACGCCAGTGCACTATCATCATTGACGAGATTCCAAATCTAATCGGCAACTATCAGCGCCTTAAGGTTTCATTGCAAGACGAATCAGTGCTAGGTCTGACACCTTACATTGACTACTTAGATTCACCTTTTGAGGGGTTTCAGAAAGTTGTAGTGAAAGAAGAAACAAGGGATAAAGCAAAGCAATTTGCCTATGACCTACTCTTCAATGGTGACCTAAACAGTGACAGTGTCAAAGCTGGAAAAATACTAATGGGAGGGATTCATAGCTCCAACGGCTTGTATGTGAGTACAACCAAAGATTGGAGGCTTTTTGAGTTCTTTGATGGATTGGAATTCATCTCCAAGTTACGCCAATTAGACACAGTATGGCTTCTTTCAGCTAACCTTGAGGGATTATTTGTAGGAGAGTTATTGCAAGTATTGGGCTGCTCAATTACTACTGAGCACGTTCTATCACACTTGAATCTACCTACAACTCACCCAAATACATCAAATGTTGAGATACTGCCTTTCCTGATGAATAGTAGTAAAGAACAGTCTTCGTCTTTCAGTAGTTATTTTGCAAGCTCTCAGGCTAGTAAAGCGATTAAAGATTGCTCTGAAGAATTTGATGTACACCAATTGTTTAATTGTTGGGTAAGTGACTTGTTCAAAGATAAGCAGTTTATCTACTGCAAGAACAAGCACACTAACGCTATAAACCAGTCTAACGCTATTGAACTTCCACCAATGGCTCATGGTTTAAATAGTTATAGTCACCTCAATGAAGTGGCGTTCATGGCTCATCTTAGACCAGCTCCCGAACATGAAGCAGCTATTAAACGTTTGGCTAAAGATATCAACATCAGCCCACAATTGCTGGTGGATTCATATCTTAAACAAACAAGCTATGACGCTGCATATCAGTTCGTTAGTCGCATCTCATTTCGTAACTTAAATCGAGATGAAAATGGAAGTCTAACGCGAGAACAAGCTCAGCCTAGTTGTAAGATTGTAGTGCCTGATATGGCTCATGCTGAATACGTTCAATGCATGATGCCTAGTGCCTCTATCAATACTTCCTCTAGTTTCCAAAGAGTCCCTACTCAAGCAAGCACTGAAGAGATAGCCCAACGTCTAACTGACAAAGCTAGTCGTAAAGCAATAAAAGGTGCAGAAAAGCAGAAACGTGACTTTAGTACACTGTTCATTATTCATCAAATGATTGAAGGTGGAGAAACAGCTAAAAATGCATGTGAAGCTATGGGTATTACTCCTAGAACTAGAAGAAATTGGCTAGAGCAGTATGGTGAAGATTGGACTAATTGGTTAGCAGAACAAGAATTGAGTAAGGAGCTAGAAGGGGAAAAAGAATTATCATAGATTCCTATGGCTAACTAATTTCCCTTTTCTTGAACTGCCCCTTATCTTAGGGGCTTTTCTTTTCCTATAGCTATGCAAAACACTGAAAGAAAAAGAATAAATTAATAGATAGCCCCCCCCCTTTCAGTGAATCCTTATCCTCTCAGTGGATATGCATAGTAAACGGACAAATCCTCTATCCATACATGTATCCGTATCAATTACCCTTTTTGTTATACTCCACTTTTGAGACTAAGTCTCCACACTTCAAATCCCATGAATCAAAGTTACGAGCTTTCTTATCTGCATCAATGA
Source organism: Vibrio sp. B1ASS3 (assembly GCF_905175355.1). Classification (NCBI taxonomy): domain Bacteria; kingdom Pseudomonadati; phylum Pseudomonadota; class Gammaproteobacteria; order Vibrionales; family Vibrionaceae; genus Vibrio; species Vibrio sp. B1ASS3. The sequence goes on from NZ_HG992742.1 coordinate 2,683,231, forward strand.
TATCTAAGTCCACATACAAAAACATATCGTTAGAGACATAGCCCTCTTTAGACGATGTAAAATGAATAGGATCTGATTCATCAACATCATCCAAGCTGTAACCAAAATCGCCTGCAATACCTTCTCTATAATCTCCCACCAATAAGTCCATATAACATGAGACTTTCTTACCTTGAATGCGTGCTATTTGTTCTTTAGAGAGACGTTTAGAATCAATATTCAGGATGAACTGGTTTGAAGTGAAAACGAAACCAGAGTTCCCCCAGCTTCTCATTCCTTGACGCCACTTATCACTACCATTCCATGCTATTGGTAAATCTATCCTTCTAGCTAACTCAGCTTGTTTCCGTTGCTGGGCTTCTACCGCTCTTTGCTTATCGAGTTCAAGCTGTGCTGCTTTTCGCTGCTTTTCGTGCACAAAGTCGCTATAACTAATGTACACGATAAAAATCACAACTATCGCAATAATCCCTTTAAAGAAGAGCTTTATTAATCTCTTTACATCCCGATAAACCTCGGCACCTACGGTATTGGTAACCTTCTTCTCGATTATGAAATCGAAGTCTTCATTCTTATTCATAGTATAGTTATCAAACAAATGTTTCTGGGCATCTTCTGGAGCTTCAGTGCTTTTGCCACTCTCACGTTGTCTAAATGACCCAGCAGTCTCCACCTCTTTTTTTCTAAGCTGCTCTGCGTCATAGTCAGATATAGTAAGAAAGGTGTTATTACTGCCTTTTCGTTCCCCCCCCATAGATCTCTTACGCACTATGCACACACAAACAACAATGCAACCAAGAATTATCCAATTTCCAATCATTACATTTCCTTAGCTTGCGTCAGACCTTTAAACCTCCGCGATAAGCACTCTCTGATTTGAACATACGCGAGCATGATATCCCGTAGTTAGTTTCTAGCAATAAGCCTTCAAAGAATCAGAAAAAACCTACAGAAATCATATCTAAAGCCTTGAGTTTGTTGTCATAAGAAAAACCAGACAAATAAATTTTACCTGTAGTTAACTTACCTACACTATGCCCCATCAGTGAACCTATCAGCTCCTCTTTCACTCCTGCATTAAAAAGCTCTGTAACCACATAGTGACGTAGAGAGTGAAATGATACACCTTTGATATCTAATGACTTTAGAAGCTCTGAGAAGTACTTACTAGGCTTTCCTGCGTAGCCATTCTGTTTACTGTATGACAGAGTGAATAGGTGTTCATTTTTTCCTTTATCTGTTGTTAACTCACTTAGCAAGTTCAGTAAAGGAATAGTAACGGGCAAAACTCGCTTACTCGATGAATTTTTTAGTTTTTTATCATCATGATCATCATTTATGCTCAATGTTGGTTCATCTCCCAATTGAACATCACACACCCTCAACTGGGCTATTTCATTGAGCCTACAGCCTGTTAGAGCCGCTATACGAGGAAGATAATACTTCCACTCATCTTTGCTCTTTTTATAGCACTGCGTGGCTCTCAAAAGCTCTCCTAGCTCTTGCTTGGTTATAGCTCGCTTAGGTCTAACTGGTGTCTTTTCGACTGCAACTTTGAACCAATCTTGTTCTACTTTATGCCCAACTCTCCCGAAGCAACTAGACAGTAATCTAAGCTTCTTCTTCATAGTAGTTAGGCTACAAGTTTGGGTTTTCTTCCATTGCTCAATGTGTGACTGTCTGACACTATCTAACGTAGTTGATTGGCTTAGAGAGCTAACAAAGCTATTCCAACAGTTTCTGTATTCTGTTTGGCTTTTGATACTGAGGTCTGTTAGATGATTAGAGATATCAATACTCTGAAGCAAAAGAGCTTTCTTTGACTGAGAGCCTTTGAAGTCACTGTAGATTGACTTAATGTCTTCTAGGGTTGGGTTGTTGATAGATAAGACTTGAATAGCCAAAACGGATGCATGTTTCATTGCTTCCAAGTAATTGCGAGTTTTGAGACTTAGTTTGGGCTGATAGTGTTTGTTATCGACTCTCAGGTTCCAACGGAAGGTATAGATACCCGTATTAGAAAGAACTAAATAATTAGCTTTTCGATAGAGTGTTGATTGCATCATGTGTACTCTTTTGTGTACTTTCAGAGATGCATTGCTCTAGTGCAGATAAGAAAAAAGGCCTGATAAATCAGACCTTTTAGAATGTGGCGGTGAGTGAGAGATTCGAACTCTCGATACGTTGCCGTATACACACTTTCCAGGCGTGCTCCTTCAGCCACTCGGACAACTCACCGAATCAAATTGTGGTTAGCATCATTGGCTAACGAGGCGCTAATTTAATGATTATGTGCCTGATGGTCAAGGCTAAACACGAAAAAAAGCGCCCTTTTGCGTTTGTTTGCTCACTATCTAGCTAAATTGCATAAAACAGGGACAATTATGCTTCTTGATAGTAACCAGGAACGCGGAACCAGCGGCGGCACTGATCGAGGAAGTAACCGTAAAGTACACCCATACCACAAGACACAACTGCGTTACTCGCTACTGCCGTGATGATTTGGTCGGTAGACGCGCCTACGGCAAACAAAATGCCTGCGTAGACTGGAGATTGGAACAATACGTACGCCACCAAGTCAGACACGTTCTTCATAAACGAAGAAGGTGACAGTTTGTTACCTTGGCGCAATACCCAATCACGGAACATACCGTAAGGCCATGCAATCGCGATGTTTACCGGGATAGACAATGTGCGTGATGCTAAAGACTGCTCAAACGTCATCCCCGAAATCAAGATCTCGATAATCATCCCTGTGATAAAACAAAAAACCACCATAGCAAAGGTATCCGCTGCGGCATTGCGAATACAAAATGGTCCACGAGACTTCATTTACAACCTCTAAAATCAAATACCAATAAAAACGACATCTATAAAATCATTTACTGCATTTAAAACCAAATAGCAGTCAATGGCGCTATTAGACCACAACATTTTTAGTTTATGATTCCGTTTTTAATTATCAGTTGTAAATTAATAACCAACTTTAAGGTTAAAAGTAGCAGCTTTCACCATAATCAGGAAAAACCGCCTTAAATCGACCTAAAATGAAGTTTAAAAACGTAATTTATTTACCAATAAACGACTTAGCTCGCGCAAAAACACAAAAAACCAGAGGAATATCTGGTAAGTGAATTTCAAAAAGATCAGCTTATGCTACTTGGGAGAGTAAATTCAGAGTAAACGCAAAGTTTGTAGAGTTGGGAAGATGGAAAGAAGCTAAAAGTAGTGCAGGCAAACGCCCACACGACTTTGTCGAAATGAATAGGTTATTGATCTGCAAGCAGCATAGTCAGTTTGTCGATATCTTCTTGTTCAGGAGCGAGCGCTTTACTTAAGTAACCCTCAATACGCTGGATAACCTTATTTAGCTCGTCTGAGACACTTGGTTGTACACTCTCAAAAATATGAGAGAGCGTTGACATTGCCTGTTCCAAATTGTCGTCATCTAGCGCCATATAGAAGTTCAGCAGGAGTGCCTCTGCATTTTGCGGTTTAGGTTGCTCGGCACTCTTCTTATCTTGATACTGATAAAGCATTGAAGCGTGTCGGTACAAGGCATCATCAAGCTCAGATTCAACAATAGGCTTGGCAATAATATGGTTGGCCCCCACGTCAAGCATGCGCTCTTGTGTCTCTTTGAATACATCGGCAGTACAACCAAAGATCAGCACAGAACTTGCTGGCGTATCCATAGAGCGAATCACTGCAATGGCTCCCACTCCGTCGAGCACTGGCATGTGGTTATCCATTAAGACCAAATCGAACTCTTGCTTCGTTACCTGCTCTACCGCTTGCTGCCCGTTCTCGACACAAACACACACAAAGCCTTTCGACCGTAAGAAGGTCTCCATAATGATGGTATTGGTGCGGTTATCTTCTACGATAAGCGCGCGTAATCCTTGGCAATCGAGTTTATGTGTATTGGTTGATTCCAAAACACCCGCTTCACACGGATTAAGTTCTAGTTCCACAACAAACTTGGTACCAATGCACTCTTGGCTTTGTACTGTAATGCCTCCACCCATGTGTTCAGAAATCTGCTTCACGATCGCAAGCCCCAAGCCTGTGCCGCCAAAACGTCGAGTCGTAGAAGACTCTGCTTGTTCAAACGGTCTGAAAATGCGCTTCTGTGCGTCTGGGTTGATGCCGATACCGGTATCTTTCACACTGATGGTCAGCTTGGTTTTGTCATTTTGTACATGTTCAGCCAACTCGACTTCGACAAAGCCTCGGTCTGTGAATTTCACAGCGTTGTTGAGCAAGTTAAATAACACTTGGCGCAAACGTGCTTTGTCATTGTTATACCAACGACCTTCCGGCACATTTGAAATAATGCGGAATTGCAGACCTTTTTCAGCACATAAAGTGTGATAAACACTGTTGATACTGCCGAGGATCGATTCAATTGGGAAAGGCGTGTTATCCAGCTCAATGTGCCCCTGCTCGATCTTCGAATAATCAAGGATCTCATTGAGCAACGTCATCATATGATCGCCTGAATCATACAAGGTGTTGAGATGCTTTCTTTGTTCATCCGTCAGTTGGGTCTTCAACAAGATTTGGGCGGTTCCCAACACGCCATTCATTGGTGTTCGAATTTCATGAGACAAAGTTGCGAGAAAAGCCGTTTTCGCATTGGTGGACGCTTGGGCTTTTACTCTCTCACGCTCAAGGTAAATGGTTTTCTCGTTGAACTTGGTGATCAGATGGCCAATCTCGTCTTCGCTGTCATAGGCAATATCGATGATGCCACCAGTTTTAGAGTCATCCACTTTCTGAGCGATACGTACGATGGGCTCAACGATGTATCGGTTTAACAGGTAGTAACCCACCAGAACACACAGTAGCAAAAATGGGATGATGCCGGTCTCGACACTCATTACCTGATTGAAGACTTGATCAGAGACTTTGACTTTCGCGTTAACCACGTCCATGCGCCAATCAAAACCACCAAAGCCTAACTGGCTAATGTATATGTCTTTGGTGAGTTGGAAGTTGTGCTCAATAACAACTTGGTCATCAGCATCACGAATTACAACGCCCAATGAGTATTGGTTAGTGTGCTCACGAATGAACTGGAATAACGCCTCTAAAGATAAGTCTACGGTTGCTACGCCAGCAAAAACGCCATCTTTATAGTAAGGCGCTGAAGCGGTGATCATCTGTACCTGAGTGAAGGTATCAATATATACGCCAGACCAACTCACTGATCCTGCTGGCTGATTTACTACAGATTGATACCAAGGTTCATTATCGTAGCCACCGGATTCTGGATTATTGTAGGAGTGAATTTGGTCAAGACTGCCATTTTCATTCTTATTGAAAAACAAGCTTGTGTATTGCCAGCGTTCATCTTTAAGTATCGGTTTTGGCCATAAACCACCACTCACAATGATGTCGTCACTGACTGCGAGTAATTGTGGGATGGTATCTTGAAGTGAAATACTTGGCGTTGGCGTCTGCCCTAACCCCACTAAGCTATTTAAAAGTCCAACCGAGCTCGTCAGAGGCCCTTCTATCTGTGAGGCAAGCAATTGGGTACGCAGATCCAGATTACGTTCGAGCTTTTCACGCACTGGAGGCTCGACCACGAGGTACACAACAGAACCAATGGTCGCGATGAAAAAGCACAAATAAAGCGTTAGGGCGAGAATGCTTTTTTTTCTGAGTGACGAACGAATTTCCATAGATGTAGACGAATCATTCCCTAATATCGATTTATCAATAATTGATTGGTAATATGAGCGCAACCAACCAGCCCGTTAACAAATGGTATTCTATTTTGAAACTACAAGACATCCTTTCTCTTCCAGAACTTGATGGAAAACTACTAAACCTAGCGAAAACTCAAGGCTTTGTAACGTCTATGGCGTGTGCGCCAAACGTGTTGAATCCTCAAGAGTGGCTGCCATTCCTATGGGGCGGTGAAGAAACTGCACCTTTCTCTGATGGTGAGCAACTAGAACAGTACATCGATGAAATCGTTCAAATGTGGAACCAAACTCGCCCTGCACTTCTAGAAGGTGCGTGGCAATGGCCTGAAGGTTGTGAGCTGGATGATCAAGATATCGTGTCAGCAAACACTCGCGACTTCTGTGAAGGTGTACTTCAAGGCTGGCAGATTACTCGTGATGATTGGGAAAACTTAATGCCAGCAGATAGCGAAGACAGTGCTCTACTAGGTGGTGTTCTGCTTTCTCTAACCATGCTTTACGATCCAGAAACGACTATCGCAACACTTGCAGAACAAGGTATGGAAGGTCTTGGGCAGTTTGAAGAAATCTTCAATGCGATGCCAATGATGCTTGGCGGCCTGACCCAACGCGGTGTTATGCTAGCAGAAGAAGAGTAAACGCTCTGCTCAGCTAAAACAGGCGACATATAATAAAAAAGCTCTCCACATCGGAGAGCTTTTTTGATCAATCAAGAATAACGTGAGGAATGTAGCGCGCCATATCTTGAGTCACTAAACTGCTGTCTTCTCGAATCGAAATCCCTGCAGCTTTGTCATTTACGAGCCAACTGCCAATGAGCGTATGGCTTTGGCCAAATTTGGGTAGCGGATGATATTGCTGAACGATGTTTGGACTCGATTCGTACGGCCCAGGAGTTTTCACCAAACGCTGCCCATTTTTAACGATCTCTATGTTTGCGCCTTCACGAGAAAACAGTGGCTTGATGACATAGTCTTTCAGACTGCTCGCTTTTGGATCGTTGACAAAATACGCAGGCAGGAGATTAGGATGATTTGGAAAACGCTCCCAAAGCAGCGGCAACAAGGCTTTATTGGACAGAATCGACTTCCACATCGGCTCTAACCAGTTAACGCTGGATGTTGCTAAATACTTGCTGTATTCCTCTTCGAACATAAATTCCCAAGGGTAGAGTTTAAACATCCAGCGAATCGCTCGGTCATCAGCATCCACAAACTGTCCGTCTTCTGTCACACCAATATCTTCAACAAAAACAAATGCGGTTGCTAACCCGGCTTCACGAGCGCAATCTTCTAGATATTGCACTGTGCCTTTGTCTTCTTCGGTGTATTTACAACAACTAAAGTGCAGCGTTTGTCCCGGTTGCAGTTTGGCAATGTCAGCGAAGCGCTCAATAAGGAAATCTTGCAGAATATTAAACTGATCTGCACTTTGGTGGATACGGCCTTTGTTGACGGTATCTTCTAGCCACACCCACTGCCAAAAGCCAGTCTCAAACAGCGAAGTTGGCGTATCTGCGTTGTTTTCTAATAGCTTTGCAGGAGAGGAACCGTTGTACGCAAAATCCATTCTCGAATAGAGAGAAGGTTCTCTTCGCTGCCAAGAAGAAGCAACTTGTGACCACATGACTTCAGGAATGGCGCATTGAGTCAGTAATCGCTCACTTTTTACTACTTGATCCACGATTTCTAGGCACATTTGATGAAGCTCCTCTGTTGGCGCTTCAATATCTTGTTCTATTTGCGAAAGGGAAAACTGATAGTAAGCACTCTCATCCCAGTAAGGTTGGTCATACATTGAATGAAAGCCAAAACCAAACTGGCGTGCCAATTCACGCCAGTTTTCTCTTTCTTGTATTTCTCGTCGAAACATCGCTGTTAACCGCCACGACTCACTGATACCGCTTTACCAAATCCGCCTCTGGACATGGCTCGGCCAATCGTACCGCCGCCTCGCTTGTTTAAGTTGCTTGTCGCGACTTTGGTGGATTGATTACGGTAAGAACCGTAGAACTGCCCTGCACCGTTGTAATACTTCGACTTGTAGCGATACATCGGCTCTGAGTAATAGCTTTTGTTGTATCCACTCAAACCACTCACTGCACGGCTGAAAAAGTAACCACCCACAAACGGAACGTAAGAACGATGGCGTGAGCTGTAATAACAATCGTCTTCATAGAAATCGTCTTCACATTCGAACTCATTGTTATAGCGCGGTGCGTTTTCTTCCGCTCTAGCCATAGCTTCTTGATAAGCGATTTCACATTGCTCACTGAATTCTGGCGCGTCCGATTTACATTCATCCGCATCGGCATAGATATAGCCTTCGGTTTTCGACTCATGCGTTGCCAGAAAAAAGATACCACCAAAAGCGACGAATGGAATGATTCGTCCGACTTTAAAGCTCTTGTCCATTGAAGAACGTTTGACGTTAGAACTGCGTTTCATCGCTCCTCCTAATACGTCATACAAGCCGCGTTCAGCACGCCGACAGATACCGAAACTGCAGCCAGAACAATGCCCGCCGGTACTTCATCGTTCTCAATACGCTCTGAGACTTTTGGCAAAAGAATGAAGCGCACAATACCGAATGCGATGATCTGCGCGAGCATGGCTACAACGCCCCACACCATAAAATCGACGATGTTAACTGAGTTAGTCGCAGCACCTGCAATCGCAAGACAGTAGCCTAGAAAAGCACCGCTTAATGCAACGGCAGCGGCAGTGTTCTTTTCTTCTTTGATCAAATGCCACTCATCGTATGGAGTCAGTTTGACGTAGATGAATTTGAACGCCAGTACGAAAATAATCGACACCGAAAAATAGAGAAGAAAGTTAGGGAAACCTGCCAACAGGTCGGCAATCATATGCATTATTTGTCCTTGTTCATGTCTGTCCAAGCGAAATCATCAATTCGCTCGTCGGCAATATAAAACAGTTTGGTGTTTGGCGGCACTTGAGCGCTGAGTTCTGGGTTTAGCTCAATACCGCTGCCAAGATCGAAGGCGATCAACGTCGCTTGATGATGCTTCTTAATAAAACCAAAGATCGTTTCAACATTCGTGGTTGGTTGATCGTCAGGGTAAATCACAGAGTACTGAGTCATACCACGTGTTGAAGCGAGTAACTCTTGGTGCAACGCACTGGAACCCGGATCGACTGCCGCTTTAGCAAGCATCTCAGCACCGACTGCAGGAATACACTCTGCTTTCGGACAGTGCTGGCTAAGTAAGCGACCCAAAGCATCATCTTTAAAATAGGCAAGCAAGTGTGCATCAGGATTCACAGAGGCACAATACAAGGCGGCTGAGAGGGTAATATCATCGGTGAGATTATCAACAATGATACAGTTGGCTCCGATGATATTGGCGTTCTTCATCTCTTGCGCGTCGGTGTAACTGTTCACCTTGATAAAACCAATCTCACCCGGTAATGGGTTTTCAATGTCTGAACGGCTACACAACACGATTGGACGTTTGCCGTGCTCTTCATGTTGCAACATACGGATCAGATGCATGGTACGTGCGCCATTCCAACCCAGTAATACGATATGGTTTTCCACTCTTACTCTCCGTTTCCCTAGTATGCCTGCTCGCCAATAATCAATAGCACCGCCCGCCACTCGTCCCAAAATGGCTGCAAATAAACTCAAACCACCTGGGATAATAAACAACACCACAATCCACTTACCCATATCACTTGAGGGTGATAAGTCGCCATAACCAACCGTTGAAGCAGTCACCATGAGGTAGTAAATGAAGTTAGAGAAGTTATCAGTCAGAGCATGCTCTCCGGCGAGAGTCAGCAACGACCATGAGATGGCAATGTATGCGCCACTAATGACGAGTAGGTTTCGGTTGCTCAATTTGAAAAGGTGAGCACTAAACCACTTTTTCAGTACTAGCCATACAGCCATAAGTGTCCGATTCCTTTCTGATTGCTATAACTAAATACTAACCTATTGATTGTAAGAAACAAAAAAACCAGCCATATTCGGCTGGTTTTTGAGATTTGTCTTAACAAGCCGCAGGCTAAATAACGGAATGACTAAGCGTTACCTTTCACCTGCATGTTCAACTGCTCAGCAAAATCTAGCATGCGGTTCAGTGGAATAAGTGATTTCACACGTAGCGCTTCATCAACGAAGATTTCGTGCTCTGCACCACCTTCATTCAGTGCTTTTTCAATCGCTTTAAGACCGTTCATCGCCATCCAAGGACAGTGTGCACAGCTGCGACATGTCGCGCCTGCGCCTGCCGTTGGTGCTTCAATCAATTCTTTCTCTGGCACTAGCTGTTGCATCTTGAAAAAGATGCCTTTGTCAGTCGCAACGATCATTTGTTGATGAGGAAGCTCTTTCGCTGCCTTAATTAGCTGACTCGTAGAACCAACCGCGTCTGCTAGTTCAACCACACTCGCTGGAGACTCTGGGTGCACTAAGATTGCCGCGTCTGGGTAGACACTCTTCATCTTGCGTAGCGCATCTGCAGAGAACTCATCGTGAACCACACACTCACCTTGCCATAACAACATGTCTGCGCCAGTTTTGTTTGCGATGTAAGAACCTAAGTGACGGTCAGGGCCCCAGATGATTGGCTTATCTTCTGCGTCTAGGTGTTCTACAATCTCTAGAGCGATGCTTGATGTAACTACCCAATCAGCGCGCGCTTTTACCGCTGCAGATGTGTTTGCGTAAACCACTACTGTATGATCAGGGTGTGCATCACAGAACTCGCTGAACTTGTCCGCAGGACAACCAAGATCAAGTGAACATTCTGCTTCTAGCGTTGGCATTAGAATGCGCTTTTCTGGTGTCAGGATCTTCGCAGACTCCCCCATAAAGCGAACACCACCAATGATCAGCGTACTTGCTGGATGACGGTTACCAAATTTTGCCATTTCCAGCGAATCACCAACAAAACCGCCGGTCTCTTCAGCCAAAGCTTGGATCTCAGGATCGGTATAGTAGTGGGCGATGAGTACCGCGTCTTTTTCTTTAAGCAGCTTTTTGATTCGCTCGATGTAATCGGCTTTTTCTTCTTGGCTTAATGGGATTGGTTTTGGTGGGAATGGGTAAACTGTGTCGATTTTATCTAATATGTGGCTCATTGCTCTTGCTCTACGCAACTTCCTTTAATCCGAGTATTGTAACCTTGTTGATTTTCAAAAACCAACCCGTAACCGGAATTTATAGCAGTCTAGCCGTATATCTTTGTTGTAAGTAACAATTCTAATTGTTGCTCATGAACATTCGTTGCATGAATCATTCTTCTTTTAAAGTCGTAAAGCCAATGCAAAGAAAAAGGGAACCGAGGCTCCCTTTTTAATCATCTTGATATTGCTTAGGTGTCGTTACTTCAGCTTAGAGCTTGCAACTTTCGCCGAGGCGCTGCCTGGGTACTCGTCTACCACTTGCTGATAGTATTTCTTCGCTTGTGCATCATTGTTGTTACGCTCAGCGATATCACCTAGTTTAACCAACGCATCTGCACGCTTGTTGGAATCTTTGTAAGAAACCACGGCAGCAAAGCTCTTGACTGCATCTTTGTCCTGCTTCTTCGCGAAGTACAACTGACCTAGCCAGTAATGTGAGTTCGCTGAATATGTTGAATCAGGATAGTCCTTTTGGAACTGCTGGAATGCAGCAATCGCACCAGTGTAGTCGCGTTTTTTAAGGATTAAATCCACCGCGTCTTGGTAAGCCGTTTGCTCATCGGCATTCGATGTGTACTTACCGCCAGTTTCCGCAGGTTTGGTTTCTTTAACAGGTGCAGCTTTCATTTCGCCACGCACTCGATCAAGCTCCACAAACAACTCGCGTTGACGCTTAAGCATTTGCTGCATCTCGTAGTTGTTGCGCTCTAATTGACCACGTAGATCACTGATCTCTTGTGCCATTTGGTCAACTTGCTCTTGCATTTGAAGCTGAACGCGGTTGCGGTTTTGCAACAAGCGCTCTAAACGCTCGATGTCGCTTTCGGAAGAAGATCGAGTAGATACTGATGATGTGCTGTTGAGATCTGATACTGGAGCTGGTGCAGCGAACGCGAAGTTCGCTGCACTTGCCAGTAACGTAAGCGTAACAGCGCGCTTAGTGTTACTGAACATGAGGTTTACCTCGAATTAGTATACTAGAACCGCACGACGGTTCTTAGCGTAAACATCTTCAGATTGACCTAGAAGAAGTGGCTTCTCTTCACCGTAGCTAACGATAGAGATTTGATCAGCTTGAACACCTAGTGCTTGTAGGAAGTTTGATACTGCTTCTGCACGACGCTCACCTAGAGCGATGTTGTACTCAGGAGTACCGCGCTCATCAGCGTGACCTTCGATCGTTACTTTAAGAGCTGGGTTCTTGCTTAGGTAAGAAGCGTGAGCCGCTAGCATCTCTTCGTAATCACCAGCAATTGTTGAGTTATCAAATGCGAAGTAGATTGTTTGAGTTTCACGTAGCGCTTGCTCTTTTAGCTCTTGCTCTGTTAGCTGGCTATTTGGATCGATCGGAGTAACGACTGTAGTTTCTGCAGCACCAGTGTTTGTCTCAGCACCCGTGTTAGAAGCAGCGTCATCGCTTGAACTACATGCTGTCATAGCCATCACAGGAATCGCGATTAGTAGCCCTTTTAGAACCTTGTTCAGTTGCATCTTATTTTCCTTTATTAATCAATTTTTCTTACTACAAAAACGGTGACCACGCGGGAGCTCTTACACGCCCATTAGTTGCCGGTAATCTAGCTTTAAATCGACCATCAATTGACACCATCGATAGTACGTTTTTCTTGTTGTAAATCGAGCTATAGATAACCATGCCACCATTTGGGGCAATGCTCGGAGACTCATCAAGCAACGTTTTTGTTAGCACCTGAAGAGCACCTGTTTCCAAATCTTGTTTGGCCAAGTTGAAACCCGAATCACTGCGATTCACCATGACTAGGAATCGGCCGTCAGGAGTGATTTGACCACCCAAGTTTTGACTGCCTTGCCAAGTCAAGCGATTAGTCGAACCGCTGCCCAAATCTACTTTATAAATCTGAGGTTTACCACCCCTGTCAGATGTGAAAATCAGCGATTTGCCATCAGGGTGCCAGTATGGTTCTGTATTATTTGATCTGCCACGCGTAATTTGTGTCAATTTGCGTGTTTTTAGATCCAAAGTGTAAACCTGAAGCGAACCAGTCTTAGAAAGCACAAGGGCTAACTGGCTGCCGTCCGGCGAGAATCTTGGCGCACCATTGTGACGAGGGTATGACGTTACCTTCTCACGCTCACCGGTGTAGATGTTCATGATGAAGATCTCAGCCTGACCATTCTGGAAACTTACGTAAGCCAGTTTCTGACCATCTGGAGACCATGCCGGAGACATAAGCGGTTGCTTAGACTGAAGCACTAGACGCTCGTTGTAACCATCATAATCCGCCACGCGAAGTTGGTAAGGGAAGTTGTCTTTGTCGTTCACCACCACGTAAGCGATACGTGTCATAAACGCACCACGCTCACCCGTTAGTTGTTCGTAAACAAGGTCGGAGATACGGTGCGCGTACTCACGCATACGTGGGCCTTCAACCGTAGCCACTTTGTTGAACAGAACATGATCTTTAGAAAGTACCAGCTCGCCGTCGCCACCAAGTGCTTTGCTATTGCCGCCAGTCAATTGACCGCGAACAACGTCAACCAATTGGTAGTTCACAACGTAATTGCCCTGCTCGTTCTTTTTGATTGAACCAGTAAGCAGCGCATCAACCCCAAGACCTGTCCACGCATCAAAGTTCACCTCTGATTCGTTGAATGGTGTTTGTGGCATCTTGCTGGTCGGTACCGGGCTGAACTTACCACTGCGTTGCAAGTCTGAAGCAATCACAGCAGAGATGTCAGTTGGAAGAGGTTCACTGCCTTCCCATTTAAATGGAACAACAGCAATTGGTCGTGCTGAATCAATACCATCGGTAATGACTAGCTCTAATGCAGCGTGAGCCACACTTGTTAGACTGCCAAGCAGTACAAACATTCCTAGTAAAAGGCGTTTAATCACGTCTCAGTTCCTTTTAGTCCAAAGCAACAGTTAAGTTGATGTCTTTCAATTTTTCGTTGACCGCTTCTTCTGACGATTTAGGGAAAGTCCCTACCTGTGCAATCGCACTCTTCGCAGCCGCACATACTCGGGCGTCGCCGTCTAATATCGTCACGCCAGCAACCATCATGTCTGTCCCTGTTGGGATCAGTTTGATGTTTACCCTACACTCCTTTCCCAGCAAGTAATCATCCTTAATCAGCCTTTGCTGAATGTTCTGAGTATAGATGGATGACATACGAGAAAGCTCATCGTCAATGAATTGGTTACGAGCCGCACTGTTTTGGCTTGCCTCACTCTCAAGGCCGGCAAAAATATCATCCAGTGCAGCTTCTTGCTCTTTACGCTCACGCTCTAATCGCTCAAGACGTTCTTTCTCTTGGCGCGCCTTTTCTGCGGCCTCTTTAGCTGCCTTTTCTTTCGCGATGCGTTCTTGCTCGGCTTTAGCAGCGGCTTCACGTTCACGTTTCGCTTTTTCTTCAGCTTCTTTCGCTGCTTTCTCTCGCGCTACGCGTTCTTGTTCCGCTTTTGCGGCCGCTTCTTCTTTGGCTTTACGCTCTTGTTCGGCTTTCGCTGCTCGCGCTTTCTCTTTGCGAACACGCTCTTCCTCAACTTTGCGTTCTTGTTCTTTCTTCTTGCGAGCAGCTTCGGCTTCTCGAGCGGCTTTGGCATCTTTCGCCTGCTGCTCTTTTAGCTTACGGATCTGTTCTTCTTCAGCTTTACGATTTTTCTCAAGCTGCTCTGCTTCACGTCTCAATTTATCCAGACGATCTTGCTCTTTCTTCGCGGCTTTTTCGCGTTGCTGACGAATCTCGTTCGCTTGTTTCTGAACAAGTTTTGGATCAATCACCACAGCCTGAACCATCTGCCCTGTCGGCTCTGGTTTCGACATAGTGAAGTCCGTCCCCCAAAGTAGAGCCACGACTAATAGCGCGTGCAAACCAACCGATATTGCTATCGGCTTGGTGTACTCTTTGGATTTTTTCTTGTTATCTTTCATAGATGTTCGATGTCTATTCCCTGATATCGGTCATCAGACCCACTTTTGGGATGCCTGCACGACTTAACTCGTCAAGCAAAAGTACAACGTCGGCGTATGGCGTTGCTGCATCACCACCTACCGCAACAGGTGAATCAGGCTTAATCTCACGCTCGGCTTTCACGCGCACAATCACGTCTTGTAGTGATAGACCGCGTTGAACCTCTTCGTCATTCACGCTTAAGCCTAAATTGCCGTCACGATCGATTTCAATGATGATGAAACTGCTGTCTGTATCACCAGCCAAGTCTTGCATAGATTCAGCCGTTGATGTCTGTGGAAGATCCACATCCACACCTTGAGTGACAAATGGAGCGGTCGCCATAAAAATGATCAGCAGAACGAGCATCACGTCGATGTATGGTACGACGTTGATCTCTGCAGTCATTTTACGCTTTTTAGGTTGGTAACCCGCCATGCTCTATTCCTTACTTGCGCTGTCTCGACCCGCCATCGCTTGACGGTGCAGGATGCTGTGGAATTCTTCAGAGAAAGTCGCGTAAGTGTGCTCTAGCTTACTTACTTTGTTGCTAAGACGGTTGTATGCCATTACTGCAGGAATTGCAGCAAATAGACCCATTGCAGTTGCAATCAGGGCTTCTGCGATACCTGGCGCTACCATTGAAAGCGTTGCTTGCTTTACTTCACCTAAAGCGATGAACGCATGCATGATGCCCCAAACCGTACCAAACAGACCAATGTATGGGCTGATAGAACCGACCGTTGCAAGGAATGGTAAGCTGGTTTCCAGTTCATCAACTTCACGAGCAACAGCAACGCGCATTGCACGGCCTGTGCCTTCCATGATGTAAGCTGGCGAGTTCGCGTTGCTCTTACGTAGACGAGCAAACTCGGTAAAACCTGCGTAGAAGATTTCTTCTGTACCTGTGATGTCGTCTTTACGACCTTTCACTTTCTGGTAAAGCTGAGAAAGATCAGTACCCGACCAGAATTTGTCTTCGAATGACTCCGCATCTTTTGATGCTTGAGATAAGACTTTGCTGCGCTTAATGATCATAGCCCATGATGCGATTGACATGCCGAGCAGTGTCAACATCACAAGCTTTACCAACAGACTGGCCTGAAGAAAGAGATCTAAAATGGAAATATCAGCAGTCACTATTTGTTAGCTCCGAATTGATAAATGATGGAATCGCAATTGGCTTCATTTTCTTATTATCGATACATGCTACCTTAACCATTGCCTTGCACAATGTTCTGCCTTCATCATTGACTAACTCTTGACAGAATTGCAAAGAAGCACGTTTTATTTCTGACACTCGGGTTAGAACGGTCAAATGCTCGTCCAGCCTTGCCCCTTGGTTGAAATCGATATCCATGTGTCGGACAACAAAGCCAATGTTTTGTTCCAGTAACACGTGTTGAGAAACGCCTTTTGCACGCAGCATCTCAGTGCGCGCGCGTTCAAAGAATTTTAAATAATTTGAGTGATATACAACGCCACCCGCATCTGTGTCTTCGTAATACACAGTGATCGGCCAGCGAAAGGGATTTGATGTGCCTTGCAAGGGAGTACCAATATATTCAATTCTTTAAAGCAATTACTATAACTGAAGCGGCAGTAATTGGTACTGAGGTAAGGGAATATTTTTGAAATTTGTAGAAAAAATAAAAGCCAGACAATACGTCTGGCTTTTATTCGATGATTTAGTAACCGACTTTATTTCAGAGTGTAACGCTTACATGAAATACAGTGCAGTTAGATAAATTAAGATAGCGAGCGAGAAATAAGGACTGAACAGCACCTGCCAGTACCAATTTCTTGGCTTGAAGCCCACACCATATACCATGCTTGAGCACACTGCCCAAATCAGCGCTGGTGCGATAAACGCATTAAAGCCACCAATTTCTCGATGGTATGCGTTCGGATCCCACATCACCAATCCTACATGCATAAAGCCAAGGATTAAGGCCAAGACTCTTAGGAGAGTCTTGTCCATAGGTGCGTGAAGTTTCGCTACCTTGTCAGCGAGATTACTCACTGTCTTTATCCATCATTTCTGAGTGCTCTAACCAAAGAGCGTTGATGATACCGAATGCACAAGCAAGTAGTACACCTAGAATCCATGCGAAATACCACATAGTAATAGCTCCTTAGTATAGTGAGTTTTTGTTTTCTTCGATGAACTGATCATCCAAGCGGCCAAACATCTTGTAGTAAGTCCAAGACGTGTAAGCAAGAATGATTGGAACCATAACAAACGCTACGCCTGTCATTAGGTTCAGAGTCAGTTCAGATGAAGTTGCATCCCACATTGTCAGACTTTGGCTTGGCATTAGGTCTGAAGGCATTACGAATGGGAACATTGCGATACCAGCAGTAAAGATAACACCAGCGTTACCAAGGCTTGACGTTAGGAACGCGATACCACATTTCTCTAGGCGAGATGCCAATACCGCTAGAAGCGGCATAGCAACACCCAGTACAGGTGCAGCCCATAGTAGTGGGTAAGCTTCGAAGTTGTTCATCCACGCACCTGCTTCACGGATAACCTCTTTGTTAAGAGGGTTAGAAGCCGCTGCAGTGTCGATGCCACCTACGATAACGTAGCCTTCGATGCTTTGGATCCAGAAACCAGCAAGCACAAATGCAACCACTGTTAGTAGACCAGTAAGCTGAGCTACGTTACGAGCACGAGTATGTACTTCGCCAGTTGTCTTCATTTGAAGCCATGTTGCACCTTGCATCAGGATCATGAACAAGCTTACTAGACCACATAGCAGAGCAAATGGGTTTAGTAGACCAAAGAATGAACCGTGGTACGTTGGCATTAGGAATTCGTTCAATTGGAATGGAACACCTTGTAGAAGGTTACCAAACGCTACACCAAAGATGATTGGTGGAACGAAGCCACTGATTGAGATACAGATATCCCAAGTGTTACGCCATTTTTTATCTTCAATCTTTGAACGGTAATCAAGACCAATTGGACGTAGCCAAAGTGCCGCTAGGGTTAGGATCATCGCTAGGTAGAAACCAGAGAACGATGTCGCGTAAACCAAAGGCCATGCTGCGAACAATGCACCACCAGCAGTGATAAGCCATACTTGGTTACCATCCCAGTGAGGTGCGATCGAGTTAATCATCACACGACGTTGTGTGTCGTTTTTACCGATAATAGGTACAAGCGCGCCCACACCCATATCGAAACCGTCTGTAATTGCAAAACCAACTAGTAGAACACCGATCAGTACCCACCAGATGAATCGCAAGATTTCGTAATCAAACATCTTGTTGTCTCCTTGTCTTACGCTTCTACTTGGCGACTAACTTTGTCTTCAACAGAGTCAGCGTTTTGCTCGAAGTGGTAGCGACCAGTTTTCAGGCTGCTTGGACCTTTACGAGCGAATTTCACCATTAGGTATACTTCTGCAATTAGGAATGCAGTGTATAGCGCTAGGATTGCAAATAGTGAAGTCCAGATTTCACCTGCTGTTAGTGCTGATGCAGCAACGTGTACCGGTAGGATTTCACCTACAGCCCACGGTTGACGACCGTATTCAGCAACGAACCAACCTGCTTCGATCGCAATCCATGGAAGTGGAATGCTGAATAGTGCAGCTTTAAGAATCCAAGGTTTCTGTTCGATCTTCTGACGACATGTTTGGATGAATGACGCACCAAATACGAATAGCATGATGAAGCCACACGCAACCATGATACGGAACGACCAGAATAGCGGCCATACTGTTGGGATTGAGTCATCCGCAGCAGCTTGGATTTGGTCTTCAGTCGCATCAACAACGTTGTCTGTGTAACGTTTTAGAAGTAGGCCGTAACCTAGGTCACCTTTCACTTCGTCAAACGCAGTCATGTTTGCTTCAGACTTGTCGCCTGCACGCAGTTTTTCAAGCAATTCGTACGCGTACATACCAGTACGGATACGGTCAACGTGCTCTTCACGAAGATCGTGTAGACCAGTTACTTGCTCGTCAAATGAACGTGTCGCGATGATACCCATAACGTAAGGGATCTTAATTGCGTAGTCGGTGTTCATTGTTTCTTGGTTTGGTAAACCGAACAGTGTGAACGCCGCTGGTGCTGGTTCTGTGTGCCATTCAGCTTCTACGGCTGCTAGCTTCACTTTTTGAACTTCACCAAGCTCGTAACCAGATTCATCACCTAGCACGATTGTAGACAGGATTGCTGCCATACCGAAAGAAGCTGCGATAGCAAACGAACGACGAGCGAACGCCACATCACGACCTTTCAATAGGTAGTAAGAACTGATGCCTAGAACGAACATTGCACCACACGTGTAACCAGATGCTACTGTGTGTACAAATTTAACTTGCGCTACAGGGTTAAGTACAACGTCTGCAAAGCTCACCATTTCCATACGCATGGTTTCGAAGTTGAATTCTGCGCCAACTGGGTTTTGCATCCAGCCGTTCGCGATAAGAATCCAAAGTGCAGAGAAGTTAGAACCCAGAGCAACCAACCAGGTTACCGCTAAGTGTTGACGTTTTGATAGACGATCCCACCCGAAGAAGAATAGACCAACAAAAGTTGACTCCAGGAAGAAAGCAACCAGTGCTTCGATCGCCAGTGGTGCACCGAAGATGTCACCTACATAGTGGGAGTAGTAAGACCAGTTCGTACCAAACTGGAACTCCATGGTAAGGCCGGTAGCCACACCAAGTGCAAAGTTAATACCGAACAGCTTACCCCAGAACTTGGTCATGTCCTTGTAGATTTGCTTGTTCGTCATTACGTACATCGATTCCATAATGGCCAAAAGGAAGGCCATACCAAGGGTCAATGGTACGAATAGGAAGTGATACATCGCTGTCAGTGCAAACTGCAACCGCGACAGATCAACTACGTCAATCATGGTAACTCCTATGTGTCGGCTGAATGACACTCTCTACATATTGCAATCCATACACAAGTGTTATTTACACTTGAAAAATGTTGAATTATCACAACTCTTTGTTGCAAAAATGTGCTTCATTGGTTAGTTAATTGTTAAGCATCAGCTAATATAGCTGGGCCTAATATTACTGCTAAAAACAGTTTGTTTCAAAAGGTTTATGGCGGGAAACCGCTTTGATGCATATCAATGTTTATGCGCTGAATTTGAACAAAAATCCATCACATTGATCCAGATCAATCGATATTGGAAGAGTATGTTAAGAGAGAGTAATCAGGAGAGAAAATAATCAGTTAGGCAGGAACATAGAGTTAACAATCTATAAGTTTTTCTTACCTATTTAGTATTAGAGCAAATTAAATAAATGAGAGGTTGGTCAACATTGGGAAAACGCTGAGCGCCGAGCGCTCAGCGGTGGAATCTTACTTTTCAATTCCGAAATGCAAATAAGCGCGATCAGTGGCAATTCTACCACGAGGCGTGCGCTGTAAATAGCCTTGTTGGATAAGATATGGCTCAAGGACGTCTTCTATAGTGTCTTTCTCTTCACCAATCGCCGCTGCCATGTTGTCTAACCCTACCGGACCACCACCAAACTTCTCCATAATCGCAAGAAGCAGTTTACGGTCCATGTAATCAAAACCTTTAGCGTCGACATCGAGCATATTCAGCGCTTTGTCTGCCACTTCTGCGCAGATGTGTCCATTACCCTTTACTTCGGCATAGTCACGAACACGGCGTAGCAGTCGGTTAGCAATACGCGGCGTACCACGGGCACGGCGAGCAACTTCTAATGCGCCTTCCGCTTCCATCGACAAGCCCAAGCAATCTGCACTGCGCTGAACGATGTCTTGTAGGTCTTTCACTTTGTAGTATTCAAGGCGCTGCGTAATACCGAAACGGTCACGAAGTGGTGAAGTCAAAGAACCTGCACGCGTTGTTGCACCGATCAGAGTAAAAGGAGGCAGGTCAATCTTGATAGAGCGAGCTGCTGGGCCTTCACCAATCATGATGTCCAATTGGTAGTCTTCCATCGCTGGATACAACACCTCTTCAACCATTGGGCTTAAGCGGTGAATCTCGTCAATGAACAGCACATCGTTTTCTTCTAAGTTAGTCAGCAGCGCCGCCAAGTCCCCTGCTTTCTCCAGCACTGGGCCTGAAGTGGTGCGAATGTTCACTTCCATCTCATTGGCAACGATGTTCGCAAGCGTGGTTTTACCCAAGCCTGGAGGACCAAATATCAAAAGGTGGTCGAGCGCTTCATTTCGCAATTGAGCGGCTTTGATGAAAATCTCCATCTGATCACGCACGTGATCCTGACCTTGGTAATCTGCCAGTTTCTTAGGACGAATCGCACGGTCGATGACATCTTCATCACGAAACGAAGGATTCTCTGGCGCGATTAAACGATCGGCTTCAATCATATTGTTCCCTTGGGCTTTCCGTTACACCATTGATTTTAGTGCTTCACGGATCAGTTGCTCACTGGTCATATCCGGTTTAGCGATCTGAGAAACCACTTTCGACGCTTGAGTCGGCTTGTAACCTAGCGCTAGAAGCGCGCTGATTGCCTCTTCTTCAGCGTTGCTAGATGTCGAACCAGAATCCGCAGGAGCAGCATCGGTAAACGGCGTAAATAGATCGCCAGCACCCCAACCTTTCAGACGGTCTTTCATTTCAACGACTAGGCGTTCAGCCGTCTTCTTACCTACACCCGGTAGCTTCACAAGGGTTGAAATGTCTTCACGCTCAACGCAAGAAACAAATTGGCTCGCTGTCATGCCAGAAAGGATACCTAGACCTAGCTTAGGACCAACGCCGTTCGCTTTGATCACTTCACGGAAAAGCGCACGTTCTTTTACTGTGTTGAAACCGTAAAGCAATTGCGCGTCTTCACGCACAACAAAGTGAGTATAAATAATGGCTTCTTCGCCGACATTTGGCAGTTCGTAGAAACAGCTCATTGGCATCTGAACTTCATAACCAATGCCATTAACTTCAATTAAAACTTCAGGTGGTTGCTTTTCAAGCAGAGTGCCGCGAAGACGTCCAATCACTATAAATACTCTTTGGAAATGAATTTGCGACAGGATAATAAAGAACTGGATAGACATCCAGTCCTTTATTCGGTGGGGTTAGATTTTTGAGACAACTTGATCAAGCTGTTGGGTCAGATTGCGCACCGCGACCACTTGCCCGTTCAGCTCGTTGCCGTATTGCGCGACAGTTTCGGCAATGGTTTTGGTGTTCACTACGCCGTTAGCAACTTCACTGCTCGCTTCATCTAACTCTTTTAATGCCGTCATTTGCGTTGCCATGATGCCA
Source organism: Vibrio sp. B1ASS3 (assembly GCF_905175355.1). Taxonomy (NCBI): domain Bacteria; kingdom Pseudomonadati; phylum Pseudomonadota; class Gammaproteobacteria; order Vibrionales; family Vibrionaceae; genus Vibrio; species Vibrio sp. B1ASS3. The sequence continues at coordinate 2,705,277 of NZ_HG992742.1, forward strand.
GACAGACTCTGCACATCATGAGAGAAGGTGGTGACTTGCTGAATAATGGTGTTCATTCGCTCTGTACTCGACGTCACAACGCTTTGACCATGCTTCACTTCTTGCTCACTGCGATCAAGCAAGTTCCGAATTTCCACCGCCGACTGACTGCTCTTAGCTGAAAGCTCTCGCACTTGGTCCGCAACGACCGCAAAACCTCTGCCCTGCTCACCCGCTCTCGCCGCTTCAATAGCGGCATTCAGAGCGAGCAAGTTGGTTTGTTCCGCAACCGACGTAATCAAGTCCGCCACTTTCATGATGTCTTCATGGCTGGTAATGATCTGGCTGATAGCTTGGGTAGAGTCCTCCAATAATTCCGAGCTTTTCTCAGCTTGTTGATGAACGCCCTCACTCTTCTCACGCAGCTCTTCGACAAACTTGCTGGACTCTTCAATCCCAGTCGTCATGTGATGCACTTGCTGACTCATTTGCTCGGCTGCACTGGCTTGGGATTCACTGTTTACATTAAGGGCGTTCACTTGAGCATCCAATTGCGATGATTGTTCATCGAGTACTTGGGAGACTTGTTTCAACTCACTTGAGTTTTGATTCGCCTGTTCTAGCACCTCTGCTAAACGTAGCTCCCCTTCTGTCGCCTTTTGTGCCACCAACTCACTTTCTGCTTTAGCTTTCTCTGCATTTTCAATCGCGATGTCTCGCTGCTTGGCGGTAAAGGCTTGCGCAATACAAATCACCACCAGCGGTAACACGGTACCTGACCATATCTCCAAACGCTGCGCAGATTCTGACAACACGAGTTGGGGAAAACCAAAACCAGATACATGCTGATACGTCATTACCGCAGAAAGCACTATTACTAATGCGCTCCATGAGATTGCCATGATGCGAGTGCCAGATAAGAAGAAAGCGACGACCAATAAAGGTACCCAATAAGTTTGGGTTGAATCGACCACGCCACCACTTTGATAAATAATGTTGAGTGCATGCACGGACATGCCTACAAACCCCAGATTGAGCGACAATGCTGGTTGTTTGAGCCATCTCAGGCTAAAGGCGGATATCAGTTCGAGTGCGATTAACAGTACTGAAGTAAAAATTAAGCTTTCATGTCCATGTTTGGACCATTTGCTCAGGCTGTAGATCCCGACGAGAAAAGCGATGAAGGTAAATAGAGAGAGGATGTCTGCTTGACGTTGTTGTGTTCTTGTCCATTGAGTTTGGCGCGGCATAAATGCACTGCGCCACAGCGTGGCTGGATTCATGTTCAATCTTCCTTGATTGATTTCTTATTAGACCTCTGACCACTATAGTTTTGTAACATTTTCTCAACAAATTTAATCCTTAAATCTGTCTGAGATGTCTCATTTTTAATACGAGAACACGCCTAACGGTAACGACCTTTTCTTGCACTGGTTGCTTTGCCTGCGAGCGCCACCAGCGTCTTATTGGTGTTAGCGTGACAAATAGCAACACCCAACGCATCGGCAGCATCGGCTTGAGGCTTAGCTGGCAATTTAAGCATGTGTTGAACCATATGTTGAACCTGAACTTTGTCTGCACCACCTGTGCCTGTTACCGCTTGTTTAATGAGACGAGCCGCGTACTCATGCACCGGAAGATCCGCATTCACAGCCGCCACAATTGCACTACCACGCGCCTGCCCTAGCTTTAATGCAGAATCAGCGTTCTTCGCCATAAACACTTGTTCGATAGCAAATACATCTGGTTGAAACTGGGTGATGATTTCCGTCACGCCTGCGTAGATTTGCTTGAGACGACCTGGCAACTCTTTTTCAGAAGTGCGAATACAGCCGCTGCCTAGATATTGCAAATGACGACCTTGCTGGCGAATCACGCCATAACCGGTAATACGAGAGCCTGGGTCAATACCCAAAATAATTGACATGAAGAGTCCTAATCAATAACTCACTAAATTTATTAGAATATATGCCATTAAAACAAAAACTCCCGCAGGTGCGGGAGTTTTTTCTTTAATTGTTGTGCGCTTATTCTGCGTCTTTTTCTTTCGCAACTGTCACTGCAATCGCTAGCTCTTCTAGAGCCGCTGGGTTTGCAAGGCTTGGAGCGTCTGTTAGTAGACACGCCGCCGCAGTTGTTTTAGGGAACGCGATAACGTCACGGATGTTCTCTGTACCACATAGCAGCATCACTAAACGGTCTAGACCGAATGCAAGACCTGCGTGTGGAGGCGTACCGAATTTTAGCGCGTCCAGTAGGAAGCCGAATTTCAGTTGTTGCTCTTCTGCATCGATACCTAGGATATCGAATACCGCTGCTTGCATTTCTGCGTTGTGGATACGTACAGAACCACCGCCTACTTCGTAGCCGTTTAGAACCATGTCGTATGCGTTTGAGTTCGCTACTGCCGGGTTCGCTTTTAGCTCTTCCGCAGTCACACCTAGAGGTGATGTGAATGGGTGGTGCATCGCGTGTAGGTTACCTTCGTCGTCTTCTTCGAACATTGGGAAGTCAACAACCCATAGCGGAGCCCAAGTGTCTTCTTTAGTTAGACCTAGGTCTTTACCAAGCTTAAGACGAAGTGCACCTAGTGCTTCAGCAACGATGCTAGCTTTGTCTGCGCCAAATAGGATGATGTCGCCAGATTCCGCTTGAGTGCGATCTAGGATACCGTTGATCACGTCTTCGTTTAGGAATTTAGCTACAGGAGATTGGATACCTTCCATGCCTGCTGCACGGTCGTTAACCTTCATCCATGCTAGACCTTTCGCACCGTAGATACCTACGAATTCTGCGTAGCCGTCGATTTGCTTACGAGTAAGCTCAGCACCACCTGGAACACGGATAACTGCAACGCGACCTTTCTCGTCGTTTGCTGGACCAGAGAATACTTTGAACTCAACGTCTTTTACTAGGTCAGCAACATCTACTAGCTCTAGTGGGTTACGTAGGTCTGGCTTGTCAGAACCGAAACGACGAATCGCTTCGCTGAACGGCATTACTGGGAATTCACCTAGATCAACGTTCAGTAGCTCTTGCCACATTTCACGAACCATTTTCTCAGTCGTTGCACGAACTTGATCAGCCGTCATGAATGACGTTTCGATATCGATCTGAGTGAATTCTGGTTGACGGTCAGCACGCAAGTCTTCATCACGGAAACACTTAACGATTTGGTAGTAACGGTCAAAACCAGACATCATTAGAAGCTGTTTGAATAGCTGTGGAGACTGAGGAAGCGCGTAGAAGCTGCCTTTGTGAACACGGCTAGGTACTAGGTAGTCACGAGCGCCTTCTGGTGTCGCTTTTGTTAGTACTGGTGTTTCGATATCTAGGAAGCCGTTGTCATCTAGGAAACGACGAACAAAGCTAGACGCTTTAGCTCGTAGCTTGATGCGGTCGCTCATTTCTGGACGACGTAGATCTAGGTAACGGTACTTCAGACGTTGCTCTTCAGAGTTCTTTTGGTTGAAGTCTAGAGGCAGAACGTCGCTGCGGTTGATGATTTCAAGACCTGTTGCAAGGATCTCAACTTCACCTGTTGCCATGTCTTTGTTTATTTGGCTTTCTGGACGAACGCGAACTTCACCAGTTAGCTTGATACAGAATTCATTACGAAGTGTGTTAGCCACTTCATACGCATCTGCCATATCTGGATCAACAACTACCTGAACGATACCTTCGCGATCTCGCATATCGATAAAAATAAGACCGCCTAAATCACGACGACGGTTAACCCAGCCGCAAAGTTCTACAGTTTGTCCTGCAAGGGACTTGTTCAGGTGACCACAGTAATGGGTACGCATAATGAAATTCCCAATCTCTCAAATATTGTTAACTACGCTCTGTCAGCCTCATTGCCGAGCAGAGTAAAGATCCATTTATACGCTGAAAGCCTATGAAAATCGACTACTCAACATACAATTAAGTGTGTTTTATCATTCATTGGTGGTTTTTAGTACAACAAATGTTCAAAAGCGCACCAAAGCGAAAAAATTGGTGGGGATTATAGCGTGAAATTACCCATTTCAGCAAAACTCTCGTAAAGTGGACTCAGGAAAAAACGTAAAGCAGAGATATGGATAATTTACCCCTTCGACTTGGATTGACCATGTGGTCGCACAACCAGTGGCAGCAAAGCTTTTATGGCAGTGGCACCAAACCCGCAGAGCGACTTGAAAAGTACGCGCAGGTGTTCCACACCGTAGAAGGCAACACCACCTTTTACGCCACACCGACTCTCAACACGGTGCAAAACTGGAAAGCCGCGACTCACGACGATTTCAAATTCACCTTTAAGTTGCCAAAAGCCATTACTCACGAACAGATGCTCAGAGGTTGCGACGAGCAGTTACGTGACTTTATGACGATCATGGAACCGCTTCATGAGCGTGTTGGGCAATGGACGATTCAGCTCCCTGCTGCATTTGGTCCAGAACACCTCGATAGATTAAAGAAGTTCTGTGCCAGCTTTCCGCCGAATTTCCCGCTTGGGGTGGAAGTTCGTCACATGGCGTTTTTCTCCAAAGGTGATGAAGAACGTGCGCTGAATCAGTGGCTATTAGAGAGCGGCATTGACCGCATTATCATGGACAGCCGGCCTGTATTCGCCGCGCAGCCTACGACTGAAGCGGTAATCGATGCCCACCAGAAAAAGCCTCGCGTTCCGGTTCATGCAATCGCAACCGCCAAGCACCCGATGATACGTTTTATCGGTCATCCAGACATGGACGACAACCTGCGCTTTTTCGAACCTTGGTTGAACAAGCTGCCGATGTGGATTGAACAAGGCATTCAACCGTACTTGATGATCCACACGCCAGATAACGTCTTAGCGCCAGAACTGGCTGAAAAGCTATATAAGCAGCTACAACTTAAGCTCTCACTGCCAAATTTGTCTGTATTTCCTGCCAACGATGGCAACTCGCAAATACAAATGTTTTAGACAAGCTTATAATTAAGCAAATGACAGAGGCGCGAATTTCCCATAAAATACGCGCCTTTTTTGATGCCTGACATTTCAGGCGGCTTGTATGCAGAGATTTGGTTATGAACCCTAAGAGCAATCCAGATACTATTTTTTCGGCTCCAATCGATAAAATTGGGGATTTCACGTTCGATGAACGCGTAGCGGAAGTTTTCCCTGACATGATTCAACGATCAGTGCCGGGTTACAGCAACATCATTTCTGCAATTGGTATGTTGGCAGAGCGCTTTGTTAAGCCTCACTCAAACATCTATGATCTTGGTTGTTCTTTGGGTGCTGCTACGCTGTCTATGCGTCGTCATATAAAACAAGAAGGTTGCCAAATCATTGCCGTGGACAACTCTCCTGCGATGGTTGAACGCTGTAAGCTTCACGTCAACGCGTACCGCAGTGATACGCCAGTTGATGTAGTCGAAGCGGATATTCGTAATATCGAAATCGAAAACGCATCTGTGGTGGTATTGAACTTCACGCTGCAGTTCCTTTCTCCGGAAGACCGCTATGCTCTACTAGAGAAAATCTACGCAGGTCTACGTCCGGGTGGCATTTTGATTCTTTCTGAGAAGTTCGTGTTTGAAGATGAAGTATCCAATGAGCTACTGATCGATCTTCATCACGACTTTAAACGTGCAAATGGCTATAGCGAACTTGAGATCAGCCAAAAGCGCAGCGCAATTGAAAACGTGATGCGCCCTGATTCAAAGAAAGATCATAAAGAGCGTTTCGCAGAAATTGGTTTCTCAAGCTACGACGTTTGGTTCCAGTGCTTTAACTTCGGTTCAATGTTTGCGATTAAATAGCGAGAAGCGAGAAGCGAGAAGCGAGAAGCGAGAAGCGAGAAGCGAGAAAGTCTTAACGTTTCGCATTTAGTGTCAATTTTTTAATTTATTACTCAGTGAAAAACTATGTTTAATTTTGCTAATTTTTATCAGTTAATCGCTCAAGACACTCGTCTTCAGCCGTGGCTAAACGTATTACCTCAACAGTTAACAGATTGGCAAAACGCTGAGCACGGTGACTTTGGTCGCTGGCTGAAAGCGCTGAACAAGATCCCACAAGGTGCACCAAACCAAGTGGACATCAAAAACTCAGTAACCATCAGCAACGATACGCCTTTCCATGAAGGTGAGCTGAAAAAGTTAGAAAGCCTACTGCGTACATTCCACCCATGGCGCAAAGGTCCATACACAGTGCACGGTATTCATATCGATACTGAATGGCGCAGCGACTGGAAATGGGATCGCGTTCTTCCGCACATCTCGCCACTAAAAAACCGCAGCGTGCTCGATGTAGGTTGTGGTAACGGCTACCACATGTGGCGCATGCTGGGTGAAGGTGCACGCCTAACGGTTGGTATCGACCCTTCTCACCTGTTCCTAATTCAGTTCGAAGCGATTCGTAAGTTAATGGGCGATGACCAACGCGCTCACCTTCTTCCATTAGGTATCGAACAACTACCGAAGTTAGAAGCGTTCGACACTGTATTTAGTATGGGCGTGCTTTACCACCGTCGCTCTCCACTGGATCACTTGGTGCAGCTAAAAGACCAGTTAGTATCAGGTGGCGAGCTTGTTCTGGAAACACTCGTTATCGAAGGCGATGAGAACGCGGTATTGGTTCCGACGTCTCGCTACGCGCAAATGCGTAACGTGTACTTCTTCCCGTCAGCGAAAGCACTGAAAGTGTGGTTAGAGTTGGTTGGCTTTAAAGATGTTCGTATCGTAGATGAAAACGTAACTTCTGTTGGAGAGCAACGCACCACAGACTGGATGACACATAACTCTCTACCAGATTACCTTGATCCAAACGACCCAAGTAAAACGGTTGAAGGCTATCCTGCGCCACGTCGCGCGATACTTGTGGCGACTAAGCCATAATTAACTGAGATTTCTGACATTGTCTTAACTCACTCCCGCCTTTAAGACATTAACCTCTCTTCGAATCTAATTAAGGATGCATTTTGCGTCCTTAATTTTTTGGCGTTTCGTCACTATTCCTCATTCTGTAAGAGACTGTCGCAGATTCTTGCTTGTGAGGGCTTGTCGATAACGCTAAACTCCTAAAAAACAAACAACTTAATCCAATCCCAAGGTTTTCAATGTTTATACGATTGACTCCGGTTGTTGCCATCGCCTTACTATCTGGTTGTACTTTAACCAAAGGCGAACAGTACCACCAAGAAACGTTAGCTGCTATTCAGGCTTCAGAAACGAATTTCAATACTCGCGTTACCAACTTAGAGCTTCAACTTAGTAACCAGTCGGATTACATCGAGAGTCTGGAAGGCCAAGTGGATAAGTTAAACGGCGAACTCAATACTTTCCGCAAAGAAGCAATGGATGAAGTGAGAAAGCCAAAAGAACCTATCATCGTTCAAGCTCCTGCTCCCGTTCAAGCAACTCCTACTCATGACATTGTCCTTGGCTCAATTGAGCGTGTGACAATCGATTCCATTAAGCAAACTTTCGACGCTCGCGTAGATACCGGCGCTGCAACTTCTTCACTGAACGCAGTCGATATTGAAGAATTCGAAAGAAATGGCAAAAACTGGGTGCGTTTCCACCTTGCTGACAATACCAAGTCAGATGAAGAGAAAGACATTTGGATTGAAGCGCCAATCATTCGCTATGTGAAAATCCGCCAAGCAACCAATGAAGAACTAGAGCGTCGCGCTGTAGTCGAACTTTGGGTGCGCGTTGGAAAAATTCATGAAAAAGCGCAATTTACGTTGGCAGATCGCTCTCAAATGAACCATCCTGTTTTACTAGGAAGAGAATTTATGCGCGACATCGCACTCGTCGATGTGAGCCGTAAATATATTCAAACGGAAGAAGAGAAAAAATAATAAGGTAGATTATGACGTCAAGAATACCGTTTTACCTGTCAATCATCCTTTTGGTGGTTGCAGGCATCGCTTTGAGTGTTTTCAGACATCAGAATTACGGCGTTCCATGGACTCCAGGTGAAACGCGTCAGGTTTGGGATGTTGAAGCCCGTATTGAATTCAATGCGAATGGCGGTGAAGTAAAAGCTTCTTTAGCCGCTCCTCACACGCAAAAAGGCTACACCTTGATTGGTGAGTCTGCGTCCTCTCCAGGTTACGGTGTGTCTTACGTAAACTCTGATTCAGGTCGTCGTGCTGAATGGTCAATCCGCCAAGCAACTGGCGCACAAACCATTTACTACAAAGCCCAATTCTTGGTTGATCCACAAGCAAAAGTGGATGAGCAACCACCAACAGGCGAAATCACTAAGCCTACCCTATCAGCACCACAACAAGCGGCAGCAAATGCTCTGATTGAGCGCGCAATGAGCCGTTCGGCAGACAATGAGACGTTTGCCCGTGAGCTGATCAAAACGCTTAACGATCCAGATAGCCAAAACGCAGCGCTTATCTTGAACGACTTTGACCGTACTGCTGCATTGCAAAAGATCCTGCTTACTGCGGGTGTGCAGAGCAAAACAGTTGGGGTTATCGAATTAGAAGATGGCCGCCGTCGTCAAACGATTCAACCAATGGTTCAAGTTTGGTCTGGTGATAAATGGGTTCTCTTCTCTCCTAATTCAGAGCAAGCAGCTGCACAGCCTAACCTTCTGGTTTGGGATGAATCCAACGTCTCTCTACTTGACCTAGTGGGCGGTAAGAACAGCCAAGTCCACTTCTCGATGATTAAGCAAGAGCTGACACCACAAGAAGCAACGGACAATAAGGTTGAAGCGGACGGTCTTTTAAACCTATCGATTCATAGCCTGCCTCTTGAAGAGCAAGCGATGTTCAAAACCATCATGTTGATCCCAATTGGTGCTCTGATTGTTGTGTTCTTGCGCGTGATTATCGGTCTTAAAACGTCCGGTACCTTCATGCCAGTACTGATTGCGGTTGCCTTTGTTCAAACCCAGCTTGTTACGGGTATTGTGGGCTTCCTATTGATTGTCGGTACGGGTCTGATAATTCGAAGTTACCTCTCGAGGCTTAACTTACTTCTGGTCGCGAGGATATCCGCGGTTATCATCACCGTAATCATGATCATCTCTGTGTTCACCGTTGTGGCATTCAAGATTGGTCTGACTGAAGGTCTAACGATTACCTTCTTCCCAATGATCATCTTGTCATGGACTATCGAACGTATGTCGATTCTATGGGAAGAAGAAGGCGCGAAAGAAGTTGCGCTTCAAGGTGGTGGTTCACTACTAACAGCGGTACTGGTTTACTTAGCAATGACTAACACCTACATCCAGCACCTAACGTTTAACTTTATCGGCCTACAGCTCATTGTACTGGCAGGTATTCTACTACTAGGTACATACACGGGTTACCGTCTAACTGAACTACGTCGCTTTAAACCACTAGCGGAGGACTAAACGATGTTTGAACGTTTTACTTCGCCAGCAAAACTTCGCCATAAAGGCATTATGGGCATGAACAAGCGTAACCATAGTTACATTGGTCGCTACAATGATCGCTCTAAATACCCTTTGGTGGATGACAAGCTAAAAACCAAAATCATTGCTGAAGCAGCAGGCGCAACTGTGCCTGCTCTTATCGGCGTGATTGCTAGCCAAGCTGAAGTTAAAAAGATTCACAAGATGGTCGAAAAGTGGCCAGGCTTTGTGATTAAGCCAGCGCAAGGAAGTGGCGGTAAAGGTATCTTGGTTATCACTTCGCACAAAGATGGTGTCTACACTAAACCATCTGGTGCAACTTGTAATAAAGAAGAAGTTGAGCGTCACATCAGTAACGCCTTAGCGGGTCTATTCTCCCTTGGTGGTAAGAACGATGTGGCCGTGGTTGAAAACTTGATTAAGTTTGACGACTGTTTCGACGGCTTCAGTTACGAAGGTGTGCCAGACGTACGTATCATTGTATTTAAGGGCTACCCTGTGATGGCAATGATGCGTTGTTCTACTGCGGCATCCGACGGCAAAGCTAACCTTCACCAAGGTGCCGTTGGCGTTGGCATCGACATTGCCACCGGTAAAGCGATTCGTGCGGTGCAGTTCGACCAACCCGTCACTCATCACCCAGATACGGGTAAAGACCTGTCGACACTGCAAGTGCCTCATTGGGAGCGCTTGTTAGAGCTTGCGTCCAGTGCTTGGGAAATGACAGGTCTAGGTTACATGGGCACCGACATGGTATTGGACAAAGAAGAAGGTCCAATGGTTCTGGAGCTAAACGCTCGCCCTGGTCTAGCAATCCAAATTGCAAACGGTGCAGGTCTCCTACCTCGCTTGAAACACATTGAGAATCTTGGCACTCCTGCTGAATATCCAAAACCAAAAGAGCGTGTTGCGTACGCAGCAGAGCAATTTGGCGTAAAATCTCAGTTCTAATCTAATCGCTAGCAGCCATTCTCGTGGTTGCTAGCTTTCTTTTCATATTTGAGCGCTATCGCTCTCTTCTTAAGTAATTCATCGTTTTTATCACTGCAATCGATGATCCAGCTAACAAAATACACATCGATCGTTTCTTTTTTCTGCTGATTTTTGATTTTATATTTTCTCCCCCTTACTCAACTCAAGAGGTTGGGCGATGCTAACAAAAGAAACTAATAACAATGATACTCCGCTTGTTGAACAAGAGAACTTTGACCAGCACTTACAACGTTTGTCGGAAATCTCTGTCCAAGCACTTGATGAGCTTGCTGAAATGATCGAAAAAGGAAACGACCTTTCAGAAGAATAGGACTTACCTTTTCACATTTAAGCGCCTGCTAAAAAAGCCGAGACTGTTGCCCTACAGCTCGGCTTATTTCATTTTTGAAGGGGGTTGTTTATATCAAAGCGTTAGCTGGCTTATCAAAGCTCTCATCTAGACGATAATTTGCTTTGATGGTATCCGCCACTTTCTCTGCAATCATGATGGTTGGCGCATTGGTATTCCCGCCCACCAGCGTCGGCATGATAGAGGCATCGACAACTCTCAGAGCCTCCAAACCATAGAGCTTAAGCTCGTTATCAACCACCGCCAGAGGGTCGCTCTTAGTCCCCATTTTACAAGTGCCGATTGGATGATATTGCGTGTCAGCGCGATTACGAATGTCCTGTTCAATCGCTTTGTCATCGGAAGCATCAACTGGATAGAAGTTCTCTCCGCGAATATCCGCGAACGCTTCACTCTCTAGCATCTGATGCTGCTTCTTCCAGCCTTTGATCATGATCTCCATGTCTTCTGGGTGGCTGAAAAATGCAGGGTCGATACGCGGTTCATCATAAGGGTTGGTACTATTGAGTTTAACGGTGCCAATGCTCTTTGGTCTTAGTAAAGTGACGTGAGAGCTAAAACCATGGCTCATGTGCATTTTGCGCGCATGGTCATCGACAACCGCAACAACGAAAACGAATTCCAAATCCGGTACTCCTACCTCGTCATCAGAGCAAAGAAATCCAATGCCCTCGGCAAAGTTACTGCTCATTTTTCCACTGCGTGCTTTCATCCACTGTGGCAAAGCTTTGGTCATCTCTGTTGCCATTTGCAGAGAAACACCGAACGTATCGCGCTTCGCTGTGCATCGATAGGTATGCACTAGGTCAATGTGGTCTTGTAAGTTTTCGCCAACGCCCGGCAGTTCATGAACTTGCTCTATCCCATGCGCTTGTAAATCTTGTTTGGCCCCAACACCAGATAGCATCAGGATTTGTGGCGAGCCGAATGCTCCTGCAGAGAGAATCACCTCTTTATTGCACTTGATCTGAAAGCTATGCCCTTTCAAGCCATATTCCACGCCAACCGCTCGTTTGTCTTCAAACAGCACTTTGTGCGTAGTCGCCTTAGTGATAACGGTCAGATTCGGCCGGTGTAAATTAGGAGTTAGATAAGCTTTGGCGGCACTGCATCGCTCGCCATTGATTTGCGTGACTTGCGTTTGCATGGCGCCTAGCTGATCTGCGCCATTTATATCTGGATTACGAGGTACGCCGATTGATTCACATGCATCTAAGAAGCGCTCTACAACGCCACTCGGTGAACGTAGGTTAGCAACATTAAGTGGCCCACCTTGCCCATGAAATTCATCATGATGGACTTCGTTATTTTCTGCTTTCTTGAAGTACGGCAGGCAATCTTGATAGCTCCACCCTTCATTGCCAAGGCTTGCCCAAAGATCGTAGTCGTATCGGTGTCCTCTGGCATACATCATCGCGTTGATAGAACTCGAGCCACCTAACGTCTTGCCCCTTGGTTGATAACCCTTGCGACCATTCAAGCCCGATTGAGGAATGGTTTCAAAACCCCAGTTGTTTATTTTGGTTGGCATCATCGCTACCACACCAACTGGCGTATGAATAAATGGGCTTGAATCCGGCCCGCCCGCTTCCAACAAGCATACGGTGACACTAGGATCTTCAGTGAGTCGAGACGCTAAAACACATCCGGCTGAACCACCGCCAACAACAATAAAATCATAACTGTCCATCATCTACCTCCGCGACATCTAAAGGGTGAAGCTCTCGCTTTAAAATCTTGCCTGTGGCAGTCATAGGCAGTGCTTTACGAATGAAAACACGGCGTGGGTATTTGTAGTCAGCAAGTTGTTCACGGCACCAAGTAATTAAAGTGTCGGGGCGACAATGCGCATCTTGGTGAAGCACGACATGGGCATGTACTTCTTCACCTAGGCGGTCATCATGCTCACCAACGACAGCCACCATCTCTACATCGGGATGGCACATCAAGACTTCTTCAATCTCACGCGGATACACGTTGTAGCCACCGCGGATAATCATGTCTTTTACACGATCGACGATAAACAAATTACCGTGCTCATCCACACGTCCAATATCACCAGTTAAGAACCAACCATCACGTAACGCATCACGAGTGGCTTCTGGTCGTCCGTAGTAGCCTTTCATTACACTTGGGCTTTTTATACAGACTTCACCTAACTCCCCGATTGGTCGGGCTTGACCTTTTACATCGGCAATCTTAATCACGTAGCCACACAATGGTTGCCCGACACTGCCTGGCAGTCTGTCCCCATCAATATGATTAAACGTGGCCACTGGTGCGGTTTCTGACAACCCATAACCTTCTAACACCGGAAGCTCAAAGCGGTGCTCAAACTGGCGAATCACTTCTACCGGCATAGAGGCACCACCAGAAACGCCTAAGCGAAGGCTATGTTTCACCAATTCAGAATGCTCCGGAGATTGTTCGCCCGCTCTAAGCAGTGCGATATACATGGTTGGCACACCAGCAAATACGCTGACTTTATGTTGGATGATTTGCTCAATGACGAACTTCGGTTCAAAGCGTGGGATCAACACCATGGTAGAGCCTGTCAGCACGCTGGCGTTCATCATGACGGTTTGACCGAAACTGTGGAACAGCGGCAAGGTTGCCATGGTCGTGTCGCTGTATTCCAAGCGCATCAGATATTGAGAGGACATGGCATTGGTCAGCATATTCGTGTGGGACAGTTCCGCTCCTTTCGGCTGGCCTGTGGTACCCGAGGTATAAAGAATCACCGCGGTGTCGTCGCCGTGCCTTGTCACCGATTCAAAAGACTCGAGTTCTTCGGCAAGCCAAGCGTCTATTGCATGCTCCCCTTCCTCAGATTGAGCTGAGAGCGAGATAAAATGTTCGCACTGCTCGGCCTTAGAAAAACCTTGTCTGCCATAGCTTCCCATTGGCAGTTCTTCGCTTCCTTCAAAACAGAAATACGCTTTAGCATCAGAATCATTGAGGTGATAAGCGATCTCTCGCCCTTTAAACAACACATTCAAAGGCACAACCACGCAACCTGCTTTTAAAATGCCGTAATACACCATGGGGAAATAAGTGATGTTTGGACAAGACAGCGCAACTTTATCTCCGACTGCAAGTCCCAGTCGCTTCAAGTTGGCAGCGATGTTACCTGCGAATTTGTCGAGTAGTGCGTAACTGATTTCATCATCGCCCATCCTGAGCGCCGCTTTAGAAGGAAAGAGCGCAGCACTGCGCTCCAGATTGACAGCAAGGTTGTGCATCCATGATCTCCTTTGTTTCGAAAGGCAGTCAGCGAGTGTCGACTGCCGAAGATTCTTTATGTCGAGAGGTAAGAATTGAGAGTTACGAGTGCTTGTTTAAATCTGGGTCGGGTTTGCCCGCGAACACACGTAACACCAGTTTTTGCAATACGTTTCCGTATGGCGGTGCAAACAACTGAATCGGGAACCAATCGCGCATTTTAAGTACCGTGCGTGCATGGCTGAGTTCACGGAAACCTTCTTCGCCGTGGTAATTACCAATACCGGAGTTACCTACTCCGCCAAAAGGCACCGAATGATTGAGCACATGCCATCCCCAGTCGTTAATGGTGACCCCACCACTGTGGGTTTGAGTAAGCAAGGTTTCACGTTGTTCTGAGTTGTTGCTAAACAGATAGCAAGCCAGTGGTCGAGGTCTTTGGACGATGTACTGAATCACTTCGTCGATTGAACGATAGGTATGCACTGGCAAAAGAGGCCCAAAGATCTCTTCTTGGCAGATACGCATTTCGGGTGTCAGGTTGGTCGCGATGTACAACGGCGTTTTTCGCCCTTCGCCATAATCAAGACATTGGGTAATGGTCGCCCCTTTCTCGCGTGCATCATTGAGTAAGTCATGGAAGCGTTTGTGCTGTGCCTCATCCACCAGTGCGGTGTAATCCTGATTGGCTTTGATTTCGCCATACATAGTTTGATGAGCAAGCTTTAACACCTCGACAAAAGCCTCTTGCTTACCTTCTGGTACAAAGGCGTAATCGGGTGCGATACAGATTTGACCAGAGTTAAAGCCCTTACCATGAGCAATACGTTCTGCTGCTTTGGCGACATCGTAATCGTCAAACACCACCACAGGGGATTTTCCCCCTAATTCGAGGGTCACAGGCGTAAGGTTCGCAGCCGCATTCGCCATGATGATCTTTCCGCTTGCTGGCGATCCGGTGAACACCAAATGATCAAAAGGTAAATGAGAGATTTCCATCGCTTCAGGATGATTACCTTCGACAATACGCACTAAGTTCTCTGGGTAAATTTCTCCGAGCATACGGCGCAGTTGACGGGTGGTTTCTGGGCAATTTGGGGGCATCTTGATCATGCAGCGGTTGCCCGCGGCTAGCGCGGTGATCATAGGGCCAATAGAAAGATACAAAGGGAAGTTCCAAGGACAAATGATGCCTACCACCCCTTTAGGTTGATAACGCACTTCCAGCTTATTGCCTTTGAACAACCATTCAGTAGGTCGACGGCTTGGTTTCATCCAACCTTTTAGGTGTTTAACTACGTGGTTGATATCTAGAATCGGTGCCAATACATCTGCCATGATAGATTCGGTATGGCTTCGACCACCAAAGTCTTGGCTCATAGCCTCTGCTAGTACATCTTGATATCGGGAAAGCTGCTTTTTTAAGGCTAATAAACGATGCTTTCTCACCGCGTAACTCGATAAAGGCTCAGCTTGATACGCCGATTTCAATTCATCGAACCACTTTTCAAGTTCACTTACTGTTGGGTCATTCGTCGCTATCATTCCTTGATCGCGTAGCACTTCCTTATCTTGCTTTGCCAGTACATTCATGTTTCTCTCCAACTGTGCAATTTATTCAATTACAACATTTTGATAACATGCCGCACAGGTTACAAAAAGACAATAAACGGTGATATTCGGACAGCTTTGCGACAGACATGACTGAATAACATCCCAATACCCGCTAGGATTGATCCGAATGTAAAGGGGGCAACGATGGAATACACCGCTGTTTATGAGCCAGATACCCAAGCTTGTGGTGTTTTGGATTTACAGTTACTCAATCGCTATCTAGAGCCTAGCGTGAGTATTGAGGCCCTACTCGCGGGCAGTGGCATCAATGCGCCTCAGCTTTATGCTCCCGATACCCATATTACCCTCGCGCAAAAACTGGCGGTATTTAGCAATGCTTTGGCTCAGTCAGACGAGCCCGGAATTGGGTTAAAAGTCGGACAGCAAGCAAGGTTCAGTGACTTTGGGGTGCTAGGTTATGCGGTGTTCAGTAGTAATACCCTACTCGATGCCCTCATGATGGGTTTTAAGTACCTGAGACTTGCAGGCCCTGTATTAAAGAAGAAGATGTGGGTGGAAGATAATTCTGGTTACTTTCGCGCTGAACAACTGATAGACCTACAATCGCTCTTACCGTTTTGTTGTGAATACTGGTTTGCGGCGATTCAGAATCTTTGTGAAGAAGTCATGCAGAAGCCCTTCCCTTCAACCGTGATCCGCTTCCCCTATCCAGAACCTGAGTACAGTGAGCTGTATGAGCAAGTATTCCACTGCAAAATTGAGTTCAACAGTAATCAATTAGAATGGCAGTTCGATGCCACCAGCTTGTTTGAACCGTTGCCCGCAGCCAATACCATGACATTGCAGATGTGCTTAAAGTCATGCGATGAAATGCTGGCAAAAGTGAGTGGCAATGCCAGTTTGAAAGAGAAGATCACCCAGATGTTCGTCGAAAGACCAGGCAGCTACCCTTCAATAGAAGCCCTATCTGCTGAGCTAGGTATGTCTTCAAGAACATTGCGACGTCATCTCAAATCGGAAGAAAGCAGCTATCAGCAAATCCTTGATCATGTTCGTTTCCACTTGGCTCGTCATTACCTTGCGTCAACACAAATGAGCGTCGAAGAGATCTCGGAACGCATTGGTTTCTCAGACAGTGCGAACTTCCGTCATGCTTTTCGTAAATGGAGCGGCAACTCACCAAAGCAATATCGTCAAGAAGCAAATCTTACGACTTGAGCTTTGATACAACAGATACAAAAACGCCCGCGTTCATTGCGGGCGTTTTATTAGATTCGGAGTTTACGATTCAAACTCTTCAATCATCTCTTGTGCTTCGGTCTTAGGCTTATCCGTTTGACCAAAACCGCGCAGACCCACTACGTGTACGTGTTCGTGGTCTTTAAACACCTGACGCACCAGTTTGTAGGTCGTACCTTTCTCTGGGCTGATGTTTTCTGGTGCCGCGATAAGAAGCTGCATATCCAGACGGTCACACAATTCGAACAATGTCGCGATCGATTTCGCATCCAGACGCGCTGCTTCATCTAAGAACAGCAGACGACAAGGCACAATGTCTTTACTGCGCAGGCGGCGTGATTCTTCTTCCCAGCTTTGAACAACCATCAGTAGGATTGACTGACCAGTACCGATCGCCTCACCTGTTGATAGCGCGCCAGACTCAGCCTGTAGCCAACCATCTGTACCACGGTTCACTTCTACACTTAGCTCTAGGTAGTTACGGTAATCCAGTAGCTCTTCACCCAGAACCTGAGGAGAACGTTGACCCATATCGATATGTGGGTTCACGCGTTGGAACAGCTTCGCCATTGCTTCAGAGAAGGTAAAGCGAGTCGATTCAAACAGATCTTTATGCTGCTCTTGTTGTGTCGCTAGGCCGTTCAGTAGCACTTCGTGACTTTCGCGGATCTTCACGTTTAGACGTACGCCCTTCACCTGACCAAACGAAATGTTCGACAGGCCTTGGTTCAGCATACGAATACGGTTTTGCTCACGCTGAATCGTCTTCTTGATGATGCTCGCTACCGACTCAGAGCTGATCGCTAGGCGGTTTTCACGTTGCGTTAGCTCTTCTGTTAGACGCGCTAGCTCTACTTCCATCTCTTCGATCGCTTCAACTGGATCATCAGTACGGATGATATCCTGACGAATACGCTCACGAAGATGTTGGTAAACCGCGATGTAGAACAGAACTTTACGCTCTGGACGTGCGTTGTCTTCTGATAGACGCAGCGCATCACGCAGGTCGTCATTGTTCGCAACCGCTAGACGCAGCGCACCCAATGATTTATCAGACATTGAACGCAGTTCATCCGCTGACATGTAAGCCAGTTCACGCTTGTGTAGACGACGCTCAACATCGTTCTCTCGCGCCAGACGAAGTACTGAACACCAGCCAGCTTTCGCTGCAACCACGAACGTACGCAACTCAACGTATTCTTTCTGAACTTTCTTCAGACGTTTCGCCAAGCCTTTCATCTCTAATTCAGTAGAGGTGAGCGTGCGCTCGTATTCGCTCTTACGGCTACGAGACGTGTGTAGACGCTCATGCAACTCATCACGACGACGCATTGCACGCTCTTCTGCACCTTCGTCCGCGTTCACGCCAAACTCTTGAAGTTCTTGTTTGAACTCTTGAACCGTTTCCAGTTTCGCTTGGTGTGAACTCTTCAGAGAAGCCAATACTTGGTTGTATTGGTTCATTTGACCTTGCGATTGTTTCAACTCTTCACGAGAGCGAGTACGCATTTGTTCAGCTTGAACCAGTTTTGCTTTTAGCTGTTCGCTCAGCTCACTGCTCTTGTTCAGTAGGTCTACTGAATCTGAATAAGCGAAGTAGTGGCGACGTTCAACGAGATCCGAGAGCGCAAAGATTTGCTTCTTAAGATCTTGTAGCTGTTCGTCTGCCGCTTTGTATTCCGCTTCTAGTGCATCGAATTGCTCTGGATCGGCATCTAGGGCAACTGCGACTTTTTCCAGTTCCGCCACCGCTTTCGCGTGGTTATTTAGGAAAGCTTTTGCTTCTGAAAGCTGGGCGATTTTCTCTTCCAACTCATCAAAGCGTGCTTGCAGCGACTCGTCTTCAATCAACGCCATGTTTGGTGCTAGCTTGTCTAGAGAAGACAATGCTTGCTTGCTGGTTTGCAGTTGAGAACGTTGCTGCTGCTCTTTTGCATCCAGATCAGCCAGTACGCGCGCAATTTGGTTACGCTTGTCGCGAATGGTTGCCAATGCTTGCTCTGGGTCAGCTTCGAATGCTACTTGAATGTGGCTTGCCACAAACTGGTTGAAAGCTTGATACAGACGCTGCATCTTTTGCGAATCGAATGCTGCTTTCGCGTGCTTCTCAACCACTTCTTCACGTTCGTTACGTAGTAGCTCTAAACGCTGCTCACGTGCCGCACGACCAAACAGTGGGATTTCAGGCAAACGAGAGTAACGCATTTGACGATCGTTCATGCGAACGCAAACCGCGCCTTCTAGCTCTTCTGCGTCGAATGAGCTGTCATCAAAGGCGTCGATGTCACCTTCAATGATGTACAAGTCTTCTGGACAGTCGTCTAGCTCTACCAGTTTCTCTTCGATACCAGATAGGTCAGAAACAACGATAGCGTGACGAGCCGGGCCGTACATCGCAC
The DNA here is from genome assembly GCF_905175355.1 of Vibrio sp. B1ASS3. Classification (NCBI taxonomy): domain Bacteria; kingdom Pseudomonadati; phylum Pseudomonadota; class Gammaproteobacteria; order Vibrionales; family Vibrionaceae; genus Vibrio; species Vibrio sp. B1ASS3. The sequence goes on from NZ_HG992742.1 coordinate 2,724,403, forward strand.
TGAAGTAAGGCGCGTCATCAATTGTAATGTCATCGTAGATCTCAGACAGCAATACGCCGCCTAGAGTATCAGCCAAACCTTTCAGGCGAGGGTCGTTTGAACCACCAGGAGAAGCAAGACGTTCAATCTCAGTGTCAAGTTGGCTGCGACGCTCTGCCAGTTTGTCTTTCGCCAGAGAAAGGGTCTTCTCTTGCTCAAGCACCACTTGCATTTGGCTCATGACTGACTGGCTATCTTCTAGCTCAGCGCCACTTTGCTCACGCAGTTTTTCTAGCGCATCGTTCGCTGCAATCCACGTTGGAGCAATGGCTTCTAGCTTGTTGATTTCCGCTGCTGCATCTTGCTCTAGACGACGCTGTTCGCTGCGTTGTTCACGCACGTCTTCTTGCGTCATTTCTAGCGAGTCGATTTGCATCGCGTGACGCTCACGTTCTTGTTCAAACGTGATTTCGTCAGTCAGTTCAACATGGAACTGCTTTTGGTATTCGTTGACTAGCTCACGCGCTTGACGTTGCTGGTTAAGGCTACGCTCAAGGTCACGATGCTGTGCACGCCATTGTTGTTCGTTTTGCGCAACTTGCTGAGATTCACGCGCTTTCGCAATTGCGGTTTTCGCATGTTCAGACGCGTCTTTGCGCTCAACTTGACCAACGATGCTTTGTACCAGTTTAAGCGCGGTTTCGAACTGCTCTGCCGCTGCAGAAGACATGTCCAGTTTGTGCTTAACCGATAGCAACGCGTTGGTGCTTTCTGATTCTTTGCTCTTAAGCTCAGAGACGAGCGCTTGAGCCGATTCTGCCGTTAGGCTGTCATCGCCAAGTAGTTGCTTCGCTTTCTCCAGCGCTTGAACCGCTTGTTGGTATTGAAGTGCACGAGTTTGCTGAACGTCAAGTGCTTGTTGGTAGTCAGCCAGTTGCGTCTTAAGGCTATCCACCTCTTCTTCCGCAACGGTCGCTTGCTCTTCCACCATCATCACGCGTTCTTGCGCTTCTTCCACTACCATCATTTGTTCTTCAAGACGCTCACTCAGCTCTTCAAGATCTTCTTGGTAGCGTTCGATCTTCTCTTGCTGACGCAGTGCATTTTGCACCAGTTGCAAGTGATCCGAAGCCGCTTGGTAATCTTGCTCTAGAGCAGATTCCGACTCGATCAGCAGTTCTAGCTCTTCTTGAACGCGGTTAAGCAGGTTGTTTTGCTCAACGAGAGTTTCACGAGAACCGAACAGCTCTGAACGCAATGACAACGTTTTATCCAGCTTGTTACGACGATCGTTCGCGTGACGCATGTAGTCCGCCGCCACGTAGTTAGTCGACTCTGTGATCAAGTGCTTGAACAAGTCGCGGTCTGCTTGCGTGGTTTTGATCGCTTCTAGCGTCATGCGGTTTTCACGCAGCGCCGATTCCATATCTTGGAACGCTTTCTTCACGCCGCCGTTTTGTGGCAGAAGGTAGTCACGTAGCGAGCGTGTAATCGCACTTGAGATACCACCGTAAAGCGATGCTTCGATCAGGCGGTAGAATTTAGAACGGTCACCAGAGTTACGCAGTTTCTTCGGAATCACACCGAATTCAAACATTTGCGCGTGGTAATCCACGATAGAAGAGAAGGCTTTGAATTGAACACCTTCAAATTCCGCGATCGATTCTTTTACTTCGTTGATTTGACGTACACGAGCTTGAGTCGCTGATACGCTTTCAATCAAGATATCCGTTGGTTTCACATGGCTTGGAAGACCTTGGATAACAAACGGTTTGATGTCTACTTTCTTATCACGACCCGCAACTTGCTGCAGTTTTACTGCGAACAATAGGCGTTGGTTACGTGAGTTCACCACGTCTAGCGCCGCATAACACGCGCCCGGCTGTAGCTTACCGTACAAACCTTTATCGCGAGACGATTGGCTGCTGCCTGCTTCTGTCGTGTTACGGAAGTGCAGTAGCGTTTGGTCAGGAATCAATGCGGTGATGAACGCCGCCATTGTGGTTGATTTACCTGCACCGTTACCACCTGATAGCGTGGTGACCAGACCATCGATGTCAAACGTACGGGCAAAGAAGCCGTTCCAGTTGACCATGGTCAGCGATTGGTATTTACCGCGTTCAATCATGCTCATGCTTCACCCTCTTCTGTCGTTTCTTCTTGGGCTTGGTCGTCTTGATCTTCTTCAGACAATAGGCTGCCTTGACTTGGCTCTTTGGTGTGCACTACTGCTTCACCATCACGGATCAGACGCAGTTGCGCTTCACGCATGTCATCGCCAATACGTACATCGGCACCAAAGCGGAATACCGCTTCACTGATGCTGAACTTACCGGTTTCACCGATGTTGATGATCATGCCTAGGCGACGCAAACGACGAAGTGACGTACGTACTTTTTCAAACAGCTTTTCTTTATCAAGGTCAGAACCGGTAGCACGGTTCGTCACTAACTTCATCAGCTTGTTTTCATCTGCTAGAGCAAGCAGTTCGTCGTACAGCTCTTGGTTAGTGAAGATGCCTTCGTGCGCAAGACGCTCTGGGCTTAGGTAAAGGAAACACAGTACCTTACCCACCAGCATATCCAGTTCAGAAAGAACACTACGGCCAATCAGAGACGTTGAACGTGGACGAAGGTAGAAGAAACCTTCTGGCGCTTTCACCAATTCGGTGTTGTAGCGTTGGTAGAAAGAAGAAAGCTCAAGTTCAAAATCCGACAACAACGCGTGGTTGTCTAGATCTTCACTTGAGATATGACGCCCTGCTCGAAGCATGCTGTCTAGCGCTGGGAACAGAGGGTTAGAAATTGCTTTTGCCAGATTCTCTGACATGTATTCATTAGTATCGGTCGATGACATTCGCTTGTACCTTTGCCCCAAATTCGTTGATTGCTTTCCAGTCTGGCTGAACAGCTTGGTAGTCGGATTCTGAGTAACCCAGACGTACTGCCTGATCAACGACAATGCGAGCTAAATCAAAGTGATGAGTGTATGGGTGTTGTGCAAGGTAATCTCGCAGAACCACGCTCAAGTCGATTGGTGTGCCTTGATCTTTATGCGCTTTCAGCATGTCACCAATTCGCTCTGCCAACTCATCATTGACTTGTTGAAACTCTTCGTATTCTACTTCCATCGGAACTTGACCCGTTACCTCGTCATCACGCAGTACTAGGGCTTCATCACGAAGGTCAGAAAGCCTTTCCGCATCTGCATAAGTCAGATACCAAGGCGCATCGAAGTAATCTTTGACGGATTGACGCAGACGCGAGCTAAACGCACGGTTCTTATCCATATCAATAGCAGTACGGATAAACTTATGTACGTGTCGGTCGTAACCAATCCAAAGGTCGATCGCTTGCTGGCCCCAGCTTGTGATTCGGTCCAGCTTCATTTGCAGACCAAATAAGGCTTCTTCGATGAACTCAAGCTCAAGATCACCGTAAACAATTTCTTGAATATCTAGGATCTGAGTTTGTAGCTCATCACTGGCAGCTTGCAGCGTATCTTGAAGTTCACGCAACGTGCTTGATGTTTCTGACAGTAGCGCTTCACAGTTGTTGATCGCTTCACGCCAGTCTTTGTTAAGTAGATCAGCAATCTGTTGTTTAACAGACTGTTGCTGCTCATCCATCACACGTTGGTTAAGGTCGATTTGATCGAAGATCTCGCCTACAGAATATTTCAAAATTCCGTAAACGTTTTTCTTCCAGTGGCCCGGAGTGCCACCCTTTTGTGCCGCTTCAATCGCTTTTGCCATTTCATCCGCTACCATCGATAGCTGGATAGAAAGACGCAGTTTCGAGAACTCGCGATGACGCACGTAGTAGTCGGTAATTCCTATCGCTAATGGCGACAAGCGGTAAATGCTCGCTCCGTCAGTAATCTCACTGACAAAGCGGCTCATAAGACGCTGCTTAACCATCTCGTTGATGGCATTGTTCGCACGGAAAGCCGAAGCTTCGCCGGTCTCATCAAAAAGTCGAGTGACGATGGCAAATGCGTCGTGCAATTCACCTTCACCCAATTCTTCATCGAACCTTTCATTACTTAGTACAGCGATGGCAATCAAAAATGCCAATCGCTCAGTGGTCAGGTTCAACGAGAAATCGTGCTGCTTAACCCAGCCAACCAACTCATCGATTGGTTGCTCTGCAGCATTGAGAGTCATCTCACTCATCGTTATTCCTGTTTATCGTTCTTCTTAGCCCACACGTGTATGTAGCGGCCTAATGAGAGGTATGGCTCTTGTCGACAAAGTTGTTTTTCTAGCGCCAACACATCTTCAAACTCGTAATCGCCCATGTATTGCATATTGCCTATGTAATCACTGAAGGAACGAATACCAGATTTGCCACAAATACTAAAACCAGAATCTTCTATCCATTGATAGACCTCTTCGGGTTTTAGGCCTTTCTGTGGCTGTAGTTTAAATCTTTTCCGGTGAGGCATGCCGTCTAAAATATGAGGAATGTTGCCACAAACCACATTTTTATAGACTAAGCCGTGGTGGTTATAGAACATAACCGAAGCAATGCCCCCCGGTTTGACCTGTTCCAAAACGGTCTCGAGTGCGGTTTTCGGGTCTACCAACCACTCCATGACGGCATGAAACATGACAAGGTCCACCTGCGTTTCCATATGGTCACCAATGGATTGGACAGGTGAATGAATCAGGCGATACTGCTCAAGCAAACCGTTTTTTTCAATATCCTGCTTTGCTAGTTGCAGCATTTCCGAAGATAGATCACATAAAGCGACATGATGTCCGAGCTTAGCAAGCTTTTGCGACAATTGTGCTAACCCACCACCCGCATCAAGGACTTGCAGGGCTTGATGGTCGGCGTCTAATTCACTTAGAATCTGTAGAAAATCTTCCCACACAATGATTTGGCGGATCTCCCCTTTATCGGAGCCGTAAATATTTTTTGCAAATTTGTGGGCGATATCGTCGAAATTGCGGTCTTCTGTCACTTCTGCTGAGTTATCATAACGGATTGTGCCGCTATTCTGTCACAAGGAAAGCAGGAATAAAGAGGGTTATCCTCATTTTTATTATCAATTGATGTTTTTTCGGACTATTTATGTATGTTTGAGCTGAAAAAAGTTATGTCAGCCTTGTTGATGCCTCTTCCGGCATTGCTAATCATAGGCTTGTTAGGTCTTGCTCTCATTAGTTTTACCACCAAACGTAAAACTGGCTGCTTTGTTGTTCTATTCTCTTTTGTCGGCATTTTTCTCGTTGCCTTCCAACCTGTTTCAACTAAGCTACTGATGCCGCTTGAGCGCGAGTACAAAGCGTTTTTACCCGTTTCTGGTACCGTTGACTATGTCATGGTTCTTGGTAATGGCCATGTGGTGGACGATGAGATCCCACCGACTTCTCAATTAAGTCGCACAGCACTGATGCGACTCACCGAAGGCATTCGTATTTTGCGCATGTACCCAGGTGCGAAGTTAATCCTGTCTGGTTATGCAGGTGGTTCTGAAATTAGCCATGCTCGTATGATGGCAAACGTCGCGCTTTCTCTTGGCGTTGCTAAATCCGATATTATTTTATTGGAAGACGCTAAAGATACGTGGGAAGAAGCTCGCCAAGCAGCCGCGTTTGTTAAGCAAAAAGACATCGTGCTCGTGACTTCGGCGAGCCACATGAAACGTGCTTTGTATGAGTTCAACGCAGCGGGTATTAAACCCATCCCTGCACCAACGAACTTTATGGCGATTGATGACATCGAGCAGCCATGGCAAAAGTACGCACCGAAAGCTCGTTACTTAGAGCAAACGGAACTGTACTGGCATGAGTATCTTGGTGGGTTATGGCAGAAACTGCGTGACAACGTAGGACAAACGCCAATGGTTGAGATAGAAGAGCCTGAAGTCGCACAACCTTAATTGCTGCCTAGCAAGAACGTTGTCGCTGATAAAGCTTATCGTTAGATTGTCTTAACTGAAATCACAGACACAAAAAAGGAGAGCCGATGCTCTCCTTTTTCTTTATTGCGATGATTTAGTCACCTGCAAACATGTAGCCTTCACCGTGAACGGTCACAAAGATTTGTGGGTTCTTTGGATCAAACTCCATCTTAGCGCGCATGCGTCGAATCAGTACGTCGATAGTACGATCGTTTGGCGCATCCACTCGGTGGCTGATCATATTCAAAATACGCTCGCGGCTTAGTACCTGATTTGGGTACGAAGACAGTGCCACCAATAGCTCATATTCCGCTTTGGTTAGTTTCACTGGCTCACCGTTACGGCTCAGAGCACGACGTTGAATGTCAAACGTCCACTCACCGAAGCGCACAATGTGTTCTTCATTAGTGTCGTTCGCTGTTTTTTGCGAACCGCTACGTGCCGCCGAAATGCGCCACAGCAAGTTCTTAACGCGAACCAATAATTCCCTTAGTTCAAAAGGCTTTGTCACATAATCGTCTGCGCCCATTTCTAGGCCAACGATTTTGTCAATGCTATCCGTGCGTCCTGTCACTAATATGATGCCGATATCTGATTGGCTGCGTAATTCACGCGTAAGCATAAGGCCATCTTCGCCAGGCAAGTTAATATCCAACATGATCAGGTCTACATCGCCACTTTGAAGCACTTCGCGCATTTCTGCCCCGCTCTCTGCTTCACTAACTTTGTAGCCTTCATTTTGGAAATAGCCCGCAAGCTTACTACGAGTTACTACATCATCTTCTACGACTAATACGTGATAGCTCATTTACACCACTTTCTGTCTTTTTTATTTTCCAAGACGTATTCTATTCATAACTAGTAACATTTCTAGTCATAGATACATTAAAAAGCAAGATTTTGCGTTTTTATTGATTCAAAGCAAGCTTATTTACAGCCATTCATAAACGCGCATATTTTCCCATAATGGATAACAATTATAGTTACTGCTATTCATCTTAATTGTTTACACTTAGGGGATAACCATTTAGGAGCAAAAAAATGCAAGAAGTGAAAGCTTTTAACGAGAAACGCGCAGAAATCTATTGGTGGTTTTCTAGCCTGTTCGCAAAAGAACTGACAGAGAAAGAACTAGAAAGCTACCACAGTGTTGAAATTCGAAGCTTTTTGGCTGGCCTTGGTGAAAATGAGTCATTAAAACCAGCTGTGGATACCCTTGTTGATGCACTTAACCGCCTACAAGATCGTGAAGACGCGCAACTTGAGTTGGCTGCAGACTTCTGCGAACTTTTCCTTAAGACAGAAAAGCACGGTGCACTGCCTTACGCCTCTATGTACATTGGTCAATCTGGTCTGCTAAACGACAAGCCAGCAGAAGAGATGGAAAAGCTGATGGCAGAGTTTGGTGTGCAAGTTGATGAAAACCTGAAAGAGCCAGCAGACCACCTAGCGGTAGAGTTGGATTTCTTGGGTAATATGATTATTCGCTCTAACGAACTAGAGCAAGAAAAGCACATGGAAGAAGCGTTCGAAAAGCAGAACGATTTCATCCAACAGCATCTTTTGACTTGGCTACCTCAGTTTGCCGCTAAATGTAAGCAGTTCGACGAATTTGGCTTCTATGTTAGCGTTGCGCAACTATTAATTGCATTTTGTAAACTGGACAGCACCTACCTTCTTGGTGAATAATTGCCGCCTATTTTAGGGAGCCTGCTATTTAGGCTCCCTATTTTATTCGTTTAGTTTTAATCTGGCTTAAAGAAACCCAACCAATTTAGCCGTGAAAATGTGACCTCAAGGGCACAAAACAACCGCTGAAAATATTGCCAGCCTGCCCACATCAGTCTAAAATGTGAGCGCAAACGATTAAATATGATTTATATGTAAACCGCTGAAATATAGCGGTTTTTGTGTTTTCTTAACATGATTGCTGACTAATTCCTCACTTATAAAAGAAGGGAATATGAGTCTCAGCAACAAATGTTGCTACAAATCTTTTTATACCGATTCGGAACAACCACTGCCAAATATCTCAGCAATGCCCTTTCTTGCAGTTGCTCGGTTTGTGCAAGACCCTAAGCGTATGGTTGTCTTCACTCACGGTATTCAGTAGCTCGATACAGGACATCATTTATGGCCACTATTAAAGACGTTGCTCGCTTAGCCGGCGTTTCTACCACAACGGTTTCGCACGTAATTAACAAAACTCGCTTTGTTGCAGAAGCAACCCAAGAAAAAGTAATGAAAGCGGTTGATGAACTAAATTACGCGCCAAGCGCCGTTGCTCGTAGCTTGAAGTGCAACTCTACTCGTACTATCGGTATGTTAGTTACTCAATCAACCAACCTATTCTTCTCTGAAGTCATCGATGGTGTTGAGAGTTACTGTTACCGTCAAGGTTACACTCTAATTCTTTGTAACACGGGCGGTATCTACGAGAAGCAACGTGACTACATCCGCATGCTAGCTGAGAAACGCGTAGATGGCATCCTAGTAATGTGTTCTGACTTGACGGAAGAGCTAAAAGAGATGCTAGACCGCCATTCTGACATTCCTAAAGTGGTAATGGACTGGGGCCCTGAGAGCTCGCAGGCAGATAAGATCATCGATAACTCGGAAGAAGGCGGCTACATCGCGACGAAATACCTGATCGATAACGGTCACACTGACATCGCATGTTTGAGCGGTCATTTTGAAAAAGCAGCGTGCCAAGAGCGTATCGCTGGTTACCGCCGAGCAATGGCGGAAGCAAACCTAACAGTTAATGAAGATTGGGTTCTTGAAGGCAACTTCGAATGTGATACTGCTGTACTGGCGGCAGATAACATCACTGCAATGGAAAAACGCCCAACAGCTGTCTTCTGTTTTAACGACACAATGGCGCTAGGCTTAATGAGCCGCTTGCAGCAAAACGGTATCAAAGTACCGGATGATGTATCCGTAATCGGTTACGACAACATTGAGCTTGCAGAATACTTTTCTCCACCGCTAACGACTATCCACCAACCAAAACGTCGTGTGGGTAAAAACGCATTTGAGATCCTTTTGGAGCGCATCAAAGACAAAGAGCACGAGAAACGTGTGTTCGAGATGCAACCAGAGATCGTTGTTCGCAACACGGTTAAGAAACTAAACTAACCTCACCTGCGAACTCATTTTATAAAGCGCTCTTATGGGCGCTTTTTTAATATCTAAAAATAACTTCCCCCTAATATTTCAGCTCAAGAATACAACCTTAAACTTCGATAAGTTGCTGTTTTAATTAAGGTGTAGTCCATTTCCTACATCAAGCTTTTGTATGACAAGTAGATGCTCAGCAATATGAAACAAAACACATCAATTTAACGCTATTAACTGAACCAAGATCACACTTTTATATTTGAAACGTGATGTTAATTCAATATACGAAGTATTCTCAAAGAGTCACGCACAGGGCAAACCATTCGAAAGGGTGGGACGCAAAGCCTCCGGCCTGAACCATCTTATTAGATGGAAGGTAGCGGGGTTACCGATGGCAAATATGCATTAAGTGAGTTTACCCTTTAATGACATTGTGTCTGCATGCATTTGCTAATCTCTCGGACCTGATTTTTGGTGGCGTAATATTAATTACACCGAGATAACACATCATGGATAAACCGATACTCAAAGACTCAATGAAGCTGTTTGAGGCACTTGGTAATATCAAGTCGCGCTCAATGTTTGGCGGCTTTGGGCTCTTCGCCGATGAAACGATGTTTGCACTAGTTGTGAACAATCAACTTCATATACGAGCTGACCAACAAACTTCATCTGACTTCGAGACTCAAGGACTAAAACCGTACGTCTACAAGAAACGTGGTTTCCCAGTCGTTACGAAATACTACGCTATTTCTGATGATCTATGGGATTCGACCGATCGCTTGATTGAAGTTGCAAAGCAATCTTTAGAGACTGCTAAGCAAGAGAAAAAACAACAAGCGAGCACCAAACCTAACCGATTGAAAGACCTTCCTAATCTACGCCTTGCAACTGAACGTATGTTGAAGAAAGCAGGCATTGACTCTGTCGAGCAACTTGAAGAAGAAGGTGCCCTAAACGCTTACAAAGCAATCCAAGATACGCATGCCTCTACGGTAAGCCTTGAATTGTTGTGGGCGCTTGAAGGCGCTATCAACGGTACACATTGGAGCGTCGTACCTCAGTCTCGCCGGGAAGAGTTGATGAGCGCTCTCTCGTAGAGCAATCATTTCAGCATGACATTGAGTAAAAACCGCAGTTTTCACACTGCGGTTTTTTTTTGAAATTTTTTCTTACTCCATTCTGTCTTATTATTTAAGAAGCCAAACGGAGCCATTGATATGAATAAGAAACTGATTTTAGGACTGATCCTACTCGCGACCATCATCTTTTTAGGTGTCAACTTCGGTCAATATTTAACGCTAGAAAACGCAAAAGCACAGCAACAAGCGTTAAACAGTTTCATTGACCAAAACTTCGTGTTTGCCGCCGCAACCTATTTCTTCGCTTACATTGCTATCACCGCTTTTTCCATTCCTGGTGCTGCGGTTGTAACGCTTCTTGGTGCAGCCTTGTTTGGTTTTTGGACGAGTTTATTGTTGGTGTCTTTTGCCAGCACAATCGGTGCAACCATTGCGTTTTTAAGCAGCCGTTACCTATTACGTGAATGGGTGCAAAGCAAGTTTGGTAATAAGTTAAATGCCATTAACCAAGGTGTAGAAAAAGACGGTGCTTTTTACCTCTTCTCTCTACGTTTAATTCCGGTATTTCCGTTTTTCTTGATCAACTTGTTGATGGGTCTGACACCAATGTCAGTCGCACGATTCTACCTAACTAGCCAAATCGGTATGTTGCCAGGCACGGCCGTCTACCTAAATGCAGGTACACAGCTCGCCACTATCGACAGTCTTTCGGGAATTGTGTCACCAACCGTATTAGCGTCGTTTGCTCTGCTCGGCTTGTTCCCAATCATCGCAAAATGGGTTATGAATAAAGTCCGCCCAGCCCAAGTTCAAAACGGAAACGCTTAATGAAGATATACATCGCTAAAAATCCTGCAGAAGCTCATATCGTCTGTGAGCTTCTCAAAACCGAACAGATAGCTTGTGAAGTAAGAGGTGAGGGAGTGTTCGGCTTAAAGGGTGAGTTGCCGTTTAGCGATGATACAGACCCGTATGTTTGGCTTTTACATCCGGAGCAGAAACTAAAAGCATCTGCCATTGTTGAAGATTATCGTCAACAAGCGGAATTGACTTATCAAGACTGGCAGTGCCCACAGTGTTCAGAACAAAACGAAGGCCAGTTTGGTGCATGTTGGCAATGTGGATATCAAATAGGGGAGCCATAACGGCTCCCCTACTCTTTTGATCTCTTCAATAAATGCGTTAAGCCGCTAGACTCTGCTGCTTAATGAACTCGATGGAATGTTGGTTAAAGTCATCGGGCCTTTCTACATTACACACATGGCCACAATCTGGTATTTCTCTCAGTACGCTCAACTTATGCACCGCGACCATTTCTTTCACTGGCTTGATGAACATGTAGTCTCGGTCACCCATCAAATACAATGTCGGAATAGGTAATTCGCGATCTTTGAAATATCTCATCAATGGGTTCACATCTGCCGCCAAAGTAAACCAACGCTTAAATTCTTTTTGGCAGAGCTTCTTGGCTTCGCGAATAAACAAGTGTCTTGATTCACGCTGGTTCTTCTGTGGCATCACAATATAAGCAAACAACTTGTACAACCACATGTAAGGAAGGATGTGTTTACCAAGGTTCCCCAATTTCACCAGTATCTGTGAGCGAGTATTTAAACGAGTGACTGCGCCACCCAGCACCATTGAGCGAACACGGTCTGAAGCCAGTTCTGCCAAGTTACGCACAATAATAGTACCCAAGGACATACCAACAAAGTGTGCTGATTGGATCTTAAGGTGATCCAGCACTTTTAAAATATCCTGAGTAACAGCGGTAAAGGTATAGCGACTAGTAATCAGCTCTTTCAACAGTTGATTGGACTTTCCGTGACCTCGAAGATCGATGAGCAACAAATTGAAATGCTGCTTATACGCTTTGATTTGCTTAAACCAGATCGAAGAACTGCCACCAGCACCATGTACGAAAACAACCCACTCATTACTGGTAGGGTGCAAATAGGTTTTGTGGAAAAGAAGCGGCTGAGTCATGTATCAGTACGAAAAACACTTTTTGTGAAAGGGAATGGATAAATGCTACCACACTCCATAAGGGTAAGATAATAAAGGCACCTCATTCGGTGCCTTTCGTTACACTTTTTAAAGATTTTGCGTCAATTTAACGCAGCTCTATACAGTTGCAAATACTCTTCTGCCGCTTTTCGCCAGCAAAAGTCTTTTTGCATAGCATGAAGTTGTACACGTCTCACTTCTGTCACATTTTGTGCGTAAAGAAGAAGTGCTCTCAACATTGTCAATAATAGACCTTGCGGCGTTGGTTCATAGAAAACGAACCCCGTTGCATCGGCTGGATCCACATCGTAGTCATTCACGCTGTCTTTCAAGCCACCTACTCCACGAACGATTGGCAAAGTACCGTAAGCCATGCTGTAGATTTGGTTTAAACCACAAGGTTCGAATTCAGAAGGCATCAGGAAGAAATCCGATCCCGCCTCAACCAAGTGTGCTAATTCGTTATCGTACGCTTCAACGAAGACAAACTTATCCGCATATTGCGCCGCTACATCTCGTAACTGCGCCGCGAGAATAGGATCGCCCGTGCCAACCACAACTAGCTGAACATCGTGTTTTAGAAAGTCTGCCAACGCAGGCAATAGATAGTGCACACCTTTTTGCTGTGTTAGGCGACACACCATACCAAACATGGCGCAATCTGATGCTTCAAGTCCCAGCTTTTCTTGCATTGCTTTTTTACATGCGTTCTTACCACGAACCATACTTTGACGATTGGCTTTATAGTTAAGCGGCAAGTTTGAATCGGTTTCTGGATTCCACGCACTGTAATCACATCCATTAAGGATGCCTACCAAATCATTAGCACGTTGCTGAAACTCCCACGCCATACCGTGGCTTCCAAGCTCAGTTTTCAGCTCTTCGGCATAAGTCGGGCTAACAGCATTGATTTTATCTGCGTTCATTACCCCTGCTTTCAGCATAGTAATGTGCGTTGCACTTACTGCAGCATCTGGCACATTTCGGCTATGGAATTCAGGCAGACATTGAACATCGTCATAGCTAAACACGCCTTTGAACACCGCATTATGGATTGAAATAACACTGCGAGTGTTAGCAAAGAAAGCATCGTGACCGTAACGATGTTTCAGCAGAAAGGGAACTAAGCCTGTGTGCCAGTCATTGGCATGAACAATATCGGGCTGAAAGCCAAGCTTTGGCAGCATGTCTAAGCAAGCCGCACTGAAAAACGCGAAACGCTCGCCGTTATCTGTGTAAGCTTGGTTGTTTTCCGCGTACATCGACGGACGATTGAAATAAGGAGGACAATCAATCAAATAAACCGGATTATCCCCAAGCGTTAACTTAAGGACACGGTAAGCAGTGTGAGGCCAACTCGTTAGCTCTGTTTCCAGAACCGTTTCCGCTTCTGACAACTGTTCAATAGCGGTGTAGGCAGGTATAGAAATTCGTACATCTTGCTGAAGATTTTGAAGGGCCTCCGGCAGTGCCTTGGCTACATCAGCCAAGCCACCACTTTTAATCAGTCCTTCGACTTCAGACGCTACAAACAGAACAGACAAATTGTTAGTAGCCAACACGTGCTCCTTTTGGAATTACGACAATGCCATCATCTGACACATGGTAGTGTTTTTTATCTTCTTGTAGATTTACACCAATTTGCGTACCCGGCGCAATATCTGCGTCTTTATCTACAATCACGCGACGAAGAACACAACCTTCCCCGACCTTCACATCACCGAGCAAAATACACTGGCTGATGTCACACGCTGAAGCAATGTTACTGCGGAAACCAAGTACTGATTTTTCAATACGAGAACCACGTACGTAGCTGCCGTTACATACTAGACTGTCGATGATCTGAACTCGACCATTTACAGAGTCAGTAAAGGTTGCAGGTGGCAATGGTGGGTAGTAAGTATGCAGTGGCCATTTGCGGTTGTAGAGCGAGAATGGTGCGTCTTTCTCAAGCAGATCCATATGTGCTTGCCAGTACGCATCGATTGTACCTACATCGCGCCAGTAAACTTCTTCTTTCTCACCTGTAATACGGTTCATACTGAAGTCATAGACAAACACATCGCCACGAGGGAACATCTTAGGAATGATGTCTTTACCAAAATCGTGGGTAGAGGCTTCATTATCAGCGTCTTCAATCAATTCTGAGAATAGCGTTTGAGCTTCAAAAATGTAGTTGCCCATAGAGACAAGCGCATGCTCCGGGTCACCAGGAATCGATTTTGGATTTGCAGGCTTTTCTTCAAAGCCAATCATTCGACCTTCCCTGTCCACTTCGATAACACCAAATTGAGAGGCTTCCGATAGCGGCATGCGCAGTGCCGAAACAGTCAAAGATGCTTCTTTTTCTTGGTGGAAAGCAAGCATCTGTTTAATGTCCATTTTGTAGATATGGTCTGAACCAAAGATACATACTTGATCCGGCTCCGCCAACTCCATAAAACGTAAATTTTGGTAGATAGCATCGGCAGTACCCTCATACCAACGCTTGCCAGTACGCATTTGCGCAGGAATTGGGTCGATAAAACGGTCTGTAATGCCATTGATGTTCCAACCCTTTTTCAAGTGATGGAATAGAGATTGAGATTTGAATTGAGTAAGGACGTAAATACGCATTAAATCCGCATTTACAAAGTTATTCAGAGCGAAATCAATAAGTCGGTAACTTCCGCCGAAAGGGACCGAAGGTTTACTGCGGGATTCCGTTAAAGGTCTCAAGCGAGAGCCTTCACCGCCAGCAAGAATCATTCCCAAAACACCAGCCATTCGTTGTTCTCCATATATAGTTATAGCTTGGAACTGGTATTCACTTGAAATGAGCAGAACTCGGGGAGTCAAGCGAATACATTATTGCATCCGCACTGATAAGTTTCTTTGAACCCTCACAGCGCGAACTAAAAAAGCTATTGCACATCCTCGTACGCACGCACCTTGGTTGTTTTTTATTTTTGGTGCTAAATAACCGCATACAGTTGCATTATTTGTGTAATAAGTTATCGAACTGGAACTAAATTACAATTTAAAATATGCCATTCCGTGTTGTATACAGATGTTGCTTACTCAATACGGTATCTTGGTCACACTATCAGACGCAAACGATTACATTGTGAAAACAATTTACAAACCGATTAACTACACAAGCTCAGTTTTGCGACAGGATACGATGAAACTATGACCGTTCTATGAAAACAGAATGGAGAAAATTTGAATGGAAACAATTGATGATGTGAATATTTATAGAATAACAAGCAAAAAATAAGGCAGCGTATTCGCTGCCTTATTCGTTCTAATTTGTCACTTAAACTTTCGGTTTCTTGCGCTTGTCTGTGATTTCCCACTTACCGTCAATGAATAGCGCAGTCCAACCACTTGGTTTGCCATCATCTTCAGTACGCACGTAGTTCTCTTTGCTCTTACGGCTAAAACGAACCACTGCTGGGCGACCATCTGGATCCGCCGCTGGTGCTGTCGTTAGGTATTTGAACTTCTCTGGAAGACGCTCTTCAAATCGAGCCAGTTCAGAAACCAACGGCGCACGCGTCTCACGTGATTTAGGGAAGTTGCTTGCCGCCATGAATAGGCCAGAAGCACCATCACGAAGAACAAAGTAAGCGTCTGAGTTTTCACATGGTAGTTCAGGAAAATGAACTGGGTCTTCCTTCGGTGGCGCAACTTCGCCATTCTTCAGAATCTTACGAGTGTTCTTACACGTTTCACTCGTACAATCCATGTATTTACCGAAGCGACCGTTCTTAAGCACCATGTCAGAGCCACACTTGTCACACTCAACAACTGGGCCATCGTAGCCTTTCACTTTGAACTCGCCATACTCAACGATGTAGCCTTCACAGTTCGGGTTGTTACCACAAACGTGCATCTTGCGTTTATCGTCAATCAGGTACGCATCCATCGCTGTTTCACAGATAGGACAACGCTTCTTAGCACGCAGTGCCGCGGTTTCCACGTCTTCTTCTAGAACGTTGATGATGCCTTCTTCGTCACCTAGGTTGATGGTTGTCTTACAACGCTCTTTAGGTGGCAGTGCGTAACCAGAACAGCCAAGGAACACACCAGTAGACGCAGTACGAATACCCATTGGACGACCACAAGTTGGACACTCGATATCGGTCATCACAATGTGATTCAGTTTCATGCCGCCTTCGTTTTCGTCTTGTTCCGCTTTCTCAAGATCACCCGTAAAGTCTGTGAAGAAGTTGTCTAGGACATCTTTCCACATCACGTCACCTTCAGCGATTTGGTCAAGCTTCTGCTCCATACGAGCCGTGAAGTCGTAGTTCATCAGATCGTTAAAGCTGTCATCTAGACGGTCAGTAACAATCTCACCCATCTTCTCTGCGTAGAAACGACGCTGGTCTACTTTAACGTAGCCACGATCTTGGATCGTAGAGATGATCGATGCGTATGTAGAAGGACGGCCAATGCCACGCTTCTCAAGTTCTTTAACCAATGCCGCCTCTGTAAAGCGCGCAGGTGGCTTAGTAAAGTGCTGCTTAGGCTCAAGCGATTCTAGGTCTAGCTTATCGCCCAACTGAACTGCAGGAAGAATCGTGTCTTCATTTTTACCCATTGGGCGTTGTACGCGAGTCCAGCCATCAAACTTAAGGATACGGCCTTTCGCTTTCAGCGTGTATTCCGCAGCTTTAACACTGATAGTGGTTGAATCGTATTCTGCTGGTGTCATTTGACACGCGACGAATTGA
This sequence comes from Vibrio sp. B1ASS3, assembly GCF_905175355.1. Classification (NCBI taxonomy): domain Bacteria; kingdom Pseudomonadati; phylum Pseudomonadota; class Gammaproteobacteria; order Vibrionales; family Vibrionaceae; genus Vibrio; species Vibrio sp. B1ASS3. Next base: position 2,741,222 of record NZ_HG992742.1, read on the forward strand.
TTCCAAATCAATGAGTAGAGCTTGTGAGCGTCAGCATCAACACCTTGTAGGTCTTCTGCTTTCACTGCTACATCGGAAGGACGAATCGCTTCGTGCGCTTCTTGTGCACCTTCTTTGCTACCGTATCTTAACGGGTTAGCAGGAAGGTATTTATCGCCATACTCTGAACCGATGAAGCCACGAACTGCATCTACCGCTTCTGCACTCAAATTGGTTGAGTCAGTACGCATATACGTGATGTAACCCGCTTCATACAGACGCTGAGCCAGCATCATGGTCTTCTTAACGCCGTAGCCTAGGCGAGTACTCGCCGCTTGCTGAAGTGTTGAGGTAATGTATGGAGCAGACGGCTTACTCTTCGTTGGGCGATCTTCACGCTTACAAACTTCGTAGCTTGCTTTTTCCAGTACCGAAAGCGCTGCTTTGGTCTCTGTCTCGTTGACAGGCTTAAACGCAACGCCATCTTTTTGCGCAACAAGCAGTTTGAATGCTGTCTTATCTTTGGTATGTGTATTTGCGTTGATGTCCCAGAATTCTTCTGGAATGAAAGCGTTGATTTCACGCTCACGCTCAACCAATAGTTTTACCGCTACTGACTGTACACGACCCGCAGACAAGCCACGTGCCACTTTCTTCCATAGCAATGGAGAAACCATGAAACCTACTACGCGGTCCATGAATCGACGTGCTTGCTGTGCGTTAACACCATCCATATTCAGCTCACCAGGCGTCTGGAAAGCTTGTTGGATTGCATTCTTAGTAATCTCGTTAAAAACTACACGTTTGTATCGCTCTTCATCGCCACCGATGATCTCACGAAGGTGCCATGCGATAGCTTCTCCCTCGCGGTCCAAATCGGTTGCGAGATAAACGAAATCAGCGTCTTTGGCTAATTTTTGCAGTTCACTAACAACTTTTTCTTTGCCTGGAAGGATTTGGTAATTCGCATCCCAGTCATGATATGGGTTAATCCCCATTTTTTTGATTAGAGCTTTACGGTCTTTTTCTTTTTTGACACGCGCTTTCTCTTCCGGGCTCATTCCTTTAGTAGAAATGGCAGCGGCTTTTTTCTCACCAGTGCTTTGACCGGCCGTAGGCAGATCACGCACGTGACCAACACTAGACTTAACAATAAAGTCTTTACCAAGGTATTTATTTATCGTCTTAGCCTTGGCTGGTGACTCCACTATAACGAGCGATTTACCCATAACTGACTCTAACGTCCTTCATAATAATGCGGGTAACTGCCCCCTAAGGAAGGTACCCGCATAATGTTCTATTTCATTGCTTCTTTTTTTACTATTGTGCGAGATGAAAAGAAGATCAACTGCTTTTTTGAAATTCAGATCCGATTGGTTGACAATTCATCGCCTTTCTAATTTGACGAGGCAGGGTTCTGCAAAAGGTCTTGAGCGGCATATACTAAGCAGGCAAAGATTCCTCCCGCTAGTCGAATTCAATAAATTTTGTCTCTCATCACAAAATATTTTTTCTTTCACGATCAGAGCCTAACCTTAGATTACGACGCTGAAATAGCGACGATTTGCATATAAGAGTCACTTACCATGTTGCTTCTATATAAAGAAGTAAAACCTCTTGGAACAATACTGGTAAAACACGTAATCAGAGATTTAGGTATGCAAACCCATGATGTTTGTGGGTATACTGCTGCCACTTAAGATTTATTGAATGACGAGAACGTTATGTCTGATAGAAAACACATTGAAGAGTTCGACCTTCTTTTGATCGCTAACCAAATCATCCAAGAACACGATGACTACATTGAAGGTATGCGTGCGACGAGCGTAGTAGAAAAAGACGATGTATTGGTATTTAAAGGCGAGTACTTCTTAGATGAAAAAGGTCTGCCGACCACCAATACTACAGCTGTATTCAATATGTTTAAGTACCTTGCGCACCACCTGTCAAAAGAGTTCACACTAAACAAATAAGCGCTTCAAAATTCAATAAAAAAGCCAGAGTCTCAACTCTGGCTTTTTCGCTTTAATAAACTGAATTAGCAGCTCAATGCTTTCAGTTTATCGAAGTAATCTGGGAATGTCTTGGACGTACATTTAGGATCGTTAATCGTCACCGGTGTATCGCTTAGCGCCACCAGAGAGAAACACATCGCCATACGGTGATCATCATAAGTATCAATCGCAGCGTGCGTAAGCTGTGGTACAGGCTTAACGATGATGTAATCTTCGCCCTCTTCCACTTCTGCACCGACTTTACGAAGCTCAGTCGCCATTGCAGACAGACGGTCGGTTTCTTTCACGCGCCAGTTGTACACATTACGAATCGCTGTTGTACCTTCAGCAAACAAGGCTGTCGTTGCGATGGTCATTGCCGCATCTGGAATATGGTTATAATCCATGTCGATGCCTTTCAACTGACCAACACGCGAAATCACGTAGTCATCGCCCCATTCGATTTCCGCACCCATTTTCTCAAGTGCATCAGCGAATTGGATATCACCCTGAATACTATTTTTACCAATACCTGTGACTTTCACTTCACCACCTTTGATGGCCGCCGCCGCCAAGAAGTAAGAAGCTGAAGACGCATCACCTTCGACCAAAAAATCACCCGGAGCGATGTAATGCTGGCCTGCAGGGATAACAAACTCTTGGTAGTCGTTATTGACCACTTCTACACCAAACTGCTTCATGATATGCAGAGTAATATCGATGTAAGGCTTTGAAACCAGTTCGCCTTCGATATTGATGCGAATTTCGCCCTCAGCCAAAGGCGCAGACATTAAAAATGCCGTTAAGAATTGGCTAGAAATCGAACCATCAATCGATACAGAACCAGATTTAAGACCAGTACCGACGATTTTCAGTGGTGGGTAGTTTTCGTTTTCTAGGTAAGTAACGTCTGCACCAGCCGCTTGAAGGGCTGTCACTAAGTGACCGATCGGACGCTCTTTCATACGAGGTTCGCCAGTCAATACGTATTCACCTTCACCTAAGCATAGGGCTGCGGCAAGTGGACGCATTGCAGTGCCGGCATTACCTAAAAATAACTCTACAGGCTCAGAGACAGAAAATGGACGACCGAGACCTTCAACGACACACTCGGTTTTATCTTCCGACAATTGATATTGAACGCCAAGCTTTGTCAGTGCGTTCAACATATGACGAATGTCATCGCTGTCGAGAAGGTTTGTCAAACGAGTGATGCCTTTTGCTAAAGCAGCAAGCAATAGAGCTCGGTTGGAAACGCTTTTTGATCCAGGAAGGTTCACTTCCCCGTGAATTTTATTGATGGGTTGTAACGTTAGGCTTTCCATTAAAAGTTGATAATCCTTTGTGCTCTCACTTCACGTTTTTTGAGAGCTAAACAATTCTTCGTGGATTCAGACTAACGAAAAAACCATCACAAAACCAGAGTAAATCCATGCTAATTTTTGAATAATTAGTCAGCTTAGATTTTACTGTGCAAACGTTGGCTTAGTAAGCGATATCCACTCGAACGCCGTCATCAAAATAGAGGATGCGAACATCGTCTCCACGCTTAAACAGCATGCTATTGTCAACGTCTTGAATTACGTTAATAAGTTTGTTGCCATCTACTTTGACCAAGAGTTCGACAAGCTTGTATTCAACCGTGTATTCGTAGTTGCTACGATTTCTCACTACGGCTGCGCCAGCGAGCGCCCCAACTGCGGTCGCGACTTCTTTACCTGTACCACCACCAAATTGGTTACCCACTAAACCGCCGATCGTCGCACCCAGTAGTGTTTCCCAGCCATTGCTTTGTGACTGTTTCACCTCTTGTTGCGTAATGTATCGCACAGAATCGACTTTGCCATACACCACTTGATTTACAGGTTTTGCTACATTTCTTTCATAGGCTGCATTGGCGAAAAATGGCAAAAACAGTATGATCCATGCCCATCGTTTTATATTAAGTCTTACTCCGCTCATAATAAGCTCCTATAGGCTCTGATGTTGGTAAAGTTTTCTTTATGACAATCTATTTAACTGAACTTGATGACTCGCATTCGTTTCCGTCCCCGTACGAAGCACTGAGCGACCCAAACGGTTTGCTAGCCTTTGGTGGGGATCTCAACCCTGAGCGCATTCTTAACGGCTATCACCAAGGTATTTTTCCATGGTATGGCCCCGGTGAGCCCATTCTTTGGTGGAGTCCCTCTCCAAGAGCCGTTTTTGATCCTTTATCATTTAAGCCTTCAAAAAGCCTAAAAAAGTTTCAGCGTAAACAACAGTATAAAGTAACGCTAAACAATGCAACCGAACGCGTAATTCAATTATGTTCTTCGACTCGTCCTGCTGAAGAAACTTGGCTCAATGAGGATATGCAAACATCTTATATTGAACTCGCCAAACACGGTCATTGCCACTCAGTAGAAGTATGGCACGAGGATCAACTCGTTGGCGGTTTATACGGCATCAGTGTTGGCCAGCTTTTTTGTGGTGAGTCGATGTTTAGCCTTAAAGACAACGCATCTAAGATTGCATTGTGGTATCTCTGCGACCATTTGGCGTCAAACCACGGTCAATTAATCGATTGTCAGGTAATGAACCCGCACCTAGCTTCACTTGGCGCATTTGAACTTGAGCGTGACGACTTCGTACAAAAACTACTATCTTTAAGAGGTAAGAACACCGATTTGGGCACGTTTGAACCACAGATTTTGCAGGACGCGGTATCATGAGCACAGATCTCCAACACATCCGTATCGGCTTGACGAACAACCATCAATGCAGTTACTTGCCAGAGCGCGAAGAACGAGTTGCTGTAGCACTCGATGCCAACTTGCATACAGAACAAAACTATCAAGTATTGATGGCGAATGGCTTTCGTCGCAGTGGCGACACCATCTATAAACCCCATTGTGAAAAGTGCAATGCATGTCAGCCAATCCGCATTGCGGTGCCGGACTTTCGTCCATCCAAGAGTCAAAAGCGTCTGTTGAATAAAGCCAATTCTCTGCGTTGGACGCTCAAGCCTGAGCTAGACAAAGACTGGTTCCAGCTTTACAGCAGGTACATAACTGCGCGGCACAAAAATGGCACCATGTACCCTCCTCGTGAGGATGAGTTCGCTCGATTTGCTCAAACAACATGGTTAACAACCGGATTTCTGCATGTCTATGATGAAAATGATCGACTTCTCGCAGTTGCGGTTACGGACATCATGGATAACAGTGCGAGTGCTTTTTATACCTTCTTTGATCCCGATTATCCTTTGTCTCTTGGGACCTTAGGGGTTCTTTTCCAACTTGAATATTGCCAACAGAACGGCAAACATTGGCTATATTTGGGCTATCAGATCGATGAATGTCCAGCGATGAACTACAAAACTCGCTTTCAACGACACCAAAGGCTAGTAAATCAGCGTTGGCAAGGGTAGAATACGCCCCAACTTTACATAATTACTGTTTAGCGGCAAAATAAGCGCGCTAATACCGCCTAATTTCTAAAGAGGATTAAATGGCTAAAGAAGACGTAATTGAGATGCAAGGCACTGTGCTTGACACTCTACCAAACACTATGTTCCGCGTTGAACTTGAAAACGGTCACGTTGTGACTGCACACATCTCTGGCAAGATGCGTAAGAACTACATCCGTATTCTTACTGGTGATAAAGTAACTGTAGAGATGACTCCATACGACCTATCTAAAGGCCGCATCGTCTTCCGTGCTCGTTAATCTCTGATTTTCGAATACAATAAAAAACGAAGCTTATGGCTTCGTTTTTTATTGCCTGTCTTTTGCTCTCAATACCAAGCTTGCTTTTGGGCGTTTCAATACACTCAACAGACCTGTTCCATTCTTGCAGACACAAAAAAGCGCACGCCTAGGCGCACGCTTTTAAAGTAGATTTCAACAAAGAATTAATGAAGTGCTGCTTCTTTCTCGCTTAAGTATTCGAACTTAAGTTCGTCTTTCACTAGCGTTACTTTCACAGTACCACCATCCACCAATGAGCCGAACAGAAGTTCATTCGCCAAAGGTTTCTTAAGCTGCTCTTGGATAACTCGTCCCATAGGACGTGCACCCATCGCTTTGTCGTAGCCTTTGTGAGCTAACCAATGACGCGCATCTTGTGATACTTCCATTGATACGCCACGAGCGTCCAGTTGAACTTGTAGTTCCACGATGAACTTATCGACCACTTGGTGGATCACCGCTTCATCTAGGCTGTTGAACCAAATAATATTGTCTAGACGGTTACGGAATTCTGGTGTGAACACCTTCTTGATTTCCGCCATCGCATCATGACTATTATCTTGTTGGATAAGACCGATCGATTTCTTCTCAGTCTCAGCAACACCTGCGTTGGTTGTCATCACAAGGATCACGTTACGGAAATCGGCTTTGCGTCCATTGTTGTCCGTCAGCGTACCGTTATCCATCACTTGCAGTAGCAAGTTAAAGATATCTGGGTGTGCTTTCTCGATTTCATCAAGCAGAACCACTGAGTGCGGGTGTTTCAGCACGGCGTCGGTTAGTAAGCCACCTTGATCGTAACCAACATAACCTGGAGGCGCACCAATCAAACGGCTTACCGAATGACGCTCACCGTACTCAGACATATCGAAACGAAGAAGCTCAATGCCAAGTAGCTTCGAAAGCTGAACAGTCACCTCTGTTTTACCTACCCCTGTAGGGCCAGCAAACAAGAACGAACCGACAGGCTTGTTATCTACACCCAGACCTGCACGAGACAGTTTGATTGCCTCTGAAAGCGCGTCAATCGCATTGTCTTGACCGAAGACCAGCATCTTCATCTTGTCATCAAGGTTCTTCAGAATGTCTTTGTCTGAAGATGACACTGATTTCTCTGGAATACGTGCCATCTTAGCGACCATCGCTTCGATGTCTGCAACACCAACGGTTTTCTTACGACGACTTGCTGGTGCTAAGCGGCTACGCGCGCCTGCTTCATCAATAACGTCGATTGCTTTATCAGGCAAGTGACGCTCATTGATGTATTTCGCCGATAGCTCTACTGCCGCACGCAACGCTTTATTGGTGTAACGCACTTCGTGGTGAGCTTCGTACTTAGGTTTCAGGCCAATCAAAATCTTAGTCGTATCGTCGAGAGACGGCTCTACTACGTCGATTTTTTGGAAACGACGGGACAGAGCACGCTCTTTCTCAAAGATGTTGCTGTACTCTTGGTACGTTGTCGAACCAATACAGCGCAACTTACCGCTGCTCAGTAGAGGCTTGATTAGGTTTGCCGCATCGACTTGACCACCGGAAGCTGCACCTGCGCCGATAATAGTATGAATCTCATCGATAAATAGGATTGCGTCTTCTTCTTTCTCAAGCTGCTTAAGAACCGATTTGAAACGCTTCTCGAAGTCACCACGGTATTTGGTACCTGCGAGTAGAGAGCCAATATCCAGTGAGTAAATCACGCTGTTTTGAATCACTTCAGGCACTTGTCCTTCAACGATTCTCCACGCTAGTCCCTCAGCGATTGCGGTTTTACCAACGCCCGCTTCACCCACAAGCAATGGGTTATTTTTACGGCGACGGCAAAGTACTTGGATTGTACGCTCTAGTTCTTTGTCTCGGCCAATAAGTGGGTCGATGTTACCCGCTTTCGCAACTTGGTTTAGATTGGTTGCAAAGCTTTCCAAACGTTCTTCTGGATTGGTTTCTTCTGGCGCTTCTGAGCCGAAAGAGTCTGATGAAGAAGAGTCCTCATTCGAGCCAGAGGCTTTAGTAATACCGTGAGAGATAAAGTTAACGATGTCCAAACGAGAGATATCGTTCTTCTTGAGTAGGTAAGCAGCGTGAGATTCTTGTTCGCTGAAAATCGCAACAAGGACATTTGCCCCAGTCACTTCACTGCGACCAGACGACTGAACATGGAAGACGGCGCGTTGTAATACGCGCTGGAAACTCAATGTCGGCTGGGTTTCGCGCGTCTCATCGCTTTCAGGAATGAGCGGCGTTGTTTGGTCGATAAAAATATCGAGTTCGTTACGCAAAGCATCAAGGTCCGCTTTGCAGGCTAGAAGGGCTTCCTTAGCTGCATCATTTTCCAACAATGCAAGTAGGAGGTGTTCGACAGTCATGAACTCGTGGCGTTTGTCACGTGCACGAGCGAATGCACCGTTAAGGCTTGACTCTAGTTCTTTATTTAGCATAAGTACCTCCCGAAAGAACAACTTTGGTTGCTCGAGCAAGTCTTCTTATTACGCTTGCTCCATAGTACATAGTAGCGGATGCTCATTTTCCCTTGAGTACATCGTCACTTGCGCTACTTTTGTTTCAGCAATTTCTGCACTGTAAGTGCCACAAATTGCCTTTCCTTCATAGTGGATCTTGAGCATGATTTGCGTTGCTTTATCAATATCATGTGAAAAAAATCGCTCAAGCACCTCTATGACGAAATCCATAGGTGTATAGTCATCATTGTTGAGTACAACGTTGTATAGCTTTGGTGGCTGAACTTTTGTACTTTCGCGCTCCAGAAGATCAGAGTCTGGAGTCACCCATTCAAAATTTTTACTCATGGCAATTCAAAGATATCGTATCAAAGGGTTGATGTTTTCGACCTATAAAAACAATCTACCATAAGCATGCCATGCGGTGTAGTGAGATGTGGCACCTAATTCGAATTTGATAGATAAATTTTGCTTCCTTACATAGAGACTAATGCACCTCTGTCAGGCGCGCAAATAAAAGATTTTTATCACTTAGAACCGATTTTTTTGCTGTTAGAACTATCAATTTAAATGCGCTCTGTTTCCCCCTTGTTATTACAATCATCGAACCCACCAAGATCACACTTACAGAGGAAAAAGAGCTAAATATCACGAAAACATCACTTTTTATTCATTTAGTAGAATCTTCTAATGTAGGCAATTTGGTTAGTATCCCTTCCCTTGATATCAAACCCTTGCAGTCCTTTTGACTAAAAGCCATCGCATGCGCCAGAAACAGTTTGCAAAAATGTTAATCTCAAAAGTGATTTGTTTTCAAATATGTTTCTGATTGTTGACTTTCACTATTGACTGTCGAGATTCATTGACTACAGTGGAAAGTGTTGATGCATAAATCCTCATTCTGGGTTTGTTGGTTTTCTAACATTCTGGTGAATATGGATATGCTCACTCGACGTGTGTTAGCAATCGCGAAAATGGTAACGGCTAACAATGAGACCAAGTTAAAGGTATAGCTTGGGTGAAGTAACAACATCAGTAAAAAATGCATGAGGGATGTAAAAGCATGGCTACAGGTACAGTAAAGTGGTTTAACAATGCCAAAGGATTTGGGTTTATCTGTTCAGATGAAGAAGAAGGAGATATTTTCGCCCACTACTCAACTATCCAAATGGACGGTTATCGTACACTGAAAGCAGGCCAACAAGTCTCATACGAGGTTGAAAAAGGTCCAAAAGGTTCACACGCAAGTAGCGTCGTGCCAGTAGAAGGCCAAGCCAAATAACTAGAGCGCTGTCGGAAAGACAAAACATTTGCTCTTGTAGAAGCACTACATAGTTCTGCTTTTATAAAGAGAAAAATAAACCCGCCAAAGAGCGGGTTTATTGTTTTTATCGGTTTTAGATTCGCGCCACTGAAGTAGCGCGAGAACCATCTATATATTACTTGTTAATAATGGTGTTCAACGTCGCACTTGGTCGCATCAATGTAGACGCTAGCGCATCATCCAGTGAGTAGTAACCACCTAGCTCCCCTTTCACACCTTGCGCAGAGTTCAGCTCAGAAACGATCGCTTCTTCTTGCTCTGCTAGTGCTTTTGCCACTGGTGCAAACTCAGCCGCTAGGTCAGCATCTACCGTTTGCTCTGCTAGCGCTTTTGCCCAGTAAGATGCTAGGTAGTAGTGACTACCACGGTTATCCAATTCACCAACTTTTCGTGATGGCGACTTGTTGTTGTCTAAGAACTCACCCGTTGCTTTATCAAGTGCGTCAGCAAGCACTTGTGCTTTTGCGTTGCCAGCAACAGTGCTCAGGTGCTCAAGCGATGCCGCTAGTGCAAGGAACTCACCCAAAGAATCCCAACGCAGGTGGTTTTCTTTTTCTACCTGTTGAACGTGTTTAGGTGCTGAACCACCTGCACCTGTCTCAAATAGACCACCACCGTTCATTAGTGGAACAATAGATAGCATCTTCGCAGAAGTACCAAGTTCTAGGATTGGGAACAGGTCAGTTAGGTAGTCACGAAGTACGTTACCAGTTACTGAAATGGTATCTAGACCTTCTTTAATACGCTCTAGAGAGAACTTACATGCATCGATTGGTGCAAGAATCTTAATCTCTAAGCCTGACGTATCATGCTCTGGTAAGTATGCGTTAACTTTCTTGATCAGTTCTGCGTCATGAGCACGAGCTTCATCTAGCCAGAATACGGCTGGAGCGCCTGTCGCACGAGCACGAGTAACCGCAAGTTTCACCCAATCTTGGATTGGCGCGTCTTTCACCTGACACATACGGAAGATGTCGCCTTCTTCTACTGCTTGCTCTAGAAGCACCGCACCAGAAGCATCTACAACACGCACAGTACCCGCTTTATCTAGGATGAACGTCTTGTCGTGTGAACCATACTCTTCCGCTTTTTGAGCCATCAGACCCACGTTCGGCACACTACCCATTGTTGTTGGGTCAAATGCACCATGCTCTTTACAGAAGTCGATAACCGCTTGGTAAATACCTGCATAGCTGCGATCTGGGATCATTGCTTTGGTATCTTTCTGCTTGCCATCAGGTCCCCACATTTGGCCAGAAGCACGCAGCATTGCCGGCATCGAAGCATCAACGATGATGTCACTTGGTACATGTAGGTTAGTAATACCACGATCAGAATCAACCATAGCTAGTGCTGGCTGTGTTTCGTATACCGCAAGAATAGCTGCTTCGATTTCTGCTTTTTGTTCTGCAGGTAGCGCTTCAATCTTCGCATATACATCACCGATACCGTTGTTTACGTCAACGCCTAGCTCTTCAAACAGCTTACCGTATTTCGCAAATACGTCTTTGTAGTAAACCTTAACGGCGTGACCGAAGATAACTGGGTCCGATACCTTCATCATGGTTGCTTTCATATGTAGAGAAAGCAGAACGTCTTGCTGTTTTGCTTCTGCAATTTCTTGCTCGAAAAACTCAACTAGCGCCTTCTTGTTCATTACTGAACAATCGATCACTTCTTTGTCTTGTAGAGGGAATGCCGCTTTAAGCTCTTTCACTGAACCATCTGCCGCAGCGAATTCGATTTTAACCTCGGTTGCACCAGACACGGTTGTCGATTTTTCACTACCGAAGAAATCATTGTCGGTCATGCTTGAAACATGAGATTGAGAATCTGCCGACCACGCGCCCATTGAGTGTGGGTTTTTCTTCGCGTAGTTCTTCACTGAAAGTGGTGCACGACGGTCTGAGTTACCTTCACGCAGAACTGGGTTAACCGCACTACCTTTGATTTTGTCGTAAGTCGCTTTGATCGCTTCTTCTTCGTAAGTGCTTGGCTCTTCAGGGTAGTTTGGTAGCTCGTAACCTTTTGCTTGTAGCTCTTTGATTGCTGCTTTTAGCTGCGGGATTGACGCTGAAATATTAGGAAGCTTGATGATGTTTGCTTCAGGCGTCTTAGCCAATTCACCTAACTCTGTTAGCGCGTCACCGATACGCTGCTCTTCTTTTAAATGCTCTGGGAAGTTAGCGATGATTCGACCCGCTAACGAAATATCACGTGTATCTACATTAATGCCAGACGACGCAGTAAACGATTGAATGATTGGTAGTAATGAATAGGTTGCTAACGCCGGGGCTTCATCAGTGATGGTGTAGATAATTGTAGGTTTTTCTGTAGGCATGAAATTTCCCTATTTTTTACTCAACTAAGCTGAACAACTCAGCAACTGAGTTCGTTGAATTTACGCATTGCTTAACGTTAGTAGTGCATTCCTCCTCACCAACGCGACATGCGGTTTGCACTCTTTTTTATAGTTTGGAGCTCTTAGGCTCTCTATCCATGAGTGCACTTTGTGCCAAGTTTGCTTTCATGTGGTTCTTTTGCAAAAACACCGCACTAAAAGCAACTTGGCTATATCATTAAACAAATAACACGAAATAGTCTATTATTCTGTGCGCTTTTGTTAGTTTTAGGCGCGCAAATGATAGCCGATTAGAAGAAAACATAAAACTTTCAAACACAGTTCATTTACATTTTTGCAAGGTAGTTAACATGTCATCTCGCACGGGTCATGAAAAAGGTCGCCGTAGTAACCAATCAAAACCAAGCCATTTTAAACGCTCCGGTAAACCAAACCATTCAAATGGCCAGGCGAAAAATCGACCTAGTCGCCCTACTCGATCTTCAAAGCCAACTAAGCCTCGCATTGCACCAGAAGATCGTAAAGTGATCATTTTTAATAAGCCTTATGACACGTTAAGCCAATTTACCGATGGCGATGGCCGTAAAACGCTTGCTGACTACATCCCAGTAAAAGACGTGTACGCAGCAGGTCGATTAGATAGAGACAGCGAAGGTCTAATGGTACTAACAAATGATGGCATCTTGCAGGCAAAGTTGACGCAGCCCCAATCAAAGTCACCGAAGACTTACTGGGTACAGGTTGATGGCGCTCCGACTGAAGAAGACTTAGAGAATCTACGTAAAGGCGTTGAGTTGAAAGATGGCATGACATTACCAGCAAAAGTCGAAGTGATGGCTGAGCCAGAGATCTGGGATAGAACCCCACCAGTTCGCTTTCGAGCTAACATTCCAACGACTTGGTTGGCAATCACTATTACAGAGGGAAGAAACCGTCAGGTAAGGCGCATGACCGCACACATCGGCTTCCCAACACTGCGTTTGGTTCGCTACTCGATGGGCGGTATTGTACTTTACGATTTAAAGCCGGGAGAGTGGCGAGAAATCAAACTCTCCCTTTAAACATCAACAGATACTCACATCAAAAAATATAAAAAGCAGGCCTAGGCCTGCTTTTTTTAGTTTTTGTCGCCACTAATAACGATTATTGTTGAACAACCCACTTTTTAAAGGTTTCTTTTTCTTGTGGTGTCGCTTTTTGGTACATCGTCTTAAGTAGATCAACTATTTGGCTGTCTTGTGCTGTTGACGACTGTGCGTCAGTTGGAGCAACGACTTTAGGCTCGACGCCAGTAACTGCTTGGCTGTGTTGGTTTACTGTCACAACTGTCACAGCAACTCCTGCTACCCCACCAGCAATATTATAGTTACGAGCTTCCTGAGGATAGTTACGACCAATTTGAACGCCATCGGAATCAAGAACGTCTTCAACAAGATCGATAGGCTGACCTTTAGAATCAAGCAATTGCCACTCTAGAGGAGAAATGTTTGTTTGTGCTTGGCGGTAAGTTTTGAATTCTGGCAGCTCGAATCTTAGTTCTTCATTATTCACATCGAACTTAGCAATAATAGCGTCGCCATAAACCCCTTTGATATCATCGCCAATTTCAAATTCTGGTTGGTATTTGAAGACAATTTGGTTGGTACCGTCAGGAATCTCTATTGTTTTCTCATCCGAAAACAAACCACCCTCCAACTTTGGCTTCTCCATATTTACCGCAAGTAGTTTTACGTCTTCAGGAACCACCAAGGTCGTTGCAGCATATAAGTTTGTACTGGCTAGAACAGAAAGTGTGATTGCCACTTTTAATGATAACTGCATAGAAATTAAATCCTTATCTCCAATAGTAAAAGACCCAGCATATAGCTGGGTCTTACAATATCAAACTGGGTTTTGATTACCAGTAGAAACGTGCACCAACACCGAAGTCAGTCTTGCTGTCTGTCTTCACGTTGTCAGTTGAAGTCTCTTCAAATACGTATGCACCTTCAGCGAATACGCGAGCCCATTTAGAGAACTTGTACTCAACACCAGCGTAGAAGCGAGAATCATCACCATCTACAGTACCAGCTTTATCAGAAGAAGACATTACTAGCTCGTAACCAGAGTAAAGAGTTGTCTTAGGAGCTACTGCGAACATACCAGCTAGAGAGATACCGTGAGAATCAACAGTTTCGTTAGATAGCTTGTTGTCATCTTCGTTGTAGTAGTAAGTTGCGCCAAGAGTGTGCTCACCTAGTGCGTACTCACCAGTTACTTCGAAAGATAGGTTTTCGCTATCAGACTTCTCTACGTGAGTTACTTTAGAAGGCTTGCCGTCGATTACTAGATCTTTTTCAGTAGTAATTGCGATGTCGTTTTTAGAGCTAAGAACACCAGCGTGTACAGATAAGTCGCCAAAAGACTTACCTACGAAAACTTCAAGAATTTCTTCGTTTTTACCTTTCTCACCTAGAGCGTAACCCGCTTTTAGCCAGAATGCGTCGTTTTCGAATGCGTATTTAATTTGAGAGTCGTTGTTCCACTCGTGTCCGTAAAGAAGAGCAGTACCACCGAAGAAGTAAGAGTAATCCGCACCGTAAACGTCATCAGCGAAAGTACCTTCTTTACCGAAGCGGATAGTACCCATTTCGCCCATGTCGAAACCGAAGATGTGGCGACGAACGAATACAGTGTCGTCAGTACGCTCACTTGAATCAGCACCAGCGCCGTAGTTATCACCTAGAGCTACACCGATTTCAACTTCACCTAGAACTTTTAGGCTATCGTTTACAACGTAAACACCGTTTACACCCATACGAGAAGAGCTAGTGTTTAGCTCTGCAGTGTGGTCTGTGCTGTCTAGGAATAGAAGAGTTGGACGTAGCTGACCGTAGAAATCTACAGAACCTTCGTCAGATTTGAATACTTCAGCTGCATTCACAGTAGTTGCTGTTGCAGCAACTGCTAGTGCTAATAGAGTCTTTTTCATAATTAATCCACTGCCTTTTCTTAGTTCGGGATATCCTTGTCCGATTCCCTTTTTTTATATTTTTGAAACCGCTTGTTATCGAAACGTAACAATGATTGGTCTGCAAAATCTGGGCACTAGAGTGCAAAAGATTATTCTGCCTGTCAAATTTTCTAAACCACAACATCAAAAAATAAAAATACCCTTTAAATACATACACTTGAGATTTTATATTTAAATTATTCGATGAAGTTCTAAACTAGCAACTTGATTTTTCGTAATTTAGTGATTCATTAATAACAAATAGAAAACACCATTCAATTAATTAAAATAGAAGTTGATTAGAATAAAAAACTACTCAGGTTGCATTTTTGAAGTTTTATATTTTTCACCTAATGAAATTATTTTCATTTAGTTTAGGTTCAATATTTTTTTGTGAACAAGATCTACATTCCGCACAAAAGCATTCCGTTTTGTGAACTACTGTAGAACCAGTGATGTGTGCTACTATGCGCCACCAACGCATTTGAGGCCCGTATGCTAACCAGTAACATCCAAAAATCGATTCGAACCAGTTATCAAAACTTGCAAGCTCAACTGGATAACTTTGTTCCGAGACGAGCACAAAACTACCTCGTCGCCGAGATCGCTAAAACGCTATGCGGGCAATACCACAAATCAAATCGTATGCTGGTTGCCGAAGCAGGTACTGGCATCGGTAAATCACTTTCTTATCTGATGGCCGCGATTCCTGTGGCGGTTTACAACAATCGCAAAGTGGTGATTTCAACAGCCACCGTGGCATTGCAAGAACAGTTAGTGAATAAAGACCTCCCTCTTTTCCGCCGAATTACGGATCGAGAGTTTTCTTTTATTCTGGCAAAAGGTCGTCAGCGCTACTGCTGCGCAGAGAAACTTGCAACAGCGAGCGGCGTTGATGGTGGCCAACTTGCCATGTTCGAGACTAAACCAAAGAAGAAAGACATCGAGCTTCTGGAAACCATGTACCGCTCTCTTGCTCAAGGTAAATGGGATGGAGACAGAGACTCATGGCCAAAACCGATCGATGACCACATTTGGCAATTGATAGTCAGCGATAAGCACAGCTGTAACAATAGCTTGCCCGCTCACCGCAACTGCCCTTTCCAAAAAGCCCGTGCAGAGCTAGATAAAAATGATGTCATCATTGCGAATCACTCATTGGTTATGGCGGATGCCGATTTAGGTGGCGGAGTCATTCTCCCAGAACCTGAAAACACGATTTACGTATTTGATGAAGCTCATCACCTGCCTCATGTTGCACGAGACCATGCTTCTGCTTCAGCAAGCTTGAAAGGGGCGGCGGCATGGCTAGAAAAGCTCAACCAATCCATTACTAAGTTTTCTTCATTAACCGATGAAAAACGTGTTGGCCGATTCCGTAATGATCTACAAGAGTCGGTACAGGAACTGATCCCTGCGTTAAACCAATTAACCAAGCAGTTTGACCCTGCGCAGTTTGAAGAGAACGTTTATCGTTTTGAACATGGCGAACTGCCAACTTGGTTAGAAAACCAGTCTAAAGATCTAAAACAACTGAGTAAGAAAGCGAATCAAAGTGTGGCTAAGATCGCCGATTTGATTGCTGAACGCGTTAAAGATGGTGAATTATCGTCAAGATTAGCGGAACCTGCTTTAGCTGAATTAGGCTTTTACATTCAGCGCTTGGAAAACCTAGCACAAGTATGGAACCTAATGGCAGAGCCTACTCGTGACAAAGGTGCACCTTTAGCTCGATGGTTAGAGAAACACCCAGATCGAGAAGGCGATTACATTGTCAGTGTTTCACCGCTAGAAATTGGGTGGCAACTCGACCAACAGATCTGGAGCCGATGCATTGGAGCGGTGTTAGTTTCTGCGACGATGCGCGCGCTAAACTCGTTCACCTACTTCTGCCACCAAGTTGGGGTTGATGCAAAACCGGAGTCTGGCACTCAATTTTTGGCTTTGGCTTCTCCATTTGACTATCAGAATCAAGCAGAGCTTTTAATCCCTGCGATGAAGTACGAACCCCAAGCGCCGCAGTTTACCGAATATCTTATTGAAATTTTGCCTAAGTATTTAGAAGACAACAAAGCGAACTTGGTATTATTCTCCTCTTATTGGCAAATGAACCAAGTGGCGGATGCATTAAGCTCAGATTTCATCAAACGAGGTTGGGCACTGCAGGTACAAGGCGAAAGTTCACGCGCAGAAATTCTAAAAAAACATAAAAAGCTCGTAGATCAACAAAAAACCAGCGTTCTTTTTGGTACAGGAAGTTTCTCTGAAGGCCTTGATTTGCCGGGAGAGCTGCTAGAAAACCTTGTCATCACCAAGATTCCATTTGGTGTGCCTACCTCTCCAGTAGAGCAAGCGCATTCAGAATACATTGAGAAAAAAGGTGGCAATCCGTTTATGCAAATTACTGTGCCAGATGCGAGCAAAAAGCTCATTCAAAGTGTCGGTCGTTTACTGCGCAAAGAGCGGGATTCTGGTAGAGTGACCATCCTTGATAGACGTTTGGTAACAAAACGCTACGGGCAATCATTAATTGATTCGCTTCCTCCGTTTAAACGCAAGATCGAATATTAGAAGAATAACTATTTATGGAAATGATTGAGCCAACCATGCTGTTGGTGTTGGCGCTAGTCGCTTTTGTTGCTGGATTCATTGATGCCGTAGCCGGCGGTGGCGGTATGCTAACCGTGCCTGCACTGCTGTCGTTAGGGCTTCCACCGCATATTGCATTGGGCACAAATAAGCTTGCAGCCTCTTTTGCGTCTTCTACTGCGGCATTTACCTACTACAAAAAGCGCCTATTTAAACCTCAATGTTGGGGGAGAGCATTTGTTGCAACCCTAATTGGTGCAACACTAGGAACATTGTTTGTCGATGCCATCAGCACACAGTGGCTAGAAAAAGTATTACCTCTGATTATTCTTGCTGCTGCAATGTACACAGTGTTCCACAAAACGCCTCAGTCAACGCATCAGAGCCCTACCCCTGAACCCTGTCCAATGCTCAACAAAAAGCAATACATGCAAGGTTTTACCATCGGCTTCTATGATGGGCTGGCAGGCCCCGGGACAGGGGCGTTTTGGACAGTAAGCTCGATGGCTCTTTATCGACTCAACATCTTATTGGCGTCGGGCTTAGCGAAAGCCATGAACTTCACCAGCAACTTCACTTCTCTTATCACTTTTGCTGTTTTAGGTCATATCAACTGGGTGCTAGGCTTAACCATGGGGGTTTGTTTAATGGCAGGAGCCTTTGTCGGTGCCCATTCTGCGATTCGATTTGGCTCTAAATTTATTCGCCCTGTGTTTGTAACGGTCGTGAGCGTGCTAGCAATTAAGCTTGCTTATGATGCGTGGTTTGTGGGATTAACATGAACATTAAGCAACTTTCTGAAAACTTAGAGCAGATGTCGAAACAAGCCGCGATGCTTGATCGTCAACGTGGTGAACATCATGTTCACCTATTTGATGAACGTTTATTTCACTGTCGCTCACGTTTACTGACGCCATGTGTAAAAGAAGCCAAAGCCACACTTGATGCAATCATACGTGAGCAAAACGAAGGCAAACTTACCGCTTTACGTGCAGAGTATTTAACTGAAAGGCTAGTGGCACAAATCACAGCAATTCAACGAGAGATATCCACTACAAAGATCCGCAAGGGTGAAATCAAGCACAGTAGCCACTTTAGAAAGCCGATCAACGTAATGTATCAAGAGTTGGCGCAGCACCAAGAATGGGCGCGCCGCCTACGCGAAATGGTATTAGAGAAGCAAAGAGCGGTCGAAATGGCTCCGAGCTTTGCGCGCGCAGAAGCGCAAAAAGTACTGTTGGCAACAGAGCAACGACTAGAACGTTGTGAAGCCGCTTTGCTGAAGTTAGAAAACCAAATTACTCATAGGGAAAAGAACCAGTAATGTCAGAACAGCAAAACTCTCCTTTAGATGACGCACCAGCAGAGATCAAACTTGCTGTGGATTTGATTTACTTACTAGAAACCAATGAGATCGATCCAGAAACCGCGTTGAAAGCGATTAAGATTGTGCAAAGCGATCTGGAAAATAAGCTCAAAGCTGATTAAAGCGCTATCGGGAAACAAACACTTAAACACAATAAAGGGGAGCATCAATGCTCCCTTTTGTATTACGCGGACAAGAGTGACTTAAAAGTCATTAGACTTTGAACTGCGCCATCAACGCTTGTTGTTGGTCAGATAACAATTCCATTTCTGAACCAGCACTCTCTGATGATTGAGCTTGGTTGAGGATCTCGCTGCTAAGGTCTCGGATATTCGCCACGCTTTGATTCACTTCGTTTGATACCGATTGCTGCTCTTCGGCCGCTCTGACGATCTGACTGTTCATGTCATTGATCGCAGCAATAGACTCAAAAATACTTTGCAACTCTTCTACTGCCATATTGACTTGTTCAGCTGAAGATTGTGCTTTTTGGTTACCTTCTGTAATAGCTCCCACTACCGCCTGTGTGCCAGTTTGTACACTAGCGATCACATCCCGTATTTCTCCTACAGAGCTTTGAGTTCGACTTGCTAAATTTCGAACCTCATCCGCAACCACAGCAAAACCACGACCTTGTTCACCTGCTCTTGCGGCTTCGATAGCAGCATTAAGCGCTAATAAATTAGTTTGCTCAGAGATGCCCTCAATGACCGTCAGAATTTCTGTAATGCTCGCATTGTTATTTGCCAACTCTTCCACCACAGGAACCGCTTTCATCATGGTAGAAAGAAGCGCTTGCATTTGTTGCTCAGAAGCTTGAATTACTTGCTGCCCTTTCTCGGCTGACTTGCTCGCTGCTGAAGCTGCATTCACCGCGATCTCCGCATTTTGTACCACCAGCGCTGCGGTTTGCGTCATCTCTTCAGCGGCAGTGGCAACGAGATCAACTTCTTTGAACTGTGCATCACTACTGCTTCTTGTCGCCGCAACCACCAGCTTCGCATGTTCGGTTTTGTCCGCCATTTGTCGTGACGTGTCCACCACTTGTTTTATCGTGCTCTGTAATCGCGCTAAAAATTGGTTAAATGCGTTTGATAACTGGCCAATTTCATCCTGTGATTTCACATCCAAACGTTGGGTTAGATCCCCTTCTCCCGTTGCAATGTCTTCCAAGCGAAGTACGACCTCTCGAATTGGCCTTACAATGGTTTTTGCCAATAACGCTGTCGTGGCTAACCCAATTAGCACTAGAACAACACCGACACTAACCTCGATGATGATGCCCTCTTCCATGTTCGTCGTGATCAAGGTATCTAGCATGTCTGCATCAGCCAATACGGCGGAACGCGGCATTTCAAAGATCACCCCCCAAGTCTGGTTGGCAACTTGAATAGGAGAGAAAACCGTCATCCAGTCACCTGAAGCGTTCCATTCCACTGCCGCTTCTCCCCCAAACAAGAAATCGGTTAGCTTATCGTTGGACAGGTTTGAACTAACAAAAGATTGACCAATGGTATTCGCTGAATCATCCGACGCGAGTAATGTGCCATCAAGGCTGATCATTGATACATTTCCGGCTCCTGCAAACAAACTTTGGTCAGAATTGGTCGCAATCTTCGCCAACTGATCCAAACGAAGTTCGATCCCTAAAAAGCCGATAGGAACGCTTTCCACAATTAAAGGAATAGAAATGGAAGTCGTGAGGAAACTGCCAGTGTCATTACTGTTCAATCTAGGTGAGGCAATACACGTTTGGCCAGAAGAAATAGGACAATAAAAACGTTCAGCGTTCTCGTTCTGATTCAGCACTTTCTCACTGAGTGTCTTGGCGAGTACATTTTCGCCGTTGTTTGCCTTTGACCAATAAGTTGCAAATCGACCCGCTTCATTAGAACCTACATAATCGGCACTTTTGTAGTTTGAGTCTTCACTATCTAGCATGTCCGGATTAAACACCAAATACGCAGCTTGTATCGCATCAAAACGCAAAACTGCCTGTCGAATCATTTCATTCAAAGCAGACCGAAGATCTTCACTCGCACCAAAATTCTCCTCTGAGTTAGATTTGAAGAATAACGCGTTCGCAGCCAACATTTCGGCTCTATATGTCGCTTCGTTTAGGTACTCAGATACTTCCGTCGCATTTAATAGCGCACGGGTTTGTAAAAGTTGTTCCGACTTTTCAACAACAGACGCACTACTCTCTTGTTGCAACAATTTTTGGTTGCTGAGCGCGTTGTAAACTGAAAAGCCAATTAAAGATAAAGAAGTAACAAGCAGGCAAAGTCCGGAAAGTAACGTGATTTTCCACTGCACAGATAGGGTTCGCATACAACATCCTTATTCAAGCAAACTCATTTTTGAGACTCATTAAACCATACGCAGGCACAATAGCAATTACATATTTAACAATTCCTTAAACTCAATTTGATTACATGAGAACCGTTTTCAGCTCGCCTTTGCGATGGTAACATCATGCTCAAACACGCCCTCTCAGAAGGATAAAAAATGAAAGTAATTAGCTTTAACATCAATGGACTTCGTGCGCGTCTGCATCAACTACAAGCGCTTATCGACAAGCACCAGCCAGACGTTATTGGCCTTCAAGAAATCAAAGTACACGACGAAGCTTTTCCAATCGAAGATGTCGAAGCGATGGGTTACAAAGTTTACTTTCACGGCCAGAAAGCGCACTACGGCGTGGCTATGCTATGTAAACAAGAGCCAATCAGCGTTCAAAAAGGTTTCCCAACCGACAATGAAGAACATCAAAAGCGCATGATTATGGCGACGTTTGAAGATGAGAACGGAGAGAAGGTAACGGTTCTAAATGGTTACTTCCCTCAAGGTGACAACATTGCTCACGAAACCAAGTACCCATACAAACGTCAGTTCTACAAAGATTTGATGACTTATCTGAACGATCACCACTCTAACGATGAACAATTGATTGTCATGGGCGACATTAACATCAGTCCAATTGACGCAGATATCGGCATTGGCGAACCAAACCGTAAACGCTGGTTGAAAACAGGCAAATGTTCATTCCAACCAGAAGAGCGCGAATGGTTGCAAACACTTCTAGATTGGGGCTTCGAAGATACTTTCCGTAACTTGCACCCAAAAGTCGACGATCGTTTCTCGTGGTTTGATTACCGCTCTCGCGGCTTCGATGACAACCGTGGCCTTCGTATTGATGTGATTTTAGCAACGCCATCGTTAGCAAAGAAATGTATCGAATCAGACATTGATTACGAACTACGTGGGATCGAAAAACCGTCAGATCACGCCCCTATTTGGTCTACTTTCAAATAGTTGAATCTCTTTCCCAAAAAGAGCGCCAATTGGCGCTCTTTCTTTTACGTATCCGAACAATAGGCATGTACTAGCTCAATGGTCTTAGGTACGCTAAGAAACGTTTCTCGGCAATTTTAAAGCACCAAAGAATAATAAACGTCAACGCCATATAGAACAGGCCGGCCGTCAAGAAGGACTCAAACGGAGCGTAGTATCTTGAGTTCACCAATCGTGCGGCACCAGTTAGGTCCATGATGGTGATGATACCTGCAACCGCACTGCCGTGAAGCATAAAGATGACTTCGTTCGAATAAGCAGGTAACGCTCTGCGAAGCGCACTTGGCAAGATGATACGACGGTAAGTCATAAACTTGCTCATGCCGTATGCTTTTGCGGCTTCTACTTCGCCCTTTGGCAAACCATTGATCGCACCACGAATGATTTCCGCCGTGTAAGCCGAAGTGTTAAGAACAAAAGCCACCAAGGCACAGAACCAAGCATGCTCCCAAAGCGTGTCTTTCACTGGGAAGAATTGGTCCATACCGTAGTAAATGAGATAAAGCTGCACCAGCAATGGCGTCCCGCGGAAAAAGTAAATAAACGCCCATGACGGCAAACTTAGCGCGTAATTCGTGCTGTTACGTGCGATAGCTAATGGAATTGATACACATAGACCAATCACAAGCGCTAAAGCAACTAACCATACTGTCGTCCACAATCCATCTAGGTAGACCGGGAAACTTTCAATTATCAATGAAAAATCCATGGCTTACCTCGCGTGAATACTGAATTTACGTTCCACCAGCTTAAGCAAACCGGTCGAAACGCTGGTAAAGAACAAAAAGATGATCGCGACGGCCATATAGAAGGTGAACGGCATTTTGGTTGTACCTGCTGCTAATGAGCTCATACGAACCATGTCTTCCAAACCGATGATGGAAACTAAAGCCGTCGTCTTGAGCAACACTAACCAGTTGTTACCAAAGCCGGGTAAGGCATGACGAATCATTTGTGGTAAGAGGATTCTTCGAAAAGACATTACGGGGCTCATGCCATAAGCTTTTGCCGCCTCCAACTCGCCTTTGTCTACCGCCATGATTGCTCCGCGGAATGTCTCCGCCATATAAGCGCCAAAGATAAAGCCAATGGTCAATACACCGGCAATAAACGGGCTGACATCAATGTAATCTGGCAAGTAAGACGTCCACTCATGATCAGGGTTACTTGAGGTAAACCATTCATTGAGCGTCTCATTGATAGAGTAAAGGCTGTTGTTTAATAGAATTTGACCACCAAAGAAGATCAACATCATCAGAACCAAATCTGGGATACCGCGAATGATGGTGGTGTATAACGTCGCGATTGCTCTCGCCCACTTGTAAGGAGCAAGCTTTGCCAAGGCGCCAAGCATGCCAAGAACAACGGCTAAAATCAGAGAAAGTACGGCGACTTCGATGGTTACTAGCGCCCCTTTTAAAATCGAGGCTTCATATCCTTGTAGATCCAGCATAGGTGAGTTCCTAATCCCTAAAACTCAAAAATCGACCGTTAGCGACTTCTAGGAACAAGCTAACGGTCGCTTAGCTACGGCTTAGTCGCCGTAAACATCGTAGTTGAAGTATTTACCCGCGATTTCTTGGTAAACACCTTTTTCACGTAGCGCGTTAATCGCTGCGTCTAGCTTCTTCGTCAAATCTTTATCTTGTTTACGAACGGCAATCCCCATGCCTTCACCAAACCATTTAGGGTCAGTTAAAGAAGGACCAACAAACTCATACGCTTCACCGCCGGCTTTGTTGAGTACGCCTTCTTCTAGTGCCGACGCATCACCCAATACAGCAGCGATACGACCGTTAGCAAGATCTAGATACGCTTCGTCGAATGAACCGTAGCGAACGATTTCGACATCGTCACCGTAGTTATCCGTCAAGTACTTGTCGTGTGTCGTCGCACGTTGAACACCAACTTTTACATCTTTAAGATTATCAAAATCTAAACCTGCGCCTTTCTTAGCGATGAATTTGTTTGGAATTTGAGCGTACTTACCAGTGAAGTCGACTTTCTTTTTACGTTCTTCAGTGATCGACATTGCCGCGATGATCGCATCGTATTTACGGGCAAGTAGAGAAGGAATGATGCCATCCCAATCCTGAGCAACGATCTGACACTTCACTTGCATCTCTTCACAAAGTGCATTTGCCATGTCTACGTCAAAGCCTTTGATTGAGCCATCGGTTTCTGTCCAGCTAAACGGAGGGTAAGCGCCCTCAATACCAAAGCGAACGGTTTTCCATTCTTTCGCTTGAACCATACCAGACACTGCCGTCGCAGCAAGCGTTGCTGCTAATAACCACTTTTTCATTTCCATACTCCTGTGATTGCTTTTATTTGGTTTTGATTGTTGTGCTTAATAGGTGGCAAAAGACTGCCACCCAAGAAATATTAGTAGATTGATGAGATAAATTGCTGTAATCGTTCCGAATCTGGGTTTGTAAATAGCTTAGCTGGATCTCCTTGTTCTTCCACTAACCCTTGATGCAAAAACATCACATGGTTAGATACGTCACGCGCAAAAGCCATTTCATGCGTCACAACCAACATGGTTCGACCTTCATCTGCCAAGTCCCGCATTACCCCCAAAACTTCACCAACTAGCTCAGGATCGAGTGCGGAGGTTGGCTCATCGAACAACATCACTTCAGGGTCTACTGCAAGAGCACGAGCAATAGCGGCACGTTGTTGCTGACCTCCAGAAAGATGCCCTGGGTAGTAATCTTTGCGCTCATATAGCCCAACTTTTTTCAAAAGCAGCTCTGCGTTTTCAATCGCTTGTACTTTCGGCACGCCAAGAACATGAACCGGTGCTTCGATCACGTTTTCTAGAACGGTTAGATGTGACCAAAGGTTAAAACCTTGAAATACCATGGCTAAACGAGAGCGAATACGCTGTACTTGCTTTTCGTTGGCAGGAACGGATTCCCCAGCTCGGTTATTTTTCATTTGGATAAGCTCGCCGTTTACCCAAATTTCGCCGGCAGTTGGGGTTTCAAGAAGGTTAATACATCTTAGGAAGGTACTCTTACCAGAACCGGAAGAGCCAATGATGGAGATAACATCTCCTTTATGAGCGGCAAGTGAAATGCCTTTAAGAACTTCATTCTGTCCAAATGTTTTGTGCAGGTCTTTGATATCTAGCGCTGGTACGTCATTCATTGCGCCTTACTCCCTGTGTTTTAATCACTGCAATAAGGGACTCCGCCCTCTTTGAATTGGAACAAACTATCACCACCCTAGAGAAGTTGCAACAAATTATTAACCTAAATAATTCGAATAGATAGATACAACAATCAAATGAATATGCAATATTTAGCGTTATATTCTTTTATTGTTGAATAATTGACATAAAAAAGCCCCTCAAGCGAGGGGCTAAATAAGATACAAAACTGTTAATTAGTTCTCTCTAAAAGCAGAGTTTTAGTTTGTGCAACTCGGTTTGCCATATCACGAACTTGTTTCTCATTCATAACAATACCAAGCACATCTTCTTTAGTGTCTGTACCATTACCGTTAGCAAAAGCTGTTAAGAAGTCTGCTGCTTGTACATCACCTTCGTCTTCGGTGAAAACATAGCTTTGTGTGATCTGAGAGCTATTAGAGATCACAAGATCATCTTCAGCACCAGCAGGTACACTTGAGTAATCCAAATCTGGTACAACAATACTACGTTCAATCAGTGAGTAAACAGAGTGCCTTACCACATATGGCGTAGACCCTACAGTTGTACCTTCTTGGTAGCTTACGCGCTGCAGTCCGTTTTCGTTACCCAGACCGATACTATCTGATAGATCAACAACGCTATTTGACACACCTGGTTTTGTATTCTGAGTGTTGTTTACAGCAAACAGTGAAGCATCATCAACTACGATACTAAAGTTGTCAGAAACTTTGTCCGTATATGCTGCTTCCCATCCCGGAGTTGAGATTGTGCCATCAACACTGAATGTCCACACATCACCTTTTAAAGCATCAGGGTGATAAAAAGCACTCGTCTTAGGCACTTCAGCTAGACGATAAGCAAAGTTTTTATAAATCGTATCAATATCAATAGTAGAAAAATTGATACCAGAAGAACTCACCATTGGAGTAGAAGGTGTACCAGCAAATACCATGCGATCGTCCGCCCAATCCTCAAAACCATATTGGTATAGAGAAGAACGAGCATCTGTTCGGTACTGAGCAACCATTGTTATTTCAGTGCTCACTGCTGGCAACACTTCGCCTTTAGTAAAGCGTGATTCGTTTGCCGTTACCGTCTCTAGCTGAGAATCAAAGTAGAACGTTGAATATGGGTTACCTACGGCATCTTCTGCCGCTTTGTAATCGAGGTTTGTTTTATTAACGATCGAGTCGTTGTTTCCTGTTAGACAGGTAGTATTACTCACATTAGCATCGGCTGAAAGGTATACATTTC
The DNA here is from genome assembly GCF_905175355.1 of Vibrio sp. B1ASS3. Classification (NCBI taxonomy): domain Bacteria; kingdom Pseudomonadati; phylum Pseudomonadota; class Gammaproteobacteria; order Vibrionales; family Vibrionaceae; genus Vibrio; species Vibrio sp. B1ASS3. The sequence goes on from NZ_HG992742.1 coordinate 2,767,784, forward strand.
GTAGCGAAGAGTCGGCTTCCAACAAATCTTTTGAGAATGTGATGGCATTAATGATAGTGCCATTCACTTCTTGCACCGTCACGCTGCCGCCATCAGGAATCGACTGTAGAATGATAGTCAGTTTATCGTTGTTCGCTGTTACTAAGTCACCTTCACGGTTTCCTGACGCATCTGAGTAGTAAGCCGTTAGTTGAGTATCAAGAACGCCACCTAGACGATGGTAGTTCAACACTTGCTCTTCATTATTCACGTCAAAACGATCATAAATCGTACATGAACCGTTGCTTGCCAGTGCCTGCGTCTTTCCTGCAACAAATGTGAAGTTAAAAGGGGTTTGAGGTGCACCGCCACCGCCGCCGCCGCCGCCGCCACAACCGACCATTAATCCCGAAATAATTGCCACTAGCGGCAGTACTTTAAGCTGTTTCATGTCTTCTTCCTAAACTGAGCGGCAATGATTAGCCAAAAAATCGTCTCTGCTCGGTACTAAGCAAGAATGAAGCCAGCTTTTTATACAACCTATGAATGACATCAATAAATATTATTGAGCACTATTTCTGCAAAACAAAGTCTAATTTTATGCAACTTGTGTAATCGAATTACACAAGAAATAACCATGTTGTTCGCATGCCAGACACTTTCTGTAGTTTTCTTTCACATCTATTCTTAAAGTGATCTAAATCAATCACCCCAAAGGGCTATCTTGCTAGACTCCGCCCCAATGATGAGGAATTTTTTGTGCCTCAACACAACAAGTTATTAGCTATGCTTAGGCACGAGTTGTTCGTGCAACAAAATCTAATAATAGCTAGCATAGGAAGTGCCGCAGGAAGCGGAAAAACACAATTCAATTTAGAATTCATAACTTTTAAATATATGAGGAATCTATGTCAGACGCAGTGAATAAAGCGCACTCTGATTCGGATATCGAGACTAAAAGCTACCGCGAGCTTCACCGTCCATCATCTGAGTTCGCAAGCCGTTCAGACTACCTAGACCACGAACTACAAATCATGAAGCCACGTCGCTATGGTTTGAACTTACCAGGTCGTGACTTCCGCTTTGAGCTTGAAGACCTTGTTCCAGCACTTGCTGGTACTATCGGTATTATCGCAATGTACTCTGCGGTAATGATGTCTTGGGCTGAAGGTCTTACTGCTGCATGGGACCACGTTAACTTAGGCAAAGATTTTGCTATCGAAGTTGCTCGTGTAGAAATGCTTATCCCTGCACTCCTTTTCTGTGTACTTGCTTCTGGTTTTGTTAACCCTAAAGCCAACCTTGCAGGTAACCACGGTCCAATGATCCCTCTTATTGGTACCATCGCTCTAGCTGGTGCCCACCCTCTTGCATTGGCAATTCTAATCGGTGTATTCGGCCTTCTACTAAGTGCCTTGAAAGGCGGCTCCAAACTGGTGAACCTCACCTCAGAAGGTACAGCCGGCGGCTTGCTTATCTTCTTGGGCTTAACAGGTACCATGAGCCAAATTACTTCGATTCAAGAATGGGCGGTTGGTCTACAACCTTCTACTGTTGAAGCGGGCAGCATGGGTTACGTTGGTCTTATCGTACTTGCAGTGACTATCGCGCTATATGCGTTCCTTGCAAAAGTGAACAAGCGTTGGCTAGCAATTCCAGTATGTGCTTTCACAGGCCTTGCAATCGCGCTTGTACTAGGTGCTGGTTTCGATATTAAATTCGTAACTGAAACAGGTCTTCCGAACCTAAACCCAGTTTACTGGTGGGGCAGCACAGAAGAAGGTTGGATGCTAGGTCTTCCTAACATGGAACACTTCATCGCATCACTACCGTTTGCAATCCTAGCAGTAGCGATGTGGTCTCCTGACTTCCTTGGTCACCGTATCTTCCAAGAACTGAACTACCCTAGAAAGACTGAAAAAGTACTAATGGACGTTGATGACACAATGACTATGTGTTCTATCCGTCAGATGGTAGGTACTGCAGTGGGTGGTGGTAACATCACTTCATCTTGGGGTACGTACATGATCCCAGCAGCGATCGCGAAGCGCCCTATCCCTGGTGGTGCTATCCTTCTAGGTCTTCTAGTAATGATCATCGCAATCCTTGGTTTCCCAATGGACATCGCGGTATGGCCACCAGTAATGCGTGTTGCTCTTCTTGTAGGTGTATCTCTACCTCTACTTGAAGCGGGTATGCAAATGGTGAAAGACTCGAAAGATTCTCAAGCAGCAGGTATCTGTATCTTTGGTTCAGCAGTTGTTAACCCAGTTCTAGCTTGGGCACTAACGATGCTTCTAGACAACAACGGTCTAATTGGTGATAAAGAGCGTGCATCTCGCCTATCATTTGTAGACAAGATTGTGATCCCTGTAGGTGTACTTGTTATCTGTTTAGTCGCTATGCTTGCAGTAGGTATGCTAGAAGGACAATATGGCATTAAAGCTTGGCTATAATGACATTCGTTCAAAAATTGTGTGGGTAGCGCTTGTCGCTACCCAATTTTTATTGAGTTTTTTTAGTATTTATTGATTTAGTTTAAGGTTTGCAAAATTTTTTTAGTGTAGCCTTGAATTGTGGTTGGGAAGAACCCACATTGTTAGCAGTGACAATATTTATAGTTTTATGAACCAAACTTTCTTATTTAAGACTATAAATATTGTTATTCATTAAGAGTGTACTGTTCTCCATTTGAAAGTGGAGATAGCTGGCTCAACGGCGAACCAGTACGTATTTTTTTCTACTACAAAGGTAGGTATGTCATGGCAGAGCAATTTGCTAAAGCTTGGGAAGGTTTTGCTGCAGGCGACTGGCAAAACGAAGTAAACGTTCGTGATTTCATTCAGAAGAACTACACTCCGTACGAAGGCGACGAATCTTTCCTAGTTTCTGAAGGTACTGAAGCGACTAACAAGCTTTGGGCTAAGGTAATGGAAGGTATCAAACAAGAGAACGCGACTCACGCTCCTGTTGATTTCGATACTTCAGTTATCTCTACCATCACTGCTCACGATGCAGGCTACATCGAAAAAGACCTAGAAACTATCGTAGGTCTACAAACTGAAGCTCCTCTTAAGCGTGCAATCATCCCTAACGGTGGTATCCGTATGGTTGAAGGTTCTTGCAAAGCTTACGATCGCGAGCTTGATCCACAAGTTAAGAAAATCTTCACAGAATACCGTAAAACGCACAACGCTGGCGTATTCGATATCTACACTCCAGATATCCTAGCATGTCGTAAATCAGGCGTTCTAACTGGTCTTCCAGATGCTTACGGCCGTGGTCGTATCATCGGTGACTACCGTCGTGTTGCTCTATACGGTATCGACCGTCTAATGAAAGACAAGCTAGCTCAATTCAAGTCTCTACAAGAGCGTTTTGAGAACGGTGAAGATCTACAAATGACTATGCAGCTTCGCGAAGAGATCGCTGAGCAGCACCGTGCACTTGGCCAAATGAAAGTTATGGCTGAGAAATACGGCTGTGACATCTCTCGTCCAGCTGAAACTGCACAAGAAGCAATCCAATGGACTTACTTCGGTTACCTAGCAGCTGTTAAATCTCAAAACGGCGCAGCTATGTCTCTAGGTCGTACTTCTACTTTCCTAGATATCTACATCGAGCGTGATATCGCTGAAGGTAAGATCACTGAAGTTGACGCACAGGAAATGATCGACCACTTCGTAATGAAACTACGTATGGTTCGTTTCCTACGTACTCCTGAGTACGATGATCTATTCTCTGGCGACCCAATCTGGGCAACAGAATCTATGGGTGGTATGGGTCTTGACGGTCGTACGCTAGTTACGCGTTCAAACTTCCGTTTCCTAAACTCTCTATACACAATGGGTCCTTCTCCAGAGCCAAACATCACTGTTCTTTGGTCTGAGCAACTACCTGAAGGCTTCAAGAAGTTCTGTGCGAAAGTATCTATCGATACTTCATCAATCCAGTACGAGAACGATGACCTAATGCGTCCAGACTTCGAGTCTGATGACTATGCAATCGCATGTTGTGTATCTCCAATGATCATTGGTAAACACATGCAGTTCTTCGGCGCTCGCGCTAACCTAGCTAAGACTCTTCTGTACGTTATCAACGGCGGTGTGGATGAGAAACTGAAGATCCAAGTTGGTCCTCAAATGCCTAAGATCACTGACGAAGTTCTAGACTTCGACGATGTATGGGGCAAACTAGACCACTTCATGGATTGGCTAGCTAAGCAGTACGTGACTGCACTAAACAGCATCCACTTCATGCACGACAAGTACAGCTACGAAGCTGCACTAATGGCTCTACATGACCGTGACGTTCGTCGTACTATGGCTTGTGGTATCGCTGGTCTATCTGTTGCAGCTGACTCTCTATCTGCAATCAAATTCGCGAAAGTTAAACCAGTTCGTGACGAAGATGGCGTAGCAATCGACTTCGAAATCGAAGGCGACTACCCTAAATTCGGTAACAACGATGCTCGCGTAGATGACATCGCTTGTGAGCTTGTTGAAGTATTCATGAACAAGATTCGTCAGCTTAAGACTTACCGTGACGCAATCCCTACTCAGTCTATCCTAACTATCACTTCAAACGTGGTATACGGTAAGAAGACTGGTAACACGCCTGACGGTCGTCGCGCAGGTGCTCCTTTCGCACCAGGTGCTAACCCAATGCACGGCCGTGACGAAAAAGGTGCTGTAGCGTCTCTAACGTCTGTAGGTAAACTACCGTTTGCTCACGCTAAAGATGGTATCTCTTACACGTTCTCTATCGTACCTAACGCTCTAGGTAAAGATGAAGGTTCACAACGTGCTAACCTTGCTGGTCTAATGGATGGTTACTTCCACCACGAAGCTGGCGTTGAAGGTGGTCAACACCTAAACGTGAACGTTCTTAACCGCGAAACTCTAGAAGACGCTGTTAAGCACCCAGAGAAATACCCTCAGCTAACAATCCGTGTATCTGGTTACGCTGTACGCTTCAACTCTCTAACTGCAGAGCAACAAGCTGACGTAATCGCACGTACATTCACTGAGTCTCTATAAGACTGATTGAATTAGCACTTTGAGTGATAGAACAGAGGCCGATGCTGTAAAGCGTCGGCCTTTTTTTGTGTCTTGAACTAAAGTTGTGACATTGCCTAAGATTTTGTTCTCGATCTTCCGTATGATGCGCAAAAAGCTTGCAAACATCATATATGAAACTTAGTAAATTAATCGTCCTTGCCTTGGTGTCTCCAGCGGCACTTGCAACCACAAAATCCACAGTCTCTTTCACTTTAGATAACGATGGCATCTTCGGCGTAGACCAAGATTACACCAACGGTATTTTCCTTTCTTACGCAACCGATAAATTGCGTGAAGACTCTGAGTGGAAATGGTTTACCTTAAACGGCAACGGCCAAAGCAACGTAGATAAAATTGAGTTGGTACTGGGCCATAAGATGTACACACCTAGTGACATTGAAGCCGACTACCCTCTTGTTAACGACCGCCCTTATGCCGGCTACCTTCATACTGAAATCAACTACATCTCACTGACGCCTGACCAAGCAGTACGTTACAACTTCACCATCGGTGCAACTGGCGAGAGCTCACTGTCAGAAAAAGCACAGGAATTGGTTCATAGCATTACGGGTTCAACCGACCCTCAAGGCTGGGACTACCAAATTGATGATGAGATTGCATTCAGCGTAGGTTACCGTGCATTCAACAAACTGATGCGCAGCGAAGGTGAAAACACACAATGGGAAATCACCAACGTAAACGACATCAATGCGGGTAACTTCCGTAGTGACGTTTCACAAGGCGTGATGTTCCGTTGGGGTACCAACTTAGCAAACAGTATTGGCGCGGCAAACATCAGCGTCGAGAGTCCATTCCATGCGAGTATGCTGGCTAAAAGCACTTCGAGTTGGTTCTTGTTTACCGGATTCGAGGGTCGCTACCGCTTTAACGACATCACTATCGAAGGCGATCGTTCTGGTCTCCCAGAACCATCAGACCAATACGATGTGACGCTACAAAACTGGCAAGCAAGTGCGGTTGCTGGTGCGACTTGGTACAACCAAAATTATGGCGCAAGCTTAACCTTCACGGTGAAAACACCGGATTATAAAGAAGCACAAACCGATGTTTACGGCACTGGCTCTCTTTCTTTCTTCGCCTTCTTCTAATTAAATGCCCCTATGCGGCGTGTGAGTTTTCATTCGCCGCTTTCTTTGCTCACTATCTCACCAACGAAAGCCCTCTTAGACTGTTTTAACCCTGCAATTTGTAATAAAATAACGGACAGAATTTATTAAAAAATGAGAGCAAAAGATGTCAACAACTGGTCGTATTCACTCATTTGAGTCATGTGGTACCGTAGACGGACCTGGTATCCGTTTTATCGTCTTCTTGCAAGGTTGCCTAATGCGTTGTAAGTATTGCCATAACCGTGATACTTGGGACACGCATGATGGCAAAGAAGTGACAGTGGAAGAGATTATTGCAGAAGCAAAAACTTACCGTCACTTTATGAATGCATCTGGCGGTGGTGTCACGTGTTCTGGCGGTGAAGCAATGCTTCAACCTGAGTTCGTTCGTGACTTCTTCCGCGCTGCTCAAGCAGAAGGCATTCACACTTGTCTGGATACCAATGGCTACATCCGTAAACACACTGACGTGATCGATGAAGTGTTGGATGCGACTGACCTAGTCATGCTTGATTTAAAACACATGAAAGACGAAATCCACCAAGACTTCATTGGTGTGTCTAACCGTCGTGTTTTAGACTTTGCTCGTTACCTACATAAGATCGGTCAAAAGACTTGGATTCGTTACGTGGTAGTGCCTGGTTACACTGATGAACCAGAGGCTGCACACATGCTTGGTGAGTTCATCAAAGATATGGACAACATTGAGAAGGTGGAGCTTCTTCCTTACCACAAACTTGGTGCACACAAGTGGGAAGCTCTGGGTCTTGAGTACCCGCTTGATGGCGTTAACCCTCCGTCAAAAGAGACCATGGACGAAATCCAATCGATCCTTTCTCAATACCACTCAAATGTGAAATACTAAGCCTCGCTAGGCTATTGAGTATTCTGAAGATACCAGCAGCTCGCTGGTATTTTTTTGTCTACACCTTGCCTAATACACCAAACAAACTATCGCTTTCGATGCCCTGTAAAGCCGTATCGGACGTATATCAAGGTAGTAAACAAGAAGTAAACTCGCAGGAATCAGAGTTGGGATAGTGCACATGGATTGGTTTAATTTTGTCTCGGTCATCATTGTTGGTTGGGTTTTTATCGCTTATTGCTTGCCAGATTGGCGCAACGTCGTTTGGCCTAAGATGACACAAGAGAAACCTTTCCAACATTTGGTCTTCGCCACACTCTTTCTGCTCTGTATTTTGTGGTCTGCACAGGCTGGTGTGAAAGATGGCCTTCAGATTCACTTTCTTGCGTTAACAACATTGACCATGATGTATGGCTGGCGAATCGCGTTTCTACTTAGTATCCCAGCTATAGTCGTCAACCATTTACTGCATGGTATTCCACTGTCTATGTTGCCTTCAGCATGGGTGCTTTCTGCACTAGTGCCAATACTCATCAGCTATCTAATTTTTTTGCTAAGCTACCGTTACCTTCCACGTAACATTTTTGTTTTCATTTTTGTGGCTGGGTTCTTCAATGGGGCACTCACCGGTAGCCTGCATTTACTCATCAACTCGTTTTATCATCTTTCTGTGGGTCATTACGACTGGCAAACTATCCAACACAATTACTTTGTTTTCGTTCCGCTACTCGCCTTCCCTGAAGGCCTACTCAACGGAATGTCTCTGGCCGTATTGACCGTATTCAAACCAGAATGGCTGCGAGTATTTTCAGACCGAGACTATATATACAATCACTACCATAAATAAGCTGTCATCACCCATTAACACGGTGTTTGTAAACTGGCTAAATTCGACAATTCTTGCCATTTTTCATATTAAATATGTGTTGAGATCATGTTTCACCTTCGTCCGAAACGTTAACCTAAGCACATTAAAAATGTATTAGATTATTTAGTGAGGTCATCATGGAAATGTCAAACGCTCAACGTTTGATCCTATCAAACCAGTACAACCTAATGTCTCAACTTGACCCTAACAATGCAGCAAAATACAAGCGTCTACAAACTATCGTAGAACGTGGCTATGAGTTGCAAATGCGTGAGTTGAACAAAGATTTTGGCTGCATCACTGAAACAGAATGTCGTGAAATTATCGACATCATGGAGATGTACCATGCGATGCAAGAGTCCAACAAAATGCTGGATGATGAAGAGCGTAGCAAAGTGGATCAGCGTCGTCTTCAGTTCCTTGGCTTCGACATCGCAACAGAAGCACAGCAAGTGCATTACGTACGCTTCCTAGTGGATTCAGAAGGTCTCTACCCTCAATTTGATAAAGCAGACCACCACTTCAACAGCCAAATGCCAACGCTAGAGAAGTACCGTCGCATGCTAAAAACATGGCGCAACTGCCCTCGTCAGTACCATCTATGTGCGAACGAGTTAGCGCAAATCTTTAGTGCATAACACAGCAAGTATTTGAAAAGGAGGGCAAAGGCTCTCCTTTTTTCTTTTGCCCTGTCACAATTAACCTCACTCCTGTCTGCGCACTTTTGCCTTTCTTTCTCCCTACTTACGTACGAATCACTCATTGCCGTGATTCAAAGCCAAATATCTGATTTCTCAACCTCCTATTCACAGCACAAATTTTTATCTCTTCAAACAGTGATTCAAATGTCACTTTTGCAATAAATTCATAATTGTTAAGCAAAATTGGAAATCCCCGACTAGGCTTAGAATGAGAAAGGGAGTGATTGAAAGGTACCTATCCATCGTTCTCCGTTGCAGTGAAAAAATGTCCATAAAGCAAAGTCTTTGGTGTTGTCTAGCTTGCATTCAGTACAAACCAAACGAGATAACAGGACGTATAAGTTCATACAACGAAGGGCATATCAAGGATGGATAAGCCTGCGTCAACGTTCGTCGGTAGACTGACTAGTTAAAGGGGAAAGCGACATGAGTATTTTCGACCACTATCAATCAAGATATGAAGCTGCAAAAGATGAAGAGATGTCGTTACAGGAGTTTTTGGCCCTGTGTAAGGATGACAAAAGCGCTTATGCCAACGCGGCAGAACGACTACTGATGGCTATCGGAGAGCCGGAAGTCATTGATACTGCTCAAGACCCAAGATTGAGCCGCATCTTCTCAAACCGAGTTATCTCACGATATGAAACCTTCAAAGACTTCTATGGCATGGAAGATGCGATCGAACAGATTGTTTCTTATCTCAAGCATGCTGCGCAAGGTTTGGAAGAGCGCAAACAAATTCTGTACTTACTCGGCCCTGTGGGTGGTGGTAAATCATCGCTTGCCGAGAAGCTAAAAGCATTGATGGAAAAAATGCCCGTTTATGTATTGAGCGTAAACGGTGAACGAAGCCCAGTAAACGACCATCCATTCTGTCTATTCAATCCGACAGAAGACGGTGAGATATTGAAGAAAGAGTACGGCATTGAACATCGTTACCTACGCTCAATCATGTCACCATGGGCTGCAAAACGTCTGCACGAATTCGGTGGTGATATTACCAAATTTAAAGTGCTTAAAGTTCGCCCATCTATCCTAGACCAGGTCGGTATCGCTAAAACTGAACCAGGTGATGAAAACAACCAAGATATTTCATCGCTGGTCGGTAAAGTCGATATCCGCCAACTTGAGCATTTCTCACAAGACGACCCAGACGCGTATAGCTACTCTGGTGCATTGTGTAAAGCGAACCAAGGTTTGATGGAATTCGTTGAGATGTTTAAGGCGCCAATTAAGGTGCTACACCCACTCTTAACGGCAACTCAAGAAGGTAACTTTAACGGTACTGAAGGTCTATCGGCGATTCCATTCGACGGTATGATTCTGGCTCACTCGAACGAATCTGAGTGGCAAACCTTCCGTAACAACAAGAACAACGAAGCGTTCTTGGACCGTGTATACATCGTGAAAGTGCCTTACTGTCTGCGTGTATCGGAAGAAGTGAAGATTTACCAGAAACTGCTTGAAAACAGTGAGCTGTCTAAAGCGCCTTGTTCACCAAGTACACTCGAAACTCTGGCACAATTCAGTATTCTTTCACGACTTAAAGAACCTGAAAACTCATCCATTTTCTCGAAGATGCGCGTGTATGACGGTGAAACACTGAAAGACACCGATCCGAAAGCGAAGAGTTACCAAGAGTACCGTGATTACGCTGGCGTTGATGAAGGTATGAACGGCCTATCAACACGTTTTGCGTTCAAGATCCTGTCTCGCGTATTCAACTTCGACCAAACCGAAGTGGCTGCAAACCCGGTTCACCTATTCTATGTGATTGAACAACAAGTGGAACGTGAACAGTTCCCTTCTGAAGTGGCAGAAAAATACCTTGAGTTCTTGAAAGGTTACCTAGTGCCTCGCTATGTCGAGTTTATTGGTAAAGAAGTTCAGACTGCGTACCTAGAGTCCTACTCTGAATACGGTCAAAACATCTTCGACCGCTACGTCACATACGCAGATTTCTGGATTCAAGACCAAGAGTATCGTGACCCAGAAACAGGCCAACTGTTCGACCGCGCTTCTCTCAACGCTGAGCTAGAGAAGATCGAGAAAACAGCAGGCATCTCTAACCCGAAAGATTTCCGAAACGAAATCGTCAACTTTGTGCTTCGTGCGAAAGCCAATAACAATGGTCAAAACCCTGTTTGGACCAGCTACGAAAAACTGCGCACGGTAATCGAGAAGAAAATGTTCTCCAATACCGAAGAGCTACTTCCGGTTATCTCGTTCAATGCGAAAACCTCTTCTGAAGATCAGAAGAAACACGACGACTTTGTCGCTCGCATGATGGAAAAAGGCTATACCGAGAAACAGGTTCGCCTACTTTCTGAGTGGTACCTACGAGTACGTAAGTCATCCTAACCAGTTTGAGTTAGGTCGCTTGTGAAACATGAAGAGGGCTATTTCATGGCGCAATTTATAGACCGAAGGCTCAATGGCAAAAACAAGAGCGCTGTTAATCGACAGCGCTTCTTGAAACGCCATAAAGAGCAGATTAAAGAGTCGGTAGCTGACGCAGTGAATCGACGCTCGATCACGAACACGGAAACGGGCGAAGACGTCGCTATACCGCACAAAGACATCAACGAACCTATGTTTCATCAGGGTAAAGGGGGCGTGCGTGACCGCGTGCATCCTGGTAACGACCAATTTATCACTGGTGATAAGATCGAACGCCCGAAAGGTGGCGGCCAAGGTGGAGGTGCAGGTGAAGGCAATGCCAGCCCTGACGGTGAAGGCCAAGACGAGTTCGTTTTCCAAATTTCAAAAGATGAGTACCTCGATATCTTGTTTGAAGATTTAGAGCTACCGAATCTTGAGAAGAACCAAATTGCCAAAATCACAGAATGGAAAACACACCGTGCGGGTTATCAAACAGCGGGTATCCCATCCAACATTGCTGTCGTTCGTTCGCTACAACAATCTTTGGCACGACGCACCGCAATGACAGCAGGTAAAAAACGTCTTCTAAACGAGTTGGAGGATGAACTTACTCGCATCAAAAACATCGAGCCCGCTCAACAGCTCGAAGAAAATCGCCTGAAGAAGGAAATAGAAGAGCTACGCAAGAAAATTGAAAGCGTACCCTTTATTGATACTTTCGACTTACGTTTCAAGAACTATGAGAAGCGCCCAGTGCCTTCAAGCCAAGCGGTCATGTTTTGTCTGATGGATGTATCTGGTTCTATGGACCAGGCCACCAAAGACATTGCAAAACGCTTTTATGTACTGCTTTATCTGTTCTTAACGCGCACCTACGAGAATGTGGAGGTGGTCTTCATTCGTCACCATACCCAAGCAAAAGAAGTGGATGAACATGAGTTTTTCTATTCGCAAGAAACGGGCGGCACGATTGTTTCGAGCGCGCTGAAGTTGATGAACGAAATCGTCCAAGACCGTTACCCTGTGGGTCAATGGAACATCTACGCAGCACAGGCATCCGATGGTGACAACTGGGCTGACGACTCGCCTCGCTGTCGTGAGTTACTCGTCAATAAACTACTGCCTAACTGCCAGTACTATTCATACATTGAGATCACGCGTCGCTCACACCAAACACTGTGGCACGAGTATGAGAAACTGAGCGAATCGTTTCCAAACTTCGCCATGAAAAACATCCGCTCCGTGGAGGATATCTTCCCAGTCTTCCGTGAACTATTCCAAAAAGAAACGGCGTAAGGAGGCTAGCGATGAATACCGCAACGACAAACCTTTCGGGGGAAGCCTCGAAGAAGCGCAGAGAAAATATGCTTCCAGATGGTCCAGATTGGACCTTTGAATTGCTGGAGCGTTACCACAAAGAAATCAAGCGTGTGGCGGAGCATTATCGTCTCGACACCTACCCTAACCAAATTGAGGTCATTACCTCAGAACAAATGATGGATGCATACTCAAGCATCGGTATGCCCATCAACTACAATCACTGGTCATTTGGTAAAAAGTTCATCCAAACGGAGCAGAACTATAAGCATGGTCAAATGGGCTTGGCTTACGAAATCGTGATCAACTCAAACCCATGTATCGCTTACCTGATGGAAGAGAACACCATCACCATGCAAGCGCTGGTTATTGCTCACGCCTGTTATGGACATAACTCGTTCTTCAAGGGCAATTATCTGTTCCAAACTTGGACCGACGCCAGCTCGATCATTGACTACCTCTTGTTTGCGAAGAACTACATTGCGGAATGTGAAGAGCGCTATGGCGTACATGAAGTCGAACAACTACTCGACTCTTGCCATGCTTTAATGAACTTCGGTGTGGACCGTTACAAGCGCCCTGAGAAGATTTCCATTAATGAGGAGAAAGCCCGTCAGGAAGAGCGTGAAGCTTATCTGCAATCGCAAGTGAATGAGCTTTGGCGAACCGTTCCACAATCGAAAACCAAAGAAGAAGACATCAAAGTGCGCTTCCCAAGCGAACCACAAGAGAACCTGCTCTACTTCTTTGAAAAACACGCGCCATTGCTTGAACCTTGGCAGCGAGAGATTGTACGTATTGTGCGTAAGGTAAGCCAATACTTCTATCCACAGAAGCAAACTCAAGTTATGAACGAAGGCTGGGCAACCTTCTGGCACTACACCATCCTTAATCACCTTTACGATGAAGGTTTAGTGTCTGAAAAATTCATTCTCGAGTTTCTGCACAGTCACACAAGTGTGGTTGCACAACCGCCTTACAACAGCCCTTACTTTAGCGGCATTAACCCGTATGCGCTTGGCTTTGCGATGTTCCGCGACATCAAACGCATCTGTGAAGAGCCAACCGACGAGGACAAAGAGTGGTTCCCTGAGTTAGCAGGAACAGACTGGCTAGATGCGGTTCACTTTGCCATGCATAACTTCAAAGACGAGAGCTTTATTAGCCAATACTTGTCACCGAAACTCATGCGTGATTTCAAGTTGTTTGCCATTAACGATGATGATCGCAAGAACTTCGTCGAAGTAGCTGCGATTCATGATGAGATGGGTTACCGACGCATTCGTGAAACGTTGGCAGCGCAATATAACTTGGCGAATCTAGAGCCGAACATTCAAGTCTTTAACGTGGATGTGCGAGGCGACCGCTCTCTAACGCTTCAGTATGTTCCTCATAATCGCATTCCTTTGGATAACAGTTATGAAGAAGTCTTGAAACACGTTTATCGCCTATGGGGTTTTGATGTGATTCTTGAAGAAGTGAAAGACACCGGACACAGAGAAATTCTCTCGACATGTCCGAAACGCAATCAGTACGACACCAATATCTAACCGATACAGCGTCCGCGCTATCGTAGATACAAAAAGGCTCCTCAATGAGGAGCCTTTCTAATTCTAAAATCAATACTCACTTATTGGGCTTGGCTAGCGACAATGGCTCGTACTGCTTCTAAATCTGCTGGTGTATCCACACCTGCTGCTGGCGCTTCTTTTGCCACTTCAACATGAATCTTTTCACCGTGCCAAAGTACTCGAAGTTGCTCTAGACACTCGATTTGCTCAAGTGCGCTCGGCTGCCAATTCACATAAGTATTGATAAAACCAGCACGGTAAGCGTAGATGCCGATGTGACGCATCAATGGATTCACGATGGTTTTGTCTTGCTTGGCAAAGTTGTCACGATCCCAAGGGATTGTTGCACGACTAAAATACATAGCGTAACCACGCTCGTCCGCGACTACTTTTACCGCATTCGGGTTGAAGACTTCTTCTTCCGATTCGATCTCAACCGCAAGTGTTGCCATTGGCGCATCGCAACCTGCTAGGTTGTCAGCTACTTGGCGAATAATAGACGGCGGAATCAATGGTTCATCACCCTGAACGTTCACCACGATATGGTCGGCAGGGATAGCCATTTTTTCTACCACTTCCGCTAGTCGCTCAGTGCCAGATTCGTGGTTTGGCGAGGTCATACAAACCTTGCCACCAAACTGCTCTGCCGCCGCCGATACGCGCTCATCGTCAGTTGCGATAATAACGTCTTCTGCGCCCGCTTGTAAGGCTTGTTCATAAACCCATTGGATCATTGGTTTGCCACCAATGTCTGCCAACGGCTTACCCGGTAAGCGGCTTGACGCGTAACGTGCAGGAATGACAACCGTAAAAGACATTAGCGTCCCTCGTCCATGCTCATTGTTCGTGCTTCTGGCTCAAGCAGAACAGGAATACCCTCTTTGATTGGGTAAGCAAGGCGATCCAGTTTGCAGATCAACTCTTGATTATCTTTGTCGTACGTCAGCTTACCTTTGCACACAGGGCAAGCTACAATCTCAAGCAGACGGTGATCCATAAGTCGCTTTAACCTCTTTAATTCGATTTAAAATTCGCTCTGCATCGTTTGATTCAAACTGAGCAGAAACGGGTAGATACCACCAATTGTCTTGCGCATAACTGTCGCATTTGACGGCATCCTTTTCTGTCATAATCACATTCGCCCCTTGTTGAGCCAATGCGTGTAATTCTTGCTGATCAAAGTCTTGATGATCGGCAAAGCCTTTCGTCACTTTGACATCCGCATTCATTGCGTTAAGTGTATTAAAAAATCGTGGTGGATGCCCAATCCCCGCAAACGCAACGAGATCACGTAATTCACTGACCTCGACTTGTTGTTTTGTCTTCAGGTTTATCGCCTTTGATGGCGCTAAAGACATTGGCATTTCGCCTTGCTGAGCTTGACCACCATTAGTGATGATAAAGTCGACTTCAGCAAGACGCTCTACCCCTTCACGTAGCGGGCCAAGTGGAATAAGGCTTTCATTGCCAAAGCGGCGATTACCATCAACGATAACGAACTCGATATCTCGCTCTAGAGCGTAATGCTGGAGGCCATCGTCAGTAATAATGATGTCAACGCCAGTTTCAAGCAATGCTTTCACCGCATTGGCTCGAACCGGATCTACAGCGACAGGCGCACCAGTACGACGATAAATCAGTTTCGGCTCGTCTCCACAGTGTTTCGCTGGAGTATTGTCATCCAAAACAAGCGGATACTGCGGCGCTTTCGCCCCATAGCCACGAGACACAACGCCTGGTTTGTAACCAAGCTGCTGTAATTGCTCCACCAGCCACACAACAACCGGTGTTTTACCATTGCCCCCAGCCGTAATGTTACCCACCACGACTACAGGCACTGGCGCTTTGTAAGCTTGTTTTTTACCTGATTGATATTGTTGACGCTTAGATTTACTGATCGCACCAAACAACAAGCTCAGTGGCCACAAAAGCGGCCACAGCAGGTATTTGAGAGGATGGTTTTCGAACCAGATTTTTTCAACCACAGTTCTTAGGCACCAAATTGGATTCGATGAAGTTGAGCGTACGCGCCGTCTTTCTTAGCAATCAGCTCAGCGTGGTTACCACGTTCAACGATAGAGCCTTCATCTACCACTAGGATTTCATCTGCATTCTCGATCGTCGACAATCGGTGTGCAATCACCAATACCGTCTTATCTTTTTGCAGTTCATCCAACGCCGATTGAATAGCACGCTCAGATTCCGTATCCAGAGCTGATGTCGCTTCATCAAGAACCAAAACAGGGGCATCGCGAAGAAGTGCACGAGCAATGGCGACACGTTGACGTTGACCGCCAGATAGACTCGCACCATTCTCACCAATCATCGTATCAAGGCCGTCTTCCATCTTGCTAACGAACTCAGTGACGTGAGCAAGTTTAGCGGCACGTTCGATGTCTTCACGTGTGTATTGATCTTCTGTCGCGTAAGCAATGTTGTTTGCAATCGTATCGTTAAACAAATGCACGTTTTGCGATACAAGCGCGAACTGCTCACGTAAGTTTTTCAGCTCATAATCGCGAATATCGTGACCATCAAGCGTAATCGAACCGCTGCTCACGTCGTAGAAGCGGTTGAATAAGTTCGCGATGGTACTCTTACCTGAGCCTGAACGACCAACAAGAGCCACCGTCTTGCCTTTTGGAATATCAAAGCTTACGTTCTCAAGTGCTGGTTTCTCTGCACCTTCGTAGGTAAAGCTGACTTCTTTCACTGCAACATCACCATTTGCACGTTCTACAGTGAACTTACCTTCGTTCTTCTCTGGCTCTAGATCTACCAGTGCGAACAAGGTTTGGCTTGCTGCCATACCGCGTTGGAATTGTGACGTTACGTTTGTCAGCGCTTTAAGCGGACGCATCAAACCAAACATTGCAGAGAACACAACGGTAAATGTACCCGGCGTTAATTGATCTTTGATTGAGTCGATACTTGCTAGGTAAAGCACCACAACAATCGCGATAGACGCGATCATTTGAATGATTGGGTTTGCTGCCGCTTGAGCCGTCACCAACTTCATGCTTTGTTGACGCATTTGGTTGCTGACTTTTTCGAAGCGTTTGCCTTCGATATCTTGACCGCCGTAGCTTAGTACGACTTTGTGACCTTTCAGCATTTGCTCAGCAGACGCCGTCACATGGCCCATCATAGTTTGCATGTTCTTAGAGATCTTACGGAATCGCTTCGAAACGATACCAATACCCCAAGCAACAACTGGAGCAACAGCAAATAGAACCAAAGAAAGCTGCCAGCTGTTGTAGAACATTAATACAAGAAGACCGATGATGCTCGCGCCTTCACGTACAATGCTCACCAACGCTTGGCTTGTTGCAGCAGAGACTTGTTCTGAGTCGTAAGTAATACGGGATAGCAAGTTACCTGTTTTTTCTTTGTCAAAATAAGACACAGGCATGTGCATAAAGTGGTTGAACACCATTCGACGAATTTGCATTACCACATTTCCGGATACCCAGCTTAAACAGTAAGTGGAAACAAATCCGCTCACACCACGAATAAACATCATGGCGAAAACAATCAGTGGAAGCGTGCGTAGAAAATCAGATTCCGCATTACCAAAACCTTCATCAAGAAGCGGTTTTAGCAAAGAAATCATATAGGTATCTGAAAGTGCATTAATGACTAACGCAATGACGGCAACGATAATGCCCGACTTATAAAGGCGAATAAATTGCCATAGACGCTTAAACGTCTGCCAGGTCGTTTCATCAGTATTTATCGACATAGAAGTGCTTTATTTTCTTACATTAAGACTCTTATTCTACTCCCTTACGCAGCATCTGCCTATACCAAGGCTCAATTGTCTCGCTACGTTTGGTTTCAAAATGCCAATCGTCTTGATCTATGAACAATGACACTTGACCGCTTGTTCCTGTATCCAACCAGTGTGCGTTTGCATTCTCATAAGCCTGAATAACCTTGTCTGCAGGCATTCCCCACTGATTGGCTTTAGCTAAAGACGCAATAGCAAGTTGCGGAGAAACTGCTTTCACAAACTTAGTGTTGGATGAACTTTTGCTGCCATGGTGAGGCACAAGCATCACATCACTTTCTAGTCTGGCGGGTTCACGAACTAATATCCATTCGCTGATGGCTTCAATGTCTCCCGTTAGAAGCAGTTTAAAATCAGATTCTGCGTCGACGACTCGAATAACACACGAATGAGGATTGTAAGCACGGTTTACCTGCTTAGGCGGCCACAACACTTCAAATTTAAGCGTCTGCCAAATCCATTGCTCTCCTGCGATACATGGTTGGTAATCAAAGTATTGCTGACTGCTGTATTTTATTTTCGGAGAAAAGTGTTGCTCTATGTAGTCTCGACCACCAGCATGGTCTGAGTCTGCGTGACTCACAATCAATACATCGATAGAACGAAAGCCTCTGCGATGCAAAACGGGCGAAACAACCTGTTGAGCGATACTGCCTGTGTCCCACGCTTTCCCAGTATCATAAAGAAGAACCTCTCCCTCCTTCTCTATCAAAACGGCCAGACCATGCCCCACATCCAATACATCGATGCGCCAACGTCCAGATTGACATTCATGAAACAGAGCAGCAGACACAATCACGAGCAGCAAAATAACCATCACGCCTTCGGTTAGAAATCTTGCCCCGATGAAAGCACAAGTTATCGCAATTACCAGTAGCGTCATCTCAAGACTCATGGAATACCAACTGCCTTCAGCGAACTGCAATGACCAACTAAGAGGCCAAAGCATCCAGTCTAAACATTGCCACAGAAGAGCAGCAATACCGTCAGACAAAGGAGTAGCAATGAGCGCGATAAACATCAAAGGAACGACAATGAACCCAAACCAAGGAATAAAAATGAGGTTATAAGCGATGGAGGACAAACTGGTTCCTGAGAAAAACACACCACTGATGGGGACAATCAACAAAGTAAGTACTAACTGTACTTTCAGTAGTGCTGTTAACTTAGCAATCCAGTGGCCTTGAGCCTGTTGTACAACATTAACGGCTAACAATACCGCGACAACAGAAAGGTAAGACAACCAAAAGCTTATATTTAGAGTTGCAAACGGCTCTAAGCAAAGCTGTATTGAAACCGCAAGTAGAAGCACACGCCATGGGCTCCAATAAACCAAGCTAAATTTCAGCAACAAATAAATGGCGCAGACAGAAAACGCACGAGTTGTTGGTAAAGAGAAGTTGGCTAACCATGCATAAGCAAGAGCAGTGACAAGTCCAAATAATGGCGGGAGGAAGGCGTAGCTGGGCAGCCCATACCTAACAACAAGTCCGACACTCATTCCAAACGCAAAAGCCATCCCTATGTGCAAACCGGATATCGAGACCAAATGCAGTAAGCCGCTGTCTCTCAAAGCCCCCCAATCGGACTGAGTAAGCAATGATCGGTCACTAAAGGCGAGTGCACTGATCAAAGGAAAATGTTCAAGTTCTGAGATATGTTCATTGGTGGTCGCGATGATTTGCTGACGTATAGACGTTTGTGTGCGGATCACCCACGTGGCATCAGAAATGACTACCGCCCTTGCAACGATACCTTTTCCAGCAGCTTGTTTCTCTGCATCGTACCCAGCTTCATTCTTCAGACCCAAAATGGGTTTCATCGTGACCTGAGTGGTGAATTCACTGTTAACAGTCAGAGGGAATGCGGTTATCAATCGGATTTTTGGTTTAAGAAAAGGTAACAGCTTTTGAGAATTCACCTGATTGATCTGCGCAATTCCTTCATATCCGTGACTTATTTGCGTAAAAGGGCTGTCAACTTTACCATTTATGGTAATATTCACCCCTGCTTGAAACAGGGCTTGTCTTTGATGCTCCATAACATTGCCGTGGATAATGACAACCATAAAGCCCCAAATTGCGCCTATGCTCAATAAGCCGCGCCGTAATTTGATTATCGAGCCAATGGCAATTATTCCCAGCAGCAACCATCGCCAATCTGGCATCGTCGGCCACCACGCAGACGAGATAATGCTTGCTACAAATAACGCCAAGGTCAAACTTTTTTCTAAGAGAGTCATGTCGTCCTATGCCTAGAAAGCTGATTAAACGCTTCATGCCAGATCATGAAATGATCAAACGCCAAAAAGCACTGAAGGTCTTCGGCAACGTTTTATACAACCCAAATCTGTGGTGTTTAAATCGTCGCTCTGCATCTGGTGCTTTTGCTGTTGGTCTGTTTATGGCGTTTGTTCCGCTTCCGAGTCAGATGATCATGGCTGCAGGTCTTGCCATCATGCTTGGCGTAAACTTGCCTCTCTCTGTCGCCCTTGTTTGGATCAGTAACCCAATCACCATGCCAGTACTGTTCTACTTTGCGTACAAACTTGGCGCACTGGTGATGCATGTACCACCACAACCTTTCCACTTTGAGTTGTCGTGGGAATTCATCATGCAACAAATGAACACCATTGGGCCTCCGTTCTTGTTGGGCTGCGCGATTTGTGGTGTTGCTTCGGCAATCATTGGCTACTTCGGAATTCGCGGACTCTGGCGCTATTCAGTAGTGAGAAGTTGGCAAAAACGCAAAATACGATAAGTACTTATTGAAAAAATGGCAGGTTACAACGCGTTGATTGGAAAAGAGTTAACGTTTGAAATGAAAGAAGATGTAGCCAAGGTATGAAAAATACTGAGCCAGTATAGACTTAAAAATAAAGGACCGAAATTCGGTCCTTTATTTTTTTTGTGTTTCGTTTATTTGGCTTGTTATTTCGAGCTCAAAACCGCAGCGGGATTCAGCTTCGCAGCTCTCGAAGCCGGATACCAAGTTGCAAGCAAACTCAAAATAATCGCCGTGCTTGATACCAAAGCAACATCTGGCCAATGCAGTTGTGATGGCAAGAAGTCGACAAAGTAAATGTCCCCTGATAAGAACTGGTGCCCTATCAAGCTCTCTAAGGCTTTGATGATTGGTGTTAAGTTTAATGCGACAAACACACCCACGATACTGCCAGCAATGCTGCCGAATACCCCTGAGAACACTCCCTGCCAAACGAAAATGCGCTTAATCAGCCCATCTTTCGCGCCCATAGTCCGAAGAATCGCGATTTCTGCAGCGCGGTCTTTCACCGCCATCATTAATGTCGAGACAATATTGAAGCTCGCTACGCCAATCACTAGCACCATCACCAAGTACATAATCGTGCGGACTAACTGGATATCGCGATATAAAAAGCCAAACTGTTGTTGCCAGCTTTTTAGATACACATACACATCAATCAGATTACCTACTTCTCTCACAATCGAAGGGGCGTTCAGCACATCATCGGTTTTGAGAGAAATCCCGGTAACGCCATCACCCAAGCGCGCATACGCTTGAGCATCCTTCAGTGGGACTAGAGCGAGCGAATGATCTATTTGACCATTTAGTGTTAGAAAGCCTGCGACCTTAACGCGAACACGCTTCGGTGCTTGAACTTTATTGGTGCTGCCTGTTTGTGGAATCATCAACGTAATATAGTCACCCACATCGACGTTCAGTTCGTTCGCAACACCACGACCCAAAATCACTTGTTTTTGACCTGGATAGAAGTTTTGCCAAGCTTCTGGATCAATGAATTCAGACATGCTCGAGACGGCCTGTTCAAAAGCAGGGTCGACACCGCGAACCTCTATCGCTTTTAACTTGGTGCCTTTTTCGGCCAAACCCGTAAACCGAACATAAGGTGCTGCCGCGACAACGTGTTCGTGGTTTAGCGCTTGATTCATGGTTTTGGTGTAATTGTGCAGCGGGCCATTCACCCCTTCCAGTTCACCGTGCGGGATAACCGACAGCACGCGCGATTGCAACTCACGCTCAAAGCCATTCATAGCAGAAAGACCAATGATGATCACTGCGACGCCGACAGCAATACCGATGGTTGAAGAAAGTGAAATGAACGACACCATCTTGTTACGCTTTTTAGCGCGACTGAAACGGCCACCGATCATCAATGCTAAAGATGAAAACAAAATTAGCCCTCCGCAACCGCTGTTTCAGTGATAAAGCGATCCACCAGCAAGCCATCTTGCATATGCATTTGACGGTCCATTTTTGCCGCTAACTCGTTATCATGAGTCACGACTAAAAAGGCAATATTCGACTCTTGGTTTAACTCACGCATCAAATCATAAATTGCCAGCGCCGTATTGTGGTCTAGGTTACCTGTAGGTTCATCTGCTAATACCAGATCAGGTTTGTTCACCAATGCTCTTGCAATAGCAACACGTTGGCGCTCACCACCAGACAGTTCAGATGGACGGTGATCCATACGATGACCTAAACCCACTTTTTCCAACAATGCTTGTGCGGCTTCTTTCGCTTCAGAAACCTTTGTTCCGCCGATTAATAAAGGCATTGCCACGTTTTCTACCGCAGTGAAGTCAGCCAGCAAATGGTGGAACTGATACACAAAACCAAGGTGTTTATTACGCAAAGCCGCTTGCTTATTCGAGCTTAACGCGGACAAATCTTGACCGAGAAAATCAACTTCACCTTCTGTCGCATCATCCAATGCGCCAAGAATATGAAGTAACGTACTTTTACCTGAGCCTGATGAACCAACAATAGAAACCAATTCCCCTTTGTCGATATCAAAGCTCACGCCTTTCAGCACTTCAGTATCTAGCGAGCCTTCTCGGTAGACTTTACGAATATCACGACATTCTAATAGCTTATTCATAGCGAAGTGCCTCAGCAGGTTTAACAGAAGATGCTCGGTAAGACGGGTAAACAGTGGCAGCTAGACTCAGAGCAATCGCCAGCACTACCACTAATAAAATTTGGAATGAATCAATCACGATTGGCAGATGGCCACCGAAGCTGAACAAGGCAACGCCTGCGGCTTCCAGAAGCGCATTGAGGTTTAGCGATAAAGCCACGCCGACGGCACCGCCAACAATCGCACCAATCACACCGCTACTTGCGCCTTGGACCATGAAAATCGCCATCACTTGAGATTGCTTCATCCCTTGAGTTTTGAGAATCGCGACTTCTGATTGCTTCTCCATCACCACCATAATCAGAGCAGAAATGATGTTAAACGCCGCAACGCCAACAATCAGACCAAGCATCAAGCCCATCATGTTCTTTTCCATTTTTACTGCTTGGAAAAGCTCACCACGTTGCTCACGCCAATCACTCCATTTCCAATCGTCTGGTAATGGTTTATCTGCAAATTCAGTCACCATAAACGGGTCAGAGAAATACACGCGCCAACCTGAGACGGTGTCTTTCGGCAAACGCATTAGCTTTGAAGCATCCGTCATGTTAACGATCATAAGCTGACCGTCGACATCAGAGCCGGTATTAAAAATGCCTGCAACAGTGAAGTTACGTTGACTTGGAATGCGGCCTAGAGGCGTAAATTGAGTGGCATTGGTCACCATCAAACGCACTTTGTCACCCATAGAAACTTTCAGGGAGCGCGCTAAGCTGTGACCAAGAAAAACTTTATACTCACCCGCTTTTAGTGACGATAAGCGGCCAGCAATAAGGTGATTAGAGATAGGATCGCCCAATTTAGGTTCGATACCAATTAGGTAGCCAGCTGTCAGCTGAGCAGAGCTTTGGATCACCGCTTCACCACGAACGATAGGTTCCGGTTTCGCGCTTGTCGACATATCTTGAATGAACTGAGGGGCATTTTCACTGATAGGAGTTTTACCATCATGTTGTGAAACGACCGCATGAGGAAGCACACCTAAAATGCGTTCTTTAAGCTGGGCTTCAAAGCCATTCATCACGGAAAGTACGGTCACTAACGCCATCACACCGATCGTGATACCCGCTGTCGACATATAAGAAACAAATCGACTGAACCTATCTCCGGAGCGTCCCCGAAGATACCTCAAGCCGATAAACAGAGAGATAGGATGATACATATAAGGCAAACCAACTGGTTTTTTAATAATGGAGCTATTACTTAGCTAATTAATATTCGTTATCTTACCTTACTCTTACTATGAAGAAGACAAGATAATCGCCAAATTTGTCAACGACATGCAATAAGTCCCTATTTACAGCAAAAAGTTCAGCCAGAAAAACAGGTAAACTTGATAACTTAAACTGATTAGCGATAATCATTGCCCTATCCTACTCATTCTTCAATGAAATGAGAGCGCTCGTTGGCAGAAAAGGACCAAATTATGACAGAGCAAGAATACTTCACCGTACACCACAATCTGACGATCAACGTCGAAAAGTTAGAGACGGGCTTTGCTCTGCCAGATGAAGAGACTTTTGTATCAGAAATCCCCGCACCTTTCATTGTCGCGAGTGAATTCAGTCATCTCGATATGTTGGCTGATAACGCAAGACTCGAGCTGCAAAGTAAAGAGCTCAAACACGTCATCTATTTGCTGGATACACAGAACTCAAAATTAAACCTGCTACTGAGTTTTATGCTTTCTCAACAAGATGATGCCAAATTACGTTTTCAAACAACTCAATTCGGCGCTAGCCAGTTGAGCTATCGCAGTGATTCTGAAGTAGAAACAGGAAAACTGGTTCGCGTAAAACTCTTCTTAGATCATCCAGCTGCAGCAATTTACTGCTACGCTCAGATAGTAGAATGCGAATCTACTGAGCAAGGCTATGTGATCACACTCAAGTACAAATTACTTAGAGAAGCTGACCAAGATTTATTAATCAAAGCCGCGCTATACCAACAGCAAAAATTACTCCGTCAGCGCTCACTAGAGCGAGATAACAAATAATTACCATGACAAAAGCAACGATTCTCTCCGTCACGAATCCGTCTGAGCGTGGCGACAAAAAACAGCTTGGCAACCTACCTGGTGCCGCATTGCCGATGGCGATTGCAGAACTGGCTAAACAGCATTCAAGCCACTCTCTGCTTGTAGTTCCCGATCCGCAAATGGCGCTTAAGCTCCAAGCAGAAATAGAGCAGTTTACTGATCAATCGGTCAGCCTATTCCCTGATTGGGAAACGCTGCCTTACGATAACTTCTCTCCGCACCAAGAAATCATCTCAGACCGTATTGCGCGTTTATATCAGCTACCAAACCAAGCCGGTGGCGTAACGATTGTGCCAGTAAGCACCGTATTACAGCGCCAGTCTCCACGTGACTTCTTGTTGCAACACACCTTGATGGTAAAAACAGGCGATCAGTTCTCGCTAGAGAAGCTTCGCGTTCAACTTGAAAACTCAGGCTATCGCCATGTCGATCAAGTGTTTGGCCCTGGTGAGTACGCAAGCCGTGGTTCGATCCTTGATTTGTTCCCGATGGGCAGCTCGGATCCATACCGTATTGATTTCTTCGATGATGAGATCGACACGATCCGAACGTTCGATCCAGAGAACCAACGTTCTATCGAAGACATTCAGCAAATCCAGTTATTACCTGCTCACGAATTCCCGACCACAAAAGCGGCGATTGAAGATTTTCGTACCCGTTGGCGCACTCAATTCGAAGCGCGACGCGAACCTGAATCGATTTACATGCAAGTCACCAAAGGCACGTGGCCAGCAGGTATCGAGTACTGGCAACCACTGTTCTTCGATCATACAGAAACGTTATTTGACTACTTACCTGAAGACTCGCAACTGATCATCGTTGGTGATATTGAAGGCGCGGTTGATACCTTCTTAAATGACGTCGACTACCGCTATGATCAAAAGAAAATCGATCCACTGCGTCCGCTATTGGCGCCACACGAGTTGTGGCTCAAGAAAGACGAACTCTTTGCTCAGTTTAAACAACTGCCACAAGCACAGTTAAGCTTAGAGAAAATCGTTAAGCGCGCTGGCCGCCAAAACCTCGCGGTGCAGTCTCTTGCAGAGCTTGGCGTTCAACAACAGAACAAAGAGCCACTGGCACGTTTACGTCAATTCAGTGAGCAGTTCGTAGGCAAAATCGTCTTCTCAGTCGAGTCGGAAGGTCGCCGTGAAGCGCTGACCGAGCTTCTCCAAGGCATCAAAGTTCGCCCTGTCGTACATGGTTCACTCTATCAAGCGCTTGATTCTGACGATCGCTTCAGCTTGATTCTAGGTGCTGCAGAACACGGTTTTATCCATGATGAGCTCAACTTCGCACTGATTTGCGAAAGCGACTTATTGGGCGATCGCGTTATCCAACGCCGCCGTAAAGACAAGAAGACCGTCAATAGTGACACTGTTATCCGTCACCTAGCGGAGCTTAAACCGGGTCAGCCTGTTGTCCACATCGACCACGGTATCGGCCGCTACATTGGCTTACAAACCCTTGAGGCTGGCGGAATGAAAACAGAGTACGTGACTCTTGAGTATCAAAACGATGCCAAGCTTTACGTGCCCGTGTCTTCATTAAACTTAATCAGTCGCTATTCAGGTGGCGCTGAAGACAGTGCGCCGCTGCATAAACTGGGTGGTGAAGCATGGGCGAAAGCTCGTCGTAAAGCTGCAGAGAAAGTTCGTGATGTTGCCGCTGAGCTTCTGGATGTTTACGCGAAACGAGAATTGAAACCGGGCTACAAGTTTGAGCTAGACCGTGGTCAATACGCGACCTTTAAAGCGACTTTCCCGTTTGAAGAAACCGACGACCAATCAATGGCCATCAATGCCGTTCTGTCCGATATGTGCCAAGCAAAAGCCATGGATCGCCTTGTGTGTGGTGATGTGGGCTTTGGTAAAACAGAAGTTGCGATGCGCGCAGCATTTGTTGCCACAGACAATAGTAAACAAGTGGCGGTCTTGGTTCCGACGACCCTACTTGCACAACAGCACTTTGAAAACTTCCGTGACCGCTTTGCCAACTTACCAATCCGCGTAGAAGTGCTTTCTCGCTTTAAATCGGCAAAAGAACAGAAAGTGATTCTCCAAGATGTTGCCGATGGTAAAGTGGACATCGTAGTAGGTACTCACAAACTGCTCTCAAGCGACATCAAATTCAAAGACCTTGGTTTATTGATCGTCGATGAAGAGCATCGCTTTGGTGTGCGCCAAAAAGAAAAAGTGAAAGCGATGCGTGCGGATGTCGACATCCTAACGCTTACCGCGACACCAATTCCGCGAACTCTGAACATGGCGATGAGTGGCATGCGCGACTTGTCGATCATCGCGACTCCGCCAGCACGCCGTTTGGCAATCAAAACGTTTGTGCGTCAACGTGAAGACTCCGTGGTTCGTGAAGCGGTACTGCGTGAAATCATGCGTGGTGGTCAAGTTTACTTCCTACATAACCAAGTCGAAACCATCGAGAAAACAGCGGAAGACCTGCAGAAGCTCATCCCTGAAGCGCGTGTAACCGTTGCCCACGGCCAGATGCGTGAACGCGAGCTAGAACGCATCATGAATGACTTCTATCATCAGCGTTTTAACCTTTTGGTGTGTACCACCATCATAGAAACCGGTATCGACGTTCCGACCGCCAACACCATTATTATGGACCGAGCAGATAACCTTGGTCTTGCACAGCTGCACCAATTACGTGGCCGTGTTGGTCGTTCGCATCACCAAGCATACGCTTACTTGTTAACGCCACATCCTAAAGCGATAACAAAAGATGCCATCAAACGTCTTGATGCAATTGCATCTCTGGAAGATCTGGGCGCAGGCTTCACCCTTGCAACACACGACCTCGAAATTCGTGGTGCGGGTGAGCTATTAGGTGACGAACAAAGTGGTCAAATTCAATCGGTTGGTTTTACACTGTATATGGAGATGCTTGAACAAGCGGTTGAAGCATTGAAAGAAGGTAAAGAGCCATCGCTGGATGATCTACTTCGCGAGCAAACCGAAATTGAGATGCGTATTCCTGCCCTACTGCCGGATGATTACATTCCGGATGTGAACACGCGTTTATCGATGTACAAACGTATTGCAAGTGTGAGCGACAATGAGGGCTTATCCGAGCTTAAGGTTGAACTGATTGACCGATTTGGTCTGTTACCAGACGCAACGAAGAATCTCCTATCTGTCTCAGAGCTGAAAATTGGGGCAGGAAGTCTCAAAGCGAAGAAGATTGAGGCGCATGACAAGGGCGGATTCATTGAGTTTTACCCTGATGCTGACATAAACCCAGCGTATTTGGTTAAACTCCTGCAATCACAGCCGCAAAAATTTGCAATGGAAGGTCCAACTAAGTTCAAGTTTAGCGTACCATTAACGGACCGACGTAAACGCATTCAGTTTGTTCAAGACTTACTGAATGATTTTAAAAAGAATTTATTACCAACGAGCTAATAGTCGAATGAGAATACTGATCCCATTATTGCTTCTTTGTGTCTCAATGCCATCTTGGGCTGCGCGTCAATTTGATATTGAAGTAATTATTTTCAAGCGAGCAGTCGACGCTGAAAGCACCAGTGAATCATGGCCAAATGAACTGCCTAAGATCGAAATGAGCAATGTCGGCAGTTTAGACAGCGAATCTTACCGCCGTTCAAAAGGCGTAACCTTACTACCACGTTCTTCTTTCCGTTTGAACGCCCAAGAATCCGCATTAAATAATCATGCTGGTTTCAAAGTGCTTAAGCACGTGGCATGGCGTCAAGGTGACCGAGGTAAAGCAAGCGCTCCTATTTTCCGCATCGTTGGTGGTCGTGATTTCTCAGGCTCTTACAACGCTGATGGTAGCCCAATCGGTAGTAGCTCTTCGCTAACAAGCGATGGTTACAGCGAAGAGAACGTGAGCGGTCCACTTTATGAGCTAGACGGCAAGCTACAAATTTATGTCCAGCACTACTTGTTCGCTGAAACGACGATGGATTTACGTGAACCGAGTGTTCGCGAAATCCACATCGAATCACAGCCATCAGATCAGCTGACAAATGAGTTGGGTGAAGTAGACGGTAACGTACAAGTCGGTAACTTGGCAGAAGTGTCACCAACAGTGACCGAAGAGAAGTTCTTGAAGAGCTTCCGAATGGATCAAAAGCGCCGTATGCGCAGTAGTGAAACGCACTACTTAGACAACCCACTGATGGGGATGATCATTCAAGTTCGTCGCGTTCAATAAGTCACGAATTAAACAGAAAAGCGCAGCACTGGCTGCGCTTTGTTTTATCTAGAATCTCACATGGAAGTTGTATCGATTCATGGCACCAGATTTTGAAATCATAACACCACGCTTAGCGCTCAAACTGATTCCATCAGAGCAAGCACACTCATTGCAACGTTTACTCGTCGAATCCCCTTCCCTACATCAATGGTTAGATTGGTGTAACGAGGACGTCTCTCTAAAAGATGCTCAAGATTTTCTATTGGCAACCCGCTTAAACTGGGTAAAAACCGAGGCTTTTGGCTTTGGGGTTTATGAACGAGAACACAACAGCCTTGTGGGAATGGCCGCTGTGAATGAGCTTTACCACACCTTCAACATGGCGAGCATTGGTTATTGGATTGCTGATCGCTATCAGCGCAATGGTTATGCTCACGAGGCGATTAGAGCACTGGCAGAGTTCTGCTTTGCAAAACTGAATTTAACGCGTGTAGAGATCGTCTGCGATTTAGACAACACAGCAAGTCAGGCGTTAATTGAGTCGGTAGGGGCCAAAAAAGAAACCATTGCGAGAAATCGCTTTATCTTTCACGGAAAACCAAAAGACGGCGTGGTGTATTCGCTGCTTCCTAGCGACTTAGAATGAAAAAAGCCACCGACATACGGTGGCTTTTGTTTTATTTATCATTGAGCTCTTTCATCGAACACTCGACACAGGACTCAATCTTCAAATTAGTGCAGCTTCAAGTTTGGACGCAGTACGCGGTTGATACGGCCAACCAACATCATTAGGCCAGTCTTAATCACACCGTGCAGCGCCATTTGGTGCATGCGGTATAGCGAGATGTAAACCACGCGAGCAATACGACCTTCAACCATCATGGAGCCTTTAGTTAGGTTACCCATCAAGCTACCTACTGTAGAGAAGCGGCTTAGAGAAACCAAAGAACCGTGGTCTTTGTATTCGTACTCTTTTAGCTCACGGCCGTTAAGCTTAGCAACGATGTTAGTGAACGCTTGGCTCGCCATTTGGTGCGCAGCTTGAGCACGTGGCGGTACAAATGAACCATCTGGTTGAGTACATTGAGCCAAATCACCTATAACGAAGATGTCGTCATCACGAGTGGTTTGTAGTGTATTTTTCACAACAAGCTGGTTGATACGGTTCGTTTCTAGACCTGCGATATCTTTGATGAAATCTGGAGCCTTGATGCCTGCTGCCCATACCATGATTTGAGCAGGGATCTTCTCGCCGTCTTTCGTTGTCAGACCATCTTTATCAGCTTGTGTCACCATCGTCGCTGTACGTACGTTTACACCCAACTTAACCAACTCTTGGTGTGCCGCAGAAGAGATACGTGGTGGAAGTGCAGGAAGAATACGCTCACCCGCTTCAACAAGGTTTACGTTTAGCTTGCTAGAATCTAGGTCGCCAAAACCGTATGTACGTAACTCTTTCACCGCGTTGTGAAGCTCAGCAGATAGCTCAACCCCCGTTGCACCCGCACCAACAATCGCGATATCGACTGTGCCGTTACCGTTTTTCGCGTGTAGCTTCAAGAACTCGTTGTTCATTTCACTACGGAAACGGTGTGCTTGTTCTGGGCTATCTAGGAAGATACAGTTGTCACGAACACCAGGAGTGTTGAAGTCGTTAGATGTAGAACCAATTGCCATCACTAGAATGTCGTACTCTAGTTCGCGACTTGGCATAAGAAGTTCGCCGTGATCGTCTTTAAGCTCACTAAGAATGATCACTTTACGCTCACGGTCGATGTCTTGAAGGCTGCCCATTTGGAAGTCAAAGCTGTGGTTTTTCGCATGAGCACGGTAGCTCAGTGCATCCACACCTTCGTCCAATGAACCTGTTGCTACTTCGTGCAATAGCGGTTTCCACAAGTGGCTCGCTTTACGGTCTACCAGTGTAATTTGCGCACGGTTCTTACGACCCAGAGTGCGGCCCAGTTTGGTTGCCAACTCAAGGCCACCAGCACCGCCGCCTACAACGATAATGCGTGTCACAATGTTATCCTCTACAAAAATGAATATATGGGTTCAGCTCGATGCTGACTCACAGTAATCTGAGGTCATACATCCAACCGATGAATTCTTTGGTCTCTAGAGGTGAGCTCACTTTTGGATAAACACCGATACCATCTTGTTTTTTGCTTATTCTTATTAGCTTATTGATGTGCATCGGTTTCTTGATCTGAAATACACGATCTCAGACAAAAAATGGGCAAGTTTCTTACTCGCTCTCAATTTTTTTTGATATTTATCAAATTATTTTTACTGAGTTCATTATATAGGGCAATCTTTTGATGGCAACAAAAATCCTTACTCGAGATACGGATTGGCTAATTTTCGTCTGTTTGACGGTAACGTTTTCGTGCCACAAAAGGTTAAATCGATAAATCAAGCCGATAAATCGATACAAAATGTAAAATCTTGAGGAATCAGTGCAGTTCGTTTGAGCACCAGTAGAAACAAAAACAGCACTTCGAAAAGTGCTGTTTAAACAAAATAAGTTTGTTCGCTCTAAGACAAGTTAGGCGCTTTTGAATGCCTTCATCGCTTGCAGATGATGAGAGATCTTCTTGAACTTATGAGTTTGGGTTTCATCCCAAATGATTTCGTAGTGTTTATCCAGTTCTGCTGCGGTTTTTGAGTTGTCGTGGATTTCATCTTCTTTCGACAAAATCACCAAACAGCGCTCTTTGTTTTTCGCACGGAATTGCTCCACACATTTGGTCGCAATATCTTCGTACTCTTCTGGACGGTCAATACGCCCTGCCATCGTCTTCTCTGGATGCAAGTTCGGGTTGAACATCACTTGCTTAATGCCGCAAAGAAAACCAATTCGCTCTGACCAGTATGCGCCAAGGCCAACACCACAAATCAGTGGGTTTGGATCGTCCGCTTGGTCAATGACCTTAGACACTTCTTTCAATAAGTGCTGCATGTCATGCTTAGGATGAAGTGTGCTGTAGTTGATGAAACGAACGTCATCATCGATGAATTGCAATTGAAGAACTTTTTCGTGGTTACCCGGGCTTGTACTATCAAAGCCGTGCAAGTAAATAATCATGTGTACCTCTCCCTGTGACTTGCTGGTACTTCACTTTAAACTACCACTATTTCTTTATGGTTAAAGAGGAAAAAGTCATGAGTTATCAAAACAGTGATCTTCCATACATAATAAGTCTTTAAACTCACGAGCACTGTCTAAGTATTGTTCATCATCCCACAATTTGTAGGCCAATAAATACCAAAGCATCGCCATCATTTGAGTTCTTGGCATCCACGCTTGCACGCCTTCCAACCATAAAGCGACGTCTTCAATACCACGAATCTGGCAATATTGTTCTACACCCCGTTCAATAGGCACATCGGCGAGTTGCAGAACCAGCGTCAAGTCGAGTCTTGGATCCGCTAAGCCAGCGTACTCCCAATCAATCACTTTTACGCCCTCTTCGCCACGAACTAAGTTGTAACACCCAAGGTCAAAATGGCACAGTGCTGCAGGGACTTGCGCCACGCTTGGCTCAGAACGCCACTTTTGATAAAGCGCTTCGTACTCAGTGCCGACGTACTGACCAGCCAGTTCCAACCAATAATGATCGATGCGCGAAAGATACGAGAACGGAACTAAAGGAACCGCCGTTGCAGGATATTCATGAACCCTAGCAGCAATCGGTAATAGCTCTTCAATATCAATTCCTGGCTTCGTCAACGTTTCACCCGGCACCCACTCCACTAACAAACCTTGCTCATGCACAAAGACGGGCTTTGGACCTAGGTTGAGAGGGGCAATCGCATTGAGTACTTGATATTCGTTGTGACGAGAAATAGCAAAGGCCTTGCACACATTACTGGTCGGTCGCCAGACGTAAGCAAGACCTTCTGAGGATTCCAACCGCCAGCAGCGATTGGTAAGCCCACCAGTGACGGTTTGAACCTTCACTGGTGGTGATGCAAAGAAGCCATCAAGCGCATTTAAACTCGGGTCTAATTGTTTCGCTTGTTGCCAAGAAAACCACGCCATGAACGACTTCTCCACTTAGGTCATAAGACCAAACTGAATCAATTAAAGACCAAATAGGCTCTTAGATTGTTCTTTACGGATTTCCGTTTCATCCGCCCATTCGATCAGACCCGTTTCTAGGTCCATTAGGCGCATAGTCATTTTGTAGTAAACGTCTTTGTCGCTGCCTGCGTTTTTCACGATGCTAGAAAGGTTACCGTAAAGCATGTATTGCGCACCGACCATTTTACCGAATTGGATTGCCGTGCTTTGGTTTACTAGCTCATCAGTGTTTTGGAAGTTAAGTTGCTCACGAACAGACTCAACACGATCCATGTCTACGAAACGGAACTTACCAGAGTTCAGCATCTTAGTAGAAATAGTGTCAGTGATAGACTCCGTATCGATGTGTTCGCTTGTCTTGTTCTTGATGCGCTCAACAAACACGATAGGACGTTGGTCACGAGTAATTGCTGCCACTGAACCTGACATCATCATGCTGTCTACCATTTCGCCAGCAATTTTTTGTAGATCCGTCGAGCCGAAGTCGATCGTTGTGGTTTCTGTCGCTTGCGCATCACCGTAAGAGACTTTGTTTGAACAACCACCCAGAATGACGGCAAGACCTAAAAGAGCAATAATACTTTTTTTCATGAGAGTTCCTTAGTTTGTGTTTCATCCCAAGGCGTCTCCACCTTGGCAAAGCAGCATAGCCGCCGAAATTGTGTTACTCGAAACGAGTTAGTTATCTTGTGCTTCGCGAATTTGTACGCGGAATTGAGTCCCGTTAGGGTTCACCGTCACTTCAGACAAAGTCACTTGTTCAAATCCACGCACGATCATTTTGCGCCATGGACCCGGTTTGGTATTCACCTCAAGACCAGTATTGTCGTACCAGTAAAAGCGGTAAAGGATCTCTTGGTCACCTTTATAGTTACTGCTCAACTGCACAACGCCACGCGGACGGTCATCCACATAAGTCGTGGTAATGTTGTCTACCAACAGGCGACTACCCATGACGTTATCGTGGAAGAAAACCTTTTGGGTTTGGCCATCGATTCGGATACCAGCGGTGTTGTCAGCACAACCCGCTAAACCAATGATCACTGCCAAGCCAATAAGCCATGCTCTCATTACAACCTCCCTAGTTGTTTATGCCAAACTGTGGAATGCGATCCCTGACGAGATACCCAAACCAACGTTGTTTGCTGTGCTGGCACTTCGAATTGATACACCTGATCGCCAACGTTTAAGCTTTGCTGCCCCGGTTTCACGACTTTCGAAGCCGTTTTCACCGTACCTGGTAGCGTCTGCCAACTTCTGGTATCAGGTTGTTCGGTTAATGTATTCCACACATTGAAAAGAATGTTGCCGACATCATCGCCTTTTGCCGCTTCTTTTCGGATTCTGTCTTTTGCCCAAACACGAATCGCTTGGCGAATCACAATCGTAGTCAAACGTTCGTGCAAATCGTTTTGCGCCATCGCGTTCACATCGGCCAATGTGCTTGAAGGTAGCTTGTTGCCATTTAGCGCAACATCTCCAAAACGCTGTGTTCCACGTTTCGGGTAGTAAGGCAGCGCAAGCGAATAAATCGCACCGTCGCCTCGGCTATCATAAATCGGCAAGTCAATGCGCCAACCTTGCAGCGCTTCCACCACGCCTTGTTCGTCTATCACGATCACACGACCTTGTGACTTACTCAGTCCTGAAGGCGCTTTGCCGTAACGTTTTTCAAGAATACGAAGATCTTGACGCATACCGAGCTTTTTCGCGGCATACATTGTACTTTCAATCACTTGCTTATTATCTGGCATCACAGCGAGCGCGCGACGATAGTCTACGTACGCACTGTTCAAATCTCGTGACGCTTCATAAAGCAAACCAGAAAGGTAGAACAAGTAGCCGTTTTGCACTGAGCTAAGCTTCTTGCCTGCGTCTGGGTAGTTGGCTAACACGCTACCTAGGTTCGCTGACATACCTTGCTTCTTAAGATCCTTCTCTGCCTGCTTTAGTTCCTTTTCACGTGCTTTCTTTGCCGCTTCTTGCACTTGGTTTGCACGACGCATTTCAACCAGTGCCCCTTCAAGGTCATTCTTTTGTAGGTAGTTCAGACCGAGGTACAAATGCAAAAAGCCGAGTTCATAGTCGGCAGGTTGGTATTCGTTTAGGTTGTCGTTAACGGCAAGAGACCCAACACTGGTCGCCGTTTCCGTTACAGAAATGGTTGCGCGATCTTGTTGTTTACGCACTGCACGATCGCTGTCTTCAAGTGAACTCAGGCTTTTTGGGTAATCTTGGGCAAGAAACGAGATTCGACCTTGCTCAAAGTTGCCAAGTATATCGCCACCAATATCACTCGATTGCAGTTGCTCAGCTTTGGCATATTCACCCGCAACCACTGCCTGATAGACTTGTTTATTTTGGTCGCTGTAATGACTGAAGAGATTGCCAGCGGACAAGTTTGCACATCCTGTAGCAAGCAGGACCCAGCTCATTAATCCGAATAGCTTCACACCATGTTTCACATTTATCTCCACAAATGTGTTGTTCGTCAGGAATAAAGAAGTGGATGAATCACTTCACCCACTTCTAATAGATTAGCTCAATACCATAGGACCTAAAGGACGACCGCCCACTAGGTGCATATGAATATGATAGACTTCCTGACCGCCATGTGAGTTACAGTTTACGATCAAACGGTAACCGTCTTCTGCAATGCCTTCTTCTTTAGCAAGCTTCTTCGCTACCGTGAACATACGTCCCATCATCGCTTCGTCTTCCGCTTCCACGTCATTTACTGTCGGGATCAGCTTATTTGGAATGATAAGGATATGGCTTGGCGCACGCGGATTGATGTCACGAAATGCCGTTACTAAGTCATCTTGGTAAAGGACATCTGCTGGGATTTCTTTGCGAATAATTTTGCTAAAGATGGTTTCTTCCGCCATGGGTACTCCATTTTATAAGGTGTGTAACCTATTTAGTATGCGCTAAGCCAAAAGCGAGCTCAATAAAAAACAGTGTTCACTTAACATTATCAATATAAGTCGTGACGTTGAAGCTTTTTTTGTCGTGTGCGTCATAAAACGTGCGTCGCAAACTCAATACAATCCAGTGAATTTTGTTACTTTTTTAAGACAATTCTTATTTATATTGTCTATTTTTGGGAGAGGAAGCTCACTTATGCGAGGTTCAGTTATTAAACGGATGTATGCAGGCTTCGCACTGATCATCGTCCTGTTTGCTGTCACGATTGCCATTATGATGGGGGGCATGAATGATATTCACGGTAAGTTTGAGACGGTATCTAAGTCTTCATTACCACTTGTTTCATTATCTAACCAAACCAGTGTTGAACTGCTTTCTGCAGACAAATCTTTTAAAGACTTCCTGACCACAGAGAATAAACAACGCATGGACGAGATGCGTCAGGAATTTGCCAAATCTCAACAAACCTTTGAAGCGACATTGAGCCAACTTGAAGTCGCGAGCCAAATCTACCCTTCTCTTGCCGAACCTTTTTCTCAGCTTAAAGAACTTGAGCAGAGCTATTTTACTGAAGCAAAAGAAGCCATGGATAACTACGAAGCCATGTTCGCTGCACAAGAAGAAGTGCAAAAGTCTTCTCGTCGCTTCCAACAACTTAACACTGAGCTTTCTGTTGGTCTGAAAGAGTACGTGGCGGACCAAAGCAGTATCTCTGTAAAAGTGATGGCAAAGAGCTACTTCATCAAATTGAAAGATGCTGAAGTTATTACGTCTGATGCCTTAGCAAGCTCGAACCCTGAGTTTGTAACTGAAGCCGTAGCGAAAAACCGCAAGGCAGTCACACACCTCAACTACGCATTCCGTGGTTTGGTAACTCAACTTCCTGAACTTCAAAAAGCTTTTGGTGAATCAGTAGAACAATTCACACGTGACGTCGGTATGCGTGGTGGTGTTTTAGACCAACACAACAACTACCTTTCGGCTCGTGCGGCGCTTTACAACAACATTGCGAACCTTGCCACCAAAGTTGACTCAAGCATGTCGATTCTTGAGCAATTCACAACAACCGCAACAGACAAGCTCAACGAATCTTTAGCGGATGCAGGAGACATTTACTCAGCAGGCGTGACGAAAGCGATTGTGATTGCAGTGATTGTCGTTCTGTTTGCAACCGCCATCGGTTACCACATCGCACAAAGTGTCCGTGAGCCACTAACACGCATCTTGAAAGTGCTAGAAAGCCTAACAGAAGGCGACATGACACAGCGTATTGAAAATCGTCACAACAACGAATTTAGCCGCGTAAGTGGGCATATAAATACCCTTGCGGACAGTTTGCACAACATTCTTGTGAAGCTTAACGACGCTTCAGAGAACCTTGCTTCGACCGCTTCAACGAATGAGCAAACCTCTTCTCAAGCGCAAGGTCAATTGAACTCACAGCGTGAGCAAACCGCAAATGTGGCGACAGCGATGACAGAGATGTCTCACTCGGTTCAAGAGGTCGCACAAAGTGCACAAGGCTCACTAGAAATGGTTCAGCGTGTAGAAACCGCTTCTGACCAAGGTCGCAACGTTATGAACAGTAACATCTCGACCATTAACCAGTTAGAAACGCGTTTGAATGAATCTGTGTCTGCGGTTTCTGAGCTACAGAGAATGAGCGGCCAGATCGGTTCGATTCTAGACGTGATTCGTAACATCGCTGAACAAACTAACTTGTTGGCACTCAACGCCGCCATTGAAGCCGCTCGTGCTGGTGAACAAGGCCGTGGTTTTGCGGTTGTTGCGGATGAAGTTCGCGTGCTGGCATCCAAGACCACACAATCGACAACTGAGATTGAAGCAATGATCAGTAACCTTCAATCGAGTTCGCAGTCTGCTAGCCAAGTTATTCAGAGCTGTATGAGTGATATGGAAATGTCCGTTGAGCAAGCTTCAAAAGCAAATAGCTCTATGGAAGAAATCCAAGCGCTTATTATCGAAATCAGCCAGATGAGTACCCACATATCTCAAGCGGCAGCAGAGCAGAGCGAGACTTCAGCGGATATTGCGCGCAGCATTGAAGACATCAATAGCATTGCCGATCAAAGCTACCATGCGATGTCGAGTATTGCTCAAACTAGCGAATCTTTGACGCAATTAGCGCATCAGCAAAACGAACTGGTTCATCGATTTAAGCTATAAAATCCGCCGCCAAATTTAACGGATTTATTGCAACCAACTGTATAAGGGTGACTTTTTATTGAAGTCGCCCTTGTTTTTTATGAGCTGTGTCTACATATGGTTTATATGGCTTGCTCATCCCTTTTCTTTTCTCTTTTCGAGCAAGCCAAATAAGAAGGAAAACCTATGGCTGTTCATGTTGGTATTATCGACCAAGATCCAGTGAGATTAGTCACTCCTCTTTTGGATAATCGCACTGTAAGTACACATATCGTCTTCATCGGCGACAAGAGCCAATCCGATATGTACGAGCGACTGAGCGCAGTATTAGAGCAGCGAGAAATTACGTCTGAATTCTTTGAAATTCCTTCTGCAGTAAACACTTCTCTGATCAAACAATCTGTCCACAAATTGGCAAAAGACCTCCACGACCGAGGTGAAGAAGTTAAACTCAACGCAAGTTGTGGCCTACGTCACCGCCTGCTTTCCGTGTACGAAGTCTTCCGTACTTACCGCTGGCCTATCTTCGTAGTAGAACCAAACAGCGACAAACTGTGCTGGCTTTACCCAGATGGCAAAGAAGATACGCAAGTAGAAGACCACATTACCATCTCTGATTACCTAACGATTTTCGGTGCACGCGGTGAATTCCACCACGTAGACCTTCCTCCTCAACTTGACCAAAAGCTTTACGAACTGGGTGAACGCTGGGCATCTAACGCACTTGAGCTTGGCCCTGGCCTTGCGACGCTGAACTACCTTGCAACCACTTGTCGTAAAGAGCAGAAGTTGGATGTTGAGCTTTCTGAGAAACAACAAGGCTACCGCGAGCTGAACATGCTGCTGACCGATTTGGTCGAGGCACAAATCGCGACATACGAAAATGGCGTGCTGACGTTTGCAGATGAAGACGCTCGTCGTTTCTCTAACGGTGAATGGTTAGAAACTCTGGTTCACAGCACTGTGAAGCAGATTCAAGACACCATGCCGACGATCCAAGACCGTTCATTGAACGTGCAGGTTTATCGCAAACTCGGTGAAAGCGAAGTTCGCAATGAACTTGATGTCGCAACGGTGGTGAACAATAAACTTCACATCATCGAATGTAAGACCAAAGGCATGCGCGATGATGGCGATGACACCTTGTACAAGCTTGAATCTTTGCGTGATCTGTTAGGTGGCCTACAAGCTCGTGCCATGCTGGTCAGCTTCCGTCCGCTGCGTCATAACGACATCACACGTGCTGAAGACTTAGGGTTGGCACTTATTGGCCCAGACGAGCTGAAAGATCTCAAAACTCACCTAAGTGCTTGGTTTGAAGCCGCTGGTGGTTCTGACGAAATCTAATCGTCGATATCGTTCAAAAATCAAAAAAGCAGCCTCGAGCTGCTTTTTTATTGCGTCAGATTTGTTGTTTGAATACTCAGACAAAACTGCGAGATAGAAAAAACCAGAGGCGAACCTCTGGTTTTTCCCGTTTGTTTAAATGCCAACTAAATGTTGTGCTTAAAGCATCTTACGCGCTGCTTCTACTACAACTTTAATTGAGCGAGCTTCCGTTTCTTTCAGCGTTGAATGATCTGGAATCTCTTTTTGTGTACGGTTGATGATTACACCCGCCACACAACCTGCTTTCAGGCCAGAGCTTGCACACATGGTTAGCAGTGTTGCTGACTCCATCTCGAAGTTCAGAACGCCCATGTCTTGCCACTCTTGCATAGAACCTTGGAAACGCTTAACAACACGGCCAGAGAATGTATCGTAACGCTCTTGACCTGGGTAGAAAGTGTCACTTGAAGCAGTCACACCCATATGAACAGTTGCACCAGACTCTTCAACAGCCGCTTTCATTGCTGTTGCGATTTCGAAGTCTGCTACTGCTGGAAACTCCATTGGAGCAAAGTGTAGGCTCGCGCCGTCTAGACGAACAGAACCCGTAGTCACGATCATGTCACCTACGTTTACGTGCGGCTGGATTGCGCCAGTAGTACCAACACGTAGGAAAGTGCGAACGCCAAGCTGCGCTAGTTCTTCTACTGCGATAGACGTAGATGGACCGCCGATACCTGTAGAACAAACCACAACAGGTTTACCGTCTAGCTCTGCACGGTATAGCGTGTATTCACGGTGACTTGCTAGAAATACTGGGTTTTCCATTTCTTCTGCGATTTTTTGTACGCGCGCTGGATCGCCTGGAATGATTGCTAGAGTAGCACCATTAAGATCCGCTTCAGTAACACCTAAATGGAATACAGCTTGAGACATAAGTCGCTCCTTGTTGTGGCTTATTTTGTAAACAATAAGCTCATTAATAAGTTGTTGGGTACAGATGCACTGTAGCGAACCTTTCACCAACATTGAGTGATCACAGTCACAATGAAACAATGTAATAAATCTACACTTTCAAATAAAAACGGTTTAGATCACACTTTAATAGCCAAAAGATCATTTCGTTGCATACTAATGAGTGATTTGCCAAACGAATTATTCAGCATAGTGATTACCGTTTTATGGACACAAAAAAGCCCAAGACAGTACGCCTCGGGCTTCTTATTCATCGCTCAGCTGTTAACTGATTTATTTCACTTGTTTTGATTCAAAGCGAAGCAGACGCAGAGCATTCAATGTGACTAGTGCCGTTGCACCACTGTCGGCAAGTACCGCAACCCACAAGCCAGTAATGCCCAGTAAGCTTGTTACCAAGAACACACCTTTTAGACCCAGCGCAAGCGCCACGTTCTGACGGATGTTATTCAGCGTCGCACGTGATAGCTCGATCATACCTGCTAGCTCGATCAAACGGTTGTGAGTCAGTGCAGCATCAGCCGTTTCAAGTGCAACGTCAGTACCACCGCCCATCGCAATACCAATGCTTGAAGCTTTCATTGCTGGCGCATCATTAATGCCGTCACCCACCATCGCGACAGTGTGCTGTGCTGAAATCTCTTCCACGTAGTGCACTTTGTCTGCTGGTAGCAAGCTTGCTTTGTAATCAAGGCCAATTTGATTCGCAATAGCTTCGGCACTGCGAGGGTTATCGCCAGTTAACATCACTGATGAAATACCCAGTTTTTTCAGTGCAGCAACCGCTTGTTGAGCGTCTTGGCGAAGTGTGTCTTGCCAAGCAATCAAACCAATCACTTGTTCATCGTGACGAGCGATAACCACCGTCTTACCTAGATCTTCCAACGCCACGACTTGCTGTTCGATGTCAGACGCGATGGCAAAATCGGCTTTCGATGGCGCAATCACTTGAACCAATTTGCCTTCAACAAGCCCTGTCACACCAGAACCAACCTGCGCCGTTTTGTCTGCCGCTTCAGGAATGTTGATGCCCTGCTCTTGTGCTTTGTTCACCAAAGAAATTGCTAGCGGGTGGCTTGAGCCAATCTCAATCGACGCCGTTAAGCTTAATAGCTGCTCTTCTGTTACATCGAATGGAACCACATCAGTTACTTGCGGTTTACCTTGTGTCAGTGTGCCCGTCTTATCGAATGCTACAGATTCCACACGACCCAGTAGCTCAAGCGCTGCACCACCTTTGATCAGTGCGCCTCGTTTTGCCGCTGCCGCCAAGCCAGAAGTGATCGCCGCTGGCGTAGAGATGACGAGCGCACATGGACATGCGATCAACAGCAATGCTAGACCACGGTACACCCACGTTTCCCAAGGTTGAGCAAACAACAATGGCGGTGTGATGATGACTAATAGAGAGACAAGCATCATCAATGGTGTGTACCAGCGGCTGAACTTATCTAGGAAACGTTCAAGTGGTGCTTTGCGTGATTCCGCTTCTTCAATCAAATGTAGGATACGGTCAATCGCGTTCTCACCTTGGCGAGACGTCACTTTCACATGCACGACTTTGTCGACAACCACGGCACCTGCCATGATTTTACCGCCTTCGTTGTGCTCTACCGGAACGGACTCGCCCGTTAATGCACTTTCATCGAAGCTTGCCGCTTGAGTCATCAGTACACCATCAGCTGGCATACGACCACCCGGCGCAACTTCAATCACATCCCCCGGCTGTAGTTGTGACGCTGGCACTTCTTGACGTTCGCCGTCCACAATCAGAGTGGTATTTTCTGGAACGAGATCCATCAATGCTTGAACGCCACTACGCGCACGAGATGATGCGTATGCTTCTAACTTTTCACCAATAAGGAAAAGCAATAGCACCATCGCCGCTTCTGCGGTTTCACCTAGGTATAGCGCGCCCAGCGCTGCGACACTCATCAGCGTTTCAATCGCGAATGGTGTACCACTGCGAGCCAACTTGACCGCTTTCATCGCAACCGGATACAGACCAAGCAAACAGGTCAACGTAAAGAGCCACGTGCTGAAGGTTGGGTGTAAATCAGAGATAAGACCGGCTAACGCCATCGCACCTGCGATAGAAAGGATTTGAACATTGTCTTTCATAACGCCTAACCAACCTTTTTTCTCGGCTTTTGGTTTTGGCGCATCTGTCGAAGTCAGTGGGAAACCGGTTTGTTGAGAAACTTGCTCAATGACAGGCGCAAGTGCACGGTTATCAAAATCCACCACCAGCTTTTCAGTCGCGAACAGGACTTTGGCGTTCGTGACACCTTCAACAGAAGAAATGGCTTTTTCAAGTTTTTGAGCACAGGCAGGACAATCCATGCCTGACACTAACCAGCTATGGCGAATGGAGGACTCAAGGGGTTCGGCAGGGCCTTCATCTTCAAGAGAATCCGAGCTGCAGCTTCCGCCGCTGCAACAAGAATCCTCTGAAGTGATCACGCTTGCTTGCGTAATATTAAGAGCAGGTTTTGCCGGTGCGCAGCAAGAGTCGTTTGCACCTAGCGCCACCGCAGAGTTGATTTTGCCTGATTGGCAACCTTGATGTTTCGTACACATAATTCACTTTCCTTATTGGTGATAAGTCTCTATCTACCGCTAAGAATAAACCTTAGAGCTAACTCCAAGGTCAAGCGTATTTATGTGAAATTAGGAAAATTTACGCTTTTTCCTCTTCCAGAGCGGTGGCGACCTCATCAATCAATACCGCATCGTGAGAACAGAAAGGCTGAGTATTAACGCAAGTGATGGCGGGATCGTCTTCCACCAAGTCTTCACCAAAGTTCTGCATCAGATCTTTGATGTGCTTGTTCAGCACTACCAGTGCAAGTAAACCAAAAACAATCGTACCCACTGCTTGGCCGTAAAGCACACCGAGCGCGCCATACCACTGAGAACCGAAGTAAACAAAAGGCAACGTACCTATGGTCGCTTTGCCCAAATTCAATGCCGTTGAGTACAGCGGTTTACCAAGGTTATTGAAGGAGGTGTTGGCGACGAACAAAGTACCATTGAACACAAACGTAATCGCCACATAGGTACAGAAAGCAGCAACAATAATCGCAGCGTCACCCGTCAGGCTGAACATGGCCACAATGTAATCTTGCAGAACGTAAAGCAGAGCACATACGGCGAGAGTATAAATGGTAGTCACCAGCAAAGAGTCGGTCAGAGTTCGCTTCACGCGATCCATCCGCTCCGCACCAAAGTTTTGACCAATGATTGGGCCGACCGCACCAGACAAAGCAAAAATCACAGCAAAACACACTGGAGTTAAACGCCCTATCACGGCAAAACCTGCCACAAAATCCTCACCAAATTGGGCAATGTGAGTGGTCACAATCGCATTACCAATCGGCGTAGCAGTGTTGGTAATAATGGCGGGCACGGCAATCGCCAAAATCGGTTTAAGGTTAATTTTAACGATATCGAGATTAGGGAATGAAACCAGCTTGTGCACTTTTACTAGTGGGTAAAGGGAGAAAGCCAATACCGTGAAACGCGCAATAACAGACGCCGCTGCTGCTCCTTCTACGTTCCATTTGAAGACGAAGATAAACAGCGGATCAAGAATCGCGTTAACAATACCGCCCGCTAAAGTCGCCCACATAGATCGCTTTGCATCTCCAGCGGCACGCAGTCCTGCACCGGCAGACATACCTAACGCAAGTATCGGTGCACTTGGTAATAGAATATTGAGATAAGCTTCTGCACGCTCGGCAGCGACCCCTTCAGCACCTATGGCTGCGAGTAATTCAGGAATGTGGATGAACATACTAATGGTAATGACCAAGCTGATCATAAAGGCCACCAGCATGATACTGCCACTCATCAACCTTGCTCGTTCAAAATCCTTTGCGCCAATCGCTTTAGAGACCAAAGCCCCCATAGCAATCGAAGTACCGATGGATGCTGAGGTTGAGAAGAAAATCAGCGTTCCAGCAAAACCGACAGCCGCAGCAAGCTCTACCTGCCCTAGCATACTGATGAATAACATATCGAGCAGATCGACGACAAACAGTGCCATCAAACCGACAGAGCCTGCACCAGACATCACTAAGATGTGGCGCATGGTAGAACCTTGGACAAACTTCGCGTCTTGCGTAGACATATTCTTCCTCAACGACAAAAAGACGCCGAGGCGTCTTTCGTCTTAATACTTATTGTTTTGTTCTTAAACGGGATGTTTGAAACATTCGTTCAGTGTTTTGCCGATGGCTCTTAAAACATCGCGTCTTGTGATCACACCAACGAGCTTATCTTTGTCATCCACCACCGGATACATCTTAGGTTTACCAACTTTCATCATGTCAGCCAATTCGATGATCGACATTTCAGGCGATACCGATAGCGCGTCTAAGTGCATGCACTCTTCTACTGTGTGTGTATCCTGACAGTGGTAACTGGCTTTAACGAGTTT
Organism: Vibrio sp. B1ASS3; assembly: GCF_905175355.1. Lineage (NCBI taxonomy): Bacteria > Pseudomonadati > Pseudomonadota > Gammaproteobacteria > Vibrionales > Vibrionaceae > Vibrio > Vibrio sp. B1ASS3. The sequence goes on from NZ_HG992742.1 coordinate 2,812,517, forward strand.
GTCTAAAAGGTCTTGTTCAGAAAGGAATCCGATGACTTTCTCGTTTTCGTCGATAACAGGCCCACCTAGAGTAACACTTTGCATCACCTTGTCCAAAGCCGCCGTCAACGACATGTTCTTGGTGAAAGTCACTGCCTGTAACGTCATGTAATCTTTAACTTTAAGTGAATGCATTCTTATCTCCTTAGCGGCACGTTTTTGCTGCCTTTAAGATAAGTGTCGTCTAATTTCTTGATTTTACTAAATGGAAATTAGCAATTTTATTTATAGGTGTAGTCTATTGATCTTTATCTGAATTGATACATAACACAAAGCAATGAATACTAAGTTGCATATTTATTTAAAGTTACATCGACCATCTGCTTGGCTGTGAGCAAAGAATATACAAAGCTTGGACGTGATTCGAGTCAGGAGTGAGTCAATATAAGAAGGGCGAAAAGAAATAACTAGCTATGCAGCAGAAACAAAAAAGCCAGCCTTAGATTTAGGCTGGCTTTTGATGTTATATCACGCGATTAAATTATGCGTTTTCCATTGAAGCGACGATGTCACGAGCCACCGCTTCTGCCACTTTAATGCCATCGATACCCGCAGAAAGGATACCACCCGCGTAGCCTGCACCTTCACCCGCAGGGAAGAAGCCTTTCAAGTTGATGCTCTGGAAGTCTTTACCACGCTTGATGCAAACTGGAGAAGACGTACGCGTCTCAACACCCGTCAGCAAACCATCTTCTGATGCAAAACCTTTGATCTTACGATCGAATGCTGGGATTGCTTCACGAATCGCTTCGATAGCAAATGCAGGTAGCGCTTTTGACAGGTCAGTCAGTTTGATACCCGGAGTGAATGATGGTTCAACATCACCCAGTGCACTTGGATCGCGACCTTTCAGGAAGTCACCGATTTTCTGTGCTGGTGCGTCGTAGTTCTCACCGCCGAGTGTGTAAGCGCCCGATTCTAGTTCACGTTGGAAACGGATACCTGCTAGAGGATCACCTGGGTAATCAACTTCTGGAGAGATACCCACTACGATTGCGCTGTTCGCGTTACGCTCTGCACGAGAGTATTGGCTCATACCGTTGGTTACCACGCGGCCTTCTTCAGAAGTTGCCGCAACAACAGTACCACCAGGACACATACAGAAACTGTAAACCGTACGACCATTCTTACAGTGGTGAACCAGTTTGTAGTCTGCTGCGCCAAGAATTGGGTGACCTGCGTTTGGACCAAAACGTGCTTCGTCGATCATCGACTGTTTGTGCTCGATACGGAAACCAACAGAGAACGGCTTCGCTTCCATGTAAACGCCACGGTCGTGCAGCATTTCAAAGGTATCACGAGCACTGTGACCTACCGCTAGCACCACGTGACGAGATTTGATCTCTTCACCGTTTGATAGCGTTACGCCTGTGATTTGGCCATCTTCCATATGTAGATCGTCAACACGAGTGCTAAAGCGGATCTCACCACCTAGCTCGATGATTTTCGCGCGCATCTTCTCGATCATGGTAACCAGTTTAAAGGTACCAATGTGCGGCTTACTTACGTATAGAATTTCTTCTGGTGCGCCTGCTGCTACAAACTCAGTGATCACTTTACGACCGTAGAAGTTTGGATCTTTCACTTGGCTGTAAAGCTTACCATCAGAGAAAGTACCCGCGCCGCCCTCACCAAACTGCACGTTTGATTCTGGGTTTAGTGTGCGCTTACGCCAAAAGCCGAACGTGTCTTTAGTACGCTCACGTACTTCTTTACCGCGCTCAACGATGATTGGGTTAAAGCCCATTTGAGCCAAAACCAAGCCCGCAAATAGACCACAAGGACCAAAACCGATCACCACTGGGCGCTCTGTTAGGTTCTCCGGTGCTTTCGCAACAAACTTGTATTCCATATCTGGTGTTTGGCGAACGTGCGGATCTTTTTCGAATTTCGCTAGCAACGCTTCTTCATCACCTTCAACGATGATGTCTAGCGTGTAGATAAGATGAATATTAGTTTTCTTACGAGCATCGTAGCCGCGTCTAAAGACATTAAAAGAGATAACTTTCTCAGCAGCAATGCCAAGCTTTTTAGTAATCGCGTCCAATAGCGCGCCTTCCTCATGATCTAGAGGAAGTTTAATTTCATTAATACGAATCATGTGATGTCTCGTTATGGTAGGTGTCTTAGCCAGAACTACTAATTTCCCCACGTGAATATCAGGGGTGAAAAAGCAGTCAGCTCACAATGGCGCGCATTTTACGAGAAATTGATTTGTCTGTCATACTAAATCCAAGTTGCGCGGCGGAATTAACGTAGCGAATGTTGAATTTTGCCTTGGGATGAGTATTATCCCCATTCTTCAATTTTGACTAACTTAAGAGCTGATTATCATGGCGTTTGTCGTAACCGATAACTGTATCCAATGTAAATACACAGACTGTGTCGCGGTATGCCCTGCTGATGCCTTCCACGAAGGCCCAAACTTTATGGTAATCAACCCGATTGAGTGCATCGACTGTGGTTTGTGCGTGGACGAATGTGCCGCAGCCGCCATCTTCCAAGAAGACGAGCTTCCAGAAGATCAAGTGATCTACAAAGAGCTCAACGCAGAACTTGCAGAAATCTGGCCGGTACAAACTGAAGTGAAGCCAGCAATGGATGAAGCGGAAAAGTGGAACGGCGTACCAAACAAGTTGGACATGCTAGAAAAATAAGCGCATTAAAACGAAAAAAGCGTAATGAACCTCAACTTGAAAAAGTCTGGCTCGTTACGCTTTTTTTGTATCTATGATTCGTTGCTGCGATTAGCTGTGTTGACGACGCATGTTATCCAGAATAATACCTGTCGCCATTGCTACGTTTAGAGACTCAGCACCGCCAAACGCTGGAATGGTAATCTTGTCGGTCACAAACTTCGATGCCGCTTCACGCACACCGTGAGATTCACTGCCCATCAACAAAATGCCTTCTGCTGAGAATTCCGTCTTGTGCACACTCTCGCCTTCAAGGAAAGCGCCATACACTGGCAAGTTTGCCTCTTCTAGGTAGCTTGGTAAATCCACTAGGCTCACTTGCACGCGACCAAAACTGCCCATGGTTGCACTGATGGTTTTTGGGTTGTATGGATCGGCACAATCTGTACTCGCGATGATGTGCTTGATACCGTACCAATCCGCTACGCGAATGATCGTACCTAGGTTGCCCGGATCAGAAACGCCATCCAATGCGATCATCAAGCCTTTTGCCTGAGGCACTGTTACGTTTGGAATTTCAACCACAGCAATGGCTGCATTGTTGCTCACCAGCGTACTTGCTTTAGTTAAGTCATCTAGTGACGCTTCAATACACTCGAAGCCATTTAGTTCTTGGTTGTGCTGCTCTAGAAACTCAGCCGTCGCAAAAATCTGCTTTACCATGAGTGAGCTGTTCGCCAATTCCAGTACGTTCTTTTCACCTTGAACCAGAAATAAGCCGTGCGCTTTACGCTGCTTCTTTTGACCTAAAGCACGCAGCAGTTTTAGTTGGTTTTTTGAAATCATGAAAATATCCCAGATGAAAGTTGGTGAAGTACCAGATGAAAACGGGGGGATTATAGAGTAAACCTTCGCACAGCTAAAGAGATGCCTTGCTTGAGAGAAAAGAAAAGCCCACCAAGCTATCACTCTCGGCGGGCTTTAGGTATCTGTCGCTTCCCTATGCTGAAAGAATCGACACCACCATTCTTAAACGACTTTGGTTTTCGTCATCTCTTTAATGCCAGACAAAATGAATGTCGGCAGCGAAGACACAAGAATCACACCAAATAGGTGACCAGCACTTAGTGCCTCTGTGTTAAAGATCAGCTGACCAAGACCGGTGTAAATCACGCCAAGGGACAGCGTTGCCGAGACCACTACAGCACCCAATAGGTATTTGTTGGTGAATGGATTCTTGCGGTATAGCGAGTTAAATGTACGCGTGTCACAATACGAGTGCCCAGATGGTCGCTGAAGAAGCTTTCGTTACGCTTACGCGGCTTACGCTCCATCAAATCTTTCTCTTCAGGTTCTACACCTAATGCCAACGCTGGCAAGCCGTCAGAAACTAAGTTAATCCATAGAATCATCAGTGGCGTAAGTGGCAGAATCGCTTCTGGTCCCATCATCAAGAAGGCGAACAAGATAACCGATACTTCACCCACGTTTGCCGTCAGTGCTTGGCGAATGAACTTACGCAAGTTATCGAAGATCTGACGACCTTGGCGCACGGCTTTAACGATCGTGCTGAAGTTGTCATCCAGTAGAATCAAATCGCCCGAATCTTTGGCTACCGATGTACCGGTGATACCCATTGCAACACCGATATCCGCACGGCGAAGAGCTGGCGCGTCGTTCACGCCGTCACCTGTCATAGCAGCCACTTCATTATTGTGTTGCTGAGCTTGAACAATGCGCAGCTTGTGTTCTGGTGTTACACGAGCAAAGACGGCAACTTCCGGACAGATTTTACGTAGCGCTTCATCATCCATCTCATCCAGTTGTGCGCCCGTGATGACCAAGTCTTTTTCACTGCGGATAATACCGATTTCGCGTGCAATTGCCGCTGCAGTAAGTGCGTGGTCACCAGTGATCATTACCGTGCGAACGCCTGCGTTATAACAGCTTTCTACTGCATCGCGAACTTCTGGACGTGGAGGGTCCATGATTCCGTACAAACCAAGCACGGTCACATCTTTCTCTAGCTCAGCAGGATCACGTTTGAGATCATCTTCTGTCAGCTCTTTATAACCTACGGCCAAAGTGCGAAGCGCTTGCTCTGCAAAGTCCTGAATTGCCGCTTCGTAGTTCGCAATCACCTCTTCTGCAGGGCTTGCCGCTAACGCTAAGCTGCCTGTCGACATCGTTGGTGCTGTAGGTAGCTCACCACCGTCGACCATAAAGCCAGAAGCGTTACGCAACACCACATCTGGCGCACCTTTAATAGCCAAGAAGTGCTTACCATCCGGTCCTTTGACAATCACTGACGCCATCTTACGAGCAGAATCAAACGGGAACTTCTCAACGATAGAGTAACCGCCTGTCGATAGCATGTCTGATTGTTCCAGACCTGCTTTTGCCGCTGCAACAATCAATGCGCCTTCGGTTGGGTTACCACGCACAGACGAGTTATCGCCATTTTTAATGTATTCCGCATCATTACACAGGGTCGCAACCACTAAGCCTTTCATCATCTCTGGGCTTTGCTTTGCATCGACCGTGTGACCTAGCGGCTTGAATTCACCTTCAGGGCTAAAGCCTTTGCCTGACACTTCCCAGTAACGACCACTTGCATCGTACGCTTTCATTACCTGCATTTGGTTCTGTGTCAGCGTACCCGTTTTATCTGAACAGATAACCGTGGTTGAACCCAGCGTCTCAATTGCAGAAAGCTGTTTCGCTAATGCGTTGTTCTTCACCATGCGCGTTGAGCCCATAGTCAAAACAATTGAGATAACTGTTGGCAGACCTTCTGGAATCGCCGCTACCGACAACGAAATACCCGTGTTCAGAATTTCCAGCCAAGGCATACCGTGGTAAAGGCCGATACCACAAACCACAGCCACCACACCCAAAGCCGCAACCATTAAGGTTTTTGCGATGGTATCCATACGCTCTTGCATTGGTGTTTTGGTTTCTTCGGTGTTTGCCATCATGTCCGCAATGTGGCCAACTTCGGTCTTCATGCCAGTGCTGACAACCACACCTAAGCCTGTACCAGTGGTCACAATCGTGGTCATAAAGCCCATATTACGCTGATCACCAAGGCCGACGGTTTCGTCTTCAATCACCTTAACGATTTTATCAACCGGCTCAGATTCACCAGTAAGCGCGGCTTCATCTACCGCAAGACGGTTCGCTTCAATGATGCGCACGTCCGCAGCAAGGATGTCACCCGTATTAATTTTTAAAATGTCACCCGGCACAATGTCACGTGCCAACACATCAACCCATTCGCCATTACGACGAACTTGTGCGGTTGGCGCTGCCATTTCGCGCAGCGCTTCCATGCCCTTCTGAGCTTTAAACTCTTGCCAAAATGCAATGATGGCATTGATGAAGATGATCACCGTGATGGCAATCGCATCCACAAGGTGACCAGTAAAGAAGGAAACGATCGCACCAATACCCAGAATGAAGATCAATGGGTTCTTAAATTGGTGTAGGAATAGCTCAAGGGCAGATTTGCCTTCTTGCTCTTGTAGCTCGTTTTTGCCGTGTTCAGCCTGACGCTGCTCTACTTCTTCCGAAGTCAAACCTTGCTCAGTTGATACATTTAATTGAGTCAGTGTTTCTTCAACCGACTCAGTAAACCACTTTTTAGTCATGGGGGTCTCCAAAAAGCATTCAAGCGACATCAGTACAATTTCAAACTGATAAAAAGCATTCGCTGAATAGAATTGAGTTAAATCGCCTCGCTAGTCACCGTCGCACCGGTTATTTTCATTTTGAATATTTATCAAGAATCTATTCAGTGTTATGCCAGCGAGTAAAAATAACCTACCCGAACCGATGAATACTTGTAATTAACTTTCAGATAGGCAGATAGCGAATGCGGACGAATCTTTGACCCCAATCAATCTCGATTTTATTTTGTCATACAAAAGATCAATTAAGTGTAAATAAACATGAATAAGACCCCGATTAGACTAAAAAAACACTTCATTTTTCCCGAAAAGTGTAATTTTTCTACAAGATGGTTTTATTAAGAGTGGCTAACAAGCGTGACAAAAATGCAAACTATCCGAAAAGATTTGCAAGGGAAGATAGAAAAATTGCTAATAAATAATGACCAAATTTAGCTAGTCGAAATACATCACATTCGAGTTATGCAAATAGCATATTTATTCAATTTAACAACAAAGAGAAACCACAAGAGACATGGCTGAATACTGCATACAAATTTGGTTGTGAGTGATGAGAATCCACCAGCCAGACGAATAGCCAGTTGATAGAAAGGGAAAAGGTATAAGAGTGGATTTTACAGCGCAGAAACGAAAAAGCCTCGCTGTATAAGCGAGGCTTTTGTCGCTAAAACCATAATGCGTCCAACCACATAGTTTAAACTCAACAAGTTACATATCGATTGAAACCATAATTTGTCAAGATTTAAAACCATAACATGTCCTTTTGGTCAGCTTCAACAAAAACACAGAGGTTAGGTGTAAGAAAGTTACACAATACTAGAAGCAGTCAAAATGTGGTTTCTAAAACAGTGGCAGTAAGTGTTCATCTCGTTACACTATTGGATGCGTTCTCTATCAAACCGGTGATGAGTGCAGAAGAATTTAGGGGGAAATAAAAACATCCCCCTTTATCACTAATATGCTTTAATTTCTCATATTATCTGATTATATGTAGTTGCCAATCTTATAAAAAGAGCGCGTTATTTATACTTATCACCTAACTTATAATCACTCAATTTAAAGAATTTAAACTCAGAGTCTTTGACGTACTTGTTGATTTTATTAACTATGCTTTCATGAATTAACAACCCGCCTCCTGCTACTTTATGAGGTCGTATAATTAGACGATTTTCTTGTGGGATAGCATCTAACACTTCATTCTTGAACTTATACTTTATGACCTCATGCCTACTGTCGTCAGGGGAGTAGTCGAGTATCTCACTACGCTCGAAATCAATACAGTCAAGGTTTTCATACGCATTAAAGAAGAAAAAATCTTCATGCCACTCTTCATCATCACCAATCAAAACAGCAGGGAACAATTGGAAGCCATTTATATTGAGCGGCAGTAATTTATCTGCAATCTCCTTAGATACTACAGGAAAAAAACTGTGGAGATTAAAGTCACTTACAATGAAAGGCATATCACCTTTTTCTGCATTAGTAAAGAATATAGGGCCATCACCAAAATCTAGTTTAGTGAAGCTGTAACGGCGACGTCCTGTATCCAATGATGCTTTTAAATGAAGATAAGTATCTCTAAATGGGATTTCAAATACCTTGTAGTATTGTTCTTCGTAACTATTCATATTCCCCTCTTTGGTGACCAACTTGTTCCAAAAGATATTTGAACTTCTGGAGTATAACCTTTGAATTCATCCCACTCCCCCCTGTGACCATTCTTTCCATTCTCACAAGGAGTTATAGATTTTGATAGCTCGCCTACTTTCCCACTGTTTGCGCACCCAATATAGATTTTGTTTTTCTTATTAAAATGCTCACTAACCTTTGTCAGTGGCAAGCTAAAGTTCAAAATCCTTTTTAATAGTTTCTCACTGATCGGATCCATGTGTTTTTTATGGATCTCTCTTTTCGGCTCTACGACTTCGGTGGTGCCATAACAAAGATAAATATCTTGAGCTATATCGACTAAATAGTCGATCACTTCACTATGGTAATTGGATGCTTTTATCTCTGAAAATTGATTACTTTTAAACGTATGCCCTGTCCTGTGAACTTGGATACCAAGGTGGCAAGCCCCTTTGTAGCTGGATGGTAAACCAACAAGGTTTGATAAGCTATTTATATTATAACCCTTATCTATAAGAGCTTCTTGCATATCTTTGTCAATTTCACTTAGTGCCTTCCCTGATATGAGGTGGTGAGTATCCATCTGAATGCCATTACAAAATGGATGTGCTTTTTTCTTATTATACTTATTCGCACTTTTAATCCATTCTTCTCGGTAGTCAGGTACCTTCTTACCATTAACTTTTTCTTTAGGATTTTTTTCTAAGTTTCCTCTTATTTCTTCACTCATTTTATTTCCTTTCTAGCTCACCACGATAAAGCTTTGGAGTACGGTGTTTGCTGCTTTTACACACTGTACACTTGCCTTTTCGCTTTTTACTCTCAACTTCTTTTGACAGCGTCATGTTTGCTCGGCCTTTGATGGTGTCCCCTTTACGTTTAGCCAATTTGTCCGCTAAGCCTTCCAGATCTCCCATGATTTTGCTCATTTCATCCAAGGTCTCACCAAAAGTATCGAGTGCTTTTTGAGCTCCGGCGATTTGTTTAGCACGTTTCCCCTTAACTACGAGCCTCGCGGCAGTGGAAGTAGCTCGAGCTGCGACACCTGCACCTAGAGTAAATAACCCTAACACGAGGTTCAGAACGACTTCTAGCAATACGTAGATACCTAGCTTACCGCCGTAATAGGTATAAAAGTTTGGTGGGATCGCATCCAATATCAGGACAACGTAAGCACTGTAAGTTATTGCTGATGAAGGATCTCGCATTACTGCCATGGCCTTCGGTAAAGCGCCCGTATCATCAATTTCTTTCGCCCACTCAGGAGCTATCTCTCTTAAGGCTGTGTCAATAAATGTTTGAAGTGCTCTCGCATCGTTTTCGGCAATATACTTCGGAAGCGCAATAATCTCTTCATGATATTTGGCAATCAACCGAGCACGTTCAACAGCATCCTCCGCGCCATCATAAAACTCTATTAGTTTCTCTTTTAACCGCTCACCATTATCTAACATCAGGTCACTCAGGGATTCCACACCATCTTCAAGTGCCTTTCCGAGCAAGTCAGTCACATCGTCGAATGACAATTCATTTACAGGTTTTGTTGTATTCGACAAATACCATCCTGCCCCTGCTCTTACTTGATCTTCAAGGGACTGCTTTATGAAATTGTGGGCTTCAGCAGCATAGACAGCACCTGTATCTAACACTGATGCGCCAGCATCCCAAACAGTATTACCAAAGCTACTCCAGAAATCTTGACTAAACATGTCTGTGAAGTCTTTGCCCCAGTCAACAATGCCATCATCAATACCGTCTGCCAAACTTGCAACACCACGCGTTTGCCACTGTAAAGCGAAGGGTTGCATTGCTTTGCAGACTTGGACATAAACGCTGTCTAGACGGCGTTCGATGAGCTCTCGTGTGTCCTTAATCTGACGCTCTATTCCGGGCTCACCAATTATCTCAACAGTAACGAGGTCAGTATTCGGCTTCAGATCATCAAAAGCAGCTACCCCACCTTGCTTCTCACTACTCTCTATAGCATGAATAGCGCTATCAGAGACGGTACTCTTATTTGGCAGCTTGTTGAGTGCTACCTGTTCAGCATGTACGACTGAATTCGTCTGTATGCGTATATTGTCAGCAAGGAAAGGGGTCTGCCATAGGTCATCATAAAAGAGCTGGACTTTAACCCACTTCTGCTCTTCTAAGTCGATTTTTAAAATCGCATTTATGACAACTTCAATATTCCCTGCCTCTGCTGAATACACGTTATCCGGTGCCTGAATGACTGAAACTTCAGAGGTATCATTCATCAAGCTTTCCGCTTTGGTTTGAAGACGCTCAAACGCGCTTGAAAGGTTATCGGACAGTTTTTTCGAGTAGGTATTTATCGTACTTACATGTGCGTCATAGATATCTGACGAGAGATACAGGTAGTTTAATCGGCTAGCCTCAGAGCTAAGTGATTCGAGACGCCCTTTTACTTTTGAAAGCACCGCTTCAAGCTGACTACTAAGCGCTTGCTGTGCACTTTGCCAGTCGTATTCTTGTAAGAACGTTTGTGGGTTCCCTTTCCCTCTTGCTCGCATGTATGCCAGCATTCGATCTGCTGTTTCATGTTTTGGTAAACGGAACAGAACCGAAAGTAATTCACCTTCCTCTAGAACCAAGGGTAAACCAAGAGAAAGAACACGATCCATACTCTCTTCAGACATGCTTTCAATCCCTGCTACTAAGGCTTCAGCAAGAATGCTGAATGAAAAGTCTGGATGACGCTGGAGAAAATGTGTTTTGACCTCTAAATCGACAATGTCTAAAAAATAACGATCGGCAGTTAGACTTGTCCCCATTGCTCCCCATCCTTCAGAGGGAGGAGCTATACGGTAGGGGTGCCAAAATGTTTGCTGACCTTGAGATGCTCTATCGAAAAAGTCTTCATCAGTTAGCGTCATCAAATAATGTGGATTATCAATTCGCACAACTTTAGGAACAAACGCATTCGTACTTTCTTTAGCCAAAATCTTAATTTGTCCCGGTTTTAAACCAGAGACTGTGCTTTTTCCAGAGTCATCAAAGTGCCCGCTCGTTAACACACTTCCTGATGGGTCGGTAATATCAAAGTCAGCATCTTTGAGCAGAATGCCGTCAGGATAGCGAGCTTTCACGTAAACCGTGTATGTCCCTTCTTCATCTTCTGTCACGCTGACAGCAGGGTTTTGAACGCCACCCAAACACATTGTGTTAGCTTTGTTCATTGTCATCTGATCAGAGAGGCGAGCGACGCCTTTTCCTTCAATCAGGACATCGGGAGAAGCTGAAATGAATTTTGCTTCCGCCTCGATAGTACCCGAGGCGACACCTTTTTTATCACCTGCTGCATCGCCAGTACTTTTTGCAAATGTGCTGCCTTTTAATGCAATGCTATTCCCACCGTCAGCGGTCACCGTTGTTGAACCGCCAGCTAAATCAGACGATTTAGCATTATTACCGTAAGGGATAGGTACGATGGGCTTCCCCACTTTTGTTAGACAGACATCTGGCAGTGTTGCATTTGCTTCGCCGCCCGAACCTTTATGGACAACACTGAGTCCATTTGCACTTATTGTTACTGCCATAATATGATCTACTCAGGATTAAGTGGATTAGTTGAGCTTTACTTTGGAGCCCTGAATCTTCTGAATTTTTTCAGCACTACTACTTACATGCTTAGCCGTTGTAGTAATACGCCCATCCGTCCCACTAAATTTAGTTTGTGCCTCGCTGGAACCAATAAGCACTTCTTCCTCTGCATGAAGTGTTATTTTCTTTGCTTTAACAACAAGCTCTTGTTCTTCCAGCAAAGATATGTAGATATCAACTAATGTTGGAATGGTGAGGTCTTCGGATAGAAAAGAGATACGGCAATCGAGTTTATTATCGATGGCCATAAAAATTTCTGACCGAGTAAAAGCACGGCCTAATGATGCCCAAATTGGTTGAGAAAATGGGTTATTCTCAAAATCTACTTTTACTCTATTCTTCTCTGGATGAACTTCCACTATCCAACCAATTCGAGAGCAGGGTTTTGAAGTGATGTTAAGGTTGTCTAGGGGTAGTTCTTGATTCATAGTCGACCTAGTACTTTTTTAGATCTAACTATTTTATCCCTGAGCGGTTTGAATAGGTAATGTGGAAATGAATAGTTACTACGATTGAAGTACGGACTTAAAAGACATTAGACCCAGACAATATAACTAAATTAGCCAGTAAATTGGTTTAATCGCGTGTGTTTTTCACTTTTCTATAGATTTATCTCGCACTCATAGTTGTGAATCAAATCACACAAGCGAGGTTGCGATGTCATCACTATAACTTGAGCGTAAAGAGTAACTTGTCAACCTTTACGCCTTTCCTCGTTCTCACACTTCAGTCTGTGCAAACATAACTCAAAACCCTCACTCATCACTACCTTCCCAACCAATATACCAGAGTAAAAGCGTTAACAAAGGCTATCAAATAATCCAGTTCTCTAATGAGCCACAAAGTTTGAATGGGTAAGAAAAAGTCAGATTATGATATTTCGATTCTGGAATTGCCCATCGAAATCGTCTAGCGAAAACACACTGAATGAATAACGACAGCTTAGAAAAGCTTTAATTGTCAGACCTTGTTTGTATGACAAACTTTTGATTCCCCTAACTGACATGACACTAATAAACAAAAAACCATCAAGCCTAAACTCGATGGTTTTTATTAACTGCTTGTTCAGCAGGTCGGTTGCTTTCTTCCTGACCTATTCTTAGCTGCCTATGCGGCAGGACACAAGAAGTTAAGGTTAGCATTTACCCCTAATGAATTCCTAGCTGCCTATGCGGCAGAACACCAAGGTTTTCGGTGAACTGAATAAACGCCCTCATTCTTAGCTGCCTACACGGCAGGACACTGTAGAATATAGTCTCTAAACATCTGATTCTGCATGCTTAACGTCACAATTCACCAAAATACCCTTTTTCTTCTTGCATCTGTAAGTCATTGTTTTTGAATCTCTAAAAAACAGCTTTAGAAAAAGGGTTAAAAACGTAACTCAGGTACCGTGCCTTTTCTTTCTTGATTGGTGGCTAAACCGTAGCTATTAAAGTTCGCTGCACCGCGCTCACTAACAAGCTCCTTTTGTACAAACAACATATAATCTTCCCCAGATGAACCGCTGCAGATTGGTATTCGATGGAAGCTATCGATGACACGCTCTTCGTTCGTTACTGGCAACGATGGTTCAAAACCAGATAGTTCGGCTCTCGCCACGCTACGTTTGATTCTGCGTTTCTTAGAACCTAAGAAGCTTTTCCCAATCGTTTGGTTACGGACAAACCTCACCTCAATCGCAGAGTCTGGCACTTCACAAACACTAGAAATCTCAAACAGACCTTCATTTACCATCAAAGAAAAATAGGGCTGAAAAGAGAGTCCAACCATCACCTCCTTATCGTCAGCAACAAAGGCGATGGTTTGACCAACTGTAACGTCACTCCAGTCGGGAAAGCTCACACCTATTTTATTCATGACTTGACGGTTATTGACCATAAACAAGTGCATTTGAGAGATACAACGCCCTGCTAACAGCTCATAGTCGGCTTGAACAGGGGTATAACGTATACAGAAGTAGTAACGCTTCGTCATAATCATCCTTACTTCGCTTTGGAACAATTGAAGAGACCACCCTTGATCAAGACCGACATAATAAAGTGCACGTCATTTGGGATGGTCTGAGAAGCTGTCATACTTTCGATCCAGTTCTCTGTATTTCTGAGCAGTTGATAGAAGTCATTTCCATGGGACACGTGTCGCCTTGCTATAACGTATTCTCGATCTGCCCCATATTCGTTCACTCTTAATGGTTTATCTGCGTTTTCATGCCACCAATCGTCAATCGATTGCAACGCTGCACCAATTTTTTGACCATGAAATGCAACAGTCTCCTCTCCGTTCAATAATTCGACAGTAGCTAACTGCCTAGTAGGAACACCATCTTCTCGGCTATCTAAAAACTCTTGGCTTGGGTAAACCTCATCCCCCCAACCAACTCCAATTTTAGCTTTGACATCCATATAGAAATATTCGGTTGGGTCAGACAGGGCTCGCATCAAATAGGCTGTGAGCTTTTCTAGGCATTCTGCTGACGCCTCATCCCAATGACCATACCAAGAAAGCTTTGTTGCGTTTTCTACAATCAAGGTTTGTGAATCACTGGTGGTCACTTCTATCGACAATTTTCGACACTCTCTGTTTCTCCAAAGCCAACTACCAAGCAGAATGTTCTTCGCGTATCGTAGAGCAAGTTCCTGATACCCATTGAGCTCTTGATATGTTTTAGCAAGTAACGAAAGTTTAGAACGCACTTCATCATCAATACAGGTATCTGGAGTTAGAGAGTTGGCTCGAATTCGAAGGGGGAATGCACAGTAGATATCATCAACACCAGGTTTGACATAACACTCTTCGATGAACTGAGGATTGGAGTAAGCTAAATCTTGTGGAGCAACATTCTTTTCTACAAACTTGCCCCCTTTGTATGCTTCTGCATAACCACCTTTTGGTGCGCGCAACCTAGTTCTATCAATTTCAAGGGGGCACATCTCACCACTTTTAGATAGATAGTAGAAATATGCTTTGCCAGCAGAGAGTGATCGAACGTAGTTCAGCTGAGTGCAAAGTTCCATAAACGATTAATCCCTATAGTTTTTTATAAGAATAGTTTCGCTACTGCATTCTATCGACCAAAAGGCATGGTTGAAAAAGTGATCTCTTCCACTAAAACGTACTTCTATCGGATTCACTTTCTTAGCTAACCCTATCGCATTCTCTGCATAGGCGTGACAATCGGTGATCGAGTTGCACCGTTTAGTTGGACGTTCTAACAAATGGTAGCCAATAGAAACTGGCAAATTATTAGCGTCTTTCGTTATTAAATGCTCTAGGTCATCAAAGTCACTCGGCTGGTTGTCACTTGGATATAACCAGCGCCCGTAGGCTGGCAAACCTTTTATGACATGGAAAAGCTCGCTCCTACTGGTAAACGTCCTTAGCCACTCAATCTGCGTCGAGAGCTGTGGTTGGTATAACGCCCCTCCGGCGAAAGCAACGGGAAGTGCCGTTTTAAGCGCAGCCTTAAAATCTGAAATTCGGCTTTCACTATGAACTCTAATAACTAAGTCTATTTCTAGGTCCGCCAATCGTTCACTACGAATGGTAGGTCGTTTCGCGTTCGAAACCGTTCGAGCTTTAGCAACCGAGTTAGGCTCGGTAAGCTTCGCGGTCGATTGAATGTTCTCGCTTCGGACATAAAAAGAGAAACTCGAAAATTCAAACAGGGAATCACAATTAACTAGCTTATTGAACTCCCTTTGATAACGGTGCATGAACCCCCAAATAGCCGTCAAAGAAGGAGCACCACACAAATAAGGGCTGCTCATTGCGACAGCATCTTGCACTTTCATTGATGACAAATAGATATACTGCTCGCCCGTTACCTTATCTGCATTACCAGTAGGTTTACTGAGCTGTTCGAGAATCCATACAATTTGGGCTTTAACGAGCTGCATAAGCTTAGGGTGATAGGCAAACTTGGCAGCATACTTATTATTCTGAAACGTAAGATGTAAACGGCGATTAAACTCACTGGCTAAGGAGCCTAGGTCCGATTCTGGTAGCGCCAGAAAGGCTTGAGCTAAAGTGTCATCATGTTCCAATTGCTGTTGATTAGGATCAGCATCAACGATATCTCTTAACTCAATTAAAGGAAGCATCCAAAGGGCTATCTGCTTTCGCAATATCTTACTTCTAACCTTGCGAGCACTCTCTCTTTGCTTCTGTGTTTTTGATGGTTCTGATCCAATTAAGTGGTTTAACACCTGACAAATTTTGGCGTTAGTTACCTGATAATCATCAAAGTAGTGACCACTCTTTTTTCGACTTTCAGGTAACGTTCCACCTCTCGCTGGTTTGACGTCTAGCGGGTAGTTTAGGGCTTTCATATTCCCACCTAAACTGCCACACAAGTTCCCAATACTTGCAGAATTTGGCAGTGACGAAGACACAAAGCTAAGCTTACTTTCTCGATTTCTCGATCTCACTTCTAACTCGCTCTGAATGGCATGGCTGACCACTGGGGTCAACGAAATATAATTATCCCCCCATGGAAACCGTAGCTGCTTACTGTAAGAACTGACGCTATCGGGAAAATGATTATCAGGGAGTTGCTCTTCAATTGTATGTTTTAAGCGAGCAAGTGACTTAGCACTTAGACCGAATTCGTTGAGCAACTCAATCCAAATGGAGCTTTCTTGCTTGATAAGTGAAAGGATGCATACGGGCTGTGATTGCCAACTAAAAGGATTCAATAACCACAATGTGTGACGATATACCGCAGAGTTATGCGCCCACCCCAAGCGCTGCTCTAATACTCCGCTTGAAATGAATACCTCGGTTGTCGTAAGAGGCTGCGCGACTATCCGCTGATCTTTAACTCGACAGTCTGGAAACTTGAGATTATGAGTGTGGAACCATTTAATTTCATCAAGGGACGCTTCTAAGTTCTCAGTCGCTTTTAAATGCCTTTTAGCTCGGGCAACATCCAACCAATCCGAGCACCTATCTGATTGATGGCTTGAACTGAGATTAAGCAAAATCGTTAACGCTTCTTTTTCAAACCCTTCAACACAGACATCTTCTGTATAAGGCATGAACATCTTCTTTAGCGTAACCTGCTTTACTGCTTCGTCTTCAATTGCTAATAAGTCACTTAATTTCGTCATAATTACCACTCAGGCAGATATACACTTAAACCATCACTTTCAGAGCTCATTCGAGTCAGCTTTGTTTCGATGGCACTTCTTAAAGTAAACGCCGATTCATGACTCGCTATCTTTGTATGCATTCGCGGCCTGATAGCGGCTTTAATCTCACCAAACTCATACAACCGATACACTTCATCGGTGGTGCAAGAAAGCAATGTAGAAGCTTCTATGGGGCTGAGCAGTACATCACCGATATTTCCTTTGGCGCTTGAGGGCACTGTTGCCATTAGCTTTGTAAAGTAAGCTAACACCTGTGCAAGCACGATATTGTGACTCAACTGCCGACTGGGTAACTGACGACAATCTTTAAGCAGATCGCCAAAGGCTTCATTGAAAAACACCTTCTTCCAATCTTTTACTCGAACAAGTTCTGCCTTCTCTTTCAAGGTATCGAGGTCTTGCCATAGCGCCGTTGGCCAAGCGCTACAGTATTCAACGAATGACTCAAAACTGAGGTCATCGATATCACCATAGCGATTTACATACCAAAGTAAAAAGCCATAGCGCTCAGATAACGTCATTTCCCCCGTTAACAATCCCAAGGGTTTTGAATCATTTCCTAACAACCATCGAGCGACCAATATCTCAGCCTCTGGCGCATCCTCGACTAGCGAGTTTCGGAGTTCAAAACCACATTCACATTGGTTAATACTATCGGTACTTTGGTATTCAAGTCTCGACTTACACTCAGGACAGTGATGAACCAGTTTACAGCCATGGTGTTCACAAACTTGGTGAGAGATAAATTGCCATTGCTGACGAATGTAGGGGGCTTCGTCAATGCACAGAGGGCAAATAGGCGTGAAGCGTTTGCGAAGAAAAGCATAAGGGTAATCAACCCCGAATCTATGTACAGCTTTGTATTGCGGAGAAAATTGAGCTTTTGAATGTGATAACGCTAGGCGAAGTACGCCAAAGTTAATGAGCTTTAATTGGTTCTCAAGATGGATAAGAACCCGCACTCGCATTTGGCTTGTCGTTTGAGCGTGGTAGATATTGACGCGATTGAGCTCTAAGGGGAACGCACCAGTAATCGCTTCATGCTGATTCAACGTCTCGAACCAAATATCTTCGGCGAAATGAGAAAATCGCTCGTAACCTTGCTCTTGCGATAAGCGCAACATGAAGCTTTCGAGCGATTCGTCAGGGTAAAGTTGAATGTCCGTTTTCACATGCCACCACTAAAACTTAGAATTTCTAAGTTTTAGTATTGCCGTTAATCCCAATAATTCAAATTCTATGGAGCTAAACTGTGACTAGAAATCAATTTCAGGTTTACCACCTTGGCATTTAGGACACTTTCTTTGAAATACATCAGTCCCATTGGCGCCGTAAACAACACCGCACCCAGATTCAAGACATTCGAGTTTGTACGAAACTTGGTAATGATCATTACCATTCACAAACCTCGTACCATGATTTTTCTGGTTATTACGGTTTACATAACCAATTACCGTAGTCTTCGTAGTGCCACTTTTAAACAAGTTTAATACCTTCCATTACATCCAACCTGAACCACCACACTTCCAACAGCCACCATTAATACCACCATCACCACGGCAATTACTACAAGTGGTGAAGCCCGTTTTGTAAGAGCTTTGAGTTACTGATTTCTTAATAGACCCTAATCCTAAAATAGGACTTTTCGATGTGTGAGTGACCTTGCCAGCTCCCGTTTTTCTCTTCGTTCTAGATTGTGGTCTTGTCTCTTTAATTTGAGTTGGTGACTCCCGCTTTCGAAATGCATCGAATCGTTTTAGCCACTCTTTCGCCTCTTGACTAGATGTAAACTCGCTCAGTTTTACATCTGCCTTCGATGACAAAATCCACTTTCCACCCAGTTCATAAAGGTGAACTTTACTAACTCCTAACAACGACTTATCTACAAATTCAAACGTTATATCACTGAGTTCAGAACGAAGCTTTCTTAGTTCGACTTGATGTTTCTCAGTAACAAAAATTTTATGTTTTTTATTAGCTAGCGTGATTTTTAAATCTTTTTGAAAGGATGAACCGAGAGCTTCTAACAATTGAACTTCGTTATCATTTGCATGTTGATACATTGCACGATGGTTTGGACAAAACAGCAGATCGGAAAAACTACTTTTCTTAGCGTGGCTATGAACCGAAATTTCTTCGAAATAATACTCTCCAGTACCTAATTTAAACGGTAAAGCTGATTGGCAGATCTGGCAGCAAAGTTCATTGGCATCATTTACATACTGCTCTACCAAAAACTCTCGTGAAGATGCATATACTTTTTGTTCTTCAAGCGCCTCTGTTATCTGAAGTTTTTCGATCTCTTCATTCGGCAGCGCTGATTTAGGCCAAACCCATACAAACTTGTGTTGGAGATAGTATTTCTCTTTCAGCCATGCTAAATCTTGTTCCCATTCACGAATGGCAACAGACATATTATTCTTCTTTCTCTTCGCATTTCGAACAAAAGCAGCTATTGCCTCTGCTAATTTCTTCAGCCTTTCTGAGCTTTTAGGGGCACCCCACTCGGCGACATACTTGCGGCTATCGACAAACGGCAAACGTTTTGAATAAACGTTACTCAATAGCTCTTGCCTCTGTTTAAGCCCCAAGCCATTAATTCCAACGCAATAACCTACCGCAGATAACATACCTACTTTAGGCCAGTTAGATTCAGGCATGCTCTCATCTGCTTCATAAGCGACGGTCGAAGGCCATCGGAACGTTTCTAGCTTAGGAGTCGCCGCAGATGACACTACTGGTTCAACTTTAGTCTTTTCTGATATTTCGAAACTAGACGACGCTTTAACCTCTACTTCTAATTTAGGATTTTGAACCGTTGATTGAATTAAGACATTAGTTAACGCAACAGCTTCAAGTTCTGGTTCATGTATGGGTGTCTCTACAGGAGCTGCCTCTTTTGGCACAGCTACAACTTTATTCGCCTTAACCTGAGCCCATGTAGGCCATGGAGTCACTTGTTTTTTAGAAGCTGGCTGTAAAGCCATTCGGTGTACGATCGGTTGTCTAGTGGTGTCTTGATGTTTCGTTGCGACCTGATTGATATAACTCGACGGTGTGCGTCTAGTTGGCTTTATAATGGCCTCACGCCCTCTTTCTTCACGAAGTCGTATTTTCTCTTTTTTCGCTTGTTTCTTAGCTTTTTTCCTTGCCTTCTTCTCTGCTTTTTCCTGCTCACTAATACATGCCTTAGAATTAACTTTCTTATCAGTACTTTCTAAACTTCTCCAAAGCAACTCCAATTGGATTTCTTTGAACTGTTCATTCGTTCTAGCATCATCCAATACTGTGCGAATCTTCTCAACCATCTGCTCGGCATCTGATTTGCTTGAATATTTGTAAACAGAAAAGTCATAAATAAACTGATTTTTTGAGCGAGATGGTGTGGGTAACGAACTCATGGAAGCGAATAACCTCGAAGAAAAAGCATTAAAATCAGAGCACTCTATCAATAAGCATGAGATTGCACATTGCTTTTAATCAATTAATACTTTTAAAAAGGGAGCTAATCGCTCCCTCTACAAATTCAATTTTCTATTCTTTCCGCGGCTATACCATAGCTTTTCATCACATCTAACAGCCTTGGAATGTTGTCACCCCACTGGTTTGAAATGGCAATAAGCTCACCAGAGGTCAAAGTAATTAAATCACATTCTGCTGAATGATAACGGCTCATATGCTTGTCAGCGATTTCCTCAAACAAAGCAACGGCACGAGGCAAGTTATAGTCTTTTAACGCATCCTTGATGACAGATAGGCTTTGAGGATTTTCTTGTTCAATCCAATGCGTCAAGACAGCCAATGCCAACTTACGTTTGTTATAAACTTGACCATTAAATCGATATTTCGAGTAATCGCGCTGCCCCTTTTTACTGGTGCGTTGCTCTGCCTGTTTCTCGCGGAATTTGACTTGATATGCTTCAACCTCTGGAACAGGGATGATCTGCTCTGCATTAATCAACACATCGTCTTTGTAGCGGTATGGTGTAAGGCGAACACAACTGATATCAATGCCTTTGTCCCGCAACCAAAGGACAGATGTGGTCAGTTCTTTACCAAAATCAGCGGAGGCAAGCACGATACGGACATCGTTCCCAAAGTCATCCAAACTGCTTTCATCTAAGTCGACAAACTCTAGAATGGTTTCGCGGGCATTGATTTCTAGCTCCTCTTTAGCGATGTAACGCTCAAAGTACTCACATGCCTTATCAAACGTCATCGTGGAAATCATCGCAGCATAGCGAAGCGCTTGAAGCTCCATGTGTGCACCGATTTCATCGCGTTTCAACTCAATCACCACCAAGTTAGCATTGCGGTCAATTGCCAGTAGATCAATACGTCGGCGGCTGTCTTCCCAGTCGGAGAACTCTTCAGAGATAACAAGGCAATCAGGTGCAATAGCGTCGATGCAACCTTTAAGTGCTTCTTGTAAATCCTGCCGTTCTTGCAGCCCTTCGGCGGCAAAAGTGGTTTGAGTTAAAGCGGTTAGATTTTTATTTGAAATGTTGTAGAGGCTCATTATTGTGTTTATACCTTTGACATTATTCTATTTTCACTAAACTGGTGACTCGCAACTTGGGCACTTAATGTTAATTGAAGACATCGGCATCAAAGATAAATAGGTCCAATACTCGCCATTCTTAATCAATCGTGTATTGCAGGTACCACAGTGGTTATACACGGTAAACTGAGTACACTCATTGCACCGATACCAACGCTTTTGATGATTGGACCTCATTGAGTTAGTTACATCAGAAACTTTTTCTGAACCGCAAGACACGCAGAAATTTATGGCTTGAGTATCATCAGACTCAGCACGAGTTGGCGTATTGTCTTCAATGCCATATTGCAAAAACATCCCTAGCATACGTTGAATTTCATCAAGATAGCGCTGCGACTTCATTGGGTTAGCACATACTGCACCATAGTTTGTAGCTTGGCGTTCATGGTATGCAGGCTCCCAATCAAACATGGATAGCTCACCTAAATAACTGTCTTTCGCCCATTCCTGAGGGGATACGACTTTCTCAACCGCATCTAACACGGGGTGAAGAACAAACACGTTATTCTCTTGGCCTTCGCTATAATCCTTAACTTTATATAGTTCATGGATAACCCCACCGATCCCACCTCTTTGCTTGAGATAGGCAGCAGAATAGTACTTTGCGTCGACGACTAACCGCTTTGAAATCTGGTTACCACTTTTGGTAGTCGCTTCTACATCCAAAACAAAATCAGGGCGCTTGCCATTTGCTAAGAACGGTTCGTATTGCAGAGTGATAGCTCTTGAAACACTTGGGTTGAAAAACTGAATGCTGATTTGTTCTTCATTGCCTTGAATATTCGCAATCAATTTTCGTTTCCAGTTTTCCTCTGGCTGATATCGGAATGCCTGAGTCAGCACTTTGATGATTTGCAGCAAACACCAACGTTCATAAAGTAATGGCATGTTGACTAGTCCAATCGCCTCGACTTTCTCCAGCGAAAGCAAAATGTCCTCATCGGCCAAGCCAATCTGCTCTTTTAACTTTTTAAAACCCGAGTGAACCGCTTGATAGGCAGGGTTTTGCACAAAAGTCATAGAGTTAGGAAAGGTGCTTTTACTTTTGACTTTGCACTGACGCCATTCTTTTTCTACTTGCTGGAAAGGTTTCAGTTTTGGCTCAAGCGCTTTGTGTACCATTCCCACCTTTTCATGTTCAGTTGCGAAATAACCCAAGCGCTTATTGATGGTAGAACGTTCTTTCTCCTGTTCAGAGAGCTCTTCCGGTGTCAGCTTCGTTTTCCAGCCATTTTCATTTAGAGCAATGCCTTGCTCGCGCAACTTGGAAAACTTCTCTTTATCTCTTAAGAGTGATCGCGAATCCGCCAGAATCGTTAGTTTAGATATGTACTCTGGGTACAAAATCGAAGCTGTTCCTCTCCTAGAGGGAGGAGGCATAATTGCCACCATGTCATAGTCGCTGTATGGCTTAAACAAGCTCGCGTAATGCTCACCAGAACTAAAAATGGTATGTCCATTAAGTTCAAACTGTTGCCAATCATCATGCAGGGATGGCTTGATTTTTGCCCACCACTCGTTCTCAGAGCCTGTTGCTTTTTCTAGTCTGAGATAGCCTTTGGCAGCATGATTCAGTGAAAAGTACTTATTGGCATTAATTTCACCTAACTGACTCGCCAACTCGGCATTGATTACTTCTGTATCAAAGCGCTTTTTAAGTCTTTCTAAGTCTTTAACTACAAGGTCACGGTTGATAATACGATAGTCTTTTAAACTGTCTAAACGCTCATTGAGCTTTTCAATAGCACCAGAAAAACGACTCTTTTTGCTCTCAGCCACCTTAACCAATTGCTTTACAATGCTCAGCGTGCTCGAAACCACATACAGCACATACTGGTTTTCTGGCACGTTGTAACTCGGCTCAGATGCGCGGCTCGTTAAATGCTTACGCGAACCTTTGGTACAAATCTCCATAAATGTACGTGGAACAGGGCGTACCTCTTTGGCCGGCTTCAATGCTTGAACTTCTTTTAGCTCAACTTTGGGCTTTTTGAGGATGGTTTGTGCATTGCTAAGAATTGATGCGACTAATGACAACGCTTCTTGGTCGATGGCTGCAACCTGTGAATTTTTAGCATCGCCCGTGATATGACTATTCTCATCCAGTATCAGCTCCCACAGGTCCGCTTTAAAATCTGATAGGTAGCGAGAAAGGTCCGATTTAGTCTGTTCGGAGATATCAATATCAAGCTTTAGTGTCGAGTTACCAATAACAAACGTGATCTGACCAGCCGTTCGCCTCGCTTCACTGCGCCACACCCGTTGTTTTGCGTCCCAATGAGCAGGCTCAACCCACCACACAGCATTAGATGCGGGATCGGTTATCGACTCTAACTGCTTTCTATCACCATTAGGCATGACAATGTAAGGCGGAGACTGATCACCATGCTTAGTTTTAATCGCAAGTTGAGCAAAACGTAGCTCATCGACCTTAGGGTAGATGGTGGTGTGTGCGGAAAATGCATTGTTCCCCGTCTGCTCAAGCTTTAGCGAGTACTCCGACTCGCTAACACTGACTAAGGTTTGCTTATCGTGCCATTTGGTCTCGATAAACTTGATAACGAATGGAGCTTCCATGATTACGCCCAGTAGTTCACAACGCCATCATTCGATTCAGCCGTTTTAACCAAACGCTCTACCGATTTGGTGCAAGAAAACTCCGCCGTTATCTCTGCTTGATTATCCAACAGCGACTCAAGGCGAGGCAAGAATACACGGCTAACAAGCTCAGCTTTACTGTAATCGCCTACTTGCTTATCACCATCAAATGTGAATTTTGGTAGCACCTTATGAACGATAAAGTTGTTGATGGCCAGAGACTTATTGTCGTTTACATCGCTAAACAAACTTACGTAGTTAAGCCCCTGTCGAATGGTACGCATACCAAACTCCACGCCAAGCGGGTCAAAGACATCTCGGTTTAAGGTCGTAAACAACTCGCAGAATTCATTCGAACGTTCAAATTTCGGATAAGGGGTACGCTCACCAAGCTCTTCAATATCAAACACTAGCGGTAAAGTAACGTCGTCTAGCCCGTAAGAGTCAATCTCATCAAAAATCGCATCCCAGTCGGTCAGCAAAGGACTCTTAAACTTCATCACATGTGCACGGTCAAGAATTTTTGGTGATAGGTAATGCGTGGTTTCGTCGATGTTGATAGCACCAATGATTCTTACGTTCGCGGGAATCGTGATCGACGAAGGCGTGCCGAGAACACCTGCCAACATACGTCTGATGTCACCGTGGTATTTGATCAGTGAATCTTTATCGCTAAAGCCAAATGCGCGTTTCATTTCAGCGTTAATCTCTTCATCTTGCATAAGCGCAACGAAGTCCACGATGCCATTTTTGCTGAATTTTTCTTGCGCGTTGGAAATGATCGAAACAACCCCTTTTAGCTCGGCAAGAACGTGTGCGGCTTCATCATCTGAGTAAAGTTGAATGATCGGTTGCTCGTTACGTTCTTCGAGCTTGGAAAGAAAATCAGCAAAGTAATATTCCACTCGGGCAAGGTTCATTTCGTCCAGGCAGATGAAATATGGGATATCTGGGTTTTGCTTAGCTTCAATCAACGCCTCAAGAAATGGTGTCGCCAAGTATTTCTTTTCTAGCGGGTTGTAATAGCCCAGCAAATCTTCTGAACTGGTCCAGTTTGGCTTAACAGGGATGATTTTCGATACCCCACCAATAGCCTTGGCAAACGACTGAACTAGGTTCGTTTTGCCTGAGCCAGAGTCTCCCGCCAAAATGATAAGATCATTGGTACGGATAAGCGTCAAAAAGTTCTCAATAATATGGCGCGGGTAGAGAATATCTCGTTCTTTTAGGTGCGCTTGAATGTATGAAACGGCATCGCTGTAGTTAGAATCAAAAGCTTGCGAAAAAGAGATGTGCTCGCCACGATCCTTATTAGACAAGGAGCTTCCAACAAAAAAGTCAAAATCGTCCTCATCCAAAAACTCAAAACTCTTGAGGAAGATGGCTTTCTCTTTGATGAAATCTGTTAGTTTCTCGACTTTTCTTGCCATACTTTCCTCTACTCTTCGGCTCTTTTCGATAATGACGTCTAACTCAGCTTTGCTTTCTTGAATCTTCAGATTTAGCCGATGATTATCATCATTTAGTTCTTCATTTCTCTTGATTGAGCTTTCAAGCTCTGTCGTTGATGCTGTGATTTTATCCTGTGTACTTTTGAATGCGTCTGACAACTCCGCCAACTTCTCAGTCATATCCTGTTGTTTTTCTTGCAACGCAGCCTCTAACGCTTCTGTTTCTGAGGCGATTCTGTGTTTAACGCGCTTAACTTCTGCGTCATAAATAACTTTGCGTAGGAGTGTTTCATCTTCATTTTGAATTAGGGCTTGCCGATCTAAGTTAGGCAATGCATCGGGCAAGTAGGTCAAACGCTCAACCGTCTTGTCATTGACGGCTAATAGAAATGGGTTGTTTTTTTTAGCTCTTTGCGGGATGGACGCTAACATTAGCTCACAAGCAACCATGCCTTTAGTGTCATTGCCTAACACTATTTTTGCTACTGATGGGTTTAAAAACACACCTGATTGCAATTCATACGAATCAGCCAAAGGGTATTCTATGCTTTGGTTGCCATTAAGTGTTTTTGCGTTACGAATGCCAGCCCAGTTCCCTGCCTCGTTAATACTCAGTTCACCCCAGACATCAATTTTATGATTTTCCAAGCCCCAACTATCATAAAGGCGTTGGTAAAGCTCTTCATCAGAGAGCCCTTTAACCTGTTCAAGGTCATAGATAACTTGTTCTAAAGCCATGATTTTTATTCAAACAATGGAAAGAAAAATGACAGCGCTAAGGCTGCCATTAGTGTGTGGTAAACCCAATATATTTGCCTACTACAACGCCTGCTCAACAATCGCATCAGTAAGCTGAAGCTGGGTTTGTTGGCTGTCTTCTATGCGTGACTTGAGTGCGTCGCAAAACTCCAATATCTCCAGTGTTTTACTTACTATTTTTTCCTGCTGGGACAATGGAGGAACGGCAAAAGTCAGGTTTCCTAACTCCGTTGAGTTTATGTTCTTTACGCCTGTTGTTGTTCTTATTGGTCTTTCAATCTGCGTTCGAATAAAGTTAGATTGCATAACGAGAGAAAGGTATGAAGAGCTTACAATCTCAGTGGGTAGCCTTGCTCTAACCAAATACCCAGCATAGGCAAAACCTTTTAAGTCTCTTGTTACTTCAGTGCAACGTCCCACGATACCTAAACTGCCATTTGAGCGTATAAATATCAGATCGCCTTTGGAAAGCTCTAAATCTTCGACTTCACTCTCTGTCAGAGAAGAGAATTTGAGGTCATCTGTTGATATAAATCCATTAACAACATTCGGAATTCTCAACACTGGAGCCCCAACAACGCCATAATCAGACTTCTGTGAAGTACCATATTTCAAATCATAGAAAACAGAGCCAAAACGACACCACTCCCACCCCTTAGGCAGCTCAAACGGCTTTTCATCATCAGCAATCGGCGGCAGTGCTTTCTGCTTTTTAATTTTCTTCTCTTTGACTAACTGAGCTTTTTCTTCCGCAATACGCTCAAGTAGCTTTGCTGCTGGCTCATCATTCGAGTTTTGCGGCACCAGCTTACCCATTACCGCCAGTTGCAGTATGGTTTGTTTTAGCTGGTCGATGCTTTGCTCTGTGGTGAACAGGGTATCGAAGTGCTCGCTGAGCCGTGCCCAGTTCGCCATCAGTTCGGTGGCGTCTTGGCTGTTAGTGAGCGTCGCCAGCAGGGTTTCTACCAAAACCTGATGGGCATCAAGGCTAGCATCGGTTTGCTGCTCTAGTCGGTCGCACAATGCCATCAGTTCGTCGACTTTGGCGACAATGCGGTGCTGTTCTGACATTGGAGGAAGCGCGAAAACGTAGTTAAGGAGCTGGTCTTGAGTAATTCCGGCCACCGTAGTGCCTGTACCCGTGATTTTGATAGTTGAATACGAGTTCAAGAAAAAGTCAGTCTGAATAAATTTGCTCAATGTTGCTGACTTTAAATCTTGATTAAATGCCATTGGAGTTTTGACGATCGCAATTTTGCCAAGTCCCATGCGAGTACAAATCAACAAATCATCTATATTTGCAAGTCGACTTCCAGCAATTAGACCTGCATCAGATATGTGGTCTTGAGTGTCATGGAGAAATTTAGACTTTCCAAGGTCTTTAACGCTTGCCCAAGGTATATCTCCATCCCAATAAGCAGGCTCTCTTTTACTTGGAGTCCCTCCGCTCGCAATAGAGAGAAACAACTCACCAACTCGGCACCATTGCCACCCATTGGGTAGATCAAAAGTAAGTTCTTCTGGCGATAAGTCCGGAAAAGATTTGCTTTTTTTAATTTTTCCGTCTTTCACCAACTGCGCTTTCTCAGCCGCAATTCGCTCAAGCAACACAGAAGCAGGTTCATCTGTAGGATCTTGCGGCACCAACTTACCGCGCACCGCCAGTTCCAAAATCAGCTCACGCAGTTTCTTAATGCCATAAAGCTCGCGCTTTTTGCTGCTACCGCGACCCGAAGCCGATTTCGCCTGTACTGCCGATGTCCAGATGTCGATATGGTCAGTGATCAGTTTTTCTGTAGACATTACTTCACCTCATCCGCAGCTTGCGATGATGCTGTTTGCGACGATGAGAGGGCATTCCCCAGAATGTCTTTCAGTTGGTTGCGTAGCTCGGTGATTTCTTGCTGTTGAGTCTGGTAGCTTTCAAGCAGTTCATCGGGGTCATGGCTGACCACTTCGCCTTGATACGGGTTTTTGATATCGAGGTTGAAGTTACGAGCAATGATCTCATCAATCGAGACTTTCCACGCGTGGTTGTTTTCTTCGCGGCTGGCAAAACCGTCTGCCTCAACGCCCCACCAATCCATTTCTTGCTGAAATTCTTCAAACTTCATCGGCTTGGTTTTGCTGTAGTTCTTCACGCCCTCTGGGTATGGGTGCTCGTAGAACCACACGTCTTTAGTAGGCTTACCTTTGGTGAAGAACAGAATGTTGGTCTTAATGCCCGTGTACGGGTTAAACACGCCGTTTGGCAGGCGCACAATGGTGTGCAGGTTACATTCTTCGGTCAGCAACTTTTTGATCTTGGTTTTGACGCCTTCACCAAACAAAGTGCCATCCGGCAATACCACACCCGCACGACCATTGGCTGGGTCCAGCACTTCAATGATGAGTTGCAAGAACAGGTCTGCCGTTTCACGGGTTTGCATCTCTGCAGGGAAGTTCTTTTCAATACCGTCTTCTTCGGTACCACCAAATGGCGGGTTGGTAGCAATCACGTTGATGTTGCTATCCCAGCTAGACAGTGGTTTGTTTAGGGTATTGCCGTGTTTGATTTGTACAGGTACTTCAATACCGTGCAGCATCATATTGGTGATACACAGTAGATGTGGAAGCTGTTTCTTCTCTACACCGTGGATTTGCTTTTGCAGCGTTTGGTGGTCAGCCGCCGTTTTCACGTAGTTGTTTTTAACGTGGTCGAATGAACAAGCAAGGAAGCCGCCCGTACCCGTTGCTGGGTCCATAATAGTTTCGCCAAGCTTAGGGTCTAAACGGTCAACAATAAAGCGGGTGACCGCACGAGGAGTGTAGAACTCACCAGCGTTTCCTGCGCTTTGAAGATCTTTTAGGATTTGCTCGTAAATATCACCAAACAAGTGGCGCTCGTTAGAGTCGGTAAAGTCTATTTCATTAAGCTTGTTGATGACTTGGCGTAGCAACGTACCGTTCTTCATGTAGTTGAACGCATCACTGAATGCTTCTTTTACTACAAAGCCACGCGGGTTTTTATCTACCGGCGCCGTCATGTTCTTTAGATGAAAAAACAGGTCATCGTTTACAAATTCCAGCAGTTTGTCGCCCGTAATACCTTCTACATCTGCTGCCCAATTACGCCACAGATATTTTTCATCAATCGGTGTTTTGTAGTCATCCATTTCCAACTCTAGCTCTTCTTCCTGAGCATCGAATACTTTTAGGAATAAAAGCCATGACATTTGACCAAGGCGTTGAGCATCACCATCAACACCTGCGTCTTTACGCATAATGTCTTGAATGGATTTAATTACAGAACTGATAGACATGTTTTACTACTTTAGCTAACTGAAAATTGGGGCGAATTATAGCAGAACATCGCTCGAAAAAATCGATTTATGTCTATGAATGTAGGCGTATAATCACGCTAGAATTATAGATTCAATAAATACTTATAAGTCAATCATATTAGTTGCTAATGAAAATAGAATGCCCCCATTGCCAAGCCGATAATGACATCGAGTTTGCTGAGAATATCTCTTGTAAAGAGTGCGAGAAGAGTTTTAAAGGCTTTAGCTTTAGTAAGCGAAAATGGATATCAGCAAGTACCACATTGCTTATTGGTGCTTTTGGTGGTTACCAAGTGAATAATGCTTTCGATGAAGAACGCTATCCCCTGGAAGTGGAGTACGCGATCATAGATACCTGCGTGAACTCTTCCCAAAATATGGTCGATGTAAGCTGGTATGAAAACAAGCGAGATACTTGTTTATGCGCGATGAGTAAAACTGAAAAAGCCATACCGTATTCGGAATATAAAGCTGACAACAAGCCGTTTATCGCAGCATTCATCCACAACTCCAAGGGCTGTTGAGTAAATAAACGAAAAAGAGGCGCTAGTGCACCTCTGGGTATATACAGCTATTTGTTTTTAGGGGTATTTCCGCGACCGCCGCCCGACGGTTTGCCTGTCGTACTTGGGTAATTTGGATTCGGCTTAGCACCACCTTTTGGTGTACTAGAAGCTGGTTTATTCATGATGAACTCCTATTTCCCTTGTTTTTGGTTGTGAGCAGCCGCGCGTTGAGCTCGGCCAGCAAAGTCACCTTTAGGAACTTGCCCACCATTTTGTTTTGCGGCATTACCTTGGATGCGAGCAGCGGCTTCTGGTGTCATTGGTGTTTTTGATTTAGTCATGATTTTATCCTTTAAAATTGATTATTTACGTGTCTTCGCTAAGACAATTGCATATTAACGAACGGACTTGGGACAAATGGGGACAAGAAAAAAACAAACAGAGATACGAGACCTTATTGCGTCTTTGGGATGGAGCATTCGTCAGTTGGCTGATGTGCTATATGAAGAACTTTATTGCGATGATTACGAGGATCTTCAAGATGTAACCCCAGAGGCAGTCTCAAACTTTTATGAGAAGCTAAAGAAACATTTAAAAAGAGAAACGACATCGGAAAAGCGCCTTGATGCGTATCTAAAAGTCATTACTGAACACCCAGACTACCTTTCTTTAAAGCTAAATATGGTGCCTACAAAGTACATAAATCATTCTTGCTTAGACGATGAGTTCACTAAGCTTCTTTCAGAGTTTTCTTCAGAGTTAGATCGAGTGGGTGAGTCAAAATAAAAAGGTCGCTAAATTTAGCGACCTTTGCGAAGGGAGTTTATGCGGTTTGTTCAAATGAAATTTGATAGATTGCCGCTTCTAGTTCATTTACCGCTTCGAGATACTGCGGCTTACCACCAAAGCCTTTCTTGATGATTTCAATCGGTCGCCCCATTTCATCGAAAGGTTTTACTTTCAATACATGAATATTTTCAATCTCTTGAACGCCTTCATCCGCGTACTTATCCAGTAGATTATTCAGTACCTGCTGTGCTGTTTCACCGTACTTAGTGAAGTAGTTGCGCTTTTTCACGTTCTCCGCTCGCTCTTTTCGAGTCAATGGCGGTTGGTCATATACAACGTGACAAATCATATCAAATGGGTCCATGTCTTTGCCCACTTCTTGCTCCAGCGCTTCCCATATAATGCCGAGCTCAGCAAGTTCATCAATAACGGCTTGCTTGCGATCCGCATCATTCCATTTCTTGGTGAAATCATCCATTGACGCAAACTGCGTTGCCATTGCTTTACGGGTATAGTCTTTAAATGATTCCGTTACCAATTTACCGTCACTGTCATAGTACTGGACACGCTCCGCGACCTTGGTTACCGCAACACCAGACACATAAAACTTGCGTACTTCTTCTTGAATCGGTCCATCTTCACCTTCAGGGATGTTACCTCCATCCGTTGGGGTATCTGTTGGTGTCGTCGGTTCAGAAATTGTAGTGGGGTCTATATCATCCTCGAAAGACGAGTCATCTATCCCTTCATCACCTGTGCCATCGACAATATCGTT
Organism: Vibrio sp. B1ASS3; assembly: GCF_905175355.1. Classification (NCBI taxonomy): domain Bacteria; kingdom Pseudomonadati; phylum Pseudomonadota; class Gammaproteobacteria; order Vibrionales; family Vibrionaceae; genus Vibrio; species Vibrio sp. B1ASS3. The sequence continues at coordinate 2,844,049 of NZ_HG992742.1, forward strand.
GAGATCATCTGGGTTTTCAAAATCTTCTGGTTTAGTGACTTTTACCCTTTCTGGTGTACCGTCAAAACGTTCATCGGCAAAGAGCTCTGTCGCCTTTTTAAAGTCAAGAATAGAGAACCACAGCTTACCAAATCGGTCATCAATACGCGTGCCTCGACCAATGATCTGCTTGAATTTGGTCATGGATTTGATCGTCGAATCAAGTACGACCAATTTACATGTCTTTGCGTCGACCCCTGTCGTCATCAATTCAGATGTTGTTGCAATCACCGGATATGCTTTTTTCGGGTTAATGAAGTTATCAAGCTGAGCTTTGCCGATTTCATCATCCCCTGTAATCTTCATTACGTATTTTTCGTTTTTCGCCATTTGCTCTGGGTTGCAGTTAGCAATGGCACGTCGCATACGCTCTGCATGGTCGACGTCGTTACAAAACACGATGGTTTTCGCCATAGGATCTGTACGTTTTAAATATTTAGTAATGGTTTGAGCAACCAATGCTGTTCGCTCATCTATCACCATTGTTCGGTCGAAATCTTTTTGGTTGTAGATGCGATCAGTGATGGTTTCCCCATGCTTGTCTTTCTGACCTTTGGTTGGACGCCAACCTTGTAAGTCTACATCGAGATCGACACGAACCACTTTGTAAGGAGCGAGGAATCCATCTTCGATCCCTTGCTTTAGAGAATAGGTATAAGCAGGCTCACCAAAATATTCAATATTAGAAACTTCGTCTGTTTCTTTTGGCGTAGCAGTCAAACCAATTTGAGTAGCGGAACTAAAATATTCCAGAATTTCTCGCCAAGCGCTGTCTTCAGACGCACTACCGCGATGACACTCGTCAACAACAATTAAGTCAAAGAAGTCAGGGCTCACGTTCTTAAAGATTTTCTTCTGCTCTTCCTGCCCCGTCATCGCTTGGTAGAGACCTAGGTGAATTTCAAAAGCAGGATCGATATTGCGGTTTCCAATTTTGGTCATGGCAGTACCAAATGGCTGGAAATCGTTGTTCTTCGTTTGGTCAACTAAGATATTGCGATCTGCCAAAAACAAAATGCGCTTTTTCGCACCGGACTTCCATAAACGCCAAATGATCTGAAATGCTGTGTAGGTTTTCCCCGTGCCCGTTGCCATCACCAGCAACACTCTGTTCTTTCCTTCAGAGACAGCTTCAATGGTTTTGTTAATCGCATTTAATTGGTAGTAACGCGGAGATTTACCGCTTCCATCATCGTAGTAAGCTTGTGTAATTAGCGGCAGTTGCTCGTCTGAGTAACCTTTCCATTGGCAGTATTTTTCCCACAACATTTGAGGGGATGGGAAGTCTTCGAGTCTGATTTCTGTTTCTAGTTGCTCAGGGTTCGTTTTATCATGAAATATAAACCCATCACCATTACTCGCAAACACAAACGGAACATCCAGAAGTGACGCATAATCCAAGCCTTGCTGCATTCCCTTACCAATTTCGTGCTTGTTCGCTTTCGCTTCCACTACAGCAAGCGGCATACTCGGTTTGTGATACAGCACAATATCAGCAGACTTCACTTTCTTACGCGCGGCAATCTGACCACGAACTACAACTTTACCGTCACGCAGTTTTACTTCTTGGCGAATTTGGTTCATGTCATCCCAGCCGTTTTCTTTAATAGCGGGAAGAATGAACTTGGAGATGATGTCGGCTTCAGACAGCTGAGACTTGGAGAACTTTTCGACCATACGACTTTGATTCCATACTGAATTGCGACGGATTATATAACAAAGTTCATATGGGTGAAGAATAAGAACGCAACAATAGTATGGTTAATGGGTAATCCGATCACAAATTGTAGGCTTGGGAGATTAAACATAGTCAAAAGCCGCTATCACTCGCTCTCGAAAGGCCCCTAGCTTGATACGTTCTGATTCTTCAAAGGCTAAAAAATCCCTATTCGTACTTTCAATAAAAGTTCCTCTCGCCCACTCAAGTTTTCGAAAATCGTTTTTTCGTGATTCATACGTTGTGCCAGCCTCTTCCGAAGATGAGTTTACACAACGTGGAATTACTGAGTTTTCAATACCAACAAACATACAAGACTCTGGAATGTCTTCTTCTACACGTTCTGCGAACTTGACCAAGCTTTCTTCAGCAAAGGTATATAACCATGCTTCTTGGTTAGGTGAGTCATTAACTCTCAATATTCTTCCAAGGACCTGTCTAAAATAGAGTTCCGTTTTGACCGAACTCATATGGCAACAAACCTGCAGCCGAGGGATATCCGTTCCTTCACTTATCATTCCAACACTGACTATCCATTGAACACTCGAGTGACGAAAAGACTCAATTTCATTCAACGGATTGTCATGATGATAAGTCACGATGCATGCTGATTGATTAAAGTGCTCAACAAGCCGCTTTTGAATATGTTTAGCGTGCTTGATAGAAGCGGCGACGACCAACCCGCCTGCGTTTGGCGAGATTTCCCTGATCTGCGCTAGCTTTTTACAGGCACTATTCAAGATGTAATCCATTGCTTCTTCATTGTGAATGACGCTTTGATAAGAAACATCGGATTCTTTAAGGCATTCTAAAATGGAAGCAAAATTCTGATTACTATTACCAATCTGGATACTCAAATGCTCGTTGTCTATCAAGGCAATTTTAGGTTGGCGACATACCCCATCAAAAACTGCCTGTTGCAAGCCGTATTGATAATCGCAAACAAGCATGCCTTCTGGATCAGAATACTCAGCCATAACAATCGGTAAACGATCAGAGCGCCAAGGAGTACCCGATAGAGCCAGAGTATAACGAGCAAAGCTTTGTATTTTTGACACAATCTCTAGCCCCCATGAATTTGACCGCCCCTCATCATCGAACGAGCAGTGGTGGATCTCATCAAATACGACTAATACCCGATATTTACTGACGGTGTTCCAGAAGTTTTCATCTAAAAAACGGATGGATTGATAGGTGTAAGAGCCCCCAAGAGACCCCAAGCCTCCATTAAAGGAACATTCCAATTTCCATGAAAAGGTGTTTTTCATCCCTTCGGCAACCGAAAGCGACGGTGAAAAACAGAGAACTAAGTCAATCATACCTTCTTGAAAAAGACGCTTAGCAACCTCTGCTGCCATGAGCGTTTTACCCGCACCAGGAGTGGCTTGACAGAAAAAATGTGGGCGTCGATTTGATGAAAACTTATTGATAGCCTGATCTACGCACTCAGCTTGCCATGTTCTTAACATTGGGAAGCCTTGCTTTGGGCTACTTGCATCCAGTTGGTTAGTGCATTGATTTTGCCCAATAGCTTAGCTGATCGCTCTCTCGCTGCATTGAATAACGGTTCCATATCATGCTTGTTGTTTGGAAAACGCGTTAACAAAGATTGGTATTCCTCAATCTCGCCCAGAGTAATCGCTAACTCACCTTCATGTTGTTTTTTCTCTTGTTCTAGTGCATTTAGAGAGAACTCCGGAGTTTGAACAGTTATTGAATCAACTTTAGCTTTCTTATTTCTAGCTGCTCGAGGCTCAATTGTAAGCGCTTTAAATTCATTAGTTTGATGGTAACGCTTGCCTCTGCGAGTCCCAATGACAGAAAGCCAGCCTTTCTCCTCAAATGATAAAAGTTGTTTGTAAATATACTTTCGAGCGTCGCCCCCGCTCGAAAAGGTTGAAGTACCGTTTAACAAAGCATCCCTCGCTTCTACAACAGAGAAATTGTCCATCCCTTTTTCAATCAATAGGTTAAACATATCAGGGTTAATTCTGGTTACTTTCTTCATGTGACTCTTGCATACAACAAAAACTTAGGATTGCTAAGTATACAAAAATCAGTAAAACTTAGACAATCTAAGTTATCTAAAGGTTGAAAAGAAATGTGTAAGTGCAGAAAGACAACCCAATCCCAGCGAGGCTCAAAGCTGCGCGTAAAAAAGCCAAGATCACCCAAAAAGATTTAGGGGTGAAAATCGGCATGGAACCAAGTTCTGCTAGTGGGCGAATGAACCATTATGAGAAAGGTAGACACGTACCAGATATTGGTACACTCGAACGAATGGCTGAAGAGTTAGATGTTCCCTTGAACTATTTTTTCTGTAGGAACGAATTGAGTGCTGAACTGGCGTGTGCCATTGATAAGATGAGTGATGAAGAGAAGGCGGTGTTACTAGAAAAACTGACACCATCTAGTTAACTCTGAGTAATGTGCTTCACTAACCAATAAGTTGCTGTATCGATAGTTTGCTAAAAACCTGCTTTACAAAACGAAGTTCACCAGTCTCGGCATCAGTTACATAATTTTCATAAGAAGCTATTTGCTCTATGGTTAGAGCATCTATCTGCACAGTGAAAGGATTTATATCATTCGGATCGTTAATTTTCTCGTAAACAGCAGCAAAGTCTTCCTCACCAATATAGTCCTTATTTTTCGCCAAAGCGACGTCTAGTGCGGCTGCAATTAACTCTTTAATTTCACCAAGTATACCTTTGCTTGCTGATAACAGTCTCATTGCGAAATCGACGTCGGTCAACGGCACCTTGAATGGTAAAGGCACCGTCTTTCCAGAGCTTGTAAAACATCTAAATAGTTATCAATTGCGGACTCATCTGTGATCTTAATGTAAGGGAGTGTGCGTCGAACCATAATTCGCCTGTTCCACTGAGAGTCCTCTAAAATTAGCCCGGCACTATGAAGTCCTACAAACACTATCGGCAAATGACACTCATCACTAATCATTTTGAGGCGATCTCTAATATCCTGCCTCTGGTTATGACTGGTTCGTTCAAACAACTCTTGACACTCCTCAATCACTAATAACTTAAGCCCAACTCTTTTCGATGTCTCAATCACACAATCCGTTAATCCAATCTCTGAAGGCTTAGCTCTGCTATTTCTGTAAGCGCCAAGCTCTTTGGCCATCCATAGTAAAGTCTCAAGTAACGAGGGTCTTACACGAGTAATAAGGACTTCATTCCTTGATAAGTTTTTCTCGATAAAGTGATTAATAGTGGCGGTTTTACCTGCACCGGTGCCTGCTGTCAGAAGCATCGATGGCGCAAAAGTGCCAAACTTCCTGCGTTTAATTATCCATTCTAGTCCAGAGAGAACTTTTTCAACCTCTGGGTAAATTGAAAATGAGTCATGATAGTTTGCTAAAACTTCGTCTCTATTTAAATTCCTTCTCGCTGCTGTCACAACTATTTCCTTAGATTTCTGCGCTCGTCCCATTTAGCTCTGAAGCTCTCTAGCGGTGTTGTATCCGAGCTTTTTTCTGACTCTGCGACCTTTTTGTTTGGTTTAGGTGTTCTGTCACTTAGTTTGGAATGAGGGGTGTCGCTATTAACACTCGATATTTCTGCAACTTTCTTGGTAGATTTCGCCTTTCGTTTTCGCTCAGTGTGAGTTAACTGCATTAAGTCTGCTTGTTCTGATTCGATTCGGTCATGCAGTGCAAGTCGAGCTTTTGCTAATGACAGCACATCCATTTCCCCCTTTATATAGGTTCTATGAGCCGCCAAAATCTTTTCATGTTCGCAAACGCTCAATCTGACGGTGTAACCCATTGGGTCCTTACTCGGAACCTTCACGTACCCTTGAAGTTCATCGAGGTAAACATAAATAGCGGATAAATCATCTGGATCTACTTTTATTTTCTTTTTTGAAGACTCGTTTGTTTGGGGGTATGTTTTTCGATAATCAGACAACGCCACACAGTCATATTCTAAGTGCATGAACTTAATGCCTTTATCTGTCAGTTTTCTATACTGAAGAATCCCCATAACTACCCTAAATGCTTGCTCGTGCTCGGGTAAGAGTTTTAGTGGTGGTAAAGCGTCATAGCTTTGTTTCCAATAAAGGTTTGGTATTCTTTTATAACGACTATCAGCATTAGCATTGTGCACGTCTACTATCCAACGGTGAAACTCCTCTACAAAGGTACTAAAGCGCATAACTGCATCTTTTTCTGGCTTATAGTCTTCTTTTTCCAGCACGTTGGAGAATGTTTTACCCGGCACCCAACCGACAATCCCTTGAACAATTTCACCAAACTTACGTTCAACAAATGGCTTTAACCATGGTTTCCGAACCTTGTTATAAACGACATTTATCCCGACCTCCAAACATGCATCCTCCCAGCTTTTTGACCAAAACTCCGCGCCATTATCGACCACCAAGTTCTCGATTTTCCCTTCGCAAAGCCACTCATTGTTGAATGAAATAGGCATTTCAGAAATGTAGCTCTTACTTTTTGTCGCATGAATAACGGCTCTCGATGCCGACACATAACTAGGAGCCTTAAAGCCAAGATGAAAGCCTATTATGCACCCACTAAAAACATCCACGAGTAGTGTCAAATGCGCTCTACCTAATGGGACCATTAGCTCATCATGCAATAAAATTAAATCCAACGGGGTGTGATCCATTTCGACCCGCTCCAAAATTCGAGTCGGCATTTCTACAGATTGGTAATAGTTAAAGAGCTTATCTGCGTAGTATTTACCATGGCGAGCTAGCGCGACGCTGTATGGTTCTTCTTTACGAATACGCTTCTTAAATGCTTCATATGAGACTTTCGGAATTTTTCCAGCGACAATGGCCTCATTAGCTACGGTTATCCTATCGCAATAGAAGGCGTGTGCTGCGCGAATCGACTGTCGCCTTGCGTCTAAAAACATCTTCAGGGCTTCATCATAATATTTTTCATCACCAACAACTCTGGCATCTCTGTTACCTTTGAGGTGGTTTTTATCGACTAAGCTAGTAAAACTTCCATCCGAGTCGACGAACGAATTATGCCAACGTTGCAGTGATTTATAGCTTGGTTTTTTGGTAAGGCGTGTTTTGTCGAAGTGTTTTTCAATTAGAGGAGTAAGGTTTTTAGAGGTCCAACCTCCATTAAGTTCATTCGCAACTAAGCACAACAATTTGTACCTTTCTAGAGCTTTGTTCTTCTGTTCCTCTGGATAAGAAGAGAGGTCTCGCTCAATGATTTGTGTTGACTGTAATCTCGAGTACTTTAGACGTTCTGTCTGAGCTGCGGGCAAAAACTCATGCTTTAGATCAGAATCTTCGTCGTACTCAGGCTCAAACTCGTCATGGAATCGGCCTACCATTTCATCTCACCGAAACAGTTGTACTCTCACTCAACTGAGCGATGTCTAAATCAACACCAGCTTTTCCTACTGCAATAAGTCTTAAAACAGAAGCAAACACCCGACCAACAGACTCTCCGATTGAGTCTGCTATATCACTGATTTTCATAGTGTTCTGTGCGATCAGGTAGGAATATACTTTTATTGCAAGCTCATCGCCTGCGATACACCCACTGTAACGGTGCACAAGCTCAGTATTCTTGAGAAAGTACCCATCTCTAATTTGCTTGTCAGTCACTAAAACAAGACTAACCCCTCTTCGGTTGGCGGCCTCTTTACGAGCAGAAAATTCTTGTTTAAATGTTTTTGATAATGTCTTCGTGTGTGGCTTAACTTCGACATATTCGAAGGTGCCGTCGTGGTAGGTAACTAGAAAGTCGGGTGTGTAAGGGCGCTTCTTTCCATTGAAGTCATAGTAGAAACCCTCTGGCTGAGATTCGTACCGAACTACATCTGGATCATATTCGAAATGATAGCAACAGTCTTTCTCCAAACTACCCTCACACATAACAGCGTCTCGGTTTTTTAGACTCGAGAACTTAAAGATGTTCTTATTAGGTGACGGTTTGCGAAGATTACGGATATACATATGCGTCCCTTTTGTTGTAAAAAAACAACCGAAGTAAGCTTAGGACACTTTATGGATTTTAAAAGGACAGATTATGGTTTTATTGGGACAGGTTATCGTTTTAACGACAGCTTTTAAAGGGTGGGACCCCAGCCACATCCCGGCACACAAGTCACCCGCTGCGGCTGCTTCCTTCCGGACCTGACCGAGTTCACGAGCTATTGTTGCGAGAGGACCAGGGCCCCATAATTCTGTTTTGAGAGCGCGTCTCAAATGATGTGAGGATTATTCAGCATCGCCTCTCGGATTGCAAGGGCTAAAGCGACGATTTTGTCCATTTCATTTCTGTTTGAACAAAACTCGGTCAATTCAGCGTTTTAAAGTCAACTCATGCAAGGATTTGGCTCAACGCTTGTGCGAGAGGCTTGCTTACTTGAGTACATGTCCTCATCCGCCAAATGCAATGCTTGCTCTAAGCTAACGCTGCGCTCGCGCTTAGTCGACACGCCGACAGAAATCGTTACCTGATTCAAATCACCAAAATGTTCACCTTTGACATCAAGGGCGCTTAGCTCTTCAATCGCTCTTGTTAACTGCGTTTCTGTCGGATAACCCAGCAGGATGAACTCATCACCACCAATACGATAGCTTCTACCTGCCCAAACGCGATGTATCTTTAGCGAAATCAATTGCAGTACTTTATCCCCTGCTCTGTGCCCATAAGTATCGTTGATTTGCTTAAACTTATTGATATCGAGGTACAAGATAGCCAAGTCTTTTGGCACGCCTTGTCGATACTTCACTTGCAACGAGCGACGATTTCTTAATCCGGTTAAGTTGTCGGTATTAGATTGGCGATACAGATACAGCGTCACACCAAGCGCAAACACCAACACAAAAATAAATACCGCTTGCGTCTGAGTTGCTAAGCGCACTTCATATTCCAACGCAGTGCGCCAATCCGGTCTCAAATCGTAATGGGCAACAATCTTCTCCAAGTCCAGCATGGATATAGCGCGGCTAAAATAAGGGGCGAGAATCTCACCGCGCTGGCTAGTTGATAAGCCAACCGACAGTTCTGATTCGTAAAACTCTCCGATGGCATCGTCTTGCTCGATGGGAATTAGCTCACTCAAACGTAAGAAATGATTGAGCATTGCGGTATCCATCGCAATGTAATCAATCTCTCTCGCCAATAAGGCATCCAACATCAACTGCTGCGAATCAAAACGATTGAGTTCCTTTAATGGCAGCATTTGTGTGAGCATTTGGTCGAAGAAGTCATCTTTCACCACACCAATACGCTCAGAAATCAGCTGAGAGACGTGAGAATACACATTTGGTTTGTAACCAAGGCGCTTAACCATGACGGAGGTTGGGTAGTAATGAGGCTGAGGGAAGTGGCTAAATGTACGTCGCTCGCGGCTAATCGTTAAAGGAGCAAGCATATCGAACTCACCTTGGATAAACTGGTTATACATAGATTCCCAGCTCTCGTTTGGTTTGCTGATCACTTGGCAATTCAATGCCAAAATCTCGCAGCTCTTTAGGACGATATCCGCTGTCATTCCTTCAACGGAACCATCTTCTTTGTACACCACATAAGGAAAGATAGATTCAAATTTGATGGTAAACGGCTTTTCTAAATCGATAGGAAGTTGCTTGATCGACTCACGCAATGCGGTTTGTCTCAACTCAAATTGGTACAAAGCCACCTTCTCTCGAAGTAACTTCTGCACTGCTTCACTATGGATAAAATCAGCAAATCGAGACAGTTCTTCAAGGTGGGTTCCCTTTTGGCTAACAATCGATACTGGCTTTATTGAGATGTGGTCATTAAGCAGCTTGGCATCAAAGCCTTCAAGTAACATTGGTTTGAGTTGATTGATGGCATCGACAACGCCGTCTACTTGTCTAGAACGTAACAGCGATACCGCCTCCTCATGCCCTTGGTAAGGCACCTGAATCAACTCAGGATAATATTGTTCAAGTAGCGCTTCGTAGATGGTGTCTTGTGGGACGCCAACGACGGTCGCATCACTCAAAATCGTATCACTTAAACCATACAGGTAGGTGTATTCAATGTTGGTGGGACGCGAGTAGCTAAACAGCTTCGCCCTTTCTGGGGTGTAGGTGATGTTGGCGGCAAAATCACTTTCACCACGGGCGACAGAATCTAAAATCGCATCAAAACTCGAGTAATTAACATACTGAATTGAGACACCAAAGTTCTCTGCCACCGCATCAAACAGGACACGAGTAACGACATCATCCGCCTCTGTCGCCACCTTATAATGAGAGACTTGTTCTGGTTCTGCTTTGAGACTCAGACTCAATAGAAAGCAAGCAAAAACCAACAGCCTTTGAACTACTTTAACCATGACTAACGTTTCTAAAAAGGCCCACTTTGTATAGGGGCTAAGATTGAATTTTTATTATTAAATGCACAATAAATATGAAAGGCCGAACATATAACATCCGGCCTATTATTTCATAAACAAATCAATAGTCTGCCGCACGGGTCACTATTTACTCAGTGCAGCTACAACTATTTTATAACTCGGCTTGCTCATCACTACTACGTAAGATGTAGTCCGTCATCCAAGCCGTTCCTAACAAGCATATCCAGACAACAAAAACAGGGTTAGGAACTTCGATATTGGGGCTAACGACCAAAGCAGCAAAGCCAACGGTTGGTAAGGTCCAACAAAGCAATTTACCCCAGCGCAATGAATTTTTAATCTTAGTCAGCGCTTCCATCGACGCCAAAATACCTGTGATGCTTAATGCAACAAGCACCGCATACGGCAAATCCGCTAGCCATAAAGGCAGTAATAACAACAAAGACCACCAAGCGTGCTTTTCCGATGGTTTCCAATGATTGGCAGACCACCACATCACAATCACGGATAAGGTTTGCACAGCGGTTAGCCAAGCAGAGCCACCTAGCTTACCCCCCTCCTGCGTGACCATAATGCCTACTTGTAACGTGAGAACAATCAGACCCGCAGTCAGCAACACGCCCAATGAACTCCGACGAGAGAACACCACCATGAGTAACGGGAAAAGGATCAGGATACCGACAGACAGCGCAATAGGCTGCATCGATAAGGTGACACCATAAACGGTCATGGCACCGAGCAGAATCAGACCTGCAAGACCACCTTGTGGCAGTATCCATAATGCGGGGATCATTAAGGCGAGAACGGGAATCTCTCCTTCGCTCAAACTGATGGCACGAGCGCACACCACGGCAAGAAGAGTCGTAACAAGAAATTGAAGTGTCGAAAAAATCATAGCGCCTCCTGGCTTCCCCAACCAACTTGGTAACTCAACGGCATGTCAAACTGGGCATTAAAAGTCGTTGAGCGGGTCTATTTATAAACTAAGCATAAGCCTGTTTTTGTATTTCCAACTTACTCTGGTAATCAATTGCAGCTCAAAAAAGGAACACAGAAAAAGTGGTAGGTACGGACGAGCGGCAAATGATGTTAAGGAGCAAGAACTGATAGCGAAGTACAAGTCTTGTGTATTACCATTCCTTGGTAAACAACAGTGGACACTTTCAGTATGGACCAATTTTTGATGCAAATCTTTGCTGTAATTCACCAAATTCCCACAGGGCGAGTTTCTACTTATGGTGAAATTGCAAAAATGGCGGGCTACCCTGGCTACGCAAGGCACGTAGGTAAAGCGCTAGGTAATCTGCCGGAGGGCAGTAAACTGCCTTGGTTTCGAGTCATTAACAGTCAAGGCAAGATTTCATTAAAAGGTCGAGACTTAGAAAGACAAAAGCAAAAGCTGGAAGCAGAAGGGATTGAAGTGTCTGAGATCGGAAAAGTCTCACTTAGAAAATACAAATGGCAGCCTTAAGCTGCCATTTTTAATAGGTTTACATTGCCGGTAGCAATTAACGCGTGCCAACTAGGCGAATGTTTGCTTCGTGTGTTTGATCTGCGTCCGTAATCACTGGGATGCTAGTATCATTGATAAAACGCAACTTACCATCCACTTCGATACGAGCACGTAGGCTGTAACGATGGTTAGGTTTAATGTCGTTGCTGTTGTAGCTTAGTTCAAATGCCAAAGGTACTTGCTTACCTTCAGTTTCGAATGTTTGTTTAGCAAGAACTTTAGCTGGGGCATCCGCCAGAGAAACGTCTTCAAGTGCAACCGTTACTACTGCGTGTGGAGGCAGTGCGATACGCTCACGGTAAGCCACTGTACCTGTAATTGTCTTCATAGACGCCTCAGCCGATTCCATTTCTGTGTTTTGAGAAGTTTGGCAACCCACTAGTGCAGCACCGAATAGTAAAGAAGTAACAAGTAGTAGTGTTTTTTTCATAGTTTCCTCAACGGGTGTATCATTTCGCGCTAAGTATAGAGGGAGATTATTAAACTGTCTGCTGTACGTTTAGCGATTTGACAATAGTTTGACTAAGTTAGAAATTACCAAACAGTTGATTTTGTTTCATAATTGAAGCAGCAATAAAAATAAGGTGAGGAGACATCATGAGTAAACCATTAAGAGAATTGCTCAGCCTACTACAACTCGAAAAACTAGAAGAAGGCTTGTTCCGCGGACAAAGCGAGAACCTAGGTTTACCTCAAGTTTATGGTGGTCAGGTTATTGGACAAGCGCTATCTGCCGCGCGATACACGGTAGAAGACGCACGTACTGTACATTCATTTCACAGTTACTTCCTATACCCTGGCGATCCTGAAAAGCCGATCATTTACGATGTCGAAAACCTGCGTGATGGCCGTAGCTTTAGCACTCGCCGCGTGAAGGCAATTCAGAACGGTCGTCCGATTTTCTACCTGACCGCTTCTTATCATGGTGACGCTCCGGGCTTTGATCACCAAAACACCATGCCAGACATTCCTGGGCCAGAGAATTTCCCTTCTGAGACGGAACTAGCAAGCCACATTGCAGAATTCTTGCCGGAGAGACTACGCAAAACGTTCTGCGGCGAGAAGCCGATTGAAACGCGTCCGGTGAATATCGTTAACCCGCTGAAGCCGAAGAAAACCGAAGCGAAACAATATTTGTGGATTCGTGCCAACGGTGAAATGCCAGACAATCAGTTGATTCATCAATACCTACTCGCTTATGCGTCGGACTGGGGCTTTCTGATCACCGCATTACACCCACACAAAGTATCGTTGATGACGCCAAACTTCCAAGTAGCGACCATCGACCACTCTATCTGGTTCCACCGTCCATTTAAGATGGATGAATGGTTGCTGTATGCTATCGAAAGCCCAACAGCAAGCAATACGCGTGGTTTGGTTCGTGGTGAGATCTACAACCAGCAAGGCCACCTTGTTGCTACCGCAGTTCAAGAAGGCGTGATGCGCTTTACCAAATAAACCATCGCGATGTTCAATCAAAAAAGGAGTGCCGATGCACTCCTTTTTGTATTTAGTTCTTTTGGTAATTTAGGCTGACGACAGCCCACTCATAAAGTGATTTCGGGTAACCGTACTTCCCTTCACCGTAAATAGTATCCGGTTCAGCATAGAAGCCGCCCGCATCACTCGCCAAAAACTCTCGCGCACCTTTGCGGTAATGAATCAAAGGACTCATCGATTCGTAGGCCGTATTTGCATCTAACGGTCGGTCATCAATCACCAGAAAACGCGTCATTCTAATGCTGCTACCGTTTTCGCAATATCCCGCATCTGAATAATCGACAGCAAGGAAAGGTTTCGTGTCATTTTCATTGAGTTGCGAACGACAACCATCGAAACGGGCAACGTGCATCCACAGACCACGAGTTTTCGCAGGATCATCATTGCCAACTGGCTTCATGTTTAAAAATACGACTTTGCCTTTGCCATAAAGCGCGAGCTCTGTGTCTGTCGGCTCTCGTACACTTCTAGCGCCCATAACACCAAACTCACTCTCTTGAAGATTGGCAAACTCAGGGCCACTTAACGTGCTAATCACTACCGTTTGTTCGCTATCCAGTTGAGTGTATTTATCGGCGTCACCAGAATCGGCAAGATCAAGAAAAACCGTCACCAATGTACTGCTCAGCGCTTTATAGTCTTGCGTTTCCGCCTCAGAAACATTCAGTTGAATCGAGTGCCCAAACTCATAACCTGTGAGGGTGATGCTTCCATTCGCACGATCCAGAGTCGCTATTTCTTCACTAACTGAGGTAGCAAACTCATAGCTACGCGTACCAATCGCCGTACCAATCTCTAACTCCACACGCTTAAACGGTTCAAATGCCACCGTTTGACGAGTCGCGCTTAATCCCGGATGTTCCGCTTTTGCAATCGAGCCATTAACGGTGATCGTCTTCGTCAGATAATTGCGGCTTGTTAACGTGACTTCCAAGGAGTAATCGCCAGCATGAAGCACATCTAATACCCCCGTATCAGACGATGCCATTTTTACCGTAGGTGACGCTTCGTTAATCAAACGGTAAGAGGCAGTGGTATCGCTATCTGTGACTACTGGCTTTAGCGTTTTATCTGAACCAAAGGTTGCACTTGGGTATTGGACCGTCGCTCGACTTTCAATTGGCTTGATGGTCACATTAAAGCTTGCTTGACCCGGCGTGAACTTATCATCACCAGAGTCAGAAACCACAATACGTGTGCTGCCAGCATTAAGAACGCGCATTTCTCCTGTGTTGCTATCTAGAGACACCACATCGGTCGGTGAGCCATCTGCAAATTGGTAAGTCACCTGCCCAACCGTTCCGCTAATAGTCGGTTTGCTTGCCAAAGGTTTGAGCGCATTCCAATTATCTTCAACATCTGATGAAATTTGAATGCGGCTCGGAGCACTCAAGATATTGAAAGTCACTTTATGCTCAGGACCCGCACTGTAATTGTCGCTTTCCTTACGACGTAAAGTCAGTGTGGTTTTACCCGCTTTGTAGACATGCACGATCCCATTAGCAATCATGTTTGCTACGTCTGGGTGTGTATTGTTGGTCATCTCAATCACATCACCGGAGCTAAGCTCGTCAAAATCTTTTAGCAGATTGAATTGGTGATCCTGACTGTAAACCTCTTCATAATCACGAGTCGCAAGCGGCTGTCCTTGCGCTTTAGCGATATCAAGGTTCACTTTGAACTGAGTTGACTGATAGAACTCTCCGCCATCATCTTCGAACGTTAACGTGTAGTTACCCGCCGTTTCGAGATATAGCGTATCTGAGGACATTCTCAGTCCCTCTGGTAAATCCCCAACCAGTTTGACATCGCCCTTTTGCCCCGCAAACGCGAGCGGAATCGATAGATCTTTCTGATAGGTAAAGGACATATCAATGTCTTTGATAACAGGGTGTACTGCTGCAGTAATATCGATATAAAAACGCGCTTTCGTAGAAGGGAAATTACGCAAATCGCCCTCAATCACATCAACCTCAGCACGGCCAACACCTTGAATCAACAGAGCGTTGCCGTCGTCAGAAACACGCACCACGTCTTGGCCTGATACCACATCAAAATGATAATCTCCCAGCGCTCCCTTAACTTGTGGGTACAACGGAGCAAGCGCTTGATAACTTGCCGAGATGTTTGAAGCACTGATGTTTTGTCGCGTTCCCTTGTCAATTGCAACGTTAAATCGAGCCGTTTGCGTCTGTTCAACAAAACCTTCACTGTACGTTGCCGTTGCTTCAACCGTTACTTGCCCAGTGTTATGAATCAAAAGTAAACCGGTATCTGGATTCAATACATCAGCGACTTTGTCATCAGGGGTGCTATTGATGATCTCGTAGCGAATGCTTTTGGTTTCTGAACTATCCAGTCTCACTGGTGTCAACGTCAGACCTTCGCGAAACTCACCCGTTAGAGGAGCAAATTGCAGTTGCTCAGCACCAACTTGATAAAGGTGAATATTGACGAGTAAATCACGAGCTTGGTAATAATCGTCGCCCGAGTCATGAACACGTACTTACGCCGTTCCAGATTTCCCGATGGCGAACACTCGACCGTCGGTATTAACCTGAATCAAGTGTTCAGAACCACTTTCTACGGCATAGCTCAGAGAGCCTTTCTGCCCTCGTACAACCAAAGATCGCCCTTCAGTTTCTGACGCGTTAAGACTGACATCGTTTGCAGACAGATCGGCATTGGTGCCTTTGTCTACGGTAATCGTAAACGTGGCCTCTGACGTTTCGTAAGTCGGACTGCTGTCCGTCACTTTAATTGACGCCGTACCTGGACGAAGGATTTGTAACTGACCATCGTCGATTTGAACCACATCAGAAGGAGTTGAAGATAAAATTTGGTATGTGATCTTGCCTTGTACGTTACTCATTGCCGTATTTGCGACACTTCCAATGCCATCAAATGTGAGTATTGCGTCTTCAACTTTAAGTTGAGGTCGACTTTGTTTTGTTGTTTGAGTTGAAGAACCCGAATTACGCGGCTTGGAATCGCCGCCACCACCACAGCCAGCGATTACTGCAGCAAGCAAAAGGAGAAAATAATATCTTTTCATTTTTTGTAATAATTTCTTACATCTTATAAGTGGCGGCGATAATAATACGATGTTTTATTCACCGCTAGCCCCTTTTTTGATTAATAAGATTATCGATAAACCACATTACCATTCGCTAAATCAATAAAATGCCGCCAATTTTCTAAAACAAGCTCGCTAATGCGACGAACAACCGTTTACGATCCGACTTCTTGTTAAATTAGCGATGATTAAATTAGGGTTTTCAATAGATTAAAATATAAACAGTCGATCACACTTTAGCTGGCGTGTTGTGTGGATATTGAGGAAATATGAAGTCAACAGAGTGACTTCATATCTTATTTAGGTAGGAATTTAGGCACCGTAAATAGGCAACTCAGTCGTATACTTGATTGGCTCCATCGCAAAGGTTGAAGTAACGTTGGATAGCCCTCTTACACTGTTCACCAATCGCTTGTAGAACTCGTCAAAGCACTTCATGTCTTTGACCACAACCTTCATCATGTAGTCGTACTCCCCCGCCATGCGATAGAACTCCATTACTTCAGGAAAATCACTTACCGTGGTCACAAAGTGGTGATACCAACCTTCTGAATGGTCACTGGTCTTAAGTTGCACAAACGCAATAAACGACAAGTCGAGCTTTTCTGCGCTCAACAACGCCACGCGCTTTTCGATATAGCCTTCATCTTCCAGCTTTTTTAAACGCTTCCAGCAAGGCGTAGTAGTCAGGTTCACTCGCTCGGCCAAGTCATTTAGAGACAAGGTTCCGTCGTTTTGGAGGAAAGAAAGTAACTGCCTGTCGATTTTATCTAAGCTCATTCCTAGAATTTTCCTAATTTAGAGAAAATTTTTCTACCATTGATGAATAACAGAACAATAATAGCAAAGTTTTTCTCTAAGGTTATAGGTAGATTATCTCTATAGACAAAAACAACTACCCTACAGATTTTCGAGGAGTCACGTTATGTGTACTGACCACAACTGGATCAACAATGCTGTACGCAAAATCGAAGCAGACTTTCAACGTTCAGCAGATACTCACCTATTCAAATTAGACCTACCTTCTTTGGAAGGCATCGACATCTACCTAAAAGATGAAAGCACGCATCCAACGGGTTCATTGAAGCACCGTTTAGCACGTTCGCTTTTCCTTTACGCGATTTGTAATGGTTGGGTTGGTCCAGAAACCACGGTGATCGAAGCATCATCAGGCAGTACAGCTGTTTCTGAAGCGTACTTCGCGCGTCTACTTGGCTTACCGTTTATCGCAGTAATGCCAAAAACCACAGCACGCAAGAAAATTGAACAAATCGAATTCTACGGTGGTAAAGCGCACCTTGTTGACCGTTCAGACCAAATTTACGACGAGTCTCGTCGCCTAGCGAAAGAGCTAAACGGTCACTACATGGACCAATTTACTTACGCTGAGCGCGCAACCGACTGGCGTGGTAACAACAACATTGCGAACTCTATCTTTAGCCAAATGGAGCTAGAAGATCACCCAATCCCAAGTTGGGTTGTCATGAGCCCAGGCACTGGCGGTACATCTGCAACGATTGGTCGTTTCATCCGTTACCAAAAATACGACACAAAACTGTGTGTGGTTGATCCTGATAACTCTGTGTTCTATGACTACTTCCAGTCTGGCAACGCAGACATCAAGGGCGAAAACGGCAGCAAGATCGAAGGCATCGGCCGCCCACGTGTTGAGCCAAGCTTCATCGCTGGTGTCGTAGACGAAATGCGCAAGATCCCTGATGCTGCGAGTGTTGCAACAGCGCATTGGTTGTCTGGTTTGATTGGTCGTAAAGTTGGCGCATCGACAGGTACTAACCTATACGGCGTACTTCAGCTTGCGTGTGAAATGAAACAACGTGGTGAGACAGGTTCTATCGTGACACTACTTTGTGATTCAGGTGAACGTTACCTAGATACTTACTACAACACTGAGTGGGTAAAAGAAAACATCGGTGACATTCAACCTTACCTAGCACAGCTGGAAATCATCCAAGCAAAAGGTTGTGTTGAGCCAGCATGTTGCGGCCCAATCACCGAGTAAAACAGATTCTTTAATAAAAACAGCCTGCTCAATCAGCGGGCTGTTTTTTTATCTGCTTAATACAGGAGAGTTACTTTTTCTGACGCGCTTCAAATGCTGCCAGTTGTTCTGGTGTCGCTTTTGGTTGGTGGTTTTGTTTCCACTCATCGTAAGTCATGCCGTAAACACGCTCACGAGCATCATCGATGTCGATATCCACACCAAGGTCTTCCGCTTCTGCCTTGTACCATTTGCTGAAACAGTTACGACAGAAACCAGCAAGGATCATTAGATCGATGTTTTGCACGTCTTTGTTTGCATCCAAATGCGCTAATAGACGGCGAAACGTCGCTGCGTCCAGTTTGTCTTGCTCTTCTTGGGTTAGATTTTTGTATTTGAATTCAGCCACTTTACTTTCCTTTTATTTATCTCGCAGCTCATAGCATAGAAATGAGTGAGCCTGATGAGTCTAAAATTTGCGCCATTACAACAAATTTCCCTCTAAAACCACGCACTCACCCAAAAGACTGATATGATAACTGCCAGTTATCTTATTGATTAAATTAATACTAATTCTAAAAACGGTCTTTCACAAAGGTTATCGCCAAGTTATGAAAAACGCCATCCTATTATTATCTGCATTGACCATGAGTCTGCCAACTGTCGCCGCTCAAGAACAAACCCACCAATCTTATTTATACCTAGGTACAGGTAATGTGGGCTTTGACACTCCGAATTTTGGTTCTGATCGCGACAGTGGCTGGTCGACACCTCACATTACGGTTGGCTGGGGTTACCATGTAAACCAATACCTCGCATTTGAAGGGGTACTGCGTTATTCACAAAATGAACTTAAGAATGATGCTCTAAAAACTGACTTAGACCTTCACTATTACCAAGCAGGTATGTCTGCGGTTGTAACCAGTGATAACTTAGGTGATACGCCACTGTCACTATTTGGCCGCGTAACTGCGCTTGGCACTCAAGCTGAAATGTACGTACCGAACGAGCAAAAAGTCACAGACGATTCTGGCGCACTATTCAACATCGGCGCGGGTGTCCATTGGGATATGAGTAAAGATATCTGGTTACGTGCTGAATACATTTACAACGTCGCAGACATGGGTTTTGATGACTTCTACGACAGTTATGAAGGCGTGCAAGTGAGCTTGGGTAAACGCTTCTAATCGAACGCTTCCAAGCTGGCTTTAAAAACCCAGAATTGAAGACAAAGAAAAGCCGAGGTCATTGCCTCGGCTTTATTGA
This sequence comes from Vibrio sp. B1ASS3, assembly GCF_905175355.1. NCBI lineage: Bacteria > Pseudomonadati > Pseudomonadota > Gammaproteobacteria > Vibrionales > Vibrionaceae > Vibrio > Vibrio sp. B1ASS3. The sequence goes on from NZ_HG992742.1 coordinate 2,863,507, forward strand.
ATCTGATTGTTGCGCAGACAATGGCGCTAGAAATTATTATTCCGAAAACTGGCCAGCGGTATCTTGCTTTACATGGCTACTCTGTTGCCCGGCATCCAATGAAGTCAGCACACTTTCTTGGCGATCCAGAATCGCACCTGTCAACTTCGGTAATGCTGTCGTTGCTAAAAGTGCCATTGCACCAGCAACCAAAACCATCTCAACCATGTAACTACCACGGAATTTTTTCAAGGGAACACCTCAATAGCATCGCCGACACAAGCATCGATCCTCAGATACTTTGTCTGCCAAGACCCGTCGTTCGGTCAAACACGATGAGCGAGTCCTGTGCCCCTCGAAGAAGTGGTGAAATAATAACCAATATTTATCATTAGATCTATAAATAGTTAGAATAAAAATACAAAAAAAACCGAGCAAATGTTGCTCGGCTTTTAATTTCAGCATCTTACAGAGATCACTTATGGATGTGCAATACGTCCTTTTGTATCGTGGCTTAGCGCTTTATTAAGCTCAGCTTCAACATGGCCAGGTGAGCGCGTCTTCGCAGAGATTAAACGGTACATCGCAGGGATAACGAACAGGGTAACTAATGTCGCGAAGCCCATGCCGAAGAAGATGACCGTACCTACTGCCACGCGGCTTTCATAGCCCGCGCCTGTTGACATGATCAGTGGAATCGCACCAGCCAACGTCGTGAATGCCGTCATCATGATTGGACGTAGACGACGTGCTGCCGCATCAGTGATCGCTTTTTCAAACTCGATACCACGGTCACGTAACTGGTTAGCAAACTCAACGATCAAGATACCGTTCTTGGTTACCATACCGATCAACATGATCATGCCGATCTGACTGTAGATGTTCATTCCTTGGCTCATCACGACTAAACCGAGGAAGCCACCAAATACACCCATAGGTACAGTGAACATCACCACCAGCGGGTTAACGAAGCTTTCGAACTGCGCTGCGAGTACTAAGTACGCCACCAAAAGAGCCAATGCGAACACGACCGCTACGCTAGCTTGGTTCTCTTTAAAGTCTTTTGACTCGCCAGAGTAGCTCACTGAAATATCACCCGGTAGGCTATCAATCGCTTCTTGATCTAGGAAATCGAGTGCATCCCCTAAGGTATAACCTTCAGATAAGTTGGCAGTAATGGTGATCGACTTTTGCTTGTTGTAGTGAGACAAACGAATCGACGCCGCGACTTCTTCAATCTTGGTCACCGTGTCCAATGTCACCAACTCACCACTTGTGGTTCGCAAGTAAATTTGGCTTAGGTCTGCCGCGTTATTGAAGCTGTTCTCATCACCACGTAAGTAAACGTCATATTCTTCACCACGGTCGATGTAAGTCGTTTCACTCTTACCACCAAGCATGATTTCCAGTGTTTCAGAGATGTCTTGTACACTCACGCCAAGTTCAGCTGCACGGCGCTTATCTACTGACACCAACAGCTCAGGTGTTTTCTCGGAGTAGTCGATCTCCGCACCTTCCATCATTGGTGATTCTTCGGCCTTGTTCTTAAGCATTTCTGCCCAGACCAAAAGCTCATCATAGTCCGATCCACCAAGCACAAACTGAACTGGCTCACTCGATCCACCGCGGAAACCTGGCATGAATGGGAACACACGAACGTCAGGAATACCTGCCAGTGACTTACGCACTTCATTCAACGCTTCTTGCGCGGTAACGTCACGTTCGTTCCAATCGTCCAAAATCATGATAACGAAACCCGTTTGGTCACCTGCTTGGCCACCGAATGCTGGTGTTTGGATACTGAACGACTTCAAAAAGCCTTGGCCCAACAACGGCATTAAACGGTCTTCTACGATGTCCATGTTTGCCGACATACGGTTGTATGACGTTGCATCTGCACCACGTACAAAGGCAAAGATAACACCACGGTCTTCTTGCGGAGTTAACTGTGCAGGTACTTGATTCATCAAGCCATAGCTGCCGCCCATACACGCAAGGATAACCAAAGGCGCAGCCCAACGAACTTTCAAGGCGCCGCGCAACGCTTTGCGGTAACCCGCTTCCAACTTGGCGAACAGTTTATCAACCGCTCGATTAAATCGGTTTGGTTTCACATTCGCTTTTAGAATCTGACTGCCTAGAACAGGAGTCAGTGTCAGAGCAATCAATGAAGAGAAGATCACCGACATTGCCAGCAATACGGAGAACTCGGTAAACAGCAAGCCTACCATGCCATCCATAAAGGAAATCGGTAGGAATACCATCACAAGAACAAGCGTTGTTGCGATAACCGCAAAGCCTACTTCTCGCGTACCTTTATAAGCCGCCAGTAATGGTGATTCACCACGCTCAATATGGTGGAAGATGTTTTCTACTACTACGATGGCATCGTCCACAACCAGACCGATAGACAGGATCAGTGCCATCAAAGTAATCAGGTTGATAGAGAAGCCAAAGTAGTAAGCTGCAATGAACGAGGAAATCAGTGAAACGGGTACGGTCACCGCCGGAATCAGGGTCGCACGCGCCTGACCGATAAAGATGTACAGAACCAGAATTACCAAGCCACCCGTAATAAAGAGAGTGCTGTAAACCTCGTCAATCGAACGCTCGATAAAAACGGTAGCGTCATAATCGATCGCGAGACGAGTCCCGTCAGGCAGGAACTTCTGAATCTTATCCACTTCGGAGCGAACAGCTTGTGCCACTTCTAGCGGGTTTGCATCAGACTGAGGCACCACACCTAAGCTGATGTTAACCACACCATCACTCTTAAACGTCGAGTTCTCGTTTTCTGCGCCAATGAACACGTCCGCCACATCTTTTAGATAGATAGGCGTGTTATCACTTGCACGTTTCACGACAAGGTATTGGAAGTCTTCTGGCGTGTTGTAAGTACGCGCAGTTCGCACCGACATTACGGTTGAGTCGTTACGTACTTCACCACCCGGGCTTTCTAAGTTTTCACTTCGCAGAGCGGCTGTAATGTCAGATGCTGTAACCGAGCGACCCGCCATCAGGTCTGGTTTGAGCTTCACATACATTACTTTGTAAAGGCCACCAGACAAGTCGATAGAACTTACACCAGAGATCAGACTGAAACGGTCCATCAGAACACGTTCGGCGTAGTCTGTTAGCTGGGTTCGGTCCATTTCAGACGAGCTAAGGTTAATATAGAGGGAAGCTTCACCCGAACCGTTGTTCTTAAAGACCACAGGGTCGTCGGCTTCGTCCGGTAATGAACGCTGAGCACGAGCTACCGCATCACGAACATCACTTACGCCCGTATTAAGGTCATAACCCAATTCAAAGGTGATGGTGATACGCGACATGCTGTTTCGAGTTGTGGAACTGATTTCATCAATACCACTGATACCCGAAAGTTGGTCTTCCAATACTGAAGTAATTTGGCTTTCAATGATGGTTGCAGAAGCGCCTTCGTAACGAGTGCTGATCGATACAACTGGGCTTTCGATGTCTGGCATTTCACGTACCGCTAGCTTAGTAAACGACACAAAGCCGAATACACACAGCAGCATGCTTAATACCAACGCCGCAACGGGGCGCTTTACGGAAACGTCAGAAAGTAACATTAGTTCGCTTCCTTAGCCGCTTCGTCTTGCGTGCCCTGCTCACCACTTGCCTTAGCAGTTTTCGCTTTTCCTGGAGCAACGATCTCTTTAACTTCAACGCCATCGCGCATGTTCACAATGCCTTGCACGACGATCTTGTCACCGATCTCTACACCAGATTCAATCACTACTTCATTATCAACACGAGCACCCAAGAACACTTCTTGACGCTTCGCTTTGTTGTCTTCATCAATAACGTACACGAAACGCTTAGTACCTGAGTATTCCAGCGCTTGAACTGGGATAATAGGCGCTTCAATTGCAGGGAACGCCAACGAAGCATTCATCAGCATGCCCGGCTTGAGATGATTTTCTGGATTGTCGAATTCAATACGAATACGTAGATTCAAAGTCTCTGCACTGATGCGAGTATCGATGCCTGTTACTTTTCCGACGAAATCAACACCGTTCCAAGCACTGGTCGTCGCGTGAACTTCCATACCGACAGACAGCATCGACAGGTAACGCTCTGGTACTTGCAGATCCAACTCCATGACAGAAAGGTCATCCAGAGTCAGTAGCTCAGAACCCGCGCTCACCATTTTTCCTCGGCTGAAATCGATGAAACCAACGGTGCCGGCAAAAGGTGCACTGATATTTAGGTCCGCTAAGTTGGCTTTTGATGCATCAAGACGTGCTTCGGCAATCTCTACGCTCGCTTTTTGTGCATCGATTTCTGTTTGAGTGATGGCGTTACGTTTAACCAAACGCTGAAACTCTTTTAACTTACGTTGCTCATCTTTTAGGTAAGCTTTTGCCTCTACTAATGCCGCTTGCGCTTTATCGTCATTTAATAGGATAAGAAGTTGGTCTTGTTGAACGTTTTGGTTGGCTTTTACGGCGATCTCTTTCACCTTGCCAGCAACCTCAGAAGCAACAACAACCGATTGGGCAGCTTCAAGCTTGCCGATCAGTGACAAAGACTGGTTGATTTGATGCGTCTCTACTTGCTCAGTTACCACCGTAACTGTTGATGGACCACGTTTGGCTGCAAAAGCGGCTGGTGATGCCATTAAAATAGAAAGCGTTAAAACAGATAAAGTGGCTCTCATACTCATAATTTTGACTACTAATCAGATAAACTTATGTCATTAAACTGAATACAGTTTATCAGTTGATACGACGCCTAACGTCAAGTAGTGTAAATTCAAGTAAAAAGTCAGTTTCTCTTTTGTATAAACGACATACAAAACGCTGACTTTCTACCATCTTTGCCCAAAAAGGCAGCATTCAACGTAAAAACGTAAGAAAAACGCTTTACAGCCTGAGCGAGTTTGCTATGATGCGCTCCGCACTTGAGAGATGTGTTGGGAAAACAATCTTAAGTATAAAAATACCCTGGAGGGGTTCCCGAGTGGCCAAAGGGAGCAGACTGTAAATCTGCCGGCACTGCCTTCGATGGTTCGAATCCGTCCCCCTCCACCATATTCTTTCTTATGTTTTTCCTTTGAACATGAGAACAACTTGGAAGCTAGGTTGGGAAACTAACTTTTAAGTATAAAAACACCCTGGAGGGGTTCCCGAGTGGCCAAAGGGAGCAGACTGTAAATCTGCCGGCACTGCCTTCGATGGTTCGAATCCGTCCCCCTCCACCATATTGAAAAAGCCAGCTCATTGAGCTGGCTTTTTTCGTTCTATAACTACCGCTTTTCAATGACGCACCTAACTATCTGGATAAACCTAGCCTCACTCACAGCGCGATTCTTAGTGGTCTTTCGTTAAGTAGTACGACACCTAGGTGCTTTTAACTAGATCTGCTTGAGAGGGAATCCAAGTGTCAGTTGGTTTATTTAGGTCAATGGAATCAAGCCATTGATCACCTCCGTCAGTTCTATCTTCACTATTCCCTACTGTCCCGCTCATCGTTTCCCCTATACCTACCCTATTTAGTTCGACTTCAATCACTCACCATTAGCTTGATACGTTTAGATTCTGTGATCTAAGGGCATAAAAAATCCCGCTCGAGAGCGCAATGTAGATCAGATAAGGATCGGTTGACCGATCCTTCTGCTGAGAGATAATCGGAAGCCTGTTTCTAGGCTTCCGATTTTTTATGTCTATCCAAAACTGTTTTGCCGATTTCCTCGAAGAAAATCCTGTTGATGTAGCTCAACTCACCACTTTCTCTGAACATATCCCAGATGAATGGGTTGTTAAGGCAGCTAGTCTTTCTGATAAGGCGACTATTCGCCGACGTCGGCTACCAAGTGACATGGTCTTGTGGTTAATTGTCGGCATGGCCTTCTTCCGTAATGAACCTATTGCCGAAGTTGCACGAAGAATGAATGTCTGTGCGGATGGCTTAGCCGATGAAGAGTTATTAGCAAAAAGTGCTTTAACTCAGGCAAGACAACGTTTAGGTAGAGCTGCACCAGAGTGGTTGTTTAAACAATGTGGGCGGACGTGGGGTCTTGAACGATACCGTGATGATACGTGGCAAGGATTACAAGTTTTTGCTGTAGACGGTGCTCTTTTTCGAACCGCAGATACCCCCGAACTTAGAGAGCACTTTGGCTCGGGTAATACCTCCAGCAACAGACAGACACCGCATCCAGTGCTAAGAGTTGTGACTATCATGAATGTCCGCTCTCATGTCATCGTTGACGCCGCTATAAGCCCCTATCGGCGTGGTGAAATCCCGCTTGCTATGCCCTTCATCGACTCCTTGCCAGATAACTCTGTGACGTTACTGGATAAAGGGTTTTACGGTGCAGACTTACTTCTCTCTCTTCAAAATAGCGGTATCAATAGGCATTGGTTGATACCAGCAAGGAAGGGGCTGAAATACACACTTCTAGATGAAGAAGAAAGTAATGACATGCTCATAGAAATGAAAGTCTCTCCGCAAGCTCGCAAAAAGAACCCTAGCTTACCTGAGAAATGGCAAGTCAGAGCGGTGACCTACGAAGTACAAGGTAAGCAGAAAACCGTTTTTACCTCCCTTCCTAGAACAAACTACGACGCGAAGGCAGTAGCCAAACTCTACCACGAGCGTTGGGAAATCGAATTGGGTTATCGTGATATCAAAAGCTCAATGCAACACAATACCTTAGTATTACGCAGCAAAACAGTAGACCTTGTTTATCAAGAACTCTGGGGGCTGTTGCTTGGTTATAACTTAGTAAGACGTGAAGCGAGTCAGGCCGCGGTTGAGCATGGAAGAATGCCGAATGAAATTAGCTTTAAATATGCTTGTCAGTTTATAGCGAGCCAACTGAAGGTGATGAGTAAAGCGATATCGCCAGGCAATACACCTAAGCGTTTAAAGAGTCTCAGGGGAGATATATCCATCCTCTTTATAGACAAACGCCCTAAGCCTAATCGGCCTAGGGCGGTAAAAATATCAAAGACCCGATATCCTGTTAATCGCAAAGCAACTCCGCTTAAGTGAACTACATTGCGCTCGAGAGCGGGATTTTAATAAGACTAAATTGAACGCTGTTGGTGATTAACCTTGAATACCAACAATCAACCAAGGTGCGTTTGGTACCGTTAGGTCACGTTCTAAGTGCCAGATATCTTCGATGTCTTCTTCGATACCTTCTTCTGCATCACGGTAACGACCGCTAAATTGCAGGCTAAGCTGTGCTTTGTTCGCATCGTAGTCAGCACGAACAATTTCCGCATCTACATACATCACATCAGTATGTTGCTCGCCATCTAGCTTCGCACGTTCTGCTTTCAGATCTTCGAACAGGCTTGGTGAAACGTACTCTTCAATTGTATGAAGTTGGTTGTGGTTCCACGCGCCTTGCAGGATTCGGTAGTGCTCACGAGAGCCGTTGATGAATGCCGCTTGGTCAAAACCCGGTGGGTAGTTATGCGGGATATCAGTTTGTGCACCGAAACCACCAAAACCACCTGCATTTGTGTTGTTAGGCTGCTGTTCAAAGTTCTGCATGTTTGGTTGCTCGAACTTAGAAGCGTTACCACCAAATGCTGGCTGCTGACGATGCTGATTCATACTGCCCTGCTTAGCACCAAGCATGCCGCGCATCAGCTTGAAGATAACAAACGCAATCAAACCAATGATCAGGATATCCATAAACTGGATACCTTCGAATGCACCACCAAAGAATGCTGCCAATAGACCACCAGCAAGAAGACCACCAAGTAAGCCGCCCATCAAGCCTTTCTTGCTTGAAGATTTAGCACCTTGTTCTTTACCAATGGTGTTTGTGTTTTGTTGCTGCTGTTTAGGAGCAGGAGCCGTTTTATAGCTCTTACCGAACGACTTACCACCACCAAACTTCTTCGCTTCCGCGATAGGCGTTACAGCAACGGTAAACATCAGTAGGGCGACAATCGAAAATAAACGTTTCATCGTTATCCTTAAAATTGACGATAAGTACTTAATCATGCTGCCAGATAACAAGATGAACAAGCATCCAATATCAGTAGCACGCTAAATATGAGATGTGACCATCATACTCCGTCAGATTCAACAATGAAACATTCCACAATAGAAGACATGTATCAGAATATTGCCAAGCAATAGGTTTATGACTTGTTTGCGTTATTGACGGTCAATCGGTAGCTGACTATCATATTGAACGTTGTTCAATAAGTAGTTTTAAATTATGGCGCGCAGAAACGATCACACCAGAGAAGAGTTGGTCAACTTGACTCTTTCCACAGTCAAAGACTTTTTAGACGAAAACTCTTACCACGACCTTAGCCTTCGCAAGATCGCTAACATGATAGGTTACGTGCCAAGTACGCTAGTTAATATCTTTGGTAACTACAACCTACTGCTTTTACATGCCGTTGCACAAACATTGGATGAGTTGCAACAAGAAGCCGTAGCCGCGACGAAAAACAGTAAGGATGCTCATCAATCACTTTTTGAACTGGCATACTGCTACCACGACTTCGCGCAAAAGCACCCATACCGCTGGCAACTTGTGTTCGAGCACAACATGAATGGTGCCGAGCTACCAGAGTGGCACGCAAAACGCATCGACGGTATGACTGGCATGCTAGAATCCTTACTTGCTCAAATCGCACCGCACCGTACTGAATCTGAAGTACTTCAAGCGAGTCGCCTATTGTGGTCAGGTGTACATGGAATCACGCTTCTTAGCGTTGATGATAAGTTTTTCTCTAGTGAACCTATTGATGGTAAAGAGCTTATTGATAACCTGATTTCAAACTATCTGATCAGCTGGTAATAAAGGATTATTCATGTCATCAGACAGCCAGTCGTCTTTGCTTAGGCAGCGAAAGTTCCTCCCCTATTTTGTCACCCAGTTTTTCGGAGCTTTCAACGACAACATATTCAAAAACGTACTGCTGCTGTTTGTGGCCTTTGCTGGGTCCAGCGCATTACCGATATCTAGCAACCTGTTTATTAACTTGGCTGCTGGTTTATTTATTCTGCCTTTCTTCTTGTTCTCGGCGTCTGCGGGCGTATTAGCTGATAAATACGAGAAGTCTTGGTTTATTCGTAAGGTAAAGCTTTTCGAAATCGGCATCATGCTTTTAGGAGCGATTGGCTTTATCACCGAAAGCTACGGCGTGTTGCTCTTGCTGCTTTTCTTGATGGGAACGCAATCCGCATTCTTTGGTCCCGTCAAATACGCTCTACTTCCTCAACAACTCAATGAAAAAGAGTTGGTTCCTGGCAACGCATTGGTCGAAGCCGGTACTTTTATTGCAATTCTGGTCGGTACGCTTGGCGCGGGGCTTATTGCTTCGGCCGACAATGCGAAATATCTTGCTGCCTTCTGCGTCGTTATCTTTGCTGTTCTTGGTTACTTGTCGAGTCGTTTTATTCCATTTGCATCAGCAAGCGCACCGGACATTCAATTCAAATGGCAGCCTTACAAGCAAACCAAACACACACTCTCTATTGCCAAGTCTGACCGCATCGTTTTCCAATGCATCATGGCAATCAGTTGGTTCTGGTTCTTGGGTGCAGCATACCTGACTCAGTTCCCGAACTTCACTAAGGTGTATTTGAATGGCACCGAAAGCGCAGTTTCCTTCCTATTAGCGCTCTTCTCTGTGGGGATTGCGGTTGGCTCAATGGCATGTAACTGGCTGTCCAATCATCGCATTGAAGTGGGTATCGTACCGATTGGCGCTTTAGGGATAACCATTTTCGGCTTCTTGATGGCGACATCGATTCCAACGGACTTACCTCGATTCCATACATTCGCAGAATTCGTCAGCTATGACGCTTTCTGGCCACTGTTCTTCTATCTATTGATGATTGGTATTTCGGGTGGTTTGTTTATCGTTCCCCTTTACGCCTTAATGCAACACAGAGCGAAAGAAACGGAACGTGCACAAGTGATTGCTGGCTTGAACATCTTTAACTCTCTGTTCATGGTAGGCAGCGCTGTATTAGGCATTGTTTGTTTGAGTGTGCTTGAGATGAGCATTCCTCAACTGTTCGCTCTTTTGGCTATCCTGAATTTCTTGGTTGCCGCATACATCTTCCTGCAGATCCCTATCTTTGTGGTGCGCTTTGCGATGTGGGTGGTCACTCACACCATTTACCGTGTCAAACATAAGAACCTACATCACCTTCCAGAACACGGTGGTGCGTTGATCGTCTGCAACCATGTCAGCTATATGGACTCACTACTGTTAAGTGCGGTCTGTCCTCGCCTGATTCGATTTGTGATGGAAGAAGACTACGCAAACCTCCCTCCTTTGCGCCGTTTCCTTCGTCGAGCTGGAGTAATCCCTATTTCAGCAAGTAATCGAACGTCTATTCGTCGTGCATTTAATGATGTTGAAAAAGCACTGAGTGAAGGCCATATCGTGTGCATCTTCCCGGAAGGGCGTTTAACGTCAGATGGTGAAATGAACGAGTTTATGCGTGGTATCGACATCATACTTCGTCGCAGCCCTGTTCCAGTGATTCCAATCGCCCTAAAAGGCTTGTGGGGCAGCTATTTCAGCCGAGCAAAAGGTCGTGCTTGTAAAGGATTACCAACTCGCTTCTGGTCTAAACTAGAAATTGAAGCAGGAACGCCTGTCGATCCAAAGCAAGCAACGTCACAAGTGATGTTTGAAAAAGTGAAAGCACTGCGCGGCGAGTGGCGCTAAACTCAAACCAGTTAATTTGAGAATGTTGAACATACGTTTAGTTTTACTGAACGCATGTTCAATTCATTAAGACTTTCTGACCAAAAGCGTTACTGTATACTCCACGCTTTAACTCATAACAACGAACGACACCCTTGAATACAAAGAATATCCCCTTTGGATTGGCACTGCTGTTTTGTTTAACCCCTTTTGTGTCCTCTCCTATCGCGCTTGTGATCGGTTTTCTTTTGGCGAGTTTTAGCCTAGTACCGACAGAGCTTCCTATTGCTTCATTTACCAAGAAGCTGCTTTCTTATTCCATTATTGGTTTGGGCTTCGGGATTCACTTTGACCAAGCTCTTGCGGTCACTTCTGATGGCATCGGTCTGATCATCGCGACCATCCTTGGCACGCTTGTGATCGGCATGATGATCGCCAAAGCAATAAAACTCGAACGCACAACGGCGTATTTGATTGCTTCTGGTACCGCCATTTGTGGTGGTAGCGCGATTGCTGCGGTCGCTCCAGCGATCAAAGCCAAAGACGAACAAATCGGTCTTGCACTTGCAACGGTTTTCGTTCTGAACTCACTTGCGCTGTTCATCTTCCCTGTAATTGGTCACGCTATTGGCTTGGATCAGCATACGTTCGGAACGTGGGCTGCGATTGCAATTCACGATACCTCTTCCGTTGTGGGTGCTGCATCTGCTTACGGTGAAGAAGCATTGACTACCGCAACAACATTGAAGCTTGCTCGCGCATTGTGGATCATTCCTGTCGCACTAGTGAGTGCTGTGATTTTTTCTCGCGGTAATGGAGAGGAAGGCAAGAGTAAGTTAGTGATTCCTTACTTCATTTTCTGGTACTGCGCTGCGATTGCATTCAGCGACTTCTTCCCGCAATTTGAAGTGGTATATCAAGGCATTTTTGCTATTGCTAAGCAAGCGCTTGTGGTGTGTCTGTTCTTGATTGGTTGCAGCATTTCAGTATCGAAGCTGAAGTCGGCAGGCGCTAAACCATTGTTGTTTGGTGTCACATTGTGGGTACTAATTTCTACTACGTCTTTAGGCTGGTTACTTCTCAGCTAAACCTTGATTGATTTTCTGAGGCTGGGTTGGCTCGACTTTTCGTGTGCTTTGGCTTTTGTGTACCAACACTAATGCGATCGCGACCAGAAAAGCAGTTAACTCAGCCAATGAGCGCGTTAAACCCTCCGTACTCATCGCCACACCAATTTGTAGCAACACCGCTGCCGCTAACACTAACTTGATCATCCTGAACCTTATGCTTTATTCCTTCATCTTTGAGCATGATTATGATTCAGAGTTATAAGGATGCGAAATTCCCTTTCTGACTAACACATAGCAAAATTGACTATGTTACCGCAAACCACCCTTCATTAACTTTATCTCAACTGACTTTCTAACCAGCGCATAAAGGTTCGGACTTTAGGACGATTTTGGGCACCTTCAATACACAACATGTCATAGCACTGCGGCGTCGACATTGTTGGATACGGTGCAACCAGCTTCCCACTCTCTATGTCTTCCTTCACGAACTGGTATCGTCCCATAGCAACACCGACGGAGGATTTTGCCGCAACCAATTCAAATCCGAGTTGGCTAACGGTGTAATGATGACGATAAATATCGATATCAACCTTGTGTTCTCTACTCCAACGCTCCCAAACATCCGAACCGATAGAGTGAATAAAGTTAATCCGCGTCAGACTCTCCAACCCATCTTCAAATAACTTAAGTCGTTTAGCATACTCAGGTGTACAAATAGGGATGTACTTCTCGCCAAACAGACGGATGCGATGGGTATCTTTCATATCATCCACACCATAGTAAATGGCAACATCAATATCATGTAAATGCAGATCTTTTGGCTCATCGGACACCAGTAACCTCACGTTAAAACCCGGATATTTCGCATGAAAGTCCGCAAGCTTTGGCACTAGCCAACCAGTAGCAAAGCCAGGTGAAGTCGCGAGCGTGATTTCTCCCTGTAAATCTGAAGTGGTGATCTCTTCGATTTCACTGAAAATAGCATTAAGCGATTGTGACAACGTTGCATGAAAACGGTGTCCCTCTTCCGTCAACTCCAACTTACGCGTGCCACGGGCAAACAAGCTAAAGCCTAATTCTTTCTCTAACGTTTTAATCCGATGACTTACGGCTCCTTGAGTCAAAAACAGCTCTTTTGCTGTCAAAGTGAAGCTCAGTGTTTTTGCCGCCACATTAAATGTATGCAGATTTCTAAGCAGTAACTGTTGATTTGCCATGATCGACCATGCATTAAAAATATTAATTTATGATAGTAGTGAATTCGTTTGTTTGCGTCGATAATTAAGTTTCAAATAGCGCTTAGAAACTTAATAAAAACGCCACTTTCAAACATAGATCATGTTTTAGGTGGTATTAAAATTATAGGGGCAAATATGAATATACTCGGCTACATGCAAAAAGTCGGTAAGGCATTAATGGTACCCGTAGCGACCTTACCCGCTGCGGCAATCTTGATGGGGATTGGCTACTGGATAGACCCGGTCGGCTGGGGTTCTGAAAGTGTTTTAGCGGCATTTCTCATTAAATCAGGCGGTGCAATCATCGACAACATGGCGGTACTATTCGCCGTTGGTGTCGCATTTGGATTAAGCAAAGATAAAAATGGCTCAGCAGCTCTCTCTGGGTTTATCTGCTTTATGGTACTGACGACGCTACTGGCGCCGGGTGCCGTCACACAGCTGATGGATGTCGCTGCGGATGAAGTGCCCGCGGCATTCAACAAAATCAACAACCAGTTCATCGGTATCTTGGTGGGTATTATCTCCGCTGAAATCTACAACCGTTACTCAGGTGTCGAACTACCAAAAGCACTGGCGTTCTTTAGCGGCAAACGCCTAGTACCTATTCTCACTTCTATCGCAGGTATGGCGCTGGCTTTTGTTCTGCTTTACGTATGGCCTGTGATTTACGATGCATTGATTGTTTTCGGAACCAAACTTGAATCCATGGGTGCGGTTGGCGCGGGTTTATTTGGCTTCTTTAACCGTCTAATGCTAACTATCGGCATGCACCACGCGCTTTACCCTGTCTTCTGGTTTGATGTGGTTGGCATCAACGACATTCCAAACTTCTTAGGCGGCGCGCAGTCTATTGCTAATGGCACAGCTGTAGTCGGCCAAACGGGTATGTACCAAGCAGGTTTCTTCCCAATCATGATGTTTGGTCTGCCGGGCGCTGCGCTTGCGATTTATCACTGCGCTGACAAGCAAAACAAAGCCAAAGTGTTCTCAATCATGTTGGCTGCGGCAATGGCGTCCTTCTTCACTGGTATCACAGAGCCTCTAGAGTTCAGTTTTATGTTCCTAGCGCCAGTGCTGTACCTGATTCACGCTGTGCTGACTGGTATCTCAATGTACATTGCGGCAAGCATGCAGTGGATGGCGGGCTTTGGTTTCTCAGCTGGTTTCGTTGACTTCGTGCTATCAAGCCAAAACCCACTAGCAACCAAATGGTACATGCTGATCCCACAAGGTTTAGTCTTCTTTGCGATTTACTACAGCGTATTCCGCTTTGCGATCATCAAGTTCAACTTGCGTACGCCGGGTCGTGGTGAGGACATGGAAAAAGAAGTCACTGAGAATATTGGCGAGCTAGCAAAAGATTACATCGCCGCAATTGGCGGTGCAGACAACATCCTAGAAGTGGACAACTGTATTACTCGACTTCGTTTAACCGTAAAAGACTCATCCCTAGCTGACGAAGCTAAGCTTAAACAATTGGGTGCTGCTGGCGTAGTAATGATTGGTAAAGGCGGCTTACAAGTGATTATCGGTCTAGGAAAAGTAGATAAGGTAGCTGAGCAGATGAAACTCGCGCTCGCTAACTAAAGAATTGTGGTGACTCACCATCACCACATCCCCCTGAAGTGCAATAACGCTTAGTCACCGTTTTGCACTTCATTTTTTAACCAGTCTTTCACCGCTTTGCGCGAGATTTTTATTCCCCCACCCAACAGGGCTTGAGGCATTGCGTAATACGCTACTGGCCATTTGAATTTTTCTAGCTTAGTTTGCAGATGTTGCTCGTATTGAGCTTTGTCCAGTAACGACTCTGCTTGAATCACCGCCACTGGCCGATGTCCAAATTCAACATCTTCTATTGGAACAACGATACTTTGCGAAATACTCTCGATTTGGTTCAGTACCGCTTCAATTTCTTCACAGTGAACATTCTCACCGCCAGAGATAAATTGGTTATCTGCTCGACCAATGATCTTGAGTTCATCGCCTTGCCACTCTCCGAGATCCTTACTATCGAACCAACCATCTTCATTCAAGAGTGAAGTCACAGCCCCTTGCTTGAAATAGCCTGCTGCTAGAGTTTGCCCGCCGATATAAATACGCTCCTCAACCAGCTTAATATCGCGATTTTGCAATAGATGCCCCGCATTACTGATGCTATCAATTTGCTTCGCAGTTACGGTAGAGGCCGCTTCTGTCATGCCATAGCCTAGCCAAGTTTCAATACCCTTCTGTGTCGCTCGCAGTGCGAGTTCGTGCGCTACATGACTACCGCCCAGTAAGACATGCGTGAGAGACAGTTTGACTTCATCATCCAGTAAACGCTTAAGCTGGGTCGCGACTAAAGAAGCGTGAGAGGCACCAAGAATGTCATCAGCAAGATTTCCGCCCCCCACTTTGAGTGTTGCACCAGCAAATAGCCAGCGATAGACAATCGCCAAGCCTGATACGTGGTAAAGCGGCAAGGAAAGCAGCCAAGTATCTTGATGGTTGAATTGGAATTCGCTTAACAGACCTTGAGCAGAAGCCAGGTGCTGACGATGAGTATGCACCACGGCTTTAGGGGTGCCTGTCGATCCAGAGGTAAACACAATAGACGCTAAAGCATCATGTGCGTAGCCTTCGTTTGAACTGCCAACGTCACATTGCGATTCGCTATCCAGAGTCGAAAGCTGGATGATACCTAGTTGCGATAACTGCTGTTCCGAGTAGCCACTGGCAACACCATCAGCAAACCACACAAAACGTTGTTGAGTTGGCTTATATAGCGTCGTTAACTTGCCTGAGAGAGCCTCAAAAGGCTGCGGCATGGTCAACGCAGTGATTGCACCTATCTGCTGAGCAGCAAGATAAAACCACAGGGTTTCAACTTGGTTCTTACCGACTAGCGTCACCACGTCTCCACTCGCCACACCCTCTTGTTGAAGGTAGCGAGCGTACAAGTCGACACGAGCAGTCAATTGTTGCCAGTTAACTTGCTCTTTGGTTGTCTCAAGCGCAATAGAAAAAGGGCTCACTTGAGCCCAATATTTCCATGGTGCAATCGCAACAGTATCTATGCTGAATGCCACACTAACTCCTGCTCAGATAGCGGAAGAACTGGAAGTTCACATTTAGGCCAACTTTGCTCTAGCTGCGCTTTGAACAAACCAATCGTATCCAAACCTGGGATCTCATTAGGTAGTTGCCATTGTGCCAAGCGAGCAAGTTGGTTCAGGCCAAGGCTTGATTCAATGCTTGAACTGATTACGGCTTTAATACCTAATGTCTTCGCCTTTTCAATCAGCTTAATACAGAAATCAACTGAGCCGATCAGCGTTGGCTTGATAATGATGGTTTTCACACCTGTAAGATCTTCTAAGCTGAAGTCTTCACGGCGAACCGCATCTTGCAGTGTTTCATCCCACGCGATTGCAATACCCGTATTGATTGCAAAAGACAGGCTATCACCCGGAGAGCGGCATGGCTCTTCCAAGAAAGTAATGCGCTGGCGCAGTGATGGTGCTATGTACTTAGCAAACTGCTGGGCTTTTTCTGGCGTCCAAGCACGGTTAGCATCAAGACGAAGCGTCAGCTGTGGAATCGACTCAAGGAACAAGTTCACTAGCATGCCGTCACGAATAGGTTCGTACAAACCCACTTTTACTTTCGCGACTTTTTCGCCTTCCATTTCGTTCAGTTTCGGAATCAGATCGTCTGGATCACCGTTACACAGAGGGGCGACTTGGTACTTACCTTGCGCAGGTAAACCGCCTTCAAGTTCCAGCTGAGCCATAGACAGACCAAATGCAACCGATGGATACATGTGGTTGTAATCTAAAGGCAAGTTTGCCACCCAGCGCTCTGCTTGCGCTTGCAGCTGAATGCCCGCTTCTTCAGTGCCTTCTAGGCTGAAACCAACCAAAGGAGCAACTTCACCGCGACCAACCTTGTCACCGTCCGTTAATTCAAGGATATAACCTTTACGTTCCGTCAGCTTGTTATCACGTAGTATTACGCCACTGTCCATTGGTAGACAGTAACGGTAAATCTTCGCTTTACGCATAATTCGAATCCTATTTAATGCCGTATATTCTGAGCTTTTTAACGAGAGAACTCGCTAGTCTCCCAGAGGGCGAGACGCTCAGGACGAAAAACGAAACAGAGGAGCACAAAGGCTCCTCTTCTTATACGGATTATGGGTTACGAGGGAACTTGTCGAAGTCTGGACGACGTTTCTCGTTGAATGCGTTACGACCTTCTTGGCCTTCATCTGTCATGTAGAACATCATAGTCGCGTTACCCGCAAGTTCTTGCAGACCCGCTTGGCCATCACAGTCCGCGTTCAACGCAGCTTTCAAGCAACGCAGTGCCATTGGGCTGTGCTGTAGTACTTCACGACACCAACGAACGGTTTCTTTCTCTAGATCCGCTAGTGGTACAACCGTGTTTACCAAGCCCATGTCTACTGCTTCTTGAGCATTGTAGAAACGACATAGGAACCAGATTTCGCGAGCTTTCTTTTGGCCTACGATACGAGCCATGTAAGATGCGCCCCAACCGCCGTCAAATGAACCCACTTTAGGGCCTGTTTGACCAAATTGAGCGTTGTCAGCCGCAATCGTTAGGTCACACATCATGTGCAGTACGTGACCACCGCCCACAGCCCAACCTGCTACCGATGCGATCACTGGTTTTGGACAAGTGCGAATATCACGTTGGAAGTCCAATACGTTTAGGTGGTGTGTACCTTGGTCGTCTTTGTAGCCGCCGTAGTCGCCACGGATCTTCTGGTCACCGCCAGAACAGAATGCGTCTTCACCTAGACCTGTCAGAATGATCACGCCAACACCAGAGTCGTAGCGTGCATCTGCCAACGCATCAATCATCTCTTTTACCGTTTGAGGACGAAACGCGTTACGCACTTGAGGACGTGCAATAGTGATTTTCGCGATACCATCTACAGACTTGTGGTAATGAATGTCCTCGTATTTCTCGCTGCAATCTTTCCATTGAACCGGAGCGTAAAGTTCTTCTTCAGAAATGCCTACTGTTTTAGCCATGGTGATTCCCATTGTTCTCGTTGCTCTCACTCAAAGTGAGAATGAATTATTTGATTAACTTGCCTCGCAAATCGCTGTGGTTGCTCTTGGTGGACGTTATGCCCAGCACCTTCGATTTGTCGATACGCCAACCCGCTTGTCTCAGCCAGTTGGCTAAATTTTTTGTCTTTTTCACCGCAGATATAATGCAGTGGAACCGCTTGCTGTTGCAGAGCTGGGAGCAAATAAGATTGCTTCGCTAATGACGTTGCAATCAGCATATCCGCTACCGCGGAACCAAGATTAGCACTTCGTTTCGCAATCAATGTTTGTCTTTGCTCATGGTTTAGTGAAGAAAAGACCAACTGTTGGTACCAATCGTTCAAAACACAGGCAAGAGGCTCAGTTTTGAAACGCTTTGCCCAGCGCGAATCGTTTTCGAATCGAGCCTGTCTATCTGACTCACTTTGAAGCCCGAAGTTTCCTCCTTCCACAATGCTTCCACAAATATTGAGATCTGGAAAACATTGGTGAGCAAGGCCATGCATAGCAATGCGTCCACCCATTGAGTAACCAGTCAGGATAAGCGGTTGTTGCGAAGGAAATAATAAAGATAGTGCGGAATTGAGTAATTTGCAGCAATCATTCAGATCGCTGCAAGCAATAGATTGGCTGTGCCCATGACCAGGGAGGTCAACCGTAACACGTTCATACTCGGGTAACGCGTTGATACACGCTTGCCAATCTTCACCGCTACCAAGCAAGCCATGCAAAAACACCAGAGTAGGCAAAGTACTACTTTGGTGCTTTTCCGTTGCTGGGAAGCGTTTAGAATAGAGCATGCAAATTCTTGTTGAAGGATTTTAGCTGCTCTACCGCTTGGTTCGATGGCGTTTGAACTTCAACCACTAACGCCCCTTCGCCGCTAGCAAAATGCTCAGAGACTATAGATTGATACTCAGCAAGCGTGTTCGGTTTGCGATACTGTAAACCAAACTGTTTCGCTGCATGTTCAAATTCATAGCCATGAGGCATTTGATAGAACGACTCACGATGCTCTTGCGGTACTGGAAGCAAGTCAAAAATCGCACCACCATCGTTGTTAGTAATCACCAACACCGAAGGCAACTTGCTGTGCGTAAACAGTGCTAGCGAGTTCAACCCATATAAGGCAGAAGTGTCGCCAATAAACATTAACATCGGGTTCTGGCGCGCACGTTGTACCCCGCTTGCCGTTGCAAACAGGCCATCAATGCCAGACGCACCACGGTTAGTGAAAACCTCTGTGTTATCAAGCTTGCCAAACATGTCGATCAATCGGACAAACAGACTATTGCCAACAAACAGATCCACACCCTGAGCACGCTCAGCCACATCAATCGCCAACGCAATCTCACTCAGCTCACTTTTAGGGTCTGAAGCAAACAAGCCTTTCGCATGTTGCGTGACTTGTTTGATGTCCGCGGCAAGCTCATTTGCCCAACCAGCGTGTTCTGATGAAAACTCCGTCGTACGTTCAACCCATGAGCTTGGCTGCTCTGCCCAGTGCCATTGTGGTAAGTGACTTTGGTTATCTCGCTCTAATCGAGGCGATACATACCAATATTGAATGTCACCACCTTGCTGATTGCGCGCTACGTGTTTTTCTAACCAGTGATTAAAACGTTTAGAAATGATTCGACTACCGAACTGCACGATTAAGTCACAGCCATCCAGTTGGCTTGCCAATTTCGGATTCTGCAACCATAAATCAAAATGCGCCCAATCCGAACTGACACCACTTTGCGGATCAGCAAGCACTGGCCAGCCCATTTGCTCTGCAAACGCTTGTGCGGCTTGCGCCTGAACCAGTGGCAAACTACCAATGACCACCACACCTTTGTTATCCCCACAGCTTGGAATGGCACTGCTGGTTTTCGGGTTAAAGCGCTGGCAATACGTCACCTTGCTATCTCGCCAACCGGCAACGGTATCAAGGTAGTCCTGATAGGTGCTCTTTTCTGTATTGGAGTACAAAGGCTCTGGGAACGCACAGTTAATGTGAACCGCGCTACCTCTTAGGCGCTGAGTAAACATCACTTCATCAACAGAAGTAAGCAACCAATTCAGCGGGGTTGATAGCGTAGGACTCGGCAGGTTAAGACTGTCAGAGACATGTCCTGAAAAAATACCCAATTGATTAATAGCTTGGTTTGCACCGCAACCCACCAGCTCAACTGGACGGTCTGCCGTTAGCACCACCAGCTTTTCACCCGTTAGTTTTGCTTCAGCAATAGCAGGTAAAAGGTTAGCGACAGCGGTACCAGAGGTCACGATCAACGCAACTGGCTGTTTACTTGCCTTTGCAAGTCCAAGAGCCATAAAGCCTAAACCACGCTCATCAAAGTGCGTGTGGATAGTAAAATTTGGGTTATCTGCCGCCTCTACCGTTAAAGGTGTAGAGCGGGAACCGGGTGCGATACAAACGTGGTTCACACCAAAGCGGTTCAATTCTGTCAGGATGGTTTCAGACCAGATGCGATTCAATACAGCTTGATCTGCCTTCATGATGCAACCCCAAGCGGTGGGTGGTCTGAAATAAGAGATAGTAACGTCGACATTTTTTTATCTAACTCGGCCCATTCATGTTCTGCAATGGAGCCAGGAACAATACCCGCGCCAGCAAACAGTTGGACTTGATCGCCCAAGATCAAAGCACTTCTGATTGCGACACAAAACTCTGCACGCTCATGGCTAATGTAACCCATCGAGCCTGCATACCAGCCGCGTGCAAACGGCTCATTATCCAAAATAAATTGCATCGACTCTTTACGCGGTAAACCGGCTACCGCGGCGGTTGGCTGTAAAGCTGAAAGCAATTGAACACCGTTGATGCCTGCTTTCAGATCCGCACGAATATTACGCTTAAGATGTTGAACTTTTCTCAGACGAACAAGTCGAGGCTCTTTTTCTACTTCAACGCTCTCTGAATGTGGCGACAAGCGATCAACAATGTCATCCACCACATACTGGTTTTCGTTCAGGTTCTTTGAATCTTGAGATAACCAGTTCGCTAGCTCCATATCTTGCGTTGCATTGTCACCACGACCAATCGTGCCTGCCAATGCTTCAGTGTGGAGTTCATGCCCAACACGCGAATACAGACGCTCGGGGGTAGAACCCATGAAGCTGTGCTTGCTGTCTAAGCTCAGTAGGAAATGGAAACTATGGTGGTTATTGAGGTAACTCGCTTTCAGGAGTTGCGCAGCAGAAAGTGTCGAATCTAAGCGAACGGTTGATTTGCGAGCTAAAACGACTTTTTTAAAATCGTCGTTCTCAATACCTGTCAGTACTTTCTCTACCAAATCATTCCATTGAGGCTCTGTTGGCGCATGATCAATAGAACGAATATGAGAAGAAATTGGCGCAAGCATAGGCACATCACAAACCAGCTTTTTCAAGCCTGCTAATGTACGGGTTTTATCTTCTGAGATATTCACTGCAAGCGACCATTGCTGATCGAAGCGAATCAACTCGATTTGCGGTAGAAAGAAGAAAGACGGCATGCAGCGGCGGTTTTTCTCGTGCTGACCATCGAATGAACGCCCACCCCATACTCGTTGGCCTTCGCCAAGGATCGTATAGGCAGGTCCTGGCTCAACAAATGAATGGAGCTGACCTAGGGCAACAACTTCTTCACGAGTATCACGGGACTGCCAGTAAAACTTGGGAAAAAGTGGTTGTGCTTCAAGCCAGTCAATAAACGCGAAATTGGGTTTCTCGCTGAGTGGCTCGACTAAACGTGTTTGATTGCCTTCCGTTTGCTGAACTCGCTCGATAATTCTCTTTACGGCTTGATGGAACTGTGACAAATCAACCTCGAAGTCTATGAGGATAAGGGATAACTGACGGCTACTCTAAGTTTAGACCCAAAGCAAATCAAGGTCGTATGCGATCTTTTGCAAAATCCTGTGATACCAACAGAACAAAAGTTAGCCACTAAACGGATAATTTACAGATTTTTATTCTAATAAAAAACAAATTATTGTACTTTAATAAAGAAATTAACGATTTTTTAGGAATTATACAATGCAAAATATCGGGATGTCGTCAAAACTCGACAATGTCTGCTACGACATTAGGGGTCCTGTACTCAAACATGCTAAGCGCATGGAGGAAGAAGGGCATAAAATCCTAAAGCTAAACATTGGTAACCCCGCCCCATTTGGTTTTGACGCCCCTGATGAGATTTTAGTAGATGTAATCCGCAATCTACCAACTTCTCAAGGCTACTGTGATTCCAAAGGCATCTACTCTGCGCGTAAAGCCGTTGTACAACATTACCAACGTAAAGGCATCCGCTCACTCGATGTTGAAGATGTATACGTAGGTAACGGCGTTTCAGAGCTAATCGTGATGGCAATGCAAGCACTACTAAACAACGGCGATGAAATGCTGATCCCGGCACCAGACTACCCACTGTGGACCGCATCTGTTGCTCTGTCTGGTGGTAAACCTGTGCATTACATCTGTGATGAAGGCGCAGACTGGTATCCTGATCTAGAAGACATCAAAAAGAAAATCACCCCAAAAACGCGTGGTATTGTTCTGATCAACCCGAACAACCCAACGGGTGCTGTATACAGTCGTGATTTTCTACTAGAAGTTATCGAGATTGCCCGCCAACACAACCTGATCATCTTCGCTGACGAGATCTACGACAAAGTGCTTTACGACGGAGCAACACACACCTCAGTCGCGACACTAACAGAAGATGTGCTAGTGATGACTTTCAACGGTCTGTCAAAAGCATACCGTGTTTGTGGCTTCCGTGGCGGCTGGATGTTCCTAACCGGCCCTAAACATCTGGCGCAAGGTTACATCAACGGTCTTGAGCTGCTTTCGTCTATGCGTTTATGTGCCAACGTACCGATGCAACACGCGATTCAAACCGCATTGGGTGGCTACCAAAGTATTAATGAGCTGATCTTGCCGGGTGGTCGTTTGCTTGAACAACGTAACCGTGCTTACGAGCTTATTAATCAGATCCCTGGGGTTTCTTGTGTGAAGCCGAAAGGCGCTATGTACTTGTTCCCGAAAATCGACACCAAGATGTACAACATTAAGAATGACCAGCAGATGGTGCTCGATTTCTTGAAGCAAGAAAAAGTGCTGCTCGTGCAGGGTTCAGGCTTTAACTGGCCGAAACCGGATCACTTCCGTATCGTTACCCTGCCGCACGTAGAAGATCTCGAAACCGCGATTGGCCGCTTTGAGCGTTTCCTATCAACGTATAGCCAGTAGTAATTACTGCTGATCTCTCATATGCTTAGAGGAGCTCCTAGTGAGCTCCTTTTTTTGTATCAGAATCAAAATTGGAGACAGCAATGAAAGAAAGCCATTTTTTCGCCCACTTGGCACGAATGAAGCTAATCCAACGCTGGCCTTTAATGCGCTCAGTATCACCAGAAAACGTTTCTGAACACAGCCTGCAAGTCGCGTTTGTTGCTCATGCCCTTGCCCTAATCAAAAACAAAAAGTTTGGCGGTACACTGAATCCCGAACGCATTGCTATTCTTGCGATGTACCATGACTCCAGTGAAGTATTAACGGGTGACCTTCCAACCCCAGTTAAGTATTACAACCCAGAAATTTCTAAAGAATATAAAAAGATAGAAGCCGCAGCCGAGCAAAAGCTACTATCCATGCTGCCAGAAGAATTCCAAGACGATTTTGCACCGTATCTGCTTTCACACTCTGCACATGAAGAAGATGCCTTGATCGTTAAGCAAGCCGACTCCATCTGCGCGTACTTAAAATGTCTCGAAGAACTGAGCGCAGGTAACCACGAGTTTGCCTTGGCTAAAAAGCGCCTCGACATCACGCTGCAAGAACGCAAAACACCAGAAATGGAATACTTCCTTCATACCTTTGCCCCAAGTTTTGAATTATCGCTGGATGAAATCAGTTAGTTGATGGAGAGAAAAGTGTCGTTTGAATTAGATGCCTTGTGGCAAGAACGCCATGATGATGAACATAAAATCCGCCGTGACGATCATCGTAGTCCTTATCAGCGAGATCGCGCTCGTATACTGCATTCTGCGGCATTTCGTCGCCTACAAGCGAAGACTCAAGTCCACGGCAACAGCTTAGAAGATTTCCACCGTACCCGTTTGACCCACTCTCTTGAAGCGGCGCAATTGGGCACGGGCATTGTGGCTCAACTGAAAAAGAAGCAGCCGGAGTTCCGAGACTTACTGCCCTCAGACAGTTTGATTGATTCGCTCTGTTTGGCCCACGATATCGGTCAATATACGAAAAAATCCTGATCACATCACTTTTTTCTAATGTCTACTACAATACTCTATATGGAATTTACATATTGCATCACTAAATTGGATTGGGTGGATAAACCATGGCAAAAAAGAAGGCTAATAAGAAGATTACCAACATTGCAAAGTCATCCAATAAGGTGATATCTCTTCCTGTAGTTGAACGGTATAACTTATCTCCTTACAAACATTACGTTGATTCGCCAACAAATAGTTATCGTCTATTTTTTGAACACCCAAAATCTAAAGATGAAGTGAATAGCGACAAACATTCAAAAAAGAGCTTTTTTTATGCAGGGCAATACTCTAGACGAGTGGCTCAAGGCAAATTTTGGATTGTGGAATCAGGAAAAGAACTTGTAGGTGAAGAAATTGCTAAAAAATTTGCGCAACTACTAACTAAGAAAATCTTAGTATCTAATCTGGCCAAAGGGTCAATTAAAAAATTTCAATCAGTAATAAAGAGTTTCTTTGTATACCTCTCCTCTCAACCATCCCCTCCTGCATCCTTCACCGAGTTAAATATTAATCACTTCAGTCGATGGTGCGATACCTTTCCTTCCAAAAAAGCAGCTAGTTATCTGGGCCATATGAAAACGCTTTTTGAAGGTATTCCTTTTATTAATCTTAAGTCGATACGAATAAGAAAAGATGAGATTGTCCAACCCGCTCCATTAAGAGACATCAACTTTGACGAACTAGTTAGGCCAGCTGACTACAGTGACGTCGAGTTAATACAAATTCTTTCCTACGTGTTCTATGAAATCGAACGCTCAAGAGAACAATTTGAATTGCTTGAAAATGTCAGTCCGGAGGTGCTCGGTCAGGACTATCTACAACTCCATGAAATTAAGAGTCTTAATCCTACATTGACTCGTTTATTTAATAGTGGAGAGGATGGACATAGGGCTTTGATGGCAAACCTCACATTGTTGTTTAAGCACAATAACAATGACATAAGAATAGGTAGCTATGCCATTCCATCCTTATTCCAAAAAAAATTAAATTCTGTGAGTAAGACTAAAATCTGGAAGCACCTAGATCCATATGAAAAATATATGTCCTTTTTGTTATCTCAATGCTGGCCTACATCTACTGTAGCTAAAGGAATTACCCCGAATTACAAATGGCTAACATTGCAATCATATCATCATGAGTTTGCTATCCTTATTTATTTTATGATAACGACGGGAGTTAACCTAGAAGCAGCTTTAAGCTTGGAATGGATGGTAAATGGAAAGCCTTGGTATAAAAATTTTGATATCCAGATGGGAATCACTGAAGACACGGCACCTAGAGATCAATCAATTGTATTGGTTGGAAGGAAAATAAAGGGACAAGCCAGAAAACGAGCAGCTAAACCTATCAGCATCCCAGTAAGTGTTACCAGTCCAATATATAGTTATCTAAAATTTCTTGATAAAACTCGATCTCCTGAACGCAAGTTTATTTTCACGATCGGTGAATCATATGCGCATAGGTTATGCGTATCCTTTTGTTCCCACTATCCAATATTTAACAATACTGGGGAAAAGTTATCTTCACTACAAACACAGCGCTTTAGAAAAACATTTGTAGGACACGAATTGCTTAAGCTGCTGAAAGATGTCAAAAATGCCGATGAACTAGTCAGCCGATTGAAAACGGCCCTCAACCACGAACAATTTGATACAACATTTTTCAGTTACATAATGAAAAGTGGACTAAGTAATCTTACGATGGATAGTGCAATTGTTGCACTTACTACTGACATGCTCGAAAAAATGATGACTTTTCAGGGACAGATAAAGCTTGATAACGAGCGCGAGGCTGGCGCCACTCAAGTGTTTTTGTGCGACTGTTCAGACCCCAGTAAACCGTCACACAATCTAGCCGTTGCAGATCAATGTAAGACATATGACTTATGCCTTGGATGTAAACGCAGTGAGGTCTACGCAGAACATTTGCCTGCGATTTGCTACCGTATATTTCAATACGAACAGCAACGTAAATCTGATCCTGATATTTTTAAAGCAACACTAGATGATAGGCTTCATACTGCCTTAGATACAGTTAATCAATTCAAAATTCGTCACCCGAAAGGGAAAGAGTTGGTTGAACATGCCTATGCCACAGCAAACCTAGCGCTAAAAGACAATATCCCATTATTACCTCCTATTCTGCAAAGTGGTGTAAGTTCATGCAAATCATTGAAATAAATCAACCTAATAAACAATCTCTAACAGAATATGGTTACCAACAGTGGTCAGTATTACATGCTCTTGAGAAAGAATACGAAAATATTGATATGAGCAAAATATCAGCCACATCAACTTTCCATGATGATACTTGGGAGCCCCATGGTGGATCACTGTACAACTTTCGGTGGAATGACTGGTTTCCCGATGAAACAGACTTGCCACTAATGCTTGTTTGTAAGCTGGTTTGTTATCACCAATTGAGCTTTGCAAACTTAGCAATTTCAACGGTAAAAAACTCAGTAGCAGGATTTGTTACGACATTTCGTGATCTTTTTCGTTCGAAAAATATATTAATCAGCAAACGTAACCAACCATTTAATACTCTACTGCAATTAACTAGCAATGATATTTTGCTCACAGCTCTAAATCATCTTGCAAAAGAAAATGCACTTAGTCATGGTCCATTCGAGTTCTTAAATCGGATAAAACACATTTATTCAGAGGCATACAGCAATGCCTATTTTTTAACTTCTGGGCTAATATTGCCATGGAATACGCAGAATATTAGCGTGCAGACATGGGTAAAAAAGCTAAGACAAACACATGGCTTGGATACATCCGTAAAATCATACCCTCCCTTGGATTTAGCGGTTGTAAGCCAGTTGGTTAAAAATGCTTCTCCATTTATTGAAGAATATTTTGATCTTCTCTGTGGTGTCTTTGATGAAATCGAAATAATTCAGAAACATAGTACCCAAAATAAAAATGATCTAACTTGGAAAACAAGGAGGCACATAAAAATAAAATTTGGCGACGAACTTTCTAATATTCTTCCTCTTCAATTTGATAGTAAAGGTGGTCTGACATCAGATTGGTTTAGAAGATTGGAGCAACTTATTCAAGGGGCTGCAGCTTGGATAATTTTACTGACGACAGGCCTTCGCAACGTTGATATGAGAAATTTGGAAAAAGGTTGTTGTCAAAACTCCAAACGGCATGACTTGTTGCATTACCTAATTACTGACATCAAGAAAACGCATCTAAAGCGCTATATTCTACCAGTCCCAAATCAAACTCATAAAGCGGTGATACTTCTTGAACAATGTAAGCGCTTTGCTCGTGCGAAAGAAAGCCGCTATCTCATAACTTGTACCTCTTCTTTATCCAATAACAACCTTATTAATGAAACTGACGGTTATAAAATGGATGCCTGTGGTACTTTTAACCGCCTCATACGGAACTTTGCTTCTCACTACAATATTAAGTTGTTCACACTTTCGGATGACAATGATGAGGCCAGTTGTCACTGCGTACGGGCAACCTTGGCTGGGTGGATTGGTACTCACAGTGCTGCAGCTATTTTACTACTGAAAAAGCTTTTTGGTCACTCTAATGCGCTAATGCCTGATGCATACCTAGCCAACAATCCGGTAATTATTAAGGAACGTAACAGACAGATTTCAGAAGGCATCAACAAAATGTCCGAAGAATTATCTGATGCAATCGTCCGAGGGAAAGTAGCAGGAAAAGCAGGAGATCGCCTGCTAGCTGGTGCAGAAGACATTCGATTACAAATCGCAAAAGATAATTCTGAAGACACGGATGATACTTCCCAATCTAACCCAAAACCGATTACTTCCTCCGGTTCAGCTACTGCCACTTCAATACACCATCACCAGATTACGGAAATGGATATGCGAGTTCAGCTTAAGGAACGTATCAAGGAGTTATTACACACCAGAATAAAAGACCAACAGATATATGCACTCAAAACCCCGATGGCGGTGGTCTGTGTTAGAAATACTAGCAACAGCAGTGACGCTCCTTGTGCTATTGCGGGTAATCACAAAACACGCCAAAGTCTAAAGCTTAGTAAGCTCATTACTGATGCACTTGGAACACCACCATGTCCAGCCAACTGCGTGGGAAAAGCTTGTGGTGATGCACTGTTTGGCGATACCTGGAGCCGAGATCTACTTCTAAGCTTTGATTACTATATTCGTTATTTAGAAGGAGTTGGTCATCAATCTATAGCAATAAGAGACCAAGCCAAGAATTTCATATCAACATACGGCTCAATATTAAAAGAACTGTACTCTGATGAAAGAGAACCCGGATATTTTGAGTGATATCATGACAGACACACGAAAGCCCCGAGACAAACGTACTCATGACGAAAGACTGGAAGATCTTCGTAGTAATTTTGAACAACTCAAAGCTCAAGCGATCGCTAGCGGCAAAATCAACGATTGTTCAATCACAAAAATTTGCCACAAGGCATCAGTATCCACGTCATACATGGCTGGAAATAAGCTTAAAAACGATGGTTTGAATAAACGATATAAGCAGATCGCTAA
Source organism: Vibrio sp. B1ASS3 (assembly GCF_905175355.1). Lineage (NCBI taxonomy): Bacteria > Pseudomonadati > Pseudomonadota > Gammaproteobacteria > Vibrionales > Vibrionaceae > Vibrio > Vibrio sp. B1ASS3. The sequence continues at coordinate 2,892,336 of NZ_HG992742.1, forward strand.
GGACATTAACGATTTTAGAAATGACTTTGAAAAACTCCAGGCTGATTCTGACCTAACATTAATCACTAAAGAAAAACAAGCTTTAGAAGATCAACGAGATAAAGCTCAAACGGGCTACCTAGAAGCTCTCAAGTCAATTCAAGGACTCAAACAATTACTAGAAGACAAAAATAAACAACTCAAAAGTCATCAACAGCAAGCAGTTAACATTGCTTATCAAAATTTACAGACACAGTCGTTAACCAAAGACCCCAGTCAGTTAGCCAATTTTTCAACAGCGCAAGTCATTTCACCAGACAAATATTTGTTTAAAAATGGCAAATACACTTTTCATGATGAAAGAATGAGGGAAGCTGCTTGGATAAGTGCAAAAAATGAACTTGAAACACTACTGAAACGCCCATTACCTACACGAGTATATCTGTGCGTAGGAATGCCATGTTCAGGAAAAACAACTTGGACTAAAGGTTCCCACTACTATCCAGATCGACACCCAGTGGTAATTGATGCAACGAACCTCACTAGATCAGACCGAAGCCGGTGGTTCAACCTAGTTTATAAATATAAGTATCAAGCCGACATCAAAATGTGTGCTGTTTACTTTGAAGTCCCCTATATAGTAATACAAGAAAGGAACTGTCAACGAACCCCTGACCGACGCATCCCTGATGATAAACTTCAAGATATGCACCGCCGACTCGAGTCTGCAGATATATCTGAAGGTTTTGATGAAATAATAGTGATCCGATATGAGTGACATGAAATATATTTGATTCTATGAATCACAATCAATTGATATGTAAGTATTAAAAACCACCTCAATAACTAAACAGATTGAATGGTGCTCTAAATATGATCTACAAACCAACGAGACGAGTAATCCTTACTCAACTCAGATTTGATAGTTGGAGTATTGAAAGACACAATGAGACGTATTGAATTTAATCACAACCTACCAGATCCAGTACCGTTCCCATACTACAGCGACAATGGTGAAGTCCAAAAAGACCTACTTGGCTTTCTATTATGTCGGTACTATCACTACTCACGCTTGAATAATTTTAAAAGAATTACATCATTCGACAGTGTTACGCCAACAACTATCCGGCAAATTGCTCATCGCGTAGCTTTTCTATTAAACAGACTCGAAGAGAATCAGGACGACGTAGGCAATCCTGAACCTATCCATTACTTGGAGGCAACATATCAACACATAGCGCAATTAATTGAGCACCTGTATGAAAAAGAAAGTTGGAAGGGAGAGAGTCTTGTTAACTATGTCTCTTCATGGCGACTTTTTTACGAATTTCTGACTCTTGAAAACATAACACATAACTTAGTTTTTCCGGATAAAATTTTAAACTATCGTAAAGTGGATGAGGATGATTACTTTCTTTCCCACACAAGTTCTTTTTCATCTGTAGAAGAAGTTGAAATCGAAAGTGCCGTACCTCTAAGGTATAGAGTTCAAGTAGATGACTATAAGGACTCGATCATATCAATGAATGACTGGTTTAAGTTATACAATGCGTTATATGAAGACGATGTGGTTTACGCAACAATGGCCGCAACAATAATGCAAACATTCCTACGCATAGCTGGTATTTTACAGTTTCCGTTGAGCCCTACAGAAATGAATCCACATTGGAAACGCTATATTGAGATGGAACGAAATAGTGATGAATTCCAATATCTTTATTACATAAGTAAGGGGCAAAAATTAAAGCGTTGTCAAGTTCACCTCTGTACCATGAAGTTGAACCACGACGACTATATTGACAGCGTTTATGATGAAAGATTTAAATTGTATCAAGAAAATTACGTTAAAAGTAAACATGCTAAAAAACAGCAGCGTTCATCTGGGCAGCGCTTTACTTGGCTAAACAAAAATGGGACTCCTGTTTCTCGAAGGGAACTCCAAGCAGCCTTTCAAAGAGCGAGTGAAAAGATAGGGGTAAGTGTCCATCCTCACTCTCTGCGTCATACAGGTGCAACACATTTATTATATACATGGGCGGAGAAAAAAGGGATTGAAATCACAGAGGCAAATGCCACTGATATTCATTTATGGTTAAAGTACCAATTGGGGCATGAAAATATAAAAACCACTCTGTATTACATCAGAACCATTATGCGTCTGAGGAGCGAGAGATTAATCAGTGAACTCTTACCGCTCGCACTCCCTAAATCTTTAAATCACATCCCCCAAAGTGCCAGAGACGCCTATAAAAGGGGAATGCAAGCTCACGTCTGACCTAATACTCGTCAGCTCTATATGTAACCCTCGCCAAAAACCAGAGTTAGATTAGAACTGAAAAATACTTCCTGTATTGACTGACACTACTCCACCATCGTTTCAGCATATCTCTGCGTACTATGCGTCAAAGCAGTTTCAAACGCCGTATCTGAAGCAAATAGCTTGTAAAACTCCATGTCTTCTTTACGGCGGCGAAGCATGACTTCCTTGAGTATTCTTTTATACACCAACTCTCGGTTTACCGGATCTGGGTTATTTTTGTATTTAGACTCAAAATCAGGGTGTTGACGGACACTTTCGGCAATTTTGATAAACTTGATACGTTGCTCTTCTGGCGTAGCACTCCACCCTTGGAACCAGCGCTCGTTAAAGGTACGGATGATTTCATCAAGCTCGTCAGTTTCAGAGTCGCCCCCATGAGCACTTCTAGGGTTAGGGTTTTGAGGGTCAACTGGTGTTTCATCAGCATTTAGATGAATAGAGTGATTGAGCTTAACTCTCTGTAATCCATATGAACTCAAATCAACCGACTCCAAAAGCTTATCGAAAGCATCTGCATCTGGGTCATCTACCTTCAGTTTAGGAATCAGGAACTTGAGGAACCAGAACAGCTTTTCCCATTCGACAATTTCATATGGCATGATTGACGCCATCTGGCCGTAAATTTTCACAAACTGTTTGGCTTTAATCTTGAAATCAACCTGTTCTTCAGGCTCTAGGCCCAGCTCATCATCGAATCGAGCTACTGCAGTATCAATGATGGGGCTTAAAGTTTGTGCATCTTCGTTATTAAAATAGCGAGAAACAAAATCTTCAACTTCATACCATTCGTATACACCAACATCATCTAGGTCATCTTTCAACTCATGCAGGACATTAATATCAGTCGCCTGAGAGAGAGATGTGGCGGTATAGAAAGGATCAAATGCTGCTTGGATATCTTCTACGGCGTTAAAGAAGTCTAGGACAAACAAATCTTCCGTTTTCTTACCCCATTTAGGCGCACTACGGTTGAGTCGAGATAACGTTTGAACACACAGAACACCTGCAAGTTTTTTGTCTACGTACATAGAGCAAAGCTTTGGTTGATCAAACCCTGTAAGGTATTTGTTTGCCACTACTAGTAAACGATATTCATCCGTATCAAATTTGTCTTTTGTTTCCGTCTCAGCGAAACCATTCATATCAGCTTCGGTGTATTCAATACCGTCAACTGTTTTTGAGCCAGAAAAAGCAATCAGAACTTTGAAAGGATTACCCGACTCTTCGAGAATACGGCGAATAGCTCGGTAATAACGTATAACAGTCTCGATGTTCTGAGTAACAACCATACCTTTACCCTTCCCTTTTAACTTCTTAGCGTTAACGACTGAAGGAATAAAGTGTTCCAGCATGATTTCAGCTTTCGTATCGATCGTCTGTTGACTGCGCTCAACAAAAGCCCTCAGTTTCTTCTGAGCTTTCTTGGTATCAAACTCAGGGTTTTCAGCTATCGACTTTTCAATCTCGTAATAGCTTCTATAAGTCGTATAGTTGGCTAGCACATCCAGAATGAAACCTTCTTCAATAGCCTGCTTCATCGAATAAAGGTGGAATGGTTTAAACGTACCATCTGGTTGCTGCTGACCAAATTTCTCCAAAGTTGTGTTTTTAGGCGTTGCAGTGAAAGCAAGATACGAGGCATTACCACGCATTTTGCGTGATTTCATTGCCTGTAAAATTTTATCTTGTGCATCTTCTTCGGCTTCAACGTCTTGTTTACCCATTGCCCGGTTCATATTGTCATGTGCGGAACCAGACTGAGAGCTATGTGCTTCATCAATGATCACCGCAAAACGTTTGTCACTGAGATCTTCAATACCGTCGATAATAAATGGGAATTTTTGAATCGTGGTGATAATGATCTTTTTACCACCCTCTAAGGCGCGTTTAAGCTCGGAAGAGGTAAGAGCCGGCGCGATAATGTTTTTAACCTCGGAAAACTCTTTGATGTTATCTCTCAGTTGTTTATCAAGTAAACGACGGTCCGTTACAACGATAACAGAGTCAAACAAAGGTTGTTCCATTCCCTTACCGCCGGAAACGTCGTTATTTTCAGGATACGTTTCTATCAGTTGATATGCAGCCCAAGTGATAGAGTTTGATTTCCCAGACCCTGCGGAATGCTGAATTAAGTATGTATGACCAACACCATAAGTGGATGCATGAGCAATCAATTTACGTACAACATCAAGCTGATGATAACGTGGGAAGAATAAGGTACGTTTCGCCAATGGGGTTTTGCTACCGCCATCAAGACGTACAAAGTGTTGAATAATGTTAGCGATGCTATTTTTGGTAAAGACTTCTTCCCATAGATATGCCGTTCGATGACCGTTAGGGTTTGGCGGATTCCCTTTACCATGGTTATAACCTTTATTGAAAGGCAGGAAGAAAGTATTTTTCCCAGCTAATTTGGTGGTCATATACACTTCATCAGTATCGGCTGTCATATGGACCAGACAACGACCAAACGTCAGAAGTGGCTGAGTAGTATCTCTGTCTTCACGGTACTGTTTTTGACCATGGTAGCGTGCGGTTTGTCCAGTCCACGCATTTTTCAACTCAAGCGTGACAATTGGAATACCGTTGATAAACAGCACCATATCTATTTCTTGCAGTGGATTGGCTAATGAGTAACGAAGCTGACGTATACAACTGAAAATATTAGCTGCAAAATTTTGTTTTACCTTGTCACTGCTGCTCGCTAACGGTGCCGGATACATGAGGTTTAAATGAGCATCATCAACTTTCAGTCCCTTTTTAAGCAGATGCAACACACCATGTTTTTTTATCAGGCGATCATAACGTTCTAAAATCTTGCGCTGCCAATCACTCGGACTGTTCTTTTGTAGTTTAGCCAGCTCTTGTGCCTGAGAGTTTTCAAGAAACTGCCAAAAGAAACGCTCATCCAATGCGTACTGCATATTGAAATCAGAAGGGAAGCCAGATAGATAACCGCAATGTTGCACACCATAAGGCGTAACAGGATCATCAGAAATACCTATCTTTTGATCTTCAAGGCAATGGCCAGTGAGTGCTTTTTCAATACTAGCCTCTAACGCCTGCTCGTTAGTATTACTGACCATCGGTTACTCCTTGTGTGTAATGTGTTTCCAACAATGCCAACATGTTCTGTTGATGTTTTTCTATTTCATTGGCAGACCATTGGTTATCTGATTGAGTGTATGTTTCAAAAATATCTTTCAGCTTCAACGCGTCATAACGTGGTTTAGAATCGAAATCCGCTTTTTTCTTTGCTACCGTTTGGTTGCTGTATGAAGAGTTTTCTCCCGGGCTTAAAAGCACTAAATTACCAAAAGCATTTAATGGGCTCTTTTCAAGCTGGTGATGGTACTCTTCATTTTGAGGATGAACGTGCTCAACCGAGTTTTTCGAAGTGATCCGATAACGTCTTAACTTTTCATCGTTGGCTTTATCACCGTTTTTCCAGAGTAAGTACTCCAGCTTCTGGAACCAATAATGTTCGAATCGAGTTCCCAAAGAGCTTTTAAGATATGTGGCTTGTTCTTCCCAGGGAATTGTTTGTGGCGATATCCCCGATGCAAGTTTAAAACTGGCTTCTTTTTGCGTTTCACGGGTAAGCGACATTTGATTATCGATGCATTCCAGAAGCGCAACCACGTCTTCATCTTTCGTTTTCGGCTCCGCAACCAACCGACTTAGAAACGCTGTCAACCAATACTGGGCTGAACGATCACCGGTAAAGTTACGTACCGCTTGCAACTGTGCCAGTAAACCAAGTTCTTTGGCTTTACGGTTGATATAGGCTTTATTCTTACTGATCGAAGTTAAACGTAACTGGGCATCTTCTCTGTCATCATGCTCGACCCATTTTACAACCCAGGTATCGAACTGATAACGAACCTGCCATAACAACTCTATAAACGATTTAATGGTTCTCTCATCTTCTTGTAATAGCCGTTCAAAGCACAACATCAGATTGCTAGCGCGGATACGAGAGACAAGATCATCCCACGATTTCTGGATACAAAAAATTCTGAGCGTATGAATCAACAGCAATTCAAAACTGATAATTGAACGGCAATAAACAGTCTCATCATCAAAATCATCGCTTTGATTTTCAGGTTGTTCAGGTTCAATATCAAAGTCCAACGATCCTGATGCTATCTCTGCAATTGACTTACCAACTCGTTGAACACTATTACTAGAACTGACTAGAGGAAATCTATCTGCCTGATAATTGGCAAGATCTGCATACTCCAGTTTTTGCCAGTCGGCACTTTTGAATATCTGTCTGAGATTGCGCTCAAAATAGTTATCGGTATGTTCGCAGGCTTGCCAAATACTGCTGTATATAGCTTTGTCAGTTGGAGTTTTAATGTGTTTGAACAGTTTAGCCTTCAATAAATCGACTGGTTCTAGCTGTATACCCCCTGTATTTAAGCTCGAAAACAAGCGATTAAGATCCATGGATGCTGGAACAATATTGTTTACCCACTGCACTTGGTTAAAAATGTAGTCAGCAAAACCATGAATATCGAAGTCTGATTGCTCTGCCAACTTATCGACTTGCTGTCTCAGAATCGTAAGGTTAGCTTCCAGATGTACTAAATACTCATCCTTACGAATATCTTCTTCACCGGGTTTCGTAATCTTGTCCAGTCCCGCGTAGCTGCCAAGCAAGTTACGCACTGACTCTCTGATTTCGAACGTTAACCTTGGATTTTCACCTTTGATACTCACATGAGCCAGCTGAGTCTCAATCCCTACGGCCTTGAAGGCAAGTGATAACAACATCAATGTTGTGGTTCTTTGCTGCCCATCGATCAGCTCATATTCGCTTTTATCACCATTTAACGCACTCAAGACACTGCCAATAAAGTAATGGGGCTCTTTAGCTAAATAAGCATCTCGAACGTCGTCAAATAACTTAATCACTTCTTCTTCACGCCAGACGTAAGGACGCTGATAGCAAGGAATAACGAAGCCCAAATCTTTTGTCGCGATGGTTTGTAATGAAAGCAGCTCTGTTTCAACCTTTGAACTCATGCCGCCTCCGTCATTTCAGTGATATTACGGGTTAATAAGTTAGCAAATGAAGACGCGTACTGTTCTGCTGACAACCCCAGCTGGAAATGCTTAGTCACTTCTGCAATAAAGCGTTTCTTAACACTATTGGTATCGGATTCTAAATTGCTAGGATCGACGACCAAATCAAACGCATCAAAAAAGGCAAAGCACTGCTTTGGCGTATAGCTCAAAGCAATCCAGTCCAAAACGGGATAGTCCTTAACAAAACTTGAAATTGAATTTTCTCTCACTGCTTTCTGATTACTCACTCTGCGGGAGTAAACGACTCTGAATAATTTTTTCGCTGCCAACTCTAACTGGTATTCTCCAAACTGGCTGATGTACATCATCAGGCACGCTTCATAGAGACCTTGTAAATAGCCACAGCCTTCTAACCCTTTAAGCCAGCAAATAAAGCGGTTGTAACCTTCTTGATGGGGCAACGTCGGGTTAACCCAGTATTGCTGATATAGGTTTTGGAAATACGCCAGATAACGAATAGTGTTGATACCCGCATTAAGCGGCTGCCTGACTTCATACCCCTGTTGTGCGGCTTGTTGGACAACGTCGCCACCAATCCCAGTTAACCGCAGTACTTGACCATAAGCAATGTCATCACCTTCGGTTGTTTGTTCACCAAGTTCGGAGACAATTTGATCCCTCACCACTTTTGTCTGCTGATGTGGTGCGAGTTCTCTCATATTCAGCTGTTGCCAATAACGCCCTTTTAAAAGGGATTTGACTGAGTTGTCTAATTTACCCAATCCTTCCCATTGGAGCGCGAATCTTGATTGATGAACCTTAGGTACAGCTCTTAAGTGATGGGCTTTGATAATATCCGGACCACCAAGTCTCACACCGCCAGTGTTTTGCGTTTCAAAAAAGCGGTAAGCATCATCCTCTGATTCAGTGACCACCAATGAAAACTGAATACGCTCAAAATTGATAAGCTTCGCCCAATTGGATTTGCGGTCTGCTAACCAATCAAGATTTGTCTTAATTTGTTGTTGGCTAAGGGGAGATTCAAAACGTAGGTCAAGCTGTTGGTGCTGTTGAGAGAGAAAACTGAATAGCGCTAACGTAGTAATACGCTGTTGACCATCGATGATTTTCAATTGCTGTTCATCGTGGTGAAGAATTAGGCTACCCAAATAATACGGTAGCTCATTATGCTTATGAAAATGCTCTCTTAAATCTTCTAACAAACTATCAATTTGCTGACTTTCCCAGCAATAAGGGCGCTGGTATTCAGGGATGACTAACACTCCAGTAAGTAGCTTGCCATTACTCGCCTGTATTTTTTGGCCTTCAAAAAGTTGTTGTGCTGAACAAGTTGCGACACTTACCGTCATTTCACATCCTTATGTTTTAATCTTTCAGAAGCTTGCAGAAGTGATGCCTTAAGTGCCTTTTCCAGTTTAACCATATGCTCAAGATGCCAGGTAATATGATCATGCCAAATGTCTTTGTTAAAACCTTCCACTTTACAGGAGAACTGGATTCGAGATTGTTTCTTGTCATCTAGACGAAGCCACTCAAGATGTTCTCCAAATGCAGAATCAATCTGATCTTTTTGTTCGAACAATTGATCAAATAACCATTTGTTTTCTTCACCGTGGCTACGACTTAACCACAACTCAACACGAAGTTCCTTTTGATTAAAAATCAGGCTGAACGGGCAACCGGTTACACCGGAACCTGCGCATAGCCAGTGATCTTTGGTTGTGCTGATATTGTCATACAGGTTGCAATCGCTCTTTTGAAACACTTCTAAAGCCTGTTCCCAATACTCTCGCCTTACCGAGTGACGATTTTTCAAAACCACTTCTGTCGTTTTCTCTTCCGCTTCTTTGGCATTAATGCCAATCATCAGCTCTTTAGCTTCTGGGGTAGGAATAATCTGATCGATATTGATAAGAAGCTGTTCATCGAGGGCATAAGGGGTAACTTTAAAGCACTGGATACTGAGCCCTTGACCAAGTAACCACAACGCTGTACTGGTCACTTCTTTACGGAAATTGGCGGCCACTAACATCAGGCGCTGACTGTTACCCAAGTTGAGTTTGATTTCATCCAAATCAGGCGCATCTAAGAATTCACAGATACGCTGCACTGCGTTTTGTGGCTGGTTTAATAAATCACGTTCGCCTTGCAGCGGTTCATAGCGGTCCAAATACTGCTGGTAAATATCAACAATCTGTCCCTTAGTCAGGCTGGCACAGTATGAAGCATACTTAAGTGCCTGCCACACTACATCTCGCCCAGAGTCATCGAGTTTGTTCTCGATAATGACCAGATTGCCATCTTTATCCAGAGCCAATAAGTCAAGGCGTTCACGGGTATCATCAAAGCCATCGAACTCTTTTTGAATAATCAGGAGCTCTTCCCCTAACGCATCCGGCTGATGGGCCAGCCACTCCTGCAAATGCTTTCGTTCAGTAAAGCCCAGCTCACTAAATTTCTTTGTTTTTACCGGACTAATTCGGTTGGTTTGATGATTGACCGTGAACATAACGCCTCCTTTTAGCCTTCTACCATTTCAGGCGTTATTATGATTTTTCCGGTAACTACAGAATTAATTAAAGACGTTTTAAACTCTTTTAGCTTAACTATCTGATCATTCTGGACGTTAACTGCATCATCAATAAGTTGCGTTTGTTCATCTAGATAAGCAATAATTTCATTCTGTTCATCTATAGGTGGATATCCTATTTTCATTGCAAACAGCATATGACCATAGAAACGCAATCGAGAAGAGTGAAGACCAGTAGAAACTTTGTTGTAGTACTCTACATATTTGGTACTTTTTAGTAGGTACTCCAAATAAACCGGATTGAAAGTATCTTTCACTTTTTGTCTATAAACACCATACGATGGGCTAACGATTCCGACTTGGTTAGAGACTCCCAAAGCTCCCATCCATGCCCACATAATATTAATAACTAAATCATTTTCTCTACATAGCTTGGAGCCTGAGTAATCTTCGGCCATAAACATGTTTACATTTTTTTCAGAACGCGGGGTTACACCCGTCATATGAGAAACCGACAATAACTCTTCATCACCAGTTTTCGAACGTTCATCCACTTCATCGAAAATATACTTAGCCCGTTTTACTTCCCAGTGTTCGGGAATCATGCCAATCCAATCAATACCCGAGTCTCTCATTGATAGGTTTTGGTAAATACCTTCCGTAACGGCTTTCTCAATGACAATCTCTTTCTGCTCTTTTAAAAGGCAGACTTGCTTCTCTTTGATAGAAATCGCTTTATCAAGTAGCTTTATTTTTCTATCTAAGTATTTAACTATTAGTTCTTGCTCTTTTTCATCTGCAAACCAAACTTTTGTACCCTTCAAAATATTCTGCGTTATACTGAATACTTTGACACCTTTTACAGCTCTGCGAACTTGTAATCGAAAAGCCATCGATTCTAGAACATAAGCCAAATACCTTTCATTTAGATCCATTTTCAAACGAGCTATTAATGTATGGTACCCAGCAAAAACTTGAGCATCTGCTTTTAGATAAGTGAAATTTCCTGAACCATCAAAATCCTCAGAAGTATCTGCAAAAATAAAATCCCCACGTTTCAGTAGAGACTTTTCATTTTTATGTAAATACCCCTCATCCACACATTTTAATGGATGAACACTGGGATCAAGTTCAAATCCATACTTGGAATGTATCTCCCCATAATTTATGCAATAAATACCATCATCCTGTAGATTTTCTTTTGTTATATTTAGCCCTTTACCAAATTTAAAAACGTCATGAAAGCGAGCGATATTCCAATGCGATGGTATTGTCCCAAGCGTGTCAACTCCAGAACACTTAAAAGATTCATATTTAGGCATTTCAGTAATACTTTCCATATTAGCCTCTTATTCCTGAACCTTATCAACACGACTAACGTATTCTTTTGATACGCCAAGGATCTGAGCAATTAGACCTTCAGCCTTTTGCTCAAGATTAATAATGTCATTGGCAACGTTATCAAGATTGCGTAGTTTCTTATGGCGATAGAAATATTTATTAAAATTGATCTCACAACCAATTTTAACTGTCTCTAAATTGATCCAAGCTTCTGTTATATTTGGTTTTACTTCATCAAGAAAATATTGGTAGATACTCTGCTTAAGAGGCACAGATTCACTATCACGTAGGTCAGAGCTACTTTCGTAAGTCGTAAATTCGTGTTTTTTACCGGTTGGGTAATAACCAAAGTCAGGTAAATCTGCTTCTTCACATTCATAACGTTCAAGTAAATCTTGCAGTTTTTCATCATTCAGTTTTACAACTTTCTTGACCACTTTTTCGGCATTTTCGTCATACCAGCTGACGGCATTTAAAATGGCATTCTTCTCTGGTGCCGAGAGTTTCACTTTGCTAGCTTTAAGCTCTTGCTCTATTTTTGATTTAAACACGTTGTAATCATTAAACTCATCACTGCCAATCGTATTCATCAACTGTTCTGCTGTTTCAACCAGCGCTTTTAGCGATAGCCAATATTTAACGTCCAGTAGTTTAGTTTGTACCTTCTTATTAAGGTTGATATCGTTGTCTTCACACCAAGCGACAATTACTTTTTTCATCGATTTTAAGAAGCTCTGCTTCTGGTCATCGCCATAACCTTTGGCGTCATAGACATTGTCACCATACTTGGAATACAGATATTCCATTACCTCAGACAATTGCTTATCAAAACGCAATGTAGCAATTGCTTCTTGGGTAAACTTCGCTTTGCGACGGTCGGGGCGTTCGATCGTGACTTTGTAGTAGCCAAAATCGTCATTGTCGAATACCTGGCTAGCAATACCTATAGGATTGTTATGCTCATCTAATTGGCGTTTAACTTCGGTGCAATCCAGATAAGCTCGAGTAATTTCATCGATCTGTTCCGGTGAAAATTCACAGTTTTTCTCCCCCAGATTTTTACGCAGTTTCCGAAAGAGTAAGCTTGCATCGATGAGTTGTATTTGACCTTTACGATTATCCGGTTTGTTATTATTTAACAACCAGATATAAGTAGTAATACCAGTGTTGTAAAATAAGTTGTTTGGCAACTGGACAATAGCATCTAACATATCATTTTCAATGATATAGCGGCGGACATTACTTTCACCTCCTCCTGCATCACCGGTAAACAAACTTGAACCATTGTGGACAGAGGCTATACGAGAGCCGATCTGAGTTTCTGTTGACGATGGTTCTTTCATCTTATTAACCATCTCCATCAAGAACAGTAGTTGACCGTCACTAGAGCGTGGTATGGCGTCTTGTTCTGCTTCGTTACCCCAGAAATCTTTCAGTTTGACTTTAAAGCGAGGGTCAATCACATCCTTACCATCTTTGATGTACTTTTGCTCAGACGACCAGCTCTTACCATAAGGTGGATTAGACAGCATAAAATCAAATCTAGTCCCCGAGAACTCATCAGTTGAGAGTGTCGAACCCACTTTAATATTCTCTGGGTTATTGTTCTTGATCATCATATCCGATTTACAGATGGCATAAGTCTCATCGTTAATTTCTTTACCGTAAAGGTAGATGTCTCGATTAGCCCCAAGACTAGGGTACTTCTCTTCAATAAACTTCTGCGATTCGGTTAGCATGCCACCACTACCACATGCCGGATCATAAACAGTCATCACACTAGGTAGGTTATCTTTGATCGGATCAAAACTAGATGGGTCATTAGCTCAATCACTTCACGTGGCGTAAAGTGCTCACCAGCTTCTTCATTGTTCTCTTCGTTAAATTTACGAATAAGTTCTTCGAACACGTACCCCATACCAAGGTTAGAGAGTGCTGGTAGCTTATAACCGTCAGGATCAGTGCTTTCATTGGGGGTTAAGTTAATCTTAGGCGAGATAAATTTTTCGACCACATCCAATAGCACATCTTTCGATGCCATATGTTTGATCTGATCTTTAAGCTTAAAACAGTCAATAATCTCTTTAACGTTATCGCTAAAACCAAGCAAGTATTCTTCGAAGTTTGCCAGAAGGATTTGCTGGTTGTTCGTTGCTGCGTTATATAAGCTTCTTAACGTCCATTTCGACGTATTGTAAAACACATAACCTGACGCATCTCGTAATGGGTCGCCATCCAGCTCCACTGCATTCATTTCTTCTTTTTGGAAACGAACTTCTTCCAGTACGGCGTCTTTACTAGGTTCAAGCAGCGTATCTAAACGTCTTAACACTACCATAGGCAAAATGACATCGCGGTACTTACCCCGAACATAAACGTCACGCAGACAATCGTCAGCGATGTTCCAGATAAATGAGACAAGTTTATTATGTACGCTGTGGTCCATCTGTTTATCCTAATTCTGTTGAGCGTATGGCTCGAAATTCTTCTTGTTGTGAGTTCGTTATGCCTTTGGGGCAATATCGAGCTCTGCAATATCTTTTAACTGACTGGCATTACGCAGCCACAATAAATGTTCTCGCCCTGTCAGGCTGTGATCTTCCGTACAATCAACATTCCAGTAACGCAGATAATAGCCAGCAAGCGGAAGCCTTAACTTAATGCTGCGATGCCAATCCGGTGAGGATTCCATAGAGAAATCCAGGGCAATAGCATGATGGGATGATTGCGATGGATGGGGAACTAACTCAAGTTCAACCGACTGATTCCAACTATCATCGCTTTCTCTCAGTTCACTTTCTGGGACGTGTTCTTCTAGATTTTCAATCTGAGTAAACCGAGTACAGACAAAGTCCCGAAACTGTTTATGTTTGCGGTCAAACGCTCTGACATGCCAACGTTGTCCATTATTAACCAGTGTATGCGGTACGATAATGCGTTGTGTCTCGCCTGAACTTAAAGACCAATAAGTCACTTGAATTGGTTGCTGATGGACAATACCGCGCATTAGTCCCGCGACAATATCACTGCTCGGATTCAGTTGACTGAAAGACTGAATGCACACTTCAGAAGGCTTCACGGGCATAGATATACCGTCACCAAAACCTTCCACTAAGCGTTGTAGTATGACACTGCTATTATGCTCAAAAAGTGGCTGAAATTGTTCTGTGCGGTAGTAACGTTTATCTTCATGCTTGAGGATTAGGTTATCCGGCATTAACTCACGATAGAGAGTAAAGTCACGCGAACAAGACGCCAGTCCTGTTTTAAAATGCTGGATAAGGTCTGTTCTTGCAACATCACCAAAGTACTGCAAGCAAAAGTCGATAAAAGCCAAGCGCTCTTTTTGCGCGTAACTCAAATCAACCAAAGCTTTATTTTTCTGAGATTCCATGCCATACCTTGATATTTGCAACTTGATGGATATATTAAGGCATGCAACCTATAGGTGCAATCATTTTGATAGGATGGTTTTGATATTATCTGTGTCAGTTCAAAAAACAGGCTGTACTACTGTTTTCACAATACAAAAGGCAAGTAATGAAAGTTTACCTCGATGACGAACGACCAACTCCAGAAGGATGGCTCAGAGTTTACTGGCCTGAAGAAGCCATTGCATTACTCAAGCAAGGGACGGTAACGGAAATTAGTCTTGATCATGATCTTGGTGATGATGAACACGGCACTGGCTATGATGTGGTTTTGTGGATTGAAGAGGCAGTTGCAACTCAAGGTTTTCAACCGCCTATAATCCGGGTTCACAGTGCTAACTCATCTGCAAGGCAGAAAATGGAGTTCGGGATTGCTAATATCAAACGTTTGAATATGTTGGCTTGAATCAATATGATAAAAGAATCGCCACGCTCTATTTATCTACATAAGTTGAATTACATACACAGCACTGATGAATCCCCTAATGATTTTGGTAAAAATCATTAAGTTAAGGTGGATACACATCTTGTCATATGATCAAATGGTTTCGCGAAAAATCAATAATCAGACAACAAGATGTGCGAACTCGATATTTTACACGACTCTCTTTACCAATTCTGCCCCGAATTACACTTAAAACGACTCAACAGCTTAACGTTGGCTTGCCACGCATTACTTGACTGTAAAACTCTCACTCTTACCGAACTTGGCCGTAACCTGCCAACCAAAGCGAGAACAAAACATAACATCAAACGAATCGACCGATTGTTAGGTAATCGTCACCTCCACAAAGAGCGACTCGCTGTATACCGTTGGCATGCTAGCTTTATCTGTTCGGGCAATACGATGCCCATTGTACTTGTTGACTGGTCTGATATCCGTGAGCAAAAACGGCTTATGGTATTGCGAGCTTCAGTCGCACTACACGGTCGTTCTGTTACTCTTTATGAGAAAGCGTTCCCGCTTTCAGAGCAATGTTCAAAGAAAGCTCATGACCAATTTCTAGCCGACCTTGCGAGCATTCTACCGAGTAACACCACACCGCTCATTGTCAGTGATGCTGGCTTTAAAGTGCCATGGTATAAATCCGTTGAGAAGCTGGGTTGGTACTGGTTAAGTCGAGTAAGAGGAAAAGTACAATATGCAGACCTAGGAGCGGAAAACTGGAAACCTATCAGCAACTTACATGATATGTCATCTAGTCACTCAAAGACTTTAGGCTATAAGAGGCTGACTAAAAGCAATCCAATCTCATGCCAAATTCTATTGTATAAATCTCGCTCTAAAGGCCGAAAAAATCAGCGCTCGACACGGACTCATTGTCACCACCCGTCACCTAAAATCTACTCAGCGTCGGCAAAGGAGCCATGGATTCTAGCAACTAACTTACCTGTTGAAATTCGAACACCCAAACAACTTGTTAATATCTATTCGAAGCGAATGCAGATTGAAGAAACCTTCCGAGACTTGAAAAGTCCTGCCTACGGACTAGGCCTACGCCATAGCCGAACGAGCAGCTCAGAGCGTTTTGATATCATGCTGCTAATCGCCCTGATGCTTCAACTAACATGTTGGCTTGCGGGCGTTCATGCTCAGAAACAAGGTTGGGACAAGCACTTCCAGGCTAACACAGTCAGAAATCGAAACGTAACTATTCACCCAGGAGCTATTGACAGCAAATTTATGTGACTGAGTTAACTTGATCCCACATTCAACTTGAGTGATCTTTTTGTGGTGGCAATCTGGAGGTATGAATAAGAAAACATTACCTCCACCGCCAGATTTCGATTCGCCTGAAGAGGCGAAAGATATCATCCACTTTTTATGGAATAAGTTGGCTGAGCTTGAAGATAGGCTAAACCAAAATAGTCGCAACTCTTCTGTGCCATCATCTCAACAACCCCTGCATAATAAAGCTAAAAATACTTCGCCGAATCGGAAGAAATCTGGAAAAAAGCAAGGAGCTCAACCAGGTCATAAAGGCAATCGCCGACTGCTTCATCCTATTGAAGAGAGCGCCTCGGTTGAGCAATATTTACCGAATAAGATATGCCACTGCGGTGGGTGTGTTATTCCAAATAGAAAACCTTATAAACGACACCAAATCTTTGACTTGCCAGATATCTCATACACGCTTGTTGAACATCAAATTTTTAAAGGCGAGTGCTCATGGTGTGGTGATAAGCATCAAGCGGAGCTTCCAGAGTCTGTGCCCGATGTTCAAATGGGGCCAAATCTACATAGCTTTATCGCAATCCAAGCGACGCAGCACCACCAAAGCATAGGTAAAATACAATCTATGCTGAAAGACGTCTTCCAGCTTAACTTCTCAACAGGTGCAATATCTGCGGCGCAAGGACGAGTCACTGAATACTTAGCTGATACTCATACTCAAATCCATGACACAGTAAAAGCATCTAAACTGATTATGGCTGATGAGACTTCACATCAGCGCAATAATGATAAACGCTGGATGTGGGCCGCACTCAGCAATAACGTAGCCTTTTTCCAAATTAACAGCGGAAGAAACCAACATGCTGCCAAACGACTACTTGGTGAAGCGGTTTCACACCTTTTAGTGACTGACCAATATTCTGCCTACAAATATATCGACGAATCTAAGCGCCAATTATGCTGGGCTCACATATTAAGGAACGTCATCGCTATCGAGGAAAGCGTTTGTCCTGAAAACCAAAAAATCGGAGACAAACTCGCTTTAATCGCTCATAGCGTATTCAGGTGTCATCACCGATATATCGAAGAAGAAATTACCGAAAGCCAATATTACCGCCGACTCAGGCGGTTACGAAAGAGCTGGCTTCATTGGCTCAAATTGGGTAGTTATCAATGCTCAAAACGATATCGAGGTAGATGTCGAAATCTCATCGCTGATGATGCTATGGTCTGGCGGTTTATGGACGACTCCGAGTGCCCGTTAACAAACAACGCAGCGGAGCGAGTTCTCCGTAATTACATACTGATGAGGAAGTGTTGTTACGTGACTCGCTCATATCGAGGCGACCAGTTCCGCGAACGAATGTTCTCGCTGATAGAAACAGCCAAACTTCAGCAGGTCTCTGCTTATAAATGGCTGCGTGAAATCGTCGAACATCACATGTTGAAAGTTGATTATCAGGCGCCAGTATTTTTAGCGTAAACCGTCGTCAATAGCTCATGGGTGAATAGTTACATCGAAACGTACTCTCAACAGTTCGCTTAGGCATGGAAGTTTTGCGGCATTCTGGCTACACAATAACAAGGGAAGACTTACTCGTGGCTGCAACCCTACTAGCTCAAAATTTATTCACACATGGTTACGCTTTGGGGAAATTATGAGGGGATCTCTCAGTGCATTGCCTCCAATTCCCATAATTTATTACGCCGATAATAACTTGGTGTAACCTTAAAAATGTACTTAAATCGACGTGTAAAAGATTGTTGGGAATCAAATTGATATTTTAATGCGATCTCAAGGATAGTTTTTTTCGTCAACCTCAACTCAACAGCCGCTTTCGTCAAACGACGAGCACGAATATAGCTAGCCAGTGTGACCCCTGTTACTTTTTTGAACAGCCGCTGAAAATACCACTTGGTATAACCCGCTTTATTCGCCACATCATCAAGCAGTAAAGACTGATCTAAATTATGTTCAATCCATAATAGAACATCTTTGATAACCGTTGTATGAAACTGCTTATCATCATATCTTAATTGGATGTTATTAGCTTTATTTTGATAGCGAGAATGCTGTTCAATATACATAAAATAGGCTTTGTTTCCTAAATCAGGGAACTAAATCATCAGCCTACGATCTGATCAGCTAAGCTCATTCAAATAATTAGACCAATGGCCAAACCTCACTACAAAACAACCAACTGGAAACACTATAACCAAGCTTTAATCAATCGCGGTTCACTGACATTTTGGATTGATGAAGACGCTATCCAGTCATGGAAACAAATCAAGCAAGGCAATCGTGGAAGGCCTCGTTTGTTTAGTGACTTAGCGATTACAACAGCTCTTATGGTTAAACGAGTATTTTCAATGCCGTTGAGAGGTTTGCAAGGATTCATCAACTCTATTTTCAAGCTCGCACAACTGCCGTTGTCATGCCCTCATTACTCATGTATTAGTAAGCGAGCCAAAACGGTTAACGTCGCATTCAAAACAAAGACTAAAGGAACAATCCAGCATCTAGCCATTGATGCTACAGGACTAAAGGTCTACGGTGAAGGCGAGTGGAAAGTTAAAAAGCATGGTTCTGACGGGAAGCGCCGAGTCTGGCGAAAGCTACATTTAGCGGTCGATACAGACACGCATGAAATCATTGCTGCTGAGTTAAGTTTATCGAATGTGAGCGACGGTGAAGCGCTTCCCAATTTGCTAAGACAGACTCGCCGAAGAATCATTGAGATATCTGGCGATGGAGCTTATGACACAAGGTTGTGCTACGAAGCGATTCACCTCAAGCAAGCTATTCCGCTCATTCCACCGAGAGAAGGCGCAGCCTTCTGGGAGCAGGGCCATCCTCGTAATCTAGCTGTCGGGTGCCAGAAACTCTATGGTTCAAATAAGCATTGGAAAAAGAAGTACGGCTACCATAAACGTTCGCTCTCAGAGACGGCGATGTTCCGTGTGAAGAAACTGCTCGGTGGGACATTAAGCTTAAGAAATTACAATGCTCAGGTTGGTGAGACTTACGCCATGATAAAAGCGTTAAACAAGCTCACAGGGCTCGGTATGCCTGAAACGATGGTGATCGCCTAACAATTAGTCATGTTAGGGGCGTTTTTAACTGAACGTGAATTAGGAAACAAAGCCCATAAAATAACCTAAATGTTCTTAAGATTGTCACGACCACATCATCATGATACCATAAACATACTGACGGTATGTTATTTTAAATCTATCATGGAAAATAAAAATCATCAACAAGAAAATTTTAAGAGTACCTATCAATCACTGGTTAACTCAGCACGAATATTGTTTGTTGAAAAAGGCTATCAAGCTGTTTCAATAGATGAGATCTCGGGAAAAGCGTTGGTGACCAAAGGTGCCTTTTATCATCACTTTAAAAATAAAAAACAATTACTCAGTGCCTGTTATAAGCAGCAATTAATTATGATTGATGCCTACATCACAACAAAAACTGATTTAACAAATGGTTGGTCTGCCTTAGAAAGTATATTTGAACATTATCTTGATTATATTATTGATAATAATAAAAACCTTATCCCTATCCAAGAAGTGATGCCTATCATTGGTTGGAATGAACTTGAAAAAATTAGCCTTGAATACATTACTGGTAAGGTAAACGCCATTGTCAGCAAATTGATCCAAGAGAACCAACTTAAAGCTTATGATGATGATGTGCTTAAAAACTTACTCAATGGCTGGTTTATGCATATCGCAATACATGCGAAAAACCTAAAAGAGCTTGCCGATAAAAAAGGCCAATTTATTGCTATTTACCGCGGCTTTTTATTGAGCTTGAAAGATAAATAAAATAGATAGGTTTTATTTGAAGCTAAATCTTCTTTATCGTAAAAAATGCCCTCTTGGGTTATCAAGAGGGTCATTATATTTCGCGGAATAACATCATTTGGTGACGAAATAACTAAGCACTTGTCTCCTGTTTACTCCCCTGAGCTTGAGGGGTTAACATGAAGGTCATCGATAGCAGGATAATAATACAGTAAAACGCTAAACCAATAATCCAAATCCAGCCATCCCAAATTGGTAGTGAATGATTATAAATAACAGCAAACAGTAATGGGCCAATAACACCGGTTGCATTGTTAAGGCTCACCAATAATCCCTGTAAAGCACCTTGCTGATGACTCTTTGTTTGGATAGACATCACTCCCTGTAATGCAGGTAAAGCGATCCCACCACCAGCCAATAAAATTAAAACAGGGAAAACTAACCAACCTTCAGATATAAACGCTAAAAAGGCAAATGCACTACTATCTGCAATAAATCCGAGCAGTACTGCCGTTTTTTCGCCCCATTTAGTGGCTATTCTTCCTGCCACAAAGGCTTGGAATACTGAGTGTAAAAGACCAAGACCCGCTAATGAAAAGCCAACCATCATGCTATTCCATCCAAAACGATTTTCGGTAAATAGCACCCACACCGTTGCGGGAATTTGGCCTATCAATTGCGCTGAAAAATAAATAATCAACAAAATGGGCATCGTTTTAAATAAAGTGATGTATACCGAATTCGATTGCGTCTCAACCCCTACTTCGGTATCTGTATTATCACGTGTATTTTTGGTTTCACGGAACCAAAACATAACCACAAGGAAAGCGACAATATTTAGCAACGCAGCGATAAAAAAGGGACTATGCGGTGAAATCTCTCCTGCAAAACCACCAATAATAGGCCCCGCTATTAAACCAAGCCCAAAACTTGCCCCTAACCAACCGAACCACTTCACGCGTTGAGAAGCTGAGGTGGTATCGGCAATGACCGATGCCGCGACAGCCCCAGTAGCTCCTGTGATCCCTGAAAGCAAACGGCCTAAATACAGCATCCAAAGCGCACTTGAAAAAGCCAGCAATAAGTAATCCAGCGATGCGCCTATTAATGACAACAACAGCACTGGGCGCCGACCAAATCGGTCAGACATTTTTCCAAGCCAAGGAGCAAAGATAACCTGCATTAACGCATAAAGTGCAAGCAATACGCCAAAGTGGTTAGCGATATCTTCCGAAGCAATAAATTCACGTAATAACGTTGGCAAGACTGGCATGATAAGGCCAATCCCCATGGCATCGAGTAACGTAATTACCAATGCGATCTTTGTCGAACTATTCATTTCACTTTTCTCTATCACTGATAGGGAGTGGTAAAATAACTCTATCAATGATAGAGTGTCAACAAAAATTAGGAATTAATGATGTCTAGATTAGATAAAAGTAAAGTGATTAACAGCGCATTAGAGCTGCTTAATGAGGTCGGAATCGAAGGTTTAACAACCCGTAAACTCGCCCAGAAGCTAGGTGTAGAGCAGCCTACATTGTATTGGCATGTAAAAAATAAGCGGGCTTTGCTCGACGCCTTAGCCATTGAGATGTTAGATAGGCACCATACTCACTTTTGCCCTTTAGAAGGGGAAAGCTGGCAAGATTTTTTACGTAATAACGCTAAAAGTTTTAGATGTGCTTTACTAAGTCATCGCGATGGAGCAAAAGTACATTTAGGTACACGGCCTACAGAAAAACAGTATGAAACTCTCGAAAATCAATTAGCCTTTTTATGCCAACAAGGTTTTTCACTAGAGAATGCATTATATGCACTCAGCGCTGTGGGGCATTTTACTTTAGGTTGCGTATTGGAAGATCAAGAGCATCAAGTCGCTAAAGAAGAAAGGGAAACACCTACTACTGATAGTATGCCGCCATTATTACGACAAGCTATCGAATTATTTGATCACCAAGGTGCAGAGCCAGCCTTCTTATTCGGCCTTGAATTGATCATATGCGGATTAGAAAAACAACTTAAATGTGAAAGTGGGTCTTAAAAGCAGCATAACCTTTTTCCGTGATGGTAACTTCACGGTAACCAAGATGTCGAGTTAACCACCCTTTAGATTCATAAAGCGAAAATAATGCGGCTCCAACGTACCCACCTAAATGGAAACGGCGTTCACTCCAATCTAAACACGCACAACAGATTTTACGTGAATGTTTGGAAGGAACGTCAATTCCCATTTCATGAAAATATTGAATACCACTTAATGTGATCATTGAACCATTTTCAGTGATCCATTGCTGTTGACAAAGGGAATCATAGATCTTAACGGCAACTTCGCCAGCTAAATGATCATAGCAAGTACGTGCTTTTCGTAAATGCACTGGCGTGGAAACTTTGGCATGTACGCCATGGTTTAAGGAGATCCCCATCATACTTTCCATCAATTCAGCAATATCTTTTCCTGCTAGCCGAAAATAACGATGCTTGCCTTGAGCTACTACTGTGATTAGCTGGCAATCTAATAATTTAGATAAATGACTGCTCGCCGTTGAAGCTGATATATTCGCCACAGAACTTAGCTCAGTGGCCGTCCAAGCTCGCCCATCCATCAAAGCACTGAGTATTTTAACTCGTGAAATGTCAGACATAGCCGCCCCTATCGCGGCTATTGAGGACTCAAAGGTAACCTCTTTTCGTATTAAATTAGCCATCGCAAGTTCACTTTATTGCCCAAGGGAGCGTAACAGATGCAGCCATACTATCATTGTCCGTTATTAATATCAGTTGGTTAGCATGGTCACTGTATTGCACTAAAATATTAATGTTATTCTCCGCCAATACTCGTGCTATTTCGCCAAGTTCCCCCGGTTTTTCCTGTTTTAACTTACGAATTAATGGTGTCCGGATCGCAAGTACTAACAGTCCAGCTTGCTCTAGCGCTATTTTAGCTTCCTTTCCTTGTTCAACAAGAAAATGAGCATGGCATTCATCACCAACCGTAAATATCCCTCCCCCTTCCAATCCAATACCTTTATTACCTAATGTTTTTCCGGCTTTGTTGCCGAATTCGAGTGAACTAAATCAGAATCTTACGATCAGATCAGTGACATTCACTCACTAACGACGATTCCATGCCAAAACCCCGCTATAAAACCACTAACTGGCATCAGTACAATAACTCTCTGATTAAACGTGGCTCGCTTACATTTTGGATTGACGAAGAAGCGATAAATCAGTGGAAGCAATCAAAACAGTACAAACGGGGGCGTCCACGACAGTTTAGCGATCTCGCTATTACGACAGCACTCATGGTGAAACGTATCTTCTCTTTACCTTTAAGAGCGTTACAAGGCTTCATCGACTCCGTATTTAAACTGGCAAATGTCCCCTTGGTTTGCCCACATTATACCTGCATAAGTCGCCGAGCTAAGGAGGTCGAGGTTTCTTTTCATACGTCTTCGAGAGGAGTGATTCAACATCTTGCCATTGATGCTACTGGCCTCAAAGTATACGGTGAGGGTGAATGGAAAGTGAAAAAGCATGGTACCGATGGTAAGCGTCGAGTCTGGCGAAAACTCCATCTTGCCGTTGATACTGATACTCATGAAATTATTGCTGCCGAGTTAACACTGTCAGGAGTAACGGATGCGGAAGTGCTTCCTAGCCTGCTCAAGCAAACTCGTCGAACCGTCAAAGTGATATCGGGCGATGGCGCTTATGATACAAGAGACTGCCATAGGGCAATCTTCATAAAGAAAGCCACTCCGCTAATACCTCCGCGAGACGGTGCAGCCTTCTGGGAAAAAGGACATCCTCGTAATCACGCTGTTGGTTGTCAAAAGCTCTATGGCTCAAACAAAAAGTGGAAACAAAAGTATGGTTACCACAAGCGCTCACTGTCTGAAACCGCCATGTATCGAGTGAAGCAGCTACTCGGAGCCTCGCTGACTCTGCGTCACTACAACGCACAAGTTGGGGAGTGTTACGCCATGATTAAGGCATTAAACAAGCTTACAGGGCTAGGTATGCCCGAAACTCAGTATATTGTTTAAAATATAAGCTATTTAGGCAGGGTTAACTCTTAAACTGAATTCAGCAACAAAGCCTGTTTTTCCTAGTAATGCTAATTGTCCTATTTGATTATCTAAAACAACGTGAACATCAAACATTATCCTTGTCCTTTTTAAATGAATATTCGCGAGTAATATGAGCAATACTAATTTTGTAAAAATCAAATATTGACTCTCGCCCTTCTTGTTGAGCTTTCGCATGTAAAAGGCTTTGTTGCCGAATTCGAGTGAACTAAATCAGAATCTTACGATCAGATCAGTGACATTCACTCACTAACGACGATTCCATGCCAAAACCCCGCTATAAAACCACTAACTGGCATCAGTACAATAACTCTCTGATTAAACGTGGCTCGCTTACATTTTGGATTGACGAAGAAGCGATAAATCAGTGGAAGCAATCAAAACAGTACAAACGGGGGCGTCCACGACAGTTTAGCGATCTCGCTATTACGACAGCACTCATGGTGAAACGTATCTTCTCTTTACCTTTAAGAGCGTTACAAGGCTTCATCGACTCCGTATTTAAACTGGCAAATGTCCCCTTGGTTTGCCCACATTATACCTGCATAAGTCGCCGAGCTAAGGAGGTCGAGGTTTCTTTTCATACGTCTTCGAGAGGAGTGATTCAACATCTTGCCATTGATGCTACTGGCCTCAAAGTATACGGTGAGGGTGAATGGAAAGTGAAAAAGCATGGTACCGATGGTAAGCGTCGAGTCTGGCGAAAACTCCATCTTGCCGTTGATACTGATACTCATGAAATTATTGCTGCCGAGTTAACACTGTCAGGAGTAACGGATGCGGAAGTGCTTCCTAGCCTGCTCAAGCAAACTCGTCGAACCGTCAAAGTGATATCGGGCGATGGCGCTTATGATACAAGAGACTGCCATAGGGCAATCTTCATAAAGAAAGCCACTCCGCTAATACCTCCGCGAGACGGTGCAGCCTTCTGGGAAAAAGGACATCCTCGTAATCACGCTGTTGGTTGTCAAAAGCTCTATGGCTCAAACAAAAAGTGGAAACAAAAGTATGGTTACCACAAGCGCTCACTGTCTGAAACCGCCATGTATCGAGTGAAGCAGCTACTCGGAGCCTCGCTGACTCTGCGTCACTACAACGCACAAGTTGGGGAGTGTTACGCCATGATTAAGGCATTAAACAAGCTTACAGGGCTAGGTATGCCCGAAACTCAGTATATTGTTTAAAATATAAGCTATTTAGGCAGGGTTAACTCTTAAACTGAATTCAGCAACAAAGCCCATCAATATCTGATAAATAGAAAAACTTAACACCACTAAAATGCTTAGCTAAAGCCATAACACTTTCTCTTGGAAACGAAGCATCTGTAGCTACAATACCATCAAGAGAAATACCAAACGTATCTATTGATTGGTGATTTTCAACTAAATGAAAAAGATCAGAATAAACAGCCTTACCCTTTACATTTCCGTTTGGGTGAGCATCTTTTGTATAGTCGATTAGCTTTAACAACATATGATTTCTGATTAAGGTATTTTATTTAACGAGACTATAGCACATCAATCTATATAAAAGTCAAAACAGATGTGTGTTCCCTCAAGTTTTTTGAGATCTGTACGATAGAAGTAATCATCTAGCTTTCCATCTTTATACTTTAGTGTCAGCTCGAATTTTTCCTGCCTAACACAAATTTTCGCATCAAATTTCGCAGCATTTTTGGCGCTAAGTTTTAATCCTAAACCTCGAGCTTTATAGTTCTCATCACGCGCGCCACTAACTCCTCCTTTTTCAAGAACCTCTTTTAACAACAAAATATCTGAGTCGCGTTTTTTTAAAGGGTACTTACTGTGTAATCGAGGGTATCGTTCTGCCAACACAGGTCTCAATGTCCCCACAATCCCTTCACCGCTGTCCGAGAAAACTGTTTGAACTTTGGTCCTCGTTTTTCCATAAACTTGTAACGCAGCTACGCCTGGAATCGATGTTTGAGAATGTTCAATGATATTATTGATATACTCAGACATGAACCCAAAGGCGGAGTTTGCATGTTCCTCACCTGCGAGTTCAATGAACGCATTTTTCAATTTAGTTGGTAAATTTGTCTCTTGGGTATTAGCCTCTATAGTTACAAATTCCATTACCTTTTTGTTTTGCCCGTAGTGGCAGGACAAATCTTCAACTTCAGGTATAATTGCTACTGATGGGTCAACTGTTTCAAATAGCCCAACACGACATAAATAGGTAAAAGAGTCACGGCAATCAGAGAAATCTAAAACTACCTTTTTCCCGCTTGCGGCCAGTTGGTTTACTAAGCAGAGCAACCGTGCAACAGCTCCTAGTAAAATGGCACACTTTGAAAATTCAAATCGAACAGTATCAAAGTCATCAGACCAAACGTCTTCACATTTAGTGAGTAAATCGTCTAAATCAGATGTAGTTAACCATCCGTTTTTTGCTATTCTCACAGTAGATTCTTTAATAGCTAATGACCACTGATTGTCATTTTTGACGAAAGTGCCACTCTCATCATGATGCAAAAATGAGTTTACAGCTTTCTTGTCAAAGCCCAACGTTTTAGCGATCTCCCGGCCTTTTAGCCCTGGAGATTTGGTCAGCAAAGCTATTATCTTTCTTTTCATTGATATACCAAAATCCTTCTGTAAGTAGCAAAGACGGTTTGTAGGGACATTTAGCCGACTCCACCACCATTAAAAAAAATGAATGGCAGAGCTTCGGTTAAGAAAATTGAGACTATCTCCATATACCACAAAAATTAGCCCATCAATCAGACATCTCATCAAGACTAACCAAACAGTTGTTCTCAAATAAGTCCATAAAGACGCCAACCTCTGGCATATCATCCTTGAAGTTTTCTATTTTCTTACCCAACCGATCTTTAACTGTCACAAACTCTGGGTTTTGATATTTCAGCTCATCGCAAGCTTTAAAATACGCTGCAATCACGTCAGCAGCTTTAACTAATTGTTTATAAATAGGATCTACTTGTTTTTGAACTAAAAGTTCTTCAAACAAAGGTTGAAGACGGGTTGGCAGAGATTCTAAACATTTTACTTCCGCCATATCCTCAAGCTTCTTAATCTCTTTTGTAAAGGAAGGCGAGCTGTACTTAGTTATGTGGTTAATATCTTGTAACTTTGTCTCTGAAACTTCATGATAGAGCGCAATAGTGGCCGCTTTCTCAGGATCAACATTACCGCTACAATAAGCATTTTTAACAGTTGCTAGTAAATGAGCAATTACTGCAACCTGATGGCTGTGCTCTGCAACATTCTCAAGCTTTACTAAGTGCATAGGAGACCAACGAGCAACAAGGTTCATCCTAAGTATCCATGCTAAAAAGGAGCTATCTTTCATAAATATTTACCCACATAATCAAAGAGTTGTACTAAAACCAATATCCATCACTATACTCTGTAAATAAATTCCTCTCTACCGAACTAACCGCAAGAATTCGTAAGTCGTTATCCTATCATCCAGTATCCAACCGTGAAATCAGAAGTGATGTGTTTTAGAAAGTACATTTCTATATTCTGACTTTTCTACGAAGTTTATATAGAAAAAAGTGATGCGAAGTTATGTTTTAAGCTTCAAAAATACAAATCACTTTTTGTCACATCAATCCCTTCATATATCTAAGTTTATATTAAGTGAGTTGAAATATATTTTCATATACCGGTAACCCACCCTATGGTCATGGTGGCGAAGTCGCGCTGAACTACATGATGCGTGAACATGGCGGCTTTGAAGGCAATGCCCAGACGTTTCGTATTGTCACCAAGCTAGAGCCATACACCGAACACTTTGGCATGAACTTATCACGCCGCGCCTTACTCGGTTTGATTAAATACCCTGCTCTGCTCAGTCAAACAAGAGCGCTTTGCATGCCCGAACCTGTCGAGCATCAACGCAAACTCAAAGCCAAAGACTGGAGCCCCGCAAAAGGCCTTTATGACTGTGATAAAGACTTGTTTGATTGGGTCATTGCACCACTGACGGACAATGACAAAGCCCTGTTGAGTCAAATGCGCTGTCGTCCGGAGTCAGACCTAGAACACTGTAAAACCCGCTTTAAATCGCTCGACTGCTCGATCATGGAACTTGCGGACGATATCGCTTACGGCGTACATGATTTGGAAGATGCTATAGTGCTTGGCATGGTCACTCGCCAGCAATGGCAAGAAGGTGCAGCCAGTCAATTAGCGGATTGTGGTGACCCGTGGTTTGAGGAGCATATTGGTTCTATCGGACAAATGCTCTTTAGCGGCAAACATCACCAACGTAAAGATGCGATTGGTGGCATGGTGAATGCGCTGTTGACCAGTATTTCAATCAAAGTGGTGGATGAGCCATTTAATAACCCGCTCTTAGCTTGGAATGCCTGTTTAGAGCCACACATGGCCAAAGCACTAGAAGTACTCAAACACTTCGTGAGCCAATATGTGATTCAAGTGCATCAAGTACAGATCGTAGAGTACAAAGGCCAGCAGATCATCATGGATTTGTTTGAAGCTCTAAGTGCGGACCCTGAGCGTCTGCTGCCACCGCACACTCGCTCACTATGGCAAGAAGCAAGCTGCGAAAGCGCAAAGATGCGCGTGATTGCAGATTACATCTCAGCAATGACCGATGGCCACGCACAAAAGCTGCATCGACAGCTGTTCTCTTCAATAGTCCTTTAGAGAAGTACTCTATCGCTTCGCTACTCGTCTTTCAGATAGTTCTTTTCAAACACGCCCGGAGGCATCTGGGCAATTTGAAACTCGATCATATTCTCAAACGCCGTTAGCAAAGGCGTGAAATCTTTCCCAGACTCCATCAAGCTCAGAGCATGAAAGCCGGCTTCCACTGTTGATAAGCTGTTGTTCGATGGTGCCTTACGAATGGTGTAATGACCTTGCAGATCCTCTGGCAGTTTAACCGTTGGGGTAGAATGCAAGTTGGTCGAAAGTTGCCACATCTTGTAGGCTTTCTTCCAAGTACCATCGAGTAAAATCAAACGTATTTTCTTATCTACCGTCTCACCAACCGTCGCCAACTCTGAAAGGCACAACGAGTGTTCTGAAGGGTAAAGAATGAAATGCTGGTAAGCGTCGTCCTCAAGCAACGTATTCAACGCTTCATTGTTAGAAAAGTCTTCTCCAATCAGGCAAGTACAATGATTTAGGCTCAAATTGAGAATCCGTGCCGTACCAAGAGGACGATGTTCTTCACTCGTATGCTGAAGGATGATAAGTTCAACCTCGTTTGCTAGCGGTACAATCCATTGGCAAATACAAGCTTTGCGCGACTTTCCACACTGAGAACAATAACGAGACATAGAGTGAACCTTTATACATTGCTGAGCATCATCAGCGTTATCTGTTTAATACTGCAATTCGAACCAATGGCAAGCCTAACCGAATGGCACGCTTACAATATACGCCATGGCGAATGGTGGCGAATCGTAACAGGAAATCTGACGCATACCAACTTTGCTCACCTAGGGATGAATTTAGCGGGCTTATGGGTAATTGGATTCATCTTTCGCCCTTCGGTGCGTAACTTCTCTATCGTCTTTCTTGCCCTATGTACCTTCGTCGGTGCAATGAACTTATTCACTAATATGTCGGTTTACGTTGGACTGTCTGGTGTGCTGCACGGATTGTTTGGTTTCTGGGCTCTGGCAGAGGTTTTCGACGGTAGAAGAAGCAGTTTAGTACTGGTAGGCGGTTTAATTGCAAAAGTCGCTTGGGAGCAGTTCTACGGCCCTTCAACAAGCACGGCGGCAATGATTGGTGCTCGCGTCGCTGTTGATGCTCACCTATTTGGTGCTATCGGGGGTATGGGCATGGCTTGGCTAGAAAAACTAACGCATCGTCGTATATTCGGTTAATACGCTTCAATCTGAGTGAGCACAAACCTCGATAAAACAAAAAATCCCGAACCAGAAAAACGCTTTGGTTCGGGAAAGCAGTAATAGGAAACAGAACTTCGCTTTTCAAATCAAAGCGTGAATCAAAGTAAGATACGATCTTGGTTCTTTTTCACCGTCGCTTCACCAATGCCTTTCACTTTGCTTAAGTCCGCTGCGGTTTTAAATGGGCCATGTTCATTTCGGTACTCAACAATGTCTTGCGCTTTTTTCGTCCCAATACCATTCAGTAGTGTCGCAATTTCTTCCGCGGAAGCCGTATTCACATTAACGGTGATTTCAATGCCTTCATACTTGGCCGCTTTTGTCGTTACCGACTTGCCTTCTTCCGCCCAACTCATTGGCGCCAATAGCAGCAAGCACAGTGTTAACATCCATTTCATTTGAGTGTTCTCCCCTAAATCGAATTATCAAAAACGAGGATCACTCTAGGAAAAGTGTTGCTGTCATAGAAGTTGGTTCAGACAAAAATAAAACGGGCCGCTAATGCGACCCGTTTTAGTTAACATGCAAATTACATCAGTAATGCTTAGTTGCTCACAACAAAGTATTCGATGTCAGTGTTTGCGCGCAGTACCGCGATTACTGAAGAAAGGTCTAGCTGAGAAGAAGCACGTTGCATTTGTGTCGCAACTTGCTCTTCTAGAGCGCTGTCTAGCTCTGCGTGAACCGCGTCTAGCTCAACAACCACAATATTGCCTTCTAGGTCTTTCGACTGGCCGTATACAGGCTTACCATCGATTGGTTTCGCCATCGCAAATACTGTTGATGCTAGCGGAGAACGACGGTCTACAGACTCTTGCTCACCAAACGTTAGGTTGTTTTCAGCAAGAATGTCTTTGTTACCTTCTTTCAGAGCCGCAACGACTTTAGTACCTAGTTCGATTGCGCCTTGCTCACCTTTAACGCGAGATAGCTCAGCAACCACTTGGTCTTTCACTTCGTCTAGAGGAAGTACAGTCTCATCACGAGCATCTTCAACGCGAACAACAATGATGTGCTCTGGTGCAACTTCGATTGCTTCAGAGTTTAGGCCATCTTCTTTCACTTCAGGGCTTAGAATCGCTTGCATTACCGCTTGGTTCTTCAGCACTTCTGGAGCATCAGCTTGAGAGATGAAGTCTGTTGTCTTCACTTTTTGGCCAACAGCTTTAGATGCGTCATCTAGAGAATCAGGGAACTCAAACGCCACTTTTTCAAGTTCGTTTTGTAGTTCGTAGAATTGATCAACCGCTTTCTGGTCAATCATCTCTTGTTTGATTTCAGCCGCAACTTCTGAGTAAGGCTTAGCAACCGCACCTTTTAGCTCTTCAAGCTTGATGATGTGGTAACCGAAGTCAGACTTCACTAGGCCAGTCATGTCACCTGGATTCTTAAGAGCAAATGCCGCTTCTTCGAATGCAGGGTCCATTACATCGCGCTCAATCCAACCTAGGTCGCCGCCGTTTTCTGCGCTACCAAAGTCGTCTGATTTTTCTTTCGCTACTGTTGCGAAGTCAGCGCCTGCGTTTAGCTCGTCAAGAATCGCTTGTGCTTTCGCTTCGTCATCACCCTCAACAAGGATGTGCGCTACGCGACGTTGCTCTTCTGTAGAGTACTTGTCTAGGTGCTCGTCGTAGTATTTCTTAACGTCTTCGTCAGAAACTTGAACTTGCTTCTTAAGCTCTTCAGCTGAAAGCTCAATGTAAGCAACTTTAACTTGCTCAGGACGAGTGAACATGTCTGGGTTTGCTTTGTAGTAGTCTTGAATTTCTTCATCAGTCAAATCTACTTTCTTAGCAAACTCATTCAAATCGATAGTGATTGTGCGAACGTCACGAGTTTGAGTGAACAGTTTACCTTCTGCCTGAACTTCGCCAGGTAGTGTGAATTCACTTGTTTGAAGTGCGTTCAATAGTTGCTCACGAACCAATTCACGGCGCATGTACTCTGCAAATGAGTCTGGAGAGAAACCAGCACGACGCAGAGACGCTTGGTAAATGTCTTGATCAAATTGACCGTTAGATTGGAACTGAGGCATGTCTAGAATCATGCTACGTACTTGTGCATCGCTAATGCGTAGACCAAGCGCTTCTGCTTGTTGGTCAAGCAGCACGTCGTTGATCATGCGATCTAGAACAGATTTGCGGAAAGATTCAACGTATGCAGGGTCAGCCAGCATTTGAGAGAAGTAATCACCCAATTGAGCTTGCATGCGGTTGCGCTCATTTTGGTATGCCATCTCGAACTCACCACGAGCAATCTCGGTGTTACCTACTTTCGCTGCTGAGTTGTTGTTGCCACCAACGATGTAGCTACCTACACCTGCAAATACGAAAGATAGGATGATAAGTCCAAGGATAATTTTGACCGCGATGCTGTTCACGCCTTCGCGTAGTCGATCCATCATAATTTAACTGCTCTCCACAATTGAAGCCGACTGCTTCTAATAGAAAATGTAATGTCGCGATAATATCAGAAAAAGAAATGCGCATCAGTAGGATGCGCATAATTTAAAAAAGTTCGGCTCTTAGTTTGTAAATTTTTGTTCAAATTTGACTATTTGAGCAAAAGTTATGCAATGGCCGTCAGCAGAACTAGCTTTGTATCGGTGACACAAAGAATTAGTTACAAGCGTCTTTTAGAGCTTTACCAGCTTTGAAAGAAGGTACTTTAGCTTCTGCGATTTGGATTTCTTCACCAGTTTTTGGGTTACGACCTGTGCGTGCTGCACGAGTACGTACGCTGAACGTACCGAAGCCAACAAGAGCAACTTGGTCACCAGACTGAAGCGTACCACTTACTGCTTCGATGAATGCGTCTAGAGCGCGACCAGCTGATGCTTTAGAGATGTCTGCGTTTTCTGCGATTTGTTCTACTAGTTGAGTTTTATTCACTGTGATTTCCCCTTTGTGTCATCTGTGATTATTTTTGTGATGACGTTCGTTCCATAATTAAGAAAATATGCTCCACCCCTTATTCTTCAAGGGCTGGAAGCTATCGAACTTAACTTAGCCTCCAAAAAAAACGCTGACAAGCCTTTTTAGGCCTATCAGCGTAAAGTTTTACTTATTTTTGCTGCACATCACTATTTTTGAGACTCAAACTCAACGCCTGTCGGGTCTCGCTCTAGTGCAACTTTAAGAACTTCGTCGATCCACTGTACTGGGATAACCTGCAGATCCGCGATAACATTTTCTGGAATCTCTTCCAAATCACGCTCGTTGTCCTTCGGAATCAGTACGGTTTTGATGCCACCACGGTGTGCCGCAAGTAACTTCTCTTTTAGACCGCCGATAGGTAGAACTTCACCACGTAGCGTGATCTCACCTGTCATACCCACTTCTGCTTTTACAGGGTTACCCGTCAAGCTAGAAACCAGTGCTGTACACATTGCGATACCCGCACTTGGGCCATCTTTTGGTGTCGCACCTTCAGGTACGTGTACGTGGATATCACGTTTCTCGTAGAAGTCTGAGTTGATACCCAGTTTCTCGGCACGTGAACGAACAACCGTCATTGCAGCTTGGATAGACTCTTTCATAACGTCGCCAAGAGAACCGGTTTGCGTTAGCTTACCTTTACCTGGCATCGCTTCCGTTTCGATCGTAAGAAGGTCACCACCCACTTGTGTCCAAGCTAGGCCAGTTACTTGACCGATACGGTTACTGTCATCCGCTTTACCGAAATCATGACGTTGAACACCTAAGTATTCTTTTAGGTTTTCCATCGTAACTGTCACTGACTTCAAGCTCGTATCCAGCAGGATGTTTTTCACTGCTTTACGACAGATCTTAGAAATCTCGCGCTCTAGGCTACGTACACCCGCTTCACGCGTGTAATAACGGATAATGCCGATGATTGCAGAATCTTCGATGGTAATTTCGTTTGGCTTCAGACCATTACGCTTAACTTGTTTATCAACAAGGTGACGTTTTGCGATGTTTAGTTTCTCGTCTTCTGTGTAACCAGACAGACGAATCACTTCCATACGGTCTAGTAGAGGACCAGGAATATCCATCGAGTTAGACGTCGCAACGAACATAACGTCAGATAGATCGTAATCTACCTCTAGGTAATGGTCGTTAAACGCGTTGTTTTGTTCTGGGTCTAGAACTTCCAATAGTGCTGAAGATGGATCGCCACGCATGTCTGAAGACATCTTGTCGATTTCATCCAGAAGGAACAGTGGGTTTTTCACGCCTACTTTCGACATCTTCTGAATAAGTTTGCCTGGTAGCGAACCAATGTATGTACGACGGTGACCGCGGATTTCAGCCTCATCACGTACACCACCCAGTGCCATGCGCGTGTACTTACGACCCGTTGCCGCTGCAATAGAGCGACCTAGCGATGTTTTACCAACACCAGGAGGACCAACAAGACAAAGGATTGGACCTTTCAGTTTGTTGATACGGTTTTGTACCGCCAAGTACTCAAGAATACGTTCTTTAACGCGCTCTAGGCCGTAGTGGTCTTCGTTCAGAATCTCTTCTGCTTTCGCAAGATTCTTCTTAACTTTAGAACGCTTGTTCCAAGGCACGCTTACCATCCAATCGATGTAGCTGCGTACCACTGTCGCTTCTGCAGACATTGGAGACATCATCTTAAGCTTTTGCAGCTCTTGCTCTGTCTTTTCACGCGCGTCCTGAGGCATTTTAGATTCTTCAATCTTTTGCTTCAGTGTCTCGAATTCGTCAGGCGCATCTTCCATCTCGCCAAGTTCTTTCTGAATCGCTTTCATTTGCTCATTCAGGTAGTACTCGCGCTGAGATTTTTCCATCTGCTTCTTAACACGACCGCGGATGCGTTTCTCAACTTGAAGAAGATCGATCTCTGATTCCATCTGGCCCATCAGGAACTCTAGACGCTCAGTTACATCAATTATTTCAAGTACTTGTTGTTTGTCTACAAGCTTAAGAGGCATGTGCGCTGCAATGGTATCTGCTAGGCGCGCTGCTTCGTCAATACCGCTAAGCGAAGTTAGCACTTCTGGCGGGATCTTTTTGTTTAGCTTGATGAAGCCTTCAAATTGGTTGATCGCGCTGCGAACAATCACTTCTTGCTCACGCTCTTCAAGTTCAGGCGTTACCACAAACTCTGCCTCAGCAAGGAAGAATTCGCTTTCTTTAAAGTGGTTGATCTTCGCGCGTTGCTGACCTTCAACCAGCACTTTAACCGTGCCGTCAGGTAGCTTAAGAAGTTGGAGGATGGTTGCAACTGTACCTACTTCAAATAGGTCGTCAACCGTCGGCTCATCAGTGTCCGCTTGCTTTTGTGCCACAAGCAGAACTTGTTTGTTTGTTTCCATCGCTGTTTCTAGACAGCTAATCGATTTTTCACGACCAACAAACAATGGAATAACCATGTGTGGGTAGACCACTACGTCACGTAGAGGTAATACCGGGATCTCGATACGCTCGGAACGTTCCAAGTTCATATAATTCTCTCTTCCGCTTTCACGTTTAACGTATTACTTAAGGCAGTATATGGGGTCTAATTATTTGGATTCAATAAGAGAAATAAAAAAAGGAGGTAATTACTTACCTCCTTTCTATTCATGGCTGAATTTACTCTGCTCCAGCAGCCTGATTGTCGGCGTTGCTGTAAATGAGCAATGGTTCTGATTCACCGTTAATCACTGATTCATCAATCACGACTTTACTTACGTCCGTCGCTGATGGTAGTTCATACATGGTTTCTAGCAGAACGCTTTCTAAGATTGAGCGTAGACCACGAGCACCCGTTTTACGCTCCATTGCTTTCTTAGCGATAGCACGTAGCGCGTCTTCACGGAACTCAAGTTCAGCGTCTTCTAGTTCGAACAATGCTGCGTATTGCTTGGTCAGTGCGTTCTTCGGTTCACATAGGATCTGAATTAGCGCTTCTTCATCAAGCTCAGTCAGTGTTGTTGTTACTGGTAGACGACCGATAAACTCAGGGATCAGGCCGTATTTCACTAGATCTTCAGGCTCCACCTGAGTAAATAGTTCACCGACTGTTTTGGTTTCGTTCTTAGAGCGCACTTCTGCGCCAAAACCAATACCTGTGCCTGTCGCTACACGCTGTTCAATCACTTTATCTAGGCCAGCAAATGCACCACCACAGATGAACAGGATCTTAGACGTGTCCACTTGTAGGAATTCTTGCTGTGGATGCTTACGACCACCTTGTGGTGGAACCGATGCAACCGTACCTTCGATAAGTTTTAGTAGCGCCTGCTGAACACCTTCACCAGATACGTCACGCGTAATAGATGGGTTTTCAGCTTTACGAGAAATCTTGTCAATTTCGTCAATGTATACAATGCCGCGTTCAGCCTTCGCTACATCGTAATCACATTTTTGCAGAAGCTTCTGGATGATGTTTTCAACGTCTTCACCTACGTAACCAGCTTCGGTTAGTGTGGTAGCGTCGGCCATTGTAAATGGTACATCCAAGAATCGAGCTAGCGTCTCAGCAAGCAGAGTTTTACCACTACCCGTTGGACCAATTAGAAGGATGTTACTCTTACCAAGCTCCACACCTTCGCTCGTTGTATCACCATTGCGTAAACGCTTGTAGTGGTTATATACCGCAACTGCGAGCACTTTTTTCGCGTAATCTTGTCCGATCACATAGTCATCAAGGTGTTCACGGATCTGTTTTGGCGTTGGTAACGCTTCAGATTCTTTCTTAGGGAGAACATCCTTGATTTCTTCGCGAATGATATCGTTACATAAGTCGACACACTCGTCGCAAATGTAAACTGACGGACCTGCGATTAGCTTGCGAACTTCGTGCTGACTTTTGCCACAGAAAGAGCAGTACAGCAATTTGCCGCTGCCGCTTTCTTTGCTTTTATCTGTCATTCGCTAACCTCTTAGCCTTTACTCTTTATGAATGAGTGTATATCAAATTTAGCCAAAATGCGCTGGCTAAATTACTCGCCGCGGTGGCTCAACACTGCATCCACAATACCGTATTCTACAGCCTGATCTGCCGACATGAAGTTATCACGATCAGTATCGCGTTCAATCACTTCAAGAGGCTGGCCTGTATGCTCTGCCAATAGGTTGTTTAGCTTCTGCTTGATGGTCAGGATTTCCTGAGCATGGATTTGGATATCAGAAGCCTGACCTTGGAAGCCACCAAGTGGTTGGTGGATCATCACACGTGAGTTAGGCAGAACGTAACGCTTACCCGGCGCACCACCTGCAAGCAGGAACGCACCCATTGAGCAAGCTTGACCCATACATACTGTGCTCACATTTGGCTTGATGAACTGCATGGTGTCGTAAATAGACATACCTGCTGTTACGCTGCCGCCTGGTGAGTTGATGTATAGGAAAATATCTTTATCTGGATTTTCAGATTCTAGGAAAAGTAGCTGAGCCACGACAAGGTTTGCCATGTGGTCTTCCACTTGACCGGTTAAAAAGATCACGCGCTCTTTAAGCAAGCGTGAGTAAATGTCGTAAGAGCGTTCGCCGCGGGAAGTTTGTTCAACCACCATTGGCACTAGCGCGTCAATAATTGGCGACATTGCATTTTTTTCTTGGTAGCTCATATTCTTATGTCCCTAAAATAAATGGCCCGGATGATGTGTATCATACGGACCATTGTTAGCAGAATAGTCGACGTTAAGTCAACCTTCTACGCAAGATATTGCTTATTAAGCAGCAGGTTGTTGGTTAAGTAGCTCGTTGAAGCTTACTTCTTTCTCAGTAACCTGTGCTTTAGCGATGATCGCGTCGATTGCTTGCTCTTCTAGAGCAACGTTACGCATGTTGTTCATCATTTGCTCGTTTTGCTCGTAGTAAGCAATAACTTCTGATGGATCTTCGTAAGCTGTTGCCATCTCTTCGATTAGCGCTTTAACTTTCTCGTCGTCAGCTTTTAGCTCTTCAGACTTGATTACTTCACCTAGAAGAAGACCAACTACAACGCGACGTTTAGCTTGCTCTTCGAACAGTTCACGTGGAAGCTGTGCAGCTGCTTCTGGGTTGCCACCGAAGCGTTGAGAAGCTTGTTGACGAAGAACTTGGATTTCTTGGTCGATAAGTGCAGCTGGTACGTCGATTTCGTTTTGCTCAACTAGACCGTCGATAGCTTGCTCTTTGATGCGGTTCTTAACAGCTTGCTTAAGTTCGCGCTCCATGTTCTTACGAACTTCAGCTTTAAGTGCTTCAACGCCACCTTCAGCAACACCGAACTTAGAAACGAACTCGTCGTTTAGTTCTGGTAGTTCACGAGCTTCAACTTTGTTCACTTTGATTGCGAACTTAGCTGCTTTACCTTTTAGGTTTTCAGCGTGGTAATCTTCTGGGAAGTTTACGTCGATTTCGAATTCCATACCTTTAGTTTTACCTTCGATACCGTCTTCGAAACCTGGGATCATGCGACCAGCGCCCATTTCTAGTGGGAAGTTCTCAGCTTTACCGCCTTCGAACTCTTCACCGTCGATAGAACCAACGAAGTCGATGCTCACGCGCTTACCAGCTTCTGCAGCTTCTTCAACTTCTGCCCAAGTAGCTTGTTGCTTACGTAGAGTTTCGATCATCTCTTCTACGTCTGCATCGTTAACTTCTGTTGTTGGTTTTTCAACAGTGATGCTTTCTAGGCCTTTTAGTTCAACTTCTGGGTAAACTTCGAAAGTTGCAGTGAATACTAGATCTGCGCCTTCGTTGTTTTCAACTGGAGCGAAAGTTGGTGCGCCAGCTGGGTTGATTTTCTCTTTTACGATCGCTTCGATGAAGTGACGTTGCATAACTTCACCAAGAACGTCTTGACGTACTGCTTTGCCGTACATCTTAGCAACCATTTTTAGAGGCACTTTACCCTTACGGAAACCATCGAAACGACGGTTTTTAGCGATGTTGCGTAGTTCAGCTGTTACAGCGTCTTCGATGTTTGCAGCTGGAACAGTAATGTTTAGACGGCGCTCTAGGCCTTCTAGCGTTTCAACAGTAACTTGCATTATATATAAACCTCTAAAGTGGCCCGGTCTTCCCGAGCGTATGAGCGAGACTCTGTGAGTTCACGCTTCATCCTTGTGTAGTGTCCTGTCCGAACACCTAATTTAAAATCGAGTATCGATGTTGAATCTCAACACCGGACTAATCAGTGATATCTTCGGCGTCATCACCAAAGGTATCTCCTATTAGCCTCAGGACAGAATTTTTAGACGCGACATTCTAGCGATCTGTCGCAACCCTGTCGAGCCAATAGCCACTATGTGGACATTGTCTGCGCTAAATTCTCGAATACCGACTCAAAAAATAGCGAAAAATGCGATTTAAATACCGCTTCAACGCTGCCAGCATATCTAGAATGGGGACAATAGCGACTTTTTCAAGAGAATCGACAGCTTTTTTTATTGAAAAGCCTAAAAAGAGATCTTGCTCTTGTTTTACTCCACAGAGTTGGAAACTAAATCCCTATTCATTCCTACAAACCATTAACATTTTCTTATGTGGTAAAAGGGAAGGTAGCAAGGAGCGTAAGGATGTCGCAAAGAAACCGTATTCTACTGATTTTTTTCGCCTTCTATTTCCTTTGCGCGTTCGCCGGCGGACATTGGGTTTGGAATGCCAGCTACCAGTCCTTGCTCGATAAACACCAATCCCAATTGGAACGTTTTTCTAGCCATATTCAAAACAAGTTAGACAAGTACGCCCACATCCCTCACCTGCTTTCAAAAGACGAACCGTTAGTTGAAGCGCTGCTCAATCCGAACAACAGCGCACAGCGAGAAATCACTAATCGGTACTTGGAGTCCGTCAATGATGTTATTGCTGCGGCGGACACTTATTTAATCGACAAATGGGGCACAACGATCGCAGCCAGTAACTGGCGTAAAGAGCGTTCGTTTATTGGCCGCAACTTCGCTTTCCGTCCTTACTTCAAACAGGCGATTATTGGTCAGCGAGCGGAATACTATGCACTGGGTTCTACCTCAGGAAAACGTGGCTACTACTACTCCTATCCTCTTGTGTATGCAGGAGGCGTTTTAGGCGTCGTTGTAGTCAAAATGGATTTAAGCAAGATAGAAGACAATTGGCAGCAGCCGAAAAGCATCTTTGTTGCGAGTGACCCAAACGGCATTATTTTTATGAGCAGTCGTAGTGATTGGCTTTTCAAAAGCTTACAGCCACTCGATGAACCAAAAGCTGCTGAAGTTTGGGCAAGTCGCCAGTATTTAGATACCACGATTGAATCTCTAGGTTTTGTTGGCGACATGGGGTTAACCCACACAGAGGCGAAGCAAGGCTACCCATACAACAAAGGCACCTTAGTGATCTCTTCTCTTCCTTTGAAAGATCTCAAACTCACGATTCGAGTATTGTCTCCAAAGCAGTCCGTGGTTTGGATAACGATGGGCTATTTGCTCGTCTTGACGCTTGTCTTCACTGTGTTGTTTTTGGTTGGTCAACTTATCTATCACCGCCAACAGCGTCACCTTCAACTTGAACGTATTCAACAAGAAGCCAATCAAAAGCTGGAATATCAAGTGATGGCTCGAACGGCCGAGTTACAAGCAGAGATTGCTCAACGAATTGAAACCGAACAAACCCTTCGTCTAACCCAAGATGAATTGGTGCAAGCAGCGAAACTGGCGGTGTTGGGACAAATGTCAGCCAGCATCAGTCATGAACTCAACAACCCATTAGCAGCCATTCGCAGCTTCGCTGAGAACGGTAAGTTGTTCCTAGAAAAAGAAAAATTCGAACGTGTCGAGGACAACCTCACTCGCATTTCTGCCCTTACCGACCGGATGGCGAACATCAGCCAGCAGTTGCGTTCTTTTGCCAAGAAAACCAGTGGCAATGAATTGGTACACACTCACCTATTGCCGATTATCGCTTCAGTAAAAGAGTTGATGAAACCAGCACTGAAATCAGCTCGCGTAACCTTGGATACGAATTTGCTGGAGCAGGATGTAGAAGTGCAGATCAATACCATCCAGTTAGAACAAGTGTTAGTAAACTTACTCACCAATGCGATAGAGGCGCTTAAGGAGCGTGACGACAAACAAGTTGTGCTCTCTGTAGAGCAAGACAGCGAGGCCAAACTCGTCTGGATTCATGTGGATGACAACGGCACAGGACTTGGCGATTTTACCCTTTCAGAACTGTGTGAACCTTTCCTCACCAACAAACAAAACGGCTTGGGGTTGGGGCTTTCTATCTCACAACAAATCTTAGCCGGAATGAACGGCAAATTAAGCGCTCAGAATCGAGAACAAGGCGGTGCTCGATTCTCACTCTGCTTACCTATTGTTTCACCAATCGCCGCACAACCAGAAGGATGAGACCATGTGTCAGGTGTTTTTTATTGACGACGAAACCGATCTCAGACTCGCCATCGAGCAAACCTTTGAACTGGCGGATATCAATGCCAAGTTTTTCCCGGATGCAGAATCGGCTTTAATTGCGATGCAGCAAGGCGAAGAAGTTGGCGTCGTGGTAACCGATATCTGTTTGCCGGGCATTTCTGGTATGGATTTGCTGACCACACTCACTCAGCGCGATTCACACCTACCCGTCATCATGATCACCGGACATGGTGATATTTCTATGGCAGTGCAAGCCCTCCATCAAGGCGCTTACGACTTTATTGAGAAACCTTTTGCGCCAGAACATTTGGTGGAAACCGTTAAACGGGCAATCGAGAAGCGCAAGCTAACCAATGAAAATGAAAAACTGCGCCAGTCACTCAAAGCCAGTAAAACCCTTGGCCCGCGAATCATTGGCGAAACCGCAAGTATCCAAATGCTGCGTGAAACTATCACTCACATTGCCGATACCGATGCGGATATATTGCTGTTTGGAGAAACGGGCACAGGTAAAGAGCTGATTGCCCGTTCATTGCATGAGCAAAGCGCTCGTCGCAACCATAACTTTGTCGCCGTAAACTGCGGCGCCGTACCAGAAAATCTGATTGAGAGCGAGTTGTACGGGCACGAGAAAGGTGCATTTACTGGAGCAGAAAGTCGCCGAATTGGTAAGTTTGAATTTGCTCAGGGCGGCACACTGTTTTTGGATGAAATCGAATCTATGCCGATTCAGGCACAAATCCGTTTGCTACGGGTGCTTCAAGAAAGAGTGATTGAGCGTGTCGGCTCCAACGAATTGCTGCCGTTGGATATTCGCGTCATTGCCGCAACTAAGGTCGACTTAAAACAAGCCGCAGAGGAAGGAGCATTTCGTCAGGATCTCTATTATCGCCTTAATGTGGTCACGCTCGATCTACCTCCAATGCGCCAGCGCAAAGAGGATATTCCTGCGCTGTTCCATCACTTTTTATTGGTTGCCGCATCTCGTTACGGAAAAACCTCTCCCAGCCTCTCCTCACAAGATTTGACTCAATTAATGGCGCATGATTGGCCGGGTAACGTGCGCGAATTACGAAATGCGGCTGAACGGTTTGTCCTACTGGGCAAATTAATCCAATTGGGAGATACCGCCTCGACCTCACCATCTTCATCTAGCCTTGCTGAACAAGTGGCAGAATTTGAAAAAGCCGCGATAGAAAGTGCATTACTGGAGAACAGCGGCAGTATCAAACAAACCATGGAACAATTGAATGTGCCTCGAAAAACCCTGTACGACAAAATGCAACGCTATCAGATAGATAAGGATCTATATAAATAAAACGTCGTTTACGGTTTGTCGTTATATCCAACTTGAATCATACTTTTTGTAACAACGGATTGATGGTTCATACGGATATGACAGAGAAAATTAGAATCCCCGTTATCACCGATACCGTGATGATCGATGGGCATTATCAAGAAGAGAGGCGTTCGGGAGAAGACCGGCGTAAGAACAAAAAGAAGTGGCATGGTTACGAGCGTAGAGTGAAGCCTGACCCGCGCAGACCAACCTACAAATCAATAGACGAAGAGGTGTGACTAATCACACCTCTTTGGTTTTCATCAACAGCGAATTAGGTTTACTTTCTATTTCGTTACTTAGTGATGATTTCTGGTCCCATCAACGTCGTTGGCAGCCAAGTGGATACCCAAGGCACGTACGTTACGATAATGAGGAAGAGGAACATCACCGCCACCCATGGCAGTGCCGCTTTCACCACATTCATCATCGACATCTTCGCTACCCCTGCGGTCACAAACAAGTTTAGCCCTACAGGTGGCGTTATCATGCCTATCTCCATGTTCACCACCATCATGATGCCAAGGTGGATCGGGTCAATACCCAGTGCAATCGCGATTGGGAACACCAACGGCGCGACGATGATGAGCAAGCCAGACGGTTCCATAAACTGACCGCCAATCAGCAGCAACACGTTAACCACAATTAAGAAGGTAATCGGCCCAAGCCCCGCTGATAGCATAGATTCGGTGATCATTTGCGGGATGTGTTCTTCGGTAAGCACGTGTTTAAGAATCAAGGCATTAGCAATAATGAACAGCAACATGATGGTCAGCTTGCCTGCTTCATACAGTGTATGCTTGGTATCTTTATGAACAAAAGTTTGGAAGATCTTAACCAATGCAGGCTTTGTATTCTGCTTGTCAGCAAATGGCCCCATGTCTTTGTAGACAAAGTTGGCGATGAAGAATGAATACACCGCCGCTACCGCAGCAGCTTCTGTTGGCGTGAAGATACCGCCGTAGATACCACCAAGGATGATAACCACCAGCAATAAACCCCAGCTTGCGTCTTTGGCGGCATCGAAGGTTTCTTTCCAACCGACAAAAGGTTGTTTTGGCAGGTTCTTGATTCTCGCGGCAATGTAAATCGCGATCATCAACATCACACCCGCAAGCAAGCCCGGAATGACGCCACCAAGGAACATACGCCCAACCGACACATCCGTTGCGGCGGCATACACCACCATCACGATCGAAGGTGGGATCAAAATGCCCAGCGTGCCTGCATTACAGATAACACCCGCCGCAAACTCTTTCGAGTAACCATTCTTGATCATACCAGCGATAACGATGCTACCAATCGCCACTACCGTTGCAGGAG
Organism: Vibrio sp. B1ASS3; assembly: GCF_905175355.1. NCBI lineage: Bacteria > Pseudomonadati > Pseudomonadota > Gammaproteobacteria > Vibrionales > Vibrionaceae > Vibrio > Vibrio sp. B1ASS3. The sequence continues at coordinate 2,936,416 of NZ_HG992742.1, forward strand.
ACGACCCCGATAGCGCAGCAAACATCATACATGCCACGACCGATGCCATGGCTAAACCGCCGCGGAACCAGCCGACAATAGCAATTGCAAAGCGGATAATGCGCTTGGCAACACCGCCGGTAGACATAAAGCTTGAGGCCAAAATAAAGAAAGGAATCGCTAACAAAGTGTAATGGCCAGCAAACGCGTTAAACAGTGTTTGGGCAACGGAAGCCAAAGACGCATCCGAGTGCATTAGTAAGAAAAGAATACTGGAAAGGCCCAGCGAGACAGCAATTGGCACACCGATCAGCATGAAGCCAATCACCATCAAGAATAAAAACAGAATATCCATGATTTATTGCTCCTTGCGATCTGATGATGAAGAACCATTCGGAATCGCATCTGCGGCATCACTAAGTTCTTCTTTTAGCGCTTCTAACTCTTCCTCTGCTTCATGGCCTGCAATCAAGCGATCCAGTTTGCCTGTTGCGATCTGCCAAGTGATTTGCACAAAACGGAAAGTGAGTAGCGCCATACCAAGGGGCAAAGCAAAGTAAGGAATGAACCGAGGCAGCTTCTCATAGCGCTCACCTTCATTGAGCCAGTCGGCGAGAAACTGAAACATCTCTGGCATCGGAATATCATCGGTCTCATACCACGCTCGCTCGGTGACAAACGGATACCAGTAATTCCAGGAGCCGACCAAAAGCAGAATAGAAAACGCTAGGCAACCAGCGGCTGCGAGCAGTGCGAGGATTTTTCGTTTCGGCTCCGACACCATATTGATGATGACATCGACACCGATGTGAAAATGCTTCTTCACACCGTAAGATGCGCCGACCAACACCATCCATGCGAACATGAACACCGTCAGTTCCAGCGCCCAAAGAATATTGTCGTTGAAGACATAGCGAAAAATCACATTGGCAAACGTCAGCAATGTCATCGCGCCAAGAAAGAACGCAATTAACGTCTCTTCAATGGCGTCGGTGATTCGCCCTGCCTTGGCAAAAAAAGTCTGTTCCATAATTACATCACGTCATTATTGGGAGAAAAGGGCCCTCTTCCCCATGAATGAGTACATGAGGGCCAATCGTAGTGCTTTGTATTTTTACTTGTTCACCCAAAGAGCTTGGGCGAGCGGATTATTGGTTGGATGCGAGTGCTGCATCGATAAGGTCTGAACCAATGTCTTTCTCGAACTTCTTCCATACAGGTTGCAGTGCAGTTACCCACTCTTGGCGTTGTTCTGGCGTTAGAGTACGCACCACACCACCTGCTTCGATGATGTTGTTCTTGTTTGCTAGGTTCACTTGGGTTGACTCAGCGTTACGTTGAGCCGTCACTTCTTGAATGATGGTATTAAGCTGTTCACGCTGGTCGTCTGGCAGGTTTTTCCAGAAGTCGTTCGATGTCACCACGAGGTAGTCCAGAATGCCGTGGTTGGTTTCGGTAATGCCATCTTGTACCTCGAAGAATTTCTTACCGTAAATGTTCGACCACGTATTTTCTTGGCCATCGATAACCTTAGTTTGAAGACCACCGTACACTTCTTTGAAAGACATCTTTTGTGGGTTTGCGCCAAGCTGTTCGAACTGAGCAACCAATACGTCTGAAGCTTGTACACGGAACTTCAATCCTTCTGCATCACTTGGCACCATCAATGGCTTGTTGGCAGACATTTGCTTCATACCGTTATGCCAGAAAGCCAAGCCCTGCAGACCACGTCGTTTCATTGCATTTTTAAGCTTTTCACCTGATTCCGAGTTTTGGAAACGGTCAACAGCCGCCACATCCTCGAATAGGAAAGGAAGGTCAAAGATGCGGTACTTCTTGGTGAATTTCTCAAACTTTGAAAGAGAAGGGGCAGCGAGTTGAACATCACCATTAAGTAGCGCTTCAAGCACCTTGTTGTCATCGTACAGTGTCGAGTTAGGGAAAACCTGCATACAGACTTTGCCATTCATCTCTTCGTTCACACGCTTTTCCAGTAACGAAGCTGCAATGCCTTTTGGATGCTTATCTGTGTTGGTTACGTGACTGAACTTGATCACGGTTTCACCAGGGTCACAGTTTGCGGCAGCGTTAAAGCTAGTGATAGCCAGAGCAGAAACAGACAATAGGGTTAGAGGCTTAAACATTATTATTCTCCTTGTTGAATCACATCCCATCCTTTCCATGAGTACCTAAATCGGTAGTGGGTAATGGGTACGGATGTTCAACAAAGAGCAAGTTGCAGACCAAGTTAGTTATTCTTTATTAGTCAACCACTTAAATAACAATGAGAAATCATGGGTGAAGATAAGGGGTCAAATCCACCCACACGAACCAACGAGATGGGTGGAAAATGACACATTAGGAAGAGCAGCTGATTTCCATCTTCTTGCCCCACTCAGGAGGCAACTTGGCGTAATCATCAAACTCGGGTTGTTCATCATACGGGCGCTTTAATAGCTCAGCCAGTCGGTTTACCTCACTGAAGTCCCCTTCCTCTGCCTTATCGATGGCAAGTTGAGCTAGGTAGTTACGTAGGATGTATTTCGGATTCGTTCGACGCATCTTTTCACAACGAGTTTCTGCTGATACGCGCTCACCGTACTCGTCCACTTCTAATTCACAGCGAGCGAGATATAAGTCTACCCATGCACTTGCCGCTTCGCGATCAATAAACAAATCAATCACCGATTGAGGCGACTTAACATCAAGGTTAGACAACTCACGGAAGAAGCGAGTGTAGTCAGCTTTATTTTGGTTCAACAGCTCAAACATGGCTTCGAACAAGCGGCCGTCTTCGTCCACTTTGGTATGAAGACCGAGTTTGGCGCGCATTAGTTCACTGAATTTTTGACTCAGACGCAGTTCAAATTTCCCTAGTACAGCCTCAAGATCTTCTCTCTGTACAAGAGGCGACAAGGAGTGCGCCAAAGCAGAGAGATTCCACAATGCAATGCGTGGCTGCTGTTCAAAAGCATAACGGCCTTGGTAATCCGAGTGGTTGCAGATGTAATTAGGATCGTAGTCATCGAGGAAGCCAAACGGCCCGTAATCAAAGGTTTGCCCCAGAATCGACATGTTGTCAGTATTCATTACGCCATGGGCAAAACCATAAGCTTGCCAGTACGCGATCATCTCTGCGGTTTTCTCCACAACAGACTCAAACATGGCTGCGTATGGCTTTTCCGCTTGGGAGCACTCAGGGAAATGCCACTCGATCACTTTGTCAGCGAGCAGCTTTTGCTCCGCAAGTTGGTTGGTGTAGAAAAAGTGCTCAAAGTGACCAAAACGGATGTGGGTTTCTGCAACACGAATCAGTAGTGCGCCGTATTCCATCTTCTCGCGGTAAACGGGTGTATCACTGTCCATCATACCCAACGCTCTGGTAGTGGGAATGCCAAGCCCTGCCATGGCTTCACTGCACAGATATTCGCGTATCGTAGAACGCAATACCGCTCGACCATCGCCCATTCGAGAATAAGGTGTAAGACCGACCCCTTTGAGGTGAATGTCGAACCAAGTGCCATCTTGGTGCTGCATTTCAGCGAGCAACAAGCCACGACCGTCACCCAAGTCCGGGTTGTACACACCAAATTGATGACCCGCGTACTTCATTGCCAGAGGAGCAAATGGCGTAAATTCTTTTTGTCCGGCAAACACATTCAACAACTCTTCGTTTTCGATTGCTGGTAAACCAAATTGCTGCGCGAACTCACCATTCCACACCACCCAGCGAGTGTTATCTAAAAGCTGCGGCGTAACATAGGTAAAAAATGCCGACGGCAGTTCACTGAATCGATGGGTAAAATTCACACCTTCCCAAACGGACATAGCAGTTCCTTAATAAACGACTTCCTAACCAACAGTATAAGCTGTTTGCAAGGTCACCTTCAGCCACGAATTATTCATGGGTATTTACGATTCACGAAGAAGTTTGGGTTACTAGGAGAGGAAAAGAAGTTGGAAGCATGCCCCAAGAACCATCGGTAATCATGGGGCAAGTATGAGTTTCAATTAACCACGAAACTCATAAGCATCGCTTTGAGAGTCAGGCACACCTTTGAATTTAGCGCGCTCAATGTTCAGAATCGTTCGGTAGCTTAAAGACAAAAGTGCTATTTGGTAAGCACCAAAAATACCGAAGATCACGCCAGACACAACAAATGCCAATATGTGATTAAACTCGGCAAAAATGAACTGGTTAACAGCGCCAACTATCAGAGGAATGAGCCCCATCAAGACAAATATCTGCTTGTTATAAGGCTTACTTTGTCTCCATGCGTCGCCAAGGCTTCTAGGTTCACGATCTAGCGCCGTCGCTGGCAAAACTAACGACCAACGCGAAAGGATCCAATGACCTGGGATACTGGCAAGTAGGGTAATGATAGTGAAAGTTAACTCACTCGCTTCTCCACCTTCTGCCGCATACAAAAAGGTGACGATGAATATAGGAAGCGCCAATGTAAACATCATCGACAAACCAAACAAAATCCACCAACCAATAAAGCGCAGCTCGCGCATCGATAATCGCATCACATCTAGAGCAGAATGCATGTACTCATGTGCAAGGTAGATACGATGGATGCGTACTACCGCCATTGCCGCGACCAGTGGATACAGCAGGAACGTCGTCACAAAGAAGCCGGCACCAACGTTCGAAAAGTCAGGTTCTTGCGATCCTTGAACCAAGGCTCCTTGGTATTGAGTAATAAATATCGTGTGAACCACGATCAAAGGAATACACGCTATTACAATCGCGAGTAAGTTTGCCCTGACCATGCCCACTGCCTCTTGGCAAATAGCAGCAACAGAAAACGAATTATCAGACATAAAAATATCCTTACTTTTTATAAATGATTTAGCCATAGACTACGCCTCAAAAGCACAAAGCGTACAAAAATAAAAGTGAAACTCATCTCATAACAAAAAGATTAATGGGTGAATTATTGAGGTTTGAATAAGCCAAAGAAAAAGCCACTCAAATGAGTGGCTTAACAATATTAGAAATTAAAGCTTAAGCGCGACGACGCCAACCTAACAGTGCCAATAACATGAGCGCCCAGTAAGAGACACTACCGCCGCTATCAGAGCTTTCGAAGCTCACACTGTTAACTGAAGCAACCACCGAGACATTCACTGACCCTGTCGCAGTGCCACCATTACCGTCAGACACGGTGTACTGCAGTTGTACATTTGTCACACCCTCTTCAGGGGCTTGGTAAAGAACCTTGCCGTTAACCACACTGGCAGTACCCACGCCAGATGGATTGTTCACCGACTGAAGTGTTAGAGAGTCGTTGTTGAAGTCATAATCATTCGATAATACATCAATGGTGATGCTCTTCCCTTCCTCCACGCTTGCCACATCTTGAGTGGTGATTGGGGCGGTATTGACCACTTCGACGTCCACATTAGCGGTTGAAGACAAACCGCTTGGGTCTTTGACCGTGACTTGGAATGTCAGAACCTCACCAGCTTTGGTGCCCTGTGCAACCGTAAAGCTCGCCTCTGCGGTGTTTGCGTCAGAAAGCGTCGCATCCGTACCTGCGGTTTGCTGCCAAGCGTATTCAAGCGCATCACCATCAGGGTCAGTGCTTGATGCCGCAGACAGGCTTCCTTGGCCATTGGTACTCATGCTGCTCGTGTCAGCTTCCACACTTGCGGTTGGTGCGTCGTTTTGTCCATTCACCGTCACTTGAACCGTAACAGGTTGAGACGAGAGAGAGCCATCCGAAGACACCAAACGATACTGGAAGCTATCACTGCCTACGAAGTTAGTTTTAGGCACATATTGATCATCATTGATGGTGCCATGTGTCGGTTTTTGCGTGTACTCAACGCTAAACTGATAGCCTGGTGCGATAAAGTCGTTGGACATCAGGTTAAGCTCGGCAGCCACGTTCTTGTCGGTTTCAATCGCATCCGATTTTGCTTCAACAATGCTGCTGGCATCGATATCAAACAGTGCCGCGAAAGGAACAAAAGAGAACCCTTGTCGTGATAAGCCAGAAGAGTAAATATCACTGCTACTGCCAGCCCACATGGTTGGCAGAGGTGAAATCTCCGTCGCTAGCTCACTGTCAAAGTTGAAGTTGGTTTCGAAGATACCGCCCTCAATTTCAACGAGAAGAAGGTGTTTACCCGCACTTAACTGACTTGGCTGATCAAAGATAATGCGTGAAGCCGAATCGAACGTCCCCTCTTGCAGCAATTGAGCGTCGCTTTCTTGTAACGACAAACGGTAATTTTCAAATGCAGGCGCAGGGAAACGCCATACTTTGTAGCTCATCGTATTGCTCCAAATATTGGTTGAAGCAAATAGCTGTAAACCATCCAGTTCTGAGTCAACGCCAAGGTCGACAGTAATCGCTAATGCATCATCAGAGCCCGGGTAGATAAAACCACGGGAAAATGAGTTCTTCCATGCCGATTTATTTGGCTCGCTTGGCATCTCTAAAGAGAAAGCCGCATCGGTGGCATTACTTACAAAGTTCAAAATGGCTACATCAGTATTGAAACCAGCAATGTCATAAAAACCCGGATTAGTGCTGTCTGTAATGAACATGCCTCCGTTCGGATACAAGTCACCACTCTCACTGGTTCCCCAACGGCTTTCTAGCTCACCATAGCCATCTGCCTGCATGATTTGAACTTGCATCTCGCCCGTGTCATTGAAGCGGTTCATGATGTTGACAGATGTAACCAACATACCTTCGCCAGCAAGCGCTCGGTCGTAACCAGAATAAGTTCGGTTCTCAAGATAAACTCGAGGGCCGTGCTCTTTTAAATATGGGTCGAGATAAACCAGCTTCACTTCGCCATTTTTGATCGATGAAAAAGGTTCGTTACCATGAGCCACCTGAGGAACAACAAAGCCAGCCGCATGTTTGCTCCAAGCACTCATGTTTACAGGCGTATCACCCGCGTAGCTATCACCAGGCTTCATTGCCCATGAACCGCCGCCCATGACACCCCATTCGCCAATAGAGCCTGAGCCACTGTATGAATACAAGTCAGGTAGTCCCAGCATTAAGTGGCCAAGCTCGTGCACTATCACACCCAGTGTCGATTGGTGCGTTAGCTGAAAATCAGCAAATACGCAGTAGTCTCTGATGACAGTGCCATCAATCGTCACGTCATCATGGGAAAACTTATGCGGCCAAATAGAAGGACGATCGACTTGGTTAGCGGCTAAATCACCACCTGCAAAAATAAACATCACTGACAGCTCTGTTGGATCAACACTACCGCTGTTGTTCGTGTCGTATTGCGCCAAGTTGATGTATTGATCGAGCTTTTGATATGCCTCGGCAAAAACTGCGTTGGTTTTTACGTCACACGCGTCACCACGACTATTACTGTTACAGTCCGGGTGGTTTTGATTCACAGTAACGCTAATCACACCATCATTTGTCGTACCGTAGTTCTCGTTTGCTGGCACAACTCGGTACTGACCTTTTGAGTTTTTATCGTAGAAATCCACGACACTTTGGCGGTTCTCGCCAAATACAAGCTGTTGAAAATCATGCACCATTCTCTGGTCATTGAAAGAGACTTCAACCACCAACAGAGGTTGCTCTGTCACGCCTGACGAGCTCATTGCTCGGTAACCTTGGGCTTGTTGACGCATCAGGTTTGCACGCGCTCTTGGCTCAATCGTTCTCAACGAAGACAAAGCAGGCTTAACCAACACACTCGGACGAAGCTGTGAAGCTTCTGGTGCTGACGTTGATTGTGTTTTCTCTACACCCGTTGAAACCAAAATTGGAGAATCGGATTCACGTTTAATCTCGGCAAAGAACCAATGTCCATCTTTTTTGATCAGGGCATTGCCTTGCTTGTCTTCATGCCAGTGAAATGCAGCGGTTCCGCGTAAAATAATATCACTGGATGTTCCATCGCTGAGGGTAACGGGTTGCCAAACAGGAGAAGGGGGTGTGGTTGCCATGCTTTGACCAGAGATGACAGTGGCCAGCATGGTGAGTGCTAGAGTCTTGAACTTCAAACTACGGCTCCATGAGTTCGATGCGCGATTACGCATTCCATACGCAAGTAAATTACCACCTTCTAAAGAAGGTGGCTTTGTGTGAGCCCCCTAAAAGGGGGCCTTTGTTTAATCCAACGCCAACTGGTGCTGCTCTACTCGCTCTTGCTTCTCTTGATGTCTTACATATCGGCGTATGATTTCTTCATTGATTCCAACACTATCGACAAAATAGCCTCTTTGCCAAAAGTGATTACCCCAAAGCCTGTTCTTCCTAAGATGAGGGAACTTACTAAATAGCTTTAAGGCTATTTTGCCTTTCAATACCCCCATCAACTTGGATATCGATAGCTTTGGTGGAATCTTTACTACTAAATGCACGTGGTCAACTTGTATGTTTAACTCTACTACTTCACATCCAAGTTGATTACAGTAAACATAAATACATCGATAAACTTCTTTACCTATATTGTTCTTCAAGATCCTAAATCGATACTTTGGAGTCCACACTATATGGTATTGACATCGCCAAAATACGTGGGAAGCTTGATTGTATCTACTCATGTTATTTGTCCTCTTTGACTTCTGGAAAAATCAAAGACGCATTTAGCATGAGTAGTTTTACAGGCAAAGCCGAAACGGATGATAACCACCTACTGAAGTAGGTGGTTTAGGGCTGAAAATAAAAACAACAAGTTGTATATGAAAGAACTATGGGATAGTACAGAAATCGTTAAAGATTGAAATACTGCGATCGCAAATAAATCGAAATTATTCTCATTTTGCTGATGTATTTATAAAAAACGCGAGCAGCGGTTTAACCGTCATACTCGCGTAATCGTTTGCTGATAATAGATCTATTATTAGCCAGTTAAGACATTGTCTTCTGGGTACTTGATCAACGTTGGTTCAGGACGCGCTAGCATATACGCCAACGTCAAAGGCCCGATACGTCCGATGATCATCACCACAATCATGATGTATTTACCCGGCTCAGACAGTTCTGCCGTCAGACCCGCAGTCAAGCCTACAGTTGCAAAAGCAGAGATGGTTTCAAACATCACCTTATCAAAGGCCGCTTTCTCAGTGATCATCAGTAAGAACATCGCGGTCGTTAAGATAGCGCCACTGACCACAATGATCGCCAACGATTTAGTCACCGTCTGCCAATTCACAGTGCGTTTGAAGATCACCACATGTTTCTTCTGACGCAAGAATGCCCACGTTGCCATGAATGCCACAGCAAAGGTCGAAACCTTAATACCACCACCGGTTGAGGTAGAACCCGCACCGATAAGCATCAATACAATCATCACGAGTAACGCTGGTTGAGTGAACTGTGCCAAATCGACACTATTGAAACCCGCTGTACGCGCACTCGCTGATTGGAAGAAGGCGGCGAGCCACTGCCCTGCAACTGGTAGAGACTCCATCGTATTCGGATTATGTCTTTCCAATAGCCAGAACATGATTGTGCCCACAGCGAGCAATGCAGGTGTGGCAATCAGCATGATTTTGGTGTGCAGGTGCAAGAAGTGGAAACCTCTGCGCCAATGCAACCATAAATCACCGATGACCGTAAAACCCAAACCGCCGAAGATGAACAAGCCCGCTAGTGTAAAGATAACCACTGGATCATTCACAAAACTCATCATGCTATCGGAGAAGAGCGCAAAACCCGCGTTGTTGAAGGCTGAGATAGAGTGGAACAGCGCATAGAACATACCTGTTTGCCAACCCATTTCAGGAACCCAACGGAACGATAGGAAGATAAAGCCAATTGCCTCTGCAATCAGGGCGAAGATGACAATTTTCTTCACCAGTTTACGCAAGTTCACTTGGCGATCTTGGCCTAATGCATCCTTCGCGAGTGCTTGTTGGCGCAGACTTAACCGCACACCAAACATGTACAGCAAAACGGCTGAAAGGGTCATTTGCCCTAACCCACCGACTTGCATCAAAAACATCAACAGGATTTTACCCGCCAATGTGAAGTGTTGGCCCGTATCGACCACGCCAAGCCCCGTCACACTGATGGCAGACGTTGCAGTAAACAACGCATCCGTCAGTGATAAGCCAGTAACAGAAAATACAGGCAAAGTAAGCAGTACAGCAGAAGGCAATAACACACCGAGAAAGCTCAGCAATATAATGCGCGGCTCACCGCCTTTCGCTTTATCTCGTTTGCCATCTGGGACGTAAAAAACGCCTCTCTGATGAAATTGCTTCATAGTGATTTCAACTTGCTCGCAAGTTTGTCTTGAGGACCAACGACAATGATGAGGTCGCCGATTTCTAGCGTTGAATTGAGATCAGGTGCTTTAGTGATTTCCGGGCCGCGCTTAAAGCCAAGCACCTGTACGCCTTCGACTTTACACAAAGCCAAATCGCCCAAGGTTTTTCCCATCCAACGAGAGCCGATAACAAACTCTGTCATCGCTAAGCCGCTGCCTAGTGGGTGAAACTCAAGAACACGTTTATCGAGCATCTTACGTGCAACACGAATACCCATATCACGCTCAGGCATGATGATGTGGTCTGCACCGATTTTTTGCAGCACTCGGGCTTGGAAGCGATCGTTCGCTTTTACCCAAACCGATTTCACACCCGCCTCTTTTGCGATCAGCGTTGCGAGGATGCTGGCATTCACATCGGCACCAATGGCGATCATGACCATGTCATAATCGTCGAGTTTTAATTCAGCTACCGTATCTTCTTGAGTACAGTTCGCCACGATGGCTTGGCTAACAAATCCTGCCGCTTCTTTCACACGGTCTTCATTAACGTCTACCGCCAAAACTTGTGAACCGGAATCCTGCAGTTCTTTACAAACGGCTAAGCCAAAACGACCCAAGCCAATTACAGCAAATTGCTTATCACCAGTTTTCATTCGTGCCTCATTTATGCGTTGAATAGCAGGCGCGAAAGTCTGCGCCTATTCCTCATCATCTGCAAACAAGACGACAAAAAATTGACAAAACCCTAACTCAAACCTTCGCGTACGATCTGTGTAAAGCGTAAGACACATCTCTCAAGTTTTCCTGATTATTGGCAATTAAATCAAAAGAATAGCCACGGACTTCACACTTCACCTATAGACAAATTTATCGATGCATTTTTTTGACAAATGATTTGTACAGCTTGCTTATCCACACCAAAAATTATTTCGTGTTCTTTGCTTTTTATATGCATAAAAACTGACATTACTGATCTATTAATCAGCAAATTAGCCATTTAATCTGAGTTTTGTTATAGTGCGCGCCGACAAATTAGTTTGTACTCTAAGTAGTTTGAGAGGGATGATGTCTACAACTAAGGATAAGTACAGTATCGAGAATACTGACTATACGGTCGGCCAAGACAACGTACAGAAATGGGGATTTGATGTTCACAACCCTGTTTTTGGTACTAGCGCGGGTCTGATCATCGTTTTTTTAATCGCACTTCTTTTAGTCGATCCTGCCACAGCAAAAGCCGCTCTTGATGGCGTCAAATGGCAGATCATCGGTTCTTTTGATGATCTCTTCATGTGGGCTGGCAATATCTTTCTGATCTTCTGTATCGGCCTTGTTTTTTCTCCTTTTGGTAAGATCCGTATTGGCGGTGAAGATGCCAAACCTGAGCACTCGAACATCTCGTGGATTGCGATGTTGTTTGCCGCGGGCATGGGTATCGGTTTGATGTTTTGGGGCGTCGCAGAACCAGTAGCCTACTTCACTGGTTGGTATGAAACGCCACTTGGTGTAACGCCATTTACCGAAGAAGCCAAACAAGTCGCGTTAGGCGCAACCATGTTCCACTGGGGTCTACACCCTTGGGCAATTTACGCAGTAGTTGCACTTTCTATGGCCTTCTTCGCCTTTAACAAAGGTTTGCCGCTGTCTATTCGCTCTGTGTTCTACCCTATTTTAGGCGATCGCACTTGGGGTTGGTTTGGTCACGTGATCGATGTGTTGGCCGTACTAGCAACCTTGTTCGGCCTTGCGACTTCTCTTGGTCTGGGTGCACAGCAAGCAGCAAGTGGTTTAGGCCATGTATTTGGTATCGAAAGTGGCTTGGGTATGCAGTTGGCGGTCATTGCCTTCGTAACCACTCTGGCAATTTTCTCTGTTGTGCGCGGAATTGATGGCGGCGTGAAGGTATTGAGTAACATCAACCTCACTGTTGCATTTGCTCTGCTTGTGTTCGTGATTCTGGCTGGCCTTGCCGCAGCGTTGAGCACGATCCCAACCACATTGATGGGATACGTAGAAAACATTCTTCCACTGAGTAACCCTTACGGTCGTGAAGACGAAGCTTGGATGCACGGCTGGACGGTATTCTACTGGGCATGGTGGATTTCATGGTCACCATGTGTCGGTATGTTTATTGCGCGCGTATCTAAAGGTCGTACCGTTCGCGAGTTCATTACCGCAGTTATCTTGATTCCAACCACTATTACTCTGATTTGGATGTCAGCATTTGGCGGCATCGCGATTGAGCAAGTCATGAATAAAGTCGGTGAGCTTGGCACAAACGGCCTAACGGACATTACGCTGTCTCTGTTCTACGCATACGAAGCGATGCCAATGAGCACTGTGCTGTCGGTTATCTCTATCGTTTTGATCATGGTGTTCTTTATCACGTCTTCAGATTCAGCATCACTGGTTGTTGATAGTATTACCGCTGGCGGTAAAGTCGATGCACCCGTTCCACAACGTATTTTCTGGGCAAGCGTAGAAGGTGCAATTGCAGCGGTTCTACTCTGGATTGGCGGGACAGAAGCGATTCAAGCTCTGCAAGCAGGTACAATTTCAACCGGCTTACCTTTCACCATCATTCTATTAGTGATGTGTGTGAGCTTGGTGATGGGCATGCGCACTGAGCCTCAATATGTTCAGCAACGTTTAGCCAAAGCTAAGGCGAGTTAAACTGAACTGCACTAAATACTAAAGCGAAAAACAAAGAAGCCGCATTCAAATGCGGCTTCTTTTTTATTCAAGTTTATACGTCAGGGTTCACACGTAATTACTTCGCGTTGCGCTTATCACCGGCGTCATGACGAGGACGCTGATCTTGCGGTTTACGCTTGTTCTTCGGCACGTAGTTCAAGATAGAAATTGGCACTGGTTTTCTTGGTGCGAAACCTTCAATCTCTACACGCTCTAACAAATGACCAAGACGGCTTTCAATCATGCATAGGTTTTTGAAGTCATCTTTCGATACCAATGAGATCGCTTCACCCTGCGCGCCAGCACGGCCAGTACGGCCAATGCGGTGTACATATTCATCTGCTGGGAACGGCAAATCGTAGTTGATAACTACTGGCAAGTTGTCGATATCGATACCGCGTGCCGCAACACCCGTGGCAACCAAATATTGGATTTCACCCGCTTTAAACTGTTCAATCAGTTCTTGGCGAACGCGTTGGTTACGACCACTGTGGAACGCTTCTGCCACAATGCCGCGCTTCTCTAACTGAGTAACCAGCTTCGCTGCGCCGTGCTTGGTTTCGATGAAGACCAACACTTGTGACCAGTCGTTCTCGTTCAGCATGTGGCTTAATAGTGAAGACTTCATGTCTTTATCGACTGTAGTGATCCACTGCTTGATGTTTGATTTCGATGCACTGTGTTTCGCGATCGAAATTTCTTCAGGATCGACAATCGCGTTCTTCGCCAAATCACGCACTGGGTTAGATAGCGTTGCAGAGAACAACAAGCTTTGAATGTCTTCTGGCATGCAATCGACGATCTTATCGATTGAATCGATGAAGCCCATATCCAACATTTTGTCGGCTTCGTCCAGAACCAGCATTTCTACTTCATCAAAATGGATCGCGCGTTGGCCGTATAGGTCAATCAAACGTCCTGGTGTGCTCACCACAATGTCGACACCTTCGATCAACGCTTGTTTTTGCGGTGCGTAATCCACACCACCAAACATCGCCATTGAACGCAAAGGCAAGTTCTTACCGTAAGCTTCAATGCTTTGGTGTACTTGAAGTGCAAGCTCGCGTGTTGGCGTTAGGATGATCGCACGTGCACGCTTTTTACGTTGCGTTTCACCTTGGCTCAGTTTTTCTAAGATTGGCAATACAAAGCTGGCAGTTTTACCCGTACCGGTTTGTGCTGCGGCAATTAGGTTGCTACCACGCAGAACAATTGGAATGGCTTTTTGTTGGATAGAAGTCGGTTTTTCATAACCCAGCGCCTTCACAGCATCTGTGATAGGAGCGCTTAAACCAAGCTTAGAAAATGGCATAGAAACGTCTCAACGAAGAAATGGGCGCGTAGTGTATCAGAATCCGCCCTAAGTAACAGAATCAATCATCGCGCAAGCAACAGCGGGTTCGATAATCAAATTCTATCCTTTTCATCACGCATTTCATTGTTACAGCGTGATGAATTATTCGCCACTTCACGTTTCTCTCCTGCAAAGCTCGTTATGCTGCTAGCGTGTGCATCACTGGAAAACTTCATGGACATTTTATTACTGGTTGGATTAATCGCTCTCAATGGCGTGTTTGCTATGTCTGAGATTGCGTTAGTCACCGCCAAAAGCGGCCGACTGAAAAAGTTTGCCGAACACAGCGCTTCTGCCCGCCTCGCTCTACAACTGAAAAACAATCCCACGCAATTCCTCTCAACTATTCAAATCGGCATCACAGTGATCGGTATCCTTAGCGGTATCTTTGGTGAAGCTACGCTTTCGGTTCCGTTTGAACACTGGCTCGTGACTCAAGGTATTGAGCGCGAAGTTGCCACCGCACTCGCCACCGCGATTGTCGTTGTCGTCATCACCTACTTCGCCATTGTGATAGGCGAATTGGTTCCAAAACGCTTTGCTCAAAATAATGCCGAGCGCATTGCCGTTATCGTTGCCTACCCTATTCATTGGTTAGCCAAACTGACCACGCCGTTTGTTCTACTGCTGACCTTATCGACCGATGCTTTACTCAAGCTATTGCGTCAGAACAACACAGGGGAAGTCGTCACAGAGGAAGACATTTTTGCCGTGATGAGCGAAGGGTCTGAATGCGGTGCTATCGAACCGCAAGAACAGCTGATGATTCGTAATTTACTGCACCTTAATGATCGCCTTGCGCTTTCGCTGATGACGCCTCGCTGCGATATGCATTACCTCGACCTCGATTTACCCCTTGAAGAAACGCTCAGAAACTTGCGCCAAACGCAGCATTCCGTTTGGCCAGTGTGTAAAGGCGGGCTGGATAACATCATCGGTACGATTTCTTCCAAGGTCTTGTTGGATGAATATGACGAGCTGTCGATTTCTCGCTTGGCCAAGTTGCTCAAACGTTCACGCTTTGTACCAGAGTCGATGAAAGGCTTACCGCTGCTCAATTACATGCAGCAAACCAGCACTGAGATGGTCTTCATTGTCGATGAATATGGTGATGTACAAGGCTTGGTGACACACCACGATTTACTCAAATCCATCGCTGGTGAATTAGGTATGGCTCCTCAGCATGTCTGGGCGAAAAAGCAAAAAGATAACAGTTGGTTGATGGATGCGCTTATCCCGCTTAACGAGCTGAAATACAAACTTGAACTCAACACCATTGAAGGCGAAGAGAGCGAAGGTTTTCAAACCTTAAACGGCTTTTTGACGTGGTTAATCGGACGGGTGCCAACTCAAGGCGAAACTGTTGAGTATCAGCATTGGCGATTCGAAATACTACATGTGAAGAGCAATCGTATCGTTCAGGTCAAAGTAACCGAAATGGCCACTGCACTCGAAGCCGAGTGCTAGAGGTCATTCGCTAGAAACGAAAAAATAGCCTCTATACGGAGGCTATTTTTAACTCATTACATTTAAGAGCTCAGTTAGAACAGGTACGTTGCACTTACGTAAGCGCTGCGACCTTTCTCTGAGTATCCGTAGTAATCGTCTTCGTCATCCAATTCAACATCAAAGATATTGTTCAAACCCGCTTTCAGGTTTAGCTGTTGGAAGTCATAAGCCACACCCAGACCGACTAGCGTGTAACCATCGACTGTTACGTTTTCACGGCTTTGGTTCGTGATCACCTGTTCGCCAATGTAGTTTACGCGAGCAAAGGTGGTGAATGAATCAAACACTTCCCAGTTAACATCAAGATTCGCCAAATGCTCTGGAGTTTGCGTTAGCGTATCACCCGTGCTCTTGTCTTTTGCATCTGTGTAGGTGTAGTTACCTTTTAGATTGATGCTATCGGTAATATCGTACCAACCTTCTAGCTCAATACCTTTAATTTCTGCTTTACCGATGTTTTGGTAAGTGAAGATAGGCATTGGGCCATCCATACCAACAACCTGAGTTAGGTCACGTTCGATCTTGTTCTTCAAGTCTGTGTAGTAGTACATCAAACCCAAGCCCATAGACGTCGATTCGTACGCGAGGCCAGCTTCGTAGCTTTCTGACTCTTCCGGTTTCAAATCATCATTACCGGTTAACCAACAACGGTTACCACAGCTGATCACGCGAACTTGGTCACTGCTTTCCATCATGCCCGGAGCACGGAAACCGCCACCAGCACCGCCTTTCAAGACAAACTCATCAGTAAAGCTGTAAACCGCGTAAGCACGTGGGCTGAAGTGGCTACCATACACTTCATGGAAGTCTTGACGACCACCCAGTGTCAACGCCAACTTATCTAGGTCAAACTCCCCTTGAACGAACACCGCACCTTGGTAGTTATCGATGTCGCCAGAAGGCACGTCACGACTGTTTTTAAGTTCTGATGTACGGTATTCACCACCGAATACCCACTCGTGCGAGTCACGCCACAAACCAGAAAGTTTAAAATCAAGTGTGTTATTTTGTAGCTCAACGTCTGCTGCGCCGTTGGTATACGCCGTACTTGCGTCATCCAGCTGCATGTTTTCGCCGTATAGACGCACTTGTGAATCAACCGTATCCCAAGCACCTTCATGAGTCAGGCCGTAATTCCAACGAGTTGAGTCTTGAGTGTTCGTTTGTGGGCCTGAACGAGGGTGAACCCAATCCGCTTCACGCTCATCGTTGGTGTAAATCACATCCGCGATCAGACGTTGTTCTTCTGTCAGTTGCCAAGCAAGCTCACCAAAAACATTGGTGGTGTCTTTCTGCTCTAATGCATCGAAATCTGGGTTAGTGTCGGTACGCCAAGGGTCACGCGCAGAGCTTTCAACAATGATGCTGCCTTCGACATTTTCCGTCAGCGTGCCACTTGCGTAGGCGTGACCTTTCAAACCATCACCGCCATCACCTTCAAGAATGCTTTCGTATTCAAGGCCAACCGAGCCGGATAGCTCTTCGGTTGGTGACTTCAGAATCACGTTCACCACGCCACCCATCGCTTCTGAACCATACAGAGACGATACCGGGCCACGCACGACTTCAATACGTTGAATCGCGGTAAGAGGAATACTCGATAGATCGAAATCGTTACCTCGGATCAGCGCATCTTGAGAGTTGATACGGCGACCATTAATGAGAACCAAGGTGTGCTTAGAATCCAGACCACGAATACGAATGGTGTTACGGCCATAAGCGGTGCTGCTCAATACACTGACACCCGTCGCACTACGTACCGCTTCTGAGATGTCTTTTACTGGCATCTTCGCAATATCTTCTGCGGTAATGACCGACACCGATGCGGGTGCAGTCAACTCCGAGTGTTGAGTAAGAGACGCGGTTACCACCATGCGCTCCATTGCTACGACTTCTTCTTTGTCGTCTGCAATTGCCTGACCGCTAAGCGCTGTCAAAAGTGCACCTGTCAGCACAGAGGGCATAAACGTGGGCTTGTTAACTAAACTTTTCACTGCATTTCCTTATATCTATTTTATAAATAATTTGAGCTCGCAAACTGTAAAGAATGAATATATAAATAACAATTATTATTATTCGCATTAACATTCAATTTTGAGCTAAGTTATATTTTTGAACTGCAACTCATTGCAAAGTGACGCCATTGAAAAACAAAGAGCTAGGTAATTCCCTTCCCCCTGTCTGTCTTCACTTAGAAGGTCTAAGTCCAAAGGTTTACATCGTGAAAGCCACTGCGGACATGTATTGCCAAAACGGCTTTCCCGAGGAAGAAAAACTCATCCAAAAGGCGGTAACGAAACGCCAACAAGAATTCAGAGCAGGTCGCCATGCTGCCCGCTCCGCGATCAAGAAACTCATCCCATCAACCAGCAATGATGCGAATGTGCCGATTTTGTCTGGCAATGCCAGAGAGCCTCTATTTCCCGCGACCATCAGTGGTAGCATCAGTCACACGGATAACATTTGCCTTGCGGCTTGCGCGCTAAGAAGCAACATCGCGAGCTTGGGCATCGATATTGAAACCAACAAGCCGCTTGCCACTCACCTTTTTTCAACGGTCTACACCCGTGATGAGCAACAATTGCTTGCAAGCACGAGCAACATCCCCGATACGCTTATCTTCAGCATCAAAGAAAGCCTTTTTAAGTGTTGCTATCCTTTTGTTCAGATGTACTTCGACTTTCTTGATGCACAAATTACGTTAGAGCCAGCGACCGAATATTCGGGGCAATTTCGTTTTGAGCTGATTGGCCGCAACCAAGCCGCATTACGCGAAAAATTACCGAATCTCGGGTTTCATGGTTACTACTGCTTTGACCAGCAGTACGTTTTCTCGCTGTGCTACTTTTCCTGATGAATCTTTTTATGTTTTTTGTTCGATGACCTTTTTGATCACCATCTGCTGCCGCTCGTTGACCAGCGGCAGTCGCTGTTCCAAGCGTGATTTCCACATTTGCGGCACACTCACACCTTGTGCATCGAGCTGACGGCTTTGTGGTCCTAAATACCAATAAGCATCCACCAGTTTATCCAGTGAGATAAATGCGTAAGGATTGACTGGTGGCTTCTTAGGAATCAAATCAAGGAACGATTTTTTACTCAGTTGCGGTTGAGTGGTGACATAGATTCCATGCTCCGTCTCATCGAGGTCAGTCGGTAAAATGTGGGGCCACACGGACACGTAGCGATCTGCGAACTTCTGTTTCGCCATGTCACCAAATGTCTTGTGTTTAGACATAAAACCTAACGTAGGAGACCGCTTTAGGATGTGTCTCGCACCAACTAAAACCACAACTCCCTGCTCGTTCTTAGCAAACTGCTTTTCGACCCCTTCGACTAACGCTTGATCACGCTGTGCATTGAGCTTGACCAACTCTCCGGCATGGGTAATGTCTTGCCAGTGGAAAGAACGCTCCGTCAACACGACTTTGATCGGGACTTTACGTTGTGCGTTCGCCACTCTTAACCGTTTGAAGAAATCACCGTAACAAGGATGCATCCAAGCTGGGAACGCAACAGAATCCAGCCAGACAGCGGCCAACTCAGCGTCGGTCACCGCTTCCCCCATCAAATAATTGTTGAGTAATGCCTGATGCTTCGCATTGCCAAACTCAATGAATAAGTGGGAGAAGACTCCGTCTAACTCTGGATTGAGCAGAGTGTTGGTCATTTGTTCGAACAGCTCGGCGTACCAATGCGCCTCACCAATCGCTACAACGCAGCCAGAGGCCAGCTTGGTTTTAAGGAAAGTCAGAGGGGAAATCATCCCCTCCAACTGAGTGTTCGATTTAGCTTGAGTGGATGAATCAAACATCGAATCTCTCTCTTAACTCTTCAACCATGTGAGTGCCAATCAGACGAAGCATATCCGGGCGCATCATGTCGCGGTGAATACAGGCCACATCCACTACTTTGAGATCGCCATCCATGTATTTGAACCAACCATTGCGGTCAAGGAAGGCCTCTTCCGGCGGCTTCTCTGCATTGAAGAACAACACGTCACCTTGGTATTGGTAATCCACAGCATCGCGCACACGCTGGTTGTTGTTGATCACAACCTCGATCATAGCCGTAATGGTCTCGGTACTCAGGTGCGCCATGGACGAACCCGCATCTTGCAGGATATCGATCACCTCTGGCTTGGTGATGCTTGAATGCGCAGCTTCATCAAACTCAACACCAGCCATACGTATAAGTGCACCGAGCGCTTGCTCTTCTCCCGGTGGATGGATGGTTTGCCATTGCTCAGCAGGGTAAGAATCCAGCAGCGTCACTAGACCTACTTCTTGGCCTTGCTCTTGTAAGATGCCCGCCATCAAGTGAACAATCATGCCGCCAATCGACCAACCTAGAAGATGGTAAGGACCGAAGGGTTGCTCTTCACGAATGGCAGCCACGTAGTCTTCTGCCATTTCTTTCATGCTCTTCGGCAGTGGTGTAGAAGGGTCGCCAAGATTACGAGCCTGCACACCATAGAGCGGAACATTGGATGGGATGATTGGCGTCAGCGCCGCATAACACCAACTTAGACCACCAGCAGGGTGAACACAGAAGATCGCCGCTTTACCTTCACGCTTGCGCAGCGGTAACAGAATGCTCAGTGCATCATCACTCTCACTGCCGTTTAACTTGGCAGCAATGCCAGAAACGGTTGGCGACTCAAACACTGCGGCCAGTGACAGTTCAACACCCATGCTCTCTTTCACATGCGCAATCAACTGAGCAGCTAACAATGAGTGGCCACCGAGTTCAAAGAAGTTGTCTTCTACACCAACGGCAGGCAGTTCCAGCAACTGGCAGAACAGCTTACATAAGCGCTCTTCCACCAAGTTGCTTGGCCCTTTCGTACCGACTTGGCCAGATAAATCAGGCTTAGGCAGCGCATTACGATCCAACTTGCCGTTCGGCGTTAGCGGGAAGGTTTCAAGCTCAACAAAGTAACTCGGCACCATGTACTCTGGCAGTGGTTCTGCAAGGTATTTTTGTAGAGCGTTACTATCAATACCCTGCTCTGCATCCTCTGCGGCAACGTAAGCGACCAGACGCTTGTCGCCATCACTGTATTCCTGAGCCAGTACGGCAACTTGGGCAACACTTGGATGGTTGGCTAAGGCGTTCTCGATCTCTTCCAGTTCAATACGGAAGCCTCGGATCTTGACCTGAAAATCGCTTCGACCGCAGTATTCAATCGCCCCATCTTCGCGCCAACGAGCCAAATCACCCGATAGATACATACGACTGCCTTGCGGACCAAATGGATTGTCGATAAAGCGCTCTGCCGTTAGCGCTTCTTGCCCGTGGTAGCCTTGTGCTAACTGTCGACCCGCAATGTATAGGTGCCCTACCACACCCGGTGGTACTGGGTTAAGCGCATCATCAAGAATATAGATTTGTGTGTTCCATACCGGACGACCGATAGGTATCGAGTTACCTTCGGTATTGGCTTCACTCGGCCAGTAAGTCACATCCACGGCGGCTTCTGTTGGGCCATACAAGTTATGTAGCGGAGCGTTGAATTCTTGGTAATAGTGGTTCACTAACTCAATAGGCAGTGCTTCACCACTACAGAAAACTTGGCGCAAACTCTGGCACAAATTGGCGTCTGCTTGCTGAACAAATATTTGCAGCATAGACGGAACAAAGTGCAGCGTGGTGATCTTCTCGCGTTGGATAAGATCTTGTAGATAAATTGGATCTTTATGCCCATCTGGTTTGGCAACCACTAAACAAGAACCTACGATCATCGGCCAGAAGAACTCCCACACAGACACATCAAAGCCTGCTGGCGTTTTCTGCAAGACGCGGTCTTTTCCATCAATTGGGTATTGGTCATGCATCCACAACAGTCGGTTGACGATAGCGTCATGGGTAACCACAACCCCTTTTGGTTTACCAGTGGAGCCAGAGGTGTAAATCATATAAGCCGGAGAGTGAGGCTCTGGCTGTACTTGAGGTGGTAACGGCTCCACGACTTTGTAAATGGTAGGCAGCGTTTCATCATCAACGATCTTCACCTCAACATCTTCTGGCAACTTGTCTTGCAGTGCCGTGGTAGAAAAGACGAACTTAGGTACAGAAGACGCCAGCATATAGTGGATACGGCCTTCTGGATAATCTGGATCGATTGGCACATAAACCGCGCCTGCTGCCAGAATGGCCTGTTGCACAACGATTAGCTCTTCGCTTCTTGGCACACACACCGCAATGCGATCACCCAATTCAACGCCTTGAGCTGTCAGCCAGTTAGTCAACGAGTAGACTTTCTTTGCTAACTGCTCATAGCTCAGCGTTTGACCTTCAAAAATCAATGCAGGTGAATGAGGGGTAAGAATTCGCTGTCTAGCCATTAGTGCCGCTAGCGTCGTTTCAGGGACGTCGTGCGCTGTATCATTCCAAGTTTCGATGACCTTTTCTTTTTCCCCGGAGAGAAGAATATTCACGTCACTGATTTGGCATAACGATGGGTCTTGAGCTTGCGCGCTTGCAAAGAAGTCGCTCATAAAGTGGAACAAGCGCTGTTGGTGCTCGTGAATGTCTTTCTCGGAATACAGCTCCGGGTTAGCATCCATATCGATATGAAGCTGGCCGCCGAGTTCATAACAGTAGAACGAAATGTCATCTACCGGACCTGCTGACAAGTTGTGCGCCTTTGACGTTAGCTCACCAAATTTATGCTCATACTCAAACGGCATAATGTTGACCAGCGGACCGAAAAGGTTACGGTTGTCTTTTACCAAGTTGAGCTCTCGGTGCAGTTCTTCATAACGGTAGCTCTGATGACGACGTACTGAGGAAAACTCTTGGTTAACCTGTTTCACGAGCGTCTTGATATCCAATCCTTGTTCAAAGCTCACGCGCACAGGCAAAATGTTTACGCGCATTGCTGGGGTTTGAATCGCTACAGAACCTAAACGCCCCATCAACGGCACACCAAGTACCACTTCATTAGAACGAGTCATACGGTGAACATAAGCGGCAATGGATGCGATAAGCACACTATACCAGTGGGTACGACACTGTTTTGCCAGTGATTCCATTCGTTGGAAATCACTCACTTCCATCGCACCTTTTAAGCGCAAGAAATGATCAGACGTGACGGTCGGTTTGCCTGCGAGATTCACCGTGTCTGAGTGATCGGCGTAACGTTGCAGATAGAACGCGCGGTCTTTTTGGTATTTTTTTGAAGCTTTGTAGTCGTCGTCTTCCTTCAGTAAGGCTTGTTGGTCGACAAATTCGATCTTGTCGAAGTGCTCGCCCTTAGCCAGTTGGCCGTAGATATGTGCCACACGTCCCGCGACTAGCGACATGCTGTAGCCATCAATAGCGATGTGATGGAGTGATAAGAACCAGACAAACTGGTCTTCTGAAAGCTTAAGTAAAGCCATGATGAACAACGGGCCTTGCTCTAAATCAACCGGTTGTTTTAGCTCTGCTTTCATCCATTCAACTGCTGCATCTAGAGGCGCATTAGAATTCGAGAAATCGACTCGTTCTACTTGCCAGTTTTGTCTATCAATCACCATGCGAGGACCTTCGGTGGTAGTAACAAACTTAGCGTGTAATGAGTCAACTTCATCAATAGCGGTTTTTACGGCTTCAACAAAGCAAGGTTCGTCTACCTTGCCATCAATCACTAGGTATTCGCCTGTCTTGTAAATTGGGTTTTCTGGGTCACGCAGTTGGGCAAACCAAATCCCTGCTTGGGCATCCGTCAACGGCAGCAATTGCTCCGCTGTATAAGGTAAATCGTACATGTCCATTCCTTTGTCACTCTTCCTCTTGGGCTGTTAAGTCAGCTTCTTCTCGATCAGTTGCCACCAATCTTGCAAACTGGGTTTGGCGGCAAGTTCCATAAAACTCACATCCAGTCCCGCTTGTTGCCAATCGCCCACCAGCGACATCATGCGCACCGAATCCAAACCAAAATCGAGCAAGCTGTCATCAGGCGTCATTTCATCAACCGGAACTTCCAGTAGCGCGGCCAATTGCTGGGTAAGGTGCTGTTGAGATTGAGGAATGCTGTAATCACCAGCGGCGAATTCGTTGGCGCTCTCGACTTGAGAAAGCAATTGCTGCTTATCCAGAACATAACCACATCGACCTGCAACGTAGTTGAGTGCCATTTCGTGGTCGCTTTCAGAGAAATCCGCCACCGCATCAGACACCATGAAGGCTTGGATATCGGTCATGAAAGCTTCTGCAGCGGTTTGCAAGCAGCCAATGTGCGCATAAATACCAACGATGATCAGTTGATCACGACCTGTTTCATCCATCATGGCTTTGAGTGGTGTGCGCTGGAATGCACTGTAGCGCCACTTGGTGTAAACAATGTCTTGCTCGGTTGGTGCAAGTGCAGGAAAGATGCGTGTAATGCTGTCATCCGCTTTTAAACCAGGTCCCCAGAAGTCGGTCAACAACGCGCGATCTTCTTGTTTTTGGTCACCGGGCTGCGCGGTGTAAACCACGGGGATACCGGCATCAATACACGTCTGTTTGATGGTTTGAATATTGCGAGTCAGCGTTTGGATCAGCTCGCTTTCCACATCGTAGAAGTTAAGGAAGTATTGCTGCATGTCATGAATCAACAACACAGCGCGTTGTGGGTCTACAGACCAGTTAACGCGGTTTTCTGGAATCGCTTTGGATAACGGATAACCAGAGATAGATGGAATGGCCATTGGGCTTCTCTCCAAAATATTCAAAAATAGCTCGGCACGCCAAAACGTTGTTGACGACGCAGAGTCAGTTAAACGAGTTCTAGAAGTTTGTTTTTATTGATTTTGCCAACTGGCGTTTTGGGCAACACATCAACAAAAATCACTCGATCGGGGATCTTGAAATCGGCAAGCCCGCGTCCTCTTAGAAAGCGTTTGATTTCAATCGGCTTGGGTTTTTGTTCTGGGCAAACCAAGGCTGCACAACTGCGCTCACCAAGGTAATCATCGGGAATCGCAATCACCGCGGCATCGTGCACCGAATCGTGTGCAAGTAAGTGGTTCTCTACCTCTTCAGCAGCAATCTTTTCTCCGCCACGATTGATCTGGTCTTTGTCGCGCCCAACCACCTGTAAGTTGCCCAGTTCTGTCAGCACAACAATATCGCCAGTGCGGTAGTAGCCCTGCTCGTTGAATGAACGTTGATTGTGTTCTGGCGCTTGGTAATAACCTTGAATGGTGTAAGGCCCACGAACAAACAAGATGCCTTCTGTTCCTTGTGGAACTGCATTACCCATTTCATCAAGGATTAACAACTCGTCTGCAGAAGACATCGGACGGCCTTGAGTAGAAATAATTTCAGACTCTGGATCATCTAAACGGGTGTAGTTCACTAGCCCTTCTGCCATGCCAAACACTTGCTGCAACGTACAACCAAGTTCCGGCTTGACGTGTTTTGCGGCCTCTTCACTAAAGCGCGCCCCGCCCACTTGCAAAACTTCCAGCGAACGAATGTCATGCTGAGTGCGACCCACTTCATCAAGCCACAACAAAGCTAACGGTGGGACTAAAGCCGCTACAGTGATTTGATGTTTCTCAATCAATGCAAACGCGGTTTGAGGCGTAGCATCCGGCGCGAGAACCACTGTGCCACCAGCCATTAAGCAACCTAACGCACCTGGCGAACTAAGCGGGAAGTTGTGCGCGGCTGGCAAGATACAAAGATACCGAGTTTGATCAGAGAACTGACAAACCTCGTTACTGGCGCGAACGCTGTAGAGGTAATCGGTGTGAGTGCGAGGGATTAGTTTTGGCGTTCCCGTCGTTCCACCCGATAGTTGGAAGAACGCGAAGTCTTCACCCTGCTTCTCGCTCAGCTCTGCATCCGTTAAAAACAAGCTTTTTAAGTCTTGACCACCAATAGGCATTAAGCTCGTTTCGCCGGCCCAAACGATATGCTTTAAGCTCGGTAGTTCAGCCGCAACTTTCTGAGCAATCTCTGCTGTATTGACACCCATTTGAGGAGCGGTAATCAGCGCTTTTGTCTCAGTAAAATGACAAAAGTATCGAATCTCCGAGTAACGGTGCGCGGGCAGTGCCAGAATAGGCTGAACACCAATTTTGAGTAACGCGAAGAAACTCAGATAGAATTCGCCGATATTGGGTAAATGCAATACCGCTTTATCACCTGACTTGAGATTTAGGTTGGATTGGAATCCTGCAGCAAGCTGATCGACTTGTTCAACTAGAGATTGATACGTCCACTGACGTTCACCTTCGACTAACGCTGTCTGATCTGGAAATTGGTTTGCACTCGCTTGCAGCATTTGTGGAATGGTTTGCTCTGTCCAAAAACCGGCTTGACGATATTGCTCTGCTCGCGCTTCTGGCCAAGGCGTAAATCCTGACGCTTTCATAGCTTGGCGGCTCATTGCACCACCTCCATGTTTTCACGGATCTCAATACCTAACGCATTAAGCACAGTGCGCATCTTGTTACCCGTTTCTTCAAGCTCACTTTGCGGCTCAGATCCGGCAACAATGCCTGCTCCGGCATAAACTCGGAGACGTTTTTTCTCTACCTCGGCACAACGGATAACCACTACCCATTCGCCATTGCCGCGAGCATCGACCCAACCGACAAGTCCGGTGAAGTAACCTCGGTCAAAGGGCTCAACATTGCTGATGAAATCGTAAGCTTGGGCAGTAGGATAGCCGCACACGGCTGGGGTTGGGTGGAGTGCACTTGCCAACTTGAGCACACTCGTGTTGGCATCAGACACAGTGCCTTCGATTCGAGTTGATAAGTGCAACATGGCTTTGGTTTCAATCACTGACGGCACCATTGGCACGTACAAGTTATGACACCAAGGTTGTAGCGCTTTTTCGACGGCATCCACCACCACAGCGTGCTCATGAAGATCTTTTGCACTCTCCATCATCAACTCGCCTTGCTGTTGATTCATTGAAGCATTTTCGCTGCGTCGGCGAGACCCTGCCAAAGGATTAGAACAAACATGTGGCCCCTTACGAGAGACAAGAAGCTCAGGGCTCGATCCCATCAAGTAAGCGTCAGACTGACTGCCACCAACGCGGGTTGAAAATGTGTAACCACCGGGGTTCTGCTTCAGTAAGGTTTTCAAGAAGCGCGCGCGGTCAATCTCTTCTTCCGTATCCACTTGCATGGTGCGTGATAACACTACTTTGTCGAGTTCAACATCTTCTCGTTGGCATTGCTTTGCTGCCAGTTCGACACTGCGTTTGTACTCGCTTGGTTCTGGAATGGGTTGAATGGATGATGGAGGACAATCGGCAAAGCCATCGACATCAGAGATTTTATCCGGCCTGATCGGTGACGTCGTGATGAGACGCTCTGGGACAATAAAGTGCACCGGATTGTGTTCAGAAAATGGGATCACACCAACGGCAATCGGGTTCTCATTCCCCTCTTCCTTCGCCGATTCAAGTAATTGGCTGATGTGAGTATCTAACTCTGAGAATCTGACTTGTTGGGTAAATTCTGCGGTAATGCCTTGAGTAAGCAACGTCACAGTGGGTGAGCTAAAGAAGAACGAAGCATCATCCGTATGAGCGTTAAGAAACTCTGTGAGCATAGCGCCGCTTCCCATTGAGTTACGAAGCATAATCATCTCTCAAACTGTATTAAACATAGCGTTACAAATGAGATTCCTTCTCATTTGAAGAGTGAGACTACACATACAGATTTAATTTATCAAATACTTTTGATAATAATTATCATTCGTATTATTTATAATTTTATAAATTAACTCCTTAGTATTAATACGGTAAAAAGCAAATAATTACTTATAGTTAGCGTTGAATTCACCGTTAAAATTGGTGGACAAAAAATGGCCAACCCATTGTAGGGTCAGCCATCATTCACTCTTTTCATCAATCTAACAGCACAACAAAGCAGAGTTTAGCTGTTGTCGCTAAAGCCGTACTTTTCGTCACTTTGAGATCGGATTTCGTTAAAACGATCTTGCATCTTGCCACCAATCAAATCGACGCGCCTTTGCATCTCATTCACCCAATCTCGGTCTGCCATCACGTCACGAGGAAATACCGTTGTGCGTTGGTTGTCTCCAAGGTAAAGAAACGCATCAAATAACTCCCCCACCTGCGCATCCATCTTGTCCATCGCCGCAAGCTTGTATCGTGCTTTTGGTAGAAGATCGATAAACCTTAACTCCGCGATCGGGCTCTGCGCGACTTCAAGCAAAGCTGGTGCCTGCACACTGTGAAAAGTTTCCACGACTTCCGGTTCAGTCATTGGCCAAATTAAATACGTGCTGTCTGGATACGCTTGCTCCAAACGCGTCGCGAGTGGCCAAGCACTGTCCTGCGTTTTAGCAACATAGTCTTTCGGTGCATTCACCAGATGAAAAGCGCCAAAAATCAACAACGCTTTTTCTTTTTTCGCCATCCGCTCCGCCGCAATTTGATAGAAATGATCGGTCTTATTTTTTGCAGCCTGCTTCCACACTTTCTCGTCTTGGACACCTTGCCAATCAAATGCTGCTTCCGCTAAATGCACCTGAATCTTTTTCCCTTCTGGTAATGCTTCGTTACGCACTCTGATCGTTTTGAAGAAATTAATGTACGCGTCTGGCATCCAAGCCATAAAATAGATCGAACCGCGCAACACTTGATTCAACTGCGCTTCACTGACATCGCCTCCCGCGAGATATTCATCTAAGACAGACTGATATTTCGCGTTGCCAAATTCCACTACGATGTGTGTCACTTGGTCAGAGAACGCCTCGCTAGAAACCAATTCCGTGGCGTAACGCAGAAAAGCATCATTCCAGTGATAATCACCTATCCCAACAAAATTGTGTTGCTTAAATGCGTCAAGAATGGCCGCATCAGCAGGCTTAGCTTGCGCAACCACTTGTTCGATTTTTTGCTCCGGCAAATCCACCTCAGCAAAGTGTGGTAAATACTCACACCCTGCCATTCCAACGAGCCCTACAGCGAGAAGCAATGGCTTGATTTTCCAGCCTAATTTATTCATCAATTTCATGACCTCCTTGTTATCACCATGACAACGATAACAAAAATCATTATCATCTATCCAACTTTGATTTGATATTTGTATCGCGAAAGGAGATGGGGATGAGTGAAAACCGCTCAGAATTCGACAGCAAATTGTGTCTCGTCACGGGTGCTGGACAAGGGATTGGCCTAGCATGTGCCAAAAGCTTATTAGCTCAAAACGCACGTGTTATCGCTTGCGATGTGACCCAAAAGGCACTCGATGCCCTGCAACAATCTTTGCCAAGCGATCAACAACAGCGAACCACATTGCTCCCTTTCGATTTGGCCGATTCCACTGCTATTCAAAATGCCTGCCGAAAGCTAGAACAAGACCAACTGATCCCCGATTACATTGTCACTTGTGCCGGCACGTTGCATCTTGAATCCGTATTAGATATGCCTTTAGAGGCCCTAAACAAAACCTTGGACGTCAATTTAAAAGGCACGATGCTGCTCACCCAGCAACTGGCAAAAATGCTGGTGAAACACAGTAAACAAGGCGCAATCGTGGCCGTCGGTTCCAATGCGGCCGATACACCACGCGTGAAGATGTCCGCCTACTGCACCTCCAAAGCTGGCCTGCACATGTGGATGCAATGTTTGGGGTTAGAACTGGCAGAGCATGGCATTCGCTGCAACATCGTTAGCCCCGGCTCGACCAGAACGCCAATGCAAGAGCAGATGTGGAATGAATCTTATGGCGAGCGAGAAACGATTCAAGGCAACTTAGCATCCCATCGCATGGGTATTCCGTTAAACAAGATTGCCGAAACCAAAGACATCACTAACGCGATTGAATTTTTGCTCAGTGACAAATCAGGCCATATCACCATGCATGATTTGAGAGTGGATGGCGGAGCAACGTTCTGATCCTCCGCCAAAGGAAGGATTAGCCGTGAAAGTTAGGGTGCATGCCCTTCTCTAGTTTGCGTCGCACCTTGTAAGAAACATCACCCAAAGTAATCCTGCCCGTCTTCTTACGGTCGATCCCCGCGTTCTGGCGATAGGCGATCGACCCTTGTTTGAACAATACATGCGAAGATGGCTTTCCAATTGCCGCCGGATAGAGGATCGCCATATAAACATCCTCTAAACAAGCCATACGATTTCGGTAAGGCATAAAGTACGCTTTGACATAATCGAGCTGCTCAATAGCACTCATTTTGGCCAGTTTCTTAGTGCTGGTTCCCAGCGCCTCTGCCGTTGATGGCATAAACTGAATTAGCCCTGTCGCCCCACTCCCAGAGCCATTTTTGATGCTCGGGCTAAATGTCTCTGCCGTTTCAAACGCCATGCAAGCCATCAAGTGGTTTGGATCAATATTGAGCTCTTGAGAAATGTCGTTCACTTTACTTTTGAACTCAGGCGAAACGCGATTTCCCCAAGCGAGAGCATCGACAGAAGAGGGCGAAAAAGATGAATGAGAAACATCACTTTTCTTAAGGGATAAAGACGAAGGTGAGAAAATTTTCAGGAATTTCTGATTCTTACGTATCAGGCTGTTAGAAAAGGAAAAAACCTTATCTTTTTTGTGCTTAAGCTTTGTTATTTTTAGTAGCTTATACAAGCGCTTAGAAACCGTTTTCACGATACAACCACATTTGGAAAACATTTCCCAAACTGTAATCCATTTCTTACTTTTTTAATATCAGTATCAATTGTGAAGCACAAAAGTGTGAGATAGATCTATGAGCTTTATAGAAAACATCACATCAATAAATGGAGTTGTTGGAAAAGTATACTCAGCGTTTTTCTGTACGTTGAAAACAATGAGAGATTTGTTGTGTGTTCTCGCTAGGTTGGATGGTAAACCACTGAGTGACAATACGGCCTTGATCTTGTCGGAGCTGCACTAATACTGCATCACGTTCATAAACTTGAACACCATGGATGTTGGTTAAGTTGCCATTTGAATAGGACTCAAACAACACATCTAATGCGGGCCACCGCCGTTACGAATCCGATTGTGCTAATTATCATACTCTCTCACTTCTCTGGCTAAACATGAGAGAGTATTTCAACCCAACGATCGCTGCACTTAACAATAATAAAACTTCGAGTGATACCCAGTTACCACTCTGCAATACAAAGACGGCTTTTCACACCACGAATCTGCAATCCCATCGCCTCAAATACATGCTCAAAGTCTTGGCAAGAAGCAGGAATATTCGGTAAAGACAACGACGCTTCTGTAAAGAATGATTGGCTGAGTGTTTCTGACTCTCCCCACGCCAATTCCCACCAATCCAAAATACGTTGTTTTGATGCGTTTAATCGATAAACCGCAGGCAGTCGATCGCGCTTATTTAAGTTTTCGGTTTTGGATGTTGGCAGCAAGTTCCATTTATCGTTGTTCGGCCAATAAGCAAAAGGTAAGCAGTGGTCTACATGGTATTCGTTACGTAGCTTGCTTCCACTCCAAACACTGATGATCTCAGAGTGATTCGAACGTAACTGCTCTACCCGCTTGCGTACCGCGCGAGTGTCGTGGTCTCTATCAATCCAAACTAAACAATCGTGGTATGTTTGTAGCGCGATACCTCGTTCTTGGTTTGCGCTAAACCGCTGCATTTCAAGAATCCATTGATTGACCACTAGAGGTTCAATCCAAGAGTGATAAAGCCTAAAGCAGTCCCACAAACTCTCATCCAGAATAAATTGGCCATAGCTTTCAAGGAATGCTCCATCAACAACAATAGTGCCTTTGTGCTTTTTCGATGAACGTACCATTTCAAAATATGGATTCGATTTGTCACCTTGGTATGTGTAGGTAACTGGGCCATCTTTGATGGTTTTCAAACTGTCTTTAATCGCTTTATCTAAAGCAGCCGCATCATCACCAATAAACATGGTACCAATCGCTAAATCATCAGGGCTTAAATGAGATAGCTTGCCCCAACCATCAGGCTTAATGAAGCCGAGCCCTTTTGATGCATTAGAGTTCTGCTGGATGTTTTCTTTATCGATAAGGCGTTTGAACTGACGAATCCAATACAGGCCAACTAAACCAAGAGGGATCGCGACTTTGCCGTCTGTACGATCAATAACGGCTCCAGAATGTGCATCTGCAATTCGCAATAAGGTTCGTAGCAATGCCAGTTTGTAAGTTGCTGATTTAGAGTCGTTTACAATGATATGACGAACCTTGTTGAGATCACCGGAGCCATCATCGGGAAGTGACATGACAACCGTCTGCCAATGAACGTCATCACGCTTGAGTTGGTCGTCACTGTCGGAGACATGCCTAACCATAAACGCACTGTTCTTTGCCAGCTGTTCTAACTCTTGAACAGAGACAGGGTAAGCTTTGCGTCCATCGGTGAACTCACCATGGCGAAGACTTATGACCAATCGGCCATTTGGTGCCAGCAGATTAGAGAGCTTGCGGAAGGCACGCTCACGATGAGACGTCGCAAGGTGCATCCAAACCGCACTCACTAAAATAAGATCAAAGCGAAGCCCTAAGTTGGTGGTTTTCTCAAGCGCAGGCAAGGCATCGTCAAGCCAAGTAACCGAATCACCTGTCTTAACTTTCCCAAGCTCTAGTAGAGATGCAGCAGGCTCAAGAGCAATCACCTCACTGCCTTGTTCTGACATCCATTTTGCATCTCTCCCAGACCCCGCTCCCACATCCAATACCCGATCGCCAGCATGAGGCCAAAAAGCCTGCCAGCTCGCGTGAACGTTCTCAAACGTCGTCGAGTTATATTGCTCCGCTAATGAGCTCGCATTTTGGTTATAGAAATTGGTGGTTGAGGACATAAAGGTAAGGCTGCAATTGAACTGAACACATAGTAAGTGCTATTGATTGCAAAGACTAGAAGGTAGTGCAAAAGTTGTAGGAAACGTTGCGTTAGAAGTGCTGTCGCCTAAAACGACAAAACCCCGATAACTAGAGGAGCTATCGGAGTTTTTGGTTATCCTCAGTTTCGGTTCTGAGCCTTACAGCTCTTCGCCTCTTACCAGTTCCGCTAATGTAGATAACCGTTGCTCGCTTTGTTTGACGTATGGGTTAGCTTCATCCCATGCGTAACCCGCCAGAATCGCGCTAATCATTTGTTTGATGCGTGGGTTCGGTTCTTGGTAGAAGATAACATCTTGCAGCATGCCGTTGTACCAACCTTCCACGTAAGTACGGAAAGTATTGACGCCCACCATTAGGCGATCAGCATAATCAGACTGCCAATCGACCGTTTCACCATTTAGCTGACGTTCAATGCAGTCTGCTGCAAATTGTGCTGACTTCATGGCAATAGTCACGCCTGAAGAGAAGACTGGATCAAGAAACTCACCAGCATTACCAAGCAACGCGTAGTGTGGTGTCGCTAAGTGTTTTACGTTCGCTGAATAGCCACCCAGCTCACCAGCAGGATTTGGGTACTTAGCTTGGTTAAGGAGCTGCGCAAGCCCTGGTTCTTCACTTGCTAGCTGCTTAAGAGCGGCAATCTTATCCTCGGGATAGTTTTCAAAGAACGTCGGTTCGCCAACCACACCAAATGAGCAAGTACCATTTGAGAACGGGATCAACCAATACCACACATCATGATTTTCAGGACGCACAGAGATCAAGATCTTGTTGCGATCGTATTCAATCCCTTCTGCCGTAATGTTGTCTTCAATGTGCGTAAAAATTGCTTTTCTCGGTGGCAAGCATGAAGGCTCTTCTAGGGCGAGCAAACGAGGAAGAACGCGACCAAAACCACTAGCGTCTAGCACGTAATCGGCTTCAATTTGGTAAGCCTGTTTGTCAGCGTCAAGCACATTAAGAATCGACTTGGCACCTTCAAAGTCGATGCTTGTCAGTTCGTGCTGGTAACGAATTTCAACACCTTGCTCCACTGCACTGTCTGCCAGTACTTTATCGAAGTTACCGCGTTGAACTTGGTAAGTGGTACCCGGTCCTGCAGTGAATTTGTCGGTGAAATCAAATTGGGTATAAACGCCATTGCGACGAAACGCAGCACCATCTTTGTACTGGAATCCATATTGATTCACCGCTTCTAACATACCGGCTTGCTCTACCACATCCATGCATGCTGGAAGCAAGCTTTCACCGATAGAGAAACGTGGGAAGATGGCTTTTTCAATAACAACGACATTAATTCCGCGCATATTGAGCAATGCTGAAACGGTAGAACCTGACGGTCCTGCACCAACGACGACGACTTGCTTTTGTTCTATTATCATTCTGCTTTCTAGTTTGCTTTTAGTTTTAATAATGTATGACCGAGACCAATGTTGTCAGTTCTTTCTGTCACGACTAAACCTGCCGCTTCGACAATTTCCAGAAAATCATCGCTGCGGTAGAAACGACTGTTGCCGTTTGCTAAACAGGTAAAGTAAAGCGAGGTCGCGTTCAAGCTATAAGAAGCACCCGCGTATTTTTGTGCATCCCAGAACAGTTCTAAGATGTATACCGTGTCGCCTTCTCGAAGCTGCGCTTTCACTTTCTTAAGAATATTGAGAATTTCGATTGGTGAGAAGCAATCAAGGAATTGACTCATCCACCAGATATCAGCGTGCTCAGGTAACACTTGAGCTTTATCCAGCATGTTGGCTGGGAATGGAGTGATGCGCTCACTCAGTTGATTTTCCTTGGCATTTGCCATCGCAACTTCTAGCTGCTGAGGAAGATCAACAATCGTAATGTTCACATCTTGATCATGGTTGCAGCACTGCATTGCCCACTTACCTGTATTGCCACCAATGTCCACAATGTGACTTGGTTTATTAGCAAATACTTCTTTAAGTAATAGTGGGAAGGAGCGATCAGAGTAAAAGTGGTCAAACTTGAACCAGCTTTGTTTCGCTTGCTCTGGCAATGTTGATAACCCTTGGTAAATGGTTTCCCAATCACCAAGTTCTTTAAGGCCTGACGGTTTGCCTTCTTTGATCGCATCCGTTAAGTGCATCATCGCGGCATAACAAACATCGGCAGTGAAATCCATGTTTGCTTGCGTCATGCCATCATAAAGTAAGTAGAAGCCTAGGTTAGCCAAGGAATAGTTAGGTTTTTCCCACAAAACAATGTGCGCACTAATGGCCATATCCAACAACACTTTGACGCCATATTCAGATACGCCTGTTTTCTCTGCGATCTCTATGGCATTCATGCCTTTTGAACCCGCACTGTCGAGCGCAGCTAAAACGCCAAGATCTCGAAGTGTTCTCGCGGTCTGGAAAACAATAGGGGCGAAAGATAATTTTTGAGCTTCTGTTTTAGCTTCAAAAGCGTTGAAAGGATCAATATTTTGATTTAACACGAAAAAACCTAACTTCAATTAATATAATTATTACTGGGACTCTGCGCCTAAAAGAGCAAGCGCGCGTTGAATATCAACATTTAAGTTGTTCACCCAACGGTTGTAATTACGATGGATTTTGCCATCACTTGCTTTTAGATTTACTGAGTTGAGATAAATAATTGAATAATATTTGTTGCTATATGGAATTTCTACTTCCGCAAAGTGACTACGAACGTTGATTTTTGCAATTAATAAACCTGGGCTTGTTTCTTCAATCGTCCAACCGCGATTAGTTGCTGATTGAACAATCGCCGCTTTTACTTGTTTATTTTGAAGATCATAAGCAACTGGAGTATCCTCCACATTCATTACAGGTTGAACTCGACCACAACCGACAAGAAGCAAAGTCAATAGCACTGATATAAACAGCTTTAAACGTAACATGATAATTTCCTTTATTATGGTTTCTGCTGAAGCTTAAATTGTATCGAGCGGTAAAATAAAGCAATTTAATAAAATATGCCAAATTCCAAGATCAAAATTTCGTTTAATATCGACGCTTGGTCAGCTAACTCTCAAGGGCTTAGTCAAGTCGATGAGTGGAAACAATGGACCTCTATCGGTCAGTGGCCAGAAGAAGGCAAACTGAACGTATCTGATATCCCACCTATGATGCGCAGACGTATGAGCCAACTGAGTAAGTTAGCGGTTCAAACGGCGATTGAGTTGCTCAAGCAGCACGATGTTGACTACCTTGTTTTCTCTAGCCGTCACGGTGAACTTCATCGCAGTGTGGCGTTGGTAGAAGACATCCTTAAGGGTGAAGAAGCATCACCAATGGCATTCTCTCAGTCCGTGCATAATACCGCAGCTGGGCTTTCGACCATCGCAACTAAACAGCCGATCCCTCTCACCTCTATCGCAGCTGCTGAAAATACCTTCCAAAGTGCATTAATCGAAGCGTGGCTATTCCTGTACGATAACCCTGACAAGAAAGTTCTGATTGTCGATTTTGATGAGCCACTCCCAGAGTCATATTCTGAGTTTGAAACGCACGCTTACCATGGATATGGTTTAGGTCTGGTGCTTTCTCATGGCGATACTTTTAGCGTACAAGCAACAATCAAGAAAACAGACGAAAATGCCTTTCCGCAAGGGCTTAGCTTTATTCAGCACTTTTTATCATCAGCAAACAATTGGACGATTCATTCGCCTCAACAATCATGGGAATGGCGTCGTCAATGAGGATGTTGAATCAATATTGGCGAGTATTCGCGACAGGATTTTGTTTCTCGGTTTTTGGTTTAGGTGGCTTGGTACTTAGCTTTATCGTCATTCCATTTATTCACCTAACCACATCGGATATAAAACAGAGAGAATATAAAGTTCAAGGGGCGATTCAATATTCTTTCAACACTTTTTGTAACTTGATGAAGCTTTGCGGCGCAATTGATTACCAAATCATTGGGGCTGACATTCTTCAACAAGATAAAAACTGCCTTATCGTTGCGAACCACCCCAGTTTAATTGATTACGTTTTGATCGCATCCCAATTAAAACGCTGCGACTGTTTAGTTAAGTCCGCAATTTGGGCAAACCCATTTATGAAGCACATTGTTAAGGCTGCAGGCTATATCCCCAACGAAGCACCTGATGATTTATTATCAATGTGTGAAGAAAGATTTGACGATGGTAACGTTTTGCTTATTTTTCCTGAAGGCACAAGAACCACTCCAGGTGTAAAATCAAAATTACAAAGAGGCGCAGCGCAAATAGCGGTTAGAACCGAGCGAGATTTGCGTGTCGTACATATTACGGTCACGCCAAGCTTCCTGACAAAAGAGAAAAAATGGTATCAAGTTCCAAAGACAAAACCATTTTTCAAGGTTGAAGTTAAGGATAAAGTTGAGATTGAGCCTTTTATAAAGCAAACTACGTCCCCAACGATAGCGGCTCGTCGCTTACAACAGCATTTGGCTGAAACTATATTTCCAGAAAATTCGTAATTATAAGCAGGTCCCAGTGGAACAATTACACAACGATATCAAGCAACTTATTATTGACGCTCTAAACCTAGAAGATTTGACCGTCGACGATATTGAAACAGAAGCACCACTTTTTGGTGATGGTCTTGGCTTGGATTCTATCGATGCTCTTGAACTTGGATTAGCAATTAAAAAGCAATACAACATTGTCATTGATGCAGATGATTCGAACACTCGTGAGCACTTCGCTTCTGTAGCTAACCTTGCGAAGTACATTTCTTCTCAAACCTCTTCTCAAGATAATGAATAGTTTTTAGGTATATTCATGACAGACGTAAATAAAGATCAAGTATTTGAACAAGTTAAAGATGCGCTTGTGGAGCTATTCGAGATCGAAGCTGAAGACATTCAGCCAGAAGCCCACCTTTACACCGATCTAGACCTAGACAGCATTGATGCCGTAGACCTTGTTGTACACCTACAAAATGTCACTGGCAAAAAGATCAAACCAGCGGAATTCAGCACAGTTCGTACTGTCGATGACGTGGTTAATGCAGTAACTGAACTTCTCAAGGAAAGTTAATGCGCCAATTGCTGACGGTTTTGTCTGCAATTGTATTATTTGCCTACCCCTTCGCGGTTTACTTCGGTATCGACCGATTTGGTTTAAATCTGGTTGGTGGCTTATTGGTTGCAGCGTTGCTTTTGCGGTTACTCGCTGCAAACAAAACACCACTCAAAGAGTTTAAGTTCCTTGCGATCACCACGGGCGCTGTGGGTATTGTCTTAGTCACCTTAGGTGTTGTTTTTAAGCAGCACGGGTGGCTAAAGTTCTACCCTGCTGTCGTCAACCTTTGCATGCTTGGCGTGTTCTCACTGAGCTTGAAGCAACCGCAAACCATCATCGAGAGACTGGCTCGCCTTCAAGAGCCTGAACTTCCTCAAAGTGGCGTGATCTACACACGAAAAGTTACGTTCGTGTGGTGTGGATTCTTTATCTTGAATGCATCGGTAGCACTGTATACCTGTTTTCAACCTATCGAAACCTGGACGCTGTACAACGGCTTAATCAGTTATTTACTCGCTGGTAGCTTGTTCGCTGGTGAATGGATAGTGCGTCAATTTGTACGAAAGGAACATTAAATCGTATGAACACAAGTTCGTTAAACTTCTCCTCTATTGCGACCTTAATGACAGCCAATAGAGAGGCACAATCCACGATTGCGTATGACAGAAACCAAACCATGACGTGGGAGTCTTTTCAGCACAACGTCGCCAGTTTACGAGCCACGTTAGACACGTTTGATGCCCAACGAATCGCGCTCTGTTTTGGCAACAGCTACCTTTTTGCGCTCAGTTTCTTTGCTTGTTGTCATGCTGGAAAATCCATCGTCCTTCCCGGCAATTACCAACCTGAAGCTTTAAAAGAGCTCGATGAGCACTTCGATCTGGTATTGCACGACACTGAAGTGATGATTCCAACAGGGCTCTCAGCTTTGCACGTGAATACAAGTTTTGATTCTCTCATTTGTGAATGGCAAGCCTTGCCACTTGCGAATATCAGCGTCACGCTGTTTACCTCAGGCTCAAGCGGTAAACCAAAAGCGATCAGAAAAACACTCAAACAACTGGATGTGGAAGTCGCCATTCTTGACGGCTTATGGGGCGACAAACTGGAAGGCTCTCATATCGAGAGCACGGTGTCTCACCAACATATCTACGGGTTGCTATTCCGCGTTCTCTGGCCATTGTGCTCTGGGCGCCCTTTTGCCGCTCATAACTTAGAATTTCCAGAGCAGATTGTGCATTTTGCCTCTACTGAGACAACATTGATCAGTAGCCCTGCATTACTTAAACGCCTGACAGAAGAGCATCAACCATCGGCGTTACGCTGCGTTTTTTCTTCTGGAGGTCCTTTACCTAATGACGCTTCCAATCACAGCCAGCAATTGTTTGGTGATTACCCATTAGAGGTCTTCGGCAGTACCGAAACGGGTGGTATCGCTTATCGACAGCAACTATCTGCTACCCAACCTTGGACTCTTTTCCCCGGTGTTGAAGCCGCTCTAAATCATGAAAACTGTTTAAAGCTTCGTTCTCCCCACATTGACGAAAACGCGTGGTATCAAACTGCAGATGAATGCTATTTCCATGATAGTATTTCCTTCGAACTACGCGGTCGCACCGACAGAATCGTCAAAGTTGAAGAAAAGCGCGTTTCGTTGGTCGAAGTCGAGAAGCGTTTAGAGCAATTGCCGTGGGTAAAAGAAAGCGCCGTCATCCCGATGGAAGACGCCGGACGGCTGTCTCTATTTGCAGTGATAGTCTTGACCAACGAAGGCGATCAAACACTGCAAGAACTCGGGAAAGGTAAGTTCTGGTTAGCGCTAAGAAAAGCCTTGCGTAGCTGGTTAGAGCCGATTGCTATTCCAAGAAAATTCCGCGTTTTAGACGAGATTCCGCTCAATAGCCAAGGCAAGCGCCAGATCGCTGAAATAGAAAAACTGTTCCAAGAATAAAAGAACTCATCATGGACAAAAGAAAACCAACGCTCAAACAGGTTGATATCGACAATCACATCGCGACGATTAAAATGCGTGTCGATGCCGACATCTTGGATTTCCAAGGTCACTTTACCCATTTCCCATTGTTGCCAGGCGTAACACAAATCGATTGGGCGCTGTTTTATGCGGTCGAATACTTGAACACACCAACACTGTTCAAAGGCATGGAAGTCATCAAATTCCAAGAACCTATCCTACCGGACATGTGCGTTAGCCTCACGCTTTCCTGGGATGCAGAGCGTGAAAAACTGGCATTTAAGTATACGTCGATCTCGGGCGAGCAAACCGTGGTTCACTCTTCAGGCAAAATGAAGCTAGGGAATTAACGTGACAAGCGCAAGCAACGAGAACCAATACCACCCTTGT
This sequence comes from Vibrio sp. B1ASS3, assembly GCF_905175355.1. Lineage (NCBI taxonomy): Bacteria > Pseudomonadati > Pseudomonadota > Gammaproteobacteria > Vibrionales > Vibrionaceae > Vibrio > Vibrio sp. B1ASS3. The sequence goes on from NZ_HG992742.1 coordinate 2,976,324, forward strand.
TTTCTTATTCCATGCTACAACCATGGCAGCACGATTGCGGCTGTGGTTGAGTCGTTGTCTGTTTTTTCCCTGCCAGTTTTAGTCGTTGATGACGGCAGTAATGAAGAGACAAAACGTGCTCTAGATGCTTTAGCAAATGAAGAGAAAATCACCTTGATTCGCCTTTCAGAAAACCAAGGTAAAGGTGGCGCAGTAATGGCTGGTATTAAGCAAGCGCTGCTACAAGGGTTCTCTCATGCAATTCAGATAGATGCCGATGGGCAACACGACCTTGAGGCTGTGCCAACGTTATTGCAGGCTTCGCAGGCTAACCCAAACAGACTAATTTCTGGACAACCGGTTTACGACGAAAGCGTACCTAAATCACGTCTCTACGGACGATACGCGACCCATGTTTGGGTGTGGATTGAGACGCTATCGCTTTCTATCAAAGACAGCATGTGTGGCTTTCGAGCTTACCCTCTTACCCAAACTGTGGACGTGCTCCACAAGTACGACATTGGTAAGCGCATGGACTTCGACATTGAGATCTTAGTTCGTATGTATTGGGAAGGCACCGATATTGATTTCGTACCAACACGCGTGATTTACCCTGAAGGTGGCATTTCTCATTTTGATGCACTTTGGGACAACGTAAAAATCAGTTGGATGCACACACGTTTGTTCTTTGGCATGTTGCCTCGCATCCCTTCATTGCTGGCTCGTAAGCACAAGCGTGCAAACGAATCCAAGCAAGCAACATCTCGCGACGCTCATTGGTCAAAGCGAAAAGAACAAGGCACCGTGTTGGGGATCAAAACCCTATTAGCCGTTTATCGAGTATTTGGACGCAAAGTTTTTGACCTCATTTTGAAGCTCGTAATGCGTTACTACCACCTAACAGGTAAGTCTGCTCGACAAGCTTCTGAGATCTACTTAGATCAATTGCAACAACACGCGAAACAACAGAACATCACCCTACCTCAACCTTTGGACAGCTATCAGCACCTGCTGTCATTTGGGCGAACCATGCTTGATAAGTTGGCAGCTTGGCAAGGTGATTTCAGTGTGGACAATCTTACCATTCATGGTCAGCACCACTTCGAAGAGATGGCTGAGAAACAACAAGGCGTGGTCATTCTTGGTTCCCACCTTGGTAACATCGAATTGTGTAGAGCGCTTGGTCGCCGACATTCACACGTGAAAATCAATGCATTGGTGTTCACCGAGCACGCCGAGCAATTTAATGCCGTGATGAAGGCCGTTAACCCAAGCTCCGAGCTTAACCTTATCCAAGTGAGTTCGATGGGACCTGATACCGCCATTTTGCTTCAACAAAAAATAGAGCAAGGTGAATGGGTGGTGATTGTTGGCGATCGCACTTCCACCAGCGTTGAAAGCCGCGTCGTTTGGGCGGACTTTTTAGGCAAGCCAGCGCCCTTCCCACAGGGACCATTTATGTTGGCTTCAGTGTTGAAAGCTCCAGTTTATCTGCTGTTTGGTCTACGAGACGATAACGCCGAAACGCCGCACTTTAACGTATATTTTGAACATTTTAGTGATCAAATCGTCTTACCACGTAAGAGTCGCCAAGAAGCGCTGGACAACGTGGTGCAGCAATATGCGCAACGATTAGAACATCACACACTGCAAGCTCCATTGCAGTGGTACAACTTTTTTAATTTCTGGACTTTAAGTAATCAGCAACATGACAATGAACAATAATCAAAGCATCACCTTTGGTGCAGAACGCCTTTCGATTGAAGATGTCGTCGCGATTGCACATGGTGCAAAAGCAAACATGAATGCGTCACCGGAATTCACATCGAAGATTGATCGCGGTGTGGCATTCCTAGAAGAATTACTTAAAGAAGAAGGCGTAATTTACGGCGTAACTACTGGGTATGGCGACTCTTGCACTGTTGCAATCCCACCAGCATTGGTCGATGAATTACCCCTTCACCTCACTCGCTTTCATGGTTGTGGTTTAGGCGAGATCTTGTCTCATGAGCAAGCAAGAGCCGTGCTGGCAACTCGCCTATGTTCTCTATCACAAGGGGTTTCTGGTGTTTCGCATGATCTATTGAACCAAATCGTCAACCTGATCAACCACGACATTGCACCACGCATCCCGCAGGAAGGCTCGGTAGGCGCCAGTGGCGACTTAACACCACTGTCTTACCTTGCTGCGGCGCTTATTGGTGAGCGCGATGTGCTTTACAAAGGTGAAGTACGCCCAACTCTTGATGTATTTACTGAACTTGGCATTACTCCAATTACGCTCAAACCAAAAGAAGGTTTGGCGCTGATGAATGGCACATCCGTGATGACTGCTCTGGCGTGTATTGCTTACAAACGCGCAGAATACCTTGCTCAGTTGTGCACTAAGATCACGGCGATGGTATCGGTAGGTATGCAGGGCAATGATTTCCACTTTGATGAAGCCCTCTTCGCAGTGAAACCTCACCCGGGTCAACAACAAGTTGCGGCATGGCTACGTAACGACCTTAAAGCGGAACGCCCACCACGCAACAGTGACCGCCTGCAAGATCGTTACTCTCTGCGTTGTGCTCCACACGTGATCGGCATGGTTCAAGATTCTCTTCCTTGGTTGCGTCAATTGATCGAGAACGAGCTTAACAGCGCAAACGATAACCCAATCATCGATGGCGACAACGAACGCGTGCTGCATGGTGGACACTTCTACGGCGGTCATATTGCAATGGCGATGGACACACTGAAAACAAACATCGCGAACCTAGCGGATCTACTGGATCGTCAGATGGCTCAGTTAATGGACTACAAGTTCAACAATGGTCTGCCATTCAACCTGACGGGTGCGGAAGGCGAACGTAAGCCAATCAACCATGGCTTTAAAGCGGTGCAAATTGGTATTTCAGCTTGGACAGCAGAAGCGCTAAAACACACCATGCCCGCAAGCGTGTTCTCACGCTCAACAGAGTGTCATAACCAAGACAAAGTGAGCATGGGTACGATTGCAGCTCGCGACTGTATGCGCGTTCTTGAGCTGACAGAACAAGTCGCAGCGGCATCTTTGCTGGCGAGTGTTCAAGCGGTAGAGATTCGTCGCCGCCATAATGAGCTAGACGAACACCACATGAGCAGTAACTTGAAGATGATTCGCGATGCGGTATTGGAAGAGTTCGAGTTTGTTGTCGAAGACCGTCCACTAGAGCACGATCTACGTAACTTCATCGCTAAAATCCAACAACGTCACTGGTTGTTGTACGCGGAGGCGTAATGCAAGAACAAGTCCTTTACCCGCTAGAAACCGAGGTGACAATGGTCACCTCATTTCAGGATGCTGATCCGATGGGCGTCATCTATCACGGTAACTTCTTTCGTTACTTCGAAGAAGCACGCCGAGTGCTAATGGAGAAGATTGAGTACAGCTACCGTGATATGCAAGCGTCGGGCTACATGTGGCCAATCATCGACACCCGCGTGAAGTATGTAAAGGCAATCCCATTCAACCACGAGATTCGCATTACCGCGACGCTCACTGAGTGGGAAAACCGCTTGCGCGTAGACTACGTGATTTATGATGCCAAAACCGATCAGCGCATGTGTAAAGCTCATACCACACAAGTGGCAGTTTCTATCGAAAAACAAGAAATGTGCTTTGTTTCTCCTGCCGCTTTTCTAGATAAAGTAGAGCAGTGGCATAAATGTGGGAGCCTATCTTAATGCACAAATCCTTGTTCTCTTTATTTGTGTCTATGGCTCTGCTCGTATCATTCTCGACTCCGAGCTGGGCTAAAGTGGTGGATCTCGACTCATTGCAGGCGCAGCTGTCACAAAACGAAGTAGTCCGCGGCGATTTTAAACAAAGCCGTCACCTAGAGATGTTTAATCAACCGCTTACTTCAACAGGCATTTTTACTCTCAGCAAATCGCACGGTTTACTTTGGCAACAGCAGATCCCATTTGCCGTAAACTTGGTTTTAACTCAAGACAAGTTACGCCAGACCTTTGCTAACCAAGCGCCAAAAACCATCACCGCACAAGAAAACCCAATGGCATTCTATTTTAGCCATGTATTTCTATCGGTTTTCCATGGTGATACCGCAGCATTGAAAGAACAGTTTACGCTGGACTTTTCTGCTCAAGATAGTGGTCAATGGCAATTAGTTCTCACTCCAAAACAAGCGCCACTTAACGCGGTGTTTAAAGCCATCACGCTCTCTGGTAACACTCATATTGACCAATTAATGCTAGAAGAACTGCGCGGAGACAAAACAGAGATTGAGTTTACTCAACAAGCGTCTTTGCCAAAGGAATTAACGGATGCAGAAAAGGCTCAATTTGATTTCTAAATTCCGTCTAGGTTCATACGCATTGGCTTGGCTTTGGTTAAGCTTAGTTGTGATCGCAAGCGCTCTGCTATTAAAACAATGGGTGGGGAGCGAACACTCGCCGATTGAAACCAACATCCTAAAACTGCTGCCTGAAAATCAGCAAAATCCAATCGCAGAGCAAGCGTTTGAAGCAGTCTCCACCAGCATGAGTGATCAAGTCATCTTTGTGCTGACCACTGCCGACAAAACACAATTGCTAAAAGCCGCTGGCGCATTTGAAAAAGGGTTAAGAGAAACCCAACAGTTTACCAACGTCATCGGGAAAATATCACCTGACGCTCAACAAGCTTGGGCAAGCTACTACTTCAATCATCGTTTCCAGCAACTGACTCAAGCACAACGAGAGCGACTAAGCCAAGACCCACAAGCTCAAGTGCAATATGTGGTTCAATCCCTTTACAACCCGTTCTCGGGCGTAACAGGTCAAGAGCTACAAAACGATCCGTTCTTACTGTTTCGTAATTACTTAAGCCAAGTCACGCAGCAAACATCAGCGTTTAGACTCGATAATGGCTACTTGTCTGTCGAAAAAGATGGTCAACAATACCTCTTAATCACTGCGACAATCAGTGGTTCTCCATACGCTCTATCGACTCAAAGTGTCGTTCCAAAAATCGAACAGCTAGAGCAATCCATCGCCGCACAGTTTGGTGCTAAAACTGCGCATACCGGCGTGCTGTTTTACGCAGACTTTGGCACTCAGAGTGCGAAATCAGAAATCAGCACTATTGGCGTGTTCTCTTTATTGGGCATCGTCGTGTTGTTCTTGGTTGTGTTCCGAAGTTTAATGCCGCTCTCTTTAGCGCTGTTATCCATTTCGGTTGGTTTGCTGATTGCTCTTAGCGTCACCACTTGGGTATTTGGCAAAGTCCATCTATTCAGTTTGGTCTTCGGTGCAAGCTTGATTGGCGTTTCAATAGACTACGCCTTCCATTATCTGACGGAACGTTTATCTGAAGGCAGCCAGTGGGACAGTCGAAAAGGTCTCAAACATATTTTTGCTGCCATCACTTTAGGTCTTATCACCAGTTTGATTGGCTATTTAGGCATGTTGATTGCGCCTTTCCCAGGCTTGCAGCAACTTGCCCTCTTCTCCTCTATCGGACTGATTGCCGCTTACGCAACCGTAGTGGCTTGGTACCCGATTCTCGCAGTGAAACCTTCTCGCAATGCGGTGAAAGTACCGGGTCATCGGCTGTTGTCTGCATGGTTATCTGTGTGGCAACATCCTAGTGTGAAAGTTGGGCTGCCGCTTATCTGTCTTATCATCAGTGGCTATTTTCTCACTCAGTTGAAGTACGACGATGACATTCGCCAATTGCAAGCCATGCCAGAAACGCTAAAACAGCAAGAAGCTTTGATTACAAAAGTCAGTGGAATGCGGGCTTCTCAGCAAATGCTTGTGGTCACCGCCGACACGGATCAATCTCTACTTCAACGACTAGAGCAACTTGACCCTACGCTACAGCAATGGCAACAAACCAACATCATTGAAGGCTATCAAAGTTTGAGTAAGTATCTGGGCTCAACCGAACGCCAACAAAGTGATTTTGCTCTGATAGCGAATCTGTACCAAACGCAAGCTTCTGCTTTAGCATCAGGCTTACAACTGGCACACAAGCCAAAACTGACAAACACCCTTGTGCCAGTCAGTTTGCCAGACTATCTAAACAATCCGGTGTCCGAACCAATTCGCTTCCTCTACTTGGGAGAAATCGAAGGTCAATCGGCAGCGGTCATCACGTTAAACAAGTTGAACGACCCAGAAATTGTAAAAGCATTTGCGCAGTCTCAACCAGATATCAGTTACTTAAATAAAGCCGAAGAGATCTCGACATTATTTGGCGAGTACCGCATTAAAATCATGGAGCTGTTATTTGCTGCTGCCGCGATTATTTTTGCCGTTCTAGTCAAACGCTACGGCTTTCACCACGGTTGGCGTATTTTACTCCCTTCAGCAATTGCTTGTATTGGAGGTCTCGCTGCCGCGGTTGCTGCTGGCTCGACACTCAACTTATTTAACTTGTTAGGCTTGATCCTGATCTTGGGAATCGGTATCGACTACACCCTATTTTTTGCTGAGAAAGCACGCAGTTTGAGCACTCTTCTCGCGATTACGCTCTCTGCCATCACAACGGTATTGTCTTTTGGGTTACTCTCTCTAAGTCAAACCCATGCGATTCATAGCTTTGGTGTGACCGTTTTAAGTGGCATTTTCATCGCCTGGCTACTCTCGCCGATTGCTATTATGACTAAGGAAAAATCACAATGAGCACTTCCACGGCCGTGCGTATTTTCATCACAATGATTTTTGTAACTTTGCTCAGTGCTTGCAGCTTAGTACCCAAACAATCAACGCCTAGCGTCGAAATAGAAAAAGGCGTCTCTGTCGCGCTCCCTGCCCCGAACGATCTCGGTTATCACCTCACAGCAAGCCAGTTGATTACTGCGACTTGGACCGCAGAAGGAAAAGAGAGACAAGAACAACTGCCAGTGCAATTACAAGTGAACAGCAACGATGTCACACTAGCTGGCTTTTCCTCTTGGGGTACCCGAATTTTATCCCTCAACTACAATGGTGAGCAGATAAATACAGAAGTTTTAGCCGGTCTCGATGGCACGTTGCCAGAACCGGAGCAAGTACTATTCAACCTAATGATCACGCTGTGGCCGAGTTCTGCTTGGGAAGCGCCGCTAAATAAGGTAAGGTGGCGAATGATTGATGATGAATATTCTAGAGCCGTGTTTAATAGCGACGGTGAAAAGATCATAGACATCCGCTATGAGAATCGCGACAAACTGAAAGGTAAGATTAGCTTTAATCACCTTCAACATCCGTTTTCGATTTCTATTCAAACACTGCAGTATCAATTAAATTAAGAACGATCCTAATACAACACTATGTCTACTCGCTCTCCTCAACCTTTGTATATTCAGGCCTGCGGCTTTCATTCCGCGATGGGTAACGATGATACAAGCATTCATCAATGTCTATCAGGTTCTAAGCCATCAAACATGGTCGTGGATAAAACCATTCTGAATAACGATCGAGAAACCGTTATTGGACGCGTCTTAGAACCATTACCAACGCTTCCGCAGGCGCTGCATTCGTTTGATTCTAGAAACAACCGACTCGCACTCTCTGCCATTTTGCAGATCGAACCCAAAGTCCGCGAAGCCATTGGCCAATATGGCTCAGACCGCATTGCCGTGGTGATCGGGACCAGCACCTCCGGCATTGCAGATGGTGAAATTGCCTTTGCAGAAAAGCTCTCAGATGGTGCGTTCCCAAACGATTACCATTACCGTAAGCAAGAGCTTGGTCATTGCAGTGACTTTGTCGCCGCGTATTTTGGATTGACAGGTCCTCATTACGCTGTATCGACAGCTTGCTCTTCCAGTGGACGCGTATTTATCACCGCTCAACGTCTTTTAAAATCGGGGCTAGTCGATGCCGTGATTGTTGGTGGTGTCGACACAATATGTCGCCTGACCTTAAATGGCTTTAGTGGTCTAGAAGCCCTGTCAGACAAACACTGCTTACCATTCGATGCAGATCGTTCGGGTATTAATATCGGAGAAGCCGCGTCCATCATGCTATTGAGCCACACGCCAGCCAAAGTGGCGTTGTTAGGCGCAGGAGACAGCTCTGACGCACACCATATCTCTGCACCACACCCAGAGGGACTAGGTGCAGAAGAGGCCATGAACAAAGCCCTTTCAAACGCTGGCTTAACGGCTGAAGATATTGGTTACATCAATGCGCATGGAACCGCGACCCCATTGAACGATTCGATGGAAAGCAAAGCCATTTTCCGCTGCTTTGGCGATGCTGTATCAGTGAGCTCAACCAAACCGTTAACCGGTCATACTCTAGGTGCCGCCAGCGCAACTGAAGCGGCAATCGCATGGCATATTTTGAATTACGATCTCGCCCTCCCCGTCCAGCATTGCGCGAACAAAGCGGATGATATCGAAATCTCCCTCGTTGAAGCACCATCAAAACTTGGTGGAAAAGCGATTTTAAGCAACTCTTTTGCTTTCGGCGGTAATAACGTTAGTCTTATTTTTGGTTACGCTCATGACTAAACTTCCCCCAATTGAACAACTGCTTCCGCACGATAGACCAATGATCTTGGTTGATCGTGCTATCGATATTCAACAAGACACCATCCATTGTCAGGTTGATATTGGCGAGCATAACCCTTTTTTCAACCGTGATACTCAAACGGTTCCGGCGTATGTCGGTATAGAGTTTATGGCACAGTCTGTTGCCGCTTGGTCTGGCTACCATGCCCTTATTCAAGGACAGGAGCCACCGATTGGGTTCTTATTAGGCAGTCGACGTTACTCTTCTGAGTGCGATGCCTTTACTCAAGGTCAACAGCTCGACGTGTATGCCGAGAAAATGATGGAAGACAATGGCATGGCGGTGTTTTCTGCTCGCATGGAGTGGCAAGAAAAAACCATCGCTACCTGTCAGTTGAACGTATACGTTCCATCAGAAGAAAAATTAAAAGAAATGAAAATCAGGAGTCAACAATGACCCGACAAGTCCTCGTAACTGGTGCCAGTAAAGGCATTGGTAAAGCCATCGCCGTTCAACTTGCCAAAGACGGTTTCCACGTCGTCGTGCATTACATGGGCGATCAACAAGGCGCACAAAACACTTTAGAGACCATTGAACAACATGGTGGCTCGGGTCGTCTGATCCAGTTTGATATCAGCAACCGCGAAGAATGCCGTACTAAACTAGAAGCCGACATCGCAGAGCATGGTGCTTACTACGGTGTCGTCAACAATGCTGGCATCACTCGCGACACTGCTTTCCCAGCTATGACGGAAGAAGAATGGGATGGCGTGATTCATACCAACCTAGATAGTTTCTACAACGTACTGCACCCTTGCGTAATGCCAATGGTACAAAAACGCAAAGGCGGTCGTATTGTGACTCTCGCGTCGGTGTCTGGTCTGATGGGCAACCGTGGTCAAACCAACTACAGCGCGGCAAAAGCTGGCGTGATTGGTGCAACGAAATCTCTCGCGCTTGAACTCGCAAAACGTAAGATCACCGTGAACTGTGTGGCACCAGGTCTTATTGATACTGGCATGGTGGATGAGCACGTAAAAGAGCACGCGATGCCGCAAATCCCTCTTCGTCGCATGGGTGAACCAGAGGAAGTGGCTGGTCTAGTAAGCTACTTGATGTCTGATATTGCAGGTTATGTTACCCGCCAAGTTATCTCAGTAAATGGAGGCTTAGTATGAGTCGTCGAGTCGTTGTGACAGGTATGTCCGGTGTTACCGCCTTTGGTAACGATTGGTCAGCAGTAGAGCCTAAACTGCGCGACTGCCAGAACGCCACTCAATACATGCCCTCTTATGAGCAATATGATGGTTTGAACACCAAGCTTGCTGCACCTGTAACTGACTTCGAACTACCGAAGCATTACAAACGCAAACAAGTCCGCGGTATGGGTCGTGTCTCTAAGCTTGCGACTGTCGCAACAGAAAACGCGCTAAGCCAAGCCGGTCTGATTGGCAATGATGTTCTCACTAACGGTCAAACCGGTATCGCTTACGGCTCATCTACAGGCAGTACCGATGCCATTGGCGCATTTGGTGTAATGCTAAATGGCAAAACCACCAAAGCGATTACCGCGACAACTTACGTACAAATGATGCCACACACGACTGCGGTTAACGTTGGTCTGTTCTTTGGCTTAAAAGGTCGCGTGATTCCAACCAGTAGCGCATGTACTTCCGGCAGCCAAGCGATTGGTTACGCCTACGAAGCCATTAAGCACGGCTACCAAACCGTGATGGTTGCAGGTGGCGCTGAAGAGCTTTGCCCAACAGAATCGGCTGTGTTTGATACCCTTTTCGCGACCAGTTTGAAAAACGACGCACCGAAAAGTACCCCAAGACCCTACGATACTGAGCGCGATGGCTTAGTAATTGGCGAAGGCGCAGGTACATTGGTTTTAGAAGAGTACGAACACGCAGTGGCTCGCGGCGCAAAAATCTATGCCGAGATCATTGGCTTTGCAAGCAACTGCGATGCTGCGCACGTAACACAACCTCAAATGGAAACCATGCAAATCTGTATGGAGATGGCGCTACAGAACGCAGGCATTTCGGCAGATCAAATCGATTATGTATCGGCGCACGGTACGGCGACTGACCGCGGCGACATTGCAGAAAGCAACGCCACGGCAAATGCACTCGGTAAAGTGCCAATCAGCTCATTGAAGAGCTACTTTGGTCATACCCTAGGTGCTTGTGGTGCTATCGAGGCGTGGCTAAGCCTAGAGATGATGCACGGAGGTTGGTTTAACCCGACCCTTAACCTAGAGAACCTAGACCCACAGTGTGGCGACCTAGATTACATCTCAGAACAAGGTCGCGAGCTCAATGTTGAATACCTAATGAGCAATAACTTTGCGTTTGGCGGTATCAACACCTCACTCATCTTTAAAAAGATCTAAACCCCTTTTAAACAAAAAGCGCTAGCTTCTTAGCTAGCGCTTTTTTGTTCTATTCGTAAGCTACAGAGCGGTGCTTACAGCGATAAATATCTGCTGAAACTGACGTTGGATTTTGTCCATCGGTTTCTATCACCTTCACCACGTGATATCGGTTACCACCCGCCATATAAACTTGGTTTGCAAGTTCCTCAAATAAGGAACCTTTTTGTTGCTCAGACACAACTTGGTTACCGATGACTTTACACTCATTGTTTTCCACCTCTGCAAATGAGATTGGCTGCACCTCATTGGCACCAGGCAGTAACATGGTTTTGGTTGCTTTAGCCACACTTACGCTCGGTGCCGATGGACAGTTATACAACTCAGCAACCACACTGGAAGGACGACCACGACTGGTATCAAGCACCTTAGTAATATGGTATCGATTTCCACCAGAAGCATAAGTCTGGTTCTTTAGCATTCGTTCGACATTGTTAGGGTGTGCATCTTCAATGATGTAAGAGTCCACCATTTGACAATTAAGATTTTTAATTGCTACGTCAGTAATCGGAGAAATATTGACAGCTTGTGGAAGCACACGAACTTTACGCGTGACACATCCACTTAAGATAGAAAGCACAACTGCGGTTAGAATTATTTTTTCATGATTTACTAAATGGAATAGAAGAGAACCAAATTCTATGAAATGAGTCATTTTGGACAATCCAAACGACAAAACCCCGATAACTCTAAGAGCTATCGGGGTTTCTAAATAAATGGCACGCCCTATAGGATTCGAACCTATGACCACATCCTTAGAAGGGACGTGCTCTATCCAGCTGAGCTAAGGGCGCGCTACAGGGACAGGATTATACGAGTTCAAGCGCTTAAATCAACGGGTTTTCATAACATTCTGATCTGAATGCCTAAAAAAAGGGCACCAAAACGATAAATGTTCAAAAACACCACAAAGCAAACGTTTGCGTATGGATGTTAAATAGATTTTCTGCGACAATGCGCCGCAAATAATTTGCCTTCTCAATTTAAAAAGGAAAGTCATGACTGCTCAAAATATAGATGGAACTCTCATTTCCCAAACTGTTCGATCCGAAGTTGCAGCACGTGTGAAAGCTCGCGTTGAGGCTGGCCTTCGTGCTCCAGGTCTTGCAGTTGTTCTAGTTGGTGAAGATCCAGCTTCTCAAGTTTACGTTGGCAGTAAGCGCCGTGCGTGTGAAGAAGTTGGCTTTGTCTCTAAGTCTTTTGACCTTCCTGCGACAACGTCGGAAGAAGAATTGCTGGCTCTAATTGATGAGTTGAACAGCGACGTAGAAATTGACGGTATTCTTGTTCAGTTACCTCTTCCTGCTGGCATCGATGCAACGCACGTTCTTGAGCGCATTCACCCAGAGAAAGACGTGGATGGCTTCCACCCTTACAACGTGGGTCGTCTAGCGCAGCGCATTCCTAAGCTTCGTTCTTGTACACCAAAAGGCATTATTACGCTTCTTGACCGTTACAACATAGAACTACGTGGCAAACACGCAGTTGTGGTTGGTGCATCAAACATAGTTGGTCGCCCGATGACACTTGAGCTGCTTCTTGCTGGTTGTACGACAACAACTTGTCACCGCTTTACTAAAGATCTAGAAGGTCACGTTCGCCAAGCAGACCTTGTTGTAGTTGCGGTTGGTAAGCCGAACTTCATTCCTGGAGAGTGGATTAAGAAAGGCGCGGTTGTGGTTGATGTGGGTATCAACCGTCTTGAGTCAGGCAAACTAGTGGGTGACGTGGAATACGATAAAGCGCGTGAAAACGCGAGCTTCATTACCCCTGTACCAGGCGGCGTTGGCCCAATGACAGTAGCAAGCCTAATTGAGAACACAATGCTGGCTTGCGAACAGTTCCATACTAAGAAGTAAAGAATTACGATACTGAAAGGGCTCCGCAAGGAGCCCTTTTTGTTTGGAGTAATAACCCCCTCTAATTCCCTCTTGAAAAGGGGGAGGACCGGGCGGAGTTTACTTTTGTTTCCCTGACCAATCCAAATACCGAAGCTGGATATGGTTTGGAGCAACAACCCCCTCTAACTCCCCCTTGAAAAGGGGGAGAACCGGACAGAGTTCGCTTTTTGTTTTCTGACTTATTCAAATACCGAAACTGGATTTAGTTCGGAGTAACAACCCTCCCTCTAGCCTGTCTCTTGATCACAAGTCTAGTGATCAAGAGACATTGCGAGCTCGTAGCCTTCAAGGATGGTTTGCAGTTTAAACCATCCTTCCCATAGTGCCTTTATTGAAGCTCTGCCCGTCCTCTTGGTATCTTTCCAACCGCCTAATTTAGCAAGATTTCTGTACGCCCAGCTCATATCGGGTACTTCTTTAGGTAATGTCTTGCTTTCTAGTTTCAACCACAGCAGCTTCCAAGCTTTTGTGCCCAAGGCCTTTTCACAACTTTCTGTTGATAGCTCATCAACTTCTTTAATGAAACGTAACGCCAATAAACGAGTCGCAACAAAGGCATAGATGACACTTAACTCTCTAAGTTACCTTTACTTTGGAGTCTTAGTGACTCCACATCCGTACCTTCACTTTTCCAGACTTTATGGAAGTCTTCAATCAGCCATCGACGCTCGTAATAACCGATAATTCTCATGGCGTCTTCAACGTTGTTTATTGGCTCCGACGTCAAGAGGTGCCATGCTAACTTGTCTTTTGATGCCCCTTGCTCAAGGCAACCAACATAATAAACAGGTATGCCTGCGTGCTCTTTTTGTTTGCCGGAGCCTTTAATGTCACCTGACCATATTTAACGTCAAGCTTTACATCTCTCGCTTTTCTCCCTCCTTTTTGGGGGATGGTAAGCTCCTTTGTCTCGACACTTGGTAACGCTTGCGCATAGTCGTAAAGCTTTTGAGCGTGTTCTTCTAGACAACGACTTTGCATTGAGCGAACGACAAAGCGCTGCTGATGTTGACGTTTATAAGTTAAGTATTCGAATAGGTCTGCTTCTCGGTCACAGACCGAGATAACATCTAACATCTTATCCCCTAGGCGCTCAACGACACGGCGAGAAGCTTGCTCCCATTTGTAACTCTCTTTCTCCTCGTAAGGACGAGTCGCGTGTTGGTGCTTTTGCCCACGCTTAGTAATATCTCGGCTCCATCGTTGTTGCTCTATAAGACCAACAATGGTCTGACTTTGTGGTGCAAAAAGTAACGTCGAATGTACATGGAGAGCTCGAATTCTGTCGCCTTGATTCGTGTGCCCGAGTTCATCTTTTATACTTCGATGAGGAAAACAGAGCGTTGTTGTATCTTCAAGCGCGAGTAATTCCTCATGCTCGTTAGCTCGAGATACCGTTGATTGAAAACCTGCTTCAGCGATGTCTTTTGCATCGATGTTTTCATTGCGGATAAAGCGATATGCCCCTTCCATATCGGCGGGAGAAAAAGGAAGTTTAGCCACGGAGACTCTGGTTGATTAGCAATGGAAGTCGCTAAACTGATGAGGCGTTGTGTTCTTCGAGGATCTTTAAGTTGTGCTTGTCCAAATTGTTCTTGCGCCCAAAGTTTAGCGTCTGAGTGTGTCATCTTAGTGTTTCAGTAAGGATTCTTAAGTGATCAGATCGCACACACTTGAAAGAGTTCAAAAAAAAATCCCTAAGCTACAAGCTTAGGGATTTGTGTATAAGAGACAGCCCTCTAGCTCCCCCTTGAGAATGGGGAGGACTGGACTGAGCTCACTTTTAGTTCGCTGACTTATTCAAAACACTGAAACCGGATTTAGTTCAGAGCAACAACCCCCTCTTGCTCCCCCTTGAAAATGGGGAGGACTGGACTGAGCTCACTTTTAGTTCGCTGACTTATTCAAAACACCGAAACCGGATTTAGTTCAGAGCAACAACCCCCTCTAGCTCCCCCTTGAAAATGGGGAGGACTGGACTGAGTTCGCTTTTGGTTCGCTGACTTATTCAAATATCGAAACCGGATTTAGTTTGGAGTAATAAGCCCCTCTAACTCCCCTTGAAAATGGGGAGGGCTGGGCTGAGATCGCTTTTACCTATGAAATCACAGCGCACATCATATTAATTGTCAGCTGGTGCTTCACACTAAGCGCACTCCGATCTAGTCCCCTCCCCTTTCTAAGGGGAGGGTTAGGGAGGGGTTAAGAACGCAAAGGAAGCACCAGTGCCGCAACGAACTTTTAACTTAAAGTACCAAAAGCAAATCAGGAGTCAGTTACGTACAAATATGCCAAAACCTGAAGAGGTACTCTGGCAAAGAATCAGACGTAAACAGCTTGGCGTGAAGTTTCGGCGGCAACATGGCATTGGTCGCTATATTGTCGACTTCTATTGCACTGAGTTGAACTTGGTAATTGAAATTGATGGCAATAGCCACTTCTCTGATGAGGGAAAAGAGAAAGATGCAATGAGGGATGCATTTCTGGAAGCATTGGGGATTAAGGTTCTGAGATTTACCAACGAAGAAGTGATGAAGCAAACCGAGTCTGTTTTGGAAAGGTTATTCAATTTAGTTCGGAGCAGTAACCCCCTCTAACTCCCCCTTAAAAATGGGGAGGACCGGACTGAGATCGCTTTTAGTCTGTTGACTTATTCAAATACCTAAACCGGATTTAGTTCAGAGCAACAACCCCCTCTAGCCTCCCTTGAAAATGGAGAGGACAAGAAAGAGGCCTATTCAACTCATGCAATCGCTGCGGACATTATATTAACTGTCAATTGGCGCTTCACAACCAGCGCACTCATGCCTAGTCCCCTCCCCTTTTTAAGGGGAGGGTTAGGGAGGGGTTCTGTTACAAACTCAGAATCACGCCAGCGATTGATGCACTCATCAGGTTAGCCATTACACCAGCTGCGATTGCGCGGAAGCCGTATTTCGAGATGAATGAGCGCTTCTCTGGTACGAGTGAGCCTAGACCGCCAATTAGCATCGCCATGGTTGAGATGTTCGCGAAACCACACAGTGCGAAGGTTACGATAGCTTGTGAGTGCGCGCTTAGCTGAGACTTCACTTCCATCAGTTGGATAAAGGCTACGAACTCGTTTACCACAATCTTGTTACCGATCAGTGAGCCAGCCACAATAGCTTCATTCCAAGGAATACCTAGCAACCATGCGATTGGTGCGAATAGGTAGCCAAGTACTAGCTCGAAGCTCAGTTCCATACCGAATAGACCACCGAACCAGCCTAGAATGCCGTTTAGCATGGCGATAACGCTCACGAACGCCAATAGGGTTGCACCTACCGCCACTGCGATACGTAGACCAGACATTGCGCCGTCTGCCATTGCTTCAACCACGTTGGTTGCGCGTGGCATTTCTACTTGGTCTAAGTCGATATCTGGAGTTGTGGTGTCTGTCTCTGGCATCATAATTTTTGCCATCAGAAGACCCGCAGGCGCAGACATAAATGCCGCTGCGATTAGGAAGTTAAGATCCACACCCAGTGATGCGTAACCTACTAGCGTGCCACCAGCAACCGATGCCAAACCACCAGTCATTACTGCGAAAAACTGAGAATCACTCATGTGCTTTAGGTATGGCTTTACTACAAGCGGCGCTTCAATCATACCAACGAAGATGTTCGCTGTTGCAGATAGCGATTCTGCACGACCTGTACCTAGCAAACGCTGAAGACCACCACCGATTAGGTTGATCACTTTTGGCATTAGACCAATGTGGTACAAACCCGAAATCAGTGCCGAGAAGAAGATGATGATACCAAGTACATTAATCGCGAAGGTAAAGCCACCTGTTGCTAGGTTGCCAAATAGGAACGCGATGCCCTCTTGACCGTAGTTGATTAGGTTAGAAACCGCGCCAGTTACTGCGTTAAGCGCTTCTTTACCCGCTGGTACGTAAAGTACCAATAGCGCGAAGATTACTTGTAGAGCAAAAGCCAAAGACACCGTTCGTAGACGAATGTTCTTACGGTTAGTCGAAAGCAGCCATGCTACGAATAGGATGGCTACGATACCAAGAATTGAGTTCATAAAATGAATCCGACAAAAGGGGGAACAGGAAAGGCGTCGGATTGTATAGAGTGAAAGAAATGCTGCAAGTTGGGGATGTTAACAGGCTGAGAATCTCGACTGCTCACTCTTTAACCAGCAAAATAACTCATTGAATTAAATAAAGATAAACGTTTGCCTAAAGTTATTATTTCCAAATGGAAAAGATGTTTCTGGATTTGGAAAAATTTTGTGATTCAAATCACCTTATGTATTCCCTACTTAGGAATCGAAATATACGGCGCTAATCGCTGATCCCAATGGCAAGGCGAACCGATCTTCTGTTTGATGAATTCGATCACTGCTGAGATCTTTTTCGGCATATGTTGACGACTTGGGTACACCGCATAAAACGGCATGGATTGGCTGGCTCTCCAATATGGTAGAAGCTGGATCAATTTGCCTGAGCGGAATTCATCCCCTAGCAAATAAGTGGCTAAGTAAGCAATCCCCCACCCTGCGATTGCGGCATCACGCACCGCTTCTGCTAAATCGACCGAGTAGTTGCCAGAGACTTTCACATTAAGCTCTTGTTCGCGATTGGTGAACGCCCAACTGGTGTAGTCACGCTCCCAACTGCGGTAAATAAGGCAGTTATGCTGTGACAAGTCATTCGGTTCAGTTGGCGTATCGTGCTTAAGTAGATAATCAGGCGATGCCGCAACCACGAATTGGCAATCTGCTAAGCGCTGAGCGATGTAGCCTTCTGGTAAGTGTTCATTATTGGTGATCCACAAATCCAAACCTTCTTCGAGCATATCGACTTTGTAATCGAACAAATGCACTTCGACTTGCAGTTGCGGGTATTTCTCACGAAGTTCTTGAATGGCAGGAATGATGTGCAACGTACCAAAAGACTGCGACAACCCAAGACGAACCAAACCGGCGACTTCATCGCGTTGGCTTTCCATCTCTAACGTTGCACTGCTAACGGCTTGTACCACTTGTTCACAGTGGTGATAGAAGGTTTGCCCGGCTTCGGTTGGCGTGAAGCTACGCGTGGTGCGTTGCACAAGCTTGATGCCTAGTGACGCTTCCAACTGGCTGAGCTGTTTACTGACGTGAGAAACAGACACACCTAGGCTCTTTGCCGCGGCGGTAAAGTTCTTATGTTTGATCAACGCCGAGAAGATCACCATTTGTGCAGCACGTTCAGATAACACGCAAACCTCGTTTCAAATAGAGAAAACAAAGGGCTCCGAAGAGCCCCTTTTTATTCGTTTATACATTCAACCTAGAATGTGATGCGGTCAGCTAAGTGACTTACCGCCAGTGCGAAGTAGTAAGAGCGGTTCCACTTCATCAACACATTGTAGTTGTTGTACACCAAGTAAGTACGGCCGTTCTCATCGTCTGGCATGATCAGCCAAGCTTTGATGTCTTCGTCCAGTTTAGGAAGTGGGCTGCCATCGTATTTGGTGATGCCAAGCTTGCTCCACTCTTGCAGGTACTTACCTTTTTCCGCTTCGCGACCTTGCAGGTTGTGGTCTATGCCGTGTGGCACTTTAACCTGACGACCCCAGGTGAACTTATCATCCCAGCCAGATTTGCTTAGGTAGTTCGCAGTAGAAGCAAACACGTCCGCTTCTGATTGCCAGATGTCTTTCTTGCCGTCGCCGTTACCATCCGCGGCAAAGCGTAGGAATGAACTTGGCATAAACTGACATTGACCCATCGCGCCTGCCCAAGAACCTTTGAAGTTCTCTAGCTCGATATGACCTTCATCTAGGATTTGTAGCGCCGCCATGGTTTCTTTCCGGAAGAACTCTTCACGACGACCTTCAAATGCCATGGTCGATAACGCGTCGATCACGCGGAAGTTACCAGTGAACTTACCGAAGTTACTTTCTACGCCCCAAAGTGCAACGATAAAGCGCGGCTGCACGCCAAACTCATCGCCAATGCGTTTAAGTTCAGCGTAGTGCTCTTTATACAGTTGCTTCGCTTGTTTTACCTTCCACTCAGGTACCGCGCGCGGAATGTATTCATCTAACGTCAGTTTCTTCTCAGGTTGGTTACGGTCAGCTTTTACCGCGCGTGGTTTGTATTCCACATCAGCAAAAGCGGCACTGATCACCTGTTCGGAAATGCCTTTATCACGCGCTTCTGCACGCAATTTATTTAGGTATTCATCAAAGCCATCGCTGCTTGCAAAGGCTGAAGTGCACATACCAACGCTGAGCATTGCTGCCAGTATCTTTTTCATATCGCCCTCCTTGAGCGAGGCAGAATTCCCAGATGAAAAGCGGTGACGTTATTCGCCTTTCTGCTGGGCTTTTTGTTCTTTGTATTTTTCTAGTAGGTTTTCCGGCGGAGGCGGAACCTGTAGGAAGAAACCATCATTAATTAATGACGCTTTCACTTTCTCGACATCAACTTGTGCCAAAGTACGACCATCAAGTTTGATTGTCATCACCGGCATAGGCTTACCGAACATCTGCATTAGCGTGTCAGGAACCTGTGAGAAATCATCCTTTTTCGGAATATAGAGATAAGTGCCTTCTTTTCTGGAACTTTTATAAATAGAACAAAGCATGACGAGCCTTTTGTGCTGATTTACCCGCTTTGAATGCGGATTTTGTTGAAAACGTAAAATTCTCGCAAACTTGATAGCAAATTTGAGATTAATTCACTTATTTGCCCGCTTGAGAACTTGCTGCGCTAAAGGATGAAATATAACATGACAGACCTAGTTTAAGGCAACGCTCTTTCAATAAAGGCAAGAAGTCCACGATGACCCATTCACCTGACCTTAAAGGTAGCAGTTTTACATTGTCAGTTTTACACCTTTCTGACAACGAGATCGCTAAGACTGTCGAATTTTTGCAAGAAAAGGTTTCTCAAGCACCCTCTTTCTTCGCATCCGCACCTCTGGTTATCAATATAGCAAAAGTAGAAGGCGATATTGATTTCACCGCACTTAAACAAGGCATCGCCGATGCAGGGTTTATTCCGGTTGGTGTGACTGGCTGTAAAGATAAGCGTGTTCAAAACCTTGCCTCAGAAGCGGGCTTCGCCATCATGTCTGCGAGCAAATCTCCAACTCAAGCACCAGCGAAAATGGCGCCGACCAAAATCGTTCGTACGCCTGTACGTTCTGGTCAGCAGATTTACGCCAAAGACGGTGACTTGGTTGTACTAGCACACGTAAGCGCTGGTGCAGAAGTGATTGCTGATGGATCTATCCACATTCATGGCACCCTACGCGGACGCGCCATTGCTGGGGCGAGCGGCCAACAAGAAGCACGAATTATTTGTCACGATTTACAAGCTGAACTGGTTTCCATTGCAGGAGATTACTGGTTGAGCGATCAAATTGAGAGTGAGTATTGGCAAAAGAAAGTAATGATCAGTAAAGCCGAAGAATCATTACATCTAGAAACACTCACGATTTAGTCTAAAAAGGAAATAAAATGGCACGCATTATTGTAGTAACGTCTGGTAAAGGTGGCGTTGGTAAAACCACTTCAAGCGCAGCCATCGCCTCTGGTCTGGCTCTTAAGGGCAAAAAGACTGCGGTGATCGATTTTGATATCGGCTTGCGTAACCTCGATCTTATCATGGGCTGTGAACGCCGCGTGGTGTATGACTTTGTTAACGTCATCAACGGTGAAGCAACGCTTAACCAAGCGATGATCAAAGACAAGCGCACAGATAACCTATTCATTCTTCCAGCGTCTCAAACACGTGATAAAGACGCGCTAACCAAAGATGGCGTGCAACGTGTGTTCACTGAATTGGATGAAATGGGCTTCGACTTCATCATCTGTGACTCTCCAGCAGGTATCGAGCAAGGTGCTCTGATGGCGCTGTACTACGCAGATGAAGCGATTGTAACGACGAACCCAGAAGTGTCTTCGGTTCGTGACTCTGACCGCATCCTAGGTATTTTGGATTCTAAGTCTCTACGTGCTGAGCAAGGTCTTGAGCCTGTTAAGCAGCACCTATTGCTGACGCGTTACAACCCATCTCGCGTAACACAAGGTGAGATGCTAAGCGTTGAAGACGTAGAAGAGATCCTACACATTTCTCTACTGGGCGTGATTCCAGAAAGCCAAGCGGTACTGAATGCATCAAACAAAGGTGTGCCAGTGATCTTTGACGAGAACACAGACGCAGGCATGGCTTACTCTGATACGGTAGACCGCCTACTGGGCAACCAGGTTGAATTTCGTTTCCTTACTGAGGAGAAGAAAGGACTCTTTAAACGACTATTCGGAGGCTAGACATGTCACTACTAGAATTTTTCCGCCCACAAAAGAAAACTTCTGCGAATCTAGCCAAAGAGCGTTTGCAGATCATCGTTGCTGAGCGTCGTAGCCAGAACGATCCTGCGCCTTCTTACTTGCCTCAATTGAAAGAGGACATCTTGAAGGTGATCAGCAAATACGTTGCGATTGATCCAAACATGGTGGATTTGACATTTGAACACAAGGACGATGATATTTCGGTTCTTGAGCTAAACGTGAAGTTGCCAGAAGACGAGAAGTAATTACTTTTCGACTTTGCTTGAGAGTCTTCCTCTTCGTCATTCTGGGCAGCGAGGTACGAGCGTGATTCAGAATCTATTACCAGAGTATTGGTGAAAGAAGGTTTTGGCTTCAAAGCGGACTGTCAGTAGATTCCTAGTCTCACCTAGGTTCGCTGGAATGACCCAGTGGATTAGCCCTGCTAAAATGGGGACTCCAAGTAAAATACAAATGCGTGTTACAAAAAAGGTTGGCGATAGTGCCAACCTTTTTTTATTTGGTACTTACTTCAGTACCTTATTCATCTTCTCGCCGAGTAACTCAAGACGCCAGCCTTGCATCACATCCGGTAGACGCGCTGGGTCGCGGTCTTTCTTCCATACCCAACTGATGATTTGGTTGATCTGCTTTTTAGACGCCAAGAACTCGGTCGCCAAGCCTGATTTTTGCGATGCTACCTTCACCACATCTTTCATGTTCTTGAAGATTTGCTTG
This sequence comes from Vibrio sp. B1ASS3, assembly GCF_905175355.1. NCBI lineage: Bacteria > Pseudomonadati > Pseudomonadota > Gammaproteobacteria > Vibrionales > Vibrionaceae > Vibrio > Vibrio sp. B1ASS3. Next base: position 2,998,145 of record NZ_HG992742.1, read on the forward strand.
TAGCCTGGGTAATCCATCAAACGCTCGATTTTAGCTGGGTAATCATCGGCAGGTGTTTGCTTTGCACTTTTCACGATAGCCGCAATTCGTGCGCCGTGGCGGTTAATCGCACGAATGTCGATGCCTTCCGCTTCCATCTTCTTAAAGCCAGTCAAACCAAGGCGAGCCACTGTCAGCAAATCACCTTCTTTGAAGATAAAGTTCAGTGCTAGGTCACGCTTAATCGCTTCGCGGTAGCGCCAAGTAGCCAAAGGCTTAAGAATCGCTAGTTCAGCCGGTCTTAGCTGCCATGCACCTTTGATGTCTAGGTAGACGGTTTCTTCATTTAAGTTACGAATACGCTTTGATACAAGCAGGTCACTCTCTTGCTGAACCGCTTCCCACCAGCCTGCTTCGTTCACTTTATCTAATAGCTTCTCGTAAAGAGGCATTAGGTAGTGCACGTCAGCCGCGGCGTAATCAAGCTGCTTTTGAGTCAGTGGACGCGCCATCCAGTCGGTGCGAGATTCGCTCTTGTCTAGCTCTACGCCTAGGTATTCTTCCACTAGCGTAGCAAAGCCTGTCGACAGGCCGTGACCCAAGAATGCTGCCATCAACTGAGTATCCACCATCGGGAATGGTGTGCAGCCAAAGGCATTTTGGAAGACTTCTAAATCTTCACCACACGCGTGCAGCACTTTTAGCACTGAGGTGTCTTTTAGCAACTCGACGAACGACGTCATGTCAGTCAGTTCAGTTGGGTCGATAAGGGAAAGTTGTTTGCCATCGAAAAGCTGAATCAAACCTAGTTGCGGATAGTAAGTCCTGATTCGCACGAATTCGGTATCCAGCATAACTACGTCGGCTTCTCTTGCTAGAGCGCAGACTTCTTCTAGGTCTTTGTTTTTCGTAATGATCTGATAGTTCACATGCTTCTCGCTATAAAAAAATGCCAGCAAAACGCTGGCATTCTAACACTATTTGGCAATAAATGATTGTTGCACAAAGAAATCCGCTTATGCGCTCTTCTTCGCTAGCTCTGCGTCGTTCTCTTCACGCAGTACGCGACGAAGGATCTTACCTACGTTGGTCTTCGGTAGATCTTCACGGAACTCAACCAACTTCGGCACTTTGTAGCCAGTTAGGTGTTGGCGACAGTGTGCAATCACTTCGTCTTTGGTTAGGCTTGGATCGCGTTTTACAACGTAGATCTTCACCAGCTCGCCAGACACTTCATGAGGCTGACCAATTGCCGCGACTTCTAACACTTTACCGTGTAGTGCAACTACGTCTTCGATTTCGTTCGGGTAAACGTTGAAGCCAGACACAAGAATCATGTCTTTCTTACGATCAACAATGTGTAGGAAGCCTTCATCATCAAACTTAACGATATCACCCGTCGATAGCCAACCGTCTTCGTTGATCACTTCTTTGGTCGCTTCTGGGCGCTGCCAGTAACCTTGCATCACTTGAGGACCGCGAACTTGAAGCTCACCTGTCTCTGTGTTTGCTAGTGGGTTACCTTCTTCATCAACAATACGTACTTCAGTTGATGGCACAGGCAGACCGATAGAACCGTTATATTCCACTAGGTCGTGCGGATAAGCCGCCACCAATGGAGAACATTCTGTTAGACCGTAACCTTCTAGTAGGTAACAGCCTGTGGTCTTTTGCCATTTTTCAGCGACGGCACGTTGCACTGCCATACCACCACCTACTGCTAGGCGAAGGTTGCTGAAATCTAGCTCATGGAAATCTTCGTTGTTCACTAGCGCGTTAAACAGCGTGTTTACACCAGTAATCGCAGTGAACTGGTATTTTTGCAGCTCTTTCACAAAGCCTGGAATATCGCGTGGGTTAGTGATAAGCAGGTTGTTGCCGCCCATTTCGACGAACAGTAGACAGTTCACCGTCAGCGCGAATACGTGGTAAAGCGGCAGTGCCGTAACAACAAGCTCGCGACCCGGAGACAATACAGGACCATAAGCACCTTTCGCCTGCATTACGTTAGCGATCATGTTGCGGTGCGTCAGGATTGCGCCTTTCGCTACGCCCGTTGTACCACCAGTGTACTGTAAGAATGCGATATCATCGCCAGACATAAATGGTTTCACGTACTGAAGACGACGACCTTTGTGCAGCGCTTTACGCATTGAGATTGCACCCGGTAGGTCGTACTTAGGTACCATGCCCTTCACGTACTTAACCACGAAGTCGACAAGAGTACCTTTCGCACGTGGCAGCATTTGACCAAGGCTGGTCAGAACCACGTGTTTCACTGGCGTGTTTTCTACGATTTGCTCTAGTGTGTTCGCGAAATTAGAAACGATAACGATCGCCGTTGCGCCAGCATCGTTTAGCTGGTGCTCAAGCTCACGAGGAGTGTAAAGTGGGTTCACGTTCACAGCGATACAGCCTGCACGCAAAATACCAAATAGCGCGACAGGGTATTGAAGCAGGTTTGGCATCATAAGAGCAACGCGGTCACCCTTCTTCAGCTTAAGTTCGTTTTGTAGGTATGCGGCGAATGCGCGGCTACGCTCTTCCAATTTGCGGAAGGTCATGACCGAGCCCATGTTCATGAATGCCGGTTGGTCTGCGTATTTTTGAACAGACTGTTCGAACATTTCTACCAAAGACTCATATTGCTCTGGATTAATGGTTTCAGGTACGTCACTTGGATAACGTGAAAGCCATGGTTTATCCACGATGTTACTCCTCGTTTATAACTGGCTAAAAAATAGCGTCCTTTTTATTTTGAGCACTATTACAGCACAGCAAACGTGCTTGAGCACGTAACTCTCAAACACTTGTTTAAATTTTGTTAACTACACCAAGAATTCGCTTTGCGACCTCGAGTGTTTGCTCTAAATGGCAATGATGCCCACCCGCGACAGAAACCACGTTCGGTGGATTTTCGCCCCAATCGAATTGGTTAGACTGTAAATGCTGAAATCCTTTGTCACCCAATATGATTAGGTGCGGACAGCGTATTTGGCTGGTGATCGAGTTCGCGTGATCCTGTGCCATGCGATAAAGAGAATCGCACTTTAATTTGGCATCGTGTCGCCAAAACCATTGGTTATCGCGACATTCAGTTCCGCGCTCTACGATTGGTATCAACTGCTCGGCGGTCAGGTGATTCGCTTGCATGCGTAGCTTTAACGCCAGATCGAAAGAAGCGATAGCTCGCTCCGGTTTGTTGCGTTGACGTTGCCGGCTAAGGACACCATCACGCAGTCGTTTTACGCTATTGGAAGGCTGTTCTGCGAGTGGACCCACTCCTTCAATTTGCACTAACGCTTCGACCTGTTCAGGAAAGGCAGCACTATAGCAACTTGCGATTAAAGCGCCTAGTGAATGCCCTACTAACACCAGTCTGTTTGGCGATAATTCATCCAATAATTGGTGTAAATCAGCAATGTAGTCGTGGAAGGGGTAGTAATTGTCTGAGGATTTATGACTGGATAAGCCATGACCAAATAGGTCAATTGCCAGTAAATGAAGATCAGGATTGCACTGATGGATGGCGTTCATCAAGGTTTTGAAGCTGCCCGCGTTATCCATCCACCCATGAAGAAAAACGACTGAATAAGCAGTCGTTTTTTCGTTTCCGATCTCTAAGGCTGCCATGCTCCCATTTGGGAGTTCGAAACGGCGCTCATTCATCACAGATTATTTAACCTTCTTGATCACCTTGCCGTCTTGAGGGAAATCATTTCGCCACATGCGGCAGTTAATGGAGTAACAAGGGTAGTAATAGGTTGGCGTGTCGTACATACGTACGCGCTCTTCAATCTTCCATAAGCGGTAACCATCGCCTTTGATGACTGGGAAGATGTATTGGTGCTCACCAATTTTGCCTTCTTCTTCGCCCGCGCCTTTGCCAACAACGGTAATAAGTCGGCCTTGGCTAAACGCAACCGGCTCTAGGTAACCATCAAAGTACACTGCGAAGCGACCGGTTGGTTCTTGGTCAATATCCGGCTTACCTGATTTGCTGATTGGTAGGTTTACGATCTCCAGACGCGTTTGGTCTTTCAAGTTATCCACTTTCGCGATAACACCACCAAGGCGGACATCGTTAGCAGCCTGTCCTTGGTCTTCGGCAAAGGCTTTGTAATCCGTCACAACCTGCTCGGTGCTTGCATTCAGCTCTTCAGGAAGAGAGCTACAGGCAGAAAGCCCGAATGCCGCGATAATAACCAGAAAAATACGTCCAGAAAGTTTCATAAACCCCCACTATAAATTCGTTGTTTTACACATAGATATCGACACCAAGTAACTGAGCAAGTTCCTCTTTCTTCGCTCGATTCATGACGTCCATATACTGTTCCATTGCTTTGCGAGCATGACCCTCGGGCAAATCATATTGCACTTGAGCGCGATGAATCTGAGACTCATCCACTTGTTTAATGGAATGCGCGACAGCGTTCGCCACCTTAGAAGGTTGACCAACGGGCTGCTTATCTTGAGCTTTCTTTACCTGCCCTTTTTTACCGACTTTATTGGTGCGATTTGCACCCGGTATTAACGCAGGAGGTAAACCATTGATAGACGCCATAACGCTCCATAAAAATACAGGGCAAACGCCCTGCACTTTGTCATATCATTGAAAGTCCGATTATTCGCGACCCGGAAGTTTCTTCCACGTCACATTATCACGCAGATAAACCGGGCTCGATTCTTCTACTGGGACTGTGTTGCCTTTCTTAAGTTCCTGCTCAGCAAGAATCACGATGTCTTGCGAATCAGGGTAAAGCACATCACCGCTCGTTAAGTTGAATGGCAGTTTGCCAAGATCTTCTTGGTAAGCATCCCAACCAGTACCCGCTTTAGTCCACGTTTTGTCGTCTGCTTGCGCTTCTTCCGCTAGACGCGCTGGTGGAATAACACATTCTGCATCCACACCTGCCCACTCACCGTTTTCTTGGCGAGTGTAACGTGCCCAGTAAACTTCACCCATGCGAGCATCAATCGCAACCGCGGCATTTGTAGCACCGTGTAGGCGGTAGCTTGCTTGTGCCATCGCAGCCAGCGTTGAAACGCCGATCATTGGTAAGTCAGCACCGAACGCCAAACCTTGTGCGATACCAATACCGATACGAACGCCAGTAAAGCTGCCCGGACCACGACCAAACGCCAATGCGTCTAGATCTTGTAGAGTCAGACCTGCTTCTTTCAGTACTTCGTCTACCATAGGCAGTACTTTCTTAGTGTGGTCACGAGGAGCCACTTCACTGCGTGAAATCACTCGGTCATTAACCAGTAGCGCAACTGAACAGTTCTCAGTTGCCGTATCGATAGCAAGAATTTTTGCGCTCATGTAACTCTCTACAATTCTTCTTTAATTTATTGATGCCACAGCGCATTAGTCTGCGGCAGGTTGTTCTGTTTTTAGGAATGTTTTGATTCGTTCCAAATCCCGTGTTCTTGGGATGGGCGGTAAACTGCCGAGGAAGATGCCACCATAATCACGCGTTACCAAACGGTTGTCGCAAATGATTAAGGCACCATGATCTTTTTGGTCTCGAATCAAACGTCCTACGCCCTGCTTTAACGTGATAACCGCATCCGGAATTTGCACTTCTGCAAACGGCTCACCACCACGTAATCGACAATCTTCGATTCGGGCTTTGAGTAGCGGATCATCAGGGGCAGTAAACGGTAATTTGTCGATGATAACACAGCTCAGCGCATCACCTCTAACATCGATCCCTTCCCAGAATGCACCCGTCGCCACCAGCAGCGCATTACCCAACTCCATAAACTCGGCAAGGGTCTTTTGTTTGCTCATCTCACCTTGCATCAGCACAGGCAGATCCAGTACTTCACGGAAGCGTTCACCAAGCTCACGCATCATGCTGTGCGAAGTACAAAGAAAGAAACAACGCCCGTCGTTTTCTTCAATCACAGGCGCAAGCATTCGCACTAGTTTGTCGGCTAAGCCTGGGCTGTTTGGCTCTGGTAAATAACGAGGCACACATAGGCGCGCTTGCTTCTCGTAATCGAACGGAGATGGTAACGAAAACTGCTGCTTCGGCTTCAATCCAAGACGGTCGGTAAAGTGTTTAAAGTCACCCGATACCGCGAGCGTTGCTGAAGTAAAAATCCACGCGCCTTGTTTGATTTCGATTTGCTCATGGAATTTATCCGCCACCGATAGTGGCGTAATGTGCAAAGCAAAGTGACGTGGAGATGTGTCGTACCAGTATGAGTAACCTGTAATATCGACATCACAGACACGGTCAATGCGTCCTTTGATCAGATTGGCACGCTCAAAGGCGGTATCCAGCAATTGGCTTCGACCTAGCGCCAGTTTCAACACGTCAATCGCCAGATCTAAACTATCGGTTAAGCGCACCAATTCACGTTTGATCGATTCCGACTGCAATGCTTCACGCCAGTTACCACGAAAGCCCGGCTCACCCAGTACGATGCGCATATCCATTGCACTTTGCATCAGCTTATCGCCGACTTTTTGCAGTTGGCGCATGTCTTTTGCTTCAGTGCGGTAAGCAATCTCAATGTCTTTAGCGAGCTCTTGGATCTGACGACTAGAAATCGATTGTCCGAAGTATTCACTGGCAATGTCTGGAAGCTGGTGGGCTTCGTCGAAGATAAACACGTCAGCTTCTGGGATCAATTCACCAAAGCCAGTTTCTTTGATCGCAAGGTCCGCAAGGAATAAGTGGTGGTTGACTACAACAATGTCTGAATCCATTGCGCGTTTGCGTGCTTTTAAGACGAAACAATCGGTGTAGCTCGGACACTCTTTACCCAAACAGTTGTCGTTGGTTGAAGTAATGGTCGGGATGATCATGCTGTCTTCTGGCAGATCCTCACAGTCACCTAAATCGCCCGTTTTGGTTTCAGACGACCAAGTGCGGACTTTAACCAATTGAGTCAGCAGTGTTGGATCGGCTTCATTAGTATGGCTCTCGACCATTTGTCGGCTAAGACGATCCAAACATAGGTAGTTGGAGCGACCTTTTAGTAACGCCACTTGTCCATAAAAGCCCAAAGCACTGACCATCAAAGGTAAGTCACGGTGATACAACTGCTCTTGTAGGTTCTTCGACCCGGTACTGATGATGACTTTTTTGCCGCTCAAGAGCGCAGGCACAAGGTAAGCGAAGGTCTTCCCCGTTCCCGTTCCGGCTTCAACCACCAGTTGAGTTTGGTCTTTGATCGCACTGCTGACAGCTTCTGCCATATCGATTTGTGGCTGGCGAGCTTGAAAGCCCGGAATGGCTTTGCCTAACGCGCCCTCAGAGGAGAATGTTTTTGCGATCATGCCTGACATCTGGTTGGAAAAATTGTCGAGAGTATATCAGGAGTTGAGCGTAAACATCAGCCAACAAAAGCACTAGGTTTTAGCATCGCGCGGATAATTTGTTGAAACCGCGCCGAGAATAGATTATTTATGAAGTCAGATTGCAGTACGATTCACGCTTCTGACGTGACCCTTTTATTCGTACGCTAGAAAAATAATGCATGGAAGTATCTGATTTATGGAAAAGAAAACACTGTTAACCCATTGTTCTGACGCACCGGGTTTGATCTCAAAAATCACCAATATCTGTTATAAGCATCAGCTGAATATCGTTCATAATAACGAGTTTGTTGATAACACCAGTGGGCACTTTTTCATGAGAACCGAGTTGGAGGGTTACTTCAACGATCAAACGCTACTCGCCGATTTAGACCAAGCACTGCCACAAGGTGCAAAACGCAAACTCATTAGCTCTCGCCGCAAACGCATCGTTATCCTAGTAACTAAAGAAGCACACTGTCTGGGTGATATTCTGATGAAGACTTACGATGGCAGCTTAGATGTTGAAATTGCTGCGGTTGTTGGTAACTACGACAAACTGCAAACACTCACTGAGCGTTTTGATATTCCCTACCATCACGTTACTCACGAAGATCTTAGCCGTGAAGAGCACGAACAGAAGATGCTTGAAGTGATTGATCAATACGATGCCGATTACCTTGTACTTGCGAAGTACATGCGAGTTCTCACTCCGACTTTCGTAGAGAAATACCGTCACAAGATCATCAACATTCACCACAGCTTTTTACCCGCTTTCATCGGTGCGAAGCCATATCAGCAGGCTTACGACCGCGGTGTGAAGATCATCGGTGCGACGGCGCACTTCGTGACAAATGACTTGGATGAAGGTCCAATCATCAAGCAGGACGTTATTCCAGTGGATCACACGTTCAGCGCACAAGATATGGCGCAAGCAGGTCGCGATGTAGAGAAGAACGTATTGAGCAAGGCTCTGAATAAAGTGATCAATGACCACGTTTTTGTTTACGGCAATAAGACGGTTATTCTTTAAGTTCATCGCATTTGAAAAAAGAAAGGGTTGCTCATTTGGCAACCCCTTCTTTTTTATAGTTGTTAAGAGCTCACTTATTCAGCCTGCTCAGACTCCACAACACGCTTAAGTGAATGCGGGTGTAGCTTGATACAAATGCCTTGATACTTAAACGCCACCGTTGGGTTGTTCAAGCGTTCGCCTTCCCCTTTCGGGCTCGACAGTTTGATCTTCACATCTAGCTCTTCTAACTCGTCAAAACGCCCGCCAAACGCTGGGTAAGTATGTTTCAAATCAGCAAGAAACTCATCTGCGGTTTCGGCATGAGATGGAATCACGAACTCCACATGCTCCCAACTTTCGCTTGGGTAGACTTTGCCTTCCGCTGGGTATGGCAGCTCCAGACACTCAATCTTCCAACCACGGCTTTCCAACGCTTTGTCGAATTCGATAACAATAATTGGGCGACCGTTGATTTTCGCTTGTGAAATCACTTTGCCATATTGACTCCAAGCCTCATGCGCAGCTTTCGCGGTTTCAGTATCATTAATACGCAGCGCAATATGGTCAGCTTGAGCAAAGCTCAGATCCAGTTTTAACAGGGATGCAAGCTCTTCAATCTTCGCCATAAATGCATCCAGATCTTGGATCATCAATTCAGGCGCTAGGCGTTTTTCAACTAGTTGAGTCGTCATTGTGGCTCTCTTATGGGGCGATTTATCTCATTACTCTGAGCGCAATAGTAAACGCAAACTAAGCCACATTTCCATTCAATCGAAAAAGTATAAATTTCCCCAATTCCTCTCTGTATGAAAAGCAATAAAGTTGTTATCATTAGCCCCATTTTTGTGAACTCCAACAGAACTCGGCACTTACTTCGCCGAGTTCTTCGTCCTTGAATTGAAGGAAACGCGTGTGAATATCCAAGCACTTATTAATGACAAAGTATCTCAGGCTCTAGAAGCCGCTGGCGCACCTGCAGGCAGTCCTGCTGCAGTACGCCAATCAGCAAAGCCACAATTTGGTGACTACCAAGCAAACGGCGTAATGGGCGTTGCTAAAAAACTGGGTACTAACCCACGAGAATTTGCACAGAAAGTACTGGATGTTCTAGACCTAGATGGTATTGCGAGCAAAACAGAAATCGCTGGTCCTGGTTTCATCAACATTTTCCTAAGCGAAGAGTTCCTAGCAAAACAAGCGGAAGCAGCACTGGCTGATTCACGTCTTGGCGTTGCAGCAGACGAAGCTCAAACTATCGTTGCTGACTACTCTGCACCAAACGTTGCGAAAGAAATGCACGTTGGTCACCTACGTTCAACCATCATCGGTGATGCAGTAGTACGTACTCTTGAGTTCCTAGGTCACAAAGTGATCCGTGCGAACCACATCGGTGACTGGGGTACTCAGTTCGGTATGCTTATCGCAAACCTTGAGCGTGTGCAACAAGAGTCTGGCGAAGTTTCTATGGAACTGGCTGACCTTGAAGGCTTCTACCGTGAGTCGAAGAAACTGTACGACGGAGACGAAGAATTCGCAGTGAAAGCACGTAACTACGTTGTGAAACTGCAAAGCGGCGACGAGTTCTGCGCAGAAATGTGGAAGAAGCTGGTTGACGTAACCATGATCCAAAACCAACGCAACTACGATCGTCTAAACGTATCTCTATCTCGTGATGACGTAATGGGCGAGAGCATGTACAACGACATGCTACCTAAGATCGTAGCAGATCTTAAAGCACAAGGTCTTGCGGTTGAAGATGACGGCGCGCAAGTTGTGTTCCTTGAAGAATTCAAGAACAAAGACGGCGAAGCGATGGGCGTTATCGTTCAGAAACGCGACGGCGGCTTCCTATACACAACAACGGACATCGCATGTGCGAAATACCGTTACGAAGAACTAGGCGCGGATCGCGTACTTTACTTTATCGACTCTCGTCAGCACCAACACCTAATGCAAGCTTGGACTATCGTTCGTAAAGCGGGTTACGTGCCAGAGTCAGTATCTCTTGAGCACCACGCGTTTGGTATGATGCTAGGTAAAGATGGTAAGCCATTCAAGACTCGTGCAGGCGGTACGGTTCGTCTTGCTGATCTTCTTGATGAAGCAGAAGTGCGTGCAGCACAGCTGATCGAATCTAAGAACCCAGAACTAGCAGAAGACGAGAAGAAAGCGATCGCGAACACAGTTGCAATGGCAGCGGTTAAATACGCAGACCTTTCTAAGCACCGTACTACAGACTACGTGTTCGATTGGGACAACATGCTAGCGTTCGAAGGTAACACTGCACCGTACATGCAATACGCTTACACTCGTGTAGCATCTGTATTCGCTAAAGCTGGCGTTTCTATGGATGATCTACAAGGTGAAATTAAGATCACTGACGAGAAAGAAAAAGCGCTTATCGCAAAACTGATGCAGTTCGAAGAAGCGGTTCAATCTGTTGCTCGCGAAGGTCAACCACACATCATGTGTAGCTACCTATTCGAACTAGCAGGTCAGTTCTCTAGCTTCTACGAAGCATGTCCTATCCTAGTTGCTGAAGACGAAGCAGTGAAACAAAGCCGTCTGAAACTAGCAGCGCTAACAGCGAAGACCATCAAGCAAGGTCTGTCTCTACTAGGTATTGATACTCTAGAGCGTATGTAAGCGAATCGAGAATCGAGAATCGAGAATCGAGAATCGAGAATCGAGAATCGAGATGATTTCGAAAGGTTGGCGTGAAAGCGTCAACCTTTTGTTTTATCTGGCGTATACTGATGTCATTCAATTCAAATCGGATAATATAATGAGCTTTGAACTGCACCCTCAATTGGCAAAAGACACCACCGTTATCGGTCACTTCCCACTGTGCGTAGCACTTCTACATAAAGACAATGCAGTGCCATGGGTTATCTTGGTACCAAAACGTGCAAACCTAAAAGAGCTTCACCACTTGTCAATGAAAGAACAGCAACAGTTTTTGCTAGAGTCTCAGGCAGTAAGCCAAGCACTAGAAGCAACCTTCCGTCCAGATAAGTTAAACCTTGGCGCACTAGGTAACATGGTGCCTCAGCTGCACATTCACCATATTGCTCGCTTCAAAGATGACGCAGCATGGCCGGGACCAGTTTGGGGTAACACCAAAGGTGAATTCCGTACAGAAGAAGAGCAAAACGAATTACTTGGTCGCATTAAAAATGTTCTGTCACTGAGCTCTATTTTCCAAAAAGCTTAACAGGGAAACTTTGCAAAATCTGAGCTTATAAGTTGAAAAAAGCCGCATCATTGCTGATGCGGCTTTGTCGTTTTTACGTGATAATTTTTAGATAACTAATTTTGATAATCGCTACATGGTGACTGTCAGAGACAAACCATCCTGTTTAGTCACTGAGTAGCGAACTCGAGTCACGTCATGAGCTTTATTGGTGTCAACTAAGCGGCTAATTTTACCCTTCTTAATCCACACGCTTAACATCGCGTCAGCACCATCTTCACTCATCCCAAACTGCTTAGCCAGATCTGACTGGGAGACGGTTCCTTTGTCTGCAATGTATTGATAAAGCTCTTTTAAAATCATGCTACTTGCGCCTCTAATGCACCGTTTTGCTTCTTGCCAACTCGTTTGAACACACGGTATGTGCCAAAGAAGATAGCTACGATCACTGCCATCCAAATGCCACTTGTCACTGGGCTATCTGCGAAATGCGTCAATTGGTTGTAGAACGTCGCACATAGGTAAGCCAAGCCCATTGTCCAAACCGCGATAAAGCGTGCGAACTTATGACCAAACTCACGTACGTAAGCACCCATCGCCGCCACACAAGGTGTGTACAGTAGGATGAAGATTAGGTAGGCAAATGCGGCATTACCAGAAGCAAACTGCGATTTGATGTTACCGAAGATAGAAGCATCGACTTCTTGTTCTTCTGCAACTGCATTTGAGTCAGTTAAGTCACCCACTTCAATGCCTAGTGGATCTGAGTAGCTCAAACCAGCTAGGTTTTCAGGGATACTCATTACTGCCTCTTCTAGGCTGCCCATTAGATCAAATTCTGCGTCTTCACCGTCGCTTGGCGTCGTGTATAGGCTGTTCAGCGTACCAACTACCGCCTCTTTTGCGAAGATACCAGTAATGATACCTACCATCGCTGGCCAGTTGTCTTCTTGAACACCGATTGGTGAGAATACTGGAGTCACTACTTGCGCTGCTTTAGAAAGCACAGAGTTTTCGCTGTCTTCGTTACCAAAACTGCCATCAGTACCCAATGAGTTGAAGAAACTCAGAATAGCAACAACGATAACGATGGTTTTACCTGCACCAAGTACAAAGCGCTTTAGCTTTTGCCAAGTTTTGATCACCACGTTTTGTAGCGTCGGAAGCTCGTAATCAGGCATTTCCATCACTAGGCTATCGCTGCTACCTGGGTAAAGCGTGTGCTTAAGGAAAAGACCTGTGAAGATCGCTGCCACAATACCAAGTAGGTAAAGTGCGAATACAATGTTCTGACCAGAACCAGGGAAGAATGCCGCAGCGAATAGCGCGTATACAGGCAGACGAGCACCGCATGACATAAATGGCGCCATAGATGCAGCCAGTTTACGCTCACGTTCTTGGTCTAGAGTACGAGTTGCCATGATTGACGGAACGTTACAGCCAAAACCAAGAACCAACGGTACAAATGCTTTGCCCGGTAGACCGATCTTCTGCATCACTTTATCTAGTACGAATGCTGCACGAGCCATGTAACCTGAGCTCTCAAGTACCGCTAGGAACAGGTACAAACACGCGATAACCGGAATGAAGGTTGCAACCGTCTGGATACCACCACCGATACCATCAGCAAGAACCGTCACTAACCACACAGGTAAATGACCGTCTAACAAGTGGTGACCACCATCAACCAACAGAGCACCAACACCGATATCGAAGAAGTCGATGAATGCACTACCAATGTTGATAGAGAACATGAACATTAGGTACATCACAACAAAGAAGAATGGGATGCCCACCCACTTGTTCAAAATGAATTGGTCTAGCTTTTCAGTCACGCTGCGGCTTAGCTTGCCTTCGCTACGACGTACTTTCTTACACTCTTCATGAAGATGTGTGTATTTGGTGTCAGCCACATGCAGGTCAACATCAAGATCTAGCTCGGCAATCGTATTTTCAACACTATTGCGGTCTGCATCCGACATGCTGTTAAGAACCAGTGCATCTTTTTCTAGTGCGCGAATCGCCAATGCTCGGTGAGAAACGGTTTGATCATTGAAAAGAGCCGAAACTTTGCCGATCGCCGCCTCCATTTGTTCGCCGTAATTCAAAGCGACTTCTTTTAACGCAACACCTTGAACCACAGACTTGTGCAGCTTCTCTTTAAATTCGGCTACTTGTGCTTTGTTTGTCGCTGACAGGCTAACTACCGGGCAACCCAACGTTTTTTCGAGTTCTGCAACATTGATGATTTGGCGTTCACGCTTAAGTGCGTCCATTTTGTTTAATACAACAATCATAGGACGACCAAGCTCGCGCAGCTGCAGTGTCATATATAAGCTACGTTCAAGACTTGTTGCATCGACTACGTTGATGATCAGATCAGCAGGGTGCGTCAGAACCGCACGAGACGCGATAGACTCATCGATACTATTACTGTCATTACCACTATCTAGAGAGTAGATACCCGGAAGGTCTGTCAGCAGAAATTCATCGCCAGCGTGTTTGAACTGGCCAGTTTTCTTTTCAACCGTTACACCAGCCCAGTTGCCGACTTGTTGTTTTGCACCAGTAAGGCCATTAAAAAGTGTCGTTTTACCGCTGTTTGGGTTACCGACCGTAAGAATTTGGTATTGCATTATGCTCGCTCCACTTCAATGTTCTGCGCAATGGCCTCTCGCAATGCAACAGAAACACCACGAACTTCAACTTGCAGTGGGTCGCCCATTGGAGCACGTCGAATAACTTTAACCTCAGTATTTGGAAGTAATCCCATAACCATTAGCTTTTTTCTGACGTCCGACGTAAGTCCTTCTAACAACCGAATTGTCACTGTTTCGCCAGGTTTAATTTCTGATAGCTTCATAGTGGCCCTTAAGAGTAGTGCAAATGATAAATATTATTATTAATAGTATAGGGCGCTAATGTTACTCTTCTATACCCTCTCATTCATTGTGTGAAATCAAAGATTTCATTAATGCTTTTGGCGAAATGAAACGTCAACTCCGTTAATTAATCTCACGTCATTTTCGTCAAAATCGAATATTTTCAGCCAAATGCAGATTAACACAAACGTAACATTTAAACTCATCAATGGTAAAAATCATTTAAAATACAGTTAGTTACAAATGAAAATACAACTTGTCGCTTTTCTCACATAAAGCTGTCGTTATTTTTATAAGAAAAATAAGTAAGGTCTCGTATAGTTAACCCATCGAGAGACAACAGCCTCTCAAAAAAATTCCAGAGGTGGCATGGCAACATGTCACTCCGGCAGCAAGCGAAGGTGTCATTGACACCCGTGGTATAGTCCCCCCGGCTATACCACGATATTTTTTTCTTCTCTTTCGTCATTCGCTTCTCAATTAACTCCCTATAATTTCTCAACCTTCTTCTCAAACAAAGCCCAATTATCTCTATTATCTATCACCATCTTTCATAACCGTTTTACTGCACATGTTCTTCATAAGATGGTTTGTGCGCCTTATCCCTTATCCTGCCAAATTAGAGAGCATGCCCTTCTGTCCAATATCTATATGACGTTCTTTACGACACCGTTCGTCTCACAGGCATGAAAAAGCCCAGCACTAAGGCTGGGCTAGCTAATGTCAAATTAAGAGCTAAAGGCTCGTCTGACTATCTTGAGTCATGGCAAACTTAGAAGGAGGCAAGCCAAAGTGCAACTTGAACTTCTGACTAAAGTACGATGGGTCATTAAAACCACAGTTAAATGCAACCTCACTGATTTTCTCTCCTGCGAGTAGCTGTTCACAGGCTGTTTCTAATCTTACTTCTGTCACGTAGTCTTTTAGCGTTCTTGACGAAGCCGACTTAAAGCGCCGCTGTAGGCTTCGCTCAGACATATAAAGCATCTTCGCAGCAGATGCCGTACCAAACTCCGGATCGTGATAATGCTCAGCAACCAATTGGTAAACTTTCATCAACCACTCTTGCTCTGGTGAGGTAGTTTGCTGCTGTGGTTCAACTTCCGTAAACTCGGGCAATACTTCTTCAACATGGCTCGGTTCTTGAGCACATGGCCAAGTAATCTCTATTTTATTTTGAGCATCAGAAGCAAACATAGATAAATGCCCTCCACTTGCGGCAACAAGTTGAGGTAAGTTATCCATACTCAAATCTACATTACTGGCATTGGTTGGGCGCATTACTGCCGCTTTACTTGGTAATTGCGTTCCGTAGTCAATAAAACTCAATGAGACGATGTCATTAGCCTCGTCCAATACCAATTTAACCGACTGTCCTCGGAAAGAGCGTTTGATGCTATTGGCGAAAATACTGTTGAATATGACATCAAGGTTAAAGCTTTCTAATGAAATACGGCTTGCTTTGTGATTGTCTTGCAGCTCAACACTGATACCGGCTTTAGAAAAGTCCTCACGCCAAACATCCACAACAGATTGCGTTATCTGACTCAGGTTATAGTTTTGACTTCCGTTACTGGTGTCTCCCGGAGAGCTCTTTAATTCGTTTAACTGCCAATACGTTTTTGATAGATGATCTTGAGTCACTGAATCTAAATCAACAGGTAACTTATGCGCTATCGAGTCAACGCTCGACTTAATTGACTGTGCAACATGGTCCACCAGCAAGTTTCTCACTTGAATCTGCTTTCTTAGTTGCTGGTTACTGGTCAATAAAACTCGACTTTGATGGCGAAGCTGGTTGGTTTTTAACGTCACTTGTGCTGCCAAGTCACGGTTCGCTTGCAACACATACCGTGAGCGCCAATACATCAAAAGAGCGACAATGGCGATGGTGACCAAAGTAAATCCAGTGATCGCCAGTTTGGACAAATACCAAGGTTTTAATACAGTGAATTTTGAGTCCAATCCGATTAAGCCAGACGCGAGCTGCGAATCATTACTCACCTGCAAGTGATAATCACCTGAGTTAAGGTGTTCTAGTGTTAATTGACCACCTTCCAGCGATTGCCACTGGTCGCTCTCGTTCAAGCGATAATAGAGGTTTTGGTTATCTGGTTTCGGCATCACCCCAAAAAGAAAGCTTAACGAAGAGCCATAAGGTAGCTTCATACTTTCTAGGTCAGCACTACCAACTTGAACCACCTCATTTTCCAGCATGACTTGACTAACGATCAGTTGGGATTCTGGCGTGTTGGATACGAGTAACTTTGACGAGTCGGCTTTTACTAAACCATATTGAGAGCCAAAGATAAGTTGGCGGTCACTATCTTCTGAGCGACGAATAACATTACAAACACCCGGAAGAAATTCATTATTAATGAGGCCGGATGCTGAAGAATAATGCTTCATCAACTGCCCTGAGAGATGGTAATAGCTGAGCCCCACTGATGAAGCAAGCCACACACCCTCTGAGTCACTGAGTAAACAGGCCGGGCGAGAATTTGATACGCTCATTTCCATCACTTCTTTTGCATCGCTACCCGGTACCGTTTTGAAAACACCATAAGCAGAAGCAAACCAATGAGAACCATCAATCGCGGTAATGATATCGAGTGACTCACCGTACTTTTCTGAGAAGCGGTTAAATCGAATTCGCTCACCATCGTATTCATAGACGCCGTGGTCAGTACCAATCAAAAGCAAATCTTTTTTGTCGTATAAACGGGTGATTTTCGCAGGCAAAAACTGACTGACTAACCAATCACTGCCAAAGTTTCTCATCTGCTGACTCGCAGCATCGATATTAAATAGTTGATAGCCGCTGGAAACCCAAAGTCGGTCAGTTCCATCAGAGACGATATGATCAATTTCCCTTCCAGCAATGACACGAAGGTATGGAAACGTCACACGCTGTAAGTTATTTAGGTTGTAAATCTCTAAACCGGAAGACGTGGCTATCCAGAGTTTTTCACCTTGAAAAGCAAATTCATTTATCTGGGATGGTAGATGTAAGACTTCAGTAATCTCTGAACTTCCTGAACGATACAGCTTGTGGTCGTCAGCAAACCATAATGCGCCATCTGGCCCTGTTAACGTTTGTCGAATACGTCCGGTCAGTGTTTGTTGGTCATAACTACTGAAGGTTATCCGCTCAAACTTTTTACTGAACAATGAGTAATAGCGAATACCTTGGTTGGTCGCAATCCACATACCACCCATATTGTCGTTCAATAACGAATAGATTTTAGTGCTCGCTAATTCCAACTCAAGGAAGCTTGCTGGGGTTACTTGAGTCACCTCTCCACTCAAGAAAGAATACAAGTAGAGCCCCTGCTCCGTTCCTACCCAGTATTCTTGGTTGGTTTCCGCAAAAGTCAGCACATGCGAGGCACCGATTCTAATGACCGGTTTATTTGGCTCATAGATATTGAAGATCAGCGCCCCTTTAAGCGTGCCAACTAAAATCTCTCGCCTTGTATGGGAGTAATACACTTTTTCAATGTAATGCTTACCAGAAGAAACCACGTGGTTGAATTTACTTCCTTCAGATAAATAAACGCCTGACGTGGTCGCTAATGCCCATTTTGTCTCTACAAAAATAGCGTCATTAATATAAACGTAGCTATTGTTGCTGTGCTGATAGAGCTGAAGCAAAGAAAAAGAGTTCAGTTCGCTGGTTTCAATATTGTAGGTATAGAAATGCGCGCCATCGCTCACCCAAATAAAGTTACCCGATGAACCAATCTTTCGAATCTGCGAGCCAGGATTGAGGCTAAAAACCAAGCGACGCTCTTGGTTGGGATAAGTTTGGTACACTTCATTTTCGACAAACGTCCAGAATGAGCCTTTATGGTAGGCCAGTTGCTCGGCTTTTGTTTGCAGAAAACTTCCTGATTTAGGCAGGGTTGTCTGCCCATTGTAGAACAGTACTCGGCCATGAACATCGTGGATCCAAAGCCCACCATGCTCACCAGGAAACAATTTTTTCGCCGCAATAAAAGTCCCCTTAACCTGATTTGGCAAAGGGTAGAAGATCGCATTCGCTTCACTTGAAGCAAATGCTTGAAATGAGAGGATAAAAGCCCCAAAAAATAGGGCTAGTTGGCGCAGCAAGATAAAATCCTTACATGTATCAATACGTGCGACTCATGGTTTACTCATGCCTTCCATAGCTGAGTACATATATGGTTATTTTGAGCCGCTAATTATTGATAATGATATCTCAATTCCATTGATAGAAAAGACTCACTGCGCCAAAGGTTTGTAATTATTACTGCCAGATCACGTTAAACGCGTGTTCTGTGTAGAGAACAACAACACAATTGTTACTTTTCGCTCAAACACTGACTAAAGCTGTTTGAAATTCCTTTCAAGAATACAAAGTAACTGCCTGATTTAACATCAACACTGCTACCCAATGGGTCAAGAACGCCAGCATTAACATCGCTGCCACGCATCACACTTTCAACCACAGCAGGGGTGAATTGAGGTTCTGAGAACACACAAGCGACATCACCTGAGCCCAATGTTTTACGAATATGAATCAATGTTTTTGCTCCCGGTTTACGATCTGGAGAAACCGTAAAGTGCCCGAGTTGATTTAGGTTGTAACGTGATTCAAAATAGCCGTAAGCATCGTGGAAAACAAAATAACCTTTGTCTTGCACTGGTGTCAGTTGTTGCTTAATCTCCGCATCCGTAGCTTTTAACTCCGCTTCGAACTTCTTCAAGTTTGCTGCGTAAGTGTCTGCATTCGTAGGATCGATTTCTGCAAGTTTGTGAGCGATAGCGTTGGCAACTTGTTTTACGGTTTCAACACCCAACCAGAAATGTGGATCGTGTGTGCCGTGATCGTGACCATCATGGTGGTCATGCTCACCACTAAATGCACGTAACGAAAGGCCCGGAATTTCGCTAACGGTTAGCGTGTTACCTTTATCCGTCACCACTTTCTCTAGGAAAGGTTCGAGATCATGGCCGTACCAAATAACAAGGTCGGCAGCCGCTACCTTCTTCACATCCGATGGGCGCAAAGCGTAATCGTGTGGCGAAGCATTGTTTTGTAGCAGAACGTCTGGCTTCGTAACACCTTCCGTCAGCTCGGTTGTGATCATTTGAATAGGTTTAATACTAGTCAACACGGTTACCGCATGAGCAGGTAAGGTTAACATTGCTGAAACAGCAAGAATTATAGCTCTTTTCATAGTTTTACTTGGGGTATAGCGTGGAAAGTGAGATAATGTTACATTATAACATTAACAATTTGCAAATGAGTTTCATTCATGTCTTCACTAGTCCGTCTTGAGCAACTGTGCGTCGAGTTTGACGAACGCAGAGTTCTCGACAATGTCACAATGGAATTAGAAAAGGGCAAGATCACTACCCTAATTGGTCCCAACGGAGCGGGAAAATCGACGTTAGTCAAAGTCATTCTAGGTCTCCAAAAACCGACCAGCGGTAAGTTAACGAAGCAACGTAAACTGAAAATTGGTTATGTTCCTCAGAAACTGAAACTCAACGATTCTCTTCCATTGAATGTCATTCGTTTCCTAAACCTTGCTGGCAAGTATAGCAAGCAGGAATGCCTCGACGCGTTACGTCTTGTTGGCGCTGAACACCTCATCAAAAGTAACATGCACCGTCTTTCAGGTGGTGAAAACCAACGTGTACTGCTTGCTCGCGCCCTACTTCAACGTCCTGAATTGCTCGTGCTAGATGAACCAGCTCAAGGTGTTGATGTTCAAGGTCAAATCGATTTATACGATCTAATTGAGAGCATTCGTCATCGATTCGATTGTGGCGTGTTTATGGTATCGCATGATCTGCATTTGGTTATGGCAAAAACCGATGATGTGATCTGCTTACATCATCACGTATGCTGCTCTGGATCACCGGCGACCATTACTCAGCACCCGTCTTATATCGCGTTGTTTGGCAATGCGACTCGTGAGTCATTGGCATTCTATCACCATGACCACGACCATCATCACCACGATTTAGCAGGCTCTCCAGTGACGGGTGACGCGACATCATGTTCTAACCACTCTCACGGACACCATCATCATGATTGAGTTTTTATTGCCTTCAATTTTAGCCGGTATCGGTATCGCAATCATTGCCGGCCCACTTGGCTCTTTCGTGGTTTGGCGAAAAATGGCTTACTTTGGCGATACGCTCGCCCATGCCTCTTTAATGGGCTTGGCACTAGGCTTCTTGCTCAACATAAACCTTTACCTTGCATTGTTGGTTTGTTGCTTAGCACTTGCTGTTCTGCTGGTTACTCTGCAAAAACAACAGCTTGTCGCTACCGACACGCTGCTAGGTATTCTGGCACACAGCGCCTTATCGATTGGCTTGGTATCGGTCAGCTTCCTAGAGAACGTTCGCGTGGATTTGATGAGCTACCTGTTTGGTGATTTACTTGCAGTTTCACCACAGGATTTAATGTTCATCTACGCTGGAGTGATCGGTGTCAGTGCTTGTTTGTATGCATTCTGGCGTCCGCTTTTATCAAGCACCGTAAGTGAGGAGCTAGCTGCGGTAGAGGGCGTGAATACCGATTTAGTGCGCTTAGTGCTAATGCTCATGGTCGGTGTGGTTATCGCTGTAGGAATGAAGTTTGTGGGTGCGCTGATCATGACTTCTCTATTGATTATCCCAGCCGCAACTGCACGTAAAGTGTCCTCTTCACCAGAACAGATGGCCTTGTTTGCCTCAATTATTGGCTCTATCGCAGTGCTGATGGGCCTAAGCCTGTCTTGGCATTTCGATACACCAGCAGGCCCTTCAGTTGTGATTAGCGCGACATTCCTGTTTATGCTTAGCCAGCTAATTAAACGCAAAGCCTAGTAACGGAATAACTAAATCGCTAAATCGCTAAATCGCGTTAAAGATTAAACACTAACCATTGTGAAACAGAAAAAGAAAAGCCTGCGAAATCGCCTGTCTCTTATACACAAATCCCTAAGCTTGTAGCTTAGGGATTTTTTTTTGAACTCTTTCAAGTGTGTGCGATCTGATCACTTAAGAATCCTTACTGAAACACTAAGATGACACACTCAGACGCTAAACTTTGGGCGCAAGAACAATTTGGACAAGCACAACTTAAAGATCCTCGAAGAACACAACGCCTCATCAGTTTAGCGACTTCCATTGCTAATCAACCAGGAGTCTCCGTGGCTAAACTTCCTTTTTCTCCCGCCGATATGGAAGGCGCATATCGCTTTATCCGTAATGAAAACATCGATGCAAAAGACATCGCTGAAGCTGGCTTTCAATCAACCGTATCCCGAGCTAAAGAGCATGAAGAATTACTTGCGCTTGAAGATACAACAACGCTCAGTTTTCCTCATCGAAGTATAAAAGAAGAGCTCGGGCACACGAATCAAGGCAATAGAACCCGAGCTCTCCATGTACATTCGACGTTACTTTTTGCACCACAAAGTCAGACCATTGTTGGTCTTATAGAGCAACAACGATGGAGCCGAGATATTACTAAGCGTGGGCAAAAGCACCAACACGCGACTCGTCCTTACGAGGAGAAAGAGAGTTACAAATGGGAGCAAGCTTCTCGCCGTGTCGTTGAGCGCCTAGGGGATAAGATGTTAGATGTTATCTCGGTCTGTGACCGAGAAGCAGACCTATTCGAATACTTAACTTATAAACGTCAACATCAGCAGCGCTTTGTCGTTCGCTCAATGCAAAGTCGTTGTCTAGAAGAACACGCTCAAAAGCTTTACGACTATGCGCAAGCGTTACCAAGTGTCGAGACAAAGGAGCTTACCATCCCCCAAAAAGGAGGGAGAAAAGCGAGAGATGTAAAGCTTGACGTTAAATATGGTCAGGTGACATTAAAGGCTCCGGCAAACAAAAAAGAGCACGCAGGCATACCTGTTTATTATGTTGGTTGCCTTGAGCAAGGGGCATCAAAAGACAAGTTAGCATGGCACCTCTTGACGTCGGAGCCAATAAACAACGCTGAAGACGCCATGAGAATTATCGGTTATTACGAGCGTCGATGGCTGATTGAAGACTTCCATAAAGTCTGGAAAAGTGAAGGTACGGATGTGGAGTCACTAAGACTCCAAAGTAAAGGTAACTTAGAGAGGTTAAGTGTCATCTATGCCTTTGTTGCGACTCGTTTATTGGCGTTACGTTTCATTAAAGAAGTTGATGAGCTATCAACAGAAAGTTGTGAAAAGGCCTTGGGCACAAAAGCTTGGAAGCTGCTGTGGTTGAAACTAGAAAGCAAGACATTACCTAAAGAAGTACCCGATATGAGCTGGGCGTACAGAAATCTTGCTAAATTAGGCGGTTGGAAAGATACCAAGAGGACGGGCAGAGCTTCAATAAAGGCACTATGGGAAGGATGGTTTAAACTGCAAACCATCCTTGAAGGCTACGAGCTCGCAATGTCTCTTGATCACTAGACTTGTGATCAAGAGACAGGCGAAATCGCAGGCTTTTTAATGCTTATACAATAGTTTGGTTGATTACCAACCTGTCACTTCACGTAGACCTTTACCAATCTCAGCTAGAGATTTCACAGTCTTAACGCCAGCCGCTTCTAGTGCTGCGAATTTGTCTTCTGCAGTACCTTTACCACCAGAGATGATTGCGCCTGCGTGACCCATACGTTTACCTGGAGGAGCAGTAACACCAGCAATGTAAGAAACCACTGGCTTCGTTACGTTTTCTTTGATGTAAGCCGCCGCTTCTTCTTCCGCAGTACCACCGATTTCACCAATCATTACGATTGCTTCAGTTTCTGGGTCTTCTTGGAAAAGCTTCAGGATGTCGATGAAGTTTGAACCTGGGATTGGGTCGCCACCGATACCAACACACGTTGACTGGCCAAAGCCTTCGTCAGTCGTTTGCTTAACCGCTTCGTACGTTAGTGTACCTGAACGTGAAACGATGCCCACTTTACCTTTCTTGTGGATGTGGCCAGGCATGATGCCGATCTTACACTCATCAGGCGTGATAACACCCGGACAGTTAGGACCGATCATGCGAACGCCAGTTTCTTCTAGCTTCACTTTAACGTCGATCATATCTGTTGTCGGGATGCCTTCAGTGATCGTTACGATAAGCTCGATGCCTGCGTCGATCGCTTCTAGGATTGCATCTTTACAGAATGGTGCTGGAACGTAGATAACTGTTGCTGTTGCGCCAGTCACTTCTACAGCTTCACGTACCGTGTTGAATACAGGAAGACCAAGGTGAGTTTGACCACCTTTACCTGGAGATACACCACCAACCATTTGTGTACCGTAAGCAATTGCCTGCTCTGAGTGGAAAGTACCTTGACCACCAGTGAAGCCCTGACAGATTACTTTAGTGTCTTTGTTAATTAGTACAGACATTATTTAGCCTCCGCAGCAGCAACAACTTTCTGAGCAGCATCTGTTAGCGACTCAGCAGCAATGATATCAACATCAGAATTAGCAAGAACTTCGCGACCTAGGTCAGCGTTAGTACCTTCTAGACGAACAACAACAGGTACCGTTACACCAACTTCTTTCACTGCACCGATGATGCCTTCTGCGATCATGTCACAACGAACGATACCGCCGAAGATATTTACTAGAACGGCTTTCACGTTGTCATCAGATAGGATGATCTTGAATGCTTCTGCTACACGCTCTTTTGTCGCGCCGCCACCTACGTCTAGGAAGTTCGCAGGCTTGCCACCGTGTAGGTTTACAATGTCCATGGTACCCATCGCTAGACCCGCACCGTTAACCATACAGCCAACGTTGCCATCTAGTGCTACGTAGTTCAGTTCCCACTGAGCTGCGTGCGCTTCACGCTCGTCTTCTTGTGAAGGATCGTGCATTTCACGAAGCTTAGGCTGACGGTATAGCGCGTTTGAGTCGATGTTGATCTTACCATCAAGGCATAGCAGGTTGCCTTCACCAGTAATAACCAATGGGTTGATCTCTAGTAGCGCTAGGTCGTACTGAGAGAACATAGTGCCAAGACCCATAAAGATCTTAACGAATTGTTTGATTTGGTCACCTTCAAGACCAAGTTTGAACGCTAGCTCGCGACCTTGGTAAGCCTGAGGGCCTACTAGTGGATCGATTGCTGCTTTGTGGATTAGCTCCGGCGTTTCTTCCGCAACTTTTTCGATTTCCACACCACCTTCAGTAGAAGCCATGAAAACGATCTTACGAGTCGCGCGGTCTACAACCGCACCAAGGTAAAGTTCGTTAGCGATGTTAGACGCTTCTTCCACAAGGATTTTAGTAACAGGCTGACCATTTGCGTCTGTTTGGTAAGTAACCAAGTTCTTACCTAGCCATTTTTGTGCGAATTCTTTTACGCCGTCTTTTGTATCGTGTAGCTCAACACCGCCCGCTTTACCGCGGCCACCAGCGTGAACCTGACACTTTACAACTTTCTTTTCAGTAGTGATGCGACCCGTAGCTTCAAAAGCTTCTTGTGGCGTATCACATGCGTAGCCTTCCGGTACAGGCAAACCGAATTCTGCAAACAGCTGTTTGGCTTGGTATTCATGCAAATTCATTTTGATATTCCGTTTGTTTATCCCTTAAGGGATTTATTATTTCCATAACGCCGCTTGATGCGGTACGTCTGTAGGGTCTTCTCAAATCAACTGCTTATAGATATATCGGGGGCAGTTCAAGTGAAGGCCAGACGCTGAGCCAGTCTAGCCTTGGATGCTGTAGACGTCGAGCTATCAGGGACAACTCGACGTTTTAGCGATATTAAACGTCTAATAGCAGACGCGCTGGGTCTTCTAGTAGCTCTTTAATGGTTACTAGGAAGCCCACTGACTCACGGCCATCGATCAAACGGTGGTCGTAAGATAGTGCTAGGTACATCATTGGCAAGATTTCTACTTTGCCATCAACCGCCATTGGGCGCTCTTGGATTTTGTGCATACCCAAGATTGCTGATTGTGGTGGGTTGATAATCGGAGTAGACATCAGTGAACCAAATACACCACCGTTAGTGATAGTGAAGTTGCCACCCATTAGTTCATCAACGGTTAGCTTGCCATCACGACCTTTAATTGCTAACTCTTTAATGCCCTTTTCAACATCTGCAAAACCTAGCGTGTCACAGTCTTTAAGTACTGGCGTCACTAGACCACGTGGCGTAGAAACCGCCATGCTGATATCGAAGTAGTTGTGGTAAACAATGTCATCACCATCGATAGATGCATTCACTTCTGGGTAACGTTTTAGTGCTTCTGTTACAGCTTTCACGTAGAAAGACATGAAGCCTAGACGAATACCGTGGCGCTCTTCGAACTGGTCTTTGTACTGCTTACGAAGATCCATGATTGGCTTCATGTTTACTTCGTTAAACGTAGTTAGCATTGCCGTGTTGTTTTTCGCTTCTAGAAGACGGTTTGCTACTGTCTTGCGTAGACGCGTCATAGGAACACGTTTTTGGCTACGTGCGGCTGCAGGTGCTTCAACCGCTGCTGGAGCTTCTGCTTTTGGCGCAGCTTTTGCGTTTGCAAGGTGAGCTTCGATATCTTCGCGAGTTATGCGACCGCCAACACCAGAGCCTTTCACTTGACTAGCTTCTAGGCCGTGTTCAGCAAGAAGACGACGAACTGCTGGGCTTAGCGCGTCGTTGCTCTCTTCTGTTAGCGTTGCTTTATGACGCTTATCAGGAGACGCTTCTTTGTCTTCGGTTGAATCTGTTGTTGGTTCGCCTGCTACTGCACCTGGCTTAAGCTTGGCGATCAACTGCTTAGAAAGTACTGTTGCACCTTCTTCTTCAATAATGGCTTCTAATACGCCCGCTTCCGGAGCAGGTACTTCAAGCACAACTTTATCGGTTTCGATGTCAACCAGAACTTCATCACGCTCTACTGCGTCGCCTGGTTGTTTGTGCCATGTCGCTACGGTTGCGTCAGCAACTGATTCAGGTAAATCTGGAACCAGAATTTCAATTGTCATATCTGTTTCTTCCTTTAACTTCTAGTTCTTAATTCGAAGTTTTTGAGTTCACGTTCAGAGCGTCTTCAACCAACGCTTTTTGTTGTTTCAAGTGCACCGACATGTAGCCTACTGCTGGCGAAGCAGAAGCTGGGCGACCTGCGTATTTAAGATCTGCGCCTGCTGGGATAGCAGCACGGAAGTTGTGTTGGCTACAGTACCAAGCACCCTGGTTTTGAGGCTCTTCCTGACACCATACGAAATCTTCAACATTCGTGTATTGCGCAATAGCGGCTTGAACCTCATCCATCGGGAATGGATAAAGCTGCTCGATACGCACAATAGCCACATCATCTTGTTCGTTGTTGCGACGCTGTTCTAGCAGGTCGAAGTAAACCTTACCCGAACAGAACACAACACGTTTCACTTTGCTTGGCTCCAGATTATCAGTTTCTGGAATTGCTGGTTGGAATGTGCCATCAGACAACTCTTCCAACGTTGAAGTACAAAGTGGATGACGCAGTAGCGACTTAGGTGACATAACAATCAGTGGGCGACGCATAGGACGCACCACCTGACGACGGATCATGTGGTAAACCTGTGCTGGTGTAGATGGCACTACAACCTGCATGTTTTGTTCAGCACATAATTGTAGGTAACGCTCTAGACGCGCTGATGAGTGCTCTGGACCTTGACCTTCATAACCGTGTGGCAACAGCATAGTTAGGCCACACAGACGAGCCCACTTTTGCTCACCTGACGAGATGAACTGGTCAATCACTACTTGTGCACCGTTTGCGAAGTCACCGAACTGTGCTTCCCAAATGGTCAAGCCGCTTGGCTCTGCTGTAGCGTAACCATATTCAAACGCCAATACCGCTTCTTCTGACAACACTGAGTCAAAGACTTGGAATGGACCTTGTTTGTCATGAATATTCGCCAGCGGGATATAGGTGCTTGCATCGTTCTGGTTATGTAGAACTGAGTGACGGTGGAAGAAAGTACCACGTCCAGAGTCCTGGCCTGAGATACGAATACGCTTGCCATCATCAACCAGCGTTGCGTATGCCAGTGTTTCGGCCATACCCCAGTCAATTGCCTTTTCACCGCTGATCATTGCAGAACGATCATTGTAAAGCTTGTTTACACGGCTTTGCAGCTTATGGCTATCTGGGTATTGAATCAGGCGTTGACCTAGCTCTTTCAAGCGAGTTGCATCAAACTTGTTGTCCCACTCTACATCCCAGTCGTGGCCAAGGTATGGTGACCAGTCAACTGAGTGAAGTGCCATTGGACGCCACTCTTTTACCACAACCTCACCTTTATCAAGTGCGTCACGGTACTCATTAACTAGCTGGGTCGCCACCTCGATATCTGATTCGTTTTTGTCGATCAGAACATCAGCGTACAGCTTACGAGGCGTTGGATGTTTTTTGATTTTTTGGTACATCAGCGGCTGAGTCGCATTCGGCTCGTCCGCTTCGTTGTGACCGTGACGACGGTAACAAACCAAATCAATCACAACATCACGTTTGAACTCGTTACGGTAATCCAGTGCAATACGTGTTACGAAAGCAACCGCTTCTGGATCGTCTGCATTAACGTGGAAAATTGGTGCCTGAACCATCTTCGCGATATCAGTACAGTACATAGTCGAACGTGTATCACGAGGGTTCGACGTGGTGAAGCCAACTTGGTTGTTAACAACAATACGGACCGTACCGCCAACGCAGAAACCACGTGCAAGAGACATGTTGAACGTCTCTGCTACCACACCCTGACCTGCGATTGCAGAGTCACCGTGGATAGTAATAGGCAGTACGCGGCTTCCATCAAAGTCACCTAAGCGATCTTGACGAGCACGAACCGAACCAATAACTACTGGGTTTACAATCTCAAGGTGAGATGGGTTGAAGGCTAGCGCGAGGTGAACATCACCACCCGGTGTTGCAAAGTCTGCAGAGAAACCTTGGTGGTACTTAACGTCACCCGTACCCCATGTTTCATCATGCTTACCCGCAAACTCATCAAACAAATCTTGCGGCTTCTTACCAAGAACGTTAACAAGCATGTTCAAACGTCCACGGTGAGCCATACCGATAACCACTTCACGCATACCACTTGTACCAGCATGACGGATCAGCTCTTTTGTCATCGGAATCAGTGCATCACCACCTTCTAACGAGAAACGTTTTGCACCTGGGAACTTAGCCCCCAAGTAACGCTCGAGACCTTCAGCAGCCGTAAGCTCCTCAAGGAATGTACGTTTTTCGTCTTTATCGAAAGATGGCTGACCAACCACAGATTCAAGACGTTGCTGGATCCAACGCTTCTGCTCTGTATCTGTCATGTGCATGTATTCTGCACCAATAGAACCACAGTAGGTTTTCTTTAGTGCTGAGTAGATGTCTTTCAACTGCATCGTCTCTTGGCCAATGGCAAAAGAACCTACGTTGAAAGTTTCTGCGAAGTCATCTTCGGTGAGATTGTGGAATGCAGGGTCTAGCTCCGCCACAAGTGGACGTTGCCATAGACCTAGAGGATCGAGCTCTGCAGCTTCATGACCGCGGAAGCGGTATGCGTTGATAAGCTGGAGAACTTTTACTTGCTTAGCGTCGACATCTGGATCACTAACTTGGACACTGTAATGCTTTGTTTCTTGAGCGAGTCGTCGGAAGTAGTCACGGACACGCGAATGCGGCTGTTCAGCCACTTCTTCTGAGCTTTTAGGCAGCTCATCAAATACGCGTTTCCACTCCTCACTTACCAGATCGGGGTCACTTAGATACAGTTCGTAGAGGTCCTCTACATACGTTGCATTGGCGCCAGCCAAGTGTGAAGACTCGAGCCATGCCTTCATCACGCCGTTGTGCATATTTTCCCTTAACCAGTAGTTTTCACGTTTGCTTCGGTCTGCGCCGAGCTATTAAGAGCCGACCCATTTGGGTCGGCAATTTTTGTTGTTAATTAAATCGAACGATTGACTAGCATCGACTTGATGTGACCGATGGCTTTCGTTGGATTTAGCCCCTTAGGACAAACACTTACACAATTCATGATGCCATGGCAACGAAAAACGCTAAATGCATCATCAAGATCGGACAAACGTTCATCAGTTGCCGTATCTCGGCTATCAATTAGCCAACGGTAAGCTGCTAGAAGACCTGCAGGGCCGATAAATTTATCTGGGTTCCACCAGAATGATGGACAAGAAGTTGTACAACATGCACACATAATACATTCGTACAATCCATCTAAATGCGCACGCTCATCTGGCGATTGTAAGTTCTCGCGAGATGGAGGTAGAGCACCATCATCAATCAAGAAAGGCTTAACTTTCGCATAGTTATCGTAGAACTGTGTCATGTCAACGATAAGATCACGCACTACTGGTAGGCCCGGTAAAGGTCGAATGACAATCTTGTCACCTTGCAGTGCAGATAACGGTGTAATACACGCTAGACCATTCTTACCATTCATGTTTAGGCCATCAGAGCCACATACCCCTTCGCGGCATGAACGACGGAATGCAATGCTAGGGTCTTGCTCCTTCAGAAGGATCAATGCATCCAGAAGCATCATGTCTGAGCCTTCTTCCACCTCAAGCGTGTAGTCTTTCATGTACGGCTTTTGGTCGACATCAGGATTGTAGCGGTACAAAGAGAAATTCAGTTTCATAATATTACCCTCCTTTCCTTAGTACGTACGTGCTTTTGGTGGAAATGCTTCACGATGGATAGGCTCCATGTTTACACCACGTTTCGTCATTGCTTCCGTTTCTGGGTTGTAGATAGAGTGGCATAGCCACTGCTCATCATCACGATCTGGGAAGTCAAAACGAGCATGCGCACCACGGCTTTCTGTGCGGTAGTTAGCCGCAACCGCCGTCGCATAAGCAGTTTCCATCAAGTTTTCTAGTTCAAGACACTCAATACGTTGTGTGTTGAACTCAGTCGACTTATCAGCAAGGTGAGCGTTTTTCAGACGTTCACGGATAGCTTTCAGCTCTACTAGACCTTTTGCCATTGCATCACCTTCACGGAATACCGAGAAGTTGTTTTGCATACACTGTTGTAGGTCTTTACGAATTTGCGCTGGGTCTTCACCGTCAGTACTATTTTCCCAACGGTTGTAACGCTCTAGTGAACGTTCAATATCAGCTTCTGTAGCAGGTTTCGCGTCAGCTTGTTTAAGCAGTGTTTCACCCAGATGAAGGCCCGTCGCACGACCAAATACCACCAAGTCAAGCAGTGAGTTACCACCTAGGCGGTTTGCACCGTGTACCGATACAGAAGCAATCTCACCACAAGCAAATAGACCTTGAACTTCAACGTCACCGCCATTCTCGTCCTGGCGAATCGCTTGACCTGATACCTGAGTAGGAATACCACCCATCATATAGTGACACGTAGGAATTACAGGGATTGGCTCTTTGACTGGGTCAACGTGCGCAAATGTACGAGACAATTCACAAACACCAGGTAAACGAGACTCCAGAGTATCTTTACCCAGGTGATCAAGTTTCAGTTTAATGTGTGGACCCCAAGGACCATCACAGCCGCGGCCTTCACGGATTTCAATCATCATTGAACGAGCAACCACGTCACGACCAGCAAGGTCTTTCGCGTTTGGTGCGTAGCGCTCCATGAAGCGTTCGCCATCTTTGTTTAGAAGGTAACCACCCTCACCACGACAACCTTCGGTTACAAGCACACCTGCGCCAGCGATACCCGTTGGGTGGAACTGCCACATTTCCATATCTTGCATCGGAACGCCCGCACGAAGAGCCATACCAACACCATCACCAGTATTGATGTGCGCGTTGGTTGTTGATGCGTAGATACGACCTGCACCACCAGTTGCTAAGATAGTTGCTTTCGATTTGAAGTAGCACACTTCACCCGTTTCCATGCATAGCGCCGTACAGCCTAGAACAACACCATCTTCATTTTTAACGATATCAAGAGCATACCACTCAGAGAATACCGTTGTTTTGTGCTTGATGTTCTGTTGGTAAAGCGTGTGCAGAAGTGCGTGACCAGTACGGTCAGCCGCTGCCGCTGTACGTGCTGCTTGCTCGCCGCCAAAGTTCTTTGACTGGCCACCAAACGGGCGTTGGTAAATAGTGCCGTTATCAAAACGAGAGAAAGGAAGACCCATTTTCTCTAGCTCGATAACAGACTCAGGACCGTTCTTACACATGTACTCGATTGCGTCTTGGTCACCGATATAGTCAGAACCTTTAACCGTATCGTACATGTGTTGTTCCCAATGGTCTTCGTGCGCATTACCTAGCGCAACCGTAATACCACCTTGAGCAGAAACAGTGTGTGAACGTGTTGGGAAAACTTTAGACAGCAACGCACAAGAAAGGCCTTGCTCCGAAATTTGTAGTGCAGCGCGCATGCCCGCACCACCAGCGCCGATTACTACGGCGTCAAACTCACGAACTGGAATAGACACTTACGCACCCCACAGAATAAATAGACCAGAGAAGACATAGCCGAATAGCACGGCAATAACACCAAGTTGAAGTGCACCACGAAGTTTCGCGCACTTAATGTAATCCGTTAAAACTTGCCATAAGCCGATCCACACGTGGATCAAAATAGAAACAAGTGCCAACATGGTGAAGACTTTAGTGAACGTGCCACCAAAGAACTGGGTCCAAGATGCGTAAGAGATGTCTGAGAAAGCACAAAAGCTCACCAGATAAATCGTGTATAGAGTCATAATGATGGCGGACGCACGAATCAATAAGAAATCGTGAACACCATTACGACCGAATGAAGAAACGTGTTTTACCATACCAAGATCCCCGCCAATAGTGATAACACTGCAGTAGCACCAAACGCGACTTTAGCGCTCATTGCGCCTGAATCTAGTTCTTCAAAGTGGCCTAGGTCCATCAGTAAGTGACGAACACCACCAGCAATGTGGTAGGCAAGTGCAGTTAGAATGCCCCACAGAATGAATTTCACGAAGAAGCTATCGACGATGTCAGCGGCTTCCATAAAACCCATCGGGGATGACAGAGAAATGGACAGTAACCAAAGTAATATACCCACCGCAACAAACGTAATCACACCCGACACACGGTGCAGGATTGACGCGATTGCTGTGATGGGAAAGCGGATGGTCTGTAAATCTAAATTAACAGGTCTTGACTTTCTTTCTTTCACGGGCTTGCTCACTCAGCTCCATTGAGCATTTATTGTTATAACCAATTTCAGCTTCCAAACGTACAAAAGTTAACATTTGATTAACAAATACTCGCAATAAGCTCGGAGATAATTGTAAACACTTTGTTAACAAACGGAGTCCACAAACAAACCTCACTTTTGTTTCTAGCCCCGAATTTATAAGGATTTAACTAAAATTTTCTGTGCCAATATACGGCCAGCAACATTCTAATACAATTGATGTAACAAATTATGCTACATAGAACAGATTTTTAACGATTTTCATGAGAAAAATCATAACAAGTGCACACAAAAATGGAGAAAAATTGACTTTAAGCTTTAACAACAGTACAAAAATGGCACATAAACATCCTGGACGGATTAAATAATAAACAAAGGAGATTGTTATGGCGGATAAGAAAGCTACCCTTCACATCGAAGGTCATGCGCCAATCGAACTGCCAATTATGGACGGTACGCTAGGTACACCTGTGATTGATGTTCGTAAACTGGGAGCCAATGGTTACTTTACTTTTGACCCAGGTTTTCTTGCCACTGCATCTTGTGAATCATCAATCACGTACATCGATGGCGGCAAAGGTATTCTTTTGCACCGCGGTTACCCGATTGATCAATTAGCCAATAACGCAGATTACTTGGAAGTATGTTACATCCTGCTTTATGGTGAAGCCCCTACCCGTGAGCAATACGAGCAATTCAAAACAACGGTTACTCGCCATACTATGGTGCACGAGCAAATCGCAAGCTTCTTCCACGGCTTCCGACGCGACGCTCACCCAATGGCAGTAATGTGTGGTGTGGTTGGTGCACTAGCGGCCTTCTATCACGATTCACTAGATATCAACAACGACGAACACCGTGAAATCG
Organism: Vibrio sp. B1ASS3; assembly: GCF_905175355.1. Taxonomy (NCBI): domain Bacteria; kingdom Pseudomonadati; phylum Pseudomonadota; class Gammaproteobacteria; order Vibrionales; family Vibrionaceae; genus Vibrio; species Vibrio sp. B1ASS3. The sequence goes on from NZ_HG992742.1 coordinate 3,031,520, forward strand.
CGGCGTACCGTCTACTATCGAAAATGCCTACTTTGGCGGCGATGTGTTACAAATACTCAATCGGTCAGCCATTTATCTACCCTCGTAACGACCTAAGCTACGCAGAAAACTTCCTACACATGATGTACGCAAACCCATGTGAAGAATACGAAGTAAACCCTGTTGTTGCGCGTGCGATGGATAAGATCTTCACGCTTCACGCAGATCACGAACAAAACGCATCAACGTCGACGGTTCGTCTATCTGGTTCTTCTGGTGCGAACCCATTCGCATGTATTGCCGCAGGTATTGCTTCTCTATGGGGTCCAGCACACGGTGGTGCAAACGAAGCATGTCTGAAGATGCTTGAAGAGATCGGCAGCGTAGACAACATTCCTGAGTACGTTGAGCGTGCAAAAGACAAAGATGACCCATTCCGTCTAATGGGCTTCGGTCACCGCGTTTACAAAAACTACGACCCACGTGCAACGGTAATGCGTGAAACATGTCACGAGGTTCTAAAAGAGCTAAACATCAAAGACCCACTACTAGACGTAGCGATGGAACTTGAGCGTATTGCGCTTTCTGACGAATACTTCGTGTCTAAGAAGCTATACCCGAACGTAGACTTCTACTCAGGCATCATCCTAAAGGCAATCGGTATTCCTGTATCGATGTTTACGGTAATCTTCGCGATTTCTCGTACTATCGGCTGGATTGCTCACTGGAACGAAATGCACAGCGATCCACTAAACCGAATCGGTCGCCCTCGTCAGCTATACACTGGTGAAACTCAACGCGAGTTTTCTCCACTGCATGAGCGCGAGTAAGCGTTAGAATCGAGAATCGAGAATCGAGAATCGAGAATCGAGAATCGAGAATCGAGAATCGAGAATCGAATAAATATGAGGGTTGACGTGAATGCGTCAACCCTTTCTATTTTGAAGAGATGAGAACGAGCTGCGCTCTATGGAACGCTTCACCTCGAGATGCGAGAGATAATTGCGTAACACTTTCGCATCTCAAAGGACAAAGCCCTTCCCTTCTATACTGGGTTATCGATATCAATAAACGTAACGTCCAAACCGTGCTCTTGCGCTAACCATTCACCCAACGCTTTAATGCCGTAACGTTCAGTTGCGTGATGACCTGCAGAGAAGTAATGGATATCCAATTCACGAGCCGTGTAAGTAGTACGCTCTGAAATCTCGCCCGAAATAAACGCATCTAATCCATGCTGAGCCGCAAGCTCAATGAAGTCTTGACCACCGCCGGTACACCAACCAACAGTCTCAATCATTTTTTCTGCATTGTCAGGGGCGATATGCAAAGGTTCACGGTTTAATACGTGATTGATTTTGTTTGCGAAGTCAGCGCCAGTCATTGCTTGTTTCAAGCGGCCAAACAGAGCGACAGATTGAGGGTGTCCTTCTAAGCCACCTTCCACTTCAATGTCTAGCAAGCGTGCCAACTCTGCGTTGTTACCCAACTCAGGATGAATATCTAGCGGCAAATGGTAGCCGTAAAGGTTGATGTCACTTTTGATCAAGCTGCGGATACGCTTTCCTTTCATACCACGAATTGGCTCTGGCTCGCCTTTCCAAAAATAGCCGTGGTGAACAAGCAATGCATCAGCCTCTAACTCGATCGCTTTATCGATCAATGCTTGTGAGGCCGTTACGCCTGTCACGACGCGTTTGATTTCTGATTTACCTTCAACTTGCATTCCATTCGGTGCGTAGTCTTTAATAAGTTGCGGCGATAATTTCTCGTTAAGGCTCTTTTCCAGCTGTAAATTATTCATTGTTACTTCCAATACTTGTGGCTTGAACAAAGTGTATATCGAACCGCGCTCAGGATGCTAGTTGTGGCATCCCCAACCAGAATAAATTTCGATACAATAGAAAGGCTTTGCCAGTGACAACAAGGATAATGGATGAATTCACTACAACGTTTCCATCAATGGATTGCTAACACCCCACCTCTTTTCAAACTTAAGGAACCTTTCGTCACTGTTGAAGATATTCCGACCTTACCTCTATCGGACAACGAAGACTATGTTGGCAACCCTCGACTCGGATTCCTCTACCAACACCTTTGTACCAAGTTGCTGACTTGCTCTTCACGATATGAACTTATTGCCGAAGAAATCCAACTTAATGACACTACTGGGCGCACAATTGGCGCCGTCGATTTGATCCTCGAAAATCAGGAAACAAACCAACACGAGCATTGGGAAGTCGCCATTAAATTCTACTTACTGCATGAAGGCATTTGGTATGGCCCGAATGCACACGACCAGCTGCATAAGAAACTCAATCGTATGCTCACTCACCAACTAAAAATGAGCCAGAGAGAAGAGTTCCACCAACAGTTACCGTTAGACGCCACACCGAGTGAACACTTGCTGATGCAAGGTCGCCTCTATGTAAATCCGTTCTCGACCGAGCCAATCCCCACAACCTGTTTAGGTTACGAACTAAACCAAAGCCAAATATCCGGCAATTGGTGTTATCAAAGCCAATGGGAAGAGATTAAAGAACCTTTATATGCTCTTTCCAAACCACTATGGGCAATTGGTAATGAGGAATTCTTAGAGCCTATCGATAAACCATCAGATAAGTTTGTTCACGCTCAAACAAAGAGCGGTCAGTTTTGGTTTGTTGTACCGGATACTTGGCCGAACTAAAACGGGAAACGGGAATCTCGATTCCTAAAGCTAAGCGCTCCCAACTCTCGAAGCGCAGCGCTCTCTATTAAACAAAAAAGGGCCGACGCAATGTCGACCCTTTCGAACCTTAATCGTTTGAATTACAAACCAGCGGCTGCAAATACTTGATTAACGATTTCTTGTGCTTCAGCTTCGATTTGTTTTAGGTGCTCTTCACCTTTGAAGCTTTCACAGTAGATCTTGTAGATGTCTTCAGTGCCTGATGGACGAGCAGCGAACCAACCATTGGCTGTCGTTACTTTAAGACCACCAATCGCAGCACCATTACCTGGAGCGTGCGTCAGACGAGCGGTGATTGCATCACCAGCTAGAGTTTCAGCCGCAACCATTTCTGGTGACAACTTCTTCAATACGTCTTTTTGTGGGCCATTTGCGACAGCTTGAATACGGTTGTACTTAGACTCGCCGTGCTTCGCAGCTAACTCTTCATAGTAATCTTGAGGGTTCTTACCCGTTACCGCAGTGATCTCTGCAGCTAGAAGACATAGCAAGATGCCATCTTTGTCTGTTGACCAAGGCGTACCATCTTTACGAAGGAAAGACGCACCTGCACTTTCTTCACCGCCGAAACCAAACTTACCAGTGTACAGACCGTCCACAAACCACTTGAAGCCAACAGGTACTTCACATAGCTCACGACCTAGATCCGCAACAACACGGTCAATCAGGGCGCTTGAAACTAGCGTTTTACCAACAGCGACATCTTTACCCCACGCGTCACGGTGACGGTATAGGTAGTCGATACAAACCGCTAAGAAGTGGTTCGGGTTCATCAAACCTTTTGGCGTAACGATACCGTGACGGTCGTAGTCAGGGTCGTTACCAAATGCTAGATCGTATTCGTCTTTCAGTGCCAATAGACCTGCCATTGCATAAGGAGAAGAGCAGTCCATACGTACAACGCCATCTTTATCTAATGACATGAATTGGAAAGAAGGGTCAATCGCTTCACTTACTAGCGTTAGGTCTAGGTTGTATGCCTGACCAATTTGACGCCAGTAATCGATGCCGCTGCCACCCAATGGATCTACACCAATCTTCAGGTTTGCTTTTTGGATTGCTTCCATATCGATAACGTTCACTAGATCATCGATGTATGGTTTCACCAAGTCCATCTCAACAAACAGATCCGATGCTTTAGCTTCTGCTAGTGGTAGGCGTTTAACACCTTGTAAAACTTCAGCAATCAGAGCGTTCGCACGATCTTCGATCGCTTGAGTCAGTTCAGCTTCTGCAGGACCACCGTGAGTCGGGTTGTATTTAATACCGCCGTCTTGTGGTGGGTTATGAGACGGAGTAATCACAATGCCGTCTGCCTTATCATCGTGCTTGATGTTGTAAGTCAGAATCGCGTGTGAAATACCTGGCGTTGGCGTGTAACCGTTGTCTTGTTGGACAATCACTTTCACACCGTTTGCAATCAATACTTCAATCACACTTGAAAACGCTGGTTCAGATAGCGCGTGCGTGTCTTTGCCCACAAACAATGGACCTGTTGTACCTTGCTCAGCACGAACTTCTGCTACCGCTTGAGCGATGGCTAAAATGTGGTTTTCGTTAAAAGTGTGCTTGTCTGCAGTACCGCGGTGACCAGAAGTACCAAATTGAACTTTGTGTTCTGCGTTTGCTGCGTCTGGTTGAAGTAAGAAGTAGTTAGCAACGAGTGCTGGGATATTGTGAAGATCTTCCTGCTGCGCTTTTTGCCCAGCACGAGGGTGCATAGCCATGTTTGACATCCTTTCTTTAAAAACAAATAAAATCAAAAAAGCCTCATAATATCCGCTAAACGCTACACATTATGAGGCTTCTATCAGGTTTCTTAGATTGAACCTGTTACTTTCTCTATTAAGTCAGGCTGGAATTCCATGTGAGTCATCACCTGCTCCACCATTTGTCGCTTACGACTGGTGTTGTTGTTGGTGATTACCCAGAATGGCGTGCCAGGAATTGCTTTAGGTTTGGTAGTGTTACCGTTTGCTAGCAGAGTCTCTTCGTTATCAGCAAAGTAAACGCGTTTGCGTCCTTTCACTTTTGTCGCTTGAGAGAAGCTCTCTGGATTCAGTTTGTGTAAGGTTGATAATACCAACATGAAGCGATCAATCGCTTTCTTAAGACCAGCAAACTCATCAGAGATAAGTAGAGAACGCATCTCTTTTACGATATCTACTGATTCTGCTTTGCCAGCATCTTTACTTACTACAATCCCTTGTGGCTGTTCTACTACAGGTGCAACAACTGCTTCCTGCAACTGGCCATCAAGGTTCAAAAGGCGTCGTAAAATATCCGAGGCACTTTCACCGATATGCTTGGTTTGACCCGCAATGTAACGGTATAGATCCTCATCAACCTCAATTGTTTTCATTCGCTTTTCACATTCTCAATGTTTAAACTCTGGGGGATTATAACGAGATCCTCGCGGATACTCCACGTTAAACCCATCACGAATAAGATAAAATGTCAGCATTACTCAACTATAAGCAGGAAGGGCAAGGCCAAACGGTTGTTTTGATTCATGGATTGTTTGGCAGTTTCAGTAATCTAGGTTTACTGGCTCGCGACCTCGTTCAAGATCACTGTGTGATCAGTATTGATCTACGAAATCATGGCCTCTCTTTCCATTCAGACACACACAATTACGAAGTGATGGCACAAGATGTTGCTGATTTGCTTCGCCATTTAAGCATCGAACCAGCACTTGTCATCGGCCACTCTATGGGTGGAAAAGTTGCGATGAAACTGGCAGATATCGCTCCTGAATTCGTAAAACAGCTTATTGTCTTAGATATGGCGCCAGTGGCTTACCAGACTAATCGCCATGATAACGTGTTTAATGGTCTGCAAGCCGTAGTAAAAGAACAACCAACTAACCGCCAACAAACCATGGACATTCTTGCTCAACATATTGAAATGGATGGTGTAAGACAATTCTTATCGAAATCGTTATACAAAAACGGCGATAAAATGGATTGGCGCTTCAACGTTGCTAGCTTGCTCAACAACTACGACAACATCATTGGTTGGCAAGAAATCACACCAACAGACATCCCAACTTTATTTGTCAAAGGTGGTGATTCTGATTACTTGATGCCTGAGCACCAACCGGCCGTTAAGCGACAGTTTAACAATGCAAAAGCGCACATTATTGCTAATACAGGACACTGGCTACACGCTGAAAAACCAGCAGAAGTCATGCGGGTGATCAGGAAATATATTTCGAGTTAACAAATTCGAAAAACAACGCCAGATTATTGAAATAACCCTTCTTGTTGTGCATTAACTTTACCGTTTAACAGTGGTATAGTGCGCCCAAGAATTTTTGGCATGAAGGACGACAATGCTATACGACTATATGGACATGCTCGAGTCGATCGGGCTCGATCTTCTTTTTGCTGCTATCTTCTTTTTCATCGGGATGGCGATAAAAGATGTACTAAAGCAAGGCAATGTACCTGTTTTTGGTCGTCGTATTGTATGGTTAGTTCTTTTCCTAGGCTGCGCTGGCTTCATCGCTAAAGGCCTGATTCAGCTCAGTTGGGAAGGCACAGGGCTAGGTTAAGCTCCTCTCCCCATCGCCAGTAACAAACAATGTAAAGGTATAGACTCTATGGCAAGTGTAGGTATCTTCTTCGGTAGCGACACAGGTAATACTGAAGCCGTTGCAAAGATGATTCAAAAGCAACTAGGTAAACAACTAGTTCACGTTCAAGACATCGCAAAAAGCAGCAAAGAAGACATTGATAACTTTGATCTTCTACTTCTAGGTATCCCAACTTGGTACTACGGTGAAGCACAATGTGATTGGGACGATTTCTTCCCAGAGCTTGAGCAAGTAGACTTCTCTACGAAGCTTGTTGCTATCTTCGGTTGTGGTGACCAAGAAGATTACGCAGAGTACTTCTGTGACGCAATGGGCACAGTACGTGACATCGTTGAAGCAAAAGGCGGCACTATCCTGGGCCACACTTCAACTGAAGGTTACGAGTTCGAAGCGTCTAAAGCACTCGTAGAAGGTGATGATAGCCAGTTTGTTGGTCTATGTATTGACGAAGACCGTCAACCAGAATTGACTGACGAGCGCGTTGAAAACTGGGTTAAGCAAATCTACGAAGAGATGTGCCTAGCTGAGCTTGAAGGCTAATAACGCATTCATTAAAAAAGACCTCCTAATTGGAGGTCTTTTTGTATCTGTCTATCAGGAAGCTTCCGTTGCTACCTCTTCCTCTCTGTACTGAGGTTTCTTCCTCACATACAACTTACGCTGCACTTCGGACACAACATTGCCGTCTTTGTCTTTCACATGGGTAATAAACTCCGGAAAGCACTTTTCACCATTACGAGTCATTTGGTAAATATCGTCTAACATGCCTTCGGTTACTTCAAACTCGGCAAACAAATCACTCTGTCCAGGTTTAATAAAATTGATGCTGGCTTCTTTGTCCCAAACGTAGTATTCCTCACGCAGAATCCCCATCAACATCAGCGAATAGATCGGATCGGTCAACGAGAAAATGCTGCCACCATATTGGGTTCGATTGGCGTTTTTGTTCCACCAGCGAAGCTTCAAGCGGACTTTAACCGTTCGAAAATCTTCAGAAATATGTAAGATTTTGATACCTGCGCCCCAAAATGGCGGCCAAATATTGAGCGCAAACTTCACAAATCCCGGTTTATATATCTTAGCAAGTCGCTTATTCATAACTACCCGTAGTCTTTGCGTTCTAATGTTATCAATTTGTAACTGGTCTGATCTGTAATATAATCGACCTGTTTCCAATTTACAAAAAGAATCTATTAACCCTTTGAAGTTCGTGGTTTAATGTTCAGTACGCTTCGCCTATAATGGTAGGAATATTGAATTCTGTTAAATCGCTGCAGATGATCCAACGGGAAAGTATATGTCAGATAATAATCAGGCGCTGAAGGATGCGGGCTTAAAAGTAACCCTTCCAAGGCTAAAAATTCTAGAAGTACTTCAGCAGCCAGACTGCCAGCACATCAGTGCTGAAGATTTGTACAAAAAGCTGATTGATCTAGGTGAAGAGATCGGTCTAGCAACCGTTTATCGTGTACTAAACCAGTTCGATGATGCTGGTATTGTAACTCGCCACCACTTCGAAGGTGGTAAGTCAGTATTTGAACTGTCTACTCAACACCACCACGATCACCTAGTGTGTCTAGACTGTGGTGAAGTAATTGAGTTTTCAGATGACGTGATTGAAGAACGTCAAAAAGAAATCGCAGCTAAGTACAATGTTACGCTTACTAACCACAGCTTGTACCTATATGGTAAATGCAGCGATGGTTCTTGTAAGACGAACCCTGATGCGCACAAGCCTGCAAAATAAAAAGTAACGCTTTTTATTAATAGAGACTCTAAACGTCAGCTTCGGCTGGCGTTTTTATTGTCTAAACAAGTTAGATGAACCATAAAAAATGCCAGCAATGATGCTGGCATTTTTGTTAGCGAAGAATAGAGATTATTGGTTCTCGATTTTCGCCCAAGTATCACGTAGACCAACCGTACGGTTGAATACTAGGTTATCTGCTGAAGAATCTTTTGAATCTGCACAGAAGTAACCCATACGCTCAAACTGGTAACCTGTTTCCGCTTCTGCGTTTGCTAGGCTTGGCTCAACAAAACCGTTTAGAACCACTAGTGATTCAGGGTTGATTGTCGCAGCAAAGTCATCCGCAGCCGCTGGGTTTGGTACTGTGAACAAACGATCGTACATGCGGATTTCTGCAGGCAATGCTTTGTCTGCTGATACCCAGTGAATTACGCCTTTCACTTTACGGCCATCTGCTGGGTTCTTACCTAGCGTTTCAGCATCGTAAGTACAGAAGATTGTTGTGATGTTGCCTTCCGCGTCTTTCTCAATGCGCTCAGCCTTGATCACGTATGCGCCACGTAGACGTACTTCTTTACCTAGAACAAGACGCTTGTATTTCTTGTTTGCTTCTTCACGGAAGTCTTCGCGCTCGATCCAAACTTCACGAGTGAATGGCACTTCACGCTCACCCATCTCAGGCTTGTTTGGATGGTTAGCAATAGTCAGCGTCTCTACCGCGCCTTCTTCGAAGTTCTCGATAACGATCTTAACTGGATCTAGAACGGCCATCGCACGTGGTGCATTTTCGTTTAGATCGTCACGAATACAAGATTCTAGTGAACCGAACTCAATCATGTTCTCTTGCTTCGTTACGCCAATACGCTTACAGAATTCACGAATAGATGCTGATGTGAAACCACGACGACGCAGACCAGAGACTGTTGGCATACGTGGGTCATCCCAACCATCAACCAATTTCTCAGTCACTAGTTGGTTTAGCTTACGCTTAGACATCACTGTGTATTCAAGGTTTAGGCGGCTGAATTCGTACTGGTGTGGACGACAATCAATCGTGATGTTGTCTAGAACCCAGTCGTACAGACGACGGTTATCCATGAACTCTAGAGTACAGATAGAGTGCGTAATGCCCTCTAGCGCATCAGAGATACAGTGCGTGAAGTCGTACATTGGGTAAATGCACCACTTATCACCAGTCTGGTGGTGAGTCGCAAAACGTACACGGTAGATAACTGGGTCACGCATCACCATGAATGAAGAACCCATGTCGATCTTCGCACGTAGACACGCTTTGCCTTCTTCGAATTCACCTGCGCGCATTTTTTCAAATAGCGCTAGGTTTTCTTCTACTGGACGGTCACGGTATGGGCTTGGTTTACCCGGAGCCGTTAGCGTACCGCGGTATTCACGAATCTGCTCAGGACTTAGCTCATCAACGTACGCTAAGCCTTTATTAATCAATTCAATTGCATATTCGTAAAGCTTGTCGAAGTAGTTTGATGAGTAACATACTTCACCATCCCACTCAAAGCCCAACCAGTTTACATCTTTCTTGATAGACTCAACGTATTCGATGTCTTCTTTTTCAGGGTTTGTATCGTCGAAACGTAAGTTACATTGGCCCTGGTAGTCCTGAGCAATACCGAAGTTCAAACAGATAGACTTAGCATGACCGATGTGCAGGTAGCCATTCGGCTCCGGCGGGAATCGAGTATGCACGCTAGTGTGTTTACCATCCGCTAGATCTTTATCAATGATCTGGCGAATAAAGTTTGATGGACGAGCATCAGCTTCACTCATCTATAGCACCTCAAAAATATTAGTATTGTCAGAGAAAACAGTACTCCGTAGCCTTACTCGGTTTACAGAGTGCATTGTTCCTAATGATCCACAATTCTTAGCGATTAGACAACAAGAACCGTCGTTAAAACGACAATATTTCTCTTCTTCGCTTGAAAGCGCAGCATATTAGATCCGCACAAACAAAAAAAGACCTCCCGAGGGAGGTCTTTATAGAGAGTCAGTAAGATGTAATTAAGGAAGTTTTACATCTGATAGGTCTTCACCTGCACCGATTGCTTTCATTTCACCAGCAACGATTTCTGCAAGAGGACCAAGGATAACTTGAAGGTTGTTTTCGCCAAGCTTAACCACACCTTTCGCGCCTAGTTTCTTAAGAACAGCTTCGTCAGCAACAGAGCGGTCTTTAAGTGTTAGACGTAGACGAGTGATACACGCGTCGATTGAAGTTAGGTTATCGTGACCACCTAGCGCTTTTAGGTATTGACGAGCTAGGTCACCTTTTGCTGCATCACCAGCTGGAGCTGCAGACGCTTCTTCGTCGTCATCTTCACGACCTGGTGATTTCAGGTTGAAAGCGCGGATTGCGAAGCTGAATGTGAAGAAGTATAGAGCACCGAAGCTTAGACCTAGAGCAAGAAGCACTAGAGGCTTAGTTGCTAGACCGTAGTTCAGTACGAAGTCGATTAGACCCGCAGAGAAACCAAAGCCGTGTAGTGTGCCAAGCATGTTTGCAAGTACTAGAGACAGACCTGTAAATACTGCGTGGATTGCGTACAGAGCAGGTGCTAGGAATACGAACATGAACTCTAGAGGCTCAGTGATACCTGTTAGGAATGAACAGAATGCTACTGAGAATAGTGCGCCACCAACTTGGCTACGTTTCTCAACTGGAGCTGCTAGGTACATTGCAAGTGCCGCACCTGGTAGACCGAACATCATTACAGGGAAGAAACCGTTCATGAATACACCAGCGCTCTTATCGCCGCCGAAGAAGCGGTGTAGGTCACCAGATTTTAGAGTTTCAGTTACTTCTTTAACTGTTGCTGTGATTTCTGGAGTTACAGAGTTAGCGAATTCGAATGTGTGAGTTTGACCAGCAACAAGAGTCTTAGCTAGAGCTGGGTCAACACAAAGCTGTTGTAGAGCAGGAAGCGCTTGACCAGCAGCAGTTGCGCCAGACACTAGAACTTCTTGACACGTGCCCATACCGAACCAGAAGTATGAGTTTAGTACGTGGTGTAGACCTACAGGGATAAGTGCACGGTTAAGAGTACCGTATACGAACTGACCGATAGCACCAGAAGTAGAAACTGCGTGTGCTAGCGCATCAAGACCGCCTTGGATTGTTGGCCATACAACACCAGCAATTGCACCAGCAACTAGCGAGAATAGACCCGCCATGATTGGTACTAGACGTTTGCCAGAGAAGAATGCCAACCACTCAGGAAGACGAGTAGCGTGGAAAGCGTTGTAAGAGTGACCAGCGATGATACCAGCAATGATACCGCCGAAGAATGACATGTTAACGCTTGCATCGATTGTTGCTGCTGTTGCAGTAAGAACGAAGTAAGCAACTGCACCAGCTAGACCAGCAGCACCTTGACCGTCTTTAGAAAGACCGATCGCGATACCTAGACCGAATAGTAGTGGTAGTTGACTAAAGATTGCGTTACCAGCAGATGCCATGAACGCGATATCTAAAAGGTCAGGCTGACCCAAACGTAGTAAAAGCGCTGCAACTGGAAGCGTTGCGATAGGAAGCATAAGAGCTTTACCTAACTTCTGCGCGTATCCAAGAATATTCACCTTAAGTTCCCCCTATAGGATTTTATGTTTTGTTGAATAACTTATTTCAGTCGTTCAATTTAGTCGCTACCAGTTTATGATATTAATTTTGCTCCGCAAATTAAAACCTCATTGTTTGTGATCATAATCACCAGAAATTGGTCATTCAGAAGGTTTTTGCTAGCGAGATCATAAAACTTATTTTATTATACGAAAAAATGGCGTTTTAGAGATAAGATTCTCGTACTTTATGCAAGACAGAATCAGTGTTATTTTGGTATCTCTACAGATGATTCGCAGTAACTTTGCTCTGGAAAACAATCATAAAAACTAATTCATTTATTATTTTTCAGTTAGTTACTCTGATAATGACATCGATAAAACGCGACTTGCTGTATGTGACTCGTTATCTAATTCAGTGATACAAACTAAGTACCAGCCCGACTCACAGAGTCACCAGTTAGATAACGGAACAGAAAATGAATTCTCATCTATAAGGACTAGCTGACTATGTACGCGCTAAGTAACTGTAAAATCTATACCGGTAGTGATGTTCTTACCGATCATGCTGTCATCATCGACAATGACCAGATTCAATCAGTTGTGCCAGTAACTCAACTACCAGAAGGTATTGAGGTTAAAGATCTGGACGGTGCTAACCTAAGCCCTGGTTTTATCGACCTACAGCTAAACGGCTGTGGCGGTGTGATGCTTAACGACGAAATCACACCAGAAACAATGCAGATCATGCACGAAGCTAACCTAAAATCTGGTTGTACAAGCTTCCTACCAACTCTTATCACTTCTTCAGACGAAGACATGCGCGCTGCAATCTCAGCGGCTCGCGAGTACCACAACAAATACCAAAACCAATCGCTAGGTCTGCATCTTGAAGGTCCGTACCTTAACGTAGCGAAAAAAGGTATTCACAGCGTTGACTTCATCCGCCCTTCTGACGACGGCATGATTGACTTGATCTGCGCGAACGCTGACATCATCGCAAAAGTTACACTTGCACCAGAACAAAATGACCCTGAGCACATCTCTCGCTTGAAAGCAGCTGGCATTGTGGTTTCTATCGGTCACACCAATGCAACATACGCAGAAGCACGCCAAGGCTTTGAAGCAGGTATCTCATTTGCGACTCACCTATTCAACGCGATGACACCAATGGTCGGTCGTGAACCAGGTGTGGTGGGTGCAATTTACGATACACCAGAAGTTTATGCAGGCATCATTGCTGATGGTTTCCACGTAGACTACGCAAACATCCGAATTGCTCATAAAATCAAAGGTGAAAAGCTTGTTTTGGTGACGGATGCCACAGCTCCAGCAGGTGCTAACATTGATCACTTTATTTTTGTCGGTAAGAAAGTATATTACCGAGATGGTAAGTGTGTTGATGAAAACGGCACACTAGGCGGCTCAGCTCTGACTATGATCGAAGCAGTTCAGAACACAGTTGAGCACGCAGGCATCGCTTTAGACGAAGCTCTACGAATGGCTACACTGTACCCAGCAACCGCAATTGGTGTTGAGGAACAACTAGGCCGAGTTCGAAAAGGAATGGTAGCTAACCTGACTATTTTCGATCGTGACTTCAATGTAAAAGCGACGGTTGTTAACGGACAATACGAGCAAAATTAAGCATGAATGGCGGACAGATTGGTAATGTAGATTTAGTAAAACAGCTTAACAGCGCTGCAGTATACAGGCTGATTGACCAACAAGGTCCAATCTCCCGTATTCAGGTAGCGGATGTTAGTCAGCTCGCCCCAGCGAGTGTTACCAAAATAACCCGCCAACTTTTAGAACGCGGCTTAATCAAAGAAGTCGCGCAACAAGCTTCTACCGGTGGTCGTCGAGCAATCTCGCTGACCACTGAAGTAAAACCCTTCCACTCTATCGCAGTTCGATTAGGTCGTGACTACGTGCAATTTTGCTTGTATGACCTAGGCGGCACAGCACTAGCAGAAGACCAGCACGAGCTTCACTACACCAACCAAGCGGACTTAATCGCCGGTTTGATTGATTTATTGAAGGACTTTGTGAATCGCTGCCAAGACAAAATCGACCAACTTATCGCTATCGGTATCACGCTGCCTGGTTTGGTAAACCCAACCACTGGTGTCGTTGAATACATGCCGAATACCGACATTGATAACTTAGCGCTGGGCGAAATTATTCGCGAGAAGTTCAACACAGCGTGTTTTGTTGGTAACGACGTTCGTGGTATGGCACTGGCTGAACACTACTTTGGCGCGAGCCAAGATTGCCAAGATTCGATTCTGGTTAGTGTTCACCGTGGTACTGGTGCGGGCATCATCGTGAATGGTCAGGTATTCCTTGGTTTCAATCGCAACGTCGGTGAAATCGGTCATATCCAAATCGACCCACTTGGCGAGCAATGTCAGTGTGGTAACTTCGGCTGTCTAGAAACGGTTGCAGCAAACCCTGCCATCGTACAACGTGTGAAAAAACTGATTGCTCAGGGCTACGAATCAAGCCTGACTCAACTTGAGCACATCACTATTGATGACGTTTGTACGCACGCGATGAACGGCGACGAGCTGGCGAAGCAAAGCCTTGTACGCGTAGGTAACCAACTTGGCAAAGCTATCGCGATTACAATCAACTTGTTTAACCCTCAGAAGATCGTCATTGCCGGTGACATTACTGCCGCTGAAGAAATTGTGTTCCCTGCAATTCAGCGCAATGTAGAAAACCAATCTCTGAAAACTTTCCATAACGAGCTTCCAATTGTTGCCTCTCACATTGATAAGCAACCAACGATGGGCGCATTTGCGATGATCAAACGCGCTATGTTGAACGGAGTTTTGTTACAAAAGTTACTAGAAGACTAAGTTTATACAACCAATTGAGTTACAATCTCGGGCTGTGGTTTCACAGCCCGTTTTTGTATATCAGGAATATAGCTCAACAGTATGGAAATTATTCTAATTACAACGGCGTTCCTCGCCGGCTTCATCGCTCTAAAATGTAACCTCCCCCCTTTGGTCGGTTTCCTACTCGCTGGTTTCGGCCTTCACGCGTTTGGCTACCAAAGTAATGACGTTATTGTCACGCTTGCTGACCTTGGTGTGACCTTGCTGCTTTTCACCATTGGTTTAAAGCTGGATGTAAAAACGCTGCTTTCTAAAGAAATTTGGGGCGGCGCTACCGCGCACAATATTCTCTCTACTCTTTTCTTCGCGCTGGTTCTAGTTGGACTAAAACTATTAGGGCTGTCATCACTCTCCACGATGGATCACAGCCAGATTCTGCTTCTCGCCTTCGCCCTTTCCTTCTCCAGTACGGTATTTGCGGTTAAGACACTGCAAGAAAAAGGTGAGATGAACGCGACTTACGGCACACTAGCAATCGGTATTCTGGTTATGCAGGATATCTTTGCCGTAGTATTCCTTACTGCTTCGACTGGTAAAATTCCAGAGTGGTACGCCATTGGATTGTTTGCCCTACCACTCGCTCGACCTCTGTTCTACAAGTTGTTGGATAAAGTAGGCCACGGGGAAATGCTGGTGTTGTTCGGCATTTTCTTCGCATTAGTAGTTGGTGCAGGCTTGTTTGAACTGGTGGGAATGAAACCTGATTTAGGCGCGTTGATTTTAGGCATGCTCTTGGCTGGGCATCGCAAAGCGTCCGAGCTATCAAAATCGCTCTTTAATATGAAAGAGCTATTCTTAGTTTGTTTCTTCCTCAATATCGGTTTATCAGCATCCTTGAGCTTTACGGGGGTTGGCCTAGCTCTGTTATTTATCTTGTTACTGCCAATCAAGGGGCTGCTGTACTTCCTAACCATCAACCACTTTAAGTTCCGTGTGCGCACTTCATTGCTGACGTCTCTATCACTTTTCAACTACAGTGAGTTCGGTCTGATTGTTGGTGGTCTCGCATATAAAATGGGATGGATGCCAAGTGACATGCTGGCAGCGATTGCCGTTGCCGTTTCTATCTCGTTTATCATTTCAGCACCACTTAACCGTTTGGGCCATCAGATTTACCAACATTCAGGTAAATGGCTGCAAGAAACCGCAGCAGAAAAACTGAACCAACGCGACCAGCTCATAAACCCAGGTCATGCTCAAGTACTGATCCTCGGTATGGGTCGAATTGGTACCGGTGCATACGATGAACTGCGTTCTCGATACGGTAAGATTTCACTTGGTGTGGAGGTTCGTGAAGAAGCTGCGCATAAACATCGCTCGGAAGGTCGTAACGTGATCTCGGGAGATGCAACTGACCCGGATTTCTGGGAACGCATTTTGGATACGGCTAACGTGAAAATGGTGCTTCTGGCAATGCCACATCACCAAGGTAACCAAACGGCACTTGAACAGCTTCAAAGCCGAAACTACAAAGGGCAGATTGCAGCGATTGCCGAGTATCCAGATCAACTTGAAGGTTTATTAGAGACGGGAGTCGATGCCGCATTCAACATCTACAGCGAAGCTGGTAGTGGTTTCGCACGTCATGTTTGCGAGCAACTTCAACCTCAATTTACACCGATGAAATAAGCATAAAACGCAACCATCTTTATTGAGCCCTCTTCTAATAAGAGGGCTTTTTTGTGCATTTTTTAAACCAAACCTTGATCTCATTCACCAAATCAAAGCTATTTTTAAATAGCATCTAATCATCAAGCCTTTTTATCATTTTTTTAATCATCAAACGTTGCTTTTTTTACTCAGAATGGCAAATTGAACCCATACCGATTAAAAATTGTTTAGTTTAAAAAGGATGTTGTATGTGTTCAGTATTTGGCATTTTAGACATTAAGAGCGATGCAGCAGCATTGCGCCCTATCGCCCTTGAGATGTCGAAAAAGCTTCGTCACCGCGGTCCAGACTGGTCTGGTATTTACTCATCAGAGCGCGCAATTCTAGCGCATGAACGTCTAGCGATCGTTGGCCTAAATAGTGGTGCGCAACCACTATACAGCCCTGATAAAAAACTCATCCTTGCTGTAAACGGTGAAATCTACAACCACAAAGAGATTCGTGCTCGCTACGAAGGCAAATACGAATTCCAAACTGACTCAGACTGTGAAGTTATCCTAGCGCTATACCAAGAAATGGGCGCAGACCTTCTTGAAGAACTAAACGGTATTTTCGCATTCGTACTTTACGATGAAGAAAAAGATGAATACTTAGTAGGTCGTGACCACATCGGTATCATTCCGCTTTACCAAGGTTACGATGAGCACGGCAACTACTACGTTGCTTCAGAAATGAAAGCACTAGTACCAGTATGTAAGACCGTGAGCGAGTTCCCTCCAGGTTGTCACTACGGCAGTGCAGATGCAGAGCCTCAACGCTACTATATCCGCGACTGGAACGAGTACGCAGCAGTACAAGGCAACAGCACTAGTAAAGAAGAATTGACTGAAGCGCTAGAAGCAGCGGTCAAGCGCCAACTGATGACTGACGTGCCTTACGGTGTACTTCTTTCAGGTGGTCTAGATTCTTCTATTACATCTGCGGTAGCAAAACGCTTTGCAGCGATGCGTATTGAAGATGATGAGAAGTCTGAAGCTTGGTGGCCACAACTGCACTCTTTTGCTGTCGGTCTAGAAGGCGCACCTGATCTGAAAGCGGCTCGTGAAGTTGCCGACCAAATTGGTACGGTTCACCACGAAATGACGTACACCATCCAAGAAGGTTTGGACGCGATTCGTGATGTGATTTACCACATTGAAACTTATGATGTAACAACGATTCGAGCTTCAACACCAATGTTCCTAATGGGTCGTAAGATCAAAGCGATGGGCATCAAGATGGTACTGTCTGGCGAAGGCGCGGATGAGATTTTCGGTGGTTACTTGTACTTCCACAAAGCACCAAACGCTCAAGAATTCCACGAAGAGACTGTACGTAAGCTTCTAGCTCTGAACATGTTTGACTGCGCACGTGCTA
This sequence comes from Vibrio sp. B1ASS3, assembly GCF_905175355.1. Taxonomy (NCBI): domain Bacteria; kingdom Pseudomonadati; phylum Pseudomonadota; class Gammaproteobacteria; order Vibrionales; family Vibrionaceae; genus Vibrio; species Vibrio sp. B1ASS3. The sequence continues at coordinate 3,049,099 of NZ_HG992742.1, forward strand.
ACAAATCACTAGCAGCGTGGGGTGTAGAAGGCCGTGTACCTTTCCTAGATAAAGAGTTCATTGATGTAGCAATGCGCTTGAACCCAGCCGACAAGATGTGTGGCAACGGTAAGATGGAGAAACACATTCTTCGTGAGTGTTTCGAGCACTACCTGCCAGAATCGATCGCATGGCGTCAAAAAGAGCAGTTCTCTGATGGCGTAGGCTACAGCTGGATCGATACGTTGAAAGAAGTAGCAGAACAGAAAGTGACTGACCAACAAATGGAAACAGCGCAATACCGTTTCCCTTACAACACACCAACAACAAAAGAAGGTTATGTATACCGCGAAATCTTTGAAGAGTTGTTCCCATTGCCATCTGCGGCAGAGTGTGTTCCTGGCGGCCCTTCAGTAGCGTGTTCTTCAGCGAAAGCGATTGAATGGGATGAGTCGTTCCAAAACTGTGTTGACCCATCAGGCCGTGCAGTACAGACCGTTCACAACGATTCATACTAGTTTTAAGCGACATCAATAAGGGTTGGCTCCACCAGCCCTTTATGAAAGACATAATAGATACGATCAAAAAGAGGTGCTTTCGCACCTCTTTTTTATGTTTGATGAAATTAGGCTATTTTAAATCTAAATCGCTGTTGTCTATGCTGACAGGCACACGCTTGGTGATCATCTGAACCAGCATAATTGAACGTTTCTCACCATCTTGTTCTTGGAAGATGGCATCAATACCCGCAAACTGCCCGCTCTTCACACGAACCTGATCGCCAGGTTGAGGCATGCATTCATCACTTGCCTGCTCGTCTACGCATTTATCAAGCTGTTTGAGCTCATAGACCAAATCGCCCTGTATCTCTTTAGGCTGAGCGCCAAAACGAACAAAGTCTACTACACCTCGCGTAGAGCGAACTGAAGTAAAATTAGGGCCCTGTTCGTAGTCAAATCGGGCAAAAACATAACAAGGGAACAAAGGTTCTTCGACTTTCTGTCGCTTACCTCGCAAGATCTTTTCGACCTCGAAAGTTGGGTAAAAGCACTCTACGCCTTGGTTTTCAAGGTGTTGCTTAGCCCTAACTTGCTCTCCTCGTTTACAATACAATAAATACCAACGTTTCATTTTATTACTAGCCAATTATGTTTTTGTTTCATCCTAGCATTAAGGCCAAGATGAGTCATGGATATTCAAGCAACCTATCAATAAACCACTTTATATTGCACATACAACTTACACCTTTTCATAAGGTTAAGAAAATTAGTCTATAGACAAAAATGAAAAGTAAGTTTGTGACACGACCAATTCACCGACGAAAAGCCCACCAAATCAACGTAGAACCATCATTTAATAAGGCAAACGAATCGTCACATAAAATTTTATTGTTTGTAAGTCATCAAAATGACATGTATACGTAGATTTCGTTAAAAAATGTAATAACTACTATTAGAAGAGCTTATGTCAAACCAACATCAATACTTTGGTCACCCACGTGGCTTGTTCCTTCTGTTCGGTACAGAACTATGGGAACGCTTTTCTTACTACGCAATGCGCGCCATTCTAGTACTGTATTTAACTGACACAACAATGAATGGTGGTCTTGGCTGGTCGACTAAAGATGCCCTAGACCTTTACGGCATCTATACTGGACTTGTCTACATCACGCCTCTTATCGGTGGGTACCTTGCGGATAACTACTTGGGTCAACGCCGTTCAATCCTGATTGGTGGTGCATTAATGGCTATTGGCCAGTTCACACTAGCAATGCCAGCAGATGCACTAGGTCTTGGCTCTCTACACACTTTCTACCTAGGTCTTGCTCTGCTTATCTGTGGTAACGGCCTATTTAAGCCAAACATTTCAACCATGGTTGGTGACCTATACAACGAAGGTGATAACCGTCGTGATGGCGCGTTCACTATCTTCTATATGGGTATCAACCTAGGTGCGCTACTTGCTGGTGTCGTTTCAGGTTCAGTAACCAATGAATTTGGTTGGAAAGCAGGTTTCATTGCTGCTGGTGTTGGTATGATTATCAGCCTTGTGATGCAAATGACTATGGCGCAATCTTGGTTAGGTGACATTGGCCGCGTACCTGCAGCTAAACGTGACTTAGCAATTAAGAAATCTGCGAAAAAAGAACCTCTAACGAAAGAAGAAGTCGACCGTATCAAGGTTATCCTTGTAATGAGTCTGTTTACTATCGTTTTCTGGGCAGGCTTCGAGCAGGCTGGCGGTCTAATGAACATCTACACGCAACAATACACAGATCGTATGATCGGTGGCTTTGAAGTTCCTGCTGCGTGGTTCCAATCACTAAACCCATTCTTCATTATTACTCTTGCACCTGTATTAGCCGTTCTATGGGTGAAACTGGGTAAACGTGAACCCAACTCACCAATGAAGTTCGCTTTTGCGATGTTCTTCCTAGCACTAGGCTTCCTATGTATGGTTGGTGCTGTTATGGAGCAAGGTGGTGATACTGCGGTTAAAACATCAATGCTATGGCTAGTAGGTGCTTTCTTCTTCCATACGTTGGGTGAACTGTGTCTATCTCCTATTGGTCTATCTCTAGTAACGAAGCTAGCTCCGCTACGTCTTGCATCACTAATGATGGGTGCATGGTTCGGTTGTAACGCGATAGCAAACTACGTTGCTGGTTATGTTGGCTCTCACGTAGGTGAACTAGGCGCACTAGCAATCTTCAGCGGTATCGCAGTAACAGCGACTGTCTCTGGTGTGATTCTATTGTTGTTCTCTAACACACTCGTTCGTTGGATGCATGGCGCTGAAAACACGCACAGCACAGCGGAACAGATTGAAGAGCAACAAACTCAAATCGCTTAATATAAAGTGCAAGTAAATTACCACCTTCTAAAGAAGGTGGCTTTGTGTGAGCCCCCTAAAAGGGGGCCTTTGTTTAATCCAACGCCAACTGGTGCTGCTCTACTCGCTCTTGCTTCTCTTGATGTCTTACATATCGGCGTATGATTTCTTCATTGATTCCAACACTATCGACAAAATAGCCTCTTTGCCAAAAGTGATTACCCCAAAGCCTGTTCTTCCTAAGATGAGGGAACTTACTAAATAGCTTTAAGGCTATTTTGCCTTTCAATACCCCCATCAACTTGGATATCGATAGCTTTGGTGGAATCTTTACTACTAAATGCACGTGGTCAACTTGTATGTTTAACTCTACTACTTCACATCCAAGTTGATTACAGTAAACATAAATACATCGATAAACTTCTTTACCTATATTGTTCTTCAAGATCCTAAATCGATACTTTGGAGTCCACACTATATGGTATTGACATCGCCAAAATACGTGGGAAGCTTGATTGTATCTACTCATGTTATTTGTCCTCTTTGACTTCTGGAAAAATCAAAGACGCATTTAGCATGAGTAGTTTTACAGGCAAAGCCGAAACGGATGATAACCACCTACTGAAGTAGGTGGTTTAGGGCTGAAAATAAAAACAAAGGGTCGCAATCGCGACCCTTTTTGTTGTCTTTTATCCGCGCCACTTTAAGACGCGTTCGAATCAACGGTTACAGCTTAGAGCGAACTAACTCTACCATCATCTCTATGTGGTCATCGTTATCGTTCAGACATGGAATGTAGCTGAAGCTCTCGCCCCCTGCTTCTAGGTAAATCTCTCGGCACTCTTCTGAGATCTCTTCTAGCGTTTCTAAACAGTCTGCAGAGAACGCAGGAGTCAGCACGTTGAGCTTCTTCTTACCCTGACTTGGTAGCACTTCTAACGTCTTGTCCGTGTATGGTTGTAGCCACTCTTCTCGACCAAAGCGAGACTGGTAAGTCATGCCGATCTGGTCGTCACTCAAACCTAGCGCTTCTCCAAGCAAGCGTGTTGTCTCTGCACAATGCTTAGGATAGATATCCCCGTTGTCTGCGTAGCGCTTAGGGATACCATGGTACGAGCAAAGCAGGTAATCGCCTTGACCATGTTCTGCCCAATGATCACGAACTGATTGAGCAAGTGCAGCGATGTACTTTGGATGATTGTGGTAGTCGCGGATAAAGCTAAACTCTGGCATTACTGGTATGTTTTTGAATGCTTTCGTCATGCCATCAGAAACAGCTGCAGTCGTAGTGCCTGAGTATTGCGGATAAAGCGGCAATACAATCACTTCTTCTACGCCTTGAGCTTGCAACGCTTCAAAGCCTGATTGCAGACTTGGGTTGCCATAAGTCATGCCTAACTCAACACGCATATCGAGAGCTACAGCAAGCTTCTGAGCCTGTCGTTTTGAATGCACCATCAAAGGTGAACCCTCTTCCATCCATACAGATTGGTAGAGCTTGGCTACTTTTGGAGAGCGGATTGGTAGAATGACACCGTGAAGAATCGGACACCAAAGCCAACGAGTCATATCAACGACACGGTGATCATGAAGAAACTGACTTAGAAAGCGTTTAACGGCTGGTGCGGTTGGCTCATCAGGCGTACCTAAGTTAACCAGTAACACGCCCTGTTTATTATTGTTGTTTTTCATAACATCCTATTCATGGTAAACGGCTTGGTTTGTACGGCGCATTGAACCAAATGGTTCAGCGTACTTTCAGGCTAAATAAAAAAGCGACCCAAGGGTCGCTTTTAAATATATCAAAATATTAAATTTTGCCGTTAGCAAATTATGCTAGCGCTTTCTCAATATCTGCGCTTACTTCTGCAACTTGCTTAGTGCCGTCAAATTTAAGGTACTTAGTGTTGCCTGCTTCAGCTTCTTTACCGTAGTAGTTGATAAGCGGAGCAGTTTGCTCGTGGTAAACACCTAGACGTGCACGTACTGTTTCTTCTTTGTCGTCATCACGAACAACAAGGTCTTCACCAGTAACGTCATCTTTACCTTCCACTTTAGGTGGGTTGTAAACAACGTGGTAAGTACGACCTGAAGGAAGGTGAGCACGACGACCCGCCATACGCTCAACGATTACATCGTCAGCTACGTCGAATTCGATAACGTAATCTACGTCAACGCCCATTTCTTTTAGGCCATCAGCCTGAGGGATAGTGCGTGGGAAACCATCTAGTAGGAAACCTTTTTCGCAATCGTCTTGAGCGATACGCTCTTTGATTAGGCCAAGGATGATTTCATCAGAAACTAGCTGACCAGCGTCGATAACAGCTTTAGCTTGTTTGCCAAGTTCTGTACCTGCTTTGATAGCAGCACGAAGCATATCACCAGTAGAGATTTGTGGAATACCGTATTTATCCATGATGAAGTTTGCTTGTGTGCCTTTACCTGCACCTGGAGCACCTAGAAGAATGATGCGCATGATTTATCCTCTTTAATATTTAAGATTTATACCGAAGCTCACAATAACTGGACTTCTAGGTCATTAACCCTACGAAGTGCTCACAACGATAAGTTTCGGTATAACGTTTAGGCGAGCCAAAATACACGCCTTATTACTCACATTCAAGTGTTGCGATTCTAACACAGGTTCACTGCGCAATGAGCAGATTAAGACTAAAGAATGTTAGCGATGCCTACTTTCGAGCTTTATTGATTACTAACTCAACACTCAAAGTGTGAATCTATGCGTTTACAAACAAAAAGCTCGCATTTCGCGAGCTTTTTATTGATGTTTGGTTATTAAACCTTAGTCAAAAGCTTGTTGATGGCACCGACAAATTGCGTTGGATCTTCCATCGAACCGCGCTCTGCTAACATCGCTTGACCTAGTAGCACTTCGACCCAACGTCCGAATGCTTCTTCATCCGCTTCGTCCGCCATGCGCTTCACTAGCTCATGCTCTGGGTTGATTTCAAAGATGTACTTCACTTCTGGTACCGCTTGACCAGCGGCCTCAAGAAGCTTCGCCATCTGCGTGCCCATTTCGAAATCATCCGTCACGACAACCGCTGGCGTAGTCGCAAGTTTGAACGTCGTACGAACCTCTTTTACTCGGTCACCTAAGTAAGACTGGGTGCGCTCAACAACAGATTTGAACTCTTCTTCAGTTTCTTTCTGCTTTTCTTTTTCCGCTTCGTCTTCAAACTTACTTAGGTCTAAGCCTGCTTTAGTGATCGATTGGAACTGCTTACCATCAAACTCAGTCAGGTAGTTCATCAGCCACTCATCAATGCGATCGAACATCAAGATAACTTCGATGCCTTTCGCTTTGAACTGTTCTAGGTGCGGGCTGTTCTTCGCAGCTGCGTAGCTGTCTGCAGTTAGATAGTAAATCTTATCTTGGCCTTCTTTCATGCGTTCAATATAAGAAGCCAAACCAACGGTTTGTTCAGCAGAGTCCACTTCAGTAGACGCAAAGCGCAATAGACCAGCAACTTTCTCTTTATTTGCCATGTCTTCTGCAACGCCTTCCTTCATGACAAGGCCGAACTCTTTCCAGAATGATTGGTATTTCTCTTCGTCATTCTTCGCCATACGCTCAAGCATAGTAAGTACACGCTTGGTACATGCGTTGCGAAGTGACTGAGTGACCTTGTTATCTTGCAGAATTTCGCGTGATACGTTCAACGGCAGATCGTTTGAATCAATCAAACCACGAATAAAGCGCAAGTAAGAAGGCATAAACTGCTCAGCGTCATCCATGATGAATACGCGTTGTACATACAGTTTTAAGCCTGATTTATGATCGCGGTTCATCATGTCCCATGGTGCTTTCGCTGGGATGTAGAGCAAGCTCGTGTAATCGTTCTTACCTTCTACACGGTTGTGACTCCAAGTAAGAGGATCAGCGAAATCATGAGAAACGTGTTTGTAGAACTCTTGGTACTCTTCTTCTGAGATGTCTGATTTATTGCGTGTCCAAAGCGCTTGAGCTTTGTTGATTTGCTCCCACTTCTTCTCACCCGTTTCTTTGCCTTCGTCATCGCGAACCGCAGTTTGGATAGAAACAGGGATACCAATATGGTCAGAGTACTTGCTGATCACATCACGTAGACGCCATTCGTTTAGGAACTCTTTGCCCTCTTCACGCATGTGAAGCACGATGTCAGTACCACGAGAGTCTTTGGTGATAGTCTCGATGGTGTAATCACCTTCGCCAGCTGAATGCCATTGAACGGCTTCTTCAGCAGGAAGACCCGCCGCACGAGTGCGAACCGTTACGGCATCCGCAACGATGAATGCAGAGTAGAAACCCACACCGAACTGACCGATAAGTTGAGAGTCTTTGCTCTGCTCATCCGACAGCTTTGAGAAAAATTCTGCTGTCCCTGATTTTGCGATCGTACCTAAATGTTCAATCACATCATCACGGCTCATACCGATGCCGTTATCAGAGATGGTTAATGTGTTAGCATTTTCATCAAACGCTAGCTTAACGCCAAGGTCAGCATTACCCTCGTATAAATCTGGAGTAGATAGCGCTTTGAAACGAAGCTTATCTGATGCGTCAGACGCGTTTGAGATCAACTCACGTAGAAAAATCTCTTTGTTGGAATAAAGAGAGTGAATCATCAGGTGAAGTAGTTGTTTTACTTCTGATTGAAAGCCACGAGTTTCTTTGTTCTGAGATACGGTTTCGCTCATGTTTGCTCCATAACATCTAAACTAAATAGACTTTTAATGACAAAGCCCTAACCGCCGCCTCATAAAAGCGACATTACTAAGATGTCATTTAACATGTGGCTGACAAATGTAAATTCAAGGTCAATATTGCTAAAAACGGTGTTTTTTTAGAAAATTTTAATTATCCTACGTCCCTAAAAGCATCTAAAACGTAGCACATGTCTTTTTGCGCACGCCTTGTTATGTGACGCAAATCACTATAATTACAGAATCATCCATCTAAGAAGAACTAAATGACTAACATAGGCACCAAATTTCTGCTTGCTCAAAGATTTGTCTTTGACCCAAATAGTAATTCGCTCGCTGACCAACAAAATGGCAACGAAGTTGTACGATTAGGAAGCAACGAAAGCCGTATTCTCCTCATGTTGGCAGAGAGACCTAACGAAGTAATAACGCGTAACGAGCTGCACGAGTTCGTTTGGCGTGAGCAAGGCTTTGAGGTGGATGACTCAAGCCTAACTCAAGCTATCTCGACGCTGCGTAAAATGTTGAAGGACTCAACAAAATCACCAGAATTCGTAAAAACGGTGCCAAAACGCGGCTACCAACTTATCAGTACGGTTGAGCGTTTAAGCCCGCTTTCTTCTGACTCAGTCCCTGAACTTGATGAACAAGAAGAAGAGAACGAAGCACCCGTTGTCGACCTAGAGCAATTTGCAGAATCTGCGGTTGAGACTCCGGTAGACAAAACAGCAGAAGCCGAAGTGACGGTTGAAAAACCTAAAACAGCCCCATCACAAAAGAACGCAAACTGGCTGTTTCGTATTTTAGTCGTAGTGGCCGTGTTACTGCCTGTTTGTGTATTGATGCTGACTAACCCTGCGGAATCTCAATTCCGTCAAATTGGTGAATACCACAACGTCCCGGTAATGACACCAGTTAACCACCCTCAGTTAAATGATTGGATGCCTTCGATTGAGCAGTGCATCAAACGCTACGTTGAGCACCATGAAGATTCCTCTTCGCCTGTAGAAGTGATCGCGACAGGTGGTCAAAACAACCAACTGATACTGAATTACATTCACGACAGCGAGCATTCCTACGAGAACGTGACGCTGCGTATTTTTGCTGGTCGTAATGACCCAACAGACATCTGCAATTAAAGGAGGCTGAAATGAAGATTAAAATAGCATCTGCGGTTTTGGCCGTATCAATCCTTTTTAGTGGTTGGTTATACTGGGGAAGTGACCTGAAAATAGAACAGGTTCTCACATCAAACGAATGGCAATCGACCATGGTGACATTGATCACCGATAACTTGCCAGACGATACGGTTGGTCCTCTGCGTAAAGTCAATGTGGAATCGAATGTGAAGTACTTGCCTAATGGCGATTACATTCGCGTGGCAAACATTCGCCTGTTTGCTCAAGATTCGAATACAGAATCCACAATCAATATTTCTGAAAAAGGCCGTTGGGAAGTGAGCGACAACTACTTGCTTGTCTCACCAGCTGAATTCAAAGATATTTCAGCTTCTCAATCTAAAGATTTCTCTGAGTCACAACTTCGTCTCATCACACAAATCTTTAAGTTGGATGCAGAGCAAAGCCGTCGCATTGACGTAGTGAACGAAAAAACGTTACTACTGACTAGCCTGAACCACGGTTCTACGGTACTGTTTAGAAACTGATTTTGATTCGATGATAAGGGGGCAAGATGCCCCCTTTTATTTTGCACATGGACTGGCTAGATACCCTCACTCTCTTCTTTGGTTCTCTTATCGCAAATACGCTCGCTTCGCTCTCTGGTGGTGGCGCTGGGTTGCTGCAATTTCCGTTATTGATCTTTCTTGGTTTGCCTTTCTCCATCGCACTAGGAACACATAAAGTCGCTTCCGTCGCCCTTGGACTTGGTGCTGCGAGTACGCATCTAAAAGCCGGGACTATAAAACCTAAAGTCGCGCTTTATCTGATTCTGGTAGGCAGCATTGGAGTCGTGATTGGCGCAAACCTGATTGTCCAAATCCCTGACAATATCGCCGAGAAAATGCTCGGGGCGATGATCCTTGCTCTTGGAATTTACTCTCGCTTTAAGAAACAACTGGGCCAGACAGAGATACCTACTCATCGTGATACCTTTGGTTGGATAGTCGGCGGGTTAGGTTTGATGTTCATTGGTATAGTGAATGGCTCGTTGACTGCAGGTTCTGGCTTGCTTGTTACCCTCTTCCTTGTTCGTTGGTTTGGTTACGACTACAAGCAAGCAGTGGCCTATACAATGATTTGTGTTGGCCTGTTTTGGAACGGTATTGGTGGCGTGGCAGTGGTACAAGCCGGAGCGCCAATTCATTGGGCCTGGTTACCGGTTTTATTAGTGAGTTCATTTTTAGGCGGCAGCTTGGGTGCATGGGCGGCGACAAAGTACAGCAATCGAGTTATCAAAATAGCGTTTGAGATCCTCACCTTTGCGGTGGGAATAAAGCTACTGCTTTAGTGTTTAAAGAAAGGAAATAAGAAATGGATAAAGCCATCATAGACATTCACTACTGTCGTCAGTGCAATTGGATGTTGCGTTCAACTTGGCTATCACAAGAATTGCTTCATACGTTCAGTGAAGAGATTGAAACCGTCAGCTTACATCCTGATACGGGTGGTCGTTTTGAGATTTTTTGCAATGGTGTCCAGATTTGGGAACGTAAAAAAGACGGAGGCTTCCCTGAAGCCAAAATCCTAAAACAACGTGTAAGAGACATCATCGATCCAGAGCGCGATTTGGGTCATTCAGATACAAAATAGGGAGCCAATTGGCTCCCTTACTTCTTTATCCAATTAACGATTTATTCGATAACTCGGTCGTTAAATCGTAGTCTGCGCTAACACTTCACCTTCTGGTGTTTGCACTGTCAGCATATTGCCTTCCATCAAACCATAACTGCGTGGCAATCCGTTTCTTGGGAAGGTCATAGAACCAGGATTGAAAATCACCGCCCCTTCTTGCATCTCTGCCACTGGGACATGAGTATGACCATGGGCAATGATATCGCCTTCACGCAGTGGTGGGCGTTTCGCGCTGTTGTACAAGTGACCATGAGTGAGAAACACACGCTTGCCTGATTCTAATAGCAACCATGCGTAGTCTGTCATCATTGGGAAGCTCAGCAGCATTTGGTCTACTTCGCTGTCACAGTTACCGCGCACAGAAATGATCTGCTCACTGTACTGGTTAAGCAACTCCGCTACTTGTGGGGGATTGTAACCTTCTGGGACCGGGTTTCTTGGCCCATGGTTGAGCGTATCACCCAACAAGATTAGATGCTCGGCACCAGAGGCCAAATAAAGCTGAATGGTTTCTTTGGTTGCAGGTAAAGAGCCGTGCAAGTCTGAGGCAAAAAATAATTTCACGACATCGTCTCCTCAAAAGTAATGAGGGTATTCTACGGCATTCTTATAGAAGCTCAACCGAAGTAAGAAACTAGTGGTTACGAAGCATTTCAACCAACATTGGCACCAAGTAGAACCACGCAAAGTAACCGGCACCGACCAAGACCACGGCCCAAAAGATCATCGATAGGAACTTAGATTTGGCTAAGTGATTTAATGGGTCGGGTTCTCCGCACCCCGGACAGGTATGAGCTCGTTTTGAAATTTGTTTCTCACATACAGGACAAGCGACTAGCGGCATGACATGACATCCTCAATTATTTCTTTAATTCTCAAAGAATAAGCCTCAGATTGCGGATATGCAATGGCACAGATAAGCAATTCGATGGGGTTTGCTAAATGTCGCTCACCTGAGAAACCTTCTTGCCCGAATTGTTAGTGAGCCTCACAACAAACAGACCTATAACTCTTCTCGTGCCATGCCATTAATCACGATGTTGTTGTAACTCACCATGCCAATAACCTCACCATTTTCAATCACGGGTGCACGACTAATACCGAAACGCTCAAATAAGCGCGCACAATATTTCACGTTCATATTAGGATCGACAGAAAGCGCAGGCTTGGTCATGATTTCATAAAGATTGGTTCGTTGTGGCGAGCGGTTTTTCGCTAATACTTTTTTCGCGATATCGTTCATTAATACAATTCCGTATTCATCATCCTCATCGCGTTTTTTCACCACAAGCGCTTTCACTTCACTCTTTCTTGCTAAGGTTATCCCTTCATGGACCGTAATTAACCCATCAACAATGATGTAGGTCGCTGCCATTACGTCTCTAACTCGAATCAACTCATGATGGCTCATAACTCGTCCTCTACTACTTTGGTCAGTTTCTCTACTTGGTGCGCGACGCCCACTGCGTCTTCCACATCAATCTGCACCGCGATGCCTTGACCAGACTCTTGATCAAACTCCCCGACCTCACTGATCGTCTCCAAAATGTGCCTCGATAAATGTTCTTCCACCACAAACAACAACACGTCTTTTTGTACTTCTAGAGTCAGACCAAAGAAGGTTCGTTTTTGGTTTAAACCTTGCCCCCGAGCATTGTTGATCACGGTTGCACCTGTCGCACCTGCATCACGTGCGGCATCGAGCACTTTGTCGGTTTTGCTGTCTTCAACAAAGGCCAGAATCAATTTAAAGCGCATTTTCTTTCTCCTCCGCGGTCTCTTTGTTCAACCACTGGGTGATTTGGGCATAGCCCATGACGGAAATCATTGGGAATAAACTGGCAAAGGCGATCAAACCAAAGCCATCAATCATTGGGTTTCGTCCCGGAACCGTTGATGCTAACCCCAAGCCAAGAGCAGTCACCAAGGGAACAGTCACCGTCGACGTCGTCACACCACCGGAATCGTAGGCCAAAGGCACAATCAGCTTTGGCGCATAAAAGGTTTGAATCACCACCACGATGTAACCCGCGATGATGTAGTAATGAATCGGGTCACCCACCACAATCCGATAGCTTCCAAGTGCAATACCCACCGCAACACCTAATGCGACGGCAACACGTAATCCATTGACACTAATACTGCCACCAGACACTTGATTAGCTTTGATAGCGACCGCTATGAGAGAAGGCTCCGCAATCGTAGTGCTAAAACCAATAAAGAAAGCGAAAATGTACACCCAGTAGTAATCAACCCAACTTAAGGCTTGGCCAATTGAAACTTTAAACTCCCGAAGGAAATCAGGAGCGGTCAGTTGCGTCGCCATGGTTTCGCCAAGTGGAAACAGCGCCATTTCCAAACCAAGCAAAAACAACGATAACCCCAAAATAACGTAACCAAAGCCAAGTATTACTTTGAGTAAGTTTGAAACTGGACGGCGCAGCACTGCCAACTGAAAACCGAAGATAATGGTCGCGATAGGAACCACATCACTGATGGTTGAGATAAAAGTATCGATGAAATGCGCAAAGGAAATCATGCCACCACCATCCCGTAAACCATGACAAACATCATCGGCAACAAAGAGGCAAAAGCGATAAGTCCAAACCCATCAATCATGGGGTTTCGACCTTTAATCGCCGATGCCAGTCCAACCCCAAGCGCAGTCACCAATGGCACCGTGATGGTAGAAGTTGTCACACCGCCAGAATCGTAAGCCACACCGATGATGGATTCCGGCGCAAATCCAGTAAGGATTACAACGCCGATGTAGCCACTGATGATCATATATTGAATTGGCCACCCTTTAAGAATCCGAAGCACGCCTAATACAATCGCCACCCCCACCGACAAAGCAACCGTTAAGCGCAAGCCATCTGCGTATTCCTCCATTGATTGCTCAGTATTGGCGATCATCCCTCCCTCGGCCGCCACCTCCGAAGCTTCTTCCGCTACAGCCGTTAAGGCCGGTTCAGCAATGGTTGTCCCGAAGCCTAAACAGAATGCGAAAATCAGCAGCCAAAACACACTACCTTTGTTGGCAAAAGCTTGCGCCATGTTTTCGCCAATCGGGAATAAACCCAGCTCTAAGCCAAAAATGAAAAAGGTTAAACCCAGAATAACCAGTAAGAGGCCAAATAAAATCGAGACCAGATTAGGAAGTGGCTCTTGAAGCACCACAAGTTGGAAGAAGGTAATAACAAGGACAATCGGCAGCAAATCACGGGCGCTGCTTAGCAAGGCTCGAAACAGAGCAACAAATGCTTCCATATTCCCCTCCTAGCAACGCTTTATCCTTTCTAAATTCAGTATGACACAGTTTGTTGAAGCTAAGTGTGAGCGACACTCAATGCTTGATAACATTCTGTTACATTTACTCAAACTGTGAGCTTTGCATCGCTTGGTAAGAAATCGCTACTAAACCATTAGGAACTAATAATAAAATCGACATCGCAAGTCATTGAAATGATCATGCAAGGCGGTTAACGACTATAATATTTGAATGGTTTTACAATCAAAGGGATGACATGAAGATATTACTGACTGGCGGTACAGGCTTTATTGGTTCAGAGCTCCTTAAGCTCCTGACTACGCACCAAGTTATTTTGTTGACGCGTAACCCTGCGCAGGCAAAACAGCGATTACAGCATGCCGATGTCGGTAACATTCAATATTTAGACTCCCTAGATTCGATTGAAGATCTCAATGATGTGGATGCAGTGATTAACCTTGCCGGCGAACCGATTGCAGATAAACGCTGGAGCAAGGAGCAGAAAGAGGTCATTTGTAACAGCCGGTGGAAAGTGACCGAGCGAATCGTTGAATTGATTCACGCCAGTACCGAACCACCAGCGGTATTTATTAGCGGCTCTGCGGTTGGCTATTACGGCGATCAACAAGATCACCCTTTTGACGAGTGCTTACACGTAAATAGTGAAGCATTTGCGCACTATGTTTGTGCTCGCTGGGAACAAATTGCCAAGCGTGCAGAATCCGAACAAACTCGAGTGTGCATACTTCGAACGGGCTTAGTGCTTGGACAAAATGGTGGAGCACTTGCCAAAATGCTTCTCCCCTATAAGCTCGGTTTAGGCGGTCCACTAGGAAGCGGTAAACAGTACATGCCTTGGATTCATATTTTGGATATGGTTCGAGCCATCATGTATTTACTCGAAACACCGCATGCTCATGGCGAGTTCAACTTGTGTGCCCCGCACCCTGTCAGCAACCGAATCTTCAGCGACACATTGGCGAAAACTCTCAAACGACCACATATCCTGTTTACCCCTAAATGGGTCATGAACATGGCAATGGGAGAATCGTCTTGTTTGCTGTTTGATAGCGTTCGAGCCAAACCTAAAAAGCTTACCGAGCTTGGCTTCAAGTTCAGCTATTCTCGCGTCGAGCCTGCACTCAAGAACTTGCTTCAAGACAGAAGTTGTTGAATCATAAGGCTCACTACCGCCTTTTGTGAGCCCTAATATGAAAAAGTCAGTTCTGATCACCGGATGCTCCACAGGCATCGGATACGTATGTGCCCATGCTTTACAAAAAGAGGGCTTTCACGTTATTGCCTCTTGTCGCAACGAGCAAGATGTTCAACGCTTAACCAGTGAAGGCTTAACCTGCATTCAGTTAGATCTTAATGATCCTCAAAGTATTTCTGCTGGCGTTTCTACAGCTCTGGAACTGGCCGAGGGAAAGCTCTATGCCGTATTTAATAATGGCGCTTACGGACAACCAGGCGCATTAGAAGATCTGCCGACAGAAGCACTTCAAGCACAATTTCAGACCAACTTTTTTGGCTGGCACCAACTCGTAAGAGAAGTGTTGCCCCACATGCGCAAACAGGGTGAAGGAAGAATCATCCAAAACAGCTCTGTGCTAGGGTTTGCGGCGATGAAATATCGTGGTGCCTATAACGCCTCTAAATTCGCACTGGAGGGCTGGACAGACACGCTACGTTTGGAATTGATGGACACCAACATCAAAGTTGCGCTGATCGAACCCGGCCCGATAGAAACCCAGTTTAGACAAAATGCCTTAAAAGCGTTTGAGCAGTGGATTGATGTGGAAAACAGTGCCCACAGAGCAGCTTACGAAGGGCAAAAGCAGCGTTTGGATAACGACAAGTCGAACAACAAATTTGTCCTTCCTGTTGAGTCTTGTATTGAGCCCGTGCTTCACGCACTCACCAGTGATAAACCCAAAATCCGCTACCGAATCACCACACCAACCAAAGTATTTGCGGTATTAAAGCGCCTGTTACCGACTCGTATTCTTGATAAGATTTTGCGACAAGCAGCATAAAAACTTTTTATCACGATGTAATTTTACCGTAACAATGTGATGTCATTATGAGCATGTAGGCTAAGAAAGCCTCAATGTTCGAATCAATTTCTAAGTCAGTATCTTCATCCATCGAGCCTGAACGTGATGTGGATACTCACTATAGATTTGGTATCGCCACCCTTTCTGTTTTGTATTTTCGCGAGACAATAATGACATTAAATCAGCTTAACTGGCTTAGTGTGGGTGTAGTGTTGACCATGTTCATCCTATTTTGATACCACACCCAGCACACCACTATAACGTCTAACAAGACTCTCTAAACCGTGCTGGACTAGCCAAATTTAATAGCACTTTCGCTTGCTATCAGGAATACGCTGCTTCGGCAGCGTTTTTCCTTTCTATCGCTTGAATTTCCCAAATATCAACTCCATATCTACAATCAACGACAAGAAACAAAAAGCAAGGATACTCTGATGCAATCCCCATTTATCGTTGAGTTAACAGAACAAAATTTCCGTGAAACGCTTGAAGGATCAATGAACACGCCTGTACTGATTCACTTTTGGGCGAGCGCTCAACCAGAAAGCGCACAAGTGATTCCTGATCTACAAATGCTGACTCAGCAATACAACGGCGCATTTACCCTTGCTCTATTGAACTGTGAACAGCAACCTGCTCTTGCTTCTCAATTTGGAGTGCAGGTGCTACCAACCATCGCATTATTCATGAACGGCCAAGCCGTCGATGGTATGGGTGGTCCTCAGCCTATTGATGCGATTACAGCAATGCTGAAAAAGCACCTACCAAGCCAAGATGAGATGCAGTTGAAGCAAGCAAGTGAATTGCTCCAACAAGGTGAGCATGCTCAGGCGTTAGCGATTCTTCAAACGCTATCGGAAGAGCTTCAAAACCGTGGCGACGTGAAACTGGCGATAGCAGATTGCTTGCTGGAAACCAAACAGTTTGAATTGGCACAAACGCTGTTAAGCGCGATTCCACTGGAATACCAAGACAACTACTACAAAGGTTTGATCGCGAAGTTAGACCTGCACCTTCAAGCAGCAGAAAGCCCAGAGCTTCAGCGTCTTGAACAAGAACTAGCAGCAAACCCTGATAACATTGAATTGGCGTGTGAACTTGCCGTTCAGTACAACCAGGTAGGTCGTGATGAAGAAGCGTTAGAGCTACTTTGGAACATTCTTAAGACCAACCTAGGCGCACAAGATGGTGAAGTGAAGAAAGTCTTTATGGATATCTTGAGCGCACTTGGCCAAGGCAACGCACTGGCAAGTAAGTACCGCCGTCAACTTTACTCGATTTTGTACTAAGCGAATCGATTTAAAGCAGGACAGCTCAAATAGAAAAGGCCGGAAAACTCCGGCCTTTGTTGTTTCTACCATTCCTGCAATACTCGTTGCGAGAGAGACTGGTACTAAAAATCACTGTACAGCGTAGGTACCGCAGGTGGGTATTCAATCGGCTGCCAGCGGTCATTGAAGGTGTATTTTCCGTACAGCATGAAATGGTTTGGCGTATAAAACTCTGAACGCTGTAGATCCACCAGCGCACCGATATACCAACGTTTACTCACTCGTTTCTCAACGGCTGCTTGCAGCGAAGCACCAAAACCGCCACCGCGCTCAGAACTATCACTAGAAGATAAATAAGGCGCATCTTCTTCTGTCCATGAGTTAGAAATGGAAGCACTCAATTGATACGACCATGTGCTGTCGTAGCGACCGTAATAGTTGACTGGCAATGACACAGAGAAATAGCTTTGCGGGCTGTAGTAGCCACCATGACCAAGTGTGTATTCACCCAAGTTCTTGTCATAGTCGAGGTACATCAAGTTGGTGCCAATGCTCAGGCGCTGATCATCCGTTGCGATCAGTTTGTAGTAAGCCCCACCAAGCACACCGAGGCGAGTGTTGTCTTCAACGTTTTCACCCGTCAGTGCATGGTATTGCAGGCTGCTCCAAAAACCGTAAGGGCCACCTATATCCCAGCTCGAATTGAGCTTAACGCCTGTTCGAACTACACCACCCCATTTTTTGCCTTGAGGATCACTGGTTCCACTCGGTACTGTCATTCCAGCGTAAGAGAGTGTGCTGCTAGTTTCAGGTCGACGCGACGCTTCTGCTGTCCACCCAAAGTCCCCGAGATCACCATCCACACTGATCCCGCCTACCCAAGTAGTATGGTCAAAACCAATCGGTGTAGTGCCGATATCCACTTGCCAATCTTTGGCTTGCCAACCCACACCAAGCGCCATACCCGATGCATCATTTTGAACCGTTGTTGTAGTTGGGAAGTTTTTAGGATCCTTCTCGTAGTAATCTAACTCACCCGAATCGATAGACACGTAATCCGCTCTCAGCAACAGATGCCCATCGAGTGATTCAATCGGAATACGCGCTTCGATTGGCACTTGGTTAGATGAGTTACGCCCATCGCGGGCACTGTAATCCCAACCAATGAGTACATGACCATCACTGCGATCATGGAGCGTATCGATGTCCGACTTAACATTGCGCGTTAA
The DNA here is from genome assembly GCF_905175355.1 of Vibrio sp. B1ASS3. Taxonomy (NCBI): domain Bacteria; kingdom Pseudomonadati; phylum Pseudomonadota; class Gammaproteobacteria; order Vibrionales; family Vibrionaceae; genus Vibrio; species Vibrio sp. B1ASS3. The sequence continues at coordinate 3,067,261 of NZ_HG992742.1, forward strand.
CCAGTAGTCATCGGCTGTGTCATACAACTCACGCAAAGTAAGCGTCTCTAGACTTGCTTCATCTGGTTTTGCACTTTTTTCAATTCGATCACTGTTCAGTGCCTGACGTCCGCGCTCCTCCGCTAACGTCCATTGCTGATAGTCCATCGCAATAGACATGCTGTTTCGATACGCCAGAGCGTCAGCGTCCTGTGTATCATCGAGCAAGCGGTTCAGGGTGTTCGCATCATTGCGGTAACCAAGTTGATTGAATACCGAAGCAACCGTCATCAGCTGAGCAGCATTCAGCGCGTCACGCTTCTTATTCAAGATCAGATGTAAGTCGTGATAGGTTGCCTCATCTCCACTCTGTGCGCTAGCTTGCAGCAACCCCACCTGAGCTTGCGTCTTGAATGGTTCAGGTTTTGATGAGATACGTTCATACAAAGCCATTGCTCGCTCTGGTTGTTGATTCACGAGTAACAAATCCGCTTGCGCTAAAGTACGACGTGTTTTGAGTTCATCAAATTGCAGCGCTTCAGAGGCACTGACTGACTGCTGGTCTTTACTCAACGCCAAGCCTTCGTACCATTGGTCGAAATCGTCAAACTGATTCAAGCTCACCATCATACTGCCGTAAGCGAGTTTTTCGTCGGTAGTCCATTTGCTTGAGGGGCGAACACTCTGATAAATACGCTGCGCTTCATCGACCTTTTCAATCTCTACCCAAGCCCTCACAAGCCTTGCTAGAGGTTGAACTTGCCCAGCATATTGAGACTCAAGCGAAGTCAACATGGTAGTGACAGCCTTCGGTGAGGCCTGATAACGCGCGGGTAAATCTTGTAAATCAGCATTGAGCTTTAAGCGTGTGAGGTTACGCTCCATGGCAGGGGTAACTTCGCGCTTCGGCACACTCTCTAACTCAGAAATCGCCGCATCGACTTTAAAATCTTGAGCGAGATACAAGGCATACGCGAACTTCATTTCCGGATCAGTGCTGTTCGTCGCCCATTCAGACATCAGTTTGTCGGCACGACGTTTATCACCCATAGAGCGAACAACATCAGCAATATCCAGCCTCAACCATGGCGATGTTGGTTTTAGCTCAATCAATTCTTCCACTGCAGATTGCATACCTGCTTGGTCATCTTTCGCTATCGCAATGCGCAATCTCGCTAGAATGATCTCAGATTGAATGCCATTGATTTTCTCAGACACCACCTGTTTTTGTGCTGGAGAAAAGCGCTGTGCAAGCGAAGCCGCGCCTGCCCAATCCTGCTGCTCAATACGAACATCGAGTCGTCCACGCAATGCTGAGCCATTCAGCGCTTCAAGCCTTAGAGCTTGGATATAAGCTTTATCTGCCGCGGCATAATTCTTTTGTGCTAAGTAAAGTGCCCCCAAAGAGGTAAAAGCATAAGGCTGGGTTTTATCGGATTGAATGGCTTTACGGTAAAGGCTTTCAGCTTGTTTAAACTGCCCTTTCTCAGCTAGCGCATCACCTTGGTCCAAATAAGCCCAATATTGCGAGGTTTCAATCAAAGTGGCCCATTTAGAAGCACTATCTGGGTCTTTGTCTAGCTGCTGTGCACGTTCAAAGTACTCAAGCGCCTTTTGTTGCTGACCTTTACGCAGATAGACCTTGCCCATGCCACCCAATATTTCTGGGTCGTTCGGACGCGTCGTCATCGCATACCGCAACTGCTTCTCAGCTTGCAAGGTTTTGTCTTCATCCAGCAGTTTGAGACCTTTCAATTTGGCAAGATAGGTTGGGTCTTTACGCAGATTTTGCTCGGTTGCCCAGCGCTTCTTCGCGCCTTGGTTAGCTCGTTGTATCTCAAGATCTGATGGATAGTAACTCGCTAAAATCGCGTATTGTTGAACCACTTGTTCTGAGATAGGCAGTTGATCGAGAGCACGCAACCAAGATGTCGCCGCACTGCTGCCAATGACTGGCGCTAAAGCGAGCTTTTTGTAGGTATCCAAAATCCATGGGTCAGCTGGATTCTCTTTGCGGATATGATTCGCCAATGCGAGTTGAAACTGAGGCACACCCGGGTAATCTGCATTTAAGCGCTCTAAACCTTGTTTTACCGCCTGCCAACTTCCATCAAGATTGCTTTGCAGCTGAAGAAACTCTAACTGCAAGGCGGCAGAAGGCATGCCGTTTGGAAAAATGACTTTATACGCTTGGATAGCTTCTTCGTAACGGCCAGATTTAGCAAGCAGCTTAGCTCGTTGGTAATCGCTTTTCTTATCTCCTTGAAGAGACATGATGGCAGCCAAGTCTTTGGCTTGTGGAGAATTTGGCGATTGTTTAGTTAAACGCTGAAACGTCTGCTTCGCCAGCTCAGGTTGTTTACGCTTTAAGTACATATTGGCTTGGTAATACAAGCCAATCGGGTTGCCTTCCTCAATCGCAAACAAACGCTCTAACGTACTTTCAACAATGTCGTCGCGTCCTATTGCATCCGCCAGTTTCAGTTGTTCAACCAGCCACTCCACCGAGTTTACCCGAGCAAGAGGCGTCGAGAACTGAACCGTTTCAACTGGTTGGTATACTGCGGCTAACTGCGCTTTGCTAAGCGGTTTTGAGCTAAAACTTTGAGCATAAACAGGAGCAATCCCGCTCGCCATCATGGCCAGCGAGATCAACCATGAAGCACGTCTTGCTATTGGCATTGCTCGCTCCATGCAGGCAACAGTTCACCTTGTTTGCCAAAGCGGTAGCGCGCCTGATGCCAGCCTAGGCCAAACAAACTCAAAACATTGTCGTAGTAATAGTCGTTTCTGTCCGAGATAAGTTCTTGCTGCGCTCGGCTTGCTTGTGCTTTGAGCAGCTCAGACTCACCAGACGCCGCCAACAAAGGCAAAGCAGCGGCAGAAAATCCTGCACTGCCAACTTGAGTGTATTCACCCGTTTCTGTATTCACTTCTCGTGGTGGTGCGCCGAGCGCTTTAGTCGCTGCGACAAAAGGCTGCATTTGCTGAATCAGCTGAGCTTTTTCTACGACTTGGTCATCAAGCATACCCGCCCATAAGTAGGTACGAATGGCGTTGTAGCTGCCAATTGGCCCAGTCACCGAATCAGCACTGTACTGACCTTGGCTGAGCGTTGCCCAATCAGGACTGAAACCTTTTGGCATGGTTTGCGTTAGTATTTGCGAGCTTGCTTTATACATGCCATCCCATGAATACTGCGGATACAGAGCTTCCATTCGGGCAATCAGCTGTAACGGTACATAGCTCGGGTTCACACGGTAGCGATCACCAAACTCAAACCCTGTTGGTGCAGGCAGTAACACGGTGCCCACACCGTCAATGGTCACAGTCTCTTCTCGTAGAATACGACTAGCAAGCAGATGACCAAGCGATTGGTAGTAATAGTTATCCCACAGTCGACCCGCTTCTACTAAAGCGTAAGCAATCCAAAGGTCGGAATCCGATGCTGCATTGGTATCTAACACACCAAAACTGCCGTTCTCTTTTCTGCCCCATAACCAAGCTGGCAATCTTGCCGTAAGGTCGCCACCAGCTAAATGTACTTGAGTCCAGTTTAATACTTCGGCAAAGGCTTTTTGATCATTGGCAACCAAAGCAAAGAACAGCGCATAGGACTGGCCTTCCGACGTTGTGATCATGCGTTCATCGCTTCCATCCACGACTCGACCTTGTTCGATGTAAACCGACTTAAATGTGTCCCATTGCGGCCAGTCACAGGTGTTTGCCCACAGTTGAGGAGAAGTCAGTAGCATGATAAGTGCAATCAGCTTTTTCATTCCTCTTCCTCCTCAGTCTTCTCTAGACGTTTTGCAGCAACCTGACGCAGAACACGCCAAAGCACAATAGTCACGCTCACCATCAATAGCGCAGCGAAGCATGCCACGATGATTGGGTGATTTGAGAAGTGGAACCACACTAATTGCCACACTGGTAGCTCCCCCACAAAGTAGTGAGAACCAACGTTATAGCTCGCGACTTCATCGTTTCTTAGCGTTACCACAGAGCCAAACATATGCTCCACTTTGCCCGAATCTGCGAGAGCTTCATCAACCGTAGCAAAATCGGCAGGATGAGCAGCCATGATAGACACTAAACTGCGATTATTTGTGTAAGGTGATTCCATACCATAAATCGCAGCAAAGGAGCCGCCAGCTTCCACCGACACATAATCAGCCGGCACTTGGTTAGCATCGCTTGGGTTCATCCAGTTCATACCAAGCTGCTGTTCATTCTTGCTCGGTAGACGAATTTGGCGCTCGCCTGCTTCAACCACTAGATTCACTTGGTCTGGGTCGTTCGCCGCTTCTTCTAATGAACGTACCACACCAATGCTCAAGATATCTTTGTCTTTTAGCGCTTGTGCATCCCACTTATCGGTCAACAACACTTGGATACCTGGGTAGCCTGAATCGCCCCCCAAAGAGCCCATCACATTCAAGAAGGTTTGCAGGGCTTCCTTTGGTGCGTTTTTTGGCACCACAACAGCGGTTTCGGACAGATCCGCCATGCGTGTGTACGGGAAACCAGACGTTGCAAACGCACGCATGTTTGGCATTTCGATGTAATGCGGGAAGCCGCTAAAGTCGATCATCGAGTCGCCATCAACCACTGCATATTGCTTACTTGGTTGAGTCACCTGACACAAGCCATCAGTGACAGAGGCAAAGCCAAATTCAAAATCGATCTGGTTTTTGCTGCCCACTTTGAATGCAGGAATACGTACACGGTCGTCGCTGCTCAGAATGTTGTCATCCAACAATGGCACACGGACGCGGTTAGAGTCGCCGCCTTGACCCGCAGTGGTCAAGTTAAAGGCTTCGATGAACTGGTCGTTAATGCTCAATGTCAGACGGGAGCCAGAATGGTCTTCCGTCGGCGGTGAGTAACGGTAGTTCAGATCCATTGGAATACCGCGGCTCTGCCAAGTAAACAGATCTGGCGGCAAACGTAGGCTCACGCTGATAGGCGGTGGTGTGCGACCTTCCACTTGCAGCATGCTCTTTTGCTCAACCAATTCAGACAACGCAACCGGGCGATCTGTGCTCACCCAGTTTGGCGCATCGTAAGGCACGCGAGGTTTGATTTGCTTCACCTCGTTGATCTTGGCAATGGGTCCGGTGAGAATTTGGTTACCCAATGCCAAGCCTCGTACCGCGGTGTTTAGGTCAGCACTATCACGACCAATCACCAGCAATAACTTCACGTATGGGTCGGTTGGGTGGGTAATCACCTGTACACGCGGGCCATCCGTATCTGGGAAGTCTTTTAGGAATTCAGGTTTGTTGTCGTTGGTGATAAACACCACGGCGTTGCGCTCTGGCAAAGTGTCGAAACTCAGAGGGAACTGTGCACCGCGCCAAGCCGCTAAAGAGCCGAAGTAGGAACTCAAAACACCCGCGACTTTCACTTCGTCTAAGTCATATTTATCGCCCATCACGACAGGCAGATTAAGTTGGCTAAAGTCACGAACATCAAAGAAAGGCGCTGGCAGTAAGCTCAAGTCGCTTTCTAGTTGCGTTTTTTGCACAAACATTTCGATGCGGCTGCTTTGGCTGATCTCAGCCCAAATACTGGAATCATTCGGGTTGGCACAGTCTTTTTGGGTATTGCCAATCAGCTCAAAGCGAATTTGGTTGTAGTTACTGAAGTAACGCGTATCCAGCGGCATAGAAAGACTGAGCTTTTTACCCTGCTGGCCATCAACGATAGACGCCACGCCCATCAACTCGTTGTTCAAATACACTTTGACGTGCGATACCAAGGCAAGTAACGCTGGCGAAGGCGTAATATCAAAGTACAACGTGGCTTTTGAAACCACCTCATCAAGGCGAGAGCCAAAGCCGACATAAGCGTTCGCTTCACTGCCTTGAATCGCAATTGAGCCGCTGTAGCCCAATTGAGTAAATGGAACGACTCGCTTAAAGACGGTGGCATTTTCCGCGTCTTGCTGCTGAGCTTGGGGTTCCGACAATTGCTGTTTTACTTCTTGTGCCGCGAGACTGCCCGACATACACATCAGAGTGATTGCCGTCGTCAACGCTGTTAGTTTTTTATTATTTAGCATGACTTGTGGTCCTGATTGGGACATAGCGAGGTCGAAGTGACCAAATAAATTCGATACAAAATAAAAGTGCATCCACACTGACCACGACAAATTTCGGGCAGTGTTGTAGCAAGCGCTTGTATCCATTAAAGCCGACTTGTAGAACGGCTTGCATACTCGATAGTGGCTTATCTGCTTGATAGCCTTGTTGCCATTTCGCCCATGTATCTGCTCGTGCAAATGTGCATTGGACGTATTGGATTTGTTGTTGATGCGACAATTCATTGAGTTGCATACCGAAAATGCCCTTATGAGCATAGGCAACCGTCATCGGGAACACGAATTCTTGTCCACCACGATTCAGAATCACTTCAAGTGACTGACCGAGTAAGTACTGGCAAGTCTGTTCGTCAACGCCATCAATTTCGATGCGGACGCCCCCTAATGAAAAGTCTTTCATCTGAGCTTGAATCAAATGCCCAGAATGCAATCTCACCGCAACAGGAATTGCCACCTCCACGCGGTGATCTTTTCGTACCTGTTTGGCTTCTACCGCAACCGCGACCGCTGCACCTAAGATCAGCAAGTTGTACATCGTCCATACTAAGTTCACGATAACAGTGCCGACCTCATCCTGGGGCCCCACCCCATTCGATACAGGCCCACGGCAAAACCAAGAATATTCAGTGCCACGAGCACCAAATACGGTCGAGAGATCACCCAGTCGTAATGCGATTTTTCAACTAAGCCCCCTTTCGCCGTTACATTGAATGTCCCTTTATGAGGCGCAAACAAAGCGACGGTGGTTGGTCTTGCGATGTACCAAGCAAGCACGGTTTCGTACACTTCTCCCCAGAAGGAGTAACGATAGTCACCCTGCATGCGTGAGTTGGTCATACTGGCGTGGATCATGTGCGGCAAAACGTACAGGATGATCGCCAATGCTGGTGCGTAAATGACGTAAGAGTGCAGCAATAAAAACGCCAGAGGTGCAATCAAAAAAACAATACGCGGTATACCGGATAAGAAATGCAGCATGGCATTGACGTAACAAAGCCGCTGCGACAACTTCAGCCCTTTACCGGTGAGCGGGTTGTCGACCCTGAAGATCTGCGCCATGCCCCTCGCCCAGCGAATACGTTGCCCTACGTGTGCCGATAAGGTTTCTGTCGCTAAACCCGCTGATATTGGCTGCTTAAGGTAAGCAGAGCGATAGCCCAATCGGTGCATGCGCAGTGACGTATGTGCGTCTTCCGTTACGGTTTCAACTGCAATACCACCCACTTCTTCAAGCGGTTCACGGCGCAAAATGGCGCACGAACCACAGAAGAAAGTCGCGTCCCACAAATCGTTACCATCTTGAATCAACCCATAAAACAAGTTGCCTTCATTAGGCACATTACGGAAGTTCGATAGGTTACGTTCAAACGGATCCGGAGAGAAGAAGTGGTGCGGAGTTTGAATCAGCGCCAGCTTCGGATCTTTGAGGAACATCCCCATCGTAAGCTGGAAGAATGCTCGAGTTGGAATGTGGTCACAGTCGAAGATCGCCACAAACTCACCATCCGTCTGCTTTAACGCATAGTTGATGTTACCGGCTTTGGCGTGCTCGTTAGTCGGCCTGCGAATGTAGTTAACCCCAACACTCTTTGCGAAGTCACGGAAGCTGTCTCGTTTACCATCATCGAGAATGTGAATTTTCAATTTGTCTTTTGGCCAGTCCACACCCATTGAGGCGTACACCGTCGCTTTAACCACATCGAGATCTTCGTTGTAAGTCGGAATCATCAAGTCGATGGTTGGCCAAGTCGATTGATCTTGTGGCATCGAAACTGGCTTACGGTTAAGCGGCCATATATTCTGGAAGTAACCCAGCATCAACACGATCCAAGAATAGGTTTCTGCCAAAAGCAAAATACCCCCTAAGATCAGTGCAATAGGATCGTCCCAGTTTAAGGTTGATGAGTAACGCCACCAGAGATAACGGCAAGATGCTGTCACCGAAAGAATGATGAGCAACATGGTCGGAAAGCGCCCCGGCATGCGTCGCACCATCATGGCAAGTGCCCACAATAAAAGCACAAATACAGTCTGTGCCTGATAGCCGAATGGCACGGTAAAACAGAGCAATGCGAGCAACACCACGAGGAACAGCAATGCATAGTTCAATACCATCGTAGACTTGCTGGCTTTCATGCGTTCACGAACTTCAGGATCTTTAACTTGGTTGGCCGTTTGCTCTAACCAACGAACACTTTTCGCCACCAGTTCAAACGGCAAGTAAAAAGCATTGCGGATTTTCTCAGCAAGATGCATCACGACAGCACTGGCTTGATGAGACCAAGCAGACGCCACACTTTGCTTAAAACACAGTAACCAAACGCTCTGGACAACAAATCGAATCGGGTCAAACAAGCGAGGAGCGGCATAGTTAACTTGTGGGAAATAGACCAGAGGCAGCTTCCAAGAGGGAACACCAGAAATCACAGGTTTTAGGAAAACAAAGCTCAATGAAAACCAAACAGAAAGCACAATGTTGCCCAACCAATTGGTTTTGCACTCCCAAGCTTGCTCATACGCCTGCTTGTGCGACTGAAATCGATCGACTATCCAGCTTTGGAAGATAAGGTTGAGACTACGCATGCACTAGCCCTGAGAAGTTGCAGCAGCAAGCGTTGAAACGCACCAAAATGCCAAAGACTGGTAATCTTTCGCTGCTTGGCTCGTCGGAGAGTAATGCTGAACAGTCGTCAAGTTGGCGGCGCATTCAGCCAATGCCGTATCACGGTGCATGAGAACAGGCACTAACGACGCTTGCAGTTCCTTCTTAAACACCAGCATGAAGTCTCGACCAATCTCAGTCTCAGGCTGATATTGATTAAGAATGTAACGCAACTTACCAGACTCAACTAGGTTGCTGATTTGAGACGAGTGTCTAAGCGCCGTTTGTAACGCTGCGTAGTTCATTGCATCAGCGTTAATAACCACAAACACCATGTCCATCGACTCAACAAACGCGTTCATTTCTGGAGTCATGAGGTAAGACATATCACCATGGAACAACTGCCATTGCTCTGCATCTGTGACTTGCAACGTTGATCGACCAAGCGCTTGAAGGTATTGATAAGATTGCGCGAACTGCCCCTTTTGGTTGGCATCCAAGTCACCAAATGGCAGCAACAGAGCGCCTTGCGGGCTTTGATACCCGGCCTCTACCCAAGCATCGCCAGACAACACACGTGCAGCCCACCCGTCTCGCTCTTCATAAGGAAGGCCAAGATGAAGGCGTAACAGATTCTCAGGCACTGCGTCGATCGCGAGAACCTGCTTGTTAATTTTGACTAAAGCTTGAGCCAAGTTTGCGGTTATCGTGGTTGCTCCACACCCGCCCCTCAGGCTAACAAAAAGAAGGCGCTTCATATCGCTTCCGTTTCAAGACCTGCTTGTTTGTTTTTGATCCCAGTTCCACGGTCTTTGGTCGATTGGGATTGAAAAACCAACCATTTACTTTTCACATTGAGATACGACTCGTTTTCTGTCGTCTCAACATATTGATGCTGAGTTAAGTCATATGAAGAGTAGATCGAATTAATGTCTTTTGCTGGCTCTGTCACGACATCTTTCCACGTTACCCACGCATCTGATAAAGCGCTAAGACACTCCTATCTTGCTTAAAATTTTATCAAATACGATGCTGAAAATTTGACGCACCTAACCCGTGCATCACATATTTATAGAATGAGAAAAAATGTGAACAACCTAAGTCATTGATCACATGATTATTAAATTCCTAAATGATGTTTGGCTTCAGAAACTGAGATTATGAAGATGAGTTGTAATTATCCGTTTACGACATATAAGAAAAAATTATAGTCAAACTATAAACGCATTAGTTTGCAAATGCATAATTTTAAACTTATAAACATCAAGGTGGATAATGCTATATCTAATTTTATTTTTGATCAATTTCGTTTAATATCTTCGCGTCATTTTATTGTCACATTGACATTTTTTTCTGTAACGTTTTACATACAGCGGCAGCTTAAAGACAAAGAAAAATGAACATAACCAACTGATTAAAAGGCTATTTTGATGTCATTAATAAACGGTTTATCCGCAATTACCAGTGCACGAGAAAATCGATCTGTATACGTCAATTTATTTTCTCACAAACACATGACAATCGAGTTCTTAATTAGTGCATCAAGCCAAAATTACAACACTTCACTTACAAGCTTCACCAATAAAGAAACTTTCCTTTCCGGTCTAAACCGCGAAGCATCACAAAAATTCAATGACTTATCTGATAGTTACCTTGATAAGATCTACTTCATAAGTAATAAAAGTCAAAAAAAGAAGTTAGACCCAATCAATCTCGCCAAAGACATTCATAAAATAAATATTAGTAAGAACTCTAACTATATTTTGTTTATTCCCGACTCGATTTTATCTCACTGCAGCGACAAAGATGTAGGCATATTCCTAAGAACAATAAATGAATTCGCCCATAAAAAATCGCTCATTATCAATATATGTATCTATGGTCATTTGGCGACATCGATACTTAAGCCTAAGTTGTTGACGAATAATCAATACCTTGCTGGTCTAGCGACGATGAGCGCATTAGATGAAACACGATACAGTTACTTTGTCGACTTTTGGTCCAGCAAACATGGGGTGAAATCAGAAGAGGAATACATCCTATCTTTTGATGAGAACGGCCACTTGCTCGCGACACCATATGAAAAGTTGCAAACGAACGGCGTTACAGAAGACAAAGCCGATAGCGAACGACTTTACATAACAAAAGAAGCTCTGGGTGACAGCACAAAAGTGCCAAAAGGAATGCACCTAGCAGAAAATAACCAACAGCTATTGGAGATGTTAGATAGCCCCAGAGCCTCAACGATCGTTTTCAACTGTTCAAGCCAGAGCGAAGTGCAACAGTTGGCATTGGATTGCTACCGACTTCGCACGAAAGCAGGCAGACAACTCAAGCTCGTGATCAGAGAAACACAACAATGTTTACGATACGCGGATGAAAAGTTTTTGCTTCGCGCTGGTGTAAATCTGATTTCACCGGTGCAAGTGCCTCAGATGCGCTTTATGACTCAGGTGGAAGCTATACAAGGACAAATGCTGACACGTGCATTGCCTCAAAGCTTAGAGGCCTTACTAAAGTACGACGTTAAATTTGGCAGCAAAGGCTACCTGCATAACAGAGACTTCAGTCAATACTGTACGGATGTGATCGCCAGTTCGAGCCGTTCTAATGTCAACTTTGCTCTGATTAAGTTGAATTTGCTGCCAGGAATGAGCCCTGAAGAATGCCTTCGTCTGTGCCACATCCGACGAGATGGTGATGTCGTCACCGCGTGTAACAAAGCACTGTATGTTTTGTTCAGTGCTATCCGTCATAACGACATTGATGTTGCACTCAACAATATTTTCGAGTTTCCACCTCGAGATTTGTTTCACTCAACGCGCACCTTCGATACCCATTACGACATCGAAGCTGAACTAAAATACATCCTAGAGGATGAAGTCAGCATCTCCGAGGAGGTATCAAGCTTGACCACGGAGAAACAGATTTTCGCGGTAACGAAAAAGCCTATGAGCGAGGTTCCTGCTTTGTTCGCAGTAAAAAAAGCCATCAACATTAAGGAGCAGGAATGAACATTGATGACTTTATACTCACCGTAGGCATTAGCCTTTGCGTAGGATTAGTCCTTGGCTACTTTCTGCGTGATGCAGTCAGCGCGATAAAGCGACTCTACAATAGATACTTAAAACGCGCGCAATACTTTGAACAAGATCTTTCTGTAAACAAAAACAAGAAGCTTAAGTGATGACTTCACACTCTAAACAGCCCGCTCAGTTCACAATTGGATTGGGTTGGTGGAACATTTATTTTATTGCCAAAGTTGCCCTCTTCCTCCAAGGGATCATCGATTTCCATCCGCTAGAAAACTTTGCGCTCTTGCTCTTTATTCTGTTACCTGTGCCAGTAAGAGCATTGAATGTCCTGCGGCATGTTATCTCAGTGATCATCGCTGCATGGCTACTGCATTATGACTCTTTCTTACCTCCGTTAGAGCGATTATGGGCTCAGGCGGGTCAGTTGATGCAGTTTGAGTTTAGCTATCTTGTCGAACTCATGGGACGCTTCATCTCTGTGCAAGCATTGCTTGGGTTGTTTGCTTTGTGCGCAGCATATTTCATCCTGAGTAAGTTTTTACGCGTTTCTGTATTCGTTGTCATCGCGATGATTTACGTCAGCATTCCAAAAACGCCACAGGGTTCAGTCACCGTTGAGACAACTCAACCTGCGCCACCAGCAACTACGGAAGTGGCGAAAACAACACAACCTCAAGTCACAGAAATCAACGAAGAGTCACTCAACAGTATGACAGCAGATTTCTTTGCGAAAGAAGCGTCACGACGAGTCTCATTCAGCCCTGATAGTGCACAAGATGCTCCGTTTGATTTGCTGTTCTTGAGCATCTGTTCCGTCGCTTGGGATGACATTGAGATTGCTGGTATGGCTGATCACCCGTTGTTCAAAGAGTTTGATGTCATGTTTGATAACTTCAGCGCGGCGACATCCTACAGCGGGCCTGCCGTTGTTAGACTGCTGAGAGCGAGCTGTGGTCAACAAGAGCACAGTAAATTGTTCGAGCCTGCTCCAAAGCAATGTTACTTGTTCGATAATCTGAAAGATCTCGGCTTCAACGAAAATCTGTTGATGAACCACAACGGTGTGTTCGATAGCTTCTTAGAACTGATCAAAAAAGATGGCGACCTAAAAACGAACTTGATGTCTCAAGAAGGATTCAAGCCTTATCAAAAATCATTTGATGGCTCGTCAATCTTCCGTGACAAACAGGTGCTTGATGATTGGTGGCAACAACGGATCAAAAGCGATGATGAGAAAGTCGTTGCGTTGTATAACACCATCTCATTGCATGATGGTAACCGCATCATCAATGCCAATTCGACAACGTCTATGGTGAGTTACAAGAAACGCCTAAAGAACCTTCTTGATGATCTTTATTCGTTCTTCCAAGAGCTTAAAGCCTCCAAACGCAATATCGTTGTTGCTTTGGTGCCAGAGCATGGCGCTGGTATGCGAGGAGATAGAATGCAGATTTCAGGCATGCGTGAGATTCCGGCACCAACGATCGTTCACACTCCTGTCGGAATTAAAGTCTTCGGCGAAGGTATCCAACGCCAAGGCGATACTAAGCACGTTAAAGCGCCATCAAGCTATTTAGCGCTATCCCAATTGGTATCGAATATTCTTGAGCAAAACATTTATGAGAAGAAATCCTTTAGTCCGGATGAGTTAGCAGGAAACCTACCTGAAACACAAGTGGTCGCGCAGAACTCTGGCTCAACGGTGATTGAAGTAAATGGTAAGTACTACGTCTCGTTAGATGGTTCAAGTTGGATTGAATATCCTAAGTAAAGCTCGACGTAGAGTAACAACCTGAAATTAAAGTGAATAAAGGCTGGGAATTTCCGGCCTTTATTTTGTCTGGAATTTATCAAACCTCTCATTTCTACGATTGTTTCATAGGCCCAAATGAGTAAAAATGAATCAATACTATGCACTTAAGGGAATAGCACATGCCAATTGACTCATTGATCACCATCGGTATTTTCGTTGCTCTAGCCATCATCCTCCTCGCGTCTGCGATTAAAACCGTTCCTCAAGGCAACAACTGGACAGTTGAACGCTTTGGGCGCTACACCCACACTCTTAAACCAGGTTTGAACTTAATCATTCCGTTTGTCGATAGAATCGGTCAGAAGATCAATATGATGGAGCGAGTTCTCGACATTCCAGCTCAAGAAGTCATTTCTAAAGATAATGCGAATGTCGTTATCGACGCAGTCGGCTTTGTACAAGTTATCGACGCTGCCAAAGCAGCCTATGAAGTAAACGACCTAGAGCATGCTATTCGTAACCTTACGTTGACTAACATCCGCACCGTACTTGGTTCAATGGAGCTGGACGAAATGCTCAGCCAACGTGACATGATCAACACCAAGCTTCTCTCTATTGTTGACCAAGCGACTAACCCTTGGGGTGTTAAAGTGACACGTATTGAGATTAAAGACGTTCAGCCACCCGCAGATCTGACTGCAGCGATGAATGCCCAGATGAAAGCAGAACGTAATAAACGTGCAGAAATCTTAGAAGCTGAAGGTGTGCGCCAAGCCGAAATCTTACGCGCTGAAGGTCAAAAACAATCCGAGATCTTAAAAGCGGAAGGTGAAAAGCAATCTGCGATCTTACATGCAGAAGCTCGCGAACGTGCGGCGCAAGCGGAAGCAAAAGCAACTTACATGGTGTCAGAAGCCATTGCTAAAGGTGATGTCAAAGCAGTGAACTACTTTATTGCTCAGGGCTACACTGAGGCATTGAAAAGTATCGGCCAAGCAGAAAACGGTAAGATTATCATGTTACCGATTGAAGCAACTGGACTCATGGGCTCCGTTGCTGGTATCGCAGAGATGTTCAAACAAAGTAAAGACTAAGGTCTACTTATGGATTTATTTAGCCTATTGGAAGGCGTTACGTTCTGGCATTGGATTGCGTTTGGTTTTGCTTTGCTAGCGATCGAGCTACTCGGCACTGCTGGCTATTTCTTATGGCTTGGCATATCAGCGCTTATCGTTGGAACCATTTTGTCATTCTTGCCCATCAGTTGGCAGATGCAATGGTTAGCTTTTGCCGCTTTCAGCTTGATGACAACGTGGCTGTGGTGGAGAAAGCAATGGTCGAAAGATCGTAAGAGCGACAGCGCGCGCGATCTTAACCAAAAGCAGAAGCAATTAGTCGGTAGTATCGTGACATTAGATGAAGACTTCACGGTGGGGATGAACCGCTTACGAGTGGCAGATACTACTTGGTCTGCTGAATCAGAACACGATTTACCAGCAGGAACTCGAGTCGAAATTATCGCCGTTGACGGTATTATTCTTAAGATTAAACCGGTTTCTCGCTGACTTGTGTCAAAATAATAGGGTGCAAAGCACCCTATTTCATATCTATTCAAACTACTTCTTTTATTTCATTCACTTATTTAAATTAACCACAAAAATTAAGTGATATAAATATTATCAGCATACTCTCTTTTCCTACTCTTACTCAATTATTCAAATTAAATAATTCAGACACATAGAAAAATATAACTCCTTTTTCGAAATCTAAATTTATTTTAAAAAATAAAACACTGTTGAATTTAATTTTGATCTTTCTAGGTCTCTATACATACTTAACGCATAAGCATGTCAATTAAGTGCTTATATTTTTTTAAGGTAAGTAAGAGGAAGTACTATGAAAAAGACAATGATGTTGTTCGCTGTGGTGTTGTTTTCATCAAGCGTGTTTGCCTACTCAGGCTCAAACGGTAACAGCGCTACAGGGCCTAACGTGCAATGCTATCTACCAGACGGGACTAGCGATTATATGCCAATCGTCTTATGCCAACATCAAAATGGTACGATAAAGAAATAAAACAATTCTAACTTTAAATTTAAAGATCAATTAATTATTCAGCCTAAGCTGAAAATTTAATGAGTGAGAGGATTCACCATGAAAAAGATTGCTGCTTTATTTATCGCGTGCTTTATTTTTGCATCTCCAATTTCTTTAGCACAAAACTCAGCGGGACATGCATTTGGTGCTGGCGTAGATTGCACATTTAGTGATGGTACAGTAAAACACTTACCACGTGAATTATGCACAATGTACGGTGGTACATTTAAATAAGTAACATTATCAATGGTTTTAACGAAGTTTATCTATTTTTACGTTGATAAACTTCGTTGGCCATTAAATGAAAAAACTTAGAACTTGTAGAAGTCAGAACTGATAAATGCATCCCACCCTCTTTGCCATTCCGCTTTGATCATGACTTCTTGAGGCTGACCTGCACATTGGTCAGTATAACGAGTACCTTGGATACCTTTTTCAAACGCTTTGAAAGGATCACAGTACTCCGCTTTACCTGCTTCATAGCCCGCTTTGTAGGATGCTTCGTCAAAAGAAACACTCTCTTTTAAGTTCGCTAAAACATCGTTGTCGTAGCGGTAGCCATTTGAGCCAAAACGTTCACCTTGCCCATACCAATACTCGGCTGGGGTTTTAGGGGCAGTGCTGCAAGCTTGAAGGGAGAATAATACAAATGGAATGATCAGTGCTTTCTTCATGGTTAGCTCCTTGGTCTCTGAGACAAAAAAAGCTGAGCGTATGCTCAGCTTTTTAGACACTATATGGTGTATTCAGTTCGCTTATTTAACTGAGAACGGAATTGCTAGTACTAGCTTGAAATCTTCCTCATCTTGGAACAAGTTAGTGTAACCTGTCCAGTTCGGAGCGTTTGTATCATTGTAGTAGTTAGTGTAGTAGAAGCTGATGTGAGCATCTTTAAGTGCGCCAGCTTGGATTGCGTAGTTTGCAAAGACGCTGTATGCGTACTCGCTAAGGTCATCATAACCTTGAGCAGATGAACCGAAGCCGTATGCACCACTTAGACCAGCACTAAAGCCTTTACCACCGATATCAGAGAAGTCACGAGACACAGAACCAAATACCGCTAGCTCTTCATCGTGGTTAAAGTCAGAACGGTTGTTCCACCAGATTTCGTAAGCACCGTTTGAACCACCGTATTGGCTAGTTAGACGGTAAGACATGTTACCAACGTTTGCTGGGTCACCAGAATCTGCGCCAGTGTATGTCGCTTCAGCACGGTATGAGTACTGACCAGAAGAGAAGCTTGTCAAAAGTGCTAGCTGGTATGCAGTGCTGTCGTACTGTTCGCTATCATCAACGATGTATAGTTGAGGAGACCAGTATAGACCACCTTCTGTTGTACCTTTCACTTTAAAGTGAGCGTTCCAACGGTCACCATCAGATAGACCACCGTATGCTGCATCGAGAGAGATACCGTTGTCTAGAGTGTAACGACCACCTACAGAGTAAAGTGTACCTGCGTCTTCACCCTTAGTTGTTCTGAATTCGTAAGTTTCTTTGAACCACGGTGCTTTGTATTCAGTCGCAACAACCAAACCTAGGTCAACACCACCGATTTTTCCGCCAACTTCACCACCTAGGTAAGTACCAGGAGCGAATGACCAGTTAACACCTAGAGAGCTAGGTACAGATGGTTGGAAGTAACCAAGTTTCGCAGTAGCAGAATCACCTAGTTTGAACTTCGCTGCCGCAGTAGCAAATGAAACGCCGTTGTCTGTACAGTCAGTCCATACATCAGAACATGCACTGTCTTTCGCTTCTTTATCGTATGGGTTGTTTACACCCCAGAAGTTCATTTCGTGGTCTGCACCACCGTTTTGCCACATGTCGAATGTGCTGTAGATAACAACATCAAGACCAGCAACACCGCCAACATAGCCAGAGTTGAAGCCTAGGTTTGCAAAGATAGAACCGTGGTCTAGGTTCGTTACCTTTTTAGTGTCGTTACCATTTGCATCTACATTGCCACGGTCACGAGCACGCATCCAAAAGTTAAGGTTACCGCTGATAGTCGACTCAGAGAAAAACTCTGAAACTGCGCCAGCGTACTCTGGACCTAATGGATCTTCAGCCATTGCTGGAGCAGCAACTACTGCACCCATCATTGCCGCAGAAAGGGCAGATACTTTAAAAAATTTGTCCATGGAAAAAACTCCTAAAAATGGATATAGCTGTATTTTTCTATCTCACCTTAAGTTGGCCGCCGAAGGAGAGAAGTAAATTCCTGAGTGAACCTCAATATTTCTAAATTGGTTCTTTTTAGTTCCTGCATACACACCGTGTATCCACGCTTCTAAGACTAACTTCGCATCTAAAAACATCCAAATGGAACTTATTTTTTTTCTAAAAAAATATGACCAACGCCAAAGTTCCATATAAGTTGTTGATCCAGATCTTATTTTTAACACCAAAGGCACACAAATAGACTAAGCACTTAAAATACAATTACTTAGGGCGAACCAACAAAGCTCAGTTTGAAGTTGATCGCAGACTTTTACCGATAAAAGAAGAATAAGTGAAGGAGAGATCCGGATCACTGAAATCAGGAAAAGGAAGATTTAGGCAGTTATTGAGTGACTTTTTAATTGCAAAGAAAAAGCCCCAACTGACTGGCAATTGGGGCTTTTATATATTTTTTAGCTTTTTTGAGGGGAGTTAATTCATCAAGTTGAGTAAGTCTTGCTCAGTTTGAATCTCAATACCGAGCTCTTGCGCTTTTGCAAGCTTAGAACCAGCGTTCTCACCAGCAAACAGAATGTCTGTTTTCTTCGATACACTACCCGTTACTTTCGCACCTAGGTTCTGTAATGCTTCTTTCGCTTCTGAGCGACCTAGTTGAGAAAGCGTGCCAGTTAATACGACCGTCTTGCCTTCCAATGGTAATTCAACACCTTCTTGTGGTGCTGCAATGTCAGGCCAGTTGATGCCTTGTTCTAGCAAGTCACGAACAACAGCTTGGTTTTTCTCTTCGCCAAAGAAAGTCGTAATGTGTTTTGCCACGATCACACCAATGTCTTGAACTTCAATCAATTGCTCTTCTGTCGCTTGCTGAATCGCATCCAGATTCTTGAAGTGTTGTGCTAGGTTGGCTGCGGTTGCCTCCCCTACTTCACGAATGCCGAGTGAGTACAAAAAGCGTGGCAATGTAGTGAGTTTTGATTTCTCAAGCGCATTGACAACGTTGGTTGCCGATTTCGGCCCCATACGCTCTAGTACGGTTAAGACACCCGCAGAAAGCTTAAATAGATCAGCAGGCGTTTCCACCATCTCACGATCCACTAGCTGCTCAATCACCTTGTCACCCAGGCCGTCTACGTCTAACGCTTTGCGGGAAACAAAATGCTTTAACGCTTCTTTACGTTGTGCCTGACATACTAAGCCACCAGTACAACGTGTTACTGCTTCACCTTCGATACGCTCAACGTGAGAACCACACACCGGACAAGCATCTGGGAAAAGGATTTCACGAGCCGTTTCAGGGCGACGCTCTTTGATAACAGACACCACTTGTGGAATCACGTCGCCAGCACGACGAATCACGACTTGGTCACCGACCATCACTTGCAAACGCTCAATCTCGTCTGCGTTATGAAGCGTAGCGTTAGATACTGTTACACCACCAACAAATACTGGTTCAAGCTTTGCTACTGGAGTAATTGCGCCAGTACGACCAACTTGGAACTCAACTTCGTTCAGCGTGGTGATTTCTTCCTGAGCTGGGAATTTGTATGCAATCGCCCAACGAGGCGCACGAGCAACAAAACCTAATCGCTCTTGAATCGCAATGTCATCCACTTTGATAACGACACCATCAATTTCGTAAGCCAAAGCCTCACGACGAGTAAGAATATCTTGGTAGTATGCTTTAACCTCTTCCAAGCTATCGACACGCTTGGTTTCTGGACACATTGGCAAGCCCCACGATTTGATTTGTAAGAATCGTTCGTAGTGACTGTTAGCAAGGGTTGCCCCCTCCACAACGCCAACACTGTATGCGTAAAAGCTTAGAGGACGTGAAGCCGTGATACGGGAATCTAATTGGCGTAAGCTACCTGCTGCCGCATTACGGGGGTTAACAAAAACTTTCTCGCCTTTTTTTCGTGCGTTCTCGTTAAGTTTGTCAAAACCCGCTTTTGGCATAAACACTTCACCGCGCACTTCTAGACGTGTCGGCCAGTCTTTGCCTTGTAACTTTAATGGAATAGCGCTGATAGTACGTACGTTTTCAGTGATGTTCTCACCCATCGTACCGTCACCACGCGTTGCCGCTTGCACCAAAACGCCGTTTTCATACAGCAGGCTCACAGCTAAGCCATCAAGCTTAGGCTCGCAGCAGTATTGTTTAATGGTATGGCCAACGACACGGTCTTGAGCACGTTTATGAAAACCATCCAGTTCAGCATCATCAAACGCGTTGTCCAAAGACAGCATTGGCACTTCGTGAGTGACTTGGCTGAATTCAGACAGTGGCTGACCACCAACACGTTGGCTTGGAGAGTCAACAGTCACCAACTCTGGGTGCTCGGCTTCAATATCCAATAGTTCACGCATCATACGGTCGTATTCTGCGTCTGGAATCTCTGGGTTATCTTCCACGTAGTAACGAACAGCGTGGTAATGCAACGACTCTTTTAATTCTTCTAGTCGCTGAAGTACTGATTCAGACATATTAAAGCCCCGTGTATATTGTTCAATGAGGTTGGGAATCTAAGAAAAAGGGCTCCTAACGGAGCCCTATCATTATTTGGTGTTAAGGTTATGCGCTAGCAGCATTAAACTCAACTATTTGACGTCGATATGAGGCCAATCGATCTGGTGTCATCAAGTTACGTTGATCATCCAAAACGTTACCGCCCATGTCGTCAGCGATTTGTTGTGCAATACGCAGCATAAGGTTGAAGTTTTGGTCTGCTTCACCATAACAAGGTAGCGTCATAAAGAACGAAATACCTTTAGTGCTGAATTCAGCTGGGTCGCCGTGTTCTAGCGTACCTGGATGCATCATGTTGGCCACGCTAAACAGCACTTTACCATTGCCTGATAAATCAACATGACGATGGAAGATATTCATCTCACCATAAATCAATCCATTTTGCTGCATGCTATCGAACAGTTTAGTGCCGATGAAAGGCTCATCGCCAGCGCAATGAACATTCAACACAATCACTTGCATTTCAGGTTCTGGTTTTGGCTCTTCAATCACTTCTTCAGCCATTACCGGTATCGCCTCGACTTCTGGCATAACTGGCGCTTCTGGTACTTCAGGAGCTTCAAAGACTGGTTCAATAATTTCTTCTTCAACAACCGACGACTGTACTGGCTCTTGCAGAACAGGTTCTAATTCGTCTTCGGTTTTCTTCGTTGCGACAAAAGCAGGGATTTCGCGCTCTTCTTTGTGTTCTTTTTCTCTAACATCAAGAACATCATCGATCAGTGGATCAGAGGCAAATTTGTTGTCGAAAGAACTTTCCATCCCAAAGTCAGGCTCTTTACGATCTTTGCGGATGATTTCGAAATCGTCTTCTGGAACAGGAGCGATTTCACGCTCTTGATCTAGGGAGTCTTTACCCTCTTGGTCAACGTCCAACTTACCAAGCGGCTTGTTACCAAATTTCGCTTTGCCTTCTTTTTTGCTTGTCCACAAACCATGAAATAGCAATGCGGCGATGGCTAATGCGCCAACAACAATGAGTACGAATCGCAATTCCTGCATTATTTACTCTCAATCTACTTGTTCTTACTACTCGCACATCCTTGAGCAGTAACCCAAGTGCAATAAATCCGAATGATGCTTTTACTTTACCAAAACTATATGTAGGTTTAGAACAACTTAATGCAAGAAGTTCCGCTTTTTGTTGTGATTCTTGCCACGATTCCACTTTACAAGACCCAAATTGTTAGGGCATTGAAAGAAAAGCATCCACAGGTACAATGAGTTTTCACTTACAAGAAACAAAATGGATATGAAGTCGAATAATCAGCCTAGAACCGGATTCGGTTACTTCCTATACGGAATTCAAATAGCTCTCTCCCCAGAGATCCGACGTTTTGTCGTCTTGCCGCTGCTTGCCAACATTTTGCTTGTTGGGGGCGCTATCTTCTATTTATTTTCCCATCTCGATGTTTGGATTGAGAATTGGATTGGTAAGCTGCCAGAGTTCCTCTCATGGCTTACCTACATCTTATGGCCGATATTGGTATTGACCATTCTGGCCACGTTCTCCTACTTCTTTAGTACATTAGCTAACTTCATCGCCGCGCCTTTTAATGGGTTGTTGGCAGAGAAAGTAGAAGAGTCTCTTACAGGACAAAAAGTCAATGATGACGGCTTTGCGGCACTCATCAAGGATGTACCTCGCGTGATGGCCCGTGAATGGCGCAAACTACTTTACGTGTTACCAAAAGCGATAGGCTTGTTTTTACTCTTGCTCATCCCAGCATTAGGTCAAACCGTTGGACCTTTTCTATGGTTTATTTTCACCGCATGGATGCTAGCGATTCAATATTGTGACTATCCATTTGATAACCACAAAGTCCCTTTCAACGACATGCGTTACAAATTGAAACAAAAGCAAGGTAAGGCCTATGGGTTTGGTGTGCTGGTTTCTGTATTCACGACTATCCCAATTCTCAATCTTATCGTTATGCCTGTTGCTGTCTGTGGCGCAACCGCGATGTGGGTTACCGAATTTAAGCATCAATAATAGGTGGCTTTTTAAACCAATTGAGGAGGACGAATGTGCCTCCTCAGTTATTTTGCGGATTTCTTGACCAACCTCATAAGATATAACTTTTTAATCCTTTTCCCTTTTTTTTATACCGCATATTCTTCTATCCATATTCACAAAACGTGTAATGAAGGAACATCACTATGAGCAAGATCTACGAAGACAACTCTCTTACCATTGGTAATACTCCTCTAGTTCGCCTAAACAAAGTGAGCGAGGGTAAAGTTCTAGCGAAAATCGAAGCGCGCAACCCAAGCTTCAGCGTTAAGTGCCGTATTGGTGCAAACATGATTTGGGAAGCTGAAAAAGCAGGTACGCTCAAGCCAGGTGTTGAGCTAGTAGAGCCAACCAGTGGTAACACAGGTGTTGCACTTGCATTCGTAGCAGCAGCTCGCGGTTACAAGCTAACACTGACGATGCCTGAATCAATGAGCCTTGAGCGTCGTAAACTTCTTAAAGCGCTAGGTGCAAACCTAGAACTAACAGAAGCAGCAAAAGGCATGAAAGGCGCGATTGCGAAAGCCGAGGAAATCGTAGCAAGCAACCCAGACAAATACCTGCTTCTACAACAGTTCAACAACCCTGCAAACCCAGAGATTCATGAGAAGACAACGGGCCCTGAAATTTGGGAAGCAACAGACGGTGAAATCGACGTATTCGTAGCAGGTGTTGGTACGGGCGGTACTATCACTGGTACAAGCCGTTACATCAAAGGTGAAAAAGGCAAAGCCATCACTTCTGTGGCAGTAGAGCCAGCTGAATCACCAGTGATTGCACAAGCGCTAGCAGGCGAAGAAATCCAACCTGCTCCTCACAAAATCCAAGGTATCGGTGCTGGTTTCATCCCTGGGAACTTAGATTTAGAACTTCTAGACCGTGTTGAGCAAGTAACGTCTGAAGAAGCGATTGAGATGGCTCGTCGCCTAATGGAAGAAGAAGGTATCCTAGCGGGTATTTCTTCAGGTGCAGCAGTTGTTGCGGCAAACCGCCTTGCAGAACTACCTGAATTTGAAGGAAAAACGATTGTAACGGTTCTTCCAAGCTCTGGTGAACGTTACCTAAGTACGGCACTATTTGCCGGCATCTTTACCGAGAAAGAGAACCAACAGTAATATGTGGTCAAATCAATTTTTCGTTTAAAAAAGCCCCGTTCAGGGGCTTTTTTGTTGATCCCTGCCCCACCTTTGGTAATATCAGGGTGTTTTATTTTTAGGTTCAAAATAAAGAATCTAAACCAAAAAGGTTTCAGAGTGATTACGCACGCAAACAGTTGCGCAATCACCAAACTTTTGACTAGTATCAGTTCTGACACGCTTTGAACTCTCCCGTGCTAGCGCACAAGGTGTAAAGCAGTTAAGCTAAAACTCAGTCACAAACTAACAAAAAAATACATTTATTGGGGTATATCACATGTACGAGAAGCAAGTAGAAATCACAGCAGAAAACGGTCTTCACACTCGTCCAGCTGCACAGTTCGTTAAAGAAGCTAAAGCATTCGACGCGGACATCACTGTGACTTCTAACGGTAAAAGCGCTAGCGCTAAGAGCCTATTCAAGCTACAAACACTAGGCCTAGTAAAAGGTACTCTAGTTACTATCTCAGCTGAAGGCCCACAAGCTCAGCAAGCAGTTGACCACCTAGTTGCTCTAATGGACCAACTACACTAATTCGGTCTCCTATTTCAGAAGCCATTTTGTGAAAGCAAAATGGCTTCGTTGGAAATAGGCTCAAAACTAAGCTAATACTATTCGTTAGCGCACCCATTATTCTCCCGTTTTATAAAGTTGACCAACTTAAGGTAAGGCTATGATTTCAGGCATCCTAGCATCTCCAGGTATTGCAATCGGTAAAGCACTACTACTTCAAGAAGATGAAATTGTCCTAAACACAAACACTATTTCTGATGATCAAGTAGAAGCAGAAGTTGCACGTTTCTTTGAAGCTCGTAACAAATCTTCTGCTCAACTAGAAACTATCAAGCAAAAAGCGCTTGAAACGTTTGGCGAAGAAAAAGAAGCGATCTTTGAAGGTCACATCATGCTTCTTGAAGACGAAGAGCTAGAAGAAGAAATCCTAGCACTTATCAAAAACGACAAAATGTCTGCGGACCACGCAATTCATTCAGTTATCGAAGAGCAAGCATGTGCTCTTGAGTCGCTAGACGACGAATACCTGAAAGAACGTGCAACTGACATCCGTGACATCGGTTCTCGTTTCGTTAAGAACGCTCTAGGCATCAACATTGTTTCGCTAAGCGACATCAATGAAGAAGTGATCCTAGTAGCTTACGACCTAACGCCATCTGAAACTGCACAAATCAACCTAGATTACGTTCTTGGTTTTGCTTGTGACATCGGCGGTCGTACTTCTCATACTTCAATCATGGCTCGCTCTCTTGAGCTTCCAGCCATCGTTGGTACTAACGACATCACTAAGCAAGTTAAGAACGGCGACATGCTGATTCTTGATGCGATGAACAACAAGATCGTTATCAACCCATCTGACGCTGAACTAGAAGAAGCAAAAGCAGTTAAAGCTGCATTCCTTGCTGAGAAAGAAGAGCTAGCGAAGCTAAAAGACCTACACGCAGAAACAACTGACGGTCACCGCGTAGAAGTTTGCGGTAACATCGGTACAGTTAAAGACTGTGACGGTATCATCCGCAACGGTGGCGAAGGCGTTGGTCTGTACCGTACTGAATTCCTGTTCATGGACCGTGATGCACTTCCAACTGAAGAAGAGCAATACCAAGCTTACAAAGAAGTTGCGGAAGCAATGAATGGTGAGTCTGTGATCATCCGTACTATGGACATCGGCGGCGACAAAGATCTTCCATACATGGATCTTCCAAAAGAGATGAACCCGTTCCTAGGCTGGCGTGCAGTACGTATCAGCTTGGATCGTCGTGAAATCCTACGTGACCAGCTACGTGGTATCCTACGTGCATCTGCACACGGTAAACTACGTATCATGTTCCCAATGATCATCTCTGTTGAAGAAATCCGTGAGCTTAAGAAAGCGATCGAAGAGTACAAAGCAGAACTACGCGCTGAAGGCCATGCATTCGACGAAAACATCGAAATCGGTGTAATGGTTGAGACTCCAGCTGCAGCAGCTATCGCGCACCACCTAGCGAAGGAAGTTGCTTTCTTCTCTATCGGTACAAACGACCTAACTCAGTACACACTAGCGGTTGACCGTGGTAACGAGATGATTTCTCACCTATACAACCCACTATCACCAGCTGTACTTACTGTGATCAAGCAAGTTATCGACGCTTCTCACGCTGAAGGTAAGTGGACTGGTATGTGTGGTGAGCTAGCAGGTGATGAGCGTGCAACACTTCTACTTCTAGGTATGGGTCTAGACGAGTTCTCAATGAGCGGTATCTCTATCCCTAAAGTTAAGAAAGTTATCCGTAACTCTAACTTCGCAGAAGTGAAAGCAATGGCTGAAGAAGCACTTTCTCTACCAACAGCAGCAGAAATCGAAGCAGTTGTAGAAAAGTTCATTGCAGAGAAAACTCAATAATCAACTAATTCCAATGAGATAGGCGGTTAAAAAAAAGTCGTCTATCTCGAAAGATTGGTATACTATAATTCGACAGAATTAAATAAAACGTTAGGAGCATGACACAATGGGTCTGTTTGACAAACTTAAGAAGCTAGTATCTGACGACAGCGCTGACGCAGGTGCAATCGAAATCATCGCACCACTTTCTGGTGAGATCGTGAACATCGAAGATGTGCCAGATGTTGTTTTCGCTGAGAAAATCGTTGGTGATGGTATTGCTATCAAACCTGCTGGTAACAAAATGGTAGCTCCTGTAAACGGTACTATCGGTAAGATCTTCGAAACGAACCACGCGTTCTCTATCGAGTCTGACGACGGTGTTGAGCTTTTCGTTCACTTCGGTATCGATACTGTTGAACTTAAAGGCGAAGGCTTCAAGCGTATCGCTGAAGAAGGTCAAACTGTTAAAGCTGGCGACACTGTAATTGAATTCGACCTAGCTCTTCTAGAAGAGAAAGCGAAATCAACGCTAACTCCAGTTGTTATCTCTAACATGGACGAAATCAAAGAGCTGAACAAGCTTTCTGGTTCTGTTACTGTTGGTGAAACTCCAGTTCTACGTGTAACTAAGTAATTTTTACTTAGCCCAACACGAAAAAAACGCTGCCATTGGCAGCGTTTTTTATTACTTGAAACTTTTGTTCCTGAGCGATGTTCATCGCTGCAACCCTTTTAACTGAGCAAGCCAAGTGCCGAGCTCGGTTTCTGCTCGCTTGGGCTAACAATGCGGTAGTCGCATCTTGCAGCACTTGTGAGCGTACCATCTCCGTCGATTCTCGTGCAAAATCCGTATCTCGTATCCGCCCTTTAGATTCAGTCACACTCCGGTTTACCGTATTAAGGTTATCCATCGTGCCACTCACCCGGTTTTGGAAGCCACCTATTTCACTTCGATGCGAATCAACATACTTAATTGCCGCGTCAATCACTCCAATTGAAAGCTGTGCCCCGCCAACAGTCGACATATCGATGTCGTCCATTGTGACTAAACCACCAGCACTAACGTCAAGCTCATCCGCTAAACTGCCCTCTAACGTTACACCTTCAGGTGCATTCAGCGTAGAGGCAAAGAATTGCAGTTCATTGTTTTCAGTCACTGAGGCACTCACTATCGATTGCTGCGCATTGATATAAGTAGCAACTTGCTCGATGCGATCTCCTAGCTTGAGCCCAATAGATTCTGTTTGGGTTTGCCCTTTACTGTCTTGGTATTCAAATTTAAGAGTTTGATTATCTTTAGTGACTCGCCAATCTTTATCGACTGCATCACCAACATAATGCTGCCCTCCCATCTCCGGGATGTGACTGCGCATATTTCGCAGTGTCAGAGAGATAGAGTTGGCATTCGCACCAATATGGAAGCTTTGCGAGCCGTAAGAGCCATCAAATAGGTTTTTATCTGCAAATGTCGTCGTGATCGCGACACGATCAAGCTCATCTTGCAGCGCTACGACCTCGTATTGAATACTTTGCCGATCACCTGAGTCATTACTGCCGTTTGCCGCTTGCAGCCCCAGAGAGCGCAAGCGTTGCAATATATCACTACTCTCATGCAAAGCGCCTTCTGCGGTTTGTGCCACCGAATACGCATCGTGTGCATTTCTCAAGGCGACATCAAGCCCTCTTGTTTGAACATTAAGAGTATTGGAGATTTGCAGACCTGCAGCGTCATCACTGGCGGAGTTAATCCGATAGCCCGAGGTGAGGTTTCGCTGAGACTCTATGTTTTGCTCAGCCGCATGACTGAGGTGTCGCTGCGTCATCATCGCAGTAACATTGGTATTTAAAGAGACCATCTAATCGATACGAACTCCTTGTCACCTGCCCTATTCGGTGTACCTAATGCGTGATTTGAATAAGCAAAAAGCCAGGGGTGAGCCTGGCTTTTGTATCGCGTCGTATTAGGTTAATTAACCTAGTAGGCTTAGCGCTGAGTTCGGCGCTTGTTTCGCTTGCGCAAGGATTGAGCTTGACGCTTGCGATAGAATTTGTGACTTGGTCATTTGAGTCGTTTCTTTCGCGAAGTCTGTATCTTTGATACGGCTCTTCGACGCGTTCACGTTCTCGTTGATGTTATCCAAGTTGCTGATTGCGTGGTTGAAACGGTTTTGGAAAGCACCTAGCTCTGCACGGTGGCTGTCTACGTATTTCAATGCCGCATCAATGATAGCCACAGATTCTTGTGCGCCACCTACTGATGTTACGTCGATAGTATCAACCGTTACTTTCTTACCGTCGCTTAGACCTAGCTCACCAGATAGGCCGCCAGAGAATTCAACGTCGCCTTCTACTTTGTTGTTACCAGCGAAAACTTGCAGTTTACCGTCTTGGTCTACTGACGCTTTTACTAGGTCAGTTTGACCGTTGATGTACGTCGCTAGCTCTTCGATATCGTCACCCGCTTTCGCGCTGATGTTGATTTCTTGCTCTTGACCAAAGCTGTCAGTCAGGCTGATTTTCAGGTCGTTTTTACCCGCTTCAACGTTCCAGTTTTTGTCTTTACCGTTTTCAGCTTGGTAGCTCACGCCGCCCATCATTTTGTTGTCTGAGCGCATGTCTTTTAGGTTAAGCATTACTGCTTCACCGTTATCCGCACCGATTTGGAAAGACTGAGTGCCGTAAGTACCGTTAAGTAGACGATTGCCACCGAAAGATGTTGTTTCAGCGATACGGTTTAGTTCGTCGTTCAGTGCCGTTACTTCTTCTTGAATCGCAATACGCTCAGATTTTGAGTTAGAGCCATTCGCAGATTGAAGAGATAGGTCACGCATACGTTGTAGGATGTTAGTCGTCTCGTTCATTGCACCTTCAGCAGTTTGTGCAATCGAGATACCGTCGTTCGCGTTACGAACAGCCACATCCAGGCCACGGCTTTGTACGTTCAAGCGGTTCGAGATTTGAAGACCCGCAGCATCGTCTTTCGCGCTGTTGATTTTGAAACCTGAAGACAAACGCTCCATAGAAGTTTGTTGTGCTGAATTTGCGTTGTTTAGGTAACGCTGAGCGGTCATCGCTGATACGTTTGTGTTTACATTCACTGCCATGGTGATTTCTCCAATTGATTTTCCGATGTAGCGGTTTCCGACGTCTCGGAAAACCAAGTAGTTCTCTCAAAGTTACTTCTATTAACGACTCGGATTTCAGAAGCTTTAGAAAAAAATCAAAAAAAGTGAATTTGCGCGATTTGGCTAGAAAAATGAGAGAAAAGTAGAAAAAAAGCCTCAAGTTTCTGCAGCTTAAGCCGAGCGCTCTAAATTGAGCAAAGAACAACCAAAAACAGCTAGAAAGCAGTGAGTTAGATGAGGGACAGGAATGTTTTATCTGGGAGATAGAAAAGAAAAAGCCCCTTTTCCTTTGAGAGAACTGGGGCTAGGTTGGTAGCCAGAGCCTATGTGGAGATCAAGAGAAATGAACACATAACCGGCACACCGGGTGCAACTTTACATTGAAAATGATTGGCAGGTGAGAGATGAGAGAGCCGCACATTCTATTATAAAGTTGCTTGCCATAAGCCTGCATTCCCATCCACGTCTGAATGTATTGAATACAGGCTAGGTAAACTACTGCAATAGTGACATCGCAGAGTTTGGCAACTGTTTCGCTTGAGCAAGAATCGAAGTACCTGCTTGTTGCAAAATTTGAGCTTTGGTCATTTGCGTTGTTTCTTTCGCAAAGTCCGTATCTTTAATTCGGCTGTTCGATGCATCAACGTTTTCTTGGATGTTTGCCAAGTTATTGATGCTGTGGCTTAGACGGTTTTGTTTTGCACCTAGGTCAGCACGTTGTGAGTCAACATACTTAAGCGCTGAATCCAGTACAGAAATCGCGTTTTGAGAACCTTGCACGGTTGTCATATCGATATCTTGCACGGATGTACGTACCGCTTCATCACTTAGACCTAGATCCGATGCTAGGCCACCAGAGATTGAAATCTCGCCTTGAACGTTCGGGTGCGCAACAAACACTTGTAGTTTGCCGTCTTCACTTACCGATGCATTGATCATATCAGATTGGCCGTTGATGTACGTTGCCAACTCTTCAATATCATCACCTGCTTTCGCATTGATGCTGATTTCTAGATCGTCTGGGTTGCCGTCTTCGTCTTCACCCATACCTGGAAGCGTGATTTTTAGATCCGCTTTAGTTGGATCCACGCCCCAATCTTTGTCTTTGCCATTCTCAGAGAAGAAAGTCACACCGCCCATACGCTGGTCATCCGCACGGATGCTCGTTAGTGCCATGATCATCGCTTCACCAGAGCTTGAACCGATTTGGAATGCCGCTTCACCAAACGAACCGTTCAATAGGCGACGACCACCAAATGATGTTGTTTCTGCGATACGGTTTAGTTCATCCGTCAACGCAGATGATTCTTCGTTGATCGCTTGGCGTTCCGCAGGAGAGTTAGTACCGTTTGCAGATTGAATCGCCAAGTCACGCATACGTTGCATCACTGACGTCGCTTCGTTCATCGCCCCTTCTGCCGTTTGGGCAATCGAGATACCGTCGTTTGCGTTGCGCATTGCCACATCTAGACCACGAGACTGAGCCGTTAGACGGTTAGAGATCTGTAGACCTGCTGCATCGTCTTTTGCACTGTTAATCTTGTGACCAGATGATAGACGTTCCATCGAGGTGTTTAGCTCGTTGCTCGCCTTGTTTAAATAACGCTGCGCGGTCATCGCGGAGACGTTAGTACTAACTGTTACAGCCATTTTGCTCTCCTGTTGAGTTCGCAAGCTTTTGCGAAGCGGCCAGCTTTACTCTCATTTGGATAAGCACTGACCGTAAAAAAATTACTTGCTAAATCTGCCCTATGGCAGGGTTTAGAATCTCGTAAGTCTGTTCTGACAACATCAATACAATTTGTGTGCCAACTTGTTTCAAACTATTTGTTCTTTTAATAATGAACAAATAAACAACAAGTTATAGGGCATACGGGGTAAGAGCCTTGCTTTACTCATTTTTGTTGTGTTGCCGAATCACTGTTTCTTTATTGCCGCCCGGATTACCGTTGGCCTGATTGCCGCTTTCGGTCAAATCATGCCGCTTGGCTCGCATTACTCGGTATTTTTCGTTGATTTCTCGCACTTAAGGCTTGGCACATAAGGCATTAAAATCGAACGGTTGAAATACCGAGCTCACCGCATAAACGGTAGGCGCATCAAATATAGTTAAACAACGTCAGGTCTTTGGTTTTACCAAATGCCTGTTGTGAGGCTTGCAACGCGCGTGAGTTCTCACTGAACTCAATCACTGCCTTGGAGTAATCCAAGTCCTCAAAATTGCTCTTCGCTTTCGCCAGAGACAAATTAAAATCTTCGTGGTTTTGCTCTTGAATATCGAGCGTGCTCAACTTAGCACCCAAGTCGGTTCTGACTTTGTTCATATGAACAAACGCCGCTTGGAATTCTTCCGTCATCTGATGCAGCTTTGCTGTCGCCGACGCGTCAGATACTGAGCTTTCCGACCACTGCATGGTTTCTTTGAATGCATCAAAAACACTGAAGGTTTGGCGCGGCTCTAGCGTAATGCTATCCCCTGCGGAAACTTGCCCTTTCAGTTGAATGTTGATGCCTTCGTACTGGATGCCATCAATTGGCGAGTAGTCATCGACTTGTACGATGCTGCCATCTTTTTCCAATTGGTAACCAAACTTGCCGTTACTCATGTCCACAAAGGTCACTTTGTAGTTTGAGTTATCTTCTGACGCACTCGTTGCTTGACCAAGCAACAGCTCAGAGCCTTCTTGTAAATCGTATTGCGGCTCGAAATCACCAAACGGGTTTGGGATCTCCGAGAACAGATGATTACCCGGATAGTTAATGCCGAGCTCAATGTTGCTGGCGATCTTCATCTTGCGTTGGTAATCGTCACCGGTATAAACCACGCTACCATCGTAATCACGAAAGAAAGGCTGCGATTTTGGCTTCGTACCAGCAAAAACGTAGTTGCCCGATTCGTCTTGCGTATTCACTAACGCCAAGAAGTTGTTTGCAATCTCTTCCAATTCGCGCTTTTTCGCCGCACGGTCTTCCGGAGAAAACGCACCGTTGATCATTTCCATCGAGATGCGTTTCGACTCATCAGTAAATTGCTCAGCGTTGGCAATCACCACTTCTTGGTTTTCTAGTCGGTTACGAACCAGAACAATGGCATCAAGATATTGTTTTAACTGCTCTTCTTGTTGGCCAATGCTCTGAATATAGTGCGTCGCAAGTGGATCATCGCTCGGCTTGGTCAACTGTTTACCAGAAGCAAGCTGCTCCTGATTATGGTGAACTTTGTTTTCCTGACGGCGCAGATCGTTCTGCACTGACTGGTAGTTATGGAAGCTAGAAATTCGCGTTAACATCTAAGGCCTCCTTTATCGCAACTGCAAGATGGTGTTGAAGGTGTCATTAGCTGCCTGCATCACACGAGAAGAGGCCATATAAGCCTGTTGGAACTTCATCATGTTTGCCGCTTCTTCATCGAGGTTTACCCCCGATATCGACGCCACGCGCTCTTGTGCCGCCTCACTCTCTAACTGAGCAACATCGGCGAGTCGACTTGCGGTCGACGTTTTCAAACCCACATCGGTGTTCAAGTTGAAGTACAAGCTCATGATCGTCGATTCATTGCCGTTCATCTTCTTGTCGGTTTGGATGTTTTGCATCTTGCGCAAGTTGCCGTTGTCACCTTCAGATGGCACTAGGTTCGCGGTAAATTTATCGTTCGCTAATGCGCCCGCACTTAACTCAAATACGGTTACCCCGCCGTTTTTATAAGCGGGATGATTGCTCGGTAAACTGACCGAAACCGGTCCGGTCGGTGGATATGGCTGGGGCGCCATGATCACGTTGCCTTTGGTATCGGTTACCGCAAATTGGTCTCCGGTTGGAGAAACAACCACTTCAAATTCACGTAAGTCACCCGCATCAACAATCTCAAATTTGGCATTGCCTTGAGCAAACGTCGTCGACGCTTCATAACTTTGCGCAGCAATGGCTTTTGGATCAGTGGTTTCAACTTTCATTTGCGCTGCGCTGCTACGGGTCGGACGGAGTAACACATGCTCACCGACTTTAGGCTCATTACGCACTTCAACCCGCATTCCGTCGATGTAGAGCGCATTACCTGCATCAGTATTAAGCTTAACGGTTTCACCATTTGGCTTAGTCACGGCGTAACTGTCGCCATCGTAGCGTAATGAGTATTCGCCACCTTTCAGTGCACTGATATCATTGATGTAAACCGCCATATCAGCCGTCGATTGAGGGCCTGCAACGACACGGGATTTCGCTAGTCGCTCTGAGTTCACATCGGTAAACAATGGGTCACCCACATTACCGTAGTGATCCAAGCCTTGCGATTGCAGGTGGTTTACCTCACTAGAAAACGCCGTCGCTAAGCGGCCAAGCTCATCCATCACTTGTGGAATGTGCTCGTCACGCATCTTAAGTAACGCGCCAATTTTGCCGTCAATATCGTCTGATTTGATGGCTTTAATGCCACCACCTTCAACCATCGCAAGGCGACGTTGATGAACATCTGGTGAGCCATCAATCATCTTTAATTGGCTGGCTTCTGTTCCCGAAACAAGGGTGTGCCCATTACCGATATGGACATTAAAACCTTCCGAGTTTTTACGTGGCGTTACCGTCACCTTGGTGTATTCAGAAAGCTCTTTGATCAGTTTTTCATGTTGGTCCATCAAGTCGTTATGAGGACCTGGAGTACGCATCATCAATCGATGAACATCGCGGATCTCAACAGCAAGTTGGTTCACACGTTCAATGCCCATATCCAATGATTTATTGGCCACATCGGATTGCTGACGCACAGTTTCATGGAATTCGTTTAGGGTATCGCTGAGTAATTTGGCTTTTTCCAACACAACTTTGCGCGCGCCCATGTCATTTGGGGTATCCGCCATGGTTTTTACCGCATCAAACCATTCGTTCATGTTTTCTGGGATTTTTTTCGATGCCACAGAAGACAACATGCTTGAGAGCAGATCGAGGTTCTTCTCGTTATCAAGCTTACTAGCGTAATTCGTAGTGGAAAGGTTTAGCTCTTTAACGGCAAACTCATCCCAAGAGCGGCGAACATTTTCCACATGCACGCCCATGCCGTAAGTTGACCCACCAAATTGACGCGGATCGTTGGTGCCTTGGATAACAGACTGACGACTGTAACCCTCTGTATTCGCATTAGAAATGTTATGACCAGTCGTATTCAACTGTCGCTGAGCGGTAAGCACACTTTGTGTACCTACATTCAACAAATCTGACGCCATACATGCCCCCAAAAACGAAATAAAATCGGTATTGACCGATCACCTAGTTAGCAATTAGCAAAAGGTGTGCCAGTTTAGGAAAGAAAGAGAAAGCACGAAAAAAGAAAGGCTTGCACTGTGGCAAGCCTTCTCAAAATGTACATCAAGCATTCGTAGTCGAATGAATTACATACTCTCGATTTTTTGTTTTACCTGCAGCACTTTGTCTGCGTAGCTTGGGTCAGTTGCGTACCCTGCGCTGTGAATTCCACGAATGAAGGATTCAGAATCACCGCCCTGTTGAAGGGCCGTCTCGTAGCGCGGGTTCTCATTCAAGAAGCGAACGTAGTCGTTAAAGCTATCTTGGTAGTTCGAGTAAGAACGGAATGCCGCCGTCTCTTTCACAGGCGTGTTATCGTGGAACTCTAGCGTTTGAGTCGTCACTTTATCCCCCTGCCAGCTACGGTCAGCTTTAATGTTAAACAGGTTGTTACTGCTGCCACGTGCGTTCTTAACGACTTTTTGCCCCCAGCCTGTTTCTAGCGCGGCTTGAGCCAATAGCAGTGAAGGCTCAACACCCAAAGCTTTTGCTGCACGGTCTGCGTATGGCTTCATTGAATTAACAAAAGACTCTGGCGAATCAAAACGCGAAGGCTCTGAACCCGGTCGTGATAGCTGACCAGATTCAATCAAGCGCTGCTCGATTTCACGAGCTTTCTTCGGATCAACACGACGGTATTCCACAGCATTGTTTGCTGCATCGCGCATGGCTGTTTCAGCCTTGTCGTCGCCTTGCCCAACCGTCAACTGCTTAACAATCATGTCAGCCAAGCCCATCGAACCCGATGCACTTAAGTTACTCGCCATTTGCTCATCCAGCATTTGACGGTAGAACTTCTCGTTTTGGCTGTTCATCAAATTCGACTCAAAGCCTTCGTTCGCTTCGCGCATCGACTTCAACATCATCGAAGTAAAGATCGATTCAAACTGGCGAGCGGCCGCTTGCAATGCTTCATGCTCACCATCTTTGCCCTCTTTCACCGCTTTTTGACGAAGGGTATCAAGGGAACTGATGTCATGAATAAAACCGATATCGTTAGGATTGTTGACCATGGTTTCTCTCCTAATCGATTAGATGATGATCAGCTGGCCTTCAATGGCACCAGCTTGTTTCAATGCTTGTAGAATCGCCATCAAATCCGACGGAGCTGCACCGACTTCATTCACCGCACGGACTAGGTCATCTAGTGTCAAACCCGGTTCGAACTTGAACATCTTGCCTTTCTCTTCATTCACTTCGATATCAGAGTCCGGCACTACAACCGTTTGGCCACCAGAGAAGCCGTTTGGTTGGCTTACATTGAGGTTCTCTTTGATTGCTACTGTCATGCCACCGTGCGTCACTGCCGCAGGTTTCAGACGAACATGCTTGCCGACCACAATCTACCGGTACGAGAATTCACAATGATTTTCGCCGCGCCATCTGCAGGGTCGAACTCTAGGTTTTCGATTGCTGATAAGAAGGCAACACGTTGGCTTACATCACGTGGAGCGCGGACACGAACAGAAGTAGCATCAACTGCACTGGCCATTTGAGGACCAAGGAAGTTGTTTACTGCATCCGCCATACGTTGCGCAGTGGTAAAGTCAGAATCAAGCAGGTTGAATGTGATGTAGTCACCACGTCCGAATGGGTTTGGAATTTCGCGCTCTACGGTTGCACCGCTTGAAATAAGACCAACGGTTGGGTTGTTGCCGACGATCTTAGAGCCATCAGCACCTTCTGCGCTGAAACCACTCACGACTAAGTTACCTTGCGCGACAGCGTACACTTGGCCATCGAGACCTTTTAGGAAGGTTTGTAGCAAGGTGCCACCACGCAGGCTTTTTGCACTGCCGATCGAAGAGACCGTAACGTCTACTTGCTGACCCGGTTTTGAAAATGGCGGCAATGTTGCCGTTACCATAACAGCGGCAACGTTCTTAATTTTTGGTTTGGTACCCGGCGGCATTTGAATGCCGAAGTTTTGCAGCATTGCCGCGAAGCTTTGTTCTGTAAACGGGTTTGATTCACCCGTACCCGGTAAGCCTGAAACCAAGCCATAACCCACAAGTTGGTTGCTACGCACACCTGCCACTTGCGCGACGTCTTTGATACGTGCGGCTTGGGCTGTGGTTGCAAATAGCGCAACGCTCAACAGTGCTAATAGGATTCTTTTCATGCTTACTCAATCTCTTGCAGTCAATTTGCCGTCATTTCGACGTCTTACAGGGCTACATTAAAGAATCGTGCCAAGAAACCTGGCTCTTGCATATCTTGTGGTGAGCCTGTGCCAGAGTATTGGATTCTTGCGTTAGATACACGATTTGACGCAATAGTATTGTCAAAATTGATGTCATCAGGGCGAATTGTGCCGCTTAGACGAATGTACTCATCACCCGTATTCAACGTCATCCACTTCTCACCGCGGATCACTAGGTTGCCGTTTGCCAGCACCTCAATGACTTCTACCGTGATGTAACCGCTGATGCTGTTGCTTTGCTTAGCCGAAGAGTCGCCGGCAAAGGTGTTGGTGTTGTTCAGATCGTACGAGAAGTTGTATTTGCCGCCAATTTGCAGTTCCTGACCACCGACAGACAAAGGCTCCATCTTCGCATCGTTGGTTTTTGATAGATCGGCGTTGGCACTCTTAGTCGCACGAGTCGTTTCGTCGAGTGTTACGGTAATGATGTCGCCGATGCCACGTGGTTTAGAATCGTCGTATAGGTCGGTAATGTGCTCGGTGCTAAACAAAGAGCCCGTTGCTGCCGCATAGTGCTCTGGTTTTTGTTTAGGGTGAATTGGTGCCCATGCCGGATCGCCTGCCACCGGATCGGTTCTGCCGCGCAAAGTATCAATGATGCCGCTGCTCTCTTCTTTCGACTTATCGCCTTCAACCGCATCCACCACCGTTGTCGCTTGGCTGACTTCGTCGGTTTCAATCGGTTCTAGCATCGCACAACCAGACATGGTCGTGATAAGTGCAAGTAGACAAATACGTTTCATCATTGGCTCCCTAAATCCCGCTCTTAGTGATTACAACTGCTGGTTAACGAAGCTCATCATCTTGTCGACCGATGAGATTACTTTTGAGTTCATTTCGTACACGCGTTGCGCTTCGATCATGTTGACCAGCTCTTCCGTCACGTTCACGTTAGATGCTTCCAGCATGGATTGACGAATTTCGCCCAAACCATCAAGACCAGGGACACCTTCTTGTGGGTCACCGCTTGCGCCAGTTGGCAAGTAAAGGTTCTGACCGATTGGCTCAAGACCACCAGGGTTTACAAAGTCAGTAATAGTTAGCTGGCCTACTACAACGTTGTTTTGCTCACCACGAATACGTACAGAGACTTCACCGTCTGTACCAACCGTGATAGAAATTGCGTCTTCAGGAATCACAATCTCTGGCTCTACTGGGTAACCAGAGCCAGAAGTCACTAGCGTACCTTCACCATCTAGCGTGAACTGACCGTTACGGGTGTAACCGATGTTTCCGTCTGGCAGAGTCACTTGGAAGAAGCCATCGCCTTCCACCATCATATCGAGTGCGTTGGTTGTGGTTTGCGCGTTACCGTGCGTGTGCACTTTTTGCGTCGCAACCACTTTAGAACCAGCACCCAGCATCAAGCCACTTGGCAGTTCCGTGTTCTGAGAAGACTGACCGCCTGGCTGGTTAATGTTTTGGTAGAACAAATCTTCAAATACCGCGCGGCTCTTTTTGTAACCTACAGTTGAGGCGTTCGCCAAGTTGTTCGAAATCGTTGCGATGTTGGTCTGTTGGGCGTCTAGACCTGTTTTACTTACCCATAGTGCTGGATGCATTGTGAACCTCTAACTCTGTTAACTCATACGAAGCAATGAATCTGAAGACTTATCCATCTCTTCAGCGGTGCTCATCATTTTGACCTGCATTTCAAACTGACGTTGAAGGTCAATCAAAGCGGTCATTTCACCTACGGCATTCACGTTACTACCTTCAATAGCACCGGTTTGGATGCTGATAGAGCCGTCTGCTTCGTAAGGCTGGTTTGGAGTTTTATGGCGAAATAAGCCATTGGTATCTTTAAACAAGTTTTGATCGTCTGTGCGTACAAGCTTGATACGATCAACCACTTCTAATTCTTCAGCCGGCGCACCTTGAGGCAGTACAGAGATGGTGCCGTCACGACCGATTTCGATTTTGGAGACTGGGATTGGCAAGGTAATTGGCGCATCGTTTTCGCCCAACACCACATGACCGCTTGCATTCGTTAACAAGCCGTTTTGATCCACTTTTAGGTTACCGTTACGCGTCAAACCTTCTTTGCCAGTTTGATCCATAACAGAAATCCAGCCGCTGCCTTCTACCGTAATATCAAGGTCACGACCGGTTGTGATCACACTGCCTTGCGCAAAGTTATGTCCTGGACGTTCCGTCATGCTAAATACACGTGAAGGCAAACCTTCACCATAAGCTTGCATAGAGCGAGCTTGTGCTAAATCAGCACGGAAGCCAGTTGTACTCACGTTTGCCAGGTTGTTGGCACGCAATTGCAGGGCCTGCATATTTTGCTTGGCGCCGCTCATTGCGAGAAACAGTGCGCGATCCATAAATTACTCCAAAAGTTCTCTGTACAAGGGAGTAAAAGCAATAGTTATGCCAACATTAAAATAATGTTATTAATCAAAAGCTTGAATATGAAATGAGGGTTTTCAGATGGCAATTCAGGATGAATAAGCCAAGAGAGAGGCAATGTTTGATCCTCCTAGCGGCAACAGCGGCAAGCCAGAGATCAAAGCATGCCCAACCTGAACTGAGGTATTTTCAGGTTGAGCACCAGATGAATGTCATGATGTCATCAAACGATACGGCAAGTGCACGCAGCGTTTGATTAAGCAGATGATAGAGCTATCTAACGAGCGCTCTAACGAATCTGCAGGATATTTTGTTGTAGCTGGTTGTGTACTTCTAGCGCACGTGAGTTCGCTTGGAAGTTACGCTGAGCAGAGATCAGATCCACCAGCTCCTGAGTCATATCAATGTTTGATTGCTCTAGCATACCGTTGTTGATAGTACCGAAAGAGCCTTTGTTTGATTCACCCCAGATCTTGTCACCAGAGAACTGCGTTGAATCCCATTGAGTGCCGCCTTTCTTATCCAGACCTTGCTCGTTTGGAACACGTACTAGCGCCACACGACCCAATGTTACGTTTTCACCGTTTGAGTAAGTACCCAATACGCTGCCGTTTTCATCAAAGTCTACTTTAGTCAGGAAACCCGTTGTCGCGCCATCTTCATCGAACTTAGTCAGTTCAAATGGTGCAGCAAACTGAGTCGCTGAGCCTAAACCAAAGTTAAGTGTTTGCGCAGGATCCGCACCGTTTAAATCCACTGGGTTAGTGTTTGTCGCAGGATCGCCCAACGCTACCGATGTGATTGGCTGACCGTTGTTTAGGCTTGCCAATGTACCATCGTTGTTGAACTTCATCGTGTGACCAACGTGACCCGTTGGCGTTGCAGCATCACCGTTAGCAACGTTCAATGGCTTCTCACCGCCTTTGTCTGTCACTGTGTAGTAAGTTTGCCACGTGTTCGGCTGAGTTTGGTCTTTCAAGTAGTAAGTCGTTAGCTTGTAAGACTGACCCATCGAGTCATAAATCGTTGAAGAAGTCGAACGGTTGTATGTATCTGGATCTGAGAAATCAAACTGAGTCGGATCTTTCAAATCACCATTAGCCGGTAAGTTCACACCCACTTCAATGTTCGCTGTTTGCTTTGGCTTACCAAATTCTGCAGGGATATTGATTGGTTGTGGCTCGTAAGACGATACCTCACCAGACTCAGGATTTACTTGGTAACCAAGTAGGAACTCATCGTTCGCTGTTACCATGTAGTTTTCTTTGTTCAAATGGAACGCACCGTTACGTGTCATTTCATTTTGTTGTGGGATAAGACGATCTTTCGCTACTGCGAAGAAACCTGTACCCGACACACGCAAATCCATTGGGTTGTTGGTGTAAATGCTTGAACCTTCGTGGAACTGTTGCGCCACTTGGTTCGCTTGCGCACCGCCACCCGGAGTGGTTTTTGCGTTAGTGAACAAAGAGTTTGAGTACACATCGCTGAATTCCGCACGAGACTCTTTAAAGCCGTACGTGTTGGCGTTCGCAATGTTGTTACTGGTGGTGTTCAAATCCAGTTGAGCGGAGGACAAACCGCTTAAAGATACATATGACATTCCAAAATCTCCTAACCTGACGCGCTATTGAATTACGCTTTGCCGACTTCCAATACTTCTGCAAGTCGAACTGGCGATTCAAAACCTGCCAGATTGAGTAATACGTTTCCGTCGCCCTTACCTAGCAATACACTGTTCACGTTCGCGTAAGTAGACACTGGGAACTCTTGCGACTCCCCATCTACCAAGCCAGACGCTTTCACATTATATTTGCCAGCAGGCATTGGATTTCCGTTTTCATCATTACCGTCCCAAAGCACACGAGTGTCGCCGGCTGGTTTCGCACCTACCTCAAAAGTACGCACCAATTGGCCCGCTTCGTTTTCCACTCGAACAAACAGGTTGTCGAGAGGTTGTGCAAGCTTAACCATTGCCGCCATTGTTGCATTGTCTTGCTTTACACCCGCCGCGCCAGGGACCAACACGTCACGACCAACCAAAGAGGAAGCTTGTAACGCTTGGTTTGATGTCATTGACGAGTTCAAACTCTCGAACTGAGAGTTCATCTTGCCGATACCATCTACGGTCGCAAATGACGCCATTTGCGCAATCATCTGGTCATTACCTACCGGCTTAAAAGGGTCCTGTTGAGACAATTGCTTAGTG
Source organism: Vibrio sp. B1ASS3 (assembly GCF_905175355.1). NCBI lineage: Bacteria > Pseudomonadati > Pseudomonadota > Gammaproteobacteria > Vibrionales > Vibrionaceae > Vibrio > Vibrio sp. B1ASS3. The sequence continues at coordinate 3,108,259 of NZ_HG992742.1, forward strand.
AGCAAAGATAGGAAGTCTTCCTGTTTCAGGTCCTGCTTACCTGTGCTCTCTTCAGTCTTCTTGTTCTCTTGTAGGCTCTTAAGCTGGTCGATATAGGACAAGCCGCTTTGACCAACGTTGTTAATTCCGGCCATACGCTACCTCCTTATCCTTATTGACCCATCTGCAGCGTACGCAGCAGCATTTGTTTACTAGAATCAGCCACTTGCACATTGGTTTGGTATGCGCGAGAAGCCGAAATCATGTTTGCCATTTCTTCCATTACATTAACGTTAGGCTTGTAGATGTAGCCTTCGTCGTTTGCAAGGGGATGGTCTGGGTTGTACTCCGCATTCAGCGGTTTGTCGCTTTCTACAATACCCATCACCTTCACTGGCACCGTATCACCGCCACGCATGGCGTTACTTAACTCAGCACCAAACACAGCATGACGCGCTTTGTAAGTGTCTTTCGCAGAGCTGCTGACACTGTCGGCATTCGCCAAGTTGCTTGAGGTAGTATTCAGACGAACGGATTCAGCGCTCATTGCGGAACCTGTCACATTGAAAACGTTAAATAAGCTCATCTAAATTATTCCCCTTTGATTGCTTTGGTTAAGTTCTTGAATTTGCTGCCTAGAAAGTCGAGTGATGCTTGGTGTCTGATTTGGTTTTGCATAAATAAGTTACGCTCTAAATCCAAATCTACCGTGTTGCCATCGCCCGTATCTGGTTGCGTAGGAAGACGATATAGTTTGTCCCCGACCAACGTCGTAGTGGCAGGAATATGCCGACCATCTGTGCGGCTAAGACCAATGCTTGCCCCAGATGTTGCCGCCTGCAATTCCTTAGCAAAATCTAAACCTCTTGATTTGTAGCCAGGCGTGTTAGCTTGCGCGATGTTGGTGGAAATCACCTCCGCGTTGTGCTCACGTACGCCCACCGTGTACTGGTGGATGCCTAGTGCGTTGTCAAAAGATATAGCCATGTTTGCCTCTACATTAAGAACTGACCGTTATTAATAACTAAAAAGCAATTAGCGTGCCAAAAATAGAACATGCCGTTTTGCCGCTTCGATTATCGAGGTAATGGATTGCAATAAGCAAGCCAAAGTGATTGATGAAATGTCATATCGAACCAAGTAATCAGCTCGGCTCATTAAAAAATATACACCCGATGCCTGCCCATAGGCAAAAATGACGCAGGCTTTTACAGCAGAGAGGGAGAAAAAGGAAGCGAGAATGAAACGAGAATAGTGGGAGAAAAAAGAAAAGCCTGACACAAAGGTCAGGCTTTTGAAGTGGTTAAAAGAGTCCGCTATTTTAGCTTGTCGCTACTTTAACTTGTAAATAATACCTGGGTTGCAGCGCACCATCTCAAATTTGTCTGTCAAACCCGTCAGTGATTCTGACGCACCCAGCAGTAGGTAACCGCCCGGGTTTAGGCTGTTTGCCATTTGGTTCAGTACTTTCGACTTCATCTCTGGTGAGAAATAAATCAGTACGTTACGACAGAAAATGATGTCGAACTTACCCATTAACGCGTAGCTCTCCATCAAGTTTTGTGGACGGAAGTTCACTAGGCGTTTTACGTTGTCTTTCACTTTCATGCGGCCATCGCCTGCATCTTCAAAGAAGGTGCGACGACGCTCAGGCGAAAGACCACGACCTAAGGCAAGATTATCGTAAACACCCGCACGGCACATATCCAACATACTTGCTGAAATATCCGTCGCGGTGATCGACACGCTTGGCAATAAACCCGGCTTACGCTGCTGCGTTTCCAGAATCGTCATTGCCATTGAGTAAGGTTCTTGGCCTGAAGAGCTCGCAGCCGACCAAATTTTGATTGGTCGCTTGTTTGCCGCCATCTCCGGTAACAGTTTGTCAGCTAATACCGTGAACGGATAAGTATCTCGGAACCACAATGTTTCGTTAGTCGTCATCGCATCAACAGCGGCAATGCGTAGTTCACGATTGCGGCCAGTCACGACATCACGTAGCAAATCCGACAGCGACGCCAGCTTGAATTTTGTCACAAGCGGGCTCAGTCGGCTGCGCACTAGGTATTGCTTACTGTCACCTAATACGATGCCACATTGTGATTCTAGAAAACGGCTAAAGTCACGATACTCTTGATCACTGATTGTAATAGCAGTCATTAATGTCTCTTTTATTGTGTTAATGCAGATTTAACCGCGTTACCCAATTCATCTGGGTTAAATTTCGCAATGAAGGTGTTAGCACCTACGCGCTCAACCATCGCTTGGTTGAAGACGCCACTCAATGAGGAGTGCAGGATAACATAAAGGTTCTTCAAATCTGCATTTCGGCGAATTTCGGCCGTTAGTGTGTAGCCATCCATCTCTGGCATTTCGATATCTGAAATGACCAAAGAAATCTGATCGTAGATGCTACCTTCTTGTGCCATTTCAAGCAGCTTATTGTACGCTTCTTTACCATCTTTCACAGAGACAACTTCAAAACCGATTGAAGTAATTGCACGCTCAACCTGTTTACGCGCTACCGTCGAGTCATCTGCGATCAATACGCGGCGCACGATTGGCTTCTCTTGTTCAGCAACTGCGATCTCTTCGCCGATGCTTGAATCCATGGTTTCGTCTACTGGTGCAATCTCTGCCAAGATTTTCTCAACGTCCAGAATTTCCACTAGCTCGTTGTCGATGTTTGTTACCGCTGTTAGGTAGTGCGCTTTACCAGCACCATCAGGCGGCGGCAAAATCGCTTCCCAGTGCATGTTAATAATGCGCTCAACCGAAGACACCAAAAACGCTTGGATAGTACGGTTGAATTCAGCAATCACAACAAAACATTTATCGATATCTGTCGTTGGACGGCCACCGATTGCCAAACTTAAGTCAATCACTGACACGGTATGGCCACGGATATGAGCGACACCTTTCACTAGCGGGTGTAGGTTTGGCATCGAAGTCAGCTTAGGGCACTGTAGTACTTCTTTTACTTTGAATACGTTAATGCCGTAGCGCTGTCGTCCCATCAACCGAAAAGTGAGTAGTTCCAATCGGTTTTGGCCGACGAGTTGCGTACGCTGATTCACCGAGTCAAGAATCCCCGTCATATGCTCATCTCCATCTCAAACTTTTTGTTTTTAAATGATACTCTACGACTGGCAGGCATAATACCAGAGAAACAGTATGGCGTATCATAATATGAATTCAACACCATTTACTATGACAATATGTAGAGCGTTATTTACAAAGTACGCTAAGTCTATCGGCATTTTGCTCAGTATGTTTAGCTTTTTTGTTCATTCAGCAACGGAAAGTCAGATCGAGCAAATCCGAACCGCCGCCGAGCAGCACATTCTTAGCACGGTAGAGCAACCAGCGGGAGGAAATTTGTCCGTCAATGCGGCAAATATTGATCCACGTATCAAAGCCACCGATTGCCCAGAGCCCCTTGATACATCTGCATCTTCAACAAGTAGCACACGCAGTAACATCAACGTATTGGTTGAATGCCCCGTCGATGACTGGAAGGTTTATGTTCCTGTGAGGATCTCAGCATCGGTCCCGATGATCGTTTCAACACGTCAACTCGGCCGTGGTGAGATCATCAGCGCTTCTGATGTGACGACTTCGATGATCGAATTACAGCGTTTTCGTAAAGATGGTTTTAGCAATATGGAGCAAGTGATCGGTTCAAAGCTAAAACGTAACGTTCGCCTTGGTGATGTTGTAGAACGCAATGATGTCTGCGTGGTATGCCGCAATGAGAAAGTCACGATCAAAGCCGTAAAATCGGGTATGACGATCACCACGCAGGGCACGGCATTACAGGATGGATCCGCTGGAGATCAAGTAAGAGTGAAAAATGATAAGTCCCAACGTATAATAGAAGGAATTGTGACAGGCATTGCGGAAATCACCATCACCTTCTAGGGTTGGTTGATGTACGGCAAATCGATCAATAAAAATGCAAAAAATCACTAAAGTTATTTTGCCCTTGGTCGATAGTCTGGATACCAGTATTACGATACGAGTTTAAGGTTGAAACATGGCAGGTATAGATAATATACGTTCAGGTCAGATGATGACGACGACAAGTCGCGCACCTGCACGAATGGATTCTAGTGCAACCAGCACAACGGAATCGAAAAAAGCGCCAGCACAACAAGACGCGGTATCACTAAGCCAACAAGGCAAAGCAGTCAGCAAACTCCAGAAGGATATGGCAGCTTCTCCGGCTTATGACAGCGCAAAAGTGGCGGCAATCAAAGAAGCAATTGCAAACGGTTCATACAAAGTTGACCCAGAGAAACTGGCGGACAACATGATCAAGTTTGAACACGAATTGCAAGGTAAAAGCTAACTGACTTAGGCCCAAGGTAAGAATTCATGGCAGCATTAGTCGATCTTGTTAACTTCCAGCTAGAAAATGCAAAAGCACTTTCTGGTGTGTTACGTCAAGAAACACAGGCGATCAGCGCACGTGTATCTACTGAGATCGAGAAACTTGCCAAAGAAAAGATGACACTCATTGGTCAATTAAGAACAACTGACCAGCGAATCGCCTCTCACCCGCACGTCAATCAACTTACCGAAGATGCAAACCTAAGTCAGGTTGTCGCCCAGATCCAATCCATCATTCTCGATTGTCAGCAAGTAAACCAAATGAACGGTGAATCGCTCAATCGTGCTCAATCCAGTTTCAATAAACTTAACAACATGCTTCAGCGTACCCACGGTAAGGTCGGTATGACCTACAACGCCGGCGGCAAAACCCACACCATTTCGACTCTAGGCACCAACATCAAAGCCTAACTCTTTGAGCTCATCCCACGACTACTCTATCAACGTTGTCTTTTAGTTAGCTACCCTCTTCCTCAAAACATAGCCAAAACGTAACCCAAACCTAACGTTCATAAAGCCTAACGCGCATAAAACTCTCGCGTACAAAGCTCATACGTATAAAAAAGCGACAGATTGTTGCCAACCCGTCGCTCAAATAGATTATCTGTTTGTAAAGTTGTATTAGAACAAGGTCTGCTGACGCTTCTCAGGCACCTGTTGTACTTCACCGTAGTCACGCAGTTTATCCATCTTACGGATATCCAAACGCAACTCTGTCACATAGCTGTCTTCTACTAAGTAACTGCGCACGACTTCTGCACCTCGAATAACGCCATCGACCGCGCCCGATGTGCTTTCAATACCTAGACGTTGATCAGCAAGCTCTGCACGCCCACTTACTCGCATACCATACACTTGCTCAGCAAGTTCACGGTAGGCATCAATCTTAGACGCACGCATTGCACGAACACGTTTCTCTTCGACAGTACGGCCAGTTTGCTCACTTACGCTTGCATAACCCACCGCCAATAAAATCTCATCTTGGCGCATCTGTTGTAGAGGCTGACATCCCACCAGCACCAATGTTGCGATAATAAATAATAACTTCTTCATGCTAGTTTCCTACGGGCGGAGAATCACAGTGTATGGCTGACGAATAGTCGGGTCAGAACGAATAAGCACGCCATCTTGGGTGCGGATGCTGTTCAGCGTATCCAAATCACGGCCAATACGATCCGCAGGTAAGAAACCTTGCGCCGTTGCAACCACGATGCGGCTCTGCATGCCCACAACACGAGCATTCACGAGCACACCACCTTCTTGGCGAAGCATAGTGCCTGTCAGCACGTACTGGATCTCTTGCTCTTGTGCCAGATCTTGCCAATCACGGCTCAGTGCAAAATCGCCTTGCTGAGTCACTTGGATTGAACCTGTGGTTTTGAAATCCACGACTTTAAAACCACGACGTTGGAATTGGTGAATAAACCCTTCCGATACCGAGTTACCAAGCCAGTTGGTTGCATCCATGTTTTGCAGATCGACAAAAGAAGTAATCGCAATCGGTGTACGCGACGATACTGCAACGTTCGAAACCATCAGCTCTTCCGTCATGCTCTCAATGAAATAGTCCATCGTATGACGTGGACTGTCCATCAGCATAAATTGGCTGCCAGAATACGGTTCTTTACCATTGTAAATTGGTGAGTACGCGCACGATGTTAAAAGCGTCATCATCGATGCGGCAACAAGCCATCTTTTCATGGTTTGATTCTCCAGATAATCTTAGGTGTTACTGCTCTTTTTCGACTTCATTTCAATAAAACGTAATCTTGGAACAGTCTTTGCTTTTCTTCTGTTTGTCGAACGAAAGAAAAGCCCACCAAACTTCACTGAAATTGGTAAAGCAATATTTATACCCGAACGGTTACTAACAATGAAAAAATTATTTTTTAGCCTAATATCAATCACTTTTATATTGATGACGCCATTTCGTGCGGCTGCATCTTGGTATGAAGTGACAGGCGTTGCCACTATCGTTTCTTCTGAAGAAGCGGCAAGGCTGCATGCGTTGGAAGACGCGCTCTTCAAGGCTGTCAACTTTTCGGGCGCGGACATTGGCAGCATCAGTAACTTGATGCCATTGCTGGAAGAAAACCGCAAAGAGTACCAATTCACCAACCATGAAGTACGTTACATCTTGGTCGAATCAGAGCGTAAACGCAGCGGCAAAGTGGAAATGAGGATCCGAGTGGACATTTATCCATCGGCAACGGGTTGCCACGTGGATCAATACAAGAAGACGATCTTAGTCGGCAACATCGATGTCGCTTCTCCTCAACAAGCGGTCATGGGCCAAATTTACAATGTTGGTGATGATTTTAGCCACGTGGTCAATCGTCAGCTTGATCAAACCTCACGCAGTTTTGTGTCTGTTGGTACTACCGATTACTCCATCAGTGCTAATTACCCAGAGCGCACTAAGATGATCGCGCAAGACAATGGCGCGCAATACATCATCGGCGGCGTCATTACCGATTTGACCGCCACGATCGATGCCAAGCTGCTTAAAGATGACGTTATCAACCGCCAGTTTGCGATGGAGATGAAAGTCTTCGACGGAAAAACAGGCCACGAGGTTTACCACAAGAACTACCGCGAAGTGGCTCGTTGGCCATTTGCTAAAACCAGCCAAGTCGATACTCGCAGTGCTCGTTTCTGGGCATCGACTTACGGTGAGATGATGCTGCGCGTTAGCCGCAACATTATGTTGGATTTGGAATCAGAGCTGTCTTGTAAAATCACACTGCCAGAGGTCGTTGCTGTATTTGGCAATACTGTCACCATGGATCTTGGCCGCATGCACGGCGTACAAGAAGGTGATCAGCTGCAATTGTGGCACACGGCGTCTTTCATCGACCAAAACGGCTTACCGCGTAATAAGGTCTCTCAGAGCGATATTACCCTAAGAGTAACTCGTGTTTACGAACACGAAGCGGAGCTGACTATTGAGCAGCCAAACCTTGCCTCTAGTGTGCAGATTGGTGACGTAATGAACAAGATGCTTTAGCAACGCGTATAAAGCTTTGCGATATGCCTACTTTTGAATATCATAGGCAACGCATCTTATTTGATTACGCCCCCATGGCACAGCTGGATAGCGCAGTCCCCTCCTAAGGGACAGGTCGTAGGTTCGAATCCTACTGGGGGCGCCATTCATCGCCTTAGCTTAGTTTATTTAAGCTAAGGCTTTTTTATGTCTACTGATCAGAGAAAGGAAAACAAGAGAAGCTAACCGCATCGCTATTTGAGGTCGATGCTGTTGAGACGCCCCATAAAGGTCAAGATTTCGAGATTATCTTTGTGTGCATCAAGCAAAGCTTTTTTGGTTTGCATATAAGCCGCAAGCTTGCCGTACTTGTTGATAGACCGCACGACCGTTTTGTACTTGTATTCGCCAGCGTCATTAAACTCACGCCACTTTGCAATGTAACAAGTGTCACGGTTGTCTGGGTCATCCAGCGTCGGATTTGGTTTGTGGACTATCTTAGGCTCCACACTGTGTGGCAACCGCGTCATTAAGTACGGGTCTTTCAATAGTCTCCGCCAAAACTTCCCCCACATCTCACGCCCGAGCTCATTACGCAGTTTGATGGCCTTCTTAAGACCTCTCTTTTCTCCAATGCGCACGAATCCGACGGAACGATGCAAAACAGTATCTTCCGGTGTGTGGATATGAATCTTAAAGGCTGTCTTGCCTTTTGAAATGAAGCGGTGTCCAGTATTTGTAATTAAATTGCTCTTAGACATAGTGCTAACTAATAATTCTATTAATAGCTAAAAGGGTAAGCAAAACTCATAGATAATTAAAGTAATAAAATACAAAACTGTAAATAGCATCAGTGTTGATTCTTTTTTGAAACATCTAAATTCAGATGTAAAAAAGCCCCAAAGAGCGAACTCTTTGGGGCATTCAGCGCTTAAGGCTTCTAACGGTCAGATAGGAGCTTATTGCTGAACTTGGTATACGAACTCAGGAACAACAACTTCTACGCGACGGTTTTGTTCACGGCCTTCACGAGTCTCGTTTGAAGCGATTGGGTTGTTTTCACCTTCGCCACGAGCGTGAATGCGATCTGCGTCGATGCCTTTCTCTACAAGAGCGTTAGCTACAGATTCAGCACGCTTCTCAGAAACTTTTTGGTTGTAAGCTGCTGGGCCTGAAGTATCTGTGTAACCAATTACGTCAACGTTCGCTTGTGGGTACTCGTTTAGGAATGCTACTAGGTCGTCTAGTTTCGCAGCGCTCTCTGGTTTAAGAGTAGTGCTGTTTAGCGCGAAGCTACCAGTACCGATTGTTTGAGTTTCGAAAGTCTTAGTTACTACTACTGGAGCAACTTCTTCTACAACCACTTCTTCAACTACTGGCTCTTCTTCTACAACAACTTCGTCGTTACCGCCGAATTTGAATGCAACGCCTAGAGTTGCAGAGTTGCCCATTGCTTTCACTGAATCGTTGCTGATGTCAGTGATTGTTTGGTATTCCGCACGTGCTGTTACGTTTTCGCTGATGTTGAATTCAAGACCAGCTGCACCTAGGTAAGAGTAGTCATCTTTACCGTCGTTCATCATTAGGTAAGCACCACCCACTTTACCGTAAAGTGCGATGTCTTCTGTGATTGGTAGGCTGAACTTAGGAGCAAGAGTGATTGCTTCTACGTGACCACCGAAAGAAGTTTGGTCGAAGTCACCTAGGTTGTCGAAACCAGCTTCTACTGAGAAGTAGTCATTCATTTCGTAACCAACAAAAGCACCTAGAGTAGAGCCATCTTTGTCACAAGCTTGACCAGCTACACAAGCGTCTTCCATCCAAGACTTACCCATCTTACCGCCCACGTATACTTCTGCGTGTGCTGCTGAAGCCATAAGTAAAGAAGCTGAAATTACCGCTGCTAGTTTTTTCATTATTGATTCCTCTAAAAGAAGTTCTCTTGTTCGTAACGAAATGCGCCGCCTGACTGACGTTGTATTTCAATTCTTTTATTCAGTTCCTTTGAGTTTGATACCGAAGTAACTTCCGACTGTTTGCATAAAAGTCACTTGGGTATGCCTCCTGGTCAGTGGTGCATATCGCTCCCTCACTGACGGCGAGCACTATAACTCCAAGAAATCCCGAGACAAATCCCAAAACTGTCAATTTAATGTCATCGAAAAGCATGACTTAATGTGATCTAGAGCACTCCAAAGCGAGCTGCGACAACGACGCAAACGTTTGCGTGATGTTTCGAAAAAGAATAGGTAAAGCAAATTAACTTCTCATTAATGAGACGATAAATAGGGAACTTTATGGATTGTGTTTTTAATTCAGAGAGATATTTCGTATGAAACAAGCAAATACGCATTTACAAAGGTTATATTTGGATAAGTAAAACTTATCAATTTTTGAGCAACTTGATGATAAAAGATACACAAAGGACAACCGACCTTGGTGAAATTAGGCCGTTTTCCTAGCAAAAGATACAAAAAAGCCGCGAAGTTTATCGCGGCTTTTGACTATTTATTCAGGCAATTATGCGTTTGCTTCACGCTCAGCGATGAACTCAAGCGCCATCTTAATGCGAGCAACACAGCGCTCTTTGCCAATCAGTTCCATTACTGCGTCTACAGAAGGAGACTGACCGCCACCTGTTACTGCTACGCGCAGTGGCATACCGATTTTGCCCATGCCGATTTCTAGCTCTTCACATACTGCTGCGATAACGCCATCTTTGATGTTCGCTGTCGTCCACTCAGTCAGTGCTTCTGCTTTCGCTAGAGCAAGCTCTAGAGGCTCTTTAGCAACGCCGCGTAGGTGTTTCTTCGCCGCGCCCGCTTCAAACTCAGCGAAGTCTTCGTAGAAGTAACGGATTTGCTCAGCTAGCTCAACTAGCGTGTTGCAACGCTCACCCACTAGCTTGATCACTTCAGTGATAGCTGGGCCGTTTGTTACGTCTAGTTTTTGTTGATCAAGGTGCCATTGTAGGTGCTGTGCAACGTACGCTGGATCTGAGTTCTTGATGTAGTGGTTGTTCAACCATTGCAGTTTGTCAGTGTTGAACGCTGACGCTGACTTAGATACTGCGTTTAGGCTAAATAGGTTGATCATCTCTTCTTGGGTGAAGATCTCTTGATCACCATGAGACCAGCCAAGACGCACTAGGTAGTTGTTTAGTGCTGCAGGTAGGTAACCCATATCGCGGTATTGCATTACTGATACAGCGCCGTGACGCTTAGACAGTTTCGCACCGTCATCACCTAGGATCATTGCACAGTGTGCGAATGTTGGTACTGGCGCACCTAGTGCTTCGTAGATGTTGATCTGACGAGGCGTGTTGTTGATGTGGTCTTCACCGCGCACTACGTGAGTGATACCCATATCCCAGTCGTCAACCACTACACAGAAGTTGTACGTTGGCGAACCGTCAGTACGACGGATGATCAGATCATCCATTTGCGTGTTGCTGATTTCGATACGGCCACGGATTTGGTCATCAAATACTACGCTGCCTTCTTTCGGGTTACGGAAACGGATAACACATGGATCGCCATCTTTTGCCGCTTCGTTTGCCGCTTTGATCTTTGGATGGTTAGCATCGTAGCGAGGCATTTCTTTGTTTGCTTCTTGCTCTGCACGAACTTCGTCTAGCAGCTCTTTAGATGCGTAACATTTGTATGCTTTGTCTTCTTCTAGAAGCTTATCAACCATCTCGTTGTAACGATCAAAACGTTGAGTTTGGAAGTAAGGACCTTCGTTCCACTCAAGACCTAGCCATTCCATGCCTTCTAGGATCGCATCAACCGCTTCCTGAGAGTTACGCTCAAGGTCAGTATCTTCGATACGTAGAACGAATTCACCACCTTGGTTTTTAGCGTATAGCCAAGAGTAAAGTGCAGTACGCGCACCACCAACGTGTAGGTAGCCAGTTGGGCTAGGAGCAAAACGAGTTTTAACCGTCATCAGAGTTCCTTAGGGGTAATGAGCAACGAGAGGGCTCTCGTTGTAATATCAAGGATAAAAGTGGCGACATTTTACCATCGTAAGTCGATTCTACAATCCTTCCGTGTGGTTTAACGCCAGAAATACAAACAGGGCAGCACCGATTAAGGTACTGCCCTCTTATTTATAGCGACAAAATACTTAGAACAACAGAAAAGCTATCGCAAAAGAAAGTTACTATTGCCGATTATTTCAGGTTCTGCATCGCCCACTGCATGAATTCTTGTTGCTCTTGACGGCTTAGATCACTGAATGACTCTTTCAATGTCTTAGTGACAGCCGGAGACGCCGCGATGCTTGCTTTCGTCGATTGCTTGTTCATTGCTTTGTTGTAATCAGCCACTTCACGTTCATAGTCGCGGAACCCTTGTAGGCCGCCTTTGCGAAGTTGAACCATTGAAAACTCAACATCTTTGCCACTTGCATCTTTAAGCGTCAGTTTCGGATCCATTTCAAATGCTTTGGCTTCTTCAATAGTGCGGAACTTATTGTATGTCAGCGTGAGCTCTGCATCTTTCGGTGCATCGAACTCAAGTAGAAGCGGCTGTGAATCGAATTTACGACGCTTGCCATCTTCAAATACAATTTGACCAACATTCACAGCAAGTTGGTTTGCACCATCTTCAACTTTGATGCTGTTGTTATCAGAGATCCACTCAGGGTAGACGAACTCACTGTTGAGAACGCGAGGAACCAATTCCGCTTGCAGAGTCAATTGAGCAGCAAATGCAGGCGCAGAAAGGATTGCGCAAAGTCCTAATAGTGTGGTTGTTTTTTTCATCATGGTTTTCTCGTCTTATACCAATTTAGATAAGCCACTGAAACTAACAGGCCGGTCATTCCAATGGCTTATGTGAATAAGTATCAAGACAAAAAGGGCGTTTCCGCCCTTTTAGCTGCTTCTATATTAGAAGTAGTATTCAACACCTACAGAGAACTCGTCGTAGTCAGCTGACTTCCAACGTGCTTTAGTGTTATCGTCTAGTTGAGACGCACCGTCACCGAAGTCTAGAGTACGTGCACGAGCGTAAAGTACTGCAGATGGGTCTACGAAGTACATGATCTGTGCAGATAGTACATCATCTGCTGTGTTGTCGATTGTCTTACCGTCACGTTCTAGGTCAAAGTTTGCTGCGTAACCCAGTTTGTACTGCCAGTCACCTGTTGTGTACATCAGACCTGCAGACATCGCATCTTGCTTCTCGTTTACACCGTTGCTTGCGTCAGCTTCCATGTATTTGTATTGAGCGAAGAAAGAGATACCGTTTTCAAACCAACCTTGAACACCTACTAGGTACGTGTTGTTTTCCCAAGTTTGACCTTCACCTTCGATGTTGCGGTTACCTTCGTACGCAGCATCCAATTGTAGTGGACCTAACTTGTAGTGAGCCGCGATGCCGCCCCAGTAATCGTCGCCTTCACCTAGACCAGCTTTGTCACCTGCACCCGCTGCGATATCTAGAGAGAATTTGTCAGCAAACATTGGAGAGTCCCAACGGATTGTGTTTGATTGACGGTCTTGGTACTTAGCACCACCGATCGCACCACCCCAGTCGTAAACATCGCCTAGACCTGGGTTAGATGCTGGCCAGTCAACCAACTCGTACATTGGAGTAAGAACACGACCTAGACGAACTTGACCCCAAGAAGCGCTTTCAAAACCTACGAATGTGTCACGCTCACCAAGACCTGCACCTTCACCACCGAAGCTTGGGTCTACGTAGCCACCTTCGATTTGCCAAATGAACGTTGGTTCAAAGTTAGCGAATTGCTTTTTACCACGGAAGCCGATACGTGATTCGTTGTTTAGCTGCATGCCGCCCAAATCGTCGTCAGTTGCTTTGCTACCAGAATCGTAATCGCGGTACGCGGCCTGCATCGCGATAATGCCGTAAACTTCGTAAGAGAAAGAGTCTTTAGTTAGGTACTCTTTCGCTGCATCACTGTTTGCACCATCAGCAAAAGCTGAACCACTGAACATCATGCCTGTGATTGCAGTAGCAAGTAGGCTTTTCTTTAGGTAAGACATTTTTAACCCCTATATTTTTAGTTTTTTCCATTTTCAAATTCGCTAACTAGGACATTGCAGGAACTTGAAACAATGTGTGGACGGGGCAAATATGACAAACTTTTTTCGCAGTAAAAAACTTTCCAAACCGCAATCTGAGCAAGTTCAAAATCAGAAGATCAAAAGCAATATAAACCAATAATTAACAACAACTTATAGTGACAAATAAAAATATAAAAACGTCAAAACCACTCAATCTCTCTCTGTTTTTATATAAAAAGCTCAAAAATCGTGAGCGCCCTCACTCAACTTTTAGGCGTTTTAACGGAACTTTATATTCAGAGAGAAAAAACTTTGAGATAACTCGCAACAATCCCTGCACAAAGGCTGTGCAATAACGTCGATTTTGACGAATTTGTTTCGCGTCGAAAAACTTGACCTTCCCCTTGCAGGAAGGTTTATGCTCTGCTCATTACTATTATTGAGGACAAATTATGTATCAGTTCGTTGTACCTATGTCAGGGCTCAACTGCATGGGCTGTGCGAGAAAAGTTGAGAAAGCTTTACATGCCAATCACAGTGTTGAGATCATCAATTTGTCCCCGACCATGGTTGAGATGAAAACCGAGTCCCCTCTTGCTTCTATTGTTGAATCGATCGAGTCCCTGGGTTATCACGCTGGTCATCAATTTCAGTTCCATCTAGCTGGATTGAGCTGCGGCAGCTGCGTGAAGAAACTCTCTTCTTTATTAGAAGCGAATCAAGACGTCATTGCATTTCAAGCGTCGACAACCCAACTCGATATCACGACCCTACTCTCAGAGCAGCAAGTGATCGATCTTGTGGCAACTCTTGGCTATACCGCTAGCCTTGATTCTATTGAAGTAGAAGAAGAAAGCTCACCAGAGATTAAACAGGCAGAAAAGCAAAGCAATATTAAAGATGCACAGGTGCCACCAGCGAGTATTCAATTGCAAATGCTGATTCAAGGCATGACGTGTGCGAGTTGCGTCTCTTCAGTAGAGAAAGCACTTACTAACGTAGAAGGCATTGAGAAAGCACAAGTAAACCTTGCTGAGCAAAGTGCATTAGTGTTCGCCACTCAAGATACAGAAGCCCTTCACCAAGCGATCGTTGAATCCGTAAAGCAAGCCGGATACCAAGCAGAGATCTTGCAAGACGCAGCAACCCAACAAGAAAAGCAAGCGGCTCAACAACTTGCCCAACAAAAACGCTTCAAGCTAGATGCCATTGCTGGCTTAGTTGTCGGTGCGCCACTGATGTTGTGGGGAGTGTTTGGCGGCAACATGGTGATTCGCAATACGAACGACCAGTTGGCTTGGGGCGCGATTGGTATTTTGTGTCTCTTACTGCTTGCAACCGCGGGTAAGCACTTCTTTACTAACGCATGGTTAGCAGCCACTCACAAACGCGCCACCATGGACACCTTAGTAGCGCTTGGTACTGGTGCGGCGTGGTTCTATTCAATGCTTGTGGTGATTTTCCCAGACTGGTTCCCTCTTGCTTCACGCCACGTATACTTTGAAGCGAGCGCAATGATCATCGGCTTAATTTCTCTTGGTCATTATATAGAGGCAAAAGCCAAAGCAAACACAACACGCTCATTGCAGGCTCTGATTAACCTGCAACCTCAACAAGCAACTGCGATTACAGAACAAGGTGATCAACAGATCGCAGTTGAGCAAATCACGCTAGGCATGAAACTGCGCATCAAACCGGGCGAGAAAGTGCCAGTAGATGGCGTTGTGATACAGGGTGAATCGTACATTGATGAGTCGATGCTAACCGGTGAACCCGTACCAGTATTAAAAGCGCAAGATGCGCAAGTGTCTGCCGGTACATTAAATACCGATGGTGGATTAATCATTGAAGCAACGGGCATCGGCGCAAACACCATGCTGGCTCGAATCATTCGCATGGTACGCACGGCGCAAAGCAGTAAGCCTGCCATTGCCAAATTAGCAGACCAGATTTCATCGGTATTTGTGCCGGTCGTGGTCGGCATCGCAATCCTTGCCGCTTTGGTTTGGTTTGCCGTAGGTCCAGAGCCTAAAGCCAGTTACATGCTTGTAGTAACGACCACTGTGCTGATCATCGCCTGCCCTTGTGCACTGGGCTTAGCAACACCATTGTCGGTCACCGTTGGTGTCGGTAAAGCCGCAGAGCTCGGCATTCTGATCAAAGACGCTGATGCACTGCAGTTGGCGAGCAAAATTGACACGGTCGTATTCGATAAAACTGGCACGCTTACTCAAGGTAAACCGAGTGTGCAGCAAGTGTTTACTCACGCCACCAGCCAAGAGCACATGCTTGCTCTGGCATACGCGGCAGAGCGTCAATCGGAGCACCCGTTGGCAAAAGCCGTATGTGATTACGCGAGAAAGAACAATACTGAAAGTGTTGAGTTGAGCGCATTCGAGAACATTCGTGGCCGTGGCATCACCGCGACTTACCAAGCACAGCCGCTACTCATCGGCTCATTGCAATTCATGCAAACCGAGCAGATTGATACCAGCTCAATGAAGCAAGCGATTGAAGATTGTGCAAACAACGCTTGGACACCAGTGGCTGTAACGCTTAACAACGAACTGATTGGTTTAATTGCCATCGCTGACCCGATTAAAACTGATGCCAAGCAAGCGGTGTCTGCATTAAAATCGCAGGGCATAAAAACCGTCATGCTCACGGGCGACAACCAACACGTAGCCAATGCTATCGGTAAAGAGCTCGGCATTGATGAAGTCATCGCTCAAGTGATGCCCGACGAGAAAGCACAACATATTGAACTGCTGCAATCTCAAGGCCGCACAGTGGCGATGATCGGTGATGGCATCAATGACGCACCAGCCCTTGCGTTGGCGGATCTTGGTGTCGCAATGGGAAGTGGCAGTGACGTGGCAATCGAAAGCTCACAAATGACCATTCTCAATACATCACCAATGGCCGTTGTGCATGCGATTGAACTCTCGCGCGCAACACTTAAGAACATGAAACAAAACTTGTTCGGCGCCTTTGTTTATAACTCGTTGGGTATCCCTATCGCCGCAGGCGTACTTTACCCAGCGTTTGGATTTTTGCTCAGTCCTGTCGTTGCTGGTGCAGCGATGGCACTGTCTTCAATCACGGTCGTCAGTAATGCAAATCGACTACGACTGTTTACCATTAAGTAAGCGACACTTCTTCTCGAGGATATTATGAAGTTGAAACTATTGACCTTTACAATGCTTGCTGTCACATCGGCGAACGTATTAGCCGCTGATGTCATCAACCACAAATCGCCATACTGTGGCTGCTGTGGCGAATGGACAAAACACATGGAAGAGAACGGCTTTACTGTGGAAGAAAAGCTGCATGATGACATGAATGCGATCAAACGCGATTTGGGCATCAAGAACGAACAGCTTTACTCTTGCCACACCGCAGAGATCGATGGCTACGTATTTGAAGGTCATATTCCTGCAGACGACATTAAAGCGTTTTTGGAAAACCCACCTCGAAATGCAAAAGGCCTGACTGTACCGGGCATGCCAATGGGCTCACCGGGCATGGAGTACGGTGATAAGAAAGACAGCTACGCTGTATACGCCTACAACGAGAAAGGTCAGGTTTACGAATACCGCTACCACCAAGGTAACGACCAATAAAAACAAAGCCCAGCGATTCAAACCGCTGGGCTTTTTCTTAATGGACAGTTAAGACAAACTTTTTAATTAGAAGCCGTAAGACGCACCGAACACGAACGCGTTGTTCACTAGGCTGTCACCCGCTGAGTTTTCTGCACCGTGAGCTTGGCTACGGAACTCAAAGTATGGCTGTACGCCTTTACGAGTCCATGTTGCACGCAACTCGTGGTCCATGGTCTCTGCTTCAATCATGTAAACGTTGTTGTAGCTGAAGGTCACGTCTTCATTCATCGCGTAACCAATGCGGTTATCCATGCGGTAATCTGTATCAGCATCAGCGTCTGTCGCATCAATGTGTGCACGAGTACGGTTGCTTAGCGAGATACCGTTATCGAAGTTGTAACCGATTTTAACCAAAGGACGGTATTGGATGCTCTCACCCGCAGAGAATAGGTGTTGGTAACCTGCTGCAACCCATAGGTGATCAGTGATATTAAATGCTTGCTCACCACCCACAGTGATTGCTGGTGTTGTGTTACCTGCGCCGCCGTTTTCAGTTTCTAGTTTACCTAGCTGAATGCCGTCAAACTCAGTGTAAACCGTGAAGCCGCCGAATTGGTTATCGAAAGTGTGGCCGGCTTCTAGCGTTGATGTCATGTCCGAACCGTGGATTCGGCCATCATCGTGGAATTGGATGTTACCCGTTACGTAAGATGAGCCTGCGAAAGCGCTTGATGCGAAAACAAGAGAAAGTGCACTTAGTGCAAAAACGTTTTTCATAATTACTGCCTTTATTTGTTCACGTTATGCGATGAGATGTCCGGCTATCACTTGCCCTTCATCGCAAACATTGGGATGTGCCTCCCTGGCGACAGCAATACTGCGCAATTTAATTCGCATTGAAAAATAAATCATTTAAAACAGTGATCCAATTCAAATCGACATTTCCGAAATCCAAAAAAGTTTATTAAATACAGCATCTTGCTATAAAACCTAAAAATTCGTCAAAAAAATAAAGTGTGAAGTCAGGCTAGTTACACTCTCAAATCAAGCACTAAACAAGCATCAAGATCACACTATTCTTTTCTTTCTAAATTACGAACTTAATTATCAGTAAAAAATAATCAGACATTGATCACGCTTATTTTCCGTAGAAAAATAAACAAAGCCCCCAACATAAGTTGAGGGCTTTGAGTAAGGAACAATGATTTTAGTGAATGATTAGCAGAATTACTTCACGCTAGTCACGCGGCTTGTCTTCTCGCCTGTTGCAGATACAGAGCGAATAAACACTTCACCTTTCACATTTGGACGAGCATTGTCTGCGTAAGTTAGCCAGTTCTTGCCGTCTAGAGAGTATTGAAGCTTCACACCTGGGAACTGAACGTTCATTGCTAGCTTGCCATCTTCTACTTTCGCACCTGGTACAGGTAGGCGGTAGTCGATACCTGATTTCTCTAGCTTAGCCAGTTCACGTTGGCCAAGTACGTTCGCAAAGCGGTTGTAGTCTTGGTTTAGCGCAGCTTTGTCTACTAGGTTAGAGTTTTGCGAGTATTCAACCCCCACTTTGTAGTCGTTTTCCCAATCAGCACGGTGCCATGCACGCTCAGCGGCTGCTAGTACGCGAGGGAATACCATGTACTCGTATTGCTCGTCGTTACGTACTGTCTCAGACCAAAGCTGTGCTGATAGACCGTAGAAAGGTTTCGCTTCGATTTCACCTTTACCAGTGAAGCCGTTACCATCGCGGTCTACAGAGGTTTCTGCGTTCTGAGGCATGTTCTCTGGTGCAAAACCAAACATCTTACGAGTATCTGTTGCACGTGTTGCCCAGTAGTAACCACGCTCTTTCGGGTCAACTTCGTATGGCATGTCCATGTACACGTAGTCTGGGTTAGAAACGATCACGTCGTAACCTTTCTTAGACCACTCGTACACTGATGATGTGCCACCCCAGTAAAGAACGTCCCAGAAGTTAACGCGTGTGTTTTCTGTTGCGAATGCTTTCTCACCTTCACTGTATTTAAGACCATCTTGCCAAGCTTGGAAGTTTGGAATGCCCTTCTCTGCCACAATCTTAGACACTTCTTCTGCAAAGTGGCTTGGTAGATGAGCAAAGTCGCTTACCGTACCGTCTGCAATTAGCGTCTGACATTGTGGAGATTGTGCGAATGGCTTGTCTTGTTTAGACAGGTCAATCGTACCCTTCCAGCTTACTTTGTCTTCAGCGTTCACATCTTGGAAACCAGCACCTAGCTTGATGTTCTTCGCTTCGTCACCACCAAAGTGCCATGTAGTTAGCGGCGTGCCCGCTTCTTGGTGCATTGCTGCTACTTCTGAAATCACTTTATCAACAAAGCGAGTTGAAGATTCCATACATGGGTTGATGAAGCTTTGCTTGTTGTAGAACTGAACCGTCGTTACGTTCGATGTATCTTGAGGATCCATCAGGCGGTACTCGTTCGCTTCTGCTTCTTTACCTTCTTCCATTAGACGGTCGTAACGTGCTTCCATTGATACCACTGCTGCACGAGCGTGTGCTGGCATATCAATTTCAGGAATCACTTCGATGTTACGCGCTTTCGCGTACTTCAAGATGTCCACGTAGTCTGCTTTGCTGAAGAAGCCAGAACCAAAGTTGTCTGTCGTTGCACCTGAGCCAAGCTGAGGCAGTAAACAGCTTTTCTCTTCCAAATCGAAACAACGGTTAGCACCCACTTCAGTCAGCTCAGGCAGACCCGGGATTTCTAAACGCCAGCCTTCATCATCCGTTAGATGAAGGTGTAGTTTGTTCATCTTGTACGCTGCCATTTGGTCAAGCGTTGCAAGAATTGCGTCTTTAGAGTGGAAGTTACGAGCCACGTCCACCATCACACCACGGTAATCAAAACGCGGCGCATCTTTAATAGACAGTTGTGGTAGAGAATCAGCATTTTGGCTATCTACCAGGCCAAAGATAGATTGTACTGCGTAGAAAGCACCTGCTTGGTCAAACGCTTTAATCGCAATACCGTCGCCTTTGATGCTCATTTCGTAAGCACCAGATTTTGCTAATTCACCGGTGAAGTCTGCAGGAACAACAGTGATGCTTACAGGAAGATCACCACGAACATCCACACCTACCACTTCTGCACGATCTTGAATTGCTGCGTATTGAGTCGCATCGAATGCGTCTTTAGGCAGCGCAATACCCGCCGCGATATCTACCGTACCTTTACCTGCTTCAACAGACACTGGCGTTGGTAGTAACGTGGTTGATACGTCTTGTTTTGCTAGGTCTTCGTTCTTCTCGAAACGAGACACAGCGTTTGCAAATACGTTGTTGTCATCTGGCGTACGTTTTAGGTTGTTACCCTCAAGGCCAGTCACGAAAGATGCAACGTCTTCTGTGTTAAGAGAAGCGATCATCTTAGGCTCTGCATTTGGTGCAGCAACAAACGCGCCTGGCATGAAGTCAGTTTCAAATAGCTGCCAGTATTCAGCAACAAGAGGAAGTACAACCTCTTCACCCGCAGCAAAGCCATCAAACTTATCTGTCGGTTCTAGTTTGTGTAGGTCACCCGTTACGCGAGAGATTTTGAACTGTTCGTTTTCAACATCCAGAATCAGACGAATGCTGTGGAAGTAAATAGCCCAATCTTTAGAGTCAACCGCTTCACCTTGGTTAACTAGCGTCATGTTTACTTTGTTACAAGACGCCCACTCAGCACCCATGTCTTGACATGCAAGACCTTCATTTGCGCCGTGGTTAGTCAACACTTCATATTGAATATCAAGGTTGTCAGCCAATGAGTTTACAACTTGTTGCTCAGAGTTCTGTAGTGAAGAGCAACCTGCCAATGTAGCGATAACAGAAGCAGCAATCAGACTATGTTTCAACATCTTACTTTCCCCAAAAAGTCAGTGGTTCAAAACGACATTTATCAAAAATGGTGAGCACCTAAATGCGAGGCGCTTAACAGTTGCATTCAACATACAAGCAGTTATTTCTAAGCGTAAAATTAATGGAACTAAGAAGTGATCCAGCTCAAATTCAGCTTCAAGCAGAAAAATATAAAAATATTAATTTCAATTACTTAGTTAAAACGTTAAAAACGACCAACTTTTTTTGACGAGTTTGTTGCGATCTTAATCACGAATATTGATGGGGTTCGACTGGTTTTATAGGATTTTGATCACTATTGGTTATTAAGTGAACCATTAACAACAAACTCAATTGAAACGCTTTCGTGAATTAGCTCTCATTTCTCCGCCGTTAAAACTCGTCAATATTTTTAAAAATGACGATTTTGCCGAACCGTGTTATAGATAAGATGCATATTGAATTCGAGGAGCAAAATATGTTTCGACTCTTGTCCGTAATGTCATCTCTGATCGTCTTTTTTACTTCTTATTCCGTTCAAGCCGAGCCACAGCATTGGCTAGCAAAGAAAGGCGACATGGAATACATGATTATTGGCTCCGTCCATGTGGGTGACAAAACCATGTACCCACTGCCAAAAGCCGTCACTCAGTTCCTCAAAACCAGTGATGGCTTAATCATCGAAGCCGACGTTCGAAATACCGAAGGCGTGACGTACCCAAAAACCGACTTTCTGGCCAAAGATGTTTTAGATAGAACCCAGCGCAAACACCTCGCTGAGATAGCCAATGACTTAGGCCTACAAGAAGCACAGTTACTCAATGCGCCGCCATGGTCTGCGGCTTTAACCATTCAGCTAATGTTAGTGAACAAGCTGGGTTATGCATCCGACCAAGGCGTCGATATGCACTTGATTAATATGGCAGATAAACAGCAAGTGCCGGTGCTGCCTTTGGAAAGTGTGCAATTTCAGTTGGATTTAATCGCAGGACAAAAAGATGGTGGTAAAGAGTTGCTGCTTTCTTCGATTGAAGAATACGATGGTGGTGAAAAACTGGTGCAATGCTTAATCGACAGTTGGAAGAGCGGAGACGGCAGCACATTAGAAGAAGCATCGATGAGTGAACAATCGAGCGATGAGTTCAACGAAGCTTTCTTGTATGACCGCAACCGAGATTGGGCTGAGAAATTAGATTCTGGCAGCGTGTTACCGAAGAAGTCAGGCCAATACACAATTGTTGTCGGCAGCTTGCACTTGGTCGGTAAAGACAACCTGATTGAACTGCTCGAAAAACGCGGCTTTACGATTGAACCACTTGGCAATACACGCAAGGCAGACTGCGATATCTAATCAATAGCTTTTTAGATTCGGGATTCGGGAATGCGCCTTTGAATTCAGCGCTTTTTATTCGTCATCCTCAAGAGAGAGGAACGAGCGAGTTGGGGATCTCTTCCGTTTTCATTTACAAATGGACGAAAGCTGATTTGCTTTAAAGCATCCTGTCTCTCGTATCTCGAAGGACGGAGTCCGTTCCCGAAGCGAAGCGTTCTCGATTCGAAAGCCTCAAATGCAAAAAAGCCGTAGCATTTCTGCTACGGCTTTCTTTAATACGGTCGATGAAGAGCCATATTCTAACTTCAGGCGAACCCCATTTGGTTCGCTACTATCAAAGCCAAATTTGCGACCGCTGAAACGACGAAAGCCTGCTCATTGAGCAGGCTTTCTGAAGGTGGTCGGTGAAGAGGGATTCGAACCCCCGACCCTCTGGTCCCAAACCAGATGCGCTACCAAGCTGCGCTATTCACCGAGATGTTTAACTGAGGACTTATCCCCGTCAACGGATGCGTATATTACGGATTCTTTAGAGAGACGCAAGCGCTTTTTACAAAAAAAACTAATGTCTTAATTCGATTGACGATTTACTGAACACTAGCACGTGAAATGTGACTAAGAACCCACAATAAAATACAGATTATTAACCTTGGCAACATAATTGATCCAGATCAGTGTGCAAAAAAACACCACCTATTAACGTTGTCCATGTCGGGAACATCTTGGAGGAAACATATGGACTTTTGGCTTGAACTCCTATTTGGTAATGCGGTGGGACTATCGTCAATGATAGTAATCTTTGGGACAATTGGACTGATGTTGTTTTTCAGCGGTTTCTTCATTTACAAGATTATGAACGACAAATCTCCTCACTAGATCTCGCTTAGCTCTAGAAACGCTTTGCACCGGAGTTGGTAACCTGCCTGCTCCGGTTTTTTATTTGATCCCAGTACACCACTCGTTGATATAATCTAACTATTCCTACCTTGTTCTTTATGAGATTGCCGTTATGTCTCAAGACAACGATTTTGATCTGTTCCAACAGATGATGGGCGATGTAAAGCCTATCGACCAAGACACTGCCGAGCATAAAAAAGTGCACCAAGTGACGGATGCTCAGTTGGCGAAGCGCGAAGCTGCAATTTGGCTTACGGAAGATGATCCAGAATACTTATCGATTGACCATGCAGAAATGCTCAAACCCGATGACTTCATCGAGTTCAAACGCGATGGTGTACAGGATGGCGTATACCGCAAGCTGCGCCTTGGTAAGTACCCGATCCAAGCTCGACTTGATCTGCACCGTAAAACGCTAAAAGAAGCGCGCGACGAAGTTGTTAAATTCCTCAAACAATGTATTGAGATGGACATCCGAACGGTCGTCATCGTGCATGGCCGTGGCGAACGCTCAAATCCACCAGCATTAATGAAGAGTTTTGTCGCGAGTTGGTTGCAACAGATCCGAGAAGTGCAATGTGTTCACAGTGCTCAACGATTCCACGGTGGCAGTGGTGCTGTGTACGTTCTATTAAGAAAGAGTGCTGAAAAGAAAATGGAGACCCGTGAACGTCATCAAAAACGTTTAGGCTAACCGGATTCTCGGTGCTAGAATGCCCGACCTTATCTCGCCTTGCTGCTTTTAATTAGCAGCAGGCACTTCAATTAACCGCCGTTGTGAAACGTTAGGAGACTTACATGTCACAAGACAACGCAAAACGCTTAAACAAATACATCAGCGAAACAGGCTTCTGCTCGCGTCGTGAAGCAGACCGCCTTATCGAGCAAGGCCGTGTCACTATTAATGGTCAACAACCAGAGATGGGCACAAAAGTACTGCCAGGCGATGATGTTTGTGTTGATGGCAACCCTGTTGCAGCGAAAGAAAAACCAATTTATATCGCGTTGAACAAACCAACTGGTATCACTTGTACTACTGAGCGTGATATTCCGGGCAACATCGTTGATTTCATCGGCCACAAAAAGCGTATCTTCCCTATCGGTCGTCTGGATAAACCTTCCGATGGTTTGATCTTCCTTACTAACGATGGCGACATCGTTAACAAGATTCTGCGTGCTGGTAACAACCACGAGAAAGAATACGTAGTACGTGTTGATAAGCCAATCACCGGTGAATTCCTTAAGCAGATGTCGAGCGGTGTGAAGATCCTTGATACGGTTACTCTGCCTTGTAAAGTAGAGAAAGAGACCAAATTCTCTTTCCGTATCGTACTGACTCAAGGTCTGAACCGTCAGATCCGTCGTATGTGTGAAGCGCTAGGCTATGAAGTATTCAAACTGCGTCGCGTACGTATTATGAACATCTCACTTGATGGCATTCCTAACGGTAAGTGGCGTTATCTGAATGACGACGAAGTGGCAGAGATCCTAGCAATGTGTGAAGGCTCTGTGGGCACAGAAGAAGCATCAAAAACAGATTCTAAAGGCCGCAACATTCGTAAAGCGACCGACGCGAAGCTGTACGATAGCCGTGAAGAGAACCAAGGTTCAACGGCGCGCCGCAACCAGAAAACACGAACTTTCCGTGGTAACAATGCTGATGAATTCCGTCATGCACCGAATTCGAAGAAAGGCCAACAGCGTCGTCAGCGTGATGATGAAGGCGGACGTCCAGCAAAAGAACATTACAAAGCGAAACCACAAGGTGAACGCAGCAGACCGCAAGGCGAGCATGGTAAATCGCAGCGTAAGCCAGATGCATCGAGCAATACGCACTCAGCAAACAAACCTCAATCACCGAGTAAGCCTAAGCAGCATTACATGAACCCAAATGCCGCGAAGCCAAGCAAACCAGCTAAACGCACTGGTGGTACATTGAGTCTGAAGAAGTAACGCTTCACTGACTGACAAAATCAAAAAAGGACGCTAATGAGCGTCCTTTTTATTTATTATGTATTTACAAACAAAGAGGGGCAAACTGACCGCGAGTTAAGCTCAGCAAATCTTTCGGGGCTAACTCGATTTCTAAGCCACGTTTACCTGCACTCACACAGATTGTGTTTTGCTCTGTTGCGCTTTCGTGCAAAAAAGTCGGTAGTGCTTTCTTCTGCCCCAGTGGGCTAATCCCACCAACAACGTACCCTGTCGTCTTTTGCGCGATTTCGGGATCGGCCATATCAGCCTTTTTGCCCTTCGCTGCTTTCGCTGCCAGTTTTAGGTTCAGCTTTTGATCAACAGGGATAATCGCAACCGCAAGGTTCTTTGGCTCGCCGTTCAAACAGAACAACAAGGTTTTGAATACTTTCTTTGGATCTTGTCCCAATACCTCAGCCGCTTCTAACCCATAGCTGTCTGCTCTTGGATCGTGCTCGTATTGGTGAATGGTGTGTGTAACTTTTTTCTTTTTCGCAAGATTAATGGCCGGAGTCATCAAGATTCTCCTTGTAAAACAAAAAACGCTGCACCTAGTGAGGAGCAGCGCTTTAAGTTAATGGTATCAGAGACTTTGAGTCAATCGCTTTTTACTTGTAAACGATGTCACCAGAAGGCGCATACTCATTTACATCAATTGGGCTGTGTGATTCTAAGAACTCTTTCAGTACCTCAGCATCCGTAAAGCCCGTGTTGACGTAACCCGGATGAGTATTCACTTTCGGGTAACCATCACCACCTGACGCGTTGTAGCTTGGTACGGTAAAGCGATATTGACCATCTAGGCGAAGCTGTTTTTCACCGATGAAAACATTCGATACTTTGCCATTTTCAACCGTCATGGTAATACCTGCAAACTGAGCGTAAGCACCTGAGTCAACTGGCTTTGTCGCCACGACGTTTAAGTAATCGAGCACTTCTTTACCCAACATATCGACGTAAGACACCATGTTGCCAAATGGCTGAACCGTCAGCACGTCTTTGTAAGTGATGTCGCCTGCTTCAATCGAATCACGTACACCGCCTGAGTTCATCACAGCAAAATCCGCTTTAGCGCGCTCCATGTGAGCTGTTGCAATCAAACGACCAAGGTTAGTTTGTTGGAAACGAACGACGTTGCGGTCACCTTCCAGCTTTCCGTTAGATTCGGCAATTTTCACATTCAACTGACCCTGACCTTTTTCTTGGTAAGGGCGAAGGAAATCCAACATTGCTGGGTCTTGTGCAATTTCATCTTGAACCAATACACGTTGAGACTCGCCATTCACTTTGATTTTCTTCTTCAAGTTAACCGGAATCAGATCGTAGCTCACCATCGACAGTTCGCCGTTGCGGAACTCATAATCAGCACGACCAACGTACTTACCCCACTCGTACGCTTGCACGATGTAAGTACCGTTTTGTTCATCTGGCTTACATTCGTCACCCGGCTTAAAGTTCTTCTTAATGACGTTAGGGCCTTCCATACAAACTGGCTCTTGTGAGTGACCACCCACAATCATGTCCAAATCACCTTCATTTAGGTAGCGAGCCAACGCCACGTCACCGGGAGCATTCACACCACGGTTGCCGTTTTCATAGTGACCCATGTGTGTCACTGCGAAGATAAGGTCCGGCTTTTCAGTTTGCTTTAGTTCAGCAATCAGCTTTTTCGCTTCTTCTTTCGGGTCGCGGAAATCAACCTCGCCGATGTACTCTGGGTTACCCAGTTTTGCCGTGTCTTCTGTCGTAAGGCCAATCACCGCAATCTTGATGCCTTGCTTGTTGAACATGGCATAAGGTTGGAACAATCGCTCGCCAGTTTCTTTGTCGTAAATGTTGGCAGACAGCATCGGGAAATTTGCCCACTCTTGCTGTTTGAACAGTACTTCCAGTGGGTTATCGAATTCGTGGTTACCCAGCGCCATCGCGTCGTAACCAATCTTACTCATGCCTTTAAAGTCAGGCTCAGCATCTTGTAAGTCAGACTCAGGAACACCAGTGTTGATATCACCACCTGATAGTAGAAGCACGCTACCGCCTTCGGCTTGAATCTCTGCACGCAGTTCATCAATCAGCGTCTTACGTGCCGCCATGCCGTACTCACCGTACTTGTTTTGCCAAAAACGACCGTGGTGGTCATTGGTGTGCAGTACGGTCAGTTTGTAAGTTGTGTCTTCATTCCATTCGTGTGCTGGTTGCGTGGCACATCCGGCAAGAGTTGCCAAGATAGCTGCGCTCAAAGCGGTTTTTACAATCAGGCTTTGCTTCATTGTTTTACCTTTTTATCGTCTGGGGTCCACTGCATTACACGCTCAGCAAACAAGAAACAGGGTTCTCATTGTGCTAAAACGCGCAAACTTGGCGCTAGTGTAAATCACTAAGGTATTGATTTCATGTTTCTGCGACGCACTTTACTCATTGCGAACCAGTTCGCCGCAAATCTAAGCAAATTATAGACATAATCAAGGTGGTGTAAGGGAGGAGCGAGAAGCGAGAAGCGAGAAGCGAGAAGCGAGAAGCGAGAAGCGAGAAGAGGATCGTGAGGCAGAATCAATGTGTCGATACAAAAATGGCCAGCACACAGGCTGACCATTTCATTTAAACATTCACAACAACCGATTATTTGATATCGATGTCTGCAAAGCTCTTGATTAGATCGTCTAGCGATTTCATTTGCGCTAGGAACGGCTCTAGTTTGTCTAGCGGTAGCGCAGATGGGCCATCACAACGTGCTTGATCTGGGTTCGGGTGCGCTTCAATAAATAGACCTGCAATACCTGTTGCTAGACCTGCTTTCGCCAGTTCAACCGTTTGCTCACGACGACCGCCAGATGCCGCGCCCGATGGGTCACGCATTTGTAGTGAGTGCGTTACGTCAAAGATGATTGGGCTGCCTTTCGATGCGTTTTTCATCACACCAAAACCAAGCATATCAACCACTAGGTTGTCGTAACCGTGGCAAGAACCACGCTCACAAAGGATGATGTTTTCGTTACCACACTCTGCAAACTTCTCAACGATGTTACCCACTTGACCAGGGCTCATGAACTGAGGTTTCTTAACGTTGATCACCGCACCTGTTTTTGCCATTGCTTCAACAAGATCAGTTTGACGAGCTAGGAATGCAGGAAGCTGGATAACGTCAACCACGTCAGCCACTGGTTGAGCTTGTGCTTCAGTGTGAACATCAGTGATGATCTTCACGCCGAACGTGTCTTTCAGTTCTTGGAAGATTTTCATGCCTTCTTCTAGACCTGGGCCACGGTATGAGTGAACAGAACTGCGGTTCGCTTTGTCGAACGACGCCTTAAACACGTATGGGATACCAAGCTTGTCCGTTACTTTTACGTAGTGCTCACAGATCTGCATAGCAAGATCACGAGACTCAAGAACGTTCATACCTGCAAATAGGGTGAATGGCTTGTCGTTAGCAACTTGAATGTCGCCAATATTAACGATTTTCTGTTCCATTTTGATTCTCTTTTATCTGTCTTCGACATGCCGTTTGAGCATGCCGATAAAATTAGTGAAGCGTAACGTGCTTTTCGCTCATAGCGTTAACTTGTGATTTTAGTAGCTCTGATGCCGGATCGTCTGGGCATTGGTCAATAAAGTACTGAAAATCAGACACCGCTACCTGATGGCAATCCAACTGCTGGAAGATAAAACCACGGTCACGAATTTCGTATGGATCATCAGGTACAAACGTCAACGCAAGATTGGTACAGCGCAGCGCCAATGTGTAACGCTCTTCACGTAACATGGCACTCTTAATCAACGCCAACCAACGGCCAATTACAGTCGGGTTGTCCGCTTCTTCAAAGTGTTCTGGCTTTAATGTTGCCAGCGGGCCCTCTTGACCAATCAACCAAGCTTGAAGGATTTTCTCACCAACATACTCACCGTTAAACGGGTTAATATAGTCTGGTGTTTTGTGCATCCAATCCACTTTGATCAAAAACTGAGTCGGGAATGTTACCCCTTTCATCGGGAAGCCAAGACGGTTGCCCAAGTAAAGTAAGATGGCACCAAGACTGACCGGAATACCTTTTTTACGCTCCAACACTTTATCGATAAAGCTGTTGTCAGAGATAAAGTACTCTTGCTCGTCGCCTTTAAAGCCCCACTCATAAAAGAATAAGCGTAGAAACGATTCGAAACGTTGTTCTTCATCCGTCTCGTGAACCAAGGTAGCTTCCGCTTCTTTATAAAGACGTTCTAGTTCCAGTTTTGCCCAATGGACATTAGTGTCTGGATTGATGGAGTGGTTTAGCTCTAATGCGCCTTCCACCAACGCCATGTTGTCAAAATCTTCGTCAAAAAACTCAAGCATGAAGATTACCCAAATAGGTTTGGATTTTTAGATACTGCAATATTGGCGGCCATGACTAACCAGCCTAGAGCGCCAAAGAAGGCAAAAATTCTCAGCAGCTTGTTTTTCGCCATTTTCAGAGCGAAGAAACCAAGAGCGATGTACGCAAGCACACAAGTGATCTTGTTGGTTAGCCAAGGTGCAGCATCCGTAAATGGAATAAAGCCGGTCACCATAATTAGGCCAATGCCTGACAGCAATAGCGCCGTATCAACAATATGTGGGATAACTTTCAAGAAGCGATTGTTGCGCTTTGGAGAATCCATCATCAACAATACAAATCGGATCGATAGTAGCGTCGCGCTCAATGCGATCGTTACTAAGTGAATGTGTTTTAGAGCTACGTACATTTTCTTTCTCTTTTATAAGTTACTGCTGACTTGCTCGTTATTATTGCGGTTTGTAACAACCGAGCGTCACTCGATCGTTATCACCATAGTCTTTTTCCGTAACGACTTGTTCAAAACCAAAGTGCGTCATGATCTCACGAACGGCTTCGCCCTGATCATAACCATGTTCGAAAGCGAGCCACCCACCCTCTTGCAAATATTGACGCGCAAGATCAGAGATATGACGAATATCGGCTAGACCATTCTCATCGGCAACCAACGCCGATTTTGGTTCGAAACGCACATCTCCTTGAGAGAGGTGTGGGTCTTTTTCGTCGATGTACGGTGGGTTGGAGACAATTAAAGCAAACTTTGTTCCGCTGGCAATAGGTTCGAACCAACTACCTTGATCAAACGTCACATTTTTGATGTTTAATTGCGACGCATTGTGCTCTGCCAGCTCTTTCGCCTCTTGCTTAAGATCGATACCCATCACTTGGCGATTAGGCATCTCGGACGCCAGTGCTAAAGCTATCGCGCCAGTTCCTGTGCCAAGGTCTAAGATCGGTCCCGTTTGTCCGAAAGTCTTATCTAATGCGACTTCAACCAAACGTTCAGTATCTGGTCTTGGGATCAATGTGGATGGCGAGACTTTAAGAGGTAAAGACCAAAACTCACGTTCACCGATGATGTAAGCCACGGGCTCACCAGCGATGCGTCGTGCCAATAGTGCATCAAACTGAGCTTGTTGCTCGGTTTCTAATGCTCTTTCTGGCCAGGTCAGTAGGTAGGTTCTTGGTTTGCCAAGGACATGGCAAAGAAGGACAGCTGCATCGAGAGAAGGCGACTCTTTGCCGCCTTCTGTCAGAATTGCCGTCGCACTTTTCAGTGCTTGCTCAATAGATTGAACTTGGCTCATCGATTAGCCGTTCTCAGCTAGCGCCGCTAGTTGGTCTGCTTGGTGCTCTTGAACCACTGGATCGATCAGGCTTTGTAGATCACCTTCCATCACTTCGTTCAAACGGTAGATGGTTAGGTTGATACGGTGATCAGAAACACGACCTTGTGGGTAGTTGTAAGTACGGATGCGGTCACTACGGTCACCAGAACCTAGTAGGTTACGACGTGTGTCAGACACTTCTGCCGCACGACGCTCTTGCTCCGCTTGAACGATACGAGCAGCAAGTACTGCCATCGCTTTCGCTTTGTTCTTGTGTTGTGAACGCTCGTCCTGACACTCTACGACTGTACCAGTTGGTAAGTGAGTAATACGGATTGCAGAATCCGTGGTGTTAACGTGCTGACCACCCGCGCCAGATGCACGGAAAGTATCGATTTTCAGGTCTGCAGCTTTGATTTCTGGCAGATCCGCTTCAGGGATTTCCGCCATAACCGCTACGGTACACGCAGAAGTATGAACACGACCTTGAGATTCTGTAGCAGGAACACGTTGTACACGGTGACCGCCTGACTCAAACTTCAATACGCCGTATGCACCGTCGCCGCTCACTTTCGCGATCATCTCTTTGTAACCGCCGTGTTCTGCTTCGTTAGAAGACATCACTTCGATGCGCCAACCACGCTTCTCTGCGTATTTGCTGTACATGCGGAACAAGTCACCCGCGAAGATGCCTGCTTCATCACCGCCTGCACCAGCACGGATTTCAAGGAAACAGTTACGATCATCGTTTGGATCTTTTGGAAGAAGAAGAATTTGTAGCTCATCAGTCAGACGCTCGATCGCATCTTTTGCTTCTTTGATTTCTTCCTGCGCCATTTCACGCATTTCTTCGTCGTCTTCGTTAGCCATATCTTCAGCAGCGATGAGATCATCTTGCGCTTGTTGATACGCTTGGAAGCAATTAGTAACTTCTTCTAGCTGAGAGTACTCTTTTGATAGAGCGCGGAATTTATCCTGATTTCCAATTACATCAGGATCACCAAGAAGATGTTGAACTTCTTCGTAACGTTCTACTAGCGTTTCTAGCTTAGTCAGAATAGAGGCTTTCATAGTGTCGTTTTCTTAATAAAAAGCGTGAGTTACAGATCATCCAAACCAAGGGTCTGGCGGATAACCGTTAATTTTGCTGGTTCGCCCTGCTCGGCCGCACTTTGCAGCGCACGAGTTGGAGCGTGAATCAGTTTGTTGGTGAGTTTATTACTAAGCTCGCGCAGCACTTTCTCTGGGTCTGCGCCCGTTGCCAATGATTGTAGGCTCTTACTTAGCAAATCTTCACGAATTTCGTTGGCCGATTTACGATAATCACGAATACTGTCCACCGCTTGGAGTGAACGTAGCCACGTCATAAATGCCGCGCTTTCTTCGCTAACGATCGCTTCTGCTTGAATCGCTTCTACTTTACGTTGTTCAATGTTGCTATCGATGATCGACTGCAAGTCATCCACCGAATACAAGTAAGCATCATTCAATTCACTGACCTGTGCTTCCACATCACGTGGTACCGCAATATCCACCAAGAGCATCGGCTGGTGACGACGTTTCTTCAACGCAGTCTCAACCATCCCCTTACCAATAATAGGCAGTGGGCTCGCCGTTGAGCTGATCACGATGTCTGCTCTTGATAAATGGTCCGGAATTTCATTCAAGCTGATCACTTCTGCCCCAAATTGCTCCGCTAACACAAGAGCACGCTCTCGAGTACGGTTTGCAACAATCATCTTAGTACAGCCGTTCGACGCCAAGTGCTTCGCCACCAATTCGATGGTTTCACCTGCGCCAACCAACAATACTGTTGAGTCAGACAGTGATTCAAAGATGTGTTTCGCCAGTGTACATGCAGCATAAGCTACCGACACGGCGTTACCACCAATATCAGTTTCTGTTCGAACACGTTTTGCGACTGAGAAAGTCTTTTGGAACAACTTATCAATCGACGCATCCACCGCCTGATGATCTCGGGAATCAGAAAACGCTTGTTTTACCTGACCCAAAATCTGAGGCTCACCTAGTACCAGTGAATCAAGGCCGCAAGAAACACGCATCAAGTGCTTAATCGCCGCTTGCTCTTCATGGACATAAAGGCTGGGCATCAAGTCTTCTTGATTAACTTGATGGAACTGGGCTAGCCAGTCGATAAGCTTATTTCGCGCTCCTTGCTTTACGTCGCAGTACACTTCGGTACGGTTACAGGTAGAAACAATCACACTGCCATTTACGGCTTCATGGTCTCTGAGTTGCTCAAGTGCTAGGCCCAATTTATCGGGTCCGAACGCCACTTTCTCTCGCAAGTCAACAGACGCTGTATTGTGATTGATTCCAATAGCAAGCAAGGACATCTAACGTGGTATCTCTGAGATCGGTTATAAAATAGGTTCAGAATTTTACTGTAAGCACGCATTTATTGAAAGGGTAAGCCGGATTTGTTTTCCTTCGCTCGGCTTTTCAATGCTATAGTTGTGAGCGATTACCGATGAAACTGATTAATAAGCCATCAAACATGACCTTACGCTCCTTTCTCATCTTGCTCTTATCGAGCCTAGTACTCGCGGGTTGTAGTTCTGTTCCTGAAAGTGTCACCAGCGTAGAGTGGCAAGCGCACGAACAGCGACTGGAAACCATTGATAACTTTCAAGCTACAGGCAAACTTGGCTACATTGGCCCTGATCAAAGACAAAGCCTGAACTTTTTCTGGAAGCATTCTTCCGCCTTAAGTCAATTGCGCTTAACCACTCTGCTTGGTCAAACCGCATTAAAGCTCACGATTACCCCACAAGGCGCGACGGTCGAAACGTACGATGATCAAGTCCTCTCTGCTCGTGATGCTAACCAACTCATTTTCCGTTTGACCGGTTTGATGATGCCAGTCGACCACATGCCAGACTGGCTACTCGGCTTGCCAACCGATGCAGACTCTTTCCAGCTTTCACCAACCAATACATTACAAGCGCTTGATAAACAGATCGGCCCGAATGATTGGAACATCGCGTATCAACGCTATGGTGACATTGAATGGCATCAACAGACATTGCCTCTACCAAACAAGTTAAAGCTGAGCACAGCAGACGTAAAAATTAATTTAGTGATCACAAAATGGAACATCACCCAATGATCGATATTTCAACCCGCTGGCCATCTCCTGCGAAATTGAATCTCTTTCTTTACATCAATGGCCGCACTGAAAACGGCTACCACGAGCTACAAACACTATTCCAATTCGTCGATCACGGCGATGAACTCACCATTCAAGCGAATGACTCTGGTGAGATCACCATTTCACCTGAGATTGAAGGTGTTCCTCTAAAAGACAACTTGATCTGGAAAGCTGCCACGGCGTTGCAACGCTACGCAAATTGCTCATACGGTGCCCATATTGATCTTCATAAGATCTTACCGATGGGCGGTGGCATTGGTGGCGGTTCTTCAAATGCGGCAACAGCGCTGGTTGCACTGAACTACCTATGGCAAACCCACTTAAGTGATGATGAATTAGCCGAAATCGGCCTTGCGCTTGGTGCGGATGTACCCGTTTTTGTTCGCGGCTTTGCGGCGTTTGCGGAAGGTGTTGGCGAGAAACTTTCTCCGGCTCATCCAGATGAGAAATGGTATTTGGTTGTTCGCCCAAATGTTTCCATTGCAACCGCCGACATATTCGGTCATCCAGATCTGACCCGAAATACGCCAAAACGCGATTTAGAAGCGCTTTTAAACACGCCAAGCGTAAACGATTGCGAAAAAATTGTACGAATGCTCTACCCAGAGGTTGATAAGCAACTTTCATGGCTGCTACAATACGCGCCGTCAAGATTGACGGGGACAGGATCTTGCGTTTTTGCTGAATTTTCGAGCAAGACCGAAGCGGAAACTATCCTTGCACAACTCTCTGATAAAGTCTCGGCATTTGTCGCTCAAGGGCGCAATGTTTCGCCACTGAAAGAGACTTTGGCTGAATACCAATCAGCCTCACACCGACCTATTTAAAACTGGACGCAAACCCGAGGTTTCCACCGTGCCTGATATGAAGCTATTTGCTGGTAACGCAACACCTGAACTAGCCCAACGTATTGCTGATCGTCTTTACATCTCTCTAGGTGATGCATCTGTTTCTCGCTTTTCTGATGGCGAAGTTGCAGTTCAAATCAACGAGAATGTTCGTGGTAGCGATGTTTTTATCATTCAATCCACTTGTGCACCGACTAACGACAACCTAATGGAACTGGTTGTTATGATTGATGCAATGCGCCGTGCTTCAGCAGGCCGTATCACTGCAGTTATTCCTTACTTCGGCTACGCTCGCCAAGATCGTCGTGTACGTTCTTCTCGTGTGCCAATTACTGCAAAAGTTGTTGCTGATTTCCTATCTAACGTTGGTGTTGACCGCGTTCTGACTATCGACCTACACGCAGAGCAAATCCAAGGCTTCTTCGATGTACCAGTTGATAACATCTTCGGTACGCCAGTACTTCTAGAAGACATGCAATCTCGTGGTCTAGAAAACCCAGTAGTGGTTTCTCCTGACCTAGGTGGCGTTGTTCGTGCTCGTGCAACAGCAAAAGCGCTAGGCGATATCGACATCGCTATCGTTGATAAGCGTCGTCCACGTGCAAACGTTTCTGAAGTAATGAACCTAATCGGTGACGTTGAAGGTCGTGACTGTGTGATCGTTGATGACATGATCGATACAGGTGGCACACTATGTAAAGCAGCTGAAGCGCTAAAAGAGCGCGGTGCTAAGCGTGTATTCGCTTACGCAACTCACGCTGTTTTCTCTGGTAACGCTGCAGACAACATCAAGAACTCAGTTCTTGACCAAGTTATCGTAACTGACTCTATCTCTCTATCTAAAGAGATGGCTGCAACTGGCAAAGTGACCACACTAAGCCTATCTCGCATGCTAGCTGAAGCGATTCGTCGTATCAGCAACGAAGAGTCAATCTCTGCAATGTTCAACTAATACGAACATTTCAGTTAGACTGATTTTAAAAGCACCCCTCTTTGGGGTGTTTTTTTATTTGTATCGATAGGCAGAAAATCCCTTGGTCGCCCACTGTGAGAATTCTGTGCTATCATACTGCGCTTTTTGAGATTCCAGAGAGATCCTAACCTTGACTCAACCAATCAAACTTCTTGTTGGTCTTGCTAATCCGGGACCAGAATACGCCAAAACTCGCCACAATGCGGGCGCTTGGGTTGTAGAAGAATTAGCTCGCGTTCACAACGTTACCCTGAAGAACGAACCAAAGTTCTTTGGCCTAACAGGACGCATTATGGTCAATGGCCAGGATCTCCGTTTGCTAATCCCAACCACCTTCATGAACCTATCTGGCAAGGCGATCGCAGCACTCGCGAAGTTTTACCAAATTAAGCCAGAAGAGATCATGGTTGCTCATGACGAGCTAGACTTACCGCCAGGTGTCGCTAAGTTTAAGAAAGGTGGCGGTCACGGTGGCCATAATGGTCTGCGCGACACGATTAGCAAACTGGGCAATAACAAAGATTTTTATCGTCTTCGTATCGGCATCGGCCATCCGGGACACAAAGATAAAGTGGCAGGTTTTGTACTAGGCAAAGCTCCAGCAAAAGAGCAAGAGCTACTAGACGCCGCAGCTGACGAATCAGTGCGCTGTCTAGATATCCTAATTAAGGATGGTCTATCAAAAGCACAAAATCGCCTCCACACGTTCAAAGCTGAATAAGGTTACTATCATGGGTTTTAAATGTGGCATCGTTGGTCTTCCTAACGTTGGTAAATCAACTCTGTTTAACGCACTAACTAAAGCGGGTATTGAAGCAGCAAACTTCCCGTTCTGTACCATTGAACCAAACACTGGTGTGGTTCCTGTGCCAGATCTACGTCTAGATGCTCTAGCAAAGATCGTTAACCCACAGAAAGTTCTGCCTACTACAATGGAATTCGTAGACATCGCTGGTCTAGTTGCAGGTGCATCTCGCGGTGAAGGTCTAGGTAACAAATTCCTAGCGAACATCCGTGAAACTGACGCAATCGGCCACGTTGTACGTTGTTTCGAAAACGACAACATCGTTCACGTTGCAGGTAAAGTATCTCCAATCGAAGATATTGAAGTTATCAACCTTGAGCTAGCAATGGCTGACCTTGATTCTTGTGAGCGCGCGATTCAGCGTAACGCTAAGAAAGCAAAAGGCGGCGATAAAGACGCAAAATTCGAACTGACGGTTCTAGAAAAACTGCTTCCTATCCTAACGGAAGGTGGCATGGCGCGTACTGTTGAGCTTACGAAAGAAGAACTAGCAGCAATTGGCTACCTAAACTTCCTGACGCTAAAACCAACTATGTACATCGCTAACGTGAACGAAGATGGTTTTGAAGACAACGCTTACCTAGACGCAGTACGTGAGTTTGCAGCAAAAGAAAACAACGTTGTTGTTCCTGTATGTGCAGCGATCGAATCAGAGATGGCTGAACTAGAAGACGACGAGCGTGAAGAGTTCCTAGCTGACCTTGGTATCGAAGAACCAGGTCTAAACCGTGTTATCCGCGCGGGTTACGAACTGCTAAACCTACAAACTTACTTCACAGCTGGCGTGAAAGAAGTTCGAGCATGGACAATCCCTGTTGGTGCAACTGCGCCAAAAGCAGCAGCGAAGATCCACACTGACTTTGAAAAAGGCTTCATCCGTGCAGAAGTTGTTGGTTACGACGATTTCATCCAATGCAACGGTGAAAGCGGTGCGAAAGATGCAGGTAAATGGCGTCTAGAAGGTAAAGAATACATCGTTAAAGATGGTGATGTTGTACACTTCCGCTTCAACGTATAATTAAGTGAATGAATTTTAAACACTTCATTTACATAAAAAGCCAGCCATAGTGCTGGCTTTTTTTATACCTTTCATAAACAACAGAAAATAAACTCCCTCGCTCCAAGCCAATTTATTTCCAGTTTTAGATCATAAACGCGCCTCTTTGTTTAAAAAGGAAGCGAACGATGGATTTTGCGGGATTTATTGAAAAAAACTGTTGACGGATCTCACTCAACTTCGCATAATGCGCGCCGTTCCCGACAACAAGGCAACTTAGCGACGAGAACGAAAAACATGGTATTGGCTACGTAGCTCAGCTGGTTAGAGCACATCACTCATAATGATGGGGTCACAGGTTCGAATCCCGTCGTAGCCACCATTCCTAAACATTCTTTTATTAGAATAGTTAGGAATAGATGCGGTCGTGGCGGAATTGGTAGACGCACCAGATTTAGGTTCTGGCGCCGCAAGGTGTGAGAGTTCAAGTCTCTCCGACCGCACCATGTTTTAAGTAGTAGAAATACTACTGCCTGCAGGTCTATCGCCAAGCGGTAAGGCAGCGGCTTTTGATGCCGCCATTCCCTGGTTCGAATCCAGGTAGACCTGCCATTATTCCAAAGTGAGATTCCTTTAAGAAAAAGGGTTGTCACTTAGAGCGTGAAGGTTTATATTGTCTCGCTCAAAAAGATGGCTACGTAGCTCAGCTGGTTAGAGCACATCACTCATAATGATGGGGTCACAGGTTCGAATCCCGTCGTAGCCACCATTCTTTCTTTAATGAAAGAAAAAATTCAACGATTAGTTTTTACCAATTAACTAATGGTTAATAGATTTCAAGATGCGGTCGTGGCGGAATTGGTAGACGCACCAGATTTAGGTTCTGGCGCCGCAAGGTGTGAGAGTTCAAGTCTCTCCGACCGCACCATCTTGAATCGAAATTAAATAAATATATGCGGTCGTGGCGGAATTGGTAGACGCACCAGATTTAGGTTCTGGCGCCGCAAGGTGTGAGAGTTCAAGTCTCTCCGACCGCACCATATATTTATTGCCTGCAGGTCTATCGCCAAGCGGTAAGGCAGCGGCTTTTGATGCCGCCATTCCCTGGTTCGAATCCAGGTAGACCTGCCACTATTTTAATTATTGAGTTTACTCAGTAGTTATGCGGTCGTGGCGGAATTGGTAGACGCACCAGATTTAGGTTCTGGCGCCGCAAGGTGTGAGAGTTCAAGTCTCTCCGACCGCACCATGATTAAAGTCTCTTTTATTAGAGCAATGTAGGGCTATCGCCAAGCGGTAAGGCAGCGGCTTTTGATGCCGCCATTCCCTGGTTCGAATCCAGGTAGCCCTGCCATATTTTCCCTTTAAAGGGACGTTATTGAGGTTTTACCAATTCTCTCGATAACAACAATTAAGACGCGGTCGTGGCGGAATTGGTAGACGCACCAGATTTAGGTTCTGGCGCCGCAAGGTGTGAGAGTTCAAGTCTCTCCGACCGCACCATCTTAATTAAAAGAATACATATGTTGTTAAAACATATTGTTGGCTACGTAGCTCAGCTGGTTAGAGCACATCACTCATAATGATGGGGTCACAGGTTCGAATCCCGTCGTAGCCACCATTTATTTTATTGTCTAGGTTTTACCAATTTCCTAGATGATTTAGAAAAGTCGCGGTCGTGGCGGAATTGGTAGACGCACCAGATTTAGGTTCTGGCGCCGCAAGGTGTGAGAGTTCAAGTCTCTCCGACCGCACCATACTTTTCTAATTTGATATGTCTTTTGACTATCGCCCGTAGGTCTATCGCCAAGCGGTAAGGCAGCGGCTTTTGATGCCGCCATTCCCTGGTTCGAATCCAGGTAGACCTGCCATTATTCTCCCTTTAAAGGGACGTTATTGAGGTTTTACCAATTCTCTCGATAACAACAATTAAGATGCGGTCGTGGCGGAATTGGTAGACGCACCAGATTTAGGTTCTGGCGCCGCAAGGTGTGAGAGTTCAAGTCTCTCCGACCGCACCATCTTAATTAAAAACATATTGTTGGCTACGTAGCTCAGCTGGTTAGAGCACATCACTCATAATGATGGGGTCACAGGTTCGAATCCCGTCGTAGCCACCATTTATTTAGATAAATAGTTTATACTTAAGACTATTGATCAGAAGCGTTAAAGCGCGGTCGTGGCGGAATTGGTAGACGCACCAGATTTAGGTTCTGGCGCCGCAAGGTGTGAGAGTTCAAGTCTCTCCGACCGCACCATAACTTTCCTTAAATGGAAAGCACTTAGCTGAAAGACTAAGACCTGTAGGGCTATCGCCAAGCGGTAAGGCAGCGGCTTTTGATGCCGCCATTCCCTGGTTCGAATCCAGGTAGCCCTGCCATTACAAAACGTTGTTAAGGTTATACCAATTACCTTAGTGACTAAAAAATACGATGCGGTCGTGGCGGAATTGGTAGACGCACCAGATTTAGGTTCTGGCGCCGCAAGGTGTGAGAGTTCAAGTCTCTCCGACCGCACCATACTTTCCTTAAGTGGAAAGCACTTAGTTGAAAGACTAAGACCTGTAGGGCTATCGCCAAGCGGTAAGGCAGCGGCTTTTGATGCCGCCATTCCCTGGTTCGAATCCAGGTAGCCCTGCCATTACAAAACGTTGTTAAGGTTATACCAATTACCTTGGTGACTAAAAAATACGATGCGGTCGTGGCGGAATTGGTAGACGCACCAGATTTAGGTTCTGGCGCCGCAAGGTGTGAGAGTTCAAGTCTCTCCGACCGCACCATGATTGAAAAACCCAGCATTAATTTGCTGGGTTTTTTCTTTTTTCCGATTCTGGACTCGGTAGATCACTGATTTATCGAATTAAAAAAGCGAGCTCATGGCTCGCTTTTTTTCTATCTATTGCTTTTCTACCTGACGCTTAACGGTATCCAGACTTACATACCCAATGCGTACTTCAATACTTGTGCTTTGATCGGCCCTGAATTTTCCGCCAACTTTAATGCCGCATTGCGAGCGAACTTCAATGGACCCAAATCATTACTAAAGCCTTTGTAGAACACATCCATGCCAGTTTGCATTAGCAAGTTATCTGGTCGACGCGAGCGCTCATACTTGGCGAGTAATGAATCATTAAGTTGCTCTTGCTGATCCGTCACTGAAAGCAGGACATCAACATCCTTGAAGCCAAGATTCACGCCTTGCCCAGCAAGTGGGTTAATTGTATGAGCAGAATCGCCAACTAACACGCAATGCTTGTTTGAATAACTTTGAGCATGACGGCGAGTCAGTGGGAATGAACCAAACTGTAAAACATCGATATCACCCAATTCAGCAGGGAAATGACGTAGGATCTCTTCTTTTAGCTGAGGTTTGGTCATCGCACACAATTGCTTAATGCGTTTTGGCGAGTCATACCACACCAGCGAGCCCTGCCCTACTTCTTTGCCATCTTCAGTTAATGAGCATAGTGGCAAGAACGAGCGTGGTCCTGACGGAGTGAATTGCTGCCAAGTGATGTCTTGTTGAGGAAATTCAGTTTTTACGTTGATCAGCATGCAGTGTTGACGGTAATCCCATGCGGTTACGCCAATACCCGCCAATTGACGAACTTTTGAGTTCGCGCCATCGGCACCAATCACCCAGCTAGCTTCAAACTGCTCGCCACTTTCTAGCGTTACACGGTTTACCTCAGCAAATTCGATGTCTTTCAATCGCTCTGGGCACATCACCGTTAGGTTGTCGTATTGTGCGAAAGTTTGCCAAAGGCCTAGTTGGATTAGGCGGTTTTCAACAATGTATCCTAACTGCTCCAATGACAGTTCATCAGAGTGAAAACGAGTACGGCACTCTGGGTGTTCCCACGTTTCCAAACGGCGATAAGGACATACTCGCATACTCTCAATTGCTGACCATGCACCTAATGAATCAAGTAACTTCACTGACTGATGAGAAATCGCAGAAACGCGAATATCCAACGCTTGAGAAGCCTCAAACGCCTTTGGCTCTGCACCTTCTACCACTACAACGCTTCTACCTTGCTTGGCAAAGCCAACAGCCACCGCTGCCCCGACCATGCCGCCACCGATTACGGCGATGTCATACTTGTTCATTTTTTGCTCTTCATCATATTGATTAATTGGCGTTTTTTAATTGTACGTTCCATGGCTATTTTTACAAAATTGTTTAACAAAAAACCTTGCTGTATATAGGGCAAAAAACTAGATTTCATCAGGGTTTGCAGAGAATTTGTCAGATCACTAGTCAGGTGCTTTTTAAAGCAGTACAATACGCC
Source organism: Vibrio sp. B1ASS3 (assembly GCF_905175355.1). NCBI lineage: Bacteria > Pseudomonadati > Pseudomonadota > Gammaproteobacteria > Vibrionales > Vibrionaceae > Vibrio > Vibrio sp. B1ASS3. Next base: position 3,150,048 of record NZ_HG992742.1, read on the forward strand.
GCTTACCGCCGAGATGGCGGCTATAATTTGAGCAATAGCTCTCCGATTTAAGAACAACTGAACGAGCGAAAGTGAGATGAGTAAGAAACTGCTAATTAAAACCTGGGGCTGCCAGATGAACGAATACGATTCATCAAAAATGGCCGACCTGCTTAATGCTGCAAACGGCTATGAGCTGACCGAAGAGCCAGAGGAAGCAGACGTACTTCTACTTAACACCTGTTCGATCCGTGAAAAAGCGCAAGAGAAAGTTTTCCACCAGCTTGGCCGTTGGAAGACACTAAAAGATAAAAAGCCTGGCGTAGTTATCGGCGTAGGTGGTTGTGTAGCAACTCAAGAAGGTGATCACATCCGTCAGCGTGCTCCATACGTTGATGTGATTTTTGGTCCACAAACTCTTCACCGTCTTCCTGAGATGATCAAACAATCTCAATCGGATGAAGCACCAGTAATGGACATTTCATTCCCAGAAATCGAAAAGTTCGACCGTTTACCTGAGCCTCGTGCTGAAGGTGCAACGGCATTCGTTTCTATCATGGAAGGCTGTTCTAAGTACTGTACTTACTGTGTAGTACCATACACTCGTGGTGAAGAAGTGAGCCGTCCAATGGATGACGTACTGTTCGAAATCGCACAGCTAGCAGATCAAGGCGTACGTGAAGTAAACCTACTGGGTCAAAACGTAAACGCGTACCGTGGTCCTATGCACGACGGTGAAATCTGTTCATTTGCAGAACTGCTTCGTTTGGTTGCGTCTATCGATGGTATTGATCGTATCCGCTTTACAACAAGCCACCCATTAGAGTTTACTGACGACATCATCGCAGTATATGAAGACACACCTGAGCTAGTGAGCTTCCTTCACCTACCAGTACAAAGTGGTAGTGACCGAGTGCTGACTATGATGAAACGTCCTCACACTGGGATTGAGTACAAGTCGATCATCCGTAAACTGCGTAAAGCACGTCCTGATATCCAAATCAGTTCAGACTTTATCGTTGGTTTCCCTGGTGAAACAGACAAAGATTTCCAAGACACAATGAAGCTAATCAAAGACGTAGACTTTGACATGAGCTTCAGCTTCATCTTCTCTCCACGTCCAGGTACGCCAGCGGCAGATTACCCTTGTGACCTATCAGAGCAAGTGAAGAAAGAGCGTCTATACGAGCTACAACAAACCGTAAACGCACAAGCAATGCGCTACTCTCGCCTAATGCTAGGCACTGAGCAACGCGTTCTGGTTGAAGGTCCTTCTAAGAAGAACCTAATGGAGCTTCGTGCTCGTACAGAAAACAACCGTGTAGTAAACTTTGAAGGTAGCGCAGACCTAATCGGTCAGTTCGTTGACGTGAAGATTACGGATGTATTTGCTAACTCACTGCGTGGTGAGCTAGTACGTACAGAAAAAGACATGGACCTTCGTAGCGTGATTTCACCAACGCAAATGATGGCGAAAACGCGTCGCGAAGATGAGCTAGGTGTAGCTACTTTTACGCCATAAGCTCGTACAAATAGCCATTGAGAGCCTGGTCGTTGTCAGGCTCTCGTTAAATGGCATAAAATGAGAGGCAACATTGAGCAATAAAATCGTAACGCTAGAAATCAATCTAGAACCTTCAGACAACCGCCGACTAGCAAGCCTGTGCGGTCCATTCGATGACAACATCAAGCATTTAGAACGTCGTCTAGGCGTTGAAATTAACCACCGTAGCGACCTTTTCACCATTGTCGGTAAACCTCATACCACAGCAGCTGCGCTGGATATTCTGAAAACCCTTTATGTAGACACCGCTCCTGTCCGCGGCGAAACGCCTGATATCGAACCAGAGCAGATCCATCTGGCGATCAAAGAATCAGGTGTGTTGGAGCAAAATACCGAGTCGAACATCGAACACGGTAAAGAAGTCTTCGTAAAAACCAAGAAAGGCGTGATCAAGCCTCGTACACCAAATCAGGGACAATACTTGATGAACATGGTGACACACGATATCACTTTCGGTATCGGTCCTGCAGGTACAGGTAAAACTTACCTAGCGGTTGCAGCAGCCGTTGACGCACTAGAGCGCCAAGAGATCCGTCGTATTCTACTTACTCGTCCTGCGGTTGAAGCGGGCGAGAAACTGGGTTTCCTACCTGGTGATTTGAGCCAGAAAGTCGACCCTTACCTACGTCCTCTGTACGATGCCCTATTTGAAATGCTGGGCTTTGAGCGCGTAGAAAAGCTGATTGAGCGTAACGTGATTGAGGTAGCACCTCTTGCTTACATGCGTGGTCGTACTCTAAACGACGCCTTCATCATTCTTGATGAGAGCCAAAACACCACCGTCGAGCAGATGAAGATGTTCCTAACGCGTATCGGCTTCAACTCTCGTGCAGTTATCACCGGTGACGTCACTCAGATTGACTTGCCTCGTGGTGCAAAATCTGGTCTTCGTCATGCAATTGAAGTACTGAGCGAAGTTGATGACATCAGCTTTAACTTCTTCCAAGCTGACGACGTAGTGCGCCACCCAGTGGTTGCTCGTATCGTTAACGCTTATGAGAAGTGGGAAGCGCAAGACCAGAAAGAACGTAAAGAGTTTGAAAAACGCCGTCGTGAAGAACGTGATGCCAAACTGCTAGAAGCAGCAAAAGCAGAACTGAGCGCACAAGTCGCGGCGACTAAGGAATAACCATGGCAATTGAACTTGATTTGCAACTGGCAGTCGAAAATGAAGAAGGCTTGCCTTCTGAGCAAGATTTCCAATTGTGGCTAGATAAGACTATTCCTCTTTTCCAACCACAAGCGGAACTGACGATTCGTATTGTCGACGAGCAAGAAAGTCACGAGCTAAACCACGAATACCGTGGTAAAGATAAGCCGACTAATGTGCTGTCTTTCCCATTCGAAGTACCACCAGGTATGGAGATGGATCTACTGGGCGATTTGATTATCTGTCGCCAAGTTGTTGAAAAAGAGGCAGTAGAGCAGAACAAGCCTCTACTAGCACATTGGGCGCATATGGTTGTACATGGCAGCTTGCATCTGCTAGGTTATGACCATATCGAGGATGATGAAGCTGAAGAGATGGAATCCCTCGAGACAGAAATCATGCAAGGTATGGGTTACGAAGACCCGTATATTGCTGAAAAAGAGTAACTTTGGTTGCTCGACAGGGAAAGGCGAACCACCCAGATAACCATCTCGTGCTCGTCTTTCTATGTGAGCTATCACACATCTGATAGCGTTACTTAATTGAGAAACAATGAACGAAGATAATTCTCCCTCTTCTAATGAAGGCAAGAAAGAAAAGGCAGAAGGTCCGAGTAGAAAGTCCTTCTTTGAACGTCTAGGTCAACTATTTCAAGGCGAACCAAAAGACCGCCAAGAGCTTGTAGATGTAATCCGCGACTCTGAAATTAATGACCTGATTGACCACGACACCCGAGACATGCTTGAAGGTGTTATGGAAATCTCCGAAATGCGCGTGCGTGACATCATGATCCCGCGTTCGCAAATGGTTACCGTTGAGCGCACAGACGATCTTGATACTTTGATCGCGCTAATTACTGATGCTCAACACTCTCGCTACCCTGTGATCAGCGAAGATAAAGACCATGTGGAAGGCATTCTACTAGCGAAGGACTTACTCAAATACTTGGGCTCAGGCAGTAACCCATTTGATATCGAAGAAGTAATTCGACAAGCAGTGGTTGTACCGGAAAGTAAACGTGTCGACCGTCTGTTGAAAGAGTTCCGTGAAGAACGTTATCACATGGCGATTGTTGTCGATGAATTCGGTGGCGTTTCTGGTCTAGTGACTATCGAAGATATCCTTGAAGAAATCGTAGGGGATATTGAAGATGAGTTCGATGACGATGAAGAAACCGATATCCGTAAGCTAAGCAAACACACGTTTGCTGTCAGAGCTCTTACAACCATTGAAGAGTTTAATGAGACATTCGGTACCAACTTCAGCGATGAAGAAGTGGATACCGTTGGCGGCATGGTAATGACTGCTTTTGGTCACCTACCATCGCGTGGCGAAGTCGTAGAAATTGATGCATACAGCTTCAAAGTAACGGCTGCCGACAACCGTCGTGTCATTCAACTACAAGTGACGATTCCAGACGAAGAAACGCTGGTTGAAGCCACTCAAGAGTAACGCGATACCCTAACAACGGGAATATCAGAAAAATATAATGATGAATGTACTCTTTCATCGCCTCAAGCGGCCCTTAGTGGCCGCTTTTGTTGGCGCCTCCACTACCCTAGCATTTGCCCCTTACCAGTTATGGCCAATCGCCATACTAAGCCCTGCTATCCTACTTATTCTTCTTGCAAACCAGTCACCTAAGCGTGCGCTGTGGATCGGTTATGCATGGGGTTTAGGACAATTCGCCACGGGTGTAAGTTGGGTTTACGTCAGCATTGCTGGCTTTGGCGGTATGCCGCTGATTGCAAACGTCTTCCTAATGGGTCTACTGATCGCTTACCTGTCGGTTTACACCGGCCTGTTTGCTTGGCTCAGCAATAAGTTCTTCCCTGAATTCACAATAAGCAAAGCCCTTCTGGCAGCTCCAGCGTTATGGCTAGTTACTGATTGGCTGCGTGGTTGGGTGATGACGGGATTCCCTTGGCTATGGCTTGGCTACAGCCAAATCGACGCGCCTTTCGCAAGCTTCGCCCCTATCGGTGGTGTAGAGCTTCTAACGCTATTCATTATGATCAGTGCCGGTGCGCTCGCTTACGCTTGGGTTCACAAACAGTGGTTGATGATCGTCATCCCTGCGGTGCTATTAAGTGCAGGCTTTGGTATTCGCCAATACGACTGGGTAACCCCTCGTGTTGAAGACACCACCAAAGTGGCTCTGATCCAAGGCAACGTTGACCAAAATCTAAAATGGCTACCGAGTCAACGTTGGCCAACCATCATGAAGTACGCAGACCTGACTCGTGAAAACTGGGATGCGGACATCATTGTATGGCCAGAGGCTGCCATTCCTGCGTTTGAAATCGAAGTACCATCTTTCCTAAGAAACATCGATGCCGCCGCGAAGATGAACAATAGTGCCATCATTACCGGTGTCGTGAACCAAGGTGAAGACGGCCAGTTCTACAACAGCATTCTATCGCTGGGTGTGAATCCATACGGCGACTACAGCTTTGATATGGATAAGCGCTACCACAAACACCACCTATTACCATTTGGTGAGTTTGTGCCGTTTGAAGATGTACTGCGTCCACTAGCACCATTCTTCAACTTACCGATGTCATCGTTCAGCCGTGGTGACTTTGTTCAGCCAAACATCGTGGCGAACGGTAAGCATATGGACCCAGCACTATGCTACGAGATCATCTTCAGCGAACAAGTACGCCAAAACGTCACTGACGATACTGATTTCATCCTAACGCTGTCTAACGACGCGTGGTTTGGTCATTCGATTGGTCCATTGCAACACATGGAAATCGCGCGTATGCGTGCCCTTGAGCTTGGTAAGCCACTTATTCGCTCTACCAACAATGGCGTAACCGCAGTAACAGACCACAAAGGCAAGGTGATTGAACAGATCCCTCAGTTTGAAACTGCCGTACTTCGTGCAGAACTTGTTCCAACTGATGGACAAACACCATACCGCGTCGTAGGCACTTGGCCGCTGTACATTTGGTCGGCGCTGAGCTTGCTGCTTGCTTGGTGGTTACCAAGAAAGAAAAAGGTTCATCGCGGATAAGCGGGAACTGAAAACAAAAACGGTAGTAAGTGATAGAGTTTTATCGCCAAACAAAACCTACACAAACTACCGTTTTCATGTCGAATCATACTTTCCTATCTTCATTCTGGGAAGGCTTTCATATAGTAAAGTCTCATCAGACGCCATCATTAATAAAGCTCACTCTCAAACCTAACTCTATCGCTAGGTGTCCGTGCGGGCTTAAAGCTCAAGCCATACATGAGTATCAATGGCGTAACGTGAAGGAAGCCACACTGCTAGGAGCTCCCGTTGAACTGTCCGTTCAAACCCGACGCATCAAGTGCAGCCACTGCGGCATTAAAACAGAACAACTATCTTGGTTAGAGCCTTATGCTCGTATCACTAACCGCCTACGAAGCTATATAGAACAGTTGTTACCTCTGCTACCTATTAAGCATATAGCCCAAGTGACAGGCGTTCATTGGCACACAATCAAAGAGATAGATAAGCGTCGGCTTCAACAAGTAGTACCGCAAGTTGAATGGGGTGAATTAAGGCAACTCGTCATGGACGAGTTCGCCATTTTTAAAGGACACCGCTATGCGACGGTCATTGCAGATGCGAAAAGTCATCAGGTTATCTGGATAGGGCTAGGTCGTAGCCGCAAGGATATTCGACCGTTCTTTGAACAATTAGGCGAGCACGGAAAAAATATCGAAGCAGTAGCAATGGATATGAATACGGCTTTTGACCTTGAAGTCCAAGAGCATTGCCCAAATGCCCGTGTCGTTTATGACTTGTTCCACGTTGTTGCTAAGTTCGGTCGTGAAGTGATGGATAGAGTCAGAGTCGACCAAGCCAATAAGCTAAAACAGGATAAAAAAGCAAGGCAATGGGTCAAGCGTTCGCGCTGGGTATTATTGAAAAATAAGGATAATTTAAATACACAACAGGAAAGCTACCTCACAGAAATATTGAATATGAATCAGGACTTGATGACAACCTACTTACTGGGTGCGCAATTAAAAGAGCTATGGCGTTGCGGCTCTGAACTTCAGGCTAAAAACCTGTGGCAGGTATGGTTGGGACAAGTGAATGAGAGTGGAATTAAGCCGCTCAAAGAGTTCGCTCGAAAGCTCCGTCCATACCTTCATGGGATCACTGCTTCAGCAAGCTACCCGCTGAATACCTGTACGCTTGAAGGGATAAATAACAAGATAAAGTTAATTAAGCGGATGGGATATGGCTATCGAGATACTGATTACTTCTTCTTAAAGATAAAAGCGGCTTTCCCCGGAAAGCCGCGATGAACCAAGAAAAAGTCATAAACGCAAAAAAAGAGGCTCTAGGGCCTCTTTTTTTATTCTTTGTTCTTTCGACTACAAACGCTATGGCTTGAGTGACTGACGACTAAATCCTGTGTGATTGCACTTGATACATGGAATGATCACGGTTGGGTGATTATACGTCGTCTTATGACCACACTCGTCACAAACTAAAGTACCAAGGCCAATCACCTCACCCGCTTCATAAAGCCCTTGATGCTCCAAATCATCAAATAGCTCGACCCATTCCACTTTGGTTCGATCGGTAATATCGAGCAGACCTTGCCAAATTGAATCAGCAATCGTGAGATAAAAAGGCCCACTCTTACCTTCTTCATAGTTGTCGGAGAACTCTTTTAAATCTGCTTTTACATAAGCGGATATCAGTGAGAGTTCGTCTTTGGTCATGTCGTTGGCAGCATCCACCACTTTGCCCGACGTTTCGAATACTTTGTTAACTTCATCCGGACTGTGCTTCAAGGTTTCAATCACATCCTCGAGCATTTCCTCATAACCTGCTTTACGTTTAGGCATAACTGACCTCCATCTTTCCACTACCAAGCGTCACTTCAAGGCGCATGGGTATAGATTGGCTATTGTTGTGATCCCTAGCTTTAGGTATTCTATGACGATCTATTTAAGTCTGTTCTAACCGAACTCACAAATTCCAAGATAACCGGATACCATCGATGCAAGAACAATACAATCCACAAGACCTTGAACAGAAAGTTCAAAAGCACTGGGATGACAACAAGACCTTTGTTGTAAGTGAAGACCCAAACAAAGAAAAATTCTACTGTCTATCCATGTTCCCATACCCAAGTGGCCGACTGCACATGGGTCACGTGCGCAACTACACCATCGGTGACGTAGTATCTCGTTTCCAACGCCTACAAGGCAAAAACGTAATGCAACCAATCGGTTGGGATGCGTTTGGTCTACCTGCAGAAAACGCAGCGGTTAAAAACAACACCGCGCCTGCACCTTGGACTTACGAAAACATCGAATACATGAAGAACCAACTTAAGCTTCTTGGCTTTGGTTACGATTGGAACCGTGAATTCGCAACATGTACACCTGAGTACTACCGTTGGGAACAAGAGTTCTTCACTAAGCTTTACGAGAAAGGTCTGGTTTACAAAAAGACTTCTTCTGTTAACTGGTGTCCAAACGACCAAACTGTTCTTGCAAACGAGCAGGTTGAAGACGGCTGCTGCTGGCGTTGTGACACTCCAGTAGAGCAAAAAGAAATTCCTCAGTGGTTCATCAAGATCACAGAATACGCTCAAGAGCTGCTAGACGATCTAGACAAACTTGAAGGTTGGCCAGAAATGGTGAAAACCATGCAGCGCAACTGGATCGGTCGTTCTGAAGGTGTTGAGCTTAAGTTTGAAGTGAAAGGTCAACAAGACCTAGAAGTTTACACAACACGTCCAGACACACTAATGGGTGTGACTTACGTTGGTATCGCAGCAGGTCACCCTTTAGCGGCTATCGCAGCAGAGAACAACCCAGAACTAGCAGCGTTCATCGAAGAGTGTAAGAACACTAAAGTAGCAGAAGCTGAATTGGCGACAATGGAGAAGAAAGGTATGGCAACAGGCCTTACTGCTATTCACCCATTGAACGGCCGTGAAGTTCCTGTTTACGTAGCAAACTTCGTATTGATGGACTACGGTACAGGCGCTGTAATGGCAGTACCTGCACACGACCAACGTGACTTCGAATTCGCAACTAAGTACGGTCTAGATATCGTGCCTGTTATCAAGCCAGTTGATGGCAGCGATCTAGACGTTTCTGAAGCGGCATACACAGAGAAAGGTGTACTGTTCGATTCAGGTGAATTTGACGGTCTAGAATTCCAAGCGGCATTCGATGCAATCGCAGCGAAACTAGAAACAGAAGGCAAAGGCACGAAGACAGTAAACTTCCGTCTACGTGACTGGGGTGTATCTCGTCAACGTTACTGGGGTGCGCCAATCCCAATGGTAACCACTGAAGACGGTGAAGTTCACCCAGTACCCGCTGACCAACTACCAGTCATTCTTCCAGAAGACGTGGTAATGGATGGCGTAACAAGCCCAATCAAAGCAGACAAAGAATGGGCGAAGACAACCTTCAACGGCGAACCTGCTCTACGTGAGACTGACACGTTCGATACGTTCATGGAGTCTTCTTGGTACTACGCACGTTACTGTTCACCACAAGCTGACGACATCCTAGATCCAGAAAAAGCAAACTACTGGCTACCAGTAGACCAGTACATCGGTGGTATCGAGCACGCTTGTATGCACCTATTGTACTCTCGCTTCTTCCACAAACTGCTACGTGATGCGGGCTACGTTACTTCTGACGAACCGTTCAAGCAACTACTGTGTCAAGGCATGGTACTAGCAGATGCGTTCTACTTTGAGAACGAGAAAGGTGGTAAAGAGTGGGTTGCTCCAACTGACGTTAAAGTTGAGCGTGACGGTAAAGGTCGCATCACTTCTGCTACGGACAATGAAGGTCGCAACGTTGAACACTCAGGCATGATTAAGATGTCTAAGTCGAAGAACAACGGCATCGACCCACAAGAGATGGTAGACAAGTACGGTGCTGACACAGTACGTCTATTCATGATGTTTGCTTCACCAGCGGACATGACACTTGAGTGGCAAGAATCTGGCGTAGAAGGTGCTAACCGCTTCCTGAAACGTGTTTGGAAACTGGTTCGCACTCACGCTTCAAAAGGCGCTGCTGAGTCTGTTGATACAGCTGCACTTTCTGGTGACCAAAAAGCGCTACGTCGCGACGTTCATAAGACTATCGCAAAAGTGACTGACGATATCGCTCGTCGTCAAACATTCAACACTGCGATTGCCGCTATCATGGAACTGATGAACAAGCTTGCGAAAGCGCCTCAAGAGTCAGCACAAGATCGTGCGATCCTTGATGAAGCACTTAAAGCCGTAGTTGCAATGCTTTACCCAATCACTCCGCACATCTCATACGAGCTATGGACTGCGCTAGGTGAATCAGACATCGATAACGCAGTTTGGCCAACGTTTGACGAGAAAGCACTGGTTGAAGACGAGAAGACTATCGTTGTAATGATCAACGGTAAGCTACGTGCGAAACTAATTGTTGCTGCTGACGCTTCAGAAGAGCAAGTTCGTGAGCTTGGTCTAAACGATGAGAACGCGAAGAAGTTCCTAGATGGCCTAACTATCCGTAAAGTCATTTACGTACCAGGTAAACTATTGAACATCGTTGCAAACTAGCCTCTCGCTATTAACGAAACGCAGCTTGCAAAAACTCAACGCCGAGCGAACTTATTCGTTCGGCATGAGTCTTTTAACAGGGTGAGTCATCACCCTGTTTATTTACCTCAAACCATTCACGTCGAGTGGTTTAAGGTAAATAACCCCTTCAATTTAGGATGAATACAATCAATGCGCTTTTTCTCTTTGATTAAACTACCAGTGGTATTGGTATTAGCGGGGCTTCTTTCTGCCTGTGGTTTTCACCTTCGTGGTGAGTACTCCGTTCCGGAAGAACTGCACACAATGTCTTTCACAAGCTACGATGAATACAGCCCACTTACGCGCTACATCCGCGATCAACTTGAATTGAATAAAGTCGACTTGGTTCAACCATCTTCGAACACACCAAACCTGCATCTCATTGAAGCAACCATCGACGAGCGCACACTATCTCTGTACCAAAACAGCCGTGCGGCAGAAAAAGAACTGACTTACGTAGTGAAATACCGCGTGACCATTCCAGGCTTCGGCGCAAAAGACTTTACGACAACGGTAAACCGTAACTACCTAGACAACCCGCTAACTGCACTAGCAAAATCGGTAGAACGTGACGTTATCGAAGACGAAATGCGTCAACAAGCGGCGAGCCAAATGATGCGTCAGCTAGGTCGTGTTCGAGCGGAATACGAACAAGGCCACGTTTCTCCTGAAGCGACAAACGCTAACTCTACGAATACAAACTCTTAATCAGAATGCGAATTTTTGCCGACAAGCTGGCTGACCATCTAGCGAAACACATTAAGCAGGTTTACCTGATCTTTGGTAATGAACCTCTGTTGATTCAAGAAAGCCGTCAAACGATCCAAAACATGGCTCGTCAACAAGGCTTTGAAGAAAGACACCGTTTTGCTGTCGATGCCAGCTTAGATTGGAATCAAGTTTACGACTGCTTCCAAGCGCTCAGCCTATTCTCTAGCCGTCAGCTCATTGAACTGGAGTTGCCAGAGGCAGGAGCTAACGCAGCGATCAGTAAAGAGCTGGTCAACCTATGCGAAATGCTGCATGACGACATCATGCTTGTGGTTGTGGGTAGCAAGCTGACCAAAGCGCAAGAGAACGCAAAGTGGTTTAAAGCTCTGAGCGGCAAAGGCGATTGGGTAAGCTGTTTAACGCCAGATTTACAGCGTCTGCCTATGTTTGTGCAAGCACGTTGCCGAGCTTTAGGACTAAAAGCTGATCAACAATCACTGCAAATGTTGGCACAGTGGCACGAAGGTAATTTGTTCGCGCTATCGCAAAGTTTAGAGAAACTTGCTCTACTCTATCCTGATGGTGAACTGACCGTTGTACGCTTAGAGGAGGCTCTGAGTCGCCACAACCACTTTACAACGTTCCACTGGATTGATGCTCTGCTTGCTGGCAAAGGCAACCGTGCCCAACGCATTCTGCGCCAACTGGAAGCAGAAGGCGCAGAAGCCGTTATTCTAATCCGTAGTGTCCAAAAAGAGTTCAACCAACTACTGAATATGCACCGCGACTTGACCCAAATGGGCATGAGTCAGGTGTTTGAAAAGCATCGAGTGTGGCAAAACAAACGCCCACTCTACAATGCTGCGCTGACTCGTCTGTCAGCCTCACGAATTTGTGCACTTTTGTCTCTTTTGGCACACGCCGAGATAAAAGCCAAAACCCAATATGATGAATCTGTGTGGCCAACGATCCACCAGTTGAGCTTAGAAACCTGCTCTCCTGATATTAAGCTGGCAATTTAAAATTCAAAGCGTGATATAGTGCGCGACCAGTTTTGATAACCATCATTCAAAACGCCCACAGACAGAAAAGAAAATACCGAGGAAAACCGAGTGCTTCGCGAAGAACTTAAAGACTTTTTAGCCGATAAAGCCGACGACATGAAAGCGGAAGAGATTGTTATTCTAGATGTAGAAGGCAAATCAAGCGTGACAGATTACATGATCATTTGTACTGGTACGTCTAAGCGTCACGTTTCATCTATCGCTGATCACGTCGCATCTGAAGTGAAGAAAGCAGGTCTAGAGCCGCTAGGTATGGAAGGCGAAAATGAAGGTGAATGGGTTGTCCTAGACATGGGTGACGCAATGCTTCACGTGATGCAAGAAGAGCACCGCGAGCTTTACCAACTAGAAAAACTCTGGGGTTAATCGTTTGAAAATTCAACTAATTGCCGTCGGCACAAAAATGCCAAAATGGGTCGAAGAAGGTTTTCAAGAATACCGTCGTCGTTTCCCACATGATATGCCACTCGAGTTGGTTGAAATCCCTGCGGGCAAACGCGGCAAAAATGCAGACATCGCGCGTATCTTGCAAAAAGAAGGCGAAGCGATGTTGGCAGCCGTACCGAAAGGTGCGCGTATTGTCACCCTAGATATCCCGGGCAAAAAGTGGGACACCCCACAACTGGCAGAACAATTGGAAGCGTGGAAACTCGATGGACGTGACGTATCGATTCTGATCGGTGGCCCTGAAGGTTTGGCTCCAACATGTAAAGCCGCAGCAGACCAAAGTTGGTCACTGTCAGCCCTGACGCTACCGCACCCACTTGTGCGTATCGTGATGGCGGAAAGTTTATACCGAGCGTGGAGCATCACTGCTAACCACCCTTACCACCGCGAATAATCGCTACTAAGCTGTAGAGACAAGCGTTAATGATTCGTAAACGCCGCAGTCAAATTCGAGATTACCAAGCAGAAGCGCGCCTATTTTCTAGTCGCGCTATTTTTGCTTTTCTGGGTATCGTCATTTTGATGGGCCTGCTGGTCGCCAACATGTACAACATTCAGGTGAACCAGTTCCAAGACTACCAAACCCGTTCTAACGACAACCGCATCAAAGTGGTGCCAATTGCACCTAACCGTGGTCTTATCTATGACCGCAACGGTATTTTGCTCGCTGAAAACCGCCCTGTCTTCAACCTGGAACTGACTCCAGAAAAAACCAAAGACATTGATGGTACGATCGAAGAGCTGCAAACCATCCTTGAGATCACGCCAGAACAGGTCGAGCGTTTTCATCGTGAACGCAAGCGTACTCGCCGCTTCAAATCGGTACCGTTGCTGACTCAATTAGATGAAAGCCAAGTGGCTATCTTCTCGGTAAATCAATACCGATTCCCAGGTGTGGAAATCAGCGCAACACTGAAACGCTATTACCCATTCAGTGAAGTTCTCACCCACGTTATCGGCTACGTATCACGCATTAACGATCGCGATATGCAACGTCTGATCCGTGAAGAGAAAGATGCCAACTACCAAGCGACTCGTGACATCGGTAAGCTAGGTATTGAAAAGTACTACGAGGATTTATTGCACGGAACTGCGGGCTATCAAGAAGTTGAAGTCAACAGTCGTGGCCGCGTGATCCGCACCTTAAAGTACGTGCCACCGATCCCGGGTAAAGACATTGTATTGAACCTTGATATTAACCTACAGCTCTACGTACACCAACTGCTTGATGGTCGACGTGGCAGTGCTGTCGTACTTGATCCAAGAGACAACGGCATACTTGCGATGGTATCGAGCCCAAGTTACGACCCGAACGCTTTCGTTCACGGTATTTCTGGCAAAGCATACCGCGCTCTACTGAACGATAAGAATCGTCCATTGGTCAACCGAACGACGCTAGGTATCTATCCACCAGCCTCAACTATCAAGCCATTTATGGCAGTGGCAGCGCTGGAAGAAGGTGTTATCACACCAAAAACAACGCGTAATGACCCGGGTTACTGGCGCATTCCAAATTCAGACACTCGTCCATTCCGTGACTGGTTACGATGGGGCCATGGCCGAGTTGATATCATTAAATCGATTGAAGAGTCCGTAGATACCTTCTTCTACCAAGTTGCTTATGACATGGGCATCGACCGCATCTCGAATTGGATGATGATGTTTGGTTTTGGTGACTACACGGGCATCGATATTTACGAAGAAAGTAAGGCCAACATGCCGACTCGTGAGTGGAAGATGGCTCGTCATAAAACGCCTTGGTACAAGGGTGACACGATTCCGGTTGGTATCGGTCAGGGTTACTGGACAGCAACGCCTATGCAGATTGCCAAAGCAACCTCAGTACTGGTCAACGAAGGCGCTGTGACCGCTCCTCACTTATTGAAAGCCACCATAGATAACGGCGGTGATTTCGAAGAGCAAGAAAATTCGGAATACGTCACCTACCCACCGATTCAAAATGTGCCAGACAAGTACTGGAATATGGCGAAAGAAGGCATGCGTTTAGTAAACCATGGCACGAAAGGCACCGCTCGTCGCTCTTTTTACAACATGGATTATCAAACCGCAGGTAAGTCTGGTACGGCTCAGGTATTTGGCCTTGGCGAAGACGAAGAGTACAACGCAGATGAAGTCGCCGAACACTTACGCGACCACGCCTTGTTCACTGGCTTTGCCCCATTTGAAGACCCTGAAGTTGTGGTATCAGTAGTACTAGAAAACGCCGGTGGTGGTTCCAGTAACGGTGCACCAGTCGCGAGAAAGATCTTCGACCGAGTGATTATCGGCCCTGAAAAAATAGAACCTGATGAAGAGCAAAACAACGCGAAAGAAGAGGTAACGCAGTAATGAAAATGGATCCCTCTACAGGTAAAAACCGCGCCCTGTTTGAACGCTTCCATATCGACTTGCCGTTATTGCTCGGCATATTTGCATTGATGGGCTTTGGCCTAGTTATTATGTACAGCGCAAGTGGTCAAAGTTTGGCGATGATGGATCGCCAAGCAATGCGTATGGTGCTGTCTTTGGTTGTGATGATCGTTCTGGCGCAAATCTCGCCCAGAACCTATGAAAGCCTCGCCCCATTGATGTTTGTTGGTGGTGTGGTGCTGCTGTTTGGCGTGTTGTTCTTTGGTGAAGCCTCCAAAGGTGCTCAGCGCTGGCTAAACCTTGGCTTCGTTCGATTCCAACCTTCCGAACTTCTCAAACTCGCGGTGCCATTAATGGTCGCGCGTTACATCGGCCGCCAACCACTTCCTCCAACCTTCAAGACGTTGATTGTAGCGCTAATTATGGTGTGTTTACCGACTATTCTTATCGCAAAACAGCCTGATTTAGGTACGTCGATTCTGATTGCCGCTTCCGGTATTTTCGTTATCTTCTTGGCAGGTATCAGCTGGAAGATCATTGCGGGCGCTGCAATCGCACTCGGTGGTTTCATTCCTATTCTGTGGTTCTTCTTGATGCGCGAATACCAAAAAGTTCGCGTACGTACTCTGTTTAACCCAGAATCAGATCCGCTTGGTGCGGGCTACCACATTATCCAAAGTAAAATCGCGATTGGCTCTGGTGGTATTTCCGGCAAAGGTTGGTTGCAAGGTACTCAATCACAACTGGAATTCCTTCCAGAGCGACACACTGACTTTATCTTTGCAGTAATTGCAGAAGAATGGGGTATGATTGGATTTCTTTGCCTACTAACCATCTATCTATTTATTATTGGCCGAGGTCTCTACCTCGCTAGCCAAGCGCAAACTGCGTTTGGTCGAATGATGGCAGGCAGTATTGTACTCAGCTTCTTTGTGTATATTTTTGTAAATATCGGCATGGTGAGTGGCATCCTACCTGTAGTAGGCGTACCTTTACCGTTGATCAGCTATGGTGGTACCTCAATGGTGACGCTGATGGCTGGTTTTGGCATTCTGATGTCGATCCATACGCATCGAAAAGCATTCTCTAAGGCAACCTAGACCATGCAAAAACGCGCTTTATATTCCTTAGTCTTCTCTGCTGTGATTTTGGCCGGCTGTTCTTCTACCGACCAAAAAAAAGCAAGACGGCCGTTATGAACTTGAATCCGATGTGGCTCCTGACAAACCACTTTCGGTCGAGCACATTGAGGATGCGCATCCTAAATATGAGCCGTACAGCTTAGGCGGTAACAGCGATTACAACCTACGCGGTTCGGATTACAAAATCGTTCGCGATGCGAAAGGCTTTACAGAAAAAGGCCGCGCCTCTTGGTACGGCAAGAAATTCCAAGGCCACTTAACATCGAACGGTGAAATCTACGACATGTATTCGATGACAGCGGCACACAAAACGCTGCCACTGCCAAGCTACGTGAAAGTAACTAATACCGACAATGGCAAATCAACCGTTGTACGTGTTAATGACCGTGGCCCTTTCCACGAAGGTCGCATCATTGATTTGAGCTACGCCGCGGCACATAAGCTAGATGTCGTAAAAACTGGTACTGCGAACGTAGAGATTGAAGTCATCACGGTAGACAAACCAACCGATGAAAAGTCACTCGCTGCGCACCCGAGATATGTCATCCAAGTTGCTTCTTCAAAATATGAAGATCGAGCGCGAACTTTAGGCCAAGAGCTTGGTCAAAAGCTGGATACGGAAACTTTCTTGGAATCAACGAAAGATACGTATCGCTTGTTGTTGGGTCCATATACTGACTATTCCCTGACGCAAGCCACTCTGGATAAAGTAAAGTTGCTCGGCTATTCGTCCGCATTTATTAAAAAACACAAAACTGGCAAATGACCTTGGTGTCATGATTTTCTATGCAGAGCCCCTCTTACATAAGTGGGGATTCTGGTAAGATGTCGACAGTTAACCAAAAAATTTGAATTACCATGAATAAAAATAAGTTTGTGAAATCTATTCTCGTTTCTTCGGTTGCCCTATCTGCAACCATCGCTCAATCTGCTTTTGCTTCACCAGTTGTTGTCCCAGATGCGCCTCAAATCGCAGCTAAAGGCTATGTCCTTATGGATTACAACTCAGGTAAAGTTCTGGCTGAGAAAGAGATGAACACAAAATTGTCTCCTGCTAGTCTGACAAAAATGATGACCAGCTACGTAATTGGCCAAGAGCTAGCGCGTGGTAATATTTCAGAAGACGATGATGTGACCATCAGTAAGAATGCTTGGGCGAAAAACTTCCCTGATTCTTCAAAAATGTTCATCGAAGTAGGCACAACGGTTAAGGTTCACGACCTAAACCGCGGCATCATCATCCAATCGGGTAACGATGCTTGTGTAGCAATGGCAGAACACATTGCTGGCTCAGAAGATGCATTCGTTGATCTAATGAACGCATGGGCAAACACACTGGGCATGAAGAACACGCACTTCGCGAACGTTCACGGTCTAGACAACCCGAACCTATACTCAACGCCTTACGATATGGCGCTACTTGGTAAAGCACTGATCCGTGACGTGCCAGACGAGTACCGTATCTACTCAGATAAGAAGTTCACTTACAACGGCATCACTCAGTACAACCGTAACGGTCTACTGTGGGATAAGAGCATGAACGTTGACGGCATCAAAACGGGTCACACGAGCAATGCAGGTTACAGCCTAGTAAGTTCTGCAACAGAAGGTCAGATGCGTCTGGTTGCTGTTGTAATGGGTACAAAAGATGCGAACGCACGTAAATCAGAAAGCAAAAAGCTACTGAGCTACGGTTTCCGTTTCTTCGAAACAGTGGCACCACACAAAGCAGGTGAAACCTTCGTAGAAGAAAAAGTATGGATGGGTAACAAAGACACAGTAGCACTGGGTCTTGACCAAGATACTTACGTGACGCTACCTCGCGGCGAAGCGAAGAACCTAAAAGCAAGCTTCGTACTTGAAAAAGAGCTAGAAGCCCCAATTAAGAAAGGTGATGTAGTTGGTAAGCTATACTATCAGATTGATGGTGAAGATATTGCTGAGTACCCACTAATGGCACTGGAAACAGTAGACCAAGGCAGCCTATTTAGCCGCATGTGGGACTACATCGTATTGTTGTTTAAGAGCTTCTTCTAACAGTCGCTTCTGACCAACAAACAAGTCTGCAAAGCCGCCAACTAGGGCGGCTTTGTTAATCTTGAGTTCACCCTAATTTGACTGTACTATTTCGCACCGCAACGAATACCAACTGGAGTTACCGATATGCTAACCATCAACTCTGATGCAAAATTGAAAGACCTGCTTGAGTTCCCTTGTTCATTTACATACAAGGTAATGGGTCATGCAAAGCCTGAGCTTCCAGAGCTAGTTCTAGAAGTTATCCAGCGCCATGCTCCAGGTGACTACAGCCCAACAGTAAAACCAAGTGCTAAGGGCAACTACCACTCGGTGTCTATCAACATCACTGCAACGTCTATTGAGCAGGTTGAAACCCTTTACAAAGAACTGGGTGAAATCGACATCGTACGCATGGTTCTATAATTTTTTGATAAATTAAATTTTTTTTGAAAGCAGCTTCGGCTGCTTTCTTTTTATTTATCATATAGATAGTCTAAACCACCCCATGTATCAGTTAAAAATCTGTTACTCAGCTGTAGAGCATTAGGGTCATCCGGTTTATAATCCAAAAACTTTATTTATTAGCGACAGGAATTCCCATGCAACACCAACTTGTTGTGAAACGACTTGGACGCCAAGATTATGAGCCTGTATGGAAGGCGATGCATGAGTTCACTGACCAACGCACAGACGACACGCCTGATGAAGTTTGGTTGGTAGAACACAACCCAGTATTCACGCAAGGTCAGGCGGGTAAAGCCGAGCACCTGATTAATACGGGTGACATTCCTGTTGTTCAAAGCGATCGTGGTGGTCAGGTGACTTATCATGGCCCAGGTCAATTAGTCGCGTACTTCTTGATCAACCTGCGTCGCAAGAAATTAGGAGTGCGAGATCTCGTTACGCACATCGAGAACCTCGTTATTAACACTCTTAAGGCATACAATATCGATTCTGCTGCGCGACCTGACGCTCCGGGCGTTTATGTCGACGGTAAAAAAATATGTTCTCTCGGACTTCGCATTCGAAAAGGATGCTCATTCCATGGTCTAGCGTTGAACGTCAATATGGACTTAGGTCCGTTTTTACGTATAAACCCATGTGGCTATGAAGGAATGGAGATGGTTCAGGTTAGCCAAGTTGGTGGGCCAGAAGACATCGAAGCCGTGGAAAAACAACTAATACAAGAACTCGTTACTTTGCTTGATTACGAGCAAGTAGAATTCAGCACAGAAGCACCTTCTCAAGGTAACAAAGCATGAGCAAACCAATCCAGATGGAAAAAGGCGTTAAATACCGCGACGCCGACAAGATGGCATTGATTCCCGTAAAGAACATGCCTACAGAGCAGAAAGAAGTGCTACGTAAGCCTGATTGGATGAAAATCAAGCTACCAGCCGACAGCCAACGTATTCAAGACATCAAATCAGCGATGCGTAAGAACAACCTTCACTCAGTATGTGAAGAAGCGTCTTGCCCTAACCTAGCTGAGTGTTTTAACCACGGTACGGCTACTTTCATGATCCTAGGCGCGATCTGTACTCGCCGTTGTCCATTCTGTGACGTTGCCCACGGTCGTCCGCTTGCTGTTGAAGCTGAAGAGCCGAAGAAACTAGCGAAAACCATCGCAGACATGAAGTTGAAGTACGTGGTAATCACTTCAGTTGACCGTGATGATTTACGTGATGGCGGTGCAGAGCACTTTGCTAACTGTAACCGTGAAATCCGCGAACTGAACCCGCACATCAAGATTGAAACGCTGGTTCCTGACTTCCGTGGTCGTATGGATGTGGCACTTGATCTAATGAAAGACAACCCGCCAGATGTCTTCAACCACAACCTAGAAACGGCACCTCGTCTGTACCGTAAAGCTCGCCCAGGCGCGAACTATAAGTGGTCACTTCAATTGCTGCAAAAATTTAAAGAGCAGCATCCAAATGTACCGACGAAATCAGGTCTAATGATGGGTCTTGGTGAAACCAAAGAAGAGATCATCGAAGTACTAAAAGACCTTCGTGCACATGGCGTGACTATGCTGACTCTTGGTCAGTACCTAGCACCAAGCCGTCACCACTTACCAGTAGAACGTTACGTTCCACCTTCAGAGTTTGACGAGCTAAAAGAAATCGCACTAGAACTTGGCTTCACCCACGCGGCGTGTGGTCCATTTGTTCGTTCTTCTTACCATGCCGATATGCAGGCTCAAGGTATTGAGATTAAATAAGCACTCGCTTGTTTTGAAAAGAAAGGTTGGCTCAGTGCCAACCTTTCTTGTATCTGCTGAATCTAAACCACTGCCATTCGGATAACGAACCTATAACCTTAAACTAATAGCGCGTCATTCAGAGCCTAAGCGATATCAGGAATCTCGCTTCAACGCGCTCTAATCTGATATTTCCATACGCTAGAAAAACAAAAAGGTCCTCAAATGAGGACCTTTAAATTGGGTGAACTTTCGAAATAGATGGGTCGAGTTCTAGGAGAACACACGGAGTTTGCTTCTAGCAAATGAGTATGTTCGACAACGAAATCGGCTCAGTCTATGAAGAAGGTTACGCGTAAACTGGTAGACGCTTACAAATCTCTAGAACTTTCTGTTTTGTCGCTTCGATAACTTCTTCGTTGCCGATGTTATCTAGAACGTCACACATCCAGTTTGCTAGCTCTTTCGCGTCATCTTCAGTGAAGCCGCGACGAGTAATTGCTGGTGTACCAACACGGATACCAGACGTTACGAATGGGCTGCGTGGGTCGTTTGGAACAGAGTTCTTGTTTACTGTGATGTTTGCTGCACCTAGTGCTGCATCTGCATCTTTACCAGTGATGTCTTTGTCGATTAGGTCAACTAGGAATAGGTGGTTCTCAGTACCGTTAGATACGATCTTGTAGCCACGCTCTTGGAATTGACCTACCATTGCTTTCGCGTTTTTCACTACGTTAGCTTGGTAAGCTTTGAATTCTGGCTCCATCGCTTCTTTGAACGCTACCGCTTTACCAGCGATAACGTGCATTAGAGGACCACCTTGACCGCCAGGGAATACTGCTGAGTTCAGCTTCTTGTACAGCTCTTCACCTTCGTTAGAAGGATAAGACCGCCACGAGGACCCGCTAGCGTTTTGTGCGTAGTCGTTGTTACTACGTGAGCGTGTGGAACTGGTGTTGGGTACTCGCCTGCAGCGATTAGACCAGCAACGTGTGCCATGTCTACGAATAGGTAAGCGTCAACTTTGTCTGCGATTTCACGCATGCGTTTCCAATCAACGATTTGTGAGTAAGCAGAAAAACCACCGATGATCATCTTAGGCTTGTGCTCAAGCGCTAGCTGTTCCATCTCGTCGTAGTTGATTTGACCTGCTTCGTCGATACCGTAAGGAATAACGTTGTAGTGCTTACCAGAGAAGTTTACTGGTGAACCGTGAGTTAGGTGACCACCGTGCGCTAGGCTCATACCTAGAACTGTGTCGCCTGGGTTTAGAAGCGCCATGTAAACTGCGCTGTTTGCTTGAGAACCTGAGTGAGGCTGTACGTTCGCGTACTCACAGCCGAATAGTTGGCATGCACGATCAATTGCTAGTGCTTCAGCTTTATCTACGTACTCACAACCGCCGTAGTAACGCTTGCCTGGGTAGCCTTCAGCGTATTTGTTCGTTAGCTGAGAACCTTGTGCTTCCATTACACGTGGACTTGTGTAGTTTTCAGAAGCGATAAGTTCAATGTGTTCTTCCTGGCGAAGTGTTTCTTCCTGGATAGCTGCGAACAGTTCCGCATCGTAATCTGCGATGTTCATATCACGCTTAAGCATCTGTATCTCCTGACTCAGATTAGTACTGAAAGTTGCAAAAAAACCGACGAATGACCTAACGCAAACGTTTTCGTCACCGTAATGGCGCGCATTCTACATAATTTGATCTAGGTCATAAAGAGAAATTTACAATTTTTCTCATGCAGTTTTTTCATGATGACAAGTAAGGATTATCATGGCGATGTTGCAATCGTTTAACCAAGATTCACTAACTGTCAAATTTGTGCTTTACACCCTGTAAAACAACAATTACATAGGTTTACCGCAAATTTTACCCTCTAGCTACCGAAAAGATCATCTTTTTACTACTATGCACGCCCTATTTATCATTAACGACTGCATATTAGATGGAAAAACACTCAAGAAAAGAAGACTGGATGGCAATTCTTACAGGTACCTTTTTGGTAGCTCAAGGCGTTTTCTTTCTCCAATCCGCAGACCTCTTAACCGGAGGCACAACAGGATTGGCTCTGCTTATTAGCCAATTTACACCTTTTACGTTTGGTGTGCTTTACTTTTTAGCCAACTGTCCATTTTACTTGCTCGCATGGAAACGCTTTGGCCGTCGTTTTGCGATTAATAGTGCAATTTCTGGCGCTTTGGTTTCTATCTTTGCGGATAATCTGTATTTACTGATTTCACTCGAGTCGATTAACGAGATTTACTGTGCAGTGGCAGGTGGCTTGCTTATGGGCTTAGGTATGCTGATCCTATTTCGTCACCGCTCAAGTCTGGGTGGCTTCAACGTATTGTGCTTATTCATTCAAGATAAGTTCGGTATCTCAGTAGGGAAATCTCAGATGGCGATTGATGCTTGTATCCTATTTGCGTCTTTCTTCTTCGTCACACCTTGGGTTATCGGCCTATCGATTCTTGGGGCATTCGCACTAAACCTAGTGCTTGCGATGAACCACAAACCACACCGCTATTCTGTAAGCTACGGTTCATAACCTTTCTATAATAATTGGAGCGCAATTTATAAGATTTTGCGCTCCAATGCCTATATAATATTCCGCCATTTCCTAATCACTCATGATGGTATGCGCGACTTCCTACAACAAGCCAAACAAACCAACAGTCAGATTGTTATTGGCGAACTGATCTACAACCCAGAGACTCAAACGCTTCACAAGCAAGCAGTCGTTATCGATCTTGAGCCGCGTAGCATCGAGTTATTAGAACTGCTGCTCACCAGTGTTGGCCACCCGCTGTCTGCAGAAACCATCATAGAGACCATTTGGCAAAGTAAGTTTATATCAAAGAACGTGCTTACCAATCGAATCAGTACACTTCGAGCCTTGCTACAAGAGCACTTGCCGGAGCACGATGCCGCTAAGCTATTGGTGACCTACCCACGTAAAGGCTACTTCCTCAATCCAGCGAACGTTCAACTGCTGCCACCAGCAAAGTCGAGCAAACGTAAAGCCAAACTCGTCAATGAGGATAAAGCACCCTCTTCACGCAAACTCAGGGTTGTTTATGGCCTATGTGCTTTGTTCGCGCTGACTGCTATTGGATTGGGTGTGGCTCTCTGGCAACAACAAGGCATTTCCACTCAGCAGACGCGTAACCAACTGCTGATCCCGAAAGTCGAGCTTCTCCTAAATCGTGTCGATGCAATAGGCACCGCTGCACGTGAGTATCGTACCGTGGTGAAAGCCATCTTGCTCCAGCAGCAAGTTGAATACCCTTATACTGATATTGCCAACCAAGATGCTCCGAGCTACTTTCTCGATCCAATCAACGAGACGCCTTACTTCCCTGGCGCGCGCAACATGCAGACCAGTGATTATCAGCTCAATATCGAACTCAAAGACAGTCCGACAGAGGGCATGATAAAAGCGCAAATGAACCTGATTTACCCAGCGACAGGAAAATTAGCGTTTCGAAATCAGTACGTCCTGCGTATCGACCACCTGCAATCAGACTTATTCCGTTTGCACAGCGACATTGCTCAGTACTTCAATCTGCCCGAACCTTCAAAAAGCACTTGGCACTTTACAGACATACACGAAAAGATGTTGCTCGACGAGCAGTTTTCCAACGCACCAATTGAGCACATGGACGAGTTCACTGCTATCACCATCGCTCGTCATCTTGCGTTGTACGAACAAGATAAAACCAAGCTAGAGGAATACCTCACTCAGGCTCAATCGGAATTTGATGTCCTCCCCGACGAGCTGAGTTTGTGGCTTGGTATCTTGCACTACAAGTTAGGTAATCTCGATAAAGCCAAAACGTTACTGACGACGCCAGCAGGCGACTCAAGAATTCAAAACGCCTTGGTGTACACCTTCGTTTCTCATATCGCTTACAAGCAGAATAAGCTCGACCAATTCCGCCTCAATTACATGGAGTCTTTGGTGGCTCTGCTGCGCGTCATGCCTTCTGAAGAATTATTCAGTCGCTTGTCACAACCAGAATCAAAAGAGACCTGCTTACAACCTTGGACAAAACTGCGTGTCAGCATTAAAGAGAAAGAAATTGTGATGCGTTGGAAGGCGCTAATCGAAGAATACTGCACGAATATCGATGCTGAAATTACTCCAGATAAAACAAAGACCTAAATATAAAATTAAGCTTTCATTAAACTCTGTTAACTTTTGTTTTTTGCCCTTTTTCTGCCACAAAACTTAGCATGGCGACATTCAAATAACGGCTCGATTTATCAGCCTTCTAAAATTAGGAATGTAAACTCATGCTTAAAAAAATGACGCTTATCGCAGCAGCTACGATCGCACTTTACGGCTGTGGTGGCGGCTCTTCTTCTGGCTCTTCAAGCGGCAATAAAGGTCCACAAAATAGCTTTGATTACCCAATAAAAAATGCGACTTTCGCGCCAGTTGAAACCACAAAACTAGGCTATGCGTTCGCTGTAGATGCGCAGCCTGCCGGTAGCATGATAATGAACTTTAAGCCTATCAGTGCTCAAGACCTTGTCGATTTTGCCGAGCAAGATCCAGACGCAGCAATCGTCGCTCCAATCATTAATGATCTCATCAACAATGGCATCACTCAGTTTTACTTATCAACGCAAGATATCGAAGGTAAACCTGAAAGCGAAGAAAACCTATACTTCGCAGGCACAGACGGTGCACTCCACGAATTCAACGATACTTTTCTGGTTGACCACAAGCTAATCTCGTTAGTGATGAACAGCAGCCCTCTATTTCGCTTGGAAGGTTCGACGGTTAAGGAGAAAGATCCGAACATTGATATCAGCGTAAACACCATCTCTATTGATTTATCGCTGAATGGTGAACAAGTGGCTAACCTTTTGAATGATTTTGAGGATCACGAATGGGTAGAACAGCTGCCAGATAACGCAGATTGCAAAGCTTGGTGGAGCCAACAAATCACTGAGACAGGTGCGCGCAAAACCTTCACTGTATCTGGCCAATCGATTGAAGCGGCATACCTAACCGAGAAGAACACCTACAACCTAAGATGTGAGGGTATGGATTCTATGGAATTTGAAACATCAGCAGAGCGTTGGTTTAACCCTGCACTAGGCTTGATTGAGCAAGTTGAACTGTTGAAAACCGAACAGACTCAAATCAGTGAAGAGAAAGCAACACTGAGCAAGATCGAGAAAGCATAAGCCGCAATCTTATCTCATAGAAAAAAGGCTTTGGGGAGCACTCCAAAGCCTTTTGTTTAGGATCGAAATCCTTAGGGGTATTTTTTATTTGCCTTTAAGATTCAATCAGCAAGATGCGTGTTTCGTAAGGACGCAGAACTTGGTGATTAGAAGCAATCGCGCTGGTCGCATTCTGATAGTTGGAAAGCAGATTCTTGGCTTTGCTCATGTCAAAGCGCTCTGGTAACACACACTCCACTTCTTCGCCGTAGTAGTTGTTAATACAAAGCAGCGTTTGTTTGTCGTTCTGACGAGCGTAAGCAAAAATACGTTTGTGCTCTGGCAGCAAGTCCTCGTAACGACCATCAGTGATCACTTGAACCTGTTTACGCAGTTCAATCAGACGCTTGTAGAAGTAGAACACCGAGTTCAAATCGGCAATTGCGGCTTCCGCGTTGATCTCTGAATAGTTCTGAGCCACTTCTAACCACGGCGTGCCTTCAGTAAAGCCCGCATGTTTCGCGCTGTTCCATTGCATTGGCGTACGTGAATTATCACGCGACTTCTGTGCCAAAATCGCCATCATATCGTCGTGAGATACGCCATCGCGATTGACCATAATGTCGTACATGTTCGTGCTTTCAACATCGCGATATTGGCTGATTTCAGTGTAACCCGGGTTGGTCATGCCGATCTCTTCACCTTGATAAACATAAGGCGTGCCTTGCATCATGTGCACTGATGCCGCAAGCATCTTGGCAGATTCAACACGATATTGTTCGTCGTTACCTAAGCGGCTCACAACGCGTGGTTGGTCGTGGTTACACCAAAATAGTGCGCCCCACCCTTTGCCATTTAAGCCGGTTTGCCAATGGTTGAAGATCTGTTTCAGTTGAATGAAATCAAACGGTGCTTTTGTCCACTTATCACCATTCGGGTAATCGACTTTAAGATGGTGGAAATTGAACACCATCGACAGCTCTTTGCCATCTTGCGCTGAATACTGCTGGCAATGCTCTAGCGTGGTGGAAGACATTTCACCTACCGTCACGCTGCCATATTTTTGGAACACGGCTTCACTGATCTCTTGAAGGTATTCGTGCACACGTGGACCATCCGTGTAGAAACGGCGACCATCACCAATATTGTCACTTGGGAAATCTTGCTGCTTGGAAATCAGGTTGATAACGTCAAGACGGAAACCATCGACACCTTTCTCTGCCCAGAAGCTAATGACTTCTTTCACCTCTTCACGCACTACCGGATTTTCCCAGTTTAGGTCCGCTTGCTCTTTAGCAAAAAGGTGCAAATAGTACTGACCCGTTTTTTCATCCAGCGCCCAAGCGTTGCCACCAAACTTAGATTGCCAGTTGTTTGGCCCTGCACCATCTACCGGATCTTTCCAGATGTAGTAATCACGGTACGGGCTGTTTTTATCACCCAGCGCTGATTGGAACCACTTGTGTTCTGTCGAAGTATGGTTGACCACGATATCCATGATGATTCGAATACCCAGCTGGTGAGCCTCAGCCAACAGGGTATCGAAATCTTGCATGGTGCCGAAATCTGGGTTGATCGCGTAGTAATCAGAAATGTCATAACCATTGTCGATCATTGGCGATTGGTAAACCGGCGTCAGCCAAATCGCATCCACACCAAGGTGTTTTAGATAATCCAGTTTAGAAATGATCCCTTTAATATCGCCCGTGCCTTTACTTCCACTGTCACAAAAGCTTTTTGGGTAAATTTGGTAGATGGTTGCGGTTTTCCACCAGCTCTCATCATGCTTGGTCATTGCCATTTCTAACGCTCACTTACCATTAAACGGAAACTTAAAAATCTTAAAAAATAGAGGAGATAAACGAGGCAGCCAAATAGCCGCCTCGGTTTGAATTACGCGTTAGCGGTTTCTAACTCGCCTTTCATCTGTGCGCGCTTATACAACACAAGCGTCAGCGCTACTGGAACCACAATCGCCACCAACATCGCCAGAGCAAATACGCCCCAGAACTGCGGTTGGATAGACAAGATGCCCGGCAAACCGCCCACACCGATACCGTTCGCCATCACACCTGCGCTGCCACAGATAGCAGCTGCAATCGCACTACCGATCATCGCGCTTAACATTGGGAATTTGTATTTCAAGTTGATGCCGTACATCGCTGGCTCAGTCACACCAAGGTAAGCTGAGATAGCCGCAGGTACTGAGATATCACGCTCGCCATGTTTTTTACTGATGATAATGATGCCAACTACTGCAGACGCTTGAGCAATGTTTGAAAGCGCAATCAGAGGCCAAATTGGCGTGCCGCCTAGCTCTTGCATCAGTTGAAGGTCAACCGCGTTGGTAGTGTGGTGAATACCGGTAATGACCAATGGTGCGTATAGGAAGCCGAAGATGGTTGAACCAATCATTGCGAAGTCACCCGTCATGGCTGCTTTTGCTGCGAAAGCAACGCCGTCACCCAACATACGACCGAATGGACCAATGATAGAGTGCGCAAGAATCACAGACACAATGATAGAGACAAACGGCACGACCACTAGGTAGAGGTAAGACGGAATGATGCGTTTTAAGTTGGTTTCAATAAACGCCAAAGCCATACCAGCAAGCATTGCCGGAATCACTTGTGCTTGGTAGCCCACTTTCTCGATGGCAAATAAGCCAAAGTCCCATACTTCAGGTACTTGCTTACCAATTAGGTAGGCGTTCATTAACTGTGGCGAAACCAGCGTGACACCCAATGTGATACCCAGAATCGGAGTACCACCGAGTTTTTTCACTGTCGACCAACACACGCCAACCGGTAGGAAGAAGAAGATCGCTTCACCAATTAGCCATAAGAAAGAGTGTACCGTAGCCCAAAACTGGCTGATTTCCGTTAGCGTTTGACCATCAAACATCTTGATGTCGCCAATCACGTTACGGAAGCCAAGAATCAGACCACCGGTGATGATCGCTGGTAGCAGTGGTACAAAGATTTCAGCAAGGTGGGAAATGCCACGCTCAACAATATTCATGTTTTGACGAGCTGCGTTCTTAGATTCATCTTTGCTCGATTCACTTTTGCCGCTTAGCTCGATCAGTACTTTGTAAACTTCATCAACTTCAGTGCCGATGACGACCTGAAATTGACCTGCGTTGGTAAAGCAGCCCTTCACCATAGGCAGTGCATCTAACTGTTTTGTATCGGCTTTGTCAGTGTCATTCAACACGAAACGCAAGCGAGTTAAGCAGTGGCTTACACTGGCAATATTGTCCGATCCCCCGACCAGCTCAATAAGACGCTGTACATCTTGACGCGCAATCTTACTCATAACTTTGTCCACCCTGTATTGGATACATTCAATTCATCGTTTTATTCTTATAATGGGAACATTCCCATTTAATGATTTTAATAGTGCCATTTCGCATTCAAAAACAAAATGGGAACAGTCCCATTAATTGAGAATGATCACAGTATAATTTTAGAGCAGATCATCGAAAGGTGGATTAATGACGGATAGGCTGCTGGGTAAAATGCACCACAGACTCATCACCATTTAATTGATTAATCAGCATGTTAGCGGCTTTTTCGCCAGCATGAGAGTAGCCAGGATCCACGCTGAAGACATTAGGGAAGAGAAAAGAAAGTAATTCGTTACCACCGACACCGGTAACCACCACGTCTTCACGTCCCACTTCTTGCAGACGTTTAATCACACCTAGAGCAATGGTATCACTGGCACAAGCAATGGCTTGCGTATCGGATTGAAGGACTTGATCCACCAACTGATAAGCACTTTCGTGGTTGAGCTTACCGGTTTGAAAGCAAGGTTCGATGCGCTTTTGCTCACACCAAACTTGGTAAGCATTTAGGCGAGCGAGACCAGTGGTGCGGTCTTCTGGATCAACACCAATGTAGGCAATACGAGAAATAGATTGTTGTTCGAGATGAGAGAGCGCCATATCGATAACGCCTTGGTTGTCGTAGTTGATCGAGGAAACCATTTTCGTGTCCATCGCGATCACGACTATGCGATTGCCCCACTCCGCCAAAGCTTGCTCATCACATCCAGTAAAGCCAAACACGATCACCCCATCGACATTGCGACGTTTAAGCACATCCAAATGCTCATTGGTTTTATCGCGATCGAACTGGCTCTCCATGATCACGACATCGTATCCGGCTGAGTACAAAGCATTAAGCATAGTGCCAACGGCGCGGTTTTCTGATGGCGAATCCAAACGAGAGATGATCACGCCGATCACCTTTTGGCTGCCACCACGCATCGACTGCGCAGACTTTGATGGGACGTAGCCTGATTCACGAATGATTTGCTCTACCTTCTCACGCGTTTGCGGTTTTACCTTGGGATCATTGGTAAGCACACGGCTGACCGTCGACTTGCCCACGCCAGCCAGTTTCGCGATATCAAGAATGGTGAGTTTTTTGCTCATAAGTGTTCAGACTAAAAGAAGGAATCAAACAAAAGGGAAGCAGCGGCTTCCCTTATCTCAGTCAGTAATGAAGATTACTTGTTTAGGTACGCAGGCACGTCTGCAATGCTATCTAATACTACCGTTGCAATCGCTTCGCCTTGTTCTGTTACTGGCTTACCAGTGCGAACCAAAATCTTAGTGCCAACGCCTGCTGCTTCTGCTGCCATCATGTCTTCGGCTTTGTCGCCAATCATCACAGATTTCTCCATGTCGATCTTCAAGAAATCACGTGCAGAAATAAACATGCCTGGTTTTGGCTTACGGCACTCGCAATCTTGCTTGTACTCACCAATGCCATGTTCAGGATGATGTGGACAGTAGTAGATGCCATCGAACTCAACGCCATTGTCAGCGAAGTTCCAGTCCATCCACTGAGTCAGAGATAAGAAACGGTCTTCGCTGAATTTACCACGTGCAATGCCAGATTGATTGGTCACAAGCACCAACAGGTAGCCTTTATCTTTCAGCGCTTTTGTCGCTTCAAAGACACCGTCAATGTACTCAAAATCATGTTCGTCATGAACGTAGCCGTGGTCAACGTTGATCACGCCGTCACGATCGATAAAAACAGCAGGTTTTGCCAAAACGTATTTCTCTATTTACTCGGTTTCATCAGATTATTACATACCTTATAAGCACTCACACTATCTAATTGGCGTGAGTGAGCGACAAAACAGTTGATTTGTCGCCCGAGAATCGGTAAATCTTGAATATCCCTCTTTTATATTCCTTTCCGCCAAACATCCTCTGTTTTATTTTCCCAACAGAACATCCATACATTTAGACGTCTAGACGTAAAAATATCTATTGACTTACTACTGCTTAACCCATAGCATCAACTGAGAATTGAGATAGAGTTCAAAATTTACTCCTGTTAAAAGCCGTTTTTAACAGCGAAGTTCCCAGTATCTCTGTGCAGGTTGAAACATGATAGAAATAAAAAACGTCAATAAAGTGTTCTACCAAGGCAGTAAGGAAATTCTTGCCCTTAAGGACATTAATCTAGATATCGCGAAGGGCACCATCTTTGGTGTTATCGGCTCATCGGGCGCGGGTAAAAGTACCCTGATCCGTTGTGTGAACATGCTGGAAGCCCCAACATCGGGTTCCATCATCGTAGATGGCGTTGATCTAACCAAATTAAGCAAAAAGCAATTGGGAGAAACTCGCCGTAATATCGGGATGATCTTCCAACACTTTAACCTGCTGTCGTCTCGCACCGTTTTCGACAATGTCGCACTCCCTCTTGAGCTAGCAGGCAAAGACAAATCGCAAATCACAACAAAAGTGACTGAGCTACTTAAGCTTGTTGGTCTTTCAGACAAGCATGAAAGCTACCCAGCAAACCTAAGTGGTGGTCAAAAGCAACGTGTGGCAATTGCACGTGCACTGGCATCAGACCCTAGCGTTCTACTATGTGACGAAGCAACCAGCGCGCTGGATCCAGCAACGACTCAGTCCATCTTAGAACTACTCAAAGAAATTAACCGCAAGCTAGAAATCACCATTCTTCTGATCACTCACGAGATGGAAGTGGTTAAGAGCATCTGTCACGAAGTGGCGATCATCGGTGATGGTGAGCTAGTGGAAAAAGGCACCGTTGGTGAAATCTTCGCGCATCCGAAGACTGCACTGGCACACGAGTTCATTCGCTCTACTTTGGATCTTTCTATCCCAGAAGATTACCAAGCACGCTTACAAACCACGCGCGTAGAAAACAGCTACCCATTGGTTCGCCTAGAGTTTACTGGCGCAACTGTGGATGCCCCTCTGATGACGCAAATCGCTCGTAAGTACAACATCGACGTGAGCATCCTAAGTTCTGATCTCGATTACGCCGGCGGCGTGAAGTTCGGCATGATGGTCGCAGAACTGTTTGGTAGTGAAGAAGACGATAACGCAGCGATTGAATTCCTGCGTGAGCACAACGTGAAAGTAGAGGTACTTGGCTATGTCCTTTAATACGATTTCTGAATGGCTGAGCTTAAACAGCAACCTACTTTTAGGCGCAACGTGGGAAACCTTCTACATGGTGGCGGTTGCGGGCATCGTTGGTTTCGCAGTTGGTATTCCTCTTGGTGTGATTCTGCATACCACTAAAAAAGGTGGCCTGCTGGAAAACACCAAACTCAACGGCATTCTTGGCGCGATCGTCAACGTGGGCCGCTCGGTTCCTTTCCTAGTATTGATGGTTGCGATTATCCCAGTAACCAAACTGTTGGTTGGTACTTTTATCGGTACAACAGCAGCCATCGTTCCTTTGACCATCGGTGCTATCCCATTTGTGGCGCGTCTAATTGAAGGCGCACTACTGGAAGTTCCATCAGGTTTGGTTGAAGCCGCGCAATCTATGGGTGCGACACCGACACAAATCATCACAAAAGTTCTGCTTCCTGAAGCAATGCCGACTATTGTTAACTCAGTGACGATTACCCTAGTAACACTAGTAAGCTATTCAGCAATGGCGGGGACAGTAGGCGGTGGCGGTCTTGGTGACGTAGCCATCCGTTATGGCTTCCACCGTTATGATGTTGTCATCATGGCCGTAACTGTCGTGATGCTGATTGTTCTAGTACAAATTATTCAGTCTATCGGTGATGCAATCGTACGCCGCGTAGACCACAGATAAGAATTGAAAATACCAATTATAAGGAGATAAAGATGAAATTTAGCCTTAAGAGTCTTTTGACTGTTGCAACTGCCGCTTCTGCACTGGTTCTTGCTGGTTGTGGCGAAAAAGAAGTTGACGTGAACAAAGTAAAAGTTGGCGTTATGGCAGGTGCGGAAGCACAAGTTGCTGAAGTTGCAGCAAAAGTTGCTAAAGAGAAATACAATCTGGACGTTGAGCTTGTTACCTTTACTGATTACGTAACACCAAACGCAGCTCTAGATGATGGCTCAATCGACGCAAACGCGTTCCAACACAAGCCATACCTAGACCAGCAAGTAACTGACCGTGGCTACAAGCTAGTAACGGCTGGTAACTCTTTCGTATACCCAATTGCTGGTTACTCTAAGCAAGTAAAATCAGTGGATGAGATCGAAGATGGCGCTCGTATCGCAGTACCAAACGATCCAACCAACCTTGGTCGTTCACTTCTACTTCTTGAGCAACAAGGCCTGATCGAACTGCGTGATGGCGTTGGTCTACAAGCAACAGTACGTGACATCGTTGGTAACCCGAAAAACATCACTATCGTGGAGCTAGATGCAGCACAACTTCCACGCTCTCTTGATGACGTAGCGGTTTCTATCATCAACACAACTTACGCAAGCTCAATCGACCTAACACCTGAGCGTGACGGCATCTTCGTAGAAGACAAAGAGTCTCCATACGTAAACCTAATTGTTGCTCGTGAAGACAACGTTCAAGCAGCTAACGTACAAAACTTCGTGAAAGCATACCAAACTGATGAAGTTTACGAAGCAGCGAAAGACATCTTCAAAGGTGGCGTAGTGAAAGGTTGGTAATCGCCCCTTTCTACAACACTTGAAACTTAAAAAGGGCGCTCATCGGAACGCCCTTTTTGCATTTGTTTTCATTGCGGTTTTATATCGTTAGAACAGCTGAACTTCGTCTTGCTCAACCTTCTTTTGCTCCTGCTCTAGCTGCGTATCCACTTGCGGATGTTTAAACACATAAGGCGCTAAAAACGCAGTAAAAGGGATAGTAAGCACAATACCTACACTGCCCGCTAACGCATTCACCACTGCGAGTCCTACCAGCGGCATGTTCATAAACTGGCTTGCTGGCATGTTAAGTCCCCACACCATCATGATGGTCGTCAATGAGCCACCAGCAAACGCCAAAATCAAGGTGTTAGTCATGGTGCCCATGATGTCTCGACCAATGTTCATCGACGCTCTAACCAACTGCTTTGGTTTGAGTTTCGGGTCGGTTTGTTGCAGCTCCGCGTACGCCGATGCAATCGAAATCGCAACGTCCATAACAGCGCCAAGTGCCGCCACGACAATCGTCACGAACATCAACCAACGGATGCCCATCTTCACCGACGTTAGGTAAATCACGTCTTCGCCTTTGTCGAGGTAAATGCCTGACAAGTGTGCCATTTCGCCAAACCACTGCGCCATGACACCCGCAGCGATTACGCCAAGTAACGTGCCGCCCATGGCGCATAAACTCTTCCGGTTATAGCCAGAAACAAGAATAAAACTGACCACGATGATCACCACCATCAATAAGATGCTGACCAACATCGGATTCCAACCCGCAAATATACTCGGCACTAACACGCCAACGATCAAGGCCGCTGTAAAATAGAGCGCGACCATTGAGTTGATGCCCTCTTTCTTACCAAAGCTCAGCAGCAGCGCGCAAAACAGTGCAAGCATCAGATAAATAGCGTCTGATCGTTTGTGGTTGTACGCCCAATAAACGGTGCCATTGGTGGTTTCGCGGATCATCATGATGAAGGTATCGCCTTCACTGACATACACGTTGTGCTGGCGACTAAGAGGGTTGGTGACTTCCACCTCTAAGCCTTCGCTCTCTCCCTCAAGGATTTTTGCCATGAAGACTTGTTTGCCAGTCATCACATCTGGCACGAGCGGATCTGGCGCAACATGGTTTGAAATCGAACGTGTGACGGTCGCTTCAACAAACTCTTGTTGCTGACGAGATTTAGGACGGAAATCTTCACTCCACGAAGAAGAAAACTGAAAGATAAGCGTGGAGATAATAGTAATCAGTAGGGTGAAACCCCATCGGTTATAGATTCTTTTGATCATGAAGCACTCTTCTACATCACTCACTAAACGGCTTTGCCTCTGGTGAGTAAAATTAGGCGCGGTAAAGATTACCGCGCCCACATGCAGGATTAATGAGTTGGGTTACAACCTGCGACTTTCTCATCAAGGGTCTCCGCGTCTTTGTTAGGGTTAACAAAGTAACTAGACGAATCATTGATGTTCACAGACTTAACAATCGCTGGGTATTTCGGGTTTTCCAAGTCAATCGAGACACAGATTTCCATGTTCTTCAATTGATCCCACAGCGCTTTGCCTTCGCCCTCACGCAGTGTCGTGATATCACCGCTTGGTAGGTATTGAGTGAATGACCAGTTACCAACGCTACCACTGAAATCTGCCACGTTGATACCTTTGTTCTCTTCAACATACGCCGTCAGCATGTCGCGAATTGCGTAGACTTGTTCGTTCACTGAGTCGTAGAACACGTCGTCTTTGCTCGCCCAACCAAACTTCTGGATTTGCGAACCAAAACGGTAGCTGTTCATCGCCACTTTGTAAGTCGCGTTTGGATCGAACTGCTCGCCACCAATGCTGGTGATGTTTACGCGGCTACCTTCATTCGTCACAGTGTTGTTTTCATCCAACTCTAGAGACGGTTTACTTAGATCCACAGTGAACTCGATGTCACCATCGAATTGATCGTACAGGTAAGCTGGCGCGCCTTTCTTAAACGACACCGTAATGTCACCCGGTTGATACTGGTTGAAGTAAGAGTATGACCACTCAATGAAGCGTTTCAGGTTTGCACCTGTCATCTCAACGCCAAGCAAGGTGTTATCGTACTTGTACAAGTTGGTCGATTTACCTTTGGTGTACACTTCACCATCGATCAGGTTAGATTGATCAGAGAACAGCGACGCAGCAGACACAACCGCACCATTACCTTTACCGACCGCATCTTCGATTTTCTGCATTTGGATTTGGTTAATCACGTCCATTAATGGCGTATCAACCACTTTCGCAAGGTGAATCGTCGAGTACAAACGCTCTGCCGTGTAGTTGTAATCCGTCGCAGTCGCTTCATCAGGGTAACCTGTTGTGCTTGGTGTGAAGTTACCCGTTACACGGCCAAGCTCGCGAGTGGCGTCTTCAACCGAGATATCGTGCACGTATTGGAATTTCGCTTGCAGCGCTTGCTCTTCTTCCACTTTCTTCGTGCCAATGTTAGTCAACGTGGTGTCTTCCATCGTCCACTTGCCATCGACTTTCTTCAATTGAATTTCAGCTTTCGCTAGGTAAGCACCCCACTTGCCCGGTTCAATGATTTTCACGCTTTGCGCGCGATTGTCTTGGTTGTATTCGCCAGACTTCGCTTTATCTTCAATCAGCGTATTTTCACCGCCAATTTCTGATGTGGATTTGCTGATTGGTGTAACAGTGCCATCTGCATTCACTTGTTCGATGTAGTTGGCGTGTTCGTGACCCGCTAAGATGACGTCAAATTTATCCGCCATTGCAGACGCGATTTCGTAAACGCCTACACCACCATCTTCTTGGCGACCAAGGTGAAGCGCACCCACAATCACATCTGGATTGTATTCAGACACCAGTTGGTCAACCGCTTCTTTGGTTGCATCTAATTCGTTCTCAAACTTCAAACCTTTGAAGTGATCCGGTGCAGACGCTTCCCAGTTCGGCACGTTCGATGGCGTTAGACCAACGATCGCCACTTTTACGCCTTCCACTTCAAACATTTGGAACGCACGAATGTAGTTCACATCGTTGCTTTCCCATTTGATGTTTGAAGACAGTACCGCACCATTAAAATGATCGAGGTTGCGATCGACAAACGAACGCTCAAAGTTGAATTCATGGTTGCCTGGTACCCAAACGTCAAAGCCAAGAGAGTTCATGCTCTCAACCACTGGGTGAGTTGGATCATCGTTGAATAGCTGTGCGGAGTTGCCCTGAACCGTATCACCGATATCAATCAGGATCATGTTTGGATGTGCCGCTTTTTGGTCAGTAAGCAAAGTGGCCACACGAGTAATACCAGCGTCATCGTCTTCTGCGTTCAACGCGTAGTCAAAACCAAACAAACGACCGTGTAAATCCGATGTTGCGGCGATAGCAATGGTTACCTCATCCGCTTGTGTCGCTTCACCTTTCACAACCACATCTGGCGTGTTGGTTAGTGTTTTACCTTCTGCGACTACAGGGCTGTAATCCGACGGTACTTCTACATACTTGGTGTCATCGTCGTTACAACCAGCCATTAAGCCGACAACAGCAATGCAGACTAGGCTTCGTTTAAATAAAGTCATCTCAATTCCTTCCAGATTATTTTTTTATATATATTTTCGGAAGGGGCCCTCTTCCCAAAACCTCAAAAAGGATATGGATATTATTTGAAATTTTTGAGAAGCAAACGTTTCAATGCTTATAAACCATGCAACTGAGTTACATTTTTCTTTAAATGTGAACAAAGATCACAATCAAGGGGATGAGAGGAATGGTCAGTGAAAATGCTTTTTGAATCAATATATTGATAAAATCAATAATAGATAATTTGACTAAGCGGCTTCGATCCATTTATCGCGATAGAAAAAAGCTGGCATAGACGCCAGCTTTAGAAAATAGACTACTTGATGTGGTCCCAAGAGATGTTGGAAACGATTCGGCAATCGTCGCACTTAAAGTAGAAGATGTCGTGTAGTGGCTCATCGAGTAACCACTCACCGCCACACTTTGGACACTTGCGCGCTTTTTCTGCTTCAAGTGACTCACCCCCAACTCGGTATTGGTAGTAATACGTCGGGATCTTAGTGAGGTATTCAATACGACCTCGCAAATCCCAACCTCGACGGAACAGCACACTGTCAGCATCGCAAATTTCGTGCAATGCCGCGTGTTCTGCACGACACCCGCCTGCCATTTGGATTTCATCACACGCTTGCCATTCGGTTTGCCATTTCACCACTGCTTTGTGGTCACCATTCAGTGTTGCCCCATTGCGGTACAGTGGAATTGGCAACAGTGTCTCGCCGCTGCGCAGTGGAGAACAAGTATGAACGTACGTGGTGTAGAGCACTTGCCAGCTTGGTGTTTCTTCTTCCGCCGCTTCTTCTGAATTCAAATCACGACCTAGCATGCGCATTTTCGGCGCAAGCAACGACGCTTCCGACAAACGATTCATGCACACTTTGACGAAGTCAGAATGGTAGCGAGGATGCAAACTATCTTGCTCTGGGCAAACCACGCGAACATAAAACTCGCCATCACCCATCACGATAGGAAACTCACGACCAAGCACCTGACCGTTGTAGCGCAATGCGTCCATCAGACCATTAATCGCTTTATCAACTGCACTTACGGTGGTGTTATCAAAACACTCAAACTGCAACTCAACAACGTACATGCTTACACCGCTGCCTCAAGTTTGCTCAGGAACTCGGTCAGTGTTTCAGCCAATACGTCACGTTTATCAGAACCCAAGCGCTCAAGAATGACATTACCGGTTAAGTTACAGATTGAAATCACATCCAGCTCTGCATCAGTCGCTGCAATAAATACCGTCGGCTTTAGTTTTAGACGACGCTGAGTCACAAGGTGGCCAAGAATGTTCTCTTGCAGACGAGTAAAGTCATCGTCACTCCAGACTTGCAGCAGTGTCAGTTCATTGCCTTGCCAAGTCGCGTCCATATCCGCACTGTATTGCGAACCATAGAAAAGCTTGATGTCTTCATGCAACGTCAATTCAATTGCGTTCTCAACGTTGGTGAAATCTGCCATCTCTTCACGTGGAACCGATTTCCACAAAACGACCTCATCACGTTTCTCTTCTACACACGGAGAAACAAGATCAGCAAGCTCTTCACTGCGTGGCAGTTCGTTGTGTTTGTCTTGCCAAGCTTGTTGGTAGCGCAGGCTAAAGTCCTGTAGAGCCTGAGGAACGGTTTGGGTCATGAAGGTCTCCTGGTTTGTTTTTATCAGGTTGCGGTATCTGCCGGATGGCAATTAATCAGCGGATTCAGTAAAATTCTCGCCATTCTAATCGAAAATGACCACAAAGTATGAGCAAATATTCTGACGCTAAAGAGCTTGCTGGCCTGACTCTGGGTAAAAAGACCGAGTACGCAAACCAATACGACGCGAGCTTGCTGCAACCGGTACCTCGCAGCCTAAACCGTGACGACCTTGAACTTGGCGACAGCCTACCGTTTATGGGCCACGACATTTGGACGCTGTACGAGCTATCTTGGCTAAACAGCAAAGGCTTGCCTCAAGTTGCGGTTGGCGAAGTGTACATCCCAGCAACCAGCGCAAACTTGATCGAGTCAAAGTCGTTCAAACTGTACTTAAACAGCTACAACCAAACGC
Organism: Vibrio sp. B1ASS3; assembly: GCF_905175355.1. NCBI lineage: Bacteria > Pseudomonadati > Pseudomonadota > Gammaproteobacteria > Vibrionales > Vibrionaceae > Vibrio > Vibrio sp. B1ASS3. The sequence continues at coordinate 3,189,038 of NZ_HG992742.1, forward strand.
GTTTCGCTACTTGGGAAGAAGTGACTGAGCGTTTGACGCAAGACCTATCGGCATGCGCAGGTGAGCAAGTACTTGTGGAAGTAAACCCAGTAACGCATTACACCAACCAACCTATCGTGACGATGGAAGGCGAGTGTATTGACGATCAAGACATCGAAATCACCAGCTACGATTTTGACGCTGCACTGCTTGAGGGTGCGGCTGGTGATGAGCAAGTAGAAGAAATTCTTCACAGTCATCTGTTGAAATCTAACTGTCTGCTCACCAACCAGCCAGACTGGGGCAGCGTAGAGATTCGCTACCAAGGCGCTAAGCTTGATCGTGAGAAGTTGCTTCGTTACCTCGTTTCATTCCGTGAGCACAACGAGTTCCACGAGCAATGTGTAGAGCGTATTTTCACTGACCTGATGAAGTACTGCCAGCCAACGAAACTGACGGTATTTGCACGTTACACACGTCGTGGTGGTTTGGATATCAACCCTTACCGCTCAACGGAACAAGACAAGCCCGCACACAATAACCGCATGGCGCGCCAGTAATCTGAGTTGAGAATCAAAAGTGCTTGAGTTCCACACTCAAAAACTAATTGCTTAAATACTCAAAAACGCTCAGCTATCTGTTGGATTGCTGGGCGTTTTTCTCTACTATTGTTTATTCAAAAACACGTAAATTACGACACAGTTCGAGGGAACGAAAAGGATGTTTTGGGACAGTTCGCGTCTATTTAGGCTGATTGGCTTTCTTTGCTTATTGTTAGCACAGCCACTTCACGCGACCATTTTATCTTCCGCTTTGCTTAATGAAGCTCAGCAACTGGCTGAGATCGACCCTGTACAGGCAAAGCAAGCGGCCAAAAACCACCTTTTGCAACGCGAACTGACAGAACGTCAAGACAACGGCAGCCCTTCTTCAATGTCTCGTGAAGAGACCGACCGAAGCATCCGCACGCCAAGCAGTACGATCGAAGCACACAAAATCATCGCGCAAGCCGACTACACAATGGGCAACATTCGCTCTGCCATCAACAACCTTGATGAAGCAGAACGCCTCGCCAACGAATATCAATTGCCGTACATGAATCTTGATGTGCAACTGATGCGCAACCAAATGATTTGGATGTACGACAAAAACTATGCAGCCGCAGAAGAAAAGCTCGACCAAATCGAAAAGCAGATTGAAGAAGCCAATCCAGTATTACAACGCACCGACAGTGTTCGTTATCGTTTGGTCATGCAACGAGCACTATTAGCCGCCAACAGTGGTGACAGCGTTAATGCCGATCGCTTGTACACAAAAGCGAAAACCATGCTGGAAGACAACCGTTCTGATCTGACTCTGATTGATTACCACACCGCCGTTGGCGAGTTTTATCTGAACGACAAGAAATACAACCTTGCCCTTTCTGAGCTGCTCTACGGTTACTGGCAATCCATTGAGAGCGATAGCGGCGCACGCCTTGCGAAAGTAAATCGCTTGCTGGCACGCCTGTTCCAAGAACGCCGAGTGTATGACAAGGCGATTGAATACCTCTCTCAGGCGGCAGATTATTACGACAGCTACCCAAGCTCACCGATTTTGGCCGACGTGCTAGAGCAGATGGGTGACATCTATTTCTACCAAGGCAAATTTAATCTGGCTTTGGTGCACTACTTCAACGTACTGGACCATGACAGCACCAGTAAAAACATCAACCGCATCATTAAGATTCGTCTGAGCCTAGCGGCCACTTACCTGCAGCTCTATAACTATGCATTAGCAGAACAATACCTAGACCGCTCAACCGATCTGTTGGAGTACGCAGACTTGCCTCAGCTGGAAGCCAAAGCAGCCTTGTTGCAGTCTGGCTTGGCGTACCATCAAAACGACAGTAAAGACGTCATTGAAAACGCTAAACGAGCGCTCGATTTAATTGAAAAAGCCCCAGATGATACTGGCTTTATCAAACAACAATCTTACCGCTTATTGGGCCTGGGCTATGAACAAGCTGGCGAGTACCAACTGTCATTACAAGCGTATAAGAAATACGCCAGCCTAGTGCGCTTAGAACAAAAGCAGCTTAACCAAATCAGTGAAGATGCGTTCCGCCAACAAAAAGAATTTGCCGAACAAAGTATTCATCACGTAGGCCAAGCTGAGAAATTGGCGCAAGTCGAAATGGAGCATCGCAAATTCCAAAAAATCTCGTTTGCGTTATTTATTACCGTCTTGGTCATGTTCCTGTTCATCATGCGTCGTGGCGTCATCAATCAACGCCAGACCGCTGAGATTGAAAAACTGCGCAATGACCTGTTCACCCACTCCCGCTCTCGTCTGCGTAACCTACGCATGTTGAATGTGAAATTGTCCCGCTCATTGAAGAAATCGAGTGACACCTTCGAGCAGTGGCAAATGGGTGAATTAATTCACGAACCTTTGAACGACCGCTTGCGCTTCGTGATGATCGATCTGCCATTCCTACGCAGCATGTACGTGCAGCATGGTTACAAAGCCGGCTTAGAGTTAGAACGTGCTTTTGGTGAGTTCCTAGCAGAACGTATTCAGAAGCCGACACGTTTGTACCATTTCTCCGATGCAAACTTGTTATACATCGAGCCAAATGCCGATCGAGACGCCTCAGCAGAAGCGACGTTCGAAAAATTCCAAAGCTGGGTAGATGAGTTCGCGGCCAAACACAACGTCAACCGCATCATCCGAATGGGCATCAGTGACTACCCATTCTTACCACGTGCATACACGGCAATTAACGATGAAGAATTACTCGATCTATTGCTTCTCGCCACACACATTGCGCGTGAAGTCAGCTTAAAAGATAAACACAGTCATTGGGTGTTCTTGAAGGCCATTGATAATGCTCCGGCAGCGAGCTTTGCAACCGGTGACATAAGGACTGCCTGCCAACACGCCATCAACCAAGGGCTAATTAAAATTCATTCTTCGTACAAGAATGAGGACGACATCAAAAAAATATTAAAAAACGGATAATTAACCAACGGTTGAGCGTGATCAGTGATGACGCTATAAAGTTTTTTGTTATTATCAAATAATCGTCAGTAGTACATGGACTTAACCGTAGTCACTTCATGGGAATCTTGGAATCCGATATTCAGTCGCAGCTTCATCAGCTGAGTTGTCAACTTGACCAACTCAGGCTGACTCATCGTGATACTTCGCTCAAATTTCAACGTGAGCAGCAAGTTCTTAAGCGAGTTGTGGCATCATTGTCTTCTGCTTGTCAGGGTTCAAACTCTCAAGTAACCAGCTACCTGCGCGAAATTCAGCAAGAACTGGAACATCAAAAAGATGTCAGTACGCTGATACCTCGCTTAGCAGTGCTAGAAAGAATGCTCAAACAGCAGTCTAAGGCGATGGAAAAACAAAACGGTTATCTCGACGAACAAATCAAACACAGTGGTGAAACGCTTCAACGTATCACCGGTTTGCCTGCGCAGCTAAAACGTGAATTGCGCAATCTGATGAGCTTTTCTGAAGTTCATGCAGGTAAGAAAGTTGACCAAGCAACCAAGCTACTAAGCATCTACGAGCGCGCGCTCAAGATCATCACTTCCAATTCTCGCCTTAACCTTGGTGAATTAGAACACGGCCCAGATAAGTCTCAACTAGAGTGTCTTGCAAGCGACTTGCAGCACACCATCACCGAACTCGATTTTGAAGGTGAGTCTGGCGACCAACTGTTGGATATCCGAGCTAAGTTGCTGTTGGGGGTTAACGCAGAATCTCTGATCGAACTGACTTTAAATACCCTCAAATTGGTCGTAGAAGCGACTAAATACGAGCGCAAATCATCAGAGCAGTTCTTAGAGCAGTTGAATACCTCACTGTCTAGCAATCTAAAGACGGTTCATCAGAACGTCGACCAGCATCAAACCTACTTTGAACATCGCCAAGAGCTGAACTCAGAGATGACCACTTTGGTTGAACGCAGCCAAGAATCTCTGGAACACGCGCAAGATCTCGAAGAGTTGAAAGGTGAAGTATCACCATTGCTGGCCAAGATGGCTTCTTTGACTGAGCGCTTAAGAATGACCGAAGAGCGCGAACAAGCCCTTCAAGAACGCTTAAGCTACAGCAAAAATCAGCTGGAAGCGGTATTTGAAACAACTCAAGACTACCGTCGCCGCTTGGAAGACCAAGCACAACGCATGCTGTTAGACCCTTTGACGAAGGTATACAACCGTGCCGCTTTCAATGATCGCTTAGAGTTGGAATACCGTCGTTGGATTCGCTCACAACAAAATCTTCGCGTGGTTCTGTTTGATGTTGATAACTTTAAAGCGGTTAACGACAGCTATGGCTACACCGCTGGCGATAAAGCACTCAAGATCATTGCTCGCACCATGAGCAAACGCGTTGCTGATACGGAAACCGTAGCTCGTTTCGGTGGTGAAGAGTTTATCTTACTCATCCCAGAGCAAACGGAAGAGTACACTCTTGAGCTGATGAAAAACATCCAGCGCGACATCAGTAAACTGCCATTTAAGTTCCGTGAACAGAACATCATGATCACCCTAACGGCCGTCTCTACTTGCTTTAAAGAAGCGGACAACCCTGAATACGTATTAGATCGCCTTGCCAATATGCTCAAAGACGCCAAGCAGCGCGGCGGTAATCAGGTGAACTGGGGTTAAAAAGCGTTTAAAAAACAACCAAACAAACGCTTTTTACGTCTTATTCTGTCATATTGCCTCAAATTTTCAACGGGTTATCACGTTTCTCCTCTTTTAGTCTGCTAAGCTGTTTAAACGCTATAAAACAAAGTCTGCCAACCACTGAGTAGAACGATACGTAAAAGCTAAGTAGGTGAGTTGGTTTATTCCCTCAAAAGAACGCATTAGCAAGGAGGCCTTATGATTACCCATATAAGCCCCGCAGGTAGCATGGATCTGCTATCACAACTGGAAGTTGAACGTCTTAAAAAAACCGCATCAAGTGAGCTTTATCTGCTCTACCGTAACTGTACACTTGCGGTCCTCAACTCCGGCAGCCACACCGATAACTCAAAAGAGCTATTAGACAAATACCTTTCGTTCGATGTTAACGTCGTACGTCGTGAGCGCGGTATCAAACTTGAACTAGCCAACCCACCTGAGCACGCATTTGTCGATGGTGAGATCATCAAAGGCATTCAAGAACACTTGTTCTCGGTTCTTCGTGACATCGTGTATGTCAACATGCACCTCGCGGATAACCAGCGTCTGAATCTCACCAATGCAACTCATATTACCAACCTCGTGTTCGGTATTTTACGCAATGCTGGTGCACTAACCCCGGGCATTGAACCTAACCTAGTGGTGTGTTGGGGTGGTCACTCGATCAACGCGACCGAATACCAATACACACGCGAAGTGGGTAACGAACTTGGCCTGCGTGAACTAAACATCTGTACTGGCTGTGGTCCGGGTGCGATGGAAGGCCCAATGAAAGGTGCGGCAATTGGTCACGCGAAACAGCGTTACAGTGAGCAACGCTACCTTGGCCTAACAGAGCCTTCAATCATTGCGGCTGAGCCACCAAACCCAATCGTGAACGAACTGGTGATCATGCCAGACATCGAGAAACGCCTCGAAGCCTTCGTTCGTATGGCGCACGGCATCGTGATCTTCCCGGGTGGCCCTGGTACTGCCGAAGAGCTGCTGTACATCTTGGGTATCATGATGCACCCAGAAAATGCTGACCAACCTATGCCGATCGTCTTAACCGGCCCGAAAGAGAGTGAAGCTTACTTCCGCTCAATCGATGCATTTATTGCCGATACATTGGGTGAAGAAGGTCAGAAACATTACCAGATCGTGATTGATGACCCTGCGGAAGTGGCGCGCATCATGAAGCGTTCAATGGAAGACGTTCGCCAACATCGTAAAGAAAAAGGCGACGCATACAGCTTTAACTGGTCGTTGAAAATCGAGCCTGAGTTCCAGCTACCATTCGAACCAACTCATGAGGCAATGGCAAGTCTAGATCTGCATTTGAACCAACAACCGCAAGTACTGGCTGCAAGTCTTCGCCAAGCCTTCTCTGGCATCGTTGCGGGTAACGTCAAAGCGGAAGGGATTCGAGAGATCGAACGCAAAGGTCCGTTCACCATCAACGGTGACCCAGCATTGATGACCAAACTCGACAAGCTATTGAAAGACTTCGTAGAGCAACACCGCATGAAGCTACCCGGCGGTACCGCTTACGAGCCATGTTACCGTATTGCCCATAAGGAAAATGGTGGTCGATAGATAACTCAGCTTTGGTTACACTAGGGGCATTACGCCCCTTTTTTATTGCTAAGTCATTATGTCTATTCATCTTGTTATCATTGATGCCCTAAACCTGATCCGCCGCGTGCACTCAGCGCAACCTGATCCAACTGACATAGCAAGAACCATCACTACTACCGGTAGAACCCTGACTCGCATTCTGTCTGAAGCGCAGCCGACGCATATTATCGCGGTATTCGATCACCACGAACAAGACCGCGGTTGGCGTGCAGAGATCCTTCCAGATTACAAACAGAACCGTAAACCTATGCCAGAACCATTAATGCAAGGCTTAGACGCGATTCAACAAGCGTGGTGGGAACAAGGCATTGATTCACTGTTGTCTGAAGGTGATGAGGCAGACGATCTCGTTGCAACCCTCGCAACCAAAGTCGCGAGTCACGGCGAAAAAGTCACGATTGTCTCTACCGACAAAGGCTACTGCCAACTGCTCTCCCCGACTCTGCAGATCCGAGATTACTTCCAACACCGCTGGCTAGATGAACCGTTTATCGAAAAAGAGTTTGGCGTAAAACCATCTCAGCTTGCGGATTATTGGGGTTTGACGGGAATCAGCTCAAGCCAAGTTCCGGGCATTCCGGGTGTTGGCCCTAAAGCAGCCAAAGAGATCTTAACTCAATTCGAAGACATTGAAGCCGCTTACGCGAACGAAGAACTGGTACCGAAATATCGTAAGAAGTTTGATGAACATATTGAGTCAGCTCGCTTATGTAAAAAAGTCGCGGCGTTGAAATGCGATATCGAACTCGGCTTTAACCTACAAGACATTCGCTTTACCGGACCAAATAAAGCGCAATAGCAGCCAACTTCAGACATTAAAAAAGCGCCTATTACAGGCGCTTTTTTGCTTCTACTCTATCGCATATCAATGCTTAGATTAGTGCGGAGAGATATTAGACAGGCATTGAATGTGAATCGTGATCTCTTCGCGGTCATGGTATAGGTGCTTCGCTTGCAGCTTGAATTTCACCTTGTTCTCAATCAGGAACATTTTTAGGTTTTCAAGATCTTGCAGCACTTCGTCGTAACGACCTTTCATTGGAAGCTTAAGGTTGAAGATCGCTTCTTTCGCCCAACCCTTTAGCAGCCATTGGCCCATGAGGTGCGCAACGCGTGCTGGCTTCTCAACCATGTCACACACAATCCAAGTAACGTTCTTACGGTCTGGTTCAAATTTAAAACCATCCACCATGTGGTGCTTGATTTGACCCGTTTCCATTAGGCTGTCCGCCATCATGCCGTTGTCCACACAGTGAACAAACATCGAACGTTTTACTAATTGGTAAGTCCAACCGCCCGGACATGCACCTAGGTCAACACCCCACATACCTGACGCTAAACGCTCATCCCATTCTTCACGAGGAATGAAGACGTGGAATGCTTCTTCTAGTTTCAAAGTAGAACGGCTTGGCGCATCTGCTGGGAATTTAAGGCGAGGAATACCCATAAAGAACTGCGAGTTGTTGCCCGGGTATGAGTAACCGACGTAACAATGACCCGGAGCCACAAAGCAAATATGCAGTACAGGCTTCTTCGCGTTGTCTTTGTTCCACATCAGACCTTTACCACGCATCGCTTGACGCATTGGTACCGTGAACTTACGGCAGAACTTCAATAGCTCTTTTGCTTCGTTCGTGTCTGGGGTTTCAATGCGCAGATCGCCACAACGTGGGAATTCTTCGATTTCTGACAGTTCAGCAAGAATTGGGCTGATGCGGTCGTCGCTTGGTAGCGCTTCAAACTCAGCCGCCACAGCAAACATCTGACGTGCAAAAATCAGGGCGCTAAAGTCCAAACCTTTAGCAAGCTTGTCTGCGTCTCCATCTTGGTAACACTCGAAGACAACATAACCTGAGTTTTTCTTCACACGAGAGAAGCCATACACTTCCAACTGTGTCGCTTTGTCCTGAATTTCACCAGCACACTCTTTCTCAAAGCCAGAACGGCAATAGAGCATTAGTTGTTTCACTTGGAGACCTCTTTGATATTAAACGCAGCAAAAAAGAACAGACACCAACCGATCATGAACAAGAATCCTCCCATAGGAGTGATGGGGCCAAACCACTTAATGCCCGTCAGCGCCAGCGCGTAAAGACTGCCGCTAAAACAAAAGATGCCGATGATAAAGCAAATCGCGGCGATGAAAAAATACTTTTGTGCTTTTTGTCCCAAATTCAACAGCAGTAAGATGGCACACAATGCGATAGCTAAAGTATGGATGAATTGGTACAAAACGCCGGTTTCAAACACGCCTAATAAATAAGGTGATAACTTAGCTTTCAAACCGTGTGCTGCAAATGCACCTAACGCCACCGAAGTTAAGCCAGAAAGACCAGTAAACGAGAGTAACCACTTACTTTTCACAGTTCACCTCTTTAATAAATGCCGCTAACTGCTCTACCGTCGAGGCAATGTTGCCTGCTTCTGTGTAACCCGAACTCTTGCGTGGCTTAAAGCTGTGGTCACCATCGGGCAAAAAGCGCACTTGCACTTGCTCTGACAACGCAAAGCCGTCAAATTCTTCGCGCTTGCCGAATGTATCGCGCTCACCTTGTAGAATTAAGGTTGGCTTTTCAATGTTGGCCAGATGCTCGCCTTTGTATTTCTCTGGCTTGCCTGGAGGGTGAAAAGGAAAACCTAAACAGGCAATACCCGCCACCAGCTCATTATCGGCAAGCAAGCTCGACATGCGCCCCCCCATCGATTTGCCACCAATAACAATAGGTTGAGAAGTAAAGTGAGTGATCACTTCTTCATAAGCTTCAAGAAGTTTCGGTGCACGATCGGGCGGACGCTTCTTGCCGTCTTCCGCTCGCTTAACCATGTAAGGAAAATTAAAACGCACCACGCGTATGCCCTGCTCAACTAATCCTTTGGCAACGGCAGACATGAAATCGTGTTCCATGCCCGCACCAGCGCCGTGAGCAAAAATAAATAGCGGTCCGTTTTCAGATCCCTCAACTATCCAATGGCTCATCCAATACTTCCTCTTGTTCTTTTCTTGCAGTGGCCAACATCCAGTCCCTAAACGTTGCGATACGTCCCATGTCCGCTTGCTGTTCGTGACACACTACATAGAAAGCATTCTTCGATACCAACACCTCATCAAATGGCGCAATTAAGCGTCCCGCTTCCATTTCAGGTTTGGCTAATACGTTGTTCCCTAGTGCTACACCTTGTCCGTGCGCAGCCGCTTGAAGCACCATGGTCGAGTGGCTGAAAATAGGACCATGATTTACATTGATACCTTCAATATTGTGCTGACGAGCAAACTGCTTCCAATCTTTACGAGAGGTGTCATGTAACAAGGTATGCAATTTAAGGTCACTTAGAGATTCTAATGGTTTGTTACCTAAAAGTAACGAAGGTGAACAAAGTGGGATCAAAAACTCTTGGTAGAGTTTATCGGCACGCAAACCAGGCCAATTACCGCGACCATAATAGATAGCAACATCGACATCATCGGTCAGTGAACCTTCGTCCATATCTACCGCTTTAATACGTACATCAATGTCCGGTTCTTGCGCGTTAAAATCAGCCAAGCGCGGAACCAACCACTGAATAGCAAAGCTTGGTGGCAAACTGATGGTCAATGCACCTTTTTCACTACGTTCCAATACCTTATCGGTCGCTTCTGCAATCGAAGTGAAGATATCTTTAATATCTAGGAAGTAACTTTGCCCTTCTTCAGTGAGCAAGAGAGAGCGATTTCGACGACGGAAAAGCTTCAAAGATAAGAACTCTTCTAACGCTTTTATTTGGTGACTTACTGCCGCTTGGGTAACGAATAGCTCTTCAGCAGCACGGGTAAAACTGAGATGACGAGCAGCCGCTTCAAAAACGCGAAGCGAATTCAACGGAGGCAATCTGCGAGACATTATGGGACCTCAAGTAGGATTAGTTTTTTTTATCTGAAACATTATAAAATGTCCGTTGCCGAACAGCCAGATAAATTCTATATTTCATCCCGCAACACGAGCCTGAACGGCTTGATTCCATTTGTGAATCAATTGGCTTCGTTGTTGCGATGTTGTGTTTGCAAACTCGTATTTCGAGTTAGGTAGATTTCTACCATATGTTTTGTCCACACTCCCTGTGACAAAACAGATACTTCCTGTATTTATTTTGACCTGTCTGTCAAATTTCTTGCACCGCCTTATTAGGCGGTGTTTTTTTATCTAAAAAATCTCACCTTCTTCTTCCTTCAGAAAATGTCATCAGCATCACTTTTGCATTCTCATTTCGGATTAATTATCGTTATATCAATACAAATTCCGAAGGATGCGATTGAGGTCAATCTTATCACTTCACAAAGAACAATTTTGCGTGTGCTAGAACGAAAAAAGCGCAAACTGATTTCTCAATTTGCGCTTTTGTGACTGTCTGTTTTACAACACGATTATGGGCGATAAACCTTCACGTTGTTGAAGCCTTGTTCTTGCAAGTAAAGCGCTTGCAGACGGCTCATCACACCACGGTCACAGTACAGTAGGTATGTCTTAGCTTGGTCTAGATCACCAAACTGAGTACCCAGCTTGTAGAATGGAATGTGTTTCACATCAACGCCATCGATTTCTAGTGGGCTATCGTCTTCCTCTTCAGGGCTACGAATATCCAATACGATTGCATCGCCTTCTACTGCTTGTACTTGCTCAACTTCTGGTGCCGCTTGCTCAGATTCTTTCGCGATGTCACGGATGTCCATCATGCGAGCTTCTTGAACCACTTGCTCAAGGATGCTGAAGTCGAATTTCTCTTCTTCTGCTTCTAGCTTGCCTTTCACCGCTTTCACAGTTGGCTTTTTAGAGATAACACCGCAGTATTCTGGCATTGTCTTCGCAAAGTCTTCAGTGCCGATTTCACGCGCTAGGTTGATGATGTCTTCTTTGTCCCAGTTGATAAGCGGACGAAGAATCAGCGTGTCTGTCACGTTGTCGATATGGCGTAGGTTCGTTAGCGTCTGGCTTGATACCTGACCTAGCGCTTCACCGGTTACCAATGCTTCGATCTTCATCTTCTGAGCGATCATGCCAGCAGCACGCATGAACATACGCTTCAGAATCACGCCCATTTGGCCGTCATCGACTTTCTCTAGAATTTCTGCCACTACTGGCTCGAAATCAACCGAGATGAAACGTACTTTTGCTGAAGAACCGTATTTATTCCATAGGTAGTGAGAAACCTGCTTAACGCCGATCTCGTGTGCTGGACCACCTAGGTTAAAGAAACAGTAATGTACTTTTGAACCACGTTTGATGTGTAGGTAGCTTGAAACACCAGAGTCGAAACCACCTGAGATCAGGCTCAGTACGTCTTCTTGTGTACCTAGTGGGAAACCACCTAGACCTTTATGACGCGCCAACACTTGGTTTAGCTTGTCGTTAGTCACTTCAACGTTGATTGTTACGTCTGGCTTGCTTAGCTTAACTCGAGCGCTTTCTACCGCTTGGTTAAGACCGCCACCTACGTAACGCTCCAGTTCAATAGAAGTAAAATCGTGTTTGCCACGACGCTTAGCGCGCACAACGAAAGTTTTACCTTCGATCAGTGAACCGCTTAGCTCCAACACTTGCTCGAAGATGTCGTGCAAGTCTTTGAATTCGGTTTGTTTTACTTCAAGAATGTGGTGAATACCTGGCGTGTGCGTCAGGATTTCTAAAACTTCAGCGTGAAACTCGTCACTCTCAGAGGTCACTTCAATGTGATCACGACGGTTGAATACCGCGACAGATTCCGTACGGCTCTTAACGATGTTACGAATGTTGCACTCTAAAATCTTTGTGAAGCGCTTACGCACAGATTCACTTTTTACAAAAATTTCTGGATGGGGCTTTACAATAAATTTCATAGTCTAGTTCGCAGGTTAGGTTCGCAATCAACAATGAGTGATAACTCCGCACTAGGTGTTCATACGCAACAACATCATGAGTTGTTCACACCCAGCTTTGTGAGCTCACTTTTAAAGGCGCAAGATTATACACCCAAGCGAAATGGAAAGACAAAAAAAGCGAGCCAACGCTCGCTTTTAGTATAAGAACAAATGTTCGGTTATTGAATTACTGGCACTTCTTCACTGTAGAGTGGCTCGCCTTGCATGATGCTGATTTCAACGCGGCGGTTTAGTGCTCGGTTTGCATCAGAATCGTTTGGAGCCAATGGCTCAGTATCCGCCATGCCACGCACACGTAAGCGTTGATGCGAGAACCCCCTAACCTTCTCCATTTCTTGAGCAACCGACACCGCACGTTGCGATGACAGATCCCAATTGGAACGGTACAGTTCAGAATCCAGCGGTTGGTTATCCGTATGACCTGATACTCGAACAATACCCGGGACATCTTTGACCAGTTCCGCGATTTGACGCACTAACGGTCTAAACTTCGGTTGTAAGAACGCAGAACCCTCTGGGAAAGCGCCTTTCTCACGCATTCGAATCACGATCTGCTGCCCAAGGTTTTCGACTTCTATAGCCCCTTGCTCAATCTCTCGCTCCAACGCTTTCTTGATGCTTTCCATCAAGGTGTCCATCTCTTGCGAAGTTTGCTCAGACTGCTGCTGTTGCATGTCTGATTCCGCCGATTGGTTGTTTTGCGTTGACGTTTCTGGTGATTGACCACCGGTTAACTTACCTTGGTCGCGCTTAGTGCCACCCGCTCGGTCAGATTCCCCCTCGTGAAATTCTAACGTCTGCTGGGTGATGTCCATGGTCTGCTGCATGATGACATCAATTGGCGTTGGCTCCGGGCGACCCGGTCTAAACTCTTGGGCAATGATGCTGGTGCCTTTTGGAATGTCCTTCACCTCAAGTTGGTTCTGAACACCAAAAGCGAACTTCATTGAGCCTGCAATCTGCTTGAACTTCAGTACGTCCATTTCCGAAAACGAAAGCAGCAGTACGAAGAAACACATCAGCAATGACATCAAATCAGCAAATGTCCCCATCCACTGGGGGAGGCCGGGTGGCGGACAATCACATTTATTATCTTCATCCATCAGATGACCTCCAGATTAGTCGTCAATCTCAAGGGCGCGTTTGCCCTCGTTGAGGTAGTTCTTCAGGTAACTATCGATAACTCGCGGGTTTTGACCATCTTGAATGGCAAGCACTCCATCCATGATCAAACGACGGTTTAACGTTTCTTGATCACGTCGCAGTGACAATTTGTCCGCAATCGGGAAAAACAGCATGTTAGAAAGCACCGCACCGTAAAGCGTGGTCAACAAGGCAACCGCCATCGCAGGACCGATCGCTTTTGGGTCATCCATATTCGAAAGCATGGCAACCAGACCAACTAACGTACCAATCATCCCCATCGCTGGCGCTACATCGCCAAATGCGCGAAATACACCAGTACCTTGAGTGTGACGTTCGTCAGTTAGCGCGATGTCTTTTTGTAGCGCGGCTCGCACCACGTCTGCATCATGGCCATCCACCAACAAATCGATGCCTTTTTGCATAAAGCTGTTGTTGATTTCCATCTCTTCTAAAGCAAGGAAGCCGCCTTTACGTGCTGCGTCAGCCATTTCTACAATCTTCGCGATCAAGTCTTCCGGCTCGTCCGCTTTAAACATGAATGCTTTGCCCGCAATTTTGGTTGCGCCGAAGAACTGCCCTATGGTGAACTTCATCAATACTACAAACGTTGAACCACCAACGACGATTAGGATTGAGGTGACGTCGATGAACATGCCGATGCTGCCACCTAGCACCATCGCCATGATGACGAATGCAAAACCACCAATCAAACCTATTAGGGTTGCTAAATCCACAAAGCACTCCTCTCGCTATACTCAAATATTGCCTAGTCAGGCGAATTATTACTTGTATCGACAACTAGAACAGTTTTTTTAGAAAAATCTTGGTCAATACATCACAAAATGATCGTTTAGGCTCGAACTAAATGATCGAGATTGTCTTATCAGACCCGTTGAGCGCTAATTTTGTGACAATTATGTAAGGTTAAATTTGACCAACTTAGTAGGCTAAGGTAACTTGCGTGCATTCTATTAGAGGCTTGATTAAGGCAGATAAAAGATGGCGGTCAAGAAACCAGAAAACATGACCTTCGAAGCGACCATTGAAGAGCTAGATAGCTTGGTTGATCAACTAGAGAATGGCGATCTTGCCCTAGATGATGCTCTACGTAAATTTGAACGTGGCATTACACTGGCTCGTGCTGGTCAAACTAAACTGAGCGACGCCGAACAGCGCGTAAGCATTCTTCTTAGCGAAGATGATGAAGCACCACTGAGTGACTTCAACCCTGAGTCAGAATAATAATCAGTAGTGAGCAATGTGATGCAAGAGACATTGACGTCTTATCAACAAAGAAATAACCAACAATTAAACCTGTGGCTGGAGCAACTTCCTCATCAAGAACAGCCGCTGATTCAAGCGATGAAATACGGCCTGTTGCTAGGTGGAAAACGTGTTCGTCCATTTCTTGTTTACATCACAGGTCAAATACTGGGTTGTAAGCCAGAAGATCTCGACACTCCCGCATCTGCGGTTGAGTGCATTCACGCCTACTCTCTTATCCATGACGACCTGCCTGCGATGGATGATGATGAACTGCGCCGTGGACAACCTACTTGCCACATCAAATTTGATGAAGCGACAGCGATTCTCACTGGCGACGCACTCCAAACTCTTGCCTTTACTATCCTTGCAGAAGGTGAACTGAATCCGAACGCTGAAAGCCAGCGTATAAAAATGGTACAGGCACTGGCGCAAGCGTCTGGCGCGAGCGGCATGTGTCTTGGACAAGCGTTGGATTTAGGTGCAGAAAATCGTCGTGTTTCTCTCGCAGATTTGGAAGAAATTCATCGCAATAAAACCGGAGCGCTGATTAACTGTGCGGTAAAATTAGGTGCTTTAGCCGCTGGTGAAAAAGGCCTAGAAGTTTTGCCACACTTAGAACGTTATTCAAAAGCGATCGGTCTGGCGTTTCAGGTTCAAGACGATATTCTTGATATCATCAGTGACACTGAAACACTGGGTAAGCCTCAAGGTTCAGACCAAGAGTTGAACAAGAGCACTTATCCATCGTTGCTGGGTTTAGAGGGAGCAATGGAGAAAGCTCACACTCTGCTACAGGAAGCGCTTCAAGCATTGGAAGCAATCCCATACAATACTCAGTTACTCGAAGAGTTCGCCCGATATGTCATCGAGCGCAAGAACTAAACTATAAGCGCGCATTTATATGACTCTTGATATTTCAAAGTACCCAACACTGGCGTTAGCAAATACACCGGAGGAGTTGCGTCTTCTTCCGAAAGAAACATTGCCGACTTTGTGCGATGAACTACGCACGTATCTGCTAAATTCAGTGAGTCAGTCTAGCGGACACTTAGCGTCTGGCTTAGGCACGGTAGAGCTAACCGTAGCTCTGCATTATGTTTACAACACCCCTGTTGACCAGTTGATCTGGGACGTGGGCCATCAGGCTTACCCACACAAGATTCTCACTGGTCGTCGTGATCAGATGCCAACTATCCGTCAGAAAGACGGTCTTCACCCATTCCCATGGCGTGAAGAGAGCGAATACGACACCCTTTCTGTTGGTCATTCCTCAACTTCTATCAGTGCTGGTCTTGGCATGGCCATCAGTGCGCAAAAAGAAGGTGAAGGTCGTAAAGTCGTGAGTGTGATTGGTGATGGTGCGATCACAGCAGGTATGGCATTTGAAGCCATGAACCACGCTGGTGACGTTCATCCGGACATGCTAGTGATTCTGAACGACAACGAAATGTCGATCTCAGAAAACGTCGGCGCACTGAACAACCACCTTGCTAAAGTGCTTTCTGGCAGCTTGTACACTTCTATCCGTGAAGGCGGTAAGAAAGTGCTGTCTGGCGTTCCACCAATTAAAGAGTTGGTGCGTCGTACTGAAGAGCATCTAAAAGGCATGGTGGTACCAGGAACTCTGTTTGAAGAGCTTGGCTTTAACTACATCGGCCCAATCGACGGTCACGATGTCAATGAGCTCGTCAAAACGCTGAAAAACATGCGTGAGCTAAAAGGTCCTCAATTCCTGCATATCATGACCAAGAAAGGTAAGGGTTATGAGCCAGCAGAGAAGGATCCGATCGGCTACCACGGCGTACCAAAGTTCGACCCATCACATAACAGTTTGCCGAAGAGCAGTGGCGGCAAGCCAACCTTCTCTAAGATCTTTGGTGACTTCCTATGTGATATGGCCGCTCAAGATCCTAAGCTAATGGCAATCACACCAGCGATGCGTGAAGGCTCTGGTATGGTTCGCTTCTCGAAAGAGTACCCAAGCCAATACTTCGATGTTGCCATCGCAGAGCAGCACGCTGTGACGCTTGCTACCGGTATGGCAATTGCAGGTGATAGCCCAATCGTTGCGATCTACTCAACCTTCCTACAGCGTGGTTATGATCAACTGATCCACGACGTTGCGATTATGGACTTGCCGGTGATGTTCGCTATCGACCGTGCTGGTCTGGTTGGTGCCGATGGTCAAACTCACCAAGGTGCGTTCGACTTAAGCTTTATGCGTTGCATTCCGAACATGGTGATCATGGCACCAAGCGACGAAAACGAATGTCGCCAGATGCTGTACACAGGCCATAAGCATACAGGCCCAAGTGCCGTTCGTTACCCACGCGGTAGCGGTATGGGCACAGAAATCGAAAAAGACTTCACTGCACTTGAAATCGGTAAAGGTCGTATCGTTCGTAAAGGTGAAAAAGTGGCGATTCTAAGCTTCGGTACCTTCTTAGGTAACGCGCTAGAAGCGGCTGAAAACCTAAACGCAACGGTAGCAGACATGCGCTTTGTAAAACCACTTGATGAAGCCTTGATTCGTCAACTAGCCGCTGAGCACGATGTTCTGGTTACGCTAGAAGAAAACGCGATTGCAGGTGGTGCTGGCGCGGGTGTGATTGAGTTTATGATGAAAGATAAAATCATCAAGCCTGTACTCAACCTTGGCTTGCCAGATCGCTTCGTTCCTCAAGGCACACAAGACGAGCTACACGAAGAGCTTGGCTTAGATGCGAAAGGCATCGAGAAGTCGATCAACGATTACTTAGCCAAGTAAGCGAACGAATTACAACGAAGTAAATAAAGAAAAGGGATGCCGTGGCATCCCTTTTGTTTATCTGTCGATTTAGGGCTTAAAGATAGGTATTACATCCAACCTGCGTATTTCGCCACTAAGAACAGTGCGATACCCGCCATAATGCCCGCCACGATATCATCAATCATGATACCTAAGCCGCCGTGAACACGTTTATCTAACCAACCGATTGGCCATGGTTTTACCATGTCAAAGAAGCGGAACAAGATGAAACCGGTGAGTAACCATTTCCACTCTGTTAGCGGAATATTCAATGCAGGTACTAAACTCATGGTGATCCAAAAACCTGCAAATTCATCCCACACGATCGAGCCATGGTCGTGCACACCCATATCATCGGATGTCACCTGACAAATTTTAATGCCAACCAAACAAGAGACAAGCACAACAACCACATAAATAGGGAAAGGCAATTGAGCAAGCAACAAGAACAATGGAACCGCCGCAAGCGTCCCCATGGTGCCGGGAACAACAGGCGATAAGCCGCTACCAAAACCTGTCGCTAATAAGTGCCACGGGTTCTTTAATGAAATCAGAGAGAGAGGGTTGGTCATTTCCTTTAAACCTATACTGCGAGTTTGGTTTCAATCTTAGGCTAGAGCCTAGCTCAGATCATTTGAAGTGGTCAAAGCCACTGAGATCCCAATCAAGAGGTTGATTGTTATCATGCAGCTCGAACGTACCTTTTGGTCGTATCTGACCAATGCACGTTACTTTACACCCAGTGTGCGACAAAGCACTTTTTAGTGAGCCATGGTTTTGTTCTGGCACGGTAAAGCACAGTTCGTATTCTTCACCACTGGATAAAGCATACTGCTCCGCGCTCACCTTATCATCTAAAAACTGAACCAATTCTGAAGATATTGGCAGTTGGGAAACATCCAAACTGACTCCAACCTCGGAACGCTTAAGAATGTGTTTAATATCAGAAATCAAACCATCAGAGATATCAATCGCTGACGACGCGAGTCCAACTAACGCTTGCCCTGCTAAAACTCGAGGCGTACTGAGATAATGTGCCTTCTCTAACTCAGGCGCAGCAACTCGAGTGCGTAATGTGTTATCGAGCACAACATCGAGCCCCGCTTTCGCATCACCAAGGTTACCCGTCACGTAAACCCAATCTCCGACTTTTGCACCTGAGCGAGTAAGAGCTTTACCCTCAGGTACAAAACCTTGCACCGTCAAGGTTAGACTTAATGGCCCCTTTGTCGTGTCACCGCCAATTAACTGAATCCCGAAGTAATCAGCTAGGTCAAAAAACGCATCACAGAAAGGCGCTAACCATGCTTCGTCAGGCTCTGGCATCGTCAATGCAAAACTGACCCAAGCCGGCGTTGCTCCCATTGCCGCTAAATCACTGATATTAGAGGCAAGCGCTTTGTGAGCGACCCAAGCAGGATTCGCCTCTGCGAGAAAATGAGTCCCCGCCACCAGCGTATCGGTACTAATAGCTATCTGCACATTCGCAGGCGCCTTTACTAACGCACAATCGTCACCTGCAGCGAGGTGTACGTCTTTACGCTGGCTTTGACGCCCAACAAAATACTTATCGATTAAACTGAATTCACCAGACATTGTTCACTGACTTTTTGATGTAAAAGTTTTTGATACAAAAAAGGTCAGCATGTGCTGACCTTTTTAATGAAGAAATCGTTATTTCTTACGTACGTGTGGCGCCGCTTTATCTAGCACACCATTCACAAATTTGTGGCTGTCTTCTGCCGCGAATACTTTAGCAAGTTCAATCGCTTCGTTGATTACCACTTTGTAAGGAACATCTTCGCGACGAGTCATCTCGTACATAGCAAGGCGAAGAAGAGCAAGTTCCATCATGTCTAGGTCCTGCATTGGACGAGACACGTATGGACGGATTTTGCTATCTAGCTCAGAGTGGCTAAGTACAACACCGCTTAGTAGTTCACGGAAGTAAGCTACGTCTGTTTCTGGAGCAGCTAGTGCAGGCTCAGATGCGTGAAGTTCTTCTTCATCGTATTTGTCGCCAGACAAAAACTGTTCTTCGATCGTGGCAACATTGTCTTTAGTAATTTGCCATGAATAGATCGCTTGTAGCGCGAATTGACGTGCGTTACGACGTGCGGCTGGTTTCACACTGGCCCCCATTAGGAATCAATTTCAGATAGTACATTAATCATTTCAAGTGCGCTTAGTGCAGCCTCTGCACCTTTATTACCAGCCTTGGTTCCTGCGCGTTCAATCGCTTGATCGATAGTATCAACAGTCAATACGCCAAATGCTACTGGAAGGCTGTATTCCAGAGAAACTTGTGCAAGACCCTTGTTACATTCACTACAAACATAATCAAAGTGTGGAGTACCGCCACGAATTACTGTACCTAGAGATACGATAGCATCGTACTTACCAGTTTTAGCAACACGTTGAGCTACTAGAGGTAGTTCTACGGCACCTGGACAACGAACAACAGTGATGTTGTCTTCGCTTACTTGTCCGTGACGCTTTAGTGTATCGATCGCACCAGAAAGTAGGCTTTCGTTAATAAAACTGTTGAAACGAGAAATAACGATAGCAATTTTTGCATTTGGCGCTGGGAAGCCACCCTCGATCACTTTCATAAGCTTTCCTTTAACTCTATTTATAAGTGAAAATTGTTCATCAAGTGAGAATCGCCGGATTCTATCACAAATTTGTGAGCAATATCTAATGGAAATTGGAGACGAATCACGAGTTCCTAGCCACCACTATGCTAAGTGAGCTGACGACTAGGAACGGATCGCTTGGTAATTATTCGCAGATGTACTCAACGACGTTGAGACCAAATCCGCCAAGTGCGTGGTATTTCTTGTTAGTAGAAGAAAGCAGACGCATATCGTGGATGCCTAGATCAGCAAGGATTTGCGAACCAACACCAACACGACGAGATGTACCTTGCTTCTTCGCTAACGTTGGCGCTTCGCCTTTGTCTTGTGCTTCAAACATTTTCACACGATGGATAAGCAGGTCTGTTGACTCTTCGTTACCAAGGACAACCAACACACCACCTTCTTCGCCGATGCGCTTCATTGCCTTCTCAAGAGTCCAGCTGCGCTCTGCATTACGGTCGCTGCGAAGCACATCCGTAAATACGTCTTGTAGGTGAACACGAACTAGCGGCGCTTCAGACGCTAAATCACCTTTACACATTGCGTAGTGTACTTGGTTGTCGATCGTGTCTTTGTAAGTCACAAGCGTGAATTCGCCAAATTCTGTTGGTAGCGCACACTCAGCAACGCGTTCAATCGTTGTTTCTGTGTTATTGCGGTATTCAATAAGATCCGCAATGGTGCCTAGCTTAAGATCGTGCTTTTCTGCAAACACTTCTAGGTCTGGGCGGCGTGCCATCGTGCCATCGTCATTTAGAATTTCTACGATAACCGATGCAGGCTCAAATCCCGCAAGACGAGCCAAATCACAACCCGCTTCTGTATGACCAGCACGAGTTAGAACGCCACCATCTTGAGCAGCAAGAGGGAAAATATGACCCGGCTGCACTAGGTCAGCCGCTTTCGCGTTTGGCGCAACCGCAGCTTGAACAGTGCGAGCACGGTCAGCAGCAGAAATGCCCGTTGTTACACCTTCAGCCGCTTCAATAGAAACGGTAAAGTTAGTGGTGTATTGCGCGTTATTGTCTTGCACCATTGGCGGAAGACCTAGGCTTTCACAACGAGCTTTAGTCATAGTAAGACAGATCAAGCCACGACCATGCGTAGCCATAAAGTTGATAGCTTCCGGCGTAATGTGCTCGGCAGCCATGATCAAATCACCTTCGTTCTCACGATCTTCATCATCCATTAGGATGACCATTTTGCCCGCGCGAATATCATCAATAATTTCTTGTGGCGTGCTGATAGGCATATTCTGTTTCCCGTTATTCAAAAATTTATTATTGCAGCAGCAATGTGTTTAACGTCTTGGTTAGGCATGGATGCTGGCTTTAGTTAGCAACGAGTTTGAACCTAACCTTTATTAAGTCAATTAACCTGATAACGTTCTGTGATTATGGTCTGCTTCGCTTAAGCAAAACCATTTTGCTGCAAGAATTCCATCGTGATGCGGGATTCTTGCGTCTCTTCCTTTTGACCTTGTAACAAGCGTTCCATGTAGCGAGCTAATACGTCTACTTCTAGGTTCACTTTACGGCCAACTTGGAACTGATCGATGGTCGTTTCTTCACTGGTGTGAGGAACAATCGTCAGTTTAAAACCATTCTTACGTAGGTCATTCACCGTCAGACTAATACCGTCTACCGTGATAGAACCTTTCTCTGCAACATACTTAGTGATTTCGGTAGGCATCTCTACCCAGAACTCAATCGCACGACCCACTTGGTTACGTTCAACAATCACACCCACGCCATCAACGTGGCCAGAAACAATGTGCCCACCAAAACGTGTCGTCGGCAACATGGCTTTTTCTAGGTTCACTTTATCGCCAACTTGGTATGCAGCAAAACCTGTTTTGTTCAGCGTTTCCAATGATAAGTCTGCACTGTAATAGTTGCTACCGAAGTCTACGACCGTCAAGCAGACACCATTAGTTGCGATACTGTCGCCTAACTTCACGTCAGCCATATCCAACTTGCCAACTTCTACCGTTACGGTGATGTCTTCGCCTTTTGGCGTAATCGCAGTTAGTTTGCCAACTGCTTCTACAATTCCTGTAAACATAATGCTTCTTTCTAGCTTTGGTTGCGTTTGACGGTGGCGGTGATGCGAATATCCACCCCCACCATTCGAACGTCGGTAATAGTTAAGTCGATAACTTGCGCCATCTCAGTCAGGCCAAGCGCGCCAATCAAACCTCGTCCATCGCTGCCCATCAACTTAGGCGCAAGATAAACGATCAATTCATCTACAAGATTAGCTTTGATTAGTGAGCTCGCGAGTGTCGCTCCTGCTTCAACCCACAAATGGTTTATATGAGATACGCTTGCGACCGCTTTAAGTGTTGCCGCCAAGTCGACTTGACCGTTTTTATCTAGCTCAGGCGCAATATCGCCACCTTGGCTAACAATAATACGCTCACCGTCAGTATTGAATAGCTTTAGATCATCGCTAAGTTGAGACTGACGATCCAAAATAACACGAGGAGGCTGGCGAACTTCATCTTGTGGGTAGCGCGCTTTTACACTGTTAGGCAAGTCGTCCCAACGCACGTTCAGTGATGCATTGTCATCAATCACTGTTTTACTGGTTGAGAGAATACCGCCACTCAATGCACGGTAACGCTGCACATCTTGGCGAGCCTTTGGGGAGGTGATCCATTGGCTCTGGCCATTGCTGAGCGCACTTTGTCCGTCTAAACTGGCCGCCATTTTTAGCTGAACGTATGGCATGCCCGTTTGCATAAATTTGATGAAGCCTTTGTTCAGCTCAATGGCTTCGTTTTCTAACAAGCCAACCTGAACTTCTACCCCCGCATCACGCAGCATTTGGAAACCACGTCCTGCAACTTTCGGATTTGGGTCTTCCATCGCACAGACAACACGAGCCACTTTGGCTTTGATTAACCCTTCAGCGCAAGGCGGTGTGCGACCATAATGAGAGCAAGGCTCCAACGTCACATAAGCCGTTGCACCTTCGGCTTTATCACCCGCCATACGCATTGCATAAACTTCAGCATGAGGTTCACCCGCTCGGTGATGATGACCTTCGCCAACTATCTCACCATCACGGACAATAACGCAACCTACGTTGGGGTTAGGTGCTGTGGTGTAAATGCCGCGTTTCGCCAATTTGAGCGCACGCGACATCATTTCGAAATCTTGAGGGGTAAATTCTGAAGAGAGAGATTGTTGAGCCATGATTCAATCAGTCTTCTAGGCGAGCAATTTCTTCGCCGAATTCACGGATATCTTCAAAGCTGCGGTAAACCGATGCAAAACGGATGTAAGCGACTTTATCCAGCTCTTTCAATTGATCCATCACTAGATTGCCAATCATCTCACTTGGTACTTCACGTTCACCCGTTGCACGCAACTGAGACTTAATCATGCTGATTGCGAGCTCGATTGAATCGGCACTAACCGGGCGCTTTTCTAGTGCGCGTTGAATACCACCAACCATTTTATCTTCGTCAAACGGTTCACGGTTGCCGTTAGACTTAATTACTTTCGGCATCACCAATTCTGCCGTTTCAAACGTGGTAAAACGTTCGCTACACGCCAAACATTGGCGACGGCGACGAACCTGATGGCCGTCCGCAACTAAGCGGGAATCAATTACTTTTGTATCGTTCTCAGAACAAAAAGGACAATGCATATCACCTCCAAATAGCATGCGATTGGGGTAGTCCCAAAAGCAAGACTAGTGTAGCGGAATTGCTATGTTAGAGAAAACAAAAAGGGGCATCTCAGCCCCTTTTCAATCAATAACAGACAGTTTCTGTTAACTGCGTGCTAGGTAGTTTGCTTTACCAACCCATTTGTAGCTGGTTAGCTCCTCTAAACCCATTGGGCCACGTGCGTGCAGCTTCTGAGTAGATACCGCCACTTCTGCACCTAAGCCAAACTGTGCACCGTCAGTGAAGCGTGTTGCTGCGTTTACGTAAACCGCTGCAGAACCGACAGAATTGATGAACAATTCAGAGTTCACCAAGCTGTTGGTCATGATCGCATCAGAGTGGCTCGCGTTATGAACACGCATGTGGTCGATCGCTTCTTTCACGTCCGCAACCACTTTTACACCAAGTGTGTAGCTTAGCCATTCCGTATCAAAGTCACCTTCCGCTGCATCACGAATTTGTGTTGCTTGAGCCATCAGTGCTTTCGCCTTTGGTTCTGCCACGAAGGTCACTTTATCGTTCATGCGCTCTACAATCATTGGTAGGAATTGCGCCGCAACATCTTCATGTACAAGCAAAGTGTCTAGCGAGTTACATGCAGATGGGCGTTGAACTTTCGAGTTTTCAACTACGTTCAGAGATTTCTCTAAATCCGCAGATTCATCAACGAAGATATGGCTGATACCAAAACCACCAATGATCACCGGAATTGTGCTGTTCTCTTTACACATTTTGTGCAGACCAGCACCACCGCGTGGAATGATCATATCAACGTAATCATCAAGCTTAAGCAGTTGAGAAACCAACTCACGGTCTGGCTTTTCAATGTACTGCACAGAAGCTGCTGGCAAGTTCGCTTTCGCCAATGCAGATTGGATAACTTTCACCAGCTCCATGTTAGAGAAGAACGTCTCTTTACCACCACGTAGGATGCTTGCATTGCCCGTTTTTAGACACAGTGCTGCAATATCGATGGTTACGTTCGGACGCGCTTCGTAAATCACACCGACCACACCCAGTGGTACGCGGCGACGAGACAGAGACATGCCGTTTTCTAGCACTTTGCTGTCGACTTCGCTGCCCACAGGATCGTTTAGGCTGATCACGTTACGAACGTCATTAGCAATGCCTGTCAAACGCTCTTCGTTAAGTAGAAGACGGTCTAGTAGAGCATCGGTTAGACCCGCTTCACGGCCGAGTTCGATGTCTTTTGCATTTGCAGCCAAAATCGTTGCTGCATTTGCTTCTAGCTCATCAGCGATGATCGCTAGTGCTTGATTCTTTTGTGCTGTTGACGCTGTCGCCAATTCGAAAGCTGCATCTTTGGCAGCTTTACCCATATTCGTTAAATCCACTTTGCTTCCCTCAATCTATTCTTGAATGACGACAAGATCATCGCGATGAATCACTTCTGAGCCGTAGTCATGACCCAAAATAGAGATGATGTCTTTACTGTGCTTACCGGCAATTTTCGCTAGGTCTTCACTTGAGTAGGCGCTAATACCACGAGCAACCAATTTACCCTGTGCGTTTGTCACACGTGCAACTTCACCACGAGCAAAATCACCACTGACTTTTACAACGCCTTTTGCAAGTAGGCTGCTGCCTTTACCCACAACGGCGTTCACTGCACCATCATCGATAATGATGTCACCCGATGCCGCAGGACCAGCTAAGATCCAACGTTTACGGTTTTCTAGTGCTTCTGAACAAGGTAAGAAACGTGTGCCTTGTGGCTCCAAACTCAATGAATCGAAGATAACATTTGGCGCACTACCCGCAGCGATAATGACCTCAATACCCGCACGACGAGCAATATCTGCCGCTTGAAGCTTGGTTGCCATACCGCCTGTACCTAGCGTAGTGCCACTACCACCCGCAATTTTACGCAAAGTATCATCGATGGTTTTCACTTCTTTGATCAGCTCAGCATTCGGATCTTTACGTGGGTCTGCGGTAAACAAGCCCTTTTGGTCAGTCAGGAGCAGTAATTTGTCTGCACCACACAAAATCCCCACCAAAGCAGACAAGTTATCGTTGTCACCAACCTTGATTTCGTTTGTCGCAACTGCGTCGTTTTCGTTCACGATCGGAATAATGTCGTTTGCAACCAGAGCATTGATAGTGTCACGTGCGTTTAGGAAACGCTCACGATCATCCAAGTCAGCACGAGTTAACAACATCTGACCAATTTTGATGCCATAAATGCCAAACAAAGACTCCCATGTTTGAATCAAGCGGCTTTGACCAACGGCTGCAAGCAACTGTTTGCTCGCCATCGCGTTGGGCAGTGCGGGGTATCCAAGATGCTCACGGCCTGCTGCAATTGCACCAGACGAAACCATTACTACTGAATGGCCTTGTTTCTTTAGTTCAGCACATTGACGAGCCAGCTCTACCATATGAGCACGGTCTAACGCCAAAGTGCCGCCTGTCAGCACACTTGTACCCAGTTTCACAACGACGGTTTGTGGTTGTGAAATAACTGCATTCTGTTGATTCGTTGTCATGATGTCTTCTGAAATGAAAAACAAATAAAGAGTGAACGTTTTAGCAATCAAATGGGGATTTAACAAGCAGAAAAGGTGCGAAAACGCACCTTTTTGTCTTATAGAGGAAGAAAACAGCCAAATTAGGCGAAATCAAACGATTCTGTGTGATATTCCACTTCCAGTTTGAAATGCTCAGCCACTGTATCGATAAGCTTTTGATGGAAGGTACTCTGAGTGAGGTACACTTCTTCTGTCACCTTATCTGGCAATGGTTCTGAGGTCCAATCCCCTTCTTTGTTGTATTTACCGATGTGGTATTTTGCCGTAAAGCCACCTTCAATGGACTCCAAGTCCATCCACCAGCCCCAAAATTCACGTTTTTCTGGTGACTTTTTATCGTCAACACAGACAGATAGGCAGTCAAAATAGTAATGCCCTTCTTGTGATTGTGGTTCGCGCAGGTAAGGACCTATCGCCTTCAACTTTGACATCAAGCGAAAGTGAGTCGGCCCTTGAGTCGTCTCTGACATAAGAATCTCCGTTTCCATAGTAAGGATATTGAGCTATCCAAGAATGATTATTATTTTTAATTATCATGAGCTTATTTTTTGCTCATCTATATCACTCTTAACTAAATTAGGAGATTTGTCATCTTAATAATTCCTCCTCCAACCACTTTATGGCTAAATCGAGGGATTGCTCATAACCTTTTGTAATTGTCTTGGAACTGATTTTCTTTGCCTGCCCATATTGGCTAAACAGCGCAACCAACTGGTTGTCACTGTGCGGTGAAACAGGGTCGCCTTCCAAGCTGAGCGCAAGAATTGGCACCTTCGTTTTGCGGCTGCTCAAAAAGCCTTGTACCTTCAACGACCACGCCATCATCTGGCCTGCCATGCTATTGATGTCCACGGCACTCTTACCCAAACGAGACGCCAGTAGATCTAGGTACATCTTCGGCATCTGCTGCAGTTTCTTCGGTGAGGTAAATAGATCATGCACAGGCGCACCTAATGCTACACACGCTTTAATCTTCTCTTGCTCAACGAAAGAAAGACGAATCATCGCATTGCCGCCGAAGCGGAAACCAATCAACCCCACCTTATGATGATCCACCCAAGGTAAAGAGAACAACTCATTGAGTACAGCTTGGTGCAGACAACTCGAGTCTTCCGTTAAAGGCCAATGCGAGCTGTGACCGACCGATGGCATATCAATGGTCAACATAGCAATGTCTTTTGGCGCAAGGTGATTACGGAACAAACGCCACATGTCGGTTTGCAAGCTATCCAGTCCCGCACTGACCATGACAACTGGAAGTTGTTTATCTGTGCGTGGCAGGTGTAAGTTTGCGATGATCTTGCGCTTTTGGTAAGGCACTTCGATCTGCTTAATAACGTACTGAGTTTTCTCAGAGCCTTCGGTATAAGCTTTGTTGGCCAACACTTGAGCTTGAGCCGCTAAGTTGTCGTTCTTTAAATGTGGGTAGCCCGCAATACTGAAGCACAGTGATGCCGTAAACAGTTCGTCAGCAGCCTCTTCTCCCTTCATCTCACCCGCACGACGCTGGTGTTCCATGCCCAGTTTGATCCATTCAAACGTCCAGTTGCCGCTGTGGTAGCCCATGACAGTGTCGAGCCACTGGTCTTCGGTACGCGAATGCTTGGACGACGCAATCTTAGACAGAACACTTTCCATTTCGATTGGTGACAAACCTTGCCACGCCCATTGAAGGCGTCTTAAGTGGCGATACCAAGCACGGTCGCCATGCTCTTCTCGCTCATCAAGAATCTTTTGGCTGGTCGGCATGTACTGAGTAAGTGCGGAGGTTTCTTTCGCTTGCTTGTGTTTTACAAACAAAGT
The DNA here is from genome assembly GCF_905175355.1 of Vibrio sp. B1ASS3. Lineage (NCBI taxonomy): Bacteria > Pseudomonadati > Pseudomonadota > Gammaproteobacteria > Vibrionales > Vibrionaceae > Vibrio > Vibrio sp. B1ASS3. The sequence continues at coordinate 3,217,085 of NZ_HG992742.1, forward strand.
TTCGGAGAGATTTTTACTGACGTCTTCTGGCATAGGAAGAACTCTAGGCTGGTTGCGATAGCGTAATAATAATAAAAAAAAATGCCCCTATAAAGGGGCATTTCTCAATATTCTTAGTGCAAACTTATTTTTGCTTACGGTTCACTGGCTCAGCAAACTGGATAGACATATCCCAAGGTTGCTCGATCCAAGTGTCTTGAGCAATGTCTACTACGTAATCATCTAGTAGCTCAACACCTGCTGGCTTAGCACATACTGCGATAAGTTTCGCTTTCGGGTACATTTCACGTAGCTTGCGTGCTGTGTCACCGCTATCTACTAGGTCTTCAACGATTAGGAAACCTTCGCCGTCACCTTCTGGTGCTTTAACTACTGTCATATCACGCTGGTGATCGTGGTCGTAGCTAGAGATACAAATAGTATCAACGTGACGAATACCCAGTTCACGCGCTAGGATTGCACCAGGAACTAGACCACCACGGCTTACCGCCCAAATACCTTTCCATTGCTCAGCTGGCATTTGTTTCTCAGCCAGTTCACGGCAGTAAGACTGCATCGCATCCCAAGTGATAATGAATTTTTTACTCATTGTAATAACCTAATAATTTCAAAATATGCATCCCCTCTATCTAGCTGTTGGCGCTGAAATGGACTCAACAAGCTAAACTTTCCACACCAGAGGAAATGGGGGTTTCAAGCTGCGCAAACGATTATTCTACCGAAACCCATGGCTAATACCAACGCTGATATCAAAATTCTCCGTCTATTACGCAGAAAAATCGAATTCGGTGAACAACACAAAACAGAGAAGTAAATGAATTCACTTAGAAACGAGTCACAAACGATTCGTTCTTAAGAGGTTCGTTCTCAAACAATTCTTTCTCAAACAACTCGCAAACAAAAAGCCAGTGTGAGTTTTGGCTCACACTGGCTTTTTAAGATTACGGGAATTAGCCCAGAATGTACTTCGCGATGAAGATTGCAGACATCACCCACACGCTCATCGACACTTCACGGCCTTTACCACTGAACAACTTAATCGCAGCGTAAGCAATGAAACCTAGCGTAATACCTTCTGCAATCGAGAAAGTAAGAGGCATTACCAAACAAGTAACCACAACTGGCGCAGCTTCTGTTAGGTCACGCCAGTCGATACCAACAAGACCAGAAAGCATTAGGATCGCTACGTAGAACAGCGCACCAGATGTTGCGTAAGCTGGAATCATACCTGCTAGTGGCGAGAACAACAGAGCTAGAAGGAACAATACGCCAACAACCACAGCTGTTAGACCAGTACGACCGCCTGCTGCTACACCAGAAACACTCTCAATGTATGACGTCGTGTTAGATGTACCTAGTAGAGCACCTACTGATGTCGCTGTTGAGTCAGCAAGTAGCGCTTTGTTTAGACGTGGAATGTTACCATTTTCGTCAGTTAGACCTGCTTTTTGTGAAACGCCAACTAGCGTGCCTGCAGTGTCGAACAAGTCAACGAATAGGAAAGCAAATACTACCGAGATCATGCCAACTTCGAAAAGACCAGAGAAGTCTAGCTGCATGAAGGTTGGCGCAATGCTTGGTGGTGTAGACATGATGCCGCCCCATTGAACGTCACCAAAGATAAGACCAAGAATCGTCACACCCAAAATGGCAATCATAACCGCACCTTTCACACCACGGTGAACCAGCGCGATAGTCATAAAGAAGCCAATAGCCGCAAGTACAGATGGTAGCGAAGTGATGTTACCCATAGAAACTAGCGTTGCTGGGTTATCTACTACGATGCCTGCGTTTTTCAGTGCGATGAACGCAAGGAAAAGACCGATACCTGCAGAGATACCTGTACGAAGAGAAAGTGGAATGGAGTTGATGATCCACTCACGGATCTTGAACACACTCAAGACAATGAATAACAGACCAGAAACAAATACTGCTGCTAGCGCTACTTGCCACGTGTAACCCATACCCAACACAACAGAGTAGGTAAAGAACGCGTTTAGGCCCATACCTGGAGCCTGAGCGATTGGGTAGTTTGCTACTAAGCCCATGATGAAACAGCCAATAGCTGCAGCAAGACACGTCGCAACGAACACGGCACCACGATCCATACCAGTATCTGCAAGGATAGCTGGGTTTACAAAGATGATGTAAGCCATAGTTAGGAAGGTAGTGATACCTGCGATGATCTCAGTGCGCACGTTGGTGCCATTTTCACTAAGTTTAAAGAGCCTTTCGAGCATGATCGAATCCTGTAAAAGGTAAAAAGTAAACGGTTGCGTAATCGATTGGCTCGAATTATAAAGTTATCAAATAACAAATTCCAGATAGAATTTTCACTCTAATAGGATTTTTTTCTTCGGATATGAAACCTATCCGCTAGTGTTTTAAACAGGCTAAAAATTTAGGCCTTAATAAACAACAACTAACAGAGTTATGTTCTGTACAACCCAACGTGTACAAACTGAACAATGTATTAAACTTTCAAACGCAAACCCGAGGTTTTGGACGTAAAACACCCACAGAATTGGTCAGGAAATGAAATATGTGGAAGAAGCGGTAGTAGAATGCGAGCTTGGTGGCGAGAAAGTAGCCGAAGTTTGGAATTGCAGATAAAAAAACGCCACTCAATTTGAGTGGCGGTGAATCATGTCAGCACTATGCACTGAAAAAAAATTCCAATTTATAGGGGTGAACAAATTTGTTCGAGTCACATGCGTTGGCTTCAATTAGTAACCAAAGCTTGTTGGGTATACAAAGTTACCGGTGTAAACAGATTTGCTGTTCCAGAACATTGCACTTGGTAAACCTTTCATAAATATCACCTTCTAAATCAATTAATACTGTTAATTTGGTTGATTTCTCGGTTCCTTGGAGGCGATAAACGGACTCATCCTTTGAGCATTTCATTCTTCTCTCAGAAGCTGGTTACAAATATACCACCAAGAAATTTAATTACAAGCATTTTAGTGACCAAAATCACAAAACATTGATAAATTGATCTTCATCAAGAATTAACTGTAATTAAATTACAGTTTAGTAAATTAAAAAAATAGCCAAACTTTCAATTCATACTAAGTGCGTTGCATTAGTGTATTGCATTGTGTTCATAATCTGTGACAGTTCTAGGGCAAATCCTTTTCACCACAACTACTAGAACGGCTTTTGTGGTGGTATGCTGATGGCAATTTCAAGCCAATACCGATTAGCATTTACTGCTAAACACTCATTAAATTTACGGTTTAAATTTGGCAAAGCACATCAAAAGGAGTCTTCCGTGTCTGAATTCCATTCTGAAATCAGTACCTTATCACCTACTCCACTCTGGCAGTTTTTCGATAAGATTTGTTCAATTCCTCACCCTTCAAAGCATGAAGAGGCGCTAGCTCAGTACATTGTTACTTGGGCAACAGAGCAAGGTTTTGACGTACGCCGCGATCCAACTGGCAACGTGTTCATTAAGAAGCCTGCTACTCCTGGCATGGAAAACAAGAAAGGCGTGGTTCTTCAAGCGCACATCGACATGGTGCCGCAAAAGAATGAAGATACTGATCACGACTTCACAAAAGATCCTATCCAGCCATACATCGATGGCGAATGGGTAACCGCAAAAGGCACAACACTTGGTGCGGACAACGGCATCGGTATGGCTTCTTGTCTTGCGGTTCTTGCTTCTACTGAAATCAAACACGGCCCTATTGAAGTGCTGCTAACGATTGATGAAGAAGCAGGCATGACTGGCGCATTTGGCCTTGAAGAAGGTTGGCTAGAAGGCGATATCCTTCTAAACACGGACTCAGAGCAAGAAGGCGAAGTCTACATGGGTTGTGCTGGCGGTATCGACGGCGCAATGACATTCGACATCACTCGCGATGCCATTCCAGCAGGCTTTGTTACTCGTCAGCTAACACTAAAAGGCCTAAAAGGTGGTCACTCTGGCTGTGATATCCACACAGGTCGTGGCAACGCAAACAAACTGATTGGTCGTTTCCTTGCTGGTCACGCACAAGAGTTGGATCTTCGTCTTGTTGAGTTCCGTGGTGGCAGCCTACGTAACGCTATTCCTCGTGAAGCATTCGTTACGGTTGCTCTACCAGCAGAAAACCAAAATAAGTTAGCGGAATTGTTCAACTACTACACTGAGCTACTAAAAACTGAGCTTGGTAAAGTTGAAACTGACATTGTGACTTTCAATGAAGAGTTCGCGACTGACGCACAAGTATTTGCAGTAGCAGATCAACAACGTTTCATCGCGGCGCTTAACGCGTGTCCAAACGGTGTAATGCGCATGAGTGACGAAGTTGAAGGTGTGGTTGAAACGTCACTTAACGTTGGCGTTATCACAACAGAAGAGAACAAAGTAACCGTACTTTGCCTAATTCGCTCACTGATCGACTCAGGTCGTAGTCAAGTTGAAGGCATGCTTCAGTCTGTAGCTGAACTTGCAGGCGCACAAATCGAATTCTCTGGTGCTTACCCAGGTTGGAAACCAGATGCGGATTCTGAAATCATGGCTATCTTCCGTGATATGTACGAAGGCATTTACGGTCACAAACCAAACATCATGGTGATTCACGCAGGTCTTGAATGTGGTCTATTCAAAGAACCTTACCCGAACATGGATATGGTTTCTTTCGGTCCAACCATCAAGTTCCCGCACTCTCCAGATGAGAAAGTGAAGATTGATACCGTTCAGCTGTTCTGGGATCAAATGGTTGCACTTCTAGAAGCAATTCCAGAAAAAGCGTAATCTTAACCAGATTCGATAAATACGAAAAAGGGTGCCGAGGCACCCTTTTTTATTGCGAGCTCAGAAAAAGTCGCAACTTATGCACGAGTTTGCGCGTATGACGCTAGCTCATCCATAGAAGTCTTAGCAACAACTTCACCATCGATGTAGTAAGTAACAAACTCACCTTCACGAACACCCATTAGTGTCGCTTTTTCACCGTTGTTGTAAGTGATGTCCATTTGAACTGTGTTTTCGTCGATCTGTTGCATTTGACCTTGTTCGATAACACGGTTATTCGTAATAGGACCAACAGGAGCTGTCGTTAGAGACTTATCTAACTGGTGGTTTACGTCGATGTAAGTGTCCATCTTCTTGTCAAAGATGTGTGGCTTACCGTTTAGCGGGTTTTTACCAGTCCAGAACTCTAGCGAGTTGAACACAATGTAGTCAGCCGCAATCGCAACACCGTAAACTGGCGCCATTAGCATGTTTAGACCACCACGAGCGTAACGGTTATCAACGGCTTTCAAGTTGAAGCCCATAACGTAACCCGTTACTGCGTTGCTGCCTACACAGCCAGAAAGAGAAACTGCTACTGCAGTTAGTGCGCCAATTTTAGCGATCGCCTTTTTCATTAAAACCTCTAGTTAAATAGTATTAGGTCAAAAATTCGGCGGGGATAGTAGCGGATAAAAACAAGAGGTAAAAGACAGTTTTTCGCCAAAAAAATATTAGTATTAAATTTAACACAGCCTTATTTTTTCTATGAATGTAACGCATCAAAAACCAAGGCAAGGCTACTCAATCGATACTAGATTTCACCCAATAAACTTACACAAGCCATACATTCGGTGAATTTTTGATCTTTTCAATAAAAATTATTGTTCGTCACATCAAGAAGAATGATTAGTGTGATTTTGAACCAGTTGTTACATTGTTGCTAACGTATTTGACAGAGATGGTTTATGGCCAGAAGTAAAAAAAGCAAAGTATTTGAGCTGCTCGGGCACCAAGTACAACCAGGACAACGACTAGAAACCGAATTTGAAGCGGCACAGCTTTACACGCACTCGCCTCTTTCTATTCCTGTGGAAATTATCCACGGTAAACAGGAAGGCCCTGTTTTAATGGTAAATGCAGCGATCCATGGTGATGAGCTTAATGGCGTAGAGATCGTTCGTCAGATGATCAACCAATTGGATCCAGCCAAACTAAAAGGCACGGTGATTGCGGTTCCTATCGTCAACGTATTTGGCTTTATCCATAAGTCGCGCTACCTTCCAGACCGTCGCGACCTAAACCGCTGCTTCCCGGGCAGTGAGAAAGGCGCATTGGCATCACGCATGGCGCATGGCTTCTTCAATAACATCGCCAAGCGTTGTGACTATATTTTGGATCTTCACACGGGTGCGATTCACCGTACTAACCTACCTCAGATCCGTGCGAACTTGAGCAACCCAGAAACACTACGCATTGCAAAAGCATTTGCGACACCAGTGATCGTAGACTCTGCTCTACGTGACGGCTCTCTTCGTAGTGAAGCGGAAAAGTGCGATATCCCAGTACTGACTTACGAAGCGGGTGAAGCTCTGCGCTTTGACCCATTGTCGATCAGTGCAGGTGTACTAGGTGTGCAACGTGTAATGCAGGCTATCGGCATGCTACGCGCGAGCCGCAAAAAACTACCAGAGCCAATCATCGCAAAATCCACCAGCTGGGTTCGCGCATCGGGCAACGGTATCCTACGTACGGTTGTGAACTTGGGTGATAAAGTAGAAGAAGGCGAGACTCTCGCTTACATCAGCTCGCCTTTAGGTCATGACGAGCTAGAGCTGTTGGCACCAAAAGGCGGTATCGTTATTGGCCAGCAAACACTGCCACTGGTTAACGAAGGTGATGCAATCTTCCACATCGCTTACTTCAAGCAAGATGATGACATGGTTGAGCAAACGGTAGAAAGCTATATTGAAGAGCTAACTGAGTTCGATGTCGACCAAGTGACGACGGGGCAAATCCCACTAGAAACGCAACAATAATTGCGAACTAGCAGAAACCAACTTCCAAGCCCAGATTTCATCTTTGGGCTTTCTCATATTCATACTTTTAAAAACAAAAGGTTGGACCAGAAGCTCACACAAAGCATTCACAAAACAAATCAATTGCAATCATTCTCATTCACAACTAGGGTATCTTTCTTTTGCTTGTGAACCACTATGAATAATACTTATAAACGACTTATTATTGCAGGAGCCATCTTGCCCTGCTTAGCTCACGCTCAACCATCTGGAGAGATTGCTGAGTACTTACAAGAACAGAGCAACCAGCATCAAATCGAAGATCACTACTCTCAAAAAGTCCACGATGGTTTAAGTCTTGATGCTAAGCCAGATATGATTGCATGGAAAAACGACGAAGCCCCCACTGGGTGCCAGTACGCCAAAGAAGGGGCTACCGAAGCAAGAGATTACGACTACGGTGTGGCAAACAATCTATCAGACGGGTTACACCACATTGATTTACAGCCGGTTCACACGCCGAAAAAGCTGCGAAAAGATCATATCTACAATACCGCGTCATCGGGCAGCTCAGTCAAGTTTTCTGTTTCTTCTGACTGCTTATAAAGACACAAATAAAAATGCCCCGAGATAACCTCGGGGCATTTTCAAATTCATAGTCGATGGTATTCAACCATCAAACACACTGTGATTACTCTTCGTCAGCGTCTGCTTCACGAGCTTGACGAGCTTCTTCTTTGCGAACTTTTGCCGCTAGTTGCTCTGCTTCACGCTCTTGACGTTGTACTGCTTTACGCTCGTTACGAACTACTTGGTTTTGTACAAAACCCGCTAGTTCCTGCTCAGCCCAAGCTTGTGCTTTCTCTTCGCTGTCAAAACCAGTTTCACGTTTTGATACCACTACTTTACGAGAAGTCACCTGACGAGTGATCTCTGCGCTCCAACCGTTACGTTTTTCAGTTACGCGGATAGCAAATTTTGGATTTTTAGCCATTTCTTTCATTTCCTAAGGGATTAATCAGGGATTCGGTCAACTTGATAACTCCATCTAAGCTGAGCTGTTTAACACCATCCCTTGGTAAGCGCGGTATTAGAGCATAAAAGTTACCGAAACGCTGCAAGTTTTTTACGGGAGACGGGAGACGGGAGACGGGAGACGGGAGACGGGAGACGGGAGACGATTTCATTTTGTCTATTTAGAAATTAATACTGTCAACACCTTATGAGTCCATGTATCTACCTCTAGTATTCCAGCACACACCTCTCGATTCCCTAAAATAAAGAAAGCGCCGATCTCTCAACCAGCGCTTTACTATTTTCGTTAACCGTTGACTAAGTCAAGGTTAGCCGATGTTTTTACGTGCGTTTTGGAACATACGCATCCAAGCGCCGTTCTCGCCCCAACCTTCTGGAGACCAAGAGTTCGCAACTGTACGGAATACACGCTCTGGGTGCGGCATCATGATAGTTACGCGGCCATCTTGAGTCGTTAGACCCGTGATTGCGTTTGGCGAACCGTTCGGGTTGTTCGGGTATTGCTGCGTTGCGTTACCGTGGTTATCTACGTAACGAACTGCAACTGTACCTGAAGCTTCAATCGCCGCTAGGTGGTCAGCGTCACGAACTTCCACGCGGCCTTCACCGTGAGACACTGCGATTGGCATACGCGAACCCGCCATGCCGTCGAAGAATACAGAGTCAGACTTCTGAACTTCAACTAGGCTGAAACGAGCTTCAAAACGCTCAGACTCGTTACGAACGAAGCGAGGCCACAGGTCTGCACCTGGGATTAGCTCTTTCAGGTTCGATAGCATCTGACAGCCGTTACACACACCTAGAGAGAAGGTATCTTCACGCTGGAAGAAGCCTTCAAACTGGTTTCGAGCTTGCTCGTTGAACAGGATAGACTTAGCCCAACCTTCACCCGCACCAAGTACGTCACCGTAAGAGAAGCCACCACAAGCGACTAGGCCCTGGTACTCTTCTAGAACCGCTTGACCAGTCAAGATGTCGCTCATGTGGATATCTGTTGCTTCAAAGCCTGCACGGTCAAAGGCTGCTGCCATTTCTACGTGAGAGTTAACGCCCTGCTCACGCAGAATAGCCATCTTAGGCTTCGCACCGGTATTTACCATAGAACCCGCGATGTAAGGCGCTGCAATGTCTTCGTTTACGTCGAAGCTTAGCTTAACGTTTAGACCTGGGTCAGAGTTGTCTTTCTTCGCTTCATGCTCTTGGTCAGCACATGCTGGGTTATCGCGTAAACCTTGCATCTTATGCGTCGTCTCAGCCCAGATAGTACGCAGTTCAGTACGGTTACGCGCAAGAACTACTGTGGCACCAGAAGTAATCACTAGCTCATCAGATGCTTCGACTGAGCCGATTACGTGAGAACATGCTTCAAGACCGTTCGCTGCTAACGTTGAAAGTACAGCATCTAGGTCATCGTTTTTAACCTGAAGCACTGCACCCAACTCTTCGTTGAATAGTGCTGCTAGTACATCTTCACCTAGGTCGGCGATGTCTGCTTTAACACCACAGTGACCAGCGAATGCCATCTCTGCAAGCGTTACAAATAGACCGCCATCGCCTTTATCGTGGTAAGCCACTACTTGATCGTTTGCTACTAGAGTTTGAACTCCTTCGTAGAAACCTTTCAGTTGTGCTGCGTTGTCTACATCTGCTGGCTTATCACCAAGCTGCTTGTAAACCTGCGCAAGTGCTGTTGCGCCTAGACGGTTTTGCCCGTTACCTAGGTCGATAAGAACCAGTGACGTGTCACCTTTATCTGTGCGCAATTGCGGTGTGATTGTCTTACGAACATCTTCAACACGAGCAAACGCAGTGATGATGAGAGATAGCGGAGAGGTTACTTCTTTCTGTTCGCCGTTCTCTTCCCACTTGGTCTTCATCGACATTGAGTCTTTACCCACAGGGATAGTCAGACCAAGTGCTGGACATAGCTCTTCACCCACTGCTTTCACCGCTTCGTAAAGACCAGCATCTTCACCCGGGTGACCGGCTGGAGACATCCAGTTTGCAGACAGTTTAATGTGTTTGATATCACCAATGTTTGTCGCAGCGATGTTGGTAATCGCTTCACCAACCGCTAGACGAGCCGATGCACCAAAGTCTAGTAGAGCAACTGGTGTACGCTCACCCATTGACATCGCTTCACCATGGTAAGTGTCATAACTTGCAGCAGTTACTGCGCAGTTAGCAACAGGAACCTGCCACGGACCAACCATTTGGTCACGCGCTACAAGACCTGTTACCGTGCGGTCACCGATCGTGATTAGGAATGTTTTCTCTGCAACGGTTGGAAGGCGTAGAACGCGATCCACGGCTTCGTTCAGCTCGATGCCGTCACGGTTAACCGCCGGGTTGTTTGCTTTTAGCGTTTTCGCATCACGGTGCATCTTAGGCGTCTTACCAAGAAGCACATCCATTGGCATGTCAATTGGCGTGTTCTCGAAGTGTGAATCTTCAAGTTTAAGCTCACGCTCTTCAGTTGCGATGCCTACTACTGCGTATGGTGCGCGCTCACGCTTACAGATTGCATCGAATACTTCCATGTTCTCTGGCGCAACCGCCATTACGTAACGCTCTTGAGATTCGTTACACCAGATCTCAAGTGGGCTCATGCCTGGTTCGTCATTTGGTACGTCACGCAGTTGGAAAATACCACCACGTTCGCCATCGTCGACAAGCTCTGGAAGTGCGTTAGAGATACCGCCCGCACCCACATCGTGGATGAATGCGATTGGGTTAGCATCACCAAGTTGCCAACAACGGTCGATCACTTCCTGACAGCGACGCTCCATCTCTGGGTTTTCACGCTGTACTGAAGCGAAATCTAAGTCTTCTGCTGATTGACCAGATGCCATTGAAGAAGCAGCACCACCGCCAAGGCCGATGTTCATTGCAGGACCACCAAGTACGATTAGGCTTGCACCTACGGGGATCTCTTTCTTCTGAACGTGCTCGTCACGGATGTTACCCATACCACCAGCAATCATGATTGGCTTGTGGTAACCACGAACCTCTTCACCTGCGTGAGAGTTAACTTTCTCTTCGTAAGTACGGAAGTAGCCAAGTAGGTTTGGACGACCAAATTCGTTGTTGAACGCCGCGCCACCAAGTGGACCTTCTAGCATGATATCTAAAGCGTTAACGATACGACCCGGCTTACCGAAATCTGTTTCCCATGGCTGCTCAAAACCAGGGATACGTAGGTTAGAGGTAGTGAAGCCAACAAGACCTGCTTTTGGCTTACCACCGATACCAGTCGCGCCTTCATCACGGATTTCACCGCCTGAACCAGTAGAAGCGCCCGGCCATGGAGAGATCGCTGTCGGGTGGTTGTGCGTTTCCACCTTCATTAGGATGTGCGCTTTCTCTTGGCTGTAGCCGTACTGGCGAGTTTCTGGGTTCGGGAAGAAACGACCTACATCTGAACCTACCATTACCGCTGCGTTATCTTTGTATGCAGACAGTACGTTTTCAGGTGTCGTTTCAAATGTGTTTTTGATCATCTTGAACAGAGACTTCTCTTGCTTAACGCCATCGATAGTCCAATCTGCATTGAAGATCTTGTGACGACAGTGCTCTGAGTTCGCTTGTGCAAACATCATTAGCTCAATGTCAGTCGGATTGCGTTCTAGCTTATTTACGAACGCATCGTAAAGGTATTCGATTTCATCATCTGCAAGTGCAAGACCTAGGGTAACGTTTGCGTTTTCAAGCGCAGCACGACTGCCTTTTAATAGGTCAACGTCTGCTACAGGAGCAGGTTCTGCCGCTTGGAATAACGCATTTGCTGCATCAAAATCAGTAAATGTCACTTCCATCATGCGATCATGGATGAGTGCTTTTACATCAGCAATTTGAGCATCGTTAAGAGGAGTTGATGTCTCTACGTAGTATGCAGTGCCGCGCTCAAGACGTTTTACTTTGTCTAGACCACAGTTGATTGCGATATCAGTAGATTTAGAAGACCAAGGCGAAATAGTGCCCGGACGAGGCGTAACAAGAAGTAGAAGACCTTCTGGCTCATGCTCTTCGATCGTTGGACCGTAAGTCAGCAATTTTTCCAGTTTTTCCAACTCTTGAGCATCAAGGTCAGACTTTAGATCCGCAAAGTGCATGAACTCAGCGTAAATGCCAGTGACAGGCAGATCTTGTTCACGACAAAGTTCCAGTAGTTTATTAACACGAAACTCAGAAAGAGCTGGGGAGCCACGCAAAATTCTCATGTGCTTAGGTCTCTTATTGCAAGTGATTAAGGTGATATTGGAATAAATTCAGTGGGTTATACTGTTTTCTTCGAAGCTATTCCCGAAGGTTTTTCAAACCTATGCCGATGCCACCTCTTCGTTGCGAGCGCATTATATAGCAATTGTTTTTGTGATGTAACACCAAAAGCAACCGTTTGCGTCATTTTTTTCGTCAAATTTGAATTACGACTAAAATGTCGATAAATCACACAATGTCGCACTCTATCTGTCTGATTCACTTTGCCCCACCAGCTCGCTTTGATATAAAGGCAACTAGAAATTTATCGAGACGTACCGAATTAATGCAAATAAGTCAGTTCAACCGACTCAAGCGCAGCGCCCTACTTTTCGCTTCTGTGCTTTTACTTTCTGCCTGTCAGATTGAGTCGGAACCCAAAAGTGAATTCGAGCAAATCCAAGAGCGCGGTGTCCTACGTGTTGGCACGCTAAACAATCAACTCTCTTACTACATCGGTCCTGATGGCCCTGCTGGCTTGGATTATGAACTGGCGCGTAAATTTGCAGAACAGCTCGGCGTTAAGCTCGAGATCAGGCCCGCTTTCCGCCAAGCAGAGTTATTCCCTGCCTTGAAAAAAGGCGATATCGATATTATCGCAACCGGTTTAAACCAAACCTCTCAAGCGGTGCAACGCTTCCGTCCTGGGCCTGCTTACTACTATGTGAGTCAGCAAGTGGTTTACAAAAAAGGCCAGCTTCGTCCTCGTGATATCAACCAACTCATCAACTACCAAGAGTCGAAAGATGAGAAAGCGGGCGATGAAGAGACGAACGCAGGAGCCGAGACGCTACAAATCGTAGAACAGTCTCAATTTGTTCCAACACTAACGGCACTACAAAAAGAGCACCCAGAACTGCAATTTGAAATTGTTGGTGACGCAGATACTCGAGATCTACTGAAACACGTGTCGACGGGTGAACTGCGTTTTACCGTTACAGACTCTGTGGAACTGTCTTTGGCTCAGCGCCTTTACCCAGATCTAGCTTTGGCTTTTGAGCTAACCGAAGACCAACCCGTTTCTTGGTTCACCCGTCGTTCTGAAGATGAAAGCTTGTATGCCATGTTGATCGAGTTCTTTGGCAACATTAAGCAGTCCGGTGAACTCGCGACGCTAGAAGAGAAATACATCGGCCACATTGAAGCTTTCGACTACGTTGACACGCGTGCCTTTATTCGCGCCTTGGATAACACCTTGCCGAAATGGTCACCACTGTTCCAAAAATACAGTGAAGAGTTTGATTGGCGCTTGATTGCAGCCTTGGCATACCAAGAGTCTCACTGGAAACCAAAAGCGAAATCACCAACAGGCGTGCGCGGAATGATGATGCTAACGCTGCCAACAGCGAAGAGCGTTGGGGTAACAGATCGCCTAGATCCAGAGCAGTCTGTGCGTGGTGGTGTGGAATACCTTCGCCGTATCGTGGCTCGAGTGCCAGACTCAATCAATGAGCATGAGAAGATTTGGTTTGCATTGGCCTCTTATAACGTGGGTTATGGCCATATGATGGATGCAAGACGCTTAACGAAAGCACAAGGTGGCGATCCAAATGCATGGGCAGATGTGAAAGAACGCTTACCATTGCTACGTCAGAAACGCTTCTACAGCCAAACTCGATATGGTTATGCTCGTGGTGATGAAGCTCGTAACTACGTCGAAAATATTCGTCGTTACTACCAGTCGATCATTGGTCACGTCAGTCAGAAACCAGCGATTGATGAAGACACAGAAGACCTACAAGTGATCCCGCCACTCAGTCCAGATTTGTTAATTTCTGGAGCGGTGGAAACTATCTCCAGTACTGAGGAAAGTTCACCTCCAGAGGCGGAACAAACACCCGAACCAAAAGCAGAATAAACCTTTCGAAAATAGCGAGCTCACAGCTCGCTATTTTTTTATTGAGTCAACAGATAAAGTTATCTAGAATCCATTCTTTCGGGCTAATCTAGCTTGTGCTGCTCCTTGGTGCCTTACCAAGATTGGGCTCGCATAACAGAGAGGCTCTTTTGGTCACCTCTCCTCGAACTGATGCCACCTTCGTCCGTAAGCGTGCCTCATCAGAATGTCATCGATTGATAATAAATCAGACACTTTGCCATGCGAGTGTCGGAGAGTGTGTTCGTTGTCTGCAAGAGGTTCTGATAATGAGAAAACGCAGAGTGCAGTCAAAACGTTTGAATAAGACAGTGGCTGCTAACCGCCGTAAGCGCAAGCTTACGTGTATGAAAAAGAAAGTCAGTGCACGTAACCGTGTTTTCGTTCACCTAGTGAATCACTGAGAACTTAAAGCAAACATCTACTGCGAAGTAGGTGTTTGCTAAAGGCAACCAGTAACTAAAAGCCCAAGTCCCCCCGCCTTTAAGAAGCCTTTTCCTTAAACTATTCGCCTTTTGTTTCCTGTTCATCATCGTTCGCTTTTTGCGCTTGCTTCTTCGCTTTAATCTCTTTGCGACGACGTTTGAAAAACGCTTGTAACTGCGAGCGACATTCATCCTCTAGCAACCCACTTTCGACTGTCGCGTAATGATACGCCGCTTGGCTTTCGAACAAGTTTAATACCGTCCCTGCCGCACCGGCTTTTAAATCAGGTGCACCGTAAACGACTCGTTTCACTCGGCTATGTAACAGCGCACCAGCACACATTGGGCAAGGCTCTAGCGTGACATACAAAGTCGTATCAAGCAGTCGATAGTTTCCTAAAGCCTCTCCTGCTTTGCGTAATGTCTGGATCTCGGCATGAGCAGTCGCATCATGAGCACAAATAGAACGGTTCCAACCTTCCGCAACGATCTCTCCGTCTTTCACTAAAACAGCACCAACCGGCACTTCCCCTTCTGCTTCTGCTTGCTCTGCAAGCTCCATCGCACGGCGCATAAATAGTTCGTCTTGAGGGGAAAACTGAGAATCTGACAAAAGGAGGCTCCGGTATTTTGGATAGGTCGTAATTTAAAGTGGATTTTAACCTTCAAAGAGAGGAAGGGAAAGAGACGAGAGACGAGAGACGAGAGACGAGAGACGAGAGACGAGAGACGAGAGACGAGAGACGAGAGACGAGAGACGAGAGACGAGAGACGAGAGACGAGAGACGATTTCATTTTGTCTATTTACGGCAAACACTGTCAACGCCTTTTGAGTCATTGCATTTACCTCTAATATCCCAGCACATACCTCTCGATTCCTAGAACGAAGCGTTCCCGACTATCGAAGCGCAGCGTCCTGTAGAACAAAGTCCGTTCTTCGATTCCCGAAAACAAAAAAGCGCCAGTCTCTCAACCAGCGCTTTTTAAATTTACTTAATAACTTCAGCGTTCTTACATTGTGTAAGTGTATGGCGCTTGGATACCTAGAGGAATACCGAGCATCCAGTAAGCAACTAGGAAGATAGACCAACCGATTAGCATAGCAATCGAGAATGGCATCATTAGAGACGCTAGCGTACCGATACCTGTCGACTTCACGTAACGTTGACAGTAAACCACTACTAGAGGGAAGAATACCATCAGAGGTGAAATGATGTTCGATACAGAGTCACCTACACGGTAAGCCGCTTGAGATAGCTCAGGTGAGATACCTACAGCCATTAGCATAGGAACTAGGATTGGACCGATAAGAGCCCATTTCGCTGATGCAGAACCGATTAGAAGGTTTACAGAAGCCGTTAGAAGAATCATACCGATGATAGTTGCTTCACCCGGTAGGTTCATCGCTTTAAGACCTTCGGCACCGTATAGCGCTAGCATCGTACCGATGTTTGATTGCGCAAATGCAGATAGGAACTGCGCACAGAAGAACGACATTACAATGTATGCGCCCATCGTAGACATAGTATCCGCCATCGCTTTGATGATGTCGTTACTTGTCTTGAACGTGCCAGAAACGCGACCGTAAACGTAACCCGGAATGATAAACAGGATGAAGATCAACGGAACGATAGACTTCATGATCGGCGCAGAGAACGCTGTGATTTCACCTTCAGGTGAACGCAGTGCAGAGTTTTCTGGGATAAGCGCTACAACAAGAAGTGCGATACCTGCCATCATAGCCCAACCAGCGTAACGGAACGCTTTTGATTCAGTTTCAGTGAAAGAACCAAGATCTGGTGCTTTTTCTGCATCTTCATCAACAGGCGTGTTCGCTAGACGAGGCTCGATGATTTTCTCAGTTACGTACCAACCAATAGCAACGATGATTACTGAAGATAGACCAGTAAAGAAGATGTTCGCTAGAGGGTTAACCACGTACTCAGGGTCTAGAACCTGTGCCGCGGTTTGCGTAAAGCCAGCTAGTAGAGGGTCGATACCTGAAGGGATGAAGTTTGCAGAGAAACCACCTGATACACCCGCGAACGCTGCCGCGATACCCGCTAGAGGGTGACGACCTGCTGCGTGGAAGATGATACCACCAAGAGGAATAACTAGAACGTAGCCCGCATCCGCAGCTGTATGCGATACGATTGCTACAAGAATTAGCATTGGAGTAAGAAGTTTTGCTGGCGTGAAGTTCAGCATCTTCTTAAGACCAGTTGTGATGAAGCCAGAAGAATCGGCAACACCTACACCCAACATCGCTACAAGAACGATACCAAGTGGCGCAAAGCCAGTGAACGTTGTCACCATGTTAGCAAGGAAACTTGCTAGTGCTTCACCTGTTAGAAGGTTAGTAATAGTAAGAGCTTCGCCAGTTCGAGGGTTTAGAAGGTCGAAAGAAACATTCGACAAAAGTGCAGACGCAGCCCAAGTAATGATTAGTGCCCAGAAGAACAGAATCGCTGGATCAGGAATTTTGTTACCCGCTCGCTCGATAAAGTTCAGAAAGCGATCCATACCGCTCGGCTTCGGTGACGGTGCTTTATTTACTGCTTGGTTACTCATGAGTAACTCCATATGAATGATGTTGGTGCCATGGCCTATTTGAATAATTATAACGGCCTATTTTCAACCGAGCATTCTATTAAATAGTGATTAAGAAAGCACAAGGTTCTACGTTTTTTTCCATATTTGGAGACATATTTTGCAAAAAAGCCATATCAATTAAACATAAAAAAAACAGTAGCACACCATTCGCGTTAACAGTTGCAAAACCACCTGTTAACCACCGAAATTAGCAATAAAAAGCGTCAATATTAACGATAAAAGTAATTATAAGCGGAATATAAAACACCTCAGTTTTCGAACTCACTATACCGCGAAATCATAGTTTTCAATTCAACAGATTGTGTTTCCCCCATCCGGTCTTGCCAGCTAGAAGTAATGGTAATGGTTTTGAGTGAACCAGAAACTGTTGCCGCTGGAACTTCCCATTCCATAGTGTAAGCTCCCGCAGTAGAAGATCCTGTCACGATCGAAGCAAAAGAGGCACTAGAAATCGTAGAAAGCGCATCAGAAGCGCCGCGAGTTCGAAACCACTCGAGTTGATCTTCCGCTAAACGTAGCGCCTCAATACTGTGAATCGCATATTCTGATTTGCGTTCCATGTAGATTTGCAGCTTTGTCAGGCCAAGTGCACCGATGCCGAGTAGCAAGAATGAAATGAGCACCTCAATTAAACTAAAACCTTGTTGTTTAGAGATCATTCCAAGAGCCCTTTTTCCATTCTAGTTTCTTAATATATTTACTGCTTTTTTCACCATTGTAAGCAGGAACTAAAGAGCCATTTAGGATAACCGTTCGCTCTTCAGCATCTAAACCTAAGCCACCATCGAACTTTAAGGCACCATCTATCCGAAACGCATATTTATTGAATTCATTATCTATATCATGCTTTTGAAAGCTCAATGGAGTAACACCTATGTGAGTATTGGAGTCAAATAGGTCAATCCATGCCTCTTTTGCATTGAAACTAGAGCTCTTAGGCACATACTGATAAAGCAAACCATCAAAGAAACTCATATCGTTAGTATACAGAAGGCCATTGTGAACAATTAATTGGTTGGCATTTTCCACTGACTGAGTACTGGTCCCAAAAATGCTCCCCGAAATGGCACAACTACCTTCAACCCAAAAACGACGCTTTCCTGATGAGTAAGCATTTGAGAGTTTTGTATGACAACCATAAACCCAACCTTTTGGCGTATAAAGAGTGTTTGAGGCATCCAATACAAAGCCTTTACTATCTTCTCTTATTTCTTGTTTTAACTTCGCTACATTAGCCGCGGAGTATTCCATAGAGAAGAGATCTTCAAATACAGAGATATCTGTTACATCCTCTTGAATATCTTCATTTTTAACTGAACCTGTCCCAGGGTGACTTGGAGGCCTACTCACATCATATAAATTAGACCTGTGAGTTGGCTTGCAAGTAAAACTAGGAGCTCCTACAGGCCCTGAAGCATGGCTGCTATTAGAGCTATCTACTGTTAAAAAGTGTTCATCGGATCCACTAGGACTTGAAATAAAGTCAACTGAGCCCCCCGAAATAATTGAAGTACACGTGCTTTCTGTGAGCCCCCCGACAGCGTGGGGTACAAAGTGCATGGAGCCAGTAAGTTCAACGGAAGCACTGGTTTTTATTGTTGCACCAAGACCAGAACCCGAAGCCAAAATTGTCTTAAATGCAGTCAGGTTCGAGTCTGTTGAAGATACGAGGTAATCCGTTCCACTTTGCTTTTCAACAGAAACACTAGCTAGGCACCCCACAACAGAAATAGCACCAGAGACAGGCAGGGAAATTTGCTTGGTTTTCACATTTGAATAAGCACACTCCAATCCCCCTTCAGCACGCCAATGCTCTTGCCGCGCTTCAATTTGGTTATTGGCACGTTTGATCTGATAAAAAAGAGACTTGTAGCTACCAAGCGACATCATTAACGCTGCGACAAGTAATACACTGACAACCAGTAACGCTGCTGCACCTTGTTGTTTATTCATTATTGCCAGTTCCTTTGTTTCACCGTAAAGGACTGCTCGGTACGAGTACCCGTCGCATCTTTTAACTCTGTCCCCAATGTAACCGTCACCAGAGCACTCTTAGCATCCGTGTTTTCTAATACCTCACTCACAAGGTCAAACCGATTAACATGAATCGCTTTTTTGTCGAAGAGTGTGTTACACGTCCCTGTACCGGAGAGGTTAGCCACATCATTGATATCCCAGATAGTGGCTTGCTTCTTTTCACACACAAAGAGCGACTCTGGCGTACCATCTCGCTGTTCATACACCACGTTTTTATAAAGAGACGTGGCACCAGAAACCCCCACGTTATAAACGTATGCAATAAGCGCAGAGTCAGCACCACTAATGGTGTAAAGCGTGTTGCTAGCACCAGAGATCTTGACCGAGTTCTCATCGCTACCATCAAATCCTGCACGCTGAATATCGCTTTTCATCATCTGTAAAACACTGGCCGTACTTTGCAATAGCATCAGCTCCTTTGAGCGTTCCATCGCTACCTTCTGCCCACTGATATAAAGCGAGCCGACAATACCCAAAGAGATCAGCCCTAAAGAAGAAGCAATCATGAACTCAACGAGGCTGGCACCTTTTTGGTTAAACATATTCACCTCTTAAGAACACGTTGAGTAACCGAAGAACTCGGTATTGTTGCTATCGCTGCATACACGAACGCGAGCAGAAAGAGTATGGGAGATGAGTTTGAGTGCTTTTGCAGATTCCCCTACCGGATAGAATTTGATATTGCCGGAAGAAGGACGACCATGAACGTCGTCGAAACTGATTTGGTCGGAAGCGTAGTTAGGTGTAACAACGATCCCTTCATAAGGCGCTCCTGAAAAAGAGAACAAAACCGTCCCAGCCCCCTCAGTTCCGTTATCAGTAAGATCGATGCGCCAGTAACCATCATTAGATGAACTACCGGACATGATAAAGTGCGCCCACAGCCTCTCTCGGCGTAAAACAGCTTCTGATTTTCCCTGAATAACAAAACCATGCAGTTCATCGGCTAGGCGCTGCATTTTGTTGGTTTCAAAAACATTTTGGAAAGATGGTGCTGCCACCGCCAGTAAAACACTCATTACTGCGATGGTGATCAGAAGCTCCAACAACGTAAACCCGCGAGGCATTTCCCAAATTCCTATGCAAACGGCAAAAGCGCCGTAATTCATCTTGCGCAGATGCTATCACCTGAGAAAAATAGGCGGAAAAGTGAAAAGGAAACTACTCGTCATGATTCGAATTTCTCGTTGCAACGGATACAACAAACGATTTAGAGGGATGACATTGATCGAATTACTGATAGCCGTTGTGATCGTCGGTATCATTGCCGCTATCGCCTATCCGTCTTATAGCAACCACAGTATCACTGCCCATCGCACCGTTGCGATCAGTGATATTGCTCGTCTTCAATTGGAACTCGAAACGTCTTATGACGGGGGCTACGACTGGAGTGGATTGGTATCTGGTGGGCATTGTACGATCTGCGATTCAGACTCAGACCGCTTTTCATTTAATATCGTCAGTTCAGCGACTTTAGCGTATAGAATTGAAGCAACAGCCAAGTCTGATTTAGGACAAGACAACGACAGTTGCTTCACTGGCCAAGACAAAAAAATAACACTCACTTCAACCAACATTGAATCGCCAAGCGATTGTTGGAACTAGAGCGCATTTGCTTGAATCCATCAAGCTATCAAGCGCTAAATGCAAAAAAGCCTGCATTGTTGCAGGCTTTTTATTGGATTCAGTTAACCGCGCAATTAGCTGGTTAGGTCATCAAAGAACTTCTTCACACCGTTGAAGAAACCTTCAGATTTTGGTTTGTGCTTAGTCGCAGCATCGCCACCACAAGACTCATCAAACTCTTTAAGTAGTTCCTTTTGACGAGAGCTTAGATTAACAGGTGTCTCAACCACTAGCTTAACGATTAGGTCACCCACACCGCCGCCACGAACACCTTTCACACCTTTACCACGCATGCGGAACATACGACCAGTTTGCGTTTCTGTCGGTACTTTAAGGTTCACACGGCCATCTAGCGTCGGAACCTCAACTTCACCACCAAGTGCAGCCATCGCAAAGCTTACAGGCACTTCACAGTACAGGTTGTTACCCTCACGTTCAAAGATGTGATGCTCTCTCACGTGAACTTGTACATATAGGTCACCTGCTGGTGCGCCCATTTCTCCCGCTTCACCTTCGCCAGATAGACGAATACGGTCGCCAGTATCAACACCAGCTGGGATCTTAACGTTAAGTGTCTTAGTTTTTTGCTTACGGCCTTGACCATGACATTCGTTACATGGGTCTTTGATGATCTTGCCTTTACCGTGACAGGTAGGACAGGTCTGCTGTACAGCAAAGAAGCCTTGACGCATCTGAACTTGACCGTGGCCATGACAGGTACCACACGTTTCTGCTGAAGAGCCTTTCTTCGCGCCGCTACCATCACAGGTATCACAGTGAACAAGCGTAGGTACTTCGATCTCTTTTGATACGCCACGAACCGCCTCTTCTAGCGACAGTTCCATATTGTAACGTAGGTCTGCGCCACGTTGCGCACGTTGCTGACCACCGCCACGACGACCGCCGCCAAAGATATCACCGAACACATCGCCAAAGATGTCGCCGAAGTCAGCACCACCGCCACCAAAACCGCCGCCGCCGAAGCCGCCACCGCCTTGTTCAAAAGCAGCATGGCCGTACTGATCGTACGCCGCTTTCTTTTGAGGGTCAGTGAGAATTTCGTACGCTTCTTTTACTTCTTTAAACTTGTCCGCAGCAGACTCATCACCCTGGTTACGGTCTGGGTGGAATTTCATCGCTAGACGCTTGTACGCCTTTTTGATATCGCGCTCAGAGGCATCACGGCCTACGCCTAATACTTCGTAAAAATCACGTTTTGACATGTTCTTCGTCACCAATTAATTACTGCAAACGGCATGATTTACCGCTTGGTGTTTGTATCGTTCTAGGTAAGTGCACTCATTGCAAAATACTTAACTAGAAAGACAGCTTGGACAAACAGACGGGCGTAAGAGTTACCCCAAACGCCCGCACACAAAAGTCTTATCGACTCTAGGCGACCATAAGTCGCCTAGTTAGAAATATTATTTCTTGTCGTCTTTAACTTCTTCGAACTCAGCATCAACTACGTCGTCTTCTTTAGACTGTTGAGCGTCAGCGTCAGCACCTTGTGCTTGTTGCGCTTGAGCTTGTTGTTGAGCGATTTCCATTAGCTTTTGAGCTGCCGTCATTAGCGCTTGAACTTTAGCGTCGATCGCTTCTTTGTCATCGCCTTTACGTGCAGTTTCTA
The DNA here is from genome assembly GCF_905175355.1 of Vibrio sp. B1ASS3. NCBI lineage: Bacteria > Pseudomonadati > Pseudomonadota > Gammaproteobacteria > Vibrionales > Vibrionaceae > Vibrio > Vibrio sp. B1ASS3. Next base: position 3,239,328 of record NZ_HG992742.1, read on the forward strand.
GCTCAGAGATAGCTGCTTCAATCTTCTCTTTCTCTTCTGCAGGTAGCGCTTCACCAGCTTCTTCTACTTGCTTACGAGTACCGTGAATCATTTGGTCAGCTTGGTTACGTGCAGTCGCTAGCTCTTCGAACTTCTTGTCCGCTTCTTTGTTAGCTTCTGCTTCTTGAACCATTTTCTCGATGTCTTCGTCGCTTAGACCGCCAGAAGCTTGGATAGTGATCTTCTGCTCTTTACCAGTCTGCTTGTCTTTCGCTGAAACGTGTAGGATACCATCCGCATCTAGGTCGAAAGTAACTTCGATTTGTGGCATACCACGTGGTGCAGCTTGGATACCTTCTAGGTTGAATTGACCCAGAGATTTGTTGAAAGACGCTTGCTTACGCTCACCTTGAAGAACGTGGATAGTTACCGCGCTCTGGTTGTCTTCTGCTGTAGAGAAAACTTGGTTCGCTTTAGTTGGGATAGTTGTGTTTTTCTCAACTAGCTTAGTCATTACGCCGCCCATTGTCTCGATACCTAGAGACAGTGGAGTAACGTCTAGTAGAAGTACGTCTTTAACGTCACCAGCAAGTACACCACCTTGAACTGCAGCACCCATTGCTACTGCTTCATCAGGGTTTACGTCGCGGCGAGCTTCTTTACCAAAGAACTCAGCAACTTTCGCTTGAACCATAGGCATACGAGTCTGACCACCAACTAGGATTACGTCAGTGATGTCGTTTACAGATAGGTCAGCGTCAGCTAGAGCAACTTTTAGTGGCTCAAGAGAACGTTGTACTAGGTCTTCAACTAGAGATTCTAGTTTCGCACGAGTCACTTTCACGTTCATGTGCTTAGGACCAGTCGCGTCTGCAGTTACGTAAGGTAGGTTTACGTCAGTTTGAGAAGTAGAAGAAAGCTCGATTTTCGCTTTTTCTGCTGCTTCTTTAACACGTTGCATCGCTAGTGGATCGTTCTTAAGGTTGATGCCTTGCTCTTTGTTGAACTCGTCTACTAGGTAGTTGATTAGACGCGTATCAAAGTCTTCACCACCAAGGTGAGTGTCACCGTTAGTTGCTAGAACTTCGAACGTTTTCTCGCCTTCAACTTCATCGATTTCGATGATAGAGATATCGAATGTACCACCACCAAGGTCGTATACCGCGATAGTGCGGTCGCCGCCTGACTTGTCTAGACCGTATGCTAGAGCAGCCGCTGTTGGTTCGTTGATGATACGTTTAACTTCTAGACCTGCGATACGGCCAGCGTCTTTTGTAGCTTGACGTTGAGCATCGTTAAAGTAAGCAGGAACTGTGATAACTGCGCCAGTTACTTCCTCACCTAGGAAGTCTTCAGCAGTTTTCTTCATTTTCTTCAGGATTTCAGCTGAAACTTGAGGAGCCGCCATTTTTTGGCCTTGCGCTTCTACCCAAGCATCACCGTTGTCAGCCTTAACGATTTTGTAAGGCATGATTTCGATGTCACGTTGAACTTCTTCGTCTTCAAAACGACGACCAATTAGACGCTTAATTGCAAATAGCGTGTTAGTTGGGTTTGTTACTGCTTGACGTTTAGCAGGTTGGCCTACTAGCGTTTCGCCGTCTGTGTATGCAACAACAGATGCGGTTGTACGCTCGCCTTCTGCGTTTTCAATTACGCGTGGCTTGTCACCGTCTAGAACAGCAACACAAGAGTTAGTAGTACCTAAGTCAATACCAATGATTTTACCCATCAGGCTATCTCCGAATAAATTCTATTTTCGTTTTGCTATATCCCCTATGTGGGGACGTAGAATCGGGTTTCAACCCTTGCTCACAAACAAAAATAATGTTGTTTGCTTCTCTTATGCCCAATAGATAAGGGCTGCAAATAGCTTTTCAAGGGAGAGAGCAAAAAAAATTGAAAAAAGTTGCGCAAAAGGTGGAGGCGGGATTCTCGAATCTCGGAGCGAAGCGTTCCATAGGAGGAAGTCCGTTCCCGAAGCAAAGCGTTTCTAAAAAGAAAAAGCGAGGCCCTAAGACCTCGCTTTAAATTCAATTCAATTCAATTCAATTCAATTCAATGAAAATTATGAACTACGCACTTGCTTGTGCTGGTTCAGCATCTACGATTTCTTCTTTACCAATCTCGCCTTCAGACTTAGCAACAATCGTGTTTACTGCTGTATCGCCGACTACGTTAGATGATGTACAGAACATATCGTTAATACGGTCAACCGCTGCAACGATTGCTAGACCTTCTGGTGGTAGACCCAATTGGTGAAGGATAACGCCAACCATTACTACGCCGCCGCCAGGAACACCGCCTGCACCAATAGACAGTAGCAGAACCGTGAAGCCTAGAGTCACTAGGTCAGATACCGCGATAGGCTGACCAAATGCGTTTGCACAGAATACCGCTGCGATTGCGATGTAGATTGAAGCGCCTGCCATGTTCATAGTTGCACCTAATGGTACACCAAAACCAGCTACCGACTTAGACACACCAATCTTGTCAGTAAGAGTACGCATCGTTACCGGAATCGTCGCATTTGAACTTGCTGTAGATAGAGAGAACAACACTTGCTCACGTGTCTTACGAGAGAACTCACGAGCAGAAATACCCGTGAACATTTGAACCGCTAGTGGGTAAACCACGAAGATCCAAAGCACTAGCATTGAAACCACAAGAGCAACATAACCTGCTACTGATGCAAGCGTGCCGGCATCCAAGGTTGCGCCAAGTTGAATCATCAGAGCAAACACACCGTATGGCGCTAGGCTCATCACTAAGCCAATCAGTTTCATCATGATTTCGTTCGCCATCTTAAAAGTACGAACCGCTGGGCCGCCTTTTGAATCAAGCGCTTGAATTGCAAGACCTGTCAGAATTGCCATAAAGATAATTTGTAGCATGTCACCATTTGCAAACGCCTGAACTGGGTTGCTTGGGACAATGTTCACAACCATAGAGAAGATGTCTGGCGTTTCTGTTGACTTGAGTGCCACAGAATCAGAGATCGTACCCGCAAGGTTTGCACCTGCTCCAGGCTGAACAATCATAGCAACAGTAAGAGCAGCAACGATCGCGACGACGGTATTCAAAATGTAAAGAGTAAAGGTTTTACCACCTAAGCGACCAAAAGAACGAATGTCTTTAAGCTCCACGATGCCACATACAATTGATACATAAACCAGAGGAACAACCAGAAGTTTAATCAGCGAAACGAACATGCCGCCCGCACCTTCTGCTGTACCTAAGATATAGGTATCAAAAATCGCAATACCGCTAAATAAGTACTGAATAGCTGTACCCAGCACGAGGCCGGCGAACAAGCCGATAAAAATCTTACTAGAAAGCGATTTATCCATCATAAATCTCCGAAATGTTGTGTTTGCTATTTATATTTTTATAGTTACATCTGCTGATTTTTACGGCAGACCTCGCGAATAATACACATCAGAGTTACAAAATAAAGACTTTCTTTACAAGAATGTTAATAAATAACATTAAAGGTAAATCACCAGATTCACATTCATATTCAGAATTTAATTTTGAAGGCAAGTCATAACAGACACTTATAGACACAGCATTCCATAAGTACGCAAGATAAAGAAAGGATATCCCCTATAGGAAAATTATTTCCCAATAAGAAAAACTTTGAAGGGGATCAAATTTCAAATTTATCGCATATTCAGAGGGGTGAATATGTTTGAAGGGATGTTTGAAACAAAAACGCCCGCTGTTTAATAGCGGGCGTTTTAATATATTTATATCAATGATTTAGATGATTACTTAGCAACCATAACCATTGCAGGACGAATAACTCGGCCGTTTAGCTCGTAACCTTTTTGCATCACAAACATTACTGTGTTTGATTCATGGTCAGGGCTTTCTTGAATAGACATCGCTTGGTGGAACTCAGGGTTGAATGCTTCACCTTCTGGGTTGATCTCTTTCAAACCGAATTTCGATACTGCGTCTACAAATGTCTTGTGTGTTAACTCAACACCTTCAAGAATTGGCTTAACCACTTCGTGCTCTGCATCCACAGCTTGGATAGCACGCTCTAGGTTATCGATAACTGGAAGTAGTTCTTCAGCGAATTTGTTCAGAGCGTACTTACGAGCTTTATCGATTTCTTGCTCAGTACGACGACGCATGTTTTCTACTTCAGCTTTAGAGCGAAGAACCGCATCTTGCTGGTCTTTCACTTTTGTCTCGCTAGACAGTAGTGCTGCTTCTAGTTGAGCAATCTTAGCGTCTTTCTCATCACCAATGTCTTCAAGTTCTGCTTCAGCTTCTTGCGCTGCCGCTTCTACTTTCTCAGCTTCTTCGATGATTTGATCAAGCTCTTCTTCTGTAACTTTGTTTTCTTCGTTGCTCATGATATCTCCAGAATTCAACTTAATGTCCTTAAAGCCACTCACGTTTTGTGGGCTTTAACCACATAAAAATTCGCATATTTAGGTAACTTGCCATTATTATGGGGATGAAGATTCCTGATTCAAGCCTCTTTAATGCGGAAATGCTATGAAAAACCCATGTAACGTGATCGCGATTATCGGAAAACCACGAGATCAGCAGGCAATTCAAACTCATAGAGAGTTATACGAATGGCTGACCTCTGAAGGTTACCAAGTCTTTATCGATGATCGCCTTGCTGCAATTTTAGACGAAATCCCGCAAAACCAGTTTGCTAGCCTTGTTGAACTGGGTAAAAACGCCGATCTCGCTATTGTCGTTGGCGGTGATGGCAACATGTTAGGTGCAGCTCGCATCTTGTCTCGTTTTGATGTGGCTGTCATTGGGGTAAACCGAGGTAACTTGGGCTTCCTGACTGACCTTGATCCTGATGACTTTAAAGAAGCATTGAAGGCCGTATTAAAGGGCGAATACATTGAGGAAGAACGCTTTTTATTGGAAGCAGAAATCCATCGTCACGGTCAAATCAAGAGTCACAACGCAGCATTGAACGAAGCAGTCTTACACCCAGGCCAAGTCGCGCACATGATTGAGTTCGAAGTCTATATTGATAATAGCTTCGCGTTCTCACTGCGTGCCGATGGGTTGATTGTTTCCACTCCAACAGGCTCTACAGCTTACTCTTTGTCAGGTGGCGGCCCAATTTTGTCACCAAGCCTAAACGCGATTTCTCTGGTGCCAATGTTCCCACATACATTGTCTAGCCGACCGTTAGTTGTGGATGGAAAACGTCGTATCAAACTGGTTGTTTCTCCAGAAAACCGCGGCACGCAAGAAGTGAGCTGTGACGGGCAAGTCTCTCTACCAGTGTCTCCAGGCGATGAAATCCATATCTATCAGAGCCCGAACGTTCTCAAGCTGATCCATCCGAAGGACTACAGCTACTATCACGTACTAAGAAATAAGCTTGGTTGGTCAAGCAAACTGTTTTAGCAATCAAGGTTGGTGTGAAAGCATCAACCTTTTTTCTTCTCTGCCATAAAAGCCTCTCGTGAAAGCCAAACGACATTCAATCAAGCAACGTTAAAATTAATTTTATAAATTTAGATCTTGTGTGCAAATTTTATACAAACCTTAACGCTCGAATTGAATGCTCGATGTCCGATGATATTCTCGCCACGAATAGAATATAAACTCTATTTCATACCAGTTATCTCAAAGGACGCATTATGAAAAAAACAATTATATTGTCCGCTCTCAGTACGTTAGCGCTTATGGGCTGCCAATCTGAGGAGGCAAAGGTTACCGATATTTCAAACGCAAAAGCCGAGGACATCACCAACACTAAACGAGCGTTGGCACAACAACTCAGTGAGAGCTACACCGACATAGAACCGATGCTGCGCAGAGACATCACCGCAGAGCACATCAATGTCCCTGTTTCTTCTTTTGTTGAACAAACTCCCCTATCGGCTTTCAGTAAACAACTTGTACAAGCCGATACACAAATTCGCTCATGGAAAGGCATTTCAGAATACTCAGAACAGCTTCTCGAAGTTCGCCTTGCAAATGAAGCGATGCTAGATGTATGGCAAGAAGGCAAAATTAGCCCGCTATTTGCTTTTGAGCCAAGTGGCGATGATGAGCAATGGCAGTACATCGAAGCGTACGATGTCTATGGTCAAATCCACCAGTTAGACGTTTATCAACTTCCTGACGTACCGGTTTTGGTTATTGATAACAATAGCTCTGCAGAACTCAAAGCTGGCCTGCAAGCTATGCAAGCAGAGATGAAAAGCTTAGGCCAAGCAACCATAGTCCAGCCATATCTATCCGATAACCAGCGAGCTAATGCCCCTCTTCTGGCCAGTGCAGCAAGCTCCACTCAACCAATTCAAACCACGCAACTTAAGAAGATTCGTCTTTCAGATGATCAAGAACCTTGGATCTCGGGCAAAGCAGAAATCTACGCCATCGTTACTGGCGTCAATCCAAGCCGTGACGAGCCAGCGTTAGATTTGGTCGAACTTCCATATTTGGATTACGACAATCAAGATTACTATCCGAACCAAATCATCATTCACTGGTCTCGTTACCGTTGGGGGGCGGCGGATATCGTCTTGATGGAGCAAGATGACGGCACCGATTACAAACAGTTAGCCAAGCTGCTTGTTCAGGTTGCAGAAGAAGTCCTGAAGGCAATTCCAGATCCAGAAGTACAGGCATACGCCATCATTCCTCAAATCACGAACAAAATTATCGATGCGATCCCTGATGGAGCACTCACCAACGATGATGATTTTGTCGATGTTTACTACACGCTGATGCAAGACACTTCTTATGTCGACCATCCAGGTGCTGGCGTCAACGCAGTGGTTACTTTAGAGCCGCTCACAATTAACCCAACTCGCCCGTAACTTGTTCAATTTAAATAGGTCGTTGCATTTTCTGCGACCTATTTTTCCCTTCTCCCTCACAAAAAATCGCTTCTTTGAGAAAAAATACCCAACCCACCTTTACTGTATAAAGAAACAGTATATACTGTTTTCTTATACAGTATTGTTCAGTTATACAGGTAAATAAAAATGCTGGCTCATCTAAGTGTTAATAATTTTGCGATTGTTAAATCTTTACAGCTCGAGCTTTCAAAGGGCATGACCACCATCACTGGTGAAACAGGCGCAGGTAAATCTATTGCAATTGATGCATTAGGTCTTTGTTTAGGCGGACGTGCCGATGCAGGCATGGTGCGACAAGGCGAAGAAAAAACAGAAGTCAGCGCAGCCTTTTTACTGGACAACAATCTACACGCAACGCGTTGGCTAGAAGATAACGACCTGCTGGATGGCAGCGAATGTATCTTGCGTCGCATCATCACTAAAGAAGGCCGCTCTAGAGCCTTCATCAACGGCAGTCCAGTCCCACTTTCACAACTCAAATCTCTTGGGCAGTTGTTGATCAACATCCATGGACAGCACGCCCATCATCAACTGATGAAAAGCGAGCATCAAATGGCCATGCTTGACCAATATGCAGGACATTTAAACCTACTCAAAAGCACACGCAGTGCTTACCAGCATTGGCGTCAGGCAGACAATAACCTTAAGCAACTAAAAGAGAACAGCCAGCAAAACCAGGCGCAAAAGCAGTTGCTTGAATACCAAATCAAAGAACTGAATGAGTTATCGCTAGGTGAAGAAGAATTTGCAGAGCTCGAGCAAGAGCACAAACGACTGTCCAATAGCGGTGAACTTGCCGCTACCTGCCAGCAAGCCATCGAACTTATTTACGAAGGTGAAGAAGTCAATGCGCTTGGTATTTTGCAATCGGCCAATCACTCCCTAATCCAATTAGCGGAATTAGATGAGAAATTAGCTGAACTACCAAACATGCTGTCAGAAGCAATGATCCAGCTAGAAGAAACCAAAAACGAACTTCGCAGCTACCTTGACGGCATCGATGTCGATCCAGGTCGCATGGCTTATGTCGAAGAACGTTTTTCTAAAGTGATGTCGATGGCTCGCAAACACCATGTGATGCCTGATGAGCTCTACCAACATCACCAAGATCTGCTAGCACAAATTGAAGCACTAGATTGCTCTGATGAACGCTTGGATGAATTAGCACAAGAAGTGGAACAGAAATACCAAAGCTTCTTAACTCAATCAGAAAAACTGCACAAATCACGCAGCCGCTATGCTAAAGAATTGAACAAGCTGATCACGCAAAGCATGCACGAATTAAGCATGGAAAAGGCCGTGTTCAGCATCGAAGTGAACAACGAAAACGCACATCCATCTCCACTAGGCATGGACAGCGTATGCTTCTTGGTTTCAACCAACCCAGGACAGCCATTACAACCTATCGCTAAAGTCGCGTCTGGTGGTGAGCTATCGCGTATCTCCTTGGCTATCCAAGTGATCACTGCTCAGAAAGTCGACACACCAAGCTTGATCTTCGATGAAGTGGACGTAGGTATCAGCGGCCCAACAGCTGCCGTAGTTGGCAAGATGCTGCGCAAACTAGGTGAATCGACCCAAGTCATGTGTGTTACCCACTTGCCGCAAGTTGCTGGTTGTGGCCACCAGCAGATGTTTGTCGCAAAACACACCAAAAGCGGCCAAACTGAAACGCAAATGCGCTCACTGGATGAAGAGCAACGTGTGGCAGAACTCGCTCGCTTACTTGGAGGTAGCCAAATCACTGACTCTACACTGGCAAACGCAAAAGAACTGCTTATTGCAGCTTGACGACTTAGCCTTAATAAGGGGATGAAATATGGATATCAGGACAGTCGACCATGAAAGCTGCTTAGATCTCATCCCCATTTTTACCGAATTAGAGCAGTACTACTTCAAAGAACAAGCAGCCACTGAAAAGGAGTTGGCACATTATCTCAAGTACAAAGTCTTTTCAGAGTACTCAGGCGTCAAAGTTATTGCTGCATACAGTAACGACACCATAATGGGATTTGCGACCTACACCGTGATGTTTCCTGCACCGAAACTCTCCGGGCAAATGTATTTGAAGGACCTATTCGTGTCCTCTTCTGCGCGAGGAAAAGGCGTAGGACTAAAGTTGATGAAATATCTCGCGTCTCTTGCTGTCAATCATGGTTGTCATCGATTAGATTGGACAGCAGAAAGCACAAATCCTACCGCAGGTCGGTTTTACCAATCGATTGGTGCTGAGCGAGTCAACGAGAAAGAATACTATCGCTTTTCCGGCGATACTCTACTTGAGTTTTCACAAACCAAATAACCGCTGAATTTTCTCCTTCATTGGCCGGACAAAAATGTCATCATTGTGCGTGACAAACTATCCAGCTCTCGGTTTAAGCGAGTTTGTGAGTCATGTTCTGTCATTTAGCGTGCAATATCAGCGAATAAATGCAACTCAACTCAAAATTCGTTGTCAGATTTCCTACCATACGACGCATAGCTTTTTACATCTGCGTCGAGCTTGTTTATTATCAGCGCAGTATTTTAAAGGTTACTAAGAAATTATTATGCAATTAAAGAAGTGGTTAGTTGCCGTACCATTAGCAATGACATTGCTGACAGGATGTTCGGTATTGGAGAGACTGGTTTATCGTATTGATATCAACCAAGGCAACTATGTAGAACAAAGTGCGGTTGATAAATTAAAGTTTGGGATGACTAAAGCACAGGTTCGCTACGTTCTTGGTTCACCTATGTTGGTTGAAAATGGCTACCCGAACACGTGGTACTACATTTACCATCACACACCAGGTCACGGTGATTCCGTGCAGAAAGATCTGATCGTTCAATTTAACGATCAAGGTACGCTGGCCGATCTAACTGGCGACTACCCGAAAAGCGATGCGTTTTACGAGAAGATTCAGTAAAAAACCTTTATTTTCGCAATATTCCTAAAGCCTCCTCATGGCTGTCTCTTGATCACAAGTCTAGTGATCAAGAGACAGCCCAGCTGGGAGGTTTTGTTTTATATTTACGAGCGTTATTCCGCTGATTTTCTCAAGGAGTTTGGCTTCCCGCCCGTCACAGGGTCTGCACTGCCTGCCACTTTTGCTTGCTCAGCTCGTTTACGGCGAATCTCTTTTGGATCCGCCAGTAATGGACGGTAAATTTCGATTCGGTCTTTGTCTCGAACCGTCGCATCTAGTCGAACGTTGCGGCTGTAAACGCCGACTTTATTCTTCTTCAAATCAATCTCTGGGTACAATTCAAGCACACCAGACTGACGAATAATCTCTTCAACCGTTGCTTGGTTATTTACAACCAAATTGAACACACGCTGCTCCTGAGGAAGTGCATACACCACCTCAACATGAATCATATCCGACTCAATACTCATAGCACTCGTACACCTGTTTCGCACGTTTAGTAAAAGCGTTTACCATGTTGCTGGTTAGCTCATTAAAGATTTTGCCAAAAGCCATCTCAATCATTTTGCTTGAGAATTCAAACTCAAGTTTCAGCTCAACTTTACAAGCCTGCTCATCAAGTGCGGTAAAGATCCATCCACCACGAAGGGTCTTAAAAGGACCATCCACCAGATTCATCATGATCGCTTGGCCAGGAATAAGTTCATTAGAAGTTGTAAACGTCTTGCTGATACCTGCTTTCGCCACGTCGACAGAAGCCACCATACCTTCGCCCGAAGACTCAATGATTCGTGAACCTGAACAACCAGGTAGAAACTCAGGATACTTCGAAACATCATTGACCAGTTCGAACATCTGCTCTGCACTAAAAGACACCAAAGCAGAACGGCTGATTTGCTTCATACACACTCCTATCGATACGCGTACAAGTTTAAGACTTGTGCCAATTTTACTTTTATTCGACGATAGCGCAAATAAAAGGATTTCCTAACGTATACCCAACCCGTATAATGAGGCCATTATGGTAAAGAAAAAATCAAAACAAAAAGCGGGTAGCAACACTATCGCGCTTAATAAAAAAGCTCGCCACGAATACTTCATTGACGATGAAATTGAAGCAGGCTTGGAGCTACAAGGCTGGGAAGTGAAAGCACTTCGCCAAGGTAAAGCCAATATCGCTGAAAGCTACGTTTTCATGCGTGACGGAGAGGCTTTTGTCAGCGGAATGACCATCACTCCTCTTAATCAAGCATCAACTCACGTTGTCGCAAACCCTACCCGTGTGCGCAAACTACTAATGAGTCGTCGTGAACTCGACAACCTTCTTGGTCGCATCAATCGTGAAGGTATGACACTAGCCGCGTTGTCACTGTACTGGTCTCGCTCTTGGGTGAAGATCAAGATCGGTGTTGCGAAAGGTAAAAAGCTTCACGACAAACGTACCGATCTTAAAGAAAAAGATTGGGCTCGTGAAAAAGCACGCGTGATGAAGAGTTCACTGCGTTAAACTTGACCACTTAGACGCATAGTACTGGACAGCCTAGGCTTTTCTGTTACTATGCCGATATTACCTCTGGGGCTGATTTAGGATTCGACGGGAATTCAGAAGTCTGAGGTGCATGCCGAGGTGCGGTAGGCCTCGTTAACAAACCGCAAAAAAATAGTCGCAAACGACGAAAACTACGCACTAGCAGCTTAATAACCTGCTCAGAGCTCTCTCGCCCTAGCTTCCGCACGTAAGACGGGGACCAACGAGGGATCAAACCCAAACGCGCTAGTCCGGATTCTCCCGCCTGAGAGATGAACGACGAATTTTAATTCAGGATAGTCATTTACTAGCGTGTCGGTTCGCAGGTGGATGGTGAATTTAAAGATCGACTAAGCATGTAGTACCAATGATGAAAGGTTTTCGGACGCGGGTTCAACTCCCGCCAGCTCCACCAAATACGCGTATCGGGACATCTCAGGATGTCCCGTTTTCTTTTCTAAAGCCTTGTAATACCTAGCATTGAGCGTCTCACACTATCTCATCGTGATTCACTTAATCTCTCTTCTTTAGTAACATCCTTTGCAACACCACAGAATTTAGTCACATTCTGTTGTTACATCGCAAAGGACAATAAAATGGCTAGACAAATCAAGCCCTTATCTACAACTCAAGTCGGCTTTGTTGCTTAAATCGATGGAACTAAATCTAGAAGCTACGATCTGATCGGCTACACCCATCAATCGTCGTAGCCTCATGCCTAAACCTCGTTACAAAACAACTAACTGGAAGCAGTACAACAAAGCCTTAATCAACCGTGGTTCTCTGACCTTTTGGATTGATGAGGAAACGATAGCTGAGTGGAAACAAAACAAACAAGGCAAGCGTGGTAGACCTCGCCGGTTCAGCGACTTAGCCATTACTACTGCACTGATGGTGAAACGCATTTTCTCTATGCCATTGAGAGCGCTACAAGGTTTTCTAGACTCTGTATTTAAGCTAGCTAATATCCCGCTAGTTTGTCCACACTACACCTGTATAAGCCGTCGAGCCAAGGAAGTTGAGATTTCATTTAAAACTAAAACCAGAGGTGCGATACAACACCTGGCAATTGATGCCACTGGCCTCAAAGTTTATGGCGAAGGTGAATGGAAGGCTAAGAAGCATGGTACTGATGGGAAGCGCAGAGTATGGCGTAAGTTGCATATCGCAGTAGATACGAGCACCCACGAGATAATCGCAGCAGAGCTGAGTTTATCGAACGTAACCGATGCCGAAGTGCTCCCCAACTTACTCAAGCAGACACGTCGTAAAATCATCGAGATATCAGGTGATGGTGCTTATGACACAAGGAGTTGTCACGATGCTATACGAATCAAGGGAGCAGTTCCGCTCATTCCGCCACGAGAAGGGGCAGCCTTCTGGGAGCAAGGACACCCTCGAAATTTAGCAGTAGGTTGCCAGAAGCTCTACGGTTCCAACGAGAAGTGGAAAAAGCGGTATGGCTATCATAAGCGCTCACTATCAGAGACAACAATGCATCGGGTGAAACAGTTGTTAGGTGGAAAATTAAGCTTAAGAAACTACAACGCTCAGGTTGGCGAAACTTATGCCATGATCAAAGCGCTGAACAAGCTAACAGGGCTTGGTATGCCTGAAACTCAGTATGTTGTTTAAGAAGCGTTCAACATGGGACTGCCATGTCTTCTCACCGAATTAAGCAACAAAGCCCTCTTTCATCTGAACATCTTGTTTACTGCTTTGAGAGCCTCTCAAAGCTTCTTTTCTATTTGTTTTATTTAAAGATAACGTTTGACCTTTATACATAATAAACATTCCAAAATACGTGATAGTTAATATATACAAATAAGTATCAAATAAAATTCAAATAGTAAAGCATTTAATTATGCCGCCAACAAATTAAATAATTAAACTAAAAAGTAGCACCATTTAGTAATATTGATCAGGTAATAAATCAAAATCAGTACATGAAACATTTAGGATCTAATTTTAGATTTAATAATTCTATTTTTTATGTTATAACTATTATAACCGTTATAACTATTATAAAGTTATAATTACATATAAGGAGTGAATGAAAAATTTGCATTCTATTAAAGAAATAAGCAGCCAATCGAGATAAATTTCTTCTGCCAAACTTGGCACATCGACTGCCAAGTTTGGCAAAGGTAAAGTGCGACCTAAAATTGAGCCTATTTTTACACCGCACTCATGCTGTGCAAAACTTAACCAACACCAAAAAGGCCGAATATCCTTTAAATTAAATTCATCACAAATCGTTTTTTACATAGGAAAAGTATATAGGCTTGAATATTTAAATAATTTACTCACAAATCAATGTTGAATACTGAATTAAAAAGTAATACAGAAAGTGTATTTAATTTTTATTTAACAATGGCGATGAACTGGCTTTATTACCAAATCATATCTTCTTTGGTTGCTACAACTGGCACATATTTCAAAGGTGCCATGGCTAAATATTAGTTGTAGTTGTAGTTGTAGTTGTAGTTGTAGTGATACTTGGATGACTTCTTCTATTTTTCCAACATCAAAATCCTATGTTATGATAAATCACCATAGCGAATTCGCTCCAAAATGGATAAAACGGCTTCTTTCCCTTCTGGCTTTTGTAGCATTTCTAACGGAGTCAAATCATCAAAAAACCATTTGGGCGTATTCAACCATTCATCTGCAAGTTCTTCTTGAACAAATAGATCTAAAACTATTTTCCTTATTTCACTGTTACTATCCATTTTCCCTTTATCCCTATCACGTTGTACGCGCAGCAAAGTTGTAGTTTAGAACTAGCTAGATGAGGCTATTTTGCCACGTGCTCTGATCATTGTCGAAAAAACCTAATGCCCGATACCCTTTTTCTCGCTTGTTGAACATCCTGAGCAACATTGGAATTTTTGTATCAATATAGTCGATCACTTTCACCTCCTCTTTTCCTTTGTAATCTCGCTGTATTCGTCCTACATATTGGGGGTATTCGTAAAATGATGTGTACGCAAGTCGATAACGCTGATACAGTTTAAAGGTGTTTAATTCGTAAAAGAGTGTGTATTGATGGCAAAAGAAATTACCCATAACGACTTATGTAAAAAAGCAGTTGGCTGGCTAAAGCGCTCGCATAGTGCTGGCGGTTGTGGATGCCCTAATGCGTTTTCAGAGGTGCAATCTGGTTCTAATGGTGGTGAAATTGTTGACGCGATCGGATTAAGAACCGCTTATGGAACTGAAACCATAGTCATAGAGGCAAAAGTTAGTCGTAGTGATTTTTTAGCAGATAGAAACAAGCCGTTTAGGGCTAACCCAGAATTAGGTATGGGTAATTTTCGATACTACATCTGCCCAGAGGGGTTAATATCTGAATCAGAACTTCCGAATAAATGGGGTCTTTTATATGTTGGTTTGAGAGGAAAGATAACCGTTGTTCGTGGTCATAGGTTAGGTAAAAGTTCTGATTGGAAGTTTGAATGCAATCGTGATGCAGAGCTTGGGATGGCTTCTCTACTTCTTGCAAAATCGGGGAACTTTGAACAGTTAAACGATGTTTTTCGATATAATCAACGACTTGAAAAGAAAGTAAAGGAGTTAGAGGCGAAGGTTCATGAACTTGAGTTCCCGAATAAAATGGAACAAATGATTAAAGGGCTTGAGGACTTAGCCGTATCTCAAAAACCTATCCCTCGCGTCTCTCGATAACCATGTTAAATCTCGAAAACCTAAAAGTGATTGAGCGTGAAGAATATGACGATCACTGTATATTCCACGCTCAATCTATATCCCCTAACCGCACTTGTTCCGAGTGCGGATCAATCAATACAGTAATCGTCGGCAAGGTAAACCAACCTTACAACGACACTCGTATGTACGGCAAAACCATCAAGATTCAATTCGATAGAAAGCGACTTCGCTGCAAGGATTGTAGCAAGACTCGCTTTGAACAATTGGACTGGCTCTCTAATGATTTTCGTATGACTAAACGAGCAGAAGACTACATCATGCGAATGTGTGGGAAAGTGTCGTTTACACATGTAGCCACTGAAATGGGTATCACCGAAGGCACTATACGTAACGTATTCGCCAACTACGTGGATATTATCGAAGGTAAGCACGATTGGCTTGCTCCTCGCGTTCTTGGTATCGATGAGACTCATTTCAGCAAGAAGATGCACCTTGTCATGACGGATATTGAGCGTAGAACCCTACTCGATATGCGTAAAGATAGATCTCAGGATGCCACTCAGAAAGCCATTATGAGGCTGAATGGATGGAAAGATATTGAGATCGTCTGTATCGATATGTGGCGACCGTATTACCGCGCTGTGAAACAGCTATTGCCTAATTCAGTTGTAGTTATCGACCGCTTTCACGTTGCCAAGATGGCTGGTGAAGCTATGGAGAAAGCACGTAAGGCGATACGAGCCGAACTATCAGACAAGGAGCGTAAGAAGCTCAAGAATGACCGAAAGATACTGCTTAAGCGTAGAGCAAACATCAAGGGCTTAAACGAGCTGGCGTCATTCCATTTCTGGACAGAGGAATACCCAACGTTGATGGAAGTGTATAACGCTAAAGAGGCTTTTCTCGATATGTGGGATATGCCTACCAGAAAAGAAGCTGAGGACTACTGGGAGAACTGGAAAGCAGTATCTACACCACCTGTCAGAAAATACTTCAAAGACGCCATACGAGCCGTTGATAACTGGCATGAGCCTATCTTTAATTGGTGGGACTATCCTTACACCAACGCAGTTACGGAGAGTCTGAACAACACAATCAAGGGTGTGTTTAGGAATGGTCGTGGTTATAGCTTTGAAGTGCTTAGAGCGAAGCTGCTTTACAACAAAGGCGGCTTGGAAGTGTCAATGAAGTCCTTGAACAAACCAACCCATGATCCACTGTTCGAATTGTTGAAGAAAGACGATCCAAAAGTAACAATGCATGGCTTAAGACATAGAGCCTTTAAAGCTCTGTTTAGAGACATGGTTACTTTGCTTGAAAAACAACCAAATACACACGAATAGGGTTTGTGAAGTGTGGGTATCAATTCTGTATGTTTATTAATCGATACTCACACTATTTCGAATACCCCATATTGGATTAACGAGCCTTTCCAAGACACAGGCAGCGCCAATATCAAAGTATCTAAGCGTGGAAGATCAAAACCCTCTCCTACAAAACGTCCCGTAGCAACAATGACCTGTGTACTGCCTAGCTTCGACATCACCTCTGCTTGCTGCTTTTTCTTCATCGAACCTACTAATATTTGGTGTGTGATCCCCACATCATTAAGCAAACCAGCAATGATATTGGCGTGATCTCTCCGCTCGGTTAACACGATCGGAACTCGGCCATTGGAGACCTCATTTTGAATTCCCTCAACAATGGTGGCGTTACGTATAGGGTGAAGCATTAACCAGCGATAAATCTCAGAAATATGAGGTTTAGGTTCATTCGAAGACAAATGTAATGGCACTTCGAGGTTCAGCTCTCGGCAATCTAGTACCTGAGCAAACTGGTTGTTACGGTCTGACTTTATAGTATGTCTTACTCTACCTGCTTGCATAAATATGATCGGTTGATGCCCATCTCGCCTTTCAAGTGTTGCACTAATCCCAACGACGTACTTAGCATGCGCTTCAGATAACACCTGCTCATATTGTGGTGCTGATAGATGGTGGCATTCATCCACAATGATTTGACCATATTCTTTCACCATTGCATGAACACTATTGTCGCTTCTGTTTATCAAACTTTGATAAGTCGCGATATCAACTTGTCCAGTCGGTTTCTTCTTGCTTCCTGTATATACGCCGATATCGATACCCTGAGTGAAAGCTTTTAAGCGCTCCTGCCACTGGTCAACAAGCTGCTTGTTATGCACCAAGACAAGTGTATTGACTCCTCGCCTTTGTATTAGACCAATTGCTGTTACCGTTTTACCAAAGGCTGTCGGAGCATGAAGAACACCAATATCATGCTGCATTAGCTCATCAATCGCTTTACTTTGCGCTGAGCGCAAAGAGCCAACAAATGTCATGTCCGTTAGCACCTGACCAGCAAAACGATTATCCGTAACTTGGAGAACAATCCCTAACTCTAAGCAAATAGCCTGTAAGTCATCCCAACACCCCCTCGGTAAGCTCAAGTAACCACTGTCTAATTCCGCCAAGCATATAAAACGCGCAATTCCGTTGGTCGACAAACGCAGCCCTTGGGCTTTGAAAAACTTTGGATTCGAAAAGGATGCCAATTTTTTAAACTGAGCAATTAGAGGATTCGGAACTTGGTTTATCGGTAAGTACAATCGATTGGCAAGAACGATGTCTAACGCCTTCGGTTTGTCTTGGATGGCAGCGCTTGTGTTCACAGTTCGTTCCCATGGCTTGATTGATGCGCCACCTTCACTATCATTTCGATGGTCAACTCTGCTTTCGAGAAGTAATTCTATTTTCTCAATAGGTAATCGTCCCGTCGACGCTAACACCTCCCATTGATCAGGGTATGGTGTAAAAGAGTGATCAACAAACACCGAGTTTCCATTTAAACGAGCTTGTTTTTGTAACGGCAAAGCAATCAGATTCCCAATTCCCCCGATAGGTAGCACGTCTTGATTGGGGAATAGGCGGTCATAGGAATCAAATGACAAAGCACCATGAATTTTCATGGCTTCATCAAGTAAATAGAACCCTAATTGCCGAGCTACTTTTGCGTCAGTCGCCAGTGCAAAGAAAATCCAGACATGTGCCCCCTGACCTGAGCGAGATCGTTCGAATAAACAATCGATGCCTTTTAGTTTGCACACTTCGACATACGCAAGAGAGGCTTCTTGCCAATCACTTTTATCAAAATCAACCGCTAGTAACCAACAGGTGTTATTCGCCAGCATAGGATACAAACCAATAACCTCTTTGCCAGTAAGGTGGGCATACATAGCATCGTCACCTAACGGCTTGAATGCTTGGTTGGGGCACTCCAAACACTTTACTTTAGGTTTACCGCATACACCTTGATGCCACTCGTTTTCGCAAGCAATCGCATAACCACTTCTGCCTTGTTGATTCTGCCACCTATGCGCATAGCATTGAGTATTGCCTTTAAAATAACTCTGATAGATAGACAGTTTTTGCTGGGGTGACATTTCACATGCAGCTTCCTTGTCAATCGCTTCCTGCGTCAATAGACGCTGCTTCTGCTGTTCAAGTTGAGCCAGCTCCTTTTTTAGCTCATGAATCTTTTGTTCAATTAGCTCAAGCTCATCCATATCTAGCCCCGACAATTACATCACTTTCATGCAGTTAATAATCGATTGTATAAAAGACAATACGAAAACAAAGGCACAATTCATAACCTATCTAACATATTTATAAAGCATTCTTGCCTAAAATCAGTACATACCGTCGCTAAATTGAGAGTTATTCACGTTTTGATGCTGCTTCAACATGTGCCTTTCGGCTTAAGAATCCAAGATCAGACATTCGTTGATGTCGCTGATGTTGTGCGAGGGATGAATTGCGGCTGTATATGCCCTTCTTGCCACACACCACTGATTGCGAGACAAGGTGAAGAAAAGCAATGGCACTTTGCTCATGCGAGCCGCAAGGTTGAAGGAACTGATAAAGAATGTGATTTTTCTTTTTTTGTTTCTGTGCGCATGATGGCGAGACAAGTGATAGAAACAGGTATATCTATTGTTCTTCCTGAGTACAGGAGTTCTCTGACAAAACAAGCGAAAGGAAAGCACTTCAAAGAAGATTTTTTGGTTGCTAAGTCATCTACCATCTTACTTGATAACGTCGATAAAGAAGTTTCATTTGAAAAATGTATAGTAGATGTAGTGGGTAGAGTCGGTGAGTTCACCTTTGTTATTTATTTCACTCACCCAAACCGTCCACTTCCAAGTGAATTGCTCACACCACATAACAGGCAATGCGGTGTGCTCGAAATCAAGTTGGATGATACACATCACCTATTTACACGCGATAAAGTGTCAGGGACTCGGCAACTGGACAAACTAAAAGATTACCTTCAAAACGATGTCGAATCTAAAGTGTGGGTATTTCATCCGCGCTATGCTCAATTGGAACAAGAAGCGACTGAGCGATTATCCTTAAAGGCATCTCAGTACACACCACCACCTACTCCGAGCTTTCGTAATGACCAATATCGTCATCGCAACCAGAGGAATTTCAACCTTCACCGCTCCGAATCATGGCAATCAACAACGAAAGCTATCCAGCCAGTACCTGTACCAAAACGTTCAGCTCAATTTGAGTGCATCATGTGTCAATGCCAGTGGCAAGTTACGCTACCTAGTACACCAATCTGCCCTAAATGCCATAGTCACCTATACGCAAGTGAGGTGTCATCAAGATAAGAATCACATAACACGTTCATTTAATTATTCTGTTCATTTTTTATGAACAAACCAAAAAAATGAACACAGCCAAATACTATTCTTAGTTTTTGATTCTCAAGACTAGCACTCTGAAAACAGATAATGAGTAGTTAAAGTTACATAATCAAACCAAAACCCACACAATGAGTAACAAAGGTGTCAAAGGCCTGATTAGTTACTTATATGGCCTAACATACAACGATAGTGAAGTAATCATTCACGCAGAATAATCCATTTCTATACCGACTCGCAGCGAACACCAATCAGCAAACCACTGTCTTTCATAGCAGACAAGTTAACTTCGTAATCGGTGGATTTAGCGTTGGCAGGGTTAGGCTTGAGATTGTTTAGAAATGCAGTGGTGAGACGTTGTAAGTTAATCAATTAACCTCCTGAATTTATAGGACTATTCAGGAGATCGATATGAGTTTCAAGGATGGTTTGTTACGAGATAAAAGTAAAGCTTCCAATCACCTCAAAGGCTCCGTTTTTAAGTAAACTTCGTGTCTACCAAATGCGGAAAATCGGCTATCTTCCTTGCTAAATACGTAGCCATTTCTTTCAAGCTCGCCAGTCATCCATTGATAAGTAGCAAACGCTGAAACTAATCCTAAAACAATGCATATCCCAATGAAAAAATTACAGAAGCTTTGTCCTTTACTTCCCCATACTACATCGGCTTTTTGTCCCGTATACAATGAGATCGCAAACGCAGCACATATAATAACGACTAATCCTAAAGCCCCTACTGGCATCCATAGAGCATAAACATTTATATCTATTACTTTTTGAAAGCTAGTAATATCACTTATGGTTTTAAAGACTAAATAGATACTGTATAGCCAAGCACCTCCCAAGGAAGATAAAAGAATGCATCCTGAAATGGCTACTTTTGTACGATTAACGTTAGTCAACTGTCGCATTTTTTAAAGATCCCACTACTTTGTCAGAGATTGCCCACTCTTCAAATATCTTATCAACAATGATAGATACAACAATAGCTAAGGTTACATAAACAAAACAAAATCCACACAATGACTAGTAAAGGTGTCAAAGACGTGGTTAGTTACTTATATGGTATAACATACAACGATAGTGAAGTAACCATTCACGCAGAATAATCCATTTCCATACCGACTCGGCAGCGAACACCCGTCAGCAAACCACTGTCTTTCATAGCAGACTAGTTAACTTCGTAATCGGTAGACTTAGCGTTAATAGGATGGGCTTGAGATTATTTAGAAGTGCAATAGTGAGTCGTTGTAATTTGCTCATTTAACCTCCTGAATGTCTTGGGCTATTCAGGAGGTTAATATGAGTTTCAAGGGTGGTTTATTACGGTTGTTGTTCACATAAAGATGGCGATACTGCGTATGTACGACTAGAGTACCTTAACGTTGTTTCACTAGCATTTTGACATTCAAAGTACCCTTTTATATTGCTCTGGATCTCTTGATAGGTGATATAGGTTAATGCAGGAGCGATAACTAGAATAATAAATAACAAAACCTTCTCTCTAAATATAGGGAAAGGCGAATTGAAAGTAAGCGCTAATGCTCCACTGAGAGAGCAGAGTCCTACAAAAAACACTGCATACGCAGCCCCTATATTTATAACTCCACTAACTTTAACAACATCACCAAAGTCTTGCGTGGCTAAAATATTTTGATAGCAAAAGAGCCCTGACAAAACAACAGTGATAATTATCACTACTACCTTCAAATACTTCAAATCTTTTCCAATTACTGAGGCTGACATAACTCATGAGATATTGCGTAAGTACGACTGGAATATCGAAGAGAAAATTCCCTCGCATCCTCACACTCGACATATTCCTCAATATTAGATTGAATATTCGTATACGTGATGTATGTGGCACTTGGTGTAATCACTAGAAGCAAACCATACACAACGTAGTTCCAATTAATCTCTGGTAGCTTCCCCCCCATGAGTAAACATGAAGACTTCAAAACGACACATATGGACAGCAAAAGCATGCCGTATGCACCCGCGATATTCATAAAACCATCAACAGTAACTACATCACCAACACTCTGAGCTATTGATACATAGCCTAAGCTTGCATCAAAACAAACTACTGCTAAACCGCAAAAAAATAGAATTAAAAGGATATTTTTCACATCGTAACCTTCATAAGCGCATCAGAAATTGAGTAGGTATAACCATTCAGGTTATCCACATAATCTTCGGCTTGTTCCTCTGCTAAGTTTTTTAGTTCGTCAAGTAAACCATCATATGCTTGGTTTACTTTGTTACCGATCATGTAGGATGCAATTACAAATATTAGTCCTGACGCTAGAATTGACGTAACACCAACACCGACAACGACAGCAGCAGTTACAGCAGTAGAAACAGCCAACGACGTCACGCCTTTCACAATATCATACGCAGAATTACCAACAAACTCCGACAGCGTCGCTTCATCACGTAGGATGTAATCTACAGCATTGATGCCCACAGCAAACGCTACCTCTAAGCCTACATTTACTCTGACAAAACTTTTCGCAGCTTGAAGATCTTTTATGCCCAAACCCATCTTGATCACCTGCGGGTTATTGGCTTTCCACTTATAACCTTGCATGATCGTTTGCTGATGGAAACGGAAGTTCTTAATGATGAACCAGTCAACACCATCAATCTTTTTAACAACAGCATGAACCCCGACACCGCCTAGCCCTTGAGCTGTTTTAAAAGCATCATACGATCCTTTACCAACGCCAATGACATAAGTTTTTAAGTCATCTGAGAGCTTCTTACCACCAAACTCTTTGTATTTGTTCTGCAAGAGTTCGTAAGCTTCTTCCGAGGATAAGACTGCAATACTTGTAATCGGTTTTGTGTAGATTACATCGAGCTCTTTTTCCCCTTCCTTCGCTAGTGGATTGTATGGCGGCCAATATGAATTCTCTGGACTAACAACGGGCGTTGACGCAGTCTTAGCTAACTCTTGATTCATAGATTGAAGCGCAGGACGTGAACCGTCAGGAGTTTTAGGCGAAACATTCACAAGGGGATTACGAACCATTCTAGGGTTAACTGCCTTTGCCCTTTCATGTTCATACAAAGCAACAGCTTCATCATAACTCACACCATATTCATTATTCTGCCAAGTCATTGAGTGCCTTGGTGGAAATGGATACCCCTTGCCATCATGGGAATTGGGATCCACAACTTTCTTTGGAGTATCTCGATTTACGGGATTACGTCTAATGTGCTGATCTTCTTCACTTTGAGCATGGAACGCTTCAATAGCCTCATCATAGCTCATTGAAGCATCACGCCAGTACCAGTCATGGTGCCTAGGTGGGAAAGGGTAATTAAAGTCGTAGTGATGTTCTCGCTCTGACTTTAGAGAGGGATTCGAGTCTTCCATAGCAAAACGTTTCATTGGTTACTTTTTTATTCATAGCATTATATGAAACACTGACGCCCAAAGAGCGCCTAAAGGCACGGGCTAAATAACTATTTAACCTGTCATTTCACCTAAAACTAAAGATTTGTGATATTTGTTCACATTATTTACCACATTAACGATGACCCAGAGGGGAATGTATGACTCCATTCTATTAATTCATCAACAAATTAGGTTGTTATAGTCATTTAGCTCCTATGAATATTCAAAGGATAGTACGCTTAGCTTTTTCCTCAATACAATGGGAATGACTAGCTCTTAATTAGCAGTAGGTATACTGTACACAAAGGCCACATTTACAAACTCATCAGGTGGAGAAATTGAAATTTTACGCAGTATCTGATTTGCACTTGGATTTACACGGTATCCATCGGAGCTTTTGGTATGACTTCGATCATGACGCTGTTTTGATTATTGCGGGTGACACCGCCAATGCGCTCAATGGCATTACGTATGTAAAAAATGTTCTTTGCTCTTACTTCAAAGCCGTTATCCTCATTGCGGGGAACCACGAGTGGTACGGTAGTAAAAGTAAATCTTACCGTTCTGGCTATCTGCACAAACAAGATTCAATAAGCTCCCCTGACAGCAGGTACTCCCCAATAGCAAAGCTTAAAGTGCACAGTGACACAACTGCGAACTTGTTTTTTCTTGACAATGAGTCAATTGATTTAGATGGATATACCATCTATGGCGGCACTCTTTGGTTTCCTATCCACACATACTCGCCTGGACTAATAGATACGTACTCAGAACTGATGAATGATACAAAGTACATCAGCAATCAAATGATTGAAGAGCAGCACAAGGCATTCATTAACAACTTTCCAAGGAAAGTTGATATAGCAATATCTCATCATCTCCCATCAAAAGAAGCTTTTGCTGTCGAGCAAAATGCCAGCAGCGATTATGCTCCGTACTACCAAGCTGGTTTGAGCGACGAACTGATCTCTAAAGCACGATACTGGATTGCAGGTCATCAACACGATCCAGTGGAAAAGATCATTGCGGGCAGTACCACTTTCATTTGTAATCCAAAAGGCTCTATCCCACTAAAACCAGGAAGCTTGAAGATCAAGGCATACTACCTTTAAAGGAAAATTTTCCATTTGATTTATGAAAGCCTTTGGCTTTCTCCTCCCAACCATTCTTTGTTTGTTCATTGATTACCTCCATTTAATTTTAACGCCATAGAAAAGTGAACAATTACAATGCATTACCTGCAAGCGTCAATATCTGTTGAGCCAGCCCTGCTTTTGCTAAAGACTAGCTTGTCCAGATTGACATTTGCTTATACTAAGTATGAAGCATTCACCATATACTCATTACTGCGCCTCGCTCCCCTACATAATCATATGCACACCAAAATTCACTTTTACGCGCATTAAAATGTAAAATAAAACATTTTTATGCGCATTAAAATGTTTAACCTTGCATTTTATCGCGCATTTTTATGTAATAAGCATCGAACATGAAATCGCTATCACTAAGGTGGCTAGATGAAACGAACATTGCTTGAAAACCTACTCACCTGGAAAGGCAAGCCAACTAGGAAACCTCTACTGATTGACGGAGCTAGACAAACTGGCAAAACATTCTTATTGCAGGAGCTATTAGGAAGTACATTCGAAAATGTCCTAAGGATCGATTTTTTAGAGAGTCCTGAGTTAATGGAAGCTTTTGCTGGATCTTTAAATCCTGATGACATCATCACCAATATTGAACTCTTAACAGGGCAAACCTTCGAACCATCTACAGATCTACTTATTTTAGATGAAATTGGTGAGTGTCCTAGAGCGGTTACCGCACTTAAATACTTTGCAGAAAAGGCTCCCAAAGCTTATGTTGCTGCAAGTGGTTCCAATATTGGATTGCTCACCTCCTTCCCTGTTGGAAAAGTTGAACAGCACAACTTAAGGCCACTGACTTTCAGGGAGTTTTTGTGGGCATCTGGAGAGAAAGCTCTTCAAAAAGCGTTTGACCAAAAGCTGAGTTCTTCTGCGGCTCATTCCAAGTTAATCGAATTGCTAACTGATTATTACTTCGTTGGCGGCATGCCTGAAGCCGTAAACTCATGGTTCGCAAACTCTCAACTCAGTATCATTGACCGAATTGAAGCCGTCTCTGAAGTCCATCGAAACTTAATTGAGGGCTACATGCGTGATTTCGGAAAATACTCTGGAAAAGTAGATGCGCAACTCATCGAGTCTGTATTTAGAAGCATCCCAGCCCAGTTATCTTCGGTATTCGATGACTCCGTTAAACGATTCAAATTCAAAGGCGTTCACGAACGCAAATCTCGATATGCTGAATATGAAAGTGCGATCACATGGCTTCACAAGTGTCGACTTGCGCTAAAGAATCATCCTATTGAAGGACAACCTCGTTCTCCTTTAGCTGCTTATCAGAAGGAAAATGCAGTTAAATTATTTCTATTTGATGTAGGCCTGTTGAACCATATGCTCGGCACGGGTTACCGTGAAATCAAACAGCAAGGCTATGAATACAAGGGATATGTCGCAGAAAACTATGTTCAACAGGAAATCGCCGCACTAGGTATTGAACCAAGTTTCTCTTGGGGAGACGCAAGGGCTGAGATAGAGTTCATAATCGCTGATGACCTAGGCCGTATTGTGCCTGTAGAAGTAAAGAGCGGTAAGCGAACCCGAGCAAAATCATTGCAGTCTTACATCGAAAAGTGCAAGCCCCACAAGACGATCAAACTTACAGGCACTCAAGGCTCTCCAGCAACAGAGAAAGAGCACATAGTGATGCCACTTTACTACACTGAATACTTACTTGATCACCTAAGAGATCTAGATAAAAGCTAAGTGAGTAAGAACATACTCATTAATACCGAAGAATCCATGATATGGGCAATATTTGGCTCATATCATTTAAACAAAGTGTTCAAACCTTTGGGTCTAAGAGTTGGTCTGATACTGTCCTCATCGAGTATGCTAAACTCATTGCTCGACAGTAATAAATCACCTGTTGATGAATAACCATCACATGTGGTTTTAAGATTATTTTGCTATGATTAACACTGGCTTTAATAGCAAAAAGTTATATTTGGACGGGGGTTCAGTTCCTTTTGCAGTAGGAAATTGATGTAACATTTGATGCTACACCAAATTGGTAACACCAAGCTAATTAGCTGAATCTTAAAATATTGACACATTGGTTCAACTCCCGCCAGCTCCACCAAACGTTTGGAAAGGGCCAACTCGAAAGGGTTGGCCCTTTTTGTATCTGCTGTCTCGTCCTGAAATGTGTTTACACATTGAGGACTAATTATGACAACTTCAAATACATCCTACATTAAGCGCACTCAGCGTGATTACACACTAGGCTTTAAATTACAGGTCGTTGATGCCGTGGAAAAAGGCGAAATGACCTACAAACAAGCGCAAGCTGTTTATGGTATCCAAGGTCGCTCAACCGTTTTAACTTGGCTAAGAAAGCATGGAAAAATGGATTGGACGCATAACCCAAGGAAGAACGCCATGTATAAAACTACAAAGCCGAATGAGTCACCCGCTCAAAAAACCAAACGTCTTGAAAGAGAACTCGAAGACGAGCGGATAAGAAACCTGTTCTTGAATGAAGTCGTCGATATTCTTGACTCTGAGCATGGGACAAACCTGAGAAAAAAGTATCTTGCCAAGGAGCGAGAAGCCTTCAAAAACAGAAAGGGCTCAGTTTAGCCAGAGTCTGCCGCTTATGTGGAATATCGAGACAAAGTGTTTACCAAAGAGAGAAACGAACAACTGCGCGGAAAATAGAAATCCAACCAGTAAAGGAAATGGTCCTAGAGTTGCGCCGTTATATGCCTCGAATTGGAACGAGAAAGCTACACTTTTTACTCAAACCAAAGCTGATAAGGGCTGGCATTAAACTGGGTAGAGATGCACTTTTTGACTACTTACGTCATGAAAGGCTTCTTATTCGACCAAAGCGCAGCTATACAAAGACAACCAACAGTCGTCATTGGATGAAAAAGCATCCTAACTTGCTTCAGGAGTTTAAGCCTAGTCGCCCCGAAGAAGTATTAGTCAGTGACATTACTTATGTTCAATCAGACGAAGGCGTCCATTACTTGTCACTCGTGACAGATGCATTTAGCCGTAAAGTTATGGGATATGAATTGAGCAATGAGATGAAAGCAACCGATGTTGTAAAGGCATTACGTATGGCGATAAAAGCTCGCCAATATCGGTGTCCATGTATTCATCATTCAGACCGAGGGCTCCAATATTGCTCAAGCGTCTACCAAACGCTGTTAAAAGTTGGCGATATAAAACCATCAATGACCGATGGATATGACTGTTATCAGAACGCGTTAGCTGAGAGGGTCAACGGGATACTAAAGCAAGAGTTCTTATTTCATAGGAGTCGGAATATCGAAGAGCTCAAACAGCTAGTAAAGCAGTCCGTTAGTATCTATAACAATATGAGGCCGCACCTTAGTCTCGGGATGAGAACCCCAAATGAGGTGCATGAAAAAAGCCAACTGCTGGGGCAGTTGGCTTAGTGTAAAACTGTCAACGTATTTTAGGACGAGACATGCAATTTGTATCTCCCCCTCAACTCATCGCTTTGATTCCTAGCCAAAATCTCTTAGTCTGTGGTTAAGCATTCATCAATGGACATGAGCTCATGCTAAAAGGCAGTGAATACCCTTCTATTCGTGCACTTCGAACCTTTGTTGCGGTTGCTAACCAACTGAGTTTTTCTAAAGCGGCAGAGAGTTTGTGCGTAACTCAAGGTGCCGTGAGCAAACAGATTGCGACGCTAGAACAACTGGTTGGGCTGCCTTTAATTCAGCGTGGTATCAATGGTATTGAGCTCACCGAAGAAGGAAAACGTTACTTACCCAAGGTGACTGAAGCGTTGGAGATCATCCAACATGCGACGGCGAGCTTAATTCAAACCGACACAGAGCAAGAGTTACTGGTGGTGGATGTTACGCCTTCTTTCGCCAGTTTGTGGTTGGTGCCAAACATTGATGCATTCCATCAAATCCATCCTGATATCCGCGTTAAAGTTCGCACCAGTGATGGTCCAATAAATCAGCTAGACGTAGACAGCGACATCACCATCCGTTGCCTTCCTCTTTCTAGTCACTACGAACATGGTCGATTGTTGCGTCAAGAAACGCTGCTGCTAACGGGCTCATCAAGTTCTTCAACATGTAACGACAAACAGTCCATTACGGATTTCGCATTTATTCCTCAAACGACACGCCCGCAGTTGTGGGAGCAGTTCAAACTAGAACAATCTCTGCAAAGCGCGATTCATTATCACCCCGTCGGTCATGAGCATTTCTATCTTTCTTATGAAGCGGTCAAGCTCGGCAAAGGGCTTGCTCTCCTGCCTGATTTTATGGCGCAGCAGGCGATGTCGAGAGGTGAGGTCTACCACATCCAACAACTGAGTATGCATAGCCATTATGGCTATTACGTATTTGTGCCGAACTATCGTCTCGCAGCGCGAAAAGTATCGCTGTTCAATGATTGGCTATTTACTCAGCTTGGAGATGCGTCGATTAAGTAACGACTCCGCTTCAATTTTTCAAACTGTGGTTGAAGCCGGCACATCTAAAGATATTCGCGTTACACTGAAGGGGTTGCCAACTGTAATGAGGGTTTATGACGTTATCTCCTGCCTTTCTGCGTAAAATCTGGTACTCCCCTTCTATCAACCTTGGTTTGCGTGCCACCAGCGCGATTGTTCTGTTCATGGGGTTGGGTGTGTTATTCAACCAAATCAATCTCGCCATGACGGCTTTAATGACCATGCCCGCAGCATTGATAAGTGGTTTAGACACTGCCGGTCCTAGACGCTGGACACGCTTTGCGATTACCGCTTTCACGTGGAGCATTACGCTCATCATCAGTTATGCCCTGCTGAATATGGGCTTACCACTGTGGCTGACTTACGGCGCGATGGGAGCAGTATTGGCGAGTACAGCAGTGAATGGTCCGTTTTGGGGACGTCTTGGCATGTCGAGCTTACTGATCGCGGTCGTGAGCTTGTCGCTGCATAATTCCAGTGCGGTAGTGGGCCTCTATCCTATGTTGGTGTTGGGGCCACTCACTTTTGCGCTGTTCAGTTGGCTTTGGTTTGCCTTATGGAAACATTACGCACTGCGTGTTTGTCTTTCTGCGATTTACGAGACGCTAGCGGACTACATTCAATATCGCCAAGCTTTTTTACTTGGAAGCGAAAACGATGCCCCGAAGCGGCGCATCAAATATCAGTTGATTGAACTGTTTCAGCAAGCTCTGCAATCAGAATCTTTTCGCTCGAAACATGAAGACGCCAACTCTCTGCGTCAGGCTTTGTTTTTGGCGCTCGATACGTTTGAAGTCGTCTTGAGCAGCCATACCAGCAACCCTGATCTGCTCAAGCAATTTCAATCCAGTAAACCGAAACGAGATCTGCTCTTGGTTTGGAGCCAACACTGTCAGCAAAGATTAAGGCACAAAGCCAAGCAGCTTTTGCATAACACGCATGAAGAGATGGAACACTTGAGCTCACTAGAACAGGAAGCTCACGATTTGATTGAGTCGGTGAAGCTAGAAGACCAACCTCGCTTTCGCTACTGGGCATACGCGGTCAAGCATATTTCTCGTCGTATTGAGCTTAATGAACCCGCTTATGAACGCTCCTTTGAGGTGCAACCATTCGAGCTGTCTTTTCGTTTACCGAGTCGAGGCAACCCGATTTGGCGCCATGTGACTCGCGTTGGTTTGATGTTTGCTCTTGGAGCAGGGATTGCCGAATACTTTGAATTGATTCGCCCGGATTGGGTGTTGATTTCCATGTTGATGGTCATTCAGCCAAGTTTCTTGGCAACCCGAAGTAAAACTTGGCAACGCTGTTTAGGTACAGCGCTTGGGGTATTGTTCGCCACCTCATTGATTCACCTTGGTGTTCCAACGACCATTCTGCTTGCATTGATCGCAGTTCTATTACCTGTCGCAATGCTCAATATTATGCGTCATTACTCGCTGGCGATTGGCTGTATTACCGCACTGTTAATTTTGGTTTATCAGACCATGGCACACCAAGGGCTCGACTTTGCCGCTCCGCGCCTGATAGACAATGTCGTCGGTGGCGCAATTGTCTTGCTCGGTTATGGCTTATTGTGGCCGCAGTGGCGAGGTAAGGAGATTCATACCCAAGCATTAAAAGCACTCGATAGTTCAAAAAGCTTATTTGTGTACTGCTATGAGCAGTTACAAGTCGACACTGAGCAACGTGATCATATGGCGCTCACTAAGCAACGTGCCGCTATGCTCACTGCCGAAAGCGACCTTGAACTGATTTACAACGAGATGCAGCAAGAGCCAAGGCACACTCGCGCCGATCCGCATTATTACGAAGATATGTTGAGCCATTATCGCTTGTTGAGTCACTACCTCTGCTTGCTGATCCCTCTAGTTAGAGCGGGCACCCACTACCAAGGCTCACTCCAAGTCGAACGTCTGATTCATGATGCGATGGATGCGTTGGTCGGTACGATTCGTGACAATCGCGTGCATGAGCTTCCTGCACTGAGCAATAAAACCGATGCCGATCATCCCTCCTCACCGGCTGGTCAACGCTCTGTCGAAGAGATCATCTGGTTAGCATTGATGACCATTAAACAAATGCACGACTTAGTAAGGCGTAACCTAAAAGACTAAATACGCAGCACTATTATCAACGGCGTGTCAGATTTTACTGACTGAGAACAACGTCGATTGACCAAGCTAACTAACAGGAGTATCACTCCAGCTTCGTTCCACTTTTGTTAGAGGAAAGCGTTTGGAACACATAAATGAATTATTGATGGCGATGAAGCCGCTGCTTGAGCAATATGGTTATCTCGCGCTTATCGTCAGCATCTTTCTTGAAGGCATTGGTATTCCGATGCCGGGGCAATCGCTGATGATTGCGGCGTCTATCATATCATCCGAGCATGTCATGAACCTTAGCTTGGTGATGATAGTCTCTTGGTTGAGTTGCTTTTTTGGCAACACTTGCGGCTACCTGATTGGTTATTACTTTGAAGGTTGGTTAGACAAGAAAGGCTATATTTCTGGCCCCAAAATGCAGAAGCTACAAAGTACGATTCAGAAGTATGGCCCTGCTTGTTTGGTTGTTAGCCGCTTCGTGGAAGGAATGAAGCAGTTTATGCCGCTTGCTTGCGGTATTGCTAAGATGCCGCGCAAAGAGTTCTTATTAGGTAACGCGCTTGCAACCACCATTTGGGTTGCCGTGTTCAGTTTGCTCACCAACTTCGCGTTTGAGCATTTAAGCGTCCTTAGCCAGTTCTATACCGATCATCGCTACGTGGTTTGGTCTAGCGCAGCACTGCTGTTCTCACTGATGATCTTCGCGCTTCTCAAACGAAAAAAAGCGTAAATACTCTACACAAGTAAAATTCTACAAAGGCTCACAGTATCAATAAGATATGTTATGTGAGCCTTTTTTCTTGGTCTTTTCGATTAAAAATAACCAGCCATTTAGACGTCTAGACGTTGACAAGTCTTTGGTGTCAGATTAGTCTGCTCGCCTTATTTATTGATTATGTTGTCGTTCACATGTCTGGTTCTAAAAATTCTAATAAAGCAATCGCACCATCAGCGGTCGCACTTTTACCTTTAGTGCTATTCCTTGCGCTGTTTATTGGCGTGGGTACTTACTTATCTTTGCAAGGCGTTGATTTCGCGTTCTACCAATTACCAGCGCCTATCGCGGTATTGCCTGCGGTGATCCTTGCGCTCATCTTAAGCAAAGACAAACTCAATCGTTCTATCGAGCACTTTATGCGTGGTGTAGGTCATCAAGACATCATCGCAATGTGTATGATCTACCTGCTTGCTGGTGCCTTTGCTGCGGTAGCAAAAGCGTCTGGCGGCGTAGATGCGACTGTTAACCTTGGTCTATCTGCGATTCCAACTAGCATGATCTTGCCGGGTATCTTCCTGATTTCTGCGTTTATCGCGACGGCAATGGGCACCTCAATGGGCACCATCGCTGCAGTTGCGCCTGTTGCTCTGGGTATTGCTCAATCGGCAGGTATGAGCCTTCCATTGACTGCTGGTGTAGTACTTAGCGGCGCAATGTTTGGTGATAACCTTTCGATCATCTCAGACACCACCATTGCGGCAACACGCTCTCAAGGCTGTGAGATGAAGGACAAATTCAAAGAGAACATCCGTATCGCACTGCCAGCAGCACTGGTGGCGCTTGTGATCTTCGCCTTCAACAGCACAGCGACTCAAGTACCAGAAACTGGTCCTATTGAATGGTTGAAAGTGCTGCCATATGTGACGATTCTTATCCTTGCTGTGTCAGGCATGAATGTGTTTGTCGTGCTTACTATTGGTATCGTTTTGGCGGGTGGCGTGAGCTTGTCTTCTATCGATGATTACGGTCTAACCAACTTCGCACAAGACATCTACTCTGGCTTTGGCAACATGCAAGAGATCTTCCTACTATCCATGCTGATTGGTGGTCTGAGTGAGCTTATGCGTCGCCAAGGCGGTCTCGCGTTCCTGACTAACCTAGTGAGCGGCATCATCCGTACGTTTGGTTCTAGCCACTCAAAAGAAGCAAACGGTCGTGCAAGCGAACTAGGTATTGCTGGTCTGGTTTCGATGGTAAATACCTGTACCGCTAACAACACGGTTGCCATCATCGTATCAGGTAGCGTGGCTCGTCAGCTGGCAGAAGAGAACAACGTATCACCACGTCGCTCTGCAAGTTTGTTGGATATCTTCTCGTGTGTTATCCAAGGTGTATTGCCATACGGTGCGCAGGTTCTACTATTGGGCTCGGTATTTAACCTTTCTCCACTAGAAGTTGTTGCGAACTCTTACTACTGTTTCGCACTTGCAATTGCAGCAATCGTAGCGGTGTTTATCAAGCATCCGGCACGCCAGTCTATCCCTCAGACTGAAAGCTTAAAATAAATTTGAAGAAGGCTCCGATTGGAGCCTTTTTGTATCCGTGACTAAATGGAATCTCGAAAACTCTCCGCATCATGCAGTGGTACACCGAGTAATTCACTGACCTCTTTTAGTCGTTGGACTTGTTCTGCATTGCTTTTTGCAAGTTGACCATTCGAACTCAAATGGTTGTTCTCAAAGCCTACCCGAACATCCAATCCCAGAAGCATTGCATGGGTTAAACAATCTTGCTCTCTCGCGCCAAACGCGCACACGGCACATCTAACGTTCTCTTCGATAAAGCGCTCCAAATGCAATGCCCGTAAATCCCATGGCGAAGATTGTTGAGCCTCATGATATCGACCAAGTACCACTAACGCGTGTTGGTTGTGCTTTGGTAAAACGCCTCGCTCTCGTAGGGAGAAATAGCGCTCGATGTCTGCCTGATCATACAAAATGATTTGACTGAGAATGCCCTGAGCAGCGACCCAATCAAAAAAGACAAAACCTTGCTCCTCACTCTGCTCATCAGGAATCAGTTCACGCAAAGCAAAGGAAGCGGCTTCTGGTTTTACCGCTTTGATCAGCGCCATTTGCTGTTGTGGTAAATACATCCCAACAGCCTCAGTCGTGAGCTGAACAATCATCGAATCCCCCACAGCAGCTTTCACCGCGTGGTAGATTTCTAAATTGTCATTAACCTCTAGAGAATGCCTGCCTTGCGTATCCCTCGCGTGCAAATGGATCATGGTAGCCCCTGCTGTTTGACATGCTTTCGCCTCGGCAACCATTTCTTCAATAGTTATCGGCAATTGATCATGGTCTTGCTTAGTTTTTCTCGCCCCATTGGGCGCAACAATAATCGCGATTCGAGCTCTTTTAGTTTGGGAGTTCACTGCCATTTCTGCGACACCTCTCTAAGTGTACGAGTGAGCTTTTCCACCAGCTCGTCAATGTGGCTTCGTTCGATGATAAAAGGCGGTGCAAGAAGGATATGATGCCCATTTACACCATCAATCGTGCCGCCCATTGGGTAGCACATCAGTCCATTTTTCATCGCTTGTTGCTTGATCTTTTTGTCTGCCAAAGTTGAATTAGGCAACGGTATTTTACTTACTTTGTCTGCGACAAGCTCAATGCCAAGAAACAGCCCTTTACCACGAATATCCCCAACATACGGGAAGTCTGAAAGTGCTGACTCGAGCTCTCTTTTTAACATTGATCCTTGTTGATTGACGGCTTGCAGGAGCTTTTGGTCACCAATAGTCTGAATGGTTGCAACGGCGGCTGCGCATGCAACAGGGTGCGCCATAAAGGTATGCCCATGCTGAAAGAAACCGCTACCAGACGCGATCGCTTGATAGACTTTATCGTTGGCAACAACGGCTCCGATAGGCTGATAACCCGCCCCTAACCCTTTCGCCATACAGACTAAGTCTGGGACGGCTTGCTCTTGTTCAAAAGCAAAAAAGCTACCGCTGCGCCCAACGCCACACATCACCTCATCCATGATCAGCAGCACATCATAGCGATCGCAAATCTCTCGTATTCGTTTGAAGTAACCTTGAGTGGCAGGCACTGCGCCCGCTGTTGCGCCAACTATAGGCTCCGCAACAAACGCCATGACGTTATCCGCGCCCAGTTCTAAAATCTTAGCTTCAAGCTCATTGGCGGCTCTCAGTGAATAATCGAGTTCTGACTCATCTTCTCTTTGACAACGATAGGCATAACACGGCGCAATGTGATGGCTTGGGTGCAAAATGGGTTTAAAAGGCTCACGCCGCCATTCGTTACCACCAACAGCCAACGCACCAAGTGTATTACCGTGGTAGCTTTGTTGGCGGGCAATAAACTGCTTTTTCTCAGGTTTGCCACATTCCACAAAGTATTGCCTTGCCATCTTTAGTGCAGATTCAACCGCTTCAGAGCCCCCACTGACTAAGTAGACGTGATTGAAGTGTGATGGCATTTGCTGGCAAATCAACTCAGCCAACTGCTCACTTACTTCACTAGTAAAAAAGCCCGTGTGAGCAAAAGGCACTTTTTCGATTTGGTCGAGCATGGCTTGTTTAACAGCTTGGTGGCTATGCCCAAGGTTTGAAACAGCAGCACCGCCGCAAGCATCGAGGTATTGGTTGCCTTGATTATCGAACAGATAAACCCCTTCCCCTCTGGCGATAGTGGGCAATTTGGCGTGGCAATGACGGTGAAACACGTAAGACATGAGCGTCCCTTCCTAGTGACTATTTTCTAAGCATAGTCAGTAAGATGAGACTTATACGCAAGGTAAGAAAAGTACACCATCATGAGCATTTGGAATACCGTAACCCAAATACTCAAAAATCATTATAAATAAGTACCTTATAGAAATAAGGCCAGCTTTTAGTAAGGCTGGCCTATGGGTAACCCAAAGCTTTGTTAGAAAATATAATTACGCGTTCAGCGCTTGTTCTAAATCAGCCAAAATATCATCGACATGTTCAATGCCGACAGACAAACGAATCATCTCTGGAGAAACGCCCGCTTGCTTTTGCTCCGCCTCACTCAACTGTCGATGTGTAGTTGATGCAGGATGACAAGCAAGCGACTTCGCATCACCAATGTTCACCAGTCGCTTGAATATCTTAAGCGCATCGTAAAAACGTACACCTGCCTCGTAACCATCTTTTAATCCAAACGACAAAATCGCCGACGGCTTACCTTGCATGTACTTCTCTGCCAATGGATAGAACTCAGAATCTGGCAAACCTGCGTAACTTACCCAACTCACTTTATCGTGCTGGCTTAAGTATTCCGCTACTTTGAGTGCGTTTTCAGTGTGTCTCTCCATACGCAGCGACAGCGTTTCCAGCCCCTGCATCAACATAAACGCATTCATCGGTGACAAAGCAGAACCAGTATTACGCAAAGGAACGGTGCGAGCACGGCCAATAAACGCTGCCTCTCCAAATGCCTCGGTGTAAACCACACCGTGGTAAGAAGGTTCAGGCTGATTAAATACTGGGAAACGATCTTTGTGCTGTGCCCAAGGAAACTTGCCCGAATCAATGATGATGCCACCTAATGTCGTACCGTGACCACCAACATACTTAGTCAGCGAATGCACCACGATATCTGCACCAAATTCGATTGGTTTACATAGCACAGGAGTTGCGACTGTATTGTCGACAATCACAGGCACGCCCTGCGCATGAGCCAGCTCAGCAACACGTTCAAGGTCGATGATATTGCCAGCCGGATTACCAATGCTTTCACAGTAAACCGCTTTGGTATTCTCATCGATAAGCTCCGCGAGACTTTCAGGTTTGTCATCCTTGGCAAAACGTACCTCAATACCTTGGTTCGGCAACATATGCGCAAATAAAGTGTAGGTGCCACCGTATAACTGAGGGGTAGAAACGATGTTATCGCCGGCTTGTGCGAGCGTAAGAATGGCATAGTTGATTGCCGCACTGCCTGCACTGACAACCAAACCAGCAATACCGCCTTCTAGTGCTGCCATACGTTTTTCCAACACGTCATTGGTTGGATTCATAATGCGGGTGTAAATATTGCCTGGAACTTCAAGGTTAAAGAGATCGGCACCATGCTGAGCATTATCAAACTCATACGCGACCGTCTGGTAAATCGGTGTCGCAACTGATTTGGTTGTTGGGTCGGTTTCGTAGCCAAAATGGATCGAGAGTGTTTCGTCTTTCATGCATCTTCCCTGAACTATTGAGTGAATGGTTATTCTTTTATATTGCCGATTTTTTCAGCAAAGAAAAGCTGTTTGAGTCACATTGAAGGGATTGGACTTTATTCAAGTCAGACGGAAATAAAGAGAGAACAACAAGGCTTTTCCGCATATGAAAATCATTGACTAGACTTATTCAATAATCACAAGGCTAGGATAATATAATGAAAACAATCACATCATCGATGCTCAGCGTCTGCTGTGTACTTTTCACGTTCTTTGCTCAGGCTGAAGAAGCTTTCCCCCTCGCACCTCCCGATCTCTCTAGCCCTCAAAAAGCACTCACAAGCTTTGAGACTTTGGTTTCACAAGCGAATCAGCAGCTGACAGAAATCATCGAAGATCCAACCCAAAATACCGAACCAAACCGACAAAACATCTATGCACTTTTCGACAAAGCCACTCAAGCCTTCGATCTGTCTGAAGTGCCTGAATCTGGCCAAAATCGAGTTGCTATTGAATCGGTCATGTTGATGAAAGAAATTCTCGACCGAGCCCCGCCTTTGGACTTAACACTCATTCCAGATAGCAACACACTGGATCGCTGGCAAATACCAGATACGGGTTTGGAGCTGATCAAACAAGCTGATGGACAGTATCGTTTCTCAGAACAAACCGTGCATGGGCTTTACAGTGATTACTTGTTGGTAAAGCATCTACCCTCTCATTCAGGCGCGGACTTGGACTACTACCAGTATTATTCGCTAAGCGCAGGACGATTGATTCCACCAACATGGTTTCACATCGTAGAAACATTACCAAGCGTATTTATGCTTGAATATGGAGATCAAGCGATATGGCAATGGCTAGGCTTGGTTCTTTCTCTTTCTCTAACCATCTCCGTACTTGCTTTGCTCTATAACCATATTCACTCTCCGATTTTGAAAGCCATATGTGCCGTAATCACTTTGAGTGGTTTTCTCTATCTCGCAGACTATCAACTCAACTTAACTGGCATACTGATGTCGACGCTTAACGTCATCATAGAACTCATTTGTTGGCTATTACTCAGTCAAGTGGCTTATCTATTGATTTACAAAACTTGCCGTTTATTAATGAGTAAGCAGCGCACGAATACCACGCTTCGCCAAAGTCTGACCCAAATTATTGGCACTTTATTAGGTTCAATGGCAGCCATTGCTTGTCTTGGTTATGGTTTGAATCGCTTAGGTGTCCCTGTTTATGGCATCGTGACAGGCTTGAGTTTAGGGGGCATGGCAATCGCACTCGCTATCCGTCCAACTATGGAGAACTTAATCGGCGGGGTTATCTTATTCCTAGACAAATCGTTATCGGTTGGTGATTACTGCCAAATTGGCAGTCAGTCAGGAGTTATCGAACAAATAGGTGTGCGTTCAACACGAATTCGAGCGAAAGATCGAACACAAATCACCATTGCCAATGGTGACCTTATTAAGCGAGAGATCATCAACTACAGCCGTCGTGACCGATATCCTTTCAAAGCGACTATCGGGCTACGCTATGAGACTAGAATGTCTCAATTGCAGAGCATTACAGAGAAAATCACGTCCTTACTCAAAGAGCATCCCGATGTTTTAGATTCTCCTCTTCGCGTTCATTTTAGTGCCTTCAATGCTTACAGTCTGGATATTGAAATACTCGCTCATTTGAACACCACAAATAGAGAGACATTCCTCAACTTGCAGCAAGAACTTCTTATCTTGATTGATAAGATCATTGCCGCTGAAGGCGCTCAATTTGCTTTCCCTTCAAGTACCACATACCTCGCCACAGATACTTTACAGCCAGCAGTCACACCCAAGACCGTTCAAGCAGTCCCTCAAACATAGAGATCTAAAAAACCGCCTCGAATGAGGCGGTTTTATATTGAAGACTAAAAGCTAGTTTTTAGTGCGGCTTTTACTGCTGTATTTAGTTTGCCTAAAACCAGTTCGAATACCCAACGGATAAAGGAGAAAGTGAATTTAATCGCAATTTGGGCAACCTTACCTGCAAACACCAACATATGACCAAGTAAGCCTTTTACGCGAGAGGCAAAATCACTAGAAAGCTCTGAGATTTTTACCATTGAGCGCGCCATCGCATCATAGATAGTTGCAATTGCAGCACCGCCACTTTGTAATGCAAAAACTGTTGCCGCAAAGCCTCCATCAATCAACAGTGTCAGGATTGCCGCTGATATCTTATCTGCCCAATCAGCAGAAGGTTTCGCTTGCAATCGATTCTCGTAATTCAGAACAACACGCTTAAAAGCTGAATTCGCTTTTTGAAGCCCTAGGCTATCCCACGTTGCTGATTGTGTGTAAGAGCTATATTCCGACATAAAATGCGCGCTAGGAAGCAGTCCCTGAGCACGATTTAATATGTACTCTGAACCATCATAAGGCACATGATAAAAAGGCCACACTGGCGCTTTGGTCACTGGGTCTGCACCATTCACACAACGAAAATGGGACGATATGCGCGAAGATGAGTTAACAGAAAACGACTTCATTCCCACTCTTGGTGAGCCAAAGGTGTACAAATTCACTTTTCCTTTAAACTCAGGGGAAGCCGATATCCAATTTGCAGCTAAAGTGGCAAGTGCGCCACCTAAACTGTGTCCAACACAATGAATAGTGCCATTACCCATAACCGGATTATCACGCAGAAAGCGAGTTAGGCCTTTTTTCATAGAATAGAAAGTCGTTTGAAACCCAGAGTGAACGATCTCTCCTGTCCCCGTTCCTTTTCCACTACAAGTTAAGTCGGTGATTCCATCAGCTAATCCTGCGGTGCCTCTAAAAGCTAGGACTAAGTCGTTCTTGTGACTCTGACTTTTTCCTTTTCCCAACAAAGCAAATCCAGTTTCAGGACGAAAGAAAAAACCACCAGATGTACCGACTTCTACTTTCGAAAAACTAAAGTGATTATCAACTACAGCAGGCAGTTTCACACGTTCAAGATTATGCTTAACTTCATAAGCAATAATGCTTAGCTCACTAGCCATTAAAGGAGAAATAGCGCTCATTTATAACTCTTCCTTGATCTTGCTTTTTAACACATGGGTATCAGTCGTTTCATCATATTCGTATGTATCAATTTTCTGATTGTTCCAATCACATACAGAATGAACAGGTGTGCGCCTATTACTATCAGAATATATTTCAACCTCATGAATTCGCTTACTGTTTGATAATTCACAATCTACGTTCATTAGCATCCAACGCAGTGATTCCGCACCTTCAGTTGGTACCCATGCGCCCCAGATCTCTTTCTTTTCAGAGTCGCAATCGACACAGATGTTTTGATAGACCTTCAAACTACCTCCAAAGAGATCTCCAGGAGCACTAGAACGAACAACGATCCGTTCGAAAGAAAACTCTCCTAGTTCATTGGTCTGAACTTCGTCGGTTAAGGTTTTGCCTTTTTTGTACCCTTCATAATAAAGCTCTCGATGAACCGTTAACCCCGCCTGT
Source organism: Vibrio sp. B1ASS3 (assembly GCF_905175355.1). NCBI lineage: Bacteria > Pseudomonadati > Pseudomonadota > Gammaproteobacteria > Vibrionales > Vibrionaceae > Vibrio > Vibrio sp. B1ASS3. Next base: position 3,279,546 of record NZ_HG992742.1, read on the forward strand.
GGCACGCCATCAAGCTTGATAACACCACGCACATCCGGAGACATTTCCACATCGTATTTTTTAAACGGCCAAAACATTGCACTTGCTCCTACCGAAAATAGAGCTAGGGCCAACATAAGAGAGATTCTTTTAGCCATAGTCTTTCTCATCCATTGATTAATTTTTGGATGATATGGAAAAAGAAGACAGAGTGAGAGGAGTTAATAAACGAGAGACAATTTGTGGGAAGCAATTCGAAGTATCATGTAATTAAGAAATTTATTTTTATTATTTCTTAAACACTTGTGCCAATTATCTCTCTACATTGATGATTGGACTTGCTGTAAAAGCCAACGTCTAAATCGTGCTGTAGGCTCACTTTTGGTATTAATAATCAGGTAGTATCCTGCGTTAGCATCCACAGGTTCAAATGGCGAGACTAAGCGACCGCTTTCAAGTTCATCTTCCACCAATGCCATACGTGCCATTGCTATCCCCACTCCAGCTTCGGCAGCAGACATTGCCATATCCGTACGATTAAAAAAGTGCCCTACCTCTGTTTTGAAATCGAACCCCATGCTTGATGCCCAGTACAGCCATTCATAGTCACGCGGAGCCTTTTCCCATGGCATAGCATCGTGCAGTAACGTCGCATCTCGCCATTGTTCTGGTGACGCTTTAAGAGTTTTTAGCCACCTATGATCCTCAAGGTATTTTGGGCTCATCACCGGTAGAAGTTGCTCATTGAGAATCCGCTCAGCGCTTTTATCTCGATAGGGATGAGAACCGTAGTCTATCGCAACGTCATAGTCCTTTAGCTCACTATTCACTAGTGCTCCCTCGGCAAAAATCTGCACTTGGAGATCGGGGTTTTCAAGATGAAAGCTTTCGAGGCGTGGAACTAACCATTTAAATGCAAAGGAAGGCGTCAGCTTGAGGCGAATTTCATTGTGGGGCTTTTCAATTTGCAGCTCTTTAATTGTCTTTCCTAGTTCGGAGAAGTGAAATTGTGAGGATTGAGATAACTGCAATCCTTTAGGCGTCAGTCGAATTCCGCGCGAGTGGCGTTCAAACAAAGTAAAACCGAGCTGTTCTTCTAACTGAATAATTTGCTGGCTGATCGCCCCTGTCGTTAGGTGCAATGCCTTTGCAGCACTGGTAAAGCTGCTGTGTTCCGCCACTTGGCTGAATAGCCACAATCCGCTAACGACACTACTTTTCATCCTTAAGCCTATAGTTTTTCTAAACGCTGGATGTAATTTATATCGATTGTTAACAAAAGGTAAAGAAGAGAAACTGCGCCACATCGAAAATGTGTGGAGCGCATCAATGGAAGTCATCGTAATAGGCAGTGGTGTTATCGGCTTAACCTCGGCTTGGTATTTATCTCAGGCAGGCTATCAGGTGACCGTGATCGATCGCCAACCAAGTAGTGCGATGGAAACCAGCTTCGCTAACGCCGGACAAATCTCTTATGGTTACTCTTCACCATGGGCTGCGCCGGGGGTTCCACTCAAAGCCATAAAGTGGCTTACTGAAGAGCATGCACCACTCAAAATAAAACCGTCTCTTAGCCCGGAGCTTATCCGCTGGGCAACGCAAATGGTGTCGAACTGCACTTTGTCCCGCTATCAAATCAACAAAGCCCGAATGCTCTCTATCGCCAATCATAGCCGCGCGTGTTTGGAGCAGTTGCGCCGTGACCATGCGATTGAATACCAAGGGCGGCAATTAGGCACCTTGCAAGTATTTCGCTCTCAACAGCAGCTCGATGCCATAGAGAAAGACCTTGAGTTGTTAGAGCAAAGCGGTACACGTTTTCAGTTAATGGATATCGAACAGTGCATCAAGCAAGAGCCAGGATTGGCATTAGTAAAAGAAAAATTGGTCGGTGGGTTATATCTACCTGATGACGAAACGGGTGATTGTTTTCAGTTCTGTCAGCAGTTAACGGAGCTAGCAAAAGCCCGTGGCGTAACGTTTGAATTCAATACGGAGGTGAGCAATTGGGTTACTGTAGGCAAAAAGATCATGGGTGTCCAAACGGACCGTGGCTTGTTTAAAGCAGACCCGTTTGTCCTTGCCTCTGGCAGCTATTCTACAGCGTTACTCAAACAGCTTGAGATCGACATTCCTGTTTATCCCGTCAAAGGATATTCACTGACGGTGCCAATTGAATGTGAGCAATTTGCGCCACGTTCTACCGTCATGGATGAAACCTATAAGGTCGCAATGACGCGTTTTGATGACCGCATTCGCGTCGCAGGAACCGCAGAGCTTGCTGGCTTTGATCCTTCGTTATCGCAAAAACGCAAAAATACGATTGAAATGGTGATTCGAGATCTGTTTCCGCAAAGCGCCGATTTTACTCAAGCCGAGTTTTGGAGTGGATTTCGTCCTATGACACCCGATGGTACGCCCATTATTGGGACAACACCTTACGAGAATTTATTTACGAACACAGGGCATGGCACGCTCGGCTGGACTATGGCTTGTGGCTCAGCACAGATACTAACAGACGTCATTATGAACGCTGTTCCCAAAGTGACAAATCACTCAGAATTGAACCTGAGTCGTTACGCCTAAACACCTGCAAACCATTTCAAACAGTGTATTACTCCACAAGTTGAATAGCATTCAGAAGATATGACTTTCATATCTCGCAGCACATTTTCATGACAATGTGCTGCATATTCAATCAATTCATTGTTATTTCCAATAAAAACCACACAGATACATAACAAGAACCAATTTTTAACAATATTTAACCATTCTGTGCCCACCATCACGCTACAAGGGATTTTTAGTTAAAAAGGTTAACAATTACATTACAAAAAAGGGTAATGTGTTGTACGAAAAACAACCACAACCATAACAAACAGGGAAAATACTCATGCAGTCATTAGTTGATTTTCTGAATGGAATTATCTGGAGTCCGGCACTGATCTATCTGTGTCTTGGCGCTGGTTTGTTCTACTCGATCATGACGCGCTTTGTGCAGATTCGTCACTTCTTTGAAATGTGGCGCTTGCTACTTAATGGTAAGAGTTCAACCAAGGGGATTTCATCATTTCAGGCTTTGGCCGTTTCACTATCTGGCCGTGTAGGTACAGGTAACATTGCAGGTGTTGCTGCCGCTATCGGCTTCGGTGGCCCTGGTGCAGTATTCTGGATGTGGGTTGTTGCCTTCTTTGGTGCAGCAACGGCATACGCAGAATCAACACTCGCACAGATTTATAAAGAAGAAGACGAAGGCGAATTCCGTGGCGGTCCAGCTTACTACATCGAAAAAGCAATGGGTCAGAAGTGGTACGCATGGATCTTCGCTATCGCAACCATCTTTGCATGTGGTGTTCTACTTCCTGGCGTTCAATCGAACAGTATTGGTAACGCAGTAGAAGCAGCATTTGGCTCAGGTGACATGATTGAAACCGCTATTGGTACCTTCAGTTTCGCTAAAATTTTCACTGGTACGGTTGTCTGTGTCATTCTTGCCTTCATCATTTTTGGTGGCGTAAAGCGCATCGCGAACTTCACTCAAATTGTGGTTCCGTTCATGGCGCTGGCTTACATCATCACGGCTTTCGTTATCATCCTACTTAACATCGGTGAGATTCCACGCATCGTTGGCATGATCATTGGTGATGCATTTACACCAATGGCAGGTATTGGTGCTGCGATTGGTTGGGGTGTAAAACGTGGTGTTTACTCTAACGAAGCAGGTCAAGGTACTGGTCCTCACGCAGCAGCAGCGGCAAGCGTTGATCACCCAGCACAGCAAGGTCTTGTTCAATCATTCTCAATCTACATCGATACACTGCTAGTGTGTTCAGCAACGGCGTTTATGATTCTTATCACTGGCGCATACAACGTTCACGGTGCAGTAGAAGGCGCGTTCCTAGTACAGAACCTTCCAGCGGATATCGGTGCGAATGGCCCTGTGTTTACGCAAATGGCGATTGAGAGTGCCCTACCAGGCGTAGGTAAGCCATTCATCGCAATTGCGCTATTCTTCTTCGCCTTCACAACAATTCTGGCGTACTACTACATCGCAGAAACCAACATTGCGTACATCCGTCGCACTGTGAAAGTAAACGGTCTGATGTTTATCTTGAAGGTCATTCTTATCTCAGCGGTATTCTACGGTACGGTTAAGACAGCGAATCTTGCGTGGGCAATGGGTGATGTGGGCGTAGGTCTAATGGCATGGCTGAACATTGTCGGCATTCTGATCATCTTCTTCATGTCGAAGCCTGCACTAAAAGCACTGGCTGACTACGAAGAGCAACAGAAACGTGGTGTGACCGAGTTTACGTTCAACCCAGTAGCGCTTGGCATTAAAGGCGCGACTTACTGGGAAGAGAAGTACAAGCGCAAAACAGGTAAAGCACCAACCGCAGACAGCGATACAACAGAAACGGTAGAGCAACCATCTACCTAATGCTTCACTTAGCATCCTCCCCCAATGGGTTGGCAGGTATATAAGAAAAAGCAGTGGTCCGAACAACGGACATTAAAAAAGGGTTAGCCAGTGGCTAACCCTTTTCTTTTGCATTCAATTCGAAGCGATTATGCAGCGATTTCTTGCGTAGCAACTTGTGGCTTTTGCTTTTCACCAACAGGAAGTACGGTACGGCCGTATTCGTTGTTTAGTACTTGAGCCATTGCAAAGTAGATTGCGCTCGCGCCACAGAAGATACCTTCGAAGCCTGCGATAGTGCCGATCAGCTCGCTACCAGTGAAGTCACGTGCCGCTAGTAGGAAGAACAGGATAGTAAGAGAACCGAATACTACTTGCTTTGCTACTGGGTAGCATAGAGAGCCAATGAACATGAAACCAGTGAAGATACCCCATAGTAGTAGGTACCAACCCATGAAGTGTGCAGGGCTTGCTGGAAGACCCATGTAAGGCATTACGATTAGACCAACTAGTGTTAGCCAGAATAGACCGTAAGAAGTAAATGCAGTCGTACCGAACGTGTCACCACGCTTGAAGCACATCATGCCAACAAGTACTTGGCTTAGACCACCGTAAAAGATGCCCATAGCCAGAATCATAGAATCCATTGGGAAGAAACCTGCGTTGTGGATGTTTAGCAGGATGGTAGTCATACCAAAACCCATTAGACCTAGTGGCGCTGGGTTAGCCAGTTTTGTAGACATGTACATTACCTTTTCAAAAATGTTGATAAAAATTGCGCGCGAATTTTAATGGACTCAAAAACAAAAGAGAAAAGACGTTATTGAAAACTTAGATTGCACAAATAAGCAACCAAACGAATAAAAAAAGACCCTGCTAAAAAGCAGAGTCTTTATAGATAGTTAGACTATTTATTGTTCAATTACTGGCAAGAGATCTCATCCCAGAACCAATTGCTCTGTGTCGGTGATTCCCATACACCCGGTCCATTTTTCGCGATAAAGCATTTGCCTTGATAAGTCACTTTGTCGCCATTAGCCACTTGAGTCACACCTGGTTCCCATGCAATAAAGTCACCCGATACTGGTGGTTCAGTAACCGGAGGCTCTGTCACTGGCGGCTCGGTAACAGGTGGTTCTGTTACAGGAGGCTCAGTCGTTGGCGGTTCAGTCGCTGGTGGCTCTGTTGGCGTACCTGAGACCAATTTCCAAGGGTCACCTTTAGTAGGCTCATTGCCTTGTGACCACCACTTCGCTTCATATACCGCCCCCTTGTAAGAGACTTGGTCGCCCGTGTTATAAACCTTGCCTGCATCCCATGCAGCTACACCGCCTACAGGAGGGTCAACCGGATCGACTGGGTCTAATTTATCGACAACGCGAACTTCAGGCCAACCTGCATGAGATTGGTAGAAGTTAGTAATACACTTCTCGTAATCACCAGCAACCAGCGCGGAATACGCGGTTTGGAAGCCAACCAACTCACATTCAAATGAGTGACCGCCTGGGCGATCTGAGTAGTACTTCCAGTTGCCGTCCCAGTTGGTGTAAAGCACGTCAGTGGCACCGTTAAGGTTTAAGCTACCGTAAGGCGTTTGTTGCCAACAGGTATTGGTTTCATCAGCTTCGATAGGAATCAGATAGTGCGCCGCTAGACCTTCCCAGTAGCGAATGCGGTTAACTGGCTGACCTTTGTCTTTGTTTTGCTCACCACATTCAATACCGCCGTTGATGACGTTGATGGTGGTACCAAAGCCGTAGCCAATGCCCGCATCAATTTCACGCTGAGATGGTACCCAAGTACGATCAATCACGTGTAGCATTGCAGGTTTTGGCGCTTGAGGCGTTAAGAAGAACCAAATTGCAGAAGCTAAGTTCAACCATGAGTCAGCGACTAAGCCCGGATTTTTCAGCAATACCGATGCATCGCCATCGAACATCACTTCAGAGAACGCGCCGTAGTTAAAGTGGTAAGAAAGCTGTTTTGCACCACGACCGAAATACCCCTGACCAGGTTCACAAGGCCAACGCTTATTTTGCCAATCGTTCTGACCACAGCCTGTGGTGTAGCCTTCTTGACCTTCAGACCATCCCATTTCACGCACATGAACCAATGCTTGTTGCCACTCTTCAAGTGCAAGCGGGTTGTCAGATACGTTATCAACCGCAATGTGACCACCGGTTTCCTGAGCAAAGTGTGCGAATGCTGTCACGATGGATTTCTTACAAATCGCGTCTGAATCACGCCCATCTGTGTACTCACCACAGAATGCAGGGAACTTACCGATCGCACGCAAGAAACGTGTGTACGTATATTCTGGTGCCGCCATCTGAGTAAGGAAATTCCATTCGCTCTCAGGGAAGACACGTTCAACTCGCTTAACGTTTTCCGGATTACTTGCTGCTCCTGGAACAATTGCTTCAACAACCGTATTTGGACGAGTCTCTAGCGCTTGTGACCAAATAGCATACATAGGGTCAGAGGTTTTACTTTGCTCCATAGCTTGGATGTCGCCACGAGCAATCACGTAACCATTTGGGTTTTGTGGATCAGGTTGGATATTCATGCTGGCATGAGCTTGTGCAGCGAGTACACAACCCAATGCGAGAGGCAGATGTTTGAGTGCAAACATGTCTAATCTCCGTATTTAACAATACAATATACAAGGAATAACTAGACACATAGTGGATCATGTAGAAAAAACGCCGAGTGAAGTGAATTAATTCTGCGACGCAAATTTCATAAATAAATACTGTTACACAGCGGGTATCACAAAAACTGTTACCTCGACTCAAAAGAAAACGGGGGATACTCCCCCGCTCTCATTTATTGCTATTGCTCTGCTGTTGCTTGCTCTAACGTCGGTGAAGATTGCTGCTTAGAGAGCACCAAGTAAATGGCGAACTGCGCGACTATTGCCACCAATACAATTACAGGAGAAACCATTACTCCTGCCACTAGAAAGCTTGTCAGGGCGATAGCGCCGTTGAGTACCGCATAAGGCAACTGGGTTCTAAAGTGCTCATACTGCTCACACCCCGCTCCTGTAGAGGACAAGATGGTGGTTTCTGAAATTGGCGAACAGTGATCACCAAATAAACCGCCAGATAGCACCGCACCGATGCACACCAACAATGGCGCATCAATCGCGACTGCGGTTGGAATGACCAATGGCATCATGATGGCAAAAGTCCCCCACGAAGACCCTGTGGCAAAAGAGATAATACCTGCCAATAGAAAAGCCACGGCAGGCAATAACCAATATGGGAAGCCGGCTTGTGCTTGCTCTGCAATGTAGGCCGCTGCGCCAAGCTCTTTACCGACAGAACTCAGTGACCAAGCCAGCACCAAGATCACCGCAACGGACATCATGTTCGACATCCCTTTTAGGTAAACCTGAATGCCATCAGAGAGCTTTCTCACGCCATAAAACGCCATCAAACTAATTAGGGTAATTGCAGCAAAGAAATACGCCGACGACAGTGCAGCACGGAATGTTGAGCCTGCTACTTTCTGAAATGGAAAACCATGAGGCACTAAAATCGAGCAAAGCACGACTAACATGACAAGCAGCGGTGCCCAAACAAAACTCGTTTTTGCATTTTTATGCTCAAACACATTCAGTGAATCTTGCACTTTTCCAAAATCAGAACCCTGCTCTGCAAGCTGCTCAGCTTTCGCCATTGGTCCAAAATCCAGTTTGAAGAAAGAGACAATCGGCACAATCGCGATCGCTAAAAAGGCATAAAACTGGTAAGGAATCGCGCCAATAAAGGCATCCCAATCACTGATACCCACATCCAGTGCAGCAAACTCTTTTTGAATCAGGCTCATGATGTAAACGCCCCAACCGATGAAAGGGATGAGGATCGCCACGGGAGATGAAGTTGAATCGATGATAAAGGCTAGTTTCTGGCGAGAGACTTTCAGTTTATCAAAAAGAGGACGAAAGACAGGGCCTACAATCAACGGTGTACCAAGGTCTGAAAAGAAGATCACTACGCCGCCAAACCAAGCAGAAAGCTGCGCTTGGCATTTGCTTGCAACCCACTGAGTGACCTTTTTAGCGAACGCCACGCCACCGCCAGATTTCTCCATCAAGGCAACAAAGCCACCAATGAAAACCAATAGAAGGATGACGCCCGCATTGTAACTGTCAGTCAGTTGCGGCAACAGGTAACTTTTCATCAGTGCGCTAAACGAATCGAGCGGACCTTTGTCAACGAATGTGCCTTCTAACATAGCCACACCGCTAACAACGCCAGCAAAAAGACCGACAACAACGTTTCTTGTAGTTAGCGCGAGGACTAACGTAATAATGATGGGGATGAGGGAGGTAACTTCTGCCTGTTCCATAGCAATACCAACTTTAATATTTAAACACCAAAAATGAATATACATTCAACAATCTCGCATGTATATATTTTCTAATAAAAAAGTTGAGACCTGCGTTCACACTTTTCAGGCATAAAAAAACCAGCCCGAAGGCTGGTTTTCAATTTGGTATATCTAACAGGAAATTATTCCCATTCGATTGTCGCTGGCGGCTTACCAGAAATGTCGTAAACCACGCGAGAAATACCGTCAACTTCGTTGATGATACGGTTAGAAACCTTACCTAGGAAGTCGTATGGTAGGTGTGCCCAATGCGCAGTCATAAAGTCGATAGTTTCTACCGCACGTAGAGATACAACCCAATCGTACTTACGACCATCGCCCATTACACCTACAGAGCGAACTGGTAGGAATACCGTGAACGCTTGAGATACTTTGTTGTATAAGTCTGCAGCGTGTAGTTCTTCAATGAAGATAGCGTCTGCACGACGTAGCAAGTCACAGTACTCTTTCTTGATTTCACCAAGAACACGAACACCTAGACCAGGACCCGGGAATGGGTGGCGGTAAAGCATGTTGTACGGAAGACCAAGCTCTAGACCGATCTTACGAACTTCATCTTTGAACAGCTCACGTAGTGGCTCAACAAGACCCATTTCCATGTCATCTGGAAGACCGCCCACGTTGTGGTGTGATTTGATCACGTGCGCTTTACCAGTCTTAGATGCAGCAGATTCGATAACGTCTGGGTAAATCGTACCTTGAGCTAGCCATTTCGCGTTTTTCAGCTTCTTAGACTCTTCATCAAATACGTCTACGAATACGTGACCGATTGTCTTACGCTTCTCTTCTGGATCCGACTTGCCTTCAAGTGCTTTTAGGAAGCGATCTTCAGCATCAACTTTAATGATGTTTAGGCCGAACTTGTCGCCAAACATATCCATTACTTGCTGACCTTCGTTCAGTCGAAGAAGACCGTTATCTACGAACACACACGTTAGCTTGTCGCCGATTGCACGGTGAACCAGCATCGCTACTACCGATGAATCAACACCACCAGATAGACCTAGGATAACTTCGTCGTCACCCACTTGCTCTTTAATACGAGCAACCGCGTCTTCGATGATAGATTCAGAAGTCCATAGACGCTCACAGCCACATACGCCAAGAACGAAGTTCTCTAGCATTTGTAGGCCGCCTTTCGTGTGCGTTACTTCTGGGTGGAACTGAACGCCGTAGTATTTCTTCTCTTCGTTCGCCATCGCAGCGTACGGACATGTGTCTGTCTCACCGACTTTCACGAAGTCAGCAGGAATTTCTACTACTTTGTCACCGTGGCTCATCCACACGTCTTGAGTTAGCTCAAGATCTTTAAATAGTGCAGATTCACCAGACACTTTAACTTGTGCGTAGCCGAATTCACGTTCTGTAGAACCCGCTACTTTACCACCTAGCTGCTCAGCCATAGTTTGCATGCCGTAACATACACCTAGTACTGGCACACCAGAGTCAAATACGTATTGAGGAGCGCGTGGAGAGTTATCTTCCGTTACGCTTTCTGGACCACCAGATAGGATGATACCGTCTGGATTGAATTCACGAATATCCGCTTCTTCAACGTCCCAGCTCCACAGTTCACAGTAAACACCGATTTCACGTACACGGCGCGCTACTAGCTGAGTGTACTGAGAACCGAAGTCCAAGATCAGAATACGTTGGTCATGAATATTTTTAGTCATTTTGAGCAGTCTTATAAGCTAGGTTATTAAAACGGAGGCGAGTGTACTCGCCTCTTATTAATGCTTCAAGGAAAAAAGCAAACGTTTACGTCGAGTGTATAGGTTTTATTTTTACAACAGTAAAATTAACCGCGACGGTAGTTTGGAGCTTCCTTAGTGATTTGAACGTCGTGTACGTGTGATTCAGCCATGCCCGCACCAGAGATACGAACAAATTCAGCTTTAGTACGCATATCTTCAATCGTTGCAGAGCCAGTAAGACCCATGCTTGAACGTAGACCACCCATTTGTTGGTGTACGATTTCTTTTAGACGACCTTTGTATGCAATACGACCTTCGATACCTTCTGGTACTAGCTTGTCTGCTGCATTGTCAGACTGGAAGTAACGGTCAGATGAACCTTGAGACATCGCACCAAGAGAACCCATGCCACGGTAAGACTTGTAAGAACGACCGTTGTAAAGAATCACTTCACCCGGTGCTTCTTCTGTACCTGCGAACATTGAACCAACCATCACACAAGATGCGCCAGCCACGATTGCTTTACAGATGTCACCAGAGAAACGGATACCGCCGTCAGCGATAACTGGAATGCAGAATGAGTTCGCCACTTCCGCTGCGTCTGCGATTGCTGTTACTTGAGGAACACCAACGCCCGTTACGATACGAGTAGTACAGATTGAACCAGGGCCGATACCTACTTTCACCGCGCTAACACCCGCTTCGATAAGTGCTTTAGCACCAGCTCCTGTCGCAACGTTACCGCCGATGATGTCTAGATCTGGGTAAGCAGCGCGAGTTTCGCGGATGCGGTTTAGTACACCTTCAGAGTGACCGTGTGAAGAGTCGATAAGTAGAACGTCAACACCCGCTTCAACTAGAGCAGCAACACGCTCTTCGTTGCCAGCACCTGCACCAACGGCTGCGCCAACACGTAGACGACCGCGCTCATCTTTACATGCGTTTGGTTTACGTTCTGCTTTGTGGAAGTCTTTCGCAGTGATCATACCGGTTAGTTGGAACTCATCGTTCACAACCAATACTTTCTCAACGCGTGCTTCGTGCATCTTCTCTTGCACTTCTTCACGTGTTGCACCTTCTTTTACTGCTGCAAGGTTTTCTTTTGCTGTCATTACTGAAGACACTTTCTTAGAAAGCTCAGTAACAAAGCGCACATCACGACCAGTGATAATGCCTACAAGCTCGTTGTTCTCTGTGATTACAGGGAAACCAGCGAAGCCGTGTTTTTCAGTTAGAGCTACCACGTCAGCGATTGTCGCTTCAGGGTTTACCGTTACTGGGTCAGAAACAACGCCAGCTTCAAACTTCTTAACTTTACGAACTTCAGCAGCTTGCTGCTCAATAGACATGTTTTTGTGGATAAAGCCAATGCCACCCTCTTGCGCTAGCGCGATAGCTAGACGAGCTTCAGTAACAGTGTCCATAGACGCTGAAATCATTGGGATGTTTAGGGTGATGTTCTTGGTCAACTGAGTGCGAAGATCAGCTGTGTTTGGGAGAACAGTGGAGTGAGCTGGCACGAGTAGTACGTCATCGAATGTCAGCGCTTCTTTGGCAATTCTTAGCATTTGCAATATCTCACAATTAGAGGAGTAGAAAGAACAATCCAATCTCATCGTTTCGCATAATGAGGGTAACCAATTTTAGGTTGTTGGCTACATTTGGATTAGATATTGCGGAGGGATTATACGGTTAACGCAATCGCTTGACCACAAATTTTTTAATTTTTTTTCTTGCAATTACCCCCTTGCTATGTATTATATTGCCGCTAATTTCCATACTCACGTCTACGGAATTAGCTGTGCTCTCCCAGACCAATCAAAACATCTTCACGGTTTCTCGTCTCAATGCCGAAGTGCGTCTGCTGCTCGAAAACGAAATGGGGATCGTCTGGCTTGTCGGAGAGATATCCAACTTCTCAGCTCCCGTCTCTGGTCACTGGTACCTCACTCTTAAAGATTCTCGCGCTCAAGTTAAATGTGCCATGTTCCGTGGTAACAATCGTCGCGTCACTTTCAAACCTGCTAACGGCAATCAAGTATTAGTTAAAGCACGTCTGTCTCTGTACGAGCCACGTGGTGACTATCAATTGATCATCGAAAGCATGCAGCCAGAAGGTGATGGTCGTCTGCAACAAGAGTTCGAAGCACTTAAGATGAAACTGGCAGCAGAAGGTTTGTTTGCTCAAACCAACAAGCAGCCTTTACCTGAGCACCCAAAACGCGTTGGTGTGATCACCTCAAAAACTGGTGCAGCACTGTACGACATCTTAGACGTATTGAAACGCCGTGATCCTTCCCTACCCGTGGTGGTTTACCCGACCATGGTGCAAGGTGAAGAAGCGGCCATTCAAATTGCGCAGGCAATCGGCCGTGCAAACAGTCGTGACGAATGTGATGTATTGATTGTTGGTCGTGGTGGCGGTTCGTTAGAAGACCTTTGGTGCTTTAACAACGAAGTCCTTGCTCGCACTATTGCTGCAAGCCAAATTCCGATCATCAGTGCAGTTGGTCATGAGGTTGACGTGACAATTGCTGACTTTGTAGCGGACATGCGAGCGCCGACTCCATCAGCGGCGGCTGAATTGGTAAGTCGCGATAACAGCCACAAAGATCAAGCTTTGGTGACTCGCCAACATAAGCTAGCCAGTGCAATGCGTTACTACCTAGCGCAACAAAAACAGCAATCGGCTCAACTGATGCACCGCTTAGAGCGCCAGCATCCAAGCTATCAATTGCAGCGCCAGACGCAACAACTTGATGAGTTGGACATACGCCTACAACGCGCAATGCAACGATTCATCACAACGCGCCAACAAGCTGTTGAGCGTAAGCATCATCGCCTACAACTGAACTCACCAGTAAAGCGCTTGGCTGAGCAGAAGTCGAAGCTTGATCGAGTCGAGCAAAAATTGCTGGATGCGATGGACCGCAAGTTACTGACCATGCGCCATCAACTGGCAATCGCGGCAGAGAAACTAGATACGGTAAGCCCACTGGCAACGCTAAAACGTGGCTACTCGATTACTCAAACTGAGCAAGGCCAGGTTGTAACTAAAGCGAAAGATGTAAAAACGGGCGACGTTTTAGTCACCCGCTTATCTGATGGTGAGCTTCGCTCAACCGTTAATTAACTGACTTTCTGAAACTCAAATCGAACACGTGATTTCGATTTGAGTTCATTACAACTGTTGCAGAAATAGTTCGCCGCACCACAAGCTTGTAGCTTTTCTAGTTCAGCATCGCAATCTGGACAAAATCCCACTTTCTTATAATCCGACTCACATTGATTGCAGTGGTATTGACCTGTCCACTCCAGCTCAATATCACATGTTGGGCAAATATTTGGTTGCATGGCTACCCCTAAAAACTTCTATTTACTGACTCACAGTCTAATCATACGGCAATCTTGTGCTTTGATCTTAATCACGCACGTTTAGCACGCTTGTTTTGATACATCGCCACATCCGCTTTTTGAATAAGCTCTTGCAATACTGCACGCTCACTCATGGTACTCCAAGCGGCACCGATACTGGCTTTTACTTTGTATTCCTCTAACTGGCATACTTGGTTAAGCTCTTGAACTAAACGGGTTGTAAAGTTTTGGTATGTATCCAAATCATGAAAGCAGCTGAAACCCACAAACTCATCGCCACCATAACGCCCTATCACTGAACATGAACGGAACGCTTGCTTTAAATGCTCAGCCACCAGCACCAAAACTTGGTCTCCTGTCTCATGCCCAAAGCGATCGTTGATGTACTTAAACTCATCGATATCAACGAAAAAGCATCCCACTACAGCGCTGCGTGCACATTTGTGGTTGATCTTGCGATCGACTTCGGTCAAAAGTGCACGGCGGTTAAAGCAGTGCGTCAGTGGATCGCGACTGGCGTGAAAATGAAGTTGTTCTTCTAGGCGATACTTCTCTAAGGCTACCGCATATAAAGCGGCTAGCATTTCGAGCACTTCGAGTTCATAAGGATGAGGTTCAGAAGGTGTATTGCTGTAAATGGCAAATGTCCCAAGCACATGGCCATCCGAAGCAATAATAGGCACAGACCAGCATGCACGGAGTTGAGCTTGTTGAGTCAGCTCAAGGAAAGCGGCCCAGTTAGCGTGATGATCAATATCACTAACGACCACGGTTTGCTTTAAGAATGCAGCAGCGCCACATGAGCCAATATCAGGTCCAATAGGGACGCCTTCAATCGCTTGATTGTAGAAATCAGGTAAGTGTGGGGCAAACTCCAAATGCAGTGTGTTGGTATCGGGGTGCAATCGTAAAATGGAAGCTTGCCTCTTCCCAAATAGGTGTTCACTTAACTTGATAACCTCATGGTTGAGGCTATCGCGTTCCATTCCCAGAGCAAGCTTACCTAAAAGACGATTGACTGCTCGGTGAGCATCTAACAGTCTATCTTTGTCCATTGTGCCGTATTCATATCGTTATTATGTTAATTAGCCTGAAATATAATAAATCTATTAATATGACACAGGTAACTAACTCACATTATGCGCACGCGACACTATAAAAGATCGAATGCTGATCTTCGGATATTTCCCTTTTGATCAGCGATCACCCCTTAAAAGAATATTTATATAACCACATACCGAAAGCATAAGTTACATATTCTGTCTCTCAATTTTAATCAGAATTAAAAACTACACTTTCGAACAAAAAACCACATAAACAGGATTTAATAAAAAGATCAGAATCCAAATTTAGCGTCTTACATCGGTGTGCATTTCGATAGTTTGTGAGTCTATTTCCACTAGTGTGACATGGATAGAACCGAAGTCACTCAAATGGCTCGCATGCGTTCCCCCACAAGGGATGACAGCGATTTCACCTTCACCTAAATCACATTGCCAATAACGTGAATCCGTGAGGTGTTCCCCATGGCAATCGACAGTGATCGCAACATCTCTTTTTAGCCAATCCCCCAACAGAACATTCACCTGTTGTTCGATGCTTTTTAGGTCAGACAGCATATCTGCACTGTTTAACCCTCTTTTGCGGAGTGTTTTACCTAAACGGTAGGTATCCAGACATTTATCTGGGGTAACAAAACTGGTTTCTTGCGCATAGCTGTTGAAATCGTAGTTACCATGCGGGTCTTTGCGGTCGGCATCTTTACGCCAATAGTTCTGCGCCAGCACCTTATTGAGTGCAAGGTATGCGATGTGCCCTGCGCTATGACCGCGACTTAGAGACAGTTGATATTCTTTATCTACTTCCAGCAACGCAATATCACCAGTATCAAACGTATCGGTGAATGGCAAGACATGCACGACAACAAACGCCCACCCTTCCGTATCACGTTTTACCGGAATAGCTTGGCCAACATATAACTCTCCGCTTGCTAGTTCTACAGCACCCACTTGGCAGTCAACCACATCAAAGCTCTTACCATTCACCGTCATCGTGCCTTTATCTGCTGGGTGATCAGGCCAAATATGGCTAACGGGATGAAAAGGCGTGACATCAGTAACAACGTGGGTAGCTTCTGATGTAGATTGAACAAATTGTACGTGCGCCTCTAACTGCCAAGTTTGATGACAGAAACGCGTCTTGGTTGCTGTGATTGTCATGTGTTGATTACTTCTTATGAAAGCTTTGAATAAAAAAATACCCAAGTCGAAACTTGGGTATTCATAAAATCTTAGGCGATTACTTGTTGCGGTTCTTCACTGCAGACATCATACGTTTACGCTTACGCTCTTGAGAAAGAGTCAGCTTGCCACCACGGTTTTCGTACGGGTTATCGCTGTTCTGGAAGTTAATACGGATTGGTGTACCCATGATTTCCAGAGACTTACGGAAGTAGTTCATCAAGTAACGCTTGTACGAATCAGGTAGATCGCGAACCATGTTACCGTGAACAACCACGATTGGTGGGTTGTAACCACCCGCGTGTGCGTATTTAAGCTTAATACGACGGCCACGAACCATAGGCGGTTGGTGATCGTCTGTTGCCATCTTCATGATACGAGTAAGAACAGATGTACCTACACGTGTCGTTGCCGACTTGTACGCTTCTTGAATCGATTCGAACAAGTGACCAACGCCTGTACCGTGA
Organism: Vibrio sp. B1ASS3; assembly: GCF_905175355.1. Lineage (NCBI taxonomy): Bacteria > Pseudomonadati > Pseudomonadota > Gammaproteobacteria > Vibrionales > Vibrionaceae > Vibrio > Vibrio sp. B1ASS3. The sequence goes on from NZ_HG992742.1 coordinate 3,296,122, forward strand.
AGCGCAGAGATAAAGTGAATACGTGCAAAATCAACGAAACCTAAACGGCGGTCGAGCTCTTTCTTCACGTTCTCTTTTACATCGTTATCCAGACCATCCCACTTGTTTACTGCTAGTACGATTGAGCGACCAGCGTTCAATGCGAAGCCAAGTAGGCTAAGATCTTGGTCAGAAATGTTTTCACGAGCGTCGATAACCAATAGAACCACGTTTGCGTCTTCTACGGCTTTCAGCGTTTTAACAACAGAGAATTTCTCTACTGTTTCATTGATACGACCACGACGACGAACACCCGCAGTATCGATGAGAACATACTCACGACCATCACGCTCCATTGGGATATAGATTGAGTCACGTGTTGTTCCTGGCATGTCGTATACCACAACGCGTTCTTCACCAAGGATACGGTTAGTCAGTGTTGATTTACCAACGTTTGGACGACCGATAATAGCCAGTTTGATTGGCTGGTCTTGCAAACGCTTGAACTCGGCTTCTGCGTCTTCTTCGGTGTAATCTTCAACCGCTAGCTCTTCATCTTCGAATTCAGTCAGATCTTCAATCTCACCTTCTTCAGATTCACTTGCCAGTAGATCATCAAAGAATGGCGCTAGAGCACGCTCAAGTAGCGCAGTTACACCACGACCGTGTGCTGCTGCGATTTGGTACATGTCGTCAACACCAAGCTGCCAGAAATCGGCACAAGCGGCGTCAGCATCAATACCATCGATCTTGTTTACCACCAGCATTGCTGGCTTTTCGATTTTGCGCAGGTGCGCGGCAATCGCTTCATCCGATGGTGTTAATCCAGCACGACCATCAACAAGGAATAGCACAACGTCCGCTTCGTCAATCGCTGCTAACGATTGCTGTGCCATTTTTGTTTCTACGCCTTCTTCTGTGCCATCAATACCACCGGTATCGATAACGATGAATTCGTGTTCTTCGCCAAGACGAGCTTGGCCATATTTACGGTCTCGCGTTAGGCCAGGGAAGTCCGCAACCAACGCGTCACGTGTGCGTGTCAATCGGTTAAATAGTGTAGATTTACCTACGTTCGGACGCCCTACTAGAGCAACAACAGGTACCATAACAACCTCTACAATAATCTTTCTTCTGTAGTTATAGGTAACGACTTGCTCGATGCCAAATCAAACCAGCTTTTTACCTATAACCACGTCAGGAATAACGGTTAATAATTAATAATTTCAAACAACAAAACGGCTCCTAACTGTTACCAGCCAGGAGCCGAATGTGAATTATATCACGATATTATTCGTTAATGGTTAGTTTCTTTACATCGCCATTGCGAGTGGTAATCACGTAACCATCAGACAACAACGTCGGGCCAACAGCAAAACCACTGTCATCGACGTATTGTTGTGCAACGAATTCGCCCGTTGAGCGGTCAATCCAGTGTAGGTAACCCAATGTATCACCTACCACTAGGTAGTTATCAACGATGACTGGCGCTGTAAGCTGGCGGTATTCCAACTTGCTGTTTTCCCACAACTCTGTACCACTGCGAGCATCAACTGCCACGACGTGATCTTTCTCAGTGATAACGAAGATACGGCTGCCATCTGTCGCTAAATCATTTGCAGATGAGTAGTTACGCTTCCAGATTGGGTTTGCACTACGCAAATCGATAGCGATAAGCTGACCGTTGTAACCCACGGTGAAAAGAGTGCCGCCCAGTACAATCGGTGAAGAGTCTACGTCAACAAGACGGTCAATTTCGGTCGCACCTTTTGGTGTACCTACTGGTTGTTGCCAAATCAATTGACCACGTTCAACAATCGCCGCCGCTAGTCGGCCATTTGCCGTACCCCAGAAAACACCACCACCAATCGCTGTCGGAGTACTATCACCGCGCAACGTTAGGTTTGGAACTTCTGTGCTCAATGCCCAGCGCTGTTCACCTGATGCTTCATCCAGTGCAATCAACATACCGCGACTGGTGTTCACGATGATCATGCCTGAGTCAGCGACTGGTCTCGCCAGCACTTCACCACCGACTTCAATACGCCAGTTGATTTCACCTGTTTCTTGGTCAAGTGCAATCACTTCGCCATTTTCAGAGCCGATGTACAGGTTACCGTAAGCGGCAGTAATACCACCAGAAAGACGCGCAATCACATCTTCTTCTAGATCGGTTTGCCACTTTTGCTTGCCATCTTCCGGAACCAGCGCTTTCACTAGACCATCACGGCTTGCAACGAACAAGGTATCATTTGCTACAACAGGCGACAGTTTTGAGAAGTAATGACCAACACCATCACCAATCGATGCTGTCCATTTCGCACTTGGCGTAAACTCACTGTCTACCTGAGGTAGTGGAGCCATAACGATAGTATCTTCTTCGCTAGCACAACCAGCTAGAATTCCCACCGTCAATGCCCCTAATAAGGCTTTCTTAAAGACTCTTTTCATCCAATGCGGTCCTTATTTCGCCAGGTCGTCCAATTTCATTTGTAGCGTTGGGCTAGCATCTGCAGCTTGCTGAGCTTCAGTGTACGCCGCGTATGCTGCTTCTTTGTCACCTTGACGAAGAGCAATATCACCACGCTGTTCAGCAATACGACCAGTCCATGCTGCATCTGTCACTTTATCTAGTTCTGCGTTTGCTGCGTCAAAGTTGCCCATTTCAGCTTCAATGCGCGCAATACGGTAGCTAATAAGTGGAGATAGCGCGGCATCTTTGGTGTTGCTTTGAGCCCACTTCAGTTGCTCAAGTGCTGCTGAAAGATCTTTCGCATCCACTTGTACTTTCGCTAGCTGAAGTGCTGCAAGTACTGAGTACTCTTTAACTTCGTTTGAGTCGATGAACGCTTGAATGTCCGATTGTGCGTCTGCACCTTTGGTTTGCAGAGCGTTCATTACTGTTGTGTAGCTTTGAGAAGCTGCTTCACTTGCCTGAATCACAGAATCCTGGTAGTAACGCCAGCCAAATAGACCACCTAAACCAACAACCGCACCGATGATGACGGCTTTACCGTTTTCCTTCCACCAGTCTTTAATGGCTTCAACTTGTTGTTCTTCAGTATCGTAAAGTTCCACTTCCTGTCCTCTTAAAACATGTAAATGGCAGCGAGGCTGCCATTGTCCCTATTTCGTCGAAAGGCTCCTATCTTGGGAGCCTTGGTATTACGAATTAGGATTTAATCTTTAGCTTATTAAAAGACTTAAATCAGTGCTGCGATCTTCTCAGCAACTTCTGCTTGGTTGTAAGTCTCTTGCTCACCACCCACCAAGTCTTTTAGTACTACGGTGTTTTCTGCAACTTCATTTTCGCCCAGAACCAATGCTACTACAGCACCAACTTTATCTGCGCGCTTAAACTGTTTCTTGAAGTTACCGCCACCGAAGTGACTCATAACACGAACGCCTGGAATAGCTTCACGAAGCTGTTCTGCTAGCTTCATACCAACCATCATTGTGCCTTCGCCTGCTGTCACAACGTAAACATCTACACTGCGACGAACGTCTGTTAGCTCTAGTGTTTCTAGCATCAGAACAAGACGCTCTAGACCCATAGCAAAGCCAACTGCTGGTGTTGCACTACCACCCAATTGTTCTACAAGACCGTCGTAACGACCACCGCCACATACTGTGCCTTGAGCACCTAGGCTCTCAGTGATCCACTCAAATACCGTGCGGTTGTAGTAATCCAGACCACGAACTAGACGCTCGTTAACTGTGTATTCGATACCTGCAGCGTCTAAAAGTTCACATAGACCTGAGAAGTGTGCTTTAGATTCTTCACCTAAGTACTCAGAAAGACGAGGGGCATCACCTAAAATAGCCTGAACGTCAGGGTTCTTCGTATCCAGAACTCGCAATGGGTTCGTGTGCATACGACGCTTACAATCTTCGTCTAGCACATCGATATGTTGCTCAAGGAATGCAACCAGTGCCGTGCGGTAGTCTGCGCGATCTTCTTGAGAACCGATAGAGTTAAGCTCAAGACGAACATGTTCATTGATACCCAGCTCACGCCATAGACGTGCTGTCATCATGATAAGCTCAGCATCAACATCTGGACCATTTAGACCGAACACCTCAACACCACACTGGTGGAATTGACGGTAACGACCTTTCTGCGGACGCTCGTGGCGGAACATAGGCCCCATGTACCATAGACGTTGTTCGTCACGGTTAATCAGGCTGTTTTGAATACATGCACGTACACAACCCGCCGTACCTTCAGGGCGAAGTGTTAGGCTGTCTCCGTTACGATCATCAAAGGTGTACATTTCTTTTGAAACGACATCTGTCTCTTCACCAACCGCGCGGCTGAATAGGTTTGTTTCTTCAACGATTGGCATGCGCACTTCGTTGTAGCCGTATGTGCTCACAGTACTTTTTACTGCGTTTTCAAGTTTCTGCCACAGCGGAGACTGAGTTGGAAGGCAGTCGTTCATGCCTCGGATTGCTTGGATTTTCTTTGCCACAATTATTACCGTCGCTTAGTAACCCGAGCACACTTAGCGTGCTCAAGCTATGAGATTAATCTTCTTGTTTGATATCGATGCGGTTAGCTTGGTCTAATACAGACGCTTTCGCACGGATTTTCGCTTCTAGCTGGTTCACTAGATCATCGTTGTCGAAACGCTCTTTCTGACGCTTGCCGTCTTCGTAGAATGCGCTCTTCTTATTGCTGCCTGCTAGACCTAGGTGTGAAACCTCAGCTTCACCAGGGCCGTTTACGACACAGCCGATGATAGACACATCCATAGGTGTGATGATGTCTTCTAGGCGCTCTTCCAGCGCGTTTACTGTGTTAATCACGTCGAATTCCTGACGTGAACAGCTTGGACAAGCAATAAAGTTGATACCACGTGAGCGAATACGCAGAGACTTAAGAATATCAAAGCCAACTTTGATCTCTTCTACCGGATCTGCCGCCAACGAGATACGTAGCGTATCACCGATACCTTCTGCCAAAAGCATACCAAGACCAACCGATGACTTCACAGCACCAGCTCTTGCACCACCTGCTTCGGTGATACCTAGGTGTAGTGGCTGGTCAATCTGTTTTGCCAATAGGCGGTATGAATCCACCGCAAGGAATACATCCGACGCTTTCACACTGACTTTAAACTGGTCAAAGTTAAGGCGGTCTAGATGATCCACGTGACGCATCGCCGACTCTACCAATGCTTCTGGCGTTGGCTCACCGTATTTCATCTGCAGATCTTTTTCCAAAGAGCCGCCGTTAACACCAATACGGATTGGGATGTTTTTGTCACGGGCACAATCAACAACCGAGCGAATACGCTCTTCGTTACCGATGTTGCCTGGGTTAATGCGCAAACAGTCGACACCGTACTCTGCCACTTTCAGGGCAATACGGTAGTCAAAGTGGATGTCCGCCACTAGAGGTACAGACACTTGCTGTTTGATGAGCTTAAAGGCTTCCGCAGCATCCATGGTAGGGACAGAAACACGTACAATGTCTGCACCCACTTTTTCTAATGCTCGGATTTGTGCGACTGTGGCTTCCACATCAGTCGTGCGAGTGTTTGTCATTGACTGTACAGCAATTGGTGCACCATCACCAATTGGCACATCACCCACATAAATACGCGTCGATTTACGACGAATAATTGGAGATTCGTGTTGCATAATATTTATAACGGTAAAGTGAATCTAGCTACTTTGCCTGAAGTATACCCAGAAAGGTCGACAGGTTCACTTGCAAATGTCATTGTTACGCCTTCAGGTGCGCCTAATATCACTTTAAAAGGTGCTTTTCCGGCAAGTTCTACGTCTTGACCCGGTTTACGAGTGCCGCTAACCAGAGTTTTGCCGTTTGCATCTTTTACTTGAATCCAACAGTCTGCTTTGAACTTCATCGTTAGCAGCGTCATACCTTCTGGTACAACTGGAGCCGCAGGCTCTTCTGTTTCTTGTGCATCCTCAATCACCGCTACCGGTTCTTGAGCCGCTTCCTCAGTCACTTCTTCTGTCGCGGCAGCAACAGGCTCAGTTATATCACCTGCAGCGCTCATTTCCATATCCGCTTGAGAAACCACAGCTGGCGCAGCCGATACAGGTGCAATCTCTGCAGGCGTGCTTGCGATAAGTTCATCTGCGCTCATCTGATCGATGTCAGCGTCATCAGCAACTTGTTCTGTTTCTGCGGTCTCTGCACTTAACTGAGCAAGACTGTTCTCTTGTTGGTTTTGCCACCACCACGCACCAGAAATACCAGTGATAACGATCGCAATCGCCCAAGTTAACAGCATAATGCGGCTGTTATGTTTCTCGTGTTTAGTTTTACGAGAGAAGCTCTGCATTTCTGTTTCTTGTGGCTTAACATGCACTTCAGATGTTTGCTCTAAAGCTGCCAAAACAATCTTTTCATCGAGACCAACAAGTTTTGCATATGAACGCAAATAGCCACGAGTGAACGTGGTGACTTGTTGTTCCTCAAATCGATTGTTTTCAATATCTTCAATAACAGAAACGCGAAGTCTAAGGCGATCAGCAACGTGCTTCTGAGTCATGCCTAGAGATTCGCGTTTATTTTTTAGCAACGTGCCTGCTTCCATCGAAAGCGGCACTTCATTGGTTTTTTCGTGTTCTGTCATAATGGCGGTATTTAATCTGTTTGGTGGCTAACACGGTTATTTATTTTCGTTTTTGTTCTAATCAAGCCTAACTTAAAGATAGCTAGCCTAAACGTGTTAACCAAAATAATCTTTTAGAAATTCTCAGTGTACAAAGTAAGAATGCTCGTTTTGCAATGGTTCAGCAAAGCGTATTGGAAAAAATACTGAGAATTGTCAGTGTCGTAGTTATATTTCACTTACCATGATAAGCGAATGTTTAACGAAGACAAAAACTCTTTGCTCTCAAATTAACAGATAGCTCAAGCTTTTGTCCAAAAATTGACACAACAAAACGAAATTAGCGCCAATAAGTCTGTAACCATCGGATTACAATTCGCACGTGACAAACAAAATAGCCAGAGCATAGGCTCTGGCTATTTTTTCTATTCTCTGTGAATTACACTGCTTTCACGTCAATGGTTTCTGCACCACGCGCCGCTTTTAGCGCTGCTGTACGTTTGGTTCGGTCAATAACATCACCGACTAACTGACCACACGCAGCATCAATATCATCACCACGTGTTTTACGAACCGTTACGGTGTGGTCATATTGCATCAATGTTTTTTGGAAACGGTCAATACGCGAGTTGCTTGGTTTCTTGTAAGGAGAACCTGGGTACGGGTTAAACGGAATCAGGTTGATCTTACATGGCGTTTCTTTCATTAGCTCCGCAAGTTCACGTGCGTGGTCCATGTCATCGTTCACATGATCAAGCAGAACGTACTCAACCGTGACTTTACCGCGGTTCGCATTTGAAGACGCAATGTAGCGACGTACAGACGCTAAGAAATCTTGGATATCCCAACGGTCGTTGATTGGCATGATTTCACTACGCAGCTTATCGTTTGGCGCATGCAGAGAGATCGCCAATGCGACGTCAATCTTACCTGTCATCTGATCAAGACCAGAAACCACACCTGAAGTTGATACAGTAACGCGACGCTTAGAAAGACCAAAACCAAGATCATCAAGCATGATTTCTAGCGCAGGGATAAGGTTCTTCATGTTAAGAAGTGGCTCACCCATACCCATCATCACTACGTTAGTGATTGGGCGACGACCGGTTTCTTTTTGCAAACCGATTTCACGTGCAGCACGCCATACCTGACCGATGATTTCAGATACTTTTAGGTTACGGTTGAAGCCTTGTTGAGCAGTTGAACAGAACTTACATTCCAATGCACAACCTACCTGAGAAGACACACACAATGTCGCGCGATCATCTTCAGGGATGTATACCGTTTCTACGTCTTGATCGCCCACTTTCATCGCCCACTTAATCGTGCCGTCTGAAGAGTGTTGCGCTTCTGCTACCGTCGGTGCTTTGATTTCACACTTGTGTTGCAGTTTTTCACGTAGCTTCTTGTTGATGTTCGTCATATTGTCGAAGTCATCAACACCGAAATGGTAGATCCACTTCATAACCTGATCCGCACGGAACGCTTTTTCGCCTAGCTCTTCCGCGAAAAATTGACGCATGCCCTTGCGATCAAAGTCGAGTAGATTGATTTTTTCAGTGGTCATGTTGCCTCTCAATGACTGAAACAAGAATAAGGGCGCGAATTGTACAGCCTTTATGCAGTCACAACAAGGGTTCTAAAACCTTGAGTTTGCTAAGGCATTAAAATCTTAATGATTAAATTTTAGCCAACAATTTATCACCCTTTCCCACTGGTAAGCAGATAATAAAAAGCCCCGGAAAAGTCCGAGGCTTAAAAATCAAATTAATACAAGATTAGCGAGGGCAAATCTCTGACTCTGGGAAAAAGTACTCGATTTCACGAGCTGCTGATTCTGGGCTGTCTGAACCATGAACAGAGTTATGACGCATGCTCAGTGCGTAATCCGCACGGATTGTACCGCATGCCGCTTCTTCTGGGTTTGTTTTACCCATTAGCTCACGGTAACGAGCGATGGCATCTTCACCTTCAAGAACCTGAACCATGATAGGACCAGATGTCATGAACTCTTTCAGTGCAGGGAAAAAAGGTTTGCCTTCATGTTCTGCGTAAAAACCGCTCGCCTGTTCTTCTGTCAGATGAACCATTTTTGCAGCAACGATACGTAGACCTGCTTTCTCAATGCGGTGGTAAATTTCACCAATCAGATTGCGTTCTACAGCGTCAGGCTTAACAATTGAAAACGTTCTTTCTAGAGCCATAAGGTTTCCTTTTTGTACTTGTAATAATAGTTTTATATGAGTGACTTGCGTCTCTCTTAGTTATACCAGTACAGACAGGGTGTCTGCACTGGTAAAAGTCTTATTTTGCGGCTTGTTCGTTCAGGAAACGAGCAAGTGTGCGAACACCCATACCTGTCGCACCTGCCGCCCACTTATCAGACGCTGACTTACGGTACGTACCTGCGCAATCGAAGTGCAACCAACCTTTCTTGTAGTCTTCAACGAAGTAAGACAAGAATGCCGCAGCTGTACTTGCGCCTGGCGAGTAATCACCAGAGCTGATGTTAGATAGGTCAGCAAAGTTTGATGGCAGCATACCACGGTGGAAATCAGCAAGAGGCAGTGGCCATAGGCCTTCTTTCTCTTGATTCGCCGCCGTTAGCGCTTGATGTGAAAGCTCATCATCAAAGCTCATTAGTGCATGGTAGTCGTTACCTAATGCATTCTTTGCTGCGCCCGTTAGGGTTGCACAGTCAATGATAAGCTCAGGGTTTTGTTCACTTGCGTAGATAAGACCATCAGCAAGAACCAAACGGCCTTCTGCGTCAGTGTTCATGATTTCTACTGTCTTACCGTTTTTGTAAGTGATGATGTCGCCAAGTTTAAGTGCACGACCAGAAACCATGTTCTCCGCACAACAAAGGATCAACTTCACACGCTTATTAAGACCACGAAGAATAGCAAGACCAAGACCGCCAGTAATCGTACCTGAACCGCCCATATCCGCTTTCATTGCTGTCATGAAGTTTGATGGCTTCAAGCTGTAACCACCGGAATCAAAGGTGATACCTTTACCTACTAGACATGCAAAGACTGGTGCGTTTTCATCACCTGTTGGGTTGTAATCAAGTTGCAGCATCGCCGATGTACGCTCAGAGCCACGACCTACTGCGTAAATGCCTTCCCAACCTTCTGAAAGCAGATCTTTATCTTTAACGATACGAGCCGTTACTGTGCCTTGTGGTGCGATTGATTTGATGAATTCAGCCGCCATGGTTGCCAATTGACGTGGCGCCACTTCTTCAGCTGTTTTGTTGATGATATCGCGAGTAAAGTCCGTAGAGGTGATACGAGCGTGTAGCTCTGCTTGGTCTTGCTCAGAAAGCTCAACCCACTCTAGCGTACCGTGTTTTTTCGGGTTGCGGTAACCTTGGTGGAATGCCCAAACGCTCTCCAAATCCCAGTTGTCACCAGCAAGTAAAATTGAACGAATTCCTTGGCCATCGAGTTGACGCGCTGCACGTTGAATCGCACCAAGATCGTGACCTTCACCTAGGTGAATGGTTGTGCCATTCTCAGCGAAAGAAAGCAGTGCTTTGTCGCCCCAATGTGGTGCCGCTGGTTCTTGGCTAAGAAATACAGACATCTGTGTAGACATGGTTTCTCCTTGTCTTATAACGGCGTTGCCTACGCCTCTTCTTTTTTGATAACTAACGGATGTTAGCATTATGTAGGGTAAAAATGTCAACTTGATAAAAAAACGGACCTAAAGGTCCGCTTTTTTTAGTGAGAATTGTTAACTCTGCTGCGTTTTACCGCCGAATCGAGCATTAATCCGCTTCGTCCATCCAGCACAGTATGACCGCCTCAAGAATCTTTTCATTAGAACGGTTTGGCTCATCGTCAAACTCATCTAATTCCATGATCCATTGGTGGAGATCGGTAAAACGCACGGTTTTAGGATCGACATCTGGAAACTTGTCACAAAGCTCAATCGCGATGTCGCGAGAATCTGTCCATTTCATTGCTCATCTTCCTTATGCTTCGCCCCATATTGGGGAGATAGTATTAATGATCTTCTGACGCGTGGTTTAGTGTGTATTTTGGAATCTCTACAACCAAATCTTCGTCTGCAACTTTAGCCTGACAACCAAGACGAGACTCAGGCTCTAGACCCCATGCTTTATCAAGCATGTCATCTTCTAGCTCTTCACTCTCTTCTAACGAGTCAAAACCTTCACGAATGATCACGTGGCAAGTTGTACATGCACATGATTTTTCACATGCATGTTCAATACCGATACCGTTTTTTAGTGCAACATCTAGAACAGTGTCACCAGTGTTTGCTTCCAACACTGCACCTTCTGGGCACAAATCTTCGTGCGGTAATACAATAATCTTAGGCATAACTACTTATCTCTTATATATCATTAACTGACTGACCTGACAGTGCAGCTCGAATTGATTTATCCATACGGCGCGACGCAAAATCTTGGCTTGCTTTGTCGGTATCTTTAATGCCTTGCTCGATGGCATCGGCATCTTCGCCATTACGCAGTTCAATCAGCGCTTCAATTACTTTGATTAAATCTTGCTTTTCTTGCTCAGACAGCAGTTCATCGCCATCCGCTTGCATTGCTGCGATCAAACCTTCAATTACACGATCCGCTTCTACACGCTGCTCAGCTAAAGCGCGAGCTTGCATGTCTTCTTTCGCGTAAGTCATCGAATCACGCAGCATATTTGCTACTTCATCATCACTTAGGCCGTAAGATGGCTTCACTTGAATCTCAGATTGAACACCAGTGCTTTTTTCCATTGCCGTAACAGACAATAGACCGTCGGCATCCACTTGGTACGTCACACGAATGTGCGCAGCACCCGCAGCCATAGGAGGAATGCCTTTTAATGAGAAGCGAGCCAGTGAACGACAGTCTTCAACCATTTCACGCTCACCTTGTACGGTGTGTACGCTCATCGCTGTTTGACCATCTTTAAACGTCGTAAATTCTTGTGCGCGAGCCACTGGGATAGTGGTGTTACGAGGAATAATCTTCTCAACCAAGCCGCCCATGGTTTCGATGCCAAGAGACAGTGGAATCACGTCAAGGAGCAGCATTTCCGAGTCAGGTTTGTTACCCGCTAGGATATCAGCTTGAATACCCGCGCCGATTGCAACTACTTCATCTGGGTTAATGCTGGTCAGTGGTGTACGGCCGAAGAATTCGCCTACCATTTCACGTACGAGCAATGTGCGGGTTGAACCGCCAACCATAACTGCTTCAAGTACATCTTCCGCATCTACATCCGCATCTTTCAGCGCACGGCGGCAAGACATCAGGGTTTTCTTCACTAGCGGACGAATCAAATCCTCGAACTGCTCGCGAGTCACTGAACCTTTCCAACCAAATACATCAACATTAACGCTGTCTTGCTCAGAGAAAGCAATCTTCGTCGCCGTTGCAATATTCAATAGTGCACGGTTTTTCTCAGCAGAAAGCGGCGCTTCTAATCCCGCTTGCTCCATCAGGTAATCCGCTAGTAGGTGGTCAAAATCATCACCGCCTAGTGCAGAGTCGCCACCGGTTGCTAATACTTCAAATACGCCTTTCGACAAACGTAGGATAGAGATATCGAACGTACCACCACCTAGATCGTAAACCGCAATCACGCCCTCTTGACCAGAGTCTAGCCCGTAAGCGATCGCTGCCGCTGTCGGTTCGTTAAGCAGACGCAGTACATGAAGACCTGCCAATTTCGCTGCATCTTTTGTACCAGCACGTTGAGCGTCATCAAAGTAAGCAGGAACAGTGATAACCACGCCAGCTAACTCACCACCTAGCGTATCTTCAGCACGTTTACCTAACGCTTTAAGAATGTCGGCAGACACTTCAATCGGGTTTTTGTCACCTTGAGCGGTTTGCAGAATTGGCAGACCGTTGTCGCTTTCTTTAAATTGGTAAGGCAAAGATGGGTAGCGAGCTTGAATGTCTTTCAATGAACGGCCGATCAAACGTTTTACCGAGATAATGGTGTTTGCTGGTTCTTGCTCTGCTTTTGCTTTGGCATCGTAACCAACTGACGCTGAATCTTGCGTGTAGTTCACCACTGACGGCAAAATGCTTCGGCCTTGCTCGTCTTTCAGCGTGGTCGCGTCGCCACTGCGTACAGAGGCAACCAAAGAGTTGGTGGTACCTAAGTCGATACCCGCTGCTAACTTGTGCTCATGAGGTGCCGAGCTTTGGCCCGGTTCTGCGATTTGAAGTAGTGCCATGATGGGTCCTTGTCGCGCTAACTAGCCGAGGAGCTTGTCTTCAACCAGTTCAATTTCGTTTTTTAGCTTGGCAATGAATTTGAGTTTACGAACTCGGTCAGCGGCTTCAGCCCAAAGACCTTGGTCAAGTTCTTGCTCTACACTTGCCAAATGCTGTTTGTACATCTTGCTGACCTTAGAGTCGAAGTCAAAAAGCGCTGATTCCGGATCAGAGCTGCCAGCAATGTCTTCCAGTTCTTCACGCAGTTCCATTTGCTCCATTAGGAACATAGGGTCTTGCATAGTTTGTTGCTCACCACGAATTTCTGTGCCGTTTTCTGCCAGAATGTATTCAGCGCGAGAGATAGGATGCTTAAGCACTTGATATGCATCGTTGATTTGCGCTGCTTTTTGAACAGCCATCAAACGGTCGCGCTCTGAGGCAGTAGCAAAGTTATCTGGGTGGAAGCGTTTTTGTAGTTCTCGGAACTGAGAAGAAAGAAGGCTACCATCCAGCTGAAACTGACTTGGTAGCCCAAATAATTCAAAGTGATTCATTAAGATCGGGTCCTAGTAAAGCCTTCTGGACTCGTTTGCCCAGAAGGACAGTCAATTAGACGTTGAAGCTTTCACCACAACCACATTCACTTTTTGCGTTAGGGTTGTTGAATTCAAAACCTTCATTCAACCCTTCCTTAACGTAATCCAACTCAGTACCGTCTAGGTATACCAAGCTTTTCTTATCAATGATGATTTTCACTTCAGACAGTTCAAAAACTTCATCTTCTTCGTTTAGATCATCCACAAACTCAAGAACGTAAGCCATGCCGGAACAGCCTGTCGTCTTCACTCCAAGACGCAAACCGATACCTTTGCCTCGGTTATCTAGGAATGCTTTTACGCGACTCGCCGCTGATTCTGTCATTGTGATGGCCATACTGCACCTTAGTCTGTCTAAATTACGTTTTGGAATGGGAGCGTTTAAGGGCTCCCATTATATACGGAATAATTATTCCTGGTGTTTTTTCTTGTAGTCAGCAACCGCTGCTTTGATTGCGTCTTCCGCTAGGATTGAGCAGTGTACTTTCACTGGTGGAAGCTCTAGCTCTTCTGCAATCTCAGAGTTTTTGATAGATGCCGCTTCGTCAATAGACTTGCCTTTTACCCACTCAGTTACTAGTGAGCTTGAAGCGATTGCACTACCACAACCGTATGTTTTGAATTTCGCGTCTTCAATGATGCCTTCTGGCGTCACTTTGATTTGAAGCTTCATTACGTCACCACAAGCTGGCGCGCCAACCATGCCGCTGCCTACTGATGGGTCTTCTTTATCGAACGAACCAACGTTACGTGGGTTCTCGTAGTGATCAATTACTTTTTCGCTGTATGCCATGATAAATTACCTCGAATCCTCTATTCAGTCCGTGAGATTAATGGTGAGCCCATTCAACAGTGCTCAGATCAACCCCTTCCTTGTACATATCCCATAGAGGAGACATGTCGCGTAGCTTAGTCACTGCAACGCGGATTTGTTCAATTGCGTAATCAATTTCTGCTTCAGTCGTGAAACGACCAAATGAGAAACGTACTGAGCTGTGTGCTAATTCGTCGTCTAGGCCAAGAGCACGAAGAACGTAAGATGGCTCTAGGCTCGCTGATGTACAAGCACTACCAGAAGATACTGCTAGGTCTTTTAGTGACATCAGTAGTGATTCGCCTTCTACGAATGCAAAGCTCACGTTTAGGTTGTGTGGAACACGCTGTTCTAGGTCACCGTTTACCGTTACTGCTTCTAGATCTTTAACGCCATCTAGAAGACGGTTACGAAGTGCTAGTGCGTGATCGTAATCTTTTTGCATGTCTTCTTTTGCTACACGGAACGCTTCACCCATACCCACGATTTGGTGAGTTGGAAGTGTACCAGAGCGGAAGCCACGCTCATGACCGCCACCGTGCATTTGCGCTTCAAGACGGATGCGAGGCTTACGACGTACGTAAAGTGCGCCAATACCTTTAGGACCGTATACTTTGTGCGCAGACAGTGAAATAAGGTCAACTTTCATTTCTTGAACGTCGATTGGCAATTTGCCTGCAGACTGTGCAGCATCCACATGGAATACAATCTTACGTTCACGACATAGTTCGCCGATTGCGGTGATGTCTTGGATCACACCAATCTCGTTGTTAACGTGCATGATTGAAACCAAAACAGTGTCTTCACGCATTGCTGCTTGAAGTTTGTTTAGGTCAATCAGACCGTTTGATTCTGGCTCTAGGTAAGTCACTTCAAAGCCTTCGCGCTCTAGTTGACGACATGGGTCAAGAACGGCTTTGTGCTCTGTTTTACAAGTGATTACGTGTTTACCCTTCTTAGAGTAAAAATGAGCAGCACCTTTAATCGCAAGGTTGTCTGACTCGGTCGCACCTGATGTAAATACGATTTCGCGTGGATCTGCATTTAGAAGGTCAGCAATTTGCTCACGAGCAGTATCTACAGCTTCTTCTGCCTGCCAGCCGTAACGGTGCGAACGCGAAGCTGGGTTGCCAAATGTGCCATCCATTGTCATGTACTGAACCATTTTTTCAGCAACACGAGGATCTACTGGACATGTAGCGGAATAATCAAGATAAATCGGCAGTTTCATTCTCTACTCCAATGTAAAATGCAGACCGCTAAGAGCGGACGTTTACACCGATGGGCGCGGCGGTTGTATTTTTGTTTGATAACCCATGAGTTACCGCCAGATCAATGTCCTGACGATCAGAAATTTGTAAGACTTCGTTGTCTGTCATTAGCTCACCGAGCGTAATGTTATTCAAGAAGTCACTAATGCGAGAGCTTAGGTCACGCCATAGGGTGTGAGTTAGGCAACGTGTACCGCCTTGGCAATCTCCTTTACCTTGACATTTAGTTGCATCAACTGACTCATCAACCGCTGCGATTACTGTACCAATCGCGATACTATGCGCCTCTGCTCCTAGGCGGTAACCACCACCTGGGCCACGAACGCTGGCTACAAGACCTGCTTTACGCAGTTTTGAAAAGAGCTGCTCTAAGTAAGAGAGCGAGATACCCTGACGCTCTGAAATATCAGCAAGAGGGACTGGGTTTTGTTGCGAGTGCAGTGCCACGTCCAGCATGGCTGTCACCGCATATCTTCCTTTAGATGTAAGTTTCATTCCACACCGTATCCACATGGTTTGTAATGACAAGGATATTCCCATACCTGACTATTTTGGTCAAGTATTTATTTGACTAATTTAGTCAGGTATTCATCCCTACACCTGAAGTGGTTATTATTTGTTCAGAGTTTCTTTTCAATCGCAGTCAAAACACCGCGTAAAATGTTCAACTCTTGCGCCTCTGGTCTTGCTCGTGAGTACAAGCGGCGTAGCTTATTCATCACCTGACCTGGCTGTTCTTTGTTAATAAATTGGGTCTCCACCATCACCTTTTCAAGGTGTTCAAAGAACATTTCTAGCTCTTTATGACGTGGATATTCTTCAGGCTCACTTGGTGTGTATTGGCTTTGCTCCAAGTTGAGATGTGCAACGCGCACCTCATAACTCAAGGTTTGAACCGCCATCGCCAAGTTTAGCGAGCTGTATTCAGGGTTAGCAGGGATACAAACATGGTAGTGGCACTTCTGCAATTCATCGTTAGTTAGGCCAGTTCTTTCGCGGCCAAATACCAACGCTACTGGATGCTTTTGGCCTTCAATAGCGAACTTTTCACCACATTCACGAGGTTCAAGCATTGGCCACTCAAGTGTGCGTGAGCGAGCACTTGAACCGACCACAAGACCACAATCTTCAATGGCTTCATCAAGCGTACTTACTACGGCTGCATTTTGTGCAATGTCACCAGCACCAGCGGCAAGAGCAAGTGTTTGCTCATCCACTTCACATTGCGGATCAACTAATACAAGTTGGCTTAAACCCATAACTTTCATTGCTCGCGCAGCGGAGCCAATGTTGCCTGAATGAGAAGTTCCGACGAGTACGATTTTTACTTGATCCAACATCTGTATTTGCTACCTAAATTAAAACCGAAGGATGTTACCATAATTTTTTTACACACCCTAGGGTGAAGCAGGTTTCTATTCGCATTCTCATCAATTGTTTTCTTCTCTAGCGAGAGAGATATCACGGCGAACTCTTCTTGCGAACAAAAAATAACCACTTCCCTTTTCCCTTGACTCTGGTATACTCGCCGCCGCTTTAAATTGTTCTTTAACATCCGTTGGGAAATTCGTATGCATCCAATGCTAAACATTGCTATTCGCGCTGCGCGAAAAGCAGGCAATCATATTGCTAAATCATTAGAAAACACAGATAAAATTGAATCTACGCTAAAAGGCACTAATGACTTTGTTACTAACGTAGACAAAGAAGCAGAAGCTATCATTATCGATACTATCAAGCACTCTTACCCAGAGCACTGTATCGTTTCTGAAGAAGCTGGTCTTATCGAAGGTAAAGATAAAGACGTACAATGGATCATCGACCCAATGGATGGCACTAATAACTTTGTAAAAGGTTATCCAACTTTCGCAGTATCTATCGCGGTTCGCTTCAAAGGTAAAACTGAAGTAGCTTGTGTATACGATCCAATGCAAAACGAGCTATTCACTGCACAACGCGGTGCTGGCGCTCAACTAAACAACGCTCGTATCCGTGTTACTCAACTTAAAGACCTACACGGTACTGTTCTAGCGACTGGTTTCCCATTCAAACAGAAGCAACACTCTGAATCTTACATCAAGATCGTAGGTTCTCTATTCACTGAGTGTGCTGACTTCCGTCGTAGCGGTTGTTCTGCTCTTGACCTATGTTACGTGGCTGCTGGCCGTGTAGATGGTTACTTCGAGCTAGGTCTAAAACCTTGGCAAATGGCTGCAGGCGAGCTTATCGCTCGTGAAGCTGGCGCAATCCTAACTGACTTCGCTGGCGGTACTGACTACATGAAGTCTGGTAACATTGTTGCTTCTAGCGCTCGTGGCGTGAAATCTCTTCTTAAGCACGTTCGCGAAAACGGCAACAGCGCGATCCTTAAGTAAGATTCTAAAGTCATGCTAAGCCCGTCACGCTGATGACTTTTGAATAGCCCCGCTCATTGAGCGGGGCTAATTATATGGTCCGCCTCACTCTCAAGCCCTACGCTTAGAGTAGGCTCTCAGAACGAGGTGAACCATATGTCTACCATTCACATCTTAGGTATCGATTTAGGCAAGCACTGCTTTCATGCGGTTGGTAACAATCACACTGGCAAAGACGTTATTCGCCGTAAGTTTAGTCGAATCCAACTACTTCGTTTCTTATCTGTACTTGAACCTACCATCATCGCTTTTGAAGCCTGTGGTGGTGCTCACTGGCTTGCGAGAAAGTGTGAAGCCTATGGGCATCGAGTTCGACTTATCCCGCCTCAATATGTAAAACCTTACGTCAAAGGTAACAAGAACGACTTTATTGATGCAGCTGCGATAGCAGAAGCAGCGAGTCGACCAAGCATGAGATTTGTCTCTGCCAAGTCAGAGGAAGCTCAGGTAATCGCAGCTATCCATCGAGTGAGGGATGGTTATATCAAAGAACGAACGGCTTGTATGAGCCGAATTGGAGCAATACTACTTGAGTTTGGGCTGAGTTTTCCTAAAGGCCATGCCAAGATGAAAGCGCTATTTCAGTGGTTGGCCGAGCAAGATATAAAACTACCACCGAGTCTGGTCGCTGAGTTGCTCTCGATTCATGAGCACTATAAATACCTAAATGAGCAAGTATCTACTCAAGATAGAAAACTGAAAGCAATTACTGAAAATAATGAAAATGCCGAGCTTTTGAAGAGTATTCCTGGTATTGGTGATTTAACAGCAACGCTGTGTGTGGCTAATATCAGTTCTCCTTCAAACTTTGGTGGAGGTCGCGAGATGGCCGCATGGCTAGGACTCGTTCCAAGGCAGTATTCAACGGGTGGCAAATCAAAGTTATTAGGCATGAGTAAACGAGGGAACAAACACCTTCGCGCTCTATTTATACATGGAGCGAGGTCCGTGCTATCTAGGATAGAAACAACAGGAAAAGTGTTTGGAGATTGGTTAGTCAATTTACGAGCAACAAAGCCGTTTAATGTAGTGGTAGTCGCACTTGCCAATAAGCTAGCAAGAATAGCTTGGGCGGTGTTGTACCACCGCCAAGCTTTTAAGGCTGTATAGCCATAACCAAGTTTGCAACGCCAATGAACGTGATGACAAAAACGGTCGATCGGCCAGATTAGTAACCTGATACAAAAAATAGCACCTAGTTGCTTTGGGGCTTTTAAGGATAATCTGGCGCGGATATCATCGTGGAGCGGGAAGTTAATGTTCCCAACGTGGACTCCGAATACATTAGCGCAAACCAACTCCGTTATTACTAAATTGTAGTTGCAATAACGGGGCGGACCATACATTTTTATATCTGAAATTCATTAACCGATTCAAACGGCACTTATACAAGTTTCTTCAGACATAAAAAAACCGCTGACTGCTCAGCGGTTTTTGTTTTCGGTCCTCAATCTGCCTTATGGCATCTCGTCGAACTCTGCACCTTCTTTTTCTACTTGAGGTGGCATCAAGTGCTCTTTCTGGATACCCAGTTTCAGCGCTAGTGCTGATGCTACGTAGATAGAAGAGTAAGTACCTACCGTGATACCAAGTAGAAGTGCGGTTGCGAAGCCGTGAATCATCGCACCACCCTGCATGAACAGTGCAATTACTACGAACAAGGTTGTACCCGACGTAATCAATGTACGGCTCAATGTTTGAGTGATTGACGCATCCATGATGTCTGAAGGTTCACCCTTACGCATCTTACGGAAGTTTTCACGAATCCGGTCGAATACAACGATGGTATCGTTGAGCGAGTAACCAACAACCGTGAGTAGCGCCGCTACGATGGTAAGGTCAACTTCGATTTGCATAAGTGAGAAGACACCCAGCGTGATAATGATATCGTGTGCTAGTGCCATTACCGCACCAGCCGCTAGACGCCATTCGAATCGCATCGATACGTAGATCAGGATACAGATCAGCGATACAAGAATCGCTAGACCGCCCGCTTCTGTTAGCTCATCACCAACGTTTGGACCTACGAACTCAATACGACGCATTTCTACGCTTTCGCCCGTACCTTCTTTGATAGCACCAATGATTTGGTTACCTAGTGTTTCACCAGACATATCGTCACGAGGACGAAGACGAACCATTACATCGCGAGCACTACCAAAGTTTTGTACTGTCGCATCGCCGAAGCCTTTTGAATCTAGTGCTGCACGAATCTCTTCAAGGTTTGCAGGTTGTTCAAAACCTACCTCGATAAGCGTACCGCCAGTAAAGTCCAGGCCCCAGTTCAACCATTTGGTTGATAGCGTGAAGATAGAAGCAGCGATCATAACGATAGAGAATACGAACGCGACTTTCGACCAACGCATAAAGCCGATCGTGTTTTCTGCTTTTAGAATTTGAAACATATTAATTCCCAGCCTTAGATCGACAATTTATCAACGCGTTTGCCACCGTAAATCAGGTTCACGATACAACGTGTACCCACAATAGCGGTGAACATTGAAGTTAAGATACCGATAGATAGTGTTACCGCGAAACCTTTCACCGCACCTGTACCCACTGCAAATAGAATGATTGCTGTGATAAGTGTTGTGATGTTCGCATCGGCAATGGTACTGAATGCGTTCGCGTAACCTTGGTGAATCGCTTGTTGTGGACTGCGTCCATCTCGAAGTTCTTCACGGATACGCTCAAATATCAGCACGTTCGCATCGACCGCCATACCGACGGTTAATACAATACCGGCAATACCTGGCAGCGTCATGGTAGCACCTGGAATCATCGACATAACACCAATGATAAGAACCAAGTTGGCCATCAACGCGATGTTAGCAATCAGACCGAAGCCACGGTAGTAAAGCAGCGTAAACAGCATTACCGCAACCATACCCCAGATACATGCTTGGATACCCATATCGATGTTTTGCTGACCCATTGATGGACCAATGGTACGTTCTTCAACGATAGAGATAGGTGCGATCAGTGCACCAGCACGTAGTAGAAGTGCTAGGTTGTGCGCTTCTGCTGCAGAGTCGATACCTGTGATACGGAAGTTACGACCAAGAGCCGATTGAATCGTTGCTTGGTTGATGACTTCTTCGTGCTTATCAAGGATAACTTTGCCTTCAGGCGTACGACGACCACTGTCTTTGTATTCTGCAAATACGGTAGCCATTAGCTTACCGATGTTCTTCTTAGAGAACGCAGACATCTTGTTACCACCTTCGCTGTCTAGCGAAATGTTAACTTGTGGACGACCGTATTCATCAACACTTGAGCTTGCATCGGTGATGCTTTGACCACCAAGAATAACGCGCTTCTTAAGCACAACTGGACGACCATCACGGTCCATCTTGATTTCGCTACCTGCTGGCGCGCGACCATTTGCCGCCGCTGATAGGTCAGCTTTATCGTCAACTTCGCGGAACTCTAGTGTTGCCGTAGCACCTAGAATTTCCTTCGCACGAGCTGTGTCTTGAACACCAGGTAGTTCAACTACGATGCGGCTAGCACCTTGACGTTGAACCAGTGGCTCAGCAACACCCAGTTCGTTTACACGGTTACGAAGAATCGTGATGTTTTGTTCAACTGCGTAGTTACGTATCTCTTGTAAACGTTGCTCGGTAAAGGTGGCAATCAACGCGTAACGACCATTAGAATCAGAGTCGACAAAGTTCATGTCTGGGTGATTCTTTTCTAGCGTTGCTTTCGCTTCCGCTAGTTGCTCCTCGTTACGTAGCAATACTTCCACACCTTCTGTACCAGAAGGACGGATTGCACGGTAACGGATCTTAGCTTCACGAAGTTCGCTACGGAAAGCTTCTTCTTGTTGACCAACCAACTTCTCCATCGCCGCGTCCATGTCGACTTCCATTAGGAAGTGAACACCACCACGTAGGTCAAGACCTAGTTTAAGTGGCGACGCACCGATTGCTTCTAGCCAATCTGGCGTAGCAGGAGCAAGGTTTAGTGCAACAATTTTATCTTGGCCAAGCGCTTCGCTGATGATATCGCGGGCACTGATTTGAGTGTCAGTGTCATTGAAACGAACAAGGATTGATCCATTCTCGAGAGCAATGGATTTATGAGAGAGTTGCTCTTTATCAAGAGCTTTGGTGACAGCATCCAGCGTTGACATATCTACAGAGGCGCCACGCGCCCCTGTAACTTGAATAGCCGGATCTTCACCGTAGATATTTGGAAGTGCGTACAACGCAGCGGTGATGATGGCAAAAAATACCATCAAGTACTTCCATAATGGATAACGGTTTAGCACAGCGAGGATCCTTTAGCTGTTTTATAGAGACTTCAGCGTACCTTTTGGTAGCACTGCAGTTACGAAGTCTTTCTTGATTACAACTTCATTGTTTGCGTTTAGCTCAATTGAAATGAAATCGTTGTCTTCAGCAATCTTAGTGATTTTACCCACTAGACCACCGCTTGTTAGAACTTCATCACCTTTGCCCATAGAAGACATTAGGTTCTTGTGTTCTTTAACACGCTTAGATTGTGGACGGTAGATCATGAAGTAGAAGATCACCGCGAACATGCCTAGCATGATTGGCATTTCAAAACCGCCGCCTGCTGGTGCGCCTTCTGCTGCTGCGTGAGCTTGAGAAATAAACATTAAAACATCCTCATTATATTTTATTGATAATCCAACAAGTTGGGCTTTCGTAATTTAGATTCAAGTTTGAGAGTGAGTAATAGAGATCACCTTCTCAAAAATAACGTACGTTAGCCTACTTTATTAGCAAAAGCCTCTGGCAACATGCCAAAGGCTTTAATTCTTTTAATCTGTCAATTACTGCTCTTTTGCCAGCGGTGGTACTTCACGACCACGACGCTCATAGAACTCAGTAACGAACTCATCGAAACGATCTTCATCAATCGCCTTACGAATGCTTTCCATCAGACGCTGGTAGTAGCGCAGGTTGTGGATAGTGTTCAGACGAGCACCTAGGATTTCGTTACAACGCTCTAGGTGGTGAAGGTACGATTTGCTGTAGTGCTGACAAGTGTAACAGTCACAATGCGGATCTAGCGGAGTTGTATCCGTTTTATGTTTCGCATTACGGATCTTGATCACACCACCAGTCACAAACAGGTGACCATTACGCGCGTTACGCGTTGGCATTACACAGTCAAACATGTCGATACCACGACGAACACCTTCAACCAAATCTTCCGGTTTGCCTACGCCCATTAGGTAACGAGGCTTGTCTTCTGGAAGTTGTGGACATGTGTGCTCAAGAATACGGTGCATGTCTTCTTTCGGTTCGCCTACTGCAAGGCCACCAACTGCGTAACCATCAAAGCCGATTTCCGTCAGGCCTTTGATAGACACATCACGTAGATCTTCGTAAACACCACCTTGAACGATACCAAATAGGTTGTTCGGGTTTTCTAGCTTATCGAAGTGATCACGTGAGCGTTGTGCCCAACGTAGTGACATTTCCATCGATTTTTTCGCTTCGTTGTGTGTCGCTGGGTATGGCGTACACTCGTCGAAGATCATTACGATGTCAGAACCTAGGTCCTTTTGGATTTCCATCGACTTTTCAGCGTCCATGAAGATCTTGTCACCGTTTACAGGGTTACGGAAATGTACACCTTGCTCAGTGATAGTACGCATCTTACCTAGACTGAATACTTGGAAACCGCCTGAATCAGTAAGAATAGGACCTTGCCAGTTCATAAAATCGTGCAGGTCACCGTGCATTTTCATGACTTCCTGACCCGGGCGTAGCCATAGGTGGAACGTGTTACCAAGAAGAATTTCAGCACCTGTGCCTTTTACTTCTTCAGGAGTCATACCTTTAACAGTACCGTAAGTACCTACCGGCATGAATGCTGGTGTTTGAACTGTGCCACGTTCAAAGGTCAGTTGACCACGACGCGCAACACCGTCTTTTTTCTTAAGATCGAATTTTAACTTCACGAAGCCTCCGGTTGTCAGAGAAACAGTCTGACATTAAGTTCAGAGCTTTTAGCTCTATGAGGAGCGGTCGCCTTCCATGCGAGATGCAGAATAACTGATTATTCTGCTTCCTAGCTTACTGCTAGCACTCGTAAATTGTTTGCGTTCAGCTCAATGCTGAACATAAGAGATTCCCTACTCGCTCACTCTATGGAATGACGGAGTTTGAGTGCCTCATTCATCGAATGACATATTAGGCTCTCAAAGCCAACGTTTGTCATTCCTGAATCGAGGTACGAGATGTCAGGAATCTCTCAAAGTAATCTATACAGTTTTCTTTTTGATGAACATTGAATCGCCATACGAGAAAAAGCGGTACTTGTTCTCTACAGCGTGCTTATACGCGTTCATTGTATTGTCATAACCTGCAAAAGCGCTCACTAACATGATTAGCGTTGACTCTGGCAGGTGGAAGTTAGTGATTAGACAATCCACTAACTGATATTCGTAGCCTGGGTAGATGAAGATCTCGGTATCACCAAAGAAAGGAACCAACACTGTTCCCTTCTTAATCGCATCTTGCGCTGCGCTTTCTAGCGAACGTACCGATGTTGTACCCACTGCGATAATACGGCCACCACGCGCTTTCGTCGCATTAATTGCATCGACGACTTCCTGAGGTACTTCAACATACTCAGCGTGCATGTGGTGCTCATGGATATCATCCACTTTTACTGGCTGGAAAGTACCTGCACCAACGTGCAAAGTCACATACGCAAACTCAGCGCCTTTGGCTTTGATCTTCTCAAGCAAAGGTTCATCAAAATGAAGACCTGCTGTTGGAGCAGCTACTGCACCCGGCTTTTCATTATAAACCGTTTGGTAACGCTCTTTATCAGAGTCTTCATCTGGGCGGTCAATGTAAGGTGGAAGTGGCATGTGACCGATCTCTTCCAGTACCGCTAATACGTTTTGTTCTGCGTTAAACTTCAGCTCGAATAGTGCATCATGACGAGCCACCATTTCCGCTGAATATTCGTCGTTCTCACCGATAAAAATAGTCGAGCCTGGCTTTGGAGATTTAGAGCAGCGAACGTGCGCTAGAATACTCTTCTCATCAAGTACTCGTTCTACAAGCACTTCAAGCTTACCGCCTGACTCTTTGCGACCAAACATACGTGCAGGAATCACTCGAGTATTGTTGAATACCACTAAGTCACCCGGTTGTACTTGATCTAGTACATCGGTAAACGTGCCATCGGTTAGCTCACCGCTGTTGCCATCCATTTGCAGTAAACGGCTTGCAGTGCGCTCTGGCTGAGGGTAACGAGCAATAAGCTCATCGGGTAAATCAAAGTGAAAATCTGATACTTGCATGTTACTAATCTTTAGTCGTGGTTTCTTATGTCGTGATGGAAGTCGAACTGATTCTGTCACAAACAGACGACGAGTTTTTCGCAGCCGACTAGTATATTGTCCGTGCGAGCAATAGCAAGAAAAGAGATGTGAATTATTGTAATCATTTGCGCTGTTTTGCTCTAAAGCGCATCTATTTTTGTGCTGAATTATTCGCCAGTTGATTTACCGCAAAAAAGTCGCGGTTATAGCAGTAAAAACAGGTTTAGCTCTCAAACTCAGTCGAAGAAAATTACTATATTTAAAGAGCAAAGAATAATAACTCAGGAGGCAGCCATGATTAAGGTAGAAGAAATGATGACGCGTAACCCTCATACGCTTCTTCGCTCTCACAATCTCGCCGATGCAAAAAGCATGATGGAAGCGCTCGATATTCGCCACGTTCCAATCATTGACTCAGATAGAAAACTACTCGGCGTCGTATCTCAGCGAGATGTACTCTCCGCTCAAGAATCCAGCTTACAAAAGCTCCCAGAAAGCCAGTCTTACACACTCAACACGCCACTTTTCGATGTGATGAAAACCAGCGTAATGTCGGTTTCCCCGCAAGCTGGCCTAAAGGAAAGTGCGATTTACATGCAAAAACATAAAGTCGGTTGCTTGCCTGTGGTGGAGAAAGGTCATTTAGTTGGCATCATTACAGATAGTGACTTTGTCGCGATTGCGATTAACTTGCTTGAGCTTCAAGAAGAAGTTGAGCCCGAGGAAGTCGATTAATCACATCGATGTCATCACGCTAAATCAACTGCCCCTATAAATATGTAGCTCTTGATAGCGTGATGATGCTTGCTAATCGTTACGCAAGATTTCAGGTCGACGAGACACCGCTTGCAATGAAGGGTGACTTCTAACCGACAACGTAGGCTCTAGTAGCACCAAGCGCTGCGCCAACTCTCCTTGCTGAATCGCTTCAATCATCATATCAAAACCCAATAAAGCAATTTTTCTAATTGGCTGTTTAATACTTGAGAAACCAAGAGACTGAGCAATAAAGGTGTCATCAAAACCTATGATGTCGACCCTATGACTCACCTTTTGCTCTTGCAGTGCATTGTGCAAATGGCTGGCAGAAATATCATCGGAGCAAAACACTGCCTCGATAGGCTGATTGTTTTGAGTGATCCACCTTTCAATGTAATCACGTAAAGAGTCGGAATCATACGGAGCAAGAACCGATTCCATTGGCAACTCTTTCCCTAGCCTAGACAACTCGTTTTGATAACCGATCAGTCGATCAGACTTTGTATCACTGGCTCCGATGTAACCCAGCTTCCGATAGCCCTGCTGAACAAAGTGTTTCGCAGCTAGCTCTCCGCCATGCTGATGATGAGTACCAATACTAATGGTGCCGGGTGCGGTTGCTGTCAGCAATACCACCGGAAAAGGCAACGCTTTCAATGGCGCTAAGTGTTCCTCTTTCAGTGATCGAGGGACAAGAAATACCCCATCCACTTTGTGATTAATACACTCAGACAAAAAGGTCTTTTCTAGCTGAAGGTTATTGCGGCTATTAAACAACAGTAAGCTGCGGCCATGCTTGTACGCTTCCTCTTCCAATACATCGACCAGTTGTGAAAAAAACGGGTTAGACATATTGCGCACAATGACGGCAAACAGTTTGGTTGGCTTTTTGCGCTTCTGCGGAGGCTTTTGATAATTCAGCTCTGTCATCGCCAACTCTACCGCTTGCTGTGCTTCAACAGAAACACGCTCACTACCATTAAGCACTCTAGACACCGTAGCAATAGAGACTCCTGCCTTTTTGGCTACATCACGAATCGTCATTGCTCTTTCATCCAAACTTTCTATAAATCGACGTCATATATTAACCCTCATCATGTAACAAGACTTTGTGTTACATCACAACCTATTCTCTATTTGTTCAAAATGCCGTCAAATTGAGTGAATAAAAGTGCGGCGCTATTTTCACCCCTTATCAAGCTCTCTATGATTTCTTCAACCCAAGGTTATTAGGTAAGTAACGTGCAAGAACAAAAATATAAAACCATCAACACGGCAACGGCATTAGATAATAAAAAGTTTGAAGAAATAAAATCAAACACTTTATTTCGCCCATTATTTCATATTAGCCCACCACACGGGTTATTAAATGACCCCAATGGTTTTTGTTATTTTAATAACCAATATCACTTATTTTACCAATGGTTTCCATTTGATACTTACCATGGAATGAAACATTGGATGTATTTAACCTCTGATGATTTATTAAATTGGACAGAGCATGGTTCAAAAGTAACCCCATTAGAAAGTTATGAGTCTCATGGTGCTTATTCAGGTGGCGCTATGGTTGAAAATGACTGCTCTTACCTATTCTACACCGGTAATGTTAAGCGCGGTGATGAACGCGATGCCAACCAATGTTTAGCGATCTTAGATAAAAACAATCAGGTGACTAAGCACGCTCTAAATCCGGTGATTGAATCGGTACCAGTTGGCTACACCGGCCATGTGCGCGATCCAAAAATCGTTAAACGTGGTAGCCGCTACTTTATGCTGCTAGGCGCTCAGCGAGAGTCCGATTTAAGTGGTGAGATCATCGTGTACCAATCGGCTGACTTGCTCAACTGGGAACTCAAAGGGACGCTGGATATTCAAGTCAATGGCGACTTTCTTGATGCCTACATGTATGAGTGCCCTGATCTTCTGGAAGTCGATGGTCATGATGTACTGATCTTTTCTCCACAAGGCGTGACGGCTGATGGAACCCGATTCCATAACAAGTTCAATGTTATTTACTGCTTGGGCCGAGTGGATTTCGATCAGCTCACGTTCACCGTCAACCATTGGGATGAACTCGACCGCGGTTTTGATTTCTATGCGCCGCAAACCATGGCCAATGCACCAGAAAAACAAACACTGATTGCGTGGGCAGGGACAGATGACCACTTGCCTAGCGAACAACAGGGTTGGATTAACTGCTTGACGCTCACTAGAGAACTAGCCGTTGAAAATAGTCGATTAATTCAACGACCAAGCATTATTAATTCCGATTCATTAATAAAACAAAATGGATATCAATCAAAACATCAAGGAGTTGAACTAGAAAGTTTATCTTTTTCTCTAGAAGTTAATAACTTATCTAATGAGAAGAATATAACCATTTCTTTGAACACACAAAGTGGTAAAGAGTTAACGCTGACTATCAATAATAACACCATTACTTTAGATAGAGCGTTATATGACCATCATACCCAAGATTGGGAGTATGGAAATAAACGTCAACACCAAACAGACTACGACATTAATAATATTCATTTAATTTGCGATCAAAGCATTATTGAAATTTATATTAATGATGGCCGAGATGTATTTACCTGTCTTTTCTTCCCTGAGCAAGAAAACCACCAGCTAACTATATCGACTGAAAAAGGTGCAGACCTCGATACCCAGCTAACCTACCTTACAATATAATAAAGTGGTGAACAGAATGAATTATGACGCTACCGTAAACGAGATACTGGATAGTATCGGGGGCCTAGACAACATCCGCAACGCTGAGCATTGTGCTACGCGCCTGCGCCTCATCCTTAAAGACAATGACAAGGTCAATACTGATAAAGCCAAAGAGATTAACCAAATCAGCGGTTACTTTTATCAGTCAGGCCAACACCAGTTCATTATTGGTACTGGCAAAGTTTCTCATGTCTATGATTCGCTCAAGCGTGCCTTGGGTGGCGAGTTTGAAACTAGCGACTTCAAAAAGGACGCGTTTGCCGATATGACAGCAAGCCAAAAAATCGTTCGTACTCTAGCTGATATTTTGATCCCGCTGATCCCAGCGCTGGTCACCACCGGCTTATTGATGGGTTTACGTGGCATGATGCTGCACTCAGGCGTTAACTTCTCACCAGAGACACTTGCGCTGTTTAGCATGCTGACCGACACCGCCTTTGCCTTCTTACCCGTTTTAATCGCTTATTCTGCGGCAAAGAAATTTGGAGGCAATGCCATTATCGCCATTGTTGTGGGCTTGATGATGGTTGCACCGCAACTGCCTAATGCTTGGGTGGTCGCCAATGGTGGTGCAGAGCCGATGATGGTCAATCTGCTTGGTATCAACTTCCCACTGGTCGGTTACCAAGGTACGGTACTACCTGCAATCTTTGCTGGTTGGTTTGCCTCTTACTTAGAGCGCAACCTACGCCGCTTTATTCCAGCCAGTATGGACTTAGTCTTTACGCCATTTTTGACCATCACTATTGCTGTGTTCGTCATCCTGTTCGGCTTTGGCCCAATCCTACAAACCATTGAACACGGCTGTACATCACTGGTGCGCATGGCTCTCGACCTACCACTTGGTCTAGGTTACATCCTTTATGGTGCTGTACAGCAGATGATCGTTATCACAGGTTTGCACCACGCACTAGGTGTAATTGAAATCGGCCTACTGAATGAAACAGGTGTAAACCCACTTCAGCCACTAGGTACGGCTTCAATGGCTGGTCAATTTGGTGCAGCTATCGCGGTGGCAACGCTACTAAAAGACAAGATCAAGAAAGGTAATGCTTACAGCGCCTCTATGTCGACACTGTTTGGTATCACTGAACCGCTACTCTTTGGTGTAAACCTTCAATACGGCAAAGTGTTTATGTTTGGTATGGCCGGTGGCGCCGTGGGTGGCTTAGTGACTTACGTGCTAAACATCAGTGCAACTGGTATGGGCATCACCTTCATTCCGGGTATCTTACTTTACTCGCAATCATTAACAGCAGTTTTAGGCTATCTAACGGTTATTGCGAGTGCGTTTGCGACCGCTTTTGTCCTGACTCGCATCTACAACCCGGTAAAAAATAGTCAACAACCATAAATTCGTTGGTGCACCGCCCCCTAGGTGCACCAATGACCTAGCCCATCTTGCTATGCTCCGATGGGCGCCTTTGTAAGGAACGAATCATGAACAAAGTTTGGCTCACCGGTGATGCTGTGGTGGATCTGATTCCAGATAGCGACCATACCTACCTAAAATGCCCAGGTGGCGCACCAGCTAACGTCGCCGTCGGTATTGCACGCCTGGGTGGTAATTGTGCCTTTTTTGGCCGAGTCGGAGATGATCCTCTGGGCCGATTTATGGCGAATGTGCTTAACAAAGAAAATGTTGATACAACAAGCCTCAAACTCGACCCTGAGCAACGAACCTCAACCGTGATTGTTGACCTGGACGATCAAGGCGAGCGTTCGTTTACCTTTATGGTCAAGCCAAGTGCAGACCAATTCACTCAGCTAGTTGATATCCCCTCATTTGAGGCAAAACAGTGGCTTCACTGCTGTTCGATTGCCCTTGCCAACGAGCCAAGTCGCTCAACGACCTTAGCAGCAATGAAAGCACTGAAAGAGACAAACGGCTTTGTCACTACGTTAT
Organism: Vibrio sp. B1ASS3; assembly: GCF_905175355.1. NCBI lineage: Bacteria > Pseudomonadati > Pseudomonadota > Gammaproteobacteria > Vibrionales > Vibrionaceae > Vibrio > Vibrio sp. B1ASS3. Next base: position 3,326,707 of record NZ_HG992742.1, read on the forward strand.
GAAGTGTGGCAGCAGCCGCAAGAAATTCGTCCCGTTGTGATGAGTGCGATAAAACTGGCCGACGTGGTTAAGTTTTCAGAAGAAGAGCTGCTCTATTTAACGGAGACTTCATCTCTTGATGAAGGGTTAACAGAGCTAGCTCAATACTCGATTCCACTGGTACTCATCACCCTAGGAGAAAATGGCGCACTAGCGATCGTTAACGGTCAGCAACACCAGATCGATTCCATACCTGTCAACGTTGTCGATACGACAGGAGCTGGAGACGCATTTGTCAGTGGCTTACTTGCCTTCCTCTCGCAGAATGATGATTGGCAGCAAGAAGCTAAAATAATTGAAGCGGTTCGTTGGGGCAATGTCTGCGGCGCATTGGCAACCACGAAAAAAGGCGCAATGAGTGCATTACCCGATCGCTCACGACTGCTCTCTTATCTTGGCCATTAACTCCATAAATTGCTGATATCTACTGCGTTAATGTCAGCAATTTCCCTATATCTTCAACCACTTACCTTCTAACCTATTGACTTATTTTGATTTCCTTGTTTCAAAATCAGCAGAATCCAAATATCCCCATTATAATTTACTTATAATTATATCAATCAAGTTGTACATATCGTCAGTTCAAACCTAATTCTCACCTAAGCCAAACAGGGACATTGGTATGAGCCTTAAAAAACTATTAACTCTAGGGTTTGGGGTAATCCTAGGCCTAATTTTGATCATTTCCGTCGTTGCTTCACTGCGCTTTTATCAATCAAGTGACGGTTTCAACACCTATCGAGCTCTTGCATTAACTAGTGTTTCCACCGGTAGAATTCAAGCCAATATTCTAGAGGCTCGCCTCGCAGCGCTTAAATACATTAAAAATAATGACACCGCGAATATTGCAGAGCTAGATAAGCGCATCACCACCTCAATCAGCTTAATTGAAGGCGTCCTTGACTCACACCTAGACGATTTACATAAATCAGATTTTGTCTCGATTGAAAATCAGCTCAAGCAATATAAAGACAGCTTTAATCAGGTCATCCAGTTAGTCAACCAACGCAATGCATTAGTTAAGGATCAACTCGACCCTGCTGGCCTAAATATGCGTAAGTCGGTAACGGAGATTATGAACCGAGCGGCAACTGAAGATGACTTAGACGTGGCAATCAGCGCAGGCACCTTACAACAACACTTATTGCTGTCTCGCCTCTACGCATCTAAGTTTCTAACCAGTAATTCGCAAAGTGATGCTGAGCGAGCAGAAAAAGAGTTTTCACGGGTTGCCGAGCTGTCCAATAAAGTTGAGTCTCAGCTGATATCAGCGCAACAAATTTCAAACCTAAAAGCATTTCAACAATCTTTCGAACAATATCAAACTACCTTTGCCGAAGTGGTTCAAACCATCAACGACCGTAATGAGATTATCTCTGGAACCTTGGATGTGATGGGGGCCTCCGCTGCACGAACAATCGAAGAGATAAAACTCGCCACCAAGGATACGCAAGACTCCGTCGGCCCTGAAATGGTCGAACGCTTTGCCAGTGCGCAAGTGACCTTGATTGTTCTTTCTATCATAGTGATCATCAGTGCAATGGGTATCGCTGTCGCTATCTATCGTAGCGTGCTGAAAGTGGTTGGTGGGGAGCCTAGCCAGATCCAAGAAATGGTTGCTGAAGTGGCCTCTGGTAACCTCTCTACTCAAATCACCACCACTGGTAATGAAACTGGCATCTACGCCAATATTCTACAGATGCGCCAAGAGCTACGCCGAATCATCGAAGGCTTCCATCAAATATCTGATAACGTTTCCTCTTCATCTATGTCCTTAACTGGCATCATGACTGAAACGGAAAATAATGCTCAACAAGAGCTAAGCCAAGTTGAACAGATCGCAACCGCCATCAATGAGCTATCAAGCACAGCTTCAGAGGTGAGCCAAAATGCGGCAAACGCAGAAACAGCCGCTAACGATGCGACGAATAATGTGGTTGAAGGCGGCCGAATTCTAGACTCTTCCGACGAGGTCTCACAGAAAGTCGATAGTTCGATTGAAGAAACGTCGAAGATCGTTAATCAATTGCAAGAGTACTCGGTTGAGATCGGTACGGTGGTTGAAGTGATTAATTCCATTTCAGAGCAGACCAATCTACTCGCGTTGAATGCAGCAATTGAGGCTGCCCGTGCAGGTGAGCAAGGTCGAGGCTTTGCGGTGGTAGCAGATGAAGTCCGTTCATTAGCAGCGAAAACGCAACAATCGACGGTTGATATCCAAGAGATCATTTCGCGCTTACAAGCCCAAGCTAAAGACGCTAATCAATATATGCAGTCTAACTTAACCCTTGCAGAAGATTCACGTAAATACAGCGAACAGCTTCGCTCTGCGTTTTCTTCAATCACCGACTCCGTGTCACTGATTTCAGATATGAATACACAAGTGGCAACAGCATCAGAGGAGCAGTCAGGTGTTACTCAAGACATCTCAGAAAATGTATCTCAAGCGTTTGATCTGGTGAACAAAAACGTATCCGGTATCGAAGACAGTAAACGAGCCAGTGACGAGCTATCTAATCTGGCAGTGAAACAAAAAGAGCTGTTGAACTTCTTTAAGCTTTAAGTAAAAAAGAGCGGCGAAAGCCGCTCAAAAGCATGTCAAAGTTTATGCCTAAACAGAATATCCATACCCAAAGTCTAGTGAGCCAAAGCCTGCGTATTATGGCTCACTAGATGCGGTACTAATGGCTAGGGATTCTTAGAATTGGTCTTCTTCGGTTGACCCCGTCAATGCAGTCACTGAAGAGTTACCACCTTGAATCGTGTTAGTCATCTTATCGAAGTAACCTGTACCCACTTCTTGTTGGTGAGCTACGAAGGTATAACCTTTTTCTGCCGCTTGGAACTCAGGACGCTGAACTTTCTCAACGTAATGACGCATGCCTTCGCCTTGTGCGTAAGCGTGTGCCAGTTCGAACATGTTGAACCACATGTTGTGAATACCCGCTAGCGTGATGAACTGGTACTTGTAGCCCATGTTAGCCAGTTCTTGTTGGAACTTAGCAATGGTTTCTGCGTCTAGGTTCTTCTCCCAGTTGAATGAAGGCGAACAGTTGTATGCCAACAGTTGGTCTGGGTACTCTGCATGAATCGCTTCTGCAAACTTGCGTGCTTCTTCTAGACATGGCGTTGCTGTCTCACACCAGATTAGATCCGCATATGGCGCGTAAGCTAGACCACGAGAGATAGCTTGGTCGATACCTGCACGTACACGGTAGAAACCTTCTTGAGTACGCTCACCTTCGATGAAGTCTTTATCGTATGGGTCACAGTCAGATGTTAGTAGGTCTGCTGCGTTTGCATCGGTACGTGCGATTACTAGTGTTGTCGTACCAGCAACGTCCGCTGCTAGGCGAGCCGCGACCAGTTTTTGCACTGCTTCTTGAGTTGGAACCAGTACTTTACCGCCCATGTGACCACACTTCTTCACGGATGCCAGTTGGTCTTCAAAATGAACACCTGCCGCACCTGCGTCGATCATCGATTTCATTAGCTCGTAAGCGTTCAATACACCACCAAAGCCTGCTTCCGCATCCGCTACGATTGGTAGGAAGTAATCAATACCGCCTTCGTCTTCTGGCGACTTACCTGCTGACCACTGAATTTGGTCTGCACGACGGAATGAGTTGTTGATACGTTTTACTACCGATGGTACAGAATCTACTGGGTACAGAGATTGATCTGGGTACATCGTCGAAGCGGTATTGTTGTCCGCCGCTACCTGCCAACCTGATAGGTAAATAGCTTCAATACCTGCTTTTGCTTGCTGTACGGCTTGACCACCCGTCAGTGCACCAAGACAGTTTACGTAGCCTTTCTTTGAACTACCGTTGACCAGTGACCAAAGTTTGTCAGCACCACGTTGTGCGATTGTGTTCGCAGGCACCATAGAGCCACGCAGTTCTACCACTTCTTCTGCTGTGTAAGTACGCTTTACGTTTTTCCAGCGTGGGTTGGTTGCCCAATCTTTTTCCAGAGCTTCAATTTGTTGGCGGCGAGTTAAGTTAGTCATTGGTCTATCCCTCTTATAATGTGCACTTGTGCATGTGCGTTGAGTTTTCCGTTCTCAGGCAGTACATCCTTATCTGCCTCGAATCCTTCACGTATTGGTTAAATAAAAATGTATTAGTTAAATAAATTGAGTGTTCTAAATCTTTGGGTTAATCCAAGTAGTCATAACCTGGAATGGTTAAAAAGTTGGTCAGTTCATCACTGGTGGTGAGCCTTGCCATCAAGTCTGCTGCTTCTTCAAATCGACCTGCTTGGTAACGCTGCTCGCCAATTTCTTGCTTCACGACTTCAATCTCTTCTTTCAGATAGAGTTCGAACAGCTCTTTAGTGACCTTCAATCCGTTGTCGAGCGACTTGCCGTGTTGAATCCATTGCCAGATAGAGGCACGGGAGATTTCTGCCGTTGCTGCGTCTTCCATCAGTCCGTAAATCGGCACACAACCGTTGCCAGAGATCCAAGCTTCAATGTATTGCAACGCAACGCGGATGTTATGACGCATACCCTCTTCTGAGCGTTCACCCTCGCACGGTTCAAGTAACTCTGCGGCGGTGATTGGTGCGTCTTCTGAGCGGCTCACATCCAATTGGTTGGTGCGCTGCCCCAGTGTGGCACTGAACACTTCCATTGCGGTGTCTGCCAACCCCGGATGAGCAACCCAAGTACCGTCATGACCATTGTTAGCTTCTAGCGATTTATCGTTGTGGATCTTATCCAGTACTTTTTGGTTTTCTTGTGGGTCTTTAGCCGGAATAAAGGCTGCCATGCCGCCCATCGCAAATGCGCCACGTTTATGACAAGTACGCACCAATAATCTTGAGTAGGCGTTGAGGAATGGTTTGTCCATCGTCACTACTTGGCGATCCGGAAGTACGCGATCTGGGTGGTTTTTCAGTGTTTTGATGTAGCTAAAGATGTAATCCCAGCGACCGCAGTTCAAACCAACGATGTGCTCTTTCAGAGAGAACAGAATCTCATCCATTTCGAATACGGCTGGTAAGGTTTCAATCAGCACTGTCGCTTTGATGGTGCCAGTATCCAAACCGAAATACTCTTCGGTGAAATGGAACACTTCGCTCCACCACTTAGCTTCATGATGCGATTGCAGTTTCGGAATGTAGAAGTAAGGACCGCTTCCCTTTTTCAGTAGCGCTTTGTAGTTGTTGTAGAAGTACAGAGCGAAATCGAATAGCGCACCTGGAATGATCTGACCGTGCCACGTTACGTGTTTTTCTTTTAGATGCAGTCCGCGAACACGGCAGATCAACACCGCTGGGTCTTCTGCCAGCTGATAGTGTTTGCCATTGCCAGGGTTGGTGTAACTGATGGTGCCATTAACAGCGTCGCGCAGGTTGATTTGACCATCCAGCACTTTACTCCACGCAGGGGACATCGAATCTTCGAAGTCTGCCATGAACACTTTTACATTCGCATTCAGTGCGTTAATCACCATCTTGCGATCAGTCGGTCCTGTAATCTCCACTCGGCGATCTTGCAGATCTTGCGGGATTCCAAGGATCTTCCAGCTTCCTTCACGAATGTCTTGTGTCTCTGGTAGAAAGTCTGGCAGTTCACCAGCGTCGATGCGTGCTTGCTTCTCTTCTCGTGCTTCCAGCAACTGTTCAACACGTCCGGCAAATTTTTCACACAATAGAGATAAAAAGGTTTGGGCTTCAACAGGGAAAATTGCTTGATGTTCAGGAGCAACGACTCCATTCACCTCAAGCATGCCTTGGGTTTGCTTTAGTTGTTGCGTTTTTTGTTCTGTCTGAGCAAGCATAATCATTCATCCTTAACGTGCTTTATCCATCTTGGGCAGTCAGCCTAAAGCTACATTTGTAAGTTATGAACAACAAATTACATCCTTCGATTTGGTGTTCACTTCGCTTCGTTGTGTCTATACCTTGCGCAACCTGAATTGCTTTTTCAATCTAGACATAAGTCTTACAAGCCTTTAATTAAGCTAACTCAACAAAGGTTTAAGCGAAACCCCTCAAGTAAACAAAACGTTAAATTCAAAGTTTTATTCGGTATCAAACAAGTGTTTGATTTTTGGGTTCGATTTGTAAGTTATTACGTAATTAAATTACATTAATTTTACAGGTTATTTTTGAATTCAAACAAGCGTATGAATAGTAAGGCAGGAGAAAAATCCTTGTATTCACAAGGGCTAGGAAGAGGAAATTAAACGCGACTTAAACGCGTTACACAGGCAGTTGTGTAAAATTAACATTGTGAAATTTCACTATTTTATGAAAGCTTCATGAAAGTTCATCTGTAAAATTTTACAAGTCAAAGTTCACGCGCAGAATAAAATGCTAAAAAGCGCACTATTTCTAGTGCGCTTTTTGATATTAGATCGGGAGTAGCAGGCTAATACTAATAGCTAAAGCAGTTCAGAGACGACTTCTGCCAATTGATTGAAAGTGTTTGATCGTGACGAGCTCGGACGCCAAACCAAACCAATATCGCGATACGCTTGCTGGCCGGGAGGGTCGATTACCACTAAGTTCTGGTTATGTAGCAAACCATGATCAATCGCCATTTGCGGAATAAACGTGGTGCCCAGACCATTCGCCACCATCTGCACTAAGGTATGAAGACTGGTTGCGGTGAATGGGTTGATCTTCTCTTTGTCCGTTAGCTTACATGCTGAAACCGCGTGCTCTGTAAGACAGTGCTCTTTCTCTAACAAGAAGACGGATTCATCTGGCAAGTCTGCATAACGGATCGGTACAGGTACGGAATCCGCTTGATTGGCGCTGATCACCATACGGAATGGGTCTTGCCCCACCACTCGACTTTCCATTCCCTCTATTTCTACTGGCAGAGCCAGAATCAACACGTCCAACTCACCATGGCGAAGTGCTTGCAGCAAGTTAGTCGTCGTATCTTCTCTTAATAGAAGGTTTAATTGAGGGAAGCGGTAGTTCACCTCTTGGACAAGGTCGCACAATAAGAAAGGAGCAATGGTCGGAATACAGCCTACTTTAAGCTGCCCTTCCATATCATCGCCTTGGCATAAACGCCCCAGCTCAACAAGATCTTGCCCTTTGGCGAGAAGTTCTCGACCATGCTGCACCACCATCTCACCAGCTTGGGTGAAAACCAATGGGCTTTTTTTATCTTTCTTTTCGTAGAGCGGGCAACCAATCAACTCTTCAAGGTTTTGGATGCCTTTACTTAAGGTAGATTGACTGACAAAACAACGCTCAGCAGCATCACTAAAATGTCGAGTTTCGTGCAGAGTGACCAAATAGTGTAACTGCTTCAAGCTAGGCCATTTATTCATAATTCTATTTGTATCTATTGCTGTTCCAGTGATCGAGATAATAGTTTCGGTGTTATCGCTTTTTTCGATGAACTCAATCTATTTATTTCGCTTTTTTCAATACTACAATCTGTACTATAGTTTGTCTCGCACAAACACGGACCAAACCTAAATAACTGAATGTAGGTTTGGAGCAAACCAAAATTTTTAGGAGCAAAAAAATGGTACTAGTAGGTCGTCAAGCCCCTGACTTTACTGCAGCAGCTGTTCTAGGTAACGGCGAAATCGTTGAAAACTTCAACTTTGCAGAATTCACTAAAGGTAAGAAAGCAGTAGTATTCTTCTACCCACTAGATTTCACTTTCGTTTGCCCATCTGAGCTAATCGCATTCGACAACCGTCTAGCTGATTTCCAAGCTAAAGGTGTTGAAGTAATCGGTGTTTCTATCGATTCTCAGTTCTCTCACAACGCATGGCGTAACACTGCTATCGAAGATGGCGGTATCGGTCAAGTTAAATACCCTCTAGTTGCTGACGTTAAGCACGAAATCTGTAAAGCGTACGATGTAGAGCACCCAGAAGCAGGCGTTGCTTTCCGTGGTTCTTTCCTAATCGATGAAGACGGTCTTGTACGTCACCAAGTAGTTAACGACCTACCACTAGGTCGTAACATCGACGAAATGCTACGCATGGTTGATGCACTAAACTTCCACCAGAAGCACGGCGAAGTATGTCCTGCACAATGGGAAGAAGGTAAAGCAGGTATGGACGCATCTCCAAAAGGTGTTGCAGCGTTCCTATCTGAGCACGCAGACGACCTAAGCAAGTAATAGACACTGCCGCCCAAGCTCAACGGGCGTGTTGGTTGGATGTATATATAAAGCAAAAAGCTATAGCGGAAAAACCGCAAACGCCAATCAGTCTAAGTAAAGTCATAAAAAAGCCCAGAGTTCGCTCTGGGCTTTCTTTTTATTTGCGCTTTGGAAAAGCAAAAGAGGCAAGCATCACGCAAAAAGTTTACCTCTATTTCCCTCGGTCTCAGTACAGATTCTCCCCTTTCGTCCTGCTAGTATTTGCTGTAATTACAATAATTCAGGACAACCTCGTGAATACTCAACTTGAAGTCTGTATTGATAACATTGAATCTCTCCACAACGCAATTGCTGGCGGTGCAACCCGCATCGAACTCTGCTCTTCACTTGCTTTGGGTGGCTTAACCCCAAGTTATGGCTTTATGCAGCAAGCAGCTAAACGCTCTACTATTCCGGTTTACGCGATGATTCGCCCTCGCCAAGGCGACTTCTTCTACAGTGAGGAAGAGATCGAAATGATGCGTTGGGATATTGAAGCCGCTAAACAAGCAGGCTTGAATGGTGTCGTGCTCGGCGTGCTCACTCAAGACGGCGACATTCATATGCCGTACGCAACGGCACTGTGTGAATTTGCTCAAGCGCTTGGCTTAGGCGTGACTTTCCATCGTGCCTTTGACCAGTGTCGTGGCGCTGAAAAAGCTTTGGAAGAAGTGATCAGCTTAGGCTGTGAACGTATTTTGACTTCCGGCCTTGCACCTTCTGCACCGCAAGGTATCGATGTGCTTAAAGCCTTAGTTGAGCAAGCGCAAGGACGCATTGCGATCATGGCGGGCGCCGGTGTGAATGCGGACAATGTTGGCCAGATCGTTGAGCAAGCCAAAGTCACCGAAGTGCATTTATCTGGCAAGACAACTCGCCCTAGTCACATGACCTTTATTGCCGAGCAAAGCAAAATGGGCGCTGCCGATGTGGATGACTTTTCGATTCCTGTCACCAACACCGATGCTATCGCGAACATGGTAACAGCTCTCAATTAAGCGCTTTCAAATCCCGTCTTTAGTTATTGAGTGCTAACATATTGATAACTAAGGACGAGAGGAAACATGGCGAAACTAAAGAAAAAGGAATACGAAGAAGCACTAGAACAGCTGCAAATTGAGTTGGTTAAGCTCCAAGAGTGGGTCAAACACAAAGGGCTTAAAGTCGTGGTACTTTTTGAAGGACGTGACGCCGCTGGCAAAGGTGGCACCATCAAACGCATCACTGAAAAACTCAACCCTCGTGTCTGCCGTATCGCAGCCCTTCCCGCCCCAACAGAGAAAGAAAAAACACAATGGTACTTCCAGCGCTATGTGGCACACCTACCTGCTGCTGGGGAAATCGTGCTGTTTGACCGCAGTTGGTACAACCGTGCTGGCGTAGAGAAAGTCATGGGCTTTTGTACCCCAGATCAATATGAAGAGTTTCTCCGCTCTTGCCCGGAGTTTGAACGCATGCTGCAACGCTCTGGCATCATCTTAATTAAGTACTGGTTTTCGGTCTCCGATGAAGAGCAAGAAAAGCGTTTTCTAGAACGTATCAATACCCCAATCAAACGCTGGAAGTTCAGCCCGATGGATTTGGAATCGCGTAATCGCTGGGCAGAGTATTCAGAGGCAAAAGACAAAATGTTTGCTTACACAGACACTAAACACTGTCCTTGGTGGGTAGTGCCTTCTGATGATAAAAAGAAAGCACGTTTGAATTGTATCAGCCACTTGCTCAGCCAAGTAGAATACGAAGAGCTCGAACATCCGGTGATTGAACTGCCAGAACTGAACAAAGAAGGGTATGTTCGTGCACCTATCGACGATCAAACCTTCGTACCCGACAAATATTAGAGATGTACCATGGCGAAAGACCTGTTTCACACCCTTGACCTGAATCTGCTCAAGACCTTTATGATTTTGATGCAAGAGAAGAACATGCGTAAAGCCTCTCAGCGCTTGTTCGTCTCTCAACCTGCTATCAGTCAAGCGCTACAAAAGCTGCGTAATCACTTCGATGACGAGCTGTTTGTAAAAGTAAAAACAGGTCTTGAACCGACACCTTTCGCCGAATCTCTCGCCAACGATATTACGCCGCACCTCGATGGTTTAGCAGCCGCAGTTAATCGCTCTCATCAATTTGATCCTGCTGAAGTGGACAACAAAATTCGAATTGCATTGGCACCAATTACGATGACTTGCTTGCCCGGTTTCCTCTTCGAACAAATGAGAGCGTTAGCCCCTAACGCTCAACTTGAATTAGTTGGTTGGTCGAACAGCACGGTTGATGAGATCTTGAAAGGTGAAACACTGATGGGAGTAAATTACGAGTTACTTCTAACCAACAAAGAGATCTACACGCCGAAGCTATTGGATTTGAAAGGGCGTATTTTTGTCCGTGAAGATCACCCAATCACCAAGGCTCATGTTGAACCTCATGATCTTGGCGGATACCCAATCGCTTCTTTGATTTCCCCAGGGTGGAACGACAAGTTCAGTTACGCGTCTGAGCTTCTAACCGAAATGGGCGTTGAACACAGCATTGGCTTTCGCTCAGAAATGGTCTCTGCAATACTTGATGTCGTCAAACACACGGACATGTATTTACCTCACTCCAATTTACTTCCGGTTGAGCAATTTCCGGGATTAAGAGCCGTTGACGTCACGATTGATGGTCAACCACAAATGAAGTCTATTCACGCTCATATGCATGTGAGAAACCGGAATAATCCACTCGTCAGTTGGCTCGTTAGCCTTATCCAACAAGGTTTAACAATACAAGCTAACAAGCCTTAACCTGATAAGAAATTGTTATCACCAAAATAATTAGACCTGCTTAGTCATAAAAAATACTTCTCAATAAGATAGCCCTGCTTCAAAGGGAATTTAGAAAGAGCGATTGCTTACAGTAAGGATGCTGTTCCTCGTTTACTTATTGAGAGTTCAGACATGACAAATAAACTTGTAAAGCTTACTGCTGCTAGTGCCCTTCTTGCTTCTTTAAGCTCATTCGCAGGCCATATTCCAGATCGCCCAAACCCAGACACTCCAACCAACCCAATTCAAGGGGTACCAGAGCAACCGGTTTTGCCTGAAGTTGATAACGGTGTTCCTGGTGTGCCAGATCGTCCACGCCCAGATTCATCGCCAACACCACCAATTGAAGCGGCACCTGAACATCCAACGCTTCCAGAAGTCGATAATGGCGTTCCTCATGTTCCGGATCGTCCAACGCCACAGCTGCCATCAAACCCTATCGAAAATAATCCGACGGACGATCGTCTTAACCATTTAGAAGGCTTAGCAGCAGAATACGATTACCGCCTAAACCAACAAGCAGAACAAATGGATGGTATTCGCGCAAGTCTACATGCTGTCACCAACGCTCGTCCTTATGCGACTCATGGCGAACTGGCCATCGGTGCAGGTGTTGGCTTCTCAGGTAGCAAAGAAGCGGTCGCGGTTGGCGGTGCTTACGGCCTAACAGACCAAGTTAGTTTATCAGGTACCTTCCACTACGAATCATCAGGCAAATATTCTTCATCTGACGTTGCTGGCGGCGTTGGTGTCCAAATCAGCTTTAAGTAAGCACACGTTCATTCAGTAAGTCCATTTGCCAAGGAAGGCATCTTTTTAGGTAGAACTATGAAACGCCCCCTTTCTCTTATTGCCCTGATTATCACACCGCTTTCAGCCCAAGCTTCTGGTGTATTTATTTCTCCAGAAGTGAAAGTTGGCTCGTTTCGTGGCGCTGGTATTCAATTTGGCACCAATGATGTCGCTGGCTTTGATGCGCTCTATTTTGATTACTCTCGAGTGACCTACACTAATGGAAACTTTGATGAAACCATCGATGCTTATCGCATTGGTTTTCAACACATGTTTGACCACCAGCCACAAATGGGCTTTCAAGCCGCCTTGGTATAGCCAGTTATGACGGGACTAACAAAGAAGAAAGAAGAGATACGACAGGACTGAGCATCGGTGGTGCTTATGTGTATCAGGTGAATCCGATTCTCTCAGTCAGGGCAGGAGCGGATTTGGATATCTTTAAAGACTACAAAACCCACACGTTTACCGATACGGCAATCAATTTCTCTGTGGGTTTTGGTCTGCGGTTATAAGGTTATTTCAGTACGTCATCGATGCTTTGATCACCTAGATGGCGTACATCTTTTCCTTTCACGAAGTAGATAATGTATTCACAGATATTTTGGCAACGGTCACCCACGCGTTCAATGGCTCGCGCCGACCACATCACTTGCAGAATATGTGGAATGTTTTTCGGGTCTTCCATCATGTAAGTCATCAACTGACGAATCACCGCTTCGTATTCCGCATCCAACTTATCATCAAGCTTGTGTACTTCTGCTGCGGCTTCTACGTCCATACGCGCAAAGGCATCGAGCACTTGGTGAAGCATTTGGATTGCTTGACGGCATAAAGGCTCTAACGAGACTTGGAATTGGCGCTCTTTCGATGATGGGCTTTCAATCGCCACATAGGCAATACGTGTTGCAACATCACCAATGCGCTCAAGATCTGTGATGGTCTTAATGATAGCCATGATCAAGCGTAAGTCTTTTGCTGTAGGCTGACGCTTAGCAATGATGCGAGTACAAGCGTCATCAATCGACACTTCCATCGCATTAACTTTGTGATCATCACGCACAACTTTACGCGCCAGTTCGATGTCTTCCTTGTGCAAGGCTTGAATAGCATACGACAACTGCTGTTCTACCAAGCCTCCCATGGTGAGTACATGGGTACGAATCGATTCTAGCTCTACGTTAAATTGTCCTGAGATGTGACGTCCAAAGTGCATGGCTTTCCTTTTAATCCTTGAAAGGTCGCGGCTTAACCGTAACGACCGGTAATGTAATCTTCGGTTTGTTTCTTCATTGGAGAGGTGAAGATCGAATCCGCATCCGAGTATTCAATCAACTTACCCATATGAATGAACGCAGTGTGGTCACTGACGCGCGCCGCTTGCTGCATGTTATGGGTAACGATAACCACAGTATATTGAGTCTTGAGCTCGTTGATAAGCTCTTCAATAGTTAAAGTTGAGATTGGATCCAACGCTGATGTTGGTTCATCCAATAATAGTACTTCTGGCTCAATCGCGACGGCGCGAGCAATCACCAAACGTTGTTGCTGACCACCAGAAAGTCCAAATGCGTTTTCATGTAGACGATCTTTTACTTCGTCCCATAATGCCGCAGAACGCAGTGAACGCTCGACCGCATCGTCCAACATGCGACTGTTCTTCACACCTTGTAAACGAAGACCGTAAACCACGTTTTCGTAAATCGACTTAGGGAATGGGTTTGGGCGCTGGAATACCATGCCTACTCGGCGACGCAGCGTTGCCACATCCACACTTGGGTTGTACACATTCTTCCCGTGCAAACGTACTTTACCTGTCACCTTACAACCTTCGACTAAATCGTTCATACGGTTGATACAGCGCAGCAATGTGGATTTACCACAACCGGACGGTCCGATGAATGCGGTTACGCGCCCTTTCGGGATACGCATGGTGATATCATGCAGCGCCTGAGCCTGACCATAGAAAAGATTAAGGTTCTCGATCGAGATAGCCGTTTGTTCATCCGTCAGGTTGTGCACATCCAATGGCGGCTCATAACCTAATGTATTATCAAAGTTAAACATGCTTAATCTTGTCCTAAAGTTCGGTATTTCTCTCGCAGATTATTACGAATACTGATTGCTGTTAAGTTTAGTCCGACAATAACCGTCACGAGTAAGAAGGAAGTCGCGTAAACTAACGGACGCGCAGCTTCGATATTCGAGGTCTGGAATCCAACATCGTAAATGTGGAAGCCTAGGTGCATAAACTTTCTGTCTAAATGCACGTAAGGGAATTGCCCATCGACCGGTAAGCTCGAAGCTAATTTCACGACCCCCACCAGCATCAATGGTGCTACCTCACCCGCAGCGCGAGCAATCGCAAGAATCAAACCAGTGATTATCGCAGGGGTAGCCATAGGCAAAACCACACGCCACAAGGTCTCAAACTGTGTTGCACCCAAGGCTAACGAGCCATGACGAACTGAACTCGGAATACGGGTTAAACCTTCTTCTGTGGTGACAATCACCACCGGTAGCGTCAAGACCGCTAGCGTCAATGCCGACCACAACAGCCCCGGCGTACCAAAGGTTGGAGCGGGTAATCTCTCAGCGTAAAACAGGTTATCGATAGAGGCACCAATGGTGTAAACAAAAAAGCCCAAACCAAATACGCCGTAAACAATAGAAGGAACACCGGCAAGGTTAATCACCGCAATACGGATCACTCGAGTTAGGGCATTGTTCTTAGCGTATTCATGCAAATAAATCGCCGCAACCACACCCAATGGCATCACGATGATCGACATGATGATAACCAAGAAAACCGTACCGAAAATCGCGGGGAAAACACCACCTTCTGAGTTCGATTCACGAGGATCTTCGGATAAGAACTTCCAAACCTGTTTCCCCCAATGGGCAACTTTTTCAGGCAGTGACATTTGGTTTGGATACCAGTAGTCCAAAATGTCTTCTAATGGAATCGAAACTTGAGTCCCAGTCATATCTTCGACAATCAGCGCATAATCAGAGAAGCCCAAACGCAGTCCATCAAGCTGCATGTCTAGCTTGGCTAACTCTGCTTCAATTTCTGCTTTACGCTGACTGTTGTTTGCTAAAAACTCTTCAGTGATGGTGTCGTTAAGCTCGTGCTTACGTTTATCTAAGCGAAGCTGCTCTAACTGCCATCCCAAGTCTTTTACTTGGTCATCCACCAGCATGTCGATTTCGTGATGCAAGGTTTCGGCATCATCGAGCTTTTGCTCCAAAAGCGTTTGAATGTTGTTTTCGTAACGCGTGTTACCATCTTGGAAGGCAACAAACTTACCGAAGAAGTAGCCACCGCTGCTGCGTTCAATCACTGCCCATTCGCCCGGCGTAGTTGGATCATCCAACTGCATTCTCAACACAGAAATAAAGTCCGCTGGGTACAATTCACGGTTGGCAATTTTGATGTTTAGGCGCGTCGCAAACTCTTCGTCATCCGCGAGTTTATTCGCCGCTTCTTCTGGTAGGTAACTTCTTGGCACAAAGCTGCGCTCGTAAACCTGACCAACCAGAATCGAATTTTCATGCAGCACTTCGCCCTGCACCGGTGTCAGTGCAGCAACATTCCATTGATAAAGTGGCGCCGGCCAGAAGTAAGTAAGCCCCTTCCAGCCAATCAATAGCAATAACCCGAGGACAGAAAGCAGACTGATGCTTACCGCTCCCCCAGTTAACCAAATCCAAGGTGCGCCAGAACGAATCCAATTTAACACGCTATTACTCGCTCTTTCGTTAACTGATTACAACGCACGATATTTATCTCTTAGTCTTTGACGAACCCATTCCGCCAAGGCGTTCACCGCAAAGGTGAAGACAAACAAAATTAATGCCGATAGGAACAACAATCGGTAGTGCGAACTGCCTACTTCCGACTCTGGCAATTCAACCGCAATGGTCGCCGACAAGCTACGCAAGCCCTCTAGTACGTTCCAATCCATTAATGGCGTATTACCCGTCGCCATTAATACAATCATGGTTTCGCCCACAGCGCGACCAAGTCCCATCATGATTGCCGAGAAGATCCCCGGACTGGCTGTCAGCAGAACCACATAAATCAGGGTTTGCCATGGCGTAGCGCCAAGTGCTAATGAACCATCCGATAAGTGTTTCGGCACAGAGAAAATCGCATCTTCGGCAATGGTGAAAATCGTTGGAATAACCGCAAAGCCCATAGCCAAACCAACCACCAGCGCGTTACGTTGGTCAAAGCCAATGCCATGGTCAGTCAGAAACAAGCGCATGTCCCCGCCAAAGAAGGCTTGCTCAAGCATTGGTGATACCCACACACCCAAACCGATCAACAGCAGAAGCAAAGGCATCAATACCAAAGCATGCCACCCGTTAGGAAGGCGATTACGTATCGGTTGTGGGATCAGCGCCCATAGGCCACCCATCACCATGGTGCTCAGAGGCAAAACAAACAACATCACCACCACGGTAATCAAATGGTCTTCCACAATCGGGGCGAACCAAAGTCCGGCAAGGAAACCGATGATAACCGTAGGCAAAGCTTCCATTAACTCGATTGATGGCTTCACCACACGGCGCATACGTGGTGACATAAAGTAAGCGGTATAAATTGCGCCCAGTACAGCCAGCGGTACCGAGAACAACATCGCGAACATTGCCGCCTTGATGGTACCAAACGCAATTGGCACTAAGCTGAATTTCGCCTCGAAGTCATCACTGGCTGAGGTAGATTGCCACACAAATTCGGGCTCTGGGTAACCTTCATACCAAACCTTTTGCCATAAGGAGGACAGAGAGACTTCTGGGTACGGGTTATCAACAAACGCGACATTTAATTCGTCGTTTTGCCATGTGATCAAGTAGCGCTCGTTATTCGACATTCCTGCCATCACTGGCGCTTGTTTGTAGGCACGTTTAAACAACACCAACTTCTCACTGGTGGTGTAGTGGCTTTGCAACGTACCGTTGGTGTAAAAGCTGTAGAAACCTTTGCGGTGTGAATCGGGAAGTAAATACTTCAGCTCAGACGCCAATTTAAAGTCACGAATGTGAGTCAAAGTTCGCTGGTCGCCCTGCAACGTATCAAACCATTGCGATACACGCCCATCGTTATGCGTAACAAGCAGGGAATACGCCCCAGCCAACAAATCCATCGTTCTCACTGAGTGCTTTTTATCACCCTGAGTCAAATCGATCACTTCACGCACTGAAAACTTGTTGTCACCTTTCACCAAGACAATCAGCTCTGATCCATTTCTCAAGTAAAGGTTATTGCCATCTGGCGTCAGCAACATTTGGTCTGGCGCATCAAAACCTGAAGAGAAGGTGTAATCATGGGTAACAGGTGATGCATCTAACAGTTGAGGAACCTGCCAACGCGCTTTTATTACGCCGCTTTGTGTTTGCCAAACAAGGGTTGGAGCTTGCGTGGAAGTACTAAAAACAAACTTCTTAACTGGATCGGATGCATCTGTCAGTTGCATGTCCATTGAAGTTCGAAACGGCACGACTTCTGGTGGGCGAGTGTTTTCGCGCAGCGTTGCGTTAAATTCTGGCTTGAAGATGTGCGCTTTGCCTTGGTCATCAACCAAACCATACCACCCTAACCCTGGCGCAGACTGAGAAAATGCCACTGGGTTGTTGGCTATCTGCTGAGTGTACAACGCAGGCTTGCTGGAATCATCGAGAGGAAGAAAACGCACTTCACCGGATTGTGTTAACACCAGACCGATTTGAGAGTAATCATCAACGGAAATTGCGAGTGGCTTCCCGCTTTGGGTAGCACGAGCGGCATAATTGGTTTCGATCTCTGCATCAGAAAACAGAGGAATGATCACCATTGCAAGGTAAACGAAGATCAACACAAGAGCAGCAAGAACGCCTACACCACCGGATGTCACTGCAAATCGAACCAAACGATCTTTGATCAATCGTTTTTTATCTTTTTCCTGCAATGAAAACTCGGCTTGTGCCATTGATCTCTCTACCCTTTTTGACTTAGTACTAGAATATGTCGTTAAGATGACAATTATATTACAGATCACATTAAACAACTGAAAAGAATACAACTCTTATGCAGACCGTGTTATGAAATAAATCTGTAACGTAAACCTCATAATGTTCAGGCTCATCTTTTTTTATCCCACAGATGAGTGCGGATTTACTTCATTTTAGGCTAGGTAAGGTTATGAGCGCAGAAAAACTCTATATAGAAAAAGAACTTAGTTGGTTGTCTTTTAACGAGAGAGTATTACAAGAAGCCGCTGATAAAACCGTCCCCCTAATCGAACGTATTCGTTTTCTAGGGATCTTTTCCAATAACTTAGATGAGTTCTACAAGGTTCGCTTTGCAGACGTAAAACGTCGGATCTTGATCAACCAAGAACGAGGTGGAAGCGATAACTCTAAGCACTTGTTAACTAAGATGCAAACCAAAGCATTGAGGCTGAACGAACAATTTGATGAACTGTACGGTGATTTGATCCGAGAAATGGCACGACGCCGCATTTTCTTGGTTAACGAAAACCAACTGGACGACACACAAAAACGCTGGATCACCAAGTACTTTCGCAAAGAAGTCATGCCACACATCACTCCGCTTTTGATTAAAGATGACATCGATGTGTTGCAGTTTCTTAAAGACGAATACGCCTACATTACCGTCGATCTGCGCAAAGACGATCATTCCCAATACGCTTTACTCGAAATCCCAACTGACCACCTACCCCGCTTCGTTATGGTTCCGGAGCAAAAAGGCAAACGTCGCAAGACCATCATTCTGCTCGACAACATCATCCGTTACTGTCTGGATGAGCTGTTTAAAGGCTTCTTCGATTATGACGAGCTAAATGGCTACGCGATGAAGATGACCCGCGATGCCGAATACGATTTACGCCTAGAGATCGAATACAGCTTGCTTGAACAGATGTCTGAAGGGGTGAACCAACGCTTGACTGCCATGCCAGTGCGCTTTGTTTACGAGCGTGAAATGCCGCAAGAGATGCTCGATTTCTTGTGCAGCAAACTGCAAATCTCCAACTACGACAGTTTGATTCCCGGTGGTCGTTACCACAACTTTAAAGACTTCATTGGCTTCCCAAATGTTGGTCGTGAGTACCTAGAAAACAAACCCATGCCACCGATGAAATGTGCCGACTTCGAAGGCTATGCCAACAGTTTCGATGCGATCAAAGCCAAAGACATTTTGCTTTACTACCCTTATCACACCTTTGATCACATATCTGAACTGGTTCGCCAAGCTTCCTTCGATCCTAAAGTATTGGCAATTAAAATTAATATCTACCGCGTTGCCAAAGATTCGCGCTTGATGAACTCACTGATCGATGCAGTGCACAATGGCAAAAGCGTGACAGTGGTGGTGGAGCTGCAAGCCCGATTCGATGAAGAAGCCAATATCGAGTGGTCAAAGGTTCTCACCGATGCAGGCGTGCACGTTATCTTTGGTGCGCCGGGTCTAAAAATTCACTCCAAACTGCTCCTGATCAGCCGCCGCGAAGAAGGTGAAATCGTGCGTTACGCGCATATCGGTACAGGTAACTTCCATGAGAAAACCGCACGCATCTACACCGACTTCGCGCTGCTAACTGCAGATCAAGAAATTACCAATGAGGTTCGTAACGTCTTTGGCTATATCGAGAACCCATACCGTCCAGTAAGGTTTAATCACCTCATCGTTTCACCACGCAATTCGCGTAAACAACTCTACCGTTTGATTGATGGGGAGATTGCCAACGCAAAAGCCGGCAAGAAAGCAGCACTGACGATCAAAGTGAATAACTTGGTCGACAAAGGCATCGTCAATAAACTTTATGGTGCGAGCAATGCCGGGGTGAAAATCAATATGATTATCCGCGGTATGTGTTCACTCGTACCGGGTATTGAAGGTGTGAGCGAAAACATTCGCATCATCAGTATTGTTGACCGCTTCCTTGAGCACCCTCGCGTCGTCATCACTCACAATGATGGTGACCCACAAGTTTACATCTCATCGGCGGACTGGATGACACGAAATATCGATCATCGTATTGAAGTTGCCGCTCCGGTTCGTGACCCACGTTTGAAACAACGCATTATTGATATAACTAACATTCACTTTACCGATACAGTAAAGGCTCGTTTGATAGATAAAGAGATGAGCAACAGCTACGTACCGCGAGGTAATCGTAAAAAAGTTCGATCACAAGTTGCCATCTACGACTATCTTAAAAATATAGAGAAACAAACAAGAAAACAAAAAGCAGATGCCTCAGATACTTGAACAAGATGTACGCCACATTGCAGCCATTGACCTTGGGTCGAACAGCTTCCATATGGTGGTGGCGAAAGTTGTTGGAAGTGACCTGCAATTAGTCAGCCGCCATAAACAGCGAGTGCGCTTAGCTGCCGGGCTCGATTCAGAATTAAACCTCAGTCACGCCGCGATGGAGCGAGGCCTTGAGTGCCTCGCGATGTTCGCCGAGCGCCTGCAAGGCTTTGAAACGTCAAACGTAAGAATTGCAGCGACCCATACCTTAAGGCGTGCCAACAACGCTCATCTGTTTATCAAACGAGCAAAAAAGGTGCTGCCTTTCCCAATTGAAATCATTCCGGGCGAAGAAGAAGCTCGCCTCATCTATCTCGGCGTCGCGCACACCCAAGCGGAGTCTAACTCCAAGTTAGTTGTCGATATCGGTGGCGGCAGTACCGAGATGATCATTGGTCAAGAGTTTGAGCCAGAGCTTCTCAACAGTAAACAAATGGGTTGTGTGAGTTTTACCGAACAGTTCTTCAATAATGGCAAACTGTCACGGAAGAACTTCAGCAAAGCAATTCTCGCCGCAGAGCAGCGTATTGAATCCATTGCTGTAAAATACCGCAAGAAAGGTTGGGATATTGCCCTAGGCTCTTCTGGTACGATTAAAGCGATTCGCGAAGTCTTGATTGGTTTAGGTCATGAAGATGGACTGATCACCAACAAGCGTTTGGGTAAGCTAATCGACACATTGTGCGAGTTTGAGTCCATTGATGATATCGAGCTTATTGGTTTGACCGATGAACGCAAGCCAGTCTTTGCAGCAGGTGTAGCCATTTTGGCTGCCATCTTCCAATCACTAAAAATCAGCCAGATGTTCTTCTCGGATGGCGCATTGCGAGAAGGGCTGCTCTACGAGATGGAAGAACGTTTCGCTCGTTCTGATATTCGTATGCGCACCACAGAAAACCTCGCAAAACAACATCGCGTTGATATCGAACACGCAGCACGCGTAAAAGGTCATGCAAGAGAGATGCTGTGCAATGTTCGTTCTGAACTAGGTATCAAGAAGAAAAGTGAGTTGTTCGATTTATTGGAATGGGCGGCTTTGCTACATGAAGTCGGCTTGAGCATCAGTCTGCGCGGTTTCCATCGTCACTCATTCTACATTCTGCTGCACTCAAACTTGCCCGGCTTTAACCGCGAGCAGCAATTGGTATTGGCGACTTTAGCTCGCTTCCAACGTAAATCCCTCAAGTTGAATGAGTTCCCAGAGTTTAACCTCTACAGAGAGAGTGACATCATCAACTTAATTAAGATTCTGCGTCTAGCGATTGTGGTCAACGGTCAACGCAATGATGACCCGCTACCAGAGCTGACATTATCGATAGAAGAAGATAAGTGGGTACTTACCTGCGCAGAGGAAGATTGGTTGGAGAATAACAAACTGCTCGATGCAGATTTGCAGGAAGAACAACAACGCTGGGAAAGCGCAGGATGGACATTGAACTTCTAACTACGAACTCAATGAGATAAAGAAAAAGGTCGGCTTATAAACCGACCTTTTTTAATTCCTCTGCAGCGAAATCGGCAGTAATGGGAACATAACCGTCTTTCGCGACCAGCGCTTGCCCTTGAGCTGAGAACATAAAGCGAATGAACTCAGCTTCAATTGGGCTTAACGGATAGTCCGGATGTTTATTCACGTATACATAGAGGTAGCGCGATAGTGGGTACTTACCTGAAATGATATTTTCACGCACAGGGCTAACGTAATCTGTGCCTGTTTTCGCAATTGGGACTAAACGAACACCCGCCACGCGATAGCCTACGCCTGAATAACCTACACCACTGATCGTTGATGCCACAGACTGCACCACTGACGCCGATCCCGGTTGCTCGTTCACACGAGTTTTAAAATCACCGCCACACAAGGCATTACTTTTAAAATAACCGTACGTACCCGATACCGAGTTACGACCAAACAGCTGCAAATTACGTTTCGCCCACTCAGCTTTGATGCCTAACTCACGCCAGTTGGTGATGAACTCACTTTCGCCACAACGTAAAGTCGCGGAAAACATCGCATCCAACTGATGGAAATTAAGCCCTTTGATTGGATTATCTTGGTGCACAAAAATACCAATCGCATCAATCGCAACACGAAGCGCCGTTGGTTTGTAACCATGCACCCGCTCAAATGCTTCGATCTCACGCATACGCATTGAGCGACTCATTGGGCCGAATTGTGCAGTTTGTTCCGTTAACGCCGGTGGCGCAGTCGATGAACCAGACGCCTGAACCTGAGCATTAATATTCGGGTAGATAGATTTAAACTCTTCCACCCAAAGCGTGGTCATGCCCGCTAGCGTATCCGAACCGACTGACAATAAGTTGCCCGCAATACCCGTTGTCTTTTGATAATTCGGCAGCGGTTTATCTTGTGCAACAGCCACGCTGGAAAGCATCAACGTGGCTAGAGTGATCTTCTTAATAGCTTTGGATACAACACTCATTACTTCACCACCAAACGACTTGGTAGGATGAAGGAGAACTTACTGCCGACACCAACTTCACTGTAAATTTCGAGATGAGAGTCATGGTGGCTCAACGCGTGCTTAACGATGGCTAAGCCAAGACCACTGCCGCCGGTATCTCGTGAGCGGGCTTTATCGACGCGATAGAAACGCTCGGTCAATCGGTGTAAGTGTTGTGGTTCAATACCATCACCGCTGTCTTCAACCTCTAGACAAGCGCCTTGCGCGGTTTGATACCAACGAACGTTGATGTGTGCACCAGGTGGTGTGTATTTCACTGCGTTGTACACCAAGTTAGAGATCGCACTACGCAGTTGGTCATCATCGCCGAGCACGCGCAGACTAGAATCCACGTCGAACTTCAACTGATGTTGATCATCACCACTTAGGCTTACCGCTTCCTTCTCTAGCACTTCTAACATGCTAGGGACATTGACCACATCTTCCAACTCATGCATTGGTGCCGCTTCAATCTTAGACAGCGTCAGAAGCTGATTAACCAAGCTGTTCATGCGGTTGAGCTGCTCTGTCATCACCCCATGCGCTTTCGTCCACATTGGACCAACAATCATATCTGGATCTTCTGTCATCTCAAGATAGCCTTGCAGTACCGTCATCGGTGTACGAAGCTCATGAGATACGTTGGCGAAGAAGTTACGACGCATACCTTCAAGCTGTTTAAGTTGGCTCACATCACGCACCACCATCAGGTGTTCCCCTTCGGTGTAAGGTACGATACGCAGTTCCAACATTCGCTCGACATTCAATGGTGAGCGCATTTCTAGCGGCTCTGAGAAGTCTTGTTTATTGATGTACTTAATAAAGTCTGGAGTACGGATGAGGTTAGAAATAGGTTGCCCAGAATCTTCCGGCCAGTGGAAACCCAAAAGGTGTTGCGCGAGCTTGTTACACCATACGATGTTACCTTCAGCACGAAACACCACCACCGCATCCGGCAGCGATTCAGCACCATTACGGAAACGGCGAATCAAATTGGTAAGCTCTTTACGCTTACGACGCTGACGTTGTTGCAATCGGTATAAACCGTTGAATAACGATTCCCAGTTGCCACTACCTGACGGTGGCGTAAGACGCTTTTCATCCCACAGCCAAGCCGACAAGCGCACCTGATTATGCAAATGCCATACAAGCTGCAAAGCCGTGGCCGCCAAAAGCAACCACGGCATATAACCGAATATCCAACCTATTATCACCCAAGGGGTGTAAAAAAAAGCCAGCTCCCAGGCCAGCTTTTTCCAAGTCAATCTTTCAACCACTCATTACTCCAGAAATGGTATTGATAAGCTGCGAGCGATGTTATGCCTTCGTCGAGAAACGGTATCCTGCGCCACGAACAGTTTGGATGAGTTTGTCGTGACCTGCCGCCTCAAGCGCTTTACGCAAACGACGAATATGTACATCAACGGTACGGTCTTCTACATACACGTTGGTGCCCCAAACATTGTTTAGTAGTTGTTCACGACTGTAAACACGCTCTTGGTGCGTCATGAAGAAGTGCAACATTTTGAACTCTGTTGGTCCCATATCAACCGCTTCATCATTTGCGGTCACACGGTGAGAAACAGGATCCAACTTCAGACCTTGTACATCAATCACATCTTCGAGCGCAGTCGGTGTTACGCGGCGAATAACGGCTTTAAGGCGAGCAACCAACTCTTTTGGTGAGAAAGGTTTGGTGATGTAGTCATCCGCGCCAACTTCTAAGCCGCGCACTTTGTCTTCTTCTTCACCACGAGCTGTCAGCATCACAACGGGAATGTTGCGAGTTAACTCTTCGCGCTTCATGTGTTTGATGAAGTTAATACCACTGCCACCTGGTAGCATCCAGTCTAGTAGCACTAAATCCGGGAAGGGTTCAGCCAGTTTGGTTACCGCAGAGTCGTAATCTTCTGCTTCTACTGCTTGATAACCTTTTTGTTCAAGCACGAAGCATAGCATTTCGCGAATCGGAGCTTCGTCTTCAACAACCAGAATCCTTCTAGACATAATTGAATAACCTTATGTTAGTTGAGCTAATGAATTTAAAGGACAAAGCGCCCCTCTATGCATAAGCATTATTACTACCAATTATGACACTTTTGTGACCTTTGAAAACAAATTTTCATATAACTTTCTTTTGAGATTCATCATGATCTTTTTCAATTCAATTAGGACAACGCCGGGAAAATTCCCTATGATTAGTCCCTTGTCATCAAGCCTAGAGAAGATTTATGTGGTTTAAAAACTGTCTGGTATACCGCGTTAACCGCGAGGTTAACTTCAACGCCGATCAACTGGAAACTCAACTAGCCGAGTTCCGATTCACCCCTTGTGGAAGCCAAGATAAGCAAAAGTCTGGCTGGGTTAGCGCGATGGGTAGAAATGGCGACATGATGACGCACGTTTCTGAAAACCGCATTCTGATTTGCGCTAAGAAAGAAGAAAAAATGCTGCCTGCTTCAGTGATCAAAGACTCACTAAATGCAAAAGTAGAAGCAATGGAAGCACAGGAAGGTCGTCCTCTTAAAAAGAAAGAGAAAGACAACCTGAAAGATGACATCGTAATGGACCTCCTGCCACGTGCGTTCAGCCGTAGCAGCCACACTTACGTGCTGATTATGCCAAAAGAAGGCTTCATCCTTGTTGATGCAAGCAGCTACAAAAAAGCAGAAGACGTATTGGCACTACTACGTAAGACAATGGGTAGCCTGCCTGTTGTACCAGCAATCCCAGAAGTTGCGATCGAAACAACTCTAACTGAATGGGTAAAAACTGGTGATACACCACAAGGCATCACAATGATGGACGAAGCAGAGCTTAAGTCTGTGCTAGAAGAAGGCGGCGTGATTCGTTGTAAGAAGCAAGAGCTTACAACCGATGAAATCCGCAACCACATCGCTGCAGATAAAGTGGTGACTAAGCTAGCACTGAACTGGCAAGATCGTATCGAATTCATCATGGCAGAAGATTCTGGCATCAAACGTCTGAAGTTCTCTGATGAACTAAAAGACCAAAACGATGATATCCCACGCGAAGATCAGGCTGCTCGCTTCGACGCAGACTTCTCTCTAATGTGTGGCGAGTTCAGCGCTTTCCTACCAAATCTATACGAAGCATTGGGCGGTCTGCCAAACCCTAACGCTTGATTTCGTACAAAGATTAACCATAACGCCCTCACTTTTTTTGAGGGCGTTTGTTTATCTAAAACATAATTCTCCTAGTCACAGGTCACATTTTGACGTAAAATTTGCGCCCCATTTCCATGAGGTGGAATTGGCCTGACTTGTGATCAGATATTAAGAGAATTGAGCAATGACAACAGAGAAAGCATTCGTACCAGAGCTACTATCTCCAGCAGGTAGCCTTAAAAACATGCGTTACGCATTCGCCTACGGCGCAGATGCAGTATACGCTGGTCAACCTCGCTACAGCCTTCGCGTACGTAACAACGAGTTCAACCACGAAAACCTACAAATCGGTATCAACGAAGCGCATGCCCTAGGCAAAAAGCTTTACGTGGTATGCAACATCCAACCGCACAACTCTAAGCTTAAAACTTTCATCCGTGACCTTAAACCAGTGGTAGAAATGGGTCCAGACGCACTTATCATGTCTGATCCAGGTCTAATCATGATGGTTCGCGAAGCGTTCCCAGAAATGCCAATTCACCTGTCTGTACAGGCGAACGCAGTAAACTGGGCAACAGTGAAATTCTGGGCTGCTAACGGTGTTGAGCGCGTGATCGTTTCTCGTGAGCTTTCTCTAGAAGAAATCGAAGAAATTCGCGAGCATTGTCCTGAAACTGAATTAGAAGTTTTCGTTCACGGTGCTCTATGCATGGCTTACTCTGGCCGTTGCCTACTTTCTGGTTACATCAACAAACGTGACCCTAACCAAGGTACATGTACTAACGCATGTCGTTGGGAGTACAAAGTTGAAGAAGGCAAAGAAAACGACACTGGCGATATCGTAGAAAAATTTGACCCAACGGAAGCGCAAGCAATTGAAGTTGCTGACGAGCGTCCTGAGACAACCATCGGTCGCGGCAAACCAACCGATGAAGTCGTTCTGCTTTCTGAAGCACATCGTCCAGAAGAGAAGATGGCAGCTTACGAAGATGAGCACGGCACTTACATCATGAACTCGAAAGACCTACGTGCAATCCAACACGTAGAACGTCTAACTAAGATGGGTGTTCACTCATTGAAGATCGAAGGTCGTACTAAGTCATTCTACTACTGTGCTCGTACTGCTCAGGTATACCGCAAAGCGATTGATGACGCAGTTGCTGGTCGTCCATTTGATGAAAGCCTAATGGGTACGCTAGAAAGCCTAGCTCACCGTGGCTACACAGAAGGTTTCCTGCGTCGCCATACTCACGACAGCTACCAAAACTACGATTACGGTTACTCTGTATCTGATGCTCAGCAATTCGTTGGTGAATTCACTGGCAAACGTCGTGGTGACATGGCGGAAGTTGAGGTGAAGAACAAATTCATCGTTGGTGACAGCCTTGAGCTAATGACACCAAAAGGCAACGTAATCTTCACGCTAGAAGCGATGGAAAACCGTAAGTCAGAATCAATTGAAGACGCAAAAGGTAACGGACACTTCGTATTCATCCCAGTTCCAGAAGACATGGATCTAGAATACGGTCTGTTGATGCGTAACTTAAATGCAGGTCAGGATACCCGTAACCCAACTGGTAAGTAATCATGGCACTACTTATTACCGATAAGTGCATCAACTGTGATATGTGTGACCCAGAGTGCCCTAACGGTGCTATTACTATGGGTGACAGCATTTTCGAGATTGACCCAACGCTCTGTACTGAGTGCAAAGGCCACTACGAGAAGCCAACATGCCAGTCAGTGTGTCCTATTACAAAATGCATTATTACCGATCCTAATCATGTTGAAACTGAAGAGCAATTGCTAGAGAAGTTTGTGATTATTCAAGGGTTAGCGTAATCAAAAGGGGTTCAACTTTGCAGCCAAAGTTGAACCTTTTTTTAACCCGATTTTTCGATAGGAATGATGTTGCAAAACAGTTCTTTTTCGAAATGATACTCTAACTTTTCGCGCCAGTTTTCAGCTTGAGATACAGGTATCAAATAAAAATTTTCACGGCTCGTATCAGTAACGAAAGCTATTCCGTATTGCATCAGTTCGTAATGCACATCATTAACAAAACCTGGATCAAGGCGCTGACGCCCTGTCAGGTGATTAACATCCTCTCGAGTCAAATAGACCCCTTTAGTATCACTGCTAAATCTGTGTCTTAACCACTCTGCAAATTCTTTTGCACAAATCATAGTCATGGTTTTGTCCTTGATTAACTCTTTGGTGGGGAGACCGCCTCCTTTCCCACCTTAATACAGTAGTCTGCGTTGCCGTTTGTCCTTCACCAACCAACAGACATATTGCTAAGAAATCAGAGAATCGCGACGAAAAGATCTTTCTTGAAATTAAAATTGCGAGTAACGAAAGCGAACGCAACCTTTTGTTTATGTTAGATTTCTATAATATGCCACCAAAACTAATCAGGTTAGTTTTTGTACTGGTATTATTCACTGTAGACAAAAGAATGATCTTTCTCCAGTTTCATAAAAAGAACTGGAAAAGGCATATGGATAGATTAATGAGGGACAAAGGTCTTTAGTTCTTAGTGATCAACGATTGACACTGTGCTGGTATCACCTTTTGTTTTTTCGGCTTTGGTGTCACCTTAGGCTTGTTCTTCGCCACTGGAGGCGGCGTCGCTTTAGGTTTCCAACTAGCCAATTCAGCACCACAGCCATCACCCACAGGAGGAGGTGCTTGGTTTACACAATTAGAGCTCGACTCAGGGCAAGTTAATCTCACGTGGAAGTGGTAATGATGTCCCCACCAAGGGCGAACCTTACGTAACCAATTTCGGTCTTTCTCACCTTCTTGCTTACATAATTGCTCTTTAATCACTGGATGAACAAAGATACGAGCAACATCCTGACTCTTCGCTGCACTCCGAATCAGTTCAAAGTGCCTATCTTCCCAACGGTGTTCTAGAATCTTGTATTTTTTAAGATCGACGACACTGATGGGTTTTGGAAGTTGAAGCTCATTGTAAGAAAGCGGTTCATCAGCCAAGCGCAGCCAAATATCAATATCCAAGCCGGTTTGATGACTAGAGTGGCCAGTAGAAAAACGTCCACCGCGAGCTAGGGATAAGTCCCCAATAAGTAACGTTGTGTTGAGATCTTGATTGGCTTTTTTCGCTAACTCTTCAACAAAGCTAATCGTGTGAGGGTGCCCATAGTAACGCTTCGTTTTACTGCGTAAAACCTGATAACCAATACCATCAAGCGGGAGAGGAGAAGCTCCATCTAAACAGCCATTAGCATAACTGCCGATAGAAGAGGATGTGTTATTTGTGGGACCAGAGACCTGCTCCCACGGAGTAGCATAAAGAGAAGCTGAGAATAGAAAACTTAAACAAAAAGAAAGACTCAGCTTCATCACGCTCATTCCTTAATAGTGCTCACCATTATCATAGTAGCCTTTAGGAGAGAGTGCAGAGAAAATTACCGCAACATCGATATCTTCACCGACAATACCACGAACTTGCTCAGTAATCGCTTTAGCCACTTTATTCTGAGTCTCTTGCCCACGGTCAAACCACAACACCTCAACAAAAGGATAAGCAGCACTTACTTCACCTTCGCTAAAAAATGTACTGTAGATGTATTCGAAAGTGAAATCTTCACGAGGACAATCCATTAATGGTTGCAGTTCATCGGTAAGAGGTTTTGATAGCGCTTGAACCGCTTGAGGCTCAACAGCTCTAAATCGAAGATGTGGCATAGACTTGCTTCCTAATTATTAGAATTCAGCGCCGATAATAACAGGAACTCGCTCTCTTATCACGCTGAGAGCTTGCAGGCATGCATAAGCCTAAATACCTTAAAGCAAACAACTGTTGCTAGGTTACTTGAGAAGAGATGACTCATAGGCCTACGGAGCAGCCTGCACTTTAAATACCTTCTCTCAGAGAGAAATTTGAAAAGGCAGCAGAAACGAAAATGTATGGTCCGCCCCGTTATTGCAACTACAATTTAGTAATAACGGAGTTGGTTTGCGCTAATGTATTCGGAGTCCACGTTGGGAACATTAACTTCCCGCTCCACGATGATATCCGCGCCAGATTATCCTTAAAAGCCCCAAAGCAACTAGGTGCTATTTTTTGTATCAGGTTACTAATCTGGCCGATCGACCGTTTTTGTCATCACGTTCATTGGCGTTGCAAACTTGGTTATGGCTATACAGCCTTAAAAGCTTGGCGGTGGTACAACACCGCCCAAGCTATTCTTGCTAGCTTATTGGCAAGTGCGACTACCACTACATTAAACGGCTTTGTTGCTCGTAAATTGACTAACCAATCTCCAAACACTTTTCCTGTTGTTTCTATCCTAGATAGCACGGACCTCGCTCCATGTATAAATAGAGCGCGAAGGTGTTTGTTCCCTCGTTTACTCATGCCTAATAACTTTGATTTGCCACCCGTTGAATACTGCCTTGGAACGAGTCCTAGCCATGCGGCCATCTCGCGACCTCCACCAAAGTTTGAAGGAGAACTGATATTAGCCACACACAGCGTTGCTGTTAAATCACCAATACCAGGAATACTCTTCAAAAGCTCGGCATTTTCATTATTTTCAGTAATTGCTTTCAGTTTTCTATCTTGAGTAGATACTTGCTCATTTAGGTATTTATAGTGCTCATGAATCGAGAGCAACTCAGCGACCAGACTCGGTGGTAGTTTTATATCTTGCTCGGCCAACCACTGAAATAGCGCTTTCATCTTGGCATGGCCTTTAGGAAAACTCAGCCCAAACTCAAGTAGTATTGCTCCAATTCGGCTCATACAAGCCGTTCGTTCTTTGATATAACCATCCCTCACTCGATGGATAGCTGCGATTACCTGAGCTTCCTCTGACTTGGCAGAGACAAATCTCATGCTTGGTCGACTCGCTGCTTCTGCTATCGCAGCTGCATCAATAAAGTCGTTCTTGTTACCTTTGACGTAAGGTTTTACATATTGAGGCGGGATAAGTCGAACTCGATGCCCATAGGCTTCACACTTTCTCGCAAGCCAGTGAGCACCACCACAGGCTTCAAAAGCGATGATGGTAGGTTCAAGTACAGATAAGAAACGAAGTAGTTGGATTCGACTAAACTTACGGCGAATAACGTCTTTGCCAGTGTGATTGTTACCAACCGCATGAAAGCAGTGCTTGCCTAAATCGATACCTAAGATGTGAATGGTAGACATATGGTTCACCTCGTTCTGAGAGCCTACTCTAAGCGTAGGGCTTGAGAGTGAGGCGGACCATATAATTAGCCCCAGCATTGCTGCCGGGACGCGTAGTCTGAGGCGTAATATATGACAGGGGTGGACCTGACTATCCAGAGGTTCGACTGAGCTGGCACCCCAGATCCCAACACGCGCTGTTTTGAGTATCAGGGGATCCGTTGCTTTGATCTTGAGATACAAATACGAAAAAGGCTCTAGTCTTTCGACTAGAGCCTTGAATATGGCAGGGGTGGAGAGATTCGAACTCCCAACACGCGGATTTGGAATCCGCTGCTCTGCCAATTGGAGCTACACCCCTGTAGTTCGTGTTTAATGAGACGACTCTCGAATAAGTGGCGGAGCGGACGGGACTCGAACCCGCGACCCCCGGCGTGACAGGCCGGTATTCTAACCAACTGAACTACCGCTCCGCACTGGTTAGACATTTAAGTCTAAATTTAAAGCCTGGCGATGTTCTACTCTCACATGGGGAAGCCCCACACTACCATCGACGCTAATTCGTTTCACTTCTGAGTTCGGAATGGAAGTCAGGTGGGTCCAAATCGCTATGGTCGCCAAGCAAATTCTTTAATTCGGAAAGCTGTTTTAAGTTCTATTTACACATTCAATGTTCTTACATCGAGTCCATCAAAACCCCTTGGGTGTTGTATGGTTAAGCCTCACGGGCAATTAGTACAGGTTAGCTCAACGCCTCACAACGCTTACACACCCTGCCTATCAACGTTCTAGTCTCGAACAACCCTTTAGGATACTTAAAGTATCAGGGAAGACTCATCTCAGGGCTCGCTTCCCGCTTAGATGCTTTCAGCGGTTATCGATTCCGAACTTAGCTACCGGGCAATGCGTCTGGCGACACAACCCGAACACCAGAGGTTCGTCCACTCCGGTCCTCTCGTACTAGGAGCAGCCCCCTTCAATCTTCCAACGCCCACGGCAGATAGGGACCGAACTGTCTCACGACGTTCTAAACCCAGCTCGCGTACCACTTTAAATGGCGAACAGCCATACCCTTGGGACCGACTTCAGCCCCAGGATGTGATGAGCCGACATCGAGGTGCCAAACACCGCCGTCGATATGAACTCTTGGGCGGTATCAGCCTGTTATCCCCGGAGTACCTTTTATCCGTTGAGCGATGGCCCTTCCATTCAGAACCACCGGATCACTATGACCTGCTTTCGCACCTGCTCGAATTGTCATTCTCGCAGTCAAGCGGGCTTATGCCATTGCACTAACCTCACGATGTCCAACCGTGATTAGCCCACCTTCGTGCTCCTCCGTTACTCTTTGGGAGGAGACCGCCCCAGTCAAACTACCCACCAGGCACTGTCCGCAACCCCGATTAGGGGTCAACGTTAGAACATCAACACTACAAGGGTGGTATTTCAAGGACGGCTCCACAAATACTGGCGTACTTGCTTCAAAGCCTCCCACCTATCCTACACATGTAGGGTCAATGTTCAGTGCCAAGCTGTAGTAAAGGTTCACGGGGTCTTTCCGTCTAGCCGCGGGTACACTGCATCTTCACAGCGATTTCAATTTCACTGAGTCTCGGGTGGAGACAGCGTGGCCATCATTACGCCATTCGTGCAGGTCGGAACTTACCCGACAAGGAATTTCGCTACCTTAGGACCGTTATAGTTACGGCCGCCGTTTACCGGGGCTTCGATCAAGAGCTTCGACCGAAGTCTAACCCCATCAATTAACCTTCCGGCACCGGGCAGGCGTCACACCGTATACGTCATCTTACGATTTTGCACAGTGCTGTGTTTTTAATAAACAGTTGCAGCCACCTGGTATCTGCGACTCTCGTCAGCTCCATCCGCAAGGGACTTCACCATCAAGAGCGTACCTTCTCCCGAAGTTACGGTACCATTTTGCCTAGTTCCTTCACCCGAGTTCTCTCAAGCGCCTTGGTATTCTCTACCCGACCACCTGTGTCGGTTTGGGGTACGATTCCTTACAATCTGAAGCTTAGAGGCTTTTCCTGGAAGCATGGCATCAATGACTTCACTACCGTAGTAGCTCGACGTCGTGTCTCAGCCTTAAGAGAAACCGGATTTACCTAATTTCTCAGCCTACGCACTTGAACCTGGACAACCGTCGCCAGGCCCACCTAGCCTTCTCCGTCCCCCCATCGCAATTGTAAGAAGTACGGGAATATTAACCCGTTTCCCATCGACTACGCCTTTCGGCCTCGCCTTAGGGGTCGACTTACCCTGCCCCGATTAACGTTGGACAGGAACCCTTGGTCTTCCGGCGAGGAGGTTTTTCACCCCCTTTATCGTTACTCATGTCAGCATTCGCACTTCTGATACGTCCAGCATGCGTTACCACACACCTTCAACCGCTTACAGAACGCTCCCCTACCCAATGCACAAAGTGCATTGCCGCAGCTTCGGTTTACTACTTAGCCCCGTTACATCTTCCGCGCAGGCCGACTCGACCAGTGAGCTATTACGCTTTCTTTAAATGATGGCTGCTTCTAAGCCAACATCCTGGCTGTCTGAGCCTTCCCACATCGTTTCCCACTTAGTAGTAATTTGGGACCTTAGCTGGCGGTCTGGGTTGTTTCCCTCTCCACGACGGACGTTAGCACCCGCCGTGTGTCTCCCGGATAGTACTTACTGGTATTCGGAGTTTGCAAAGGGTTGGTAAGTCGGGATGACCCCCTAGCCTTAACAGTGCTCTACCCCCAGTAGTATTCGTCCGAGGCGCTACCTAAATAGCTTTCGGGGAGAACCAGCTATCTCCAGGTTTGATTGGCCTTTCACCCCTAGCCACAAGTCATCCGCTAATTTTTCAACATTAGTCGGTTCGGTCCTCCAATTGATGTTACTCAATCTTCAACCTGCCCATGGCTAGATCACCTGGTTTCGGGTCTATATCCAGCGACTGAGTCGCGCAGTTAACACTCGCTTTCGCTACGGCTCCCCTAGATGGTTAACCTTGCCACTGAATATAAGTCGCTGACCCATTATACAAAAGGTACGCAGTCACACCACGAAGGTGCTCCTACTGCTTGTACGTACACGGTTTCAGGTTCTATTTCACTCCCCTCACAGGGGTTCTTTTCGCCTTTCCCTCACGGTACTGGTTCACTATCGGTCAGTCAGTAGTATTTAGCCTTGGAGGATGGTCCCCCCATATTCAGACAGGATATCACGTGTCCCGCCCTACTCGATTTCACTTTATATGCGTTGCCGGTTACGGGGCTATCACCCTGTATCGCACAACTTTCCAGAAGTTTCACCTGACGCATAAAAAGCTTAAGGGCTAGTCCAATTTCGCTCGCCGCTACTTTCGGAATCTCGGTTGATTTCTTTTCCTCGGGGTACTTAGATGTTTCAGTTCCCCCGGTTCGCCTCGCTGCGCTATGTATTCACGCAGCGATACTTACTTATGTAAGTGGGTTTCCCCATTCGGAAATCCCAGACTCAAATGGTTTTTACTACCTAATCTGGGCTTATCGCAAGTTAATACGTCCTTCATCGCCTCTGACTGCCAAGGCATCCACCGTGTACGCTTAGTCACTTAACCATACAACCCGAAGGAGTTTCGAGTTGATGTTCAAATCACCAAAGTTGTCTCTCATTATTTGAATGAGCGAGAGACATTTCGATTTTGCCGGACTCAATTTCGAATAATCACTGTAAAAGTGATATTCCCAAGAACACTTGAATGTGTTTTTTGGTGTTTGTCATAAAGACAAACATTGAGAACTTTACAAACAATCTTA
Source organism: Vibrio sp. B1ASS3 (assembly GCF_905175355.1). NCBI lineage: Bacteria > Pseudomonadati > Pseudomonadota > Gammaproteobacteria > Vibrionales > Vibrionaceae > Vibrio > Vibrio sp. B1ASS3. The sequence continues at coordinate 3,361,350 of NZ_HG992742.1, forward strand.
AAGATTGTTTTGTCAGCTTTCCAAATTGTTAAAGAGCTAATCACTTCTTATGAAGTAACCATTTTTAAAAACTCTCAAGAGAGAATGTTTAAAGATGGTATCCCGTAGGGGAGTCGAACCCCTGTTACCGCCGTGAAAGGGCGGTGTCCTAGGCCTCTAGACGAACGGGACACTATAGGTTGTTTTGCTAAAAGCAGAAACAATGTGGCTAGTGGTGGAGCTAATCGGGATCGAACCGATGACCTCTTCGCTGCCAGCGAAGCGCTCTCCCAGCTGAGCTATAGCCCCACATAAATCGCTTCAGCATTTTATGCAGAACCAATCTTTGCTCTGAAATCTAAACCATATCAATCTGTGTGGACACTCATCGTGATTCATTTGTCTTCACTTTTTAAAAGTGAAAGCAAACTATCCGTATCGTTTAAGGAGGTGATCCAGCTCCAGGTTCCCCTAGCGCTACCTTGTTACGACTTCACCCCAGTCATGAACCACAAAGTGGTAAGCGTCCTCCCGAAGGTTAAACTACCTACTTCTTTTGCAGCCCACTCCCATGGTGTGACGGGCGGTGTGTACAAGGCCCGGGAACGTATTCACCGTGGCATTCTGATCCACGATTACTAGCGATTCCGACTTCATGGAGTCGAGTTGCAGACTCCAATCCGGACTACGACGCACTTTTTGGGATTCGCTCACTATCGCTAGCTTGCTGCCCTCTGTATGCGCCATTGTAGCACGTGTGTAGCCCTACTCGTAAGGGCCATGATGACTTGACGTCGTCCCCACCTTCCTCCGGTTTATCACCGGCAGTCTCCCTGGAGTTCCCGACATTACTCGCTGGCAAACAAGGATAAGGGTTGCGCTCGTTGCGGGACTTAACCCAACATTTCACAACACGAGCTGACGACAGCCATGCAGCACCTGTCTCAGAGTTCCCGAAGGCACCAATCCATCTCTGGAAAGTTCTCTGGATGTCAAGAGTAGGTAAGGTTCTTCGCGTTGCATCGAATTAAACCACATGCTCCACCGCTTGTGCGGGCCCCCGTCAATTCATTTGAGTTTTAATCTTGCGACCGTACTCCCCAGGCGGTCTACTTAACGCGTTAGCTCCGAAAGCCACGGCTCAAGGCCACAACCTCCAAGTAGACATCGTTTACGGCGTGGACTACCAGGGTATCTAATCCTGTTTGCTCCCCACGCTTTCGCATCTGAGTGTCAGTATCTGTCCAGGGGGCCGCCTTCGCCACCGGTATTCCTTCAGATCTCTACGCATTTCACCGCTACACCTGAAATTCTACCCCCCTCTACAGTACTCTAGTCTGCCAGTTTCAAATGCTATTCCGAGGTTGAGCCCCGGGCTTTCACATCTGACTTAACAAACCACCTGCATGCGCTTTACGCCCAGTAATTCCGATTAACGCTCGCACCCTCCGTATTACCGCGGCTGCTGGCACGGAGTTAGCCGGTGCTTCTTCTGTCGCTAACGTCAAATAATGCAGCTATTAACTACACTACCTTCCTCACGACTGAAAGTGCTTTACAACCCGAAGGCCTTCTTCACACACGCGGCATGGCTGCATCAGGCTTGCGCCCATTGTGCAATATTCCCCACTGCTGCCTCCCGTAGGAGTCTGGACCGTGTCTCAGTTCCAGTGTGGCTGATCATCCTCTCAGACCAGCTAGGGATCGTCGCCTTGGTGAGCCATTACCTCACCAACTAGCTAATCCCACCTAGGCATATCCTGACGCGAGAGGCCCGAAGGTCCCCCTCTTTGGCCCGTAGGCATTATGCGGTATTAGCCATCGTTTCCAATGGTTATCCCCCACATCAGGGCAATTTCCTAGGCATTACTCACCCGTCCGCCGCTCGACGCCGTTATCGTTCCCCGAAGGTTCAGATAACTCGTTTCCGCTCGACTTGCATGTGTTAGGCCTGCCGCCAGCGTTCAATCTGAGCCATGATCAAACTCTTCAATTTAAGATTTTGTTCGGCTCAATGAATACTGAACATTACATAAGTAATGTTTGAATTGACTGTGCTGAATCTTTCGATTCAATGGTCACTTCGTTTCATTGAAACCTAATTTGAAACCGAAGTTTCTAATTGGATTATCATCAACGAGTGCCCACACAGATTGATAGGTTCTTATTTTTAAAGAGCACACTCTGAAGTTCTCTTCAAAGTGGACGGCCATTTTAGCGAGATAACTTATCGTGTCAAACACTTTTTTAAGTTATTTCTCTGTGAGTTACTTTCTAACTCACTGACCTCGTTATCTCGGCTTCGCTTTGTTTGCTTTCCCGTGACAACGGAGGCGCATTATAGGGAGTTCGTTTAGGAACACAACCCTATTTTTCAAAAAAACTTATCCTTTTGGTTCGTTCGTATAGAAAACAATCAAAAACCGATAAAAGTGCATCAAAAAGGGGACTACTGCCCCCTAAAACTTGAACTTCGTCTCACTTTTCACTGCATTAGTGAAATTACTGGTGAGCGATAATTTGGTCATTGTTCACAATCAGCTGTACTTTCTTATCTGGCAATATTTGGCCGGCTAAGATTGATTTCGCTAGTGGGTTTTCGACATTTTGTTGAATGGCACGTTTTAAAGGACGCGCACCATAGACAGGATCGAAACCAACTTGAGCAATTAAATCGAGTGCTTTCTCGGACACCTCTAACTGATAACCTTTTTCTTCTAGGCGTTTCGCTAGACGCGCTAGCTGAATAGAAGCAATCGACTTAATGTGCTCTTGACCAAGAGGATGGAAGACCACGCTTTCATCAACACGGTTTAAAAATTCTGGGCGGAAGTGTTTACTGACCACATCCATCACTTCATTCTTAATACCTTGGTAATCCAGAGTAGCAAAGTTCTCTTGGATGCGAGCTGAACCTAAGTTCGATGTCATGATCACTACAGTATTACGGAAATCAACCGTTCTGCCCTGACCATCTGTTAGCCGGCCATCATCCAATACTTGCAGCAGAATATTGAACACATCTGGATGTGCCTTCTCTACTTCATCTAATAGGATGACAGAATAAGGTTTACGACGAACTGCTTCTGTTAGATAACCGCCCTCTTCATAACCAACGTAACCCGGAGGCGCGCCAACTAGTCTTGCCACAGAATGTTTCTCCATGAACTCTGACATGTCAATGCGTACCATTGCGTCTTCGCTATCGAACATAAAGCTCGCGAGCGTCTTACACAATTCCGTTTTACCCACACCTGTTGGACCTAAGAATAAGAAGGAACCAATCGGTTTGTTTGGATCGGATAATCCTGCTCGGCTACGACGGATTGCATTTGATACCACTTCAACCGCTTCCGCCTGACCAATCACGCGTTTGTGCAGAACCTCTTCCATGCGAAGCAGTTTTTCTTTTTCGGCTTCGAGCATTTTAGAAACGGGGATACCCGTTTGCTTAGAGAGTACCTCTGCGATCTCATTGTCCGTCACCTTGTTACGCAGCAGCGTCATCTCTTGCATTTCAGCTTGAGTAGCAAGATCGAGCTGTTTTTCAAGCTCAGGAATACGGCCATATTGCAGCTCCGACATGCGGTTTAGATCACCGGCTCGGCGTGCAAAATCCATATCCATTCGGGCTTGCTCTAACTCACTTTTAATATGTTGAGTGCCAGATAGTGCTGCTTTTTCTGCATTCCACACTTCTTCTAGCTCTGCATATTCACGTTCTTTCTCGTTCAACTCGTCGTTAAGCACATCCAAGCGTTTTTCACTTGCTTCATCATGCTCGTTACTCAGTGCTTGCTGTTCGATCTTAAGCTGGATGATTTTACGTTCGAGTTTATCGAGCGATTCTGGCTTAGAGTCGATCTGTAGACGAATGCTAGAAGCGGCTTCATCAATAAGGTCGATCGCTTTATCAGGCAACTGACGATCCGAAACATAGCGATGCGACAAACTTGCGGCTGCCACAATCGCTGGGTCGGTAATCTCTACATGGTGGTGAAGCTCATAACGCTCTTTCAAACCACGAAGAATAGCAATCGTGTCTTCAACTGTTGGTTCATCCACCAGCACTTTTTGGAAACGACGCTCAAGTGCCGCATCTTTCTCTATATATTGGCGGTATTCATCCAATGTAGTGGCGCCTACACAGTGGAGCTCACCACGAGCCAATGCTGGTTTTAGCATGTTGCCGGCATCCATTGAGCCTTCGCCCTTACCTGCGCCAACCATGGTATGAAGCTCATCAATAAACAGAATGACGTTGCCTTCTTCTTTGGCTAGTTCATTCAATACCGACTTCAAACGCTCTTCAAATTCACCACGGTATTTTGCACCAGCAACAAGTGCGCCCATATCTAACGAAAGCACGCGGCGGCCACGTAGCCCCTCTGGTACTTCATTATTGATGATGCGCTGAGCCAAACCTTCTACGATAGCGGTTTTACCCACACCTGGTTCACCAATGATCACAGGGTTGTTTTTAGTACGGCGCTGCAATACTTGGATGGTGCGGCGGATTTCATCATCACGGCCGATAACCGGATCCAACTTACCCTGCTCTGCACGTTCGGTAAGGTCTATGGTGAACTTTTCCAATGCTTGGCGTAGCTCTTCCGCGTTCGGGTCATTAACCTTTTGACCACCTCTGATCTTTTCGATCGCTTGGCTAACTTTTTGCTCGGTCAAGCCCATCTCTTTTAGTAGCTGACCAAGTGGGCCACGGTCTTCTAATGCTGCAAGCAAAAAGACTTCGGAAGAGATGTAGGAGTCCTGACGCTTTTGAGCCACTTTATCGCACAAATTGAAAAGTGTCCCCATAGAGCTAGACAGCTGAACATCACCGCCGATGCCACTGACTTTAGGCAGTCGGTCTAACATTTCGCTCAATTTAGAGCGTAGATGAGTTACGTCGACATCTAACATGGTTAGTAGTGGACGAATTGGGCTACCGTTCTGATCAAGCAATGCCACCATTAGGTGCACTGGTTCGATATATTGATGATCGCGCCCTAACGCTAGTGACTGAGCATCAGAGATAGCGATTTGAAACTTACTTGTGAATCTATCAAGACGCATATCTTTCTTCCTAACCTCAACTTAAGGAAATTCTTTTGACAGTTAGAAAGATGGATACGCAGAGAGGGAATTTCAAGGGAGTGAATTAATAAAGATAGCTTTGCAAAAATGAAGCTATGCATCTCAACACTTTTGCGCAGTAGTGATCAGTCCTCAATCCAAATAAAAGTAGCTTGTCGACCTGTCACACCATCACGGCGGTAGGAATAAAAGTCATTTTTATCTTGGAAAGTACACAGGCCGGAGTCAAATACTTGAGTGACACCAAGTTTGTTGAGACGTTGAGTTGCAAGCTTAGACATATCCGCCAGCCACTTCCCTTCAATATCACGAGGAGTAAAGGCTTGATGAGCTTGTGAATCAAAATCCACAAAGGCTTGCAGAACATCTTCACCGACTTCAAATGCTTGGGGGCCAATTGCAGGACCAAGCCACGCCATTACTTCACCAGAAAACAACTCTAGTGCATTTTCAACGATACCATTTGCCAAGCCGCGCCAACCAGCATGAACAGCTGCTACTTGGGTACCTTGCGTGTTGGTTAGTAGAACAGGCAAACAATCCGCTGTCATGGCCGAACAAACAACCTGACTTGAAGAGGTAAACACACCATCCGCATCCAGTACTTGCTTTGTAGGAGCGCTTGCTTGAGCTACCACTGTAGAATGGGTTTGGTTCAACCAGATTGGCGCACTAGGCATCTTTGCTTGTTGCGCCAACCAGTCACGGTTCTTTTCTACGATAGACAAGTCATCCCCAACATGCGCACCCAAATTTAGCCCTTGGTAAGGCGTCGTCGAAAAGCCATCGACTCTGGTAGAGGCGAAGGCTTTTACGTTTTTTGGTGCTGGCCAGTTAGGAATAATTGTCTTCATATTAGAACTCGTCAGGTAGACCGAACTCTTCTGTATCTTTACGCAGCGCTTCTGTCATTTCTACCATGTCGTCAGGTACAGGAGCGTGGAACTCTAGCTCTTCACCAGTAACAGGGTGTTCAAAACGAAGCATTACCGCGTGCAGAGCTTGGCGGTCAAAGCCACGGATCATTTCCGTTAGCTCTTGTGATGCGCCAGTTGGGATACGAGCACGACCACCGTAAGCAGTATCACCTAATAGTGGATGCTGTAGGTAAGACATGTGTACACGGATTTGGTGTGTACGGCCCGTTTCTAGACGCAAGCGAATACGTGTATGCTCACGGAAATGTTCTGCCACACGGTAGTGAGTAACAGCATGTTTACCCATTGGGGCAACCGCCATTAGCGTACGTTTAGTAGAGTGACGACCAATTGGTTTATCTACTTTACCGCCCGCCGTCATACGACCGATTGCAATCGCTTCATACTCACGAGTGATGTTACGTTTTTGCAGAGCGCGTACTAGACGAGTTTGTGCTGGTACGGTTTTCGCTACCACCATTAGACCTGTTGTATCTTTATCTAGACGATGCACAATACCTGCGCGAGGTACTTCGGCGATGTCTGGGTAATGATGCAACAGTGCATTTAGTACAGTGCCATCTGGCGTACCCGCACCTGGGTGTACTACAAAATCACGAGGCTTGTTGATTACGATGATGTCTTCATCTTCGTAGACGATATCGAGAGGGATATCTTGTGCTTCCCAGCGTTCTTCATCTTCCAGCTCGGCTTGCAAGGTAATTTCCTCGCCACCCATTACTTTGGTGCGAGGTTTAGTGACAACTTCACCATTCACTTGTACTTTCCCTGCAAGCAACCACTCTTTCAAGCGAGAGCGAGAGAAGTCCGCGAATAATTCGGCGATAGCTTGGTCTAAACGTTGACCTAATTGGCTATCTTTTACGGTGTTGGTTAAAACAATCTGCTGAGCCATATCGAACTTTTTTAAAAACTGTGAGACTAATGCTCACGACTGTGGAAAAATAGACTATTACGTCATTGTATCTGTTACTGGAAAGAAAGTAACGGCAGCTTAAGAAATATTTAGATTCAAGGAACAGACTCCTGATATGAAACATCAGACTTTAACAGGCCTTTTAGCGGTATCCCTTCTGTTTGGCTGTGCAAGCAAAGAAGAAATCGTTCCTGATGTGCCACCTTCTGAACTGTATGCAGACGCTCAAACTTCTCTGCAAAGCGGTAACTGGCTTTCTGCCATCGAGAAATTAGAAGCTTTGGATTCGCGTTACCCGTTTGGTGCCTACTCTGAGCAGGTACAACTTGACCTTATCTACGCGTACTACAAAAACGATGATCTAGCATTAGGTCTGGCAACGATCTCTCGCTTTATGCGTTTGAACCCAACTCACGAAAAAATGGACTGGGTTTTATACATGCGTGGTTTGAGCCACATGGCACAAGACCGTAACTTCATGCATGACCTGTTCAACGTAGACCGTAGTGACCGTGACCCAGAGCCAGTGAAGAAAGCATTTGATGATTTCAAAAAGCTGCTCGATCGTTACCCGAATAGCCCTTATGCGGAAGACTCGCAAAAACGCATGGTGGCATTGAAGAACCGTCTTGCTGACTACGATCTTGCAACCGCAGACTTCTACTTACGTCGTGAAGCATGGATTGCAGCAATCAACCGTGCACAAGAACTGCAAAAAGCATTTCCTGATACAGAAGCCGCTCGTAAGTCACTTGAGATTCAGCTAGAAGCTTACAAGCAGTTGAAACTGGATGATTCAGTTGCCAGAACTGAAGAGCTGATAAAGCTCAACCCAGTTAACTAATCTTAAGCCGTCACAGTCCCAAGCTGTGGCGGTTTTGTTTTATTCCGCATTAATTTTTGTTTTATCCTTTCTCGTTATCACATTCACTTCCTTGATGATTTTTTAAGCGACACATATGCTTAAAGTTCTCCTTCACCATCAACATGGATGTGAACGTGACACTATCAAAGTTATGGACGGGACTGTTGATCCTACTCTCCGCGTCGAGTTTTGCTCTCGAGCTATCTCCTCTTAGACAGCCGCCTTACACGGGCGATCTCGATGTCATCAAAGAGAAAAACGTCTTGCGCGTATTGGTATCTGCCGATTTGGGTTTCTATTACATAGAGGGAGGAGAACCAAAAGGGATTGGCGCCGAGTTGCTTGCGCATTTTGAGAGAGATTTACGCAAACTCAAACCTAAGATCAATATTCAAATCATTCCTGTATCTCGTGATGAGCTGCTTCCCTCCCTTGAGCAAGGGTTAGGAGATTTGGTTGTTGCGAATCTCACCATTACCGACGCACGTAAGAAGTTGGTTGATTTTAGTGATCCTGCCATCACTGGCATTGAAGAATGGGTAATCACCAATAAGAAAACACCAGTGATGACCAAGCTTGATCAGCTAAGCGGCAAGGAAATATGGGTACGTGCCAGTTCAAGTTACTTCGAGAGCATTCAAGCCTTAAACAAACAACTTAATAAGAAAGGCTTACCACCTGTTGTTGTGCATTTCATAGAAGAAACACTACAAGACTACGAACTGGTAGGAATGCTCAACAATGGCTATGTCAAAGCCATCGTTCTTGATAGCCACAAAGCCAAGTTGTGGATGAGATTTATGGACGATATCCGTGCTCATACCAAAATCCCAATCCGCAAAGGTGGTGAGATCGCCTGGGCAATGCGTCACGACAGCCCTGAGCTAATGAAAGTGGTGAACAAATTCATTCGCACAGCCAAATCTGGCACCTTACTTGGGAACGTCATTTACGGGAAATACATCGACAACACCAATTGGTTGAACAAGGCATTGAACCCGAAAAAGATTGCTCAGCTTGAAAAGCTCTCTGCTCTGTTTTCTAAATATGGGGAGAAATACGACTTTGATTATCTGCTGATCGCTGCAGTGGCTTATCAAGAGTCGGGGTTCGATAACAACTTAGCGTCTAGCCGTGGCGCTGTCGGTATCATGCAAATCTTACCAAGTACTGCGAGTGACCCGAACGTAAACATAAAAAACATTCGTAACTTGGAAAACAATGTTCATGCAGGCGTGAAATACATGGCGTTCCTGCGCCGCTACTACTTCAGTGATGAGGCAATCAGCAAAGAGAACAAACTCTACCTAACACTTGCGGCATATAATGCCGGGCCAGGAAACGTTGAAAGAATGCGTAAGCGCGCGGCTCAGCAAGGCTACGATCCCAATGTTTGGTTTAACAACGTTGAAGTGGTGACGCGCAGGAGTTTGGGGGAAACCGTAAGATATGTGACCAATGTGAATCGCTACTACGTGATCTACAAGCAGCTAGAGAGCCTTGATCTCGCGAAAACGCTGGATAACGTTTTACTTGTTCCAGACGATCCCGTTTTTATGACGCCGCTGAGAAGAGTCAGTCAAACCCCATAAGCATAGAAACTCTAAATAGAAAACCAAAAACGCCGCTCAACGAATTAAGCGGCGTTTTTGAATCTAACTTACTGTGCACTTTAAGAGTGATCTGATTCACATCTTTGTTCTGGTTAATTTTTAACTAACTAGAATTACAGGCCGTATAACTCCCCTAAAAACGGGTTAGTTTTCAGCTCAGTACTCTATCCAATCTAATGATTTCGAATCCGATAACAAGCAATTTTCACATAAATCTCAGCAGTTCTTGAGTGAGATCACATTCATTTTCCATCTCCAAAAAGCCGCTCAAAATAGTGATCAAGATCACATTCTTTTATCCTCAAAGCGGTAATCTGAATTCAACCCATGAGGGATGAAACAGAGGAAAAACATTTATGACAATGAACATCACTGGTAAAAACATCGAAATCACCTCTGCAATCCGTGCTCATATTGAGAGCAAATTTAAAAAGCTGGAGAAATGGCAAGTAGACATCATTGGATGCCAAGCAACTTTCAGTGAGGAACCAAACAAACAGAAGAAATTCGAAGCCGTTATTAAAGTTCCTAAAGGCCAGCTAATCGCCTCAGCAACTCACGAAGATCTTTACGCAGCTATCAATGAAGTGGAGCAAAAACTAGAACGACAACTGAATAAGCTGACCCACAAACCTGAAGCTCGACGTGCGAATAAGCCTGAGCTAGTGGAAGAAGAAGAGTAAACCGTCCAGATTGAGGAAGTAGCGCCGAAAGGCGCTATTTTTTTGCTTGACGCTCCCCGCCTGCTTGCTTATTGTGTTTAAACACTCACAAATTAAGCACTATTTATGCATTCAACAAACCTGTTTCTTTTTGACTTCTTTTTCCTTCCATAGTTGGAGGGGCTAACTCGTTTGTGAAAGAAAAGTCAAAAACAAACAGAAAGCCTCCCAAATCGGGGGGCTTTTTTTATAAGGAAAGAATTGATGACTGACCAACCTATTTCCCTGGAAGAAATTCGTTTACGTTTGAATGAGCTGGATGACGAGCTGCTAAGCCTGTTGTCAGAACGCCGCAAGCTCAGTATTGAAGTCGCTAAAAGCAAAGTTCAAACGTCGAAACCTGTTCGTGATGCAGTCCGTGAACAACAACTTCTAGTAAAACTGATCACCAACGGCCGTGATAAATACGAACTCGACGCTCAGTACATCACCAAACTTTTCCATACCATCATTGAAGATTCTGTTCTTCTTCAACAAAGCTACTTGCAGAACCTGGTTAATCCACAGCAAAGTCGCAAGCCTCTTGCTCGCGTTGCTTTCCTTGGTGCAAAAGGCTCGTACTCTCATCTTGCGAGTCGTGAATACTTCAGCCGTAAGAATACAGAACTGATTGAACTCAACTGCGAACACTTCAAAGAAGTGACTCAGACGGTGGAATCTGGCCATGCAGACTACGGCGTACTTCCAATTGAAAACACTAGCTCTGGCTCGATCAACGAAGTTTACGACCTACTGCAACACACAACGCTGTATATTGTTGGTGAACTGACTCAACCAATTGAGCACTGCCTCGTCGCAACCAAAGACATTCGTCTTGAGAACATCAAAACACTTTACTCACATCCGCAACCACACCAGCAATGCAGCGAGTTCTTAAGCCGTATGAAAGGCGTGAAGCTAGAGTCCTGCGCAAGTACTGCAGATGCAATGCAAAAGGTACAAGAGCTTAACCGTGATGACGTTGCGGCAATTGGTAATGCTTCAAGCGGTAAACTTTACGGCTTACAAGCCATTCAAGGCAACATCGCAAACCAAACAGAAAACCACACTCGCTTTATCGTTGTCGCACGTAAACCTGTAGAAGTATCGACGCAGATTCCTGCGAAGACCACATTGATCATGTCAACGTCGCAACAAGCTGGCTCTCTGGTTCAGACACTCTTGGTGCTTCAGCGTTACGACATCAACATGACCAAGCTAGAATCGCGTCCAATTATGGGTAACCCATGGGAAGAGATGTTCTACGTAGACCTTGAATCTCACCTAGGTTCTAGCGAGATGCAGCAAGCGATTGATGAGCTAACCAAAATCACTAAGCACTTGAAAGTGTTAGGTTGTTACCCAAGCGAGAATGTAAAACCCACTCAAGTAAAACTGAGCTAAGGGGCTATTTTAAGTAAAAAGAACATGGTAGGTAAAAAGATCATGGCAACCCAAAAAGTCGTTATCGCGTCCCTGAACCCAGCAAAAATTAAAGCTGTAGAGAGCGCCTTTCAAAGCGCTTTCTCAGAGCAAAGTTTTGAGTTTGTTGGCGTCAGTGTTCCAAGTGAAGTGGCAGACCAACCGATGTCTAACGATGAAACGCATCTTGGCGCATTGAACCGAGTTCGTAACGCCAAAGCAGAAATGCCAAATGCGGATTTCTATGTTGGCTTAGAGGCAGGAATTGAAGGCAAAGTAACATTTGCTTGGATGGTGATCGAGTCTGACACGCATCGTGGGGAGTCTCGCTCTGCCAGCTTGATGCTACCACCAGAAGTACTACAAAAACTTGAACATGCCAATGAGCTTGGCGATGTGATGGATGAGGTATTTGGTACCGACAACATCAAACAGAAAGGTGGCGCAATTGGTCTACTGACTCAAAACCAACTGACGCGCAGTTCGGTCTATCATCAAGCATTGATTCTGGCGTTGATTCCTTTTACCAACCCAGAACATTTCCCAGCTAATCTATAGCTGCACGGAGCTTATTACGAGCTTTAAATCTCATAGCAGCGATAGCACACATTAAAAAGGGCGGAGATTCCGCCCTTTTTGCTGCCTGTAACTCAGAGAGTTCAACTCAAAGATTATTGAGCCCCCTGCTCTAGCAATGTCTTGAGTTTGTCTTTGTCCGCATCAGATTTCGACTTTAACTCATTCGAACCACGAGTGATGGTAGCAATACCCACTCCAAGCATTTGACTGATTTGACGCTGCGACAGCTCACCTTTGAGCAACTCATTTAGAATGTTGACGCGTGCGGTGAGCGATTCTCTTTCATCCGGCGTCATTAACATGGTCAACAACATCTCGTGTTGCTGGTTATCCACGCTAGAACGGATCAGTTCGACAATCTGTTGCCAGTCTTTGTACTCAGGTTCGTGTGACATCAAGTTACCTCACTCAATACTTGGTATTGATCTCATTTGGGGTCAAGAACGAACCATCTACACCTAAAAGGTCGCGGTAGTAAGTTTCAAACATCAAAATGTTCTGTACATAACCACGCGTCTCTTTAAATGAAATTGCTTCAATAAAGGAATAAGCGTCGACTTTTCCTTGTGTTCGATCTCGCCACATTTTTACTCGGTTAGGTCCTGCATTATAAGCAGCGAGCGCGAAAATACGATTATTATCGTAATCCTCCATCAAACCTTGTAAGTAGTGGCTACCAATCTCGATGTTCTTACCCACGTTGTACAGGTCTTGCGTACCTTGATACTTGAGCTTGTACTTGTTCGCCGTGTACTTAGCCGTCGCAGGCATAATTTGCATTAAGCCACGAGCACCTACAGGCGAACGCGCCTCCGAATCCAACGCACTTTCTTGTCGAGCTAGGGACATCATCGTAATCGGGTCGATGTTGTGTTTCTCAGCGTAGAAGTTAAACCACCAGCGATGCGCCACCGGGAAACGCAATGGGATGTTATCCCACATTTCCGCCTGAATACTCGCAATCACGGTGAGGTTGTGCCAACGCTTAGAAGCGGCATAAGCGGCAAGTTGCGTTTTCTCTTCTTTACTCACACGACGAAGCAAATGGGTCCATTCACTCTTCGCTGCGGCAATTTTGTCGGTCGCGATAAGCTCTTCAATACGTGCCAAAGATTTCTGATATGGCTGAACTGCTTTCTTGTCTAACTTAACCGAACTTGATGGGTACTTAATTGACTGACCAATCGCATTGGCCGCAGCAACGCTGTAAAAGTTACGTTGACCGACCAATTTCGACAAACGTTGCTTGCCCGCAGTAGCATCACCTAAAGCGATTTCACTACGACCTAGCCAGTATTGCCACCGAAGCGTTGCCTGTTCCTTGTCATTTAAAACCGCAATCCACTTCTGTACGCCTTTCCAATCGCCGTTTTGGATCGACAAACGAATGCGGCTTTCAATCAAGGGTAAATTCTTACTCGACTTCGTTTTATCATCACGCCAATTTGCTAATGAGTCCGACTCAGTACGAATCAAACGGATCGCAATGTAGTCAGCCAGAGCTTGCGCTTTCTCAGGGGAGAACTTTTGACCTTTCACAACTGCAGCATACGCATCTTGCGCTTGCTTGGTATTTTTACGAGCCAACTTCTCTAACGCATACTCACTCTGCGCGCGATTGAAGTCATTAGCAGGTTGTTTCTTAGCAAATGAAGCGACCGTTTCTGGTTTATCAAACAGCGCTTTCATTGCTTTAGCTTGCTGCTTCGCTTTGGCTGATTCTGGCAGTTTTTGCAGGTAACTCATTAAGCCACCATTACGAGCATCAAACGCCAGCAGCATACGCTGAAGAATCAGCTCATCGGTGCGCTCACCCGCTTTGTCCCACGCAGAGAACAATGGGTCACACTCGTCGGCGATGCTTTTGCCGCGCAGCCACATGTGCTCTGCGCCTTTAAAGGCTGCAACTTGTTTACCCTGCTCTAATTGAGCGACATAAAAAATACACTGGTAACGCTCACCACTTGGCTCCACTTTTTGGAACTCGGTAATGGTTTTCCAATCTTTCTGACGATAAAGGTTATCTAAGTAAGGGGCGCGAATTCGACGTGAGAATGGAAAAGCCTCGTGGTCATTAATAAATTCGTCTACCTGTTGTGGAGACTTACTCGATAATTGCCTCAGAAACACCCGGTAATCCACATAAGGTGTCAGTGGATAGTCGGCGATTTTAGAACGGATAGATAAGTAACCATCAATGTCGTTCTTATCTAATAAATCCTGAGCTTGCTCATAGACTTGGCGCTGTTTTTCAAGGCTCAGCGCAGCGTTTGCTGACACGCTTACCGCACATAAAGCGGCTGCGTAGCATACTCTTTTAGCCAATTCAGATACGTTGAATCTCATGTGCGTCATTTTCCCCAGACGTTTATCGCTTCACTTCTTACCACTGGTGAATACAAGGCGCGGTAAGTCATAAAGCATATGCATCTATTTACACCGTATTAAGTTCTTATTGTAAAGCGACTTGATGTAATAAATGTTGTACTCGTAAAACTTTAGAACCCTTCAAAGCAAATAGATTCCCGACAATTCATCCATCCCGATGAAGAGTGGGTATTTGAATTAAAGGTGAACAAGAAAAGTGTATACCCTAAAGTTGGGAGTTTCCGGTCAGCGATGAAGAAGAAATCACACAAGATGCTAATTTCTTGCAATCCGGTAACAAAACTCAAGGAGTTGGTATAAAATAGAGCCTTTGAATGACAGTTAATTTAGGAACGATCGGCAATGGCTGAATACGTATATACCATGTCGCGGGTGAGCAAAATTGTGCCACCTAAGCGTCAAATTCTTAAAGACATCTCTCTAAGCTTCTTCCCAGGTGCAAAAATCGGTGTTCTAGGTCTGAACGGTGCAGGTAAATCTACGCTGCTACGTATCATGGCGGGTATCGATACTGATATCGATGGTGAAGCACGCCCACAACCGGGACTAAACGTAGGTTACCTACCACAGGAACCTGTTCTGGACGAGTCTAAGACCGTTCGTGAAATCGTTGAAGAAGCCGTTGCAGATGTTGCTGGCGCACTTAAGCGCTTGGATGCGGTATACGCTGCGTATGCAGAACCAGATGCCGATTTTGATGCACTAGCAAAAGAACAGGGTGAACTAGAAGCGCTAATCCAAGCGAAAGATGGTCACAACCTAGACAACGCGCTAGAGCGTGCGGCAGATGCACTTCGTCTTCCTGAATGGGATCAAAAAATCCAACATCTATCAGGTGGTGAGCGTCGCCGTGTGGCTATCTGTCGTCTTCTTCTTGAAAAGCCAGACATGCTGCTACTCGACGAACCAACCAACCACTTGGATGCTGAGTCTGTTGCATGGCTAGAACGCTTCCTAGTTGATTACACTGGTACTGTAGTTGCGATTACCCACGACCGTTACTTCCTAGATAACGCAGCGGGTTGGATTCTAGAACTTGACCGTGGTGAAGGTATTCCATGGGAAGGTAACTACACGTCTTGGCTAGAGCAAAAAGATGCGCGTCTACAACAAGAAGCGTCGCAAGAAAAAGCTCGTCAAAAGACCATCGAGAAAGAACTTGAGTGGGTTCGCCAAAACCCTAAAGGTCGTCAGGCGAAATCTAAAGCACGTATGGCGCGCTTTGAAGAGCTACAAAACACTGACCACCAAAAACGTAACGAAACCAACGAGCTGTTCATCCCGCCTGGTGAGCGTCTAGGTGATAAAGTTATCGAAGTGAACAACCTGACTAAGTCATTCGACGGTCGTGTTCTTATCGATGACCTATCGTTCAGCATGCCTAAGGGTGCAATCGTGGGTATCATCGGTGCTAACGGTGCAGGTAAATCGACTCTATTCAAGATGCTGAGCGGCACTGAGCAACCAGACTCAGGTACGATTGAGCTAGGTGAGACAGTGAAATTGGCGTCTGTTGAGCAGTTCCGTGACTCAATGAACGACAAGAACACGGTATTCCAAGAGATTTCTGAAGGCGCTGACATCATCAAGATCAACAACTTCGAAATCCCAGCTCGTGCTTACTGTTCTCGCTTTAACTTTAAAGGCTCTGATCAACAGAAAGTTATCGGCGAGCTTTCTGGTGGTGAGCGTAACCGTGTGCACCTTGCTAAGCTGCTTAAAGCTGGCGGTAACGTACTGCTACTCGATGAGCCAACCAACGACCTTGACGTTGAAACACTACGTGCACTAGAAGAAGCACTACTAGAGTTCCCTGGCTGTGCAATGGTTATCTCGCACGACCGTTGGTTCCTAGACCGTATTGCAACGCACATCATCGACTACCGCGATGAAGGCCAAGTTAACTTCTACGAAGGTAACTACAACGAGTACATGGAATGGCTGAAGAAGACCCTTGGTCCTGAAGCAGCTGAACCACACCGCATCAAATACAAGCGCGTATCGAAGTAATTTCGGTTATAAGGTGAGTGTGCGGTATATCACCTTACGCTCACCTTTGCTTGTAATTCGTACAAAGGTCGCTATCATAGCGGCCTTTGTTGTATGTGTTGCATAAATGGCTCAAATTGGCATTTTTTCAATTAAGAGCTTGACCTTTAGCAATCGTAACTCTGTGCTAGCTCGATATTTTAAGAACAAAAATTGAACAGTTTTTGTTCTGTTTGATATAGTCTTCGACTGATTTGACGACTTAATGAGAAAGCTCTATGACGGAGAGACGACGCTTTTCACGCATTATCTATCAAGTTTCAGCTTTATTGGAACAAGGTGACTTGGCATTACAAGCCACGATTCAAGATCTCTCATTACATGGCTTGTTGTTAAAAGCTGAAAATGCAAGTTCACTTGAACCGTCACGTAAAGTAGATGTTGCGTTCTCGTTTGCTCAATCTGAGCAAGTGATGCAGCTAACCGCCAACATCATATCGATTATAGATAACGAGATTAGGCTAAAGATCAACAACATAGACATCGATAGTATTAGCCAACTAAAACGATTTATAGAATTGAATGTAGGCAATAATGAGCTTCTGAATCGAGAGTTAGAGCATCTTTCAGATTTAGGGGAAGAATAAATTGAACGCCTACTTTAGTAACAATAACCATGTCTAAAAAAATCATCATGCAGATCCCGACTAAAGACGGGAATCAGCAATTTCATTTGGGTCGCCTTTCGATCCTAGCTATCTGTGCGTCAGTCGTTGCACTACCCGCTGTTGTTGGTGGTGCTTGGTACCTGCATCAAAAGCAGATTCATGACACACAAGCACTCAATCAAACCATCGCAAAGCTAGAGAGCGAGAAAGCTGAAATCTCCGTGTTGTACGAAGAGCAGTTAGATACCAACCACTCTCTTTCTCAGTCCTTAACCGATAAAAACAACCAGATTCAATTGCTAGGCAAGCGTGTATTTGATGTTGAGTCTGTGTTGGGTTTAGCAGATGAAGAGCTGAGCACCGATGAACACGCACTAGAGGAACGTATTGATGCTGCGGCAATCGATTCTGCAGTTCGTGCGACCATGTTCCGTTTGATTCCAAACGACAGCCCAATGACTTATCAACGTATCTCCTCTCCTTTTGGCAGTCGTGTCAATCCAATCACGGGCAAACGTCATGTTCATACAGGGATAGACCTAACGTGTAAGCGTGGAGAACAGATCCTTGCGCCGGCAGACGGTGTGGTAGAAACGGTACGTCCGGGTAACCGTGGGTATGGTAACTACCTCACGCTGCGTCACTCATTTGGTTTTTCTAGCTCCTTTGCTCACTTGAGCAAGTTTAGCGTGAAGAGCGGAGAGTTCGTCAGCAAAGGCGATGTGATTGCGAAATGTGGTAACTCTGGTAACTCAACTGGTCCGCACCTGCACTATGAAGTGCGCTTCTTAGGCCGAGCCTTGAACCCACAATACTTGATGGATTGGACGCCAGAGAACTTTAACTACGCGTTCGAGAAAGAGAAGAAGGTAAAGTGGGGTCCGTTGGTTCAGTTGATTGATAACGTGGTTCGCCTGCAAATCAACCTTACTAACTCACCTTATCGTGATACCAGCATCAGCACAGTATCGAGTGAAGATAACAGTGCCACATCAACCAACTGATCATCACGAAACATACGAATAAAAAAGAGCAGCGAATAAGCTGCTCTTTTTACATTCAAAATCTGTTCTTATCCACGATGGATATTGTCATTAGCCTGTTTAAGCAAGTTCTGACTTTCGTTCATGAATTGCTGCGAGTAATCACCAAACCAGTCACTCACTTGTTCGAAGCTTTCGACAAATTCAGCCTTGTCTTTACTGTCTAAAACAGACAAAGCTTCACCAAAGCGTTGGTGGAAACGCTTAATCATGTCGATGTTTTCTTGTGATGAAAGAATGATGTCACCGTATAGATTTGGGTCTTGACCAAACAGACGCCCTACCATCGCTAGCTCCAAACGGTAAATCGGCGAGCTCAGCTTTAATAGTTGTTCAATGTTCGGGTTCTCTTTGCTTAGGTGCATACCGTAAGCGAAAGAAGTGAAGTGGCGCAGCGCCTGAATCAAAGTCATGCCATGATCGTGCTCTTGCGCATCGATTTGGCACAAGCTTGCGCCCCAAATTCCAAACTGTTGCAATAGCCATTGGTATTGCTCATTACCACGACCGTCACAGTAGACAATCACCTGCTTCGCTAGGCTCGGAACATCTGGACCAAACATTGGGTGCAAACCAACAACCGGACCTTGGTGCACATTCAACATAGCTTGCAGCGGCTTAGACTTAATAGAAGTCAGGTCACAAAGAATGCAATCTTGTGGCAGGTTCCCGAGCTTTTCAATCACACCTTCTGTTAGGTGAATCGGCACTGTAACTACCACTAACCCCGCATCTTTTAGGATGTCATCGGCATGATCCCAGTCTTTGCTGCCCAGTACTTTAACTTGGTAACCAGATAGTTTGAACATTCGACCAAACAGGCCACCTAATTGACCATTACCACCAATAATGACCACTGAGCGCAGTTCTGGGTTCAAACACTTAAATCCGGAATCTTTCTCGCTGGCATAAGACTCACGCATTGTTCGACGAAGAATGTCTTCAATCAGCTGTGGAGGAATCCCCATTTTTTCAGCTTCAGCTCGTCGTGATGCCAGCATTGCGGCTTCACGATCTGGGGCATAAATTGGCAAACCGTGTTCGCTTTTTACTTCACCCACTTTCTCTACTAGCGCTAAACGCTGAGCAAGTAGCTCTAGCATTTGCTTGTCGACTGCATCAATCTGATCGCGTAATGCGTTAAGTTCAACTGCCATTGATGTTCCTTAAATCCCGTGTTGTTAGCCTTTTAGACGATTCTCTAAGAAAGGCACCAGCTCTTCGTGTGCATGACGTAATAGTGCCTCAGTTGAATCCCAATTGATACATGCGTCAGTGATAGATACGCCGTATTTCATCTCTTCAAGAGCTAGGTCAGAAGATTGGTTACCTTCATTGATATGGCTCTCAATCATCAAGCCTATAATCGACTTATTGCCTTCACGGATTTGATGAATCACGTCTTCGGCAACCAATGGCTGACGACGGTAATCTTTACGTGAGTTTGCATGGCTACAATCCACCATAAGTGAAGCGTCAAGACCAGACTTCGCCATCTCTTGCTCACACTCGTTAACAGACACTGAATCGTAGTTAGTTTGCTTGCCGCCACGCAGAATCACGTGACCATTCGGGTTACCTTGCGTAGTCAGAAGCGCTACTTGGCCTTCACGGTTAATACCCATGAAACGGTGGCTAGAAGAAGCCGCTTGCATCGCGTTAACAGCAGTAGCCAAGCTACCATCCGTACCATTCTTAAAGCCGATTGGCATAGAAAGACCACTTGCCATCTCACGGTGTGTTTGTGACTCAGTCGTACGAGCACCGATCGCTGCCCAGCTAAAGGTATCCGCAAGGTATTGCGGGCTGATTGGGTCAAGAGCTTCTGTTGCCAGTGGGATTTCCATCTCTGCCAATTCAACCAGCAATTCACGACCAACATGCAGACCATGTTCAATGTCGAAGCTGCCGTCTAGGTGTGGGTCATTGATTAGGCCTTTCCAACCAACTGTGGTTCGAGGCTTCTCAAAGTAAACACGCATTACAATATACAGTTGGTCGCTTAGTTGTTCAGAAAGCGCTTTGAGACACTTAGCGTAATCCTTCGCGGCTTCTACGTCATGGATAGAACATGGTCCACATACAACGAGTAGACGATGATCTTTTTTGTGAATGATGTCAGCGATGGTTTGACGAGACTCTTGAATAAAACGACGTGCTTTTTCACTTAGAGGAAGCTTCACTTTTAGCTCCTCTGGCGTGATCAGAACTTGTTCTTCGCTGATGTTGATGTTGCTCAATTCACTTCTTTGCATAACTTTGACCTGTATATTTATGTTTACACCCAACCAATTCCTTGGTGAGACAACTAAGCTTTATCGACAAGATAACAGGCTAAAAAAGAATTACAACCGTACACAATAAAAAACATTTGGTGTAAATTTATATTTACACCTAAAGAAAAAGCCGAAATGCAGAGCACTTCGGCTTTAAATGGATGTTTTAGAAAGTTTACGTCTCCCCCTGAACGAACCATTATTCAGGGGTGAGATGGCTACCCGACCAATCGCTTCATAGCTTCAGAGGCGTCTTTCCACTCTTGCGAAAGTTTTAGCTCGCTTAGAGAAAAGCTTTGCTTCTTCAACAAGGCATCAGCTCGAGGAACAGAAGTGATTGGTAGATTATCAAGCACCTCAACTTGCGCATCGCGCTTGTTGCAAACCAGCAACATATCGCAGCCAGCGTTTAGTGCTTGTGCGCCACGCTGAGCAGGGCCACCCATGATCGCAGCTCCCTCCATGGTCAAATCATCAGAGAAGATCAAACCGTTAAAACCAAGTTGCTGGCGCAGGATTTGTTTAAGCCAATACTCAGAGCCACTAGCAGGCTGATCATCATAATTTGGGAAAATGACGTGAGCAGGCATCATCGCGTCTAAGATGCCTGCATCGATTTGCGCTTTGAAGATAGCCATGTCTTGCTCAAAGATATCGCTACGCTCATCGTACGGTGTCTCTAAGTGTGAATCAGCAATCACACCACCATGACCCGGGAAGTGCTTACCTGTTGTTGCCATACCGACACTCTTCATGCCCTGCATATACGCGGTGCTGTGACGTAAAATGGTGTCCAGATCCTCACCAAAGGCACGGCTGCCAATCGCTTTACACTGGTGGCCTTTATCCAGAACTGGTGCGAAGCTTAGGTCGATGTCATGAGCAATCAACTCAGCAGCCATCAACCAACCGCCCAAGCGAGCCAGCTCTTCACTGTTTTGGTGTTTGGCGTATTCGTCTGCCGCAGGAATCAGAGAAAAGCCTTCACGGAAACGCTGAACGCGCCCGCCTTCTTGGTCAACACCAATCAAAATCGGACGTTTCGCCGCTTTGCGGATAGATTGGGTAAGAGCTTGAAGCTGCTTGCTATCGTGGTAGTTACGCGTAAATAAAATCAAACCACCAACCGTTGGATGCTCCAAAATTTCTCTGTCTTCTGCAGTCAGTTCATAGCCTGCAACATCAACCCATAACGGTCCCATTTTTTCTCCTCAAAATCGGCTGAATATCTCGTATTCGATGAGGTTATTCGCTTCAGAATTGCTTTACAATAAGTGAATCGAAGAATTGACGGAATTGGCTGTGAATCTTAACAAACTGTATGTCGGTGTGATGTCTGGAACCAGTATGGACGGTGTCGATACCGCACTGGTTGAAATTGAAGATAACCGTGTTCGCTTACTAGCACACGATGATTACCCAATGCCCGCTCATATTAAGCAGACGCTTTTGTCGGTTTGCACTGGGCAAGACACGAATCTAAAAGCCATTGGTGAGATCGACCATCAACTTGGCCATCTGTTTGCCGATGCGGTTTTACAGCTACTGGATAAATCCGGCTATTCCGCTGAGCAAATCCGAGCCATTGGCAATCATGGTCAAACCGTGTTCCACCAGCCAACAGGCGATCTGCCCTTCACCACCCAACTGGGTGATGCCAACATCATTGCAGTCAAAACTGGCATTGATACCGTGGCAGATTTTCGTCGTAAAGACATGGCGTTAGGTGGCCAAGGTGCACCGCTCGTCCCGGCTTTCCATAAGAGTATTTTTGCCATGCAAGATTCCACCACCGTGGTGCTTAACATCGGTGGAATTGCCAATATCTCGGTACTGCATCCTGAGCAAGCAGTGATCGGCTACGATACGGGCCCGGGCAACATGTTGATGGATGCATGGTGTGAACAACACACCGGACAAGGCTTCGACAAAAACGCGCGATTTGCTCTGCAAGGTAACACCGATGCAGCACTACTAACTCAACTCTTAGCAGAACCTTACCTCGCGATGTCGTCGCCTAAGAGCACTGGCCGAGAGCTGTTCAATATCGATTGGCTGCATCATCAGTTAGCTGACCACAATATCTCAGCACAAGATGTACAACGCACGCTGTGTGAATACTCGGCGAAGACCATTGCAAACGAAGTGGAGAAATTCACGTATGGCCAGCAGCCACAGCTGTTGGTGTGTGGAGGTGGGGCGAGAAACCCCCTACTGATGCAACGTTTAGCGGAACTTCTGCCGCAGTGGCAAGTCGCAACAACGGATGATAAAGGTGTCGATGGCGATTATATGGAAGCCATGGCGTTTGCTTGGCTTGCTCAGCGACATATTGACGGGCTGCCAAGCAACTTACCTGAAGTGACCGGTGCGAGCCGTCTTGCTTCGCTGGGTGTGCTCTATCCTAAAAACTAAATACGTTGTGCAAGCCACAGCAAAAAAATAAATCGAAATCAGTATTCAAAAGGCTTAAACCACTATGACAAATGACGCGCTTATTGCTGCTCTTGCCCACCTAGTATCGGAAGGTCGTAACCCAGATACGATGGACATCGATTTACTGCCCTCTCTGGACATTGTTCAGCGACTTAATCAGCAAGATAAGCTCGTACCACTTGCGGTTGAGAAGGTTTTACCCGAAATCGCACTCGCGGTGGATAAGATCACCGACGCGTTTAAAGTCGGCGGTCGTCTGGTTTACATGGGCGCAGGCACCAGTGGCCGTTTAGGTGTGCTTGATGCATCGGAATGTCCGCCAACATTTGGCGTATCAGACAAGATGGTGGTTGGTCTGATTGCGGGTGGCCCAGAGGCGATTCTAAAAGCGAAAGAAGGTGCGGAAGATTCGCCGGTTTTGGGTGAGCAAGACTTAAAGGATATCAAGTTCACAAATCTCGATGTGGTCGTGGGCATCGCTGCAAGTGGCCGAACACCTTATGTCATTGGTGGTTTGGAGTACGCCAACGAGATCGGTGCAACCACGATTGCGCTATCTTGTAATCCAGATTCTCCAATCGCCGACATTGCCGACGTCGCAATTAGCCCTGTTGTAGGCCCTGAAGCATTGACTGGCTCAACACGTTTGAAATCAGGTACCGCGCAGAAACTGGTGCTAAACATGCTAACAACCGCAAGCATGATCCGTTTGGGCAAGAGCTATCAAAACCTGATGGTTGATGTGAAAGCAACCAACAACAAGCTCGTCGCACGCGCTGCGCGAATTGTGATGCAAGCGACCGATTGCAGCAAAGAACAAGCAACCGCAGTGCTTAAGCAGACGGATTATGAGGTTAAACTGGCGATCTTAATGATCCTGACCGATCTTGACATTGAATCGGCTCGTGCTCACCTGCACCACCAAGACGGCTTCTTACGCAAAGCAGTGGAAAACCACCAGCCGAAATAAATCTTGAGTCCGGCAACTCAAACCTGTAGATACAAGACAAACAAAAAGGAGACCTCGTGGTCTCTTTTTTGTTTTAGATATCAAGATTTAGTCTTCATACAACCATTCATCAAACTCTTGGTTAAGCTTGTCATTTGCTTTACGTTTGATGTGATCAGGATTCGTTATGTTCTTAACGTTCTCTACTTTATTGGTGTACTTGCGAGTGGTTTGGTTTACTTCTCGCTTCACTTGGTTCTCGACATAAGTACCGTCAGTGACTTCTTTAATATTACGCTTGGTATTGTTGATGGTATTGGTAATACGATGCTTATCGTGATCGTATTTACGCTTCATCTTAATCGACTCTTTCAACACGTTGGTCGCACCGACCGTTAAGGGCAACAATGCTAATGCGACCAAAAAATACTTCTTCATGTTTTCATTTCACTTCTGATTGAATCTCAAGCCATAAGTACAGCAAAGCAATAAAATTCAAATGTCAGAAGATCAACAAGCAAAACCACAGTCTTGATTATGAAACAGATCTAGTTGCTGTATTCGTTCCAGCCACGTTGCCATTCCATACGGAATTTTTGTGCCCCAGGCGTTCCCTCACATACACCTTCATAATACTGACCAGACAAGCCCATTTGGTAAGCAAAATCAGGATTACAATATTCCGTTACCCCTTCAAGGTAACCTTGGTCATAATCGCCTTGCTTTACATTTCCTAACGAGCGAAGTTCTTTCATGGTACGCGAGGTATGCCCAGCGACACCATCTTGATAACCGATCTGGTACCAACCTCCGGACTGCGCCAGTTCTTCCGTTGTTGCCGCACACCCTGCTAGTAAAGCCAGCGCCAAGCCTAACGTTGCCTTTTTCATCATTCTTCCTTAACTAATTGTTTTCAAAACAAGCTTACCACTAAAGCCTGTGCTTTGCCGCTTATCTGTTGATTTCACCACTTAACTCTTGAGCTCGCCGCTCACCCTTAATAACCACCGCTTAATAGTTAATAGAACCACTCAGCCCTAAGTACGACCACTAGGCAAACGATAAAACCACTTAACCGTTATATCGACCACTCGCTTCTCTATTCGACCACTCATCCTTAGAGCGAATGCACTTAACAAAAGAGATGAATACCATACATCCTGAGCTTAAAAAATTACCCTACCTAACAAACCAAGGACAATTGCTATGATGTGGTTTCTAACCTGTGTCGCAGCCCTCATCGGCGGATACTTCATCTACGGTGCTTTCGTTGAGAAAGTTTTCGGTATCAATGAGAATCGCCAAACGCCTGCCCATACTAAAACGGACGGTGTTGACTACGTTCCAATGTCAACCAAACGTGTTTACCTTGTTCAGCTACTTAACATCGCTGGTGTTGGCCCAATCTTCGGTCCAATCATGGGTGCGCTATATGGCCCTGCTGCAATGCTGTGGATTGTTGTAGGTTGTATCTTCGCAGGTGCGGTACACGATTACTTCTCAGGCATGCTTTCTGTTCGTAACGGTGGTGCATCAGTACCAACAATTACGGGTCGCTACCTAGGTAATGGCGCAAAACACTTTATGAACATCTTTGCCATTGTCCTATTGCTTCTCGTTGGTGTGGTATTCGTATCAGCACCAGCAGGTATGATCACAAACCTAATCAACGACCAAACCAGCTTTAGCGTTAGCATGACAACCATGGTTGTGTTGATTTTCGCTTACTACATCATCGCGACAATTGTTCCTGTAGATAAAATCATCGGTCGTTTCTACCCATTGTTCGGCGCACTACTGATCTTCATGTCTGTGGGTCTAATGACTGCAGTTGCGTTCTCTAGCGAGCACACAGTAATGGGCGACTTCCAAGTAAGCGATATGTTCACTAACTTGAACCCGAACGATATGCCTCTATGGCCTGCACTATTTATCACTATCGCATGTGGTGCTATCTCTGGCTTCCACGCAACTCAGTCGCCACTGATGGCGCGTTGTATGGAAAACGAGAAGAACGGTCGCTTCGTATTCTACGGTGCAATGATTGGTGAAGGCGTTATCGCGCTTATCTGGTGTGCTATTGCTCTGTCTTTCTTCGGTACACTTGACGGTCTTGCAGAAGCTGTGAAAAACGGTGGTCCTGGTAACGTGGTATACAGCGCATCATTTGGTCTGCTAGGTGTATTCGGTGGTGTGATTGCTTTCCTTGGTGTTGTTATTCTGCCAATCACATCAGGTGACACCGCATTCCGCTCAAGCCGCCTGATTCTTGCTGAATACTTCGGTATGGAACAGAAAACACTGCGTAACCGTCTTCTAATGGCTGTACCACTATTCGTTATCGGCGGCATCCTGACTCAAGTAGACTTCGGTATCATCTGGCGCTACTTCGGCTTCGCAAACCAAACAACAGCAGTAATGATGCTTTGGACTGCGTCGGCTTACCTACTACGCCACAACAAGCTGCACTGGATTACGACAGTACCAGCCGTATTCATGACAACCGTATGTGTGACTTTCATTCTAAACAACAGCACACTAGGTTTCGGTCTGCCAATGCAAATCTCGACTATCGCGGGCGTTCTATTCGCACTAGCGGCAGCAGGTTACGTTATCAAGATTTCTAAAGGCAAAGGCGAGACAGAACTGGCTGACGAAGAGAAACCGCAAACAGCATCAGAAACTGCATAATGAATACCTTCGCTTGCTAACCGATTCATTATCAATGTCTGGATAAACCAAGAGCCTGCCCAACGCAGGCTCTTTTTGTTTCTCTTCGAAGATTTAATTCACTTACAATAAAAACATCATTTTTAGGTTAGGTTCGCTATGGAACTGGTCATCTCCCTTTTACAACAAATGTGTGTTTACTTAGTGTTGGCTTACATGCTGAGTAAAACGCCGATCATTTTGCCTCTGCTGAGCATCTCTTCGCGCTTCAGCCATCGGCTCATTTGTTATGTGCTCTTCTCTGGCTTTTGTATTCTTGGCACCTACTTCGGATTACAGATTAACGACGCCATCGCTAATACACGCGCTATCGGAGCAGTAATGGGTGGCCTGTTTGGTGGCCCTGTCGTTGGTTTCGCGGTGGGACTAACGGGCGGTATTCACCGTTACACCCTTGGTGGTTTTACAGATTTAGCCTGCGCTATTTCGACTACAGCAGAAGGCTTGATTGGTGGCTTGCTGCATGTTTACCTCATCAAGCGCAACAAAGGTGCAATGCTGTTTAATCCAAGCGTGGTGTTCAGTGTGACTTTTGTAGCGGAAATCGTACAGATGATTCTGTTGCTCGCCGTTGCCAAGCCTTTCGACCAAGCCTATGAGCTGGTTTCAGCGATTGCGGCTCCGATGATCATTGCTAACTCCGTTGGTGCCGCTCTGTTTATGAGCATTTTGCAAGATCGTAAAACCATTTTTGAAAAGTATTCAGCAACCTTTTCCCGCCGTGCATTAAGCATTGCCGATCGCTCGGTCGGTATTCTGAGTACTGGCTTTAACAGCGAAAACGCCGATAAGATTGCCCGTATTATTTATGAAGAAACAAAGGTCGGCGCGGTCGCTATTACCGACCAAGAGAAGATTCTGGCTTTCGTTGGTATCGGTGATGATCATCATAGGCCAAATACTCCTATTTCATCGCAAAGCACACTCGATTCAATGGAGAAGAATGACATCATCTACCTTGATGGTAGCGAGCGACCATATCAATGTTCATTGGCGCAAGACTGCAAATTGGGATCTGCGTTGATCATTCCTCTGCGTGCAGGTAAAGAAGTGGTAGGCACCATTAAGCTTTACGAACCAAAACGCAAACTGTTCTCTACTGCGAACATGTCAATGGCAGAAGGCATTGCTCAGCTTCTTTCCAGTCAGATCTTATATGGTGATTATCAGCAACAACAAACCCTGCTGGCTCAGGCAGAAATCAAACTGCTGCACGCACAGGTGAACCCACACTTCTTGTTTAATGCGCTAAACACCATCAGCGCCATTACTCGTCGAGATCCAGATAAGGCGCGAGAACTGATCCAAAACCTATCGCACTTCTTCCGCAGTAACTTAAAGCAGAACATCAACACCGTGACGCTAAAGGAAGAGTTGGCACACGTGAATTCCTACTTATCTATAGAAAAGGCGCGCTTTACTGATCGCTTAGAAGTTGAAATTGATATTGAACCAGAGCTTTTGGATATCAAACTGCCGAGCTTTACTCTTCAACCGCTCGTTGAGAACGCCATCAAGCATGGTATTTCCAATATGTTAGAAGGCGGCAAAGTGAAGATTTACAGCCAAGCTCACCCACAAGGCGCACTGATTACCGTAGAGGACAACGCAGGAAGCTATGAGCCACCAAAAGAGAATCATTCTGGTTTGGGGATGGAAATTGTCGATAAGCGCTTATCGAATCAATTTGGGCGTGATTCAGCGCTAAAAATTACCTCTCAGCAGCACCAATTTACTAAAATGAGTTTTATCATTCCCCACTCGCGATAAGTACAGTGAAAACGCACAAAGGTAGTCTTGGATGTTAACCGCACTCGTCATTGATGATGAACAATTTGCTCGTGAAGAGTTAGCAGAGCTATTGGATGAAACAGGCCAGATTGAGGTGATTGGCGACGCGTCAAACGCCATCATGGGGCTAAAGAAGATCAATGAGCTCAAACCTGATGTGGTGTTTCTCGACATCCAAATGCCACAGGTGACGGGCATAGAGCTGTTGGGCATGTTAGACCCAGAGACCATGCCTTACGTGGTGTTTGTGACCGCCTACGATCAATACGCTATCCAAGCCTTTGAAGACAACGCGTTCGACTACTTACTCAAGCCCGTAGACCCATGTCGTTTGACAAAAACCGTCAAGCGCCTGAACAAAGTAATAAGTCAATCCGCGCTCACTCAGCAACTGTCAGCCATCGCGCCCGAGAGCCTAGACCAGATACCTTGCATTGGACACAACCGCATTGTGATCATGGCAACCGAAACGGTTGAGTGCGCTTACAGTGACATCAGCGGAGTACATGTACGCTCCACCAGCCAAACCGCCAGCACACAGCTCACGCTAAAAACCTTGGAAGAGAAAACCCCATTGGTGCGTTGCCATCGACAGTATCTGGTCAGCATTAAAGCCATCAGCGAGATTAAGCTACTCGAAAACGGGCTGGCAGAAATCATCACCAAAACCGGCTTTGAGATCCCGGTGAGCCGTCGCTACCTAAAAGTGCTCAAAGAGCTGTTAGGTATCAGTCACTAAGCTTAAATTCTGGCGAAATCGTGTAGAAATCCCCAATGAAAAAGGCGACCTTGTGGTCGCCTTTTTGGTGTTTGATTGGTTTTAATCGACTTGCTTAATTTGCAGCTCTTTTGGTACTTCGAAGAACATGTTCTCTTCACGACCAAGCACTTCATCTACTGCCTCAGCACCAACCAGTTCTTTGATGCGATCTAGGATTTGGTTTACCAACTCTTCTGGTGCAGATGCCCCCGCCGTCACGCCAACTTTTACTTTACCCTCAAACCACTCAGGCATGATGTCTTCTGGGCAGTCTGTTAGGTAACCTGGTGTGCCTAGCTTTTCAGCCAGTTCTTTTAAACGTGTTGAGTTCGATGAGTTTTTAGAACCCACAACGACCATCACATCAACATCAGCAGAGAGCTCACGCACAGCATCTTGACGGTTTTGCGTCGCGTAGCAGATGTCATCTTTGCGAGGACCTTGAATCTCTGGGAATACGCGGCGTAACTCTTCAATTACGTCTGCGGTTTCATCGACAGACAATGTTGTTTGGCTAACGTAGTGCAGATCCGATGGATCTTTCACGATCGATTTTAGCTTCTCAACATCGGCTGGCGTTTCCACAAGGTACATACCGCCCGTCTCGCTAGAGTACTGACCCATTGTGCCTTCCACTTCTGGGTGACCAGCATGACCGATCAGTACCACTTCCATATTTCGACGGCTCGCGCGCGCTACTTCCATATGTACTTTGGTTACCAGCGGACAGGTCGCATCGAATACCGTTAGGTCACGAGACTTCGCTTCTTGACGAACGGCTTGAGATACACCATGAGCGGAGAAAATCACAATGTTGTTGTCTGGCACTTCATGCAGTTCTTCAACGAAGATAGCACCACGCTGTTTTAGACCTTCAACCACAAAACGGTTATGCACCACTTCATGTCGAACATAGATAGGTGGCTGATACATCTCTAGCGCACGCTCTACGATGCTAATCGCGCGGTCAACACCAGCACAGAAACCACGTGGGTTAGCTAACAGGATTTTCATTTCATTGCTCATGGAAGTTATCTTTTATTTGGTTCGCTATTCTACTGACAAAATTTCGACTTCGAAAGTCACGTCTTGTCCCGCGAGTGGATGGTTGAAGTCCACTGTTACTGAGTCGCCAGCAATCTCAGTAATGATGCCCGGGATCTCCATTCCATCAGGACCGCTAAATGCCATGATCGTGCCGACTTCAACTTCCGCTTCGCCAACAAATTTAGTGCGGTCCATATGGTGGATATGGTCTGGGTTCGGCATGCCAAAAGCGTCCGTCGCTTTTAGTTCAATTGCCTCTTGCTCGCCTACTTGTAAGCCTAGTAGGCATTGCTCAAAGTTCTCACTCAAGCTGCCGTCGCCCATAATGAACTTAGCAGGCTTGCCCATATTATGTGTGCTGTCCGCTACAGAGCCATCTTGCATTTTGATGGTGAAGTGCAGCGTTACTGCTGAATCTTGATTTATTGTTGTCACGTTACTGCTTCCTTGTTCTTGGGTTTCCTACGCTCTATCTGATCACGTACTGTGATTGCTTTTTATTGTACGAAGATGCGCGGATTGGGCTCCAACATAATAAAAAGCGTCGTCCGAATCAACGGACGACGCTTAGGGTTATTCGATATATCGCAAAAGATTACTTGTCAGCGTCCTTTTTGCGGAAGCCATCAAGAATGATCATTGCCGCACCAATACAGATAGTTGTATCTGCAAGGTTGAATGCTGGCCAGTGGTAGTTACCCCAGAAGAAGTCTAGGTAATCAACAACAAAGCCGTGAACAACACGGTCAAACACGTTGCCCACTGCACCACCAATAATCAGTGCGTAAGCGATGTTGTTCCATTTTTCTTTGGCTGGAAGCTTGCTCATCCAGTAGGTCAAAAGACCTGTCACAACAAACGCAATACCGGTGAACAACCAGCGCTGCCAACCCGCTTGATCGCTCAAGAAGCTGAATGCTGCACCGTAGTTATGAACATAAAGTAGGTTGAAGAATGGCAGCACCTCAATTCGGTTTGCCCATCCGTAGCCCATGTTGTCCATCACCACCAATTTGATGCCAATATCTGCAATAAATACCAGAATTGCTAACCAAAGCCAGCGAACTCCAGATTGCTTTAACGTCAGTGCTTTTTCACTCATTACTTTACCTACAAACAGCCCCAGTAAATACTGGGGCTGTTAATTTTAAAAAAAGTTCAGTCGTTCTAGGCAATTACGCGAATTTACGTACTTCACCTTCGCCGTCTACGTTAGACACACAACGACCACAGATCTTCTCGTGACCTTCGATTGTGCCTACGTCTGGCGTGTGGTGCCAACAACGGTCACACTTCTCGCCTTCAGCTGCTGCTACTTCAACAAACAAGCCTTCGATATCTGTCGCTTGTGCTGCATCCGTCTTCTCACCTAGAGGCTTAACTTTCGCAGCAGATGTTAGTAGAACAAAGCGCAGTTCATCTTCAAGCTTGTTGATCTTCGCCGCTAGTGCGTCATCAGCAAATAGCGTCACTTCAGCTTGTAGTGCACCACCGATGGTTTTCTCTTTACGCGCATCTTCTAGAAGTTTGTTTACTGCACCACGAACCGCTTGGATCTCAGTCCAGAATTCGTTGTTCAGCTCTTCACCTTCAGCAAGACCGAATAGGCCGCCGAACCACTCACCAGTGAATACGAACTTGTCGCGCTCGCCTGGCATTTCGTTCCAGATTTCATCTGCTGTGAACGACATGATTGGCGCCATCCAACGAACTAGCGCTTCTACGATGTAGTAAAGTGCAGTCTGGCAGCTACGTTGAGCGTTGCCGCCACGTTTTGCTGTGTACTGACGGTCTTTAATTACGTCTAGGTAGAAAGAGCCCATTTCGATTGAACAGAATTGCATTAGACGCTGAGTTACACCGTGTGTGTTGTAATCTTCGTATGCTTTAACGATCTCTTCTTGTGCTGCTAGTGCACGACCAACCGCCCAGCGATCTAGCGCAACCATCTCTTCAACAGGAACGATGTCTGTTTCAGGGTTGAAGCCGCTTAGGTTAGCAAGGAAGAAACGCGCTGTGTTACGGATACGACGGTACGCATCTGCGCTGCGTTTTAGGATTTCATCAGAAACCGCAACTTCACCAGTGTAGTCTGTTGAAGCAACCCATAAACGAAGAATGTCAGCACCTAGCTTGTTCGTTACGTCTTTTGGCGCAACCACGTTACCGATAGATTTCGACATCTTACGACCGTGACCATCAACCACGAAACCGTGTGTCAGTACTTGTTTGTAAGGCGCTTCGTCTTTCATCGCGATAGATGAAATTAGAGAAGACTGGAACCAACCGCGGTGTTGGTCAGAACCTTCTAGGTATAGGTCTGCACTGTTGCCGTTGTACTCTTCACGAGCATCAACAACAGAGAAGTGAGTCACACCTGAATCGAACCATACGTCTAGCGTATCGAGTACTTTTTCGTATTGGTCAGCGTCAGCACCTAGTAGTTCAGCTGCGTCCACATCCCACCATGCTTGGATGCCTTTTTCTTCAACCAGCTTAGCGACTTTCTCGATCAGCTCTAGCGTGTTTGGATGAAGTTCTGCTGTTTCTTTATGAACAAACAGAGCAATTGGCACACCCCAAGTACGTTGACGAGAGATACACCACTCAGGGCGACCTTCGATCATACCTTCGATGCGGCTTTGACCCCACTCAGGCATCCACTCTACGTTCTTGATTGACTCTAGTGCTTTAGCACGTAGGCCTGCTTGGTCCATAGAAACGAACCATTGAGGCGTAGCACGGAAGATGATTGGAGTCTTATGACGCCAACAGTGTGGGTAGCTGTGCTCGTAAGCGTGGTGGTGTAGTAGTGCACCTTTTTCTTTCAGTACTTCTACTACTGCATCGTTCGCCTTAAATACGTGCTGACCAGCAAATAGCTCTGTATCTGGTAGGTAAACGCCGTTTGAGCCAACTGGGTTTGCTACTTCTAGGTTGTACTTGTTACCAACCGCGAAGTCTTCTTGACCATGACCAGGTGCAGTGTGAACAACACCAGTACCTGAATCAGTTGTAACGTGATCACCAAGGATCGCCGGTACAGTGAAATCGTAGAATGGGTGTTGGAATTGAGAAAGCTCTAGATCCGCACCTTTAGCAAAGCCAAGGTTGTGGAAGTGCTCGATACCCGCACGGTCCATTACGTCTTTCGCCAGCTCAGCAGCAACGATGATACGCTCAGCGTTGTCGCCTTCTGTTTGGATAAGTACGTACTCTAGATCATCACGTAGACATACTGCGCGGTTTGCTGGCAGTGTCCAAGGTGTTGTTGTCCAGATAACGATAGATACGTCACCGTGACCTTCATGACCTTCTGTCAGTTCAAACTTAGATAGCAGCGCCGCTTCGTCAGCCGCTTTAAAACGAACGTCGATAGATGGCGATACTTTATCTTTGTACTCAACTTCAGCTTCAGCCAGTGCTGAGCCACAGTCTGTACACCAGTGAACTGGTTTAAAACCTTTCAGTAGGTGACCTTTGCTTGCGATCTTACCAAGTGCACGGATGATGTTCGCTTCAGTTGCGAAATCCATAGTGCGGTATGGCTTGTCCCACTCACCCATGATGCCAAGACGCTTGAAGCTCTCTTTTTGACCTTCAACCTGACCTGCAGCGTACTCACGACATTTCTCGCGGAACTCGGCTGCTGTCACTTTTTGACCTGGTTTGCCGACTTTCTTCTCTACCATCAATTCGATTGGTAGACCGTGGCAGTCCCAGCCTGGGATGTAAGGTGCGTCAAAACCTGAAAGTGTTTTGGATTTAATAATAATGTCTTTAAGAATCTTGTTTAGTGCGTGACCAATGTGAATGTCACCGTTCGCATAAGGAGGGCCATCGTGCAGTACGAATGACTTTTTGCCTTTTTTAGCTTTACGGATTTCACCGTAAAGATCTTCTTTGTACCAACGCTTAAGCATTTCTGGCTCACGATTAGCCAGGTTGCCGCGCATTGGAAACCCTGTTTCAGGTAAGTTCAGGGTATCTTTATACTCACTCATCGATTCTTAATTCCGTTATATTGGGCGAAAATTAGACATTATGTTGCACGGTGGAATAAACCGCTCAACGCTTAAGCTGACGCAGCCACACCCTTGCTGCTTCAGCATCCAATACGATTTGTTGTTTAAGTGCTTCAAACGACTCAAACTTTTGCTCGTCTCTAAGTTTATGCAAAAGTTTCACTTCTAGCTGTTTACCATATAAATCAGCATGAAAGTCGAATAAGTGTACTTCTAACTGTTGGCGAACACCATTAACTGTCGGTCGTTGACCAATGTTAGCGACGCCACCAATCGGCTCATCTCCTAAGCCAAGCGCTTGAACAACATAGACTCCGGAAACCGGAGAAACACAGCGCTTCAACGGAATATTTGCCGTTGGGAACCCAATGGTTCGACCTAGCTTTCTTCCGTGTGAAACACGACCGCTGATACTGTAATCTCTTCCCAGCATCTCCTGCGCGGAATGCAAATCATCACGAGCCAGCGCTTTGCGAATCGCAGTGCTACTCACTCGTAATTGCTGTAAACAAAAGCTTTGGGTACTTACGACTTCAAAGCCGTACTTTTCCCCTGCTTCTTGTAACATCGCAAAATTACCTGTTCGACCTTTGCCGAAACAGAAATCATCACCAATGACAAGAAACTTAACACCCAATCGACCAACCAACAAGTCACGGATAAACTCTTCCGCCGTTAGGTCAGCAAAATGACGATTGAAGTTAACGCAAAGCAAGCGATCAATGTCGAGCTTACTCAGCTGAACAAATTTATCACGCAGTCGCGTTAACCTCGCAGGTGCCTTATCTCGAGCAAACAGCTCCATCGGCTGAGGTTCAAAGGTCATCACAACCGAAGGCAACGAAAGTTTCTCCGCTTGCTCAGACACTTGCTGCAATACTTGTTGATGGCCTCTATGTACGCCATCGAAATTGCCAACAGTCAGCACGCAACCATGATGGCGCGACTTGATATTGTGAATGCCTCTGATCAGTTCCATTGGATACTGCTTTATGCCTCTGTTTTTACTTTGCACTGTGTGAAACTGACGGATTATATACCAATCAACCTTATTCTGTCCCAGCTTTTAGGTCTTTTAAACGTACGCCGAGTAAAAACACAACGGCTAGGTAAACGACAGCACCAAGTCCAATCAACATTCCTAGCACACCACTACGGTGAGCAAAGCTCCAATCCAACCACACAGACATGTCTTCAAGTTGCCATAGAATAGCCGCAACCATCGCTGCACCAGCTATCACCAAACGTATAATAAAGAAGACAGTTCGCTTAGTGATTTGGTACACACCGGCAATGTGCAAGCCGCGGTATAGCAGCGCCATGTTTACAAAAGCAGAAAGCGCCGTCGCAATAGCAAGACCAACGTAACCGTAGAAGTATGCAAAGATCGCGTTGAAGACCATATTCGTCACCATTGCAATGATGCCGTACTTCACTGGGGTTTTGGTGTCTTGACGCGAGTAGTAACCTGGCGCAAGCACTTTAATCAGCATGAAGTTAAGCAGACCTGATGCATACGCTAATAAAGAGAGAGAGGCTTGATGTACGTCTTGCGGAGAAAACTCACCGCGCATGAATAGCACCATCAACATTGGCTTTGCTAGTACCATCAAACCAAGCATTGCAGGAATACCGAGTAAGGTAACCATACGTACACCCCAATCCATGGTGTGTGCAAAACCTTCACTGTGTGCGTCTACGTGTTTACGTGATAGTGCAGGAAGAATCACCGTGGCAATCGCGATACCAAACAGACCTAATGGGAATTCCAATAAACGATCGGAATAGTACAACCAACTGATCGAACCGGTTTGTAGGAAACTGGCAATAAAGGTATCAAACAGTAAGTTGATTTGGCTTACCGACACACCAAACAGAGCAGGAATCATTAAGGTACGGATCTTCACCACACCCGGATCGCGCCAGCCCCATTTAGGCTTGACCATCACTCCCGCTTTAATAAGGAAGGGAATCTGGAATAGAAACTGAACAAGGCCACCTAGCAATACGCCAATAGCAAGACCGATTTCTGGTTGCGACATCTGAGGCGAAATAAACCACGCCGCCAAAATGATCATCACGTTAAGGAAGACAGGCGTAAAAGAAGAGACCGCAAACTTACCTAAGGTATTGAGGATCGCACCAGAAAGCGCAACAAAAGTGATGAACCATAAATAAGGAAAGGTAATCTTGAGCATGACGCTAGCAAGTTCGAACTTCTCAGCTGCTGGGCCGCCATGCATCCAGTCTAAGAACCAACCAAAACCAAACAGCGCGGTCACCACACCGGAACCCAAAACCCCGAGTATGGTAACAATAGAAACAATCACGCCTAACGTACCGGCCGCACGAGCAATCAACTCACGGGTTTTATCCATATCCCCTTGTGCGTGACTTTCAGTTAGTACTGGCACAAAGGCTTGAGAAAACGCGCCTTCAGCAAACAGACGGCGTAAAAAGTTAGGGATTTTATTGGCAAAGAAGAAGACGTCGGCACTCGCGCCTGCACCCATCAAGTTTGCTACTACCACATCACGAACTAAACCTAGGACGCGCGAAATTAATGTCATGGCACTGACGATCATGCCAGACTTGAGCAGTCGTTTACTCACTGTAACCTCGGAATATCACCAAAAGATAGCCAACCCTATTCCTCTAAGCCTTTGAAAGCTACAAATGGGCGTTAAAAATATATCCGTTTATTGTTAGATCTAGGCGGATAATTATTAGCAATGGTCTAAAAATGCTGTTAGAATCCCCGCCATCTTAACCGCGATGACCTTTGTTACCAAAATTTGTTTTGGTTTCGATTGGTTTTTGCACAAATCATTTGACATTTAGGCGCAAATGAGGGATAGTCCTCGCCCTTAAATTGTCATAGAAATAAGTTTTTGGGAGTTAGACCCTTGGCAAATAGTAAATCTGCTAAGAAGCGCGCTATCCAAGCTGAGAAACGTCGTCAGCACAATGCTAGCCGTCGCTCAATGATGCGTACTTACATGAAGAAAACTGTTGCTGCTATCGAAGCAGGCGACAAAGAAGCTGCAACTGCTGCATTCGCTGCAGTTACACCTATCCTAGACCGTATGGCGACTAAAGGCCTTGTTCATAAGAACAAAGCAGCACGTCATAAGTCTCGTTTCGCTGCACAAATCAAAGCTCTTTAATAGAAACTTGATTTTACAGTGAAGAAAAAACCGGCTCTTGCCGGTTTTTTTATACTAAAATTCGTGTAGCTCGAATTCAAGACAATAAAAAAGCTGGCAATGCCAGCTTTTCTTGTATGTGACCTGTCATCACATGGCTTCTGCACAATAAAGACCATGAAGTGTTTGGATTAATGCCTTCACTTCATCACTCTTTAATGTGTAGTACACCGTTTGTGCTTCTTTTCGTGTCGCAACCAATTCATCGCGTCGAAGCCAAGCTAAGTGTTGAGACAATGCCGACTGGCTCAACTCTAGTTTTGCGCAAAGCTCTCCAACCGAAAGCTCTTGGTTATGCAGCATGCACAGGATTTGTAGGCGTCTTTCATTTGCCATTGCTTTGAGCAACACGACAGCTTTAGCGGAGTTTTTCTCCATTTCTTGTAGATTCATCTGCAGGACCTCTAGCTACAACTTACTTTCCCCAACCCTGGCCAGTTTGTTGTGTTACAAAGATTTTATAATTTCGAGTTATAATTTTGTCGATAGTAATCTATTTATTTGCGCAACGGAACGTGTTCATTCAAACATTTGGCTAAAATCTGCATCGCAAACGTTCTTTACTGCTGGGTGTTGTATCATTCGCTCAGCAAAGATGACGTAATACTCTTCCTTCAAATCGTCAACATGCCCAATTAATTGCAAATTGCGATCGTCCTCAATCTCGGACATGTACACCGTCGGTGCTAAGAAAATGACATCATCGCGATATCGAGCAAAGGCCTTCATTAACGCCACATCATCAAATTCACCCAATACATCTGGTTGCAATCCTTGACGATCAAACCACTGCAGTACTTTTCGCCCCATTGCTGTTCGGCTTGCTGGGATAAGTAGCTTCTTCTTCTCTAGGATTTCGGGGAACTTGACGTCTGGAGTTTCTGACGAAGCAAAAAAGCTCATGCTGCTTTCACCAAGCTTTTTACTATATAGGCCAGGGCTTTGCGTCGAATCTACTGGACAGTCAGAAAGGATCATATCCAACTTGTGTTGTGATAAACGCTCTAGCAACAGTTCGTGAGTCGATTCATAACAACGTAAGTGAATACTATTGTCCTCTGGAACCGTGGTCATCAGCACTTTACTGACGAGACGTTTAGAGAGGGCATCGGCAACGCCGACTTCGAATAGGATATTGGAGTGTTGGCTATAGTTGACGATATCGAGCATTTCGTAGCTCAACCCAAACATACGATCTGCGTACTTAAATACCAGCTGTCCAAGCTCTGTTGGCTCTACCGTACGACCATTACGTTTGGTCAACTTCCCCTTCATACGGTCTTCAAGTGCTTTAATCTGTCCTGTCACAGTTTGTGGCGTCAGGAATAATGCATCGGCAGCTTTTGTTACCGAGCCTTGTTTACACACCATCCAGAAGTAATAAAGGTGGTTATAGTTTAAGTGCGACATAGCCATTCCCTAGAAAGAAGATGACACTTTTTATATCAAATGTGACAACGACAAACAATAATTTCGACAAAACCTACACAAACACAAGAAAACAACAGTTTTACCGAAAATATCATATTCATACTGTCATAAAACTTGAAGCAAAACGCACTTTTTTAATCTGCTCTGAAAACTTATCAACAAAACAAAAGTGAAATTAAATCATATAAAATCAATGACTTATTTTCATGTGAATTTTTCTTCACAGATAACTATCAAAAAGAATAATAAAAATTCTCCATAGAAACTGAACTGTCATATTACTGAAATATTTCATCTCTAACATCGCCCTCAGTTTCAACAACAGACCAAATAAACGAACTGAAAGGTCCACGGAGAAAATTATGATGAACCAAGCTACTTCTACAGCAGCACCAATCTCGAGCACGACTCGCTGGTTACGCTGGGCTAACTTGGCATTCATGTTGTATCTGCTTCTTCTAGCAGTATCTATGGTTGGTAGCGGCTTCAAATGGGCAACTGGCGATCAAGCTAAAGTACTCTTTGAATTTGCGTCTCACCCAGTCGCAGGTCTAATGATCGGTTTGGTAGCTACGGCACTGATCCAGTCTTCAAGTACCGTAACTTCTATTATTGTGGGCTTGGTTGCAGGTGGTCTACCTGTAGAAACCGCTATCCCTATGGTAATGGGTGCTAACATCGGTACAACCGTAACAAATACACTTGTTTCGCTTGGTCACGTTCGTTGTAAAGATGAATTCAAACGTGCATTCGCAAGCGCAACAATCCACGACTTCTTTAACCTACTTGCAGTACTGATCTTCCTACCATTGGAAATGATGTTCGGCATCCTAGAGAAAATCTCTCACTGGTTGGTATCGCCATTGCTAAATACAGGTGATATGAGCATGAAAGGCTTTGATTTCATCAAGCCAATCACTAAACCAGTAGTAAGTGCAATCAAAGAGCCACTAGCAACATTTGGCGACACTATGGGTGGCGTAGCGCTAATCGCTCTAGGTATCGGTACTATCTTCGTAGCTATCACGGTTATGGGTAAGCTAATGAAGAGCCTAATGGTTGGTCGTGCACGTGACATCCTTAAGAACGCAATCGGTCGTGGTCCTATCCACGGTATCGTATCGGGCTCTGTAGTTACTGTTCTTGTTCAGTCTTCTTCTACGACAACAAGTCTAATGGTTCCACTAGTAGGCTCAGGTGTTCTAAAAGTACGTGACATCTACCCATTCACTCTAGGTGCAAACATCGGTACATGTATCACGGCTCTACTAGCAGCAACAGCGGTATCTGGCGAGTTCGCAGTATTCGCACTGCAAATTGCACTAGTACACCTAACGTTCAACATTCTGGCGACATTGTTCATCTTCGGTATCCCGTTCCTACGTGAGATTCCAGTGAAATGTGCAGAAGTGATTTCAGAACTAGCTATTAAGAATAAAGCGGTTGTAGCAGGTTACCTACTGGCAGTATTCATCGTGCTACCAGGCTCTATCCTTGCTCTGACAGCATAATAATAAGATTACCATCGCTTATTTTAGGCTCCACTTCGGTGGGGCCTTTTTTCGTTTTGGGGAAGCGAAAACGGGCTCGCCCTATGGAACGCTACGCTTCGGGATAAGGGATAAGGGATAAGGGATAAGGGATAAGGGATAAGGGATAAGGGATAAGGGATAAGGGATAAGGGATAAGGGATAAGGGATAAGGGATAAGGGATAAGGGATAAGGGATAAGACTCGATTATATCCACCTAGGACGGGAAGTTCTGTCAATACTCTCTAACCTTCACTGAGCTTCCAGCGCCACACTCTCGCTACCTACAGCAAAGTGCTTTCATTTCTTAATCACGCAGTAAACTGTGGTAAAAGAGATTCCCGACGACGCTCCTTCGTCGCTTTCGGGAATGACACCGTTTGATTTGAGAGTGACTGAACGTCATCCTCAAGAGCGAGGCACGAGCGAGTTGGGGATCTTTTATTCCCGCTCAAATCTCGAAGCGCAGCGTTCTGTAGGGCGAGCCTGTTCCCTCCTCCCCCCGCCCTTCGGGCGTAAAAAAGCCGCCCATAAAGGCGGCTTAGAAAACTCAATATACTCGTTAAACTGAGAACGGGTACTGAATTGGATCGTGGTGTTCGTAACCTTCTACCCAGAAGTCATCTAGGGTTACCCATGTTTCCAAATCTTCTAGCGATTTGATTTCTGGGTTGATGTGGAAGGTTGCCGCTTTTAGTGGCTCACGCTTCAACTGGATGTCACGCATTGGTGCAAGCTGATCTTCGTAGATGTGTGCGTTAACAATCTTATGGTAAGCCTGACCAGGTTTCTTACCTGTAATTTGCGCCATGATTGCCAAGAACACATACACTTGAACCATGTTGAAATTCAGACCTAGCGGAACGTCACAAGAGCGCTGCGTGCTGTTTAGGTACAGCGTGTCACCTAACAGTGAGAAGTGGTGGCTGTACATACATGGACGCAAACACCCCATATGGAACTCACCCGGGTTGTAGAAGTTTAGGATTTCACCACGGTCATCAACACCGCGCGTCAAATCATCCACAATCTTACGCAACTGGTCGATATGACCGCCATCTGGCTTCGCCCATGAACGACCTTGAACGCCGTATACGCGTCCCATGTCGTCTTCGCCCTTACGGAATGGGTTGTTCAACCATGCTTCATTTAGGTTTGCGTTCGCATCCCACGTTTTGGTACCCAGCTTACGGAAGTCTTCTGCGTTGTCGTAGCCACGGATGTAACCAAGTAGCTCAGCAACTGCCGCTTTCCAAAAGCTCTTACGTGTCGTCACTAATGGGAATTGATTGTTAGCAACATCGTAGGTCAAGTCTGCGTTGATTACCGTTAGGC
The DNA here is from genome assembly GCF_905175355.1 of Vibrio sp. B1ASS3. Classification (NCBI taxonomy): domain Bacteria; kingdom Pseudomonadati; phylum Pseudomonadota; class Gammaproteobacteria; order Vibrionales; family Vibrionaceae; genus Vibrio; species Vibrio sp. B1ASS3. The sequence goes on from NZ_HG992742.1 coordinate 3,403,064, forward strand.
AACGTTTGCCTGTACGTTCGTTTTCAACCCAAGTGCCTTGGTCAACGATACGCTGACACAAATCTAAATACTGTTTCACACCAATTCCTTACTTCGTTTCTGCTTGGACTTTGTCTTGGTAAAGACCACGTTTGTACGCCCAAACCATCATTAGAACACCCAGAATGATCATCGGTGAAGATAGGATTTGTCCCATCGAAATGTAACCACCAAATAGACCAAGCTGTGCATCCGGTTCGCGGACAAACTCAACTAGGAAACGGAATGTACCATATCCTGCTAAAAATAGCCCTGATACCGCACCTAAAGGACGAGGCTTTTTGATGAACCAGTTCAGAATGAAGAACAGCACAATGCCCTCTAGGAACATCTCATAAAGCTGAGATGGGTGACGAGGCAATGGACCGCCATTCGGGAAGATGATCGCCCATGGCACGTCTGTTACACGTCCCCAAAGCTCGCTGTTCATGAAGTTCCCCATACGGCCCATGCCAAGGCCAAATGGAACCAATGGCGCCACGAAGTCAGCCACACCAAAGAAAGTGCGACCATTCTTATGTGCATACCAGAACATGGCAGTGATTACACCTAACAGACCGCCGTGGAACGACATACCACCAGTCCAAACTTTGAATAGGTATAACGGGTCAGCCAAGAACAAATCAAAGTTGTAGAAAATCACATAGCCAACACGGCCACCAATCACTACCCCAAGGAAACCCGCAAACAACAAGTCAGAAACTTGCTCACGCGTCCAACCACTACCCGGCTTATCTGCACGACGATTTGCCAACCATAGTGCGAACATGAAGCCGACTAGGTACATCAAACCGTACCAACGAACAGAAACAGGACCAATAGAGACTAAAACCGGATCAATATTGGGAAATTCAAAGTATCCCTGAGACATAAATCATTCTCTTCTTATTACTAATAAAACAGGTGGACTTTACAGCAGCATGGTCGCTGCAACAAACATCAAGAACACAGCAAAAATCTTCTTCAAGACCGCTGTAGGAAGGTTGGTTGCCATCTTCGCGCCGACTTTCGTCGTGAGCATCGACGTCATCGCAATCGCCGCTAAAGCTGGCAGGTAAACATAACCGACACTGTAGTCAGGTAACCCTTCTACCTTGTAGCCATGTAAGATGAATCCAATCATGCCCGAAATAGCAATCACGCAGCCGCACACCGAAGAGGAGCCAACCGCTTTACGCATTTCAATACCATGCTTGTTTAAGAAAGGCACCGACAGCGAACCACCGCCAATACCAGCAAGACTTGATACCACACCAATTCCCGTTCCGTACATAACAGTGACCGGACTACTCGGCATTGGCTTCTCACTTTTGGTTTTAATGGAGCGAAACATCTGTATTGCCAAACACAACACAATCACACCGAACACTTTCGGCAAGTAATGAGTTGGGATCCACTCGGCAATATTGGCACCAACAAAACCGCCAATCACCACGCCAGGCATCAGCCATTTGACAACGTACATATCGACGTTACCAAGCTTGAGGTGATTAAGCGCCGATGAGCCCGAAGTGACGATGATGCTCGCTAATGACGTTGCTAACGCCATGTGCATGCTCATCTCTGGAGAGATACCAGCAAGAGGAAGAAGATAAAGTAGTGCAGGTACAACAATTAGCCCGCCTCCGATACCAAGAAGCCCAGCCATCACGCCTACAAAAGCGCCCAGCGCGAGCAATAATATGAATAAAGAGATGGTCACAATTACCTACTTCTTACCTGCACGAATAAAGCCGGCAAAACCTTGTTGAATAAAGAAATCATGCATCATTTGATGGATTTCTTGCCCGTAAGAGCATGACATGGCTTTTTCGACGAGTTTTTCTAATTCTTTCTTCTGGCTATGGCGAATCAAATATTTCACCTTAGCCACGTTTGAGGTGTTCATACTTAAACTGTTGTAACCTAAGCCCAACAATAAGAGCGCACCAAATGGGTCACCTGCTAGCTCACCACAAATACACACAGGTACTTGATACTGGTGGCAAACATCATGAATTTGTTTTAACGCCAACAACACCGCAGGATGCATGGATTCATAGACATCCGCAACACGGGAATTGTTCCGATCGACAGCCAACAAATATTGCGTTAAGTCGTTGGTACCGACAGAAACGAAGTCCACACGATGCGCAATAGCGGGTAGCAAGTACACCATTGAAGGCACTTCGATCATTACCCCAACTTTTGGCGCTTGAATGCGTTCATCCAACAACACCACTTCACTGTAGGCTTGATTGATAAGTGTAATCGCATCATCGAGTTCTTTAATACCAGACACCATCGGCAACAGAATACTCAGATTGCCACTTTCAGCACTCGCCCTAAGCATCGCACGCAATTGGATCAAAAAGATGTCCGGATGATCCAACGTAAAGCGAATACCACGCCAGCCTAAGAATGGGTTGTCTTCATCAATTGGCAGGTAAGGCAATGGCTTATCGCCGCCAATATCCAAAGTACGCATAACCACGCGCTGATTCGCGTAGCTATTGAGGATGGCTTGATACTGATGATACTGCTCATCTTCTGATGGAAAGTGATGTTGAAGTAAAAAAGCGATTTCAGTTCGGTACAAACCCACACCATCTACGCCAGAGTTAATGGCGATATTGCTATCCGCACTCAAGCCCGCGTTGAGCATGACTTCAATGTGGCAATCATCTTGAGTGATCGCTGGCAATGCCAAATCTTTGTTCACCATGGCGAACAATTCAGACTCTTCACTAACTAAGCTGCGATACTCGCGTAGAAGCTGCCTGTTTGGCTCAAGATAAATCTCGCCAGTGTAGCCATCCACAATCCCCTTCTTGCCATTGACAACGCTGGTATTGATGTTCGCACCCATGATGGCAGGAACACCCAACGCACGAGACAGAATCGCGGCGTGAGAGTTTGCTGCGCCTTCAAGTGAGACAACAGCGAGTAGATGCTGCTTTGGAATCGAAGCGAGTAATGTGGCGGTGAGTTCATTGGCAACCAAGATAACCGGACGGTCAATGGAAGCATGTTCTTGTTCACTGTTGTGCAAGAAGTACAACAGACGTTGCCCGAGTTCACGAATGTCTTGCGCACGTTCACGCAGGTAAACATCAGACATTCGAGCAAAACGGTTGGAATAGGTTTCGACAACCTGACGCAGTGCCCAGTCCGCACGATCACCTTTCTCGATCTGCTTCTTAAGATCACCACGCAACATAGGATCGTTCAGCAAGTGAGTGAAGAGATCGAAGATCGCTAACGCGTCTTTGTTAATTTCACTATCGAATTTCTTCCGCATACGGCGGAAATCACCCAACGCTCGCTCGACGGCAACCGCAAGTAATTCATGTTCACGTTCTTTATCTAATGTCGATGTTGGAAATACGTCGTTTAGGTTTGGCTGCGTATCATCAAACCAAAACTCGCCGATTGCGACGCCAGTCGAAGCTGGAAGCCCCTTGATGACAGTGGGCTTAGAGGCGAGCTGCCAGTGACCTAAATTTTGGGCATGTGCAATCAACACTGCAAGCTGCGCAGACAAGGTCACAAGGAAAGACTCTTCCATCTCACTAAACAAACGTGGGGTTTTCTGCTGGATAACCAAAACGCCAAGCACTTGTTTACGATGAATGATCGGTGTGCCTAGGAAGGAGTGGTACACCTGCTCACCCAACTGAGGGAAGAATTTAAAATCAGGGTGAGTAGAAGCCTCAGCAAGGTTTAATGGCTCTGCACTTCGCTTCACCAAACCGACTAAGCCTTCATTGAAGTTGATATGGATGCTATCGCCTTCAAAAATCAGGCCTTGAGTTGCCATTAACTCAAGGCGCTGCATTTCGTCGTTAGCAAGATAGATAGTACAACATTCAGTGCATAGGGCTGCGCAAGTCTCTTTTACTAATATGTCGAGCGCCAGATGGACGTCATCGACTCTGGAGACTTTCTCAACTATTTCCCTTAGCTGACTGAGCATGTTGATCCTCTATCTACGTTGCTTTTTTCTTTTCCCTTTCGTCTTACGCTCTCGAAAAGGCATGGCTAAAGATGCAAACTCTTTCATTGCGCGACGGTAAACATCTCGCTTGAAAGAAACAACTTGCCTAACTGGATACCAGTAACTTACCCAGCGCCAACCATCAAATTCAGGGGATTTCCCACGCTGCATATTGATGCGGGATTCGTCGCATTCCAATCGCAGCAGAAACCATTTCTGTTTTTGGCCGATACAAACAGGCTTGGAGTCCCAACGCACCAATCGCTTTGGTAGCTTATATCTTAACCAATGACGACTTGTTGCGATGATCTTAACGTCTTTTTTCGTCAGACCGACTTCTTCATATAACTCCCTGAACATGGCTTGTTCAGGTGTTTCACCTTCGTCAATCCCACCTTGTGGAAATTGCCATGAGTGTTGCCCGTATCGTTTAGCCCAGAAGACCTGACCATGGTTATTACATATCACAATACCAACATTGAGTCGGTAACCATCGCCATCTATCACTGGCTAACCTCTATGAATAATTTTTTATTACCGTGATTTTTCCACATATCCCCATTACTAGCAAACTTACTGATGTGATATGAGCAAGATTTATTACCTTTCGGCCAGTTTTGGATATCTTTTGAACAAATATTATTTTATCAACACAAGACTGAGACATAGCCCACATTTATTCACCTTTTCTGTGAATAACTTTGTGAAGAAAACGCTATCAACAAAGAATTTTGTTCAAAACCATTATTGGCAACATTTATAAAGACTCAAATCAAAATACATAAGAATATGATTAATAAAGATTTAAATGTAAAACTGATGATTTATTGATCTTATTTTTTCTGATGATCTTTTCATCAAATACAGATCGGTCAAAGATCGCACAATCGGTTATTTATCCACATTGGACAGGTAAGACTTCATGATATCTTAATAAAATCAAGTCTCAATCACGTCCCAAACCCCTGTTTATTCATCCAGCCCAGCTAGAGATCCTATTGGTCACTTCCTAATCTGTGGATAAGTTATGGATTGATCATTCTTAATCCAGCTCGATGAAATCTTCGACAGAGGATTTTATTCAAATTTGTTAGACTAGATGTTTTCCAACACCACCTTGTCATTATGAAACCAGAACCACAATCCGAAGCAGAACTGATGGAACGCGCGCACGACATTGCGGGCTTAAGCTTTACAGAGCTTGCCGAAGAGGCAGGCATGACTGTTCCTGAAAACTTGAAACGCGATAAAGGCTGGGTTGGGCAATTACTGGAATGGCACTTAGGTGCGCCAGCTGGCAGTAAACCGCAACAAGATTTCGCTAAGCTTGGGATCGAGCTAAAGAGCATTCCGATCAGTTATTCTGGCAAACCATTAGAAACCACCTTTGTCTCTGTTGCGCCACTGACAGGAGTACAAGGCTTAACATGGGAAACCAGTCACGTTCGTAACAAGCTATCTCGTGTACTTTGGGTTCCAGTGGAAGGAGAACGTGAGATTCCATTGGCTGAGCGCCGCGTCGGTAGCCCTCTGATTTGGTCACCGGCTCAAGAAGAAGAGTTAATTCTGAAAAACGACTGGGAAGAATTGATGGAATTGATCGTTTTGGGTAAGTTTGATCAAATTTCCGCCAGACACGGAGAAGCGCTTCATCTGCGCCCTAAAGCCGCGAACGCAAAAGCACTGACGGAAGCTTACAGTTCAAATGGCAAGCCGATAAAAACCCTGCCCCGCGGTTTCTACCTCAGGACACAATTCACCGAACAGATACTATTGAAGCACTACATCAACGCTCAATCAGAGTGATCAATGCGTTACCAGTGACAATTCAATATCGCAGTAAGAGGCTGTACCCTCGCTACCGAACTCATCGTATGCGTTGTGCAGTCTCAAATACGCTTTATCAATCCCCAACCTCAGCAGCTCTTCTTTCACCAAATCTAACGATCCAAAATGAATCGGATCTTCGCCGTCTTTGATTGGCTCTAGTTGGTGTTTGTACTCCACTGCTAACAGATAGTCAGAGACATCAGAACAACCTATCACAAAGACCTTCGGAGTTTTATAGGAGTCTTTGTGGTGGCCATGCAACCACATGTCGAGTTGATGCTTCTGCATAATGCACCTCCTTCACAAGATCCTTTAAGTCTAGTTACCGTATTGATAAGTTTCGAGTTAACTACAAAGCGAAACTTAAATCATTTGCGACAGCAACTAAAAATCCCCTATATTGGAATGACTTATTCAGTCGGTAACTCTTCAAGGATGTGAAATGCAATATACAAAACTACCGCACTCATCACTCGAGATCAGTAAGATCTGCCTTGGCACTATGACGTTTGGTGAGCAAAATACCGAACAAGAAGCTTTTCAACAGCTCGACTTTGCCCTCGATCATGGGGTGAACTTCATCGATACTGCCGAGATGTATCCCGTACCGCCAAAAGCAGAAACACAAGGACTCACCGAGCAGTATATCGGCAATTGGTTAGCGAAAAGCGGTAAACGCGAGAAAGTGGTTTTAGCAACGAAAGTCGCTGGTCCGCGCAACGTCCCATACATTCGTGAAAACATGAGCCTTAACCGTCGCCATATTCACACTGCGATCGACGATAGCTTAAAACGCCTGCAAACCGATTATATTGATCTGTACCAGCTGCACTGGCCACAGCGTCAGACCAACTGCTTTGGCCAGCTCAACTATCCTTACCCAGATAAGCAAGAAGAGGTCACGCTGATCGAGACCCTTGAAGCTCTCACGGAGTTAGTCAACGCAGGTAAAGTGCGTTACATCGGTGTTTCAAACGAAACGCCATGGGGCGTGATGTCACTGCTACGTTTGGCAGAAAAACATGATTTACCGAGAATCGTCTCCATTCAGAACCCATATAACTTATTGAACCGCAGCTTCGAAGTCGGCTTATCTGAAATCAGCCATTACGAAGGCGTTCAACTACTCGCATACTCACCGCTGGCGTTTGGCTGCTTAAGTGGTAAATACCTCAACGGAGCCAAACCAGAAGGTGCGCGTTGCACAATTTGGGAACGCTTTGCTCGCTACTTCACACCACAAGGCGTTAAAGCGACAGAAGCATACGTCAACCTAGCTCGTGACCACGGTTTAGACCCTTCGCAAATGGCGCTTGCCTTCGTGAATCAGCGTCCATTTGTTGGTTCTAACATCATTGGTGCGACTAACCTAGAGCAACTGAAGTCCAATATCGACAGCATCAATATTCATCTAAGTGAAGAATTGCTTAATGACATCCAAGCGATTGGTACGACTTACTCGAACCCTTGCCCATAGTGAGCGCCGAGCAAACAATACAATACCAAACGTAAAAGTAAATTACCACCTTCTAAAGAAGGTGGCTTTGTGTGAGCCCCCTAAAAGGGGGCCTTTGTTTAATCCAACGCCAACTGGTGCTGCTCTACTCGCTCTTGCTTCTCTTGATGTCTTACATATCGGCGTATGATTTCTTCATTGATTCCAACACTATCGACAAAATAGCCTCTTTGCCAAAAGTGATTACCCCAAAGCCTGTTCTTCCTAAGATGAGGGAACTTACTAAATAGCTTTAAGGCTATTTTGCCTTTCAATACCCCCATCAACTTGGATATCGATAGCTTTGGTGGAATCTTTACTACTAAATGCACGTGGTCAACTTGTATGTTTAACTCTACTACTTCACATCCAAGTTGATTACAGTAAACATAAATACATCGATAAACTTCTTTACCTATATTGTTCTTCAAGATCCTAAATCGATACTTTGGAGTCCACACTATATGGTATTGACATCGCCAAAATACGTGGGAAGCTTGATTGTATCTACTCATGTTATTTGTCCTCTTTGACTTCTGGAAAAATCAAAGACGCATTTAGCATGAGTAGTTTTACAGGCAAAGCCGAAACGGATGATAACCACCTACTGAAGTAGGTGGTTTAGGGCTGAAAAACGAAAAAGGCTGACCATGATGGTCAGCCTTTTTTCTTAGCCCAAATTGAATCGAATGTGTGTGGGAGTTTCAACTTGGGCTTTCGATTACGTCAGTATTCGCGAAGTTAACACACGACGAAGGTGACGAACTCGACGTTCAACTTTTACCGCGTCAGGTACGCTAGCTTGTGTTGAACGGCCATCTTTATCCAGGCCAATGTCTTTTAGTAAGTGCTCGTTAGTCCATGGAATATCATGAGAACTACGACGAACCATACGTTGCCATTGCTTTTCTTCACGTTTCAGATCGGCTTTCAAAAGCACCGTGGCCAATTTTAGATAGATAGAGTGACGCATAATTTTTCTCCAAATAGCGATAGATAATCGACTGGGAAAAATAGTGGGATAATTAAACAGAGGGATTCTGTTGAGACTAAGCCGCTACTTTTCCGCAGCCTAGTAAAATAGAAAGGTTACGGATTAATTTAATCTAATGAGCCAGTAAAATCTGGTTTGGTCGCATCAAAGGTTGAGCGAGCATCAGACATACGATCAGCGCAAGCAGTGGTGTTAACAACGTAATGTTTCATCTTGCGCCTCCTAGCTAAAAATTAATCCGTGATTGATGTGGTATAACTCTTTGAGTTACGGCTAAATTGTAAGCAACAGAGGATATTTATCAAACAATTTTTATCCTTTCGATTAAAAACAAACCAATAGGCTAAAATTAGGTTGCATATAGTTTTTTGAATAACATATTCAACTAAGGAATATATAAAATATCAAGTTTTATAAATATCAGGACATTGCGTACAAAAAAGGAGCGCATCAGCACTCCTTTTTTCTCAAGCTTATTATTGATTAAACCGTTTGGTCTGAAATCAAATTGTGTTTATTCAGCAGTCGATACATGGTTGCACGTGATACACCCAGCTCTTTTGCTGCGTTAGAGACTTGACCAGAGTGCGACTCTAACACCACCAGCAACGCATCTCGTTCGCTCTTCTCGCGAATAGACTTCAAGCTACGTTTCGAGTCATTTCGTTGAGGAAGATCTAAATGATGCTCTTCAATCAGTACGCTATCAGACATCAAAACCGCACGTTTCACTTGGTTCATCAACTCTCGTACGTTGCCTGGCCAGAAGTAACGAGTCAGCGATTTCAAAGCGTCTTCAGAAAAGCTCTTAGCTTGCGAGTTGTACTCTTTTGAAAACTCTTGAAGATAGAAACGTGCCAGCATGCCGATGTCGCTTGCTCTCTCTTTTAGGCTCGGTACGTTGATGCGCAGCACATTGATGTAATGGTAAAGCTCTTCGTTAAAGTCACCATCGATCAGCGCCTTTTCAACGTCTGAAGAGTTAGCAGCAAGAACACGAACATTAACGTTCTTCGCACCATCACGAGTTTCAATTGTGCCTTCTTGCAAGAAACGTAGCAGGTTCATCTGCTGTTCTTTTGAAATGGTTAGGATGTCATTGAAAAGAACCGTACCGCCATCCGCTTGCTCAAGCAGGCTTTGGCCCATGTCTTCATCGGCTTGAATGCCAAACACTTCTGCTTGGAAGCGTTGTTCATTAAGCGCACGACCGTTGATTGACAAGAATGGCTTATGCGAACGTGACGACACTTTGTGAATTGCACGAGCGACAGCTTCTTTTCCCGTGCCACTCTCGCCATAGATAAGAATACTCACATCCGTTGGACCGATACGCTTCACTTGGTCACGCAGGCGTTTCATTGGGATAGATTCGCCAATCAGCCCCATATCTAGGCTATTGCCGAAGCTCGGCCATACTTTCTTCTCTAGTTTCAGCATACCCAATTGGTGACCAATGGTGCTGAGTAGTTGCGCATCTGGGATTGGCGCAGTAAAGAAGTCGATACAGAAGTTCACGATGAACTGACAGATGGTATCAGTTCCGAGTTGAGATTCTCGGATGAACGCTAACCAGCGCACGTGTTTATGAGAACTCACTAAATTTGCTAAACCATTAAGGCTGAACTCATCATGGCTGAGGTCAACTATACCGATGCATGGTCCAATATCTTCTAACAATGTGTTGGCTTTACGTAAGTCACCCACTTGGTGACACTTCCATCCCACTTGTTCTAGTACTGATAACCAAGGTTCATAAGTACCGCCAACTACGACTAGCGATCCCGGAATGGAATCCATCTTAAACTGCCCAGCCATTCTCTAACCCTTATTGATTGTTGATAGAAATTTCGCTCCACAAACCCATCTTTGCGAACGGGTAACATTATCGAGACTACGACTGACGAAGTCTGTCTCAATATTAAGACTATGCAACAGATTGAGATTTGGCGAATGCTTATTTACCTTTCCTATCCAAACTTAAATGCAAATAGTTGAATTAGCTCAAATTAAAGATACAAAAAAACCACCCGCAGGTGGTTTTTTCATTACTCAGCGAGGAGATTACGCTTGTGGGCGCATCGCTGGGAATAGGATCACGTCACGGATAGTGTGCGTGTTAGTCAGTAGCATAACTAGGCGGTCGATACCGATACCTTGACCTGCTGTTGGCGGTAGGCCGTGCTCTAGAGCAGTGATGTAGTCTGCATCGTAGAACATTGCTTCGTCGTCACCAGACTCTTTCGCTTCAACCTGTGCTTTAAAGCGTGCATCTTGGTCTTCTGCATCGTTAAGCTCTGAGAAGCCGTTTGCTACTTCACGGCCACCGATGAAGAATTCAAAGCGGTCTGTGAAGAATGGGTTGTCATCGCTACGACGAGCCAGTGGAGAGATATCTGCTGGGTAGCCAGTGATGAACGTTGGCTGCATTAGCTTAGGTTCAGCTGTTTCACCAAAGATCTCTTCAAGAAGCTGACCACATGTCCAGAAAGGTTCGACTTCAACGTGAACAGATTTCGCGATAGAAACCATTAGGTCACGGTTTTGAATGTCTTCTTCTGTTAGCGCTTGGATTTGCGCGTGGTCTGGGTTGTAGTGCTTGATAGCTTCGAACATGCTCATACGAGTGTAAGTGCCACCAAACTCAACCGTGTCTTCACCGTAAGGCATTGACGTTGAACCTAGAACTTCTAGAGCAACAGAGCTTAGTAGTTCTTCAGTTAGGTCCATCAGATCTTTGTAGTCTGCGTACGCCATGTAGAATTCCATCATTGTGAATTCTGGGTTATGACGTGGAGAAAGACCTTCGTTACGGAAGTTACGGTTGATTTCGAATACGCGATCGAAACCACCAACAACTAGACGCTTCAGGTATAGCTCTGGCGCGATACGTAGGTACATTGGCATGTCTAGTGCGTTGTGGTGCGTGATAAATGGACGCGCACTCGCGCCGCCAGGGATAACGTGCATCATTGGCGTTTCAACTTCCATGAACTGCTTAGAGATCATGAAGTTACGGATTGCAGACATTACTTTAGAACGTACTACGAACGCTTGACGAGAATCTTCGTTAACGATTAGGTCAACGTAACGTTGACGGTAACGCATCTCTTGGTCAGTTAGACCGTGGAATTTCTCTGGAAGTGGACGTAGTGCTTTAGTTAGCAACTCGTACTCTTCCATGTTCACGTATAGGTCGCCTTTACCAGACTTGTGAAGTGCACCTTTCACACCGATGATGTCACCGATATCTAGGCCTTGGTATTGGTCTTTCAGTACTTTTTGTACTGCTTTGTCAGCGTAAGCTTGGATACGGCCAGAAGTTTCTTGGATTACCAAGAATGGACCACGTTTAGCCATGATACGGCCAGCGATTGCTACTACGTGGTTAAGCTCTTCTAGCTCTTCCTTCGTCTTTTCACCGAACTCTTTCTGAAGGTCGCCCGCTAGTGCGTCACGACGGAAGTCGTTTGGATGGCCGTTCGCTTTGCAGCTCTTTCGGATTGCATCCAGTTTAGCGCGGCGTTCAGCAATTAGCTTGTTCTCTTCTTGTGCAGAGGCTTCTTGTACAGTTTCGTTTTGAACAGCATCAGTCATTTTCGATGTATCCTGTTTTTTGTCGGTGAAAAGCTTTATAGACCTGATTTCAGGCTAGCTTCAATAAATTTGTCCAGATCGCCATCAAGAACCGCTTGAGTATTGCGGTTTTCAACGCCCGTACGGAGGTCTTTAATGCGTGAGTCATCCAATACGTAAGAACGGATCTGGCTACCCCAGCCAATGTCAGACTTAGCGTCTTCATTAGCTTGTTTTTCCGCGTTTTGCTTTTGCAATTCAAGCTCAAATAGCTTCGCTCGAAGCTGTTTCATTGCCTGATCTTTGTTCTTATGTTGAGAACGGTCGTTCTGACATTGCACTACTGTATTCGTTGGAACGTGCGTAATACGTACCGCAGATTCAGTGGTGTTAACGTGCTGACCACCCGCACCTGACGCACGGTAAACGTCGATACGTAGGTCAGAAGGGTTAATGTCGATAGCGATGTTTTCATCAATCTCTGGGTAGATAAACGCAGAAGCAAATGACGTGTGACGACGGCCGCCTGAATCGAATGGCGATTTACGTACAAGGCGGTGAACGCCTGTTTCTGTACGTAGCCAACCGTAAGCGTACTCACCAGAAATCTTAACTGTCGCGCCTTTAAGGCCAGCGACTTCACCTTCAGATACTTCGATAACCTCTGCCTTGAAGCCTTTTGCTTCAGCCCAACGCAGGTACATACGTAGCATCATGTTGGTCCAGTCTTGTGCCTCAGTACCACCAGAGCCTGCTTGCAAGTCAATGTAGCAATCAGAGCTGTCGTGGTCGCCAGAGAACATACGACGGAATTCAAGCTGTTCTAGCTTCTGTTCCAACTCAGCAAGTTCTGGTTCGATTTCGTCAAACGTTTCTTGATCTTCTTCTTCAACCGCAAGCTCTAGAAGACCATCAACGTCTTCTACACCTTGTTCTAGTTGAACGATAGTTTCAACAACCGCTTCTAGTGATGCACGCTCTTTGCCCAGTGCTTGTGCACGTTCTGGCTCGTTCCATACATCCGGCTGTTCAAGTTCTGCGTTGACTTCTTCTAGACGCTCTTTCTTAGCGTCATAGTCAAAGATACCCCCTCAGGACATTCGTGCGCTCAGACACGTCCTGAAGACGGTTTTTAATTGGATTGATTTCAAACATGTTGGCTCAACATTTTAGAATAGAATTTAACCGAGAAATTCTACTCAAAAATGTGACGGAGATACAGGAAAATTTCGGCTGGGAAATCAGATTGCAATTAGAGAGAGCACGGTCATGAAATTTTTGCCCCACTTAAAGGCGACCGTACTCTATAAGAAGTGATTTTCTCGGTATTACTTGGCTTCAATGTGATCAATCATTAGCTGTAATGATTGATTGCCACGAAATTCATTCACATCCAACTTATACGCGAGACGTACTGTTTTCACCGATGCGTCCGGCCAACGACGCAAATCAACGTTAAATGCAATCCCATCAATCATCACATTGGTTGGATGACCTTTGTAAAGCGGTTCTAACATCAGCTTAAGGTGCTTCTCACCCACGAGCTTTTGATGCAGCACTTTAAATTCGCCATCAAAGATGGGTTCTGGGAACGCTTGACCAAAAGGGCCACCAGAGCGCAATTGCTCCGCAACGTGCATTGAAAACTCTTCAGGCTTAAGCTCACCATCGGACATGATCACGCCTTTGAGCGCTGCTTCATCCAACTCTTTCTTCACGACATCATCAAACAAACGACTGAAACGCTCAAAGTCTTGCTCTTTGATGGTTAAACCTGCCGCCATTGCGTGACCACCAAATTTGATGATCAAACCTGGGTTTTGCGTATCGATAAAGTCCAACGCATCACGCATGTGTAAGCCAGGAATCGAACGACAAGAACCTTTGATCGTCCCTTCTCCACCATCAGCAAAAGCAATAACAGGACGGTGGAACTTCTCTTTAATGCGTGAAGCCAGAATACCAATCACACCTTGGTGCCAATCGCGTTGGAATAAAGCTAAGCCGTAAGGCAGTTCACTGTTTTCACCAAACTGAAGACGCTCACAAAAAGCCATCGCTTCTTGTTTCATGCCTTCCTCAATCTCTTTACGAGTTTGGTTCAAACCGTCTAGCTCACTCGCCATGCGACGCGCCGCATGGATGTTGTTACACATCAGCAGTTCAACACCGAATGACATGTCATCAAGGCGACCTGCGGCGTTAATTCGTGGGCCTAAAGCAAAACCAAAATCTGATGCGACTAAACGACGAGCATCGCGCTTCGCCACTTCGATCAACGCTTGAATCCCCGGACGCGCTTTGCCCGCACGAATCCGCTGCAAGCCTTGGTGTACAAGAATGCGGTTGTTCTCATCGAGTGGAACAACGTCGGCGACCGTACCAAGTGCAACAAGGTCAATCAGCTCCATCAATTTAGGCTCTTGCATGCCTTGCTGCGCGAACCAATTTTGTTTGCGCATGTGCACACACAGCGCCATCATCAGATAGAAAGCAACGCCAACCCCCGCCAACGCTTTCGATGGGAAAGCACAACTGTCGAGGTTCGGGTTCACCATGGCATCCACATCCGGTAGCACTTGGCCCGGTAAGTGGTGGTCAGTCACCAGTACAGTAATGCCGTTTTCTTTGGCGTAGCGGACACCTTCAATCGACGAGACACCGTTGTCTACCGTCATGATCATCTCAGCACCCAGCTCTAATGCTTGATCTACTACTTCCGGGCTCAGTCCATAGCCATCTTCAAAGCGGTTTGGCACTAGGTAATCGACATTATTACTGCCAAGCATACGCAATGCGAGAACAGACAGAGCCGAGCTGGTTGCGCCATCAGCGTCAAAGTCGCCTACGACAATAATGCGTTTTTTCTCATCAATCGCTTGGAATAAGAGCTCGACCGCTTTATCAATACCGCCAAGTTGTTGGTAAGAGTGCAAGCCACGCGCAGAGGTCTCTAGCTGTGCTACATCCGTAATACCACGGTTGATGTAAATACGCTTAAGAATGGCGGGAATAGAATCGGGAAGAAGAGAAAGATCCGGTTCGGGACGTCGTTGAATTTCTATCATGTTTGAAAAGAGCCAGCGAATGTCACTGGCTCTGCTCCTTAAAGGATTATTGTTGCTCTAAACGTTTTAGCAGATCTGCCGGTGGAAGGTAACCACCTACTAGCTCACCGTTTGGTAGGAAGATCGCTGGTGTACCAGAAATGCCAAGCTCACGACCTAGGTTGTAATGCGCTTGGATGGTCTCTTTACACTGCTTAAGATCTTTCGCTGGGTTATCAAACGTGCGATCTACTTTTGCGTTGTGCATTGCTGATTTCGGATCTTCTGCACACCAAATTGTCGCCATCTGTTCAGCAACTGGACCTGTTGCACCTTGGCGAGGGTAAGCCATGTAACGAACCGTAATGCCTAGGTCATTGTAACCTTGCATTTGGCTGTGTAGGCGCACACAGTAACCGCAAGTGATGTCAGTGAATACCGTCACAACGTATTTCTCGTTGTCCGCTTTGTATTCGATCACGCTGTCAGAGAACTTCGCGATTTTTGCTGCATTCAAAGGTGCTTGACGTTCAGCAATCACGTCTTTGTAACCGCCGTTATCATCGATGGCGTAAAGTGTACCGGCAATAAAGTGGTTACCATCGTTTGATGCGAACAGCACACCACCATTGGTTTGAATTTCTAAAAGACCAGCAACGTCTGATGGTTGGATATCAAGAATAGACACACCCAACTTAGAAAACTTCGCTTTTAGCGCTGCTTCATCAAAGTTCTGTTTTGCCGCTGGTGCGACTTGTTGTGCAGGAGTTTCCGTTTTTGCCTGACTTTCTTCAGCACCACAAGCGGCAACGAAAAACGGTAAAGTCAGCAGAGTTAGTCGGCGTAATACGCTCATTAAATTCACCTTAAAATAAAATCCTTTCATCCAATGAGATAATGGATGAACCAAACCATCATTATGCTCTTGGGTGGTGTTGACTGTGGATCTGTTTCAATCGCTCAGTCGCCACGTGAGTATAAATTTGCGTGGTCGATAAGTCACTATGCCCCAACAGCATCTGTACGACCCTGAGATCTGCGCCATAGTTCAATAAGTGCGTTGCAAAAGCATGGCGCAATACGTGCGGTGACAATTGGTCGGTATCAATACCCGCAATCACAGCGTAGTACTTAATACGGTGCCAAAAGGTTTGGCGGGTCATTTGTCTCGCACGCTTGCTTGGGAATACCACGTCCGACGTAGTCTCTCCCAATAGAGCAGACCGACCTTGCTGGATAAAAGTTTCAATCCAATCGACCGCGTTTTCTCCCATAGGAACCAGGCGTTCTTTACCACCTTTACCAGTCACGCGCACTACCCCTTGGCGTAAACTGACGTTTTCCATTGTCAGACTGACCAACTCTGTCACACGCAAACCCGTAGCATAAAGCAGCTCTAACATGGCTTTATCACGCAGTTCGACCGGGTCATTTGGGTCTGGTGCATCGAGCAGTGCATCCACTTGTTCTTCACTGATGTCTTTAGGTAGGCGCTGTGGCAACTTTGGGCTTACCAGCAATGCACTCGGATCATCCGCGCGTACTTTTTCTCGGTGAATGTATTGGAACAAACGGCGAATCGCCGACAGCATGCGCGCGCGGGATGTCTGCTTGTAATCTAAATCGACTAGGTAGCTTTGGTACTCTTGCAAGCCAGACAGGCTGATGAAATCAAGTCGGTAGCTGTGTTGCTCCATCCACGCGAGCAGTTTCATTAAATCATTTCGGTAGGAAGCTAACGTGTTCTCCGATAGACCACGCTCCATCCACATCGCATCTAAGAATTGCTCAACAAGACCAAAATCTTGTTGATTGACAGGCTGTTGTGCCGTCATGAACGCTTCCTTATCTGTTTATATTTACAGTATTGAGAGTAAGGCAAGTGCCCAACCAATACCATAAAAAAATCATCTCCCTCGGGATATTCGCTGCAATCTTCCCCGTTTTATGGTTAGAATCTGCCACAACAGCAACACAAAAAACGACGAATATAATGAAAATCGGACTCTTTTACGGCTCAACAACCTGCTACACAGAAATGGCAGCAGAGAAAATTCGCAATATCATTGGTGAAGACCTTGTCGACATTCACAACGTGAAAGAGACACCGCTGTCACTGATGGCAGACTACGATTTACTGCTGATTGGTATCTCGACTTGGGACTTCGGTGAAATCCAAGAAGACTGGAGTGCCATTTGGGAAAACATTGCAACTACGCCACTAAAAGGCAAAGTGGTTGCCCTGTTTGGCTTGGGTGACCAAGAAGGCTACGGCGAATGGTACCTTGATGCGATGGGCCTACTGCATGACGAGCTAAAAGCAACAGGCGCGCAATTTATCGGTTACTGGCCAAATGAAGGTTATGAGTTCGAAGCATCGAAAGCACTGACGGAAGATGGCAGCCAATTTGTTGGCTTAGCGCTGGATGAAGATTCCCAATACGAACTGAGTGACGAACGCATCGAGAAATGGTGTGAACAAGTGTTGGTTGAGTTTCACGACACACTATAAGTCAGCATCAACTGTCAAAACCACAGACAAACAAAAAGCCCGGTGAATCGCTTCACCGGGCTTTTTTAATCTTGCGAGTCAGCAATTATGCCGCTTCTTCTGTCAACTCAGGTTGAGAAGATTTAGCAACAAAGAACATGCAAACAATCGCTGCAAACGTTGGTAGAACCCAACCCATGCCCACTTCAAACAGTGGCAGCATGTTGAATGCTGAAACGTCTAGACCTGCTACTTTCGCTGCATCAATCAATGCAAACAGCAGTGATACTAGCAATACAGCGCGGTACGCTACACGCGGGTTTGGCAGCTTGCTGCGTACGAATGTTAGCGCAACCAAGGCTACTGCAACTGGGTATAGCGCAAATAGTACAGGAACTGATAGTGAAATTAGCTGAGACAGACCTACGTTTGCAATCAGTGCACAAGCAGCACCGTTGATGATAACCCACTGCTTGTATGTCAGTTTCGTCTTAGAGCTGAAGAAATCTGAACATGCAGAGATAAGGCCGATAGCCGTAGTCAAACATGCAAGCAATACGATGATTGAAAGTACGATCTGACCGTAAGGGCCAAATAGCGCTTGAACGTACTGGCTTAGTACTGCACCACCGTTGTCCGCACCAGCTGCGATAGTTGCACTCGTCGCACCTAGGTAGAACAATGAGATGTAAACGAACGCAAGACCTGCTGCTGCAATACAACCTGCACAGATTAGGTATTTCGTCGTCGCTGCGCGCTCAGTGATGCCTTTGCTACGAAGTGCGTCTACCATTAGCATACCGAACATCAACGATGCGAACGTATCCATGGTGTTGTAGCCTTCAAGGAAGCCTTTGGTCAGCGGTTGAGTTAGGTACTCGCCGTGTGCACCCATCATTTCACCTTGCGGGTCAACGAATACCGCAATTGCTAGAACGATAAGGCCAAGGAAAAGCACAGGCGTTAGCACTTTACCAATCAAGTCAATCAAACGACCTTGGAACCAAGCGAAAGTCATTGCTACCGCGAAGAACAAGATTGAGAATGACGTCAGATGCGCTTGAGAGGCATCTAGGAAGAATGGTTTCACTGCCATCTCGTAAGCCACAAGGCCAGTACGAGGCGCAGCAAATGCAGGACCGATGATGATGAAGATCAACGCCGCCATCAGAACCGCTGCTTTCTTAGGAAGATCTTGAGTCAAGTGATCCCAAGAGCCGCCCGCTACAGCAATAGCAACGATAGTAATAAGAGGTAGACCTACCGCTGTTAGCAAGAAACCGAACATTGCTGGCATCAGATGATCACCCGCTAGCTGACCCGCTAGTGGTGGGAAAATGATGTTGCCGGCACCCAAAAAGAACGCAAATAGCATAAAGCCTACTGCGATAATATCTGTTAGTTTTAACGTCTGCTTCACAGATAACCCTTTTTCTGAATTGATGAATGTTGTGTATGCATCGACCACTTTTTGTATACCCAAAGTTAATGAGTACCTGTGGTTCAATCTATAAATTTCCGCCGCATAATGACGAAGTAACCATCATTTGGCAACCTTTAAGAAAAAAACACCATATTAATTTAGTTCACCAACTTAAAAGCAGTGGAAATCACTACCTTGAGTTTTATGACTAGTTCTTTGTCTCGATCAATTGAGAATACAATTTAATAACCAACAAGATAACAATCTATACAATTAAGAAACAATAGAGCATTTATCTCCATTATTGAGTAAATATAAAACAATCATGAAGAGCGAAAGATTCCAGACTAAGGGCTTCAAGTTCAAGCAATTTTCCATTCACGGTGGCGAGAGCGGCATGCCCGTCAGTACCGATGGCGTGATGCTTGGCGCTTGGGCAAATTGCTCACCACAGAGTAAAATTTTGGACATTGGTACTGGCACAGGGTTACTGGCATTAATGTGCGCTCAGCGGTTTCCTAACGCACAGATCACTGCCCTTGATATTGAAATCTCGGCGATCGAGGCAGCACAGAAAAACTTCGCCCAATCTCCGTGGTCAGACAGACTCTGCGTTCGCCACACCGATGTATTGCAGTTTGAATCGGAGCAGCGCTTTGAACACATCATCTGCAACCCGCCCTACTTCAACAGTGGCGAGCAATCGAAACAAAGCCAACGTGCGACGGCAAGACACACTGATACCTTGCAACACGCCGCATTACTCAAACGCTGTTATGAGTTACTTGAACAAGATGGTAGCGCCAGTTTTGTTCTGCCAATTACCGAGGGCGAACAGTTTATTGCCATGGCGCAGCAACAAGGGTGGCACTTATCGCGTATCTGTCGCGTGCAACCATCACAGAAAAAGCCCGTGCACCGTTTACTGTTTGAATTAGCCAAACAAGCTTGTGATACTCAGGAAACGCATTTGATCATCCATTCAAGCGAGGGTTATAGCGACGACTTTACTCAGCTAACTCGCGAGTTTTATCTTAAGATGTGAAATAACATGTGATCCTTGTCACCAATCACTTTATAATGTGCGACCTTTTTATATTCTATGCTGCTGTGGCGAACCATTAACCAAGCTTTGCTTGTGGAGAACTCATTGTGATCAGAACCTTTGCTGAACTTGATCTAGACCAAAACCTACTAGAAGCCATCGAAGAGATGGGCTACGAACGCCCAACTAAAATTCAGGCAGAAGCGATTCCACAAGCGTTAGATGGTCGTGACATTCTAGCGTCAGCACCAACTGGTACTGGTAAAACGGCAGCGTTCGTCCTGCCAGCACTGCAATACCTGCAAGATTTCCCACGTCGTAAACCTGGGCCTGCACGTATTCTGATCCTAACGCCAACTCGTGAACTTGCGATGCAGGTAGCGGATCAAGCTCGCGCTCTGGCGAAAAACACCAAGCTAAACATCTTCACCATCACTGGTGGCGTTCAATACCAAGAGCACGCAGACATCCTAGCAACCACACAAGATATCGTGGTAGCAACACCAGGTCGTCTACGCGAATACATTGACGCAGAGCGTTTTGACTGTCGTGCGATTGAATGGCTAATCCTTGATGAAGCTGACCGCATGCTAGACATGGGCTTTGCGCCAACGGTTGACCGTCTGTCTAACGAATGTCGCTGGCGTAAACAAACCCTTCTGTTCTCAGCAACACTAGAAGGCAAAGGCGTAGAAGGTTTCACAGCAGACCTACTGAACGAACCAGCAGAGATCGACGCGAAGTCCCCACTGCGTGAGCGTAAAAAGATTGCACAGTGGTACCACCGTGCTGATGACGCTGAGCATAAACTTGCCCTGCTAAAACACATCATCACAGAGCAAGCAGAACGCACTATCGTGTTCTTGAAGACTCGTGAGCGTTTAGCAGAGCTTCGTGCTCAACTAGAAAGCGCACAAATTCCATGTTCTTGGATTCAAGGTGAAATGCCTCAAGATCGTCGTAACAACGCCATTGCTCGTTTCCGTGAAGGCACTGTAAACGTGCTACTAGCGACTGACGTAGCGGCGCGTGGTATCGACCTTCCAGATGTATCACACGTAATCAACTACGACATGCCACGCACGGCAGACGTGTACCTTCACCGTATCGGCCGTACGGCTCGTGCAGGTAAGAAAGGTAATGCTATCTCAATCGTAGAAGCGCACGACCAACCAATGATGGATCGCGTTGCACGTTACGTGAAAGAAGACATCAAAGAGCGTTTCGTGAAAGAAATGCGCCCTAAACACAAAAAACCAGTGTTTAAGAAGAAAAAGAAAAAAGACGACAAGAAGAAAGTAGCGAAAAAGAAAACCGCTAAGAAGAAGTAATCACGTCTGATTAATTCCAAATCTAAAAGAGCCGCAATCGCGGCTCTTTTTGTTTTTCATCTATAGCTGATGAGCTGGAAGGGTTTTGTCTTCATAGGCATCCGCGAAGCCATGGTTGCGATCACGGTGTCCCGCTTCATCTTCTCGAATCCGCAAAATCACATCTCTTAGCATCGCATCGGCAGGCAGTTTGTAGTAATCGATCGCCAGAGTCGGGGCTGGTACGTTCTCCACTTCCCCGCTATCAATTTTCTCTAGGTACTCAGTGTAGCTATTACACGCTTCCTCTTCGAAGTACCCCACAACACGGTGCGCGATTTTAGAAGACAGCAGATAGATGACGCTGTACACGACAATGAAAACCCCTTGTCCCAACAACACCAATAAACGCTCAACCAAACTTGGCTTGGCAATGTCGAGGAAAATCATTAGGTGCATGCGCTCGTTCTCAGCCTCGTCGAGGAGTTCTCGGATCCAACCTTCATCGTCTTTCATTCGACGCAGCGCTTTAAGGTGATTGAACATCCCGGCCACCATCCCCGGCACGGCGGCGATCGTTTCGAGAATCACAGCGCGCTTCGCGTATTTCTTGCCATAAAAGATGTTCAGAGTGAATTTCAGCAACTTGGTAATACGCAGTGCAATGTACTCCGATAACTTAGAGGCTAATTATATGGTCCGCCTCACTCTCAAGCCCTACGCTTAGAGTAGGCTCTCAGAACGAGGTGAACCATATGTCTACCATTCACATCTTAGGTATCGATTTAGGCAAGCACTGCTTTCATGCGGTTGGTAACAATCACACTGGCAAAGACGTTATTCGCCGTAAGTTTAGTCGAAGCCAACTACTCCGTTTCTTATCTGTACTTGAACCTACCATCATCGCTTTTGAAGCCTGTGGTGGTGCTCACTGGCTTGCGAGAAAGTGTGAAGCCTATGGGCATCGAGTTCGACTTATCCCGCCTCAATATGTAAAACCTTACGTCAAAGGTAACAAGAACGACTTTATTGATGCAGCTGCGATAGCAGAAGCAGCGAGTCGACCAAGCATGAGATTTGTCTCTGCCAAGTCAGAGGAAGCTCAGGTAATCGCAGCTATCCATCGAGTGAGGGATGGTTATATAAAAGAACGAACGGCTTGTATGAGCCGAATTGGAGCAATACTACTTGAGTTTGGGCTGAGTTTTCCTAAAGGCCATGCCAAGATGAAAGCGCTATTTCAGTGGTTGGCCGAGCAAGATATAAAACTACCACCGAGTCTGGTCGCTGAGTTGCTCTCGATTCATGAGCACTATAAATACCTAAATGAGCAAGTATCTACTCAAGATAGAAAACTGAAAGCAATTACTGAAAATAATGAAAATGCCGAGCTTTTGAAGAGTATTCCTGGTATTGGTGATTTAACAGCAACGCTGTGTGTGGCTAATATCAGTTCTCCTTCAAACTTTGGTGGAGGTCGCGAGATGGCTGCATGGCTAGGACTCGTTCCAAGGCAGTATTCAACGGGTGGCAAATCAAAGCTATTAGGCATGAGTAAACGAGGGAACAAACACCTTCGCGCTCTATTTATACATGGAGCGAGGTCCGTGCTATCTAGGATAGAAACAACAGGAAAAGTGTTTGGAGATTGGTTAGTCAATTTACGAGCAACAAAGCCGTTTAATGTAGTGGTAGTCGCACTTGCCAATAAGCTAGCAAGAATAGCTTGGGCGGTGTTGTACCACCGCCAAGCTTTTAAGGCTGTATAGCCATAACCAAGTTTGCAACGCCAATGAACGTGATGACAAAAACGGTCGATCGGCCAGATTAGTAACCTGATACAAAAAATAGCACCTAGTTGCTTTGGGGCTTTTAAGGATAATCTGGCGCGGATATCATCGTGGAGCGGGAAGTTAATGTTCCCAACGTGGACTCCGAATACATTAGCGCAAACCAACTCCGTTATTACTAAATTGTAGTTGCAATAACGGGGCGGACCATACATTTTTTGTGTGTGAGCTTGAAGTCTGACATAGGAGAACTCCTTTATTTTTAAAGTTGTATTCAAAATACAACTTTAAACTTTATTACTCAACTATTTTTTAAGATATAAACTTTTCATGTAAAAACTTCGATTAAGATCAGATCGAACAGGCATAAAAAAAGCCGGATAACTATCCGGCTTTTTGGCGTACTTTACTTCGCTGAGTCATCCACTCGCGATTAACTTACTTAAATCAGTTTTGCTCTTCTCGTTTGAACACCAAATCAGTTGGGGTCGACTCTTCTTCAACGAAGTAGTAACCCGCAACATCAAACTTAGTGAGGTCAGCAACGCTTTCGATACGGTTTTCGATGATGTAGCGAGCCATCATGCCGCGCGCTTTCTTCGCGTAGAAGCTGATCACCTTGTATTGACCATTCTTACAATCTTTGAAGATTGGCGTGATCACTTGTGCATCCAAGTTCTTTGGCTTCACCGCTTTGAAGTATTCGTTCGATGCTAGGTTGATCAGTACGTTGTCGCCTTGCGCAGCAATCGCTTCATTCAACTTATCGGTAATGACATTACCCCAGAACTGGTAAAGGTTAGTGCCCTTGTCGTTTGCTAACTTAGTGCCCATCTCAAGACGGTATGGCTGCATCAAATCAAGCGGCTTAAGCAGACCGTAAAGGCCAGATAGCATTCGTAGATGATCTTGCGCGTAATCGAAATCGGCATCAGAAAGAGTTTCCGCTTCAAGACCAGTGTACACATCACCTTTAAACGCAAGAATCGCTTGGCGCGCGTTGTCGGTAGTGAAGGTTTCACTCCACTCTTGGAAACGACCAACGTTCAAATCAGCGATTTTATCGCTCACTTTCATCAGTGATGAAACATCGGCAGGTGTTAATTTACGGCATACCTCGATCAGCTCTTTTGAATAGCTAACCAAGTCTGGTTGAGTAAACTTCTCGGTTGCAAGTGGAGACTCGTAATCAAGCGTTTTAGCTGGAGAAACGACGATAAGCATGACTTTAACTTCCCTAATTTTGTTTTCCATTAGGGTACAAAAAAAGCCATGCATTGTCTGCATGGCTTTTTGAATCGTGTTGATAGCTTTCAACGATGATTAGACATCACTTAGCTATCTTTCTTGTTGTTGTCCCAGATACCTTCCTCTAGCTGAGATTTCAGCTCAGGGAAGTCATTCGGATCAAACGTTGGTACTTTGCCTTCGCTTAGCTGACGGTTGTAATCTTTCGCCAGTTTAATCACGATGCCAGATAGCAAGATGATCGCCACCAAGTTCACAATCGCCATCAGACCCATAGAGACGTCAGCAAGTGACCAAACCACAGGTAGAGAAGCTAGCGCACCAAACATAACCATACCTAGTACAACGATACGGAAGATACCTAGACCCGCTTTGTGGTTGTGCTCTAGGAAGATTAGGTTTGTTTCAGCGTACGAGTAGTTAGCAATGATTGAGGTGAATGCGAAGAAGAAGATCGCAACCGCAACAAAGATGCCGCCCCAGTCACCCACTTGTGAGCTCAATGCACGCTGAGTTAGCTCAATACCCGTCACTTCCGTTGCTTGACCTACGTACTCACCAGACATCAGGATGATAGCAACTGTCGCCGAACAGATAACGATCGTATCCATGAACACGCCTAGCATCTGTACATAACCTTGAGATGCTGGGTGTGGTGGGTAAGGCGTTGCTGATGCTGCCGCGTTTGGCGCAGAACCCATACCCGCTTCGTTCGAGAATAGACCACGTTTGATGCCGTTGATCATCGCCTGTGCGATGGCATAACCAAGACCACCAGCTGCTGCTTCTTGCAGGCCGAATGCGCTCTTGAAGATAAGCATTAGAACATCTGGTAGTTTCTCTAAGTTAGAAAGCATCACGAACATCGCAAGAACGAGGTAAGCCAGAGCCATTACAGGAACAACCAACTCAGCAACTTTCGCGATACGCTTAATACCACCAAAGATAACGACAGCGGACAAAGCAACAACTGCGATACCTACGTAAAGGTCATCCCAACCAAATGCGTTGCTCATTGCATTCGCGATAGAGTTTGCTTGAACGGCGTTAAATACCAAACCAAAAGCGATGATTAGGAAAATTGAGAACAATACGCCCATCCAGCGCATGCCCAAGCCTTTTTCCATGTAGTAAGCAGGACCACCGCGGTAGTTGCCATCATCATCTTTGGTTTTGTATAGCTGCGCCAGTGTACTTTCTGCAAACGACGTCGCCATACCAAGCATCGCAATCAACCACATCCAGAAGATTGCACCAGGGCCACCCGCAGTCAGTGCAACTGCAACACCCGCCATGTTACCCGTACCAACACGTGCAGCAAGACTAGTACAAAGCGCTTGGAAAGAAGAGATACCAGCTTTGTCTGCTTTACGGCTGTTCTTTAGAACAGAGAACATGTGGCCAAAATGGCGGAATTGAATGAATCCCAATCAAACGGTGAAGTAGATTCCTACACCAACAAGAAGATAAACAAGAATCGAGCCCCAAAGGAGGTCGTTCATCAAATTGATTAAGTCTGTCATGTGTACCTCAAAGTGAGTTGCGCCAGTCTTTGCTTCCGAGCCATCCACCAGATTGCATGCTAAGTGTCAAAGTCTGCTTAGCTTTTTGAATAATGTTTATTGCGCAATCTAGAATCGTAAACGTCGCTTCATGCATCCATTTTACGTACCAGCGTATTTTTTGACGGGCGGATAATGCAGCCTCGACAAGCAAAAATCAATATGCAATCAGTAAAATAACCTTGTTATTTTTCACTATAAAGTCACCAAAAGTTAACATAAAAGGAAAACTTAACGCTCACAAACAGCAACATCTTGTTTATCAAAACTCAACATAAAAAGCACCAACACCGTTAACGAAATGACATACCATTTATTTTTGATGAGGCTAGTAATCACAAGGTATCTGATAAAAATTTCCTGTGTTGGTTTGTTACCATTGGATACATTTTCATCAAAGCGATGCTATGCAACCTTAGTATTCAAAAATTGAGTAAAATAAGCCGTTCGAATTAACATACCAAATCTCTTCATTTAATCGTTTTCGTGAGATCGTTCGCTTATTTTTTGTGCATTTTCAACGCATGCAAAATGTGATTCTGTAAGTATTTTTGCACGAAAATGTCATGTTACCGACACAAATGCGAAATATATCATGGTTATCCTCACGCCTATTGTGGTACTAAAAAAGCTCCACAAGGACTGGTTACAACAGTTTAGATAGAAAAAGGTAAAGGTGGCTTATGGAAGGCTTTCAACTCGACGACCTGTTTGGTCTGGATACTACCTCAACAAGCAGATCTCGCGCGAAACCAGTGAAGCGTAAGTGGCGAGAAATTGAAGAAATGAACGATAGACGCAACTTGCTCAAGGAGCTGCGTGAACTGGACGTCTGTCACGACATCACTCTGGATGACATCAAACTATAATTTGCGCAAAAGGCACCTCAATGGTGCCTTTTGTCTTTTATAGATACAGCAAAATTGGGTGACTTTTATGCGAGTTTCATAAGCATGTCACCCATTCTTACCTATTGAGAATTTCCCTCTGTTTTCACTCATATTTGTAACGAAGTAATTTCCAAACAATTCTCACCAAATAAGAAAGCGGCAAAATAAACCACATAAACGCAATCGTTTACTTTGCCATTTTTCTGGTTTAGACGAACTCAACATCGTTTTGATGCACTCGAGCGGCAAGTTGTTTATATCGATCCGCGATGGTGTTACCAAAGACTGGGTCATCTTCATTCTCATGCCACAAGCTTTCAACGTATTGCCAATCTTGGGAAGTAAATAACTCTTCAATCAAAGGTAAAATCTGGCGCTCTTCCAACTCAAGGTGGCGTTTTTGCGTCACAATAAAGTCTTCTAGCTGATTAATGAACATTTCTTGAGGGACAACCGCATCCTGCAAGATCATCTCTATCAACAGTGAGAACTCTTTGGTTTTGCTCGCCAGCACTTGGTGTTCTAACTCCAAGTCTTCCATGGTCTTTTGCTGACCATAGTGTTCGAGGAAATAGTGATAGAGGATATCTTCTTTAGGGTGGTGAATTTTTTCAGAATGGTTAGAGAGGTAATCCACGATCTCACTCACCAACGCATAGTTGATGGCGCGTTCTTGTTTAATCTCATTTAATTTGTGGCGCAATATTGCCAGCAGACGGACCATATAGCCGTGTTCGCGTCGAATTCTTTCGATCATCATAGCGTCTCTCCTTAACACCTACTTTTTATAAGTGTATATGAGAAACCCAATACCTGACTCGACGGTGTTCAAAAAAACAGCGATCGTCTTCCCACGATCGCTGTACTGATTGTTTTCTCTATATATAAGAAGGAAATTGAGATTTACACCGTCATCGGTAAATGCCAATTGATGGCTTCTTTACCTTGCTGAAGCAGAATCTGGTTCGCTTGTGAGAATGGCTTACTACCAAAGAATCCACGATGTGCCGATAACGGCGATGGATGCGGCGCTGCCAAGACATGGTGTTTATTGCGATCGATAAAACGACCTTTCTTCTGCGCATGTGACCCCCACAGCAGGAACACCACTCCTTCTTGATGCTGGTTAATGGCCTCAATAACGCGGTCAGTAAAGGTTTCCCAACCGGTTTTCGAATGTGAGTGTGCTTTGCCCTGCTCTACTGTTAATACGGTATTGAGTAGCAACACCCCTTGTTCAGCCCAGCTTTGTAGAAAGCCATGTTGAGGAATTTGAAAACCCTCAATATCCTGCGCCAGCTCTTTGTACATATTCACCAAAGATGGTGGCGTTTTAATACCAGGCAGCACAGAGAAACACAAACCATGCGCTTGATTAGGACCGTGGTAAGGGTCTTGCCCCAGAATCACTACTTTAACGTCTTTGAACTCGGTAAAACGAAACGCATTAAATACGTCTTTCGCTGGCGGATAAATGGCTTTGCCTGCCGCTCGTTCTGCTTCAACAAAATTCAAAGTATCGACAAAGTAGCTCTGCTCTTTCTCTTCGCCGATCACATCGTGCCAAGTGGGTAACTGATTCATGGAAAGTTCCTGTCCTAATGTTTCCCTCTATTCTAACGAGCGAAACTCAAACAAACAAAAACTTACCATCAGCTTGAGACGGCTTCTCAAAAACTGATGAACAGACAATCCGCATTGACCTTGCTGGTTTGGCTAAAACCAAAGTAACCAATACTAATAATGATGACGCTAATTACGCTGCGGCGTTCGAAAGTGTCCTTGTCCTGATATATGGCGGTTTGGAGTAGGTAAACGTAATACTCGTCGAGAGTGTGTCGCTGGGATAAAAGAAACTGGTCGAGACATATTGTCATCCTCCTAACTAGCTTCGCCTAATTACAACGTTGAGTTCAGGCGTTTAAAACAAGCGCATAACCGCTCAATGGTTTTAGCTAAGAAAGAAGGATGCCAACTTTGCCATCCCGTTAGGAATTAACCATTTCTTCCATGTGGAATTGGCGTAAAGTGTTGATTTCTTGCTGCCAAATATCTGGGTCAATTGTTTCTAAAATCAGAGGGATACCATCAAAACGTGGATCTTTAGCGATGTACTCAAAACAGCTCCAGCCGATCTCGCCTTTGCCTAATGAGTGGTGACGGTCAACCTTGCTAGCGAATTCGACTTTTGAATCATTTAGATGCATTGCTCTTAAATAGTGCATGCCTACGATACGATCGAACTCAGCAAAGGTATGCTCACAATCCTCTTTAGTACGCAGATCGTAACCTGCGGTAAACGTGTGGCAAGTATCAAGACATACACCAACACGTTCTTTATCTTCTACTTGCTCGATGATTTCAGCCAAATGCTCAAACTTCCAACCTAAGTTAGTGCCCTGACCTGCCGTATTCTCAATCACTGCGATCACATTCGGCACTACTTTGTGCGCGAGGTTGATCGACTCGGCTATCGTCGCTAAACACTCTTGTTCCGACACTTTCTTTAGATGACTACCAGGATGGAAATTCAGCAGCGTTAACCCAAGTTGATTACAACGCTCCATCTCATCAATAAATGCCGCGCGGGATTTATTCAGCTTTTCTTCTTCTGGAGCGCCCAAGTTAATCAGATAAGAGTCATGGGGAAGAATGTGTTCGGCGCCGAAACCAAGCATTTTGCAGTTTGCTTTGAACGCACTAATGGTTTTTTCTTCGAGTGGTTTTGCAACCCATTGGCGTTGGTTCTTAGTAAACAGAGCAAACGCATTCGCACCGATTTCACGAGCACGAAGAGGCGCTTGATCAACCCCTCCAGCCGCAGATACGTGAGCACCAATAAATTTGTTTCCAAACTTGTTTTTCATGTTTGTCATTTAATCACTTTAGACTTTCAGTATGGCTACCTAAATACAGGCAGTTGCGTAAACAAGGTTAAGTTTTGAGCTCATTTTGTAGTAAATTTACAACAAAATTAACTTTTAAATATTTTTTATATTATCAAATAAATTGTAAATAGTATGTTTTCAAACGTTTTATTGATTTAACTCAAGAAAATCACCTTCAAAAAATTAAGGTTTTTGGTTGTTTTTTGACTTAAATCAATATTAAAATAATGGATATTGGCTATATAATACTTAGCTCGACAAAAATTCGAAAATTAACACCAATAATCACCACGTAAGTGGTCTAGGAGATAGTGATGATCCAAGGTATCCAAATTACTAAAGCAGCTAACGACGAACTACTAAACTCAATCTGGCTACTAGATAGCGAGAAGAACGAAGCGCGTTGTGTTGCAGCAGCATCAACTTACGAAGCTGACCAAGTTATCGCAATCAGCGACCTAGGTGAATACGAAAGCCGTGAAGTAGCAATCGAAACAGCTCCTCGCATCGAAGGTGGTCAACATCTAAACGTGAACGTTCTTAAGCGTGAAACTCTAGAAGACGCAGTTGCACACCCAGAGAACTACCCACAGCTAACTATCCGTGTTTCTGGTTACGCAGTACGTTTCAACTCGCTAACTCCAGAACAGCAACGTGACGTAATCGCTCGTACTTTTACTGAGTCTCTATAATCTCTCAGTAAACTAGCTTGCTAGAATTTAAAAAGCTTGGTCAGTAATGGCCAAGCTTTTTTTGTTTCTGGATCCTTCGAAACCCTTCCGATAGTAGAAAGCAACTCGCCTTTAAGGTGCATTTCTTTGCGAAGGATCTTTCTGAAACGCTTGTGCTAAGGAGGTTGGATCAAGCCTATCTCTTTGCAGTGACGCCCCTTCTGCCCACCAAATCAATTGATACATAGTGCGATTCATATAGCTGTCCCACTGCGCCTGCTCCGACTCATCCGCAACAACGCCCTGTTCATCAAACACCTCTTGTGCTTTCGGAATGTGGATCATTGCCGACACTGGCAAGCACCCCAACTCGGATAAGAAAGTACGCATCGACACTGCAGCACGAGCGCCACCCCATTGCCCTGCAGAGTAGGTCACGATAGCACTTGGCTTATAGGAAAACAGCGAACTGCCAAAATGGTTAAGCATGTTTGCCAAGGCAGGACTCATCGAATGGTTGTATTCCGGGCTAACCATCACATAGCCATCGGCCTGTTTGATTTTATCTGCCAGTTCACTTAGGTGCTCCGGCACTTTAGAGCGGTGATAAGCAAACTCGGGCTTAAACACATCGCCAAAGTCATAGTCCAATGGGTCAATAATTTCGACAGTATGTTGCGAATGCTGACTCACGATGAGTTTTTCACACGCTCTACTGACTCGCATTCCTAAACGGGCTGGTCGTGGTGGCGTGCTGTCTCTCACTGAGCCAAGAAAAATCAAAAAATGCATGCTTCTCTTTCCATCTCATTTAGTTAAGTTCGTTTCTCAATCATAAAGAGAGTTAAAACTTACCGGCAATAAAAAAGGTGAATGATTGCTCATTCACCTCTCGTTATTTGTGTTTTTGCTACTGACTGTACTTTTGAAGCTTACTGCACGCGGCGCAGTACTTTTTTCAATGCGTCAAAGTCAGCATCGAGATCTTCCGATAGCAGCTCCATCGCTGCGTGCTTCGCTAGTGGTGCAGGAAGGTCGATGTCGGATTCTAGAATATCATCCACTACTTCTTTGAACTTCGCAGGATGAGCAGTACATAGGAATAGACCGGTTTCACCGTCTTGCAATTGTTCTTCAAGAACGCGGTAAGCAATCGCACCGTGCGGTTCACACAGGTAACCCATGGCGTATAGATCTTTTACTGACTGTGCGCTTTGCTCATCAGATACTGCACCTTTACCTAGCGTCTCCAAGCCCCACTCTTTCACGCGGCATAGCTCTTCGATACGAGGCCAGTTGTTTGGTTGGCTCACGTCCATCGCGTTCGATGTTGTTGCGACTGTTGGTTTTGGCTCCCACTTACCTGTTTCTAGGTAGCGCGGAACCGTATCATTAGCATTCGTTGCAGCGATAAAGCGTTTGATAGGCAAACCCAGCGCTTTTGCCAATAGACCAGCAGTTAGGTTACCAAAGTTACCGCTTGGTACAGACACGACTAGGTTTTCACGCTCTTGTTTGCTCATTTGCGCGGCAGCTTCAAAGTAGTAACAGATTTGCGCCATCAAACGGCTGATGTTGATTGAGTTTGCTGAGTTCAGACCGATCTCTTCACGCAGTGCGGAGTCATCAAAAGCTTGCTTAACCAGAGCCTGACACGCATCGAAGTCACCATCGATCGCAACAGTGTGAATGTTTTTACCAAGTGTACAGAATAGCTTCTCTTGCAGTGGGCTGATTTTGCCTTTCGGGTAAAGAATCACAACGTTGATGTCTTCCATACCGTAGAAAGCATGCGCAACGGCTGCGCCAGTATCGCCAGACGTTGCCGTCAGAATGGTGATCTTGCCGCCGTCCGAAACCGCAGCAAGAGATTGCGCCATAAAGCGACCACCAAAGTCTTTAAACGCAAGCGTTGGACCATGGAACAGTTCCAGTGCGTAAACACCGTCTTTTACTTGGTTGATAGGCGCAGGGAATTGGAATGCAGCATCAACAAGAGCATTAACTTGCTCTTCTGCAAGTTCATCGCCAATTAACGCTGATAGAATCTTAGTGCTACGAGAGACAAAGTCTTCTGCAAGCAGCGCATCGATATCTTCAAATTTTGGTAATTCCGATGGGAAAAATAGGCCTTGATTGCGACCTAACCCTTGGCGAACGGCTTGGCCAAAGGAAACTTGTTCATCATTTTCTTTTATATTGTAAAGCTTCATAGCTCACTTCCTGTTACTTTCGAACCCTGCTTATCTAGACGACAAACGTGGACGAATCCTTCTTCGTTTTGTACGTAGTTCTGTTCTAACCAGCGAGCAACTCGCTCAGCGACATCTTTCTCTTTGCAAATACTGAACAGTGTCGGCCCACTGCCAGAAATACCGGTAGCCAATGCACCCGCAGACGCTGCGTATTGACGTGCATTCGCAAAACCCGGAAGCAGTTTCTCACGATACGGTTCTGCGATCACGTCTTTGATCATTTTTGCAGCAAGTTCTGGCTGACCAGAATGACACGCATGGATAAAGCCTGCAAGGTGGCGACCATGAGCAATGATATCTTGTCGACGGTATTGAGATGGTAGGATCTCACGCGCTTCTGCTGTGGATACTTTGATACCCGGATACGCCATCACCCAGTACCAATCATCAAAGCAAGGCACTTCTTGACTGATGATACCCAACTCTTCAAGCATCAATTGCACACCGCCAAGGTAACATGGTGCGACGTTGTCGTAGTGAATACCACCAGAGATCTTGCCTTCCATTTCTCCCATCAGAGCCAGTAACTCTGTCTCGTTAAGTGGCTGTCCATGGAATCGGTTCAATGCATCTAATGCCGCAACGATAGAACACGCACTTGAGCCTAAACCAGAGCCAATTGGCATGTTCTTTTCTAGCGTCATCTCAAGTGGTTTTAGCTCGACGCCTTTTTTGTCTAGCTCACGAGCAAACACCACCCAACAATCGTAAACGATGTTCTCTTTCGGCTCGGTTGGCAGCTTCTCAACAAAATCACCCGACGTCTTTAGACTGAACGGCTCAGCTCCGGACTTAACCAATACTCGGTCGCCCAATAGAGTGCCATCAACTGGGGACACCGCCGCCCCCAGAACGTCAAAACCAACGCTTACATTACCAATTGACGCAGGAGCATAAACCACTACATCCATATCACTTGAACTCATTGTTGTTATACCCCTAGCTTCCAACCTAAAGTACGCATCACATCCGAGAATACGCCAGCAGCCGTAACCTCAGTACCCGCACCGTAACCACGCAATACTAGTGGAATTGGTTGGTAGTAGCGGCTGTAGAATGCCAGTGCGTTTTCACCGTCTTTAATCTTAAACATCGGGTCGTTTTCATCGACTGCAGCAATGCTTACTGTGCATTTACCATCGACAATTTCACCGACGTAGCGCAGTACTTTGCCTTCTTCCGCTGCTTTCGCTGACAACTCTTTAAAGTACGCATCCGCTTCTGGCAGGCGTTCCATAAACTCATCAACGCTGCCTGAATCATCAAAGCCTGGTGGCAGAGCTTGATCAACCACAACGTCTTCTAGTTCTAGCGACATGCCAGCTTCACGAGCAAGGATCAGAAGCTTACGCGCCACATCCATACCCGATAGATCGTCACGAGGATCCGGTTCCGTAAAGCCGTTTTGTTTCGCGATGTTTGTCGCTTCACTCAGGCTCATACCTTCATCTAACTTACCGAAGATGTATGACAGAGAACCAGAAAGAATGCCGCTGAAGCGCTCTAGCTCATCACCCGCTGAGATTAGGTTTTGTAGGTTTTCGATTACTGGTAGACCTGCGCCTACGGTTGTTTCGTACATCAGCTTACGACGAGAGCTGCGTGCTACATCGCGAAGTTGATGGTAGTAAGCCATGCTTGCTGTGTTTGCTTTCTTGTTTGGTGTTACGACGTGGAAGCCTGCTGCTAGGAAGTCAGCGTATTGATTTGCAATGCTTTCACTTGAAGTACAGTCAACTAATACTGGGTTAATGATGTGATTACGTTGCACCAGTGAAATTAGACGCGCTAGGCTGAATTCTTCTGTTGAAGCCGACATACGGTCACGCCAATGCTCTAGTGGCAGACCTTCACTATCAAGCAGAAGACCTTTGCTGTTTGCCAAGCCACACACGCGGATCACGATGCCTTTCTCTGCAAGCTTCGCCTGTTGACGCTCGATCTGATCCACCAGCTCACCACCAACGCCGCCAATACCAACCACGAAGACATCTAGGAAGTGCTTAGAGTTGAATAGGTTCTCGTGACACGCTTTGATTGCTTCAGAGATTTTGTCTTCAGGAATCACAGCTGAGATAGCACGCTCAGATGAGCCCTGTGCAATTGCCACAATGTTTACGTTCACTTCTGCAAGAGATGAGAAGAAGCGAGATGCAACGCCACGAGAGGTACGCATACCATCACCCACTAGCGTCACGATAGAAACATCATCAATAAAATCGACAGGTTCAAGAAGGCCGTCTTTCAATTCCAACTCAAATGCATCCGCTAACACTTGCTGCGCTTTTGCCTTGTCTTGAGCTTCGATACAGAAACTGATGCTGTATTCAGAAGAAGACTGAGTGATAAGTACAATAGACACCCCCGCCGATGACATTGCACCGAATACTCGGCTTGCCATGCCAACCATGCCCTTCATACCAGGGCCAGACACGTTAACCATTGTCAGGTCGTTTAGTGTCGTGATGCCTTTGATGGCTAGGTTATCTTCGCCTGTGTCTTGACCAATCAGCGTGCCTGCGCCTTGTGGGTTAAAGCTGTTTTTGATCAGACATGGGATATGGAATTGTGCGATTGGAGCGATGGTTTTCGGGTGCAAAACGGAAGCACCGAAGTAAGAAAGTTCCATCGCTTCTTGGTAGCTAAGAGATTTAAGCAGGCGAGCATCTTCGACTAAGCGAGGGTCACAGTTGTATACACCATCTACGTCTGTCCAGATCTCACAGCAATCTGCGCGCAGACACGCCGCAAGAACCGCCGCTGAGTAGTCTGAACCATTACGACCTAGTGTAACTAGTTCACCTTTCTCGTTACCGGCAGTAAAACCAGGCATGATGTTCACATGACCTTGAGGAAGAGGATTCTGGCGGAAGTTCTGAGTCGAAACTTCAACATCGACCATGGCTTCTAGGTGATCGCCTTTCGCGTAGAGGTATTCAACTGGGTCGATAAGGTGCGCAGGTTGGCCTTTCGCTTCAAGCACTGCCTTCATCAATTGAATTGAAACACGTTCGCCTTTACTGATGATGCGTGCATTGACGTTATTTGGGCACATGCCAAGAAGGTTGATGCCATGAACGAACTGGCGTAGTTGAGAAAGCGACGTTTTAACTTGGTTGTCAAACGCTGCGCCATCAATATTCGGCAACACTGCTTGAATATCACCAAACAGAGCTTTAAAAGAAGCTTCTAGCTCATTGATTTGCAGCTCAGCTTCACCATTACGGAGTGCGCCTTCAATCACCGCAACCAGCTTATTGGTCGTTTTACCTGGTGCAGAAAGTACGACTGCGACTTCTTCTTGTTGCGCATTATTGGCGATGATATCCGCCGCTCTCAAAAAGCGATCTGCATCTGCTAATGATGAACCGCCAAACTTTAATACTCGCATCCCTTCCTCCGATGTATCTTCTTAGATCTGTCTAAATTCTGTATAAAAAAGCATAAAAAAAGGCCTGTATCTTGTTGGATACAGGCCTTTTTTGTGAATTTCTTTCGCTCAGCAGCCTGCCCCAACATTGGTCGTGTCGGTAATAATAATGGTTGTGGTCATTACTACTTGGCTGTGAGATGTCATAAATAAATATTCAACGATAATTATGTGTTTGCTTAACTCTACGTTTACCGAGTTTCGTAAACAGAGTCAACAAAAAATTGTTTATTTTCCGGCCTTGTAGAGATTTATGCTACGCAATGTCATTGATATTTCAATGTAATTACAATGATTTACCAAGGTGACATTAGAGATGTCTTTTTTCTACAACCAACTCATCTAACTTAAAACCGAGTCTTCTAACCATCTTTCATCTGATCTTGAACGCTGCGCGTAAGATCAAAGTGTCGATCTTTACTGATGCTAATTAACAAACACTTAACTGTGATCAATGTTCCTAGGATCGAATTAAAAGGAAAATAAATGAGCTGGCTTTCATATTCTATGCTTTAATAGTGAGAAGCTTTTAGCACATACTAATAACAAAGTTAGACACAAGGAGTGGTCAACATGAAAAAATGGATTTTTCTGTTACTGTTCGCCGTGCCTAGCGTTTGTCTAGCGACTGATCTTCCGCCTCTTCCGGGCAAAACATCTTCGTCCCCACACAAACTTTTCATCTCTAGTGAAAACTACCAAACCGACAGTTTTGATGTTTGGAACATCGACGGCGGCTACGCATACGAGCTGTTTGACTCCGTTGATCTTTATGTCGGTGCTCGCGTTAATAACTCACCTACTCAAAACCAAAGTGGTCTTCTTAGTGGTATCAGCTACCACTTTAATGATCGTGTAACGGTGAAAAGTACGGTTCGTTCTTATAAAGGCGAAACAACAGAAGGCATCCGAGAAGAAGAAAGCAGCCTTGCTGCAGAAGTCTCTAGCCGCGTAAAAATTACTGAAAATTTAGATCTTCACGCCACACTCGACTATCAAGATTGGCAACAAGGCTTCGAAGTTGGATTAGGCTTCCGCTTCTAGAAATCCAACGCCTCTTTCGAGATCAACACCCCATTCCAATCCGCATACACGTAATGCTTAGGCTGGACGATCTGGTTCTGCATTGTCAGGGTTACATTGACTTCACCCACATCGCGTTTCTCCGTTTTAAACGGACAAGTCCCTAACGCTTGTACACCAATATCCATTTGTGACATTTGCGCCACATCGCGAATTGCCCCGTAAACAATGATGCCTTCCCAGCCATTTTCAATCCCCAGAATTGCCAGTTGGTCGCCAAGCAGCGCTTTTTGGCAAGAGCCGTGGCCATCCACTATCAACACTTTTCCGGTGCCGTCTTCGCTGAGAACTTCGCGCACTTTTGAATTATCGTGGTAGCAGCGCACAGTCACAATTTCGCCATGGAAAGCGGTACGTTGACCGAAGTTCTGCAACGGTAAATTTAGCAAGGTGACTTGGTCTTCAAACTGGTCACAAATGTCTGGTGTTATGTCTCTCATAGTTCCTCCGTGAATTGTCCCACTCAAGCTGTTGCTCAAGTGAGTAATATCCTTTTATACGAGCCGCAGTGTTATCGCTCCTAGCTTGTGCATCACCTCTGGGTTAGAACAAGTAATCAGGTAAAGTTCGTCATCAATAACGTAATAGATGGCATTTTGCTGGTACTGATTCGCCAATGCTATCGCTGCTTTTGGAGTGAGCTCCGCTGCGTAACTCTCCTCAAACCATTCAAAAGCTTGATCGCCTACCGTGACAGGCACGTATTTAACGTGGTTTAATTGTTTTTCGAGCTTATGATTACTTATGCAATTCTCTTCTTTTGACCGTAAATTACTGTAAGGGTTCCAAGCAGTTATCACTGCGTAGCTGGTAACCTTCCATTCAGCATGAAAACGGAAGAAAGATTCTGAATAAGCATTCCATAACGATGCGTCTATGTTCGTATTACTTTTTTCTATCATAACTCTTAAACGATTAATAACAGTTACATTTCATCAATTGATGTAAATCAACAAAGTGAATGGAATTAACATTTGAGCATTGTTAGCATGCTGTTAACAATATAAAATCCGCTCCATATCTTAGGGTGTTTACGTTTCAGGCCCCGTAAATACAGGGAATCGAAAGGTAAACAAGCCCTATAGAATAAACGTCGCCATCGGATACTGGTGAGTTGGCAAAATTCCAAGGAAGGCGGATAACTGAAAGAAGTGTTTTTTTGATCAACTTGATTTATTATCAAAATCACATTACCTGTATGTTATATTTTTGCCTAGAATTTATTCTATTAGCACAATTTTGTCACAAATTTAGGTACCGCCAATGCAAACCCCGCAGATTCTTATCGTAGAAGATGAGCAAGTAACTCGTAACACTCTTAAGAGTATTTTTGAAGCAGAGGGATACGCTGTTTTTGAAGCCAGTGACGGTGAAGAGATGCACCAAGTGTTGTCTGAAAATTCAATCAACTTGGTAATTATGGACATTAATCTTCCAGGCAAGAATGGTCTTCTTCTAGCACGTGAACTTCGCGAACAGGCGAACATCGCTCTGATGTTCCTAACTGGTCGTGACAATGAAGTAGACAAGATCCTAGGTCTTGAAATCGGTGCTGATGACTACATCACTAAACCATTCAACCCACGTGAATTGACTATCCGTGCTCGTAACCTGCTAAGCCGCTCTATG
Source organism: Vibrio sp. B1ASS3 (assembly GCF_905175355.1). Taxonomy (NCBI): domain Bacteria; kingdom Pseudomonadati; phylum Pseudomonadota; class Gammaproteobacteria; order Vibrionales; family Vibrionaceae; genus Vibrio; species Vibrio sp. B1ASS3. Next base: position 3,441,736 of record NZ_HG992742.1, read on the forward strand.
AGCACTAACGCAGTACAAGAAGAGAAACGCTCGGTAGAAAAATACGAATTCAACGGTTGGGTTCTAGACATCAACAGCCGCTCTCTAGTGAGCCCAGCTGGTGATAGCTACAAACTGCCTCGCTCTGAGTTCCGTGCACTACTGCACTTCTGTGAGAACCCAGGCAAGATTCAAACTCGTGCTGATCTTCTTAAGAAGATGACTGGCCGTGAGCTTAAGCCACACGACCGTACTGTAGACGTAACGATTCGTCGTATTCGTAAGCACTTTGAATCTGTATCAGGTACACCTGAAATCATCGCGACAATTCACGGTGAAGGTTACCGCTTCTGTGGCGATCTAGAAGACTAATCCGCCTCAGCATAAACAATAAGGGCTTGCTCTATGAGCAAGCCCTTTTTCTATCTGCCGTTTAGCGGTGTTAGTAAACTTTGTCGATCTTAATGCCTTTCTCGACTAACCAACCTTTCTTGCCTGCATCATCGAGCAGCAGTGCTAAATCAACGCGCTTTTCCATATCAGCTTCAATTTGCCATACGAATGCCACTTCCCACTGATTCTCACTGTGCGTGCGCAGCTCTAGCAAGTCTCCATCGATTTCCCATTCAGAGTCACCCTGCTTAACGATAAGCGAATCAACGGTCAAGTTTGCTGGAAGTTCTTTATCGGCCTTCAAGTACAATGCGCCATGCACATTCTGCTCTTGAACTTCACCGATAGTTGGCATCAGATTTACCCATAAGTTGCTTTTCAACTCAACATTCATCTTGTTCATGGTGATTTGACTGTCTTCTTGCCAATCCACTTGAGGAGCAGAACTACAACCTGCCAGTAGTGCAATTGCCAATGCTGCCGATGCAAATTTCTTCATGTTATTTCCTCTGTTCCAACCAACTTTTTAATACTTGTATATCGTTTTGATACTCGTTTTTAATTTCTTCTACCCAATCTGATATGTTCTCCCACCATGCGGGCATATCTGGAGACTGCGCTTTCTGTGCAACGCTCTGAATGTGTTTAAGACCAATTGAGCCTGCGGCACCTTTGATTTTGTGCGCTTCAGAGGCAATGCCATCTTGGTCTTTGGCCGTCATATTTGAATCAAGCACTTCAATGTAATCTGGCATCATGTCTTCAAACATCTTGATGCTATCGTAAACAGGCTTCACTCCAACGATATCCACGTAAGATTCGAGCATATCTAAATCGAGCAAATGCGTATTGAGCACTGGTGATGGCGTTGGGGCAACTTCTTCAATCACCTCAGGTTCAGCAACCACTTCCTGCTCACTCTCAATACGTTCAACAAAGAACTTATCAATCACGGCTTGCATTGCTTGAACCGCAAGTGGCTTGCTGATGGCATCGTCCATGCCGTTATCTAGGTACTCACGGCGATCTTTCATCACATTCGCAGTGAGTGCCACCAGCGGCGGTAAGTTGTCGTAGTGTTCGCGGTAGTACTTAGCTACATCGAAGCCCGTCATGTCTGGCAATTGGATGTCTAGCAGTGCTAAGTCATATTCATCCGGCACAAAGTTCACGAGTGCTTCTTCACCGGTCATTGCTACGGTAACGGTGTGACCTAAGCTCTCAAGTAAGGACTTAGCAACAGTCACGTTAAGTTCGATGTCTTCGACCATGAAGATGTTGAGGCGCACTTTATCGCGCTTAGCATCGATAATTGGCGCTTCTAACTCAACGATAGGTACATGAATCGATACGGTAAAGGTACTACCAAAGCCTTCTTCACTTGCTACCGTGATGTCGCCATCCATCATATTGATCAGTTGCTTAGATACCGCCAAGCCAATGCCTGTACCAACCGCATGTAAGTTGTCTTTGCCTGATTTCACTTGGTAGTACATCGCAAAGATCTTATCGAGCTCTTCGTCTGGAATACCAATACCGGTGTCTTCCACTTCCATAATGATGGTTGCGTAATCTTCTTCAACATCGGCGCTCACCGTCATCACCACACCACCTTCTTTGGTGAACTTCATGGCGTTGCTGACAAGGTTCCAAATAACCTGACGCAGACGTGTGGCATCCACTTCAATCGCTTTAGGCAATGAACTTAAACGCTCTAGGTCAAAGCGCAGGCCTTTTTGCTCTGCCATCAGTGCTGAGATGCTTTCGATTTCAGCGACGAAGTCTTCAAAGTTCAATGGCGCAGGCAGCAGTTCCAATTTACGACGGTCGAATTTGTCCATGTCGATGATGTCGTTGAAGATGTTGCCCAAAGTAATGGCACTGACATTGATGGTTTGCATGTGCTTGCGCTGCTCGTCCGTCAGTTGGCTATCAAGCAACATACGGCTCAGACCAACGATGCCGTTTAATGGCGTACGAAGCTCATGACTGATTGTAGAAATAAATGTGGTTTTATCTCGGCTGGCTTTTTCTAGAGACTCTTCATGGCGTTTACGCTCAGTGATATCACGACCGAAGCCCACTAGACCAAGGTGGCGGCCATCTTTGCTGTAAAACGGCACCTTACGCAGTTCAAAGTAATGCTTACGTCCATCTGGGTATTCGAGCCATTGCTCGTAAGTAATCGCTTGATTGTCGGCAAAGACTTTTTGGTCGGTATCGACGATGTGTTCAGCCACTTCTTTGCTATAGACATCCCACGGGCTTAATCCCACCAATTGATGTTCTTTTTTACCGGTTAGCTCTTCCATCGCACGGTTACAGCCAGAGAAAACACCATCGGCATTGCGGTAGTAAATAAGGTCTGGAGAGGCATCAATAAAAGAACGTAATAGTGCGGTACGCTCGGCAAGCTCTAGCTGAGTGCGTTCACGTTGGAACACCTCATTCTCGAGATCTTGCATCGCTTCTTCGCGAGCTTCTTCTGCTTTAATACGCTCTTCAATCTCTTGGTTGAGCTTTTCAATGTTCTGCTGCAGTTGGAAATTAAGTTCTTGGTCACGCGAACGCATGTCTTTCAGTTTGGAAACTAGCTTCGTCAACCTTTGACGTGACTCTTCCAGTTGATCGACCACGACTGATAAGAAGTAAACCGCCCACGGCGTGATGAGAAGACCAAAGAATACCGAACGAACGATATCGATGTCATCGACATTGCCTTTGAGCGCGAGGGTAATACCCACTTGCACCACGACAGCTAAGGCGACCAGCGCAAGCGCCAGTAATATCGAGAAACGGACAATCCCCAGCTTAACCAAAAGGTCAACGTAATACTGGGCGAGATTTTTCATGGGCTTCATTCGCTACTCCATGGAACAAGCTAGATACCGAGCCCTGATGATTGGAAAAGTAAAGCCGCAAAGAAATGGTCTCTACGGTTTAAATGTTTGAAATACACACAGATGAAATAGCGATGCTTCAGGGCTCTTCAACGCCTCATACTATGTAGTTGCAGTTTAGCGTGTTTAATACGGTGATTTAAACCGCCTGCTCTCAACTTAGAGCAAGCGGTCACAAAGCGTTAGTAAGAACTTGGGTGAAGATGGGTTCGATCTCGACCATCAGCCTTCGCTTGGTAAAGCGCGCTGTCAGCCATGGCAACACCCATTTCAGGTTCATCACCGTGATGAGGGACGTAAGAAACGAAGCCAATACTGACCGTCAGTCGATTTGAAACATTCGAACAGCCATGCTCAATTGCCAACTCGTGAATTTGCTCGTGAATACGTTGAGCGACTTTATGAGCCCCCTCAGTGGTTGTATTTGGCAGGATAAAAGCAAACTCTTCTCCGCCGTATCGAGCCACACAATCGGAAGAGCGACTCACCACTTGTTGGAATACCGCGGCCACTTTGACGAGGGCTTCATCACCTTGTTGGTGACCATAACAGTCGTTGTAATCTTTGAAGAAATCGATATCACATAACATGATTGTCAGTGGTAACTTCTCACGAATGTGGTGATACCAAAGGGTATGAAGCTGCTCATCAAAACGACGACGGTTGGCCACTTTGGTAAGACTGTCAGAGAAGCTCAGTTTCTCTAGCTCAAGGTTCGCCTCTTCGAGCTTCTGCTCAGCAAGATAACGCTCAGAGATATCACGAGCCATGATCAACACGCCATTAGTGCCGGACGCTTTATCTTTGAACGGCGATTTCACCACATCAAACCATGTGTAGTAGCCATCGCTGCTGCTCACTTTATCGATGTAGCGTATAGGCTGAGTTTGCTTCAAAGCTTGCAAATCACTCGCTTCTAAGCGGATGTAGATATCTTCAGGAATAACGTCTTGTAGGCGCTTACCAATAAGGTCGCTCACATCAGGAATCCCGAGTGCATTAACGAATGGTTTATTACAAGCTTGATAAACCATGTTTTCGTTGAAGATACCGATTGAATCTGGACTCGCGTCTAGAATCGTTTGTAAGATCGTATCACGCTGAGCCAACGCTACTTCGGTGTCTTTGCGACGCTCCATTTCATCACGAAGGTTTTGTTGCATCTTGTGCCATTCCGTCACGTCATGGCTGATGGATAGCGTGCCGATCATCTCGCCAGCTTGCGAAACCAACGAGCTTTGGTTCACTTCAAGCAAACAACTTCGGCCCTGAGGATCGGTTGTCCAACGGCGTTCACTTTTACGAGTCGCGATTGAGCGCGCTTTAGACGTACACGCCTCTTCTCTGCGTCCTTCCCAAAACAGATCAAATGCGCGGTTGGTCGTTAATACTTTACCTTGTTGATCTTGCAAACAGATCAGTTCAGACAGAGAGTCGATAGCTGAACGAGCGATGCCCAGTTGTTCAAGCTCTTGCTGTTGCTCTGTATGAGTTACTTGGTGTGGCTGAGCGTACACAATCCAAACTCGGTGGCCGCGAAGCAAACTCTTTCGCCCCGACAACTCAACTTTGATGCTCTCTGTCTCGGACAATCGCCAGCCAAACAATTGTTGACGGAAGTGTCGACTAGAAAAGCTATCAAGTAGTGTTACCAGTTCTTCAGTATGAAAGGAAGCAGGATAAAGAAAGCCAGAACCTAATGAGCGAATGCCAAGTAATTGCATGGCTGAGTCATTAGAAAGCAATAACTGTCCGTGACTAGCATCGATCACTAGTACGGGATAAGGAGAGTCAGTAACCAGCTGTTTCAAGCCGGACTGGAAGCGTATATAGATCAGCGTGACGGCGATTACGCATACCACAGAGAGCAGGACCACAAATCCGTAGTCGCCCTGCCCATCCCAGAGCCAATTGAGTAACTGATCCATTTTTCCGACCTTTAAAGCAAATCGGAAGAAATATAACAGTTCTTAATCGATCATTCCGCTTTTAATTCTGGTTTGCTATAGATGAAAGCATCGCCGGTTAAGCTACCTTGTGCGCCATCTTTATCTAATGCACGACCAATTTCAGTCATCGCCAACCAACGGTTCTCACACCATAATGGCGATAACAAGGTTGGACGACGCGCAGCAGAAGAAACACGGTGGTAGATCACCTCTCTTGGTGTCATGCGGATCAATTCACTGGCAGTTGCGACGTAAGTTTCTAACTCTGGCGCTTCTAACCTTCCGGCACGCCATGCTTTTGCCATGGTGCTACCTTCGACAATGTGCAAACCGTGCAGCTTAATGCCATCAGTGCCAACTTCGAGTACTTTACGCATCGTTTCAATGTTGTCATCGCGACTTTCTTTCGGTAAACCAACGATCAGATGGGTACACACTTTAATGCCCAGAGCACGAGCGCGTTTGGTGATTTCTGCGTAGCACTCAAAATCATGACCACGGTTGATACGCTTGAGGGTGTCATTGTTGGCAGTTTGAAGACCGAGCTCTAGCCAAATCTCATAACCTTGATTCACATAGTCCGACAACAGATCTAATACTGCATCAGGAACGCAATCTGGACGAGTGCCCACACAAAGGCCAACAATGTCTGCCGCCTTCAGAGCTTCCTCGTACATGTTTTTGAGGACTTGTACTTCTGCATAGGTACTGGTGTACGCCTGAAAATATGCCAGATACTTCTTCGCTCGATGGATCTCTCCCGCGCGGTCTTTCAATTGATCGTGGATGCTTTTGATCTGCACTTCTTCGTCAGCAAACGAAGCCACATTACAGAATGTACAACCACCTCGGCCAATCGTGCCATCTCGGTTTGGGCAGCTAAAGCCACCATGTAAAGTCAGCTTATGGACTTTTTCGCCGTAACGACGCTGAAGGTCTTGGCCTAATGTATTGACCAACTCATGTAACTGCATAGATTCTCACCAATAGTAAACCGTAATAAATCTCACTACGATTCATGTAACTAAATTACATCCCTGCAAGAAAAAACAAATAATTCTAGTCAATTCAAACAAACAGGTAGCGGTGTGAAATCAATAAAACTGCATAAAACCAACTTAAAACCTGCAATGTTGCGCAAATGTTAAACAAAAAGTGAATATTTAAACGAAAAAATTGGGTCACAAAAGCGACTTTTCGTTGCATTCTCAAGTCACAAAATTGTAGGATACTTACACAACCCCGTCGTTTTTGTGACTTTTATTACAACATCAACTGCGGGAATTGTCGGCGATACCCCGCTCCCACCTATATAAGTCACTAAATTGTGGCAATAAATAAAGGGATATCACCAAGGATTGTTTTTCTCGCAAAATTTTTCCTGCGAGATACGGAAAGGAATCAAGACTGGTCAACCTCGGCCAGTGGCGAATCATAAATATAAAGGACAAGACGCAAAGAGCGCACCTAAGGCAGTAGAGATCTGTCCGGGATTCTTGCGTCGACATTGAACTGGAAGGATGTATCTATGGTAGATAGAGAGCAAAATTCACAGGGTCTGTACACTCCGGAGCTGGAGCATGACGCTTGTGGTATCGGTTTTGTTGCTCACCTTAAAAACCGTAAATCTCATGAAGTAGTGACTCAAGCATTGGATATGCTGGCTCGCATGGAACACCGTGGTGGTCAAGGTTGTGACCCATGCAGCGGTGACGGTGCGGGTATCTTGCTACAAAAACCTCATGAATTCCTATTAGAAGAAGCCGTCAAGTTAGGCATTAAATTGCCTTCGTTTGAAAAGTATGGTGTTGGTGTCGTTCTTTTCCCGAAAGACGAATACAAACGCGAACAATGCCGTGACATTCTAGAACGTAACGCACAGCGTCTAGATCTTGAAGTTATCGGCTACCGTGTATTGCCAACCGACAACTCAATGATCGGTGCAGACCCACTAAGCACAGAACCTCAGTTTGAGCATGTGTTTATCTCTGGTGGCCCTGGCATCACACCTGAAGAACTAGAGCGCAAACTGTACGTACTTCGTAACTACACTGTACGTGTTTGCCTAGAAAGCGTTTCGAACATTGGTGACGACTTCTACATTAACTCCATGTCTTACAAGACATTAGTGTACAAAGGTCAGTTAACGACCGAGCAAGTACCTCAGTACTTCCTTGATCTGCAAAACCCGACCATGGTGACTGCACTAGCACTTGTACACTCTCGTTTCTCTACCAATACCTTCCCGAAATGGCGTCTTGCACAGCCTTTCCGTTACATTGCCCACAACGGTGAAATCAATACAGTTCGCGGTAACTTGAACTGGATGAAAGCCCGTGAAGCAATCCTAGAATCAGACCTATTTACTCAGGCTGAAATCGACATGCTTCTTCCAATCTGTCAGGAAGGCAGCTCGGATTCATCTAACTTCGATATGGCACTTGAGCTCCTAGTTCTTTCTGGTCGCAGCCTGCCACACGCATTGATGATGATGATCCCGGAAGCATGGCAAGAAAACAAAAACATGGATCCGAAGCGTCGCGCGTTCTATCAGTACCACGCGAACATCATGGAACCATGGGATGGTCCTGCTTCAGTATGTTTTACTGATGGTGTTCAAGTTGGTGCGACACTAGACCGTAACGGTTTGCGCCCTTCTCGCTACACAGTGACCAAAGATAACTTCCTAGTGATGGCATCTGAATCTGGTGTTGTGGATATTGAACCAGAGAACGTAGAGTTCCGTGGTCGTCTACAGCCAGGTCGTATCTTTGTTGCAGACCTAGAGCAAGGTCGCATCATCTCTGATGAAGAAGTGAAAGACACTATCGCAACGGCCCAGCCTTACGAGAAGTGGGTAGAAGAAAACCTACTGAGCTTGAAGAAGCTGCCAGATGCGAGCAACCAGTTCAGCCAACCTTCTCCAGAACGTTTACTACACCGTCAACAAGCTTTCGGTGTGAGCACTGAAGAAGTGAACGAAATCATCGTTCCAATGGCGAATGATGCGAAAGAGCCATTATCAGCAATGGGTGCCGACTGGCCGCTTGCGGTTCTCTCTCATCAATCTCAGCATCTTTCAAACTACTTCAAGCAGCTGTTTGCACAGGTAACTAACCCACCGATCGACCCGATCCGTGAGCGTATGGTTATGTCGCTGAACACTTACTTGGGTAAAGACCAAAACCTTCTGACTGAAACACCACTTCACTGTCAGAAAGTTGAATTGGAATCGCCTGTTCTAGCGAACTCTGAGCTTGAGAAATTGCGTGCGATCGATAACGAGCACCTACAAGCGAAGACGCTGGATATCGTGTTCCAAGCTAATGAAGATCAAGGCAAGCTTGAGCGCGCACTAAAACGTATTTGCCAATACGCAGAAGACGCGGTTATCGATGGTTACTCAATCATCCTACTAACTGACCGTGCAGTGAACTCAAACCACGCGGCGATTCCAGCAATGCTGGCAGTTGGCGCAGTACACCACCACTTGATCCGTAAAGGTCTACGTGCGAAGTGTGACATCGTGGTTGAAACCGGTGATGCGCGTGAAACGCACCACTTTGCAACACTACTTGGTTACGGTGCGAATGCGGTTAACCCATACCTAGTGATTGAAACCATTATTGAGCTTCAACGTACTAAGAAGTTGGATCCAGAAGCGAACCCACGCGATCTGTTCAACAACTACCGTAAAGCGATCAATGGCGGTCTTCTGAAGATCTTCTCGAAGATGGGTATCTCCACGCTACAGTCATACCACGGCGCACAAATCTTCGAAGCGTTGGGCATCCACAAGTCAGTGGTCGACAAATACTTCACAGGTACAGTTTCTCGTATCCAAGGTCTCACCCTTGATGATATCGCCAAAGAAGTGCTGATCCGTCACCGCATCGGTTACCCACAACGCGAAATCCCAATTCAAATGCTGGATGTTGGTGGTGTTTACCAATGGAAACAGCGTGGTGAGAAGCACCTATTCAACCCAGAAACCATTTCTCTATTGCAAGAGTCTACACGCAACAAGAACTACGATCAGTTCAAGCAGTACGCGACAGCAGTAGATAAACAAGGTGACAACGCGGTAACTCTGCGTAGCCAGCTAGAATTCATTAAGAACCCAGCAGGTTCTATCTCTATCGACGAAGTCGAACCAATTGAGAGCATCGTGAAACGCTTCGCGACAGGCGCTATGTCATTCGGTTCTATTTCTTACGAAGCACACTCCACACTGGCTGTTGCGATGAACCGCCTTGGCGCGAAATCAAACTCTGGTGAAGGTGGTGAAGACCCAATGCGTTTCGAGCGCAAGGAGAACGGCGATTGGGAACGCTCGGCAATCAAGCAGGTGGCTTCTGGTCGTTTTGGCGTAACCTCTTACTACCTAACTAACGCTGAAGAGCTGCAAATCAAAATGGCTCAAGGTGCGAAGCCAGGTGAAGGTGGTCAGCTACCAGGCGATAAAGTAGATGACTGGATCGGTGCAACACGTCACTCAACTCCGGGCGTCGGCCTTATCTCGCCACCGCCACACCACGATATCTACTCAATCGAAGATTTGGCTCAGCTGATCTACGACTTGAAGAATGCGAACCGCGCGGGCCGTGTAAACGTGAAGCTGGTATCGGAAGCAGGCGTGGGTACGATCGCTTCTGGTGTTGCTAAAGCGAAAGCAGACGTTGTACTTATTGCAGGTTTCGATGGCGGTACTGGTGCATCACCAATGTCTTCAATCCGTCATACTGGTCTTCCTTGGGAACTTGGTTTGGCAGAAACACACCAAACGCTACTGAAGAACGGTCTACGTAACCGTATCGTGGTTCAAGCGGATGGTCAGATGAAGACCCCTCGCGACCTTGCAGTGGCAACACTACTTGGTGCAGAAGAATGGGGCGTGGCAACCGCAGCCTTGGTGGTTGAAGGTTGTATCATGATGCGTAAGTGTCATAAGAACACCTGTCCTGTCGGTATCGCAACTCAGAACAAGACGCTTCGTGAGCGCTTTGATGGTCGCGTAGAAGACGTCGTAACCTTCTTCCAATACATGGCACAAGGTCTACGTGAAATCATGGCTGAACTTGGTTTCCACACTATCGATGAGATGGTTGGCCAAGGACAGAAACTGAAGATTCGCCAAGACGTTTCTCACTGGAAATACAAGAACCTAGATCTGTCTCCTGTTCTCCACGTTGAGCAACCACGTGAAGCTGATGGTGTATTCAACCAAGCTCAGCAGAACCACAATCTAGAAGGAGTACTAGACCGTAAGCTGATTCAAGCAGCGATTCCTGCACTCGAGAAAGGCGAAGCGGTGAATGCCGAGTTCCCTATCGTTAACACGGACCGCTCTGCAGGTACCATGTTGTCGAACGAAATCTCGAAAGTGTACAAAGATGCGGGTCTACCTCAGCCAATGAACGTGAAGTTCAAAGGTTCTGCGGGTCAGTCATTCGGTGCATTCCTAGCTAAGGGCGTGAAGTTCGAAGTAGAAGGCGACGCGAACGACTACTGGGGTAAAGGCTTATCTGGCGGTACCTTAGTACTTTATCCAGATGCGAAATCAAGCATTGTCGCGGAAGACAACATCGTGGTTGGTAACGTGTGTTTCTACGGTGCCACTTCGGGTGAGTCTTTCATTCGCGGTATGGCTGGTGAACGTTTCTGTGTTCGTAACTCAGGCGCGAAAGTAGTAGTAGAAGGCGTTGGTGACCACGGTTGTGAATACATGACGGGCGGTGCAGCCATCATCCTTGGTTCAACAGGTCGTAACTTTGCCGCAGGTATGAGTGGCGGCGTGGCTTACGTATGGGATAAATCAGGTGACTTTGAGTCAAAACTGAACCCAGAGCTAGTAGACCTAGATCCAATCGAGCAAGAAGACAGAGATCTATTACTCGACATGCTAACTAAGCATGTTCAATTCACAGGAAGTGAAGTCGCTCAGTCTTTCCTAGACAACTTTGAAGCAAGCCTAGCCTCTATGGTTAAGGTAATGCCGCGTGACTACAAAGCGGTTCTTCAAAAGCGTAAAGCTGAAGCACAGTCTCAAGGAAACGAAACTCAAGTGGAGGCCGTATAATGGGTAAGCCTACTGGATTTTTAGAGCATGGTCGTGAACTACCACAGAAGATCGACCCAGCTGAACGCATCAAGAACAACAAAGAGTTCGTTCTGAACGAGGAGTTTGGTGACAAGATCAATACTCAGGCTTCTCGTTGTATGGATTGTGGTGTGCCGTTTTGTCATAACGGCTGCCCTATCGGTAACATCATCCCAGAGTTTAACGATGCGGTTTATCGTGATAGCTGGGAAGAAGCATGGAACATTCTAAGCTCAACCAATAACTTCCCAGAGTTTACTGGTCGTGTTTGCCCGGCTCCATGTGAAAGTGCTTGTGTACTTGGCATCAACCAAGATCCAATCACTATCTGTAATATCGAGAAAACCATCGTGGAAACAGCGTATCGTGAAGGTTACGCCAAACCAAAAACACCACGTTCTCGCACAAGCAAAACCGTTGCGATCATCGGTTCGGGCCCTGCTGGCCTTGCGGCTGCTGAGCAGTTAAACAGCGCTGGTCATACTGTGACAGTATTCGAGCGAGACGAGAAAGTAGGCGGTCTGCTGCGTTTTGGTATCCCAGATTTCAAACTGGGTATGGACGTGATAGATCGTAAGATCAACCTAATGGCAGAAGCGGGTATTGAATTCAAAGTTAACCAACATGTTGGTGTTGATGTGAATGCTCAGCAGCTGCGTCAAGAGTTCGATGTGGTTCTACTGACTGGTGGTTCAACCGTTCCTCGTGATTTGCCAGTTCCGGGTCGTGAACTAAAAGGCGTTCACTTCGCAATGGAATTCCTAGGTCAAAACAACCGCCGTGCCAACGACATGGATCTTAAGGGTGAAGAACTTCACGCCGCGGGTAAACATGTTGTCGTTATCGGTGGTGGTGATACGGGTTCTGACTGTGTAGGTACATCAAACCGCCACGGTGCAGCAAGCATCACTCAGGTTGAAATCATGCCGATTCCACCAGAGAAACGTCCTGCCAATATGCCATGGCCACAGTACCCGATGATCCTACGTACTTCGACGTCTCATGAAGAAGGTGTTGATCGTCACTGGAACATCCTAACCAAAGAGTTCATCGGCAATGACAAAGGTGAAGTTACAGGCCTTCGTTTAGCTGATATCGTTTGGCAAGATGCGAAACCAGGCGAGCGTCCAAGTTTCAAAGAAGTAGAAGGCAGCGAGCGTGTGATTCCATGTGATATGGCATTTCTAGCGATGGGCTTCCTACACCCAGAACCAACAGGTGTGCTTGCTCAACTGGATATCGCGCTAGATGATCGCGGTAACGTAGCAACTCAAGATTTTGCTACTAACCAAGAAGGCGTATTTGCTGCTGGTGATATGCGAACAGGCCAATCTCTGGTGGTTCGTTGTATCAACGAAGGTCGTGAATGTGCCCGTGCTATCGATGATTACCTAATGGGTGGCACAAACCTAGAAGCAAAAGCAGATTCACTGATGCTTTCTGCTTAAAGGGAGTGCGCTCACTTCCTCTTTTCGAGGCATAAACCCAGCCATCAGTACTATCGATGGCTGGTCGTCAGGAAAGAAAACAGTTCCTTCCAATCTTTTTATTTTGACCAGCATTTTGTGCTGGTCTTTTTTATTCCTGCCAGAATCAAATGTTACTTTTTTGTAACAACCACTTTTCTATCTCACTGTTTTTCTTGAACTATTTCAGCCAATTAAATGGTAAATCGCATATTCACGCGATGATTCACTAATAACTTGACCTTTTTTACAATAAGCTATAGCTTGTGAAGTTGGTGAAAATAAAACACACAATTTTTGTTAAGATATTTGACGAATTTTATTGAATAGATATACATAAAACCTAGAAAGTGACGCATAGTTAGTCATCATTATCAACTTGAGCAGTGTTGATATATCTGTCGGGATGACAGATAAGCAAAGGGAGAATTGCAATGGCTCTTTATGATCCAAGTCTTGAGAAAGACAACTGTGGATTTGGCTTAATCGCGCACATGGAAGGCGAGCAAAGTCACAAGCTGGTACGTACAGCAATTTCTGCACTTGATCGAATGACCCACCGTGGTGGTATCGCCGCCGATGGTAAAACCGGTGATGGTTGTGGTCTTCTTCTACAAAAGCCCGATTCCTATTTACGCCTTATCGCTGAAGAAAATGGCTTCAACCTTGGCAAGCAATACGCCATAGGGATGATTTTCTTCAACCAAGACCCGGTGAAAGCTCAACTCGCCAAAGACATCATCAACAAAGAGCTCGCACAAGAGACTTTGACGGTAGCAGGGTGGCGTGAAGTACCAACCAATTCAGAAGTACTCGGCCCAATCGCCGCCGATTCACTTCCAGACATTCAACAAGTCTTTATCTCTGCTCCGGCAGGTTGGCGCGAGCGTGACATTGAGCGTCGCCTCTACATCGCACGCCGTCGCATCGAGAAACAAATCACCGAAGATCCTGATTTCTACATCTGTAGCTTGTCGACACAAGTTTTGGTGTACAAAGGCTTGTGCATGCCTGCGGACTTACCGCGCTTCTATCTTGATCTTGCAGATCTACGCATGGAATCTGCTATCTGCCTGTTCCATCAGCGTTTTTCTACCAATACTCAACCGCGTTGGCCACTAGCTCAGCCGTTCCGTTACCTTGCTCATAATGGTGAGATCAACACCATTGAAGGTAACCGCCAATGGGCACGAGCGCGAGCTTACAAGTTCTCGTCACCACTGCTGCCAGACCTACAAACCGCAGCACCGTTTGTGAACGAGACAGGTTCAGACTCTTCCAGTTTAGATAATATGTTGGATCTATTCCTTTCTGGCGGTATGGATATCTTCCGTGCCATGCGCATGCTTGTGCCACCAGCATGGCAAAACCACCCAGACATGGACCCGGATCTGCGAGCGTTTTACGACTTCAACTCCAAGCACATGGAGCCATGGGATGGTCCGGCAGGTATCGTATTGTCCGACGGCCGTTACGCTGCCTGTAACCTAGACCGTAATGGTTTGCGCCCAGCACGTTATGTGATTACTAAAGACAAATTTATCACCCTGGCATCAGAGGTAGGGATTTGGGATTACGCTCCCGATGAAGTTGCCGAGAAAGGCCGTGTTGGTCCGGGTGAACTGCTGGTTGTCGATACTCGCAAAGGGAAGCTTTGGCAGTCTAGCGAGATCGATAACGATCTGAAATCTCGCCACCCTTACCGCGAATGGATGGAAAACAACGTTCGCAAACTCACTCCTTTTGCTCAGCTACCTGAAGATCAAGTGGGTGAGCGCAGTTTTGATGAAGACTTACTCAAGACTTATCAAAAGCAATTTGCCATGAGCAATGAAGAGGTCGATCAAGTACTGCGTGTTCTTGGTGATATGGGCCAAGAAGCGGTCGGTTCCATGGGTGATGACACCCCAATGGCCGTTCTCTCGTCGAAAGAGCGCTTGGTGACTGATTACTTCCGTCAGAAGTTCGCTCAGGTAACCAACCCGCCAATCGATCCATTGCGTGAGAAACACGTAATGTCACTGGCGACCAGTATCGGTCAGGAGATGAACGTCTTCTGTGAAACCGATGGCCACGCCTACCGAGTGACCTTCGATTCACCAGTATTACTTTACTCAGACATGCAGCAATTGCTTGAGCTTGGTGACGATCACTACCGTAATACCATTCTCGATATCAACTACGATCCACAACAGAAAAATCTCAAACAAGCCATTGATGATCTGTGTGAACAAGCAGAACAGGTCGTACGTGAAGGCACGGTTCTAGTCGTGCTTTCAGATCGCGCTTTAGTAAAAGGTAAACTGCCAATTCCTGCAGCAATGGCAGTCGGTGCGGTTCAAACTCGCTTGATCGATGCCAACTTACGTTGTGATGCCAACATTGTTGTTGAGACCGCAACAGCTCGTGACCCACACCAATTTGCTGTCTTGCTTGGCTTTGGTGCTACTGCGGTTTATCCATACCTTGCTTATGAAGCACTAGGTAAGCTGATTGATGATAAAGCGCTAGAAAAAGACTATCGCGATGTGATGCAAAACTACCAATACGGCATCAACAAGGGTCTGTACAAGATCATGTCGAAAATGGGGATTTCTACCATCGCCTCTTACCGTTGCTCGCAACTGTTTGAAGCAGTTGGCCTGAGCCAAGAAGTGGTTGGTTTGTGCTTTAAAGGTGTCACAACTCGTATTGAAGGCGCGAGCTTCGACGACTTCCAACAAGATTTGTACAACCTTTCTCGTAAAGCTTGGGCGAAACGTAAAGCTATCGAGCATGGCGGCTTATTGAAATACGTCCACGGTGGTGAATATCACGCCTACAACCCAGACGTGGTTGGCACACTGCAAACTGCGGTGAAATCAGGCGAAAGTAACGATTATCAGAGCTTTGCTAAGCAGGTAAACCAACGTCCTGTTGCCATGCTGCGTGACTTAATGGCGCTGAAAAAATCAGACTCCCCACTACCACTTGAGCAAATCGAGCCAAGCACAGAGCTATTCAAGCGTTTTGACTCGGCGGCGATGTCCATTGGTGCACTTAGCCCAGAAGCGCACGAAGCACTTGCAACAGCGATGAACCGTCTCGGTGGTTACTCCAACTCGGGTGAAGGAGGTGAAGATCCACGTCGCTTCGGTACCGAGCGTAACTCGCGTATCAAACAGATTGCTTCTGGGCGATTTGGTGTCACGCCTCACTACCTAACCAATGCAGACGTACTGCAGATCAAGGTCGCACAGGGTGCGAAGCCGGGCGAAGGTGGTCAGTTACCGGGACACAAAGTCACCGCAGAAATCGCAAAACTGCGTTATTCGGTACAGGGTGTGACTCTGATCTCCCCTCCTCCGCACCACGATATTTATTCGATTGAAGATTTGGCCCAGCTGATCTTCGACCTAAAACAAGTCAATCCAAACGCGTTGGTTTCGGTGAAATTAGTATCTGAACCAGGCGTCGGCACCATCGCTACAGGTGTCGCGAAGGCCTACGCTGATCTTATTACCATCTCGGGTTACGACGGCGGTACTGCAGCAAGCCCATTAACTTCAGTGAAATACGCTGGTAGCCCATGGGAATTGGGACTGGCAGAAACCCAACAAGCACTGGTTGCTAATGGTCTACGTCATAAGATTCGTCTACAGGTAGATGGTGGTCTAAAAACGGGCCTAGACGTGGTGAAAGCGGCGATTCTCGGTGCGGAAAGCTTCGGTTTTGGTACTGCGCCAATGGTGGCAATGGGTTGTAAGTTCCTACGCATTTGTCACCTCAACAACTGTGCTACTGGTGTTGCAACTCAAGACGAGACATTGCGTAAAGAGTACTTCAAAGGCCTACCGGAAATGGTGATGAACTATTTCATTGGTCTGGCGGACGAAGTGCGCGGATTACTCGCTGAACTTGGTGTTGAAAAACTGACAGACTTGATTGGTCGCACGGATTTGTTGGAAACCGTTGAAGGTCTGACGGCGAAACAAACCAAGCTAGATCTGTCGAATATCCTTGAGGCGCCAGTCTCTCCAGAGGAACACCCTCTTTACTGGACACAGCCAAATACACCATTTGATAAAGCCGAGCTAAACAACAAGATCATCGAAGACGCATTGCAAGCGGTTGAGAAACGTCAATCTGCTAGCTTCTTCTACAACGTGATCAACACCGACCGCTCTGTGGGTGCTCGCCTATCCGGTGAAATCGCTCAGCGTTACGGCAACCAAGGCATGGCGGCGACGCCAATCAAACTGCACTTGGATGGCACTGCAGGCCAGTCATTTGGCGTTTGGAACGCGGGTGGCGTGGAGCTTTACCTGACCGGGGATGCCAACGACTACGTAGGTAAAGGCATGGCTGGCGGTAAGGTGGTTATCAAACCTCACCTTGGCACTGCATTTAAGTGTAATGAAGCGACCATCATTGGTAACACCTGTCTGTACGGTGCGACCGGCGGTAAGCTGTTTGCGGCGGGTAAAGCAGGTGAGCGTTTCGGCGTACGTAACTCAGGTACGATTGCTGTCATTGAAGGCGCTGGCGATAACGCTTGTGAGTACATGACTGGCGGTATTGTTGCCATTCTTGGCGCGACAGGCGTGAACTTCGGCGCAGGCATGACTGGCGGTTTTGCTTACGTATTGGATGAGAACCAAGACTTCCAAGGTCGCGTGAACAACGAATCGGTTGAAGCGATTTCTCTGTCGGATCTCTACATCCATCAAGAGCACTTACGTGGTCTGATTGCCGAACATCTTGAAGAAACCGGCTCCAGCCACGCAGAAGATATCTTGGCGAACTTTGATGAATGGATTCCAAAGTTCTACTTGGTGAAACCACAAGCGGCGGACTTACGCACGCTACTTGGTCACCAGAGTCGCAGTGCCGCAGAACTGCGCGTTCAAGCCCAGTAATCATGGAGGATGTTTGAATCATGAGTCAGAACGTTTATCAATTTATCGATGTTCAACGCGTAGATCCTGCGAAGAAGCCTATCAAAGTTCGTAAGATCGAGTTCGTTGAAATCTATGAACCGTTTACCAAACAACAAGCGACTGCGCAGGCGGATCGCTGCTTAGATTGTGGTAACCCATATTGTGAATGGAAGTGCCCAGTCCACAACTACATCCCGCAATGGCTAAAGTTAGCCAATGAAGGTCGTATCCTTGAAGCTGTTGAATTGTCGCACCAAACTAACAGCTTGCCTGAAGTTTGTGGCCGAGTATGTCCACAAGATCGTCTGTGTGAAGGCTCTTGTACTCTCAATGAGGACTTTGGCGCTGTCACCATAGGTAACGTTGAAAAATACATTACCGACAAAGCCTTTGAAATGGGCTGGAAGCCTGACATGTCTAAGGTGGAATGGACCGATAAAAAGGTTGCTATCATTGGTGCAGGCCCAGCTGGCTTAGCAGCCGCTGATATCCTAGTGCGAAATGGCGTGAAGCCTGTCGTATTTGACCGCTACCCTGAAATTGGAGGCCTACTGACCTTCGGTATCCCTTCGTTCAAGCTTGAAAAAGGCGTGATGGAAAACCGCCGTCGCGTCTTTACCGAGATGGGCGTAGAGTTCCAGATGAACGTCGAAGTAGGTAAAGATGTTCAGATGCAAGAGCTACTTGATGAGTACGATGCCGTCTTTTTGGGGGTTGGTACTTACAAGTACATGCGTGCAGGACTAGAAAATGAAGGTGCGCCGGATGTCTACGATGCTCTGCCATTCTTGATTTCAAATACTTACAAGGTCATGGGCTTGGAGCACGACAAACCTTTTATCGACATGGCAAAACAACGCGTCGTTGTACTCGGTGGTGGTGATACCGCAATGGACTGTGTTCGTACCTCAATCCGCCAAGGCGCATCAAACGTGGTATGTGCTTACCGTCGTGATGAAGCCAATATGCCTGGCTCTCGACGCGAGGTGAAAAACGCTAAGGAAGAAGGCGTGAAGTTCATGTTCAACCTTCAGCCTTTAGGAATTGAAGTGGATGCGTCAGGCAAAGTCTCAGGGGTCAAAGTGGTGAAAACTGCCCTTGGTGAGCCTGATGAAGCGGGTCGTCGCCGTCCAGAACCAGTAGAAGGCAGCGAGCACGTTCTACCAGCAGACGTCGTTATCATGGCGTTTGGTTTCCAGCCACACAAAATGGACTGGCTAGCTCCGTTTGATGTCGAGTTGGACCAATGGGGCCGTATCAAAGCTCCTGCGAAACAAGAGTTCCAATTCCAGACCAGCAACAAAAAGATCTTCGCTGGTGGCGATGCGGTACGAGGCTCAGATCTGGTTGTGACCGCGATTGATGAAGGTCGAAAAGCCGCAGAAGGTATTCTCGATTACCTTGAAGTTTAATCACTGTTAACGTCTCAAAAAGGATCCTACTATTGGATCCTTTTTTCTTTTATTACATATAATTAAATTCCTAAGATAAGGGATAAAACCAATGAAAAAAGCCGCTCTCCTTTCTATTACTTTGCTCGGCTTAACCGCTTGTAGCCAAGGAGTCACAACCATGACTGATCGTTCTCAATCACCTTGTGGTGACAAACCAAACTGTGTCTCCACCCAAGACACGCGTGAAGAATACAACCTAACACCATTCACCCTAACCGAATCCACCAACATCGATGTAATTGAGCAAGTGACGCTTGAACTGCCGGGGGCGAAAACAGCGGTGAAAGAAGGTAATTACCTACGTATCGAATGCACATCCAAAATAATGCGCTTTGTGGACGATTTAGAGCTTAAGATCGAAGGCGACCAGCTTATTGTTCGTTCTGAATCTCGCGTTGGCTATTCAGACTTTGGCGTGAACCGTAAGCGTGCTGAACAATTACGTTCACTGTTGGCGAATGCTGAGTTAATCAAATAACGACCACATATTGGTGCAGAGTGGTATACTCTCGCCAACTTAAATTTTTATCGAAAGAGAGTGTTATGAAAGTTGGTATCATCGGTGCGATGGAACAAGAAGTCACCATCCTGAAAGAAGCAATGACAAACTGCCAAACAGTAAGCAAAGCAGGTTGTACGTTTTTCTCTGGTCAGATTAACGACGTTGATGTGGTACTGCTTCAATCTGGCATCGGTAAAGTAGCGGCTGCAGTAGGCACAACTATTCTGCTAGACGAGTACCAACCAGATGTGGTTATCAACACTGGTTCTGCGGGCGGCTTCGATTCAAGCCTAAACCTAGGCGACGTTGTAATCTCAACAGAAGTTCGTCACCACGATGCAGACGTAACTGCATTTGGCTACGAAATGGGTCAAATGGCAGGCCAACCAGCGGCATTCAAAGCGGATGAGAAGTTAATGGACCTTGCTGAAAAAGCACTGGCTCAGATGGAAAACACTCACGCCGTTCGCGGCCTGATCTGTACTGGTGATGCTTTTGTTTGCACAGCAGAACGCCAAGAGTTTATCCGTAAACACTTCCCTTCAGTTATCGCTGTAGAAATGGAAGCATCTGCTATCGCTCAAACTTGTCACCAATTCAACACACCGTTTGTTGTTGTTCGTGCTATCTCTGACGTAGCAGACAAAGAATCACCAATGAGCTTCGAAGAGTTCCTACCGCTAGCAGCGAAAAGCTCTTCAGAAATGGTATGCAAAATGTTGGAACTGACTAAGTAAGTCCCCAGAATTTCATGGAAGAAATATTTCAACAGCTCTATGCCAATGGTGCGCTCCTCGTCATGTGGGGCGCATTACTATTCCATTTATTAATCCCCATTCCTCACGCTGCTCATCCTGTGACTTTATGGCATAAATTCGCAGAACAACTGGCGAATAAAGTTAATAACAACCACAACTACTCACAAAGCATTCTCTCTGGCGGGCTCGCACTTCTTCTTATGCTTGTACCTTGCTTGATATTACTGCTCGCGATGAAACCTTTAGTTTGGCAAGCGCCCTTATTTGAGCTGGCATTACTGCTTATTGCTCTTGACTGGCGAAACAACGAGTCACTTGCGAAACAACTCGTTACTGCGATGTCGAATGAGAACAAAGCACAGTGCCGAGCACTACTAAAACCTTACCTTAATCGAGATACCGAGAGCTTATCACTGCTTGGTATTGGTAAAGCAGGTGCAGAGACCATCATCATGGGCTACGGACGTAACGTTGTGTGCGTGTTATTCTGGTATGGATTGACTGGTGGAATTGGCGCATTAATGTATCGCCTAACGGCAGAACTTGCTCGTGCTTGGTCCCCAAGTCGCCGTCAGTATTCACCTTTTGGTAAGCCTGCTATTCAGCTAACGGCTGCATTGGAGATTGTTCCTTTACGCTTGTTTGCCGTGTTCATTAGCATGGGTAAAAACCTATCGAGTGTTTCGACTGCCATGCGTCAACAAGCGAAGTCTTGGCCACTTCCAGGGCCAGCTTGGTTGTTGTGCTCGATTGGTAACAAGCTTCAATTGTCACTTGGCGGCCCAGCGCTGTACCAAGGTCAACGAGCCGAACGAGCGAAAATTGGTGGTCGTATAGCACCATCTGCTATCCATTTGGCACAAATCCAAACCCTCATTGTATGGCGTATTTTTGCTTGGATCGTTATCCAAAGCCTGATTCTCGGACTCATTTATCAAGGACTATGATGAACAAACTTTGCTTTGCTCTTCCTCTTATCTTCTCTGCCGCTTCTTTTGCCAATGAACCAGTTCAACGCGTCATCAGCCTGGCTCCACACTCAACAGAAATCGCCTATGCGGCAGGTCTTGGCGACAAACTCGTAGCCGTCAGCGAGATGAGTGACTACCCAGAGCAAGCTAAAGATCTAGAGAAAGTATCAAACTATCAAGGCATCAAGTTAGAGCGCATCATTGCCCTTCAACCCGATTTGGTTATCGCTTGGCCAGCAGGTAATCCAGCCAAAGAACTTGAAAAGCTCAAGCAGTTTGGCATCCCTATCTACTACTCAACGACTGGAACGTTAGAAGACATCGCTACGAACATTGAACAACTTAGCCAGTACAGCGAGAAGCCGGAAGTTGGGCAAAAAGCCGCTGCAGAATTCCGCGCGCAGTTAGAAGCATTAAAAGAAAAATACAATACCGAGGATAAAGTCAATTACTTCTATCAATTAAGCGAGAAGCCGATCATCACCGTTGCGGGTAAGAACTGGCCAAGTGAAGTCTTTACCTTCTGTGGTGGCGAGAACATCTTTGCTAAAGGCAGTACCCCTTACCCACAAGTCAGCATCGAGCAAGTGATTACTCGCCAACCCGAAGTCCTGTTTACCTCTCGCCATGCCATGAGTAATGATGGCATGTGGGCTGAATGGAAAAACGACATCCCTGCGTTAAAGAACAACCACGTTTGGTCACTCAATTCAGATTGGATCAACCGCCCAACCCCAAGAACCTTAAACGCGATCACAGAGGTGTGTGAACACTTTGAAACCGTTCGGCAAAAACGCTAACGTTTTCGTTGGAAATCCCGTACAATTTCCGTCCCATTTCTGTTCCCCCACAATTTGTTTAAAAGGTACCAAGTAACATGGACTCCATGCTGCTTTATATGATCGATTTATTCGGTACTGCTGTCTTTGCGGTTTCTGGCGTTTTACTCGCAGGCCGATTAAAGATGGATCCCTTCGGTGTGATCGTACTCGGTAGTGTGACAGCTATTGGCGGCGGCACTATTCGTGATATGGCGCTTGGCGCAACCCCGGTCTTCTGGATCACTGACACCACTTATCTTTGGGTAATTTTCATCACTTGTTTGCTCACTATGATTGTCATTCGTCGCCCTAAGCGCTTGCCTTGGTGGGTTCTACCTGTCTGTGACGCAATTGGTTTAGCGGTATTCGTCGGTATCGGTGTTGAGAAAGCTCTCGCCTACAATGCTTCTGGCATGGTTGCGGTGATCATGGGCGTTATCACTGGCTGCGGTGGCGGCATTATCCGTGATGTGCTGGCTCGCGAGGTACCCATGGTACTGCGAAGTGAAGTCTATGCGACCGCATGTATCATTGGCGGAATTTTCCATACAACGGCACTGAGTATGGGACACGACCATTCAGTCGCCCTACTCGCAGGTGTCATCTCAACTTTGATTATTCGCCTTGGTGCGATTCGCTGGCACTTGTCACTGCCAACCTTTGCTATCAATCGTTGATCGATACGAATCAATTTACGCAAAAGAGCTGACGGAAACGTCGGCTCTTTTTGTTTGTAAAATCACCTGTCGCTTCTCATCTCAAGCTTGGCTATATTAGACCTATTATTCCCAACATTCATGGATAGACATGTTACTGGAAGGCATCGAAACACTATTAGTTTTAAGTAAAGCGAAAACGATGAGTCGCACTGGGAGTTTGCTGTATATCAGCCAATCTGCGGTGAGTAAACGTATCGCGAACCTAGAGAAAAAACTGGGAAAGAAGCTAGTAGAACCGTCAGGGAGAACCATTAAACTCACACCTGATGGCATGGCTTTGATCGAGAATATTGGCCCATCTTTTAACGAGTTACGTGGCCTTATTTATGAACAGCAAGAGCTAGAAGACACATCATTAATCACCCTCGATAGTTCAAAGTCTCTTATTGCAGGTTATCTTGGAAAAACCATTGGTGATTACCTCAAGCAAGATCAGTACTTAACAATAACCACCAACCACAGCCCTAGAATCGTTGAGCGAGTTCAATCCGGTAAAGCAACCATTGGGCTTTGTGCTGGTTTGCTTCCACCACATCACGGCTTAATGGCTTTCCACTTATGTGATGAACCTTTCTTCCTCGTTAGTGATAAGCCACTGAATGAGCTTCCAAAAAAAGTCATTACAAATGATTTAACCAATCCTTCCAATAGCTACCAACTGCCAGCATTAGAGAAAATAGGTATCAAACCATTGATGGAAATGGATGCCTACACAGCGGCAGCACAACTTGCACTGGGAGGAGCAGCACCTGCATTAATCCCATTATCAATCGTTAGAGCGTTAAAGATCCCTGACCATAACTGCTTTATGTTCGAACAACTGACATCTTTAATTCGACCGATTCATATCTGCGTTAGGCAAAACGTGTACCAGTCACCAAGAGTTAAAACAGTGATAGAAACCATTGGTGATGTTGTTGCCAAAGAAGTTTTGTCGCCATCAGCATAGACATGGTAATCACTAAAGGTCGAATCCATTTTTGACCTTTAGTAACAACAACTTTGGCACCAAGTTGAGCACCAATAAAGCCACCTACAGCCATGGTCAGACCGATTTCCCACACAGGCAAACCAGCAAGAATAAAGAACAGCAGAGCCGCGATATTTGAGGTGAAGTTGAGAATCTTAGTACGAGCGGTCGCATCAACCAAAGAGAAGTGACCAAGTGCGACAAAGCAAAGCGCAAAGATAGAGCCAGTACCTGGACCAAAAAAGCCATCGTAAAAGCCCACGCCACCACCAACACATAAAGCAAACATCGCTTCAGAGAGCTTTGGTTCTCCTTCAGCTGTTTTATTAGTTGAAGAGAGCAAAAAATAGAGTGAAATCGCGATAAGCAATACAGGGATAAGACTGGTGAGTACACCGGCATCGATAAACTGTACAGCCTCAGCACCAATGGCAGAACCAATAAAAGTACAGAGAATCGCTAGGCGCATCTCTTTGAGACTAACAATGCCGTTACGAACAAAGTACCAACTGGCAGAAAAGCTTCCGAAAGAGCTTTGGAGTTTGTTGGTCGCTAATGCTTGAGTCGGGCTTAGTCCCGCAGCCAACAAAGCAGGTAGAGTCAAGAGACCACCGCCACCAGCCATCGCATCAATAAATCCCGCAGCGGATGCGACAAAAAACAATGCAATTAAGATTTCGAACGTAACTTCCACTTGTGCGTCCTTGTAAATATTTGTAACCAAGATGGAGTTACGATAGCACTGCCACGCAAACGCACAAAAGGAAACTCAAGACACCAACCTATTCCATATTTTCATCAATAAGAGCGCGGTTAGCAAAAGCAACTCAAAAACACGAATGAAAAAATGAAGTTTAGAGTATCGTCGCAAAAACAATCCCAAACTTGAGAAGATGAACCGAAGCAAAGGTATAAAACTAGATGCTTAACATTGTTCTATATCATCATTCTTTAGAAACAACGGATGCAGGATGCAAACCAACTAATGAGTAGTTACCCACTAAAACACAGCAACAGTCGAAGTACAGCTTCATACAATAGCGCTTATCCTCTAAGTGAGAGAAAAAGAAGTGACAAAGAAGTCGTTATTTTTTCTTTAGATAGTTTCGATGTCATAGTTAAACATTACATCAAAGACAAAATAAGGCTAACTCGTTGGGAAAACATTAAATCAACGTTTGAAAACTCAGCTGGATATTTTGCTACAGGACAAGACCTAGTATTCATATCTACCCTAGCAAATTACTTGTACGGGAATAATAGTACGATAGTTGTCAAGAACTACTCTGGAGCACCGCATATTATAGTCACAGGCTCGCCAGCTATCAAAATAAAGATAAAAGGAGTTGCTAAAGTATTACCTACACCAACAGTTGCAAAATTTGCAGTTGGGCCTGAAGCTGCTCTTAACTCGATAAAAAGTGGTGGTGTTATCACGATAATCCTTTTGAGCTCATACAGAGTTGTTGATTACTTATTAGGTGATAAGCAGACTCTTTCGAAGCTATTAGGAACTATAGCGAGCGATATTATTAAGGTTGGACTTTCATCAGCTGCAGCTGCCATATTTGTTAATTTTGCAGCTTCTGTTGCTGGTGTAACTGTGACTTTAAGTGCTGGACCTATTCTTGCGGCCATTGTAATAAGTAGCGCCGTTGGCCTTTATCTAAATAAGGAAGATCAGGATAAAGGCTTAACTCAAAAGCTAATTCGTTCTATTGACAGCTATATAGAGAGCATAAATAGAAGCATAAAGAGCGACATAGAAGAAGAACACAACGAAACTATTAGAAGAGCTCATTCAATGGTATTTTCTCAGAACATGAGCAAAGGACTACTGTGATGACGCATGGTAGCTACGATAGAAAACAAGCATTATTCTACTTGATATTCTTACTCATATCATCAACCTCTCTATTTATATACTCACTAAAAGGCATAACTGGCTTCTATGACAATATAACCACTAAAAGTGAAGTAACAACTTTTGATCAAGTCTATGTATATACGCTTGGAGCGAGTTTCATTCTTTTTGAATGCTTGAGAATACTTGTCATCTCAATTATATCAAATGACTTTGTAACTAAGAGCCAATTCAAAAAATCAAGTAAGATTTTTTTAGCACTCTCCATAACTACTTTTTTATCATTATACCCTGCAACTATCTTAGCTGATGTATTTGCTAAGTCTAATAACTATACATTTAGCAAAGAAGAATCGACTTACAATATTTTACTGGAAAAGAGAGCATACAAAATAAATAAGTAAGTAGAGTTTATTTTATAACTACCACACTGATAGAACTCAGCAGGTGGCGCACTGATCTAATTATGAATCACTTTGTAATGTCGGACACATACCAAATTTCAGTTTAAAAATTAAAGAGGGTCGCATGACTAAAATGGTTCTCCCTATAGCTTTATATCTATGCTTGACCATTGGTCTAGTAATAAGCCTAAGCATCTGGAATGAGTGTTTTTCTATCACTCAACAAATAGAACTCGATACTTATTTCATTCTCTCCGGTACCATAACTGCAACAATAATATGTGTGCCACACATTCTGACTATAAGCAAGGGCTTGAGTATTGCAGCGAAAGTAAACTTGCTCACCATTGCATTTATTCTTGTTACTTGCAGCGCTAATTTTGTTATTACAAATGGCAGTACTATTGCTTCATCTTTAGGGACGTTGCTTTCAGTTATCAGCTTGATGCTATACAAAAGTCCGCTCTACCAAGCTTTCTTAGCGCACTTCAATTCTCTCCATTTTAAGAAACCTTAAAGACAAAAAAGCCCGCTCAAATGAGCGGGCAATGAGGTTGTCATATAAGCCCTATTTTTCAGGCTTACAGATTTTTATCTATTACGCTTCTAGGCTAGCTTTCACTTTTGCGTGTAGCTCTTGAACCGAAGTTACCGTGCTCTTCGCGTCTGCAGTGTGTGCCATACAAGTTGCGAATGCAGCGTTTAGCGTTGTCGTGTAGTTCACTTTCTCAGCCAGTGCACCGCGACGAAGAACTTTTGAGTCTTCAATCGCTTGACGGCCAGCTGCAGTGTTCACGATGTAGGTGTACTCGTTGTTCTTGATACGGTCAAGAATGTGAGGACGACCTTCGTGTACTTTGTTTACTAGACGTGGGTTAATACCCGCTTCGCCAAGAATCACTGCTGTACCGTGTGTTGCATCTAACTGGTAACCAAGTTTTGTCAACTTAGACGCTAGGTCCACAACACGCTCTTTGTCACCTGCACGAACAGACAGTAGTGCACGACCACCTTCTGGGTAAATGTTGCCACAACCCAATTCTGCTTTCGCGTAAGCTTCTGCAAACGTAGCACCAACACCCATAACCTCACCAGTAGAGCGCATTTCTGGGCCTAACAGTGGGTCAACACCAGGGAACTTGTTGAATGGAAGTACAACTTCTTTCACTGAGTAGTAAGGTGGGATGATTTCTTTCGTAAAGCCTTGAGCTTCAAGCGATTGACCCGCCATTACACGCGCAGCAATCTTAGCGATTGGTGCACCTGTTGCTTTAGATACGAACGGTACTGTACGCGCTGCACGAGGGTTCACCTCGATTAGGTATACTTGGTTGTTCTTAACCGCAAACTGCGTGTTCATCAGACCACGAACACCCAACTCGAACGCTAGCTTTTCAACTTGCTCGCGCATTACGTCTTGGATTTCTTGGCTTAGCGTGTATGCAGGAAGAGAACATGCTGAGTCACCAGAGTGAACACCCGCTTGCTCGATGTGCTCCATGATACCGCCGATAACCACGCGCTCACCGTCACAGATAGCATCGATATCGACTTCAACTGCGTCGTCTAGGAAGCTATCAAGAAGAACTGGAGATTCGTTCGATACGCTTACCGCTTCGTTGAAGTAGCGACGTAGATCTTGCTCGTCGTATACGATTTCCATCGCACGACCACCAAGTACGTAAGAAGGACGTACAACCAGTGGGTAACCGATTTCACGAGATTTCTCTACCGCTTGCTCCATCGTCGTTACTGTCGCGTTTTCTGGCTGTAGAAGACCTAGACGGTCAACTGCAACTTGGAAACGCTCACGGTCTTCTGCACGGTCGATTGCATCTGGGCTAGTACCGATGATTGGCACGCCAGCTGCTTCAAGTGCACGAGCCAGTTTCAGTGGTGTTTGACCACCGTACTGAACGATAACGCCTTTTGGCTTCTCAACGCGAGCGATTGCTAGTACGTCCTCCAGTGTTACTGGTTCGAAGTACAGACGGTCAGACGTATCGTAGTCCGTAGAAACAGTCTCAGGGTTACAGTTAACCATGATAGTTTCGTAGCCATCTTCACGTAGTGCTAGCGATGCGTGTACACAACAGTAATCAAATTCAATACCTTGACCGATACGGTTTGGACCACCGCCTAGAATCATGATCTTGTCTTTGTCTGTTGGGTTAGCTTCACACTCGTCATCGTAAGATGAGTACATGTAAGCTGTATCAGATGAGAACTCAGCCGCACACGTATCAACGCGCTTGTACACTGGGTGAATGTCGTACTGGTCACGTAGACGACGGATTTCGCTTTCCGCAACACCTAGAATCTTAGATAGGCGCGCATCAGCAAAACCTTTGCGCTTCAGCTTATTTAGTTCTTCTTTGTTTAGACCAGCGAAGCCTTTTGCTTTTAGCTCTTGCTCAAGCTTCACGATGTCTTCGATTTGAACTAGGAACCAGCGGTCGATTTGCGTTAGGTTGAATACGCCATCTACTGACATACCCGCACGGAATGCATCCGCGATGTACCAAATACGCTCTGCGCCTGCTTCTTTCAGCTCATGACGGATTTTCGTCAGTGCGTCTGGTGCATCTAGGTCAACCATCTCGTCAAAGCCTGTCGCGCCAACTTCTAGACCGCGAAGTGCTTTTTGTAGTGACTCTTGTTGGTTACGACCAATTGCCATAACCTCACCAACTGACTTCATTTGCGTCGTTAGACGGTCGTTAGCACCTGCAAATTTCTCGAAGTTAAAGCGAGGAATCTTAGTTACTACGTAGTCGATGGTTGGTTCGAATGATGCTGGTGTAGCGCCGCCAGTGATATCGTTCATCAGTTCGTCTAGCGTGAAGCCAACTGCCAGTTTCGCTGCAATCTTAGCGATTGGGAAACCTGTTGCTTTTGAAGCTAGAGCAGAAGAGCGAGATACACGTGGGTTCATCTCGATGATAACCATACGGCCATCTTTCGGGTTGATACCAAACTGTACGTTTGAACCACCAGTTTCAACGCCGATCTCACGCAGTACTGCTAGAGATGCGTTACGCATTAGCTGGTATTCTTTGTCTGTTAGTGTTTGCGCTGGTGCAACCGTGATTGAGTCACCCGTGTGGATGCCCATTGGGTCAAAGTTTTCAATCGCACATACGATGATACAGTTGTCCGCTTTGTCACGAACCACTTCCATCTCGTACTCTTTCCAACCGATAAGAGATTCATCGATAAGAAGTTCGTTGGTTGGAGATAGATCCAAACCACGACGACAGATTTCTTCGAACTCTTCTTTGTTGTATGCGATGCCGCCACCAGTACCACCCATAGTAAATGATGGACGGATGATACAAGGGAAGCCAACCATATCGAGTACAGCGTAAGCTTCTTCCATCGTTTTTGCAGTATCTGCACGTGGACACTCAAGGCCGATAGACTTCATCGCTTTATCGAAACGCGAACGGTCTTCTGCTTTGTCGATTGCGTCAGCAGTCGCACCAATCATCTCAACGCCGAACTCTTCAAGAACACCGTGCTTCTCTAGGTCTAGTGCACAGTTCAATGCAGTTTGACCACCCATTGTAGGTAGTACTGCATCCGGCTTTTCTTTCGCGATGATGTTGCGAACCACTTCCCATTGGATTGGTTCGATGTAAGTTGCATCCGCCATGTCTGGGTCAGTCATGATGGTTGCAGGGTTAGAGTTTACTAGGATAACTCGGTAACCCTCTTCACGCAGTGCTTTACACGCTTGTGCGCCAGAGTAGTCAAACTCACATGCCTGACCGATAACAATCGGACCAGCACCAAGAATAAGAATACTTTGAATGTCAGTACGTTTTGGCATTATCTACTACTCCGAATTAAGCGCTGTGTTTTTTGATTAGTTCGATAAAGTGGTCAAATAGCGGTGCCGCGTCGTGTGGACCTGGGCTCGCTTCAGGGTGACCTTGGAAGCTAAATGCTGGCTTGTCTGTGCGGTGAATACCTTGTAGAGAGCCATCAAATAGCGATACGTGAGTAGCACGTAGATTTTCAGGTAGTGTTGCTTCGTCTGCTGCAAAACCGTGGTTCTGCGACGTAATCATCACAACATTACGCTCCAAATCTTTTACTGGGTGGTTTGCGCCGTGGTGACCAAACTTCATTTTCACTGTTTGTGCACCCGATGCTAGCGCAAGGATTTGGTGGCCTAGACAGATACCAAAGATTGGTAGGCCTTTTTCTAGGAATACTTTTGTCGCTTCAATCGCGTAAGTACATGGTTCAGGGTCACCAGGGCCGTTTGATAGGAAAACGCCATCTGGGTTTAGAGCCAGAACGTCTTCTGCTGAAGTTTCAGCAGGAACAACCGTTAGGCGGCAGCCTCGGTCAACCAACATGCGCAGGATGTTACGTTTTGCGCCGAAGTCGTAGGCAACAACGTGATATGGCAATTCGCTGTCGTCTTTCGCTTCTGGAAGTCCACCCTCAAGCGTCCACGAACCTTGTTTCCATTGATACGCTTCTTTTGTTGTAACCTCTTTCGCAAGATCCATTCCTTTCAAACCAGGGAATTCTTTTGCTTTCGCTAGTGCCAAAGCTTCGTCTAGATTGTTACCAGCTACGATACAACCGTTTTGAGCACCTTTTTCACGCAGGATACGAGTTAGCTTACGCGTGTCGATGTCTGCAATGCCGACGATGTTTTGCGACTTGAGGTAATCAGAAAGGGATTGTTCATTACGGAAGTTAGAAGCGATAAGAGGGAGATCGCGAATCACAAGGCCTTGTGCGTGGATTGAAGAAGATTCTTCGTCTTCGGAATTGGTTCCGGTATTGCCAATGTGAGGATAAGTAAGAGTAACGATTTGTTGAGAATAGGAAGGATCAGTGAGAATTTCTTGGTACCCCGTCATCGAGGTATTAAAAACAACTTCACCAACGGAAATACCATCTGCTCCAATGGAAACACCGCGGAACACTGTCCCATCTTCTAGGACTAACAGTGCTAATTTACCCAAGACAACCTCCAGAATAAAAATGCATAAAAAATAAATTAAGCTGCAAATTTGCCTTCCTTTACCTTGATTATTTACATAAACAGGTATTTTTGACAAATTGGAGGCATTCTAAAGACGGACTTGGAAACTGTCAACACACATTGAAAAATAAATTATTACTTTCTAGCGAGTAAGGGCGTTTCAACAGAAAAAGCCCTAAAAAAGTAAGTTTTACCTATCTACATGCCACTTACCATGACTTTTTTGTGAATTTTACAAATTTGAACTTATTGCAGATCACAAAATTTTGCGAGATTTTTGCGCAAACGTTCACCCGACAAACTCAACCGTAACTTTTGAGCATTACAAAAAAATAAACACACCAAACACCCAAAACAACAAGCAAAGTGTCGATATTAACTCCCTATGACATGCTCATTTTATTTACATAATTTCCTTCAAATACAAAAAAGCCGGCTTACGCCGGCGAATAATTATGTATTTAAAGCTCATTTAGCCCGAGGACATCGGTCATGGTGTAGAAGCCAGCTGGTTTAGAATGTAACCAAACTGCAGCCTTTACTGCACCATTAGCAAAGGTCATACGATCCGTTGCTTTGTGGGTAATTTCGACACGCTCACCGATATCAGCAAACATTGCAGTATGCTCACCGACGATATCACCAGCGCGAATAGTCGCAAAACCGATCTCATCTTTCGTACGTTCGCCCGTGATACCTTCACGTGCATATACCGCAACGTCACTCAATTTGTTACCCATCGCGCCAGCAATGGCTTCACCCATACCAATAGCGGTACCAGACGGAGCATCAACTTTATGACGGTGATGCGCTTCTACGATTTCTATATCACAGTAATCGCCCATCACTTTGGCTGCTTTTTCAAGAAGCTTAAAGACTAGGTTCACACCTACAGAGTAGTTCGGAGCCATAACAACAGGAATTTGCTTTGCTGCTTCATCAATCAGGTCACGTTCTTCTTCACTAAAGCCCGTAGTACCGATGACAACGCTCTTACCATGTTGTTTACACAGCTCTAGATTCGCCAACGTGCTCACTGGAGCAGTAAAATCGATTACAACGTCAAAGTTGTCGACTTCCTTGGCTAAATCATCCGTCAGAAAGACATCAAACTTACCTTCACCACACAGTTCACCTACATCAACACCAACTAGAGACGATTCTAGACGTTCAGAACCAGCAGTAACGGATGCTTCTGGATTGATATGTGATGCTTTAAGTAGGTTGCGACCCATACGGCCGGCAGCTCCTGCGATTGCAATACGAACCATTGCGCTTTCTCTCCTTCTCTGGATAAACGAGGCTTACCTCGCCTTCTCTCGTTTCGCTGTATCTTTTTAAACTAACAATATCCCGTGTTAACCACAAGATAGTTCGCGGTGAGTTAGGAAAACTCTTTTACCACTCGTTCAAGGATCGGCACATTTGCTTCAGGGAAGGTGTAATCAGGCAGAGCATTGATATCGACCCAGCGTCCTTCTTGGCCTTCGCGACCATAAGGTTGATTCTCGAATTGTGAAACGGTCATAAAATCAAACTTCAAAGACTTGTCTGGATAGTCGTATTCCAAGTGCTCAAACAAAGCCTGTTCAGTGACGGTAATACCAATCTCTTCCTCAAGCTCACGAATCATCGCTTGCTCAACACTTTCACCTTGCTCAACTTTGCCGCCAGGGAACTCCCAAAAGCCACCTTTGTGTTTGTCGCTTGGGCGTTTGGTGATGAAGATTTGCGACTTGTCTTGGTTAAAGATGATCGCCGCAACAATGTGAATTCTTTTCATTAGATTCGTTCCTAGATCTATCGATACAAAAAGAGCCGCCTAAGCGACTCTTTATTTATGTTTTCAGACTGTATTAGTCAATTTTACCGTGGCATTGTTTGTACTTTTTGCCGCTACCACATGGGCAAGGCTCATTACGACCCACTTTACGCTCTTCACGAACCATTGGTTGGTTAGAGCCTTCTTCCGATTCTTCACCTTCCGAAAGTGGGTTCTGTGCTGCCGCGTGTTGAGCTTGTGCACGACGAGCTGCTTCTTCAGCTTGTGTACGACGTTGCTCTTCCATACGCTCAACTTCTTCTTGTTGTTGAACTCGAACACGAGATAGAACAGTGATGACGTCTGTTTTCAGCGCTTCTAGTAAACCTTCAAACAGTTCAAACGATTCACGCTTGTACTCTTGTTTCGGGTTCTTCTGCGCGTAACCACGTAGGTGGATACCTTGACGTAGGTGATCCATTGCCGCTAGGTGCTCTTTCCAAAGCGTGTCTAGCGTTTGAAGCATAACTGACTTCTCAAAGTTACGAAGCACTTGTGCACCCACAACTTCTTCTTTCGCTTTGTAGACTTCAACTGCTAGGTTGATGATCTTTTCACGTAACGCTTCTTCGTATAGCTTGTCGTCTTCCTCAAGCCATTGCTTGATAGGCGCATCTAGATCGAAGTCTGCTTTCAAGCGCTCTTGAAGACCTTCTACATCCCACATATCTTCTAGAGATTGTGGTGGAATGTATTCGTCGATGATCGCAGTAACAACATCTTCACGGTTTTGCTCGATCATGTCGCTAATGTCGTCAACACTCATTAGCTCATCACGCAATTCGTAAACCACTTTACGTTGATCGTTCGCTACGTCATCGTATTCAAGAAGCTGTTTACGGATATCGAAGTTACGACCTTCCACTTTACGTTGTGCTTTTTCGATTGAACGAGACAGCATCTTAGATTCGATCGCTTCACCTTCTTCCATACCGCTTTGGATAAGGCTAGCCATACGGTCCGAAGTAAAGATACGCAGTAGTGAATCTTCCATTGATAGGTAGAAACGAGATGAACCAGCGTCACCTTGACGACCAGAACGACCACGTAGCTGGTTATCGATACGGCGAGATTCGTGACGCTCAGTACCGATGATGTGTAGACCACCAGCTTCTAGTACTTGATCGTGAACTTGTTTCCACTCAGCTTTAATAGCATCGATCTGTTCTTTGGTTGGATCTTGAAGCGCTTCTACTTTCGCTTGCCAGCTACCACCCAGCACGATATCGGTACCACGACCAGCCATGTTCGTTGCGATGGTTACCGCACCTGGCGTACCAGCTTCTGCAACGATCTCAGCTTCGCGTTCGTGGAACTTAGCGTTTAGTACGTTGTGTTTAATCTTCGCTTTCTTAAGTGCATTAGAAAGAAGCTCTGATTTCTCGATAGAAACCGTACCCACTAGAGATGGTTGACCTTTCTCTACGCGCTCTTTGATGTCTTCGATGATTGCAGCAAATTTCTCAGCTTCAGTACGGTAAACCACGTCTGGCATATCGTTACGGATCATAGGTTTGTTGGTTGGGATAACCACTGTCTCTAGACCGTAAATCGATTGGAATTCGAATGCTTCTGTATCCGCTGTACCTGTCATGCCTGACAGTTTTTCGTATAGACGGAAGTAGTTCTGGAAAGTAATCGAAGCCAGCGTTTGGTTTTCGTTTTGAATCCTAACGCCTTCTTTCGCTTCAACCGCTTGGTGAAGACCTTCAGACCAACGACGACCAGCCATTGTACGACCGGTATGTTCATCAACGATAACCACTTCACCGTCATCATTGACGATGTAATCAACGTTGCGCTCGAACAATACGTGTGCACGAAGTGCTGCGTTCACGTGGTGCAGCAGGCTGATGTTAGTTGGAGAGTAAAGTGTATCACCCTCTTCCATCAGACCATTTTTCACCATGAGTTCTTCAACGAATTCTTGACCCGTTTCTGTTAAGTGAACTTGCTTAGATTTCTCGTCAACTGTGTAGTGACCGTCGCCGCGGTACTCTTCAGAGTCTTCTTTATCTTGCTTCTGCAGATGTGGAATAAGTAGGTTGATACGAGTATATAGTTCTGAACTGTCTTCAGCAGGACCAGAGATAATCAGTGGAGTACGAGCTTCATCGATAAGGATTGAGTCCACCTCATCGACTACAGCGAAGAAACGCTCACGTTGAACACGGTCTTCATTGCGGAAAGCCATGTTGTCACGCAAGTAGTCAAAGCCAAACTCGTTGTTTGTTCCGTATAGGATATCAGCTTGGTACGCTTCTTTTTTCGCTTGAGGAGGCATGTTTGGCACGTTCACGCCAACGGTCATACCTAAGAATTCAAATAGTGGACGGTTTGTCTCAGCATCACGTGTTGCTAGGTAATCGTTCACCGTTACTACGTGTACACCTTTACCTGGAAGTGCGTTTAGGTAAGCTGGAAGGGTTGCAGTTAGAGTTTTACCTTCACCAGTACGCATTTCCGCGATTTGGCCGCCGTTCAGTACCATACCACCGATAAGCTGAACGTCGAAGTGACGCATACCGTAAACACGCTTAGATGCTTCACGAACAGTAGCAAAAGCTTCTGGAAGTAGCTTATCAAGAGTTTCGCCTTGCTCTAGGCGTTCACGGAACTCAACAGTTTTAGCTTTTAGCTCTTCATCTGAAAGTGCTTCGAACGTTGGTTCGTAGTTATTGATCTCTTTTACAATTTTTCTAAGGCGGCGCAGTGTTCGGTCGTTGCGACTGCCAATTACTTTTGTCAGTAGCTTAGCTATCATTTTTCGTGAATCTCTCTTTAATCAGACCGTTCCCGATCTACTCGTAATGCCTTCAGTCTCTGCCAGTTTGGAACTAAGAATACTGAGATAAATCATTTATCAAAGATATTGAGTTCAAACATCCATATTTCAAGGCTAAATTTTGAATCAATGTGGCTTAGTGTAAGGATTTTTCATCGATACAACCATAAATAGACGTATTTGTTTGAAGCACTCGTAAGTTTTTAGACAAACTGATGGCGGATTAGCCAGTATTGCATAAGGCTCAAGACGTAAAGTCAGCATTTTCAAAACAATCCGCTTTAACTTGCTAAACCCAAATTGTCAGACTGAACTGAAAATAAAGGCCATAATGTAAACTATACCTAAGCAGAAAGCTGCTCTAGAATACCAATATCTCAACAAAATTAGATTTTACCTATGCGTGATCATCGCCCAACCTCAACAGACGATCTTATTGCTGAATCTCAATTTAAACAGATTCAAGAGCATGCTGGAGAGATCCTACAGCTGAACCAAGCCGTTCAAGAGATCTTACCAAAAGGCACGGCAGATCATTGCCGAGTAGCGAATGTGCGTAATGGTCATTTATTGATTGATGTATCGAGTGCTGCGATCAAAATGAAGATCGACTATGATCGCCTAATGATCCTAAATAAATTGCGAACGCAAGGTTTTGCCAAATTGATGAGTGTGGAAGTTCGGATTAATCCGTCTTTATATCGCAATCGATTTGAGCAAGAGAACAAACCTAAACGTCCACCATTAACTGAGTCGGCGGCAAACTCGCTGTTGATCATTGCTGATATGGCGCCACCGAAGATCCAAGAACGTTTGAAGCGCCTTGCCGATATGGCAGAGAAGAAAAGCGAAAAATAGCAACGAAACTTCAGATACTAAAAAGCCAAGCATTGCCTGGCTTTTTTAATTTGTTTGCGTTTGCGTATTTTACGCTAGAACCATATTTGGTTGTGCAAATGCGACTGGCGAACCTTCTTCTTCTTCGAACGTTGTCCATTCCCATGCTTCTTGATCTGCAAGAACAGCACGTAGAAGTTGGTTGTTTAGACCATGGCCTGATTTGAACGCACGAAATTCACCAATAATTGCGTGACCACACATGTAAAGGTCACCAATCGCGTCCAATACTTTGTGAGTAACAAACTCATTATCAAAGCGTAGACCTTCTTCATTAAGAATACGGTAATCATCCAGTACGATTGCGTTATCAAAGCTACCACCAAGAACTAGGTTCTGAGATTGTAGATATTCGATATCACGCATGAAACCAAACGTACGTGCACGAGAGATCTCGCGGACGAAACCTTGAGATGAGAAGTCAAACAGAAGACGTTGCTCGTCTGATTCGATCGCTGGGTGGTTGAATTCAATTTCGAAGTCCATACGGAAGCCGTTAAATGGAACAAACTCTGCCCACTTATCGCCATCTTCAAAACGAACTGGTTTCTTAATACGGATAAAACGCTTAGGTGCATTTTGCGTTTCGATACCTGCTTGTTGTAGCAAGTATACGAATGGGCTAGCGCTACCATCCATGATTGGAATTTCAGGTGCGTCAACTTCAACAATAATGTTGTCGATGCCCATACCAGCAAGTGCCGCGTTCAAGTGTTCAACAGTTGAAATACGCACGCCTTCGTCATTCACTAGTGCTGTACATAGCATAGTGTCACGAACAGACGCAGGATCAGCTGGGAAATCTACAGGTGGGTTTACATCTGTACGACGGTAAATGATACCTGTATTAGCAGCAGCTGGGCGCAGAGTAAGCGTGACTTTACGACCAGAGTGGAGACCCACACCAGTTGTTTTCACTATTTCTTTCAGAGTACGTTGTCTGATCATCTGCTTGCCTCTCTAAAATATGCTACAAAACACGGCCGTCTGTAACGTCGACCGTGAATGCTACCATAATTTTGAGCTATGTCAAATTTATGGGTTAAAGATTAATCAGCCTGACGACGCAAAAATGCCGGTATATCTAAATAACCGCTTTCTTTCTCTTGCTTTGGTGCTGCAGAGCTTTGGCTTGCAGAAGAAGCAGGAGATGAAACTGTGTTTGTCGGCTGAGGAGTTACCTGTGGCTTCTCTTGCACTGGAGTAGTTTGCAAGGTCTGTGCCGGTTTCTCTTCAGCTTGTGGCGCTACAGCTTGTTGTTGTGGTTGAGTTTGCGGAGCAGCTGTTGGAGCTACTTTCGCTTTGCCACCCGCAACTAGCGTGATGTCTGGTTTTTTCTCGTTGCCGATACCCGTAGCAACAACTGTTACACGGATTTCGTCAGTCATATCTGGGTCTAGAGAAGTACCGATAACCACTGTCGCATTGTCAGAAGCAAATGCTTTCACTGTGTTACCCACTGTCTCAAACTCGTCCAGACGCATGTCCAAACCAGCAGTGATGTTAACAAGAACACCACGAGCGCCTGCTAGATCGATATCTTCTAGAAGCGGGCTAGAAATTGCCATTTCTGCTGCTTCTTCCGCACGATCTTCGCCTTTCGCGATGCCGCTACCCATCATTGCATGACCCATCTCAGACATCACAGTACGTACGTCTGCGAAGTCGACGTTGATCATGCCAGGACGAGTGATTAGCTCTGCAATACCTTGAACCGCGTTCTTAAGAACGTCGTTCGCGCTTGCAAATGCTTCTAGCAGTGTTACACCACGACCAAGTACTTTAAGCAGCTTCTCGTTTGGAATCGTGATCAAAGAGTCAACGTGCTTAGACAGCTCATCGATACCTTGCTCAGCAAATGCCAAACGTTTTTTGCCTTCAAAGCTGAACGGTTTTGTTACTACCGCAACAGTAAGAATGCCAAGCTCTTTAGCTACTTCAGCAATAACAGGTGCTGCACCAGTACCTGTACCGCCACCCATACCAGCTGCGATAAACACCATATCGGCACCAGTTAGGGAATCTTTAATTCGATCTCTGTCTTCGAGAGCTGCCTCACGGCCGACCTGTGGATTCGCACCTGCACCCAGACCTTTAGTGATATCACCACCAATCTGAATGACATTGCCAACGCTTGTCTTACGAAGTGCTTGCGCATCAGTGTTGACGCTGATGAATTCCACACCTTCGATGGATTCACGCACCATGTGTTCAACAGCGTTACCACCGCCGCCACCAACTCCAACGACCTTGATTACTGCATCGTCAGACATTTCCATCATCGGTTCAAACATGTGTTGTCTCCGTTTATCCTGCAACTCAGGTTAAAACTCTTTTTGTATCCAATTACGCAATTTACCGAAAAAGCCAGTAACAGATGAGCGCTTAGGTTCATTATAATCGCTATCGTCGCTAGACTGCATGTCTCTTGCGTAATGAAGTAATCCAACTGCCGTAGAATGGTACGGCTCTTTTACATAGTCAGTTAAGCCGCTGACTTCGAGCGGTTTGCCGACCCTTACTTGGTTGCGGAATACGCGTTCCGCACATTCTACCACTCCTTCGATTTGCGCAGCACCGCCGGTGAGAACTACACCCGCGGCGAGATGGTGCTTGATGCCCTCTTCGCGCAATTTCGCTTGTACAGAGTCGATAGTTTGGTTAACCAGTCCCATAAGCTCTGAGTATCGCGGCTCAATCACTTCTGACAAAGTCTGACGTTGCAGACTACGTGAAGGTCGGCCACCCACGCTTGGAACGTTAACCGTGTCATCCTTACTGACTAGTTCACTCAAGGCACAGCCATATTTGACTTTTATTTCTTCAGCATCGCTCACTGGCGTACCAAAAGCAAAGGCAATATCGCTAGTTACCGCATTTCCTGCGTAAGAAAATACTTCAGTGTGACGTAACGCACCACCGGTCCAGATAGAAACATCCATCGTACCAGCGCCGATATCGACCACACAAACCCCAAGCTCTCTTTCGTCCTCGGTAATTACCGCATTACTTGCAGCAAGCCCAGAAAACACCAGTTGCTCTACTTTAAGGCCGCAGCGTTCTACTGCCTTAATAATATTGCGTGCCATATCATTATGGCATGAGATCAAATGGACACTCACTTCCATTCTCACTCCTGATAAACCAAGCGGGTTTTTAATGCCCTCTTGGTAGTCGATGGTGAACTCTTGCGGAATCACATGAAGGATTCGCTGTTCATCACCGATTTTAATCGATTTTGCAGTATGGATAGCGCGATCCATATCTTCTTGAGAAACTTCCTCGTCCGATATAGTGCCCATGCCTTTTTCAATTCGGCTTGCGATATGCTTACCAGACAACGAAATGAATACTCGGCTGATTTGGCATTCCGCCATTAACTCAGCTTGATCAACTGCGCGTTGTACTGATTTTACAACCGACTCCAAATCATTCACGCCGCCTTTATCCATGCCACGTGAAGGGCTGCTACCCGCACCAATAATATTTATTTGGCCATCCGGTAGAATCTCACCCACTAGAGCTGATACGGTTGCAGTGCCTATATCAAGACCAACAATAATGTTGTCATCAGCGGCCTTAGTCATTCGTACTCTCTTGTTCTAACTCATGTTCAGGAAACCACCCAACGGCGGCTCCAGTATCGTACCTAAGATCGATATAACTGATTCTTTGAGTGTCACTGCCAAGCTTGTTATAAAGCGAGAAAAAACGCTCTATACGCTCATCCAGAGACTCTTTACCGAGCTCTAGTCGAATACCGTTATCAAGGATGATTTGCCAAGCTCGTCGCTCGTTTAATACCAGAGACGATATAGCTAGACCCAATGTTTGGAACTTAGGTCGGAGTTCGCGATAGGTTTGCAAGACTTCCGGCCCGGTTTCATTGGGTCCATATAACTTAACTTTCTCTTCCTTTAGCAGGCCGACATCGCCTTCGAATACCAAACCATTATTGTCTAACAGTTCGTTGCCATTCCAGATGGCTACAGGGCGATGTTCTGTCAAAAATACTTTTACCGTGTCCGGCCACTGCTTGCGAATTGCGGCATGCGCAACCCAAGGAATGGCTTCTACACTATGCTGCAGCACATCAATGTCTTGCGACATAAAAGTGCCGATATGATCAATCTGGCTAAACGCCGCTTGAACATCGTCTGCAGTGACGTACTCCAATTTACCTTGAAGCACAATTTTGGAGAGAGGTAACCTTTGGTCATCCCACATCCAACTGATCGCTGAGTACAAAACAGAACTAATTAAGGTCACCACGACAACGAAAAATAGTGCACCTAAAATTTTATCTTGGCGACCACGATTGTTATCCGTGTTAAGTCGCTCTTCATTCAGTGCAATATTCAACAACGTCTTCGTTTCCTGACTTTTGTCCTGTACTTTTCACCGATTTAGCTAACATCGGCAAAAGTATTGACTTTAACCTTGGGATTATACTGAGCTCTTGTAAACTATCAAACACTGATAGCGATAAATCACAACGCTCTTGACGCAAAATCGAGATCTAGGTCTTTCTCTGTGCTTTGCGTCAATCGTCGCTGTTAGCCGAGCATCTTGTTAATGTTTAATTCAAGTGCTGCAAGTTGCTTCGCTACTTTACCGACATCACCCGCGCCTTGCGTCAAAATCAGGTCGCCGTCTTGTATAACGTTAGCTAAAACTGAAGGCAATTGCTCTATTTCAGGAACAAAAATTGGATCCACCTTCCCACGACTGCGAATCGTACGGCATAAAGCACGACCATCCGCCCCTGCAATTGGCTTTTCGCCCGCAGCGTAAACATCCAACATGATTAACACATCAACTTGTTCAAGTACGTTTGCAAAGTCATCGTACAAATCACGCGTACGGCTATAACGGTGCGGTTGGAAAATCATCACCAAACGCTTGTCTTGCCATCCACTGCGCGCAGCATTAATTGTTACGTCCACTTCTGTTGGGTGGTGACCGTAGTCATCAACAAGCATTGCATTGCCGTTGCCAGTATCAAACTCGCCTAAATGATCAAAACGACGACCTGTACCTTGAGTACCAGCCATTGCTTTTAAGATTGCTTCATCACTGATGTCGTCTTCTGTCGCTACGGCAATCGCTGCAGATGCATTGAGTGCATTGTGACGACCAGGGATGTTTAGTGTGATATCCAGATTCGCACGGCCTTCGCGTACCACAGTGAATTTGCCTTGCTGGCCTTCTTGATGGTAATTCTCGATACGTACGTCGGCATCCTCAGAGAAGCCGTAAGTAATCACTTGACGGCTAATACGCGGAATCAGCTCACGAATCACAGGATCGTCGATGCACACAATCGCTTGACCATAAAACGGTAGGTTGTGAAGGAAATCGATGAAGGTTTGCTTCAAGGTTTCAAAGTCACCACCGTACGTATCCATATGGTCAGCTTCGATGTTTGTCACGATGCTCACCATAGGTTGAAGGTGCAAGAATGAAGCATCACTTTCGTCTGCTTCTGCAATCAAAATTCGGCTAGAACCTAGACGCGCGTTTGTACCAGCGCTCTTTACCAGACCACCGTTTACAAACGTTGGATCAAGGCCTGCTTCAGAATAGATTTGAGTGACAAGAGCAGTCGTCGTGGTTTTACCGTGTGTACCTGCGACAGCAATACCGTGACGGAATCGCATCAATTCAGCCAACATCTCTGCGCGGCGTACGATAGGGATACGTAATTCACGTGCCGCCATCACTTCTGGGTTTTCTTCGTTGATCGCCGTTGACACAACAACCACACTGGCTTTTTCTACATTGCTCGCTTGGTGGCCGATAAATACGGTTGCACCTTTTGATACCAAACGCTCTGTCACTGGGTTCTCTGATAGGTCAGAACCTGTGATTTGGTAGCCTTCGTTCAACAGCACTTCTGCAATGCCGCTCATGCCCGCACCACCAATACCGATGAAGTGGATGGATTTCACGCGGCGCATCTCTGGCACCATTGCGCGAATCTGAGCTAAGTCTTGTGTATGTTGGATTGTCATCAATTCTATTCTCAATAATTCGTTAACGCTTTTCGGTCAAAGCGACAATGGCTTGTGCGACAACTCGGTCAGCATTCAATTTTGCAGCGCCACGCGCTTGCTCTGCCATTGTAAGTAAAGCTTGTCGATCCAATTGTTGGATCTGCTGAGTCAGTGACTCAACGGTTAAATCTGGTTGTTCAATCATTTTCGCCGCGCCGCAATCCACCAAGTGGTCAGCATTCAGTGCCTGCTGGCGGTCTTTATGCATAAACGGAACAAAAATAGCGCCTACACCTGCCGCTGATACTTCAGAAACGGTTAACGCTCCAGAGCGACAAACTAAAAGGTCAGCCCATGCGTAAGCTTCTGCAACGTCATCAATGAACTCCGTTACTTCTGCATTTACCACACCATTAGCTTGGTATGCTGCGTTCACCTCTTCGGCGGAGCCTTTGCCCGCTTGATGACGAATACAGTAATCTTTGCCCAATTTCGCCATCACTTCTGGCAGAGTTTGGTTAAGAATACGTGCGCCTTGGCTGCCACCCATCACCAAAATGCGAATTGGACCTTGGCGTTCTTGCATGCGCTCGATTGGCGCAGTTAATTGAGTCACGTCTTCACGAACTGGGTTACCAACCACTTCAGCATTTGGAAAAGCGCCCGGGAAAGCCTGAAAAACCTTCTTAGCGATTTTTGATAACCATTGGTTCGTTAAACCTGCTACTGCATTTTGCTCATGCAGAACAACAGGAATGCCACTCATCCAAGCGGCAATACCACCAGGGCCACTCACATAACCGCCCAT
This sequence comes from Vibrio sp. B1ASS3, assembly GCF_905175355.1. Lineage (NCBI taxonomy): Bacteria > Pseudomonadati > Pseudomonadota > Gammaproteobacteria > Vibrionales > Vibrionaceae > Vibrio > Vibrio sp. B1ASS3. The sequence continues at coordinate 3,485,221 of NZ_HG992742.1, forward strand.
GCCAAGCACTGCGTCTGGCTGCCAGCGTTTCATGTGCGCACGAGCCTGCATGATGGCATTGATAATTTGAAATGGTGCCGCAAGAAGACGCTTAACGCCTTGACCTCGTAGACCTTTTACTTTGATAAAGTCGATTTCAATGCCGTGTTTTGGCACTAAATCCGCTTCCATTCTATCCGCGGTGCCTAACCAGCGAATCTCCCAACCTTGCTCTTGTAACTGCTTCGCTACCGCAAGACCTGGGAACACGTGACCGCCAGTACCACCAGCCATCACCATCAAACGTTTATTTTTCTTCATCGATTTGTTGTTCTGATTCTTTCTGACCGCACTTTAAGCGGCACTCGTGATCGATTCGCAGCAAGATAGATACTGCCACGGACATGATAATAAGACTCGAACCACCGTAACTGATCAGCGGTAGAGTAAGACCTTTGGTCGGAACGATACCGGCAGCTGCGCCGACGTTAACCAAAGTCTGAAAAGCAAACCAAATACCGATACCAAATGCGAGGTAACCACCAAACATTTCGCCCTCATCAAAAGCGCGCTTGCCGATGTAAACGGCTTTAAGTACCAAGCTGAAGATCAGCATCAACACCAATACTACGCCTACAAAGCCAAGCTCTTCTGCTAGCACCGCAAATACGAAGTCAGTGTGTGCTTCTGGTAGATATTCGAGTTTTTGAATTGAGTTACCGAGACCTTGACCAAACCATTCACCACGACCAAACGCCATGAGTGACTGAGTGAGCTGATAACCGCTGCCGAATGGGTCTTCCCAAGGGTCTAAGAATGACGTCACACGGCGAATACGATATGGCTCGACCAAAATGAGGCCAACTACGGCACCGATACCGGCAATCATCAGAGCTAAGAATTGCGTCAGTTTAGCGCCGGCAATGAATAGCATACCGAACAAGGTCACCAACATTACGACTACGGTACCTAAATCGGGCTGCCCTAGAAGCAACACGGCGAAGAAGGCGAACACCATAATCGGCTTCATGAAACCGCCGAAGAAGGTTTGACGCACTTCATCTTGCTTACGCACCAGATAACCGGACATAAAGACAAACAAGGAGAGCTTCGCCACCTCGGCAGGCTGCAAGTTGAAAAGGCCAAGCGGTATCCAGCGGGATGCTCCGTTTACCGATTTACCTGCCACCAATACGATGATGAGCAATCCAAAGGCTATCCATAGAAGGTAGTGACTTTTCTTAAACCACTCCTCCAAAGGCACTTGGAGAATAACCGAGGAAACACCAATCGCGAGAACTAGAAACGTGGCATGACGGAACATGAAGTGAAATGGCTGATCCGTCAAACGTGAGCTGATAGGAAATGATGCTGATGTCACCATCACCAAGCCAGTTAACATCAAACCCAGCGCAATCCAGACAAGTTGACGATCAAAGAGCGCCTCTGGTGCAGGATGCTTAAGCCAAGTGCCAATGCTGCGTTTAACGTTACCTAAACCCACGAAGTGTGTGACCTTTAATTATGCGTATTTCTCAGCAAGAGCTGCAAATGCGTCACCTCTTGCCATAAAGTTGTCGAATTGATCAAAGCTAGCACATGCCGGAGACAGCATCACCATATCGCCCGTTTTTAACTGCGAAGATATCTGTTGAATCACATCTTCCATGGTGTCGAAACGAGTTGCTGATTCATGCAGTGGCATAAATTCATCGCCATCTGCACCGAAGCAGCACAATTGTAGGTTCAGCGTTGCAAAGATCGGTTTTAATGGAGTGAAGTCCGCACCTTTTCCGACACCACCAACGAGTAAGTAAAGTTTACCCGTTGATTCAAGGCCAGAGAGTGCAGCCATAGTGCTCGCAATATTGGTTGCTTTTGAGTCATTCACCCATTTTACGCCACGATTATCCGCAACCACTTGGCATCGATGTGTCAAACCCGTGTAAGTTTTCAGTGCATTCAATGATTTGTGATAATCCACACCCGCCGCTTTAAGCAAAGCAAGCACCACAAGTGCGTTAGCAAGGTTGTGCTTACCAACCAACTTCAATTCATCACTGGCAATCACACGCTGGCCATGATCAAGCAGCCAAGTACGGTTACCGTCAACTTCAAGGCCGTATGCTTGTTCATCACTACCAAACGTCACCAACGGTGTTTCAGTCTCAGGGAAGGTTTCTCGATCATCACGATTAACCACTGCCAGTTCTGCATTATCAAAAATGCGCAGCTTAGCTTGTCGGTAGTCCGCCATACCCTCATAACGGTCCATGTGGTCTTCCGAAAGGTTTAGAAACGCCGCGGCTTTAAGCTTCAAGCTTGATGTGGTTTCTAGTTGGAAGCTAGACAGTTCAAGTACATACAAATCTGCGTCTTGCTCTAGCAAATCGAGAGCAGGAACCCCGATGTTGCCACCAACACCGACCGTTAACCCAGCAGCTTTTGCTAGCACGCCGGTTAGGTCTGTTACTGTGCTTTTACCATTAGATCCGGTAATCGCAATAACTGGCTTATCGACGGCCCACGCGAAAAGTTCGATATCACCAACGACGGGTGTACCTTTAGCAATAATGGTTTGAATCTCTGGCGTTGCCAGTGCGATGCCAGGGTTAGTCACCACTAGGTCAGCATCTGCCAACCACTGTGTATTCCAACTGCCGCTGTGCAACTCTACCTGCTCAGGTAAACGCTCCGCACCCGGTGGATTCGCACGTGTATCGATGACTTTAACCGCCAGTTGCGGCTGATTTTTTGCAAGGTGTTTAACGACAGAGAGCCCGGTAATACCGAGCCCTACAACGACGACCTTATGTATGTTTTGCCAACGTTCCATATTTGATCACGCAATTTGTCTTGTTCTTGGAAAGTGCGATTAACGCACTTTCAGTGTCGCTAGACCAATCAGAACAAGAACCATAGAAATAATCCAGAAGCGCACGATTACGCGAGGCTCTGGCCAACCTTTTAATTCGTAGTGGTGGTGAATCGGAGCCATGCGGAAAATACGCTGACCGCGCAGTTTGTAAGAACCTACCTGTAGAATTACCGATAGTGTCTCCATTACAAATACACCGCCCATGATCACGAGTACTAGCTCTTGACGAACCAATACTGCGATTGTGCCAAGCGCACCGCCAAGTGCTAGTGAGCCCACATCGCCCATGAAAACTTGTGCTGGGTAAGTGTTAAACCACAAGAAACCAAGACCTGCACCAACAATTGCCGTACATACCACAACCAATTCAGAAGCGTGCGGTAGGTAAGGAATGTGAAGGTATTCAGAGAAGTTAACGTTACCCGTCGCCCATGCAATCACCGCAAAGCCAGCCGCAACGAGAACCGTTGGCATGATAGCCAAACCATCTAGACCATCGGTTAGGTTTACCGCGTTACTGGTACCCACGATTACAAAGTAAGTCAGGATAATGTACATCAAACCAAGTTGCGGCATGATGTCTTTAAAGAACGGCACGACAAGTTGAGTTGCTGCAGTGTCTTTGCCGTAAGCGTACAACGCAAACGCCACTACAAACGCAATTAATGATTGCCAAAAATACTTCCAACGAGCAATCAGACCGTCAGTGTTCTTACGCACGACCTTACGATAATCATCGACAAAGCCGATTGCACCATAGCCAAGCAGAACCGTCAGTACCGCCCATACGTATGGGTTCGATAGGTCAGTCCATAAAAGAATAGTGATAGAGATAGCAGCCAAAATCATGATACCGCCCATTGTTGGGGTACCACGTTTGCTAAAGTGGGATTCTGGACCTTCGTTACGAACAACCTGACCAATTTGGAGCATCTGTAGACGCTTGATCATGATAGGTCCCATCCATAGAGAGAGACCTAGAGCGGTAAGTACGCTGAGGATTGCTCGAAAAGACAGGTATTCAAACAATCGGAAAAAAGATAGGTATGGCTGTAGCAGCTCGGCAAGCCAAATAATCATTAATAATACTCCTTCAAAGCAGCAGCGACTTCAAACATACGTGCACCGTTCGCGCCTTTCACCAGCATTGTGTGGTGTTCAGGACCCGCTTGGTCTAGATGCTGCTTGATGTAGTCAATCATCTCTTGATGTGTTTCGAAATGGATGCCATCGCAAAGCTCGCTAATGACCTTCGCATCTGCACCATACGTGAGAACATGTTCAAATTTTTGTGGGGCAGCATGTTCCCCGACTTGACGATGAAGTGCAAGACTTTCCTCACCCAACTCCGCCATATTGCCTAAAATCAACCAACGTTGTCCCTGAAAAGCCGACAATAGATCTACCGCCGCTTTCATTGCGGGAACGCTCGCGTTGTAGCTATCATCAATCAATTTGACTTTATCGCTAAGCTCTTCCACTTCAACACGGCCCTTGACCTTGTTTAAGTGCTTCAGACCTGTTCGAACCTCTTCCAAGGTTGCGCCAAATTGCAACGCGATGATAGAAGCAGCAATCGCATTCGCCACGTTGTGTTGACCAATAATACCCAGAGACAGTTCAATTTCTTGTGAAGTTGCTGCGATATGTAGGTCAAAGCTTGCTTCGCCTGCAGCGTTCAACACGATGTTAGAAGCGTAGAAATCTGCGCCAGTATTATTTTGTGAAAAAGTAATGACTTTCTTATCTGCTAACACTCGGTCCCACTTGGCTTCACCATTGCTGTCTAAGTTAACAATCGCAATGCCACCAGCAGCTAGCCCTTGGTAGATTTCACCTTTAGCTTGTTTAACGCCATCAATAGAACCAAACCCTTCTAGGTGCGCTGCCGCCACGTTGTTTACCATCGCGATGTCAGGCTTAACCAGTTGAGTCGTGTATTCAATTTCACCAATATGGTTCGCACCCAGCTCAATCACTGCGTAGTCATCGTCTTGTTGAGAGCACAGCAACGTCAGTGGCACGCCAATGTCATTGTTGAAGTTACCTGCAGTAAATAGCACTTTGCCTTTTAGCTGCAAAATACTGGCAACCATCTCTTTCACGGTGGTTTTACCGCAGCTACCTGTGATCGCGACCGTCGGCGTTTGGCATGCTTGGTGAATCCAAGCTGCCACTTGACCTAATGCTACCTTACTATCGGCAACAACGACTTGAGGCACATTCACATTAAGCGTTTTTTGTACCAATAAAGCACCCGCGCCCGATTCAACCGCTTGTTGGCAGAAATCGTGAGCATCAAAACGCTCTCCAACCAAAGCAACAAACAAAGCACCTTGTTCGATAGCTCGAGTGTCGGTCGAAACAGATTCAATGGAGAGGTCGTTGCCAACCAGTTCACCGCCAGTGATGTCGGCAATTTGAGAAAGCGTTACTGTGATCATGATGAAAGCCCCAATAGTGTCATGGCTGACTCGCGGTCAGAGTAATGGATGGTTCCAGAATTTAGAATTTGGTAGTCCTCATGACCTTTACCGGCCAGAAGGATAATGTCTTGCGAAGAAGCATGCTCAAGTGCGTAAGACAGCGCTTTAAAACGGTCATGTTGCACAATCGCCTCAGCTGGTTTCGTTAAACCTGCCAACATGTCTTTCATGATCAGCGCTGGATCTTCGCTACGAGGGTTGTCATCGGTAAGTACCACTTTGTCACCCAAACGCTCGGCAATTTCCGCCATCATTGGGCGCTTACCAGCATCACGGTCACCACCACAGCCGAAGATAGCCCAAAGCTCACCTTGGCAATGCACACGCAATGCTTGCAGGGCTTTTTCTAGTGCGTCAGGCGTGTGAGCGTAATCCACCACTACTTTGGCATTGTCGTCAGCTTGGAACAGTTCCATGCGGCCAAGAACGGGCTGCAATTGGCCTGCCGTTACCAGTAAATCTTGCTTGCTGAAACCGAGACTAAGTAACGTTGTGAATGCCAACATCAGGTTCGCTGCATTGAACTCACCGATAAGTGGTGCATGCAAAGTACCTTCACCGAATTTGCCATCAAACTCAATCGTGATACCAGATTCAGCATAAGCGATGTGGTTTGCATATACGCTTTGAGAAAATTCATTGTTTGGCTTGAGAGATACAGCAAGCGCGTTAGTCAGTTGTTTTGCCCACGACGCTCCCACCATGTCATCGACATTGATGATCGCATGCTCGCATTGATGGGCGGTAAACAACGTCAGCTTGGCATTGGCATACTCTTCCATCGTGCCATGGTAATCAAGATGATCACGGCTCAGGTTAGTGAACACGCCTGCGGCAAAAGACAGCGCTTTAACGCGACCTTGAATTAAACCGTGGGAAGAAACTTCAAGCGCCGTGTATTGTGCTTTTTGTTCAGCGAGCGAAGACAGTGTTTTTTGGATTTCAACGGCGTTGCCCGTAGTATTCGCAGCTTCTTGTAGGTTGTCGAGAAAGCCATTTCCCGTGGTTCCCATTACCGCCGCTTTTGAACCGACCAAATCAATCCATTGAGCAATCAGCTGAGTGATGGTGGTTTTGCCGTTGGTGCCAGTGACACCAATCAAATCCATCGTTGGGTAGGTATACAAATGACCTGCAATTTCAGATAGGCACTTATCCAGCGCATCAAGGTAAATCACTGGAACATCATCAACAATCTCAATCGTGCCATGCGCTTTTTGCTCACAAGCTTGAGCAATCACCGCATTCGCACCTTGCTGAATTGCGGTTGGGATAAATTTACGCCCATCCACAACATGGCCAATGATAGCTACAAAGGTTGTTCCAGATTGAACTCGTCGACTGTCGAGTTCCAATTCAGAAACAAGAATGGACGACAAACTCGGGCAATCGACCCAAGTGGAAAGCAGCGTGTCCATACTGATGGCTTTAGTCATATTTATTCTCCGAGCATTAGCTCAGCTTTCTTCATTTTGTTTCTCAGTACGCTAATAAGCCTACTGTTGGAATTTATTTTCGTCAGGGGCAACGTTCAGAATTTGCAGTGCGCCTTTCATGATTTCAGAGAAAACCGGCGAGGCTACCGAACCACCGTAGTAGTCGTCACCTTGTGGTTCATTAACCACAACCACAAGCGCTAAACGTGGGTCACTTACTGGCGCAACACCTGCTGTATAGTTGATGTACTCATCACTATAGCCACCTGCACTTGCCTTACGCGCAGTACCTGTTTTGGCACCGACTCGGTAACCAGGAACCGCAGCACGACGAGCAGAGCCGCCTTTTTGCGTTACCGTTTCAAGCATGTCTAAGACGAGACGAGCATTCTCTTTGCTCACGACTTGGCGTGCCATATCATTGTCGTTACTTTCGATGATATGAATCGGCTCATATTTACCCAAGTTACCCAACGTCGCATAGGCATGCGCTAACTGGATTGGCGTAACTGACAGACCATAACCAAACGAGATGGTTGCGCGCTCAATTGGAGACCAACGCGAGCGGCTCGGGAAAATACCCACCACTTCACCAACCAAGTTCAAACCTGACAACTCGCCAAGACCAACAGAACTGTACAATCCAAGTAAAGCTTCAACCGGCATTTGCATCGCCAGCTTGGTCACACCGATGTTACTCGATTTCTTTAGAATGGTAGTTAGGCTCGCTTTGCCGACTTTTGGCGCATCACGAACGCGGCTACCACCGAGTTGAAGAATACCGTTACCCGTATCAACGATCGTATCTTTGTCTGCTACCCCATTTTCTAATGCGGCCAAAACAACAAAAGGCTTAATGGTTGAGCCAGGTTCCAATGAGTCAGTAATCACACGGTTACGCATTTTGTAACTTTGCCAATCACTGCGGTTATTCGGGTTGTAAGAAGGTGCATTCACCATCGCGAGAACCGCACCCGTTTTAACGTCAAGAATCACAACCGATCCAGATGTTGCACGGTGATCGGCTACAGCCTGCTTGATAGCACGATACGCCACCGCTTGAATGCGCTGATCAATTGTCAGTTGCAGTGGTTTACCTTCTTGTTTCTCTTTAAGAGCAATGTTTTCTACCACGCGCCCATAACGGTCTTTACGGATGGTTTTCTTGCCCGCTGCGCCCGTTAACCATTCGTCGTAGCTTCGTTCCACGCCTTCTAGGCCGTGGCCATCAATGCCAGTTACACCAACTAAGTGAGCACTAACCTCACCGGCCGGGTAATAACGACGAGATTCCGACTTCAAGCCAACACCAGGTAGTTTGAGTTCACGAATGTAGTTCGCCATCGCTGGGCTAACTTGGCGTTGTAGATAGATAAAGCGGCGCTTTTCGTTTTTCTTGATTTTGTTGATCAGGCCTTGACGATCCAAACCAAGTACATCAGCGAGTGCGTACCAGCTCTTAGTTTGCTGCAAAGCGCCTTCTTTGAAGATGGTCTTAGGATCAGCCCAAACAGCCTCAACAGGAACACTCACCGCGAGAGGCTCGCCGTTACGATCAGAGATAATACCGCGCGCCGAAGGAATAGCTTTAACGCGGACAGAACGAAGGTCACCTTGCTTGATCAGGTTATCAGGCTCGATAATTTGAATATAGGCCACTCGCCCAACGAGAAGAGCAAAGGCACAGAAGACAAAAAACAGCAGTAACTGAAAGCGCCAGCGAATCAAAAACGACTCGGGCTCTTCAACGACTTCTGCTTCTTTAGGTTCTTTGGTGGGTTGCGGTTTTGCCGCAGCTACTTTTTTTTCTTTCGCAGCAGGCTTGCGCGTATTTCCTTGTTTAGATTTGGCTTTTTTTCCAATCATTTTAACGTGATAACCACTTCTTTATCGCCATCTGGTCGTTTCATTTCAAGATCCTTCTTTGCCAAGTCTTGAACGCGACTGTGTTCTGCGAGAGCTGTTTCTTCCAACATTAGGTTGCGCCATTCGCTGTCCAATCGCTCCCGCTCAACCAATGTATGATCTTTTTCAGTGATCGCTTGACGCGCATGGTGGGTTGCAAACACCACTCCCATTGCGGTTGCGAAGATCAAAATCATCAACAACAACGACCAGCGACCGACGGTAATCAAATCCGTCGCTATCAACTTAGCAAGGTTAGGAGTGGTTTTCGTCATAATAATTAAAGCTTTTCTGCAATTCTTAGCACTGAGCTTCGAGAACGCGGGTTCATGTCAATTTCTTGCTTAGTTGGTTTGATAGCTTTACCAACAGGCTTCATGTTTGCACTACCCAGAGCACGAATCTGCTCTTCTGTCATTGGGATACCGTGTGGCACTTCTGGACCTTTACTCTCTTTACGAATAAAGCGTTTCACCATGCGATCTTCCAATGAGTGGAAACTGATCACAGACAAACGTCCTTCAGGAGCCAAAATGCTTGCCGCGCCTTTTAGTGCTGTATCAATTTCTTCTAATTCACTGTTGATGTAAATGCGAAAAGCCTGAAAAGCACGGGTTGCTGGGTGTTTTTTCTCTTTAAAGCTTTTTGGTGCCGCATCTGAGATCAGTTTTGCTAGCTGACCAGTACGAACCATCGGCTCATTTTCTTCATCTTCGCGGTATGCCACAATCGCTTTCGCTATGCGACGTGCGTGTTTGTCTTCACCGAACTCGCGAATGACCCAAGTAATGTCATCCAAATCCGCTTCCATCAACCATTGAGAAACGGGGATACCTGATGTTGGGTCCATACGCATATCTAGTGGACCATCTTTCATAAAGCTAAAGCCACGCTCAGCATCATCTAACTGTGGAGAAGACACGCCAAGATCAAGCAGGACACCGTCAACTTTACCAACTAAACCGTATTCTTCTGCGTACTTCGCCATACCAGAAAATGGACCATGAATGATGGTAAAACGAGGGTCGTCGATTTTGCTCGCTTCTGCGATAGCCTGTGGATCACGGTCGATACTGTATAGACGACCATTCTCCCCGAGCTTCGACAAGATAGTTCTGCTGTGACCGCCACGGCCAAATGTTCCATCGATATAGATACCATCGGGTTTGATAGCCAAGCCATCAATGGATTCATTTAATAACACTGAGATATGTTGAAATGTTTCGGTCATAGCTTTCTCGTTGAATGATCTTGAAGCGATTCTTTAGTGTACTGATTTCCCACATCATCGCCACCTCAAGTCTAAAGTTAGACGTGATTCAGCGCCAAGTTTATTGGTAATGACATAGTTTGCGTCAATAAAATGCAAAAAACCCATCACTACCGAAGTAGGGATGGGTCTCGAATAGGTGGAGCCGACACATAAGCCGGGTTCTGTTCCGCTTGCGCGGCGGTAGCCATTCGTCTAGGCCAGCAATCACTCACTGGCTCGAGCAACCTACCCGCCTCCTTACGCGAGCAACGCAATGTGGAGGCCTATTTGGTCTTGCTTCAGGTGGAGTTTACCCTGCTACGAACTATTACTAGTCGTCCGGTGCGCTCTTACCGCACCCTTTCACCCTTACCTGTGCCCTAAGGCCATCGGCGGTCTTCTCTCTGCTGCACTTGTCGTAGGCTTGCGCCCCCCAGGCGTTACCTGGCACCTTGCTCTATGAAGCCCGGACTTTCCTCCCCTTTGTCAGTCTCCCGAAGGACGTCAACGTCAGTCTCCCAAAGGGACTTCGACGTCAGTCTCCCGAAGGACATCAACAAAGCAGCGACTACCCAGTCAGCTCCGATGGCGGATTGTATAGAGTTATCCCTTCTGAGTCTAGTGAGATCACAGATATGATGAAATGAGGATGTTAATTGCTCAGAAAACAAACAAGAATACTTAAATTTGGGGAACATTGCATTGCCGGATTAGAGAACCGGGAGCACGATACCCCGAAGAGAGAACGTTGTAGGTAAGCTTAAAAAATAAAAAGGAGAACCGAGTTGATGGTTCTCCTTTCAAACAGAAATTCCCTTAAGATAAATGAACGTCTTGGGATATATTGATAGCTGAGCGCAGGATTGAGACCGCTATATTCTCGAGTCTCACCTCCAGAAGCGAAGCGTTTCCAAAGTGCCGGCGTTCGTTCTAGAAGCTTTTACCCCAAATTCTCCAAGCCCCACTTGTATAAAGCATTCTTCTTCAAACTGTAGATTTCAGCGGCAAGCGCAGCGGCTTTCTTCAATGGTAACTCTTTAGTCAAGATGCCCAATGTACGCGTCGCTTCATCAGGTAGGCTCTCTTCCGTTGAATCTCGGTGACCATGAATCAGTAATACCATCTCGCCACGTTGTTGGTTATCGTCACTCTTCACCCACTCAATCAACTCACCAAGAGGCATTCCTTGAATAGTTTCAAAGGTTTTGGTTAGTTCACGAGCCAATACCACTTCACGTTCTGTACCAAGAACGTCTAACATATCTTGTAGAGAGTCTAAAATACGATGCGGAGATTCGTAGAAGATACAAGTACGTTCAACAGAAGCAATCTCCAAGAACTTGTCTTTACGACCTTTACTTTTCGGTGGTAAGAAGCCTTCGAAACTGAATCGGTCAGATGGTAGACCTGAAGCACTTAACGCAGTGATGACCGCACACGCACCAGGAAGAGGCACAACTCTTACGCCCGCTTGACGACATTTTGTCACCAAATGGTATCCTGGATCGCTTATTAGCGGCGTACCAGCGTCAGAAACCAATGCGATAGACTGACCTGACAGTAGCTTTTCAACTAGAACTTGTGCTTTTTGTTGCTCGTTGTGATCATGCAGCGCAAAAGTTTTGGTTTGGATATTGAAGTGAGACAGTAATTTGCCTGTATGTCGAGTATCCTCAGCGGCAATGATGTCCACATTCGACAGAACTTCGATAGCACGTTGAGTGATATCCGCTAAATTTCCGATTGGAGTCGGTACGATGTATAGAGTTGGCCCCTCATTCGGCAACTTATTTTTATCTGTCATTTGTTTACCATCACTTCAACGATTAATATAGAGACAATTTTGTACAAAATTATAGAGAACTCACGGCAATGATGAACCATAAGAGACTCAGTGTACCACGCTTACTCACTCCTGTTGCACTGGCAATTACGCTCGCCGCCTGTTCTTCAGGTCCGCGACAACCAGATAGCGTAGATATTACACTTGAGCCGACACAGTCTGTTCAGAACTACATGATTCAAGCTGATAGCACCGAAGGTAGCCTACAAAACGACTGGTTGATCATGGCAACCAAAGCGGCAATCCAAGCAAATGAGTTAGACCAAGCTGAGCTGTTAATCAAACGTCTTTCTCGTCAGCAACTGAGCGAAGTTCAACAGGCTGAGTGGCAATTGGCTCGTGCGACCTTACAGCAAAAGCAAGGTAAATACTCACAATTGCTGCAAGGGCTGAACTTTAAACCTTGGTGGAAACTGCCAAGCGAACAGTGGAAAGACTACTACGAGTTGCGCGCGGACGCTTACCAAAGCTTAAACCAACCGTTTGAAGCAAACCGCCAATTGGTAGCCGAAGGTCAATACGCGTCATCAGCAGAGCAACGTGAGATCTCTAGCCGTATTTGGATGAACTTCGGCAGTTACTCTGAAAATGAACTGACGGCATTGCAAACTGAACCAAGCGAAGACGTACTAGATGGTTGGCTACAATTAGCGATCTATGCAAAAACGTTATCGAGCAATATTCCTCAGCTTAAAAACACGCTTGAGCACTGGTTAAGTGAAAACCCTTCACATCCAGCAGCGGTTTATACTCCTGCAGAAATTCAAAACATCCTCTCGTTAGAGATTGTGAAACCAAACAACACAGCGCTTCTGTTACCGCTAACGGGTAAATTTGCTCCGCAAGCACAACTGATCCGCGATGGTTTCATCTTTGCGATGATGAACGACCAAGCACGAGATCCAAGTGCGACGCTGACGGTGATTGATACACACGCTTACAGCGCCGATCAAATCAAACAGCGCTTAATCAATGAGAACATCGATTTTGTCGTTGGTCCTCTACAAAAAGAAAACGTAGAGAAGCTACAAGCGACATTAGACGGTTCCGAAACAGGCGTGAAAATTCCAACATTGGCACTTAACATTCCGGAAGAAGTGCAAGCTGGCACAGACATGTGTTACCTAGCACTTTCTCCAGAGCAAGAAGTTGCACAGGCAGCCAAGTACCTATTCAGCCAAGGCTACCAATTCCCAATGATCTTAGCGCCAAACGGAGCTTATGGTCAGCGTGTTGTTGAAGCGTTTAATGAAGAGTGGAGCAAATACAGCTCAAACAAAGTTGCGACTAGTTACTTTGGTGATAAACGCCAACTGCAAAAGAACATTAATGGTGTATTTGGCTTACAAGAGAGTCAGCAACGCATCGCACAAATGCAGTCTCTGATGCGCATCTCTTTAGAGAGCCAACCTCGTAGTCGTCGTGATGTGGATGCGGTATATATTGTCGCACGCAGTTCCGAACTGACGTTGATCAAGCCATTTATCGAAGTCGCGATTAACCCTGATGCAAAACCACCTAAGTTGTTCTCTAACTCTCGCAGTAACAGTGGTGGCGCAACTTACGAAGATCTATCAGGCGTGGCGTACAGCGACATTCCGATGTTAATCAATCCAGATCCAACCATCGCGACACAAATGAATGAGCTATGGCCAGATCAATCCAATATGGAAAAACGCTTAGAAGCATTAGGTATGGACGCATACAAACTGCTTGGTGAGTTACCGCAAATGAAGTTACTACCGGGCTACTCAGTTGATGGTCAAACAGGTGTATTAAGTATCAACAACAACTGTGTAGTACAACGTGAGTTAGACTGGGCCGAGCGTGGGGCTCTTTAGTAAGCGACAAATCGGCAATCAATACGAAACCCTGGCGAAGCGATATTTGCAGCGCCAGGGTTTGCGCTTTTTAGATCAAAATTTTCTGACTAAAGTCGGTGAAATTGATTTAATCTTCCAACAAGGTGAAACTATCGTCTTTGTTGAGGTCAAATATCGTAAGAATGATAGCTTTGGCTCAGCAGCAGAAATGGTCACCCGCGCAAAAATGCGTAAACTAGTCAAAACAGCCCAAATTTGGCTAAGCCAGCAAAAACGCTCGGCGTACAATATCGATTATCGGTTTGATGTGGTCGCTATTCACGACAATGGTCGAGACATCAACTGGATACAAAATGCAATCTCTGAAGGATAAACGATGCTAGACAGCATTAAAGACAGTTTTACAGAAAGTATTCAAATTCAAATTGCGGCAGCAGAAGCGTTGCCAGATGCCATTACTCACGCCGCTCAAGCTATGGTGTCGAGCCTACTTAATGGCAACAAAATCCTATGCTGTGGCAACGGTGGCAGTGCATCGAACTCGCAACAGTTTGTCTCTTGCCTTTTGAACCGATTCGAAACTGAGCGCCCTAGCCTTCCAGCAATGGCTTTAACAGCAGATAACACAACATTGACTGCTGTAGCGAACGATTACCACTACCAAGAGATCTTCTCTAAGCAAGTACGCGCCTTTGGTCAGCCTGGCGACATTTTATTAGCCATTTCGACCAGTGGTAACAGCAAAAACGTACTTAAAGCGATGGAAGCAGCTGTAACACGCGATATGACCATCATCGCCCTAACGGGTAAAGACGGTGGTGAAATGGCTGGCCTGCTTGGTGAGAATGATGTTGAAATCCGCATCCCATCACATCGTACAGCGCGCATTCATGAAGTACACATGGTGACACTTCATTGTCTGTGTGATCTAATCGACCAAGTACTTTTCCCAGCTCACGAAGAATAACCGAATTGAGAGTTTAGAATTATGATACGTAGTCTTGTCATTTTGTGTGCAGCGCTGAGCATGAGCGGCTGTGCAGGTTTGTTTATTGCAGGGGCAGCAACCACTGCCAATCTCGTTACAGATACGCGCACGACCAAAGAAATTTGGCAAGACAACAACATCGAATTCGAAGTCGCTGCAATTGGCAATAAAGCCCCTTTCAAAGGCAAAGCACGCGTAGTTGCAAGCTCATACAACGGTACTGTCGTATTAATGGGCCAAGCCCCAACTCAAGACCTCATCAACGAGTTTGAAAGCAAAGCTCGTGAAGTAAATGGTGTGAAGAACATCCATAACCAAATTAAGCAAAAAGAGCCTTTGAGCGTGACACAAATCAGTAACGACAGCTGGATCACGACTAAAGTGAAATCAGCACTGCTTACCGACAGTGAGCTTAATGGCGTGAAAGTGAAAGTCATCACTGAAGACAGTGATGTATTCTTATTTGGTTATGTAACGCCAGAACAAAGTGAGAGAGCAACAGAGGTTACACGCAATATCTCAGGCGTAAAACAAGTAATCAAAGGCTTCCAATATGGTGATAAAAAACCTCTAGAAGTTGAAGAGCCAGAAGCAGCAAACACAGTCCCAGAAGAAACAGAAAAAGCGAGCTGGGATAAGTGACTAGGCCTGTGATAAAGGCTTGATTAGATAAGAAAAAAGCAGCGTATCGACGCTGCTTTTTTTATTTGATAACTCGTAAGCTTGGTCTGCCTTTCGGGCGAGGTGTTTCTTCCTCTTCAGACTCAGAGTCCACGATTTCAGGTTCTTCATTCACCGTGGTGAAGGTTGGAGACTGCTCTTCTTCGACAATCCCTTCCTCTTCAATATGGGTGTATGCTTCTTCTGGTTCAAACATAGTGCCAGCACCATTCTCACGTGCGTAAATCGCTTGTACAGCGTAAACAGGCACGATAACCGAATGCGGACGACCACTAAAACGAGCGTGGAAGGTAATCGCATCATTACCCAACTCAAGTTGACCAACAGCACGTGGAGCAATGTTCAAGATGATTTGACCATCTTGAACAAACTCAACTGGTACACGCACACCTGGCATGGTTGCATCAACCACCAAGTGTGGAGTTAAGTCATTGTCTACTAGCCACTCGTAGAATGCGCGAAGCATGTACGGACGGCGAGCAGTCATTTTTGCAATATCCATAACGTGTTATCTAAATCGCTTAGCGAACTAGACGCATTTCACGTTCAGCTTCAGTTAGAGAAGCAAGGAATGAATCACGTTCAAATACACGGTTCATGTAAACTTTGATCTCTTTAGAACCAGGGCCTACAAGGTCGATACCTAGTTGAGGTAGACGCCACAATAGTGGAGCTAGGTAACAATCGATTAGGCTGAACTCTTCACTCATGAAGTATTCGTATTCTGCAAAGATTGGTGCAAGAGTCAGAAGATCGTTACGTAGTTTAGTACGTGCTTTTTCTGATTCTTCCGCGTTACCTTTAACAACCTTTTCAGCTAGTGAGTACCAGTTGCGTTCAATACGGTACATCATCAGACGGCTGTTACCACGAGCAACTGGGTAAACAGGCATTAGAGGTGGATGAGGGAAACGCTCGTCCAAGTACTCCATGATGATTTTTGAATCGTAAAGAGCTAGCTCACGGTCCACAAGAGTTGGTACTGACTTGTATGGGTTCAGTTCCACAAGCTCAGCAGGAAGGTTAGCTTCATCAACAAGCTCAACTTCAACACTTACGCCTTTTTCAGCTAATACGATGCGAACCTGATGGCTATACAAATCTGATGCACTTGAGAAAAGAGTCATCACAGAACGTTTATTGGCAGCTACAGCCATGGAGCCCTCCAGCACACTTACAAATAAAAATAATGGAGGCTAAGCCTCCATTATTCGTCAATTAAAATTGGGAATTAGCACGGTATGATAGCACAATTAATGCACATCACGCCAATACTCTTTCTTGAGCATCACGACAACAATTGTTAGTAGAACTAGGAAGCCCATTACCCACCAACCAAGCGCATGACGCTCTAGCTGAACTGGGTCACCGGAGTAAACTAGGAAGTTCACTAGGTCGCCAACTGCTTTATCATACTCGCCAGAGCTTAGCTCACCCGTGCCGTTAGTTTCAGTACCAACAACCACTTGTACTTCTTCACCATCCACAACTTTTGTACCGTAAACTGGTGTCGGGATGCCTTGAAGTTCTTCAAGAACGTGCGGCATACCGACACTTGGGAAAACAATGTTGTTCACGCCGAATGGGCGAGATGGGTCAACATAGAAAGAGCGCAGGTAAGTGTATAGCCAGTCTGCACCACGAACTCGGGCAACAAGTGTTAGATCCGGTGGCGGCGCACCAAACCAATCACCCGCTTGCTTCGCAGGCATCGCATTTACCATTAGGTCACCGATTTTCGCTTCAGGATCAAAAATCAGGTTTTCCTTCATTAGGTCAGCAGGAATATCCAAGTCTGTCGCTACTCGCTCGTAACGCTGGTATTGCGTTGAGTGACAAGCAAAACAGTAGTTCATGAATAGCTTCGCGCCGTTTTGTAGCGAAGCTTTATCCGATAGGTCCACGTTCGCCTTGTCTAGAGGTACGTTGGCACCCGCTGCCATCGCGAGAGATGGCAACATAGCAAATAGAATTACAATCCACTTCTTCATTTGAATGTCACCCTCTCTGGTAATGGTTTGGTTGCTTCATTTTTGCTGTAGAAGAACAGCAGTACAAAGAACATGAAGTAACACAAGCTAAAGATCTGAGACAGAATTGTGTACAGCGGCGTTGCCGGCAGTGCACCCAAAATACCCAGAGCGATAAAGGCGATAGTGAACTGAACAATATTCAACAGGTGCAGTTTGCTACGGTAACGGTATGAACGAACTTTACAACGGTCCAACCAAGGTAGAACAAACAGTACTGCAATTGACGCACCCATTAGGATTACACCCAATAGTTTGTCTGGAACCGCACGCAAGATTGCGTAGAACGGAGTGAAGTACCATACAGGAGCGATGTGCTCAGGTGTCTTCAGTGGGTTTGCAGCTTCAAAGTTAGGCGGCTCAAGGAAGTATCCACCCATCTCTGGGTTGAAGAACAGCACGTAACAGAAGAAGAACAAGAAACCAGCGACACCAACCAAGTCCTTAACCGTACCGTACGGGTGGAAAGGAATCGAATCGATGATGTCGTATTTCTTCGTGTAGTAATCGTGGAACTTGAATTGCGTTTCGTAATCGTCGCCCATTGAACCTTTTGGTAGCTTAGTCTCGATACCATCCGGGTTGTTAGAGCCAACTTCGTGAAGTGCCAATACGTGCAACACAACAAGAAGAAGTAGAACGATAGGTAGTGCAATGACGTGTAGTGCGAAGAAACGGTTCAGCGTTGCACCAGAGATGATGTAGTCACCACGGATCCAAAGTGTTAAGTCGTCACCGATGACAGGAATCGCACCAAACAGAGAAATGATTACCTGAGCACCCCAGTATGACATCTGACCCCATGGTAATAGGTAACCCATGAAGGCTTCTGCCATTAGAACCAAGAAGATCAACATACCGAAGATCCAAAGTAGCTCACGAGGCTTTTGGTATGAACCGTAAATCAGACCACGGAACATGTGCAGGTAAACAACAACGAAAAACGCTGATGCGCCAGTTGAGTGCATGTAACGCAACAACCAGCCGTAATCAACGTCACGCATGATATATTCGATAGAAGCAAACGCACCATCACCAGATGGAACGTAGTTCATTGTTAACCAGATACCCGTTAGGATTTGGTTAACCAGTACCAACATTGCCAGAGAACCGAAAAGGTACCAAAAGTTGAAGTTCTTAGGCATTGGGTATTCAGACAAATGCTTTTTATAAGCATTCATCGCGGGAATTCGTTTTTCAACCCAGTCTAGTAGTGCTTGCATTATGCGTCTCCCTCATCAACACCGATCATGAGCTTCGTATCACTCAAATACATGTGCTTAGGAACCACAAGGTTCAGAGGTGCAGGAACACCTTGGAACACTCGACCAGCCATATCGAATTTAGAACCATGACATGGACAGAAGAAGCCAGACTTAACGCCTTGGACTTGCTCTGAGAACGTGTCAGGTAGATAGGTCGGTGAACAACCTAAGTGAGTACAGAAGCCAACTGCCACGAAATACTCAGGCTTGATCGAACGATGCGCATTCTGAGCATAAACTGGCTGTTGTTCCATTTCTGATTGTGGGTCACGAAGCTGTCCGTCGATGTTCTTTAGGTTATCCACCACTTCTTGAGTACGACGTACAACCCATACAGGCTTACCTTGCCACTCAACACGAACCATCTGACCGGCTTCGATTTTACTGATATCCACTTCCACCGGTGCACCCGCAGCTTTTGCTTTGGCGCTCGGATTCCATGATTTGATAAAAGGCACGGCGACGGCAGCTGCCCCTAATCCACCAACAACTGCCGTTGTAGCGGTTAGAAAACGCCTGCGACCGTTATTTAAAGGCGCGTTGCTCATCCAAACATTCTCCCATTTGCTCCCTTTGGATCGTTATTATTCCGCTTATAAGAGCATGGCTAACAAATAATGAATTTAGTTCTATTTATTGGGGTGAAATGATAAAGAAAACCCTACTTTTTGACAAGATAAAGCTACCTTTTTGTAACAATTGTGAGGCAAATCGCTCACGCCGTCACAAAAGCGGCAAAATTATAAAAAATAGATGTGATTTGTAACAAGAAAGCGAAACGAAGAATGGCTAGAAACGAGATAAAAAGCCTTGTATTTCGGCTGTTTTCAGCCAATTAGATAGAAAGATCTTTCAAGAATGTGAAGGAGTCCTCCACTTTTGTTATCTCAGCTTTGTAGCACGAAGAAAACCAAAAAACTTGCAGATAAAACGATCAAATGTTGCGAGGATATTAAGCAAGAATGTGAAAACAAATGCGAAAGGAAAAACGGACTTTTTCAGACTTCAGAAAACAAAAAGCTCGGCATATAGCCGAGCTTTGATGCACAGTTTCCAAAGTAACTCTGGAACAGCATAAATTTCCGATAAGAGGAAATTAACGCTTAGAGAACTGTGGACGACGACGTGCTTTACGTAGACCAACTTTCTTACGTTCAACGCAACGAGCGTCACGAGTAACGTAACCAGCTGCACGTAGAGTAGGACGTAGAGACTCATCGTACTCCATAAGAGCGCGAGTGATACCGTGACGGATAGCACCAGCTTGACCAGAAATACCGCCACCTTTAACAGTAACGTATAGGTCTAGCTTCTCAGTTAGTTCAACTAGCTCAAGAGGTTGTTTAACAACCATGCGAGAAGTTGGACGACCGAAGTACTCATCAAGGCTACGCTTGTTGATTACGATGTTGCCGCTGCCTGGTTTGATGAAAACACGCGCAGCTGAGCTTTTGCGACGGCCAGTGCCGTAGTATTGATTCTCTGCCATTTTCGAAATCCCCAATTAGATGTCTAGTACTTGTGGTTGTTGAGCAACATGGTTGTGCTCAGCGCCCGCGTAAACTTTAAGCTTACGGTACATAGCACGGCCTAGAGGACCACGTGGAAGCATGCCTTTAACTGCTAGCTCAAGAACCATCTCAGGTTTACGATCGATCAACTTTTCAAAAGTGATAGATTTTAGACCACCTGGGAATTCAGAGTGACGGTAGTACACTTTGCCTTTAGCTTTGTTGCCAGTTACAGCAACTTTCTCAGCGTTGATAACGATGATGTAATCACCAGTGTCAACGTGAGGAGTGTATTCAGCTTTATGTTTGCCACGTAGGCGAGATGCAATTTCACTTGCTAGACGGCCAAGAGTTTTACCCTCTGCGTCTACAACATACCAGTCGCGTTTTACAGTTTCTGGTTTAGCAACGAAAGTTTTCATGCTAATAATAACCCGTTAATTAAATTTTAAACTTTAAAGGAACACAGTATTGTGTTCCCACACTGTCTAAGAGCCCAGTCATCACCCCTTCGAGTCGTTGGTACTCTCGACCTTCTATGCCGAAATAACTTCGATATTCAGGTCTGCAGTAACGGTGGGTCGCAGGATTATAGAGAAGAGCGAAGAAAAAATCACCTTTTTTTGCGCCAAATCACTAATTTTTTCTTCACTTTTTTAAGATGAGTTGCTGTTTTTTACGCCAGATGCTCTCTAGCAAGGTATTCGTGACTCTGCATTTCTATCAGTCGAGACAAGCAACGTTTAAATTCGAACTCTAACTGTCCTTGTGTATAAAGGAACTCCATTGCAACTTCAGCAGAAATAATCAACTTAACGTTACGTTCGTAGAATTCATCGACCAATGCAATAAAGCGTCTTGCAGCATCATCTATCTTGCTATCCATTTGCTTCACGTCCGCCAGCAAGACGGTATGGTAAATACGCGATAATTCAATGTAATCGTTTTGACTACGTGGGGTTTGACACAGTTGTTCAAAAGAAGCATGTAGCACGCCATCGCTGGCCTCTATTACCGCCACTTCTCGATGGTTGATTTCGATGCTGTATGCAGCAACTTTTCTTTCACCAATCAACTGTTGGTAATACGTATTAAGATTAATAGATGCCTGCTCGTCCAACGGATAATGATAGATTTCGGCTTGTTGCAGCGTTCTTAGGCGGTAATCCACGCCACTGTCGACATTAAGCACATCACAGCGCTGAATGATCATGGCTATCGCTGGTAAAAAGCGCGCCCGTTGTAAGCCATTACGATACAAGTTTTCTGGTTCAATGTTCGACGTCGCGACCAAAATCATTTGTCGCTTAAACATCTCTTGCAGCAAGGTCGCTAAAATCATCGCATCTGTGATATCGGAAACGAAGAACTCATCAAAACAGACCACATCCGCTTCTTTCTTGAATAAATCGGCCACTTTTGACAGCGGGTTTTCCACTTCACCTAAACGCTTGAGCTCATCATGCACACGATACATAAAACGGTGAAAATGCACGCGCATCTTTCTTTCTGTCGGCAAGGCGTCAAAAAACGCATCCATGAGGTAAGTTTTACCCCGCCCTACCCCTCCCCAAAAGTACAGACCTTTTGGTGGTTCTGGCATTTCAGGCTTTTTACCCAGTAATTTCTGCCAAGTGCTAAGCTGAGGAATAGGCGCAGACTGGAATTCTGCAATCGCATGGTAAAGGTTGTCTAAAGCAACGACAGCATTATGTTGTGCTTCGTCACGCTGGAATCCATGCTCTGCTATGTCTTGTTGGTATCGTTGTAATGGTGTCATGGCGTTGAGTCGTATCAGAGGTACAGAAAAAATTGTCACCTCGGGGTCAGCTTTGAGAATAGAGAGATGTGGATATCAGTCCCCGAAGACTTACCGCTATTTTTCTTTATCGGCTGTTCAAGCCATAGTAACATGGACTAGCACCGCGTGTAACTAAGTAGTAAAAGGCTTGTTAAAACAACTATAAGGAGCAGTTATGCCTTGGATTTATGCCATTGTGGGTTTGCTGGTCGGTACAATCGTAGGCGTAGTCATTAGTAGACTAACCACCCCCGAATACAAAAAACAAAAGTCTGTGCAAAAAGAGCTGGAAGCAGCCAAGTTTGAGCTAGAGCAACAACGTCAAGAGCTCGTCGATCACTTTGCACAAACTGCAGAAATGTTGGATACCTTAGGTAAAGACTATACCAAGCTGTACCAACACATGGCGAAGACGTCTTCAGAACTTCTGCCTAACTTGCCTGAGCAAGACAATCCGTTCGATAAGAAGACTGCTATGTCGACTGAACAGATTGAAGAAGACCAATCCGACGTCAACGAACAACCAAAAGACTACGCCAACGGCGCAACAGGTCTTTTAAAGGATCAGGAAAAAGAAATCATCGACGCACCAGAAGCTGTCACTGCTAAAGCGTCATAATCCTCCCCCTTTCCTACCTAACTGGGTCAATACATACACATTTTTTATCAATTTGTATTGACCCTTTTTGAACTTTTCTTAAGCAACTCATCTCTAACAACCTGTGTGCTGTCGCCACCTTTTGATTATCCGAATTAATCCCTATATAACTAAATAACCGTATAGAACTAACGGTTCGGATATTTCTTTTTGACAGACCTGTTTCAAGAGGAGTTATTGGATGAAAAAACCATTGCTTGCGCTAACCGTTCTATCTTTAAGCTTGGGTTCAATCATCACCCCAATTACTGCGACTGCGGCGCTGCCGTTAAGTGTGGATGGGGAGCAGTTACCTAGCCTTGCCCCGATGCTCGAAAAAGTGACCCCTGCGGTTGTGAGTATTGCGGTTGAAGGTAAACAAGTTCAAACCAGCCGTATCCCAGAGCAGTTTCAGTTCTTTTTTGGGCCTGAGTTTCCAACAGAGCAAACTCGTGAGCGTCCATTCCGAGGCTTGGGCTCTGGCGTTATTATTAACGCGGACAAAGGGCAAATCGTCACAAACTACCATGTAATTAAAGGCGCTGATGACATCCGTGTCCGTTTGTACGATGGTCGAGAGTACGATGCAGAATTAGTGGGTGGAGATGAAATGTCAGATATTGCTCTACTCAAACTTGAGAAAGCAAAAGATCTGACTCAGATTAAAGTCGCTGATTCAGACAAGCTACGCGTTGGTGATTTCACGGTTGCGATTGGTAACCCGTTTGGCCTTGGTCAAACCGTCACTTCGGGTATCGTCTCAGCACTCGGTCGAAGCGGCTTGAATGTGGAGAACTTCGAGAACTTCATCCAAACAGATGCGGCCATCAACAGCGGTAACTCAGGCGGTGCTTTAGTTAACCTCAATGGTGAACTGATCGGTATCAATACAGCGATTCTTGGTCCGAATGGCGGTAATGTTGGTATCGGTTTTGCGATTCCATCTAACATGATGAAAAACTTAACAGACCAAATTCTAGAGTTTGGCGAAGTGAAACGCGGCATGCTAGGCGTACAAGGTGGTGAAGTCACTTCAGAGCTGGCAGAAGCATTAGGTTATGAATCGAGTAAAGGTGCGTTTGTTAGCCAAGTAGTGCCTGATAGCGCTGCAGATAAAGCAGGCCTGAAAGCTGGTGATGTGATTACTTCCGTAAACGGTAAGTCGATTGATACCTTCTCCGAGTTACGCGCAAAAGTCGCAACGCTCGGTGCGGGCAAAGAGATCACATTGGGTGTGATTCGTGATGGTAAGAAAAAATCCTTCGATGTGACGTTAGGTGAGTCTACCAATGTGAAAGCGAAGGCGGAAACGCTTCACGAAGGCCTTAAAGGTGCAGAACTCAGCAACACGACACCAAGCGATAAAATCCAAGGTGTTAAGGTGACCAGTGTGGCTGAAAACTCTCCAGCGGCACAATACCAACTTGAGCAAGACGATATCATTATTGGTGTTAACCGTAAGCGTGTGAAGAATTTAGCAGAACTGCGCGCGATTGTTGAAAAACACAAAGGTGTGCTCGCGATAAACGTTCAACGTGGTGATCGGACGGTTTACTTAGTTATCCGTTAATTGACATCATTCAACAATCACATAGCAGAAAGCAAACGAGCGCTAGCAACATATTTATCAGTGATAGCGCTCGAATACTTTCCTTCTTTTGTCATGGTTTTTTAAAAGGGCAAGACGATCGCGTCTTGCCCTTTTGTTATTTTTCAATGTAATGCTATCCTTCAGTTTTCTATGCCAATTGGGCGCTCAATCATGGAGAGGTTATGCTTAGCTTTTTGTTACGTTCTGTCTTTTTAGGCTTAGCAACTGCCGTTATCGTATTACTCGCCGTTCCATCTTTGCGCAGCAATGTTATCCCAACCGCCCTTGTTGACCCGCAACCGAGCAATATCGCATCGCTAGAAGTGTCTTTTAACCAAGCGGTAAGAAAGGCAGCACCTGCGGTGGTGAATATCTACAGCCGCAAATATGTGGAAAATGATCGCAGCAAGCTATCGACTCAAGGACTAGGTTCTGGGGTTATCGTGAGCGAAAAAGGTTACATCATTACCAACTATCACGTTGTCGCTCAAGCTGACCAAATCGTCGTAGCTTTGCAAGATGGCCGTGTTGCTGCTGCTCAATTGGTAGGTACAGACAAGCGTACAGACATTGCGATCTTACGTGTTGAAGGCTCTAATCTGCCTGTTATCCCATTAAATGCTGACTACAAACCTCAAGTGGGTGATGTGGTGCTTGCCATTGGTAACCCATACAACTTGGGCCAGACGACTACCTTCGGCATTATCTCTGCGACAGGCCGCTCGTCCATCAGTGATGGTCGCCAAGCCTTTATCCAAACCGATGCCGCTATTAATGAGGGCAACTCCGGTGGCGCATTGGTGAATACTCAAGGTGAACTGGTCGGTATCAATACCGCGTCATTCCAACAGGCGACAGACCTTGAGACCTACGGTATCTCATTTGCCATTCCAGCGCCGCTAGCAAACAAAATTATGCAGAAGATCATCGCTGATGGCCGCGTGATCCGTGGTTATATCGGTATTGATGGGCAAGATATTAATGCGGTAACTGCTCGCTTGTTAGGTAACGAGCACATTGGCGGTATTGTGGTTCTTGGTATAGATCCAAATGGTCCCGCAAGTGCGGCTGGTTTTGAGAAGCAAGACATCATCATCAGCATCAACGGCACAAAGGTCCAAGGACGTCAGAGCGTCATGGACATCGTTACTGACTTACGCCCAGGTACCTCTGTGGATGTAGGAATTATCCGCAAGGGTAAAGAAATGAATTTAAAAGTCACCATCGCCGAAGACAAACAAGAAGCATAAAAAAATCCCAGCCATTGGCTGGGATTTTTGTTTGTGCGTTATTCGCTGTCGCTTGGTTCTTCTAAAACTTCTGAGCTTCCGCCCATCTCGATTTCAATTCGCGTTACGCGCTGTAGACCTCGTGGTAGTAAGCTACCTCGACGTCCACGTTCACCACGGAAGTTCTCAAGATCAGCAGGTTTCAAACCTAGCTTACGCTTACCCGCATAAAGCGTTAGAGAAGCACCTTGTGGTAGAGCCATCAAGTGAGAAAGCACCTCTTCACGCTCTTTCGCTTTCGCGGCAGGAATGTTGATGATCTTGTTACCCTTACCTTTCGCCAACTGCGGCAGGTCTTTAATTGGGAACAGCAACATGCGGCCTTGGTTGGTAATTGCGAGAATTTCATCCGAATCCAAATCAGCAATCGTCTTCGGTGTCATTACCTCAGAGTTGGCCGGTAGCGTCACCAAGGCTTTACCGCTTCGGTTCTTAGACAGTAGCTCAGAGCCTTTACATACAAAGCCGTAACCCGCGTCAGAGCCAACTAGCCATAGTTGCTCATCTTCACCCATGATCACTTGGCGAATGCTGCTACCCGCAGTGATATTCAAGCGACCTGTAATCGGTTCGCCTTGGCTTCGAGCGGATGGCAATGAATGCGACTCTAATGAGTAGCTTCGACCGTCGCTACCGAAGAACACCGCTTGCTGGTTACTCTTACCACGCGCATGCGCTAGGTAGTTATCACCAGATTTATAGCTTAAGCCTTCTGCGTCTACATCGTGACCTTTCGCGTGACGAATCCAGCCTTTCTCTGAAAGTACCACTGTGATTGGCTCACTTGGTACTAGGTCACGTTCTGTTAGCGCTTTTGCTTCTGCACGCTCAACCAATGGAGAACGACGGTCATCGCCGTATTTCTCTGCATCTGCTTTGATTTCTTTCTTCAGTAGTGTGTTTAGACGACGCTCAGAACCTAATAGCTGCTCTAGCTTCTCACGCTCTTTTTCTAGCTCGTCTTGTTCACCACGAATCTTCATCTCTTCTAGTTTTGCTAGATGACGAAGTTTGGTATCTAGAATTGCATCCGCTTGAATGTCAGTAATACCAAAACGCTCCATCAGCACAGCTTTTGGATCGTCTTCAGTACGAATGATCTCAATCACTTCATCTAGGTTTAGGTAAGCAACTAACAAACCTTCCAAGATGTGCAAACGAGCCATCACTTTGTCTAGGCGGTGTTGTAGACGACGGCGGACAGTCGTACGACGGAATTCAATCCACTCAGACAGAATTTGTACCAGACCTTTAACTTGAGGACGGTTATCCAAACCAATCATGTTCAAGTTAACACGGTAGCTACGCTCAAGATCGGTTGAAGCGAACAAGTGATTCATCAACAAGTCACAGTCAACGCGGTTTGACTTAGGCACCACTACGATACGTGTTGGGTTTTCGTGATCCGATTCGTCACGAAGGTCGTCTACCATTGGTAGTTTCTTCGCGCGCATTTGGTTCGCGATTTGTTCTAGTAACTTCGCACCCGATACTTGGTGTGGCAAAGACGTAATGACGATGTCAGAACCTTCTTTGTGCCATACCGCACGCATCTTGATGCTACCGCGACCGTTACGGTAAATCTTTTCGATATCCGCTTGTGGTGAAGTAATTTCCGCTTCTGTTGGGTAATCTGGACCTTTCACAAACTGCATCACATCAGGCAGTTCTGCTTTCGGGTTGTCGATTAAGTGGATGGTTGCATCCGCCACTTCACGAACGTTGTGAGGTGGAATGTCCGTCGCCATACCAACCGCGATACCAGTAACACCGTTTAGCAGGATGTGAGGCAGACGTGCAGGCAACATTTGTGGCTCTTTCATCGTGCCATCAAAGTTAGGTTGCCATTCAACCGTGCCTTGACCCAGTTCGCCTAGCAGTACTTCAGCAAACTTAGACAGTTTCGCTTCGGTATAACGCATTGCTGCGAACGATTTCGGATCATCTGGCGCACCCCAGTTACCTTGACCATCTACCAATGGGTAGCGGTAAGAGAATGGCTGAGCCATAAGCACCATCGCTTCGTAACACGCAGAGTCACCATGCGGGTGGTATTTACCCAGTACGTCACCAACGGTACGTGCTGATTTTTTGTATTTCGCTGATGCCGAAAGACCAAGCTCCGACATTGCGTAAATGATGCGTCGTTGAACCGGCTTCAAACCATCGCCAATGTATGGCAATGCGCGGTCCATGATTACGTACATCGAGTAGTTCAGATAAGCGTCTTCAGTGAACTTGCGCATTGGCAACTGTTCAACGCCATCATAAGTAATTTCTGTAGACATCCGTTAAACCTCTGCCATATCGCCGTTGCTTTGTAGCCAAGAACGACGGTCATCTGCTCGTTTCTTACCAAGCAGCATGTCCATCATTTCCATGGTCGCCGCTGAGTCATCAATAGTTAACTGAACCAGACGACGCGTATTTGGATCCATGGTTGTTTCGCGCAACTGAAGTGGGTTCATCTCACCCAGACCTTTGAATCGTTGCACATTGATTTTGGCTTTCTTCTTCGACAAGCGCTCTAATACGCCATCTTTTTCGTCATCGTCTAGGGCATAGAATACTTCTTTGCCACAGTCGATACGGTACAGAGGCGGCATCGCTACGTAGATATGGCCAGCTTCAACAAGCGCACGGAAGTGACGAGTGAACAGTGCACACAATAGCGTTGCGATGTGCAGACCATCCGAGTCCGCATCGGCAAGGATACAGATCTTACCGTAACGAAGGCTATCTAGGTTGTCGCTGTCTGGGTCGATACCCAAAGCAACTGAGATATCGTGTACCTCTTGAGAAGCCAGAACTTGGTCTGCAGAGACTTCCCAAGTGTTTAGGATCTTACCGCGCAGTGGCATTACCGCTTGGAACTCACGATCACGTGCTTGTTTAGCTGAACCGCCCGCCGAGTCACCCTCTACGAAGAAGATTTCGGTGCGGTTAAGGTCTTGCACAGAACAGTCTGTCAGCTTACCTGGCAGTGCTGGGCCCGAGGCTACCTTCTTACGCACAACCTTTTTGCTCGCACGCATACGGCGATGGGCGTTCGCGATACAGACTTCGGCAAGTTGCTCTGCAAGTTGTGGTTTTTCGTTCAACCAAAGGCTGAATGAGTCTTTCACAACACCTGATACAAACGCAGCGGTTTGACGAGAAGATAGACGCTCTTTGGTCTGACCCGCAAACTGAGGATCTTGAATCTTAACCGATAGCACGTATGAACAACGGTCAAATACGTCATCACCGGTTAGCTTCACGCCACGAGGTAGCAAGTTGCGGAATTCACAGAACTCACGCATTGCATCAAGCAAACCTTGGCGCAAACCATTAACGTGCGTACCACCTTGTGCGGTTGGGATAAGGTTCACGTAACTTTCCGTGATCATCTCACCGCCTTCTGGCTGCCAGATCACCGCCCAGTTTGCCGCTTCGGTTTCCGCTGAGAATTCACCAGTAAATGGTTCTTCTGGTAGAACGGTATAACCTTTCACACCTTCCGCTAGATAGTCTTTCAAACCATCTTCGTAGAACCACTTGTAGTCTTTGTTGTTTACTTTATCTGTGAAAGTAATTTCTAGGCCGGGACAAAGTACTGCTTTCGCCCGTAGGTTATTCACCAGACGAGTTACTGAGAAGTTCGCAGAATCAAAGTACTTCGCGTCTGGCCAGAAGTGCACACTGGTACCACGGTTACGACGACCACATGTGCCGACAACCGTTAGGTCAGAAACTTTATCACCGTGTTCAAAAGCAATCTCATACACTTGACCATCACGACGGACGGTCACTTCAACACGCTTAGACAGCGCGTTTACAACGGAGATACCTACACCGTGCAGACCACCAGAGAATTGGTAGTTCTTATTAGAGAATTTACCACCTGCGTGAAGCTTACATAGGATCAGTTCAACACCTGATACCTTTTCTTCTGGGTGGATATCAACAGGCATGCCTCGACCATCATCGATCACTTCTAGTGATTGGTCAGCATGTAGGATGACTTGTACTTTTGAGGCATGTCCGGCTAGCGCTTCATCGACACTGTTATCGATAACTTCTTGGCCCAAGTGGTTTGGGCGCGCTGTATCCGTATACATCCCTGGTCGGCGACGTACTGGCTCTAAGCCATTCAGTACTTCAATGGCACCAGCATTATATTGTTCAGTCATAATACGGAATTGTTCTCAAAGTTTACTTGTAACCCGAGCCTCGCAATTGTGCGAGCCATACTCGAGAAACGAAAAAGCTACCTCGTCTGCATGCTTATCAAAGATAAGGTCACGCATAACAAAGTAGTCAGGGCTTCATACCCTTAAGATCTTTTTGGCAAAACATAGTCGGAAAGCCTGCCAACTATGTCAAGAAACGGTTGGATATAGCAATGAAAACTATGAGCCTATTCCAATCGTCTCGTTAGTATTACAGTTTTAGGAATTCAATGATTTGAGCAGGATAACGCTCAAAGCCTACAAAACTGTGATCACCGCCTTCTTCTACCGTTTGTTTCGCGTTTGCGAACTTTTCTACGGCTTGGCGGTAGTCTAAAACCTCGTCTTCCGTTTGCTGTAAAAGCCAGAAGCTCTCAGGCGACGCGATGCTTTGTACATCAAGTGCTTTTAGCTCGTCAATATGACAGGCCTCAAGTGTATAGGTTTCGTGCGTATATGGGTTAGTTTGTTCACCGAGGTAATCCACCAGCAATTCATAAGGCTTCACTGCTGGGTTAACAACGACGGCAGGAAAGCCAAACTTTGCATTAAGCCAAGTCGACATGTAGCCCCCCAAAGAACTCCCCACTAAACCAATGTTGTAGTCGTCTTTGTATTGCTCAACGATATCCAATAGGCATTGAGCAGCCAGTTGAGGGAAACACGGCAATTGAGGCACGATAACCTTGATGTCCGGTCGTTGCTGCTCACAGAACGCTTTCATTAAATTCGCCTTCATCGAAAGCGGCGAACTGTTAAAGCCATGGATATAAAGCAACAAAGAAGGTTTACTCATGATCACCTCAAGTTAAAAAAGTAAGCCCGAACATAAGGTTCGGGCGTGATAATGATTAGTATCCGTTTGAGGTAAAGTCTGGCTGGAATTGGCCATCTGGTAAACGGTTGACCTCAGTCGTAATGTCGCCATTACTGTGCAACTCAAGTTCTCGCCAACCTGGAGATTCAGTATCCAAGGCGAAGTCATCGGAATTCGGTTTGAACTGCACACAAGTTGACGGCGTTGCCATCACGCGGATGCCATTATAAAGAACATTCATGTCTTGGTGCACATGACCACATAAAATGCCTTTTACGTTCTCAAAACGGTCCACGACTTGCCAAAATGCTTCTGCATCTTTCAGCGTGTGTTGGTCAAGCCACGCACTACCAACTAAAAGCGGGTGGTGGTGTAAAAGCACCAAGGTGTGTCTTTGCGGGTTTTCCGCTAACTTTTCTTCCAACAGAGACAATTGCTGATCACTTAAGCGCCCGTGTGGTACGCCCACTACTTGTGAATCCAATAGAATCAACTGCCAATGCTCGCCAAGCATTAGATGCTCAACGGCTTGAATTTGAGGAGATGGTAGTACACTGCCCATGTTTGGCTTGTAGTCGTGGTTTCCCGGAAGCCAGAAACAATCTTTTTTCAGCGGCGCGATGCCTTCAGCAAAACGCTGATAAGACTCTGCACTGTGATCCTGTGAAATATCGCCAGTTGCCAAAACGTATTCAAACTGCACCTGACGATGAAGAACCTCTTGTATCACAGCAGCAAAGCTGTCGGCGGTTCTTACGCTCAGCAAGCTGCCCTCATCTGCGTCAAACAGATGAGTATCCGTGATTTGTAATAGCTTTATGCTGTCACTAGATGATTGCAAAATGAAAACCTGATTCGTCCACTATATTGTTTTTTGTTATTTTCCCTTAGCGACGTGACAATCAATTGAAGGCAAGTGGCGTTCTACTAATGCCACTTCGTAAACAGAACGTCAGCCATTCACCAAGGAACGTATTGAGCTGATGCTTTTCATCTTTCTGCATCAACTGGTCGTTGGGATAATCATATTTAGCTTTGATGCGAGAAAACTCTCCGCTTGAGCATACTTCGGCGACTCTCGCATCATGATAAAGCCTGACAGACATCGTAGGTAAAGGAAACACTGGTGTTTCATCACTCTGACATATCTCAACAACTGTGGTGTATTTTGTGATTTCATTCACGGTCAGTTGGTAAACCATGTTCGCCGCTTGGTAGCAACGAACATCACCAACTTCGGCAGAGACAGGCAGCAAAGCGTTCAGCTTGGCGTAGTTGGTCTCATAAGTTCTCATCAGACCCGCTAAGTCAACATGGTATCGCTGCTTTTCAGCTACTTGCGCCATCATTATTTCTCCACCTTTGAGGTTTGTCCCCATTGCGATGTCAATTCTTGGTGATTCAATTGTAACCATTGAAGTGCAATGATTGACGCACCATTTTCGAATTTTCCATCCTTCACCCATTGATACGCAGTTTCACGGCTGATCACATGAACTCGAATATCTTCATTTTCATAGTCTAAACCATGAATGCCATGCGCTTTAGTGGCATCGACTTCGCCGATGAACACATCAAGCTTTTCAGAACAGCCACCAGAAGAAGGGTAATAAGAGGTAACCGAAGCCACACGTCCGACTTGGATACCCGCTTCTTCTTCCGCTTCTCGACGAATCACTTCTTCTGATGATTCGTCACGATCAATCATGCCAGCGACAATTTCTAGCTGCCAAGGATGCGAATGTTCTAATGCGCCAACGCGGATCTGTTCAATGATCACTACCTGATCAGTCACAGGATCATACGGGAGCATGGCAGCAGCGTGACCACGTTCGAACATTTCTCGTTCGACAATCCCACTCCATCCGCCTGCGAATAATCTATGCTTAAAACGGTATTTCACCATTTTAAAGAAGCCTTTAAACACGGTTTCTTTTGAGATTATTTCCACATCTTGGGGAGTAAAATCATTTTGTTGCTTGTCACACTGTTGCATTCAACACCTCTCTGAGTGAATCTTGTAGTTTACTCATTGTTATTCGCTTGCTCAAAGGACTTGGCTCAACTTTTTGTACAATAGTTATAAATTATTTTAAGCGTTTCCCAATTATTTATTGCACAAGTGGATAATTACGTGTAAAAAAGTGCAAAGTTTCGAGTAAATATCGTCCAAATTGAGTTAAACTACTGAGAATTAACCAATCTATATACCGCGGGAATGGAAAATGAAAAAACTGCTTCCACTATTTATCAGTGCAGCGCTAGGCAGTATGAGCACATCTGCATGGGCAGACTCTCTTGCTGAAATCTATGACTTAGCAAAACAAAACGACCCTCAATTGCTCAGTGTAGCAGCGCAGCGTGATCAAGCTTTTGAAGCAATCAACTCTAGCCGCAGTGCCCTACTACCACAAATCAACCTAACAGCGGGTTACGATATCGCTCGTGGTGATACTGACTACGACAACAACAATGTCGCGTTGCAAGATCGCAGCAACGACCAAAACGTGTTGTCTGCAGGTGTTGGCTTCTCGCAAGAGTTGTACAACCGTGCATCATGGATCACGCTAGACACGGCTGAGAAAACGGCTCGTCGTGCAGACGCAACGTACGCAGCGACACAACAAGGTTTGATCCTTCGTGTTTCTCAAGCTTACTTTGAAGTACTGCGTGCGCAAGACAACCTTGTGTTCGTTCGTGCAGAAAAAGCAGCCGTTGGCCGTCAGCTAGAACAAACTAAACAACGTTTTGAAGTAGGTCTATCGGCAATCACTGACGTACATGATGCACAAGCACAGTACGATGCAGTACTAGCCGATGAAGTATTGGCAGAAAACGATCTGATCAACAGCTACGAATCACTACGTGAAATCACAGGCCAAGAGCACAAGAACCTGAACGTTCTAGACACTGCTCGTTTCTCTGCAAGCCGCTCTTCTGAGCCTGCAGAAGCTCTGATCGAAGAAGCGAAAACAACCAACCTGAGCCTACTGTCTGCGCGTATCGCACAAGACATCGCTCGCGACAACATCTCGCTAGCAAGCTCTGGTCACCTACCAACGCTATCTCTTGACGGTGGTTACAACTACTCTGACACAGCAGAAAGCACAGCGGATAACACAACGGATGGTTTCAATGTTGGTGTGAACCTAGCAGTGCCTCTATACACTGGTGGACGTACAACGTCTGAAGTGAAACAAGCGGAATTCGGTTACGTATCTGCGAGTGAAGATCTAGAAGCAGAATACCGTAGTGTTGTGAAAGAAGTGCGTGCACAGAACAACAACATCAACGCTTCTATCGGCGCACTAAAAGCGTACGAGCAATCTGTAGTGTCAGCACAGTCTGCACTTGAAGCAACAGAAGCTGGTTTCGATGTAGGTACTCGTACTATCGTTGACGTACTAGACGCAACTCGTCGTCTATACGATGCGAACAAGAACCTATCAGACGCTCGTTACAACTACATTCTTGCTGGCCTTCAGCTACGTCAAGCGGTAGGTACACTGAGCGAGCAAGATATCCTAGATGTTGATGCAGGCCTTAAGCCAGTAAAATAAACATCGATAGATAAGTCACACGCAAGACGCCAGCTGATTTTTCAGCTGGCGTTTTTATTGGGGTCAATAACCAAGCAAAGTGCGCTTTAGATCCCTTCACCTTTCTATGGGGAGGCGTTGCTTCTCGAGCTAATTGACTACACTGGTTTTCAATTAGACCGAGCATTAACCCCCTCTAACTCCCCCTTGAAAAGGGGGAGGACAGGAATGAGTTTGTGGTTAGATTCACTCGTCCAAAAACAACAAAGGCCGCTCAAAAGCCTGTCTCTTGATCACAAGTCTAGTGATCAAGAGACATTGCGAGCTCGTAGCCTTCAAGGATGGTTTGCAGTTTAAACCATCCTTCCCATAGTGCCTTTATTGAAGCTCTGCCCGTCCTCTTGGTATCTTTCCAACCGCCTAATTTAGCAAGATTTCTGTACGCCCAGCTCATATCGGGTACTTCTTTAGGTAATGTCTTGCTTTCTAGTTTCAACCACAGCAGCTTCCAAGCTTTTGTGCCCAAGGCCTTTTCACAACTTTCTGTTGATAGCTCATCAACTTCTTTAATGAAACGTAACGCCAATAAACGAGTCGCAACAAAGGCATAGATGACACTTAACCTCTCTAAGTTACCTTTACTTTGGAGTCTTAGTGACTCCACATCCGTACCTTCACTTTTCCAGACTTTATGGAAGTCTTCAATCAGCCATCGACGCTCGTAATAACCGATAATTCTCATGGCGTCTTCAACGTTGTTTATTGGCTCCGACGTCAAGAGGTGCCATGCTAACTTGTCTTTTGATGCCCCTTGCTCAAGGCAACCAACATAATAAACAGGTATGCCTGCGTGCTCTTTTTTGTTTGCCGGAGCCTTTAATGTCACCTGACCATATTTAACGTCAAGCTTTACATCTCTCGCTTTTCTCCCTCCTTTTTGGGGGATGGTAAGCTCCTTTGTCTCGACACTTGGTAACGCTTGCGCATAGTCGTAAAGCTTTTGAGCGTGTTCTTCTAGACAACGACTTTGCATTGAGCGAACGACAAAGCGCTGCTGATGTTGACGTTTATAAGTTAAGTATTCGAATAGGTCTGCTTCTCGGTCACAGACCGAGATAACATCTAACATCTTATCCCCTAGGCGCTCAACGACACGGCGAGAAGCTTGCTCCCATTTGTAACTCTCTTTCTCCTCGTAAGGACGAGTCGCGTGTTGGTGCTTTTGCCCACGCTTAGTAATATCTCGGCTCCATCGTTGTTGCTCTATAAGACCAACAATGGTCTGACTTTGTGGTGCAAAAAGTAACGTCGAATGTACATGGAGAGCTCGAATTCTGTCGCCTTGATTCGTGTGCCCGAGTTCATCTTTTATACTTCGATGAGGAAAACAGAGCGTTGTTGTATCTTCAAGCGCGAGTAATTCCTCATGCTCGTTAGCTCGAGATACCGTTGATTGAAAACCTGCTTCAGCGATGTCTTTTGCATCGATGTTTTCATTGCGGATAAAGCGATATGCCCCTTCCATATCGGCGGGAGAAAAAGGAAGTTTAGCCACGGAGACTCCTGGTTGATTAGCAATGGAAGTCGCTAAACTGATGAGGCGTTGTGTTCTTCGAGGATCTTTAAGTTGTGCTTGTCCAAATTGTTCTTGCGCCCAAAGTTTAGCGTCTGAGTGTGTCATCTTAGTGTTTCAGTAAGGATTCTTAAGTGATCAGATCGCACACACTTGAAAGAGTTCAAAAAAAAATCCCTAAGCTACAAGCTTAGGGATTTGTGTATAAGAGACAGGCTCAAAAGCGGCCTTTAATAATTACTTTGTCGTAATCAGTTTGGTGAGAAAGGAATTAGCCCTTGCCACCTTTAATTGCGTTGATGATTTCGCTGGTTGAACAACCGTCTTCAAAGTTCAGTACGCGAACTTCACCGCCTGCAGCAATCACTTCTTTACCACCAGCGATCTCTTCTGGTTTGTAGTCACCACCTTTTACTAGCAAGCTTGGCAACACTTCAGAGATCAAACGCTGCGGAGTGTCTTCGCTAAATGGAACTACCCAATCAACCGCACCA
Organism: Vibrio sp. B1ASS3; assembly: GCF_905175355.1. NCBI lineage: Bacteria > Pseudomonadati > Pseudomonadota > Gammaproteobacteria > Vibrionales > Vibrionaceae > Vibrio > Vibrio sp. B1ASS3. The sequence continues at coordinate 3,521,250 of NZ_HG992742.1, forward strand.
AGACCTGCCAATACCGCCATACGACGATCGGTTGGGTTTACTGGACGACCTGGGCCTTTTAGGCGCTTAACGGAATCATCGGTATTTACTGCAACGATTAGGCGATCGCCTAGCTCAGCAGCGTGGTTTAAGTAAGACACATGGCCTGCGTGTAGAATGTCAAAACAGCCATTAGTCATCACAACCTTCTCGCCTTTCGCACGTGCTTTCTTCACTGCTTCAATCAGTGCTTGTTCTGAAATCACACCGTAGTCTGTATCTTGGCTACCGTGAATCGCTTCTGCTAGCTCAATCTCAGAAAGCGTTGATGTACCCAGTTTACCAACCACAACACCTGCGGCTGCGTTTGCCAGTGCACACGCTTCTTCAAATGATTTACCCGCAGCAACAGATGCCGCAAGAACAGAGATAACCGTGTCGCCAGCGCCTGTCACGTCGTACACTTCTTTCGCTTGGGTCGGCAAATGGAACGGCTCTTGGCCACGGCGAATCAAGGTCATACCGTTTTCGCTGCGTGTTACCAACAACGCTTCAAATTCGAACTCTTCAACCAAAGCCAGCGCTTTCTCGACTAGCTCTTGGTCAGATTTCACTTTGCCCACTACGTCTTCAAACTCTTTCATGTTTGGAGTAAGCAGTGTTGCGCCGCGGTAGCGCTCAAAATCCGCACCTTTCGGGTCAATGAAGACAGGGATGTTTGCTGCGCGCGCTTTTTGGATGTAAGCCTGAACGTGCTCTAGAGAACCTTTCGCGTAGTCAGACATGATCACCGCTTTCACACTTGGTAGTGCGGTTTCCATGCGAGACAGCACTGGTTCTGCGTCTGTGTTCTCGAACTTGTCTTCGAAGTCCAGACGAATCAATTGCTGACCACGGCTCATCACGCGTAGTTTAGTGATGGTCGGATATTCTGGCAGCGCGACGAAATCGCATTTCACTTTTAGCGAGTTCAGCGTTTCCGTCAGTACTTTCGCTGGCTCATCCATACCCGTTAGACCAACAATGTGAGCATGACCGCCAAGTGAAGCAATGTTCATTGCCACGTTCGCAGCACCACCCGGACGCTCTTCATTGTTTTCTACTTTCACAACAGGTACTGGCGCTTCAGGAGAGATACGTCCAGTCGGGCCATACCAGTAACGATCTAGCATGACATCACCGATGATTAGCACACCAGCGCTGTTGTAATCAGGTAGAATTGGTTTCATTATTGGTCTCCAAAAATTAAATCGTGGTGAGTTTAACACAGCCTTTTTCTAGGCTGAACCTTGTGCACTACTTCTGCTTAGGCAAACCATTGATTCCATGCTTGCTTCACCCACTCTCGCTCTGCAACAAATTTCTCTTCTGCCACATCGGCATCCAAGTTGAGCAAGTTTCGACGATGAATCTCATCACGCATTGATGTGTATGCGCGCGTCAGTTGCATCGCTTGATCTTCTTCCATGACACCTTGTGCAATCAGGGTTTCAAAAATACGCACGTTATCGCACCAGCGAATCAGCTTCGGCTTACTGTGACTGTAGTTGAGCACAAGGTATTGAGCGAGAAATTCAATATCGGTAATACCGCCGTTGTCTTGCTTCAGCATAAAACGACCGGATTTTTTCCCACCCAAGTGGTCACGCATTTTCTCACGCATATCGACCACGTCTTTCTTCAGCGTGTCTTGGTCACGCTGTTTACACAACACATCATGGCGGGTGTTGTGGAAGGCGATAGCCAAAGGCTCATCACCATAAATCATACGCGCACGAACAAGAGCTTGATGCTCCCATGTCCATGCATCTTTGTGTTGATAGTCATCAAAAGCATCGGTTGGGCTAACCAATAACCCCGAAGCACCAGATGGACGTAAGCGAGTATCCACTTCGTACAGAATACCTGATGCAGTGCGGGTCGAGAAAATATGGATGATGCGCTGTGCTAAACGAAGGTAGAACTGGCGACCATCGATTTCTTTCTTACCATCGGTGTAGACGTTCACTGGGCAATCGTGCATGAACACGATATCGAGGTCTGAGTTATAACCCAGCTCCCAACCGCCAACTTTTCCGTAACCAATCACGGCGAAACCTTTACCTTCACGATCTTTCACATGCGTTGGTTCGCCATATTTTTCCGACACTTGTAACCAAGCTTGGTTCACTACCGCTTCCACAATTGCCTCAGCCAAGTAGGTTAAGTGGTCACTCACTTTCATCACGGGAAGCACACCGGCAATGTCAGCGGCAGCAATACGCAAGATGCAGATCTGCTTGAACTGGCGCAGCGCTTCCATCTGTTGCTCCATATCATCCTCTGGGATGCGGGCAAGGAAATCACGTAACTCTGTTCGGTAGCTATCAAGTGGAATTGGGTTGTACAGATGCTGAGGGTCGATCAACTCATCAAGCAAAATTGGATAACGCGATAGCTGCTCAGAAATCATTGGGCTAGCGGTACACAGGCGAACCAATTGCACTAACGCCGCCGGATGCTCATCCAACAGCTCAAGGTACGTTGTTCGTGTACAGATGTTATGTAGTAAATGTAAAACTCGCGGCAAGCCAAACTGCGCATCCGGATGAGCGAATACTGCATCAAACACTTTTGGCATTAGCTTGGTCAGCACTTCTCGCCCACGAGGTCCAAGCGTCTTCTTCGCCAGATCCGCTTTGAACTGCATAATAGTTTTCGCAAGCTGCTCTGGGTTCTCGGCTTTGATGTCCTCTTGTAGAACATGTTCAAGCACATCTTGCTTGGTCGCCATGTCCCACAACTCATGGAAATGACGAGCGACGGCTTCCACTTCGTCCTCTTCCTCATCACCAATCAAGCTTTCAAACACCTTGTGCACGTTTGCCATGTGCTGTTGGGTTTGAGCAATCAGTGCATCCCAACTATCAAAGCGCATCGCAGTAGCAAGTTTTAGCTGCTCGTCTTCACAATCGGGCAAGGTTTGCGTTTGCTTGTCTGCCATCGCTTGCAACAGGTTTTCTAACTGGCGCAGGTACTTATAAGCAGCTTCAAGGTTATCGACCTCTGGCTGAGTAAGCTGACCTAGCTCACCGATGGCATTCAAAGTTTCTAACAGACCACGACCACGTAAAGATGGCTCGCGACCACCACGAATTAACTGGAACACTTGAGCGATAAATTCAATCTCACGAATGCCGCCCGCCCCCAATTTGATGTTATTGCTCAAACCACGACGGCGCACTTCGCTGCTGATCATGGATTTCATGCGGCGCAGAGATTGGATTGCACTGAAGTCGATATAGCGGCGGAAAACAAACGGACGCAGCATCTGGCGCAACTCTTGATATTGCGGATACATTTCACTGCCCATCACGCGTGCTTTGATCATCGCGTAACGTTCCCAATCCCTTCCTTGTTCTTGGTAGTAATCCTCAAGCGCGGCATAGCTCATCACCAACGGACCACTTTCACCGAATGGACGTAAACGCATATCCACGCGGTAACAGAAGCCATCAAAGGTTTGTTGGTCGAGAGCCTTAATGATGCGCTGACCCAAACGAGTAAAGAATTGCGCGTTAACAATACTGCGGCGTGCACCTTGCGTCTCACCGTTTTCTGGGTACGTGAAAATCAAGTCGATGTCAGAAGAGAAGTTAAGTTCACCACCGCCAAGCTTACCCATTCCGATGATCAGCATAGGTTGCGCTTCACCTTCGGCATTGGTTGGCGTGCCCCACTCATTACAGCAAATCTTGTATTGCCATTGATAAGTTTCGAAGATCATCGCCTCAGCCAATTGAGACAAATGACTGAGCGACTCTTCTAGTGTCCAAGTGTGGGTAAAGTCTTTCCACGCAATGTAGACCATTTCGCGGTTACGGAACTGACGCAGCACACGGTGGCCTGCCATTTCATCTTGGCATTCAGCCAAGAGATCGGCGAGGCGTGTACGATAAGCTTGTTGTCGACTGCTTTCTGCCAGCATGCTTGGCAAGTTTTGTGCGAGTATCTCATCACGATGAATCGCTTCGGTTATGAACTTACTTAACCCAGACACAAAACGAAATTGCTCAGCAATCTCGGTTGGCCATTGTTGAAAGTATCCCGCTTGCTCGGCGTTTTGAACCGCAGAATCCGCGACAGAAATCAGTGACGAAGGCAGCTGCATTTTTCTTCCTTGTGTGAAAAGCACTGTGGTTTGAGAGGTATACATTCTTTTATACCAGAGTTGGCACAAATAAAAACGCCCACAAAAGGTTTGTGGGCGTTTTATCAAAGCTTGCTGAAACTAGACTTCGAAAGATTTAATCTTCTTGTCGAGCTCTTCTGCGTTGTTTTGCATCATCTCTGAGGTCTCTAGCAACTCGCTGACCACCACAACCGACGCTTCCACAAGCTCACGAACATTGGTTAAGTTCTGGCTCATTTCTTCTGCGACGCTGCTTTGCTGACCTGATGCCGTTGCAATCTGGAAGTTCATGTCGTTAATTTGCGTCACTTGGCCAACAATGCCGTCAAGCTCAGTGCCAGCATTTGAAACCAGCTCAACACCTTCGGCCGCCTCAACCACACTCTTCTCCATCAACTCTACCGCTGAGGTTGCGCTCGCTTGAAGCTGAGTGATCATCTCTTGGATTTCTACCGTTGCTTGCTGCGTGCGTTGAGCAAGGTTGCGAACTTCATCAGCTACAACTGCAAAGCCACGGCCCGCCTCACCCGCACGTGCAGCTTCAATTGCAGCGTTCAGTGCAAGCAAGTTGGTTTGTTCTGAAATACCTTGAATGGTGCCAACTACGCTGCCGATGGCATCAACACGCTCTTCCACTTGGTTAACCGCGCTTGCTGAAGAAGCGATATCAGAAGACAGTTCGCTCATCTTCGACACGGTTTTCTGTAAGAACTGCTGACCAGTCACAGCTTGTGTCGACGCTTGCTCGGTAAGAGACGATGCCGTTTGTGCATGCTCTGCCACCGTTTGAACCGTAGATGACATCTCGCTCATTGCGGTAGCTAGCTGATCGATCTCGTTGAACTCTTCTTGTGCTGATTCTTTGGTTTCTGACATGCTGAGCGTCATCACTTCCGTCAGCGTAGAAAGCTCATCAGAAGCATTGATCTGCATTTGAATCACATCATGCAGCTGACGACGCGTTTTCTCTAGCTCACGCGCGACATCACCATATTCATCTTTACAATCCATACCAAATGGCACTGACAGATTTTTGCTTGCCATCAACTTGATTGCATCATTCAAGTACTGTGTTTGACGCAGCATGACACGCGCAGCGGCGAGCAAAAGCACCACAAACACTGCGATAAGTATTGCGGTTTGCCACGCCACTTGCGTTAGGTAAGCTTCGTAATGTTGTTGGGCAACTTGCTCGTTCTGTGTTGCCGCTAATAATGAGTTATAGAACGTGCTCGCGTCCCATAATTGTTTTGCCACAATCAGGATGGTACTGAATACCATCAACATGACCATTTTCGGAACGAGCTTGATGTCGGATATCACCCTTTCCCACGGCTTAAATGCCAGCTTTTCCATTGTCAGTTCTCCACCGAGTCTTATATAGTCTTTATCTTACTTATAGTTATGCTCGCGCTTGATTCTGGTTGCGCGATTTATTTCGAGCTTCGTATGAAAAACTATGATATCAAAGACAGCACTAAACCGATGGGGTTGCTATCACTAATCTTGTCCTTCATGGCGCTATTTGTGATCTCTGGCCTGTTGTTTTTCCCGCTTGATCACGAAACCCGTCAAGTCTTTATCGGTCTGGATTTTATAATCTGTAGTATTTTTATACTGCAGCTCACTATAGATTTGATCCGAGCCACAGATCGTAAGTTGTTTCTCAAGCACCACTGGATCGATTTTGTGGCGAGCATCCCAATGATTGAGCCTTTGCGCTTCGCTCGCTTATTCCACATCTTGCGCGTCATTCTGGTACTGCGCTCTTCTAAATTCATTCTTTTCCAGCTCAAGCAAAACCGTCGTGAAACCACATTAGCATCCATTCTGTTGTTAATGGTGGTACTGATTACTTTAGGTTCTAGTGCGATGCTGTTTATTGAAGGGCAAAACCCTGATGCCAACATTCAGACAGGAACAGACGCATTGTGGTGGGCCTTTGTTACTATTTCGACCGTTGGTTATGGTGACCATTATCCAGTGACGACGGGAGGGAAGCTGCTTGCCGTGCTGATCATCATATGCGGTGTTGGTATCTTCGGTATGATTTCAGGTTTAATCACCTCGTTCCTGACCGCTCCCACTCGTCAGCAAGATAACCGTTCGAAGAATAAAGAGAAGCTGTTGGAACAAGTATTGGATAGGCAGGAGCAGATCCTAGATAGACTCCAATCCATCGAAGACGAACTCAATAAACAGAAACAACAGACAAAAAAATAGGACCTTCAAGGTCCTATTTTTTGTAGTCATCTTATTCTTGCCAGTAGGGCTCAACTTCCACGCTGATAGCGCGAGTCTGATCCATCGCGTGCAAGATGGAGCGCTCTTGGCGATGTAGCCAACGCTCTAACTGTTCTTGCTCTTCCCCTTCTAGCATGCCAACTAATGGCAGCAAATGGTTGAGCATGAGCAGGTCGTCAATACCATGTACCAAGTCCGCCCATGGTAGACGGAAGCTGGTGCGCTCTTCTGCATCGTACAAACTCGCGAAGCCAATACCAGTGTAAAGATTACGCAGCAGACGGTAACGTTGATCGACATATTCTTGTGCTGACAAATCACGCTCAGCCGGAAAAGCTTCCATCAACTCAGCCCAAGTGCGATCCAGTTGCTTCACTGAGAACGGTTGGATGTTACTCGACATCTTTTCACGCGCTTTGTCATCAAGGAATGGCTGCCAGCCACGCGTTAAGATCCAACGGCTCAAATCCAATAGCAAACCAGTGTAGCGAGCAGAACTTAGCAGCTCTAGCACTTCTTCACGGCTTGGTAGCTCGCCCAGTTGTTGAGTTAACTCAGAAACAAGGAACTTACGTGCATCCAGCTTACGCAGCACGTTGCCTTTATCGTCCAGTAGCTCTTCTAAGTGTGCGTGCTCATCGAGCCATTCAAGCTCTTCTTCCAACCATTTCATTTCTTGGCGCAGAATCGCACTTGCTCGGCGCGGTACCATGCTGCCAAAGATAGTGAACGTTTGGCGGATAAAGCGAATGGCGTTGACGATTTCTCTTAGTGATTCGACACAATCACGCTCTGCGTAGATTTGCTCATGGTAATGCCAGTGTGCTAATGCATGCTCTAATGAGTTAATTAGGCAGTATTCCACGGTGTCGTTTTTGCTGCTGTCGACCAATGCCAGCGGCTTCACTTCATCGCCCGTATAGCCACTTGCCAAACGGTAGCCTTTGGCCGCTTTACTTAAGTTGCCTAGACGCATACCACCCGCTTCACATAGGCTGCGAGCAAGGGTAAATAGCGCATCTGTTTGACCAGACTTGAGTTCAAGTTCCACTTCACAGATAGGGTCTTGCTTTTCTTCTCCGTCTTCACCTTGGGCAATCACGGCACCTTGGTCGAACGCAACTTCGATTTGGCTGCCATCAGGCATACCAATCAGCCACTGCTCACGAGTGAAGTTAGTAGAGAATAGAGGCGTCAGCTCCGCTTGCAGTGTTGCAATATCTTTACCTGTTGGCCAGATATCAGAAGGATGAAGCGTGAGGTCCGGCTCATTACTGGTGTGCTCGGCATTGTATTCTGGTCTTTGATGAAGGCCAGCAACAACGCGTCCTGCTGTTTTTACAGTCTGGACAAAAACGTCATCAAAACGGCGAATTCTTAAACCAATGTCGTGCTTTCTTAACCATTTATCAGCGGTATCAAAGTAGGTGTTACCTAAGTCACGACTACTGTGCTGAAGTACTTTTGTTTCGGAAATTTTAGCTCTTAAAGTTTCTGAAAATTCAGGAGAAACAAAAAACTTCAGTTCTATCTCGGTTTCCATAGCTATACCTTTCAAAGCAGATAGAAACAGGATATTGCCTAATTTCTCACACGGCAAGAAAGAAATATCACCCGAATGATGATCTAAAACAGTTTTAATGAGCGATTTAATGCGTTAACATGCGCGCCTTTATAGCCATCGTTCAACATTTCGCCAAGAAATGGTGTATGTTTTTTTAAGGTTATAGTTATTAGGTTGAATGACCATGCCAGTAAATACAATTATGGGGTTATTTGCAAAGTCCCCAATTAAGCCTTTGCAGCGCCACGTTGTGTGTGTCAACGAATGTTGTTCACACCTGGTTAAGTTCTTTGAAGTTTCTTCAAAGGGTGACTGGGAAAAAGCAGCTGAAATCCGTGCTCAGATTTCTCACCTAGAGAAAGAAGCGGACGTGCTGAAACGTGAAATCCGTCTAAAACTGCCTCGCGGTTTGTTTATGCCAGTCGATCGTACTGACATGCTTGAGCTTCTAACTCAACAAGACAAACTTGCTAACCTGGCAAAAGACATTGCTGGCCGTGTATATGGTCGACAACTTGTCATTCCTGAGGCTCTCCAACCAAACTTCCTCGCATACGTTCAACGTTGTCTTGATGCGGCTGATCAGGCGCAAAAAGTGATCAACGAACTTGATGAACTTCTAGAGACCGGCTTCAAAGGCCGTGAAGTAACGCTCGTTGCTGAAATGATTCATCAGTTGGACGTTATTGAAGATGATACCGATGCAATGCAGATTGAACTTCGCCAACAACTAATGGCGATTGAAGCTGACATGAACCCTATCGATGTCATGTTCTTGTACAAGATTCTTGAATGGGTAGGTGGTATTGCCGACCAAGCGCAGCGCGTAGGTGCTCGTTTGGAAGTCATGCTATCTCGATCTTAAAACATAAGTTAACGACATAACGAAGAGCATTATTAACGCGTGTCAGATGGGCGATGACTATTTTCACCGTCTTATGGGCTGACGCGCGCAAAATTTTGCTCCGCTTGTTATAAAACAACTAGGTATTACGATGGATATCCTCGCTAACTACGGCACTGTCCTGATTATTGTTGCAGCAGCTTTCGGTTTCTTGATGGCTATTGGTATTGGTGCAAATGACGTTGCGAACGCAATGGGCACCTCAGTCGGCTCGAAAGCGCTAACCGTTAAACAAGCGATCATTATCGCAATGATCTTTGAATTTGCGGGTGCATACCTTGCAGGTGGTGAAGTTACCGATACGATCCGTAAAGGTGTTATCGAAACGTCTCTATTCGCTCATCAACCTGATGTCCTTGTATTTGGCATGATGTCTGCGCTTCTAGCGGCAGGTACATGGCTACTGCTTGCGTCATACATGGGTTGGCCAGTTTCTACGACTCACTCTATTATCGGTGCAATCATCGGTTTCGCATGTGTGTCTGTGGGTACTGAAGCAGTGGACTGGGGCAGCGTTCAAGGCATCGTTGGTAGCTGGATTATTACTCCGGTTATCTCTGGCTTCTTTGCTTACGTTATCTTTGTCAGTGCACAACGCCTGATTTTCGATACAGAGAACCCACTATTTAACGCGAAACGTTTTGTACCTGTTTACATGTTCATCACGACAATGGTGATCGCGCTTGTAACCATCAAAAAAGGTCTGAAACACGTGGGTCTTCACCTAAGTAACGGTGAAGCATGGATGTGGGCAGCAGTAATCTCAGCAGCAGTAATGGCTGGCGGTTACTTCTACATTCAAAAGAAATTTGCTAACCGCGAAGAAGACCGCAGCTTTGCTGGCGTAGAAGGTATCTTCAGCGTACTAATGGTTATCACTGCGTGTGCGATGGCATTTGCTCACGGTTCAAACGACGTTGCTAACGCGATTGGTCCACTTTCTGCTGTTGTATCAACCGTTGAACACATGGGTGAAATCACAGGTAAGAGCACCATCGCATGGTGGATTCTTCCGCTAGGTGGTTTTGGTATCGTAGTTGGTCTAGCAACACTAGGTCACAAAGTAATGGCTACCGTTGGTACTGGCATTACTGAACTAACACCAAGCCGCGGCTTTGCAGCTCAGCTTGCAACAGCATGTACAGTAGTTCTAGCGTCGGGTACTGGTCTACCTATCTCTACTACTCAAACTCTAGTGGGTGCGGTTCTAGGTGTAGGTTTTGCTCGCGGTATCGCAGCACTTAACCTAGGTGTGGTTCGTAACATCGTTGCATCTTGGATTGTTACGCTACCAGCAGGCGCGCTATTGGCAGTGGTATTCTTCTACGGCATCCAAGCGATGTTCTCGTAAGACAGACCGTCAATAGATTGTAAGCGCTTTGTCATTATTGACTCAAACGCACAGAAAGGGAGGCTTTGCCTCCCTTCTTTGTTGCACCGAAGTTTGAAACTGCATAATATTCGTCTATTTCCGGCTCCAATCATTCGGTGCCAAAGCTGTATCCAAGAAAATCGTTAAGGGATTTATTGTGAAAAAACTATTCATCACGGTTTTGTTTACTTTGCTAGCAGCGCCAGCGGCACTAGCGGCAGACCGTTATATTTCTGATGACCTATTCACTTTTATGCACTCTGGTCCAAACAACACTTACCGTATTATGGGTAGTGTTAACGCAGGCTCTAAAGTACAACTGCTGCAAGCAAACAAAGACACAGGTTACACACAGATTCGTGACTCACGCGGCCGTACTGGTTGGGTGCAAAGCAAATTCGTAACAAACCAAGAGAGCATGGCTATTCGTATGCCTCGCATTGAGAAAGAGCTGAAAGAAGTGAAATCTCAACTTGCAAACGCACGCCAAAACTCAGACACAGAAAAAGCGGGTCTAGTGACATCACTAGAAACACGCAACCAACAGATTTCTGATCTAGAGAAGAAATACTCTGAAATCAGCGACCAGCTTACTTCTGTTGAAACAGAAAACCGCGAACTTCGCGCTAAGCTAGATACGCAAAAAGACGACATGCTACTGAAGTACTTCACTTACGGTGGTGGCGTTGCAGGTCTTGGTCTGCTATTTGGTCTGGTATTGCCACACCTGATTCCTCGCAGAAAGAAATCGCCAGCAGGTTGGGCATAATTGCCTTCAGCTGAACGGATAAAGAAAAGCCAGTCGTACTCGACTGGCTTTTTTGTTGGCTTGTTAAGTAGGACTCTTGTTACTCACCCATTGAACTGGATGCTCGGCGTCTGTCCGTTGCCCCGTAAATCTTGCCATCTTTTAGCTCAATGGCGTTCAAGCCGCTCACAACTGGAATCACGTGTACTGGGTAGCCAAGTTCCATAAACTCCGGCACCAGCATTTCTGCGAACGTTTTCTTCTCCACCAGCAAGCCCGTCGGGTCATAAGGCTTAGTGCGGTCTATTTTGGTGCCGTACTGAATGTTCGGCAAATCGATGGCCTCTTGCGCTGATAAGTTCCAATCCAGCACCCCAACGACGGTTTTCAACACATAACCCGGGATTTGTGAACTGCCCGGAGAACCAACCACCAAACGCAGGTTGTCGTCACTGTCCATCACCATTAATGGCGTAATGGCAGAACGTGGACGTTTACCCGCTTCAATCGAATTCTGAGTTGGTTTACCGTTGACCGTTGGCTGAGGTGAGAAGTTTGCCATCTGCGCATTCAAAATCACGCCATCAACCATCACGCCAGAACCCATACCGGTGCCTACTGTGCTCGTCATGGCAATGGCATTCCCTTCTTTATCGACGATAGAGATGTGTCCGGTATCTTTGCTCTCAAAACCTTGGTACTGCGCGTACTGTGTTGCGGTAACTTGCCCTGCTTTTGGATTTTCTTTTGCTACCCCTTCATTTGGAATAAGTCCACGACGCTCATCTAAGTACTCTCTGGACAGCAATTCAGCCGTTGGCGCTTCGACAAAATCTGGATCGCCGGCATACGCGATACGGTCAGCCTTAGCAATGCGCATCGCCTCAGTCATTAAGCGCCAAGGCTCAACATCCGTCCTCGCCATTTGTGAGAGTTCGTAAGGCTCAAGTAACTCAAGGCTTTGAGAGACCATCAGACCACCGGATGCTGGGTAACCGAACGAAACGATTTTATTCCCACGGTAATCGCTCTCAATAACCTCACGTTGCTTTACTTGATAGTTTTTGAAGTCGTCTAGTGACAACTTCTCATGTTGGTCATCAATGCGGCTATTGACCGTATCTACGATGTGCTTACCAAACTCACCGCCATACAAATAGCTATCACCTTGTTGAGCAATGTTTCTCAACGTCTCAGCCATCTTCGGGTTCTTCATCAAGGTGCCCGTCGGCTTGATTTCATCTCCTTGCCAATACAAGGCTTTGACTTCTGGGTCTTGCTCAAGTCGGCTTTGCTCTCGTACGACAATGTCATAGGTGTAGCTGTTCATCGCGTATCCTTCGCTCGCCAGTTCAATAGCAGGCTTGATGAGCTCTGACCATGGCAGCTTTCCGTATTGCTCGTGAGTGGTGTAAAGCAAGCGCAGCGTTCCCGGCACGGCAATAGAGCGAGGGCCAAGTATCTCATTACGGCTAAGCACTTCTCCGTTTTCCACAAACATCTCTGGGTTTGCGCTAGACGGTGCTTCATCTCGTCCATCCAAGGCGAGAAACTTTTGTTTATCGTGCTGGTAGAGCAGGGCGAACGTACCGCCACCGATGCCCGTCATGTCTGGTTCTACAACGGACATCACCATCTGCATCGCAACCATGGCATCTACCGCGTTGCCGCCTTGCTTCAATACGGAATAGCCAGTACTACTGACATAAGGGTTGGTTGCACTCACCATAAAATGTTCACCAGTATTATCTGGCGTAATTGGGAAAGGTTCTGGCTTTGCGGCATGGCTCACCGCGGCAATCAAGCTCAAAGAAAAAGTAAGAATACGCATACGTTCCAGATAGACTCCTGTATTTATAAGGTGTCTAACGTTGACTCAATGCTTATTGCGAAGTTCGTCAATATGGCGTTTTTTTACACAACACTGACTGAGGAACACTTATCAATAAGTACGCCGTATTGGAGTCATTTAAACGACAGGCATAAGGTATATTTTGTTTCTTTGAACCCTGAGTTGGCATCACTAAAATGGATAAACCAACCGCTCTACAGAGGTAAAAAGCCAGAAGTAAAAAAGCCAGCGGCAAAAGCTCACTGGCTAGATTTGATTTGGAAGAGAAGACCGCTTTAGCTTGAAGCTTAGCCTTTCCATTCATAGAGAGCTGGGATACGGATTTTCTCGCCTTGGAACTCGACGATCACCGCTTGTGGTTGGATCTCTTTCAAAGTGATCTGCCCATCAACCACATCGCCTTGATGGTACTCAACGTTGTTGATCTTCACCCAACGACGATTCACGTCACTCGAATACATGTGCGTTTGCAAGTTCATAGCAGGTAAACGTCCATGCCATTGTCGAGCATCACGCTCAAGATCATCAGCCGATGATGCATTATCCGCTGATGGTTGATCATTATTTGCTAACGCGTTCTCTACTTTCAATGCTAAATCTGGAGATAAAGAAGACAAGTCAAGATCGTCGAGCGACAAGCCGAGATCATCATGGCTTTGCATTTTCGGACTGGTAGGCGCGGTTTTCTGAGGCACTTCTAACAAGTCTTGCTCACCCGGAACCGAATCATTATTGGCATACCCTTGATCAACGAACGTCCCAAACTCTTGTGAGAGTTCGGCAGTCGGCCAATCTCGTTGCAACTGCGCCAGTTGTGGCTCCTCGGGGTAACTCAAGCTTTCGAACTTAGGCTTAACCACTGGTTTTACTGGCTCAACGATCAGCTGCGCTTTTTCGACCACAACAGGCTCTGGGGAATCTTGGGCAAAGAGGTCCAAATACCAAGCTGCGCCAACCGCCGTAATGCTCACTGGCAATAGAAAGAGTCCAACATGCTTCATGACTGACATTATGCGTCCTCCTCATCAATTTGCTTTAGCTGTGGTGCATCCATTTGCACGCTCTGCTGCAATCGCTCCAATGTACGTTGTCCTGCGATACCATCAACACCAATGCCTTGCCAACGTTGGAACAACTCAACACGCTCTTTTAGTGCGCCGTCATAGATATCAGAACCTAGCGGTTGCTCATTCACTGCCTGTGCCAACAGTTGGTCAAGAACATCAATCGCTGGCCCTTCCATATCTAAGCGCAACGTATCTTTGAGCGGCGCTTGCCACAACTCAATGATGTTGCCTTGCCACAATGGTTTAAGCCAAGAAACGGGAAGTCGCAAACGCTGACTGCCGTTGAGCACTTCGACCTTGTCATCACCAATGGCATACAAAACAACATAACCGACTTGGCCTTGATAGTTGAGCTCTAAGATAACCGGGCGATTTTGCTGCACCAACAACGGCCATGTTGCCATTTTACGCTCGCATCGCATGGTGGATTGAGGCTCTGATAAACATAAATTGTCACGTACCGAAGCACGATAACCCCAAAGCTTGTACAGTTCATTCACCGCTAGATTCGATTGTTTTTGTTCTAGCAACATGTTGCGCTGCTCATTGGTCAATTGCTCATTCACTACAGGCGCAGCGATTTGAGGTACTGTGGTTTGAACGACTTGAACAGGCGCAGTGCTCACCGTCGACTTTAAAGGCATTTGCTGCATCACAGCCCAACCAATACCGACAGCAGCGCAAACACCGATGGCAGCCGAGCCCCATGTCGGCCACTCGAAACTGCGGCGAATGGGTTTGTCTTGCTGATAAATCTCTGCTTGGAACTGCATTACCTCTTCACACGCTTGATGAACAGTTTGCTTATCCACGACCACATTGCCTTTGTAATAGCTCATGTTCAGGGATTTATCGCAAATCAGGTTAATCAGACGTGGAATGCCGTGACTGTATTTGGCAATCAGTTTGGTAGAGCTACGGTCAAACAACTGCTTATCACCACCAGCGGTATGCAAACGGAACGTGATGTAATCTGCGGTTTCTTTCTCATCCAGTGGCAGTAAGTGATAACGGCCAGTAATGCGCTGAGCAAGTTGGCGCAGTTGCGTAGTTTGCAACAAGCGCTGTAATTCTGGTTGCCCCACCAAAAGCACTTTAAGCAGTTTACGCGTATCCGTTTCTAAGTTGGTTAACAGGCGTAATTGCTCAAGCACATCGGCTGCCAAGTGCTGAGCCTCATCAATAACCAACAAGGTTGTCCAACCTGACTTGTGATTATTCAATAAGTATTCATGAATCACTTGGTTAAGCTGCTTTAACGTCGCATCTTGCGGATAGGTGACTTTGAATTCATCACAAACTGCTTCGAGCAAATCTCGACTTGAGAACGTTGGATTGAGGATCAACCCCGCTTTGGTGTTCTCGTCTAAGTTTGCCAACATGGCTTTTGCGACCGTGGTTTTACCTGTCCCTACCTCGCCCGTCAGCATGGCAAAACCACCACCATCGCCTAACCCCGCCTGAAGATGCGTAATCGCCTCTTTATGACGTTGGCTCAGATACAGATAACGCGAGTTTGGAACAATCGAAAATGGCAGTTCAACAAACCCGAAAAAGTCCTTATACATTAGGATCTCCAGCTAAAACCCACCCGCAATCAAATCGGGATATTCCTTATTAGACTTAAACAAAGCGCTAAGTTCTTTTAGATGTGAAGAAAAGTACCATTGCTTGCTACAATGTCCAACGTCATATCCATAAATTAAGAGGTAATCCGTGCAAGTTTATTTAGTTGGTGGTGCAGTTCGAGATCATTTGCTCGGAATCGACAGTTATGACAAAGATTGGGTGGTCGTCGGCTCGACACCAGAAATGATGCAAAACCAAGGCTACACGGCTGTCGGGAAAGACTTTCCTGTGTTTCTTCATCCCAAGACTAAAGAAGAGCACGCCCTTGCACGAACCGAAAGAAAATCTGGCGCGGGTTACACTGGCTTTGAATGTTTCTTTGATCAAAGCGTCACACTAGAAGAAGACCTCATCCGTCGCGATCTCACTATCAACGCTATGGCGATGGATGAAGATGGCAACTTGTATGACCCATATGGCGGCCAAAAAGATATCGATGCAAAAGCACTTCGCCATGTCTCGCAAGCTTTTGTTGAAGACCCTCTGCGTGTTTTACGTGTTGCTCGTTTCGCGGCTAAGTTAGCGCACTTGGGTTTTAGTGTCGCAGAGGAAACCATGCTGCTGATGCGCGATATGGCCGAATCCGGCGAGCTAAGCACGCTAACGCCAGAACGCGTTTGGCAAGAATGGCATAAGTCGCTTTCTACCTCCCGACCAGACGTGTTTTTATCCGTTTTAAGAGATTGCGGTGCATTAGCCGTTGTCTTGCCAGAAATTGATGCGCTGTTTGGCGTACCTCAACCAGAAAAATGGCATCCGGAAATCGACACGGGCATTCACACTTTAATGGTGGCACAACAGGCAGCGAAGCTAAGTGATTCCCTGCCAGTTCGATTTGCTGCGCAAGTACATGATTTAGGCAAAGGCATCACACCAGAAAACGAGTGGCCAAGCCACAAAATGCATTGCCATACAGGATTAAAACTGATAAAAAAACTGTGCAACCGTGTACGTGTACCCAATGAGTTTCGTGACTTAGCATTAATGGTGTGCGAGCAGCACTCTAACATCCATCGAGCAGCTGAGCTTAAGCCTCAAACCATCATCAAGATCCTCAACAAGTTTGATGTGTGGCGTAAATCAGAACGTTTACAAGATATTTTAATCTGTTGCCAAGCCGATCATGCTGGTCGAAAGGGGCTAGAAGACCAACCTTACCCGCAAGCAGAACTGTTTATGCAAGCTTACCAAGCGGCGGCATCTGTCGATGTACAAGCAATCATTAAAGACGGCTTCAAAGGCCCAGCAATTCGCGATGAACAAGAGAAGCGTCGCGTCGAAGCGGTAAGAGTTACGCTAGGAAAATAAACCGGTAGATACATAACAAACAAAAACGCCCGCTTAATCAAGCGGGCGTTTTCATTCGGATTGAGTTTAAGCAGTCAGCAAGAAAGCAAACAAACCAAAACCTAGAATCAGGCGGTAGATAACGAATGGTGTCATGCCCATGCGTGAAATCATCTTCAAGAAGAAGTGAATACAGATGTACGCACTGATAAACGAAGTCACAATACCCGTTAGTAGGAAACCAACGTGTACTGGTTCACCGCTTGTCACCAACTTCATACCTAGGTAGCCACCCGCCAAAGTAATGATTGGGATAGACATTAGGAATGAGAAACGTGCCGCCGCTTCACGAGTGAAGCCAAGGTAAAGTGCCGCCGTGATTGTCGCACCAGAACGTGAAGTGCCAGGAATCATCGCGAGTGCTTGAGCGATACCGATAAACAGAGCCTTCTTCCAGCCCGTTTGGTATTCATCTGCCACTAACTCTGCATTTTTATCTACCCACCAAAGCAGCAAGCCGAAAATGATAGTCGTGGTTGCAATCACGTAGGCACTACGTAGGTAAACCTCGATGATGTCTTTCATCAACAAGCCAAACACACAGGCTGGGATCGTTGCAATCACGATCATCCATGCCAGTTTGGCCTCTTTGCTGCGATCACCTTTAAAGATCGAAGCAAACAGTGCTTGGAAAAGCGTGATCACTTCTTGACGGAAGTAGATCACCACCGCCATCAACGTACCAACGTGAACGGCAACATCAAAGGCCAAACCTTGGTCTTCCCAACCAAGAATGGCAGAAGGCAGGATCAAGTGCGCAGAGCTGGAAATTGGTAAAAACTCTGTCAGACCCTGAATCAGAGCCAAAATAAAGGCTTCAAAGTAACTCATGTAAACAACTCAGATTAAAGTGAAAAAGAAACTGGTTTGAGTGAATCGACAGGCTGCATCACCTGCCAAATATCTGCGATTGTTCTTCCATCGCCGGGGATCACCAATTGAGGTTCGAGATCATACAGGGGCTTTGTTACAAAAGGATATTTGTAGATATCACTGCGAGGTAGCTCAGGTTTTTGCTGCGAAATGCACTCACCAAACAAGACTATATCGAGATCTAAAGTTCGATCCTGATACTTCTGCGCGTTTTCTTCACGCCCCCACTGAAATTCAATCTCGCGTAAGCGGTGACTCAACTCTTCGAGTGATAACTCCGTGGAAAAACTAATCACGAAGTTGTAGAAGTTTTGGCTGCTAAAGCCGATTGGCTCGCATTCGTATATCGGCGAAACACTCAGATCACATCCAAGCTTTTGCAGCTCTTGATAAGCCACAAGTGCGTGATGTTCTTGGTCAATATTGGTCCCTACACCGATATACGTTTTGATCATGCCTGACCTCGCTCAATCACAACGCCAACAGCGCGTGCTTGAGGAACAGCACCAGGTTTCGCTAAACGGATCTTCACCCAAGGAACAGAGAAACGTTGCATGATAAGCTCTGCGACTTCTTCTGCCACGCGTTCGACCAACAAAAAGCGACCATTTTCGATGTGGTTTAACACCGCTTCGCTCACTTGTGAGTAATCCAACGCATCTTGAACATCATCACTCTTGCCCGCAGGCTTGTTGTCGTGCGCCATTTCGATGTCCAGAACCAGCTTCTGCTTGATTTGCTGTTCCCAATCGTAAACGCCGATGGTGGTGATCACTTCTAACTGTTCAATAAAAACTTTATCCAGAGCCATCTTATGTCCTTCTATTACAGAGGTCGGATACCCGATTTGGGCATTTTGATCGTACTATTCTATACCCAAGCAACCTGCTACGGCCTTTAACCACGTCAATTGGTGGCAAAAAGTCGCTTGGGTATAAACTGCGAAGACTCTTTATATACAAGAAATCCCATAATGCAAGCTCTATCGCAGAGAGTATTTTTGCTCAAAGCCGAATCGCGGTATGATAGCAATTACTCAGGAGCTGAGCATTAAATTCCAATCCATCAAGGACTTCTATGGACGCACTGGCACTAATAATGACAATGGCCGCCTATTTGCTGGGTTCGATCTCCAGTGCGGTTCTAATTTGTCGTTTGCTGAGACTGCCAGATCCACGCAAAGTTGGCTCGAATAACCCTGGCGCCACCAACGTATTACGTATTGGTGGTAAAGGGGCAGCAATTGCCGTATTACTTTGCGACATGCTCAAAGGCACCATTCCAGTTTGGGGTGGCTACTTCCTTGGTATCGACCCAATCATCCTTGGTGTTATCGCCATCGCGGCCTGTCTTGGCCATATGTATCCGATCTTCTTTCACTTTAAAGGTGGCAAAGGCGTTGCAACGGCACTGGGTGCAATTGCGCCGATTGGTTTGGATTTAACTGGGCTGGTGATGCTCACTTGGCTCTCTGTGGCGGCTTTATTCCGTTACTCCTCCTTGGCTGCCTTGGTGACGGTTCTGGTTACTCCTTTTTATACTTGGATGTTCAAACCCCAATACACTCTGCCTGTGGCCATGTTGTGTTGTTTAATCGTCTTTAAGCACCATCAAAACATCCGCCGCTTACTGTCCGGTGAAGAGCCCAAGATTGGCGAGAAGAAACTGATAGAAAAAAACTCGGCTTAATGCCGAGTTTTTTGTATTTGAATCATGCTGTACAAGATTTTATGCATGTACTTTATTGAGGAAATTCAACAGCATTTGGTTAACGAACTCTGGCTGTTCTAAAGAGCTGATATGTCCCGCTTCCGGAATCTCCACTAACTCGCTGCCCGTAATGCAATCATTCATTAAGTAAGATTCAAAGACTGGGCGTGGCTTATCCTCACGACCAACCGCAATCAACGTTGGCAATGCAAACATCTCAGAATCTTCAATCACATCACGACGGCCAAACACCATACGTCCAATGCGAGCAACTTCGACTGCACGCTCACCTTGCAGAGCTTCCAGACTTTGTTTGAATGAAGCGACTAACTCAGGGTTCACTTGCTCGGCATTATTGGCAAAAAACAGCGGAGTGACGGCCTCAATAATTGGCGCAGGTACTGCTTGCACTTGGCTAATCGTATCTAACATCGCAAAGTACTTCTTATGCGTCACTTCAGGCTCAAGCCCAATGAAGGTATCCATCAACACCAATGACTTCACACGCTGTGGCGCTTGAGAAGTCAGCTCTGCACCCCACATGCCACCGACAGACAAACCAACAATAGAGAACTGTTCGATCTCCAAATGATCCATCAATGCCAGCATGTGCTGAGCGTAATCCACCAAAGAACGGGTTGAAGCTGGCGCAGCATCTGACTCACCATGTCCCCAAAGGTCTGGCACAATACAACGGTACGATTGGCTCAATACTTCAATTTGTGGAGCCCACATTTGGCAATCCCAAAGGTAGCTGTGACCAAACAGAAGCACAGGACCTTCGCCCTTATCTAAGTAAGCAAGTTCTTGGCCTTCAATTTCAAACTTATTCATTGTTATATCCATTTCTTATTCTTGCGCACCATCCTATCACCAAAACAATATAGAACTGCTCGCATCAGTCAGACTTTCACATTAATTACACGAAGCCTTTCAATTCGTTAGCTAAAAATAAAGGCCTCTGATGAGCAGAGACCTTTATTATCGTGAATCTATTTCAAACCTTCAGCAGAAGTTTGCTTACGCGATTGGCGTCAGTTGGTCGATTGGCCAACGTGGGCGCGCTTCCACGGCCATGTCTGACACTTCGCCATTCTTCAGGCGCTGCATACCAGCGTAAGCGATCATCGCACCGTTGTCGGTACAGAATTCCGTGCGTGGGTAGTAAACTTCACCACCTACTTTCTTCGCCAGCTTCTCAAGCTCAGCACGCAAACGATGGTTAGCACTTACACCGCCAGCAATAACGATGCGCTTCATGCCTGTTTGCTCTAGTGCACGCTTACATTTGATTGCGAGTGTTGCACACACGGCTTCTTCGAATGCTAAAGCGATGTCCGCGCGTGTTTGCTCGTCATCACCGTTTGCCGCAATAGTATTAGCAGTAAAAGTCTTTAGACCAGAGAAGCTCATGTCCAAACCTGGCACATTGGTCATTGGACGTGGGAACTTAAAGCGACCCGGTGTGCCTTTCTCTGCCAGTTTAGATAGCAGTGGACCACCTGGGTAATCCAAGCCCATTAGCTTGGCGGTTTTATCGAACGCTTCACCCGCTGCGTCATCAATCGATTCGCCTAGGATTTTGTATTCGCCGATGCCTTTCACTTCCACCATCATTGAGTGACCACCTGATACCAATACCGCAACAAACGGGAACGGTGGTGGGTTATCTTCTAACATAGGTGCAAGAAGGTGACCTTCCATATGGTGAACAGGTACCGCAGGTACGCCCCAAGCGTAAGCGATACTGCGACCAATCGTTGCACCAACAAGCAAAGCACCAACAAGACCAGGGCCTGCCGTGTACGCCACACCATCGATGTCTTTCGGGGTTAGGTTTGCTTCCTTTAGCGCCTCTTTAATAAGAGGAATGGTTTTCTTAACGTGGTCACGTGAAGCCAACTCAGGCACCACGCCACCGTAATCCGCGTGAAGTTTTACTTGGCTGTAAAGCTGGTGTGATAGCAGACCTTTTTCATCGTCGTAAATCGCGATGCCAGTCTCGTCACATGAGGTTTCAATACCGATAATGCGCATGGTTTTCTCAGTGGGCTTTCTATATAGAGGAAATTTGGGCGTCATATTACCTTGCCTTGGTGCTTCAAACAAATTTTGTACAGACAATAAGCGATAAAAGGCTTTACAAAGCTTATGTGATCGGATTAAAATTCCGCACCATTTTTGATCAAGCTGGTAATAGACCAAACAATTGTGATTTGGTTTACTGAAATCCAGCGTTAACGAATAACCCCTGAGGTGAAAGGCATATGCCAGTAGTTAAAGTACGTGAAAACGAACCGTTCGACGTTGCTCTACGTCGTTTCAAGCGCTCTTGCGAAAAAGCAGGTATCCTTTCTGAAGTGCGTCGTCGTGAGCACTACGAAAAACCAACTACAGTTCGCAAACGCGCTAAAGCAGCAGCTCAAAAGCGTCACGCTAAGAAGCTTGCTCGCGAAAACGCTCGTCGCGTTCGCCTGTACTAATAACTGAGCTCCGGAAAGGAATTTAGTTATGGCTCTGATTGATAAACTCAAAGAAGAGCAAAAATTAGCGATGAAAGCCAAGGACAAATTGCGCCTTGGTACTATTCGTTTAGCTCTATCAGCAATTAAGCAACGTGAAGTTGACGAACAGATTACTCTGGGCGACGACGACATTCTTGCTGTATTGACTAAGATGGTTAAACAACGTCGCGACTCTGTAACGCAATTTGAAGCAGCGGGTCGTCAAGATCTAGCTGATGCGGAACAAGCTGAAATTACGGTTCTTGAGGACTTTATGCCTCAACCACTGACAGACGAAGAAGTTGCTACTCTTATCGAGAATGCAATTGCGGAATCTGGTGCAGCTGGCATGCAAGACATGGGCAAAGTAATGGGCGTTCTGAAACCGCAAATTCAAGGGCGTGCAGATATGGGTAAAGTAAGCGGTCTAGTTCGCGCTAAATTGGCTTAATACCCCACCCAATTGCAGCAAGCCGTGCTATCCTTTGGAACGCACGGCTTGTTTGTATCTGGCAGAATGGAATAACAAAAAGCCGTACACATGCTTTTCTCTGTAACCCATTCACACCAATCATGATTTTCTTTTTTTGTTAGGTTTTATGGCTGGACACATCCCTCGCAGTTTTATTGATGACCTCCTAGCTCGACTCGATATTGTCGATATCATCGACGCGCGCGTAAAACTTAAGAAAAAAGGCAAAAACTACGGTGCTTGCTGCCCTTTCCATAACGAAAAGACCCCTTCTTTCAGTGTCAGCCAAGAGAAACAGTTTTATCACTGCTTTGGTTGTGGCGCGCACGGCAATGCCATCGACTTCATTATGGAGTTCGAACGTTTAGAGTTTGTCGAAGCGATTGAAGAACTGGCGTCTTACCTTGGTTTGGACGTACCACGCGAACAGCGCAGTGGTGGCGGTGGTCAGTTTAAATCTGGCCCTCAAGCAAGTAGCAGTGAAAAACGCAGTCTTTACGATTTGATGGGCAGCATTGCTCAGTTCTATCGTAACCAACTCAAGCAGCCAGCAAGCAAAGTGGCGATTGAGTACCTGAAAGAACGCGGTCTATCTGGCGAAATCGTACAGAAGTTTGGCATCGGCTATGTGGCTGATGAATGGGATTTAGTCCGTAAAAACTTCGGCCAGAACAAAGACAACCAAGACATGCTGGTAACTGGTGGCATGTTGATCGAGAACGACAAAGGTAACCGTTATGACCGCTTCCGTGGTCGTATCATGTTTCCGATTCGTGATCGTCGTGGTCGGGTGATTGGGTTTGGTGGTCGCGTTCTTGGCGACGGCACTCCGAAATACTTAAACTCACCAGAAACGCCTATCTTCCATAAAGGTAAAGAGCTTTACGGCCTTTATGAAGTTTTACAAGCATATCGTGAACCACCACGAATTTTAGTGGTTGAAGGTTACATGGATGTGGTGGCTTTGGCGCAATATGGCGTAGATTACTCTGTCGCTTCATTGGGCACGTCAACGACCGGTGACCACATTCAAATGCTGTTCCGACAAACCAACACCGTTGTGTGTTGTTATGACGGTGACCGAGCAGGTAAAGAGGCCGCATGGCGCGCATTAGAGAACGCACTTCAATACCTAAAAACAGGTAACACATTGAAGTTCTTGTTCTTGCCTGATGGTGAAGACCCGGACAGCTACGTTCGCAAATACGGCAAACAAGCCTTCGAACAACAAATTGAACAAGCGACACCGCTTTCGAGCTATCTTTTCGATAACCTGATTGAACTGCACCAAATCAACTTGGGCAACAATGAAGGTAAATCCGCACTGCGTGCCTACGCAAGTGCCTTAATCGACAAGATACCTGATCCCTACTTTCAGGAGTTACTCGAAAAGCTGCTTGATGAACGCACGGGCTTTGATAACCGCTTACGCCAGCCGCGTAAGAAGACGAGCGAAACTCGACCTCAGCCGCACAAAGAGATCAAACGAACTCCAATGCGCGAGGTAATCGCTCTACTTATTCAAAATCCGAGCTATGCTCAAATGGTACCTGATTTGTCTTCGGTAAGAGATTTATCAATACCAGGACTAAGTTTATTTGTTGATGTACTTGATAAATGTCAGGCACATCCCCATATCAACACAGGCCAATTATTAGAGCATTGGCGAAATAGCCAAAATGAGACCCTTCTGTCTCGTCTAGCGAGCTGGGATATACCCCTCGTAGAAGACAACCTAGAAGAAATATTTTTAGACTCACTGGATAAAATTATTGCCCAGTGCGTAGAAAAGCAAATTGAAAACCTGCAGGCCAAAGCAAGAAGTGTCGGTTTATCAGCCGAAGAGAAAAGGGAGCTGCTAGCTTTAATGCTAGATTTAAAAGCGTAACCCTGATTAATTAGTCAGCAACAATTAAATTTGCTATAGTAAGTGGTTTGCATTTCGCATACTAATTCCTTCACCAGATTACGAAGTTGGATACCGTCTATGGATCAAAATCCGCAGTCACAGCTAAAGTTACTTGTTATCAAAGGCAAGGAACAAGGCTATCTGACCTACGCCGAAGTAAATGACCACCTGCCTGCTGAAATCGTAGATTCAGAACAGGTAGAAGACATCATTCAGATGATCAACGATATGGGTATCAAGGTAGTAGAAACTGCCCCTGATGCCGATGATCTAGCACTGAACGATGACACAAACATTACCGATGAAGATGCAGCAGAAGCTGCAGCAGCAGCACTTTCTAGCGTAGAAAGTGAAATTGGTCGTACAACAGACCCAGTACGTATGTACATGCGTGAAATGGGTACTGTAGAGCTGCTGACTCGCGAAGGCGAAATCGACATCGCAAAACGTATTGAAGAAGGTATTAACCAAGTTCAATCGTCTGTTGCTGAATACCCTGGCACTATCCCATACATTCTTGAGCAATTTGACAAAGTTCAAGCAGAAGAACTTCGTCTAACAGACCTAATCTCTGGATTTGTTGACCCTGATGCAGACGACACAGCTGCACCAACAGCAACGCACATCGGTTCTGAACTGACTGAATCTCAGCTAGAAGAAGAAGACGAAGAAGACGTTGATGAAGACGAAGAAAGCGATGACGATTCAGATGATTCTGAAGAAGATGTTGGTATCGACCCAGAGCTAGCGCTTGAGAAATTCAACCAGCTACGCAGCTCATACCAAAACCTTCAGCTTGCAATCAACGAGCACGGTTACGAGAGCCCGAAAGCAACAGTAGCTAACGAGTTGATGCTAGACGTATTCAAAGAATTCCGTCTAACGCCAAAACAGTTTGATCACCTAGTGAATGAACTGCGCACGGCGATGGATCGCGTTCGTACTCAAGAACGTTTGATCATGAAGGCTGCTGTTGAATACGGCAAAATGCCGAAGAAATCGTTCATTGCACTGTTCACAGGCAACGAATCTAGCGAAGCATGGTTGGATGAAATCCTATCATCTGACAAGCCATACGCTGAAAAAATCAAACGTAGCGAAGAAGAAATCCGTCGTTCAATCACTAAACTAAAAATGATTGAAGAAGAGACTTCTCTAAACGTTCAAAACATTAAAGACATCAGCCGTCGCATGTCTATCGGTGAAGCAAAAGCTCGCCGTGCGAAGAAAGAGATGGTTGAAGCGAACTTACGTCTAGTAATTTCTATCGCGAAGAAATACACCAACCGTGGTCTACAGTTCTTGGATCTAATCCAAGAAGGTAACATCGGTCTGATGAAAGCGGTAGATAAGTTCGAATACCGTCGTGGTTACAAGTTCTCGACTTACGCAACGTGGTGGATCCGTCAGGCAATCACTCGTTCAATCGCGGACCAAGCACGTACAATTCGTATTCCGGTACACATGATCGAAACGATCAACAAGCTAAACCGTATCTCTCGCCAAATGCTGCAAGAGATGGGTCGTGAGCCGCTACCGGAAGAACTGGCAGAACGCATGCAGATGCCAGAAGACAAGATTCGTAAAGTACTGAAAATCGCTAAAGAGCCAATCTCTATGGAGACACCAATCGGTGACGACGAAGATTCGCATCTAGGTGATTTCATCGAAGATACTACGCTAGAACTACCGCTAGATTCTGCAACTGCGACAAGCCTGAAAATGGCAACAAAAGACGTACTTGCAGGCCTAACGCCACGTGAAGCAAAAGTTCTTCGTATGCGCTTTGGTATCGACATGAACACTGACCACACTCTAGAAGAAGTTGGTAAGCAGTTCGACGTTACTCGTGAACGTATCCGTCAGATCGAAGCGAAAGCACTACGTAAACTACGTCACCCAAGCCGCTCAGAAACACTGCGCAGCTTCCTAGACGAGTAATCGAAGCGATTAAAGTAAATTACCACCTTCTAAAGAAGGTGGCTTTGTGTGAGCCCCCTAAAAGGCTGTCTCTTGATCACAAGTCTAGTGATCAAGAGACATTGCGAGCTCGTAGCCTTCAAGGATGGTTTGCAGTTTAAACCATCCTTCCCATAGTGCCTTTATTGAAGCTCTGCCCGTCCTCTTGGTATCTTTCCAACCGCCTAATTTAGCAAGATTTCTGTACGCCCAGCTCATATCGGGTACTTCTTTAGGTAATGTCTTGCTTTCTAGTTTCAACCACAGCAGCTTCCAAGCTTTTGTGCCCAAGGCCTTTTCACAACTTTCTGTTGATAGCTCATCAACTTCTTTAATGAAACGTAACGCCAATAAACGAGTCGCAACAAAGGCATAGATGACACTTAACCTCTCTAAGTTACCTTTACTTTGGAGTCTTAGTGACTCCACATCCGTACCTTCACTTTTCCAGACTTTATGGAAGTCTTCAATCAGCCATCGACGCTCGTAATAACCGATAATTCTCATGGCGTCTTCAACGTTGTTTATTGGCTCCGACGTCAAGAGGTGCCATGCTAACTTGTCTTTTGATGTCCCTTGCTCAAGGCAACCAACATAATAAACAGGTATGCCTGCGTGCTCTTTTTGTTTGCCGGAGCCTTTAATGTCACCTGACCATATTTAACGTCAAGCTTTACATCTCTCGCTTTTCTCCCTCCTTTTTGGGGGATGGTAAGCTCCTTTGTCTCGACACTTGGTAACGCTTGCGCATAGTCGTAAAGCTTTTGAGCGTGTTCTTCTAGACAACGACTTTGCATTGAGCGAACGACAAAGCGCTGCTGATGTTGACGTTTATAAGTTAAGTATTCGAATAGGTCTGCTTCTCGGTCACAGACCGAGATAACATCTAACATCTTATCCCCTAGGCGCTCAACGACACGGCGAGAAGCTTGCTCCCATTTGTAACTCTCTTTCTCCTCGTAAGGACGAGTCGCGTGTTGGTGCTTTTGCCCACGCTTAGTAATATCTCGGCTCCATCGTTGTTGCTCGATAAGACCAACAATGGTCTGACTTTGTGGTGCAAAAAGTAACGTCGAATGTACATGGAGAGCTCGGGTTCTATTGCCTTGATTCGTGTGCCCGAGCTCTTCTTTTATACTTCGATGAGGAAAACTGAGCGTTGTTGTATCTTCAAGCGCAAGTAATTCTTCATGCTCTTTAGCTCGGGATACGGTTGATTGAAAGCCAGCTTCAGCGATGTCTTTTGCATCGATGTTTTCATTACGGATAAAGCGATATGCCCCTTCCATATCGGCGGGAGAAAAAGGAAGTTTAGCCACGGAGACTCCTGGTTGATTAGCAATGGAAGTCGCTAAACTGATGAGGCGTTGTGTTCTTCGAGGATCTTTAAGTTGTGCTTGTCCAAATTGTTCTTGCGCCCAAAGTTTAGCGTCTGAGTGTGTCATCTTAGTGTTTCAGTAAGGATTCTTAAGTGATCAGATCGCACACACTTGAAAGAGTTCAAAAAATCCCTAAGCTACAAGCTTAGGGATTTGTGTATAAGAGACAGCCTAAAAGGGGGCCTTTGTTTAATCCAACGCCAACTGGTGCTGCTCTACTCGCTCTTGCTTCTCTTGATGTCTTACATATCGGCGTATGATTTCTTCATTGATTCCAACACTATCGACAAAATAGCCTCTTTGCCAAAAGTGATTACCCCAAAGCCTGTTCTTCCTAAGATGAGGAAACTTACTAAATAGCTTTAAGGCTATTTTGCCTTTCAATACCCCCATCAACTTGGATATCGATAGCTTTGGTGGAATCTTTACTACTAAATGCACGTGGTCAACTTGTATGTTTAACTCTACTACTTCACATCCAAGTTGATTACAGTAAACATAAATACATCGATAAACTTCTTTACCTATATTGTTCTTCAAGATCCTAAATCGATACTTTGGAGTCCACACTATATGGTATTGACATCGCCAAAATACGTGGGAAGCTTGATTGTATCTACTCATGTTATTTGTCCTCTTTGACTTCTGGAAAAATCAAAGACGCATTTAGCATGAGTAGTTTTACAGGCAAAGCCGAAACGGATGATAACCACCTACTGAAGTAGGTGGTTTAGGGCTGAAAATCAAAAAAGGTGACCGAGTGTCACCTTTTTTATTATCCGTGAAGCTAAGTGAATAAAAACTAAGCGCAATTGCCCTACCTAGTGGCTAGACACCTAGCAACGCTTCCCCTATAATCGTTGACCTATTAAGGCCCCTTAGCTCAGTGGTTAGAGCAGTCGACTCATAATCGATTGGTCCCCAGTTCAAGTCTGGGAGGGGCCACCAAATTCAGAAGGCTCGTAGAGAAATCTACGGGCCTTTGTTGTATCTGGAAGACAGGGATTCCATCCAATACCAATGACTCAACACTAACTTTAGAGGTAGTTTAGAACAGAGGTTTGCTTAGAATTAAGGGCGCTCTAACTCTAGCTTGCTAACTTGGTAATCCTCTGTCGCTGCAACTAAGTCAGGACGATTAATGACTTTCCACAAGAAATAAGGCGGGATCAGAAACGCGACGAAGTAAAACGATTCGTGGAAGAAGATATGTGCGATATTTTCTTGATGCTCGCACAGTGCCGCAAGGGCGCAGAAATCCAATAAGATACTCAAAACCCCGAACACCACAGAGACCACGATGGTTAAACCCAGTAACTCTCTGAGGTAATGTTTAAATGCCATTCTAGTAATTCCTTCTAGCTAATCAGTGCGGTCAAAATTACGCCTCTAACTCCTTCTCTGAATTGACTTTTATCAACTTCATCGCCAAACAAATAAGAACTTAGTTTTATAAAAGATCACTTGCACACATCAGAAAAAGAGCGGCAATTAAAATGCAATTAATTGAACATTAAAAAAGCCAATCAAATGACTGGCTTCTACTGTTATTCAGAGTTAGCAAGAAATAGAGTTAATCCGACAAGTAATATTGAACGGTTGAAACAACACGTACTTTCTTAATATACGGCGTGTTGCTATCACGATCGTAAATAGAGAACTGGCCTTGCGTCGCACGCTTGATTTTACCAAGCGAGCTTTGCGAATCTTTGGCGAACTTCTCTGCCACTTCACGAGCGTTCTTGGTCGCTTCCTCAATCATATCTGGCTTGATGTCATTGAGTTTAGTAAAGCTGTACTCAACACGATTTGCATAAGGGTCTTGGTTAAGCAAAACGCCCTGTTTACCTAGCTCACCGATTTCATTGATTGCAGCTCTGACGACATCAATATTCTGGCTATAAACCGTCACCGTTCGATTGGCTAAGTAACGATACTCAATGTCCTGCTCATTGCCATATTGCTGCGCTTTGCGGTCTGTTACTGCAGGAGAGGAAAGAGAAAAGTTTGATTCATCCAACCCCTTAGCTGCCAGAAAATCGAGTACCAGCTTGGTTTGCTGATCAATCTCATCAAACATCGTCGGCATATCATTACTCGCAACAGTAAACTGAATTGGCCAAATCACCGTATCCGCTGGGTACTCACGCTCAGATAAGCCCTTTACCGTCACGACGCGTTCATAGGCTTTGTATTTTACCGCGGTCTGTTGAATGAAAAAGCCCAACACTCCTAACCCGATGATTAAACACAGCCCTAGCCACAGTGATGACTTATTGGAAATCCGCTCCATTCATCCTCCTAATTTCGTTAAACCAATCAATTTGTTATCAAGATAACATAGCCCAGATACCGCAGGAAAATAGCGACTGAAAGCTAAGTTTTTGTCATATCGCTCGAAATGATAAGCGCAATAGCATAAAATCGAACAGTGTTTTATTTTCGAGTTTCATTACTATGTTAAAAACAAAGTTGATGGTGTTGCTCAGTGGCCTACTCGTCTCTGCGTCTTGTTTGAGTGCTGACGAGATTGCCTCTGAAGAGATGAGTGAAGAACAAGTTGTCGAAAACTCAGTTCTAGACGAGTCAGCGGTTGCTTGTACTGAGGAACATTGCGAAGGCAAGGGCTTTGATGGGCGTATTCTATTAGACAACGAACCAACCAAACAGGTATTGAGCTCTCTCGAAAGCCTGGGTGAAACACTGAACTCGTTGAGTTTCTTAATGTTCGCTGGGGATAAAACCTAACGCTGTCATTGGTAACTCTTGCCTAAATGCCTTTGGTCAATAAAGCTTCATTGGTTTGTCACCAAAGGCTCATGCTTTTGCCTCTTAACTGTCATCTGTAATTTCTACTATCCAATCAGCAACTTGTACGCTGAGGTAAATATGGATAGTTCGACCCCTTTTCGTCTCCCACGTAGAACGCCGTTTGGCATTGGTGAAAACGTTGCTGAATGGGCAACCGGTTTAAACCAACTTGATAAGTTCTACGCCCAACGCCCCGTTAATGCCGATACCAAAACTTTTCTTCGCTTCACGCTGGATATCTTAGGTATAGACTATCGCATTGCTCATGGTTCACTTGACTCAGTTCCCAAACAAGGTGCTACCGTCATTGTGGCGAACCACCCGCTTGGGTGTGTAGAAGGCGTGATCTTGGCTGAATTACTGTTGATGGTCAGAAACGATATCCAAATCCTAGCCAATCAATACCTTAAAACCGTGCCGGAGTTAGATCAGCTCTTTATTGGTGTCGATGTGTTTGAAGGCAAAGACGCCGTCAAATCGAATATGAAAGCGCTCAGAGCGGCCAATAAACACCTCGCAAGTGGCGGCTTATTGCTTGTCTTTCCTGCCGGTGAAGTATCCCAGTTAGTCGATGCCAAACAACAACGCTTGGAAGACAAAGCGTGGAGCCGAAGCGTAAGCAGCCTGATCCGCAAAAACAAAGCAACGACAGTTCCAGTATTCATCAGTGGTCAGAACTCGAA
The DNA here is from genome assembly GCF_905175355.1 of Vibrio sp. B1ASS3. Lineage (NCBI taxonomy): Bacteria > Pseudomonadati > Pseudomonadota > Gammaproteobacteria > Vibrionales > Vibrionaceae > Vibrio > Vibrio sp. B1ASS3. Next base: position 3,552,427 of record NZ_HG992742.1, read on the forward strand.
ACGCTTCTATATGGCAGGGAAAATCCATCCACTTCTGCGCACCCTAATGCTCGGGCGAGAACTACTGAACAAACAAGCGCAAACCATCGACTTATCTTTTGGCCAAGCTATCAAATTCAAAGAGCTCAACACACTTAACGATGATCAAGTGGTGAACTATTTGCGGCTCAACACATACTTGCTCAATCGTGAAACCCAATCGGTAAAACCCTCTGCTTCATCAGAACAACTCTCTCCAATAGCGGCAGGGTTACCCGTAGGCGAATTGCTTGAAGAGCTGAACAGCTTACCAAAAGAGTCCAAGCTGCTAACAAGTGGTGAGTTCGATGTCTACTGCACGAAGTCGCAGAATATCCCTTCCCTATTACATGAAATTGGTCGCCTACGTGAGCTCAATTTTCGACAGGTTGGCGAAGGGACGGGACTAGCAATAGACATTGACCATTTCGATCATGATTACCTGCATCTGTTTGTGTGGGACAGAGAAAACCAATGCTTGGTGGGCGCGTATCGTTTAGGTCTGGTTGATCAACTGATTGAAAAGCGCGGCGTAGCAGGTCTGTATTCACGAACGTTGTTTAACTATGACCAACGCTTTATCGACCAAATGGGTAAATCCATCGAAATGGGGCGCTCAGTGATTGCGCAGCAATATCAAAAGAGCATGAGCGCGCTGCTGCTGCTGTGGAAAGGCATCGCAACCTTCGTGCATCAAAACCCAGATTACACTCACCTATTTGGTCCGGTAAGCATTAGCAACGACTATAGCGATACTGCACGCCAACTGCTCGCTCAATCAATGACGCTGCACCACTACGATAGCAACTGCGCAGAGTACGTCACGCCTTCTAACCCACTTCCCGAGCACCACCGTGACTGGAACACCAGCATGCTTACTGCTCTGGGAGATTTACAGTTACTATCACGCGTAATTGCCAGAATCGATGAAGGGAAAGGTGTGCCCGTGTTACTGCGTCAGTACTTAAGCCTCAATGGCAAACTGGTGTGCTTCAATGTTGACCCTGCATTCAATAACGCGCTAGATGGATTGATTACGGTGGATTTGCGCGATGTTCAAGAAAAGACGTTGGCAAGGTATATGGGACGCGAGCAAACTCATGAATACCTCACCTACCATGCTAATAGCAACCATAAGTAAGAGCAGTGAGTAAGAAGGGAGTTGTGAGTCAATAAAAACAGTGTAGCGACTCTCTTTTACTTTTCTATCAATTAGATAAGAGCACTTCGTGAAGTACGCCGAAAAGACTTTTATAAATACATTCTATCGAAGAGTCGCAATGACATTGATCACACCAATCCCGTCACAAACTTTCACAAAACACCAAAGGCGAATCAGATCACATTTTATATCCAGACCAAATCAACACAAAATGTGATATTGATCGTTACTGGTATTTAATTTGAATTTCAAAAGAAATCAAAGGTGATCAAAATCACAAAGTATTTTGATTTTAAATTTGTCAGAAGATCGAATTGATCACTAAGATTTTTATTGACAGATTTGAAAGTGGCTTTTTGTTATTAAGTTACAAGTTAATAAGTTGAACTTGGTCACTTAAAAACCGTTTCTCAGCCTAAGAAATGCGGGCGTAGATCACGAAAAACCCGTTGTCAGTTCCAATTGGAAAATGTGTGGTAAATTGATTGGGTACTAAGCAATCAAACAAACGGTTTTGGCGAACCGTTTACTACAACAAGATTCATCAGAACATCGAACGGGGAATTGTTATGATATCACCAGATGCCAAGATCAAGATACAAAATTTTGGTCGTTTTCTGTCAAACATGGTAATGCCAAACATCGGCGCGTTTATCGCGTGGGGCTTTATCACTGCTCTATTTATCCCAACTGGATGGCTACCAAACGAAACGTTAGCCTCTATGGTTGGCCCAATGATTACCTACTTGCTGCCACTACTTATCGGTTACACCGGTGGTAAATTAGTTGGTGGCGATCGTGGTGCGGTAGTCGGTGCAATCACAACAATGGGTGTGATTGTCGGCACAGACATCCCAATGTTTATGGGTGCAATGATGGTCGGCCCAATGGGCGGCTGGGCTATCAAGAAATTCGATAACTACATCGATGGTAAAGTAAAAAGTGGCTTCGAGATGTTGGTTAACAACTTCTCTGCGGGCATCATCGGCATGCTATGTGCGATCCTTGCTTTCATCTTTATCGGTCCATTCGTAAAAATTCTTTCTGGTGGCTTGGCGGCAGGCGTTAACTTCCTAGTTTCTGCTCACCTACTACCACTAACTTCAATCTTCGTTGAACCTGCGAAGATCCTGTTCCTAAACAACGCGATCAACCACGGTATCTTCTCTCCACTGGGTATCCAACAAGCGTCTGAGACAGGTCAATCGATCTTCTTCCTAATCGAAGCAAACCCAGGTCCTGGTCTAGGTATCCTGCTAGCTTACATGGTGTTTGGTAAAGGTACGGCTCGTCAAACGGCAGGTGGTGCATCAATCATCCACTTCTTCGGCGGTATCCACGAGATTTACTTCCCATACATCCTAATGAACCCTCGCCTAATCCTTGCGGCTATCGCAGGTGGTATGACTGGCGTATTCGTTCTAACTATCTTTAACGCAGGTATCGTTTCTCCAGCATCGCCAGGTTCAATCTTTGCAATCTTGTTGATGACTCAGAAAGGCTCAATCGTTGGTGTTCTAGCGTCTATCGCAGCAGCAACAGGTGTGTCATTCGCCGTAGCAGCACTGCTAATGAAGACACAAACGTCAACAGAAGAAGACGGTGATGAAGCAGCACTAGAGAAAGCAACATCACAAATGAAAGACATGAAATCTGCATCTAAAAACGATGCGGTGGTAAACAGCCAAAGCAAAGGTGACGTAGACCTAGCGACAGTACAAAGCATCATTGTCGCTTGTGATGCGGGCATGGGCTCGAGTGCAATGGGCGCGAGCATGCTACGCAAAAAGGTTCAAGACGCAGGTCTGAACATCCACGTAACCAACCTTGCCATTAACAGCTTACCAGAGAGTGCAGATATCGTGATTACTCATAAAGACTTAACGGATCGTGCACGTAAGCATGCTCCAAACGCACACCACATTTCATTGACTAACTTCCTAGACAGCGAAATGTACAACCAGCTAGTCACCAAACTACTAGCAGCACAAAACCAATCCGCAGCTAATGACGACCAAATGGTAAAGGTCTCCGTCATGGCGGCGAACGACGACAGCTTTGAGCCACAACAACCATCGGTGTTCCAAATCCAGCGTGAGAACATTCACCTAGGTTTGAAAGCAGCCAACAAAGAAGAAGCCATTCGCTTTGCAGGCAACAAATTGGTTGAACTTGGCTACGCAGAACCAGAATACGTAGACGCGATGTTTGAGCGTGAAGCGCTGGTTTCAACGTACCTAGGCGAATCTATCGCAGTACCTCACGGTACGGTAGAAGCGAAAGACCGCGTGAAGAAAACTGGCATTGTAATCTGCCAATACCCATCGGGTATCCAATTTACTGAAGACGACGATGATGTAGCGAAACTGGTTATCGGCATTGCCGCTAAGAACGATGAGCACATCCAGGTGATTACCACCATTACAAACGCGCTCGATGAGCCGGAGGCAATTGAGAAGCTAACTAGCACCAACGATGTGGAAGAGATTCTGAACATCCTTGGCGGCCAGCAAGCGGCTTAATCACTCCCTTTAATTTGCTCCTGAGCAAACCGAGGTCAGCTGTCACCCCCTATGCGGTTGGCCTCACCCTAAATTCGTTTAGTCAACATTTCAGACATTGGTAGGTAAGAATTATGAAAAACGCAGTTCATTTTGGCGCAGGCAACATTGGTCGTGGCTTCATCGGTAAACTATTAGCAGACGCAGAAGTCGAGGTGACATTTGCAGACGTTGATGCACCACTCGTCGATCAACTGAGTCACAAGCAAGAATACAAAGTAAAAGTGGTCGGTACTGAGTGCCAAATCGACACAGTAACTCACGTTACCGCGGTTAACTCAGCCAGTGAAGATGTCATCGACCGCATTGTAAAAACCGACTTGGTAACAACAGCAGTGGGCCCTAACGTACTGGACATCATTGCAAAAACCATCGCTACCGGCATTGCTAAACGCTTTGCAGCAGGTAACGATAAACCATTGAACATCATCGCGTGTGAAAACATGGTTCGTGGCACCACACACCTAAAAGGTGAGGTGTACAAACACTTAGATGAATCATTGCATTCAAAAGCAGACGAGTTGGTTGGCTTTGTCGATTCAGCGGTAGACCGCATCGTGCCACCAGCAGAAGCTGCGAACGATGACCCACTAGAAGTGACGGTAGAAAGCTTTAGCGAATGGATTGTGGATGAACAGCAATTCAAGGGCGAAATCCCTGATATCGCAGGCATGGAAAAAACCAACAACCTAATGGCATTTGTAGAACGCAAGCTGTTCACTCTCAATACAGGTCACTGCATTACCGCTTACCTAGGTTGCTTGAAAGGCCATCGCACCATTCGTGAAGCGATTGAAGACCCAAGTATTCATGCTGAAGTAAAACAGGCGATGCAAGAGAGTGGTGAAGTGCTGATCAAACGTTACGGTTTCGACCGTGACATGCACAATGCTTACATCGAGAAGATTCTAGGACGCTTTGCCAACCCATACTTAGTGGATGAGGTTGATCGCGTAGGTCGTCAACCAATTCGTAAATTAGGTGCAAACGATAGATTAGTGAAGCCTTTACTCGGTACAATTGAGTATGGCACTGAAAATAAAACACTTTTGAAAGGCATTGCCGCTGCGTTTAAGTACACTAACGACACTGACCCACAAGCCGTAGAGCTACAAAACTCATTAAAAGAAGTGGGAGTGAAGAAGACGCTAGCGACATACACAGGTCTTGCAGAAAACAGTGCTGAAGTGACTCAAATCGAGACACTTTACAACCAACTTTGATTTACCTAGGGGAGCTTGGCTCCCCTTCTATATCCATCTCCATGAAGAGTTGGGATAGCTAATAATTAGAAATGTATTCAGTATATGGCAGATAACATCAACGAAACCGAGATCATTGAGCGATTAAACAGCGCACCATCGGTACGAGGCTTTTTCATTGCAGCAGTCGACGTTTTTAACGATTCGATCGACGGGTTAGTGCAAAGAATTTTTCGTAAAGATAACTTCGCTGTTCAATCGGTTGTCGGTCCGCTGTTACAAGACTCGGGACCGCTGGGCGATCTGTCTGTTCGTTTGAAGTTATTGTTTGGCTTGGGTGTGCTTCCCGATGATATTTACCACGACATCGAAGACATCATTAAGCTCAAAAACCATCTCAATAGCGACGCTTCTGACTACGAGTTCACGGACCCTAATATTCTAGATCCAATCAAAAAGCTGCATTTGGTGAAGAAGATGGGCATGGTTCAACTGGAAGTCAACGAACCAGATGACGACATCGACCTTGAGTTTTATCAGCTACAACTGCAACGTCAACAACAAATCATTAAGTCAGGGCTCTCGCTTGCGATTGTCGAGATCTGCAATGAACTCGGCAAAGAGAGCCCATTCTAACGCCACACTTTATACCCAAGCCACCTTCAAAAGGATTCGAGGTTGCTTAGGTATAACAAGATAACAATGTCAGCCGCTCTACACCCAAAAACGTAGGAGCCCTACCCAATGTTAAAAGCTGTACTTTTTGATATGGATGGACTGATTTTCGATACCGAATCCATCTACAAGCAAAGTTGGCAATACGCCGCGACCGAGCAAGGCTTAACCATCACCGATGATTTCTACCAACAGTTTATCGGTGTCCAAGACCCTGAATGTGAAAGAATACTCTCTGAGCATTTTCAAGACGCCATCGATATGCCGCGCTATAAAGCCGTGCGAGATGAACACTTCCATAATCTAAGAAATCAAGGCATTGCGCTCAAACCCGGATTCGACGCACTGTTTTCTGCCATCAAACAACATGGCTTATTAACCGCGATTGTCACCTCTTCTCACCTTCCAGAGGTAAAACACAATTTCTCAGGCAGCAAGTACCTTGCGCAGTTCGATTTAGTGATTACCGCCGAAGATGTAGAACGCGGCAAACCAAACCCTGATTGCTATCAGATGGCTTATCGCCACTTAGGTGTGGACGCCAAACAGTGCTTAGTATTGGAAGATTCGAACAACGGCATCAAAGCCGCACTCGCTGCAAAATGCCAAGCTGTCATGATTCCGGATTTACTTCCACCTCTGCCGGAGCTCGAAGACAAAGTCATCATTAAAGCGTCTCTTGAGGAAGTGATTCCACTGCTGAGTCAGCTTTAGCCGCTGGCAGTATCAAACAAAACTGGGTTTGGCCCCCTTCTGAAGTGACGCTGATGCTTCCATCGTAGGCGTGAACAATCGACTGAGTGATCGACAAACCCAGCCCGGCTCCCACGCTACCTGAATGTTGGCGAGACTTGTCGACCCGATAAAAGCGGTCAAACAGATACGGCAGGTTTTGCTTGGGAATCGCCTCACCAACGTTGCTGACGGTTATCTTCACAAGTTCACCAACCTGCTCAATATCAACCGAAATCGTCGTCTCGTCATACGCATGACGAATCGCGTTGGACAATAAGTTACTGATAGCGCGCTCAAACATGTTTCGGTCCATATACAGCATCGCCTCACCTGAAGTGGTAATGGCCAGCGCTGAATCTTCCGCCAGTATTTCGAAGTACTCGATCAAATGAGCCACTTGTTCATGAGCTGCGAAGCGCTCGTTGTGTCGATGGATCAGTTTGTTTTCTGCTTTGGCGATATACAGTAAGTCATTGATGGTTTTAGTTATCCGTTCAAGCTCTTCCAAAGTAGAAGCAATCGCTTCTTGATACTCCTCAGAACTGCGGGCAGCACCAAGGATTACTTGGTTTTGAGTGGTGATGTTAGTCAGCGGCGTTTTAAGCTCATGAGCAATATCAGAGGAGAACTCACTCAAACGATGAAAGCCGGTTTGTAATCGATCCAACATCGCATTGTGCTTTATCGCTAATTCTCTTAGCTCGATCGGCAACGTCTCAGGGTCAATACGAATATCTAACTGTTCAGGGGTAATATGTTGGATGTGTTTGTTTAAGGTAAGGATCGGCCTCAAACCTCGATTTACAATGGTTCGGCTATACAGAGCAGAAGCTAAAAACGCGAAGCCTAACGACCAGAATAGAATCCACCCCAGTTTATTGAGGAACAATATATGGTGGTTAATGCTGGTGCCTATCACCACAGTGACATCTTTAGCTTTAAAGGCGAAGGCTCGAATATCCAAAGAATCTTCATGCCATTCAATCGCATTGTTTTGATTCAAAATCTGCGGCGAACTCAGCGTGAGAGACAGTTTGTCAGGAATAGAAAGCGTTGAGTTTTTGTAGGTCTGCTCTCCCTCCTCAAACGCCCACATGTAAGCGGAGCTGTTATCGATAAGCAGATAAGCCGACTCAGGAGAAACCATCATGGTCTTCTCTATCGCATTATATTTGCTGACCATTTCGTTATAGTCTTGAGTAAAGAAATGGCGCTCTATGGTGTAATAGAGAATAAAGGCTAAAGCGAGGTACACCACCAGCGTCGTGCCGACAAACATCAGCACGAGTTTGTTTTGCATAGACAGGTTGGCTGGGCGTTTAAACATCTGGTGCTTCCAGCTTATACCCCATCCCTCTAATGGTATGAATCAGAGGCGTTTCAAATGGCTTGTCGACTTTATTGCGCAGTCGTTTGATGGCGACATCAATCACGTTTGTATCACTATCAAAGTTCATGTCCCACACCAATGACGCAATGGTTGTCCGTGATAACACCTGGCCTTCTTTACGCATCAAAAGCTCAAGCAGCGCGTACTCCTTTGCCGTCAGCGTAATACTTTGCCCGCCTCGCATTGCCACTCGCTTCATCATATCGAGCTCTAAATCGGCAATTTGCAGTGTCTGAGAAGAAGTCTGTACACGAGAAGAAGTATGATGACGAAAGACATTCTGAATGCGCGCCAGCAGCTCAGCAAACGCATAAGGTTTTACCACGTAGTCGTTGGCCCCTAACTCAAAGCCACGCACGCGATCTTCTATCTGCTCTTTGGCAGTGAGCATGATAACTGGGGTGTGAATGTCACTACTGCGCAGCGTGTTGAGCACTTGCCAACCGTCGAGTTTGGGCAACATGATATCGAGAAGAATAAGATCATAAGGTTCACTGGTTGCGTGATATAAGCCATCGACACCGTCGCGAACCCAATCAACAACGTAGCCCGACTCCACCAGCCCTTTTTGCAAGTATTCCCCTGCTTTTACTTCATCTTCTACAATCAGTAGTTTCAATTTCAGCCCTCTATCTCAACGGGATATGCTCAGCATGGACGATCGCAAAAAGAGTACGACACAAATTGCATCATACTCTTTTCATTCAATGTTTTTATCGATTACTGTCGCGCTGTGCGTAGTTCACTTTCACGTTCACAGTGCCCAGATATTCCAACTGTCCCTGCTCGTTCATGCGCTCTTGTACCGTAACAAAACCACCGTCCTGCAGGTGCGTGCTGTTTCTCGCGACATCGAAAGTCACGATGTTCAACTCTTTATTAAGCTCATGAGACGACATGTCTTTTAAAGAGTTTAGTTCAGCTAACGCTTGTTGATAAGCCGCATCCGAGGTTGCCGTTGGCTCAACTGAAATGGTCTTCATTTCTTCACGGCTAATGTATTTTCCACCAGTGAAAGTCGGCTGAGCGAATGCTGATGCGCTAGTGATTGCCATTGTTGTTACAAGGAGAGCGGTTTTCAGTACTTTCATGTTGATGACCTTTGAGTGTGTTTGTTTTCAATGGCTTCATTATTCAACAACACACCTGACACCAACCTATCTCGAAGATGACATTTTTGTCATAAACTAAAATCGCGATTGATTACCGATAACCACCCAAACTACAGCTCGTAAGTCAGACCAAAATGGAACTTATAGTCGTCTTTCTCTGGCACCACACCTTCCGCATCGGCTTTGGTATCCGAAACATGATCCCAAATCGCTTTAATGCTCAGTTCAAGATCATCAACAAGGTCGATATCGAAACCAAGCTCGTTGGTATGCCTAGTACCACCAGCATCGTTGCTCGCCCAGTTGAGGTTATAGGTATGACTGAAATCGATGTCATCGGTCAGTTCATACTCAAAGTTAGATTCGAAGGTTAAAGTGTTACTGGTCGCATCGCCAGACTCCCCTTCTTCTACCGTTTTAAAATCGGTGTACTGGTAACCCGGACCGATGGAGACATCCCATTCTGTCTGTGAATTAGCAATGATGAAGTAACCCATCTGCATTGAGGCATTAACTTGATAATCAATGTTTTGGAACTCATCTCTGAGCAGCGAGAGCTTAAGTGGCCTAAAGAAGAGTCGGTTACTTAAGTAAATATCGTAGGAGCCATCAAACGAACTGTTATTCGCTGTAGTCTCATCATTGGTCTTGGAGTTTTCGTGTTTGGCTTTCAGTTTAGTCCGCGAGCCAACGGTGTTCCTTTCCGCTTCTACCTCACCAAGGAGTGAGAACTCATCAGTGTTGCCTTTGCTGATGTCCAAGCCCAAAAAGATCTCAGTCGTCCAGTGGTCTGAATCTGTCTCTGAACCACGATAGATCGACACGACTTCTGTCACAGGGAATGCGATCTCTTCACCATCATTGTTGAGGTATAACTTGTCTTCGCGGATCGACAAATAGCCATCGTAGATATCACCACTGGAAGTTCGGATGGTAAAGAAACTTGCCGTCTCTAACACCGCAATGTCTTCCAGTTCGATCTCTTGATCACCAAGATCATCACTATCGAATTCAACTTCTTGATCGAACGAGTTGGTTTCTTCCTTGATCGTGCCAGTCAGCTCCCCTTTGATCACTTCACCAGATTTGAGTTGTAACCAGTCATCGCTTTCATCGATGAATACTGTTTGGCTTTTGCGCTCTTCTGTTTGTGTTTCTTCCTCTGCCATCACTGATGGATGGTAAAGCGAGGACGCGATACATAAAGCCAAGAGTTTGATTTTCATAGTGACCTTTTCAGTTCAATGGAAACCACATCCGTTGGGCTTACGATAGTGATGCTCACCGCTCGGCGTGTCAGAAAGTAAACAATTGAATGTCAACGTATTGCGCATCATAACCATGTCTACAGACATAAAAAAAGCGAAGTCATGTGACTTCGCTTTAGGTTCTCGCTACTTACATAGCGCAACATAAACAAGTGTAATCTTAATCACACCTTGCGTTGCTTACTCTACCGTTACTGCTTTCGCTAGGTTACGAGGTTGGTCTACGTCCGTACCTTTGATCAACGCTACGTAGTAAGACAGTAGCTGCATTGGGATGGTGTAGTAGATCGCCGCCGTGATTTCACTAACGTGTGGCATAGTGATGATCTTCATGGTCTCATCGCCTTCGAAGCCTGCATCAGCATCTGCGAATACGTAAAGCAGGCCACCACGAGCACGTACTTCTTCAACGTTTGATTTCAGTTTCTCTAGAAGATCGTTGCTTGGTGCAACAACCACAACTGGCATATCTGCATCGATCAACGCTAGAGGACCGTGTTTCAGTTCACCCGCTGCGTACGCTTCTGCGTGAATGTAAGAGATCTCTTTCAGTTTTAGAGACGCTTCCATCGCGATTGGGTAGAACTCACCACGACCTAGGAATAAAGTGTGGTGCTTATCTGCAAAGTCTGGTGCTAGTGCTTCGATTTCTTTTTCGAAAGATAGCGCTGCATTGATTTGTTTTGGCAGAGCGTGAAGCGCTTCTACGATCTCTTTTTCTTTCTCTTTGCTGATGCGGTTTTGTTGCTTACCAAGAGCAGTTACCAGCATCAGTAGTGCTGAAAGCTGAGTCGTGAACGCTTTAGTTGATGCCACACCGATTTCCACGCCTGCACGAGTCATGAATGCGAAGTCAGACTCACGAACCAGAGAAGAACCCGCTACGTTACAGATGGTCATTGCCGCCATGTAACCTTTCTCTTTTGCTAGGCGAAGGGCTGCTAGCGTATCGGCAGTTTCACCAGATTGAGAAAGCGTGATCAATAGGCTGTTTGGACGCGTCACAAACTTGCGGTAACGGAATTCAGAAGCGATTTCTACGTCACAGCTTACGCCTGCAATGTCTTCGAACCAGTAACGTGCTGTCATACCTGCGTTGTAAGACGTACCACATGCAACGATCTGTACGTGCTCAACTTTGCTTAGGATTTCTGCCGCGTTTACACCGATTGCTTCAGTGACAACAGAATCAGCCGTGATACGACCTTCCATTGTGTTGATCAGCGCAGTTGGCTGCTCGTAAATTTCTTTCTGCATGAAGTGACGGTATTGGCCTTTATCGCCTGCGTCATGTTCCGCGTTTGATTCTGTGATTTCGCGTTCTACGCGCTCACCTGTTGCATCAAATACAGTCACGTCACGACGAGTGATTTCTGCCACGTCACCTTCTTCTAGGTACATGAAACGGCGTGTTACGTTAAGTAGCGCAAGTTGGTCAGAAGCAAGGAAGTTTTCACCTACACCAAAACCAATGACGATTGGGCTGCCTGAGCGTGCTACTACGATGCGTGAAGAATCTTTACGATCCAACGCTACTGTGCCGTATGCGCCATCCAGTTGTTTTGCTGTCTTCTGTACCGCTTCTAGTAGCGTTTCTGAAGTGCGAAGTTCCCACTCAACCATGTGAGCGATAACTTCAGTATCCGTTTGAGATTCAAATACGTAACCACGAGATTGAAGCAGTTCACGTAGCTCTTCGTGGTTTTCGATGATGCCATTGTGTACCACTGCGATGTCACCAGACATGTGTGGGTGTGCGTTCACTTCTGAAGGTTCACCGTGTGTTGCCCAACGAGTGTGCGCAATACCAGTACCACCGATCACTTTTGCTTCGTCTACTGCGTCTGCCAGCTCTTGTACCTTACCTAGACGACGAATACGCGTTAGGTTTGTCTCACCATCAACAATCGCAACGCCCGCAGAGTCGTAACCGCGGTATTCCAAGCGACGTAGGCCTTCAACTAAAATTTCTGCAACATCTCGTTGTGCTACTGCACCTACGATTCCACACATGTGTTTATCTCCGTTTGTAGTTTTGTTCTTCCCTGACCATGATTTCAAATAGAGGCAGCAAGCAAAGGCCTTTATCCAGAGGGAAGTGAAATATGAAACTGTTTACATTATTAGATTAGGCGCAAATGACTTTAACGCCATGTTGTTCAATCTGTATTTTGTGTTCTGGCTGTAACTCTGCATCAGTAACCAACACATTAATTTGGTCCCAAGCGAGTTCTAAGTTCGGGATCTTGCGTCCTACTTTCTCTGACTCAATCATGACGATGACTTCACGAGACACTTCTGCCATGACCTTGCTTAAGCCAACTAATTCGTTAAACGTGGTGGTACCGCGTTCTAAATCGATACCATCAGCACCAATAAACAACTGGTCAAAGTCGTAAGCTCTTAATACAGATTCGGCTACTTTGCCTTGGAAGGATTCTGAGTGCGTATCCCAAGTTCCGCCTGTCATTAACAGGGTTGGTTCGCTCTCTAATTCGTTAAGTGCATTAGCGACGTGCAACGAGTTGGTCATAACAACCAAGCCTCGTTTGTCGTTTAATTGCTGAATCAGCGCAGCCGTTGTACTGCCACTGTCGATCACAATTCGGTTATGTTCTCGGATCAGTGATGCCGCTGCTTTTGCCAGACTTAACTTTCGACTCGAAACATTCGGACTCATTTCTTCATGGATAACTTCCGTTGGAATCGCAATTGCCCCACCGTAACGGCGCAAAAGTTGTCCGTTTTTCTCTAAAGAAGCTAAATCCTTTCTAATCGTGACCTCTGAGGTTTCAAATTTCTGCGCTAGCTCATCTACGCTAACTTCCCCAAGCTCATTTACTAGGTTAGAAATGGCGTGTCTTCTTAGTTGAGCGTTTCGTTTCGACATTTAAATTTTGATTTTAAGTTTCGGTTTGAAATTTATTATAGTCAAAACGAAACTTTTAAGTCCATTTATTTCGATCCAAAAAATTAATATTTCTCGATAAAACCTTGTCCTAAGACAATTCTTAAACAGTGATATTGGATTCATTCGGTGGTAGAATTCGCCACCGAAAAGAAAAAAAATTACAGAATTGACGGTTATTTTTTTGCAACTTTCTGCATATAAAGTGGGATTAGTCACAAAAAGGTAACCATAATCGCCGATCTTTTAGTCATAAAATGACTAAACTTGGTGAAAGACTTTCAGAATCTGAAGTTCCAATAATGTGGCGGAAAATCGGTGGGTGGCAGGCACTAAATGTCATCAAAGCGCCCTAACTTCAGAGTAAACAACCGACTTTCAAATTGTAACTATACTTACCGGAGAGTATCTTCCATGAAAAAGACCAAAATCGTATGTACGATTGGCCCTAAAACTGAATCTGTAGAGAAGCTAACTGAACTAGTAAACGCTGGCATGAACGTTATGCGTCTTAACTTCTCTCACGGTGACTACGCAGAGCACGGCACTCGTATCGCGAACTTCCGCCAAGTAATGGAAGCTACAGGCAAACAACTTGCAATCCTTCTAGACACTAAAGGTCCAGAAATCCGCACTATCAAACTAGAAGACGGCAACGACGTTGATCTAGTAGCTGGTCAAGAATTCACTTTCACAACTGACATCTCAGTTGTAGGTAACAAAGACAAAGTTGCAGTAACTTACGCTGGTTTTGCTAACGACCTAAACGTTGGTAACACTATCCTAGTAGACGACGGTCTAATCGAAATGGAAGTTCTTGCAACTTCTGAAACTGAAGTTAAGTGTAAAGTTCTTAACAACGGTGCTCTAGGCGAAAACAAAGGTGTTAACCTTCCTGGTGTTTCTGTAAACCTACCTGCACTATCTGAAAAAGATAAGAACGACCTTAAATTCGGTTGTGAGCAAGGCGTTGACTTCGTAGCTGCTTCTTTCATCCGTAAAGCTTCTGACGTTCAAGAAATCCGTGAAGTACTTGCTGCAAACGGCGGCGAGAACATCCACATCATCTCTAAGATCGAAAACCAAGAAGGTGTTGATAACTTCGACGAGATCCTAGAGCTTTCTGACGGCATCATGGTTGCTCGTGGTGACCTAGGTGTTGAAATCCCAGCTGAAGAAGTAATCTTCGCTCAGAAAATGATGATCGAGAAGTGTAACCGTGCACGTAAGATGGTTATCACTGCAACTCAAATGCTTGATTCTATGATCAACAACCCACGTCCTACTCGTGCGGAAGCAGGCGACGTTGCTAACGCGGTAATGGACGGTACTGACGCAGTAATGCTTTCTGGTGAAACTGCTAAAGGTAAGTACCCAGTTGAAGCGGTAACTATCATGGCTCAAATCGCGAACCGCACTGATTCAGCTCTAAAAGCTGAGCTAGGTTCTCGTCTAGACAGCCCACGTCTACGCATCACTGAAGCAGTATGTAAAGGCGCAGTAGACACAGCTGAGAAACTAGCTGCTCCACTTATCGTTGTTGCAACTGAAGGTGGTAAGTCTGCACGTTCAGTACGTAAGTACTTCCCAACTGCAAACATCCTAGCACTAACTACTAACACTAAGACTGCTGCACAGCTAGTTCTAACTAAAGGTGTTACTCCAGTAGTTGTTGACTCTATCTCGAACACAGACGCGTTCTACGTAGCAGGTAAAGAACTTGCTCTAGAATCTGGTCTAGGTAACAAAGGCGACATCGTTGTTATGGTTTCTGGTGCTCTAGTAGCTTCAGGTACAACGAACACTGCTTCTGTACACGTTCTATAAGACTGACGTATTCAATCATCAGTTCAATAAAAAAGAGGGCTTCGGCCCTCTTTTTTTATATATTTTATCTTGCCCTCATAATCAGTACGCTGTATTATCAACCACAACCGAACTACGTACTGTTTAGTTGTCGTCACGATAATAAAATTTCATGAGGTTGCTTGTGTCTAGTCCTACCCTAACCGATAAAGTTGCAAAAATGATCTGCCAGGACATCCTGACAGGTGCTCTAAAACCAGGCCAAAAGCTTGTGGTTGCTGACCTGAAAGAGAAATACAACGTTGGTGCATCACCTATCCGCGAAGCCCTTGTGCAACTGTCTTGGAGCAAGTATGTAAAGCTTGAGCCACAAAAAGGCTGTTGGGTTGCACCCGTGTGCAAAAAAGAATTGAACGATCTATACGAAAGCCTTCGTGTGGTTTCTTCTGTATTGCTTAAGAAAGCAATCTTGGCGGGTGATGAAAGCTGGGAGTTGGATGTACTGACGTCTTACCACAAGCTATCTCGTCTGAACTTTGATGAAACTTTCTGCTGGCAAGAGTGGGAAGAGCGTCATCACCAGTTCCATGTTTCTCTGCTTGAAGGCGCGGATTCAAAGAACATGTTTGAGTTCTTTAGTGACCTGATTAACCAGATCAAGCGTTACCGTTACTTTGCAATGCAAACGTTAAACTCAGAACAAGACGCACTGTTCAACATTGATGAGCATGAGATGATCATGAAGCTTGTTCTTGCGAAGAACAGCGAAGAAGCAATGGACTTACTTGATAAGCACTTGTTGAGCTCAATGCAACGCATCGAAACAGCGTTAGAGCTAGAAACCGCTTAATTCGGTTCAGCAGCAAATAGAAAAAAATCGGGGTTATCCCGATTTTTTGTTTTGTAGAAAAGCTTCTGCCTATCTGTTTACCGCGACAGCCTCTAAGCAATGTCATCGAAACTGTGACAAATCGACACTCGGTTACGCCCTGCACTCTTTGATTCGTACAGGGCGATATCCGCACACTTATAGCTGCGTGTTCGGTCTCCAGTGAGATCACTGTAACCCACACTCACTGTCACTGCTTTTTCACTGTTTAACTCTACGGCAACTCGAAGTCGATTCAATACCACTTCCGCTTCTTGCGTCGTCGTATGTGGCATGATCACGGCAAACTCTTCTCCGCCAACGCGAGCAACAAAGTCGGTATTTCTTACCCCATTCGACAACGTATCTGCCACGCCACAAATCACTTTATCACCTTCATCATGGC
Source organism: Vibrio sp. B1ASS3 (assembly GCF_905175355.1). Classification (NCBI taxonomy): domain Bacteria; kingdom Pseudomonadati; phylum Pseudomonadota; class Gammaproteobacteria; order Vibrionales; family Vibrionaceae; genus Vibrio; species Vibrio sp. B1ASS3. The sequence goes on from NZ_HG992742.1 coordinate 3,568,538, forward strand.
CCATTTCGTCATTGATACGTTTGAAATGGTCGATATCAAACAGCGCAAGGCAAGTCGTTGGCGTATCCGGATAACGTTCAACCATGTTGGCATATTGCGCGAGCTGCTCTTCAAACTTACGACGATTCCATAAGCTGGTTAAGCCGTCTTTCTCACTCAAGTTACGCAGTTTCTCTTCTAGCTCTTTACGCTCAGAAATGTCCACCAGCGAGGTAATGTAGTAGCTAACTTTGCCAGACTTCGCCATGATGGCCTGAATGCGCATGATAGCGGTAAATACGTGGTTGAGCTTAGTGCGACAACGCACTTCCCCTTCCCATACTTGCTCGATACCAAGCTTATTCCAAATCGCTAGAATCTCTTCGATGTCTTCAGGAATGAAGATTAGGTTATGTGCATTCCAACCACGCAATCGCGAAGAGCTATAGCCCATCATGTTTTCAAACTCTTGGTTCACCATCATGATTCGATGTGACGTGTCCGAAATCATCACCGCCGTCATACCATCCAATGCAGCACGAGCGAGTTTGGATTCAATGCTATGACGACGATAATGCAGTGCCAGCGAAGTAATAGGTAGAGCAAACACCAACATTAAACTCAGCACGAAGAAGGCTTCTTGGACTAAGTCATCGATATCTCGGTCAGCTCGCTCCAACAATTGCTCTTGAGAGAGGTCAATGAGTAAATGGAGAGGTTCACCCGGCACAAATTCAATCGTGTTGAAAGCAATCAGGTGTTTACCATCATACTTATAGCCCATCTTCTGTGAGCCGATGTTTTGCCAGATATCAGGATGGAGCAAACCAAAGTTAAATCGAGCACGATCTGGGATAATATCGCCGTACAGTTTGTCGCTGTGAGAGCTTGCTGCGTAATAACCCGATTGGTTTATCAGCTCGATGTTGAAATCTCTGACTGGGGAATAATTCAAACGAGAAGAAAGGTATTTTACGTCGATATTGAGGATCAAATAGCCCTCACGAATATCATCCATGGCCACTGGCATCATAATGCGAACAGAAGGGCTGTACGGGTAAACAAGATTGCCGTTCTCTTGCTCGAGCTCAATTCCCCAAGAACCGATTTGATCATTTTTTAAATTCTGAGCATATTGGAAATACTCGCGATCGGATTTGTCTTGCAGAGTACGAGCGGCAGCTGCGCTGCCAGTTTTAAAGTCGTAGTTGATTCTGACATTCTCTTGCCCATTGACGTTAAGGAAGCGAATCTGTCGATACCATTTCTGGTTAACCGCAACAGAACTCCACACCTCTTCTAAAATGGCGAGATTCTTGGGGTTTGGGTGGCGCAGGTAGTCGTAAAGGCTTTGGCTATGACCGAGCAGGTCACTGATAGAAGAAATTTGGTCTTGAACGTTGTTGTATTCACGCTCTGAGTAAGCCAGTTGATGAAGGGCTTCTTTAGCCGTATTTTCTACATTAGCCGCTAACAGAGTCTGGTATTTCTGGTAGTAGTAGATAGAGATGAGCGCGCTAAAAAATAGCGTGGTTGCCAGCAAAGCGCTGACCAACTTCCTTACTTTCACGCGTTCTACTACCCAATTTGTTTACGAAAGCAGCAATTATATCATTAATTGTTATTTTCTAAACAAAAAGCCATCGATGAACGATGGCTTTTCTTAAATGCATTCAGTGTAATTACGGTTTGAGGCAACGCTCTCCTCGTGCAACACCCACTACACCACTTCGGGCTACTTCGACCACTTCGGTAACTTCAGAGATAGCTTGGATAAACGCATCCAGCTTTTCACTCGTGCCTGCAAGTTGAACCGTATACTGAGCAGCCGTGACATCAACAATCTGACCACGGAAGATATCCGCCGTGCGTTTTACTTCTGCACGCGCAAAACCGCTCGCTTTAACCTTCACCATCATCAACTCACGTTCGATGTGGTCAAACTCTGTCACTTCTTGCACTTTCAGTACATCAATCAGTTTGTGGAGTTGCTTTTGGATTTGCTCAAGCTGCATTTCATCCGAGTTCGTCGTGATGTTTAAGCGCGATAGCGTCTCATCATCGGTTGGTGAAACGTTCAGAGACTCGATGTTGTAACCACGCTGAGAAAACAGACCAACAACGCGAGACAACGCACCAGGTTGGTTTTCCATTAACAAAGAAATAATGTGTCTCATATTAAGTACGCTCCGTTTTGCTTAGCCACATCTTGTCCATACCCTCGCCTTTGATCTGCATTGGGTATACGTGTTCGGTTTCGTCTACGTTGATGTCAACAAACACCAAGCGATCTTTCATGTCTAACGCTTTTTGTAGACCCGCTTCAAGCTGATCTGGCGTTTCAATGCGAATACCGACGTGACCATAAGCTTCTGCAATCGCTGCAAAATCAGGAACAGAACTCATGTATGAGTTAGAGTGACGGCCTTGGTAAATAATGTCTTGCCACTGTTTTACCATGCCTAAGAATCGGTTGTTCAAGTTGATGATCTTCACTGGAATGTCGTATTGCATTGCTGTCGACAGTTCTTGGATGTTCATCTGAATACTGCCGTCACCAGTGACAACCACCACTTCTTCTTCTGGCATCGCGAACTTCACGCCCATACCAGCAGGCAGACCGAAGCCCATCGTGCCGAGACCACCAGAGTTAATCCAACGGCGTGGCTTATTAAATGGGTAGTAAAGCGCAGCGAACATTTGATGCTGGCCTACATCCGACGCCACATAAGCATCACCGTTAGTCAGTTTATGCAGTGTCTCAATAACCTGTTGAGGCTTGATACGTTCAGGCGACGTTTCGTATGCAAGACAGTTACGTTCACGCCAAACTTGAATGTCGTCCCACCATTGACCAATTGCTTCTTGGTCATTGTTGCTGCCCTGCTCGTTCAGCAAGCCAACCATGGTCGCTAGCACTTTATCGGCTGAGCCTACAATAGGCAGATCCACTTTCACGTTTTTAGAGATTGAAGATGGATCGATGTCGATGTGCATGACTTTCGCGTTAGGACAGTACTTCTCAAGGTTGTTGGTTGTACGGTCATCAAAACGAACACCAATACCAAAGATAAGGTCAGCTTCATGCATCGCCATATTGGCTTCGTATGTGCCGTGCATCCCGAGCATACCTAGAGAGTTTTTGTGTGTGCCCGGGAATGCCCCCAAGCCCATCAAAGTGCTCACAACGGGTAGATTCAATTCGTCTGACAATGCTTGAATATGCTCATGAGCACCAGAAATGACCGCACCGCCACCGATGTACAAAACAGGCTTCTTCGCCTCAAGCAAGGCTTTAAGTGCTTTCTTGATTTGACCTTTGTGGCCAGACGTCGTTGGCTTGTAGGAACGCATTGAGATGCTTTCCGGATACTCGTAAGGGAGCTTGATTTGCGGATTAAGGATATCTTTTGGCAAATCAATCACAACTGGACCTGGTCGGCCAGTCGTCGAGATATAAAACGCTTTTTTGATCGTCTCTGGAATGTCTTCCGCTTTCTTAACTAAGAAGCTGTGTTTCACCACTGGGCGAGATACACCCACGATGTCACACTCTTGGAATGCATCATTACCGATGAGATTGTTTGGTACGTTACCAGAAATAACGATCATTGGGATTGAGTCCATGTACGCCGTAGCAATACCTGTGATGGTGTTGGTTGCACCTGGACCCGAACATACTAGTACCACACCCGGCTTACCCGTTGCTCGAGCATAACCATCTGCCATATGCGTAGCAGCTTGCTCGTGTCTTACTAATACGTGTTTGATTTGGTCTGTTTTGGCGTGCAGGGCATCGTAGATATCTAAAACGGAACCACCTGGGTAACCAAAGATTTGTTCTACGCTCTCTTCGATCAGAGATTGCACAACCATCTCTGCGCCTGACAACATTGCTGTCATAATTGCTCTCCTTACCAGTTTTCCTCACCGTAAGGCCAACGGTTTGGTCTGGTTTTACATAGTCTAGGTCTTATTCGTAGCCTAATAGAAATACTTCCACTTTTTCAGCTATGTCTTGCGTCTGTCATAACAAAACGCAAGGTAACACAACAAATGTAACGTTTTATTATCAACGGGTCTAATGAGAGTTGAATCAAATTTTAAACAAGATGCTGTAAATCAGAACAAAGGTAGGGTTTGACGCTATCAAGTGCGTTCAATTTGGAATCAATAAAAGAAAGAAGAAGAAAATAAAGTGAATAATTTCACTCAAAATAGCTACTTCGAGTGATTATTTCTCTTTATCGAGGGGAAAGAAGTGTGAAAGACAGTCATAAAAAATCCCCAGCAGCACAATATTAGGCAACTGGGGATAATTTCATCAATCTGAAATCTAAGTCAGCTTAAGTTACTTTTTATCTGACTTTTCGTTGTACATTTCTTCGATTTCATCTTGGTATTTGTCATTAATGACTTTACGACGAAGTTTTTGCGTTGGGGTCAACTCACCATCATCCATCGAGAACGCTTTTGGTAACAGTTTGAATTTCTTAACTTGTTCAAACTTAGCCAGTTCTTTTTGCAGGTCATTAACGCGCTTTTCAAGCATCTCAACGATTTGGTGGTGTTTGATCAATTCCACACGATCGTGATACTTGATGTTCAGCTCTTTCGCGTACTCTTCTAGCGAGTCATAACACGGAACAATAAGCGCTGATACAAACTTACGTGTATCGGCAATAACCGCGATTTGCTCGATGAAGTGGTCTTTACCGATCGCACCTTCGACAACTTGAGGCGCAATGTACTTACCGTTTGAGGTCTTCATCAGCTCTTTAATACGGTCAGTAATGAACAAGTTGCCATTTTCATCAATGTAACCAGCATCGCCCGTCTTCAAGAAGCCGTGCTCGTCGAATGTCTTCTCGGTTTCTTCTGGCATTTTGTAGTAGCCACGCATCACCATTGGGCCACGCACCAAGATCTCGTTGTTTTCGCCGATCTTAACTTGTGCACCTGGCATCGCCATACCGATAGAGCTTGGGTCAAAACACTGGTCATCCCAACAAGAAACCGTTGCCGTGGTCTCCGTCATACCATAACCAAGCTTCACATTGATGCCAATCGCATGGAAGAAACGACCAATGGTCTCATCCAACTTCGCACCACCACATGGCATGAAGTTAATGCGGCCACCCAACAATGCACGCAGCTTGCTCAGAACCAGTTTATCCGCCAGAGCGTATGACTTACGCAGCATCAACGATGGTTTACGACCTTCTTGATGACAAGCCGCCATCTTCGCACCCATGTTTACGGCCCAAGTGAACATAATCTTACGGTGAACAGGTGCTCGTGATACTTTCTCATGAATTGCTGAGAAGATTTTCTCGTAGAAGCGTGGTACCGCACTCATGACTGTAGGGCGTACTTCGCTCAGAGCATCACGCACTTGCATGGTGTCTTGTAGATAGCAGTTCGTTGCGCCTTTGTAGAGCACGTAGAACGTCCAAGCACGCTCAAATACATGTGATAACGGAAGGAAACACAAAGACACGTCATCTTCAGTCAAACTTAAACGCTCATCGTGGCCTTCAAGCTGAGCCGAAATGTTCGCGTAATCCAACATAACGCCTTTTGGCTGCCCTGTTGTACCAGAGGTATAAATCAACGTGAGAAGGTCTTCTTCTTGCGCTTGATCTAAACGAGAAGTTAACTCGATCTGCTGACTATCATCACCTTTGGCAATGAAATCATCCCACGTCATTGCAAACGCGTGTTCGCCAAGTTCAATGTCATCGGACATCGCAACGATCAGTTCTAGCTGCTGGCATTCGTCAAAGATACTGACGGCTGCGTCAAATTGAGGTTGCTCACCGACAAACAGCACTTTTACGTCTGCGTTATCGATGATGTAAGCAGACTGTGCTGCAGTGTTGGTTGGGTAGATCGGAACGGTTACGCCACGTAACTGCAACGCTGCAAAGTCAGCGATAGTCCACTGCGGCATGTTGTTTGAGAAAATACCGATCTTATCTTGAACGCCCAATCCTTGAGCCAAAAGTGCAAGCGACAAAGCATCCACTTGCTGACCAAATTGCTCCCAAGTAATACCTTGCCATGCGTCGCCTACTTTATGTTTGAGCGCAACACGAGTACCACCCTTCGCAATTTGTTCACGAATACGTTTAACGATATGAAAATCTAACTTGGCCATTCTTTACATTACCTTTTGGCTTACAGGCGTAAGCTATTTGAGCGCACAAGTGTAACCTCGACGCTTAAAAACGCAACTGACCATTATCAAACTTATCATTATTAAGAGAGCACTATCACTAATGAGAGCATAGCTCATGTTTAACTGATGAAGGTTTAATCAACTTAAGTCGCTGTTTCAGCTGTTATTTAGCGGATATAAAAAGACCCCGAGAGACGGCAATCTCTCGGGGCCAAGGAATTGTAAAAATTGATGATTACAAATCCAGTCTGACCAGTTAGTCAGGCTAAAAGTTAGGCTTATTTAAGCGCTACAACTTCACCACAAGTGATCATTAGTTGATCACGTAGCCAGATGTGGCCTTTGTCTTTCTCACTTGATTCGTGCCAGCTTAGGTAGCCGCTGATTTCTTTGTTTTCAAATGGGAAATCTAGGATTTGTAGCTGATCGCTGTTTACTGCGTTTTCAGCCATCCAACGTGGTGCGATAGTCACAAGCTCAGACTGGCTTACTACGTATAGTAGGTTGCTTAGGCTTGAACCTTCGTATGCCGCTTGGCAATCAAGCTCACGGTAAGCTTGCTCAGAGAAGCTACGTTGGCCATGTACACGTGATAGTTTCGCGTGTTTCTCGTTGATCAGTTGCTCTGCAGATACACCACCTTGGATGCGAGGGTGTGTCTTAGATGCAATCACAACTAGCTCATCTTTGAAGATTTCAGTGCTTGAGAAACCTTGGTCATCGAAACGAGCGTAGTCGATTACGAAGTCGATTTCTTGGTAGCGCATGCGCTCAGAAAGAAGACGATCAAATTCCGCATCTAGGTGAAGCTGTACGCTTGGCGCTTGCTCATTGACGTTAGCCATGATGCGAGGTGCAAAACGCATGTCACATGGGCTACAAATCGCTAGCTTAAATAGACGAGTTGAAGACTCAGGTTGGAATACTGAGCTTGGTAGTTCGTTGCGAATAAGCTGTAGTGCTTGGCGGATTGGGCCAAACAGTTGACGAGCGCGTTGAGTTGGTTGAATACCACGACCCTGACGCATGAATAGCTCATCATTAAACATTACTTTTAGGCGAGCAACCGCGTTACTTACCGCTGGTTGAGACATGCCTAGGTTGTGTGCTGCACGAGTGATATTTTGCTCTTGCATCACAGCATCAAATACAGTCAATAGGTTTAAATCTACACCACGCAATGTGCTTTCCATACGGTAGCTAGCAATTGCGCTCATCGCGTCTTTTTTATCTAACATGGAGTGCGCCTCTTATGTAATCGTCAACTTGGTTCAATGAATTCTTAACGAATAGAATCCCTTTGCGCACAAACGACCGTGGCTGGATTCAAATCATTTTTGAAGGAATAGAAAACCGAATTTGTATTATATTTATCGTCCGGATATTTCCGGCCTGAACTGTACTATCAACTAATCAATCAAGGTTTCGCAACTAGATTGATATTTAATCATTAAATTTTAGCCAATTAGGTATTTAATCCATATTTATCATAGCGTTAAGAAAAACATAAAAAAGTATAAAACAACTAAATCAGAGATTTCTGACAACCTATTTAGCACGTTAATGACAATCTACAGGGGTTATACAATCCATTTGCGGAAATTATTATTTCCATTTCACTTCAAAAACCAGCATCAATAGTTCCGTTCACAAAACACACAAATCAGTTAAAGAGGCAGCAAAATCGCAGTGAATAGAAATGATTTTGAGGGCATAAAAATGCAGCCAATCAGGTCATGAATGACTGCAAGAGAAATATGAGGTGAGAGTTAAATATTGGCTACATAACTTGGAAAATCCACTTGTTCCCAAAGTTGTTCAGAAAGCTTCTCCGGCGCGTCCCATGCACCCTGTAATACCCAACTTGCGATGGCTTTGGCTACATCGGGATACTTTACGCTTTCGGCATGTTGCTCCTTCAACCACTGACGTACGATCGAAATATCCAGATTATCCATAGAAGTCGCCAAACCAAGATCTTCTAACGTAGCGACATTACTCTGTTGCTCAAATTGTCCCGCCAGTGGTTTAAGCAGTAATTTCTTACCAAGCGACAGGGCCTCTGAAGGGAGTTCAAACCCACCGTTGGCAATCACGCCGCTACAACGCTGCAAATGATATTGGAAATTGGTGTGACACAACGGACGCAATTCAATGTTTTCGATACGCTCACACTCAATCACGTTTGGGTGGTAACAGACGAAAGACTGTTGATTAAAATGAAACAGCAAATCACTGATGTCTTCAATTGACTCAAACGGCAGATACACCAATACAAAGTCTTCACTGCCTGAGGCATGGTCAAGTGTATGAACAATAGGAGGAAGGATCGGCTGATCAAAGTGGTACCAATGCAAGCCTAGGTGATGTCGCGAAGGAGCAAAATGTTCAATCACCGATTTATCAAACCAACTCGCCCCTTTAAGAGGTACTGGGTAGCGAAATGCATTTTGATGACTGATCCCAATACAAGGTTTGTTTTGCTTACGAGCCGCCCAAGCCGAAACGGGTTCAAAGTCATTGATGACTAAATCATAAGAAGAAAGATCAAGCTGCTTCACTTCTTTGAAAAACTGAATGAGATTATTGTTCAAAGCCGTTTTGGTGTAGTTCACCGATCCTTTTTCCGTCACAAAAGTGAATCCACGACGTGTCTGATAGTCCCCAAATGCTTCCATGGAAAAGTACTTTTCTGGCTCACGTCCTGAAAAAAGAAAATCGACCTGCACATCGTGCTCTTTGAATGCTTCACTCATGGCTCTTGCCCGAGCGATGTGACCATTCCCCGTACCTTGAACACCGTAAAGGATTTTCATCCACTAGCCTCCTACTATAGCAATTGCTAAAGAACCACAAAGGCTGCCCAACAAGGCGCCAATAATGATGTCCGTAAAGAAATGCACGCCGAGCAAAATTCGTGACGTGCCAATTAAGCTCGCCCATACAAAGGCGAAAGTTCCAAGCTCTGGGTAAAAGTGATTGATGATGGTCGCCATAACAAAACCGGCAGCAGTGTGACCAGAGGGTAAGCTATAGCGATCAGACGGCGTGATAAATGCAGGTAGAAGTGCACTCAATTCTTCAGGACGACGACGCTTGAAACTGTTCTTAAGCATCCAATAGATTGGCAGTTCAAACGCAAATGCGGTAAGCCCTGCGAGTAAAAACCATTGCCCATGCTGCTTATCAAGGAACCAGGCCAGTAAACCTAGCACCAAATAAAGGTGCCCATCCCCACTGTGGGAAACACCTTTACTGATGTTTGCAACTTGTTGGTTAAAGCGGTGCTGTAAGCACACACTAGAAAACGCCAAATCAAATTTAGCGATGCTTGCTATTGGCTGTGAAATTGTCTCTAAAGCTCGCATGTGACTTCCCTATACTTTGACAACGCCCTTGTATGAAAAGTAGGCGCAGAAAGTGACAGCTACATGACGAGAATTTGGACAATTAATGACACGTGATGGCTTAGGAGAAAGAGATAAATAACCAATGATTAGACGGTACTAAAATGCTCGGTGACAAATACATGATCGACCGAGCTTTATAATTGAGAGGGGCGATTACTTAAGATTGGTTCGAGCTCGCCATCGGAACATCGATATACCAAACTTTTCTTTTTTTACGGCATGCTCTGAGTGAACCCGCAGTTATATGACCGTCTTTCGTCAGCTCATAACTCAAATCACGGCAAGTGTAGTTACCGAACAGCTCACTTTCGGCCGGCTCTACTGGCGCAGGCTCATCACCACATAACAAAGGGTTTGGCTTGATAGAAAGAATATCGTGATTGACTTGGTTAGTGCGCGCATAGTCCTTATGAACATAACCTCGAACCATGCCCTTTTGCTCGACTAACAGCCAAGGTTCACCCTTAACTTTTGCAATCGCATTAAACTCTTCATCCTTATTTAGCTCCCCGAGCTTTTCTCCGTCTAAGCTTGGCTTTGAGCGTAAATTCAGGTTGGCTTTAGAGCGGTATGACACATCCATAAACTCTAGTGTTTTGGAGGTGTCCACTCCGTCGACGATTGGGCGACTGACTTCCGCCTCTTTCCATTGGTTAGGCTGAACTCGAATCTTCCACCATGAATATGTATCGGGGTCTTTGCCTTTGAACTTGTTACGATTGTCAGACTCCAACGCCACCAGCATCTGATTCAGAAATGATGCCCGTCCATCTTCACTCAGGTACTGATCCATCTGTTGATTGATCACCATAACGCTTTCAGCATGATAATCCATCATCACAGAAGAAACCGTATGGGGCTGAGAACCAAACTGCAACAATTGGCACCCAGATAAAGAAACCACAGCGATTGCCAGCGCAGAACGTCCAAATTGTTTTGCTAAATCCATTAATCCCTGACCTATTTACTTTGAAACTCTATAAATGCATCCGCTCTACTATAAAACGCTCTGATGGAATTATGCCAACCAATTGACCCCTTTGTGTGATACCTCGCAAAGCGTGCGGTATAAAAAGTCATCTCAACCGTGCTCCGCTTTCTTGTTCACCTAAGAAACAGCTCGTTCTATAAAAAAGCGGCTACCGAAGTAACCGCATTCAGACTTATTAATGGTTGGTGGATGTTCGATTCCACACTTCTGTTGACCAGGTGTTATTGCTTCGCTCTCGCTGTACGATACCCTTGCTATCGTAGCTATCGGTCTGACGTTGCCACTCGGTCATATCGTTTAACTTTGTGCCTGATTCATCGAAGTATTCCGATGTGCTGTAGCTAAACTGTTGGCATACCTCAGCCTGATATTGCTGACCATCCACATCGTAATTAATCGTTTTCTTGCCCGCGTAGGTTTGGCTGTACATCACGTTACCAGTGCGCCAATCGACGAGCTGGTCGTCATCACTATCGCCGCCATACTGAGTTGAAGGATCATGGATTGAGAATTGACTGTACGTGACATTAGGAATTCGATAATAAGCATTTTCACCCCACGCTAATTGCTTAGTCGTTCGAGAGCCCCATTTAATATCAACGTCACTATTCGGCTCATACCCTTCTACGCCCAGCCAATCTCCGTTTTGACTAGTGTGATAGTGCTCTTTAAACCAAGCAGAACTATCGAGTAACGTCGCAAACAATTGCTCCAGACGAACATTCATGTCATTCCACTGATAGTTTTCATTCACTAACAGGTGCCACTCGTAATTCGCCTCCTGCTCAACATACTCATCAAACTCATTGAAGCGAGAGCGCTGCATTCGGTAGGTGTTGATATCGCCAACCTCTGCGACATATTCACCCTCTTCTAGAGATGCCAAACATTGCTCGAAAGTCGCGAACTCACCTTCTGGGACTCTAGAGAGTATCGGGTCTTTACCATAAGCTTGATTATTGATGGTAAAGCCTTCCAATTGCTTGACGTAGTTACTCAATCCCCAGACAGGCGTCACTTTTGCCTCGTCTGCATACTCCATGTATGAACGTTCACTTTTCACCACAAGATTTTGGCCAGCGGTGTAGTTTGTCGTTGTCTCTGAAATATATACTGGCGCAGGCTCGCTGCTGCCATCGTTGTCTACAAAGGCATAGTTGCCCTCATGTCCTGAAATACACACTTCAACTAGAGTGCCATCCACATTTAAAATATCTTTTCCTTTGTAGAACAACGTGGTGGCATCTTGATTAAAGGTTGGAGACTCGGCATCAGTGTTCCATTTATGGATGCGAGTGTAATCAACAACTAGTGGAGTATTGAGTACCGCGTCGTGCTCTTGCTGAATCGTAGGGACAAAACCCCACCAGCGGTAGTAGGTATCATGGAAGCCGTAATACATACCGCTTACCGCGTCGGTATACTCTAACTCTGCAATCGGATCCCATTCGCTAACAGCACCACCAAAATCAGGTGTCACTTGGGTAACGTGGAAAGTTCGATCCGACAGTAATCCATTAGGTAACCCTGATTGCTGGCCAAGTAAGATTTCGGTTTGAGAAAACTGTTGGGTGTCGCCATTGTTCATTTCTCGCGTAATGGAATAAAGCTTACTGTCTCGCCTTTCATCAATCCCCACTGTAGAGAACTGATTCTCAGGTAAAGAAGCAACACATTGCGCTAACGTATTCGGTATGTTGAGGGCTTCAAGTGGTTGGTTATCTTCAGCATCTAAGTAACCATCACCATCATCATCTGTGTCAGCATTGTTACCTATTCCATCCCCATCGGTATCGAGTGTTTCCGTCGGGTCGTTTGGCAAAGCATCAGCATTATCGCCTACACCATCTTTGTCACTGTCTTTCGATTCTGAGGCATCACTTGGGAAGGCATCATTGTTGTCACCAACACCGTCCTTATCGCTGTCTTTAGATTCTGATGCATCATTTGGGAAAGCATCGCTGTTGTCGCCCACGCCATCTTTATCGCTGTCTTTAGATTCTGTCGCATCAGATGGGAAAGCATCGCTATTGTCACCAACACCATCTTTATCGCTGTCTTTAGATTCTGATGCATCAGTTGGGAAAGCATCACTATTGTTGCCGACACCGTCTTTATCGCTGTCTTTAGATTCTGATGCATCAGTTGGGAAAACATCGCTATTGTCACCAACGCCATCTTTATCGCTGTCTTTAGACTCTAATGGATCATTTGGAAACGCATCGTTATTGTCACCAACACCATCCGTGTCACTGTCTTTAGACTCTGAAGCATCATTTGGGAAGGCATCGCTGTTATCACCGACACCATCTTTATCACTGTCTGTCGTTTCTGATGGATCGTTGGGGAAAGCATCAGCATTATCGCCAACAGCGTCTTTATCCGTATCTTTGCTCTCACTTGGGTCGAGAGGGAAAACGTCTTGATTATCCCCAACTTTATCACCGTCGGTGTCGTACCATTCGGTATCATCATTAGGGAAAGCATCAAGCGCATCAATAATAAGATCGCCATCGCTGTCATGAGTGGAAACCAGCATCAACTCATTCGTTTCAGGATCTTTAATCACGATATGATCATCACTAGCATTCTCGACCAAAAGGTTCACTTGCTCAGAATCTGCGATAATATTTTGGGCTTGTTCAAGCTCTTGAACGGAGGCAGGCATAGCGCCAGAAGCAACTAAAGAGACCGCACTTTTTTGTACTTTCTTCGCCTCTTCTGTTTGAGATGCAATATAGTCAGAAACCACCGATGCTTCACTTACCCCAAGAGCTTGTGCAACCTCGCTTATTGCCTGCTGATAAGCATCCGCTTCACTAGTATTGGTGACGCCAATGCGCATTTTAGCTTCAACCAATGTCGTTAATGGCGTAACAACCTTACCCTGATAAGCGACCATCAACAGATCTTCAGCAATGGGTTTACCATGATCTAAGTCGATCGCGACACCTGCTTCAGCAAAGGTGATGAGTTGGTAGTCGTTAATGTCATCGATTTGAGTCAGATCCAGAGAAACCGCACCAGTTTCATCAGTGATACCACTTAGCTCTCCGTCTTCCAAAATGTAGTTAACGCTGTCTTTTCTTTCTAACCATACTTTTGCATTTTGAATGTAGCCATCTATCACCTTAACGGTTAACACATTGTCGGTAACCGTTGGCTGATTGGAATCGTCACCGCCACAGGCAGAAAGAACCAAAGCACTACTGATCGCCAATGCAACTCGGGATTTATAAAACATAACTCACCATCCTTGATTAATTTGCCCTCCATTTTAAATATCTCTCCGCTAGCCGTAAGGCATTCACTAAACTAATAACAAGAACTCGATCGAAAACAGTTAAGAAATATTACGTAACTAAAACGCAGCAAAACAAACGGTTACATTTAGTATCAAAGCGCAATAAACACCTGCATTTAAAAGCTATTGTGAGACTGAAAAATCTCCTCCTCTGAGCAAACTAAAAACGATTCACGCTGCGAATAACCGCCAGCGCTTGAGTCCTCCTAAAAACCATTAACAGAAATCCACTCATCCGATATGAATAAAAAATCGACTTTAGGGTTGACGTGCTCCATTGAGTGCGGTACTAATTTGTTAACTTAATTTTGTGGAATGCTTAACAACTATGTCAGCACGTTTTTCTATCCTGCTTAGCCTCCTCCTTATCGTGACCAATTCGCGCGGGTAGGCTGTGGAAGAAAAATAACCACACCAATTTCTAAGAAACCCGCATGAAAATGCGGGTTTTTTTATATCTAAATACCGGAAGTAAACGATTAAATTGCACGAAAAGTGCAGAAATCATGAAGGAAGCAAACATGAACGATCAGGTCATTATATTCGACACCACATTGCGTGATGGCGAACAAGCGTTGTCAGCAAGCTTGACGGTTAAAGAAAAACTGCAGATTGCCTATGCGCTGGAAAGGCTAGGCGTTGATGTTATCGAAGCGGGTTTTCCTGTTTCTTCTCCGGGTGATTTCGAATCCGTACAAACTATTGCAAAACACATTAAAAACAGCCGAGTTTGTGCCCTTTCGCGTGCCGTTGCGAAAGACATCGATGCTGCCGCTGAAGCGCTAAAAGTCGCAGACGCATTCCGAATCCACACTTTCATCTCGACTTCGACTGTTCACGTTCAAGACAAATTGCGCCGTAGCTACGACGATGTGGTTGAAATGGGCGTGAAAGCCGTAAGACACGCACGTAATTACACGGACGACGTTGAGTTTTCTTGTGAAGACGCTGGTCGCACGCCAATCGACAACCTATGTCGCATGGTTGAAGCGGCCATCGATGCTGGCGCAAGCACCATCAACATTCCTGACACCGTTGGCTACACCGTACCAAGCGAGTTTGGTGGCATCATTGAAACCCTATTCAACCGTGTACCAAACATCGACAAAGCGATCATCTCTGTTCACTGTCACGATGACTTGGGCATGTCTGTTGCCAACTCTATCGCAGCGGTTCAAGCAGGCGCTCGACAAGTAGAAGGTACCATTAACGGTATCGGTGAGCGTGCAGGTAACTGTTCTCTAGAAGAAATCGCGATGATCCTAAAAACTCGCCAAGAGTTCATGGGCGTGCATACGGGTCTAAAACATGACGAAATCCACCGTACCAGTAAGTTGGTCAGCCAGCTATGTAACATGCCAATCCAGAGCAACAAAGCGATCGTTGGTGCTAACGCGTTCAGCCACTCTTCAGGTATTCACCAAGATGGCATGTTAAAGAACAAAAACACTTACGAGATCATGACGCCTGAGTCGATTGGCCTTAAGAACCAAGCATTGAACCTAACCAGTCGCAGTGGCCGTGCTGCGGTTAAGAGTCACATGGACGCAATGGGCTACAAAGAAGAAGAGTACAACCTAGATGCGTTGTACGAGGACTTCTTGAAACTTGCTGACCGCAAAGGTCAGGTGTTCGACTACGATCTAGAAGCACTAATGCACTTCTCGAACTTGCGCGAAGAAGACGACTTCTACAAGTTGAACTACCTAAGCGTTCAATCTGGCAGCGTAATGGCAACCACCAGCGTCAAAATGCAATGTGGCGATGAAGAAATGTGTGAAGCTGCCGTCGGTAATGGTCCGGTTGATGCGCTATACCAATGTATCTACCGCGTGACAGGTTACGAAATCGTCCTAGACAAGTTTGACCTAACCGCAAAAGGCGAAGGTGAAGACGGTCTTGGTCAAGCAGACATCATCGCTAACTACAAAGGCCGTAAGTACCACGGTACCGGCGTTTCTACCGATATCGTAGAAGCATCTGGCCAAGCGCTATTACACGTTATCAACAGCATTCATCGTGCCGATAAGATTGAAGAGATGAAGCAAAAGAGAATTGCGACGGTTTAATGATTAATTCATTGGAGCATGAGCCTCACAACTCAGGCTCCAACCAAATTCGTTTTAGACAAGCTCAAAAATTTAGAAAACTTAAAGGATTACCATGACAGACAAATCATACAAAATCGCCGTTTTACCAGGCGACGGCATCGGCCCAGAAGTAATGGCGCAAGCACACAAGGTGCTAGATGCAATCGAGAAGAAACACGGCATTGCGTTTGAGCGTGACGAGCACGATGTAGGTGGTATCGCGATTGATAATCACGGCTGTCCACTTCCAGAAAGCACAGTAAAAGCGTGTGAAGAGTCTGATGCAGTCCTATTCGGCTCAGTTGGCGGCCCTAAGTGGGAACACTTACCACCAAACGACCAACCTGAGCGCGGTGCCCTACTGCCGCTACGTAAACACTTCCAATTATTCTGTAACCTACGCCCAGCGCAGATCCACTCAGGTCTTGAAGCTTTCTCACCACTACGTGCAGACATCTCCGGTCGTGGTTTTGATATCGTTGTTGTCCGTGAACTGACGGGCGGCATCTACTTCGGCCAACCAAAAGGTCGTGAAGGTGAAGGTCCAACAGAGAAAGCGTTCGATACTGAGGTGTACCACCGTTACGAAATCGAACGTATTGCAAAAATTGCTTTTGAGTCTGCTCGTCTACGTCGCAAGAAAGTGTGCTCTATCGACAAAGCGAACGTTCTACAAAGTTCTATTTTATGGCGTGAAGTGGTCGAAGAAATCGCAAAAGACTACCCAGATGTCGAGCTGTCACACATGTACATTGATAACGCGACTATGCAGCTTATCAAAGACCCTGCTCAGTTCGACGTAATGTTATGTTCAAACATCTTCGGCGACATCATTTCTGATGAGTGCGCGATGATCACAGGCTCTATGGGTATGTTGCCTTCAGCGAGCCTAAACGAAAGCAAATTCGGTCTGTACGAGCCAGCAGGCGGCAGTGCACCAGATATCGCAGGTAAGAACATCGCTAACCCAGTGGCACAAATCTTATCTGCTGCACTGATGTTGCGTTACAGCCTAGGTGAAGAAACTGCGGCGCAAGACATTGAAGCCGCAGTATCAAAAGCACTTTCAGCTGGGGAGCTAACGGGCGATCTTGCTGGTGACAACCCTGCACTTACAACATCTGAGATGGGCGATAAGATCGCTGAGTACATCTTAAACTCATAATACAGAACAGATTCATAATAAATACTAAATCCTCTATCCACCAATGGCTTACCTCTCAGTCATTGGTGCTAAAACAAAGCGACAAGGATAACGAGGAAAGGAAGCAAACCAATGGGCAAAACACTATACGAAAAAGTCTACGACGCACACGTTGCCGTCGCAGCAGAAGGGGAAAACCCAATCTTGTACATCGACCGTCATTTGGTACACGAAGTGACGTCTCCGCAGGCATTTGACGGCTTGCGTGAAAAAGGTCGTAAAGTGCGTCAGGTCAGCAAAACTTTTGCGACTATGGACCACAACGTTTCCACGACGACAAAAGACATCAATGCTTCCGGCGAGATGGCCCGTATCCAGATGGAAACGCTATCGAAAAACTGTGAAGAATTTGGCGTTACGCTTTACGACATTAACCACAAATACCAAGGCATTGTGCATGTAATGGGACCAGAACTTGGCATTACGTTACCGGGTATGACCATTGTTTGTGGTGACTCACATACCGCAACTCACGGTGCATTTGGTTCACTTGCATTTGGTATCGGTACTTCAGAAGTGGAGCACGTGCTAGCAACTCAAACGCTAAAACAAGCACGTGCAAAAACGATGAAAATCGAAGTGAAAGGCAAAGTAGCTCCGGGCATCACTGCTAAAGATATCGTACTTGCCATTATTGGTGAGACCACCGCTGCTGGCGGTACAGGTTATGTCGTCGAGTTCTGTGGAGAAGCCATCACTGATCTTTCCATGGAAGGTCGTATGACGGTATGTAACATGGCGATTGAGCTAGGCGCAAAAGCAGGCTTGATTGCACCAGATGAAACCACATTCGATTACATTAAAGGTCGTAAGTTCTCGCCACAGGGTGCTGAATTTGATGCGGCAGTGGAATACTGGAAAACCTTAAAAACAGATGATGATGCTCAGTTTGATGCCGTAGTAACGCTGAACGGTGCAGACATCAAGCCACAAGTCACTTGGGGCACAAACCCAGGTCAAGTAATCGCTGTAGACCAGCCCATCCCAACACCAGAGAGCTTTGCAGATCCAGTAGAAAAAGCCTCTGCTGAAAAAGCGTTGGCTTACATGGGACTTGAAGCTGGCAAAGCACTTTCTGATTACAACGTCGATAAAGTCTTTATTGGTTCTTGTACTAACTCACGAATCGAAGACATGCGTGCAGCAGCAGAAGTAGCGAAAGGTCGTAAAGTCGCAGGGCATGTTCAAGCTCTTATCGTTCCGGGCTCAGAACAAGTAAAAGCCCAAGCTGAAGCGGAAGGCTTGGACGTTATCTTTAAAGAGGCAGGATTTGAATGGCGTCTACCGGGTTGCTCAATGTGTCTGGCCATGAACAACGACCGCTTGGGTCCCCATGAGCGTTGTGCGTCTACTTCAAACCGTAACTTTGAAGGTCGCCAAGGTCGTGATGGTCGCACCCACTTGGTTAGCCCTGCTATGGCAGCGGCAGCGGCAATCGCTGGTCACTTTGTTGATATTCGCGAATTGACTTCTTTTGAGAACCAGGACTAGGAGAGAACAGATGTCAGGTTTTAAACAACACACAGGCTTAGTTGTTCCTCTAGATGCAGCGAACGTAGATACCGATGCCATTATTCCTAAGCAGTTCCTACAAAAGGTATCTCGTCTAGGTTTTGGTAAACACTTGTTCCATGACTGGCGTTTCTTAGACGATGCTGGCGAGCAGCCGAACCCAGAGTTCGTGATGAACGCTCCTCGCTACAAAGGCGCTTCTATTTTGCTAGCGCGTGAAAACTTCGGTTGTGGTTCTTCTCGTGAGCACGCACCGTGGGCACTAGCGGATTACGGCATCAAAGCGATGATCGCACCAAGCTTTGCCGATATTTTTTACGGCAACTCGATCAACAACCAAATGGTGCCAGTTCGTTTGACTGAGCAAGAAGTGGATGAAATCTTCCAGTTTGTTGAGGCTAACGAAGGCGCAGAAGTGGAAGTAGATCTAGAAGCGAATGTGGTTCGCGCCAACGGCAAAGAATATGGTTTTGAAATCGATTCGTTCCGTCGTCACTGCTTACTAAACGGTTTGGACAATATCGGTCTTACCCTTCAACACGAAGATAAGATTGCTGAGTACGAGGCGAATATCCCAAGCTTCTTAAGCTAATTAAAATCGCAATTTAAACAAATAAAAGGTTGGCTTATGCCAGCCTTTTTTCTTTTATTTTCATTGCCTCAAGAAAGAAACTTCGCCTTATGCAGGTCTACAATATCAATAAGGTTTAACCCAAAGGTATCTCTATGAAGCGTCTGTTATTACTCTTGTGTGCGCTCGTTTCTTTCTCAACATTTGCCGCACCTAAATCCGACTTATGGCCATATTGGAAACAATCGAATCAAGCCAATCAAAGTCAAATCTCTCCTCAAGATTGGCAGCAATTACTCGATGCTTATTTAGTTGAACAAGGCGAGAATACCTTGTTTCGTTACAGCCAAGTCACCTCGGCCGATAAAACTAAGCTGAAACAATACATCCAACGTTTGGCAAAACTCGACCCTTTACAATACAGCCAAGCAGAGCAATACGCCTACTGGGTAAACCTTTACAACGCCATCACTGTAGACTTAATCCTAGATAACTATCCTGTCGAATCGATTACCAAACTTGGTGGGCTATTCAGCTTTGGCCCTTGGGGGGATGATGTGGTCGTGGTCAACGGGAAAGATCTGACTTTAAACGATATTGAACATCGCATTTTACGTCCAATTTGGAATGACCCGAGAACACATTACGCAGTTAACTGTGCCAGCCTAGGATGCCCTAATCTGCAGTCTCAAGCATTCACTGCTGAAAACACGCAAGCTCTACTAGATAGTGCCGCCAAAACATTTATCAACAGCAGCAAAGGCGTATCCATTCAAGGTAACACGGCACAGCTGTCTTCTATTTATGATTGGTTTGCAACGGACTTTGGTGGAGAAAAACAAGTCTTCAACCACATCGTAAAGTACGCACCGCAATACAAAAATTTCTCTGGCAAAGTGAAATACGAATACGATTGGGACTTGAATCAGGCCAACTAAACTGGGGGATTTGAGGTCAATTAGCATTAGGATCATGATAGGTCAAAAGCTAAAGACACCGGCAACTCAAAGACTAAGACATGAAAAAAGGGCACTCTGTGCCCTTTTTAAATCCAATACTTGATAGAAAACGTCCGACTACTTAAAGCCTTTGACTTTCTTAATCAGATCGTAAGCGTTTTGAATCTCTTGAGATTTCTCTTTCGCAACGTTCATCATCTCTGGTGGCAAACCTTTTGCCATCAATTTATCTGGGTGATGTTCATTCATTAACTTACGGTAAGCACGTTTGACCGTTTTGCCGTCCGCATCTGAAGAGACATCAAGGATCTTGTAGGCATCCGCCAGTTGATCCGCTTGTGAAGCTTGCTGCCAACCTGCCCCTGAAGATTGATATTGTCCTTGTTGCTGACCATGGAAACCACCTTGGCTTTGAAAACGAAACGCGGCTTCTTGCATGTTCAGGCGACGTTCTAATTGCTCCGAAGAGAACCCTAAACCGCGGGCAATTTTGTGTAATACACTGCGTTCACTCGGGTGGATGGAACCATCAGCAAACGCCGCTGAGATTTGTAGTTCCAAGAAGAACTGCAACAGGTCAAAACGCCCTGCTGAAGAGATTTTCACGCGAACCAATACATCTTCAAGTGGGAAATCACTCTCTTTACCATCACGGAACGCTTCTTGTGCTGCACGACGTTGCTCGCCATGCAAGCTCATGCGGTCCATCATTGCAGACGCAAGTTGAATCTCTTCTTTGGTCACTTGACCTTTGGCTTTTGCCACATGTCCCATAACTGCGAATGCAGCCTTAAAAAATTCTTCTTGGCGCTGGGCTTGGCTTGGACCTTTACCAAAGCCTCCGGTAGAAAACCCAGCTTGGCTTAAACGACGAGCTTTATCGAATTGGTGACCGATAAATAGGCCAAACAACAAACCGAATGGACCACCGAGTAACAAGCCAAAAAAGGCACCCAAAATTTTGCCAAAAATATGCATTATGTGTTCTCTATCAATGAATTTTTATCGACGACGGCGGTCTTATAGTGCCGGACGCAACGATTTCCTTTATGATAATGGAATTAGTTTTTTTATGATCAGGCTATTTCGCCTGCTTATCTTTGCAGCTATTTTATATCGGCATTATGCCACAGCGAATCCATGCTCTGGGATAATTGCAAACTATAGTTGATTCATTTGGCTATAAAGCGAGGGTACAACAAGCCCTATAGCCATCGAGTAGTAGTGACACAGGAAAGTTCAATTCAATGCAACATTTCTCCCGCACATGTTTAGCGGCCTCTATCAGCACCGCCTTGTTTGTACCCACCACTCAAGCTGAAGCGAATATCAATGATAGTGTGCAGGAAATGCCCACCACAGATCAATGTTTGGTCGAAACAAGTGGTGAGGAGGACGCGCTTAACTCCGAAGTCGTAGTACAAGCAGACCGCTTACAAGCCATCAATGGTGACAAAGCTCAGTACTCTGGCAACGTAGAAGTCACGCAAGGTCCGAAGAAAATCACCGCGGATAGCGTAACGCTTCACCAACAAGACAATGTTGTTGTCGCTGAAGGTAACGTAACCTTCAACGATGGCAAAGTAAAAGCACGCTCAGATCGCGTCACCAACGACATTAATCAAGATACTTTCTCGCTAGAAAACACCGATTACCAATTCCTCTGCCAACAAGGTCGCGGTACAGCTGCGTACATTGCACGCACGGGCCAATCTGTTTACGAACTAGAAGATGGTTCCATTACCTCTTGCCCACAAGGTGATAACTCTTGGCGGTTAGTGGCATCAGGAATCGATGTTGACCAAGACGAAGAAACCGCAACTCTGCACCACCCTCGTTTTGAGGTGTTGGATGTGCCAGTGTTCTACGTACCTTATTTGACCATGCCAATTGGCGATACGCGTAAAACAGGTTTCCTCTTCCCTTCTATGTCGTACGGTTCAAGCGATGGTATGGAAGTTGAAATTCCGTTCTACTGGAACATCGCCCCTCAATACGACATGACGATTACGCCTCTGTACATGCAAAAGCGTGGTACTAAGCTAGATACTGACTTCCGATACTTAACCAATGGTTGGGGTGACGGTGAGCTCAAAGGCGAATACATGGGCAGCGATAAACGTTACCAAGACGAATCGCGCTGGGGTTACCAATTCAAACATGATGGTATTATCAATAAACAATGGGTTGTCAGTCTTGATTACTCCAAGGTAAGTGATATCGACTACTTCCGAGACCTCGACTCTGACATTGGTAACCGCGAAGATGGTCAATTGCTACAAGAAGGCGAAGTTCAATACCGTTCTGACTTCTGGGATGCGTCACTGCGGGTACGTGATTTCCAAATCCTACTCCAAGAAGACAACCAACCATATCGCTTGCTTCCCCAGCTCGATCTTAACTACTACACGCCGCTTTGGGGTAACTACGTTAACTTCGATGTGAAGAGCCAAGTGAGCCGCTTCGACACCGATGACGCTGCAAAACCAAACGCAACTCGTGTTCACGTCGAACCAGGTATTACGATCCCACTATCAAACTCATGGGCAGATTGGACGACTGAAGCACGCATCTTATCGACGTACTACTCTCAAGACCTTACTGGCCTGACTGATACCGACTTGCGCAACACACTGGATGAAAACGTGTCACGTGTGATCCCAGAGTTCCGCACGCACGCTCGTATGTACTTAGAGCGTGATACTAGCTGGATCGAAGGTTACACACAGACGTTAGAACCACAGTTACAGTACTTGTATGTTCCTGATGAAGATCAGAGCAACATTTACAACTACGATACCACCTTGCTGCAAACCGACTATTACGGCCTATTCCGCAGTCGCAAATACAGTGGCATCGATAAAATTGCTTCAGCAAACCAGTTAAGCTACGGTGCAAGTACTCGCTTTTTCGATGATGACTACAAAGAGCGCTTGAACGTCTCGTTTGGCCAGATCTATTACTTTGATAAGAAGACTAAGATCAGTAACAACCCAAGCTTGCCGGATGAAACATCAAACTACTCATCGTGGGCGGTTGAGACTGACTTCAACTACAACGATTACCTGTTCTACCACGGCGGTATCCAGTACGACATCGACTTGAGCTCGATGCAGCTCGCAAACAGCACGTTGGAATACCAATTTAATGGTGGCTTTATTCAAGGTAACTACCGTTATGTAACGCGTGAATACATTGAAGATACGATCATTGTCGAAAACCTAGATACGATCACTCGTAAAGGTATTTCACAAGCAGGTATCGTGGCGGCATACGAGTTCAACCCGAACTGGTCTGCAAGTGGCCAGTACTACTACGATCTGAATGAAAACATTGATATGGAATGGCTTGCTAGCGTTCGTTACCAATCAGATTGTTGGTACTTTGGTCTGACTTACTCGAACCAACTACTGGGTTGGGATGACAGAGCAATCGGCAGTGATGGTGCATCACCAGAATACGAAAACAACATCAGTGTGAACTTCGGTATTCAAGGCTTTGCAACCAACCAACGCGCAGATTCGGCCGCGAAAGAGCTTGATGGCTCGGACAACGCGATTAAATACGGTCGTCCATTCTATTTGAACAATTAATTGAATTAAGCGTCTTACCTATAACAAGACGCTTAAACACCATTACTGACGGAATTTTTAATGAAAATTTGGAAATCACTCTTATTCACCACCCTACTATCTTGTGGTGTAACAGCAGCGCCAGTAGAGCTTGATAAGGTTGCAGTCATCGTTAACGATGGTGTAATTCTACAAAGCGACATCAATACCGCGATGAAAACGCTGCAAGCTAATGCTCGCCAAAGTGGCAAGAGTCTCCCTTCAGCAAGTGTGCTGAAAGACCAAGTGGTAGAGAAACTGATCATCGACACATTGCAAGGCCAAGAAGCGGAGCGTATCGGTGTTCGTATTGATGACAACCGCCTGAACCAAGCGATCGCAGAAATTGCTCGCAACAACAATCAAAGCGTGGAGCAACTAGCTGCGTCTGTTCAAGCAGAAGGTCTCAGCTACCCAGAATTCCGTGAGCAGATTCGTAAAGAAATTGCGGCTTCTGAAGCTCGTAATGCACTAGTTCGTCGTCGTATCAACATTTTGCCAGCGGAAGTCGATAGCCTTGCCGACCAATTAGCGACCGAAACTAACGCTACAGTTCAATACAAGATTGGCCACATCCAACTTCGTTTCTCTGACGATAAAGACAAGTCAGAAGTCGAAGCAGAAGCCAATGCATTGGTTAAGAAACTAAAAGACGGTGCAGACTTCTCTGAAATGGCATACACCTACTCAAAAGGTCCTAAAGCACTACAAGGTGGTGATTGGGGTTGGATGCGTAAAGAGGAAATGCCAACCATCTTTGCTGACCAGATTAAGATGCAAAACAAAGGCAGCATCATTGGTCCATTCCGCAGCGGCATCGGCTTCCACATCCTAAAAGTAGAAGATGTGAAAGGTCTTGAGACCGTAGCGGTAACAGAGGTAAATGCTCGCCACATTCTGATCAAACCAACCGTTATCTTGAGTGACGAAGGTGCCCAGAAAGAGCTAAACGAGTTCATTCGTCGCATCAAAGCAGGTGAAGCAACCTTTGCTCAACTGGCAACACAGTACAGCCAAGATCCTGGTTCAGCGGCTCAAAATGGTGAGCTAGGTTACCAAACACCTGATTTGTACGTACCAGAATTTAAGCACCAAGTAGAAACGCTGCCTGTAGGCTCAATCAGTGAACCTTTCAAAACGGTACACGGTTGGCACATTGTTGAAGTTCTAGACCGTCGCCAAGTCGACCGTACAGACTCAGCAATGAAGAACAAAGCTTACCGAATTCTATTTAACCGTAAGTTTAATGAAGAAGCTGGCGCATGGATGCAAGAGCTACGCGCAAGCGCATTCGTTGAAATCGTGGATGACAATGATGGCAACTAATTCGATTCGCAGAATCGTCGTAACCGCAGGGGAACCTGCGGGTATCGGCCCGGATTTGGTACTGGCTCTGTCTAAGGAAGACTGGGCTCACCAGATTGTCGTCTGCGCAGACAAGAATATGCTGTTGGAACGTGCCAACTTGCTTGGCATTGATGTTCAACTGACTGATTACAATCCAGAAGAAACGCCAAAGGCACAAAAAGCAGGCACCTTGATCGTTGACCATATCGAAATGGCAGAAAATGTCATCGCGGGTCAACTCAATGAAGCCAACGGCCACTACGTGTTAAAAACACTAGAAAGAGCCGCTTTGGGCTGTATGAATGATGAATTTGATGCTATTGTCACCGGCCCTGTACATAAGGGGGTGATCAATCGCTCTGGTGTTGCGTTCAGTGGGCATACTGAATTCTTCGCCGAGAAGTCCAACACACCGTTGGTCGTGATGATGCTAGCCACCGAAGGGCTGCGAGTTGCTCTAGTAACAACGCATATTCCTTTGGCTTACGTATCTAAAGCCGTCACGGAAGAGCGATTAGAAAAAATCATCGATATTCTTCATAAAGATCTTGTAGAAAAATTTGCCATCTCCCAACCAAACATCTATGTTTGCGGGCTAAATCCACATGCGGGAGAAGATGGCTGTTTGGGTCGCGAAGAGATCGAGACCATCACTCCGACATTGGAAAAGATTCGACAAGAAAAAGGAATCAATCTGATCGGTCCATTACCGGCAGACACCATTTTCAATGAAAAGTATTTAAACGATGCTGATGCTGTTTTAGGCATGTACCACGATCAAGTATTGCCAGTTTTAAAATACAAAGGCTTTGGTCGTTCAGTAAACATTACTCTTGGTCTACCTTTTATTAGAACATCGGTGGATCACGGTACTGCATTAGAACTGGCAGGGACAGGTCAAGCGGATACAGGGAGCTTCCGAACAGCGCTCACGCATGCGATAGAATTGGTAGAGAAGAAACAATGAGAAATGATGTCCATTTAGGACACAAAGCGCGTAAACGTTTTGGTCAAAACTTCCTGAACGACCCATACATTATTGATGGCATCGTATCAGCAATTAACCCAAGACCAGGGCAAAACCTGGTTGAAATCGGCCCTGGTCTAGGTGCAATCACCGAGCCTGTTGGTCGCGAAGTCGATAAGTTCACGGTTATCGAATTGGACCGTGACCTAGCAGAACGTCTACGTAACCACCCTGAATTGGCAGACAAACTTACGATTCATGAAGGCGATGCAATGCGCTTTGACTTCACGCAGTTAGTGAAGCCAAACAACAAGCTACGTATCTTCGGTAACTTGCCATACAACATCTCTACACCATTGATGTTCCACCTATTTGAATTCCATAAAGACATTCAAGACATGCACTTTATGCTTCAAAAAGAAGTGGTAAATCGCTTAGCTGCAGGTCCTGGTAGCAAAGCATACGGCCGTCTAACCGTAATGGCACAGTACTACTGTAAAGTGGTTCCAGTACTAGAAGTACCGCCAACGGCATTTGTTCCGCCACCGAAAGTAGACTCTGCCGTAGTACGCTTGGTTCCTTACGAAGAACTGCCACACCCAGCAAAAGATCTACGTTTGTTGGAGCGTGTATGTCGCGAAGGTTTTAACCAACGCCGTAAGACTGTACGTAACTGCTACAAGTCGCTATTGAGTACTGAAGTACTTGAAGAACTGGGTATCAACCCTAGCATGCGTCCAGAGAACCTAACGCTACAACAATTCGTCGCCATGGCGAACTGGCTCGCGGACAACCCGCAGCAATAAAGAACTCAAACGATAAGCCAAACCCTTGCCGGTTTGGCTTATTATTATTGGGATACAACGTTTCTCGAGGAGTGCACATGGACGTCATTCAACCTTGCATCAAAATCCAAGTTCATACCAAATACATTGAAGAACAGTCCAACCCAGAACTGCAGCGATACGTCTTCGCTTATATCATCACAATAAAAAACCTCAGCCAACAAACTGTCCAATTAATTAGCCGTCGTTGGTTAATCACCGATTCAAACGGTAAACAAATGACGGTCGAAGGTGAAGGTGTGGTTGGTCAACAGCCTTTTATTCCGGGCAACGACGAATACACTTACAGCAGCGGAACTGCGCTTGAGACACCGGTTGGCGTTATGCAAGGACACTACATGTTGTTGGATGAAAAAGGACAGCAGTTTATCACCGAGATTGATCCATTCCGTTTAGCGGTTCCAAACGTCTTAAATTAATCAGGAGATTCAGTGGCAACTTATATTGTTGGTGATATTCAGGGCTGTTTTGATGAACTTCAGCAGTTACTAGAACAGGTTAATTTCTCTTCACAACACGACCAACTTTGGCTAGCCGGAGATCTCGTCGCTCGCGGACCTAAATCTCTAGAAACATTACGTTTTGTAAAGTCTCTTGGTGACAGTGCCAAAGTGGTACTTGGTAATCATGACTTACACCTTATGGCGGTGTCGCACGGACTGAAAAAAGTCAAAGACAAGGACAAGACGGCACCTATTTTTTCAGCTCCAGATAAACAAGAGCTGCTTACTTGGTTGGCTCAGCAACCTCTTATGGCCGAACATGACGAGTTCGTTATGTGCCACGCTGGTATCTCTCCATTGTGGGATCTTGATACTGCAAGATCGTGCGCACGTGAAGTTGAAAGCATCATACAAAGTAAAGAGCTACCTTGGTTGCTAGAAAACATGTACAGCAACCAACCCGATCTTTGGGATGAGTCCTTATCGGGTCTCGATCGTTATCGCTACACCATCAATGCGTTTACTCGCATGCGTTTTTGCTTTACTGATGGTCGCTTAGATATGGATTGTAAACTGCCACCGCAAGAAGTATCTGAAGATGAGCTTGTACCTTGGTTTAAGCTGCCACAACGAGTCCCACTAGAAAAAGCAGTGCTATTTGGGCACTGGGCAGCACTACAAGGTCATATCGATGAAAGCATTATTGGTCTTGATACTGGCTGCGTTTGGGGTGGTTCACTCACCATGATTCGTTGGGAAGACAAGCAAGTCTTCACTCAAGAAGCACTCAGTTAACGGCTCTGATTGCCTGACGAGAAAACAAAAAGCACCGCATTTGCGGTGCTTTTCTCATTCTATCCGATTACTTTTCTAGGACAGTAAAGCGCATGTTATAAGCGTTTTTCTCATCCGCTTGGTATGCTTCAGAGTACGTTTCTTTGAACTCAATTCCCCAATCTGGGAACTGAGTATCTCCATCAATTTCAGCTTCAATATGAGTAACATACAGCTTGTTAGCCATGGGAAGGCACGCAGCATAAATCGCCCCGCCACCAATGATCATGACTTCTTCTACTTCACCAGCAACCTCAAGTGCTTGCTCAATTGATGTGACCGTCGTAACACCTTCAATGGAAAGTGAAGCATCACGGCTGATGACAATATTCAAACGACCAGGTAATGGACGCCCAATAGACTCATAGGTCTTACGCCCCATAACAACTGGTTTGCCCATGGTGCAACGCTTAAACCATGCAAAATCGGCAGGAAGGTGCCAAGGCATCTGGTTGTCTTTACCGATGATTCGGTTGTCTGCCATCGCGGCAATCATGCTGATGATCATATTGGATCCTTATACTATGGGTCTGCGGCGATAGAATAACAGCCCCGGAACCGCCAAGCCAACCGCTAAGCCAGCAATAATAAACATCGCCTTAAGAAAGTTTTCCATGCACGTCGCAATAAGCTCAGGTGAGTAACCTAAGTGGTTTATCTCCACCATGGCGATCATGGCCTTATATGCGAATACACCCGGAACCATAGGAATCAGAGCAGCCACAGTGAAGACTTTAGGGTGAGCAAGAAAACGATGGGACCAATGCACACCGATCAAACCGACTAGCGTCGCTGCAAAAAACGTTGCCCATTCAATTGGCAAGCCAAAGTGCATCATTAGGTAACGACTGCCATGACCAATCGCACCACCTACCGCGCAGTACTTGAGTGCTTTCTGCGGCACATTAAACACCATAGCAAAACCAACGGCAGGAATAGCGGCGAAGAACATATCGTTCAACAGCCCTAAGATGAGTTCAAATACGCTCATTAGCTCATCCACCCCCAAATCCCCGTTACTTCCATTGCCGCAACAATACCGAGACAAGTCGCTAAGGTTAATAAGCTCGCCATGGTAAATCGCGCAATGCCCATATTGATATGACCTTTCAGCATATCAGCAACCGAGTTAATCAATGGGAAACCAGGTACTAGCATCAACACCGATGATGCCATCGCAACAGTTGGCAGGTTGCCAATGTCAAAAATCACCGCTTGAGCAGAGATTAGGGTGGTCACAAACGCTGTGACAGCGAAGTTGAGAAGAGGGTTAAAGTGGCGGTGGCCAATTTCTTGTCGAACGGTCATGCCGCCTGCGGAAGCA
Organism: Vibrio sp. B1ASS3; assembly: GCF_905175355.1. Classification (NCBI taxonomy): domain Bacteria; kingdom Pseudomonadati; phylum Pseudomonadota; class Gammaproteobacteria; order Vibrionales; family Vibrionaceae; genus Vibrio; species Vibrio sp. B1ASS3. The sequence continues at coordinate 3,598,110 of NZ_HG992742.1, forward strand.
AGAAACGTCATGACAAACACACCTAAATCTCCACCCGCTAAATGACTGAAGGCCGCACAAGAAAGGCCGATCATGAACACCACCAACCAACGGTTATAGCGCTCAGGGCTAATGGTATTGAGTTTCTTCTGCGCCATTCTCACATCGAGTAAGCCGCGCTCCATCATGATACAAATTCGTTGGATCTGGGTGATCACTCGCATGTTGATCCCGCGATCGGCGCAACTTCTGGTCGTTGTAATGCAATGATCGTCTTTGACTGTCGTGACAACCAAAGCATTCGCAGATAATGCCACTGCCACTTCGCTGACACCACAGGCAATACCGATGCGCTGCATGATGTCACTCACAAGCGTACTTTCTGCCCCGTGGGCTAAGAGCATTTGCCCTGCTTGGGCAACGAGCCGAGAAATGGCCCTTTGGTTGGATGCCGTCGTTGCACAAGACGGTATAACTTCCGATGTCATAAATACTTCCTAAGTCCGTTAAGCTCATTATTGTGCCGCAAATCACATCGTCTAAACATGATTTAGATACAAAAAAAGCCGCAATAAACATTGCGGCTTAATGAATTAGCTAGCGATTAGTCGCGGACGTAAACAACGTGACCGTCGTCTTCTTCATCGTCCCAATCATCCCAATCGTCGTCATCTTCTTCAGTGATAACGTCTTTACCAGCGATTGCGTCTTTATGGTAATCATCCCACATGAAGTTTACTTTATCTTCTTCAGCAACTTCTTCCTCTTCACGAGGTAGGTTTTCCATAAAGTCAGCGAGCTTGTAGCAAAGCTCTTTTGTACCATTACGGTTGATCGCTGAGATCTTAAAGAACTCGTCTTCCCAACCTAGCGCGTCCAAGATCTCTTGGATCTTTTCATTCGCTTCTTCTTCTGGCATCAGATCCGTTTTGTTGAAGACTAGCCAACGAGGTTTACCTGCTAGTTTCTCACTATACTGCTCTAGTTCATCAATGATGGTTAGGGCATTTTGAATTGGATCTGACTGATCGATAGGCATGATATCAATCATGTGTAGCAATACGCGGCAACGCTCTAGGTGCTTAAGGAAGCGAATACCTAGACCAGCACCGTCAGCTGCGCCTTCGATTAGACCAGGGATGTCTGCAACCACAAAGCTCTTCTCAGGAACCACACTCACCACACCCAAGCTTGGGATTAGCGTTGTAAATGGGTAATCTGCTACTTTTGGTTTTGCTGCTGATACTGCGCGGATAAAGGTTGATTTACCTGCGTTAGGTAGACCAAGCATACCAACGTCAGCCAATAGCAATAGCTCTAGACGGATTTCACGGATTTCACCTTTAGTACCTAGCGTTCTCTGACGAGGCGCACGGTTTACTGAAGATTTAAAACGCGTGTTACCAAGACCGTGCCAGCCGCCTTTTGCGACCATCACTTTCTTACCGTGTTCTGCTACTTCTGCAACGATTTCGTTAGTGTGGATATCAACCGCGCGAGTACCTACTGGTACGCGAAGTGTGATGTCTTTACCACGTTTACCAGTACAGTTACCGCCGCGACCGTTTTCACCGCGTTCTGCTTCGTAAAAGCGTTGGAAACGGTAATCGATCAGGGTATTTAGGTTTTCATCGGCTTGGATGTATACATCACCACCATCACCACCGTCGCCACCATCTGGGCCACCTTTAGTGATGAATTTTTCACGCCAGAAACTTACAACGCCGCTACCGCCGTCACCAGCCTGAACTTTTACTACCGCTTCATCTACGAACTTCATCTTTTACTCCGACTACTTCGTGCGTGGATTAAATCTGATTTGCCATCAAACAATTTTAGCAGATGACAGATCTAAGCTCCCAGATTCCAACCGCCCAGGGATAAAACGAGAAACTTGAATATGTCGACTGCTACAAATAAAAAACCCCGCCGAATCGGCAGGGCTTTTGAATTCAGCTATAAAGCTTTAGTAATTAACCTAAAAGGTAAAATTACTCAGCTTCGATGCTTACAAACTTACGGTTCTTAGGACCTTTAACCTCGAACTTCACCTTACCTTCAGTAAGAGCGAATAGAGTGTGGTCTTTACCGATACCTACGTTGTTACCAGCGTGGAACTTAGTACCACGTTGACGAACGATGATGTTACCTGCAAGAACAGATTCACCACCGAAACGTTTAACACCTAGACGTTTGCTTTCTGAATCGCGGCCGTTACGAGTAGAACCACCAGCTTTTTTGTGTGCCATTGTTAAACTCTCCTAATAGATTAAGCGTTGATACCAGTGATCTTCACTTCAGTGAACCACTGACGGTGACCCTGTTGCTTACGAGAGTGCTTACGACGACGGAACTTAACGATTTTAACTTTATCGCCACGACCGTGTTGTACTACTTCAGCAACAACTTTGCCGCCCTCTACAAGAGGAGCGCCAACTTGGATTTCTTCGCCGTTAGCAACAAGAAGAACTTTATCAAATTCAACAGTTGCGCCCGTTTCAACGTCTAATTTCTCTAAACGAAGAGTTTGACCTTCGCTTACACGGTGTTGTTTACCACCAGATTGGAAAACAGCGTACATATTTTACTCCGCTTTTTCCGCACAGCCTTTTCATGAGGGTGTGCGCTAAACTAATCATCAATAGGGCGCAGATTCTACAGAAGAGATGCCCCTATGACAAGCCATATTTTGAAAAAATTGGCGAAAAGCTAATCGCCAAAGAAAAGTGCGGCAATCATGCCCTTTAGTAATGTATTAATCAACGTTTTTTAGTGTATTATTCGCCAATTATATAAATCGAATAAGCCTTGCAGGGTCTAACTTCAGCCGGATATACGATGGATTTTAAAACTATCCAAGCGCTTACTGCCGATGACATGGCAAAAGTGAATGAAACAATTCAAGCCCAACTAAATTCTGATGTCTCTTTAATCAACCAACTCGGTTTCTATATCGTGAGTGGTGGAGGCAAACGCTTAAGACCACTTCTGGCGATATTGTCAGCACGTGCTCTTGGTTACCAAGGTAACGGCCATACAATGGCAGCTGCGTTTATTGAGTTCATCCATACGGCAACCTTGTTGCACGATGATGTGGTAGACGAATCAGACATGCGCCGTGGTAAAGCGACAGCAAACGCTGCGTTTGGTAATGCCGCTAGCGTGTTAGTTGGGGACTTTATTTATACTCGCTCATTCCAAATGATGACTGAGCTAGGATCAATGAAGATCCTTAAACTGATGAGCGACGCAGTTAATGTGATCGCAGAGGGTGAGGTTCAGCAGTTGATGAACTGTAATGATCCTGACACGACAGAAGAAAGCTACATGCAGGTCATCTACTCTAAGACCGCACGTTTGTTTGAATCCGCTACACAGATTGGTGCGATTCTTAACGATGCGCCGGAAGAAGTAGAAGTGGCATTCCAGAATTACGGTAAATATTTGGGCACAGCATTCCAACTGATCGACGACGTGATGGATTACACGTCTGACGGTGAGGATATGGGTAAGAATGTTGGTGATGATTTGGCTGAAGGCAAACCAACGCTTCCTCTACTTCATGCAATGCGCAATACCACGCCAGAGAATGCGCAGATGATTCGTGAAGCGATTGAGAAGGCCAATGGCATGGATCGACTAGAAGACATTCTAGCGGTAATGCAGGAAGCTGGTTCGCTAGAATACACCACGCAAAAGGCGATGGATGAAGCAGACAAAGCAATTGCAGAACTCGCAATCCTTCCAGAATCTGATTACAAGCAAGCGCTGATTACTCTAGCCCACATGGCAGTTAAGCGTACCAGCTAAGCTAGTAAAAGAAGACCCTGATGAAAAAAGGAAGAGTGTTGCTCTTCCTTTTCATTATGTTTGGCGCTCAAGCGATGATTCGTTAGTAATAACGGTCACAACTGTCGTGAAGCTGTGGATTGTCTTCTATTTCATCGAAGCTAACTGCGAGCTGCTCTTCTGAACCTTGCTTAGCAAGCAGCACTGTCTCTGCCTCTTGGTCGATGACTAAAATCGTACCGACACCTTGCTGACACTCAACGACCATACCTTTACGGATTCGATTTGCTTCCATCACCCTCTCCTTCACAAAGTTACCCAATTCAGACTCTGTTACGCGAGATAAGGTGAAAGGATCAAAAAAGCCGATCATCAGATCGGCTTTTCATTTAAATTGTCTTCTTTATATAACGAATATAAAAAGACGCTTATTTCGCAAATTCAACACCAATGTTGATATCGCCATTTAGTGTTTCTAGCATGCCATCTAATGCTGACTTCTCGTAGTCGCTTAGCGCACCGTAGCTTAGAACTTCTTCTACGCCGTCTTTACCTAATTTCACAGGTTGTGCGAAGTATGGTGCATGTTCGCTGCCACCGTCTACGTAAGCACACTCCACTACGCCGTCTTCACCTTGAAGAGCACGTACTAGCGCTAAGCCAAAGCGACATGCAGCTTGGCCCATAGATAGAGTTGCACTACCGCCACCCGCTTTCGCTTCTACTACTTCTGTACCCGCATTCTGGATACGTTTCGTTAGCGCTTCAACTTCTTCAGCAGTAAACTCAACACCTTCTACTTGAGATAGAAGAGGAAGAATTGTCACACCAGAGTGGCCACCGATAACAGGAACGCGAACATCACCTGGATCTTTGTCTTTTAGTTCAGCCACGAAGGTTTCTGAGCGGATAACGTCCAGCGTTGTTACACCAAACAGTTTGCGCTTGTCGTAAACGCCTGCTTTTTTCAACACTTCAGCAGCGATTGGCACAGTTGTATTCACTGGGTTAGTGATGATACCAACACATGCTGTTGGACATACAACTGCGATCTTTTCTGCTAGCGACTTAACAATGCCAGCGTTTACGTTGAACAGATCCGCGCGATCCATACCAGGTTTACGAGCCACACCAGCTGAAATTAGAACGACATCCGCACCTTCAAGTGCAGGTGTTGGATCTTCGCCAGCGTAACCTTTAATAGAAACCGGAGTTGGGATGTGGCTAAGATCTGCAGCCACACCAGGAGTTACTGGAGCAATATCGTATAGGGCTAAATCTGAACCTGCAGGAAGACGGTTCTTAAGTAGAAGGGCCAGAGCTTGACCGATGCCGCCAGCGGCACCAATAACGGCTACTTTCATGTAGTTCTCCTTGAGAGTATTTCTCTTATAAACGTATTCGTAGGGTATTTTGTAACCAGCTGAAACAAAGCTATCGGAATCACAACTTGATTACAATCAATTAACGCCAGCTTTGCGACCTCGCGCAACTCGCTGTTACCGTGCTACAAACAAAGGCTTGATTATTCGTTTATTCTGTTGAAATGACAAGAAATTCAGTGCAATAAATAGGTCAACAATTTCATACTTAAAGAACCCTATCCTGTTTAGGGTTTACAGTGATGGAATTAACATAATGTCGTGACTTTTTGGCACTGCATGAATATCTATGCGAGAATATGCAAAATTGCTGACCCTTGATAAGAGAATCATAACGACTATGCGCAATTCAGAAAAACAAGATAACTTAGTTCGCGCTTTTAAAGCCTTATTAAAAGAAGAGAGCTTTGGCTCACAGGGTGAGATCGTTGATGCACTAAAACAACAAGGTTTTGAAAGCATCAACCAATCCAAAGTTTCTCGCATGTTGACTAAGTTTGGTGCCGTACGTACACGTAACGCAAAAATGGAAATGGTTTACTGCCTACCAGCAGAGTTAGGCGTACCAACAGTTAGCAGCTCTTTGCGTGAACTGGTGTTAGATATCGACCATAATGCAGCTCTTGTCGTTATCCACACCGGCCCAGGTGCCGCTCAGTTGATTGCTCGCCTACTGGACTCATTAGGCAAATCAGAAGGCATCTTAGGTGTGGTTGCTGGTGATGACACCATCTTCATTACCCCGACAATGCCAGTTTCTACAGAACAATTGTTCAAATCTGTGTGTGAGCTTTTCGAGTACACAGGCTAAGTAACTGTTTGTGGGCTATGAAATTAGTTGAGTTTTGTAGCCCATGAAAAATGTAAATTTTTTGATTTTTTAGCTTGTTTTTTACCCATCCCATTTGTGATTTACATCACGCTATTGGTTTTTTTAATACCCTCGCCAACATGCAAGATAAGTAATTGTTCTAAAAAGAATTAGTCTACGAATTTATCCCCACACACCAACGCACACTTTAGACTTATTCGCTATAGTTTTTAACAATCGGATAATTTTCTGCCAATTTTTTGTTATGATTCGCTCGCTTTTTCAAACGATTGGATTGGAAAAGATGCCGTTTCCAAATAGGAAACTCCTGAAGTAATTTTTGGTTATTTCCGGGTTAATAATGAATATAAGGAAGGGAAATTCATGGCATTTAACAAACTTCTTAAAGTAGGCGCTATCGCTGCAGCAGTTATGGGCGCAGGCGCAGTTAACGCTCAAGAGTTTATTACTATCGGTACTGGCTCTGTTACAGGTGTTTACTACCCTACTGGTGGTGCTATTTGTAAATTGGTGAACAAAGGTCGTAAAGATCACAACATCCGTTGTTCAGTAGAATCGACTGGTGGCTCAATTTACAACGTCAACACAATCCGTGCTGGCGAGCTAGACTTTGGTATCGTGCAATCGGATTGGCAGTACCATGGCTACAACGGTACGAGTAAGTTTGCTGAACAAGGCCCGTACAAAAAACTACGTGCAATGTTCTCTCTTCATACCGAACCTTTTAACATCATCGCACGTGCAGATTCTGGCATCGAAAACGTTCAAGACCTTAAAGGTAAGCGTGTAAACATCGGTAACCCTGGTTCTGGTGACCGCGCGACAATGGGCGTAGTGATGGACGCTATGGGCTGGACTAACGACAGCTTTAAACTTGCATCAGAACTAAAAGGTTCAGAACGTTCTCAAGCACTATGTGATAACAAGATCGACGCGTTTATCTACATGGTTGGTCACCCGAACGGTTCAATCAAAGAAGCAACAACCTCTTGTGATGCGAAGCTAGTTCCAGCAACTGGTCCAGAAATCGAGAAGATCGTTGCTGATAACCCTTACTACGCATTCAGCTCAGTTCCAGCTGGCATGTACCGTGGTACAGACAAAGACGTAAACAGCTTTGGTGTTGCGGCAACAATGGTAACGACTTCTGATGTTTCAGATGACGTGGCTTACAACGTTGCAAAATCGGTATTCGAAAACTTCGATACCTTCAAGCGTCTACACCCTGCATTTGCAAACCTGAAGAAAGAAGACATGGTGAAAGCTGGCCTTTCAATCCCTCTTCACCCAGGTGCAGAGAAATACTACAAAGAAGTAGGCCTGCTTAAGTAAGCAACTACTAACTTCAAGCTCAGACAGAAAAGGATGGTTTTCTGTCTGATTGAGTATGCTGGTCGAGCACCTTCAACCAGCATACTTTGTTCAATTTTGCCGATTTCTCCCGGAAGTCGCGCTCACACACCTAAGAAAAAGAAAACGCACTTTTCCATACCTATGTATCAATGGGTTGAAGGATTGTAGCGATTCACTCGAAAGCAAACTTCGCTCTATTCACTACACTGTTATAGCGAAGCGCGGTTCTCGATACACAATACAGACAGGACCATCAATAATAAGGAAAAAGTACATGGCGACGAACAACACTCCGTCACAAGATGTGCAAGAGATGGTGGCTCAGGCAGATACAGGTGCGCGTAGCCCAATGGGCATGCAAGGTCGAATCTTATGGTTCGTTCCGCTGTGCTGGTCGCTATTTCAATTATGGTATGCCTCTCCGCTACCATTTATTTTTAATTTTGGCGTACTCAACGACACTGAAGCGCGAGCAATTCATCTAACTTTTGCCACTTTTCTCGCTTTCACTGCTTACCCAGCAATGAAGAACTCTCCGCGTGATCGTATCCCACTCATCGACTGGGTATTAGCACTCGCGGGTAGCTTTGCTGCGGCTTACATTTATATTTTCTATACCGAGCTAGCAGGACGTTCCGGAGCACCTACGACGGTGGATATCGTCGTTTCGGTTACTGGTATGGTATTGCTACTTGAAGCAACCCGCCGTGCATTAGGTCCACCGCTCATGGTGGTCGCAGCGGTATTCTTAACTTACACCTTTGCTGGCCCATATATGCCAGACGTCATTGCCCATAAAGGGGCTAGTTTAAACAAAGCGATGTCGCATCTATGGTTAACGACAGAGGGTGTATTTGGTGTTGCACTTGGCGTATCAACGTCTTTTGTATTCTTGTTCGTACTCTTCGGTGCGATGCTTGAACGTGCTGGGGCTGGTGCTTACTTCATTAAAGTGGCTTTCTCATTGCTTGGTCATATGAAGGGCGGTCCTGCAAAAGCGGCAGTTGTTGCATCTGGTCTATCGGGTTTGGTTTCTGGCTCATCGATTGCCAACGTAGTAACCACGGGTACCTTTACCATTCCATTGATGAAGCGAGTTGGTTTCCCTGGCACAAAAGCCGGTGCGGTAGAAGTTGCAGCTTCAACTAACGGTCAGCTTACACCACCGATCATGGGTGCAGCGGCCTTCCTAATGGTGGAGTACGTTGGTATCTCTTACGTAGAAGTAATTAAAGCGGCCCTACTTCCTGCGCTTATTTCCTACATCGCTCTGATTTACATTGTCCACCTTGAAGCATGTAAAGCCGGTATGACTGGCCTTCCTCGTCGCCACAACCCAACCATGCTACAAAGCCTGTTGTCATTTACTGGCACCATCCTCGGCTTGTGCGTGATTAGTGCTTTGGTTTACTACGGTGTGGGTTGGACGAAAGATGTCTTCGGTGATGCAGCAACACCAATCGTAACTGTAGCACTACTGATTGCTTACATCGGCCTGGTGAAAATTTCAGCCAACCACGCCAAAGACGGCGCAATTGAAATTGATGCAGAACTCACAGAAGTTCCTGACCCAGGTCCGACGATTAAATCTGGCCTGCACTATCTGCTACCAATCGTTGTGCTGGTTTGGTGTTTAACCGTTGAGCGCTTCTCTCCGGGTCTATCGGCATTCTGGGCAACCGTGTTCATGATCTTTATCTTGCTAACCCAACGCCCATTGATTGCTTTGCTATCCAAACAAGGTGACTTGGTTGAGCAAACGAAAGATGGCTTTGTTGACCTAGCAGAGAGCTTAGTATCTGGTGCGCGCAACATGATCGGTATCGGTGTGGCAACGGCTGCGGCCGGTACGGTTGTTGGTGTAGTAACACTAACCGGTATTGGTCTGGTGATGACAGACTTCGTCGAGTTCATCTCTGGCGGCAGCATTATCCTAATGTTGTTGTTTACTGCAGTGATCAGCTTGATCCTTGGTATGGGTCTGCCAACGACAGCAAACTACATCGTGGTATCAACTCTGATGGCTCCAGTTATCGTAACTCTGGGTGCAGCTCATGGCTTGATCATCCCATTGATTGCGGTGCACTTGTTCGTGTTCTATTTCGGTATTCTAGCTGATGATACTCCTCCGGTAGGTTTGGCAGCCTTTGCGGCGGCAGCTATTGCTAAATCCGACCCAATTCGAACGGGTATCCAAGGCTTTACCTACGATATCCGAACCGCAATTCTGCCATTCATGTTCGTCTTCAACACCCAGCTATTGTTGATGGGTATCGACAGTTGGTGGCACCTTGCTCTTACCGTGATCTCCTCAATCATTGCGATGTTGATCTTCTCAGCAGCCACGCAAGGTTGGTGGTTCACACGTAATAAGTGGTGGGAAACCATCTTGTTGCTTGTACTGACATTCTCTTTCTTCCGTCCAGGATTCTGGTGGGACATGATCTACCCTGCAAAAGTTCTTTCCCCTGGGGTTGAGATAGCTCAAATCACTGAAGGGCTAAATGTAGGAGAATCCATTGAGCTACGAGTCGCAGGTGAAAACCTAGAAGGTGACTACGTAGAGAAAACGGTACGTCTTCCGTTCGAAGATAAAGCTAAAACTGCAGAAGAGCGCATCTCTTCTATGGGTCTAATGCTAACCGAGAACGACGGCAAAATGATCGTAGACATGGTCGAGTTTGGTAGTCCGGCAGAATCGTCTGGCGTCGACTTCGACTGGGAGATCAAATGGATTGTTCAAGACGCAGAGCGCCCAATGAAAGAATGGGTATTTGTGCCTTGCTTAATGATCTTGCTGGTACTTGCCATGAACCAAAAACGTCGTGCTCGTAGGGAACAGTTGAGCGCATAACCGATTAGGCCCCGAGGACAAAGGGGCCATGATGAGAGACACTGAATGTATAAACAAATTCTTGTTCCGGTTGATCTAAATGACCAAGGCTTCTCTGACCGAGCTGTTGAGTTGGCTGTTTGGCAAGCAAAACAAGCCAACGCGGAAGTTCACTTACTGACTGTACTGCCTGGCATTCATATGTCGATGGTCGCAACTTACTTCCCGAAAGATGCGGCAGCGAAGATGAAGCAAGACGTGAAGCAACAACTCAAAACGTTTGCTGACCAGCACATCGATGATGAAGTGATTTACAAAGTACACGTTGCAGAAGGCAAAGCGTATGCAACCATCCTTGATTACGCTGAGCGCTTAGGTGCCGACCTTATCATCATGCCAAGCCACAAACGCTCAAAGATCAACAAAGTGATGTTGGGCTCTGTAGCGAGCAAAGTGGTAGAGAATTCACCAATCAATGTGATGGTAGTGAAGCCACAAGGCTAACGTACTCATTCAAACTCCCAAAATAAAAAAAGGTTGATGCTCGCATCAACCTTTTGTTTTTCTAAAGCCTAATTCATCAAAGATAAACGGCGCTCTACCCTGCCGCTCGCACAAACGCGGTTAAAACATCGCTAGAGTGCGATACCGCTAATTCATCAATGTCACCTGACGCTTCGACCTGACCACCAGCGATAAAAGCAAAGTGACTCGCAATCGCTCTTGCATCACTCAAGTGGTGCGTCACTATTAACACGGTAATACCACGATCAGTCGCAAGCTGTTTAACCAGTGTCAGCATCTCTTCACGCAACACGGGATCAAGTGCAGAGAAAGGTTCATCAAGTAGCCACATTGAATGCGGCTGAACAAAGCAACGTGCGAGTGCCACACGTTGGCGCTGACCGCCAGAAAGGTGTTCCGGTAAGCGATCTAAATACTCAGCAACGCCGACTTGCTTGGCTGCTTGCTCGACAAGAAGCTTTTGGTCTGCCGTAAGCTTTAACCCCGGATGCAGCCCTAAACCAATATTGTCCCTCACTGACAGGTGAGCAAACAGATTGTGTTCTTGGAACAGCATTGAAAACGGGCGCTGGTACGGCTCTTTACTCACGATAGATGTGCCATCAACCAAAATATCGCCTAGGTCAGGATTAATGAATCCAGCGACCAAAGCGAGCAAGGTTGATTTACCTGCACCGCTCGGTCCCATCAGCGACACGATTTGTCCGCGCTTAATCTCTAAATCAAAGCGAAACAGCTCACGTTGATAGGTGTACTGAACATCATCCAACACTAACATTATGCTTTCCCCTTTGTTTTTAATACTTTTTCAATCACAGCAAAGCAGCCTACGCTGAGTAACAACAAAGTAACCGACACAACCGCTGCTGCATCCATCTGATAACTGCCGAGCAGTTGGAATAGGTACAACGGCAAGGTTCTAAATTCTTGTCCGCCAAATAAGGCGATCGCACTTAAGTCACCAATCGCAAACATAAAGCTAATAGCAAAAGCATGGGCAAACGGCTTACGCAGTGCTTGCCATTCCACGACTTTAAATCGTTGCCAACCACGCATGCCTAAGCTGGCACACACGTACTGATATTGCTGCTCAATGTGCAACATAGGTTGAGATAAAGTCTTAATGACGTAAGGCAATGCCATCAAGCCGTTAACCAAAATAACGACAAAAAACGCTAAGCTGAATACATCGGTAAACGATCGTAGTAACAGGAATAATCCCGTACTGATCACCAATCCCGGCGTTACTAAGATAATGGTTCCGATAAGCTCAATTTGATCGGCGCGAGTATTTTTATACTGCAATCGCCAACGTCGACTGGTCAGCAAAATCGATACGCCTGCGGCAACGGCAAGAGAGCTCGCCAGTACCGCAACTTTGAGCGAATTAAACAGTGCAGACCAAAAACGCTCATCGGTCAGTACCGACCAAACTTGCTGATTGATACCACTGAACACCACCATCACAAGCGGCGGTATAACTAGTAAAAAGGCACCTATGATCCAAAAGCTATCCCAAGCTTTTGACCACCCATGATCCTTCGTTAAATATTGCTGTACCGATGTGCTGCCAGCGCTTACTGATACTGGCTTCGTCAACTTCTGTACGCCAATTGCTAACAAGCCACATAGTAGCATTTGCCACAGTGCCAAAAGTGCTCCAGCCTGCAGATCAAAATCGAACTTAATCGCTTGATAAATGGCGAGTTCAATGGTGGTCGATTTCGGTCCGCCGCCTAATGCCATCACGGTGGCAAAACTGGTAAAGCAAAGCATAAACACCAAGCCGCTTACGTGTGGCAATTGCTGTCTTAGGCGTGGCCATTCCACCCAACGAAACTTGTCCCAATGGCTCATTCCAAGGTGTGCACACAGTTTATGTTGTTCTGCAGGTATCGACTCCAATGCCTGCAAAAGGAGTCGCGCTGCATAAGGCATATTGAAGAACACATGCGCAAGCAAAATACCGTTCAGACCATAGATGGAAAACGGTAGCTCAGCGTCGATACTTTTCAGCCATTGCGCTAATAAGCCGCTGTTACCGTAAATCGCCAATAAGCCAAATACACCAACTAACACCGGCAGAACTAAGGTAGACGCAAACAACTTGAGTAATAGAGACTTCCCAAAGAACTCACGTCGAGAAAGTGCGTGAGCAACAGGAATAGCAAAGCCAACACTCAATAGTGTAGAAAGGAAAGCTTGGTAGAAGCTGAACTTGGTGACGTGTTGATAGTATGGGTCTCCCCACACCATAGACACATCAAGTGAAGGAGCTTGAACAATCAAAGCACCTAGGGCAGAAACAACAAAGGTCGCGATAATCATCGCGACCCCTAACCCTATTTTCGGAACAGAATTCAAAAGTAGAACCTATATTAGAACGTCAATGCGCTTTGCCACTCGCGAATCCAAGTCTTGCGCATTTTCGCTACTTCGTCTGCACTAAAGCTCAGTGGTTTGCTTGGTACGCTCAGAGTTTCAAAACCTTTTGGCAACTCAACGTCAGTCACTGGGTACATCCAGTTACCAGTTGGCATCGCAGATTGGAAATCATCACTCAAAATAAAGTTCATGAACTCATCTGCTAGCTCAGCATTCTTTGAGCCTTTCACCTTAGCCGCTACTTCTACTTGCATGTAGTGCCCTTCAGCAAAATCTGCGCTTGCGTATTTCGCGTCATCTTCTGCAATCAAATGGTACGCGGGAGAAGTCGTGTAAGACAGCACGAGATCGGACTCACCGTTCAAAAACATCGAGTAAGCTTCTGACCAACCTTTTGTAACCGTAACCGTTTTAGTCGCCAGTTGCTTCCACGCTTGAGTCGCATCGTCGCCATAGATGGACTTCATCCACAACATCAAACCTTGTCCCGGCGTCGAAGTGCGAGGGTCTTGGTAAATCACTTTCAGATCGTCACGCTCTTCCACCAGCTCTTTCATGCTTTTTGGAGGATTCGCCAACTTCTCCTTGTTGTACACAAACGCAAAGTAGCCGTAATCGTACGGTACGAAGGTCTTATCGTCCCAACCATTAGGCAAGGTCGTCTTCGATGTATCAACATTGTGCTCAGCCAGAAGCCCAGTCTTTTTCGCTTCCGCCATCAGGTTGTTATCCAAACCTAACACGATATCCGCTTTGCTATTGTTTCCTTCCAAGCGAAGGCGGTTAAGGATTGAAACACCGTCATCCAGAGCAACGAAATTAACGTCGCAACCGCATTTGGCTTCGAACGCTTTTTCAACTTTAGGACCAGGTCCCCAATCGGCAGCGAAAGAGTCGTAAGTGTAGACAGTTAGGGTGTTTTCAGCGGCAAACGCTGAAGTAGAAGTGATGGCTGCAAGGGCAATCAGACTAAGAGTGGTTTTCACTGCTCGCTCTCCATTTGCATTAGTAAACATGAGTTGAGCGGCACAGGGTTGAGGCGGTATCTAGGACTTCCAATATCCAGACTCAATTCCTACGCCAGCATTATCTGGTTCAGGTAATACGGGTCCCTGTTTGCTCAACAACGTTAAGCGATTAGGTCTCAGCACCCAATGGTATTGATAAGGTCAATGCCAAATGGGTTTGCTCCCCGATGAGTTGGATGGATTGTAAAGGTCTTTTATTGATTACACAATCAACGTTGGTCATAACCCCAACGTGGCACCAAGCCTTGCTCAATACCGAGGTGATCAAGAATTCTTGCCACCATAAAGTCAACCAAGTCTTCGATGCTCTTAGGCTGATGATAGAAGCCCGGTGCCGCAGGCATAATGGTGACGCCCATCTGCGAGAGCTTGTGCATGTTTTCCAGATGCAGCGTCGAGAATGGCGTTTCACGCACCACAAGTAATAACTGTCCGCGTTCTTTCATCACCACGTCTGCTGCGCGTTCAATCAAGTTATCCGACATGCCGTGTGCAATGGCCGCGACACTGCCCGCGGAACATGGACAAACCACCATTTGCTTTGGTGCCGCAGAGCCAGACGCCACTGGTGAGAACCAATCGTCTTTGCCACAAACGGTGATGTTATCTGGATTGCAGTTAAGGTGTTCCACCAAGGCTTTTTGCGCCGCTTCAGGGCCGCTTGGCAATTTCAGGTCATGTTCAGTCGCCATTACCACTCGCGCAGCCGAAGAGATCAGCACATACACGTGGTAGTCCGCGGCAACCAAACATTCAAGAAGACGAAGCCCATACGGGGCACCAGAGGCGCCCGTTAATGCTAATGTGATGGCTTTTTTGGGGGTTACTTTTTGCTGCATAGATGTCATTAAGCTTTTTGTTTCAGTTGTTCTAGAAGCTTGCCGTGGATACCACCAAAGCCACCGTTACTCATCACGAGGATTTGATCACCTGGCTGCGCTTGCTCTACGATTTTTGCGACAAAGCTATCCATCTCTGCATCCACAAAAGCAGGTTGTTTACACTGATCTGCAATCTCTTGTACCGACCAATCAATGTTATCTGGTTGGAAAAGGAACACCTCATCAGCACTGTGCAGAGAAGCCGCCAAAGTATTCTTATGAACACCGCGCTTCATCGTCGCAGAGCGTGGTTCCAAAACGGCAAGAATACGTTTTTCGCCAACCTTGTTACGTAAACCGCCCAATGTCAGTTCAATCGCCGTTGGATGATGAGCAAAATCGTCGTAAACCGTCACGCCCTGCTCTTCACCTTTCAGCTCTAAGCGGCGTTTGGTATTGATAAAACGACCGAGAGCCTGACAAGCCAGTTCTGGCGCAACACCAACATGACGTGCAGCTGCAATGGCCATAAGAGCGTTATCCACGTTGTGGTCACCAACAAGGTCCCAATCTACGACACCCACTTTCTCGCCTTGCAACGACACTTCAAATTTAGAACCATCAACAACCAGTTTGTGTGCTTGCCAATCACCATCCACACCAGAGAACTGCTTTTCAGTCCAACAACCGCGCTCGATCACGTCTTGCAACGACTGATCTTGCTTCGGTGCAAGGATCAAACCGTTCCCTGGAACAGTACGCACTAAGTGGTGGAATTGACGTTTAATCGCTTCAAGATCGTCGAAGATGTCTGCATGATCAAATTCAAGGTTGTTCATGATCAATGTGCGTGGGTGGTAGTGAACAAACTTAGATCGTTTATCGAAAAAAGCACTGTCGTATTCGTCCGCTTCGACGACGAAAAACATACTTTCACCTAAGCGTGCTGAGACACCAAAGTTACCCAACACACCACCGACAAGGAAACCAGGCTGGTAGCCACAGTCTTCCAAGATCCAAGCTAGCATGCTTGAAGTGGTGGTTTTGCCATGGGTACCCGATACCGCCAGAACCCAGCGATCGTGCAATAAGAACTCTTGTAACCACTGTGGGCCAGAGGTGTAACGCATATTGGTATTCAACACATGCTCAACACATGGGTTACCACGGCTCATTGCGTTACCAATCACCACAAGATCAGGTTGAGGGTCAAGTTGAGAAGGGTCAAAGCCTTCAATAATTTCAATACCTTGAGACTCCAACAGGGTGCTCATTGGTGGATAAACGTTGGCATCCGAACCCGTCACTTTATGACCTAGCTGACGCGCTAAAATTGCCGCACCGCCCATAAACGTGCCGCAGATACCCAAGATATGAATGTGCATAAACTTAACCTTGTAATGCTTTCTTTAATCCTTTCATTATCGTGATAACCACCAGAAAAGCGAGTGCCTTTCGCCCTGTTCGTGCAGTCTCTTTCACAAATCTGACAGGGCTTAGTACTGACTGACCAAGCATTAACCAAGTGACAGACTTCTTATGCAATAAGACAAATAAATTGAGATCTCAGTCGGTTACTTCATTACCATTAATAAGATCCGCGTCATAAACTTACATCTAGCGCAATCGTTTAACATCCATAAAGAGATGACCCATTGCGCGACACCCCCAACGAAATGAAAAATGTAAGGATAAACCATGTCAGGACTGCGCACCCTAGGCGAATTCATTGTTGAGAAACAAGCGGATTTCCCCCACGCTAGCGGTGATCTTTCATCTCTCTTAGCTTCCATTCGTTTAGCTGCCAAAATTGTTAACCGCGAAATCAACGCGGCAGGTCTTGGTGATATCACCGGCGCTGTAGGTACGGAAAACGTGCAAGGCGAAGATCAGCAAAAGCTTGATGTATACGCGAACGACAAGTTCAAAGCAGCACTTGAAGCACGTGACCAAGTGTGTGGCGTTGCAAGTGAAGAAGAAGATGAAGCGGTTGCGTTCAACAAAGAACTAAACCAAAACGCAAAGTACGTTGTACTAATGGACCCACTCGATGGCTCATCAAACATCGATGTGAACGTATCAGTCGGTACGATTTTCTCTATTTACCGTCGAGTTTCTCCTATTGGTACCCCGCCAACAGAAGAAGACTTCCTACAGCCTGGTCACAAACAAGTGGCGGCGGGCTATGTGATTTACGGCTCATCTACTATGTTGGTTTACACCACGGGTAATGGCGTAAACGGCTTCACTTACGATCCATCGATTGGCAGCTTCTGTCTTTCTCATGAAAACATGATGATCCCAGAAGACGGCAAGATCTACTCGATCAACGAAGGTAACTACATCCGCTTCCCGCAGGGCGTGAAGAAGTACATCAAGTACTGTCAGGAGAATGTGCCTGAAGATGGTCGCCCATACACTTCTCGCTACATCGGCTCACTGGTTGCGGACTTCCATCGTAACTTACTTAAAGGCGGCATTTACTTGTACCCAAGCACACAAAGCCACCCTCAAGGCAAACTGCGTCTGTTGTACGAGTGCAACCCAATGGCATTCTTAATTGAGCAAGCTGGCGGTCTGGCGTCTGACGGTGTAAACCGCATTATGGATTTGAAACCGACCGAACTGCACCAACGTGTGCCTTTCTTTGTAGGTTCAAAGAACATGGTCAACAAAGTCGAAGAGTTTCTTGAGCTGAATCGCGAAGAAGACTAATTTCAGACCTTTGTCCAACGCGGCAGGTGTTTACCTGCCGCGTTTTTGTCGTTAAAGTGAACTGCGTAAATGTTAGCCAGATTAAGCCTCTAAACGCTTAATCCTCAATGAAAAGGAATATTCAAATGAGCTTAAACAACGTACCAGCAGGTAAATCACTGCCTGACGATATCTATGTCGTTATCGAAATCCCTGCTAACGCGGATCCAATCAAATACGAAGTAGATAAAGACACTGGTGCTGTATTTGTCGACCGTTTCATGTCTGCGCCAATGTTCTACCCATGTAACTACGGCTACGTGAACGACACTCTTTCTCTAGATGGTGACCCAGTTGACGTACTGGTTCCTACTCCTTACCCATTGATGCCAGGTTCTGTGATTCGTTGCCGTCCAGTTGGCGTATTGAAGATGACGGATGAATCAGGTGAAGATGCGAAAGTCTTCGCTGTGCCACACTCTAAAATCTCAAAAGAGTACGAAGGCATTCAAGATGTAGACGATATTCCAGAATTACTCAAAGCCCAAATCACGCAGTTTTTTGAACGTTACAAAGAGCTTGAAGCAGGTAAATGGGTGAAAGTGGATGGTTGGGCAGATGTTGCTGCCGCAAAAGCAGAAATCCTAGAATCTTACGAGCGTGCGCAAAGCAAATAACCGCGAACGTTAAAAAGAGAAAGAGCTGCACACAGGCAGCTCTTTTTTGTTTTCACGATATATCGTTAGTAACCACCAGCCGTCGATAGCCTGCCTGATTCATAATCGTTTTGAAAAAATGGATCAACGTCATCGCAGATACCAAAGTAAGGCGCGCCCTGTACGCCAAGAATGTAAGCACTTTGCTCGCAGTATTCTTGTTTACCTTCTTGATAGCCAGTTTTGTATGCCGTGATGAGTTCAGGAGTAGCACGATTAGTGTCATCTAACTTGGCGATGCGCTCTTCCGATAATTCAATCGCTCCGTCTAACGCTGATTGCTTACCGAAGGCCTGCCAGTCTGTCACGCTCACAGAGGTTGGTAACGTTGTCTGAGCACAAGCGTTGAGGAAAAGTAACATAGCGCCGACCACGAATAATCTCATAATCACTCCTTACATCTTACTGATTGCTTGCTAGTAACGTTTACTGCCCTTTGCTGTGCGACCCAACTCGTATTCACGACGGAATCGGTCATCTAGGTCATCACAGATACCACGGTAGTAACGCCTACTTTCACCGAGTGTAAAAGCGTCTTGAGCGCAGTAATTAGCTCGACCACTTTCGTAGCCATTACTGTAAGCCATGTATAGCTCATCGTCTTTATTGAACTCTTGCATAGACAGTTTGATATCGCCCGCTTCTGCACGCTGCATACCATATTGCTTCCATTCCATGCTGTCGTTGCCACTAGGTGGTGCGGTATTTGAACAACCGACCAGTAGCAGCAGTATGATTGGTGAAAGATATTTCATCGCAGACCTCCCAAGTCTTTGTTGTATATATCGTCAATGCATACGTTACTGGTCTAAGTATAGTTCACACGCGTTGGCACCAATCGCCAGATGCTATCTCTTCCGTAAGTTGTTCTGTGTCTTGATATAAGTAGATCCAAGCTTGGCCAAATGGCGTCGCAATGGTTTCTCTTCGATACTCAACCGGCACATCTTCCAGCTTATCTAGCTCAACCAAGGTGTCATTATCAATCAAGTACACTTCGCCTTGTATGACTTGCTGCCCCGTCGACAAAGCGGGGTAAGGCCCCAAGTCATAAAGCGCGAACTGGGCATCGGTTTGATGATGCCCAAGAAATTCAGCAGTACTCAAAAAGTGATGGTTGTGCTCTCCTTTGCGCAAGGTGCCATACACAAAAACCAAATGCTGCATAACCACTCCTTAGTTATGTTTAAAAGCTAAGCTTAGTTGAATTCAAATTGGTAAAGCAGATCAACCGCACTATCGACACCGGATACCGCTTCTAAGTACAAATCTTTCATCAAACGATAACGAACAGTGAACTCGCCTAAAGAGGTAAAGATACCCACGCCGTATTTCACTTGAAGACCCGGCAGAATGTAACCACTCACCGTCACCTGAGAGTCATCACCCGAACCTGCCGTATCCAATTGCAGGTCTTGTACACCAAAGGCTTCACCGATTTCACCCACTACTTTACCGCTCTTCGCCAAGCTGAGACCGATCAAGGTTGTGGTCATCGCGTTACCGCCCGACTCCGCATCGATATCTTGACCACGCAATAGGTAAGACAGCGCGTTTGCTTGTGGCATTGCAGGATCCGAGAAGATTTCTACCGTTGGGTCACTCGCAGGGCCAGTCACTCGAACACCTGCCGTCACATCATCTTGCGTGTTGTCTGGGTTACGAATCGCTTTAATCGATACGTAAGGTTGATCCGCTGGACCATTCATCATGATCTTACCTTCTTCAATCACCAAGTCTTGGCCGAATGAACGGTAAGAACCGTCGACGATATTCACTTCACCGACAATGAATGGACCTTTGTCTTTTTGCGTCACGTTCAAGTTTCCTTGCAAGTCGCCTTTTAGGCCAAATGCAGATAACTGGAAGTCATCGCCAATCTTAATGTTGATGTCGGTTTCGACGTTAAACGGCAGCGCTGGCTCACCATCGACCGGTTGCATGTCTTTGTTCAAGATAACCGTATCGCTCGAGACACCAACTGCGCTTGGCGGCAATTCATCCACCAAGATACGTCCCCACGGTAGATTGATATTACCTTCTACCTTGGCAAGCTTCGGTGTGACATCAATAGTCATGTCTGGCTCGACCTTGATTCGCACCATCGGCGGCATATCAACTTTTAGCTCTTTAGCAAACACACGAGCTTTGGTGTGCCAGTTTTCTAGATCGCGCCAATCTGCATCACCGTTAATTTCCAACTTGCCATCTGGCGTAATAATGCCAGCGTCTAAATCCGCTTGGTGACCTTTAAAGTTAATCGCGACTTGGCCAGAGTTGATATCGATTGGCGTCACTTCACCTTGCAGCTTCATTTGGTCAATCAAGAATTGGCCGTTGACCTTCGGATGCATCACATCACCCGACAGAGCCAGATCCGTATTCATGTTCGCTTTGAACAAGCTGTATTCACCAATCAGCGGGGCTAAGAAATCGAGATGGAACGTCGATAGCGACACTTTACCATCGATAGTTGGCTTTTCTGAAGAAACGTCATTCAACGCTACCTTACCGGATAAATCACCGTTGTCTGTGACGTCAAGTAGCCACTCGGCATCTAACTTATCCTGAGCCAATTTTGCTTTGAGGCTCACGCTTTCCCAACCGACCTTGATTGGTTGCTCTAGTGTTTGCTCAACCTGACCTTTTGGCATATCCACATTCACCGTGACTTCCGGTTTAATGTCTGGTGCCCATTTCGCAAACGCGTTCGCATTCACCGAACCTTGCAGTTTGGTTTCTGGCGGTAAGAATTGTTTGATTTGGTCAAAGTCAAAGTTGGTGATGGCTAACTTCGCTTCGCCGCTCTTACCTACGCTGATGTCCTCACTCAAACACACACTCGACTTAGACTGTAACCAACAGTGCGCTTGTACATCAGCCACTTGCTTGTCGATGTTCACTTTCACTGCCGTCGATTTCTGCAGTGCCCAAGGGCCTTGTGGTGTGCTTAGCGTGAGTCGGCGCAATGCACCATCCCAGATCATTTCAGGTTTCTGCTTAAACGTACCTTCAATTTCTAAGCTGCTTGAAACGATGTCTGATACCACATCCAATGTCAGTTGATGCAGTTTCTCATCACCCGTCACTTCAAGATCTGCGCTGTCGATTTTGATGTCATCGTAAGTGATGTTTTTCGCAATCAAACTCACATCAGCTTTCGGCGCAGGCAGAGGTGTCACATCACCCTTCAGGGTAATCGTCTCGACCTTCGCTTGTTGTTGCCAATTCACTTGGTTAAGCGCGAGATCTAATTTGATATCTGGCTGTTTCAGGCTACCGCGAAGTGCGATATTACCATTCATCTTACCGCCAAGATCCGGCACGCTTTTCGCGAAATCAGGGAAGTTAACCTCAACATCCATTAAAATTTGCTTGTCGATCTTACCTTTCGCTCGCAATGAGTTAGGGCCATGCGACAAGGCTAAACCTTGAGTATTAAGTTGAATGTCTTCGCCTTTGCCAGTCTTATCCGCGGCGTCTAATTGGCCTTCAATGTTTAACGGGTAGCCACGTAGAACACCGTCGATGTCCAGTTTAGGCAGACTCACTTGCCAGCCACCTTGATCGGTTAGTGAGCCTGAAGTCGATAGACTACCGCTGATATCACCTTCGGCTTCTGGCCACTGTAAACCAGGTTGAATGTTCTTCAGGTTCAGATCGGCTTGCCAGTTGATTGGTGCCGCCCAGTTAGCCATTACCTTACCCGCTAACTCACCACCTAGCGTTTTGATTACAATGCTGTCTAAATCAATCTGCTCAAGCGTACCTTTGCCGTTCAGCGCCACATCGACTGCTGGGATATCTTTACCCGATGCCTTCGTTTCTAGCGCAACGGTGTAGCCATCTAGTGAGCCTTTCGTCTCTAAACTCGGCACAGAGACTTGATAGTCACTTTTTCCACTCAATGGCCATTGCGCTTCGACATCTTTCAGTTTGATATCAAATGGCAACTCTGGTTTAAGCGGTTGAACTTGGCCTTCAATCTTGGCTTTAACCAGATCAGAAAGCGTTGCTTGTAATGACAAATCACCCACGGAGCCAGACGCAGATAACGACAACTTCTGGCCTTTCACGTCCGCTTGTTTAACTAAGGCATCAATCTGCGCTTGAATTGGGTAATCAGCCGATAATGTCACTTGCGTACTTAGCTGACCTTCCACTTCCGGCATATCAAGCTCAAGCGTTTTAACATCGACTTTATCACCGCCCGCCGTTGCTTTGAGTCCTAAGTGATGAACGATAACCGGCGTGTCACCAGACAATTTAAAGTCATGAATATCAAGACGCTGCGCGTCGATGGTCAGTGGAATCCATACCTCTGGTAAAACAATACCTTCAGGCTCAGCTTCTGCCGTCGCTTGGGGCTGTGTCTTATCTTGTTGTTTTGCAGCAACCTCTTGAGTTGAGGCTTGTTCTGATAGTTGCGTTTTATCTGTCGCTTCAGATGCCGTATTTGCCGACTGTTGAGCCACTTTGGTTTGTGACTCGCCTTTCTCGTCTGCAGCTTTGGCCTCTGGTGCTTGTGTAGATTGCTCTTCTGTCGCCTCTTCACTTGGTGCAAGAGCAACATTGATGGCTTTCAATGCCGTTGGTGCAATGACTAAACGGTCACCCTGCATCGACAACGCCGTCGAGAAATCTTGCCAGTCAATTTTGTTTCCTAAGATGTTTAGGTTGATGTCGTTAAAGCTGACTTTATTGACAAAAATTGGCACAGGAGTGCTGATGGAACGCAGCGGCGGGGTTTCTTCTTCCGGCTCTTCACTTGCAGGAGGCAGCTCCGGCATTTGGAAGTTCACACCTTGCAGAGCTAGCTCATCCACACACACTTTCGGATCAAAGAAACAACGGAAGTTGATCGCGAGCGTTAAGCTCTCAACCTTTGCATCAACATTCAGCGACTCGTCAACAAAGCTGACGTTGCGTAAAGCAAATCGAGGGAACAATGAACCTTGAATTTGCTCAACTTTAAGTTGTGGTAAAGCTTTCTCTGCGCCCCAAAGCGCCAGCTTTAAACCTGGATGCGTAAATAGAATGGTGCCGACGAAGATCGCCAGCAAAAGAATTAGACTCAGCAGACCGATTGAGAACCATTTCGTCCACTTCAAGGTTGTTTTCATCATAGCTCAGGCCCCAATGAGAAGTGGATGCGGAATTCAGGATCTGGCTCAGAGTCTAGACCCCAAGCAAAGTCAAAGCTGACCGGACCAACTGGAGATGCCCAGCGAATGCCCACACCCGCGCCCGATTTCCAGACTGGGGTTTCATTAAATGCGTCACCGATATCGTAGAAGACTGCGCCCCACCAGTTACCAGTTACGCGATATTGATACTCAAGCGTGCTGGTCACCATGTACTTCGCACCAGTCAATGCCCCACTGGCATCGGTTGGCGAGATAGACTCATAACCATAACCACGAATGTTGTTGTCACCACCGGCGAAGAAACGCAGCGATGGCGATAGCTTTTCAAATTCATCAGTGATGTTGGCACCACCTTCTAGACGGAATAAGCCACGATGGTTCTGACCAATCCCTCGAATCCAAGACGTACGACCCAGAAGACGAAGAACGCGAGTTTCAGACAACAATGCAGGGTCGCCGTATTCAACGGTCACACTCTGCTTATCACCCCACATTGGCATGTTGCCGCCACGAGTTCGTGTACGAGAGAACGACGCACCCGGCAGAACAAATTGCACACCATCTTCTTGCAAACCTTGCGAGAAGTTTTCGTACAAGTGGCGAACGTACAGAGTCTTGTGCCAACCACCATCAGTGATCCAGTGACGCTCTACCGCAAGATTCGATTCCAAACTCTCCGTATCGCGGTTATCAAGGTGCTTCAAACCGAACTGAAGTTGGTAGTACTCATGCAGTACATCATCAAGTGGGATTTTGTAGCCCGCTGTAATGGTTTGTTCAGGTTTCGATAGCGAAAGCGCGGTATCAAAACTGTGGCCACGAGCGCTTACCCATGGTTTTTTCCATTTCAGCGTACCGCGCACACCGGTATCGGTAGAGTAACCAATACCCGTCTCCAATTGGTTTTTCGCAGCAGGAGCAAGAGAGACTTTGATTGGCAAGTCACGACCGTCATCCAACTTACTCAGATCCGGCTCGACAAACACCGAAGAGAACCAATCGGTGTTAGATAGGTTTTGGTTATATTCACCCACTTCGGAAACCAAGTAAGGCTCACCAGTTTTAAATGGACGCAGAGAGTCCACTCGATCTTCCCAGATCTGACTGCCCAGAATTTCAACCGTACCAAAGTGATAGCGAATACCACTGTCATAATGCAAACGAACATTCGCTTCGTTTAGCTCTGGTACAATTTCTAGGCGGCTCAGCTTAAAGTCGCCATTAAAGTAACCGCGTTGCAGCGCTAAGTTGCGAATTCCTGATTTTAGAGCGTCGTATTCCCCTTGATTGAGGATACGACCTTCTTTCAATCGTGATTTGTTGATGAGATTCGTGAACTCTTCGTCTTTCTCGGCTTCACCCGAAATCACCACGTCCATCTTTTTTATTCTGACCGGCTCGCCAGGTTTGACGTTGACGATCAGTTCATCATTATCTTTCGTAATAGTGTATGAAATTTTCGCATGATAATAGCCGAGCGCATTCAACGCTTCAGTGATACTTTGTTCCAATCGCGCCTGAAAGCGCAAAGACGTAGAGTAGTCGTCTTCGGGAATTGAAGACAAATAAGCGTTCACATTATCTTCTAGCGCGCCATCGATGCCCTTGATCGTCAGGGAAACATCGGCGTAAGCGCTATGAGAAAAGGCAAGGAGGCTAGCAATTATCGGGGTAGCTTTTCTTATCATGCTTTTTAGCTGGACGAGGTTAAATAAACGTAAACAATAATAACGCCAATTAAAGGCTAAGTCTGTAATATTAATAGGTTTACTACGGTCTATGTCATCACAACATCATATTCAGACTGAATAAAATAATTCGCAAAATTAAGACACGTATTGAAGGACAAATACCATGCTCAACAAACAGACAATGATCAGTATAGAAGATGCACTGCCTGGTCGAGAGGCATCAATGCAAATCGATGACACTCATTTTGTAAATCAATCGAGTTTAACGGCTCAGCCACAATCTCACCAACAACAAATTTTATTCGGAATGGGCTGCTTTTGGGGCGCTGAACGCCTGTTTTGGCAACTTGAAGGCGTCGTATCAACATCCGTCGGCTACGCAGGTGGCTACACACAAAATCCCACTTACGATGAAGTTTGCACAGGCAAAACTGGCCATACCGAAGTGGTTCGCGTCGTATTCGACGAGCGCATTATTTCTCTGGAGCAATTACTGGCAACGTTTTGGGAAAGACACGACCCTACGCAAGGAATGCGCCAAGGTAACGATTTAGGAACTCAGTACCGTTCTGCGATTTATACCTACTCGCCAGAACAACAAGATGCGGCAGAAAAATCAAAAATCCAGTATCAACAAGCTTTGCAAGAAGATCAGCGCGCGGCAATCACGACGGAAATCCAAGCGGCGGGCCCTTACTACTTTGCTGAAACCTACCATCAGCAATACCTAGCAAAAAATCCAAACGGTTATTGTGGGTTGGGCGGCACAGGTGTTTGCTTCCCACCGAGCCTTCAAGGTTAATCCGAAACGAAAAAGAGCGACGAAAGTCGCTCTTTTACAAATCTTGTCATTATACCGGGAGCGATAATATCGCTTGGTTTACTTCTCTAAATACAGAGAGTTGTTTGGGATTTTTTACGTCAGGTAGTAGTACTTTTCCATTATCAAAACGGAACTCACCCACACCTGCAATTGAAAACTGACCTTTGAATAAAGTCTTAACGAAACGCGCCACCTGACGTGGACGGTAAACAGCAAACTCACGTAGCATAACCAACCTCAACATCCTTTTGAGAAAACACTGATTGCTCTTTCCTTGGCAACCTTTATGCGCAATTTGCGACGTGGTTCATTCTATCAAATTTCAACGTTAACGCAACAATATTAGACATCATACGTTAAAGAATTGTTATAAACGGTTCTACATTTTTATTCACTGTAAGTATATACTTGGGAAGTCTCACAACCCATATGGAACATAACAATATGAAAACTAAGACTCTCCTCCCTCTTTTCCTTGCTCTTACTCCGGGTCTAGCGCTTGCTCACAACCTGTCTCTTGGAGAGAGTGTACCCGCAGCAAAAGTTGATGCTTATGGTGAAATCGTACTGCAAGGTGAAGGTGTGGCTTACCAACCTTGGGCAACTCAACAGATGCTAGGTAAGGTCCGAGTTATTCAGGCTATTGCAGGACGCAGCAGCTCAAAAGAAATGAATGCACCATTGATGGTCGCACTTACTGACGCAAAATTCCCAGCAGACGCTTACCAAACCACAACCATCATCAATCAAGATGATGCAGTTTGGGGAACAGGCTCGTTTGTGAAGTCTTCAGCACAAGACAGCAAACAAGAATTTCCTTGGTCTTCTATGGTTCTGGATGAAAACGGTGTAGTAGCAAGCTCTTGGGCCCTAAAAGAAGAAAGCTCTGCAATCATTGTGCAAGATAAACAAGGTAAAGTGTTGTTCATCAAAGAAGGCGCACTGACTCCTGATGAAATCACGCAAGTACTTGGACTTATCAAACAAAACATCTAGCTGTTTTACGCTCCTTGCCACACTTGGCAGGGAGCGACTTCCTTATCTCTCCCAGATTACTCTTCTCATAAGCACTTCTTTCACCAAAGATAATTTGCTCTGCACTAACAAAAGAGTGAACTTTTAGCGAAAATGGATGTTATATTATAACACCAAGTATCATTTCGGGCTTTAAGATGCACTATCGCTGGCTAGCAACCACACATCATTGGCGTCGCACTGTTGTCTTGCTCAGTGTTGCGTTACTGATCGTATGGAATTTCGCTACCATTGCCCATGAACTTGACCTAATTCCAGAACATCACAGCCACCATCACTGCCAAATGTTTGCAGGAGCTCATCATGGTCTGGTTAAGGCTCTACCAGAAATTCTCGCTCCAACGTATCAACGTTCAACGCATTCTGACGTTATCGAAAAGCACTTAAATGTCAGTGATGTGCGCTACACAGCACGTGCGCCGCCGATATTTGCTTAAACTTAAGAAGTCCCCATACTAGAAACAAAACTGGTTGCTAACCTCATGATTTAATTCAGCAACCACAGCAAAATAATTAAGCAAATTAGGAAAAAGAAAATGCCATCTAAACACGCTCTAGCTCTTGTTATCGGCCTATCACTAGCAGCAACTGCTAACGCAGAAGAATACCGTCAGCACGAAGCGCACGTTCACGGTCACGTAGAATTCAATATTGCTCAAGACGGTAAAGACCTATTGATTGAAATCACTTCTCCAGGCGCTGACGTAGTGGGCTTTGAACACGCACCAGAAAATGCGGAGCAAGAGCAAGCACTTAAACAAGCGATTGCTGCGCTAAAAGATACAGACAAGCTATTTGCTATCAACCAACAAGCAAAATGTGTGATTGAAGATGTTCATGTATCTCACACACTAGGCCAAGATTCTCACGAAGGTCATGACCACCATGATCATGAAGGCCACGACCACGATAAGCATGACCACGAAGGTCACGATCATGACAAACATGAGCACGACCATGAAGGCCACGATCATGAACACGGCGGCCACGGTGAGTTTACTGTTGAATACCGTTACCACTGTGATTCAGTCGCAGACCTAAACAGCATTGATACAACTTGGTTCAAGCAGTTCCCAGCGACAGAATCAATCAGCGCAAATCTATTCACTGACACTACTCAGTCAGCGACAACGTTGAACAAAGGCAACACAAAGATCGCAATTAAATAACTCACATGGCGTGTGAGTACTTACTCACACGCCATTGCTTTGGTAATTTATTATGACTGAAACCACGTCAAACGTTGTTGAGCTTGCTAATGCCCAGTTTGTCTGGCCCGGCTCTGAAAACGCGACCATTAATATTCCACACTTACACATCGCTCAAGGTGAGCATGTCTTTATCAAAGGCCCTAGCGGCTGTGGTAAATCGACTCTGCTTGCCCTACTAACTGGAATCAATACTCTTACATCGGGTTCTCTGTCTGTACTTGAGACCGATCTTGCTAGCTTAAGAGCAAGTCAAAGAGACAAATTTCGTGCCGATCACATTGGCTATATCTTCCAACAATTCAATTTGTTGCCTTACTTGAATGTGATCGAAAACGTCCTAATCCCATGCCAATTCAGCAAAATTCGCCGAGATCGAGTTGCACCAAACGCTTCGACTGCAACGCTTGAAGAGCAAGCAACATCACTGCTAGAACGTTTGCATCTTCCGAAAGCACTGCACCATAAGCCAGTCTCTGAGCTGAGTATTGGCCAGCAACAACGCGTTGCAGCTGCCCGTGCACTGATCGGCCAACCTGAACTGGTGATTGCTGACGAGCCAACTTCAGCCTTGGATCATGACAACCGCAAAGCGTTTATTGAGTTACTGATGGAACAGGCCAATCTTGCCAAAGCCACATTGGTTTTTGTTAGCCATGATCCAACTCTGGAATCTCTCTTCCACAGAACACTAAACTTGCCTGAAATCAATCAAGCGCAAACCCTAGGAGCCGCATCATGAGTGCCGTAGTAAAGCTCGCTTGGAAAAGCCTGATGAACCGCAAAGCGACGGCGATTCTTACCATCATGACCGTCGCGATTTCTGTTGTCCTTCTGTTAGGCGTAGAGCGAATTCGCACTCAAGCCAAAGACAGTTTTGCCAACACCATTTCTGGTACTGATTTAATTGTCGGCGGGCGTTCAGGGCAGGTAAACCTGCTGCTGTACTCGGTTTTCAGAATCGGCAACGCAACCAACAACATTGACTGGAAAAGCTATGAAGAATTTGCCAATCACCGAGCCGTTGACTGGGCGATTCCGATTTCATTGGGTGATTCCCATAAAGGCTTCCGAGTCATGGGGACCAATCACAGCTATTTCGAACATTACAAGTACGGAAGTAAGCAACCACTAACCTTCTCTGAAGGTCGAGAATTCAACGGTTTATTCGAAACGGTTCTAGGTTCTGATGTCGCCAAAAAGCTGGGGTATAAAATCGGTAGTGAGATCATCATTGCCCATGGCATCAGCGATGTTGGCTTTAGCCGCCATGACAATTTGCCGTTTAAAGTCGTCGGTATTCTTGCACCAACAGGCACACCCGTCGACAAAACTGTCCACGTCTCATTGGAAGCAATTGAAGCGATACATGTCGGTTGGGAAAGTGGCGCTCGTCTTGGTCCAACACCGAGCGCAGAAGAGCTCAAGGCAAGAGACTTCCAGCCTAAGCAAATTACTGCGATGTTGATCGGCTTGAAATCACGCATTCAAACCTTCGCCTTACAGCGACAAATTAACACCTATCCGCAAGAGCCGCTTAGCGCCATCATGCCGGGTGTCGCCCTACACGAATTGTGGGGAATGATGTCTATTGCTGAGCAAGCGCTAATGGCGGTATCAGGGTTTGTCGTGGTCGCAGGCTTATTGGGGATGTTGAGCAGTCTACTCACTAGCTTACAAGAACGTCGCCGAGAAATGGCCATCCTACGAGCAATGGGAGCAAGACCAAAACACGTGTTCTCTTTGCTGATCAGCGAAGCAAGCTTACTGACATTTGCAGGTATCATTGTTGGGGTCGCGGGTTTGTATTCTATGCTTGCCCTCTTGCAACCGATAATCCAACAAAGTTATGGTATACACCTAACATTAACGGCACTGTCGCCGTATGAATGGATGTTGCTTGGCTTTGTGCAGTGCGCAGGCATTGTGATTGGCTTCATCCCTGCATTCCGTGCTTACCGACAATCGCTCAGTGATGGAATGACAATTAGGATTTAGTAAAGATGTGGAAAAAGATACTCGCTAGCTGCTTGCTACTGATTTCGTTCACTGCGCCAGTATTGGCAAGTGATGAACCGTTGAAACTCGACTGGATTGATCTAGTCCCTGAGAATGAGCGCAAGATGTTCGACAGCGTAGGCATGCCTGCGACTGACCACACCGGTGGCGCGGCATTACAGTCAAAGATTGGTAATGTTCGTCCAGAACTGAACGGTAGCAAGGTAAAAATCCCTGGCTTTGTGATCCCATTAGAGGGTGACGCGAATACAGTGACGGAATTTTTGCTGGTGCCATATTTTGGCGCTTGTATCCACGTTCCACCGCCACCACCAAACCAGATCATCTACGTGAAGTTTCCGAAAGGAGCGCCAGTACAAGAGTTGTGGGATGTTATTTATGTCGTGGGGACATTAAAGACCGAGACCATAGAACATGAACTGGCAGAAACGGCCTACGTGATTGATGGCTCAGCAATTGAAGCCTACGATGACATGTAGCTTGTAGCTCAATGAGCTCGTATAGCTCATTAAGTAGATACACCAAGGCGTCGATTCGGCGCCTTTTTTCTTTCTGTTAGTTAGACAATGTAGCGCGACAAATACGCTAATACACCAACATATAAAACCAAAAGTAGCGCTATCGACAGGTGCTTTCTCAGTTTGCTTACGCCTGAATATTTCATCACCCCTCCAAAATAACGATAACAATTTTAACAACTCATTATCATTTTGAATAGCCTTTATTCTGTCAATTTCAAGACATGCCTCTCTGGTCGAGAAAACAGGAAAGGTGTAAATTTAAACAAGCGCTAATCGCCAGTCTTGGTAGGAAATGAAATGGCAGAACCAACAAAGCAACCTGTTGTTATCGAACACGAACCCACACAACAAAAACATACTCACCATGAAAAGAAGTCTGGCTACATTAAAGACAGTGCAAGTCGTGTTCAAAGCATTGCCCAAATCTACGGGCTAGACGCATTGTTGCAAAGTGATCCTCCAGCCAAAACCGCACTTGAGCGAGCTCAATTAAGAGAACAACGCCGCCAAGAACAAAGACAGAAGAACTTAGAGCAGATCCTCAAACTGGCACACAGTTCGTGTCGAGATGAGACCGCAGGTGAACCTGACCAAGACTGGTTGTATCGATTTTTCGATATGGCTCAGGACATCCACAACAGCTCGATGCAAAAACTCTGGGCTCAAGTTATGAAACGCGAAGTCACCAACCCCGGTTCAACTTCGATGAAAGCACTTAAAGTGCTGAAAGACATGTCGCCGAGAGAAGCCCAAACTCTGCAACGTGCCGCGACGTTAGCGTGCAGTTTTGGTGGTGATTCAAGTAGAAAGCTATTGATTGGCTACAAAGCGCATGGCGGAATATTCAGTTTTGGCAAACGCGATACCACCAGCAATCTCAACATGGGCAGCTTCCAGCTTCCTTATTCAAGTTTGTTAGTGTTGATTGAGTTAGGGCTGCTACACAGTACTGAATTAGAGTCTGGCGAAATTGGTATTGAAACGCCTTTGATGCTCAGCTACCAAGGTAAGAACTTGTCCTTACAGGTGAATACAAAGGGCGTGCGTCTGCTTTACTATCGCTTTACTCCGACAGGTAATGAGTTGTGTAAGCTGCTTGGTAACAAGCCTAACAATCAATACTATGACCAGATGCTAGCGCTTCTAAATCAAAGGTTTAGCGTTCATAGTGAAGCAAAAACCACAGTAAACCACACCGTTTAGTACATAAAAAAGAGCTTTTGGTCACCTATGTTCCAAAAGCTCTTTTAACTGCTCAGTGACTTTTTGGCCACCCATGATCCAAATGCTTTTTTATCGGATCACACCACGTTGTTTAAGGTCGATTAAACACAACTCCACCAGCTCTTCGACACTCTTTTCACCCGCTGGCAAATCAATTTCTGGGTTTGCTGGTGCTTGGTATTCAGAGTCAATACCGGTGAAATTCGGAATTTCTCCTGCGCGTGCTTTCTTGTACAAGCCTTTCGGGTCACGGTCTTCACACACTTCTAAAGACGCATTGACGAACACTTCAATAAACTCCCCCTCAGGCAGTAGATCACGTACCAATTGACGCTCTGCACGATGAGGAGAAATGAACGCCGACAGAACAATCAAACCCGCGTCTGCCATCAGCTTCGCCAGTTCACCAATGCGACGAATATTCTCGCGACGGTCTTGCTCAGAAAAGCCTAAGTCGCTGCACAAGCCATGACGCACATTGTCGCCATCGAGCAAATAAGTGTGGTAACCCAGTTCGGCTAAGCGATTTTCCAATGCACCAGCCACCGTTGATTTGCCCGCGCCAGACAGCCCAGTAAACCAAAGTACTGCAGGCTTCTGTTTTTTTAATCCAGCACGAAACTGTTTATCAACCGAGTGCTGATGCCAAACGATGTTTTCATCTTTTACCGGAGTTTCGGCAGTCATAACGTATCCTTGTAAATTTACAGATTAAAACGGAAAGAAGACCGGAATCAGCGTCAGTACTAGCACTGAATACACGATAGAAATCGGCACGCCAATTCGCACATAATCGGTCAATTTGTAATTCCCTACGCTGTATACCAATAAGTTGGTTTGGTACCCGTAAGGAGAAATAAAACTGGCGCTGGCGCCAAACAGCACCGCCATAATGAAAGGCATTGGATCAACGCCATAACCTACCGCCATGCTATAGCCAATAGGGAAAGACAGCGCTGCCGCCGCGTTGTTAGTAACAAGCTCGGTTAACACCAGAGTCATGATGTAAGTGGCAACCAACGCACCAAACACACCCCACCCGTTAAATGCCTCAATAAACATATCGCCCATTCGCACCGATAAACCGGACGAAATCATCAACTGTGCAATAGATAACGCTGAGCCGACAATCACCACAATATCAATTGGGAAACGACGACGAAGTTCAGACAGTTGAATCACGCCAAAGGCGAGCAGTGCTATCAAATAAGCAGCCAAACCTTTGATAATAGGGACGAGCTCCAACAACGCACAGCCAATCACTGCGGCAAAGCCAAACAGTACTAGAGCGGATTTATTCGAGTCCAAGCGCGCGCTGGAATCCAGATCGTTCACTAAAACAAACTCTTTGCGGTGCGCACGTCGCTCTGCCTCAAATCGTTTGCCGGGAACCAAGACCAATGTGTCACCCGCGGCTAATGTGATATTGCCTAAGCCACCTTCAAGGCGTTCATGTCCACGACGAATTGCCACGACTACCGCGTCAAATCTGTCACGGAAACGACTCTCTTTAAGGGTTTTATGACAGAAGGTCGCCGATGAACTGACTACCACTTCAATGAAATTTTGACCATTGAGATGTTGATGACCAAACAGCGTTAATCCGGGGATCTCTTGCAATGTCGCCACGCTTTCTACATCACCACAAAACAGCAATCGGTCTTTGGCATTCAAAACAAAGTCAGGACCAACAGAAGAAACCGTCACGCCATCGCGAATCACTTCAGCAAGGAACAATTTTCTCAAGGCACGCAGGTTATTTTCGGTAATGGTACGACCGACCAAAGGTGAACCAGGCTCAACACGAGACTCTAAGAAGTAAGGTAAATCCTCTTGGTTTTGGTCATCGTAATTAGGTAATAGATAGCTCAGCGGGATAAGAATAAGCACACCGCCAACCAACACCGCTAAGCCAATCATGGTTGGAGTAAAGAAGCTCAAGCTTGGCAGGCCGGCATCTTCAACAAAACTGTTGATGATTAAGTTGGTCGAGGTACCAATCAACGTCAACGTGCCACCAAAAATCGCCGCATAAGAAAGCGGAATCAAAAGCTTAGAAGGCGCATGTTGTTGGTTGCGTTTAATCGCGCCAATTAATGACACCACAACCGCCGTGTTGTTCGTGAAAGAGGAAAGTAAAGCGGTAGAAAAGCCCAACTTGGCAATCACACTACCAAGATGGCCTTCAGAAATACTGCGACTGACCCAGCTGATCAATAAGGTTTTTTCTAACGCGCTCGATGCGAGGATCAGCAGCACTAAGGTCAGAAGTGAAGAATTAGTAAAGTTTGCCGCAATGGTATTGAGCTCAATCATGCCCGCCATAAAGGCGATGAAAGCAGCTCCAGCAAATACGTAACTCGGTTTAATTTTGGTTACGAGTAAACAAGTGATAATGCCAAGCAAAATCGCTAATACAAATCCTTGTTCCCACATAGCCAATCCTTACCAATAAACCCGATACGGGCACAACAACGACTCGTGCAAACTTAGCTGCACGGAGTGACAAACGAGTAACCAGACAAAAAAGCAAAGCAAGCGAAAAAGAACGCCAGAATGCTCGGTTTCTTGGGCTTCCGGAGCATTCTGGATTCGGGGGAAATCAGCCTGACGGGTTTCGCAATCCCGTCAGGCTAGGTGAACCAATTACTTCTTCAATAACTGGCTCAGGTCTTTAGCTTCCCAATGCGGGAAGTGCTTACGAACCAAAGTATTGAGTTCAAGTTCGAACGCTGAAACATCCGCAAGACCACGCTCAACAGCCGCTAGGCTTTCTTTCACCATGCCCGCACCAACCGTTACATTGGTTAGACGGTCGATGATGATAAAGCCGCCGGTATCGGCACAATCTTGGTAGTTATCCAGCGCGACAGATTCGTTCAGCGACCATTCACACAAACCAATGCCGTTGAGCGGCAGTTCAGCTGCACCGTGAGTCGAAAGATTGTTGATGTCGTATTGGTGACGAATGGCTTCAACATGACCTACCGTCTTTTTACCAGCAATCTTAATGTCGTAATCACGACCCGGTTGTAGCGGTTGCTCTGTCATCCACACTACGTCAGCCAACAAGTGGTTAGTTGACTCTACTTGTGCATTTTCCAGCACCAGCAAATCACCACGACTGATGTCGATTTCATCATTCAATGTCAGCGTCACAGCCAGACCTGCTTGTGCTTCCTGTACATCACCATCAAAAGTCACGATACGTGCAACGGTTGAAGTTTTGCCTGATGGCAGCGCCTTGATCACGTCGCCTACTTTCACCGAGCCCGATGAAATCGTGCCAGCAAAGCCGCGGAAGTCGAGGTT
Organism: Vibrio sp. B1ASS3; assembly: GCF_905175355.1. NCBI lineage: Bacteria > Pseudomonadati > Pseudomonadota > Gammaproteobacteria > Vibrionales > Vibrionaceae > Vibrio > Vibrio sp. B1ASS3. The sequence goes on from NZ_HG992742.1 coordinate 3,633,427, forward strand.
GGGACGGTTTACATACTGAACAGGGAAACGGAAGTCACCTTCGCCTTTCTCGTGGTCAACATCCACTGTCTCAAGTAACTCAAGCAGAGACGGACCTTCAAACCAGCTTAAGTTCTGTCCTTTCTCTACTACATTGTCGCCTTCTAGCGCTGACAACGGAATAATTTGGATATCCGTCTCACCCGCTAGGTTTTCTGAGAACTGTAGGTACTCATCACGGATCTCTTCAAAACGTTCTTGTGAGTAATCCACCAAGTCCATTTTGTTGATAGCAACAACGAAGTGTTTCAATCCCAATAGGTTAGAAATGAATGAGTGACGACGCGTTTGGTCCAACACACCTTTACGTGCATCAACCAGAATCACAGCCAAATCACAGGTCGATGCACCTGTTGCCATGTTACGCGTGTACTGCTCATGCCCTGGCGTGTCAGCAATGATGAACTTACGTTTCTGCGTCGAGAAGTAACGGTAAGCCACATCAATGGTGATGCCTTGCTCGCGTTCTGCTTGTAGACCATCTACCAGCAATGCCAAATCTGGCTTTTCACCCGTGGTGCCTACGCGTTGGCTATCCGAATGAACTGCTGCTAGCTGATCTTCATAAATTTGTTTTGAGTCGTGGAGTAAGCGACCGATTAGGGTACTTTTACCGTCATCTACCGAGCCACAAGTCAGGAATCTAAGTAACGACTTGTACTGGTGTTGTTTTAAATAGCCTTCAATACCAAGCTCGGCTAATTGAGCTTCAACTGCACTGTTCATTATCTTTCCTTAGATCCTTTAGAAGTAACCTTGACGTTTCTTAAGCTCCATCGATCCTGACTGATCGTGGTCTATCGCACGACCTTGGCGCTCACTTGAAGTTGCCACCAGCATTTCTTCGATGATGCCTGTTAGCGTGTTAGCTTCAGACTCAATCGCGCCAGTCAGTGGGTAACAACCCAAAGTACGGAAACGCACACTCTTCTCTTCAATCACTTCACCTGGTTCTAGCTTCATGCGGTCGTCATCTACCATGATCAGCATGCCATCACGCTCAACAACAGGTCGCTTGTCTGCAAGGTACAGAGGCACGATCTCGATGTTTTCTAGGTAGATGTATTGCCAGATATCCAGCTCAGTCCAGTTTGAAAGTGGGAACACACGAATGCTCTCCCCTTTGTTTACTTGACCGTTGTATGTTTTCCAAAGCTCCGGACGTTGGTTTTTCGGATCCCAGGTATGGTTCTTATCGCGGAATGAGTAAACGCGCTCTTTTGCACGTGACTTCTCTTCATCACGGCGTGCACCACCGAATGCCGCATCAAAACCGTACTTGTTCAGAGCCTGCTTCAAACCTTGAGTCTTCATGATGTCAGTATGCTTTGAAGAGCCGTGCACAAACGGGCTACAACCCATTGCTAGACCTTCTGGGTTCTTATGAACCAAAAGCTCAAAGCCGTATTTCTCAGCGGTACGATCACGAAACTCGATCATCTCGCGGAATTTCCAATCCGTGTCTACATGCAGTAGTGGGAATGGAATTTTGCCTGGGTAGAAGGCTTTGCGCGCAAGATGCAACATGACTGATGAATCTTTACCAATCGAATACATCATGACTGGGTTATCGAACTCAGCAGCAACTTCGCGGATGATATGAATACTCTCCGCTTCGAGTTGTTTAAGGTGAGTTAAACGTTGTTGGTCCATGTTTTGTCTTTCCTTTTTAAGCTTGAAGGCTCATTACGTCCCTAATCTTTGGTCTGAAATTATATGGAGCTGGCAATAGCACTTTTGTTGAATTCAGTACTAGACAAAAACCAGTCCAACTTTTGAGACAGACGCACAACTTCGCCGACAACAATCAAAGACGGAGCTTGAGCTTCTTTAGATAATTCAGATAGTTGAGAAAGTTCTCCGGTGAAAACTTTTTGCTGGATTTGCGTACCGCGCTCGATGATGGCGATAGGGGTTGAGGCTGCCCTACCATGTTTGATGAGCTGATTCTGAATATAGTGTGATTTCATCAGTCCCATGTAGATCACTAAAGTCTGATTCCCACGCGCTAGCGTCGACCAGTCCATGTCGTCACTTTCTTCTTTAAGATGACCCGTAACAAACAGTGCTGATTGCGCGTAATCACGATGCGTCAGTGGGATACCTGCATAAGCGGTCGCACCTGCAGCAGCAGTAATGCCCGGAACCACTTGAAAACGCACACCAGCATCAGCCAAAACTTCCAGCTCTTCACCACCGCGGCCAAACACAAATGGATCGCCACCTTTAATACGCACCACTTTGTAACCTTGCTTAGCAAAGTCCACCAGCAATTGGTTGGTCTTCTCTTGCGGTACACTGTGGTGCCCGGCACGTTTACCCACGCATACCAAAATGGTTTCGCTTGGGATTAACGCCATGATCTCGTCAGACACTAGGTAGTCGTAAAGCACGACGTCAGCTTGTTGTAGGCAGTTGAGTGCTTTCAGCGTTAATAGCTCAGGGTCACCCGGACCAGCACCAACAAGGGCAACTTCACCCGGTTGAAGAGACTGCTTGCTGAAACGCGGAAGATCGACAGCTTGGTTATCCGAAACCAGCCGAGGCTTGTTGATTGGGAAATTCGTTACTGAATCGTTAACTGCCATGTGCTTGCTCATCATCCATTGATATCGTTATGGATGGCATTATGGCGGTGGGTTTATATTACCGGAAATTCTAAAATTTCATTTTTTATTCAAAAAACTGCTAAGAAGCTTTTGTTAGGTCTCATTCAAAATGGTGAAAAAGGCATCACTTTGACACTTTCCTCCGCATTTAATTGCCTAATGTTCACAGTTTTCTGCATCTTAGCCTGAGCTTGCACTAATATTTGTTACATTACGCTGTACGACCCCTCTATCCCATTTAATTGGAGCACCTCATGAAAATGGCAGTTAATCCCGTATCCGTCGCAGTTTTAAGCGGTATGTTGACGCTTGCTGGACCAGCGATGGCGGACACCATCAAGCTACGTATTATCGAAACCACCGACATTCACACCAACGTGATGGATTACGACTACTACAAAGATCAGCCTTCTCAGCAAATCGGTTTTAGCCGTGCGGCGACACTGGTTAAGCAAGCTCGTGAAGAAGCAGTGAACAGTGTTTTGGTCGACAACGGCGACTTGATTCAAGGCAGCCCGATGGGCGATTACATGGCAGCGAAAGGGATTAACGCTGGCGACATCCACCCGGTATACAAAGCGATGAACCAGTTGGATTACGATGTGGGTAATATTGGTAACCACGAATTCAACTACGGCCTTGAGTTCCTGAAAAACTCTATCGACGGTGCGAACTTCCCTTATGTTAGTGCTAACGTTTTCGACAAGAAGACAGGCGAGCACTACTTCAAACCTTATCTCATTAAAACGCACACGTTCAAAGACACTGATGATCAAAGCCACGAAATCAAAGTGGGTTACATCGGCTTCGTCCCGCCACAAATCATGGTATGGGATAAGAAGAACCTAGAAGGTAAAGTCTTCGCTGAAGACATCACTGAGACAGCGAAAAAGCTGGTTCCTCAGATGAAAAAAGAAGGCGCAGACGTGATTGTGGCGATTCCACACTCTGGTATTTCGACTGACCCATACAAGCTAGGCGCTGAAAACTCGGTTTACTACCTCACAGAAGTTGAAGGCATTGATGCGATTGCATTTGGTCACTCTCACGCGGTATTCCCGGGTAAAGATTTTGCCAAGCTGCAAGGTGTCGACAACGCAAAAGGCACAATTAATGGCGTAACCGCAGTAATGCCAGGTCGCTGGGGTAGCCACGTTGGCGTATTGGACTTGATGCTGAAAGAAAAAGATGGCAAGTGGCAAGTGGTTGAAGGTCAATCTGAAGCGCGCCCTATCTTCGATAAAGCCAACAAGAAATCTTTGGCAGAAGCAGATAAAGGCATCGTGGATGCACTTGTTGATGACCATAAAGGCACACGTGAGTTCGTCAACCAACCAATTGGCAAAGCAAATGACGTGATGTACAGCTTCCTAGCGCTTGTACAAGATGATCCAACGATTCAAATCGTAAACCTAGCGCAGAAAGATTACGTGGAACGCTTTATCCAAGGCGACCCAGACCTTGAAGGTATTCCAGTATTAAGCGCAGCTGCACCATTTAAAGTGGGCGGACGTAAAGACGATCCAAATGGTTTCACCGAAGTCGAGTCAGGTCAGCTGACTTTCCGCAATGCCGCAGACCTTTACCTATACCCGAATACGCTTGTAGCGATGAAGGTTAAAGGCAAAGAAGTTCATGAATGGCTAGAGTGTAGTGCAGGTCAGTTCAATCATGTTGATGTTAACAGCACCAAACCTCAGTCTTTGATCAACTGGGATAGCTTCCGTACTTACAACTTCGACGTGATTGATGGTGTGAACTACCAAATCGATGTTACTCAACCTCCGAAGTACGATGCGGATTGTAAAGTGATCAACCCAGATTCACAGCGTATCGTGAACCTGACTTACAACGGTAAGCCAGTTAATCCAAAACAAGACTTCATCATCGCAACTAACAACTACCGTGCTTACAGCGCAACCTTCCCAGGCACTGGTCCAGACTTCATCGCGTTTGATTCTCCAGATGAGAACCGCTCTGTAGTGGCCGCTTACATCTCTCGCATCAGTAAAGAGCAAGGCGAAGTGACACCAAGCGCGGATAACAACTGGTCTTTCGCACCAATCAAATCGGATAACAAACTTGATGTTCGTTTTGAAACCTCACCAAGTGATAAAGCTGCGCAGTTCATCAAAGAGAAAGGGCAATACCCGATGAAACGTGTCGCAACTGACGAAGTTGGTTTCGCGATTTACCAAATTGACCTGAATAAGTAAGGCAAGTTTGGCAATGATTTCAAGCGGCTCTCATGAGCCGCTTTTTTGTTGTCAGTAAAAACCGTTAGAATGAGAAAAACCGTTTCTGAGTTATCACATGCACAGCGATCTTTTTTCTGACTTAATCAATCATGGCTTCCTCGAAGGTGAAGCAAATCAGCTAATTGAACATGGGCAACAGCTAGAGTTGCCGACACGCCATATTCTCAATCATCAAGGTGAATCCAGCTCGTACATCTACTTTGTGTTAGAAGGTTTATGCCATGCCAGTTATCTGACCGATAAAGGGAAGGAATTCAGTAAAGAGTTCTACTGGGAAAAGGATTGGGTGATTGGCTTTGAAGGGCTTATTAAGAATCAGCCCTCGCCGTACTTATTAGAAACGCTGACACCTTGTCATCTGTTTTGCTTGCCGATTGAAGTGCTACACCAATGGCGTGAAGAGAAGCATCCTATCTACTTAAAGCTGCTCGAAGCGCAATTAATGCATAAAGAAAACAAAGAACGCTTTATGTTGCTCTACTCACCAGAAGAGCGCTACCAACTGTTTTGTCAGCATTATCCAGACTTAGAACAGCGTATTACCGATAGCCAGATTGCCGCTTACTTGGGGATTACCGCGATCAGTTTAAGTCGAATAAAAACCCGGTTGAAGCAGCATCATGAAAAGTAGAACTAAAATAATATTGACAAAAAACAATCACTTTCAGTAGTCACACTCTTATTACTAACTAACGCTATTTGTTTGAAGTATAAGCAAAAATCTCAAATCCCATCTGGATATGCATAAGGATATACCACACCCTGCATAGCCAAATTTCATATCACTCGCCTTACATTGCGGGCGAGTGTTTCATCATGAGTTAAGGGAAAAGATTATGTTTGGAAAACTGAAAGCCGCTGCCGGTGATGCCGCAAACAATAAAGCAGCAACACTCATTACGACACACGTAGAACCCGTAATGGAAGAAATCCAAGGCTACTCTCCGGCAGTTATCATGGAAGATGAGACCTACCAGAGCCAAGTTATTGAGCCGACGCTCGTTGCACTTCAAGCGGCTTCGTCAGGCGTGACCTCAATGCTGCCAAACTTTAATGAGAAGTTTAGCGCCTGCATGTTCCACCTTCGTGGCGAACTGCTCGAACTATCAGAAGATAAAGTCGCACTGATCGACGACTTCAAACAGCAGCTACCTACAGCTGTTATGGAAGGCTTAAAGCTATAGCGGTGTACAAAAACAAAAAAACGGCTAAATCGTTAGCCGTTTTTTGCTGTATTGCTGATATTACTTCAATAAACGAGCACGGAACTGACGACCTTTCATCTTGCCGTTACTGATAGTTTGTAGCGCTTTCTTCGCCACTGACTTTTCTACCGCAACATAAGCACGCATTGGGAACAGGTGAATCTTGCCCACTTGCGCACCTGTGATGCCGTTTTTACCCGTTAAGCAACCTAGAATGTCGCCTGCGCGCACTTTCTGCTTCTTACCACCATCAATGTTAATCGTCACCATCTTCGCTTGATATGGCTGCTGATTAGATTTCGCTGGCAGTGTTGCTGGAACCACGTCCATGTCTAGATACTCTTCGATACGAGCCACACGCAGGCCGTCTTTTTCACCAAAGAAGCTGAATGCTAAGCCTTTGCTGCCAGCACGACCGGTACGACCAATACGGTGAACATGGACCTCTGGGTCACGAGACAATTCGAAGTTAAATACCGCATCTAGGTTGTCAACGTCCAAGCCGCGTGCCGCCACATCTGTTGCAACAAGGATAGAGACACTCTTGTTAGCAAACTGAACCAAGGCTTGATCACGTTCGCGTTGCTCTAGATCACCATGAAGATCGATAACACTGAATCCTTTGTGATGCAGTTCATCTGCTACATTCTGTACTTCTTTCTTCGTATTACAGAACACCACAGCCGACTCTGGCTGGTGCGTCAGTAGTAGGTTTGCCAGAGCTTCATCGCGCGCTTCTGAACCTTCTACGTTGTAAAAGTACTGCGCAATGCTTGACGTATCGTGAGTGGATTCTACTTTGATCATCTCTGGCGATTGCATAATACGTTGAGCGATCTGTTCGATTTTCTCAGGGAACGTTGCACTGAACAGCAAAGTCTGACGCTGCTTTGGCGCGGCTTCAATGATCGCATCGAGTGCATCTTGGAAGCCCATATCTAGCATACGGTCCGCTTCATCCAGAACTAGTGTGTTTAGCTCTTCTAGGTTAATGCGACCTTTCTCTAGATGATCAAGGATACGACCTGGCGTACCTACCAGAATATGTGCACCATGTTCTAGTGAACCGATTTGCGGTCCCATCGGCATACCACCACACAATGTCAGTACTTTAATGTTGTGAATACTACGGCCCAAAGTACGAATTTCTTTTGCCACCTGATCAGCCAGTTCACGCGTCGGACAAAGCACCAAAGATTGCACGCGGAAGCGTTTTACGTTTAGGTTGGATAGTACGCCAAGACCAAACGCCGCTGTTTTACCTGAGCCGGTTTTACCCTGACCAATCACATCACGCTGATTCAAAATCGCAGGTAAGCTCAACGCTTGAATTGGCGTCATATGGGTGTAGTTCAATGATTCAAGCGTCTCTAGTAGCGCTGGAGTAAGGCCTACTTGGTCAAAAGTTTGTTTGCTCACAGGGAAATATCCTCAGGTGGGATGAAAAAGAGGGCACATTATCGCCAGATTTGTCACGAAGACCAGTGAAAATTAACCATTGTTAATGAGTAATAGCAGAAAACGACGTAAAGTCAGCTGCATTCGCTTATTAATGGATATTGGAAATGATCAACTGGACTGCCCTACCTTTCTCTCAACTGACAACGACACAACTCTACGAGATGCTGCGCCTGCGCGTTGATGTCTTTGTGGTGGAGCAAACCTGTCCTTATCCAGAACTGGACGGCAAAGATACGTTAGAAGGCGTGTATCACCTATTGGGCTATCAGGGCGATGAGCTGATTGCCTGCGCACGATTATTGCCTGCTGGAACCACTTACGACAATGTGAGCATCGGTCGTGTGGTAACCAAACAAAGCGCTCGCGGTGGTGGTCTTGGGCATGAACTGCTTGAGCAAGCTTTACAACATTGCCAACAGTTTTGGACAGGCCAAACGATCGATATCGGAGCACAAGAACACCTGATGGCTTTCTATGCGAGCCATGGCTTTGAAGTGATTTCTGAAAGCTACCTTGAAGATGGCATCCCTCATGTCGATATGCGCCGAGCAAGCTAAATGTCGCCTCACCACCTGGCACTACTCTTACTGGTGATCGGAAATTTGGCGGCATCACTCTCCGATGTCGCCGTCAAACTGATTGAAGGCGGCATTAGCCCGTTTCAATATATGTTTGTGCGCCAACTGGCTTCACTGCTGCTCATCTTACCTTTTTACCTCAAACAAAAACCAAATAAACGTAGCCTAAAGCAAGCACCTATTACCTTGTTGCGAGCGCACCTAATATTGATTGGCAGTGGTTGTATGATGGTTGCGGTGACTCACCTCCCTCTGGCAACTGCCAACGCGGTTTTTTACGCCGCCCCTATTCTAATGCTGCCACTATCGATATTGTTTCTTAAAGAACATCCTCCACTAAGTAAAATCTTGCTCACTTGCTTCGGGTTCCTTGGTGTCCTAGTGGTACTCAGACCGGATCATTTTCATTGGGCTGCATTGTTTGCACTCGGCACGGCGACCACACTAGCGATGTTCAATATATTGGTAAGAAAGCTACCGAGCGAACAATCTGTCGTCACCACACTTTGGTGGACTACGTTGTTCTCGTTACCTATCTCCGCAATATTAGCTGGGGTTTACTGGCAATCAATAACGTGGCAAGAACTGGCATTGGTTATCGCGAGCGCGGTTTGTATCTTAAGTTATAACGGTTTGGCAGTATTGGCTTATCAAAAAGCGCCGGCGGGAGAGATAGCCTTAGCTGAATACTCAGGCTTAGTGTTTGTCACGCTCTTTGGGATATGGTGGTTTGATGAAATTCCAGATTGGCTGACGGCTATAGGGATAATAATGATCGTATTACCGCTCTTACCATGGAATAAAAGAAAAACACTCGCTGGAAAACAAATTAAACGTTAACAAATCAACAGCGATAAAAAAGGCGCGGATCATCGCGCCTTAAGAATAATGGTTATCTAACGTTATTTGTTGCGACCAAATGTGCCATCAGATAGACGGAAGAACATCACCGACTCACCACTTTTCTCTAGCTGAAGCATATCTAATTTGCCATCGTCAGCAAGCTTAAAGCGTACCAATTGACCTTGCTTAATGCGACTCAAAGGCTTGTCGCTGCCTTCAATTTTAACTAGGGCGTTTAAGTCTGCCATCGGCAATTGGTTACTTCGGAATACTTGGGCTAGCGTATCGCCGTTCTTCACCGTGTATTCTTTCCACTGCTCAGACTTAGGCTCTGAGTTTTGTGCAGAGCGCTGCTCACTTAAGCTTTGCGCGTTCAACTGAATCGCAACACGTTGATTCTCTACTTGGGTGTCTTCAAGCAGTACTTCTGTATCTTTTGGTACTGGGATGATCAAAAGCACCAACACCACTGGCACCAATACCATCAGTGCACGTTGATGTAGTTTTGGAAGACGATGCCAAAACTGAGTCACAGGCTGTAATCTTTCCTGCCACTTCTCTTTATTGAATGGCTGCTTCCAATCGATAGCAGCGAACTTTTGTTTCATCAATTCGACATGGTCGACTAGCTGCTTTTTCTTTCTGCGACGATTCATTCTGATGAGTCCCTTAATACTTCTGATGTCAGTATAAAAATACCAGCGCGGAGAGTATATGTTTTTCACCAAAGTAAAATGTAATTTGGCGTAAATTAGCAGAAATTTCACTTGGAGTAAGAGATAAGTCACACCCTCTACTCCTCATAGAGACATTCGAGCGCAATCATTTAAACCTAGCCTCGAACCTGATATCCTGTGCCTTTATCACTCCTAATAAGAGCGACATTCATGTCTGAAATTAAATTTGAAACTGCAGAACAAAAAGCAAGCTACGGTATTGGTCTGCAAATGGGTCAGCAACTTGCTGGTTCTGGTCTAGAAGGTCTTAGCGTTGACGCTATCGCTGCTGGTATTGCAACGGCACTAACTGGTGACATGCCTTCTATCGAAATCGACGAAATCAACAACGCACTGCAAGAGCTACACACTCGTGCAGAAGCAGTTCGTCAAGAAGCAGCTAAAGCTGCAGCGGCTGACGGCGAAGCGTTCCTAAAAGACAACGCTCTACGTCCAGAAGTAAACGTTCTTGAGTCTGGTCTTCAGTACGAAATCATCACTGAAGGTACTGGTGAAATCCCAACTGCTGCATCTCAAGTACGTGTTCACTACCATGGTGAGCTAACTGACGGCACTGTATTCGACAGCTCTGTATCTCGCGGTCAACCTGCTGAGTTCCCAGTAACTGGCGTAATCAAAGGTTGGGTTGAAGCTCTTCAACTAATGCCTGTTGGTTCTAAGTGGAAACTATACATCCCACAAGATCTAGCATACGGTGAGCGTGGCGCAGGTGCTGCTATCCCTCCATTTGCTGCTCTAGTATTCGAAGTAGAACTACTAGACATCCTGTAATTGAGACTCTCCTCAATACAAATTCGAAGCGGCGCTCACTAGCGCCGCTTTTTTTGTCTAAAATAAACAGACTTAAGCTCAACAACCTTAATGTCTCTGTTATCTTAAGTAGTGAATAAACAATAATAATCGCAAGCCACACGGAGGTATTATGCGTAAAACACTCCTCACCTTAACACTGCTTTCAATGAGCATTGGTACAGCCCACGCTTTTCTTGATGCAGTAACCGATAAGGAAAGCCAAGAAGGTTTAATGGACATGGTCAGCCAAGGCATGAATGCGGAATCATCTCCGCTCACCGATTTACTCACTAGCCAATTGCCCGTGTCAACCGAGCAAGCTGCAGGTGGTACGGGTGCCTTGTTAGCACTTGCACAAAGCCAATTGTCAGACCAAAACGGCAGCGAGCTGAAATCCCTAATTCCAGGCATGTCGAGTCTAGATGGCGCACAAAGCTTATTAGGTAATATTGAAAGTTTAAGTGCGGTACAAAGTACTTTTGATAAATTAGGACTAGACCCATCGATGATCAGTCAGTTTGCGCCAGTGATACTTGGCTATCTAGGTGACCAAGGCGCAAGTGAAGGCTTGCTGAATTCGTTAAGCGGATTGTGGGGGTCAGGCAGCTAGACGTTTCGCCTAAACATAAATTAAGGCTCAACATTCGATTATCGAAGATTAGCTTCGAGAGGGGAGACGGAAAACTAAATGTGTTTTCCCTTTCAAATACAACAGATACAAAAAAGCCGAGCTAATGCTCGGCTTTTTTTGTTCTTACGAACTGAGATTACTCAGCAGCTTCTTCAGCAGCTGGGCGATCTACAAGCTCAATGTAAGCCATTGGAGCTTTATCACCAGCACGGAAGCCAGCTTTTAGGATACGAGTGTAACCGCCCTGACGAGCAGCAAAACGTGGACCTAGTTCGTTAAACAGTTTTGCAACTACTTCGTTATCACGAGTACGTGCAAATGCTAGACGACGGTTAGCAACACTGTCAGTCTTAGCTAGTGTAATCAAAGGCTCAACTACGCGACGTAGCTCTTTTGCTTTTGGCAAAGTAGTCTTGATAACTTCATGACGTACTAGAGAGCTAGCCATGTTGCTGAACATCGCTTTACGATGTGAGCTGTTGCGGTTGAGTTGACGACCACTCTTACGATGGCGCATGACCTAATCCTTCTAACTAGTATCGATTAATCTTCAGCGATTGATGCAGGTGGCCAGTTTTCTAGGCGCATGCCCAGAGACAGACCACGTGACGCAAGTACATCTTTAATCTCAGTAAGAGATTTTTTACCAAGGTTAGGCGTTTTAAGTAGCTCAACCTCAGTACGTTGTACTAGATCACCGATGTAGTGAATCGCTTCTGCTTTCAGACAGTTAGCAGAGCGAACTGTTAGTTCAAGATCGTCTACAGGACGCAGTAGGATCGGATCGAATTCTGGCTTCTCTTCCTTCTCCTCAGGTACACGTACATCACGAAGATCTACGAACGCATCCAATTGTTCAGCTAGGATAGTAGCTGCACGACGGATTGCTTCCTCAGGTTCTAGAGTACCGTTTGTTTCCATATCGATAACAAGCTTGTCTAGATCAGTGCGCTGTTCTACACGAGCTGCTTCTACAGCGTAGGCAATTTTGTCTACAGGGCTGTAAGTAGCATCTACTAGTAGGCGACCGATTGGACGCTCGTCTTCTTCGTTATGGATACGCGCAGAAGCTGGAACATAACCACGACCACGTTCAACTTTGATACGCATTGCGATCTCAGCGTTGTCATCCGTTAGGTGACAAATTACGTGTTCAGGGTTAGCGATCTCTACATCACCATCATGGGTGATGTCACCTGCAACCACAGGGCCCGAGCCTGATTTGTTCAAAGTAATGAACACTTCATCTTTGCCTTCGGCAACGCGCACAGCCAAACCTTTAAGGTTTAGAAGAATTTCAAGAATATCTTCTTGAACGCCTTCTTTCGTGCTGTACTCATGAAGTACGCCTTCAATTTCTACTTCTGTTACAGCACAACCTGGCATAGAAGATAGAAGGATGCGGCGAAGTGCATTACCCAGAGTATGACCAAAGCCACGCTCTAATGGCTCAAGAGTTACTTTTGCGTGAGTCGAGCTGATTTGTTCGATGTCAACTAGACGTGGCTTAAGAAATTCTGTTACAGAACCCTGCATTGTGTCCTCTCTTTAGTTTAAACCTTACTTAGAGTAAAGCTCGACGATCAATTGTTCGTTGATGTCAGCTGATAGATCAGAACGCTCAGGCATACGCTTGAATGTACCTTCCATCTTGCCACCATCTACTTCAATCCAAGTTGGTTTTTCACGTTGTTCAGCAACTTCTAGAGCTGCTTTGATACGAGCTTGCTGTTTAGCTTTCTCGCGGATAGAAACAACGTCATTAGCCGCTACTTTGAAAGAAGGAACGTTTACAACTTTACCGTTAACTAGGATAGCTTTGTGGCTAACTAGCTGACGTGCTTCTGCGCGAGTTGCGCCAAAGCCCATGCGGTAAACTACGTTATCAAGACGACCTTCAAGAAGCTGAAGCAGGTTCTCACCTGTGTTGCCTTTAAGACGTGCAGCTTCTTTGTAGTAGTTACGGAATTGTTTTTCTAGAACGCCGTACATACGACGAACTTTTTGCTTCTCACGAAGCTGAACGCCATACTCAGATAGACGACCGCGACGAGCGCCGTGTACACCTGGTGCGTTATCAATTTTACACTTGGTATCGATCGCGCGAACACCAGACTTAAGGAATAAGTCAGTGCCTTCACGACGGCTAAGCTTCAGCTTAGGACCCAAATATCTTGCCATGATCTTTCTCCAGTAATCTAAAAAACGTTATACGCGACGTTTCTTAGGTGGACGACAACCGTTATGAGGGATTGGTGTAGCATCAACGATGTTTGTGATGCGGAAACCAGCAGCGTTCAGTGCGCGAACAGTAGATTCACGACCTGGACCTGGACCCTTAACCATAACTTCCAAGTTCTTTAGACCGTATTCTTTAGCCATTTCAGCACAACGCTCAGCAGCAACCTGTGCAGCGAACGGAGTAGACTTACGAGAACCACGGAAACCAGAACCACCTGCAGTAGCCCAAGCTAGAGCATTACCTTGACGGTCAGTAATGGTTACGATTGTGTTATTGAAAGAAGCATGGATGTGCGCAACGCCATCTGCAACTTGCTTGCGTACGCGCTTACGAGCGCGAGTTGGTTGTTTAGCCATTGTACTCTACCTTCCCGATTATTTCTTGATCGGCTTACGCGGACCCTTACGGGTGCGAGCATTGGTTTTAGTACGCTGTCCACGTAGTGGTAGACTGCGACGATGACGAAGACCACGGTAACAGCCAAGGTCCATAAGACGCTTGATGTTCATAGATACTTCACGACGTAGATCACCTTCTACAGTGTACTTAGCTACACCATCACGCAGTTGATCGATCTGCTCTTCAGTTAGTTCACTGATCTTAACATCTTCAGCAATACCCACTTCAGCTAGGATAGCTTGAGAGCGAGTTTTACCGATGCCGTAGATTGACGTAAGTGCAATCACAGCATGTTTTTGATCAGGAATGTTAATGCCTGCTATACGGGCCATTATTCACTCCTAAGTGTTTCTATAAAAGAATTAGCCGCAGCAAAGCCCGTTATGGATACGCTGCGGAGTACTACTTCTTTTGCACGCAAAAGGTAGGCCGAGGAATATACTCGACCTAACCTTCGTTTTCAAGTAAAAATTTCTGCTAATTAGCCTTGGCGCTGTTTGTGCTTTGGCTCACTGCAAATCACGCGAACGACACCGTTACGCTTGATTACTTTACAGTTACGGCAGATTTTTTTAACGGAAGCACGAACTTTCATTGCTAAACTCCGTAATTGAAACTGAGTCTACCGCCGTATTAACGACCGTAGCCTTTCAGATTCGCTTTCTTCAACACAGAATCATACTGTTGAGACATCAGATGAGTCTGTACCTGTGCCATAAAGTCCATGATAACAACAACTACGATAAGTAGTGATGTACCGCCGAAGTAGAAACGTACGTTCCACGCGACCATCATGAACTCGGGAATCAGACAGATAAAGGTAATGTACAGTGCGCCCGCTAGGGTTAAACGTGTCATTACTTTATCGATGTACTTCGCTGTCTGCTCACCTGGGCGGATACCGGGTACGAATGCACCGGACTTCTTCAAGTTATCCGCTGTTTCACGCGGGTTGAAAACCAACGCCGTGTAAAAGAAACAGAAGAAGATAATCGCTGCTGCATAAAGCATTACATACAGAGGCTGACCTGGGCTAAGAGCCAAAGACACGTCAGTTAACCAACCGAACGCGCTGCTCTCACCGTTCTGACCAAACCACTGAGCCAGTGTTCCTGGGAACAGGATAATACTTGATGCAAAAATCGCTGGAATAACACCTGCCATATTAATTTTAAGTGGCAGATGCGAGCTTTGTGCAGCAAATACTTTACGACCTTGTTGACGCTTAGCGTAGTTAACGACGATTCGGCGTTGACCACGTTCCATGAAAACAACGAAGTAAATTACTGCGAAAGCTAATACCGCGATTAACAGTAGAAGAAGTACATGCAATTCACCTTGACGCGCTTGCTCGATTGTTTGACCGATTGCAGAAGGCAATCCAGCAACAATACCTGCAAAAATCAGAATGGAAATACCATTACCGATTCCTCGCTCTGTAATTTGTTCACCTAACCACATTAGGAACATGGTACCGGTTACTAAACTTACGGTAGCAATTAGCGTAAACATGGTTTGGTTCATTACAACCAGATTGTCGACCATGTTTGGTAAGCCAGTTGCAATACCAATAGCTTGGAATGTTGCAAGTACAAGCGTGCCGTAGCGTGTATATTGGCTGATCTTACGACGGCCTGCTTCACCCTCTTTCTTGAGTTCCGCTAACGCTGGATGAACTACAGTTAGCAATTGGACAACAATAGATGCCGAAATATACGGCATGATGCCCAATGCTAATATAGATGCACGCTCAAGAGCACCACCGGAGAACATGTTAAACATTTCAACGATGGTACCTTTTTGCTGTTCGAACAAATCGGCAAGTACAGCAGCGTCAATACCAGGAATCGGCACAAATGAGCCGGCTCGGAATACTAAAAGTGCACCAATTACGAATAACAAGCGCGACTTTAGTTCACTTAAGCCGCTCTGAGCACTACGAAAATCTTGTCCTGGTTTCTTAGCCATCTGTACCTCGTTCCTCGAGATTATTCCTCGATTTTACCGCCTGCAGCTTCGATTGCAGCTTTAGCGCCTTTAGTCACACGTAGACCTTTAACAGTCACTGCTTTATCGATTTCACCAGATAGAACAACTTTTACGAATTCGATGTTCTTAGTGATGATGTTAGCAGCTTTAAGGCTGTTTAGATCAACCACGTCACCAGAAACTTTCGCTAGTTCACCTAGACGAACTTCAGCAGACACTAGGCTCTTACGAGAAGTGAAACCGAATTTTGGTAGACGTTGTTTCAGAGGCATCTGACCGCCTTCGAAACCTGGACGAACTTTACCGCCAGAACGTGATTTTTGACCTTTGTGACCACGGCCACCAGTTTTACCTAGGCCAGAACCGATACCACGACCTACACGCTTAGGAGCATGCTTAGAGCCAGCAGCCGGTGCAAGAGTATTCAAACGCATTTCTGATTACTCCTCAACTTTAACCATGTAGTAAACCTTGTTGATCATACCGCGTACGCACGGAGTATCTTCAAGTTCTACTGTGTGGTTGATTTTACGAAGACCTAGACCACGCAAAGTAGCTTTGTGCTTTGGTAGGCGGCCAATTGAGCTTTTAGTTTGAGTTACTTTAATAGTTGCCATGGTGTTCTTACTCCGAAATAGCTTCAACAGTTAGACCACGTTTAGCAGCAACCATTTCTGGCGACTTCATGCTACCTAGTGCATCGATCGTTGCACGAACGATGTTGATAGGGTTCGTAGAACCGTATGCTTTAGATAGTACGTTGTGTACGCCAGCAACTTCTAGTACTGCACGCATCGCACCACCTGCGATAACACCAGTACCTTCTGCAGCAGGTTGCATGTAAACTTTAGAGCCCGAATGGCGACCTTTCACTGGGTGGTGAAGAGTGCCTTCGTTTAGCGCGATAGTAGTCATGTTACGACGCGCTTTTTCCATTGCTTTTTGAATCGCTGCAGGTACTTCACGAGCTTTGCCGTAACCGAAACCTACACGACCGTTACCGTCACCAACTACTGTTAGTGCAGTGAAGCTCATGATTCGACCACCTTTAACCGTTTTAGAAACACGGTTAACTGCGATTAGCTTTTCTTGCAAATCATTCGCTTGAACTTGTTGTTCTTTAGCCATCTTCCAACCCTACCTTAGAATTTCAGACCAGCTTCGCGAGCAGATTCTGCTAGCGCCGCTACTCGACCGTGGTATTGGAAACCAGAACGATCAAATGCAACTGCAGTTACGCCTTTTTCAAGAGCGCGCTCAGCAACAGCTTTACCTACTGCTTTAGCTGCATCAACGTTACCAGTGTATTTCACTTGCTCACGGATCGCTTTTTCTACAGTAGAAGCTGCTGCGATAACCTCAGAGCCATTAGCCGCGATAACCTGTGCGTACACGTGACGAGGAGTACGGTGTACAACTAGGCGAGTCGCACCCAGTTCTGCAATCTTACGACGTGCGCGTGTAGCACGACGGATGCGAGATGCTTTCTTATCCATAGTGTTACCTTACTTCTTCTTAGCTTCTTTAGTACGCACATTTTCATCTGCGTAACGAACACCTTTACCTTTGTAAGGCTCAGGTTGACGGTAAGAACGAATGTCAGCCGCAACTTGACCAACTAGTTGCTTATCACAACCAGTGATGATGATTTCAGTTTGGCTTGGACATTCAGCTTTAATACCCGCTGGCAACTCGTGCTCAACTGGGTGAGAGAAGCCTAGTGTTAGACCTACAGCGTTGCCTTTGATAGCAGCACGGTAACCAACACCTTTAAGAGTTAGCTTCTTAGTAAAGCCTTCAGTAACACCAACAACCATGTTGTTAACTAGAGCGCGAGCTGTACCAGCTTGTGCCCATGCGTTAGCAGCACCTTCTTTAGGACCGAAGGTTAGGTTGTTTTCTTCCTGAGCGATAACCACAGCGCTGTTAAGAACGCGTGATAGTTCGCCCTTAGCACCTTTTACAGTGATTTCTTGGCCGTTTAGTTTCACCTCTACGCCAGCTGGAATAGCGACAGGTGCTTTAGCAACACGAGACATATTCTACTCCTATTAAGCTACGTAGCAGATGATTTCACCACCAAGACCTGCTTTACGTGCAGCGCGGTCTGACATAAGACCCTTGGAAGTAGAAACGATAGCAATACCAAGACCACCCATTACAGAAGGAAGATCATCTTTCTTCTTGTAAACGCGTAGACCTGGACGAGAAACACGTTTAAGTTGCTCGATTACTGGTTTAGCTTGGAAGTACTTAAGTGTAACTTCTAGCTCAGGTTTTGCTTCGCCTTCAACAGCGAAGTCAACGATGTAACCTTCAGCTTTTAGTAGTGCAGCAATTGCAACTTTAAGCTTTGAAGAAGGCATTTTAACAGCAACTTTGTTTGCTGCCTGACCGTTACGAACACGGGTCAGCATATCCGAAATCGGATCTTGCATGCTCATATGATTTACTCCAAATGATTAAGTGGCAATTACCAGCTAGCCTTACGAAGACCCGGAATCTCGCCTTTCATGCAAGCTTCACGAACCTTAATACGGCTTAGACCGAACTTACGTAGGTAACCGTGTGGACGACCAGTTTGGTTACAACGGTTGCGCTGACGTGATGCACTTGAATCACGTGGAAGAGATTGCAGTGTAAGAACCGCATTCCAACGATCTTCTTCAGATGCGTTTACATCGCTGATGATAGCTTTTAGCGCTGCACGCTTTTCAGCGAACTTAGCTACTAGCTTCGCACGCTTTGCTTCACGTGCTTTCATTGAATTTTTAGCCATAACAGTAACCCTTCACCTTACTTACGGAATGGGAAGTTAAAGGCAGCCAGCAGAGCACGGCCTTCCTCATCAGTACCAGCAGACGTCGTAATAGTGATGTCTAGACCGCGTACTCGATCAACTTTATCAAAGTCGATTTCCGGGAAGATGATTTGCTCGCGAACGCCCATGCTGTAGTTACCGCGACCGTCAAAAGACTTAGCGCTAACACCACGGAAGTCACGTACTCGTGGAAGAGCGATGTTAATCAAACGCTCAAGAAAATCCCACATACGTTCGCCACGCAAGGTTACTTTACAACCGATAGGGTAGCCTTCACGGATTTTGAAACCTGCAACAGATTTACGAGCTTTAGTGATAAGTGGCTTTTGACCAGAGATCGTTGCCATATCAGCAGCTGCGTTTTCTAGCAGTTTCTTATCGTTGATTGCTTCACCAACACCCATGTTTAGGGTGATTTTCTCGATTCTAGGGACTTGCATGACGCTTGTGTAGCTAAACTGTTTGGTCAGTTCAGCGACTACAGACGACTTGTAGTAATCATGCAGTTTCGCCATAGTAGAACTCCAAATTACTTCTATTAGTTAGAAACGATTTCGTTGTTAGACTTAAAGAAACGAACTTTCTTACCATCTTCAAAACGGAAACCGATACGGTCAGCTTTACCAGTAGCTGCGTTAAAGATCGCCACGTTAGAAACATCGATAGCTGCTTCTTGCTCTACGATACCGCCTTGGATACCTAGTGCAGGAACAGGTTTCTGGTGTTTCTTAACAAGGTTGATACCTTCAACGATAACTTTACCAGTTGCTAGGACCTTAGTTACTTTACCTTTCTTGCCTTTGTCTTTACCAGCAAGAACGATTACTTCGTCATTACGACGGATTTTAGCTGCCATTTCTACGTGCTCCTTACAGAACTTCTGGAGCCAGTGAAACGATCTTCATGAACTTATCGCCACGAAGTTCGCGTGTCACAGGACCAAAGATACGTGTACCGATTGGTTGCTCAGTGTTGTCGTTCAACAATACACAAGCATTTCGGTCGAAGCGAATGACAGAACCGTCAGGACGACGTACGCCTTTACGGGTGCGCACTACCACCGCCTTCAGAACGTCACCTTTTTTAACTTTACCGCGAGGAATTGCTTCCTTAACAGTAACTTTGATAACGTCACCGATATGTGCATAACGGCGGTGAGAGCCACCCAGAACCTTAATACACATTACGCTGCGTGCGCCTGAGTTATCAGCTGCGTCCAGCATACTTTGCATTTGGATCATGTTAGTGCTCCGCTAAATAATAAAAAAACTAGACCCTCTCGGGTCGGGCTGCCTCTTTAAAAGGGACGCGAATTGTACCACCCTTTTTTCAGATTGGGTAGTCAAAAAATAAACGGCTCCAAAAATTATTTTTGGAGCCGTTTTTAATCATAGAATAAAGAAGATTAGATCTTCGCTTTTTCTAGGACTTTTACCAATGTCCAAGACTTAGTCTTAGACAGTGGACGACACTCAGCGATTTCAACTGTGTCGCCTAGGCCACACTCGTTGTTCTCGTCATGTGCGTGTACTTTAGTCGTGCGCTTTACGAATTTACCGTAAATTGGGTGTTTAACCATGCGCTCGATAGCAACTACGATAGACTTGTCCATCTTGTCGCTAACAACACGACCTTGTTGAGTACGTTTTACTTCGCTCATTATGCGCCTGCCTTCTCAGTCAAAACAGTTTTCACACGTGCGATATCACGGCGTACAGCTTTCAGAGTATGAGTTTGCTGTAGCTGACCAGTTGCAGCTTGCATGCGCAAGTTGAACTGTTCGCGTAGCAAATTCAATAGCTCAGCGTTAAGCTCTTCAACGCTTTTCTCGCGTAGATCTTGTGCTTTCATCACATCACCTGCTTAGTTACAAATGTAGTTTTGAATGGCAGTTTACGAGCCGCTAGGCGGAACGCTTCACGAGCCAATTCTTCAGGTACACCACCCATTTCGTACATAACCTTACCAGGTTGGATTTGGGCTACCCAGTACTCAACGTTACCTTTACCCTTACCTTGACGAACTTCAAGTGGTTTTTCTGTGATTGGTTTGTCTGGGAACACACGGATCCAGATTTTACCTTGACGCTTAACGTGACGTGTCATTGCACGACGTGCCGCTTCAATTTGACGAGCAGTTAGACGACCACGGCCAACAGCTTTAAGACCGAATTCGCCGAAGCTTACATCAGTACCTTTAGCTAGACCACGGTTACGACCTGTCTGAACCTTACGGAACTTAGTACGTTTAGGTTGTAGCATCTGTCGACTCCTTACTTACGGCCTTTACGCTGCTTCTTAGGCTTGTCGCCTTTAGGCTCTACAGCGTTAGCTGCTGGCATACCACCTAGGATCTCACCTTTGAAGATCCAAGTTTTAATGCCGATCACACCGTATTGAGTGTGAGCCGAAGAAGTTGCGTAATCAATGTCTGCACGTAGAGTGTGTAGAGGTACACGACCTTCACGGTACCACTCAGAACGTGCGATTTCAGCGCCGCCTAGACGACCGCTTACTTCCACTTTGATGCCTTTAGCACCTAGACGCATTGCGTTTTGTACCGCGCGCTTCATAGCACGACGGAACATAACACGACGCTCTAGTTGAGACGCGATGCTGTCACCAACAAGCTGTGCATCAAGCTCAGGCTTGCGTACTTCAGCGATGTTAATTTGAGCTGGTACACCTGCAATTTTAGCTACAGCTGCACGTAGTTTCTCAACGTCTTCACCTTTCTTACCGATTACAACGCCTGGACGAGCAGTGTGAATAGTCACACGGATGCTCTTAGCAGGACGCTCGATAACGATACGTGAAAGAGATGCTTTTTGTAGTTCCTTAGTTAGGAACTGACGTACCTTGAAGTCGCCGTCTAGGTTGTCAGCGAAATCTTTGGTGTTAGCAAACCATGTAGCATTCCAAGGCTTAACGATGCCAAGACGAATACCATTAGGATGTACTTTTTGACCCATTGCTTACTCTCCTAGTCTCTAGCGATCTGCTACAACAACAGTGATGTGGCTTGAACGCTTCAAGATACGATCCGCACGACCTTTAGCACGAGGCATAATACGCTTCATGGTTGGGCCTTCATCTACAAAGATTTTTGCGACATTCAGATCGTCAATATCTGCACCTTCGTTGTGCTCCGCGTTAGCGATAGCAGACTCTAGAACTTTCTTAACTAGAGCAGCAGCTTTTTTGTTGCTGAACGTTAGAATTTCTAGAGCTTGGTCAACAGATTTACCACGAATTAGATCCGCAACTAAGCGAGCTTTCTGAGGCGAAATGCGAGCAAAGTTATGTTTAGCAATAGCTTCCATTATTTACTCCTTAACGCTTCTTAGCTTTCTTATCCGCAGCGTGACCGCGGTAAGTACGTGTTGGTGCGAATTCACCTAGTTTGTGACCGATCATTTCTTCGGTAACGAAAACTGGTACGTGCTGACGACCATTATGGACAGCGATGGTCAAACCGATCATCGTAGGGATGATCATTGAACGACGGGACCAAGTCTTAATAGGCTTTTTGTCTCCGCTTTCCACCGCTTTCTCTACCTTCTTCAGCAAGTGTAGGTCAATAAAAGGACCTTTCTTGAGAGAACGTGGCATGGCGATTCCTCTTTAAATAGATTACTTGTTACGACGACGTACGATGTACTTGTCAGTGCGTTTGTTCTTACGAGTTTTGAAGCCTTTAGTAGGCATACCCCAAGGAGATACTGGGTGACGACCGCCAGATGTACGACCTTCACCACCACCGTGTGGGTGGTCAACCGGGTTCATTACTACACCACGTACGGTTGGACGTACGCCGCGCCAGCGTGAAGCACCAGCTTTACCAAGTTCACGTAGCATGTGCTCAGAGTTACCAACTTCACCGATTGTTGCACGGCCTTCAGAAAGAACTTTGCGCATTTCGCCAGAACGTAGACGGATAGTTACGTACGCACCGTCGCGAGCAACGATTTGAGCGTAAGCACCAGCCGAACGAGCTAGCTGACCACCTTTACCAGGTTTTAGTTCAACGTTGTGTACAGTTGAACCTACTGGGATGTTACGCATTGGTAGAGTGTTACCCGCTTTAATCGGTGCATCAACACCAGATTGGATAACATCACCCGCGTTAACACCTTTAGGTGCTAGGATGTAGCGACGCTCACCGTCTTTGTAAAGAACTAGAGCAATGTTTGCGCTACGGTTTGGATCGTATTCTAGACGCTCAACTTTCGCTGGGATGCCATCTTTAGTACGTTTGAAGTCAACTACACGGTAGTGGTGCTTGTGACCACCGCCGATGTGACGTACTGTGATACGACCGTTGTTGTTACGACCACCGTTCTTAGAGTTTTTCTCTAGAAGAGGTGCGTATGGCTTGCCCTTGTGTAGGTCAGCGTTAACAACTTTAACAACGTGACGACGACCAGGGGAAGTCGGCTTACATTTAACAATAGCCATTCTTAACTACTCCTGTTATTCCGCGCCGCCAACGAAGTCAAGATCTTGACCTTCTTTCAAAGTAACGTACGCTTTCTTAACGTCGCTGCGGCGACCTTGGCGTAGACCTTGACGTTTGGTCTTACCCTTAGTGATAAGAGTATTTACAGACTTAACTTCAACTTCAAAAAGCTTTTCTACAGCTGCTTTGATCTCTTTTTTAGTTGCATCTTTAGCTACTTTGAAAACGATAGTGTTCGCTTTCTCAGCTGCCATAGTTGCTTTTTCAGAGATGTGCGGAGCACGTAGAACTTTTAGGATACGCTCTTCAGTGATCATGCTAGCATCTCCTCAACTTGCTTAACTGCTTCTGCAGTCATTACAACTTTGTCGAACGCGATTAGTGAAACTGGATCGATACCAGCAACGTCACGTGCGTCAACTTTGTATAGGTTACGAGCAGCTAGGAATAGATTCTCATCTACTTCGCTAGTCACGATTAGAGCGTCAGTTAGCTCAAGCTCTTTAAGCTTAGCAACTAGCTCTTTAGTCTTTGGCGCTTCAACTGAGAAGTTATCAACAACGATTAGACGCTCTTGACGAACTAGCTCAGAAAGAATGCTCTTCATAGCACCGCGGTACATTTTTTTGTTTACTTTTTGGCTGTGATCTTGTGGTTTCGCAGCAAAAGTAACACCACCTGTACGCCAGATTGGGCTACGGATTGTACCAGCACGCGCACGGCCAGTACCTTTTTGACGCCATGGCTTAGCGCCACCGCCAGAAACTTCTGAACGTGTTTTTTGAGCACGAGTACCTTGACGAGCACCTGCTGCAAATGCAACAACTACTTGGTGTACAAGAGCTTCGTTAAACTCACGTCCGAAAGTAGTTTCGGAAACAGTTAGTGCATCAGCACCTTTAACCATTAGTTCCATTACTTACTCCTGAGACGTTATGCTTTAACAGCTGGTTTAACGATCACGTTGCCACCTGTTGAGCCTGGTACTGCACCTTTGATAAGAAGCAGATTGCGCTCAGCGTCAACACGTACGATCTCTAGGTTTTGAGTCGTTACACGCTCAGCACCCATGTGACCTGCCATTTTCTTGCCTTTAAATACGCGACCTGGAGTTTGACATTGGCCAATTGAACCCGGTGCACGGTGAGACAATGAGTTACCGTGAGTCATATCTTGAGTACGGAAGTTCCAACGCTTAACAGCGCCTTGGAAACCTTTACCTTTAGATGTACCAGTAACGTCTACTTTCTTAGTTTCGTTGAATAGTTCAACTGTTAGCTCAGCGCCAACTGCAAACTCTTCACCGTTTTCCAAACGGAATTCCCAAAGACCACGACCAGCTTCAACGCCAGCTTTAGCAAAGTGACCTGCTTCAGCTTTGTTTACGCGGTTAGCTTTCTTAGAACCAGCAGTTACCTGGATTGCAGCGTAGCCATCTGTCTCAAGAGTTTTAACTTGAGATACACGGTTTGCTTCAACTTCAACAACTGTTACTGGGATAGAAACGCCGTCTTCAGTAAATACGCGGGTCATGCCCACTTTACGACCGATTAGACCAATCATTCTTCTAATCTCCCTTAACCTAGGCTAATTTGAACGTCAACGCCCGCAGCAAGGTCTAGACGCATTAGAGCATCAACAGTTTTGTCTGTTGGCTCAACGATGTCGATTAGACGCTTGTGAGTACGAATTTCGTACTGGTCACGTGCTTTCTTGTTAACGTGTGGAGAGATAAGAACTGTGAAACGCTCTTTACGAGTAGGTAGTGGGATTGGACCACGAACCTGTGCGCCAGTGCGCTTAGCTGTTTCAACGATTTCCGCTGTAGAAGCATCGATTAGTTTGTAATCGAAAGCTTTTAGGCGGATACGGATACGTTGGTTCTGCATGAGACAGAGCTCCAATATTAAAAATTACACAAACAATATCGCCACTCAGACTCGTCAAGACGAGAGAATGCCGATTGATTTATGTGAAACCGTAGCGTCCAAGATTAGGACACATTGTCAGTTAATTTTCGATTAACTACCCCTATATGCCAGAGTCACGTCTGGGGATAGTTTTTCCGAAGAAAAGATAGCTAATTGTATTAACCGCGAACATAAGCTGAGTCTACATTACCTCGCAAATCCGAAGATTTACTCGCTCCTCACTGCTCATTGGTTCACAACTGGCTTAACCAGTGCGCTGCATTATACAGATCACACTTTAGGATGCAATAGCCGAGTGAAAAATAATCGAACAAATTTTAGCCGCTCGATTCTCCCCTACTTTTGCGCTAGCCATAAACAAAAAGGACGCCGAAGCGTCCTTTTTTAAACTGTAATCGTAATAGCGCCTGCTATTATTTCTTACCGCTTGATAGTGCACCGAAACGCTTGTTGAAGCGATCAACACGGCCGCCTGTATCAACGATACGTTGCTTACCAGTGTAGAATGGGTGACACTTGTCACATACGTCTAGGTGGATAGAATCTTTACCTAGAGTAGAGTTGAACTCGAAAGAGTTGCCGCAAGAACAAGTAGCAGTTACTGCTTTGTATTCTGGGTGGATACCAGCTTTCATGGGATAACCTCAATTGTAGGCCGTGTCGCTATACGAATCTAAGCCGCACACCACACGTAATTAATAATAAAATGCGATACCGCATCGACCATTTGCCGAAGCCATATCTCAAGGCGCAGTATACTAATGAATCGCTAAGCTAGGATCAACACATTTGGCAACTTTTTCGCCACTTTTTTCACCAGTACTTTAGTACTGAGAGCAATCACTTCCCCAAAAATGCGGAGCGCTCGAATTTTTCACTGTGTTTTAATAGACTATACCTCTCTTCCCTCTTTTATATAGTAAAGATTCTATGCGTCCATCCATCGCCCGAGTGGCACTACCGGTCCCTCTAGATAAGCAGTTTGACTATGTCATTCCTGGGCACCTGTTTCCGGTGATTGGAGGACGTGTTTCTGTTCCTTTCGGCCGACAAACCTTGGTTGGCGTTGTCACAGCGATGGTTAATCATTCTGATTTTCCAAAAGAACAACTAAAACCAATTAAAGCCGTCTTGGATGCCCAACCTGTTTGGCCTGAGAGGCTTTATTCTTTACTAATATGGTGTAGCCAGTTTTATCAGTACCCTCTTGGGGACACTTTGCACAATGCTATGCCAGCCGCTCTGCGAAAGGGTAAGCCCGCGGATTTCGCCACATTACAAGAGTGGCAAATCACCGCCTCGGGTAAAGACAAGTTAATGCAAGGACTTGGGCGTGCGGTCAAACAACAACGCGCTTTACAGATTTTGGTCAACGGTGCCGTCCCACACCAAGAGTTTATTGATCAAGAAATAGGCTCTGCGGTACTTAAGTCTTTGGAAGAGAAAGGCTGGGTTGAACGCATAGAGAAAAAGCCTACAGTAACTAAGTGGAGCACTCAGGTTGAACGTGACGTCGAAAAACCAAAACTCAACCATGAGCAAGCGCTTGCTATTGCGAGCGTAAACAGCCAAACAGGTTTTGCCTGCTATTTATTAGAAGGTGTAACAGGTTCAGGTAAAACAGAAGTTTACTTGAACCTAATCAAGCCAGTTCTTGAGCAAGGTAAACAAGCTTTGGTTTTAGTACCCGAAATTGGCTTAACTCCACAAACCATCAACCGCTTTAAACATCGATTTAATGTGCCTGTGGATGTCATTCACTCTGGGTTAAATGATACCGAGCGACTCAACGCTTGGCTTTCTGCGCGAGACAAAGCCGCCGGCATCATTATTGGTACGCGCTCTGCCCTACTGACGCCTTTTGCTGATCTTGGCATTATCATTGTTGATGAAGAACACGACTCCTCTTATAAGCAACAAGACAGCTTGCGCTACCACGCTCGTGATGTCGCGGTCATGCGTGCGCACAAAGAGCAAGTGCCTATTGTTCTTGGCTCAGCGACCCCTGCTTTAGAAACGCTGCATAATGCGCTATCGGGCAAATACCACCACTTAACATTGACTCAACGTGCTGGCTCTGCGGTACCCACCACCAACAAAGTACTCGATGTTAAAGGGCTTTATTTAGACAGTGGTTTGTCCGCGCCTTTGATTGCTGAAATGCGAAAACACCTTAAAGCTGGCAACCAAGTGATGTTGTTCCTAAACCGTCGTGGCTTCTCCCCTGCCTTAATGTGCCATGAGTGTGGTTGGATTGCGGAGTGTAAACGTTGCGATGCTTATTATACGTTCCATCAATACAGCAATGAGATTCGCTGCCATCACTGTGGCTCACAACAACCAGTAATACATCAATGTCAGGGCTGTGGCTCTACCCAGCTAGTGACGGTTGGCGTGGGTACTGAACAGCTTGAACTGCAACTGGCAGAGCTGTTCCCTGAATATAAAGCGATTCGTATTGATAGAGACAGCACTCGCCGTAAAGGCAGCTTGGAAGATGCGCTCGAGTCAATTCGTAAAGGTGAATACCAAATTCTGATAGGGACCCAGATGTTGGCGAAAGGCCACCACTTCCCTAATGTCACCCTTGTTGCACTATTGGATGTCGATGGCTCTCTATATAGTAGCGACTTCCGCGCCTCCGAAAGGCTCGCTCAGCTATTTATTCAAGTTGCGGGACGTGCAGGCCGTGCAAGCAAACCCGGTGAAGTGATTCTTCAAACTCACCACCCTGAACACAGCTTACTGCAAGCCCTGCTTCAGAAAGACTATCGTCACTTTGCGATGACAGCGTTGGAAGAGCGCAAACTGGCACAGCTTCCACCTTATAGTTTCTTAACGTTGTTTAAAGCAGAAGCCAACCAAAGTGAAGTAGTTGAAGACTTTTTGCGTCAGGTTCGTTTTACTCTGGAATCACATCCGCTATTCGATGACTCTTGTATGGTGTTAGGCCCAACACCATCACCTTTGGCTAAGCGTGCCGGTAAGTATCGTTGGCAGCTTTTACTGCAAACTCAACATCGCTCATTGATGCAAAAGTTATTAACCAGTGCCAAACCTGCTATTGAGTTGTTGCCAAATGCCAAGAAAGTTCGCTGGAATTTAGACATAGAACCACAGGATCTCAGCTAGCAAACGTTTAACTATGTAATGAATTACCTTTTAATGTGATGGAGTTCTCATTAGGATTGCAATTTTTGTTAAACAGACCGTAACTTTCCCTTTAGAAATGAATAGACTATTCAAATTAGTAAAGTCTAAAGTGGATCAGTCACATAGACTTCAATTAGAAAAATGATGAACGTCATCTTGGCAATTATTTTAAGAGGGTAAAAACTATGGCGACAATGAAGGATGTTGCCCAGCTTGCAGGGGTATCTACTGCTACGGTATCGCGAGCATTGATGAATCCAGAAAAAGTCTCTTCATCGACAAGAAAGAGAGTGGAAGATGCCGTACTAGAAGCTGGTTATTCACCGAATTCATTAGCTCGTAACTTACGTAGAAATGAATCAAAGACCATTGTCACTATCGTCCCAGACATTTGCGACCCGTACTTCTCTGAGATTATTCGCGGCATTGAAGACGCAGCAATGGAGCACGGCTACCTTGTTCTACTTGGTGATAGCGGTCAGCAGAAAAAGCGTGAAAGCTCATTTGTAAACTTAGTCTTCACCAAACAAGCTGATGGCATGCTGCTTCTAGGAACCGACCTGCCTTTTGATGTCAGCAAGCCGGAACAGAAAAACCTACCACCTATGGTGATGGCGTGTGAGTTCGCACCAGAGCTTGAACTGCCAACGGTGCACATCGACAACCTTACTTCTGCGTTCGAGGCTGTAAACTACCTGACTCAACTTGGCCATAAGCGTATTGCTCAAATCTCTGGTCCAGACACTGCGGTACTTTGCCAATTCCGCCAACAGGGTTACCAGCAAGCGCTTCGTCGCGCAGGCATTAATAAAGAAGAGCAATACAGCGTAATCGCTGACTTCTCTTTTGAAGGCGGCGTGCAAGCAGTACGTAAACTCCTTGAGTTACCGGAACCGCCAACCGCACTCTTCTGCCACTGTGACACCATGGCGATAGGTGCCATTCAAGAAGCGAAACGTCTAGGGTTACGTATTCCTCAAGATTTATCGATCGTGGGCTTTGATGACATTCAGTTCGCACAATACTGCGATCCACCGTTAACGACTATCTCCCAACCTCGTTATGAAATCGGTCGTCAAGCAATGTTAATGATGCTTGAACTATTGAAAGGCCATGACGTTCACTCCGGCTCTCGTTTACTAGAGACTAAGTTGGTTGTTCGTGGCAGCGCAGCGCCACCGCCATTGCGTTAATCAGTAAATAAACATGAAAGCGATGCTTCTGGCGTCGCTTTTTTATGCCTACTTTCCTGTACGTAGCTAACAAGAATGTTCGAATAGGGTGTTTTCTCATTGCGTTCTGGATTAACATATTTGCCAGAATCCTTGATGACCTGAAGTAACCGTGGCAAATAGAGATTATGTAAGACGCGGACGCGGCGCTCCGAAAAAGTCTACAAAAAAACAACCTTCAAGAAAAAAACCTTGGCGTAGTGGTCTACTGGCAATCTTGCTCGTGGGCGGCTTTGGCTATGGACTGTATTTGTTAAGCTCTGATCCAGAACCTGAGCAAACTGTTGTGGTTGAAAAGCCCGTAACGAATACCACCAGCAAACCAAAGGCGAAGAAAGACATTCCACCTCCACCAGAAGAAAAGTGGGAGTATGTGGAATCTTTACCGCAGCGTGAAGTAGAAGTCGTTGCGAAAGAAATTCAAGTATCCAAAGTACCTTACGTGATGCAGTGTGGCGCTTACAAAAAGCAAAGCCAAGCCGAAGAGCGTAAGTTAGCTATCGCCTTCCAGGGCATGACCAGCCGAGTCATTAAGAAAGAAGGCAGCTCTTGGTATCGTGTTGTTCTTGGTCCATACAAGTTCAAACGAGATGCAGAAAAAGATCGTCACAAACTGCAACGCGCGAAGATCGAGCCATGTGCTATTTGGAAAGAGAATCTATAATTCTCACAGTTCGATGAAATACAGAGACCAACCGAGCGATCGGTTGGTCTTTTCTATTATCTAGAGGGCAGGAAAGCGAGATTCCCTACTCGTTTAGCTTCACTGTAGGGAGTGACACAGATAACACGTCACCAGCACGCCTTATTTGCCCCAACGCCATCGCTCTCATTCTTGTTCAAAAAGACAAAGCACTCTGTCTATCATCGAAAAACAACTTCCCCTTGAATCCACAATTCATTTGCCCCATATACTTAATTAAATCCAAAGAGAAATAATTAAGAGGTCGACTGTGACTACCATTGTATCTGTACGTCGAAACAATAAAGTCGTCATCGCGGGTGATGGCCAAGTGTCGCTAGGCAATACCGTAATGAAAGGCAACGCGCGCAAAGTTCGCCGCCTATACAACAACCAAGTGCTTGCAGGCTTCGCTGGCGGTACAGCAGATGCCTTCACCTTATTCGAGCGCTTCGAAAGCAAGCTGCAAATGCACCAAGGCCATTTAACAAAGGCAGCGGTGGAGCTAGCAAAAGATTGGCGTAGCGACCGCGCACTTCGCAAACTAGAAGCCCTATTGGCAGTAGCAGATGAAACCGCTTCATTGATCATCACGGGTAACGGTGATGTGGTGCAGCCAGAAAACGATCTGATCGCAATTGGATCTGGCGGCGCGTACGCACAAGCTGCAGCAACAGCCCTATTAGAAAACACAGACCTAGACGCGCGTGAAATCGCGGAAAAAGCATTGAACATTGCTGGCGACATCTGTGTATTCACCAACCATCACCACACTGTAGAAGAACTAGAATCTACAGTAGAGCTTCCTAAGCCAACGGCTTAAAAGCAATCGTAACGAAGTAAGGAAAGAATATGTCTGAAATGACTCCTCGCGAAATCGTTCATGAACTGAACCGCCACATCATTGGTCAAGACAAAGCAAAACGTTCGGTTGCGATTGCACTACGTAACCGCTGGCGTCGCATGCAGCTTGAAGAAAGCTTGCGTGTTGAAGTAACGCCAAAGAACATTCTAATGATTGGTCCTACTGGTGTAGGTAAAACTGAAATCGCACGTCGTCTTGCTAAACTGGCAAATGCACCATTCATTAAAGTAGAAGCAACTAAGTTCACGGAAGTGGGTTACGTAGGTAAAGAAGTGGAAACCATCATCCGCGACCTTACCGATGTTGCAGTGAAGATGACTCACCAACAAGCGATGGAAAAAGTAAAATTCCGCGCTGAAGAGCAAGCGGAAGAGCGTATTCTTGATGCTCTACTTCCACCAGCTCGCGATGCTTGGGGTCAATCTGAGCAAAAAGAGGACACATCGAACACGCGTCAAATCTTCCGCAAGAAACTGCGTGAAGGCCAGCTAGATGACAAAGAAATCGACATCGACGTAGCTGCACCGCAAATGGGTGTAGAGATCATGGCGCCTCCTGGTATGGAAGAAATGACCAACCAGCTACAAGGCATGTTCCAAAACCTAGCCGGTGACACTAAGAAGAAACGTAAGCTGAAAATCAAAGACGCAATGAAAGCGTTGGCAGAAGAAGAAGCTGCGAAACTGGTTAACCAAGAAGAGCTGAAAGAGTCGGCAATCTTCAACGTAGAGAACAACGGCATCGTATTCATCGACGAAATCGACAAGATTTGTAAGCGCGGTGAAAGTTCTGGCCCTGATGTTTCTCGTGAAGGTGTTCAGCGTGACCTACTACCGCTAATCGAAGGTAGCACGGTATCAACGAAGCACGGCATGGTGAAAACTGACCACATCTTGTTTGTAGCATCTGGTGCATTCCAAGTAGCGAAACCTTCTGATCTGATCCCAGAACTACAAGGTCGTCTACCAATCCGCGTAGAACTTGAAGCGCTAAGCAGCAATGACTTTAAACGCATCCTAACCGAGCCAAAAGCGTCTCTGACAGAGCAGTACATTGCACTGATGAAAACAGAGAGCGTAGATGTAGAATTCACTGAAGATGGCATCACACAAATCGCGGAAGCGGCATGGACAGTAAACGAAACCACTGAGAACATTGGTGCGCGTCGTCTACACACTGTGATGGAGCGTCTGATGGACGAGATTTCTTACGACGCAACAGAAAAAGCCGGTGAGAAGTTCGTCATTAACGCGGCTTACGTGAAAGACCGCCTAGGCGATACGATTGAAGATGAAGATCTAAGCCGCTTTATTCTTTAAGCGAGCCTCGACTCTCATCAAGGCTGCCATATTGGCAGCCTTTTTATTGCCTCAAATATGGAAACTGTGTTCCTTCTCCGTAACCCTTTGACTCTTAATTGACTTGCTTCAGGTCAATAGCGTATTGAGCGCTTTGTGCTTATACTGGGCACATTGGTTACTAGCACGAAATATCCATGAAACAATCATTGCAGATCTGGCTTGAAGCCGCTCGCCCAAAAACATTACCCCTCGCACTGGTGTCTATTTTGACCGGTAGCGTACTCGCCTACTCTGCGGGACACTTCTCGCTGACGATTGCCATTATGGCGTTTATCACGGCGACCCTACTGCAAATTTTGTCGAACCTTGCGAACGACTACGGCGATGCAGTGCAAGGCACGGACAACGACAACCGTTTAGGCCCTCAGCGCGCAATGCAATCTGGCGCAGTCACAGCACAGCAAATGAAAGTCGCGATCATCTTCAATATCATTCTGACGGCAATTGCTGGCTTAACTCTGGTGTTTTACGCACTGAGTTCTTTTGAGAGCATCATTACCTTTATCGGTCTTGGCATTCTTGCCATTATCGCAGCGATTGCTTACACCATGGGTAGCAAACCATACGGCTACGTCGGCTTAGGCGACCTGTCCGTTTTCATCTTCTTTGGTTTACTTGGTGTGTCTGGTACCTACTTCCTACATACTGGTCATGTAGATGCGACATTGTTCTTACCTGCATTGGGCTGTGGCTTGTTAGCGGTAGCAGTGCTGAACATCAACAATATGCGTGACATTGAAAACGACAGCGAATGCGGTAAGCGCACCATGGCCGTTCGACTTGGCCAACGTAAAGCAAAGCAATACCACTTCATTTTACTTGGTGGTGCCCTATTGGCTTTCGCGGCTTACCTGCTTATTCAAGACAAGCCAGTGTGGATTAGTCTGCCCTTCTTGATCAGCATTTACGTGGTGGCTCATCACGGTAAAGCGGTTTGGGATACCGAGAAGCCAGCGCAAATCGCACCTATGATGCCTGTTGTTGTGAAATGCTCACTGGTCACTAACGTTTTATTTGCAACAATTGTGGTAGCTCAAACTCTGATGAGTTAAAAAAGGATTGTCATTGCATTGACTTAATGCCTAGATATACTCAAAGACAACAGTTTCTGTTTAGAAAGGTACGCTATGGAATACAATACCTCAGCACTCTGTGATATCTATCTTGATCAGGTAGATGTAGTTGAACCAATGTTCAGTAACTTTGGCGGCCGAGCGTCGTTTGCCGGGCAAGTGACGACAGTTAAGTGCTTTGAAGACAACGCACTGATCCGCGAAACGTTAGAACAAGATGGTATCGGACGAGTATTGTTGATTGATGGTGGCGGTTCCCTACGCAGAGCCTTAATCGATGCAGAAATCGCAACGCTTGCAGAAGAAAACGAATGGGAAGGAATTGTCGTTTACGGTTGCGTCCGTGAAGTGGACGAACTAGAAGATATGAACCTTGGCATTCAAGCACTCGCGTCTATCCCTGTCGGGGCAGCAAACCAAGGTATCGGTGAAATCGACGTGCCGGTTAACTTCGGCGGTGTTAGCTTCCTACCTGAAGATTACATCTATGCAGATAGCACTGGCATCATTCTCTCTCCTGAGCCTCTCAATGTAGATTTAGAGCTCGATGAAGAAGACGAAGGTGAGGAAGGTTAAATTAACCTCACTCCATGATTAGCGACTAACTACATCGCTAACACCCCATCGCCAAATACGCAAACACCCGCCGAAGCGGGTGTTTTTGATTCTGGATACTTAAGTGAATTATTCCACTTCGTCCATCTTGCCAAGTAGTGCACGAATGCGCTCTTGCCACTGAGCATGCTCTTGTTGAGCTTGCTGAGATTTTTGCTCAAGCTCTTCACGTTGAGAACGCATTTCGTTAGCTTCAGCTTCTAATTTCACTTTGTCTTCTTTCAGCTCTTCAACTTCCATCTGAAGAAGAGTGATTGTGTCAACTGCAGTTTGAATTTTCGCTTCTAGTTGTTCTAGTACTTCAAAAGACATCTTGGCCTACCTATTGTTATTCCGTGGGACGATGCGCGAGCGTTCGCTTGCACCTTACCTATGAGGTTCATTCTACTCAGCGTAGCGATGAGAAACACTTACTATATTCGATATTTTGCATCATTCGGTTAAAAAATCAGCGCAATCTCACTAAACGCTGACTTTTCTTATCCTCGAAGCATTTTTGAGCAATGTATTTTCCCATCACTACCCCATAAACTCACCCAAGTATTGATCAAATTCAACTTAGTTAAAGTAAAAGCTCAGCAAAAAGGCAAACGTTTAACTGACGATGTGATAAAATCGCCGCGCAAATTATTCTTCCCTCTTGTTACTTGGAGACATCATGAAACGCGATTTAGCAATGGCATTTTCCCGTGTTACTGAAGGTGCCGCTTTGGCTGGTTACAAATGGCTTGGCCGTGGCGACAAAAACGCAGCGGACGGTGCTGCAGTTGAAGTGATGCGCACCCTACTGAATAAAACAGACATCAGTGGTGAAATCGTTATTGGTGAAGGTGAAATCGATGATGCACCAATGCTGTACATCGGTGAGCAAGTGGGTATTGGTGGCGACGAAGTCGATATCGCGGTAGACCCAATCGAAGGCACACGCATGACCGCAATGGGTCAATCTAACGCCCTAGCAGTATTGGCAGCTGGTGAGAAAGGCAGCTTCCTTAAAGCACCGGACATGTACATGGAAAAATTGGT
Source organism: Vibrio sp. B1ASS3 (assembly GCF_905175355.1). Lineage (NCBI taxonomy): Bacteria > Pseudomonadati > Pseudomonadota > Gammaproteobacteria > Vibrionales > Vibrionaceae > Vibrio > Vibrio sp. B1ASS3. The sequence goes on from NZ_HG992742.1 coordinate 3,668,427, forward strand.
TGTTGGTCCAGGAGCAAAAGGCGTTATCGACCTAGGTAAGCCACTTAAAGAAAACCTAGAAAACGTAGCAAAAGCACTGAACAAGCCTCTTGATACGCTAGTCGTTATTACTCTTGCGAAGCCTCGTCACGATAAAGTGATCGCAGAGATGCAAGCCATGGGCGTTCGCGTATTCGCAGTGCCAGACGGTGACGTAGCTGCTTCAATCCTAACTTGTATGCCTGACAGTGAAGTAGACATGATGTACTGCATCGGCGGCGCACCAGAAGGTGTAGTATCTGCAGCCGTGATTCGCGCACTGGACGGTGACATGCATGGTCGTCTTCTTCCTCGTCACGAAGTAAAAGGCGATACGGAAGAAAACCGCATCTACGGCTCAGCGGAACTACAACGCTGTGAAGAGATGGGTGTAAAAGCGAATGTTGTATTGAAGATGGAAGACATGGCGCGCAGCGACAACGTTGTCTTCTCAGCAACAGGCATCACTAAAGGCGACCTGCTAGAAGGCATCTCTCGCCAAGGCAATATCGCAACAACAGAAACCCTACTGATTCGTGGTCGTTGTCGTACTATCCGCCGCATCAAGTCTACACACTACCTAGAGCGTAAAGATCCAGAAGTGCGCGATATCATTCTGTAATCATTGTTCGAGGCTCCCGCTCACTCTGAGTTGGAGCCTTTCTTTCCCTGCAAGTCATTTACGCTTCCTTTGTCATCATCAGAGTGCCTCACTCTAGCGAGCAAGAATTTAGTTCCAGCGAGCTCCCCATCTTTATTCCTAAACTCAGGCTATAGAATCAACGGATAATAGATTCTGAATCACCTAGTTCCTCGCTGTTCAGAATGACGATTACTTTAGCAAGCTATAAACCAAAAGAGTTCGTTATCCTAGCGAGACTAAGGATCCAGTCACAGCAACCCCCTATTCTTTCCTACTCACCTTAAACCACAGCACAAACGGACAATAGATTCTGAATCATCTCGTTCCTCGTTGTTCAGAATGACGACATATCTTTGTTCGCATGAGCATAGACCCAACAAATCCACACACAAACTAAGTCAACACTTTTCTTTACTAACCCTATCGCGCATAATATGTACTGACGTATAAATGGTGGGTATATGAAGACCGTAGATAGGATTTTGCAAATCGTTAAGCGTGATGGCTCTGTCACCGCGAAACAACTCTCTTCTGAACTGGGTATGACGACCATGGGTGCGCGTCAGCATCTACAAGGTTTGGAAGATGACGGCGTCCTGTCGATTCATGATGTAAAAGTCAAAGTTGGTCGCCCAACTCGTCATTGGTCTCTTACACAAAAAGGTCATGAGCAATTTGCTGATCGCCACGGTGAACTGACCATTCAGTTTATTGAATCGGTAGAGCACATCTTCGGTAAAGACGGATTGGAGAAAGTCACGTCCGAGCGCGAGAAACTCACCTTACAAAACTACCAACAGCATCTTGAGCAGTGTGACTCTCTAGAGAGCAAACTAAAGACACTGGTTTCTCTGCGTGAGCAAGAAGGCTACATGGCAGAATTAGAGAAAGATGAGCATGGATTTATTCTCATCGAAAACCACTGCCCTATCTGTAAAGCTGCGACTCGTTGCCCAAGCTTGTGCCAATCTGAGCTCAACGTCTTCCAGTCACTTCTCGGCAGTGACACCAAAATAGAGCGAGCTGAGCACATCATCAGTGGTCAACGCCGCTGCGTGTACCGCATTCAAGCCTAATATCTCGACTCTCTTCCACCTTATTATGAACATACGCTCTTATTAATGAGAAGATGTTGTAATTCTTTCTATCTCCGTTTCTACATGGATTAAGCTTTTATTAATTAGGAGCAACGTCCAATGGATTTGGAGATAGCCATGCCAAGCACCCACAAACAACAAGTTTTGCCCTCATTCGATGAAATGGTAAAAATGGCGGAACGCGATCCCGAAGCCTTTGAACAGTTTCGTCATGATATGGCAAAAGAGATGATCGAAGGTGCCTCAGAGCAGATGCAGCCAAGATTATGGGCGCAACAAAGCCACATAGATAGAGTCATCCACAACTGCAAGAACCCAAACCACACCAATGTTATGTTGATGAATGAGCTACAGAAACAGGTGGTGAAATTTAGAGAGGTATTACAAGGGAAGTCTGCACCAACTCAAAAAGCCGATGTCGTTGAGTTGAGAGCGTTTAGAGGTAGGGATGATTTTTACTAAAACTCATTGGATAAATCGAGAAAGTCAGGATTCGTTTTTCTCACTAAATCTAACTTCCATTCACGCTTCCATTGTTTCAGCTGCTTTTCTCTGTTTATGGCTAAAGCCATGTCTTCGAACAGTTCAAAGTAAACGAGCTTATGAACGTGATACTTCTTGGTAAAGCCCTCGACTACACCGTTTTTATGTTGCCATATTCTTTGGGCCAGTTGACTGGTAACACCAATGTAGAGAACAGAGTTATTTTTTGAAGTTAGGATGTAAACGCAAGGTGTTTTGTCGATGGTTCATTCTCCTTAACGAGTTGTTTTAGTTTCCTATTGTAACCCACCAGCAAAGTTAGCTTACTTCAAACTCGGAGCACTCGGTGAGTAGATTCTGAATCACGCTCGTCCCTCGCTTTTCAGAATGACAGTTAATTTAACTTACTATTAAATAAAATAAACCTGTCACTCTAGAGAGCCTCAGCGAGACTAAGAATCCAGTTTCAACGCTAGAGATGTAGGGGCATTATCTAAGGAGCGCTTGGTAAGTAGATTCTGAATCACGTTCGTTCCTCACTGTTCAGAATGACGGAAATCTGGGGACATTGTGCGTTTAGCAGCCAGATGACTAAAAGTAAACTGTCATTCTAGCGAGCTCCAGCGAGACTAAGAATCTACGTCCAACGAGTCCGATACCCAGAGGCCTTACTTCGGCTCAGGACCGTAGCTGTTCTGGCCTACCGTACCTTTCAAGAAACCACACTCCACCAGAATCCATAGGCCACAAATAAGAGAAATCGAAGCGATCATCATTGCGGTGTCGATGGGTCTTGTGCTGCAGGATTCGTCATCGGCGTTGCAACTCGACCAATGATCAACGGGATGTTTAACGCTAGCCAGTAAATCGACTTATTACGGTCATGCCAGCGCTTAGTGGTGATCGCCAAATCCGGGATAAGAAGAATCAATAGGAAGATAGGCAGAAGAATATAAGAAAACGCAGGGAACAACTTACTGATGCCTGCACCAAAGCCCAAGATCATGATGTAGTAGATTATATTCCACATCCAGTAAGTTTTACGGCCTATACGACCTTGGAAAGAAAACAGTAGTTCTTTAATCGTAACTATTCACCCATGAGCTATTGACGACGGTTTACGCTAAAAATACTGGCGCCTGATAATCAACTTTCAACATGTGATGTTCGACGATTTCACGCAGCCATTTATAAGCAGAGACCTGCTGAAGTTTGGCTGTTTCTATCAGCGAGAACATTCGTTCGCGGAACTGGTCGCCTCGATATGAGCGAGTCACGTAACAACACTTCCTCATCAGTATGTAATTACGGAGAACTCGCTCCGCTGCGTTGTTTGTTAACGGGCACTCGGAGTCGTCCATAAACCGCCAGACCATAGCATCATCAGCGATGAGATTTCGACATCTACCTCGATATCGTTTTGAGCATTGATAACTACCCAATTTGAGCCAATGAAGCCAGCTCTTTCGTAACCGCCTGAGTCGGCGGTAATATTGGCTTTCGGTAATTTCTTCTTCGATATATCGGTGATGACACCTGAATACGCTATGAGCGATTAAAGCGAGTTTGTCTCCGATTTTTTGGTTTTCAGGACAAACGCTTTCCTCGATAGCGATGACGTTCCTTAATATGTGAGCCCAGCATAATTGGCGCTTAGATTCGTCGATATATTTGTAGGCAGAATATTGGTCAGTCACTAAAAGGTGTGAAACCGCTTCACCAAGTAGTCGTTTGGCAGCATGTTGGTTTCTTCCGCTGTTAATTTGGAAAAAGGCTACGTTATTGCTGAGTGCGGCCCACATCCAGCGTTTATCATTATTGCGCTGATGTGAAGTCTCATCAGCCATAATCAGTTTAGATGCTTTTACTGTGTCATGGATTTGAGTATGAGTATCAGCTAAGTATTCAGTGACTCGTCCTTGCGCCGCAGATATTGCACCTGTTGAGAAGTTAAGCTGGAAGACGTCTTTCAGCATAGATTGTATTTTACCTATGCTTTGGTGGTGCTGCGTCGCTTGGATTGCGATAAAGCTATGTAGATTTGGCCCCATTTGAACATCGGGCACAGACTCTGGAAGCTCCGCTTGATGCTTATCACCACACCATGAGCACTCGCCTTTAAAAATTTGATGTTCAACAAGCGTGTATGAGATATCTGGCAAGTCAAAGATTTGGTGTCGTTTATAAGGTTTTCTATTTGGAATAACACACCCACCGCAGTGGCATATCTTATTCGGTAAATATTGCTCAACCGAGGCGCTCTCTTCAATAGGATGAAGCAGTCGGCGATTGCCTTTATGACCTGGTTGAGCTCCTTGCTTTTTTCCAGATTTCTTCCGATTCGGCGAAGTATTTTTAGCTTTATTATGCAGGGGTTGTTGAGATGATGGCACAGAAGAGTTGCGACTATTTTGGTTTAGCCTATCTTCAAGCTCAGCCAACTTATTCCATAAAAAGTGGATGATATCTTTCGCCTCTTCAGGCGAATCGAAATCTGGCGGTGGAGGTAATGTTTTCTTATTCATACCTCCAGATTGCCACCACAAAAAGATCACTCAAGTTGAATGTGGGATCAAGTTAACTCAGTCACATAAATTTGCTGTCAATAGCTCCTGGGTGAATAGTTACCTTTAATCGACATCGAAACACTCAACATATTGAAAGTGCGACAACTCCTTGGCCGCACTAAGTAAATCTAGTGTGTCTAATTTACCACCTTCTGGAAGCAATCAATATCCATATCTCGAACATTCACGGTCAAACTGCGAACATGGCTCGCCTGTTCTTGCAGTACTACCATCAGTGCTCTTGATAATTCCCGCTTCTGTTCAGGGCTTCTTCCTGCAAGCAAATCAAAGTTGATGTGGATAAAGTCCACACTATCGCCCTCTTCCCCGACCAGCCAATTGTGGCAACGAAGTGCACGAGACTTAACGGAAGCAAGCTCGAACAAACCACTGTCTAAAGTCACTTTGTGTAAGTCTTCTAATAGGCCCTGAACATTCACACGCTCATCGACCGAGTTGGAATATTCTAAAACTAAGTTTGGCATTTTGATTCCTTTCTTATTACGGCTAACTTTTAACCCGTAGTAATACCAATCTAAGCGGCAATTTCCGAGGAATGGACTATCATTCTGTCTACGCGATCACCAATCGATTGCTTTTGACAAAAATAACAGAACAAATGCAGCACCGACCAGATGAAGAAAGCCGAATAAGACATGACGCCAATCATGATCTGTTCACATTATTCTGTTATATTCCTACGTAGATTTTTTACATTAATAGACTATTTACATTAAAGATAAGGGAGATATTCCTATGCGTCGTCCTGTAGTGATGGGTAACTGGAAACTAAACGGTAGCAAAGCAATGGTAACTGAGCTACTAACAGGTATTAACGCTGAACTTGAAGGCGTTGAAGGTGTAGACGTAGCAGTAGCTCCACCAGCTCTTTACATCGATCTAGCTGAGCGCGTAATCGCTGAAGGCGGTAACAAAGTTATCCTAGGTGCACAAAACACTGACCTAAACAACAGCGGTGCTTTCACTGGCGACATGTCTCCAGAAATGCTGAAAGACTTCGGTGCTTCTCACATCATCATCGGTCACTCAGAGCGTCGTGAATACCACAACGAATCTGACGAGTTCATCGCGAAGAAATTCAACTTACTAAAAGAAAACGGTCTAACTCCTGTTTTCTGTATCGGTGAATCTGAAGCTCAAAACGAAGCTGGCGAAACTGAAGCAGTATGTGCACGTCAAATCAACGCAGTTATCGACACTTACGGTGTTGAAGCTCTAAACGGCGCAATCATCGCTTACGAACCAATCTGGGCTATCGGTACTGGTAAAGCAGCAACAGCTGAAGATGCACAACGCATCCACGCTTCTATCCGCGCACTAATCGCAGCAAAAGACGAAGCAGTTGCAGCACAAGTAATCATCCAATACGGCGGTTCTGTTAAACCAGAAAACGCAGAAGCTTACTTCTCACAACCAGACATCGACGGTGCTCTAGTTGGCGGCGCTTCTCTAGACGCTAAGAGCTTCGTAGCTATCGCTAAAGCAGCGGCAGCAGCTAAAGCTTAATTTCGCTTTTGACTAAGCAGAAATAACAAAGGGATGCATCACGCATCCCTTTTTGTTTACTTACGATCTAGTGAGTTCTGTCATTCTGAGGTAACTATTCACCCAGGAGCTATTGACAGCAAATTTATGTGACTGAGTTAACTTGATCCCACATTCAACTTGAGTGATCTTTTTGTGGTGGCAATCTGGAGGTATGAATAAGAAAACATTACCTCCACCGCCAGATTTCGATTCGCCTGAAGAGGCGAAAGATATCATCCACTTTTTATGGAATAAGTTGGCTGAGCTTGAAGATAGGCTAAACCAAAATAGTCGCAACTCTTCTGTGCCATCATCTCAACAACCCCTGCATAATAAAGCTAAAAATACTTCGCCGAATCGGAAGAAATCTGGAAAAAAGCAAGGAGCTCAACCAGGTCATAAAGGCAATCGCCGACTGCTTCATCCTATTGAAGAGAGCGCCTCGGTTGAGCAATATTTACCGAATAAGATATGCCACTGCGGTGGGTGTGTTATTCCAAATAGAAAACCTTATAAACGACACCAAATCTTTGACTTGCCAGATATCTCATACACGCTTGTTGAACATCAAATTTTTAAAGGCGAGTGCTCATGGTGTGGTGATAAGCATCAAGCGGAGCTTCCAGAGTCTGTGCCCGATGTTCAAATGGGGCCAAATCTACATAGCTTTATCGCAATCCAAGCGACGCAGCACCACCAAAGCATAGGTAAAATACAATCTATGCTGAAAGACGTCTTCCAGCTTAACTTCTCAACAGGTGCAATATCTGCGGCGCAAGGACGAGTCACTGAATACTTAGCTGATACTCATACTCAAATCCATGACACAGTAAAAGCATCTAAACTGATTATGGCTGATGAGACTTCACATCAGCGCAATAATGATAAACGCTGGATGTGGGCCGCACTCAGCAATAACGTAGCCTTTTTCCAAATTAACAGCGGAAGAAACCAACATGCTGCCAAACGACTACTTGGTGAAGCGGTTTCACACCTTTTAGTGACTGACCAATATTCTGCCTACAAATATATCGACGAATCTAAGCGCCAATTATGCTGGGCTCACATATTAAGGAACGTCATCGCTATCGAGGAAAGCGTTTGTCCTGAAAACCAAAAAATCGGAGACAAACTCGCTTTAATCGCTCATAGCGTATTCAGGTGTCATCACCGATATATCGAAGAAGAAATTACCGAAAGCCAATATTACCGCCGACTCAGGCGGTTACGAAAGAGCTGGCTTCATTGGCTCAAATTGGGTAGTTATCAATGCTCAAAACGATATCGAGGTAGATGTCGAAATCTCATCGCTGATGATGCTATGGTCTGGCGGTTTATGGACGACTCCGAGTGCCCGTTAACAAACAACGCAGCGGAGCGAGTTCTCCGTAATTACATACTGATGAGGAAGTGTTGTTACGTGACTCGCTCATATCGAGGCGACCAGTTCCGCGAACGAATGTTCTCGCTGATAGAAACAGCCAAACTTCAGCAGGTCTCTGCTTATAAATGGCTGCGTGAAATCGTCGAACATCACATGTTGAAAGTTGATTATCAGGCGCCAGTATTTTTAGCGTAAACCGTCGTCAATAGCTCATGGGTGAATAGTTACATTCTGAGGACCTAAACGACATCAGGAATCTGCCCATCACTCACGCCAAACTTAAAACCATCAAACAGCAGGCATACCCACAAGCATCCAGTCATTCCGAGGAGCCCAAGTGACATCAGGAATCTCCCGCTCACTCACGCCAAACTTAAAACCGCCAAACGACAAACATACCCACAAGCATCCTGTCATTCCGAGGAGCCTAGGCGACATCAGGAATCTACTTATAACGATAGCAAAACCCACCTGCTCTTAAGCTGGCTCTGCCACTTTCACCGTTGGCTTTTTTGCCAACTCTGCACTAGAGGCCTTCTTGTATAGGTTCTCGTAGCAGTAGTTTGTCGCCTCGATGTAACCCTCTACGCTACCACAATCAAAACGATGACCTTTAAATTTGTACGCTAGCACGCACCCGGACTGCGCTTGTTTCATTAACGCATCTGTAATTTGAATTTCGCCACCTTTGCCTGGTTCAGTATTTTCGATCAGTTCAAAAATGTCTGGAGTCAAAATGTAGCGACCAATAATCGCAAGGTTACTTGGTGCCGTACCCGGCTCTGGTTTTTCTACCATATTATCAATGCGGAAGATGTCGTCTTTGATCATCTCACCAGCAATCACGCCATATTTATGGGTTTCAGTTTCTGGTACTTCTTGAACAGCTACAATAGAACAACGGAACTGCTTGTAGAGCTCTACCATTTGTGCCAAAACACCTTGCTCTTCATTCACACAAAGATCGTCTGCTAGAACAACAGCAAATGGCTCATCCCCAACCAACTCACGACCCGTTAGAATAGCGTGGCCTAAGCCTTTCATCTCACGTTGACGGATGTATGTGTAACTCGCTGAATCAATCAAAGAGCGGATATCATCCAACAGCGCTTCTTTACTTGTGCCTGAGATTTGATGTTCCAGCTCGTAGTTTTTGTCGAAGTGATCCATCAGGGAATGTTTGCCACGGCCTGTGACAATACACATGCCATCCATGCCCGCTTCAATGGCTTCTTCAACACCGTATTCGATCAATGGCTTGTTCACCACTGGCATCATTTCTTTCGGCATGGACTTAGTTGCAGGTAGGAAACGAGTACCGTAACCTGCTGCAGGAAATAGACATTTATTAATCATTTCATTATCACCAACTGAAAAAAAAGCCCCCAACGTGGGAGCTTTGTAAACTTAATAACGCTTTTCTTAGTCGCTACCAAACAAGTCACGTGTGTAAACTTTGTCTGCAACGTCCGCCAACTCTTCAACCATGCGGTTAGAGACAATCACATCTGCCGTTTGCTTGAATTCATTTAGATCTTTCATCACTCGAGAATTAAAGAAGTCATCTTCTTTTAACACCGGCTCGTAAACCACAACTTCAACGCCTTTCGCTTTGATGCGTTTCATGATGCCTTGGATAGAGGAAGCGCGGAAGTTATCAGAACCAGCCTTCATGATTAGACGATAGATACCAACAACTTTTGGTTCACGCTTGAGGATAGATTCCGCTACGAAGTCTTTACGAGTGCGGTTTGCATCCACAATGGCACCAATAATGTTGTTTGGTACTTCCTGATAGTTCGCAAGCAACTGCTTAGTATCTTTAGGAAGGCAGTAACCACCATAACCAAAGGAAGGGTTGTTGTAGTGGTTGCCAATACGCGGGTCTAGACCTACGCCTTCAATAATCTGACGAGCGTCTAAGCCATGCGCCTCTGCATAAGAGTCTAGCTCATTGAAGTACGCCACACGCATAGCAAGGTAAGTGTTAGAGAACAGTTTAACCGCTTCTGCCTCTGTAGAGTCAGTAAAGAGAACTTGGATATCTTCTTTTACTGCACCTTCTACTAATAAACCTGCAAACATTTCTGCACGTTCGCTACGCTCACCCACGATAATACGAGATGGGTGCAAATTGTCGTAAAGCGCTTTACCTTCACGCAGGAACTCTGGAGAGAAGATGACGTTCTCACAACCCAACTCTTCTTTAATACGTGTGGTATAACCCACTGGCACGGTAGACTTAATTACCATTACCGCTTCTGGGTTAATTGCCATCACATCCTTAATCACCGCCTCTACTGAAGATGTATTGAAGTAGTTGGTTTGCGGGTCGTAATCCGTAGGCGTTGCAATCACCACATATTCCGCACCTTGGTATGCTTGTTCTTTATCTAACGTAGCAGCAAAGTTTAGTGTTTTCGTCGCAAGAAAATGTTCAATTTCAGCATCCACTATTGGTGATTGCTTATTGTTTAACATTGCCACTTTTTCTTCGATGATGTCTACTGCAACCACTTCATGGTTTTGTGCTAACAACATAGCATTAGATAGGCCTACGTAGCCTGTACCTGCAACAGCAATTTTCATTTTTATGTCCTAACTTTCAAACTGACGAGAGAATAACAAATTCTTCCATCTCACGGTAGAAGGTAATCTTCAATCTGACTTTGATTTAAAATAAGTACTGTTAATTTAACTGAGTAGTCAAATAACGAAGGTAAGCATTACGCATACGGATTTTGTTCTCTTCGAAGTAATCACTACCGTAACGGCCACGGTTGAAGTAACGGCGAAGCATGCTGTTATCCATCACCAGCTCATCGCCTTGCCCTGTACTTAAGAAGTTTTGATCATTACCAACTCGCGTAGTAACGTTGAAGTCATAAGCTTCATTGCCACGAACCTGAAGTAAACTAGGAGACATATCACGCCAAGGTGTCAGAGGTAGTTTCACCGCAACAGTAACGAACTGCTCTTCATCGGTATCATTAAACTTCGTCACTTGGTAGCTCGCAGAAACTTCAATGTCCTCAAACCAATGTGAAGTCGTGAGCTTCGCGCCGACATCCCCTTTCCAAAACTCACCCGCGGTCGCATTAAACTGCCAATCCCATTCCGGCATACTAAAGGTATAACGAGTTAGAAACGTTTGACGATCTGGGTTCGCATAACCATTTTTGTCTTTCTCATCCATGTGCTGGAAATAGCTCACCTCTAGACCAAGGGCATGAGCACCAGATGGAGAGAACCAAGCAGATTCACTACGAGCGCCGACATAATCGGTTTTCACCAAACCTAACGACACTTGGTTAGCAACATCGACATATGGCAAGCGGAAAAATTGATGCATCATGGCACGGTCAATTTCGTTTTCATAGGCACTATCTTCAAAGTAACCGCCCTCTTCAAAATCGTCGCTTTCCGCTAATGGCAAGATATGACGAACATCTACAGCAGCACCAGACCACAAGAAAGTATAGAGGTTGCTCGACATAGCGAAAGAGTAATCGTAAACACCATACTCTGTTGCAACACCGTGACGCACCATTGGCGATAGCACCAATTGTGAATCTAACGTTCCACTGTTTACGCGCTCTGTTTTCCACTCCACCAACTCAAGCTTGTCGGATAGATTCTTGGTACTGAATTGAATGTCATCACATGTCGCAGAACCATTCACAAAGCCCTGATAACAAGTCGCATCCGTTTGCACACTCACCACCGGTTTTTGGTTTGCCAATAGAATTAACTCTACACGATCAGAACTTAAGCCCATTTCTTGTGCGGAGCTTGTACCGAAGTGACTTGAAATGATCCCCATCGCCACGCCCAAACCATCCATTTGGTTATGGTTGTAACGGCGGTTCTCTAGCGCCACGACAACCGATTGATTTAAGATGCCGATTTGAATATTCACAAAACCTTCGTTACGCAATGCACTGACCAAGGCAGAGATTGACGCATTATCCGCTTTGCTTTGCTCTAGAGAGAGCTTTTCCATCAGTGACACATTGTTACGAGCATACTCACGAGAGCGGGTGTAATCGGTGATGAGCGGGATAGACAATGCCGCATTCCAAATTGTCTGTTCATCCGTCTCATGGCCAGAGTAAATTTGGTAACTCAACGAAGCCGTTATGTCGTAAGGTAGCAACTCTTCTGGTGTGAACACTTTCACTGATGAGTTAAACTCGACAGCATCGTATTCACTGGTGAGCTGAACAAAATCAAATGGTTGGTATTCTATACCACCAAATAGTCCATCCATGACCCCCATAGGAATAGAAGAATCCCCTACACCTACAGAGAAGCGAATAGGTAATCCATCAGGTTGATAATCTGAAACCAAATAGTTAGTGTTAAATTTATTGGCGGCTCCGCCTAAGTCTTGAACACCAATTGCAAAGCTCAAACCATCTAGTTCATAAAAGTTAGGCATTTTGTACTTAAATGAAAAAGACATATCTCTAATTCCACAGAACTCACCCGAAAAACAGTTGGCATTATAACTTTCAGTAATAATACTAGAGTGTACCTCCAAGTCATTTATAATACCTAGAGACAACCTTATAATATCGACGTCTTCAACTTCATCAAATAATGGTCCACCCTTCGCATAAGTTAAGTTAAAAATGTTACTATCAATTACTTGGGCATTAGGAGTAAAAACATTTCCAGAGAAACTCTGGTTTGAAGGCATTATTACAATCCCTTGAGAATGAGATTCTTGAACAACAGCAAAAAAAAATAAAAGTGACTGTATCAAAAAACCAATAAAAGTAGCCCTTAAAGGCATGACCATAACCTCAAAAAATCAAAAACAAACCGAATCAATAAAGTTTACAATTTCTTTTGCCTTAAAAAACCTATCGACATGATATTTTTTTGGAATAAAACAATTAGAAATAGAGATTATTTCAGATAAAAGACTCAAGTCCCAGACGACAAGAGCATATCTACCTTCTTCCATAAACTTAGCTATATCAGACTGATGCTTATCAACTCTAGAAAGGTTAGGAACAATGATTATCTTCTTTTCCATCTCTAGAAGCCTATATATTGATCCGGCCCCTGCATGCGTAATGACTAGATCAGCCCACTGATAATAATCCTCAATATTTTCAATAAAGTTTTCATTAGGCATTTCGGGTAAGTAGGTATCGTCAGAAGTCTGACAAAAAAAGTTAAAATCTTTACATTCATCTAGTCTAGAAAAATCATCTACTTCACGAATTAATTCTGTAAACTTAGTTGTACCTACAGTTATAAAAATATTCATAGTCGACCCGAGTATATAGCGTTACGGTATATTTTTTTTGCTCTAAGTTTTGGACATAAAATCTATCCGAGACTAGATACATTAATTTACCAGTTAGAGATTTTGTTTTAAACCTTGACCAAGTTTCGATATGAATTATTCGTGCTCCAGCTAGTTTAAAGAAAACAGAAGCAATTATAGATATTCCTGGCCCCGTAGATATGACAACTTTAACTTTATGAGACTTACTTATTTGTTTGATACTTTTTAAAATATTTATAGGACCTAAGTTAAGAAAGATATCAAAATGACTATTTTTCTTTCTCAACTCACCAGAGACAAAGTGCTCATTAGACCAATATGGTTTTAACTTGAGGTCAGATAATGAAATTACATTATAGTCTTTCAATTCATTACATATTAAAGATGCGAGCCTAAATGCTTGAGCTTTATGCCCCCCATTTCCAAAGCAAAATAAAATAGATTTTTCATTTGAATGCATTTACTAAATTCTCTTTTACAATTTCAGAAGAATATAACGATAACACTTGAATTGAATTAGCCTCAAGATCACTATCTTTATTTAAGTATATATTTTTAATGCAAGAAACAATACTATCTGCATCTAGGTTAGCCATCATATTAACGTCAATACCTCTTTCTTCAAACTCTTTAAATGCAGGAATATCGGAAAGAACTACTTTAACACCACTAGCAATTGCTTCTAAAGGAACTAAACCAAGACTTTCACTCTCTGAAGGATATATTAACGTATCCACTTTTTGATACCATATCTTTAAGCTATCTTGATCTAAAGGTGGTATAAATGTAACTCGATCCGCCAAGTTGTAATCACTTACCATTTTTTCTAGCGTTTGTTTCTCTTTCCCTTCACCGACTATATCCAAACTATAATCGGATAACTCTCTTAAAGCTGACAATATAAGATGAACATTTTTTGATCTAACTAATCTACCAGCATAACCGAGCCGTTTTGACTCTCTATTTTTATACGAGTAGCAAAATATAGATGGGTTAACTCCACCTGAAGGGTAAATTATAGTAGAACGACTATTGATTGCTCTGTTAGAAGATAAGTAGTCTTTGTAGCATTTTGAAGGTACAATCGACTTTTCTGATTTATTGAGTAAAAGTTTAGATAAGTTATACTTGATAGCAAAGAAAATACTAGAGGTTCCAGATAATAATTTGACATCTCCTCCATGCACATGTGAAATTATTCTTAGTTTAGGTTTTATAAGTTTACAAAAAAGCAGTGGTATAGATACATGAGATACATAATGAGCATAAATATAATCATAATCTTCAAATAAGACATTCCTAATAATGTCAATATAGAATTTAATATATGCTACTATTTTTTTAAATTTAGATTCATATTTTTTATCAATAACAACTCTATCAATTTTAAAGTTTTCTTTTATTAGTTCGAATTCGATATTTCTAACAAATGAGCCAAAATATGGAAAGCTTTCGCTTGGATACATATTAGAAATTAGTAATACATTTTTTATTCTCATTACCTATCCCATATTGATTCATAAATTATATCAGAAGCAGCTTTAGCCGAAGAATCTATATTATTAGAAAAAACATTATTAATGAAATCTCGCTGCCTAAGTTTGTTTTCTTCAGTAAACTCCAACGTTAAAGCATGACTTAGTTCATCAAGGCGCTCTATCACAACACCGAGTTCATGTATTCGTTTAGATTCATCTGAAACATTTTCATCATCAAAGAATATTAACTTTCTTTCTTTTAGATAAATGAACTCTAATACTTGACTACTAATATCACCAATATATATATCTGTTTCTTCACAATAGAATAAGTTAGCAACTTTATTACTACCTAAATCAATGATAACATTTTCGCAATTCCTATATTTATCAATAATAAATCTATCAATATTATTGGATAGGTTCGGATGGGGAGCAAATATCAAATTATACTCCTTAGATTTAGCAATATATTCTATAAGATCATATCCAAATTTAATCCAGGAAGTACCACCAAGTTTTGAATTAAAGTGGGGGTTATATAAAACAGTTTTTCTATTGTTATTAAATATTATGTTATCTGTGTAACTGTTAAAACTTGATAACTTAACCGAGCCTATCTCTTTAACTTTTTCTTTTGAAACCCCAGATTTATAAAAACATTCTGATGTCTGTCTACCTTGCGTAAGAATTATATCTACCTTTTCGATTGATTTACTGGCCATGTGTGAGCTAGCAATAGGTCCGTGTAAGGCCCAAATTACTTTTGTTGAAGGGTTTATTCTTTTTATAACCCTCCCAGAAACTAAGTCAGTAAATATAATAGCATCCATCTTTTTCAAGAAACCAAACGATGTTATTAACTCAAGGTTAAGATCATTTATTTTAGTTAAAAAATTTCTAAAATATCTGATAAAAAACTCAACCATTAAACCAAACTTAAGAGGAACATACCCTCCAGATTGAATAAAAAAAACATTTTCATTATTTTTATACTTCAGAAAACAATGAAGATCTGATGAGTCCAGGTAATATATATATATATTGACTCCTTCACGTAACAGTAAGTTATCAACAATAGGAATTACATGAGGATGATGCGCAAAGTTTGGAGAGCACTGTACAGCTATATTTAAATTCATTAAAAACCTTAATTTTTTATAATTTTACTATAGGAGTAGAATCTTATTGTCATATCAAACAAAAAGCATATTATCAATGACAACACATAATTATATGCCGTAATTTCAACGTCATGGATATAAAAAGTAAAAAGTATTGACAAATGCAGAACAGTTGACGACAAAATAGATTTGTTCAGTAGTTTATCTTTACCGTATACTGCTAAAACAGGATATCCAACAATTCCATTCAAAGCTTCAATGATAAATACAACGGTAAATAAAAAGAGCACACTTGCCGATGAGGAAAACTCTTTACCAAAGAAATAATTAATTATGTATTCGGAGAGAAAGTAGGATGATACAAGTACCGGAGCAGATATAAGAACAAAGAGAAAAATAATTTTTCTTATAAATGCAAGATCTTTTTCCTTTGCCATGTATGGATATAACACCCTATTGACTGAAAGAATAAGATTACTTCCAACTAGATATATCTTCTCAGCTATGGCAAATATTGCTGCTTCCTTAGCAGAAGAAAACTCACCTATTATAAATGTTGCTGACTTACTAATTAAATTAATACAAACCTTATTGGAATAAAAATATTTTGATTGCGAAATCATATTTACAACATTAAGGAAGGACGGTTTCTTATACCGATAACCGAGCCTATGTATGATAAATAAAGATATAATTAGATTCACTGTCCATGATATAAACAATGATAAAGGTAAAATATAAGCATCTTGTTTATCAAGAATGAAACAATAAACTATAACATATTGTATTACCGACGTTATAACCCTAAGATATAGTTGATAACTAATTTTTCTGATAGCTTGAAAAAACCACTCAAGGTTTAATGAGAATACAAATGCATACCAAAACAACCAATAATTTTCTTCAAAATATATAACATTGTATGTAAGATACAAAAATATCGGCATAGAAAATGAAAACAACATAATTTTGACAATTATGTTATTGCATAAAATTTCATCTATTTTATCTTTCGATGCTTTAGCTATTTCTCTAATAGAGTATAGTGACAAGCCAAAGTCAAAAATAATTATAATTACAGAAACAATGGCGAAAGCGATTGCATAGATACCATATAATTCCACACCTAATATTTTAGTAACATGGGAGAGAATCAAAAATGGGGCTATATACGTTACAATCTGAAGAATAAATGACAGTTTTATATCTGAAATGACACTTTTACTTTTTGTACTTTCCATATAAATCCAAGCCGTTATTTTTCTTTATTATTTTTGCAGGATTACCAACAACTATAGATTTATCATCTACATCTTTAGTAACTACAGAACCAGCGCCAATTATGACATCATCTCCGATAGCAATTCCTGGCATAATAATTGTGTTGGCTCCAACAAAGCATCGACTTCCGATTGAAGTGTTTAGCTTTCTTTTATTTATAAAGTCATGTGTTAAAATCATTGCTCCATTTGATATATAGCTGTATGAACCAATATTTATACCTTCAGGATAAGTTTTATCAATCTTTGCCCTCAAAGAGACCTTAGCAGTTTTGTCAATATTCATTTTATATACTGAACACAGTAGATATAAATTAGCTCTTATAACAAGCTCTCTGAGTATGGTTCTAATTTTTGATATATTCATTATGTTCCTCAGACTTTTTCATGAATAAATTTGCCAAACAAAATCCAGCAGTAAAAACAGGGACAGAAAATCCCATTGATGGCATGAACAATATCAATGTAATTAAAAATAAAAGTAACCTATATTCATTCCTCTCAATAAAGATAAATACAAAATACAAATATAAAGTAATACCAATCCCATGCTCAACAAGAATGTGACTGATATAACTATCTGACATGGTATTAAAACCTAGCAGTATGTAATTGTTTTGATTGAAAGAAGCAGAAAAGTCGCCCCATGTTCCTAACCCTGTACCCAAAAACGTATTAGCATTAAATAAACTAAACGCGTTAAAGAAATTCATGGCTCTTGTTTCAACATAATTGAAGTTCACTGTAGCATCTGATGTGGTAAGCATGTAGATATATTGGCTAAATTTATCGTGAACTCCATATATGTTATAATATAAGAAAAATGTAGATAGCACAGAACCCAAAACTATCCCGAAAATTACTTTCCTAAAGTTAACACCACTATAAAAAGAAAATAGAATCAGCATTGAGAATATTGATTGTTTTGAAGTTGACAAAATTATTGTACTTATAGAAAGGAATAAAATATTCTTCACGAGTGCTTTACTTCTATACCCAGTATTTATTAGGTATAATGCGATAAACAATGAAAATACAGAAAAACCTCCAATTGTATTACTGCTATTAGTTAATCCTGTTGGCCTACTATTACGGAAAAAGTGAGTTTCCATTCCATACTTCATTCCTAATCTTGATACAAAGTCAACACCAAAAGAAAACTGAAGGATAAGCACTATTGTATTCATCAGCAAGAAAGTAAAAATTATGTACAATAGGTATTTTTTATACTTTTCATCCAGTGTGTAACCTAAGACAATTAACGATAAAAATGATGACAACTTGACAACTTACAAAAAAAAACCCTTTGATATCAAATAGTAAAGGGTTTCTGATTACAGATATTATAGTTATGAGTAATAGGTACGAAAAAAAAGAAAAAATTAAATATATGTATTTAATATTAATTACATTCCTTTTTGTGAACAACAAAAACAACATAGAAGCAAGGTAAAAAACCAGAGGTATAACTAAACTTAACCCTCCTAAATTAGTTGCAGCTTTTATGTATTCAGAAAATAGCCATATTAGTATTAAAGCAAAACTGAAAAAATTGAAGACTTCTTTAATAGAGACAATCATAAACGCGACTTAATAATTATTTACCCTACTGTAAAACCTAGAGCTCTTTATTTTCTTTGTTAAACGCCAAATATTATTTATGAATAAAAAGTAGGCAAAGAAAGACATCAGAAATGCTATAAACATAACACTTTCACTTACATTATTTACATCAGATAAAATGCCTATAAGTGCAAACACTGATGAAATTATGCATAGTACTGTTAATGTAGTATGGCAAGATAACCCTAAGCGCTGACAAATATGGTGTAAATGCTCTCTATCCGGTTGAAAAGGTGATTGACCTTTACGAATACGGCGGATCATGATGGTAGCCATGTCCATCAAAGGGAGTGCAATCAACCAAAGTGCCGTCACTGGTTTGAAGGCTATGGTTTCTGGCTCTTGCGTTCCGCGGATAAGCATCCACACCACAGAGAAGCCGATAAACATGCTGCCGGCGTCACCCATAAAGATTTTGAAACGGCGGCCAAGGGGGAAGCCAAGATTAAGAAGGATATATGGCACCATCGCCGTTACGATGAGCAAGCAGATAGTGGCAAGGTACTCGTTACCACTGTAGGCGAATACGATTCCAAGCGCGGTAAAGGTTACTGAGGCAAGCCCGCCGAGTAACCCATCAATACCATCAACCATGTTAAAGGCGTTAATTGCACCAATCACTGCGATAACGGTAATCACGGTACCGGCGAATTCACTAAGGGCGATAGTCTCACTCCCCATTAAGTAGCCAAGATCATGCAAGCTGTGGCCACCAATGTGGATCATCGCAAGAGAAATGCCGGCTTGAATGGCTAGACGAATTTTGAAGCTAACATCGTAATAGTCATCCAAGGCACCCAATACAATCAATATCGCTGAGCACACAAGGTAAAGTGCCAAGTTATCGTTCATCGGGATAAAGAAAATAAACCCGACGAGTAAGGTAAGGTAGATAGAAATGCCTCCAACCAATGGTACAACGCCCTGGTGGAGTTTACGCGCATTAGGTTTATCCACTAAACCGACACGCTTTGCGACTTTACGTAAGATAAAGAGCAAGACAAAAGATAAGATAAAGACAAATAGATATGCACTATTCATGTTAGCCAACTGTGTTATTCACTAATTTGAAGTTAATCTATAACGCATCCGACCGCTTTCCCTACTGGGCTGTATTGCATCACAGGTTAGAGAGTGCTTAACAAACCGCGACATTTAAGCCTCACCGCATAAGATGGTCTGTAAGCAGGTAAATTTTGGGCGTGACAAAACCACATCACATGTATGCGATGTCACATCAGCAATTGCTGAAATAAAGATAGAAGTATGGTGACCACGAAGTTTACCCATTTAATGCGGTAAACCTGTGTTTATAGGCGAGCTGATTCCATAACCATATTTATTGATGCACGGATGCTTCAATAGCTATGTTAAGTTCTCAGTTAGTGAACAGATATTTGTACCAATGCCTAACCAACTAAAACTCTTCACTTTGGCAGCGTCGAGTTCCCCCCCACGACGACTGGGGATACACAATTTTGTAATCGTTCTCGTTTTTTCAAGAATCTTCTTGCCAGAAGTGCACCTAGGTGCTTATTATTATTTATATTTTCCGCCTTGCTTGAGTCGCTTTAGCGCTTCTCGCACAGCTTGACGACGATTTTTGTACGCTACCGCCCTTAGGTCTGGCTCCTAAAGGCAATCATTCCATCCAAAATGTCTATGGTTTTATTCTAAAAACCAACGCGCTAAATTGTATAGCAAACCAGTTGCAACGAAAAGCCGCAATTTTACTCTAAATTGGCTTTTTTTTGACAATGATAATCACGTTTCTACCAAGCCGAGATAAATAGCTGTCAATCCTATAAAACAGCCAACGTATTATATCTAAAGACAATCAATTACGTGAGGTTGAGCCAAAACATCAAAGCGCACACAAGTGCATAAATATGAGTTTTGTTTCATTACATTGTAAGCTCTAGACGTCAATTTTATGACACACCTCTAACTCCATCGTATCAATCTCACTCTTTTCTGTGTAACAAATCGATAAGATCTCTTACGTTATGAGGCGCAAATTTCAGAGCTGTAAAGGTACTCAATTTGGCAAATCTAGTTTCATATTTTTTGCATATATAAAAGCCAGCTGAAGCAGAATGTTTAGGGAGATAGACATTGGAAGTAATTCACCACGGAGGAAAAGAGACTGTCACGGGCTCATGCCATGAACTCAGGCTGCCTAAAGGCAGAATTTTGATTGATTGTGGGCTTTTTCAAGGAAAGGATGCATTAACTAGCGGGCGAAATCGGGCATTAGAGATCGAGTTTTCCGTACACAGAATAAAGGCCTTGGTGCTTACTCACGCTCATATCGATCATATTGGCCGTTTACCTTGGTTATTGGCGGCGGGTTATAAAGGCAAGATCTACTGCACTCATGCAACGGCAGAGCTTGTGCCGCTTATGCTGGAAGATGGGTTGAAGCTTCAATTAGGGCTAAACAAGATACAAAGAGAACAAGTTCTTAATGTGATTAAAAAGCGGTTAGTGCCTTGTGATTACAACGTATGGCTACCACTTAAGGAACTTGCTTATCTTCGCTTTCAGCCTGCGGGACATATTCTTGGTTCTGCTTATATAGAGTTTAAGCTTCCTAATAATGAAGTGGTGGTATTTTCTGGTGACTTGGGACCAAGTAATACGCCGCTTCTGCCAGACCCTATCTCCCCTACTCGTGCGGATTATCTGTTTATCGAATCCACTTACGGTAACAAAAAACATGAGAGCGTGGAAAGCCGAAGCCAAAGATTGCTCTCCATCATCAACCACGCGCTTGAGGACGGTGGTGTCATAATAATTCCGGCATTCAGTGTAGGTAGAACGCAAGAACTGCTATTTGATATTGAACAGCTTATTCATCAGCACGATTTACAAGATTCACTTCCGATTACTCTGGACTCTCCTTTAGCAAAGAAGGTCACAAAGACTTATCGTCGATTTAAGAAGCTTTGGGGGAAAGAAGCAAAGCAACGCTTGGGTAACCATCGTCATCCTTTGGCGTTTGAACAGTGTATTACGATTGAGAATCATAGTGAACATTTGCGCTTAGTAAATGTAACTATTCACCCATGAGCTATTGACGACGGTTTACGCTAAAAATACTGGCGCCTGATAATCAACTTTCAACATGTGATGTTCGACGATTTCACGCAGCCATTTATAAGCAGAGACCTGCTGAAGTTTGGCTGTTTCTATCAGCGAGAACATTCGTTCGCGGAACTGGTCGCCTCGATATGAGCGAGTCACGTAACAACACTTCCTCATCAGTATGTAATTACGGAGAACTCGCTCCGCTGCGTTGTTTGTTAACGGGCACTCGGAGTCGTCCATAAACCGCCAGACCATAGCATCATCAGCGATGAGATTTCGACATCTACCTCGATATCGTTTTGAGCATTGATAACTACCCAATTTGAGCCAATGAAGCCAGCTCTTTCGTAACCGCCTGAGTCGGCGGTAATATTGGCTTTCGGTAATTTCTTCTTCGATATATCGGTGATGACACCTGAATACGCTATGAGCGATTAAAGCGAGTTTGTCTCCGATTTTTTGGTTTTCAGGACAAACGCTTTCCTCGATAGCGATGACGTTCCTTAATATGTGAGCCCAGCATAATTGGCGCTTAGATTCGTCGATATATTTGTAGGCAGAATATTGGTCAGTCACTAAAAGGTGTGAAACCGCTTCACCAAGTAGTCGTTTGGCAGCATGTTGGTTTCTTCCGCTGTTAATTTGGAAAAAGGCTACGTTATTGCTGAGTGCGGCCCACATCCAGCGTTTATCATTATTGCGCTGATGTGAAGTCTCATCAGCCATAATCAGTTTAGATGCTTTTACTGTGTCATGGATTTGAGTATGAGTATCAGCTAAGTATTCAGTGACTCGTCCTTGCGCCGCAGATATTGCACCTGTTGAGAAGTTAAGCTGGAAGACGTCTTTCAGCATAGATTGTATTTTACCTATGCTTTGGTGGTGCTGCGTCGCTTGGATTGCGATAAAGCTATGTAGATTTGGCCCCATTTGAACATCGGGCACAGACTCTGGAAGCTCCGCTTGATGCTTATCACCACACCATGAGCACTCGCCTTTAAAAATTTGATGTTCAACAAGCGTGTATGAGATATCTGGCAAGTCAAAGATTTGGTGTCGTTTATAAGGTTTTCTATTTGGAATAACACACCCACCGCAGTGGCATATCTTATTCGGTAAATATTGCTCAACCGAGGCGCTCTCTTCAATAGGATGAAGCAGTCGGCGATTGCCTTTATGACCTGGTTGAGCTCCTTGCTTTTTTCCAGATTTCTTCCGATTCGGCGAAGTATTTTTAGCTTTATTATGCAGGGGTTGTTGAGATGATGGCACAGAAGAGTTGCGACTATTTTGGTTTAGCCTATCTTCAAGCTCAGCCAACTTATTCCATAAAAAGTGGATGATATCTTTCGCCTCTTCAGGCGAATCGAAATCTGGCGGTGGAGGTAATGTTTTCTTATTCATACCTCCAGATTGCCACCACAAAAAGATCACTCAAGTTGAATGTGGGATCAAGTTAACTCAGTCACATAAATTTGCTGTCAATAGCTCCTGGGTGAATAGTTACTAGTAAATCGCCTCGCCAGTACTGCGGAACCGGCTATTGTAGTTGCAGCTTCTGGGATGTGTGAAGGGGGCCGAGTGGTCAATTACCTAAAAGCATTGTTGCCGGATAAGCGTAATGATGTGTTATTTGCTGGTTACCAAGCAGAAGGCACGTTAGGTCAAGATATACAAAGCGGAGCTAAAGAAGTGGGGATTGATGATGAGATAATTAATGTGCAAGCTCAGGTACATACGATGTCTGGTTACTCTGCGCATGCAGACCAAGGGGATTTATTGAATTTTGTAGAAGGAATACCAGTAGCCCCAAAAGAGATACATCTTATTCATGGAGAAGGTAAAGCTAAACATGAGTTACATCACCTCTTAACTGCACTGGATCATCACGTCCTTGCTTAGTTGCGCTTCCTTGTTTGAGCTTATTTTACTACTTGCGAAGTATTCTATAAAAGCCAAATATGACACGCTATTTCTATCAGAGGAATCAAAAATTTTCTGTATAATTCGGAGTTTAAGTGCTTCTATTATTCAAATAATTTAACGAAGTTACGAGCATGTTGTGAATATGGGGATATAATTTCAGTACGAAATAAATTATAATCCTCGACTTGTTAGTAATTGGCTAGTCGAACATTAAAATATCCCATTCTATGACAGACAGTATCAGTAACACGCTTCAAGAACGAGAAGCCACTGAATTATCTAAGAATAATTCAATTAGCATTGCATCAGCGTTGGACGAGTTAGCCGCAGGCACACAAGATGCTTGCCTTTACATTTACTGTCCGGCTTCAGATGAAGAGAAGATCTCTTTAGTGTTGGAAAGGCACCCTGAGATCAATGCGCAGATCAATAACTATGCAATTCGTGACTTTAAGAATAAGACACTTTGTCATTTTAGAAGCTCACACCTAGACAGCGAACAGCAAGCTTATCTTGTTGCTGCCACAGAGCTTGGCGCTTGGGTTGAGCCATTGGTTAGCTACTTTGACCGTCGCCTTGGTTACACAGAGACAGAACTACTGCATAGCGGCTACTTCCTACATCAAAAGGCGTTCTCGATTCTATCTAACCGTAAGAACAGTTGGCAAAAGCGTGCTATTGACCTTCTTTTCGTCTTTATGTTGGCATGGGTTGCTATCCCAGTAGGTTTGATTACTGCTCTTCTTATTAAGTTAGAATCACCAGGCCCGGTTTTCTTTAAGCAGCGCCGAACTGGTCAATACAACGAAGAGTTCGATGTTATTAAATTCCGATCTATGCGAAACGATGCCGAGAAAGACGGTGCGAAATGGGCGACCAAGAATGACGCTCGTGTTACTCGCGTAGGTAAATTTATCCGTAAGACTCGTATTGATGAGCTACCACAACTTATCAATGTCTGGAGAAACGAGATGTCTATGGTAGGCCCTCGCCCAGAACGTGAAGTGTTTATCGCAGAGCTGGAAAAAGAGATTCCTTACTATCGCTTTCGTCACGCAGTTAAACCAGGTGTGACGGGCTTAGCTCAAGTAAAATATCCATACGGTGCTTCTGTTGAAGATGCGGTGTGGAAGCATAAATACGATATTTACTACATCAAGCATCAGAACTGGAAAATGGAAGTGAAGATATTGCTTCTTACCGTGAAAACGGTTCTGTTCGGTATGGGCCGCTAGAACCTAGCTATTCAAGCCTTTAGCTAAGAATACAAAGACAAAAAAAAAGAGCCATCACTGAGTGATGGCTCTTTTTTTTTGTCATTTTTATGGTGATCGGCAACTTACTCGTCATGTAATTCACTATGACTTTCTTTTCGAGCGATGTTTCATCGTGCCTTTTACGGCATAAACTGAAAAGGTAAACATGCTTCTCGGTATGTTCAATCCTACAACGTCTCTGTAGAAGCGCCACTGATATGACAACACGCTGAATTTATTTGATGTCATGCCACTATCCATACGGTACTTCGCTAATGTCTTAGGTAAACAGTAAGCTTTCGGAGTATCTTTTAAGATTTCCAGCCATAGTCCCATATCCTGACGCTTTCGAATCAAGGGCATATAACGCTTACCTAACACCTTAGTATCATACACCGCCGTAAGGCAGCCAATGACATTGCTGTACATCAACTTTTTGTAGGTCGTGTACTCAGGTGCAGTGACGACATTCAGCTCTTCGTCACTATTAAAACGACTGTAGTGCGTATATGTCAGCGGATAATCATTTTCGAGCATGAACGCGATTTGCTCTGACAGTTTATCTTCTGTCCAGAGGTCATCCGAATCCAAAAAGGCAATAAAGCGGCCTTTTGCTTGTTCTATCGCAACATTACGACTTGCGCCTGCCCCTTGATTTTTTTCATTCTGATAAACATGGATATTATCGTATTGTCCTGCAAAGCCTGTAACAACTTCCCAAGTCTTATCCGATGATCGATCATCTACTATTATCAGTTCCCAATTTTTATATGTTTGGGCTAATACACTCTGTATGCTCTCAACAACAGTACATTCTGAGTTGTATGTTGGCATAATTATTGAGACTAGTGAACTCATCTAACAACGTTACCTTTCATTGATGATTTAGGTATTACTTAAAGCCCCAAATTGAACCACAACTACCTCCAAAGCAGCACCCTTTCAATTACATCCTCTAGTTTTTTGGCACCACTCAAAGTCAGGTGATTGCTATCAAAGTAGAGCAGATTGCCTTGTTCATCTTTAATGTTACAGTCTGGAGTGCAGAATACACGACTAACAGGAAATAATCGAAACTCATTAGTATTATTTGCTAGCATAGATAAGCCTTTTAGATAGCTTTCATGAGTACGTTTATAATCTTCAAGAGTTTGTGAAAGAGAGTTCTTGTAATAGACCGCTTTAGGTACACTTTCATTCCAAATAGGAACAGGCTCTATAAATGCTACTCTTACATTGGCCAGCGTAGCCTTTGCTAGTAATTCCTTAACAGTTTCAATTTTTATGTCATGAAATTTATAATGAAGGACAATTTTATCAACATGGTGTTTTTCAACAACTTTCATTACCGAGTTAACATCTATACCAGAACGTGTCATTAGGGGACGATTTGACACCATGAAATAAACTCTGATGTTCTGACTTTCTGCAACTTCTGTAAACTCTTTCTTAATTGCATCTGCGTGACTGTTACCAACCAGTAGAACATTCTCTGTATTATCTTTCTCATCAAGCCCTGTTAGTTCACAAACAGGACTTGTCGGTGACATTAATCGGTTCAACGTCCCACAGCGATAGTTACTTCGGTCCTTTAATGCAAAGAAAACCTTAGCCTCTTCATTAAGATACATTAAGCTTGGAACTTGACTACCAACCACGATACTCAAAACAGCAGCGGTATAAAGGATTATCGCTGTTTTTCTTGAAGCTTTAAACATCCTTTGTTTTTCTATCAATTCATACAGCAAAACAGATAGAATAAGAGTCGCGACCAATAATGTAAATATTTCTAAATAGGAGAGAGAGAAATTTGCATTGACCTCAAATGGAGTGTATGTGTACAACAAGATTAAGGGGAAATGCACTAAATAAATTGAATAAGAGCGGTCTCCTAACCAAATCAAAGTTTTCCCTACTTTACTTTCAACTAAATATTTTGGAATACCATTAACTATGATTAAGAATGTAACTATACATACAAACAAAGCGCCTAACCCTGGGTGTCCCCATAAAATACTTTTTTCTCCGCCTGAGACTGGGAGAAATATTGAAGTAAGTAATAGACAAATTGCTATTATAGATAGCGTAGCGTTACTCTTATTTACTTGACCGTTTGTTGTGAATGATACTGCTGCAACGTAACCAATCAAAAACTCCCATACCCTAAATGGCATAATAAAGAATGCTGATTTGGTAGATATCTTTAAAAGAGCAAAGCAAGCAATCATTGATAATATAATTACAATTACTTTTGCTGGCTTACATCGAGAAAAAACATAAACAAGGACTGGAAAAACCAAGTAGTACTGAATCTCTACTCCTAAAGACCAAAAGTGAAGTAAGGGATTAAAGTTTTCAGAAGAAAAATAGGAATTTTGTGTCCAAAAGTAAATATTGGGAACTAAAAACAATGATGCAGTAGCCTGAGTTAGTATACCGTCTAGCTCAGAGGGCAACACTAAAACACATGAAGCGAGCACTGTAGTAATTAGAGTGACTCCATATGCGGGCAGTAATCTTTTAGCTCTTCTCTGGAAAAAACTGATCGTATCTTTGCCTTGATATAGCACCCCCATCAGGAATCCACTAATAACAAAGAACATATCAACGCCGAGAAATCCGCTTCTAATGGTCGAAATATTTAAATGATAAAGAACAACCAGAGCTACTGCTATTCCACGTAATATTTGGATATCTGATCTATACTTCATTCCGATGTAAACCTATAAAAGGAATCTTTTAGTTTCTTTGTATTCACGTCTCTACAGCCATTCGAGACTACTAAATTACGATTATGTTCTAATATTTCACGTTGCTCTTCAAATTTAAGCGAACATTTGGAGAAACCATCGATAATAGTATCTATATTAGTTGTATCAACAAATATTGCATGGTCATCGTCTAGCCACTCTCTGTTTGCGTCCAAATCAGACACTATAGGAATTAAACCTGCACACATTGATTCCAACAATGATAATGGGCAACCATCCATAACAGGAATGCTAATAACAAACTGATGACTACTGAAAAGTTCCAACAATGATGATTCATCAACATAGCCTACAATATCAACACGTCCATTACCAAAATTTAATTTAGATACTATAGATTCTAGCTCTTCAACTGGCCTACCTCGACCGATTATAGTTAAGGTTGAAGCTTTGTTAGTTTGTAGCGAATATGCTGAGTATGCATTGATGATTAGGTCTATATTATATAGTTCGTCCCAATTTCTTATGGAAAGAAATCTAAGTTCTTCACTTTCCCGAAATTTTTTCTGAAAATCGAGCTTATATTTTTCGGTCAATACCCCATACTGAAAGACATCAACATTATTAGGCTCAGCACCTAATTGAACTAGTTTTTCTTTGATGTGCTCTGCTGGCGCATTAATCCAAGAGAATCTTTTCAATGCTAATCGAGCAAGCTTTTTGAACCAATTAGGACGTGTTGGAATGGAGTTAACATCTGTCCCCCATACCGATAATATTTTCTTACATCTAGAAAATAAAAATGCAGAACCGAGACCGTAAGATGAGAAGTAGCTTGCGTATATTAAGTCTGGCTTTTCCTTTAAAAATATCCATTGCAATAATGGGAGGTTTAAAAAAAAGTCTAGACGATTATTAACAAATCTGGGCAAAGAAACTACTCGTATTGCCTCATTTCTAGCAAATGAGGCTTTGTCGTTGTGTAGTGTAACAACCACTATCTCAAATTCACTATCAAACTTCGAGATCCACTTTTGAAGATGACCTGATGATACAGGTGCATAACATAAAACTTTTTTCATCCTAATTATTCATCTTTATAAGTTATTCTTGATAAAATAGAAACCACACATACTAAAATGGCAAAACAAACAAGGCTAATGATAAACTCCCGACCAAATAAAAAGTCTGAAAACTTTTGGTTTATTCTTAGTGTGGGAAGAAACGTAAACAAATATGCGACACCAAAACCTGGAGCATAGCCAATTATTTTGTCTATCACTTTGACAACAGTGTATATAAAAAAACCAACACAGAAAGGAGAGATAATTAACCCAACCGTTCCAAACATTGACCAAGCCTGACCTAAGAAATAAGAATTTGAATTGACTATATTGGTATAATTATTATATATATAAGGAAGAACATCAACATCTGCATGTTCAGGGTAAATACCGAATCTATTAATAAATAACATCCCTTCCCATTGATATTTTGAGCTAGGCTCAATCGAGTTTATCATATGGTAAAAACCTTGGTTTTGAGCTATAAAAACACGTTCGTATATAATGTTAAACAACCCATCAATATCAGATTCCATAGTAAAAACATATGACAACACAAGAACTATAGTAAAAAACAAAATTAGATATAGAAAATTCTTATACCTTCCGGTAAAAGCTAGATACATAAATGCTGCTATAAGAATTAAAAAAAGAACTTTACTTTTAATTATATTAAGAGATAGAAATATTGCAGAAAAAACAAATGAAATAACTAGTGTCTTTTTACCAACGACTTTATGCTTCAAAAAACAATAGAATATGTAGAAGAACTGAAATGTCATCAGAAAGTTTATAACGGGCGTTATATATTTGGGGTTATACTTACCAAAATTATTTTGATACTCAACCCTCAGTAAATACGCCTCAGCAACCTTTCCCTTAAGAGCAAGCAATAAAGGACTTTCTGGTAATACAAAAAGGTAATAAAACACAGTAACTGCTGATAGTAAAAGCAATATGTTACACTTTTGCTTTGCTTTTACTTCATCATAATCTAACAATACAGCTTTTTGATAATTTCTGGGTGGCGATATATAGACCAATGCTATATTAACAAGAAATATTATTGCAATTGAATAAAGATACCAAAAACCGATGCGCTCTAAAACAAAATAGTCAATACCACGATATCGATAAGAAGAAAAATCAAAAAATGATATGAGCAAGACACCAGGTAAAGAGAAAACAAAAATTTGAATTATGAAAACGAAACCTATTGGGTGAGCACCTTTACCAACTAGCTTTGTATTAGCGTATTTAAAGGAGAGCATAACCAACATGAATATAAAAATTACAATCCAGAGCATTATACAGTTTTCTTTGAGTAGTTAATGATCTTATCTTTTATTTCAGAAGGCTCAAATGCCAATATATACAATAAGACAAATAGAGCTTTCTTCCTATATGATTTAGTGCCAATAAGAAATCTTAATCTTTTGCTATCTTGTAGTTTTTTGGTCAAAGTAAATCTTTTGAAATTACCACTGAAGAAATCATAATCATCAATTATAATAAACTTTGTTGTTTTGGTTATAAACTTAGATAATCGATTAGGACTGAAAAGATGTTTCCTATCTTCCCAAAAATTTAATATTGACTCATAATCAACTTTCTTCCTTCCGTTTACTGCTTTTACTGGAACACGATAAACAGATGTTGTTTTATTATTGTACAAAGCAATTAATTGACTTGAAAGGACATCACAGAAAAATTGATAATCCTGGTGTCTTTTTAATTTCTCATCAAATTTAACTTTCTCTGATAGCGTTCTTCTAAAGAAGAATGAGCCTGTTTGAGGGGGAGATATGAGTAACGCATCAAATTTATTAGTCAATACGTTAGCGTCAATAACTTTTCTTTCTATAAATTTCGACTCGTACTTATAAAGCACGTTAGAGTAGACAAAATCACACTTCTCTTCTATCAAAAATTTTAAGTTCTCTTCTATGTGATTTTTCTTCCAATAATCATCCCCATCAATCAACGCAACAAAGTCGCCCTCAGCTATTTGCATTCCCTTATTTCTACTATAGGCACCATTCATGTTATTTTTGTTACGAAAAATCTAATACTCACATTAGAGGATAATGAAATTTCTTCAACAATTTCGTTTAACTTTTCACTATCATTGGAATAATCATCGATAATAATTATTTCCTTTGGCGTTATAGTCTGACTTGTAACACTATTTAAGCAATCAGCAATGAATTTAGAGTCATTGTAATAAGGAACAATTACTGATACTAGACCATTAGCAGCTTTCATCAAAAACAATCTCTATATATTTTTTGCAATTAAACTAGGCTCATGATAATTGTAAGCGTAATTTATACTCATCTCTTTTAATTTATCAAGATCCGTTCTTTTGATGAGCGCAGAAACAACATCAAAAATAACATCCTCGTCTTCAACTATGTCATATACAGGCGCTTCTGCACCATTTGTAATTTTATCTCTTGCCTTTTCGTCAAATGATGAGACTAATATATGACCTCTTAGCATAGAGTAGACACCATTCATTCCATATGAATTTGATTTGCATTGGTCTACTGCAATATCTACATTTAACATTAAATCTAGATACTCTTTTTGAGGTAGTTGATATGGTGAAATTATTTCCACATTATTATAGGTTTCTTTCACTTTTTGTAGCGCTTTTAGAATTTCATCGCTACCTTTGATTTCAGGCCGAGTACGCCCATGCAATATTACAATACGATTATAGTCTGTAATTTTTGGATTAATACGAACTTCAGGAACTTCACATGCGAGAGGTATAACTTTAGTTAACTTTTTCGCATAATATGTGTTTTTCCAAGCGAGTTCATAATCGTACATTATTGGAACAATTTTCTTAACACTCATCGCACAAAGATGATGTGCTAACTTATCTTTCCAAGTAGAATAAAAGTTAGGTCTTGGGTACGATATCCCAGTATAAACCCATCTTTTTAAAATGCCTTTTTCACCAGCTGTTATATAGGCTCTATCTGCTCCACATGCTAATAGATATGTTTTTTTTCTAAATAGAAAGAATATCAATATAAATAAAGGCCCGGCATTAGCAAACCCCAAAAAACTTGGATTCATATATATTATTCGGTCATATTTTAAGAAGGTTGGGATTAGTCTTATTAGCTCAAGTATCTTTCCAATCTTATTATTCTTCTTCAGTGATATATCTACTGAAATATCTTTCCAGTTATCGCCTGTTGGACTAAAAACATCACAATCTAAACCGATTTCTCTAAAGCCTTTTTTCAAAGAGCGCCCGAATCCACTGTACTCACCCCAGATTAGTATTTTCATAAACCTGCCACGTTATAAATTTAAGTTTATTTTTTAGAAAAAATAGTTGTTTTAACTATGATCAACATCATAAAGTAATATATAACATAGTTTATTGCATAAGCATATGTAACACCAACAAGACCGAATTTTTCTACAAAAATCATAGATAATACTGTAAGTGACAAAGCAAAAAATATCTCACTTATTATATAGTGCTTCATCATAGCTTTTGCTACAAGTAGGTATGATAACAGCCAAGACGCTATTTTTAGCACATCACCAACAAGTTGCCATTTAAACAGAACTAGCATTGGTTTAAATTCTTCAGAAAATAATAACCAAACAATAAAATCTTTTAATATAAAAATAATTACTGATAGGCATACAACCAATGGAATAATAAATTTGTAGCCTTGAATTAGTTCTAATTTTAGCTCTCTTGAAGAATTTAGTTCAGACAACCTTGGAAGGTAGTAGGTACTCAATGCTGTTGTGATGACCATCAAATACATGGTCGATATATATGTTATTGCTTGCCAATACCCTGCCTCATCCCAAGATAAGTTCTCTCCAATATAGTTTCGAATAATTAATGATGAGACTGGAATTGTGAAAGCGGTAACTAATGTCATTAGAGAATATTTCAGCAGTTTATTAGTATACAACTTACTAAAGTTTATCCTTAATATGTCCCTGTTTATTAAATTAGCTTTTTTATATTTGTAAATCATTATCACAAATACTATTGACTGATTTGTAACTAACGCCACAAGTGCCCCATCAAGAGCAAAGAAATAAATTAGCAGCGTTGTAGAAAATAATCCATAAAGGCTTTGGCTAATATTTATAGATATGTATTTTTTTATTTCTTTCTTGCCGTTTAATATCGAAAGAAACAGTTGGTTGATTGTGAAAAGAATTAGTGTGAATGCTAAAACACTTATAACATAGGAATAATTTTCGGTTGAAAATATATACTCCGACATTTTTTTGGAAAATATAAACAAGAAAAAGCTAACCGTCATACTCGATAATAGTGTTATCGAGAAGGCGGTACTCCAGAGTACTTTCCTATCTTTCTCTTCTTTGTATTCTGCAGTATACTTAGTTACGCCTGTATTTATACCCCCCTTAGCTATTGTTTGTACAACAGTAAGTGAATTCTGAAATTGTCCTATTAATGCCAAGCCAGATGGGCCGATAAATACAGATATAGCTTTATTAATAACCAAGCCAGAAATTAGTCGTATTACAGTAGCTATTAGAGTTAAAAATGATGTTTTTATTAAGTTCAATTTTCTATTCTTTCAATAAAAGAAAAAGAAGACGTGTTCACGTCTTCTTTATATAAGCTCAAGAATAAACTAACTTTTAAAGCTATTTATTGCCTCGACAACAGCTGTTCTCTCTTGCTCGGTTAAATAAGGCGACATCGGTAGAGAAAGGACTTCCTCTTGTAGTTGCTCAGTCATCGGCAAGCATAGATGATTCAATTCACTGTAAGCCTGCTGCTTATGGGGAGCAATAGGATAATGAACTTGCGTCTGAATACCACACTCTGTCAAATGCTCAACGAGCGCTTCACGATTAGGAGTTCGCACAACAAACAAATGCCATACGTGTGCTAAAGGTTCCGTTACTTCAGGCAAAGTTACGTATGGGTTATTTATCTCTCTCAAGTAAAACTCTGCTAGTTTTTGTCGTGCATTAGTTTGAGCAGGAAGGTACTTAAGCTTCACCGATAGCATTGCCGCTTGCATCTCATCTAGTCGGCTATTCAAACCTTTGTAAAGGTTTTGATATTTTATGTGTGATCCATAATTACGAAGCGCACGCAGTGTCTCCGCCAACTCATCATCATCAGTTGTAATGGCACCACCATCACCTAATGCACCTAAATTCTTACCCGGGTAGAAGCTAAAACCAGATGCATCTCCCCAAGCCCCTGATCTCTTTCCTTCGAGTTCGGCACCATGGGACTGAGCGCTGTCTTCTAGCACTAATAGTTGGTGCTTAGTAGCAAGAGCCATAATTGTCGGCATATCTGCTAATTGACCGTACAAGTGTACAGGGATTATCACTTTAGTTTTATCTGTGATCGCTGCTTCAATCGCTTTAGGACAAATGTTATGAGTTACCTCATTTGGCTCCACAAACACAGGCACTAAATCAGCTTCAGTAACGGCCAACACTGATGCTATATAGGTATTCCCTGGGACGATAACTTCATCACCTTTGTTGATCTTTCCTTGTTCTCGCCAAGCTTTCAATGTCAACGTCAGCGCATCTAGACCATTTGCGACGCCAATACAGTGCTTTACACCACAATAATTTGCAAACTCTTGCTCAAACTTTTCTGTTTCAGCACCAAGAATATACCAACCAGACTCTATCACTCGCGCACAAGCTTGTTTTAATTCGTTTTCGTACTCGGCATTTAAGCGCTTTAGCTCTAAAAAATTAACCATTATCTTTCTCTACATAACGTACTATCTTGGCTGGAGAACCAACTACAACAGCATAATCAGGCACTGAGCGTGTAACAACACTTCCCGCTCCAACCATCGCGTTTTTTCCTATAGTAACACCTGGTAAAATCGTTGCATTAGCACCGATAGAAGCACCTGATAGAAGTTTTGTTTTCGGAAACTCATCTGGCCAAACTTTCGAACGAGGAAACTTGTCATTCGTAAAGGCCGCCGCGGGGCCGATGAAAACATCATCACCGATTTCAATCCCATCCCAGAGATAAACACCGCATTTAACAGTGACTCTATCGCCAAGCACCACATCATTCTCGATAAATGTATGTGCACAAATGTTACAGTCTCGACCAATTTTCGCCCCCGCTAACACGACAGCAAATTGCCAAATAGACGTACCTTCACCAATATCGGATGTTGCTACATCGCTAAGCGCATGAACTCTCATTTTTGACCTCTTCAAGAAACGAGTCGTAATCACGAATATAATCCGCTTCGTCATACAGCTCACTTGCTACAACCATTAACACACAGTCTTCTGAGAAATCATGCATTTCTCGCCACTTAAGGCCTTTTATATGTAGACCGACATCTGGGGATGAAAGTGTTACTTGCTCCTTCCTCTCACCATCATCAATCAAAAAGGTCACATTACCTTTCAGGCAAATTGCGATTTGCTCTAAATTATAGTGAGCATGAAAACCTCTTGATACATCACTTTGAGTATCAAAAATGTAATAAATACGTTTGATCTTAAAAGGAATGTTACCGTTCTGCTCTAGTGAAACTAAAGAGCCACGCTCATCCCCTATTTTCTGGAACGATATTAGTGGAGCAATTGACATTTATTCTTCCGATAGTTCTAGTAGGTAACGGCCATAATCATTTTTGGAGAGCGCCTTACCCGCAGCTTTAATGTTCTCTTGAGTCAGCCAACCTTGACGGTAAGCAATCTCTTCGAGACATGCAACTTTGTAACCTTGCCTTTTTTCAATCGTTTCGACAAAGTGCGCAGCCTCCAGCAGACTTTCGTGCGTGCCTGTATCTAGCCAAGCAAAGCCTCGACCTAGAATATCTACCTTCAGCTTACCTTTTTCTAAATAAGCTTGGTTGATACTGGTAATTTCCAACTCACCTCGATGGGAAGGTTCAATACTTTTCGCAATGTTTACGACATCATTATCATAGAAATACAGCCCGGTAACTGCACAGTTAGATTTCGGATTCTTAGGCTTTTCTTCAATGGAAAGCGCTCTCATCTCATCATCAAACTCAACAACCCCAAAACGCTCAGGATCTTTGACTTTATAACCAAAAACGGTTGCACCTTCAGTCAGTGCTGCAGCCTGTTGAAGCTTTGGCGAAAAGCCTTGTCCATAGAAGATGTTATCACCTAGCAC
The DNA here is from genome assembly GCF_905175355.1 of Vibrio sp. B1ASS3. Lineage (NCBI taxonomy): Bacteria > Pseudomonadati > Pseudomonadota > Gammaproteobacteria > Vibrionales > Vibrionaceae > Vibrio > Vibrio sp. B1ASS3. Next base: position 3,704,195 of record NZ_HG992742.1, read on the forward strand.
TAAGCAAACTGACTCGTCGCCGATAAACTCTTCACCGATAATAAATGCCTGAGCGAGACCATCTGGAGTAGGTTGGATTGCATATTGCAGTTCAATACCAAAGTCAGAACCATCGCCAAGCAAGCGCTGAAAGCCTTCTTGGTCTTCAGGAGTGGTAATCACCAAAATCTCACGAATACCAGCAAGCATAAGTACCGACAGTGGGTAGTAGATCATTGGCTTATCGTATACAGGCAGTAACTGCTTAGATACGCCTCGCGTGATTGGGTATAGACGAGTACCAGAACCACCAGCAAGAATAATACCTTTCATTATTCACCCGCTCCTAATCGTTCAAGGCTGTATGAGCCATCAAGCACACGTTGCCACCATTGCTGATTGTTTAGATACCATTCAACGGTTTTGCGAATGCCACTTTCGAATGTTTCTTCCGGCGTCCAGTTAAGCTCTTGAGCAATCTTTGTTGCATCAATTGCATAGCGTACATCATGCCCTGGTCGGTCTTTCACATATGTGATCAAAGATTCATAAGATTCGACACCTGTAGGTTTGTTTGGTCGAAATTCTTCAAGTAGCGAGCAAATGGTTTTCACGACTTCAATATTCGCTTTTTCATTGTGACCACCGATATTGTATGTCTCGCCAATTTCCCCTTCTGTCACGACTTTGTAGAGTGCGCGAGCATGATCTTCGACGAACAGCCAATCACGGATTTGCATACCATTACCGTACACAGGCAACGGCTTGCCATCTAAGGCATTCAAAATCATCAGTGGGATCAGTTTCTCTGGGAAGTGGTAAGGTCCATAATTGTTCGAGCAGTTGGTCACCAACGTAGGAAAACCGTAGGTGCGCTGCCACGCTCGAACAAGATGATCGCTGGACGCTTTAGAAGCGGAGTACGGGCTACTCGGCGCATAGGATGTGGTTTCAGTAAACAAATCATCCGTACCTTCTAGGTCACCATACACTTCGTCGGTAGAAATATGATGGAAACGAAAAGCTGCTTTGCGTTTATCATCCAGTGTCGACCAATATTGACGAGCCGACTCCAGAAGGTGATACGTTCCCATAACATTGGTTTCAATAAATGCCGCAGGTCCATCAATGGAACGGTCTACGTGAGATTCAGCCGCAAGGTGCATTACGAGATCAGGTTGATACTTCGCAAATACGCGATCAAGCTCTTCACGTTGACAAATATCAACATGTTCAAAATGGTAACGTTCACTATCCGATACTTCCGCCAAGGACTCTAAGTTACCAGCGTAAGTCAATTTATCTAAGTTAATGACGGTATCCTGGGTATCACGAATGATGTGTCTTATGACTGCAGAGCCAATAAAACCAGCACCACCAGTTACTAGTATTTTCATAATTACTACATAATTCCTTTGAGTACTTTATGGGTAGGCATATCAACTTGTAAGTTGTTTTTGCTTTCTATAGACATGCAGAACTAAAACAATAATACAACTAAGGAATCCACCTAAAAATGTTCCCAAAATGCAGATAATCGCCCGACTTGGTTGTGTTTTTTCTTCTGGTACAACGGCTGGGTCAATCACTTTGAAGACAAATTCTTCTTGTACTTCAGCCAACATCAGACTTTTTGTTTGCTCTTCAATTAGCTTATAGAAAGTACTTTGCATATCTGCAATCGCAGTTTTTGCAAGTTGTTGATTCAAATATTCAAGATTCTGTGAAGTTTCGGAAATAGTCCGCTCTCGCATTACCTTGTTTATATCTTGAACTATCCAATTGACCCATTCCTTTGCAATAAATGGCGAATAGTGCATTATGGATACAGAATATAGTCCGCTTTCTTTATCTTGCTTTACTTTTAGAACATTTTTAATGAAGGTTTCATATGCCTCCTGTGATGAAGGTTTAGAGCCTCGCAATCCACTTGGTTCTCTTAGCCAAGTATCAGAGCTTTCGTCGTACACCTCATCATCAATTAAAAGCATATTCTTTCCCAGATCCCAACCTTTTGCAGCCATAAGAGGTACTAAAAGATCATGCTTTTTAATAAACCCTTCAACAAAATTACGAGACTTCATTACCTGAACCGCTAATTCTGTTTGATTTGAATCATTACCACCCAAATTGACTCCCGCTAAAGCTGCTAGGCCGCCAAATTGAGCTGCCATTTGGGATAACTGATTCCCTCCAGAGCTTTCTGCAGGAGCAAGCAACGTATCTGCTTTATATATATTAGGAACATTCAACGCATAGACCACTGAAGCTACGGCAAATGTAAGTGTGGTCAGACAGATAAATAATTTCTTGCTCCAAAGAACGTCAAAGATTTCTTTGAGGTTAATATCATCGTCAAATATATTTTTTGACAAAATACATACTCCATAAAAAGTGAAATGTAACACCTGGCGTTTTAGTTCACTCAAATAAAAATACAAAGGTTACTATCATAACTGAAGGTAACCTTTACTATTCACCTACTACTTAAGAGCGTTTATCGCTACACCAGTTTGGTATAGGATCTGGGTAGCAGCAGTCCAGGTGCTCAATGCATCTCGGTAGTCGGTATCAATTGGAACTACAATTGTGTCGCCTGCTTTTAGCTCTTCATTATTATTACCAAACCAGTAGCCAGACGTTGGTTTGTAGACAGAGCCGTCTGCGCGAACTACGAAAATTCGGTCTTCATCCGCTTGTTTTTTAGCACCACCTGCTTTGTTCAAATAATCACCAACGTCTAGTTTGTTGTCCAACAAATATGTAATTGGGACTTGAACTTCGCCCATAATTGAAACCGTATTGCGGAAGGTAGGTACGAACAAAAAGTCGCCGTCTTCCAACATAAAGTCGGCAGAGCGTTCACCTTTAGTAATTCGATTAAGCTGAACAACCATACGACCAAGCGCTTTGCTCTTACTCGCTTCTTCTACAAACTTAAGGGTTTTCTCTGGATCTGAGATCACCGACCCCATATTACTATCTGCTCGGAAGGTTTTCTTTGCTGTTTCTGCGCGCATATCTGCAGCATATTGATTAAGCAGTTTTTGTTCTTGAAGACGTAAAGCCTCACGAGTAAAGATAGCCCCTTGAGGATGTGCAAATTCGGTCAAACCACCAGCACGTTCAAGCAACTCACCTAAGGTCTCACCTTGACGAACTGTATATGTTCCAGGGAAGCGAACTTCACCTTGCAAGGTAACTGTGCTTTGCAGTTTAACATTAGGTTTTTCGAGAATGTTCAGGCGATCACGGCCAACAAGGATGGCATCATCTGCGGTGCTTCCTTGAATCGCTTTACGTAAGTCAATACGTTCTACGTCGATCGAAGCACGTTCATCCTTACTGCTGATCACGGTGCGAGCCAGTTCAGCATTAATAGAAAATGCGTTGTAAGTTAGACCGCCTGCAGCTTCGATTAAAGTAGACACCGACATGCGAGGCGTTAATGGATAACGACCTGGGTGTTTAACCTCACCGAATACTTCGGCGATTTGTGGCGCTAAACCTAAACGAGATTGTTGTTGAAGTTGTAAAAGTACCGGAGCAAGCAACGTACGGCGAGTATTCTGCTTCAACGCATCAAAATCTTCTTTGGTTATTTCTTTTCCACGGAAGATAATTTTCGGCTGTTCTGATTCTTCAGTAGAAGGTTGCCCCAATGCCATATTGTCTGTCGCTGAGGATATGGCAACAGAAGAGCTCATCACTTCTTGCTCTTTTTGTTGGTCCAGTTCGGCTTTAAATTGAGCCTGCTCAAGCGTTTTCGCTTTCGTCACCGTATCTTGATCCGCTAGTGTATCTAGGTCTTCATTATTGAAGCGGTTAAAAACCAGCACTCGATCACGTGAATTTAGCTTTAGGTTATCTTTGCTACTTGGAGAAAGAATCGCGTTCGCCAGATTAACTTGATAAACCTCTATATCACGTTGTGGGTTAATCTCACGAACAACAACAGCATAGTTAACGTCGGCAGTAGAATTAAATGACGTATCTACCGATTGGAACAAATCAGCGACACGCAGACCGCTCTTCCATTCGATGAAGCCAGGATGGCGTACGTCACCCTCGATTTGTACGTAACGAGTTAGTTCTTCACTCTTCTTCAGTACATTAACAGCGTCACCATCTTTGACTTTGATTTGTTGATCGTGTGACTGGCTGAAGTTAAGAGTTAATGCGTCACGCGCACCTTTCGCTGCATAACGTTTGACTTCAATTTGGTCACTGTAAGCATTGGCAGTAAAACCACCCGCCATTTGAATCGCTTGTTTATAGGTTTCACCTGATTTCACTTCATAGATTGCAGGGCGGTTTACCTCACCATCAATCGCAATGGTATCGCCGACTGCACCAATAAAGACCACATCACCAGGTAACAGTCGCACATCGTTGCGTGCGTCGCCTTTTAGCAATAGGTCATACATATCCAGTTTGCGAATCACCTGACCATTACGCTTTAACTGCACGTTACGCAATGCACCGCTATCTCCAAAACCACCACTGTAATAAATGGCCTGAGAAATAGTGGTTAGTGCACTGACAGTGTAAGCACCTGGCTTGTAAGCGTCACCCATAACAAAGACTTGCATGGTGCGCATCTCACCCAGTGAAATGTCGCTACGAACGCCAATCATTTGCTCTTTTACACGTTGGTTTAGTGAATCACGAACTTCAGAAAAGCTCATGCCTGCCACTTGAACTGGGCCAAGTGATGGAAAGTTGATAGTACCCGCGCGATTTACTCGCAAACGATGCGTCGTGTTCTCTTTACCAAATAACTGAATAACAATTTCGTCACCCGCGCCGACTGTGTAATCAGCAGGAACAGGCACATCGTTCACTGGTGCAAATGTCGTTGGCGAACCCGCAAATAGATCCAAGCCGAAGCGTTTCAACTCTTCGTCTTCTTTTGTTACATCTGCTTGGTTCGTTTGATTGGCATTACTCATCTCTGGACGAGGATCAATCACTTGAGGGTTTTGATAGCTACTTGGTTGAGAAGAAGAGCCAGAAGGGAGAGAAATACCGTACTTACTTGCTAGTGCTTGCTGTTGGTCAGCAGGTAAGCTTTGGAACATTTGCATTTGTTCCGGGGTTGGAGTCTGCGCATGACTGAACGACGCAAAGACGCTTGCCAGTACACAAGCGGCAATCGAGAAATATCCTTTAAACATGATAATTCGCTATTTAAATCGAGAGTTAAAAAATCCTAGTTACTAAAACTAGGCACTAGGTCTTTTAATTAAAATCGGTGCTGAAAGCCGAGTGTAAGTGCATTCAGGCGAACTTGGTCTTCTGATGTACTGTCAACAAACTCGAAAACAACCGCATTATGCTTGTCTAAGGCATAATGCATACCTAATCCAAAGCTAAAACTTTGGTCGTTGTTCGAACCGACATTCTGTTGGTCGATTTGGACACTGGAGTAACCAGCAAGTCCGTAAAGTGCGAAACGTTCAGAAACCGGCATGTTCAACTTAACAAAACCACTTGCTAAGCCGTCTACTGCAAGTCCGTTTTCGCGCTGTACTGAGGTGCCGTAACGCGCTTCTAACGCTACATAATCATTAAAGAAGTAACCTGCTTGTGCTTGAAGAAGGAAAGGATTGCCTTCGGTTACGGAAGAAGTAGAAGAATGGTGGTATTCGGCATTAGAGTAGCTCACTAACGCACCTGCATAAAAATCTGCTGAGGCCGCAAATGAGCACAAGCCTAAGCTGATTGCACTCAACGTCCCTAACCATGGTCGTTTGTTCATCACGTAAGTGTTCCTTGGGTATTGACTGACCGCTGCACATGAATGACGCACGCAGTGAATGTCAGTTAACTCTTTGTCTGTTTACTTGTGCGTTTTCACGCTACCGCCCTGCGGCATTACGCGTTAGCCACTGTTCGCTGATTACCGAGCTGCTCGGCTTATTGATATAAGTGCTTTTTTCAAGCTTCGCTTTTGTGACAAGAAAATCAAAAATCATTCTTGAAAAGCACCGCATAAAAGCTGGCAAATTATGCATGGATTAGCGCAAAACGGCAAGGGTACTCACTCTAAGGTTTGAGAATGGACATTCTTGTTTTTGAGAGCAATGGCACTCTGGGCGTCATTAACCTAAGAGTGACAAAGCATAACGTTATACTTATTGCGAATGTCAACTTACTACTTACTTCGATATTAGCGGGTTAGTGTTACTTGTGGCCGAGTTATCCTTCATTACACCGCTAGGCTCTAGTTAATATAACTAAAACCACCTGCAAATAAATTGTCTTTTCAATGAGACGCTTTCTTTAGAACTTGGTAAAATTCCATAGGAAACTATTTACATGCTGATTGTTTTTTAACTAAAATGACAGATGGTATGTTCTAAACAAACCAAACATCGATGTTTTAAAATCTGAAATACAAGGATTAATAATGAAGAACACAGCTCTAGCTATTCTTATGGCTCTAAGCGCTTCAACTGCATTTGCAGCTGAAGAAGCAGGTTCTGCTGGTGCAGCATCTGCATCTGCAACTGGCACAACTGCAGTAGCAGTAGGTGCAGCAGCAGCAGTTACAGTAGTAGCAGTTGCAGCATCAGACAGCGACTCGTCTTCTACTTCTACTTCTGCTTCTGCTTCTGCTTCTGCAGCTCAGTAATCAAGTCTAAGTAGTAGTAATAATCGCCCTGAGTTTTCAGGGCGATTTTATTTGTATGAGGGAATGATGACTACTTTTCTATCTCAAAAATGGACACGCTTGCTCGTTTCCTTACCCCTACTAAGCCTCTCCTTTGGTTGCACTCAAAAATTCAACGACGTTTCGGCTACCGTTCGGGAAGCGTATGGCAACTACATTGATGTAGAACTAACTCCGGCTGAAATTGATGCAGTCCCTTATGCGAGTGCTTATCTAAAAATTGGTAATCAAAAACAGGTGTTTGTCGTTCTCGCCTTTGCAGAACTAAATCCATTAACAGAAAAAACACAACTAAAATGGGTTAGTGCAGATAAAGCAATGGTAGTAACTGAAAACGGACATATCGTTAAAACTATCGGACTTCAAACTACTAATTTAGCCGGCGTATATGGTGAGGTCCCACCTTACTCACACTCGCCAGAAGAGTTCTCCCTTTCTTACGATTGGTCTGAAGAATACCGTTATAATTTTCCGGCTGAGGTCAAACGATCACATCTAGGTAAAGGCATGGTAATCACACCCATCTCATCGACAGAAACCGATGCTTACAAAGAAATCGTGACCTTCCCCAGTCTAGAAGAAAGTGTAGAGAACACATATTGGGTCGACAAGAACGGGCAAGTAATAAAAACACGTCAGCACCTAGGCCCAAACATGGTGCCTATTGAATTGACAATTTTGAAAGGGTATAGCAAATCATGAGTAAGCGACTACTTTCTTTACTAGGCTTAGTAGGCGTTGTCAGTATTACGGCCCTACCGGCTATAGCTCAGAACCAAAATTTACCTACGCTACAAGTTGAGTTAGCGGGTACTGGAAAAGCCTTACAATTCGAACAACCGGCTCGTTTAGACAACGTTCTGAAACTCGCACAAGAGCAGAACATTATCTTGCAATATCCTCTCGCGATTATTTTATTTGATGATTCAGAACAGGCACAACAAAAAAGTCTGGCTTTAAAAAACGCAGTGTTGAACCAAATGATTCAATACAACCTCGTTGGCCACCCATTTTACAAATTTATTCAGCAAAGTCAGTTTGCGCCTCGCGTTCTTTCCGCCGTCGATATTGATCAGATTCGCTTAGACAAATTTAATAATCCGCTTTTAAAAGGTCAGTTTGTCTTAAGTGCACCTCAGCGAACAGAAAAAGTGCTGTATGTGGGTAATGTGGACAAGGTTTATGCGATCAAAAATCTAGCAGGTATCCCTCTCCATCAACAAGTCGACAACCTGAAAAGCAGTGAAGTTGGTAAACTGGCTCAACCGCCTATTTTAATTTATCCAAACGGTGAAGTCGTTACCCCTCATCATGGCAACTGGTTAACCAAACAATATTATTTACCGCCCTTGACCATGGTCTACGTCCCATTTGACGACTTTGAGCAATCGCCAATGGACCAAAACATCGTCAAACTGCTATCACAGCGTAAACCAACTTCATCGAAGAATTAAACATGAACCTGATAAGAACCAGTTTATCTCTTTCTTTAATGGGCCCTGCGTTGGTTTGGGCTCAAGACGTACCTTTTGAAGCTCCAAGCTTAACTCCTTCCCAATCCGATTTTGGTGGCGCAGGCTTAATGCAGATGCCCTCGGGTAGAATGTCAGAGGAAGGAGAGTTCAATTTCTCTGTTACTGGGAGCGACGAATACTTATTCTATAATGTGACACTTCAAGTTCTTCCATGGCTAGAGACTACAATACGGTATACCCGAGTCCAAGATCTACCTTACTCATCTACCTTACCTGGTGTAGATAATGCCTACACCGACAAAGGTATTGATTTTAAATTTAGACTTTGGGAAGAATCTCAGTACGTTCCAGAAATTGCTCTGGGCGTTAGAGATTTTGCAGGTACAGGTTTATTCGATGCTGAATACATTGCTGCAACAAAACGTTATTCGAATCCAAACCTTGGTACTTTTGATTTTACTTTAGGTATGGGATGGGGTTATCTGGGCACTCGAGACAATATTACTAACCCCTTCTGTAAAGCCTCTGATAAATTTTGCGATCGCTCAGAAGAATTCCTAGATTCAGGAGGGACAACCAACTTTAGCAGAGCATTTAAGGGACCCGCTGCCTTATTTGGTGGTGTAGAGTTCCAAACACTACACGCCCCACTGCGCTTTAAAGTCGAATACGACAGCAATGACTACAGTACCGATTATCCAGTAGTAGGTGCAGATGTCGATATGACACCACATACACCTTGGAACTTTGGCGTCTTATACCGTTTAGGCAATATGGCTGATTTAAGGCTTAGCTACGAACGAGGAGATACCCTCGTCGCAGGCATGAGTCTGTATACAAACTTCAACAACATGCCTTCATTCTGGCGTGATACGCCAACTCCAGAACCAGAAGATAATCAAGCAGAACAAATCTCTGACGTCGATTGGGAAAGAGTTAGTGAAGAACTTGATAAAATTGCTGGTTACGAAACAAACCAAATTTATATAACAGACAACAAAGTCTCTGTTGTCGGTGAGCAGAAGAAGTATAGAGATCGTGATGAAGCTTATGAAAAAGCTTCAGCGGTTCTCTACAATCAACTTCCGAAAACCATCGACACTTACTCTATTAGTGAGCGTAATAAAGGATTGGGTACCACACCTGTTGATATCTCTGCAGATAAATATAGGGATGTCGCTCAGGTCAATTATATTGACCCGAAAATTGATGACGCCATCACTGGTTACTCAACTAAACCCAGGGGTGTACCAACCTACGATGGATTTAACCGCTTTGATTGGGGCTTTGCACCAAAACTAGCTCAAACCTTGGGTAGTGCAGAAGATTTTTACCTGTTTAGTGTAGGTTTGAATGGTAGTGCTTCTTACTGGCTTACAGACAACCTAGAAATTGGCGGTTCATTATACTGGGACTGGTACAATAACTACGATAAGTACATTTACGTAACGCCACCAGATGGTACGGATGTGCCTCGTGTGAGAACCATGTTCCGCGCCTATAACAATGAACATGCCGTTACTATGTCAAACCTGCAGTTAACATGGTTCCAAAACTACTCAGATTCTATGGATCAGCAATTCTATGCGGGTTACTTGGAAAGCATGTTCGCTGGTGTCGGTACTGAATTCCTATATCGCCCCAACGGTGCTAACTGGGCTATTGGTGCTGATGTTAACTTGATTACTCAACGCGACCCTCAAAGCTACTTCGGCGTTTATGATGAAGAATGGCAAAACGTTCCGGAATATGGCCGCCCATTCCGAGTAATTGACAAAGGCTTTACTGGTTTCGTATCAGGTTACTACTACCCACAATGGGAATTCCTACAAGACTTGATGATTCAAGTTGATGTAGGCCAGTTCTTAGCTGGTGATGTAGGTACTCAATTGAATGTATCTAAACAGTTCAAGAGTGGTGTAATCGCAGGAGCTTATGCATCTTTCACAGACCTTTCATCTGAAGAGTTTGGTGAAGGTAGCTTTACTAAGGGCTTCTACATTTCGATTCCATTCGACATTATGACGGTCAAACCGAGCAATAATCGTGCGAACTTTAGCTGGCAGCCATTGACTCGTGATGGCGGTCAGAAACTAGGTCGTAAGTACAGCCTCATTGAACTGACAGATGCGCGTAATCCGTGGTATCAACGCCCGAATACATCAGATGAAAAGTAATCTAATCACTCATTAGATTGCCTAACTAATACAAAGGAAGCTTCGGCTTCCTTTTTTGTTTGCCTAATGACAACGACTGCCCCTAGCACTAGCACCTAAAGGCTTAACTCTGCTAAACTTCATGAGAAAATTTTAATCTATGGTGGAAGTCTTATGATCATCGTAACTGGTGGTGCTGGCATGATCGGCAGCAACATTGTTAAAGCTCTGAACGAAGCAGGTATTAACGATATTCTGGTTGTCGACAACCTAAAAAATGGCAAGAAGTTTAAAAACTTAGTTGATCTTGATATCACTGATTACATGGATCGTGATGACTTCCTTACCCAAATCATGGCAGGTGACGACTTCGGCCCTATCGAAGCAATCTTCCATGAAGGCGCTTGTTCTGCGACAACTGAGTGGGACGGCAAGTACATGATGCTAAACAACTATGAGTACTCAAAAGAGTTGCTTCATTACTGTCTAGATCGTGAAATTCCATTCCTATACGCGTCATCAGCTGCGACATACGGTGAGACAGAAACGTTCGTTGAGGAGCGTGAATACGAAGGGGCACTTAACGTATACGGCTACTCAAAACAGCAGTTTGATAACTACGTTCGTCGTCTGTGGAAAGACGCAGAGGATCATGGCGAGCAGCTTTCTCAAATAACAGGTTTCCGCTACTTCAATGTGTACGGCCCACGTGAAGATCACAAAGGCAGCATGGCATCGGTAGCCTTCCACCTAAATAACCAGATCAATGCTGGTGAAAACCCTAAATTGTTTGCAGGCAGCGAATCATTCAAACGCGACTTTGTTTACGTTGGTGATGTGTGCAAAGTAAACCTTTGGTTCCTAGAAAATGGTGTTTCTGGCATATTCAACTGTGGTACTGGCCGTGCAGAATCTTTTGAAGAAGTGGCAAAAGCAGTTGTTAAGCACCATGGCAAAGGTGAAATCCAAACCATTCCGTTCCCTGAACACCTAAAAGGTGCTTACCAAGAATTCACGCAAGCCGACCTAACTAAGCTTCGTGTTGCAGGCTGTGATGTAGAATTCAAAACGGTAGCAGAAGGTGTTGCTGAATACCTAGCGATTCAAAACCGTTAATTCCCTTCAAAGGTGGTAGTTAACTATCTACCACCTTTACTCTGATACGATTACTAGTATCAATTCTACAGACCCCCAATCGCCTTTCTTCAAAAATATAGGTACTTAAAACTTCATGACTAATCAACGTGATGATTTCGATCCTAAAGCTTATAACCCTGAATTTGAGCGCCACTTTTTAGCGCCGAAGTATTGGGGGACATGGATAGGCGTTGTCCTTTCTTTGCCGCTTGCTTTATTACCTTTAGGGGTTCAGAAATGGCTAGCAAAAGTCATTGCGAAGAAACTGGCTAAATCGCACAAAGGTCCGGCTCACCGAGCTCGTGTCAACTTTGAGCTGTGCTTCCCAGAGAAATCATTTGAAGAGCGCGAAGCACTGATTGAAAAAACGCTTTATACCGCAGCATTGTTCTTTTTCCGTTTCAGCTTACTAAGCTTACGCTCATCTAAATGGTTACAGCAGCGTTGCCAAATCCGCGGTTTAGACATCCTACAAAAACACATCGACAATAATGAGAAAGTCATTTTGATGGTTCCACACTCATGGGCGATTGATATTCCTGCGGTGTTGCTTGCTTCGATGGGAATGCCCGTCTCTGCAATGGCAAAAAAGCAGAAAAATGAAGTGGCTGATTGGCTAATGCACGAACAACGTGTGCAATATGGCGGTCGTGTTTATGAGCGCTCTGGTGGTGTTAAGCCGTTTTTGAAATCAGTTCGTGACGGTTACATTGGCTATTACTTACCCGATCAGGATCATGGTCCTGAGCACAGCGTTTTTGTCGATTTCTTTGCGACCAGAAAAGCAACGCTTCCAGGCTTAGGAAAAATTGCCAAACTATCACGCGCTAAAGTGTTACCTATGTTTGCTTCTATGAACACAGAAGATGGTACGTTTGATATCGAAATCTTACCGGCGTTTGAGCTAGATAAAGGCGAAGAACAAGACGCTCGCACTTGTAATCAAGCGATCGAGTACTTTGTTGCAAATAAACCAGAACAATACATGTGGGTGCTACAACTTCTGCACTCTCAAGAAGACGGCAATAACTATTACAACCTATTTAAACCGAGATACAACACTGACTGGCAAATAAGCAAATGAAAAAAATCTTAATTATTGGCCCTTCTTGGGTTGGCGATATGGTGATGTCGCAGTCTCTTTATATCGTCTTAAAGCAACTCCATCCAGAAAGCCAAATTGATGTAATTGCACCTGGTTGGTGCAAACCAATTCTTGAGCGCATGCCAGAAATCCATCAAGCTATTGAAATGCCTATTGGTCATGGTGAATTCAACTTACTCGGTCGTCGCGAAATCGGTAAATCATTACGAGAAAAACAGTACGACCACGCATACATCCTGCCGAAGTCTGCAAAATCTGCTCTTATCCCGTGGTTCGCAAACATTCCTCTTCGTACTGGTTGGAAAGGCGAAATGCGATACGGTTTACTTAATGATTTGCGACCAAATATGAAGTCTTTCCAATTCATGGTTGAGCGCTATGTGGCATTAGCTTATCCACAAGAGGAGATGATCGACTCTTCTTCTCTAGGTGGTTTAGAAACCCTACCTCGCCCTAGCCTGTTTATTGATAAAAAAGAGCAAGCTGAAGCGATTGCAAAGTTTAATCTCAATCAAGAGTCGCCTGTTGTTGGCCTGTGCCCAGGTGCAGAGTTTGGTCCTGCGAAAAAATGGCCTGAAACACATTACGCAGAAGTTGCATCAGCTATGGCGAATGCAGGAAAGCAAGTGTGGCTATTTGGTTCTCAAAAAGACCTTGAGACCTGCAACAACATCAAGCAATTAGTACCTCAAGAACACCAGCACCAGATTCATGTTTTGGCAGGGCAAACGAGCCTGATAGAAGCCGTTGATCTGCTAGCGGCATGTCAGACTGTTGTAGCAAACGACTCGGGTCTTATGCACGTGGCAGCTGCCGTTGGTTGTAACGTCGTTGCGGTCTATGGTTCAACATCTCCAAAGTACACTCCACCGCTTGCGGAAAAAGTAGAAATTGTTCACACCGATATTGACTGCCGTCCATGCTTTAAGCGTGAGTGTGAGTTTAAGCACCTTAAGTGTTTAACTGAATTATCACCAAAACAGGTGCTAGATAGCATCCAAAAACTTGAAGCGATAACGGTAAGTTCATGCTAATCCGCATTTTTTACACATTGCTAATTGCCCTTGCGTCCCCTTTCCTCTTATTTGGTTTATACAAAAGTAAACCGAACAAGCCCAAATTTGGCCAACGATGGAAAGAGCATTTTGGTATTACCCCAAAGCTAGAGACAACTGAGCACCCTATTTGGATTCATGCGGTTTCGGTAGGCGAAAGCATCGCTGCTATCCCACTCATTAAAGAATTGAAAAAGCAAAAACCAACCCAACCTATTTTAGTCACCACCACAACCAGCACTGGTGCGGAACAAATTGCTAAGTTGGGCGACTTAGTTGAACACCGCTATATGCCTATCGATTTCGGTTTTGCCGTGAAAGGCTTTCTAAAGGCAATACGGCCAAAGCAAATGTTGATAATCGAAACCGAGCTTTGGCCAAACACGCTTAATACTGTCCATAATGCCGGAATCCCTATCATTGTGGTCAACGCTCGCCTCTCTGAAAAGTCGTGTAGGAACTACGCAAAAGTGCAGCCACTGTTTGACCTCTTACATCCATGCATAGATAAGGTCCTTTGCCAAACAGAGTCAGATGCTGAGCGCTTTGAACGTTTAGGTGTCGAGAAAAACAAACTTTTTGTTACTGGCTCGATAAAGTTTGATATTCAGATATCAGACGACGTAAAAGAAAAAGCTAAATCGCTAAGGAATGCTCTCGGATTAGAGCGCCCCATTTGGATTGCTGCCAGCACTCATAAAGGGGAGGATGGGCAGGTATTAAAAGCTCACAAAAAAATCTTGAAATCTCACCCAAATGCTCTCTTAATTCTTGTTCCAAGACATCCAGAGCGATTCGATGATGTATTTGAGCTTTGCCAAGGTCAAGGCTTTGAAACTGCTCGCCGTACAAGCCAAGAAGAAGTAACAACATCGACCCAAGTTTATCTTGGAGATACCATGGGTGAGATGCTGATCTTGATTGGTGCTTCCGATATATGCTTTATGGGCGGTAGTTTAATTGGCGATAAGGTTGGTGGGCATAATGTCCTAGAGCCTGCCGCTTTGGGTGTCCCAGTCATCACTGGGCCGAGCTACTATAATTTTAAAGAAATTGTTGAAGATCTAATTGAAAAAAAAGCAATAAAGCTCGCCAACGCAGGACTCTCCCTATCGATTCAAGTGGTAAATTTGATAGATTGTGAAGAAGAGCGAGTTACAATGTTAGAAAACGCTGCTCTTACCTTGAAAAACAACAAGAATGTGATCAGCAAATCATTAAATCTCATTACGCGGTAGTTCCATGAATTTATTTCTAGTCACCTCACCACTACAATATGTTTGTGCTTTAGAAGCTAAAGAATATTTTTCTTGTAAAGAATCAATACTTCTATTAGTAAATCAAAAAAGTAAACATGGCTTAGAGCAACAGAACAAACTCGTTAAAAAAGAAGATTGGGCCGCAGTTATCGAAATTGAACGTAACAATCGTAGTTTTAGTGTTCCAAAAGCAATCAAAAAAATAAAAGAGTTAATGCCAAAAGGAGTATACTTAGAAAGATTTTTTTATGCAGAATATAACGCCTGGTGGACCAAACTCTTATCTCGTAACTTACTAATTAAAAAAGAAGTTTACTTTGATGATGGTACTCTTACCCTATCTGAATATAATAAATTAATCTTACCAAAAACAAGCTTCTACAGGCCAAGGTTAATCCAAGATTTCATTATTAGACTTCATGGACTGAAACCTGTTGGGCACCTACCGCAACCGAGATCGTTAGAGATATTCACACTATTTAATTTAGAACGAGCGCATGTACCCATACATAAGAATAATTTGGACAGATTAAAACGGTCTTATGGACATCCCGCTCTTTTTGATACTTCGGCTGCATTAGGATTTATTGGTCAAGGAGCTGTTGGCGATAAAAACCAGAAATCTGTCAGGGAATACCTTGAAGAGCTTGAAACTCTAGCTAAACTATCTAATTCCAAAATCATTTATTTCCCTCATCGCACAGAAAGAAATGAGGTAAAAGAAGCACTGATGAATTTAGACTATATTACTTATCATCATGGTGAGTACCCTTTGGAGATTGAACTTATAGACAAAAATATAAAGCTCTCCGCACTTATCGGAACATTTTCAACAGTAATGTTTACATGTAGATTACTTTATCCGGATATGCCAATTTACACTCTATCAGATACACATCCGGACAAAATTTTTCAGACCGAGCTAAGAAAGCAGCTAAAAAAAATCAACGTAAAAAACCTTACTCATTACGCTTCTTCATAAAAAACTCTGCAATCTCAAAATCAATTTGATTATCTATATCTACAGATTCGTAGTTATCCATGATATAGGCGTAGGATTCAGAGGTATAACGAATATCACCAAATGCTTTTAGCTTGCTGACATCAAATATATAAATAGCACCATTCAACCGATAATATGCACCGAGGTCTTGAGAACGTTGTAAGGCTTCTGGGCGTAAAAAGTTTTCCATAGAGTAGTCCTCTGGTAGGGTATTAGCCCAAAGTGGAGGATGCTCGCATGGCGTTACAGATACGACCGAAAATGCTTTTTTAGTGTAGAACAGGTCTAATGCTTGATCTATGTGTTCCGATGTTCGCAAAGGCGACGTCGGTTGCAATACAACAACAATATCAGCATCTTGTGCAAAGCTTTCAAGTGTATAAAATAAAGCTGATTCAGTTTTGGCCGTATCTGACGCTAGCTCTGAAGGTCTAAGCCCTGGGACTGTAGCACCTACTTTTGAGCTAATACTCGCAATTTCTTCATCGTCAGTGCTGACCAAAATTTCATCAACAAAATTACTATTTTGAGCCGCATTTATAGACCATTCAATCAATGGTTTATTGGCCAAATGAAGTACATTCTTTCTCGGGAGGCGCTTACTACCACCTCTGGCTGGAATAAACGCAACAACTTTTTTTCCATGAATCATTAGAACATTCCTAAGCTATGTATGTCTGCTTGTGCTCGATTAAAATCATCCATGCGACCTATATCTAACCAATACTCATGAATGGGGAACATTAACACCTTTTCTCTCTGGCGCATGTGCTCTTCGAGTAAAGTAGGCATATCAATATGATAGTTTTTTGGAACAGAGCGAATCACGCGAGGAGAAACGACATATATACCCGCATTAACAAAAAACCTTTGGATTGGCTTCTCGATCATACTCGTGATTTTATTCCCCTCGCCATTAATTACACCATAGGGAATCTGGTAGTCATACTCCCGAACACACATTGTCGCATCTGCATCATTTTCGATGTGAAAATCCAGCAGTCGTTGGAAGTCAACTTTCGTTAACACATCACCATTCATCATAATCAAAGGCAGATCTTTAGGTAAATCTTTCGGCAGCAAGCCGAGAGCTCCCCCGGTACCCAATGGTTCATCTTCATGAACATAACTGATAGAGACTCCAAATGACTGACCATCACCAAAATGGGCTTTAATTTGTTCTGGCATGTAATGCGTCGAAATATAGAAGTTAACGAAACCAGCTTTAATAAAACTTCGAATTACCGTCTCCAAAATAGGCTTGTCACCTATTTTCAACATAGGTTTAGGGCATTTATCTGTTAAAGGCCGTAGACGCGTTCCAAAGCCGCCTGCCATAATGAATACGGGATTATTTCTTTTAGGCTTACTCAAAGCATGTTGGAGCGTTTCGAGCCCCACGACCGCACCATTACTATCTATAAGAGGAATAGATAAGATTCCCTTGGACTCCATCAACTCGGCTAACTCTTCACCAGAAGTCCCTATTCTCACCGTTATTGGAGATACACTCATGACTTCAACGACACTTGTCGTTAGAGGTAAATTTTGTAATAGCCCTCTTCGAATATCACCATCAGTCAAAACTCCAAGCAACTTATTTTTATCACCAACAACAATCGCTATTCGTAGGGCCTCCTTATTGATAACTTCCAACGCCTCTAATAGTGTTGCTGACGGTTCAATTAACACGCTCTTCCAACAATGACTCATAACACACCTGATATTTATTTAATTAACGTCCGAGAGGGGTAGCATGTTCGCCCAGCACCTAATGACCTAGTCAAAGTTGCCCCGGCCCCCACTACCGAATTAGTCCCAATTGTCATGTTATTGATAACTACAGCCCCAGCACCGACGTATACATTTTGCCCCGTCGTCACCTGTCCGCACAATGTAGCATTAGGTGCAACATGATTGTAAGAACCAAGACAGCTATCATGCTCAACAATTGCACCAGTATTTATAATTGAGTGCTCACCAATAAGCACCCCTGCTTGTACAATCGCTCCCTGCAGTATTTGAACACCTTCACTTAATACAGCATGGGATGAAACTTGGGCACTATCAGATATTACAGTTTCAAACTGATAGCCTTTTTCAATAAAGTAGTTATTTATTTCTTGCCTAACATTGAGGCGCGGACTGGGGCCTATGCCGTTAACCAACAACACATCTCTAGGAGCATATGATTCAATATCAGAATCAGATTTTAGTCGCAAAACCTCGCGAAAGACTCGTCGACTTCTAATACAATCTGGACTGATAACCGCTTTAATTGTCCTATTTTGTCTTATAAGGATATCCACTAAGACACTAGCATGACCTCCACCACCAATAATGATTAGTGGGCACAGTTTACTCACGGATGAGCTCTCCCGCCTTATAACTTCGACGTGCTATTTTCCCAAGAACGCTCCAATACTCATAAGGACTCATACCTTCCCCCGGTCTTTTTACACTGAGGTTATCGTTATCAAAGATTTCACCTTGCTGAATATCCCTCTGTGCAACTAAGCTCTTTCGAGCTACAGTTTTATTTTTCAATTCAGACGCCGTCGGTACCTTTACACCATTACCTAGCGCTTGCTCAACTTGTCTGATAGCAGAGACCATTGCCTTCAACTCTTTAGGGTTTAGGGACGCTTTATGATCCGGCCCTTCCATTTCCTTATCTAGTGTAAAGTGCTTCTCAACTATAACGGCTCCCTTTGCGACAGCAGCAATAGGAATAGCAATACCTTCACTATGATCCGAGTAACCGGCGAGAACACCAAAACTTCGGCCCAATGTATCCATAGCTCTCAAATTAATTTCATCAACTGGCGCAGGATATTCTGTGGTACAGTGCAATAAGGTTACTTTGCTTTGCAATGCTGCTTGACCTTCCGGAGACGCATAGGCTTCGCTGAAAGCTTGCTGCGATGGCTCTGCATTAGCAGCAGCGGTATAACCAAAAGCAATAACACCTAAGGTCGCTTCCACTTCAGCTAAAGTCGCTAACCCTGTCGATACGATAAGATCGCAACCAGTACGAGCATGCTCTAGAACTAAGGGAGCATTGGTGATTTCACCAGAAGGAATTTTTAACTTCTTAAGCTTCAAGTCATTAGTCAGAAAGCTCAAACTTTCACTATCAAAAGCAGTGGAAAGAAACTCAATACCAAGCTTTTCACTATGAGCTATCAAAGCATGATGCGCTTCATAGGAAAGTTCCAAGCGACTAAGCATCGATAATTGCGACTCTTCAGACTTCATATTGTTCACTTGATATTCAGCTTGCTTTGCTGTTTCCGTCACCAAGTTTTTAGCTTTAAACGTTTGAAATTTGACTACATCTGCACCTGCCTCATGAGCTGCATCAACGAGTTTAAACGCAAGAGCCTCATCACCATTATGATTCACGCCAGCTTCTGCAATAATAAGAGTTTTCATATAACCTCTTTTAATAACATGAATGCCTCTGCAGCCTGAGAACCAGCTTGTACTCCACGAATAGTCGCAAGTGCATTCAATGCCTTTCGGCTTCTTGGAAATGGAAAAGCCCCCACTTCCGATTCAAATATATCTAAAATATCGAGCTTTCTATCCAAATGCTTTTCAATATTAATGAAAACATTTGGACGAAAGCCGCCATCCTCAGGCTTCATTCCAAAATCTGTTTCAGATATCGTTTCGTAAGCATAAACTTTCTTTACAAACGGATAGCGGAAGGTTTTCGTTGCAGACGCCACCGCATCAAAAACGATCTCATGGTCACTGTGGGCATCATTGCGATACACTGTAAATACTTGCTCCGGCCTAACCTTTCCTACCACTTTACAGATAGCACCAACTAACTCCCCTTTGGGTATTGTTTCTAGTTTAGCCGGCGGAAAATTTAACTGATGGACACTTGAAAATTGGTACTCATGAAAAACAGAATGTATTTCTTCATTACGTTTCTTAATTTGTTCTTGTGAAAAGCCAGATTCTTCGCTCATGCCCGTAACTAGTAACCAATGAACTTGGTAGCCTTCTTCAACAAGTCTTAAGATCGTCCCTCCACATCCCAATGTCTCGTCATCAGCATGAGGAGCAACAATTAGCACAGATTTATTCATCTTTTACCTTTCAGTTATAACTAAACAAGCTTCTCTTTCACTAACCACTTAGTATCCGAAAGGTCAACATCTCTAATGAAATTTTCAATAATATCAGCAGCTTGACCACTACCATATGGATTATCTAGATTGGCAATATAGTTGCGATATTTGATGTCAAAGACAGCTTGTTCGATAGCAGAAACGATGTCATTTTCTTGATAACTAACAAATTTAACATTACCAGCATTCAAGCGTCCTCGTTGTCTATGCCCTACATTCACTACTGGAAGTTTATACATTGGAGCTTCAAGAATTCCCATGCTTGAATTGCCGACAAGAGCTTTCGCATTTCGTAGAAGGTTGACAAATATCGAGCGAGGCAACGTTTGTTGAAGCAAAATTCTGTCAGATTCAAACTCTTTGTATGCCTGAATAATCTCATACGAACCTGGATCACTATTAGGTGTAATACAAACTGCTTTTAACCCCTTATCTTGACACACTTTATCAATAGCCTTTAACGTAGACGTCATTTGCTCATAAGCACTCTCATGCTCAGAAGATAACGGGTGTTTCAAAACAACAATATAGTCAGATAGCTCGGAGCCGATAAAATTAGAAACATCGCCCATACTAAGTTGAGGCTCATTAGTGATATTATCTAGCCCCGGCGTACCACAGAAAGAAATTCGCCACTCATCTTCCCCCATACTTACCAAATTTTTTGAGTATGGTTGAGCAGTTGTAAAATGAATATGTGCGAGTTTACTCACTGCCATACGAATAGGATCATCCGCATTTCCCCAGACAGGGTCTCCACCTCCTATATGAGCAACAACTACATCCATATAGTTCCCTACAATTGCGGTAGCAATGCTTTCTTCTCGATCTCCAACCACAAGAAGTAGATCTGGTTTCTCTCTCTCTACAGTCTGAGTTAGGCCTGAAATTAACTGGGCAACCGCTTTGCTACGTTGTGTCGAACGGTTAGTGGTAAACAAAGTATCAATACGATCTGCAATTTCAAAACCATCACTTTCAACACGGTCAATGGTACTACCATGCCAATCGGAGAGGTGAGCGCCAGAAACTACGACTTTTAGCTCAAAATCATCACTATCAGCGAACCGCTTAATTACAGGGTAAAGAATATCGTATTCTGAACGAATACCAGTTACCGCTAAAATACGCTTAATTTTCTTCATTGTTTTGTTCCAAAAATAAAGGGAATTGCTTCCTCTAATACCTGAATTGATTCTGAGTTATTTCCGTGCAACCATAATGAGGCGATCTGAGCATTTCGCCCCCCTAAATAGTCATTGTTATAACTATCGCCAATCATTAATGCATTTTCTGGTTTACAATCAAAAAACTCCAATACATTCTGGAAGCATCTAATATCTGGCTTTTCATACTTCTCAGAGTTCTCCCTAGCATAAAACACTTTATCTACATGCGCTTCAAGCCCTAAATTACGAACTTTATTCTTCTGAACATCCACTACACCATTAGTGAGGACTGCGGTTCTAATTTGATTGCTTTTTAATATTTCTAAAAAGCGGGAAGAGGATTGTGGCAAATTTATTGCGAATTCAGCTGTGCTATAGAGTAAAAAGAGTAAGTCATGATTTTGTGGAGTATAGCTAGAAGCCATTGTTAACGCTTCTCTCAATATATCTCGACTTTCTTTCCTATTTATAGAGTCAAATGCTCGAAGCAGAGAGCCGCTATCTAATTCGTTAGCTTGCTCATAGGACGAAAAAACACCCGAGAAGTAATCTCTTTCACTATAAATCGTGTCATCAAGATCCAAGATCACTAACTGTTTCATTGAGTAAAAAACTCCTCATAAGCACGGAACATTTTCATTCCCCACTTAACATTCAAATCACATTCCGAAACGCTATTACCTTGTAATATATTGATAAAGTGAGGAATCCAGTTTGTTGTCGCAGCAAAGCCTAGAGCCATGCCACCAGCGATTCTTGGGTTCACTTCGACAAAATAAAGTTCTTCACCATCAAGAAAACACTGAATATTAATGGGGCCAATAAACTCAATGCATTTTGCCAAACGAGTAACTTCTCTCTCTATGATCGAGTTTTGTACTACAACCCCACCGGTTGATTTGCCATTTATAACTCCAAGCCGTTTCCTCGGGACGATGTATACTGGTTTGTTATCCGCATCAAATAGACAGTCAACTGTGTATTCCTCTCCCTGAAGTACAGTTTGAGATATATCATCTTCAGTGAACTTAGAACGTCGTTTTTCTTCATCGTCTTCGATAAAAATACCAACACTACCTCTACCAAAGCGGGGTTTGACTAAAGGATAAATTGGTTCAAGAGATGACTTAGCACATGGTAAGTCATTACTCGCAAAAAATTCTGCTGTTTTCCACTTATCTTGAAAGACTCGTATAGTTTCTACTGGTGAAATAAGTACTTTTATACCTAAAGCCTCAAGCTTTGTTTTTCGCTCTGCCCAACCATTAAGCATTTCATCGAAGGAGGGAATAACAACATCTATTTTGCTCTCAACCAAACATTGCTCAACTTTGTCCCATAAATTTGGGTCATTTTTCTTTGGAAAAATAACAAAATCATCGGCCAACACTTTTGCAGCACAATTTACTGAGATATCCGATGCTACAGCAATATGACCAGACTGTTGAATAGCCTTAATCATATAGGCACTAACCGGGCTACCAGCTGCTTCTGTAAGAATTCGTTTCTTCATACTTATTCACTTATTATTGGAGTACTAGGCAAGTTAACTAAGTGAGCCTCAATAAATTCAGAATACGTTAGGTCACCACGTATTGAATTCTCAAACATAGGTAATCTATGCATAAGTTGCCAAATTGGCCGAGTCATCACTCCAGAATCATTTGTGACACTGAGGATCTCTTCGCGGCTTTCTTTATCCGAGCAAATGATCGCATTTAACCAATAGTTTGACTGCGCATATTCAGGTTCAGTGACAAACTTGATGTCTGAACCTTTAAAAAAGTCATTGTAACCTTCAGCAAGTACTCTCTTTTGTTTTAGGTACTGCTCGATAACTTCCATCTGAGCACACCCTAGAGCTGCATTCAGGTTTGGCATACGATAGTTGAAACCAGGTTCATCATGGAAAAACTCATACGGATGAGGAACTTTTGCTGTCGTAGTAACATGCTTAGTCCGCACACCTAATTCTTGAGTCTTACATAACACCATACCACCACCGCCTGTGGTGATGATCTTATTGCCATTGAAGCTGACAGCACCAAAATCACCAATAGTACCGGTGTGTTTGCCCTTATAAAACGAGCCTAGACTTTCTGCGGCATCTTCAACCAACGTGATGTTCCATTTCAAACAAACAGCAACCAGTTCATCAAGCTCTACAGGGTGACCAAACGTGTGCATTGGTACAACGGCTTTGATTCTTCTACCTGTTTTTTTATGGATACACCCCGCGTCGGTGACTTCGGCATTCTCTTCTAAAAATGCATCCACAGCCTTAGGGCACAACCCTAAACTCACTGGAGATACATCTAGAAAAATAGGCTCAGCCCCCATGTGATAAAGAGCATTGCAGGTTGCAACAAAAGTCAAAGCTTGCGTGACGACCAAGTCGCCTCTTTGAACATCAGCCATGTACAATGCGGCATGCAATGCTGCTGTACCATTCACTGTCGCTACAGCTTTAGCCGTACCAGTGTAAGTTTCAATTTTTCTCTCAAAATCATCAACAAACTTACCGACGCTAGAAACAAATGTACTTTCAATCGTTTCCATTACGTACGCTTTTTCGTTGCCATCGAAAGTCGGTGCATGTAAGGGAATAAATTCGTCTGTTTTGTAAGTATCTCTCACAAATTCAACAATAGATGTCGCTTTCATTGAATACTCCACTTACATCTTGCTATCGAGGTATTTACCTGTTTCTTTGTGCCCAAAATCAGGGATCATGGTAAAGAACAGTTTCACAATCTGCTCTTTGGTCCAAGCTCGCTCACCTTTCATCTCATAGATGCTGCTTTCAAACAAAGTAAGAAGCTCTTGCTCATAAAGAGGTTCATTTTTGATGATGCCCAGATTTTCGAATCGAGACATATCCAGTTCTTCTTTATCTGTAAAAAACTCTTCGAAGTCTTTTTCACCCGTTGTATCACTTGCAGTAAACAAACATGGCCACTTGCCCTGCTCTGGAAGTGTATGTGCAAGTTGGCGAGCTTCTTCTTCTGTTTCACATAGGTGAGGTTCAAAACCAAGTTGCTCTAGGTATTTCACCGCAATATCTGCAAACGAAATAAGATGTAGAGCTTCACTCAGTTTCGGGAAGAAAATGTCACGGTTTTCGCCAAAGATACAAGACATTAAACATAGTTCTCCCGACTCTTGAGGGGTAACAAAGTAACGCTTGATGTCGTTTGGGGCCACGATAGGTTGGCGCTTTTGAATACGTTGGTTAAATCCGTGAAGTAGCGAGCCATCAGAGAATGCCACATTTGCAAATCGAGCCGTTGAGATTGCCATTTGCTCACTTTTACGCATCAGGAACATTTCCATAATACGTTTGGATGCTCCCATCATATTAACTGGGTTTGCAGCTTTATCTGTTGAAACACAGAAGTACTTTTTCGCGCCAGCATCAATAGACTGCTGAATCGTTTTGTCGGTATTAAAAACATTCACATCGATCATGCGCATCAGTGTATAAGGATCTTTTTCACTTCTAACATGCTTAAGCGCAGATAGGTTCAATACATAATCGAACTTACCATCGGCTTTAATGAATGCGTCGTACTCTAGAGAACCAATGTCCAAAGCAAATGTTTGGAAGTCACCATCAATATAACCAAATGAGCTACGGATATCTCGGACAAGCTCTACCATATTGTTTTCACTAATATCGACAACATGTAGCTTCTTAGGGTTACGTTTAAAAATCTCTTTAGTTACGGCTTGTCCGATTGAGCCAGCGCCACCCAGAACAAGGAAACTTGACGCAGAAACAATGCGTGACAGTTCAGATTCATGATGCTGAATGTCTTGATCAAACAAAGCCTCAGTTCGGCCAATCAGGTTTAATATTGAAGTCATTGCTATTCTTTCTCTAATTGAGGCTTTCTAGCCGTAATACTTTTATTATTGCCCACTATCGAGCTGTTATCAGCCACGTTTTTTGTGATGACCGCATTTGCTCCAACGTAACAATTCTTACCAATTGAAATCCCGCCAATGATCTTTGCTCCACTGCCAATGTAAGTGTTTTCTAACACGTGGGCCATCGAGTTATCGGAGTCAAAGTTGCTGCCAATCGTGACTTGTTGATAAATTCGACATCCTTTTTCCACTTTTGCTTGCGAACCGATCACAATTCCACAAGGGTGAGGAAACAATACTGTTGGATGAATGTCGGCTAAATGGCTAACATCACAGTTGTAAACATAAAAAATACGTCTTTGAAAACGCTTGCGTATAAAACGAGAGTGTTGCGTCCCCCAAAACATTAGATCTAATTCGGCACGAAACTTTTTTGAGGGTTCAGACGTAGAAAGCCATTTTATCAATAGTTTAAGCATCCTATTTGACCTTCTTCGGTGGGTTACGAAATAAATGCCACTTACGCCAAAGAGCACACTGAATAGAATACAACTCCCGCGTAAATCGATTCATTTTATTACTCTTCTCGAGCTTACCGACACTGGAATCAAAATCTGTTTCATTCTTAACGATACCTGGCATTATGCCTCGGCATGCGACTTCATTTGACCAAAACTGGTCCATGTAATCATCAACGGGCAGTAGCCATTCTTGAGCAGATTCAATGAACCTTTTTGCAGCCATTGGAGTGACGAAGTAAGATCGAGTTGCGCCAGGACCTCGTAAATACTCGACGACATCATGAGATTTATATGAACCAATTTTGACGAATGGCCGTTTGCGTCCATTAACAAATAAACGAACATAACCATATGGTTGGAGCTCGTTGATGTTTTTCATCGAATCATTAAAGCATTCTTCTAGTTGAGCATCATCCTCAATGACAACAATCGGCTCATTTAACTCTAGGCACTTTTCCCAAAGCAAATAGTGACTGGCGAAGCACCCCAATTCACCTGGCGTCATTCCATAGCCTTTCACTCTAAGTCTTTTCTCAACGTTGTACTTGCTAAACAGAGGATGCTCGCCTTTACGTCCATCTATTGCATCAAAAAACTCAAAGTCTTGCTCTACACCAGCAAATTGAGCTTCGATATGCGCGCGGCGCTCAACTGCGCTTTCCAAACTAATCACAAACGTACGCATTCTCTATCCTTTATTACTTTGGTGGTAACCGCTTAGCAAACAGTCAAAATCTTGGAGGCTCCACGCAATCGCGCATTTACCTTTTTCTTTATTAAATGAGCGTAATAGTCGCTCTAAGTTCTCTTTAGAAACCTTAGTATCTGTAGATGAAAAGCACTTATCAAAGTCGATAATCCAGACCTTGTCTTGGTCATCAATTAATATGTTATGAATATTTAAGTCAGTATGGTTCACATTAACGTTATGCATCTTGGCAATTTCTTGCCCAATCTTCTGGTACATCACTTCCGGTAATGGTTTTTCTTGCAAAATACTGACCAAATCTCTGGCATTTGGGATTCTTTCGCTGAGCAGATCCGCTTGGTAAGTCAAACCTGTTTTAACTGCTCGCGCGGCAATCGGGCGAGGAACATTAACGCCGGCATCTATCAAAATCTGCAAAAGATTTAACTCCTGAGCACTACGAGTTTGTTCCCAACCAGAAAACCAGTATTGGTCTTTCACAAGTTTGCCGAATAGACCACCTCGGCGATAATGTCGAAGGGCGGCTTGCATAGAGTTTAGTTGAACAAACCAGGTTGTTCCCCGACCAGAAGCGCTGCCCAAGATTTTACCTTGTTCTTGCCAATAGCCGGCATCAAATAATGGCAATGTTGGGTCCGAAATGATTTCATCATCAAACCAAATAGTGCAATTACCTTGTTGTGAAGTTTGAATCATATCTATGATACTCACAGCTAAAGTGATTTAGAGATAAAGACTAAGCAAGATATACAGCCATGTGAATCCAGCGAACGCTAATGCCACCATAACTGCCGCTGAGCCGATATCTTTTGCTCGCCCACTCAACTCATGATGTTCGACGCCTACGCGATCCACTACCGCCTCTATCGCGGAATTGATCAACTCAACAATCAAAACAAGAACGACGACACCAAGCATCAAAATGCGTTCTATGACACTCAAGTCAAAAACACAAACCAAAACGATAGCAATGACTAGCATCACAAGCTCTTGTCTAATCGCCGCTTCGTGTTTAAACGCCGCCCTTAAGCCTTTCGCAGAATATCCCGTCGCTTTGATGATGCGCTTTAAACCAGTGTTTCCAGGTTTACCCGAATTTGGAGATTGATGTTGTTGACTATTTGACATTGCGAAGACTCGTCAGTGCTCAGTATAGAAGCGGTGTATTTTACATTTATTGGGGATGTCTGCATAATTTACCTGCATCTATTTATCTGATCAGACAATAACTATGTTCACTTCTACCCCTTCTTCACTCTGTATATTGCGTTTATCTGCAATTGGTGACGTTTGCAATACTATCGCGACGGTTCAAGCGATTCAAAAACAATGGCCTGAGGCCCATATCACTTGGATTACTGGCAAACTTGAAGCTCAATTGCTACAAGCGATAGATGACGTTGAAGTGATTGTTTTTGATAAAAAAGCAGGACTTGATGGCTACAAATCACTGTGGAAGCAACTCAAAGGACGCAAGTTCGATGCTTTGCTTCATATGCAATATGCCATTCGAGCGAGCGTGGCGACGTTAGGTATTAAAGCGAAGTACAAACTTGGGTTTTCTTCTGACCGTAGCCAAGACTTTCAAACTTTGTTCACCAATGTCAAAGTTCCTTCACCAGGCTCTTTGCATGTTGCGGATGGTTTAATGGCGTTTGCCCATCAAATTGGTGTGCCTCAGTCAGAACTATCTTGGTCTTTATCTTACTCAGAAGAGGATAGTACTTGGGCTAAGGCAAAACTAGGTACGGTGAAACCAAACTTGTTATTAGTTCCCGGGGCAAGTAAAGCCTACAAGAACTGGAACGCAAAGGGTTATGTGGATGTCATTAATCATGCGCGAGATAAAGGCTGGAATATCATACTTGCCGGCAGTCCTGCAAAGGTCGAAGTTGACCTAGCAAATGAGATTCAAGCTTTGTTGCGTGAACCTTGTTTAAACTTAGTAGGAGAAAGCTCCATCCTACAAATGCTAGCTTTAATTGATAAGGTACAGATGGTGATAGCACCAGATACTGGCCCAGCCCACATGGCGAGCGCAATGAACACTCCGATTATTGGTTTATATGCCCATCACAATCCTATTCGAGTGGGCCCTTATCGCTTTTTAAAGTATGCCGTTTCTGTATATGAAGAAGTGATTTTTGCAGAAACAGGAAAGACTAGCCAAGAATTAAGTTGGCGAACCCGAGCAAAGGATGAAGCCGCAATGAACCGCATTACAAGCGACCGTGTCGTCGCTATGTTCGACCAAGTCGTAGAAGATTTGTATCCACAATATCAGTAAATTATACCTGTAGAAGATTGTTTAAGAAGGAAACTACCTTGTCTAAACCTACCTTAGCCGTCGCGTTGATCGTAAAAAATGAAGAGAAGCACCTGAAAGCTTGTCTAGACACAGTAAAAGATTGGGTCGATGAGATTGTTCTTCTAGATTCAGGTAGCACTGATACCACTGAAGAAATCGCTAGGCAGTATACTGATAAGTTTTATACAAATTTAGAATGGCCTGGGTTTGGCAAACAACGCCAACTTGCTCAAGACTATGTGGAATCGGATTTCGTGCTTTGGTTGGATGCCGATGAGCGTGTTACCGATGAATTACGCCAAGACATACTCAACGCAATCAGCCAACACTGCGATAAAAACATTTATCGTGTGAACCGACTGACAACAGCCTTTGCAAAAGAGATTCGTTACTCAGGTTGGTCACCTGATTGGGTTGTACGTTTATACAAAACATCAGAAACGAAATATAACGACGCGCTCGTTCATGAAAGCGTTGTTATTCCCGATGACTTTAAAGTAGTTTCGTTAAATGGCCGTTTGAAGCATTTTACTTATGAAAAGCTTGGCGAGTACACGCGAAAAACCCAACTGTACATGCAATCTTGGGCCGACCAGCGTGAAGGTAAAAAGTCAGCCTCACTTTTTAGTGCATTTACCCATGGTTTCTTCCGTTTCTTCAAAATGTATATTATTAAACGTGGCTTCTTAGATGGTCGACATGGCTTTTTACTCGCCGTACTAAGTGCAAACACAACCTTTACTCGCTATGCAGACCTGTGGCTGCGTGATTACGTCAAAAAACATAATAAAGAGCAATAACATGAACATTTGCCACGTTAACTTAGCTTCTGGATACCATGGTGGCGAGAATCAGACGCTGCAACTCATTAAGCAGCAAGTAAAGCTCGGCTATCAACTGACAGTTGTTGCAAACCCTAAAAGCCCTTTCGCCGATGCGGTAAAAGCGTTAGGTGTTAAAGTGGTATTAGCGAACCACTTTTCCAAAGCACACTCAAAATCTATCACTAAGGATTGTGCTCTGATCCATGTGCATGAAGGACGTGCCATTTATTGGGCTCTGATCCAACATATGCTCTACGGCAAACCATATATTGTCACTCGCCGAATCGACAACGCATTGAAAAAGAAATGGTTGGCAAACTTAGCCTATTCGAAAGCCTCCGCTGTGGTAGGTCTAAGTACTGAAATAGTTCAGAGAGTGAAAGACGCTTACCCAACTTCAGTAACCTACAAGATCCCAAGTTCACCGGTGACATACCCTGCTAACGTTGAAACGGTACAAGCGATTAAAGGCCGCTTCTCAGGTAAATTTATAGTGATACATGGAGCAAACATGCTGAAACATAAAGGCTTCAATGTCACTGTCGACGCGGCAAAGCTATTAGAAAAATCCGCACCCTTCGTCCATTTTTGTTTGCTAGGTGATGGCTCAGAGAGAGAGGCACTTGAGTCTCAAGCACAAGGCCTAACTAACATCAGTTTCGAGGGTAAACAAAGCAATATGGGCGATTGGTTTGCCGCGGCAGATTTGCAAGTTCATCCTTCTTACACAGAGGGGCTGGGCTCTGTCATTTTGGAAGGTATGGGCTCTGGTTTACCTGTTATAGGTACTAATGCAGGTGGTATCCCTGACATTATCGACCACAATTCAAACGGCTTACTTGTTGAACCAGGTAATGCACAAGAGTTAGCGAATGCAATAATGAAGATCGCTCAAGATGAAAAGCTTCAACAAGAATTCATCGCCAATGGGCAAGAGAAACTGAAGTTATTTGATATCAACTACACTGCTAACCAATACGTAGATGTTTACGAGAAAGTTTTACGATGAAAAAAGTCATTTACCCAGGAACGTTTGACCCAATCACTAACGGTCACCTAGATATCATTACGCGTGCCGCAGACATGTTTGATCAAATTATTATCGGTGTCGCAGCAAGTCCTTCGAAAAAAACACTGTTTAGCCTAGAAGAACGAGTAAAACTTGTTGAAGAATCAACAGCGCACTTAAGCAATGTATCAACCGCTGGTTTTAGTGGCTTACTGGTTGATTTTGCTCGTGAGCAAGAAGCAAATGTACTGGTGCGCGGCCTTAGAACAACTGTCGACTTTGAATACGAATTTGGCCTAACGAGCATGTATCGCAAACTGTTACCTGGTGTTGAGAGCGTGTTCCTGACGCCAGCAGAAGAATATGCTTTTCTCTCTTCTACCATCGTCCGTGAAGTAGCAATCCATGGCGGTGATGTCGAGCAGTTTGTGCCAAAATGTGTTTATACAGCTATCAAAACAAAGGTAGCCAAATGAGCTTCACTAAATTCAAATACTATTCCAGCAACTCATTAATATCGCTCATTCCCGCCTCGCTTTTTCGACTGTATGCCAAAAGAAAGCTAAAGGCATACGACGAGAATGAGCAAAGTGACATTCAAGCTAGAGTCAAATATTACAACAAGATCATAGAGCAATTTGAAGTAGGCAATAAAGGAACTAAAGTCGGTAGTTTTAAGAAAACTAGTGGGACAACATATTACTTCGATTTACTCAAAGTCATTAAAGGCTTTCCGTCAAACTTCGCTTTTCATTACCTCAACGGTGATGTTCGACACGTCCCAGGTGAGCCGACATTTGTGAAAAGTCGCCCCATTAGCGACGATAATGGCAACTCAGTAATATTAAAATTAAATGCAATTCGACACTTTTACTTTGTTCGCGATAAATTGTCATTTGAAGCAAAGAAAAATATGGTGGCTTGGCGTGGTGTAGGATTCCAACCACGTAGACAGGTTGTGTTACAGAAATTTCATGATCATCCAATGTGCAATATTGGCCAGACTCGACCTTTAGATGGAAACCCATGGGAGAAAGAGTTTATGTCAATAGAAGAGCAACTTACTTACAAGTTCCTTTTGGCCATTGAAGGAAATGACGTTGCCACCAACCTTAAATGGGCAATGTCCTCAAATTCACTAGTGCTCATGTCGAAGCCAACTTGCGAAACTTGGTTTATGGAGGGTCGCCTCGAAGCGGGCATTCACTATGTTGAAGTTGCGGATGACTACTCTGATTTAATTGAGAAAATGGAGTACTACATCGCGCATCCAAAAGAAGCTGAAAGCATCATCAAAAACGCTCACGCATGGATCGATCAGTTCCGAGATCAAAAACGCGAGCGTTTAATTTCATTATTAGTCGCGAAAAAATACTTCGAGAAATCAGGACAAATGTAATCTTGTCCTTCCTCTCTTAAGTTTTTACCTCTGACATTCCCCACAAAAGAAAGTATTACGTTGGCCTATCTTTTGTTCTTGGAGAGCTTCGCCGCATTCTGGGCATGGCTCTCCGGTTTTTCCGTAAACTAATAACTCTTGGGCGAAGTAGCCTGGTTTGCCATCTGCTTGGGCGAAGTCTTTAAGTGTAGTTCCGCCTTGTTGGATGGCGATCTCTAGCGTGGCTTTGATGTTCTCCACCAGCAATTGCCACTCCTTCTTGGTTAGTTTTCCTGCCGGGCGACTGGGATGAATGCGGGTTTTAAACAAAGATTCGTTGGCGTAGATGTTTCCGACTCCGACGACGATTTTGTTGTCCATGATGAACTGCTTAACCGCAACACGCTTACCTTTGGCTTTCTCTGCTACGTAGTCCGCGTTGAACTCTTCAGTTAAAGGCTCTGGTCCCATATGACCTAAAACTGCGTGTGGCTCATTGGGCGCACTCCACAGCCATGCGCCAAAGCGGCGGGGATCGTTGTAGCGCAGCACTTTGCCATTGCTCAGTTTGAGATCCACATGATCGTGCTTTGCTGGAGGAAAATCAGCATCTAACACACGCAGTGACCCCGACATGCCTAAGTGAACAATCGCGGTGCCTTCGTCCGTTTCTATCAACAGATACTTAGCGCGGCGATTGATATTACGAATCACCTGCCCTTCTAGCTTTTTAAGCTCTTGCGGGATATCCCAACGCAGTTTTGGGGTTCTGAATACAAATGCCTTGATCGTTTGGCCAATCATATGTGGACTGATGCCCATTCGGCTTACTTCAACTTCAGGTAATTCAGGCATTTGATTCTCCTTACAACGCTAAAAACTTTGATACTGGGTGGCTAGCATAATCGAAAAAAGCTAAGACAAATACAGGTGACGCAAAGGGTTATTGGCGATAACGTTACTTGATATCAAGCGACTAAATTACTTGGGCATGATGTAGTTGCCATCGACAGAAATCGCAATCCATTTTCCTTGCCAGTTTTTAAACAGCCAAAAATCGTCAAAGCGATAGAACGTCACTCGCTGTGGCTCTTCCAAACCTTGATACCAAATTTCGATGCTTTCCGGTGATGATAAACGCGGCTTTAACTGCTCGTATTGCTCTGGTGTCAGTTCAGTACCTTCCAATGACTGCCAACGAGTCACAAGCTCTTGTACGGGAATATTGGCTTTAATGTTCGATTGCCATTGGCCATTCTGCTTATCTAATTCCCAACCGGCATAGTAGATAGCACTGACATCATGATCAGAGCGCAGCAAGTTTGGATAAGGATCCGTTGGTTCTTCAATAAGGTAAGATTTGATCCATGTTGGCGCATTGAGGATCAGCATAAAAGCAATGATGCCCAAGATAAGAATATTGTTCCAACGACGGCGACGAGCCGGACTAACGCGCATAACGGTTCCTAATCTCATAAGACTAGGGACAAACTATCAAAGCTGGTCAATTTTGACTAGAACAAACGTGGTGAAGGTAAGGTTGAAGTAAAATGAGGAATTTTAGGTAATAAAAAACCCAACTCGAAAGCTGGGTTTTTCAAATCATCAAAGAGATAAAACCAATTATTTGATTTTAGCTTCTTTGTACATAACGTGCTGGCGTACAACTGGATCAAATTTCTTGATCTCAAATTTGCCTGGCATGTTACGCTTGTTCTTATCAGTTGTGTAGAAGTGGCCTGTACCTGCTGAAGATACTAGACGGATTTTCTCACGAACGCCTTTCTTTGCCATTGCCTATTTCCTCTTAAACGTTTTCGCCACGTGCACGCATATCAGCAAGAACAGTATCAATACCCTTCTTGTCGATGATACGCATACCTTTTGCAGATAGGCGTAGTTTAACAAAACGTTTTTCGCTCTCTACCCAGAAACGATGAGTTTGTAGGTTCGGCAGAAAACGACGCTTAGTAGCATTTCGTGCGTGTGAACGGTTGTTACCCGTTACTGGACGCTTACCAGTTACTTGGCATACTCGTGACATGAATGTCTTCTCCAAAATCGTTTCAGCTCGATATCAACCTTGGTGGCCGAACCTCTCTATTTCTTGGAAAGAAGTTAGAGGTTAAGAACCGCTATGGAAAATCCATACAAGGCTATCAAAGGTCGCGCATTATACTAACTTGATATGCATTGCTCAAGACCCGAACAGATCCTTTTTACAGGTTTTCGTGATCTTTTTTTAGACAGCAGGTTTTTTCTAGCAGTCCAAGCTGAATTCAGTTAAAAATTTAGTGGCGAGGATGATAGCAGATTTTTAGCAACTAACAACCTAAAAAACGCACAGTTATATCCAACCTCTTTCGGCAAAAGAGACGCTTTCCCCATCTCCGACAACGAAATGGTCCAAAATTCGAATATCCACCAGCGCTAAAGCGTCGATTAAACGCCGGGTAATCCTTCTATCTGCTTGACTAGGTTCCGCCACACCTGACGGGTGGTTGTGAGCCAAAATCAATGCTGCGGCGTTGTGGTGCAAGGCGCGTTTGACGACTTCTCTCGGATAAACCGATGCAGCATCGAGTGTTCCTTCGAATAAAATCTCATCTTTTATTACCCGATGTTGGTTATCTAAGAAAAGAATGTAAAAAGCCTCTCTTTGTCGGTCTCTTAATATAGAAGAAAGATAAAGTTTGGTTTGTTCTGGGCTGGTTAACGCATCACCACGTTTTAATGTCTCAGCTAAATAGCGTTGCGTCATTTCCAAAACGGCTTGTAACTGGACGTATTTCGCTTGCCCCAACCCTTTATGTTGGCAAAACTCTTTCTCTGAGGCAGAAAACAACTGACGAAGCGATCCAAAGTCTTGGAGCAGAAAGTCCGCTAATTCGATGACGTTCATGCCTTGCGTGCCAGTGCGCAAAAAAATAGCCAGTAATTCGGCATCCGACAACGCTTGTGGTCCGCGTTTAAGTAATTTCTCTCTTGGCATGGACTCGTTGGGCAAGGTTTTCAGTGTCATTAGGCGATTCTCTCTATTAGTGAGCGCCTATTGCACAAAATAAAAAGCGAAAGTCGAACCTGACTTTCGCTTTTTTCGTTAACCACTGCTTTTCTATGTAATCGAGCGATCAATCAAAGCTTGAAATTTCCAACCAGATCGTGAATTTCAGATCCTGACTGCGACAACTGAGTGCTGATACCTTCCGCGTGCTGAAGCGTGTCATTAATACGATTCACGATTTGTTGAATCGCCACTAGATTCTGGTTGATGTCCTCAGCAACCGCACTTTGCTCTTCTGCTGCAGAAGCGGTTTGGATACCCATATCTCGAATAGTACCAATAGAATGATGCACGCCAGACAGCGATTGCTGAATCATAGAGGACTCTTCAACCGTCTTAGCTCCACGCTCTTGGCTCGCCGCCATGGTAGTAACCGCTCTCGATACGCCTGTTTGTAGTTGCTTGAGCATATCGCCAATCTCATGAGTACTGTTCTGCGTTCGACTTGCTAGCGAGCGAACCTCATCAGCCACCACGGCAAAACCACGACCTTGTTCACCGGCACGCGCGGCTTCTATCGCTGCATTCAATGCGAGTAAGTTGGTCTGCTCGGCAATTTCACCAATCACATCGAG
The DNA here is from genome assembly GCF_905175355.1 of Vibrio sp. B1ASS3. Lineage (NCBI taxonomy): Bacteria > Pseudomonadati > Pseudomonadota > Gammaproteobacteria > Vibrionales > Vibrionaceae > Vibrio > Vibrio sp. B1ASS3. The sequence continues at coordinate 3,739,612 of NZ_HG992742.1, forward strand.
TACCTTGGTAATTTGCTCGGTTTGTTGACTCAGTTCTGCAATCGCTTCAGAGGTGCTGTTCACTTCATCGACTAACTTGCTAATGCCATCAATCGCTTGATCGACTTCGCGCTGCGCTTCAGTAACTTGTCCGTTCGCATCATCAATCGCCTGCGCGGTAGCATTGGTATTACTCGCGACTTCTTTTGCCGTCATGCTCATTTGTGTTACGGCCGTCACCACCTTATCGGTTTCCAGACAATGGTTTTGCATTTGAGCACTGGCTTGAGAGGTTTGCTGATCCAATTGTCCAGAGACGCTTTGAACTGTATTGGCAGAACGCTGGATGTCCTGCATAAGCGGATGCAGCTTATCCATGAACTCATTAAATGCCGAAGCAACCTCACCGACTTCATCTTTACTCTCAATTTTCAGACGAGCCGTCAGATCACCGCCCTCCGCAGCCACATCTTGTAAAGAAGCGGCAATGTGCTGTAGTGGTTGAATGCCTTTAGACACGATAATACTGGTAAGCACGCTAGTGATAATAAGACCAATGACCGAGATGGTGACCGCAGAGAGCGTATGTTCATTCAACTCCTGTGTGCGCAGTTCACGCTGCATCGCCACTTGCTGATCAATATCATCAATATAGATGCCCGTACCCAGCACCCAGTCCCACTTAGACAAGTACTCGGCATAACCTAATTTTGGTGCTTGCGCATCGATGGTTGGTTTATGCCAAGAGAAATAAAGGAAGCCATCGCCGTTCTTAGATGCATCAATCAGCCCGCCAATCACTGCTACGCCATTTTCATCTTTCAAACCGATAAGGTTTTTACCTTCTAGGGACGGCTTAATCGCATGCAGCGTGTTGACCCCTTTCGAATCATAAGCAAAGAAATAACCATCGCTTTCAAAACGCATCGCTTTGAGAATCTCTTTTGCCGCTTGTTTGTTATTGCCGTTTATGTCCGTATCGTAAAGCGGCTTTATCGCTGTAACCCCCATCATCATGTAGGCTTGCAGCTCTTTCTTGCGTGTATCAATTAACTCTTGTCTATCCCGAGCCAATTCCGCTTCTAAGCTATTACTGCTGTTGATGTAATAAACCACCGAGATCAATGTGGTGATCAACAACAAAGGGATCAGAGTCACCAGCAGCAATTTACTTCGACTTTTCAGCACCATCTTATTCCACTACCTCATTATTGTTATTTTTCCCCTTCTATCTTGCAGAGCGGGCAAAGATTGTCTGTGAAGTAAGCAAAAGTTTTATATAAGGCTCAGCAATTAATATTCTGTAGTTTGATATGGATTAGCTTCTCATCAGATTTGCTTGGGCGATGAGAGATTCAGTTGTGCTAAACTCGTCGCCAGAAAAATTGGAGATCTCACATGCAAACACTAGCAGGAAAGAAAATTCTACTCGGCATCAGTGGCGGTATTGCCGCGTATAAATGTGCGGAGCTAACCCGTCGCCTAATAGAAAGAGGCGCGCAAGTTCAAGTAGTGATGACCAAAGCAGCGAAGGAGTTCATTACTCCCTTAACCATGCAGGCAGTCTCTGGGCGTCCGGTGTCGGATAGCTTATTAGACCCAGCAGCAGAAGCGTCGATGGGTCACATTGAACTGGCAAAATGGGCAGATTTGGTTCTTCTTGCACCTGCGACCGCAGATTTAATTGCACGTATGTCGGCAGGCATGGGTAATGATTTACTTACCACGTTAGTACTTGCGACAGGTTCACCAGTAGCGGTATCTCCGGCAATGAATCAACAGATGTACCGCAATATCGCAACTCAAGAAAACATCGCGACACTGGCACGCCGTGGTATGCACATTTGGGGCCCTGCGGCCGGTGAGCAAGCATGTGGTGATGTTGGTCCTGGTCGAATGCTAGAGCCAATGCAGTTAGTGCATCTGTGTGAGCAGTTCTTCCAACCGAAACTGCTGGCAGGAAAATCGGTACTGATCACCGCAGGTCCAACTCGTGAAGCGATTGACCCAGTGCGTTACATTTCTAACCACAGCTCAGGAAAGATGGGCTTTGCACTAGCAAATGCAGCAGCACAACTAGGTGCGAAGGTCACGCTAGTCTGTGGACCTGTCAGCTTGAATACGCCAGCGGGTGTTGAGCGAATCAATGTTGCGAGTGCACAAGAGATGCATGATGCTGTCATGGCTCACGCGCCTAGCCACGATGCTTTCATTAGCTGCGCCGCCGTAGCCGATTACCGTCCAGAAAACGTGGCGTCTCAAAAGTTGAAAAAGACCGAAAACAACGATCAGATGACCATCAACATGGTCAAAAATCCTGATATCGTAGCGACCGTCGCCAATATGACTGAGCAACGTCCATTTACAGTTGGTTTTGCCGCAGAGACCAACGACGTAGAAACCTACGCTCGCGGTAAACTGATAAAGAAAAACCTCGATATGATTTGTGCGAACGATGTTTCTGTTGAAGGCCAAGGTTTTAACAGTAACGACAACGCCATCACTTTATTCTGGCCAGAAGGCGAGCAGGCGTTGGCACTAGAATCCAAAGAAGCGCTAAGTTTCAGAATTTTGGAAAAAATGCACGAATTGATGTAATTGCCATTCGCTTTTCATAGAAAACTGGCACAAATTTGGTACAAACATGACAAGTGAGGGTGTTAAAGCTCCCATTACCTCCTCACTGGTCTAGTTTGATGCCAAAGAGCGTCTTATAATCCCCTCCGCTCAACTTTGTATTTTGAAAGGAAGTAACTAAATGGCCGGCAGTAAAAAATCCAATCGTCGTGAAGAAATCTTGCAAGCTCTCGCGCAGATGCTTGAATCTACAGAAGGTGCTTCACGCATTACTACGGCAAAATTGGCGAAACAGGTCGGTGTTTCAGAAGCGGCACTTTACCGCCACTTCCCAAGTAAAGCTCGCATGTTTGAAGGCTTGATTGAGTTCATTGAAGAAGCACTCATGACACGCATCAACCGTATTTTGGATGATGAGAAAGACACACTAGAGCGCATTCGCATGGTAATGCACCTTATTCTGGCATTCTCAGAACGTAACCCAGGTTTGACACGCATTCTTTCTGGCCATGCTCTAATGTTTGAAAATGAGCGCCTACGCGATCGCATCAACCAACTGTTTGAACGTATCGAAACACAGCTTCGTCAGATCCTTCGTGAACGTAAGATCCGTGAAGGCAAATCGTTCCCAGTGGAAGAGCGCATTTTGGCGGCTCAAATCCTAGGGCAAGTTGAAGGCAGCTTGAACCGCTTTGTTCGTAGTGATTTCAAATACCAACCAACGGCGAACTTTGACGAGTATTGGGCACTTCTTAGCGCACAAATTAAGTAGAGATTATGAGTAAAGACAAATTCACTAAGCCGGAGTTTTCTCTTTCCCTTCTCCATCCTCGTAACTGGGGCGTTTGGCTCGGCTTTGGCTTTTTGGCTATCGTGGTCAATATTCTTCCATACCGCATGTTGCTATCGTTAGGTCGCACGCTTGGTCATCTTGGTATGCGTTACGGCAAAGGTCGTGTCCATGTTGCGACACGTAACCTTGAGTTGGCTTTTCCAGATAAAACGCCTGAAGAGATCCAGCACATCGTTGAAGAGAACTTCAAGAACACCGGTATGGCGCTGATCGAGACCGGCATCACTTGGTTCTGGCCAACGTGGCGTTTCAAAACTCTGATTGTCGAGAAAGACCTAGGCGCTCTGCATGAGAAAAATGCAGAAGGCAAAGGCGTACTGCTGTGCTGCGTACACGCACTTAATCTTGAAATCACGGCGCGTGCCTTTGCAGTACTTGGCGTGGCGGGTTACGGTGCATTTCGTCCGCACAACAACCCTGCGTACAACTTCATTCAGTACTGGGGGCGCACACACAATGGCAACAAGCTGATTGATCGTAAAGACGTTAAACAGATGATTCGTGTTCTACGTAGCGGTGAGCGTTTGTTCTACTTACCGGACCACGATTACGGTCGTAACAAGTCAGTATTCGTGCCTTTCTTCGCAGTTGAAGACGCTTGTACTACAACTGGCACCAGCATTCTGGCTTACACGTCTAAGTGCTCGATTATTCCGGGTTCTGGCTTCCGTAATGAAGATGGCAAGTACGAAATCATCGCTGATAAGTGCATTGAAGCCGACTACCCGAAAAAAGACGAAGTTGCGGCAGCGGCTTACATGAACACTTTTGTGGAAGAAGTAATTCTGCGTGCGCCAGAGCAGTGGATGTGGCTGCACAAACGCTACAAGACCATGGCTGATGAAACTGCACCAAAAGGCATTCGCTACAAGTAAATAATAAAGATAAAAGAAAAGGGCTGATGGATATCCACCAGCCCCTTTTTTCTTTAATGATGAAAGAACAATTAAATGCCGTATTCCGCGCGGTACGCTTTTACTGCTTCTAGGTGCTCTTTGTCTGTACCTTTCTCTTCAAGGAAAGTCACAAGGTCAGTCAGGCTAACGATTGAGATGATTGCACAACCAAAGTCACGCTCCACTTCTTGAATCGCAGACAACTCACCTTTGCCTTTTTCTTGACGGTCAATCGCAACCAGCACACCTGCTAGGTCCGCACCATTTGCTTGGATGATTTCCATTGATTCGCGAATCGCGGTACCTGCTGTGATTACGTCATCTACTAGCATGATACGACCTTCAAGCGCAGAACCCACAAGGTTACCGCCTTCGCCGTGGTCTTTTGCTTCTTTACGGTTGAAGCAGTAAGGCGTGTCGATGTCGTGGTGATCCGCTAGCGCTACTGCAGTTGTAGTCGCGATTGGGATACCTTTGTACGCAGGGCCAAACAGTACATCAAACTCAATGCCTGAGTCCGCAAGTGCTGCAGCGTAAAAACGACCAAGACGCGCTAGGTCACGACCAGTATTGAAAAGACCAGCGTTAAAGAAGTACGGGCTTTTACGGCCAGATTTCAAAGTAAACTCACCAAACTTAAGAACTTCTTTCTCAAGTGCAAACTCAATAAATTCACGCTGGTATGCTTTCATTATTTTCTCTCTAAATACAGGCTTGGTATCCATATTCCCAAGCAGTTAATAAACACTAATGCGTTATCTCCTAAGTAGATGGATTTACAGCTAGGCAGCAAGTTTTTCTATCCCTATGAGCATAGTCTTCCTATGTAAATAGGTCGGACTGGCGCTCCAGTAGAAAAGCGCAGCGAACAACGCTGTAGATTCATATACGACGGAGATAAAAAAATAGCCCCCATAATGGGAGCTATTAAAATCAATTGGCTAACGCCGCCTTCTGCGCTGCGACAATTTCCGTAATGCCGACTTTCGCCGACTCTAGCAGAGCCATCAGCTGCTCGTGACTGAACGGTTCACCTTCTGCGGTGCCCTGAATTTCAATCATCTTGCCTTCTTCTGTCATCACAACGTTCATGTCTGTGTCTGCCGCTGAATCTTCAACGTACTCAAGGTCACACAGAACATCATCACCTAGCAAACCAACTGAAACTGCCGCTACGTGGCCTTTCATTGGGTTTGCTTTTAACTTGCCGCTGTCCACTAGGTGTTGGAACGCATCTGCCATTGCTACGCTTGCGCCGCTGATAGATGCAGTGCGAGTGCCGCCGTCTGCTTGGATAACATCACAGTCAACTGTGATCATAAACTCACCCATCGCTTGTAGATCAACTACAGCGCGTAGGCTGCGTGCGATCAAGCGTTGGATTTCCATTGTACGACCGCCTTGCTTACCGTTCGCTGCTTCACGACGCGTACGCGAGTGAGTCGCACGAGGTAGCATGCCGTATTCAGCCGTTACCCAGCCTTTACCTTGACCTTTGAGCCAACGAGGCACAGATTCTTCAACGGTCGCATTACACAACACTTTGGTGTTACCAAATTCAACTAACACTGAGCCTTCAGCATAAGCTGTGTAGTTACGAGTAATTTTGATTGGGCGAACTTGATCCGCCTTGCGATCGTTTGGACGCATGGGCATCTACCTTAAGTAATGAGGAGAAGACGATTTGGTTGGGCGCAGATTATAACGGAATCGATTAAATAAAGCTATCTGGACAATCTCGACTCAGAATAGCAAAGCCACTGCCATCTGGCTGTGCTACTATTGCGGGGTAATTTTCAGCAAATTAGAAGACAGGAAAATTCAATGATTTACAGTATGACAGCGTACGCGCGTAAAGAAGTGAAAGGCGATTGGGGTAGCGCAGTGTGGGAAATCCGCAGTGTAAACCAACGCTACCTAGAAACTTACTTCCGTATGCCTGAGCAGTTCCGTGCTCTTGAACCAGTACTGCGTGAGCGTTTTCGTAAGCGCCTAGCACGCGGCAAAGTAGAATGTAGCCTGCGTTTTGAAGCGAACCCAGCAGCAAAAGCTGAACTAAGCATCAATGAAACACTGGCAAACCAAGTGATCAAAGCCGCTGAGCAAGTGATGCACATGACTGGTGAGCTCAGCCGCATCAACCCATTCCAAGTAATGCAATGGCCTGGTGTGATGGAAACGCCAGAGCAAAACATGGATGAAGTTAATAAAGAACTGCTTGCTGCTTTTGACGAAGCAATCAGCGAGTTCATCGAAGCACGTGGTCGTGAAGGCGACAACATGAAAGCGCTTATCGAACAGCGCCTAGAAGCGATCACATCAGAAGTTGTGAAAGTTCGCGCACGCATGCCAGAAATCCTTGAGTGGCAACGTGAGCGTCTGTTCTCGAAGTTTGAAGATGCAAAAGTAGAGCTAGACCCATCTCGCGTTGAACAAGAGCTTATCCTTCTGGCACAGAAATCAGACGTAGCAGAAGAGCTAGACCGTCTTGATTCTCACGTGAAAGAGACCACAAACATCCTGAAGAAAGGAGGCGCTGTCGGTCGTCGTCTAGATTTCATGATGCAGGAGTTCAACCGTGAGTCGAACACGCTAGCATCAAAATCAATCAGCACAGACATCACTGCGTCAGGTGTTGAACTGAAAGTTCTGATTGAGCAAATGCGTGAACAGATCCAAAATATAGAATAGATTCCCCTCTACTCCACACACTTCCACAAGGCCCTTATTTATAAGGGCTTTGTTATTTTTTTCATCTATATACATCCATAGAATTCATCAACAGCCACGAACAAATGGAGAGTATCGTGGGTAGCATTTTGCTATTCACTCCCCATCGTAGTATAAATATCACAACATACTCCCCACATTTGGAGGGTAATATAATTATAACTTCGAATAGAGCTATAAATTCAAGGAGATTGAGATGGGTAATCTCACTGTCAACCAAGTTAAGGCGATAGTAAAAGACCAAAAAGCAGGTCGTCATGCAGATGGTGATGGTTTCTATCTAATGATTCCTAGAGTAGGTCGACCAGGCGTTGTTGCCTAAATCAGTTGAACCTTTTTCGAGTCCTGCGATCTGACCCTTTATGATGGTTAGAGCGGTGACAACATGGGTAAGGCGAAAAGGAAGATAACTAACTGGGCGGAGTATAATAAGGCTTTGTGCAAACGGGGCTCGGTTACGTTCTGGAGCGATGATACAGCCGTAGATGCATGGCAATGCAAAACCCATCATGGTAAACGTGGTAGAGGCTTTCAATACTCTGATACAGCGATTGAAACTGCCTTGATGATTAAAGGAATATTCTCACTACCATTGCGTGCTCTTCAAGGTTTTATCGACTCTATCTTTAAGTTATTGGATGCGCCGCTGACGTCCCCAGACTACACCTGTATCAGTAAACGCTCGAAGACAGTCCAGGTCAAATACCGTAATAAATCTAAAGGGGCTATTCGTCATATAGCCATTGACTCGACTGGCCTTAAAGTCTTTGGAGAGGGTGAGTGGAAAGTGAAGAAACACGGTGCCGAAAAACGTAGAACATGGCGCAAGCTGCACTTAGCCGTTAATGTAGATACCCATGAAGCCATTAGTGCCGAGCTCAGTCTGGTCAATGTTGGTGATAGCGAGGTGCTGCCAACGTTGCTTAACCCTTTACGTAGAAAGATCGATGCTGTATCTGCTGACGGAGCATACGACACAAAAAGTTGCCACAATACTCTGAAAAATAAAGGTTGTACTCCGTTAATACCACCTCGAAAGAATGCAGCGTTTTGGGAAGATGGGCATCCCAGAAATGAAGCAGTAGAGGCTCTGAAAAACGGAAGAATAGCGGAGTGGAAATCCGAGTCTGGTTATCACTATCGCTCAATATCTGAGACCGCAATGTCACGATATAAAGGACTAACAAGCGGTAAATTGAGCTTGAGATGTTACAACGCTCAAGTGGGTGAAATCATGGCGAATGTCAAAGCGATAAACAAAGTCATAGGACTAGGCATGCCTGTTCGAAGCTAACGATTAGCTACATATGGTGTCGTTGACCTTCAAGATGATTTGATCAACAACGCCCTCTTGAACTAAACGATTGTTGTAGAAATGGTAGTAGTAACCTTCGGTTGGCAGTCCTAAACGCTCTCCTAGCTGCACTGAGGGTACGACAGGAATAAACGCTTCTCGAACTGCATCTGAGCCTATAGGCTTAAGCTTCACATTATGAGGTACACTGATACCCATTGGGATAGCCGCTACTTTAGCCGTTAACCTTTTCGGTTCATCAACGGCAGAATAAGCGGTATATTTTGTGCCGTGTTCAGTGACCGCCGTCAACCAGCGACCTATCACTACCTCTTCTTTCGTCTTAGCCAGCTCAAACGAGCAGCCTACGCTTTTTCTAAACGTCTCATCAGAGCAAGCGACTTCAAAACAGTACTCATATTTCAGTTTCGGTGGAGCATCAGAGGTATCCGGCTTAACAGGCTCTGGGACATAAGTCTCTTAAATGTTGGGAGCATAACCCGCTGAACTTCGGCTTGGCGCAGCGCCACCAGCCGCTCCACCAGACATCTTAGCTCTAGAGAGAAAGGCATTCTTTGCTTCCGGTGATAGTGCCTCTTGTCCTTCAGCAGACAAGCTCCACGATTTACTCATTCCGTCTCTGAGCAACACGGGCTTAGAAGGGATATCCGTTAACAACGCCAGTTCCCCACTTTTAAGCTTGTTCATAAAGCTAGCGAAGTTCACTCCACGAGGAAGTGCTGACCCCAGTGCCTTTTCCGTTAATCCTTCTATATCACCCTCGACTCAACCGACAAATTGTAGACATTGTGATTTTTATTCACTGGACTCTTTCATTTTAATAGCCACTTAATTATTAAGTGAATTTACTGCTCTGCAATGCCGTAGCTACTCCCACTTTCTTTGCTAGCTTCTGGGCTTCGGCTTTAAGTTCAGGAGAATGGATAATACGTTTATTCTTGTTTGTCATAGTTCACCTCGTTAATGCTTGTACTCACTTAGCTCGGTGCCCAAAATGGCTGGCGCGATTCAATAATAACTTGAACATTCTCATTCTTCAGGCAATGCCGAAAAGAACGAAAACCACCTTTAAAGAAGGTGGTTTAAGGTTAGAAAATAGAGTAACGTTCTATTAATAACGTTCTATTACCGTCGCAATGCCTTGTCCCATGCCAATACACATAGTAGCGAGACCATAACGTCCATCTTTTTGCTCAAGGATATTAATCAAAGTTGCAATCAAGCGCGCACCTGAACATCCCAAAGGATGACCTAATGCAATTGCGCCACCATGTAGATTGACTTTGTCATCTCTCACATCCCACAAATCAAGTGCTTTAAGGCATGGAATAGATTGCGCTGCAAACGCCTCATTGATTTCAACATAGTCCATATCATGAATAGTCATCTTAGCTTTTGCCAATGCTTTTAAGCTGGAAGGAACAGGTCCATACCCCATTATTGCAGCCGGCACACCCGCAGTTGCCATTGAAATAATTTTCGCTCTTGGTTTAATGCCAAGAGCTAAAGCTTTTTCTTCACTCATCACGACTAAGCATGATGCCCCATCAGATAGAGCTGAAGAGGTTCCAGCTGTTACCGTACCATTCACAGGATCAAAAACTGGGCGAAGTTGAGCTAATGTCTCTTCTGTTGTTTCAGGGCGAATCACTTCATCGTGCTTGACCAAAAACGGAATACCATTTTCGTCATGCCCCATCACAGGAACAATTTCATTATCAAATAACCCTTCCAACGTTGCTTGATGAGCTAAACGATGAGAACGCGCACCTAATGCATCTTGCTCCTCACGAGTACATTTATGAATTTTACCCAGAGCTTCAGCCGTTAATCCCATCATAGCGGATGCTTGTGCTAACGTTTTATCATTAGATGGGTTCATATTGATGCCTTTAGTCATAGGAACATGTCCCATATGCTCAACACCACCCACTAGAATCATATCGGCATCTTCCGCTTTAATCGCACGAGCCGCAATATGAAGTGCATCCATAGACGATCCGCATAAACGATTAACCGTTGTAGCTGGCACTTCAACAGGAATATCAGCAATGAGAGCAGCATTACGCGCAACATTAAGCCCTTGTTCTTCTGTCTGCTGAACGCATCCCCAGATAATATCATCAACCATAGTTGGTGCGAGTTGAGGATTACGTTTAAACACGGCTTTCATCAATTCAGCAGAAAGATCATCGGCGCGAACATGACGAAATACACCATTTTTTGAGCGTCCCATTGGGGTACGAACGGCATCAACAATAACAACATTTTTCATAGTTTATCCCTCTCTTATTTTGTATAAAACGTTTGTTTTTGTTGCGCACGATTTAGAACACCTTCAGGAATCTGGTATAGCGTTCCTAAATGTTTAAATGTCTCAGCCAACGAGATCAGCTTCTCCATACCAAGTTGATCCATGTAGTAGAACAAACCACCTCTAAAGGCTGGGAAACCCGTTCCATAAAGCATGGCAATATCAGCCTCTTCAGGACTTGCTACAATGCCTTCATCGAGACAACGAACCGCTTCAAACATCATAGGGAGCATCAATCGCATCATCATTGTTTCAGCGTCATCCTCGCATTGAGAGGCAGCAAGTTTAGCAATCAATTCATCACTTTGAGTATTGCGCTGAGGTTTGAGGCGTCCCTTACGATCTGCCACATGTTGGTAAAAACCTTGATGGTTCTTCTGACCTAAATATCCCTCATCGACTAAGGTCTGAATAATGTTTTTTTGCGGTTTTTGTAATCGATCAGGGAATGCATCGTCCATCACATCAATACAGTGCGCTGTTGTATCAAGCCCAATAACATCTAACAGCATTGCAGGCCCCATTGGCCAACCAAACTGCTTTGTCATGATCTTATCGACAACAGAGATATCAGCACCGTCAGTCAGTAGTTGGTTAAATGCAAGGAAGTACGGTGTTAAACAACGATTTACCAAAAAGCCTGCACAATCATTGATAACAATTGGTGTTTTTCCAAGTTGTTTTACATATTGAACCGCTTTATTGATGGTTTCATCTGATGTTTTCTCTCCCTTAATCACCTCAACCAATGGCATACGATGAACAGGGTTAAAAAAGTGAATTCCGCAGAAATTTTCTGGGCGTTGTAGTGACTTAGCCAATCCTGAAATATTTAATGTTGAGGTATTAGAAGCAATCAGGGCATTTGGGGCTTTCTGTTCAATATCTGCCAAGACGTTTGCCTTAACATTTGGATTTTCAACCACCGCCTCAATCACAAGCTCCGTCTCCGTTAATGAGATATCATGCAGTGTCGGTTGAATACGATTTAGAACTTGTCCCATTGCCAGCGGTGTTTTTCTTTTCTTAGTAACTTGCTTTGCTAACAATTTATTGGCTTCTTCTAGACCTAAATCCAACCCCTGCTGATTAATGTCTTTTAAATGAACATGCATGCCCTTATCAGCTGAAACATAAGCGATGCCCCCACCCATAATTCCAGCACCAAGTACAGAAATACCATTAAGAGGCTTTTGCTCTGAACTGAATCCTTTTGTTTTAGCTTTCACTGCCATATCACTCAAGAATACAGATACCAAAGCATCAGCAACGCCCGTTTTCACACATTGACATAAATGTTCACGCTCAATCGCCAGAGCTTCATCTCGACATGATCCTGCGGCTTTTTCAATGGCATTTAGCATAATCACTGGTGCAGGATAGTGTTTACCTGCTGTTTTAGCGATCATGCCTTTTGCAACACTTACTGACATACCCAGTTCGTATTGATTCATTCGCAGCGATGATAATTTCTCTTTTTTGCGCTCTTGCCAATCTAACTCACCTTTAAGGCATGAATTTAAAACTTGAATTGCAGCTTCAACTGGATCTTGTTTATTGGAATCAATCACGCCATCAGCAAAATGGCATGTCAGCGCTTTACTTGCATTAAATTTCTTTCCAGTCGTTAACCATTGCAATGCAGTATCTAAACCTAATAGTCTTGGCAAACGCGTTAGGCCACCCCAACCAGGGAAAATACCTAATTTAACTTCAGGGAAAGTAACAGCAGCATCGGTGGTCATCAAACGGTAATCTGCAAGTAGAGCTAACTCTGCACCACCACCTGCGGTAAATCCATTTAGTACGACAACTTTTGGTATTTCTAAATCTTCAATACGGTTATAAATGCTATGAACCCATGTTAAATAGTCATTAACCGCTTGTTCTCCCTGAGCAAAAAGAGCGCGAAACTCCTTAACGTTTGCCCCTCCGCAAAATAGCTTTTTATCAGAACGAATGATCAAACCAGAAAGATCAGATTGATCTATCGTATCCAATATTCTTGATAGTTCTTCTAACGCAGCCTTACCTAACGTATTTACGCTGTCTTTTGTTGAGGATAGAATTAGCTCACCAAAACTTTGGTTGCGTTTTAATTGAAAATATTCGCCTTGGTACATAAATAAATCCCTCTTTCTACAGCAAACCGACGGCTTTTGCGTGTTCTATTAATTTATTACGAAAATCTGGATGAGCAATCTTAATCAGTTCTTGAGCGCGAGCATTAGCCGTTAAACCGCGAAGATCGGCATAGCCATACTCGGTTACAATGATCTGAACATCATTGCGAAGTGTAGTAATTGGCGTACCTTCGGGGAGAGCCAATTTTATAGTTGAATCTATGATTCCTGACTTTTTATCTTTATGCGTAGAAGCTAATGCAATAATAGATAGACCATTATTCGACATACGAGCACCGCGAACAAAATCCACTTGTCCACCAGAGCCTGATATTTGTTGGTGTCCAATGCCTTCCGATGCTACTTGCCCTGTTAAATCCACCATAAGGCAAGTATTGATAGAGACAAAATTGTCATTTTTAGCAATCTCGACAGGATCATTAACAACACAAACATCCCCTATCTCAATATTGTCATTGCCATCAACAAAATCGATAAGCTCTTGTGAGCCTGCAGCAAAAGCCGCTACAATTTTGTTGGGTTTATAATTTTTTCGTGTACCATTGATCACTCCTAACTTACAGAGTTCCATCATAGATTCAGTAAACATTTCAGTGTGAATACCTAAATCTTTATGGTGAACTAACCCCATACCTAGCGCGTTTGAAATCGTACCGATACCAATTTGAATCGTTGAACCATTAGGGATAAGAGGCAACACATGTGTTGCGATATCTTTTTCAATTTGCCCTGGTTGCTCTGGTTTTGGCCCCGCTATCGGATGATTGCCAATAGCGAAAAAGTCGAAATCGTCAACGTGCATCAGATTGTCATCATTAGCGATGAACGGCTGACATTCATTGATAATACCAATAACAAGCTCAGACGAAGCTAGTCCATATTTATTACCTACACCACCACATGCGCCCAGAGAAACATATCCAGCCGCATTAGGAGGTGTTACTTCAATCACCGAAACGTTACAATTAGCTTGTGTTAACACTTCATCAGCATTAGATAAATGATAAGGAACAATTTTAGCGTTCCCACCATGTTGAAATTTTTTCTCCAGTGGGCCCATAAAAAGGCTATTGTAATTAAGATGACCAAGATATTCAGGCTTCAGAAATTCGTAAGGGTACGTTAACAAACCTGCATATAACGTCGTATTTTCTAGGTCACATGCTCGCTTACTTAATTCATGAAGAAAACAGACAGGGACTGACAAATAACCGCCTGCCCAAACTCTATCACCAGATTTAATTTTTCTTGCTGCATCCTCTAAAGTAACAATATTCATATCACACTTATTGTTAATGTTCATAGTATGTCCTCTTATATTTTTAGACGCTTCTTTGTTTCACAACTGGATACTATCGAATATAAAAAAACAAATTTTTCCATTTTTGACATTAACTTTTCTTAAAATGACAACTGTACAATATATGACCCCCATCACGCATTCACCCCGCAAATTTCAGGAGCTCACAATATAAGAATTAAACATAATAAGAATTCATCAATTATGTTTAAGATCAAATAAACCCTTTAAAAAAAATGTACTATAACAATAGGAAGGATTTCTTATGAACAAAAAAACAAAGAAAAAAAATGTATTAATTAACACTGGTTGGTACAAATTGCTAAAGATGTCAGCTGAACATTTAGAAATTGAACACATCGACCCTAAAAAAGATAATAATCATAGCAGTTTCAATCCCTTAGATGTAAGAAGTGTAAGGGATTTCCAACGTCATCTTACAGAAAAAAAAAAAGACCCTCTTGTTTCTATAACTGCGGCAAAATTTGTCGATCCTCTTTCATTTGGTCATTTCAGTTTGTGTCTATGGACGAGCCCAAACTTGCTTTCTCTTTTAAAAACAGCCTGTGATTATAGTAAAGCCCTGAGTAACCCTATCAAACTTAATTTTAAAATGACGCTAAAAGGTGATGCTGAGATTTATATCACTCAACATGAACCATATAATAATGAGACTTTAATTACTAAACTTGGTCTTAATCTATTCATTTCCACTTTTGTAGAAATCATCAATAAAACATGCAATTACACTGTAAAAAGCCACATATTACTTCCCTATTGGCCATACACTGAATCAGAGAAGAAATGGGTGGAAAACAAAACCCATTGCAATATTCATATAGGAAGCCCAATACGAAAAATTATTATTGAGCGAAAATATCTCTATACAGATATTAAAGATCAAGACAGTGACATTTACGAAACAAGCCTCAACGCTCTAAGACAACAAGTTGCTACTCTTGAGTCCAACGATATTCGATTGCAGATTTATAACTACTTGGACAAACAAGATAATTTAAGCAACGTCAATGGCACCGATATAGCTTCTCACCTGGGAATAAGTTTTAGAACACTCAATAGAAGGCTTATCGAATCTGAAACTAGTTATAGAAACATTTTACAAGAATATCGTTTAGAAAAAGCGTTATATCTACTCAATAATGAAAGAATTAATATGGCGGAAATTTCTTTTCGATTAGGATTCTCCGACCTCAGTGCTTTTTCACGAGCTTTCAAAAGGTGGACAGGAGAATGTCCTAGTAAACTAAATAATAAATAACTATCATTTTCAAATATTTAATGGACTTTGATGTTAAGCTCACAGTTGTAAACTATGAGCTACCTAGTTAACAGCTCGCTACTTTATTACCTATTGGTATGCTTAACATAGTTAGAACAGAACCTACTAACAATACAGTTGACATCGATTTGGCTTTTATAAAATTATTTATTGTAATTAATTCAGTTTTATCATAAACAATAGAAAAACGTTCAAAATATTCAATAACCTGTTTATCATCCATAAAGTCAAAACCATTAACAACTACATTATCTATATTAGATAATTTCATATTATTAGTTACAACCTCAACAAACTCATACTTTGTTATATATGTAAGCAACATGCTAAAGCTAATCACACCTAAAACGTAGCCTATATTTTTTGCTGATGCTTGAGCACCGGATGACTGACCGGAAAAAGTTATTCCAACAGACTGATTTATTACCAAGTTTATTTTTGTTGCAATAAATCCGCACCCAATACCTATCGGTATTAGAGCAACATAGAAATGATAACTAGGTGTCTGTGGTTCTATAACAAAAGCTAATGACAATAAACTAATTGAAATGAGTCCAAGGCCTTTTGTGTTTAGCTCTCGGCTAGTCTGACTATGTAGAACCGTCGCAGAGAAAACAGAAGAAAAAAACATCGAAATAGCAAATATGGTTGTTGATAACGCTAGCGTTATCGATGAGTAGCCTCCAAATGAAATATAGCTAATTATAACAAATAACACCCCTCCATATACTACATACAATAAAGCAAGCATATAAAATCCGCATAATGAGGTTACTGAATAAAATGAAGAAGGAATGACGGAATTCTTATAACTTCTTTTATTATTTAAGTAAATAATAAATATTGACATTGAAATTAAAAACAATAATAAAGGTATACTGACAATGTCAAAAATATTAACTCCTATCGATATGGATGGAACAAGAAAACCTAGCTTTGGCGTCAATACTACTGATAACAAAAACAAAAACAGTGTAATAAACACAATAACACTTTCGCTTATATTTATTTTTACATCAGATACCAAAAATTCAGGCTCAGGCATTTTTAATGAAATAACCAAAACCAATAATGATAGAGCAGCCAATATGATATACCCTGACCGCCATTCCCAATACTGGTGAAGTACATTTAACAACAATGGAAAAACTGCAACAATAACAGCGACAGATGTCCCCCAGATGCTAAAAGCTAAAACTCGATTGTTTTTTTTTATTACTGTTGAAAGTAATGAAACACATGCTGGAAGAATGAGTGATGCTCCTATACCAAAAAACACTCGTGATAGTCCAACAAACGTGAGAAAATCGGATGATGCTATGGCAAACACTTCACCCAAAAAAGTAAAACATAGTCCAAACTGAAATATTTTTTTCCAATTTAAAAAATACCCTAAAACACCACTAATTATCATTAAAGAAGCACAAATAACAGAATAGAGCGAAGCTATCATTTGCCCTACAGCTCGATCAACATCAAAAAATGACATAATCTCCTTTATAGAAAGTGCAGTCGTAATATTGTCTGCACTTGTGATAACTTGAGCTAGACAAACACATAATAAAAGATAGACCTCATGAGGTAACCAGCCATTCCTACTCATTATATATTCCTTAAAACGAAGAAAGCCTCTCTAAAGAGGCTTCACATATTAAATTAGCGTTCAAACTGTTCAAAGACTTCGTCTACTTCATGGTCTTTTTTAACCATAAGACTTCTTGAAGGTAAGTTTTTCAATGAAAGTAAGAATATAAGCATAAAAATAGCTACAGCATACAAACCAGCTCTTGCTGCATTTAAACGAACTTCACTATTAATAGCAACAGCAGCTGAAACTTCATTTACATCAACGATGTTCTTTTCATTAATATAAACAGTGAAGTCTTTATCACTTAAGAAAGGGATTGCCGATACATTTTCAAGGGTTTGCTTCGATTCTTGAGCGAAAACGGCCGTTTCTGTAACTTGTTGCTTGTAATCAGATGTCATTACCATCAACATAGTTACACCCATAATTGCAATACCAACAGCATAACCAATATTTCTGACTGTAGCCTGAATACCACCAGATTGTTGTGCCTCTACTGGGTCAAGAGCATCAGTTACAATGATAGAACATTGAGATGCCATCGCACCAACAGAACATCCCATTATAGTTTGCCCAACAATTAATAGACTGTTTACACCGCCGGCTTCCAAGCCTAGTGACATAATGAATGATGCAATAGCAGCTCCTATTAAGCTCAAAGCACATACGGTTTTCACTTTTAAATGACTTAATTTAGCAGGAAGAAGCATTGCGGTAAGAACAGTACCTAAACTCATACCAATTAAAGTCATTCCAGCTTGCGCTGCTGAATAATCAGCAACCAGTTGCATGTACGGGACCGTGATAGCGACCGGTGCCGCAGAGCCAACCCAAAACAAAGCCCCCATGTATAGACCTGTTTGAACCTGCTTGTTATAAATGATTTTTTCGGGCATAAGCGCTAATCCGCCTTTTGCCTCGTAGCGTTTTTCCCACATTAGCAATAGTGCTAGAACCACTAAACCAACAATAATCATTATAAGAGCCGGAGAGAGACCAACTACAGAAAAGTCCGTAATTGGAGACATAATGCCCCAAACTGGCGTTTTTAATGTTCCAACAATAACAAGTAGTAAACCAATTGCGGCTAGCACAATCCCGACAATGTCCAATTTTGGCTTTTGAGCAGAAACTTCTACGTCTTCAACTTTTACTGAAGCAGCTAGGACTAAAGCGAAAATTACACTTAATAGAAGATAGGTTACTTTGAATCCGACAACATCGAGCAATGTGCCAAATACCACAGGCATGACAGCAGCAGCAATACCCGAGGCAGCGGCTAAAGCACTAAATGCAATTGCTTGATCTTTGCCTTGATAGTTACCAGCGATCAAACCAAGTACGGCGGGGATAGTTAAACTTGCCCCTGCGCCTGTTAACACACGAGCACCATAAATAAACACGTGAATATTTGGTGAAAATGCCGCAACTACTTCACTGACGCAAAGCAAAACTAAACCAATTCGAAAGGACTTTCTCCATCCAAGAATTAATCCCATTAAGCCACCGGCGATCATTAATGCGCCGGCAATAAGTGAATAAGTCGCATTAGCCATTTGAAGCTGATCCATCGACGCTCCAAACAACTGGGTTAAAGACGATGCAGAAACTCCAACTGTTGAGTTATCACCACTCGTACCAACCTGAGCTACGCATAAGATTAGTAACGTAAGCCATTTATTAGTGTTATTTGTTTTTTGATTCATTATATTAATGAAAGGCTGCACTACGCCGCCTTTCTACTCCTTTGAAAATATTAGGCTTTCTCACCACCGACAAAACAAGCCGCCGCATCTAGGTGTTTCAACTCTTCAAGATCACCTGTCATCCAGTCAAAATCTAACACCGTAAAGTCTGCTAGTTTACCTGGCTCAAGGGTACCAATTTGATCAAGCAGATGCTGTTTCGCCGCATCTGAAGTAATACAGCGTAATGCTTCTTCACGTGAGATAGACTCTTGTGGCAACACTTCTGTATCGTGATAGTCGCGACGGCTCATCACAATATATGCTCCCATCATAGGGTTAGTTGGCATTAAAGGAATATCAGCATTGACGCTAATTTTCATGCCAGCATCGATAGCTGAACGAGCACGTTGTAATTGAGAGAAGCAACTCTTTGGTAGCAGTTGTTCTTTTTTCCATGATTCATAGAAATGGTAGCTGTAGTAAGGTGTGATGCTTGCCGATGGTTTGTGTTTCAAACCTTTAACGCGTTCATAAAACTCATCATCAGTAAAGCCCATATGCTGAATAAACATCTGACCATCGCGACCTTTCCCATCTATAGATAATTGCTCTAATGCATCAAGTACTTTCGCATGAGCAAGATCACCTTGGGTATGAATAGCTATATTAAAATCGTTATCCCAGAATAGTCGCATATCTTCAGGTAAAGTATCTTCTGTTCTATCTGCAAAACGGTGTAACCATCCCGTTTCTCGACCGTCTTGGAATGGTTCTTTTGTTATAATTTCGTAGTCCGACACGGCACCATCGGCAAAGAACTTAATAGACTTCACTGGGAATAGAGTTTGACTATCTTTATTATCTAAATAATGCTGGTTTACATAATCAAATGTTGCTTGTGACGAGCAATCTTTGGCCTCATACACTTTCTGCCAACCAAACATATAACCTTTGCGACATTTTGGCATATTTGGTACTTTTTCAGATGCACGTAGCAGTTGTAATTCTGCTTCTAATGGCATGGTGATCCCAACCCCCATATCCACGCACGATGTCACACCTTTATTTCGACCTTGCGTAAGTACACTTTCAAGCCCTTTCATAATATCGGCTGAAGTTGCATTAATGAGAATGTGTTCAGCAGCAACCTTAAACATAGCTTGTTCAATCAGTACGCCTGTTGATTTTCCATCATCGCCACGAAGGAAGCCAAAAATATCATCTGGTAGTTCATTAACTTTAAACTCTTCAATAGCTTTACTGTTCATCGTCAATTTATGAATAGATGCCCCCCAAACAGCAAATGGACGAGAGTTATCAATCTCATCTAGCATCGCCGTTGTAAGTGGGCCATGTAGTGGCTCATAATGCCCCCAAACAACTAAAGTTTCTCGATCTTTAAATTCTTCTACTCTAGATTTTAGAGCTGATAAAAAAGACTCAGGGTCACGGACAGCTGTATATACTCGGCCATCAATTGTCCAATCGGTGAAGCTAACCGGAATTAGTGTGGCAAACATAGCTGCTGTGCCAAGAATATGTAAATGTGGTTCAATAAATCCAGGATAGATATATTGACCTTGATAGTCATTTACAATGGTTGCATCTGGATATTGCTTAACTAGTGATTCGAAATCACCTAAACATATGATTTTCTCACCTTCTACAGCCATTGCCTCTTCACAACCGAAGTCGCTATCAACTGTATAGATTTTTTTTGCTTTATAGATTTTCATATAAATATATTCCTATTGACAATTGGCACTGACTAGAAGTAATACGTTATACCAGCTCTGAATTGACGCTTATCATCATTAGCGTACAGTGATTTACTATCCAGCCCAAAGCTATCAGAATCAAAATCACTAAATGTTTCTTTATATGTAAAGTTTAACCACCAACGACGATTGTTACTAATTGGCGTACCTAAAGTAGTTTCTAACAAGAGGTCTTGAGTAACATAACCATCAAAATCTAAGTACGAGTATTGTGGACTAACCATCATATAAGTACCTTTTTTACTTAGGTAAATAGCATTATATAAGTTAACCTGAACCCCAGTACCGTCATCAGTTCCCGGATATTTGTACTCATCCTTCATATTAGCTTGAACTACCGCAACATTCGGATAAATAACCCAGTTACTTAAAACAGGAACTTTAACGATCCCGCCTACAGCAATAATGTTATCAACAACATCAGAGTCGTCGTTAGAACGATCAATATAATCAAGTGAGTAGCCAGCTTTTGGCAAACCATCTACTCCTGTACCAAATGCCTGGAACCAACGTGCGCGCATTTCTCTTAAATCAAATCCATCCTCAAAGGGATCTTCCTCTTTTTCAGCGCCAGATACAGAAAGCATGGTCAAAAAGTTATTATCAGCGTTAAATGAGCCCCCTATTTTCAGCTCACCCTCGAAAGCAACATCATTATTATTACTATTTGTACCTGCAGATAACTTCAAAGATGTTACAACTTTTGTGACATCTGCTGGATCTGGGGCGTCTTCGTTTTTTTCATCAGCAAAAGCAAATGATGATAGTAAGCTAGTCGCCAAAACAGACGCTGCAAAAAACTTTCTTTTATTGTTCATAATTAACTACTCTTAGTATAATGTCCCAAACAATTATAATAAGAGTGCACATATAATCTATTATTTTATACGAATACTGGCTATTAGGATTCCTAATACCCCAAGATAAATTAAGATAAACTCTCCTTATAAAAACAATTCCTCAAGTATTTGTGAAATCGATCGTTTTCCATAATAGAATGCCAGTAAATATAACACTTACCCTTAGGTAAACATTCATCCAAATCCAAACGAAACAAATTTTCTGTATCAACAAGGCCCACAGGAAGAAGAGCTAAAAAATCGCTACCAACTAATGAACTTGCAACTAAACTATATTGGGAATAAGATACAACTGTATTTATTCTCTTGCCGCCGTTATTAAGGAAACGTTCTACTTCCTCTCCCAATTTACCATGATATTTGAAACCTAAAAACTTTTCATTATAAAGATCACGTAATGATACTTTATCACTATCTTTATTTAATAGCGAATTTTCTTTGCCGGCAAAAATACCGTATTCGATTTCTCCAACATTTAGTTGATATATATTATTTGATAAGCCATCAAAGTTCCCTATTAATATATCTATATTCCCATCATTCAAGTCTTCTATACAAGAGTCATAACGATGAATAATTTCAAATGAAACTGAATAATTTATATCTCTTAAAATATCTTGGACTTTATTTGATACCAAATCCATACATACCCCATCGATAACACAAATTCGATAGACTTTTTTAATACTATCATTAGTTATGTTGCTAACATTAAAAATATCAACAGAAGTCAGCACATTATTTTCGAGAATAGGATATAAATTTAGTGCAAAAGGGGTTAGAACCATTTCATGGTTAATTCTAACTAATAAATTATCATTGAAGATATTACGTAGTTTAGAAAGTTTTTGGCTAACGGCAGACTGAGATACACAAAGGTGTTTAGCAGCATTGCTAATATGTTTTTCTCTTAACAAAACATAGAGCGTAACTATTAAATTTTGATCGTACTTTATCAACGGTTGAAGATAATTGCTTTCCATTTCAATATTCCACCTAGGCTAAGTGCTGTATGTCCTCGTTGGAGCGTAACTAATTTCAACGAGAATAATTGACAATTTCAGCCATATCCTTGACCTTTATGGTCAAGTTGATTTTTAGTGACATCAAGCAATACAACTATTTTCACATAAATATACACAATTACAATACTTGTCTTAGATCAAATAACTTTCACATGGCAATGAAAGTCAAGACTTTGTCATTCTGCGCAAACTTTTTTATACCGATATCCGTTTAATCACTATCAGATAAAATGAAGTTAGGTAGATCCAATGAAGCAAGAGCATAAAGTATTGTTTACCCCATTAAACATCGGAACATTAACACTGAAAAACCGTTATTCAATGGCTCCAATGGGGACGCTCGGTTGCGTTGATTCTGACGGTGCTTACAATGCACGAGGAATCGATTATTACGTAGCCCGAGCAAGAGGTGGCGTCGGATTAATCATTACTGGCGTTCAAATGGTGGAAAATGAGCTAGAACAATTTCCGATGCCATCACTACCCTGCCCAAGTTATAACCCGACTGCTTATATTCGTAGTGCTCGTGAACTCACTGAGCGCGTTCATAGTTATGGGTGCAAAATTTTCGCGCAACTAACTGCTGGCTGGGGACGCTCATGTATTCCAGGTTTTACACCGAATGATAAATGTATAGCACCATCTAAAGCAGCAAATCGTTTCGATCCAACACTTGAACATCGCGAGTTAGCCACTCAAGAGGTTAAACACTTTATTACCAAGTTTGCGGAATCCGCTGCTATCGCTCAAAAATCAGGCTATGATGGTGTTGAAATCCACGCTGTCCATGAGGGATATTTGCTTGATCAATTTTCTCTAAGTTTCTTTAACCAACGAACGGATGAGTACGGTGGAAGTTTTGAAAACCGTTACCGGTTTGCAGTTGAAATCGTCAAAGCAATCAAATCAGTTTGTGGACAACACTTCCCTGTATCATTGCGATACTCAGTAAAAAGTAATATGAAAGGTTATGGTCAAGGCATTCTTCCGGAAGAAGATGCAGTGGAAGTAGGTCGAGATTTAGAAGAAGGTCTACGGGCAGCTAAATATCTTCAAGATGCTGGTTACGATGCGCTTAATGTTGATGCAGGCACATATGATTCTTGGTATTGGAACCATCCTGCAAACTACTTTAAACCAGGAATGTATCAACCTTATTGTAAAGCAGTTTCTGAGGTTGTTGATATTCCAGTTTTGATGGCTGGACGAATGGAAGATCCAGATTTAGCAGCAAAAGCCGTACACGAGGGCGTCGCTGATGGTATTTCAATGGGACGTCCACTCCTTGCGGATCCTGATGTTGTCAACAAAATCCGTAGCGGTAAGTTTGAACAAGTTCGACCTTGTCTGTCATGCCACCAAGGATGTTTAGGACGTATGGCTGAAGTTGGTAATATATCTTGTGCAGTGAACCCTGCTTGTGGTCGTGAAGAAGAGTACAGGCTCACTCCTTGTTTAACAAAAAAGAAAGTTATGGTTGTTGGGGGAGGCGTTGCTGGCATGGAAGCGGCTCGCGTATCCGCTCTTAGAGGCCATAACGTTCATTTATATGAAAAAACTGAACAGCTTGGTGGTAATGTCATCCCCGGTAGCCAACCTCCATTTAAGCACGATGATAAGCTTCTAATAAAGTGGTTTGAAGGCGAACTCCATCGTCAAAATATTCACATTTATTTAAACACTCAAGTCACTCAAGATATCATTCAAAAATGTAACGCCGATGTAGTAATTTTTGCGACAGGTTCAAAACCGTTAGTTCCTGCTTGGCTGTCTGGAGCAGAACAATCTCACGTATCAGTTGCCGAAGATATTTTGATGAATCCAGAATTAATTACTGGTCAATCTGCTTGTGTGATTGGTGGTGGTTTAGTTGGTTCAGAACTTGCTCTATGGCTAGCTCAAAAAGGAAAAGACATCACCCTCATCGAAGCTGACAGTGATATTATCGGTGGGCCACACGGCACTTGTTTTGCTAACTACCAAATGCTTAAAGAATTGTTAGTTAAGCACAATGTAGATGTCAAACTATCCACGAAACTACATACCATCACTGAAACGGGAATTGAAATAGAAGATCAAGAATCCAATGTATCTTCTATCGATTACCCACATGTAATTTTAGCACTTGGCTATAAAGCAGAATCGACTATCTTTGATCAGTTAGCTAGTCAACTGGAAGTAGACGAAGTTTATAATATAGGTGATAGTCAACAAGCTAGAACTATAATGGCAGCGATTTGGGAAGGTTACGAGATCGCTCGTTATATATAAAGTTCTACCAAATGAACAGACTCCCCCCTCCCCCGCATATTCGCGGGGGACTTACTGTTACAACGCCATTTAACGTCGTTCTGAACCCTGCTCGTCCTGATGTCAAACGTAACTAACTATGACTCGTTCATTCACGCTTACACTACTGACAAAATAACCTAGCAACCAAACAATCTTCTCTTTCTAATAAATCTTACCTAGCCAACTTCGGAATAAGTCTATTTGTGGTGGCGAATATTCTTATGATAAGCACAAGTATTACATTAGCCCTTTCTTCTATTGATGGGCTTTGTTGCGTAATTCGGACAGAAAACCAAATTGCCCGAAAATTGAGTAATTATTAAACAACATACTGAGTTTCAGGCATACCAAGCCCTGTAAGCTTGTTCAGCGCTTTAATCATGGCGTAAGTCTCACCAACTTGAGCGTTGTAGTTCCTCAGGCTTAATTTCCCACCTAACAACTGTTTCACTCGATACATTGCTGTCTCTGATAGCGAGCGCTTATGATAGCCATAACGCTTTTTCCACTTCTTGTTGGAGCCGTATAGCTTCTGACAACCTACTGCTAAATTGCGAGGATGTCCTTCCTCCCAGAAGGCTGCGCCTTCTCGTGGCGGGATAAGCGGAACCGCTCGCTTTATCCGTATGGCATCATGGCAATTCCTTGTGTCATAAGCGCCATCACCTGATATCTCAATGATTTTACGACGTGTCTGCTTGAGTAAGTTGGGGAGCACTTTGGCATCGGTTACGTTAGATAAGCTCAGCTCTGCTGCGACTATTTCGTGGGTGCTTGTATCTACTGCGATATGCAGCTTACGCCAAACCCTACGCTTCCCGTCAGTACCATGCTTCTTAACCTTCCATTCACCTTCGCCATAAACCTTGAGACCAGTGGCATCAATGGCGAGGTGTTGTATCGCACCTCTGTTTTTGGTTTTAAATGAAACCTCAACTTCCTTGGCTCGACGGCTTATACAGGTGTAGTGCGGACAAACTAGCGGGACGTTAGCAAGCTTAAATACGGAGTCTAGAAAACCTTGCAGCGCTCTCAATGGCATAGAGAAAACGCGCTTCACCATCAGTGCAGTAGTAATGGTTAGGTCGCTGAATCGGCGAGGTCTACCACGCTTGCCTTGTCTATTTTGCTTCCACTCGGCTATCGTTTCCTCATCAATCCAAAAGGTCAAAGAACCACGGTTGATTAAGGCTTTATTGTACTGCTTCCAGTTAGTTGTTTTGTAATGAGGTTTAGGCATTAGGTTACGACGATTGATGGGTGTAGCCGATCAGATCGTAGCTTCTTGATTTAGTTCCATCGATTTAAGCAACAAAGCCCGTTTTTATTGGTGATTCGCTCGGTGCTGGCAGGCGAGTTTATGGCTGGTAAAGAACGTCCGTGGCTACTCTATGCGGCTTTTGCATCTCTGTTCGTAACGGGTTGTATGGCTTTCACCCAAACCATTACAGGTACAAGTGATGGACAATATCTATGGCAATTTATTGGCTTTAGCATGGTTGCCATCATGTATCTACGTAACGAGCAAGGTAAATAGCATTACGTCAAAAGCCCCAATCAAATGGCAATGTAGATCAGATAAGGATCGGTTGACCGATCCTTCTGCTGAGAGATAATCGGAAGCCTGTTTCTAGGCTTCCGATTTTTTATGTCTATCCAAAACTGTTTTGCCGATTTCCTCGAAGAAAATCCTGTTGATGTAGCTCAACTCACCACTTTCTCTGAACATATCCCAGGTGAATGGGTTGTTAAGGCAGCTAGTCTTTCTGATAAGGCGACTATTCGCCGACGTCGGCTACCAAGTGACATGGTCTTGTGGTTAATTGTCGGCATGGCCTTCTTCCGTAATGAACCTATTGCCGAAGTTGCACGAAGAATGAATGTCTGTGCGGATGGCTTAGCCGATGAAGAGTTATTAGCAAAAAGTGCTTTAACTCAGGCAAGACAACGTTTAGGTAGAGCTGCACCAGAGTGGTTGTTTAAACAATGTGGGCGGACGTGGGGTCTTGAACGATACCGTGATGATACGTGGCAAGGATTACAAGTTTTTGCTGTAGACGGTGCTCTTTTTCGAACCGCAGATACCCCCGAACTTAGAGAGCACTTTGGCTCGGGTAATACCTCCAGCAACAGACAGACACCGCATCCAGTGCTAAGAGTTGTGACTATCATGAATGTCCGCTCTCATGTCATCGTTGACGCCGCTATAAGCCCCTATCGGCGTGGTGAAATCCCGCTTGCTATGCCCTTCATCGACTCCTTGCCAGATAACTCTGTGACGTTACTGGATAAAGGGTTTTACGGTGCAGACTTACTTCTCTCTCTTCAAAATAGCGGTATCAATAGGCATTGGTTGATACCAGCAAGGAAGGGGCTGAAATACACACTTCTAGATGAAGAAGAAAGTAATGACATGCTCATAGAAATGAAAGTCTCTCCGCAAGCTCGCAAAAAGAACCCTAGCTTACCTGAGAAATGGCAAGTCAGAGCGGTGACCTACGAAGTACAAGGTAAGCAGAAAACCGTTTTTACCTCCCTTCCTAGAACAAACTACGACGCGAAGGCAGTAGCCAAACTCTACCACGAGCGTTGGGAAATCGAATTGGGTTATCGTGATATCAAAAGCTCAATGCAACACAATACCTTAGTATTACGCAGCAAAACAGTAGACCTTGTTTATCAAGAACTCTGGGGGCTGTTGCTTGGTTATAACTTAGTAAGACGTGAAGCGAGTCAGGCCGCGGTTGAGCATGGAAGAATGCCGAATGAAATTAGCTTTAAATATGCTTGTCAGTTTATAGCGAGCCAACTGAAGGTGATGAGTAAAGCGATATCGCCAGGCAATACACCTAAGCGTTTAAAGAGTCTCAGGGGAGATCTATCCATCCTCTTTATAGACAAACGCCCTAAGCCTAATCGGCCTAGGGCGGTAAAAATATCAAAGACCCGATATCCTGTTAATCGCAAAGCAACTCCGCTTAAGTGAACTACATTGCCAATCAAATGGGGCTTTCTCATGGTGTTTAGTCGGTGTTAAGCGTTGATGTTCTTCATACAATGCTCACATAGCACAGGCTTTTGCTCTGCAGACTTGAGGCGAAAACGCTGCCAGAAAGCAGGCTCAGCTTTGGTCACAAAAATACCTCCCAGTAATGGCAGCAGCAGAGCGACAGAAACCAACGACAAACTGTTACCCGCAATCCATGTTGAAAGACTCAGCGCAATCAACGGGAAAAACAGAAAACAGATCGAGGCAGTAAACGGAGTCGACACTTGTCCAAGCTTAAAGTACGCCACGATGCCACCGACGCTAGCAAACATACCGAGATAAATCACAGCGGTAATCGAATCCATCGAAAACTGAGAGAGATCCGGCTGCTCGACAATCAATGAGGTCATAAAGAGTAACGCCGAGGCAACAAAGCTTGGAAAGGCGTTATAAGTCAGCACTGGAATGCCTTTACAGAACTTTTCAACAAACACGTACATCACCGAATGAATCGCGACCGCCCCACCTAAAGCGAGAAAGCCCAGCAGGTAATCCTCTCCACCCAAACTCATCTCTTTCGCTAGAATCAAAACTAAGCTCAACACCGCGACTAAAAGACCAGCAATCTGAGATTTACGTAACCTAAGTCCAAGGAACAGGCTCGATGTCACCATCACCGCAATCGGCATGTTGGCGAAGATGATCGAAGCAAGCCCCGATGAAATGTATTGTTCACCAAAAATCATCAAGGTAAACGGAATCGCGAAATAGAAAATCGCAACGACGAACATCCAGAACACTTTGCCTTTCGGGAAGAACAGAGGTTGTTTGAGGTGTTTCGCCAACATGATTAATAGCGGCGCAGCTATCAGGAAGCGCAGGCCGGTCGCAAAGATGGGCGGAATAGTTTGCACAGCAACTTCCATCGCAAACCACGTGGTGCCCCAAATCAAGCACACAGACACAAACAAGATAATTGGTAGATGCTTATACGTCATGGCGACCTCCCGCTTGTCGGTTGATAACAAGGTTTGGTAGGCACGCAGCAAGGTGCTCAGTACGAGCAATTAGATTGGTTTTCATTTTTCATTCCCATCACAGGATGGTGCAAATAGAAAGCTATTCACACGCATAACAAATTCACACGACAATTCGTGCAGTAACATTGTTGGCAGCAAAACGCTGCGAGATAGGAATTAAGCTATCGGAGGGCGATAGTGAGAGTGCATATCTGCACTGGTGTAGAGCGCGGTTTTGCTTACCGCCAACTCATCTCGGAATGGAGCTTCATAAGATCTTGGCTGAGTTTCGACAACAGCCGTACCCGATGCGTGACCATGGGAACAACACTGCTTCTCAAAGCATGTTCCGCCCGGCTCACAACACCCCGGCTCACTCTTTTCTGCGGAGCTAAAGGTCAAGTCACAATAACTGATATGCAAAGACTCTGTTGCTGATGCCATGTGATTTGCTGCGATTGATGGCATTTCTGCACGAGCAATACCACTTGAAAGCGCAAATGCAATCAAGACACTAAGCAGAAAATACATTGTCGATGTGCGTTTCGCTAGCATCACAATCTCTCATCAAAGCAGTTAGAAAAGGTTAGCGTGAAGATACTCATCAATAAGGCAAGAAACAAGATGGCTTGAGATGACTTTACACTTTTTTACCCCAAAGCCATCGGGATGCGATTTCCCTTCACGCAAAAACAAAGCCTCGCATTGGGCGAGGCTTCACGTTATTCGTCTTTTTCAGCGGTTTGATTATCTATATACGGCCAATAATGATGGCCAACTCGAATAACCAAGGTTGCCGCCGCCAAGATAAATGCGGCTAACGAGAGCCATACTATCATCACGGAGTCGAGCTCTTTCATACCAAGCGTGATATAGCGAGCAATCGCCATCATGGCAATGTAGATCGGGTATCGAACCGGTATCTTACCGTTCATCACAAACTGCCCGACCATGGCGAGCACTTCCAAGTAGATAAACATCAATAAGATGTCATCAAGTGAAACACGCTTCTGGACGTAAATGTGGACAAACTCTTCCACCATCGCCCACACAGTCGCCAAAGTAATGGCCACCAAAAGTACGGCTTCAAGCAGATGAAAAAGTTTCAGAAAGGGACGACTGAATGATTTAGGTAAATGCGACGGCATGGTCAACTATCCAAACAAATCAAAGGAATAAGTTTGCAGTGTAGCACGCTAATTTGAATTAGCTGAATATAGAAAGTCTCTCCTACAACAAAAAACGCACCAACAAAGTGGTGCATTTTTATCTTATAAGTTGGTTTTATTTGGGTGGTGGCGTTACGCCACTTGCTGCTTTTTTTCTGCCAAGCGCTTTTTCTTACGATACTTAGGATGCGTAATTGGAATCGCCGACAACAGCTTCTTGGTGTAATCGTTCTGAGGGTTCGCGTAAATTTCTTTCGCGTTACCCGCTTCCACGACTTTGCCAAAGTACATCACCGCAACCTTATCAGACACATGCTTCACAACAGACAGGTCATGCGAGATAAAGATAATCGCAAGGTTCATCTCTTGTTGCAATTGCAATAGCAGATTTAGGATTTGCGCCTGAACCGATACGTCCAACGCGGATACCGACTCATCACAGATCAGCAATTTAGGCTTAAGGGCAATCGCACGAGCAATACCAATACGTTGGCGCTGACCACCGGAGAATTCATGCGGATAGCGGTTTACCGCGGTTTCTGGCAAGCCAACTTTAACCAGTAGTTCTTTCACCCACTGCTTGCGCTCTGCAGAGGTACCGATGTTGTGAATCACGTACGGCTCTTCGAGAATCATGCCGATGGTATGGCGTTGGTTTAGCGATTCCATTGGGTCTTGGAAGACAATCTGCATGTCTTTACGCAGTGAGCGCATTTGCTTCACAGACAATTTGGTGATGTCTTTGCCTTCAAAGAAAATCTTACCTTCTGTTGGCTCGTACAATTTCAAAATAGTACGACCTAGGGTACTTTTACCACAGCCTGATTCACCTACTAGGCCAAGGGTCTCCCCCTCACCTACTGATAGCGACACACCATCAACGGCTTTAATGGTGTAACCTTTCTTAAACAGTCCCTTACCAGATACAAAGTGCTGCTTAAGATCTTCAATTCTTAATACTTCTTTTGCCATAACATCCTCTTTTATGACTTGTTCACTTTGCACCAGTTAGCTAGCAAACATACTGGCATCGATCGGTTTAATGTCGATCATCTGCTTAGGCTCATTATCTAAGCTTGGCATCAAGCCCATCAAACGCTCTGTATATGGGTGCTGTGGGTTATCGAATAGCTCGAAAATCTCGGCCTTTTCAACAATACGACCGCCATACATCACGGCAACGTCATCACACACTTCAGCAACCACACCAAGATCGTGAGTGATGAAGATCATCGCCATGCCCGTTTCTTCTTGAAGCTCGTTCATTAGTTCAAGAATAGACGCCTGAACCGTTACATCCAGTGCAGTGGTTGGCTCATCACAGATTAGAATGTCGGGTTTACACGCCAATGCCATCGCAATCATCACACGCTGACGCATACCACCAGATAAGTTGTGTGGGTATTCATTCAGACGCTTCTCCGGCATCGGAATTTTCACTTTCGCCAACATTTCAACGGCGTAAGATTCGCGCGCTTTTTTATCCAATTCAGGACGGTGTAGCTCTAGCACTTCGCAAAGCTGACGACCAATAGAATGCACTGGGTTCAGCGCGGTCATAGGGTCTTGGAAGATAATTGAAATGCGGTCACCGCGCATGGCGTACATTTCTTCTGCTGGTAGCGTGACCAAGTTCGTGCCGCGGTAATCAATCTCACCATTAACGATATTACCGTAAGGTTTCGGCAACAAACCCATGATGGACATGGAGGTGACACTCTTACCACTACCGGATTCGCCCACAAGACCAAGGGTACGCCCAGCGCGAACATCAAAGTTCACGCCATGGAGCACTTTTACCGGACCATCGTCCGTGGTGAACTCAACTTCTAGATCTTTAACACTCAGGATTACATCGTTTTCCATAACACATCCTTACAACTTGTACGTGTCATCAACGACAACAACCGGTTCAAAAGTCTTACCCGACTTCATTGCCTTCTGGGTTTCTTTCTTGATGTCTTTATCAATCCAGTACGTACCATCACCAATGATTCCACCGCTAAATAGTGCTTCGGTCATACGGTTCATTGGCTTCTCTGGCAATTTCAACCAACGCCAATGGCCATAACGAACGTAAGGCACCATGTAACCCGGAACAATTACGTGTGCATCAATGATGTCACGTTGGATTTCATGACCCAGTTGGATCTTCTTATCCATGTCCATGTTGAAACGGTACTCAATGATTTTCTCATCAAGCTCTGGTGTGCTGTAGTTCGTGAAAGAGTTAGTTTGTGGCTTATTGGCATTCACTGAGTGGAAGTATTCCCAATACGTTGGGATCTCAGAAGTGCCCATATCAAGGAACGCTAAATCGTGCTTTTTCTCACGTACGTATTTAAACATTGATGATCCATCGATCAGTTTAAGTTCGATGTCTAAACCGGCCAACTTAGCTTGTTCACGCACAAATGCGATACGAGGCGTGTGCACTGGCGTTGCGTAGGTCAACTCGAAACTCAAACGCTGACCTTTGTCGTTAACACGGATACCGTCAGAACCAATCTTATCGAAACCGGCTGCTGCAAACGCTTCAGCCGCTTTTTCTGGATCAAACTTTGGTGCTTTCGCATCTGGTAGGGTGTACTTACCATGCCCGTAGCCTGTTGGGTTTGGCTTGCGACTGTAGTCACCGCGCATGATGTTTTCGATCATGCCATCAAAGTCAATCGCGTAAGTGATGCCTTTACGAATGTTTAAGTCATCCAATAATGGCATTGCGGTATTCATCCAAACGCCGCCAGCACCTACAGGGTATTGGTTGTAGCCCCAAAACTTCTGAATGTAGCCCTTTTGGTAAGGCGCAGTATCAGACTTGTCGTGCCAAAGGTTAGGTAAAACCAAGCCAAATGAGTCTAGGCTACCTTTTTCAAAGTGCTTCTTAGCAATGTCGTTGTCACGAATAACCGTGATACGAATCTTGTCGACGTTATAACGGTTCTCATAGTACTTATTGGTGTATCCCCACCAATCTTCGCCAACGTGCTTAAAAGTAACACTCTTACCTTTTTTGATATCAGCTAGATAGTAAGCGCTAGTGGTTGGCTCACTTTTGAAGTTGTAGTAACGAACGAAGTCATCATGAATACCATCGCCGTTTTCATCTTTCTTTGGGTTGGCATAGAAGTGAGCAGGACGAGGACGCAGCGCCCCCATTCTTAACAACAGTTCTTCAGGGTTAAGTTCTTTCGCTGCTTTCACCGCAAACGTTAGGTCATCAAACTTAATCACATCTTCAACAGTTTTGTTGTAGTAATCGTTGTACCAAGGCTCGAGAATGTCTTTCGAGCGGTAGAACTTCAACATAAAGACAAAGTCGTCGGCAGTAACAGGTTTACCATCCGACCATTTTGCTTCTGGATTCAGTTTGAAATAAACGGTTTTGTTATCACCCGCTAACGCCCACTCATTCGCGAGCTCTGGGATGAATTCTAGAGTATCTGGGTGACGTACCACCAAACCCGGTGTTTCATCCAAGATATAAGAACGCAAACCTGAGTTCGCATCAGGGCCAACGCTGCGTAAAGTCTGCGGAAAGCTCGACATATACGCTCGGAAAGTACCACCGCGTTTTGCTTCGGGAGAGCCATATTGAGGCTCATCCCAGTTTGTTTGCCAGTTTAAGTCAGTCGGAAGCGTTGCTGACATAGCACCAAAACTCAGGGCGCTCAGCGTTGACGCTAGTAATAATTTTTTCATAAAACTTCCCTTTTTTATGTTTTGCTCACAATGCTTGCTTAAACATAGCGTGTGAATTTTTTCGGGTCGAATGCCGCTCGGATTGCTTCGCCGATGAAGGTCACCATCACCAATACCAGTACGATAGAGCTTACTACTGAAGAAACAATCCATGGCGAGTCTAAGTTTGACTTACCTTGTTGTAGTAACTCACCCCAACTTGGCGTTGGTGGCATCAAACCAAGACCGAGATAATCAAGAGCGGTCAGAGCGGTGATGTTGGCTGCAATGGTAAACGGTGCAAGTGTCACGATCATTACCATGGTGTTTGGCAGGATGTGGTTAAACAAGATACGCCCAGTCGATGCACCTAATGCACGCGCTGCCATTACGTATTCACGCGCCGATTCTTTGTAGGTCATGGTACGCATGTACCACGTCATCCCCATCCACCCAAAGAGTACGTTAATACCGACGAACAGAGTAAAGGTTGGTTGCACTATCGAGACGAGGATCATGATGACGTATAAGAAAGGCACCATTGACCAGACCTCGATCAAGCGTTGAACAAACAGGTCGAACTTGCCACCCCAGAAACCCATCGCACAGCCAACGGCCGTACCAATCGCGTAGGAGATCGCCATGGTAAGTAGCGCAAATCCCATCGCAGTACGGAAGCCGTAAACCAATCGAGCTAAGATGTCTCGACCAATCACATCAGTGCCTAGGTAGTGCTTGTCTTCGGCGCTTGGCGCTGTCGGTGGGAAATCACCGCTAAAGTCTTGCTCGTACGGGTTCCAAGGAACAATCGGTAGAATAACGAAGTTATCGCCGCCTTCCGCTTCAAATACTTTCTGCAGATCTCGGTAATCGGCCTCACTTGAAGACGCTTGGCCAAACTCGCTACCTAGACGTACATCGCTTACGACCGGAAAATAATAGCTGCCATCGTATTTAACGACCAAAGCTTTACTGTTGATCAACAGTTCAGCAAAGAGAGACAAGATCAACATGGTTGATAAGATCAAAAACGACCAGTAACCACGTTTGATTTCTTTAAAGTGACGGATTTTCTTTTGAGTTAACGGGCTAACTTTAATCATATTACGCTCCAAACTTCACACGTGGGTCGACTAAAGCAACACAGATATCTGAAATGATATTACCGATAAGTAGCAATACCGCATTGATAGCCACGATACCCATTACCACTGGGTAATCGCGCTCCATGATGGATTCATAACCAAGCAGACCGATACCATCAATGTTAAAGATTACTTCGATAAGGAAAGCGCCCGTCATGAAGAACAACAGCGAGTTACCAAAGTGAGAAGCAATCGGAATCAAGCTGTTACGCAGAGCATGTTTACGCACTGCTTTCTTAAATGGCAGACCTTTAGCAATCGCGGTACGGATGTAATCGGATGACAGGTTTTCCATTAAGTTATTTTTCATTGTCATCGTTAGCGTTGCGAAATCACCAATGAGGTAACAGATCAACGGCAATACTGCGTGCCACATGATGTCTTTTGCGCGCTCGAAGAAGGTTTCATAATCATCAAAGTCATCTCCGACAAAGCCCCCCATCGGGAACCACTCTAGGTGATAACTGAACAAGGTAATAAGTAGGACGCCAACCACGTATCCGGGTAATGCGTACCCAACAAAGATGAGGATAGAAGAGGCGGAATCAAATACGGAGCCGTGTTTAAGCGCTTTATAGTAACCGAGCGGAATCGAAATAAAGTAACTGATAAAGAAGGTCATTCCGCCATAGAGCAAAGACACTGGTAAGCGCTCTGCAATCATGTCAGATACAGGTTCGTAGTATCGAGTCGATTCACCTAAATCTAACGTCACCAAACGGCTTAACCATTCTACGTAGGCTTCCATCACGGGTTTATCCAATCCGTAAAAAGCGTTTAGCTCTGCAATTTGGTCATCAGATAAGGCAGTGTTACCACCAGCTGATGTCATAGACGCGGCACCATCACCTTGCGCCTGCATTTGTGAAAGCATGCGCTCTACCGGGCCACCAGGCACGAATCGAGTGATAGCAAAGATAAGAATGGTAATCCCGAGAAACGTTGGAATAACCAACGCTAAACGGCGTAAAAAGTACGACAGCATATACAACTTGCTCCTTGTCTACTGTCCATTATTAGGCGGGTTTGGAGAGGAGAATTCCGGCCCAAAATGGTGCATCTCTATCCCGTAGTAACTAAAGCTGTTGAAACACACTCCCTGAGTTTCAAAAGCTAGTTTTTTCCACTACTGCAATAATTTCAGCGTCATATTTATCTTGAATCCAAGTAAGCTTCAAGTGTTTGAATCCAAAACATGACAAACTTCCTCCGATGTCCAAAAACAGAAATGTTTTTGTAAATAATTATAAAAAACCACAAAACCAATTCATACAGAATATCAATCTAGGCACTTTAGAGCCAAAACCCTATATAAACATGCATATATGCAGAATAATTAGACAAAACACCCCCACTACCATTTGACCTCAAAATACGAGTGAGCCCTTTTATAACGGTGGGTATCATATTCTGATACCACCTTGTGCGATCGAGTTAACATGCCCAGCATTCCATAAAAACCCCTAAGCAGAACAATCATCTAGATTAACGCTTAAATTCAGTGCCAATCGCCCACTTAAAAAGCATAGGCGATATAAGTCATTAGACTTTACAAGAAACACAAAATACGGTGTTTTATTAAAATTTAATCTCAATTTATAAACGTCATGCAGTAAATTATTCTGTGATTTATGTCACTTTTGGTTTTTTACATCTTTTTTACATTTCTTTATCTCTGTTTACCACTGGTTTGACTTCCTTTTTTCATCTCAGGTATACATGTCCAGAACGTTAACGAAATATTAACGTCATAATTGGCCGTTATGGCCAGACATAGGAATAATAATAATCGGAGCAACAAGGATGTATAAAAACACAACCGCTTTATCTGTTGCGATCAGCCTTGCACTGGGGACGGCAGCAGTGGCCCCTCTAGCAGCGCAGGCAGAAGAGCAGCAAGTTGAAAAACTACAAAAAATGAAAGTTACTGGTTCGCGTCTAACGCGAGCATCTATGGAAGGAAGCACCCCAGTAGCTGTTATCGGCCGTGCAGAAATTGAACGAGCTGGTGACGTATCTATCGCTGATGTACTACGTAAATCTTCATTTAACTCTTTTGGTTCACACAGCGAACGCTCAGGCAGCTCGGCACAAAGCCAAGCAACCATCTCTCTACGAGGTCTAGGTTCTGAACGTACTCTAGTTCTAATTAACGGCAAACGTCTTCCTGGCTCAGCAGCTATGGGTGGCGGTGCTGCCAACATCAACGTAATCCCTTCTGCAATCGTAGAACGTGTTGAAGTAATGGCCGACGGCGGTTCTGCTGTATACGGTTCAGATGCTGTTGCAGGTGTAGTTAACATCATCTTGAAAGATGAGTTCGACGGCATCAACGTTACGGTTGGCTCAGGTATCCCTAGCCAAGAAGGCGGCGATGAGCAGAATGTTGCTTTCGTGATGGGTACAAGTGGCGAGAAAGGCAACATCATGTTCTCGTTTGAGCATGATAGTAAAGACGAAATCTACCAACGCGATCGTGACTACCTAAGTTCAACCAATACTGGCTCAGATAACTACTTTGATATGTCTGGTGTAAGTATCTACGGCCGAAACGTTTACCATAACGGCGAGCTGAAAGCGCTGAAAGGTTACGATACAGACGCAACTTGTGATTCATCAAAAGGCTTTGTTGGTCTAACCAACTACCCAGGCCTGGTGATATCTGTGGTTACGACTACACGTCAGAAGCGGCACAAACAGCTTCACTAGAGCGTAATACTGTTTTTGTTAACGGTAATATTTTCCTAAATGACGACACAACGTTCAATGCACAAGTGCTTTTGAACCGCAACGAAAGCTTCGGTCGTTACGCTCCTGCAGCAGGTTGGTTTGAAGTTGACCCAACAACGTCTGGTGGTTCTGATTTCTTCACAGAGAATGGTCTCGATCCAGCAGCAGGCCCAGCTCGTGTTTACTACCGTTTCAACAACGTAGGTACACGTGACAACAACGTAACTGACTTCCAAGCTGATTTGAAGGCAGGCCTAGACGGCACACTTTACACAGATAGCTTCGGTGATGTGGTTTGGGAAACGGGTTACCAGCTTAACTTCTCGAACAGTAACGAAATTGGTACAGGTTACGTGTTCCGCTCACCGGCTGAACAGCTAGCGAACTCAGGCGAGTTTGTAAACGGCGAGTTCAGTGCTGATGCAACGAGCGACCTAGCAGCCGGAACAAGCCGCGAAACGCAAATGGAAATGCACAACTTCTACGGTGGTCTTCAGTTTGACCTAGCAGAAATCGGTGACGTTACCATCCCTGTATATATTGGTGCAGAGTTCACAACTTACGACTACTTTGACCAATACGATCCACAAAGTGAAGCAGGTAACATCATCGGTAGTTCTGGTAACTCAGCAGGTGGTGACCGTGAAACTTACGCGCTTTACGCAGAGTCTCTGATCGCGTTTACCGATGAGTTAGAGATGAACATTGCGGCACGTTACGACCACTACAGTGACTTTGGTAGTGAGATTTCACCAAAAGCATCATTCCGTTACCAACCTCTTGATAACCTAATGTTCCGTACAGGTGCGGGTATGGGCTTCCGTGCGCCAACATTAGCAAACCTTTACGGTGCGGATAGCTTCTCTGCCGACGAAGCAAAAGATTACGTTTACTGTCAAGCAAACGGCATCTCTGACGCAGACTGTCCAGAAACTCAGTACGATGTAACTCGTACATCAAACGAAGATCTAGATGCTGAAACGTCAGTTTCATTTAACTTCGGTG
The DNA here is from genome assembly GCF_905175355.1 of Vibrio sp. B1ASS3. Taxonomy (NCBI): domain Bacteria; kingdom Pseudomonadati; phylum Pseudomonadota; class Gammaproteobacteria; order Vibrionales; family Vibrionaceae; genus Vibrio; species Vibrio sp. B1ASS3. The sequence goes on from NZ_HG992742.1 coordinate 3,777,989, forward strand.
TAAGTTACTCACCAATCGAAGATCTAGATCTAACACTTGATTACTACAACATCAGTATCGATGACGTAATCACGCTTAACTCTCTACAAAGCATGATCGACCAAGAGCGTAGCAGTGGTGTTGCTAACCCGAACATCGAACGTGATGCAACAGGCCGTATTACACACGCAACAGCAGGCCTAGAAAACTTAGGTACTCTAGATACTTCAGGTCTTGACCTGAAAGTTGGTTACCGTTACGACTTCGACTCAGCCGTTCTACGTTACGACTTCATGGGTAGCTATGTTCTTGACTACAGCGCACCTGAATACGTGAATGGTCCAGTGAACAACCAAGTTGGCCGTAATGGTCTACCTGAGTACCGTTTCAACACGGGTGTTGGTCTTAACTTCCTAGAAGAGCACGATGTTTACCTATCAGCAGACTACATCGCGTCACAAGCACAAGACGTTGATGAGAACTACAACAAGACAGGTAACATCCCATCGCAAACAATCTGGAACGTAGCATACAACTACCTAGCTCCATGGGATGCGAAGTTCACTGCAGGTGTACGTAACCTTACCGATGAAGACCCAGCGTTTGAGTCTGATGGTGTGACTTACGATGCTGACCTATACAGCATTCAAGGCCGCGTTTACTTCGTGAAATACTCTCAAAACTTTTAATTAAAACCTTTGGCGCAGGAGCTTTTCCTGCGCCCCTCTCGACTGACTTTTATACACTGACAAGGATGCAACTATGACGTTAAAGGAATTTGGCGTAAGTGCAGTTACTGCCGCGATACTAACGGTAAGTGGAGCAGCTGTTGCTGCGGACTCTGGTACCGTTGTCGCTAACCAAGCAAAGACAACGAAGTCTTCTCAGGCTTCACAACAAAAAATCGATACCTATGCTGAAAGCACTGAAGGCATGTTGGCTGAATACAAAGGCCTACTGCGTCAGATCGACAGCATGAAAGTCTACAATGAGCAAATCAACCGCATGGTTCAATCTCAGCAGGGAGAGCTGGATTCATTGAACAGCCAGATTGCTCAAATCGACCAGACAGCAACAGAGGTTGTGCCTCTTACGCTAAAAATGATCGATGCCCTAGATGAATTCGTTACTCTGGATCTACCATTCCAAAAAGAAGAGCGTACTAAACGTGTCGTTGAGTTACGTGACCTAATGGATCGCGCAGACGTAACAACTTCAGAGAAATTCCGTAAAGTGATGGAAGCCTACCAAATCGAAGAAGGCTTCTCTCGCTCAATTGAATCTTACAAAGCTAGCCTAGAGCGCAACGGTGAAACCGTGACTTACGACTTCCTACGTATTGGTCGTACTGCGCTTCTATTCCAATCTCCGGATGGCGGTGAAACAGGCATGTGGAACCAACAAACTCGTCAATGGGAATCACTACCTGAGAACTACCGTATCGCTGTACAGCAAGGCCTTCGTATCGCTAAGAAACAAGCGCCACCAGCGCTGATCAAACTGCCTGTATTTGCTGGGGAGGAATAAGAAATGAAAGGATTCAAAACTCTAGCCGCTGGTTTGCTAGCGAGCTTATTCATGATTTCTGGTGCACAAGCTGAAGCACCTCAGAACCTATCTGAGCTACTGAAAAACGTAAAATCAGAAAGTATCGTTGAATCAAAAGAGAACAAAGCTCGTGAAGCTGAGTTCAAAAACAACCGTGACCAACAAGCTGCACTTCTTGAAAAAGCTCGTGCAGAACTTGCAGCGCAACAAGCACTTGGTGATGAACTAAAAGCCACGTTTGACGAAAACGACAAACAGCTAACCGAACTGACAGAAACACTTCGCGTTCGTTCAGGTACTTTAGGTGAGATGTTTGGTGTGGTTCGCCAGTATGCTGGTGAATTTAAAGGTCTATTTGCCGCTTCGCAAAACGCCGTTCTTTTCCCTGAGCGTGATGCTCTACTGTCTAAACTAGCAGAAAGTAAAGAACTGCCATCAACGCAAGAACTTGAAGCATTTTGGCACACGATCCTACAACAAGTCGTAGCTTCAGGCGATACAACAACAGCACCAGCAACCGTTGTATACGGTGAAGGTAAAGAAGCGGTCCGTGACGTAACCCTAGTGGGTGAGTTTAACGCAATCGCAGATGGCAAATACGTAACTTACGTACCTCAAACAGGTAAGTTCGAAGAGCTATCACGTCAACCAAGCAAAAACATCACTCGTCTTGTGGGTGGCTTTGAATCAGCAGACGGCACATACGAACCACTGTTTATCGACCCATCTCGTGGTGTGATTCTGTCTCTATTAGTACAAAGCCCTACTGTTCAGGAGCGTATTGACCAAGGTGGTATCGTTGGTTACGTCATCCTAGGTATGGGTGCAATTGGTGCACTTATCGCTCTCGTTTGTTACCTACGCCTATTGGTTATCGGTGGCAAAATGCGCAAACAAGCGAAATCTGACACTGTTATCCCTGGCAACCCATTGGGTGAAGTTATCCAAGCTTACCAAGAACATAAAGGTGACAACCTTGAAGATCTTGAAGCGAAGCTGGACGAAATCATCCTACGTAACGCACCGAGCATTGAACGCTTTATCAGCTCAATCAAACTGTTCGCCTCTGTAGCACCTCTTCTAGGTCTACTAGGTACGGTTATGGGTATGATCGGTACGTTCCAAGCAATCACACTATTTGGTACAGGTGATCCGAAGCTAATGGCTGGCGGTATCTCAGAAGCACTTGTTACTACGATGCTTGGTCTGGTTGTCGCAATTCCTCTGCTGTTCCTGTACACAATCGTACACAGTAAAGGTCGTCGTTTGGTTCAAACTCTTGAAGAACAGAGTGCAGGCTTCATCGCTCGCTATCAGGAAAAACTACATAAAGCCGAAAGCTAAGGAGGCGTTATGTGGTGGTTAGTTGGAGAACTTGAATCAATTAGGCGCTTCTTGGGAATGGGTGGTGATGTACTTGTCGCCATCTTTATCCTCAGCTTCATGTTATGGGCAGTCTTACTAGAACGTTGGTTTTACTTCGCTGCCGTCGCTCCCAAAGCAATGAAAAAAGCCGTTAGCTTTTGGGAAGAGCGTTCAGAACATAAAAGCTGGAACGCAAAGATGATCCGACAAGAAATGGTTTCTCGTCAGGATATTGAGAATAAAAAGGGACTGCCAATCGTCAAAGTATTGATTGCACTTTGTCCCCTACTTGGCTTGCTCGGCACCGTTGTCGGCATGATTCAAGTATTCGACATCTTAGCGGTAACAGGAACAGGAAGCCCTCGAGCAATGGCCTCGGGGATCTCAAAGGCAACAATCCCAACGCTAGCGGGAATGGTGGCTTCATTATCAGGACTTTTCTTTAGTACACGTCTTGATCATTTAGCCAAAGTCACCACGCAGAAGCTTGAAGACAAGCTAAAGCACATTGCCTGAGTAAACGGAATTAGAGGTATAGGTCATGAAGAGACGCTATAGCAATGACAGCAGCGACGAAGCTGCTATCGATATGACCCCGATGCTAGACATCGTGTTCATCATGTTGATCTTCTTTATCGTAACAACATCGTTTGTTAAAGAAGCAGGTCTTGAAGTAAATCGTCCGACGGCGAGCTCAGCGCAAACCGTTAAGAAAGGTAACATCATGGTTGCCATCGGTGCTGCGGGTGATGTTTGGGTTGATAAACGTCGTATTGAAGTTGACGCCGTACGTGCCAACATCGAACGTCTACGTGCAGAAAGCCCAGATGGTGCGGTTGTTATCCAAGCGGATACAGAAGCTAACGCTGGCGTAGTCGTGAAGGTTATGGACCAGATTAAGATGGCAGGTGTAGAAAGCATCTCCATTGCCGCAACCAATAAGGATTAAGCCTATGCGGTATCTGGCCTCAATTGCACTGGCGCTCATTGTCTCCCTCGGATTGTTCTGGGGGATGGACAAGCTAGTAAACAAAGAGCGCCACGAGCTAGTGTCGAATGATGACCTACGTATGGTTGAATTCATTCGCATTAAACCGGACGAAAAAATACAGGAGAAAAAACGCGAACTTCCGAAACCGCCACCACCGAAGCGTCCGCCACCACCTCCAGAAATGAAGGTAACGGCAACGGTAAAACCGGTGATGGATCAAATCCCAATGGACATGCCAAAACTTGATCTTCCAGTTAACGTAACCGGTGGTTCAGTACTTGGACACTACACCCAAGGTGGTGGTGCTAAGTTGGCAGGTAGCGGAGGCCCAGTTCCTCTTGCGACTTTCCAGCCTCAAATGCCTCGTAAAGCAGCGAGATCGGGATTAGAAAAAGGTATCGTACTCGTAGAGTTTACGGTTAACGAACGTGGTGGCGTACAAGACGTCAAAGTCATAAAAGAATCTCCACGTAAGTTGGGCTTGGGCAAAGCAGCGAAGAAAACTGTATCAAAGTGGACTTTCAAACCAAAAATGGTTGATGGCCAAGCGGTTAGCTCTCGTCTTTCTCAGGAAATCGAGTTCTCTACGAACTAAGGAGTCGCAATATGAAAGCATATACTAAGTTGTTGGCTTCTCTGGTGTTTATCTCAGGCGCGTATGGCGCGCCTGCTTTTGCCAATACTCCTGAGTTGTCTGACAGAACATTCCGAACCGTGAACAAAGTCCAGGAACTGATTGCAACTGAAAAATACTCGGATGCAATCTCTAAACTGAACTCTGCCTTGGGAAGTACCAAGAAAAAGAAATACGACCGCGCCGTGTTACTGCAACAGATGGGCTTTCTGTATTCTTTAAAGGACGATTACCCAAAAGCAGCGAAATACTTTGCTGAAGCACTCAAGTTAGATGCTTTACCAGTACCCGTAGCTCAACAGGTTCGTTATAGCCTTGCACAGCTTTATCTAGCAGAAGGCAAATTTAAGCAATCCGTTAATACAATGAACGAGTGGTTCAAGATTGCTGAAACAACAGAGGAAAAACCTCAAGCACATGCTTACATCACATTGGCAAGTGCTTACATTCAACTAGAAGATTACCGCAACGCAATTCCGCCAACCAAAAAGGCAATTGCTATGACGAAGAATCCTAGTGAATCTTGGTATCAACTGTTGATGTCTGCTCACTATGAATTAAAGCAATTCAAAAGTGTTGCTGGCGTGCTAAAAATCTTGACTACGAAGTACCCGCAAAATAAGCGTTACTGGACACAACTGTCTGGTATTTACATGGAACTCAAACAAGAGCGTAACGCCCTTTCAACCTTAGAAATGGCTCATAAAATGGGTCTCTTGGAAGGAGAGAAAGAGTATCTACGTTTAGTGAACTTCCAAGCTTATCAAGGTGTACCTTTCCGTGCGGCTAAAACAATGCAAACGTCGATGGAAGAAGGTCATGTTGCGCGTAATGCTGAAAACTTAGAGAAGCTAGCGTCTTTCTGGCAACAGGCTCAGGAACTGGATAAGTCGATTGAGACCTATGTAGCGGCTTACCAATTAGCACCAAAAGCCAAAATGCAGATCAAGATTGCTCGTTTGATGATCTTGGATAAGCAGTACTCTGCAGCAACCAAGTTTGCGAAGAATGCAGCTCCAGACGCCAAACGCGATGATAAAGGTGAACTGAACTACATTCGAGGCATGGCTTATTTTGAGCTCAACCAGCCAAGTAATGCACTTAAAGCAATGAAGAGTGCAGCACAATCACCTGACATGAAAGCAGTAGCTAGCCCTTGGATAAACTTCTTGGAGTCACAAGGCTAGTCCCTGAAAAGCAGTAACGTGCAACGCTAAAGTTGCTCCGAAGATTAAGTGTGAGTCAGTCGCACGCCTGGGGAAGTGAAAGCTTCCCCTTTTTTCGCCTCTATATATAGAGGGAGAAGTCATCCCACACGTCAAAGATCAAAAAGATCGGCTAGCAACCACAGGGAGTTCATGATACTCTTCGCCTCCATTTTTCTGGCGGGTTTATCACCAATCCTGAGTGGTTTGGTGGAGAAATCATCAACGTCAGTGCTATCGTTATACCAATCTCGCTGATAAGCATCATTGGCATAACTACAAGGTCGAGACTTCTTTTCGGCATTAACTCAATCCAACCAAAAGTGGAACAGTACAATGGGCAAAGGTACTCTCTATATCGTATCTGCACCTAGCGGCGCAGGTAAATCTAGCTTGATCTCAGCAATGTTGGAACGTAACCCAACATACGCAATGAAAGTGTCTGTGTCTCATACTACTCGTGGCATGCGCCCTGGCGAAGAAAACGGTATCCACTACCATTTCGTCGCAAAAGAAGAGTTCGAAGCTCTGATTGCACAAGGCGACTTCCTAGAATACGCGGAAGTGTTTGGTAACTACTACGGCACGTCACGTGTATGGATTGAAGAAACGCTAAACAAAGGCATCGACGTTTTCCTAGACATCGACTGGCAAGGCGCGCGTCAAATCCGCGAGCAAATGTCAGAAGCGAAAAGCATCTTTATCTTGCCGCCATCAAATGGCGAACTTGAGCGCCGCCTAACCACTCGTGGTCAAGACAGCGATGACGTTATCGCAAAACGCATGGCAGAAGCAAAGTCAGAAATCTCGCACTACAACGAGTACGATTATGTGATCGTAAACGACGATTTCGATACAGCATTGATGGACTTTAAAGCCATCCTACGTGCGGAAAGATTGAAGGAAGAAAAGCAAGCTGCTAAATATAAAGGTATGCTTGACGCACTTCTAGCAGAGTAATTCTGCGCAGAAACACAAATTTTCGCTTCTTTATTACGGTAAGGAAGCTTATATTGCTTATATAGAAAGTCATTGTTGTTGCACGTCTTATCGCTAGTAAATATTACGCTGAGACTGTATACTTTCTCGTCATTCAAAATTTAGTTAACTATTTGGAGTCCTCATGGCACGCGTAACTGTTCAAGACGCTGTTGAAAAAGTTGGCAACCGTTTCGACCTAGTACTGATTGCGGCTCGCCGCGCTCGTCAAATGCAAACTGGCGGTAAAGATGCACTAGTGCCAGAAGAGAACGATAAGCCAACGGTTATCGCTCTACGCGAAATCGAAGAAGGTTTAATTACTAAAGAAGTTCTAGACGCTCGTGAACGTCAAGAACAGCAAGAGCAAGAAGCGGCAGAGCTAGCGGCAGTAAGCAGCATCGCTCACAACCGTTAATTCTGACTTTAGAATTCAACAACCTCCCGGGCCTATAATTTGTATCTATTCGATAGCCTCAAAGACGTTGCCCAAGAATACCTAACAGAGCCTCAAATTGAGGCTCTGCGTCAATCTTATGTGGTAGCAAGAGATGCCCATGAAGGGCAAACCCGCTCAAGCGGTGAACCATACATCATCCACCCAGTCGCTGTGGCTCGAATCTTGGCCGAAATGCGCCTCGATATCGAAACCCTCCAAGCTGCTTTGCTGCATGACGTCATCGAAGACTGTGACGTTACAAAAGAAGATCTCGAAGAGAAATTCGGCAATACCGTCGCTGAGCTGGTTGATGGTGTATCTAAACTGGACAAACTCAAATTCCGCGATAGGAAAGAGGCGCAAGCCGAGAACTTCCGTAAGATGGTTCTGGCGATGGTGCAAGACATCCGCGTTATCCTGATCAAACTGGCTGACCGTACGCACAACATGCGCACGTTAGGAGCCCTGCGCCCCGACAAAAAACGCCGTATTGCTCGCGAAACACTGGAAATATATGCGCCACTGGCTCACCGTCTTGGTATTCACAATATCAAAACGGAACTTGAGGAGCTTGGCTTCGAAGCGCTTTACCCGAACCGCTACCGCGTTCTAAAAGAAGTGGTAAGAGCGGCACGTGGTAATCGTAAAGAGATGATCCAACGTATTCACAGCGAAATTGAAGGTCGACTGGAAGATGTTGGCTTGAATGCGCGCGTGTTAGGTCGTGAAAAAAACCTGTTCTCCATCTATAACAAGATGAAAACCAAAGAACAGCGTTTCCACACCATCATGGACATTTACGCTTTCCGAGTGGTTGTTGATACTGCCGATACTTGTTATCGCGTTCTAGGCCAAGTACACAGCTTGTATAAGCCGCGTCCTGGTCGTATGAAAGATTACATTGCGGTACCAAAAGCGAACGGCTACCAATCGCTACATACTTCTATGGTTGGCCCACATGGCGTGCCAGTTGAAGTTCAGATCCGTACCGAAGATATGGATCAAATGGCGGACAAAGGTGTCGCTGCGCACTGGTCATACAAAGACAAGGGCGACAAGTCTGGCACAACAGCGCAAGTGAAAGCTCAGCGTTGGATGCAAAGCCTGCTTGAGCTGCAACAAAGCGCTGGTAACTCATTCGAATTCATTGAAAACGTAAAATCGGATCTTTTCCCAGATGAGATTTACGTCTTCACACCAAAAGGTCGTATCGTTGAATTGCCATTAGGCGCAACAGCTGTCGACTTTGCCTATGCCGTACATACTGATGTCGGTAACTCGTGTGTTGGTGCTCGTGTTGACCGCAACCCTTACCCACTAAGTAAGGCACTGAAGAACGGTCAAACAGTAGAAATCATCAGTGCACCTGGCGCTCGTCCAAACGCGGCTTGGTTAAACTATGTCGTGACTTCTCGCGCTCGCACTAAGATTCGTCAAGTGTTGAAGACCATGCGTCGTGAAGAGTCGATTACCTTGGGTCGTCGTCTACTGAATCACGCTTTGGGTCGTCATTCGATTGATTCAATCTACCCAGAAAACATCCAAGAAGTGCTGACTGATCTGCGCCTAGAAAGCGTCGATGATCTGCTAGCAGCCATTGGTTTGGGTGAATTGATGAGTATCGTCATCGCACGTCGCTTATTAGGTGACACTGATGAATTGACCACCACAAGCTCGATTCCAAACGAATCTAACAAGAAACTGCCAATCCGTGGTGCAGAAGGTCTGCTACTGACTTTCGCAAACTGTTGTCACCCTATTCCGGATGACCACATCATTGCCCACGTCTCACCAGGTCGTGGTCTTGTGGTTCACCGTGAAACGTGTCCAAACGTTCGCGGATACCAGAAAGAACCAGACAAATACATGGCAGTCGCTTGGTCTGAAGAGTACGACAAAGAGTTCATTGCTGAACTGAAAGTCGATATGCTCAACAACCAAGGTGCGCTAGCGGAATTGACCAATGTGATTTCAAAAACCGGTTCGAACATTCACGGTCTTTCAACCGAAGAACGCGACGGTCGCTTGTACACCGTTACCGTTCTGCTAACCACCAAAGATCGTGTCCACCTTGCTGGCATCATGCGTAAGATTAAGACCATGCCACAGGCGACTCGAGTCAGACGAAGAAAGAACTAAACTCTATCGCCACCCACACTCTGGGTGGCGATTTTTTTATATCCCTATTTATTATGAATTTAGAACGTTACAACCGCATCCATCAGGTGTTAAAAGCACGCCAAACCGACCTCACTCTGTGCCTTGAAGAAGTTCATAAGCCGAACAACGTTTCTGCAGTGATCCGTACCGCTGACGCAACCGGCTTACACAAAGTTCATGCGATTTGGCCCGATAAAATGCGCACACTGACCCACACCTCAGCAGGGGCACGCAACTGGGTTGAAGTGGATACTCACGATTCGATTGAAACTGCGATTACTGAGCTCAAAGCGCAAGGCATGCAAGTTCTGGTCACTAACCTTTCGGACACCGCGGTCGACTTTCGTGAAATCGACTACACCAAGCCAACGGCGATCATTCTTGGTAGCGAAAAAATTGGCGCTTCAGAGCAAGCGAAGAAACTCGCAGACCAAGACATCATTATTCCAATGATCGGTATGGTTCAGTCTTTGAATGTCTCAGTAGCCAGTGCTGTGATTCTTTATGAAGCGCAGCGTCAGCGTGAAGCCGCTGGCATGTACGAGCGTGAGGAAAGCGCGCTACCAAAAGAGACCATCAACCGCATTCTGTTTGAGCGTGGTCATCCTGTCTTAGCAAAGGTAGCGAAGCGCAAAGGGCTAGAATATCCACAACTTGATGACGAAGGCCAAATCGTGGCTGAGGAATCATGGTGGAAAGAGATGCAGAAGAAATAAATAGACTCGAAAGGCGAGAATGCTTTGCTTCGAGATAACCTCATATCACCAATCGATATGGCTCTTTCTCGCCTCACTGGTTAAGTTTGTTTCCGCGTTCTCTCTCGTATCCTTACCCTCGATTCCTAGAGCGAAGCGTTCCCGTACCCCTTTCTCTAACTTAATCCTGTACAAAAACACAGCTTAGTGGTTAACATACTGCTATGTTAACTATTTTCTTGAGCCCACTATGTCTGCCCAAATGTTATCTGCTGTTCCTTTAACCTCTCTGTCTGGAGTTGGCGCCAAAGTCGCAGAGAAACTAGCCAAAGTTGGCTTGCATAGCGTTCAAGATCTACTGTTTCATCTTCCTCTTCGTTACGAAGATCGCACTCGCATTTACCCAATCGCCAAATTGCATGCAGGGCTCTGGGCGGCGGTACAGGGCAAAGTCATGGCTGTCGATACTACTTTCGGCAAACGCAAAATGCTGACGGTAAAAATCAGCGACGGCAATGGCACCATTACCTTACGCTTTTTTAACTTTACTGCCGCGATGAAGAATAATTTCTCGAATGGTAAGTTAGTACACGCTTACGGCGAAATTAAGCGTGGCGGTATGGGCTTAGAGATTGTTCACCCTGACTACAAGTTTTATGTAAGTGAGCAAAAGCCGGATGTGGAACAGAGCTTAACCCCCGTTTATCCAACCACCGATGGGTTACGCCAAATCACTTTACGTAACCTGACGGAACAAGCCTTAACACTCCTCGATAAAGCCGCTGTACAAGAGTTGCTACCTTCTGGTTTGTACAATCACCAAATCACCATGTCGCAAGCGCTGCATACGATTCATCGACCGCCTCCAACCATTAATTTGGATGAATTTGATGAAGGTAAACACCCTGCTCAAATTCGGTTGATCATGGAAGAGTTACTGGCACAGAACCTCTCAATGTTGGCAGTGCGCAGCAAAGGACAACAAGACGTTGCATTACCTTTGGCGTCGTGTGACTCACTGAAAAAGCAGTTACTGGCTCAATTACCTTTCTCACCGACCAATGCTCAAGCAAGAGTCGTCAAAGAAATTGAAGCCGATTTGGAAAAAAATCACCCAATGATGCGCCTTGTTCAAGGTGACGTAGGCTCGGGGAAAACTCTAGTTGCTGCGCTTGCAGCCGTCAGAGCCATTGAACACGGCTATCAAGTCGCTTTAATGGCACCGACCGAACTGCTCGCCGAACAGCACGCGATTAACTTCGCTAATTGGTTTGAGAAAATGGACATTCAGGTCGGTTGGCTTGCAGGCAAATTAAAAGGTAAAGCCAAAGAAGCCGAATTGGCGCGCATTGCCAGTGGTGAAGCGCAAATGGTCGTGGGCACTCACGCCCTCTTCCAAGAACATGTTGAGTTCCATCATCTTGCTTTGGTCATTATTGATGAACAGCACCGCTTTGGTGTCCACCAGCGCTTAGAGTTGCGTGAAAAAGGTGCAAAACAAGGCGCTTATCCACATCAGCTCATCATGACAGCAACGCCGATTCCGCGAACGTTAGCCATGACAGCTTATGCTGACTTAGAAACGTCGGTGATTGATGAATTACCGCCAGGTCGAACACCAATCCAGACGGTCGCAATTCCAGACACCAAACGCGATGATATCGTCGAACGAGTGCGCAATGCCTGCTTAAACGAAGGCAAACAAGCTTATTGGGTATGTACCTTAATTGATGAGTCTGAAGTCTTGGAGGCTCAAGCCGCCGCCGATACTGCAGAAGAGCTGCAACGTAAACTGCCTGACGTAAAAATTGGTCTCGTACATGGACGAATGAAGCCCGCAGAGAAACAGGCGGTGATGCAAGATTTCAAAGACAACAAGCTGCATTTGCTGGTCGCAACGACGGTGATTGAAGTGGGCGTGGACGTGCCCAATTCCAGTTTGATGATCATCGAGAACCCAGAGCGTTTAGGTTTAGCTCAGTTGCACCAGTTGAGAGGTCGTGTTGGTCGAGGTTCAGTGGCGAGCCATTGTGTGTTGCTATATCACTCACCACTATCAAAAACCGCCCAAAAACGTTTAGGCGTATTACGTGAAAGCAACGACGGCTTCGTGATTGCACAGAAAGACTTAGAGATTCGTGGACCGGGTGAGCTTCTTGGTACCAAACAAACTGGCTTGGCAGATTTTAAAATTGCCGACTTAGTGCGAGATCAGCGCTTAATTCCGGAAGTTCAACGCATCGCGCGTTACATTCATGACAACTACCCGACGAATGCGACAGCAATTATTGACCGTTGGTTAGGTGAGCGTGACATTTACTCTAAGGCGTAAGCGCTTCTTTTCTCACCTAGCCTCGCTCCATCAATAAACCTCCTTACAGACACTGTTCTGTAAGGTTGGTTTCGCATACATTCATTGCACCAGTGAATATCTCATTTAATAAAAGCCAACTCGACTTTATTCAATAATTACGACAGGTTAGAGCAAGTAAACTCTACATAAAGTTAATACTCCAAGCGGATATAAAAAACGTCATAAATACACAATGTCATCAAGGATAGATGCATGAAAAAACGTACCTTGCTTGCGGTCACAGCAGCATTAGTTGGCTCTGTACACTCCGCCCCCATAGCAGCGCAAGATAAACAGAGCGCGATTCTTCAGTCGGCAGAGCTTTTTGCCAAAAGTTCGGCTTACTTTAATCCCAAAATATCACCAGATGGCAAGCACTTAGCCTTTGAGTCCAGCATCGATGGTAAAGATGCTTTGGTTATACTCGACAGTAAAACCATGCAGCCGAGCAGTGTGCTGCGCTTCTCAGGTAACGAGCAAGTGGGTGATTATTACTGGGTCAATAATGAACGTGTTGTCGCATCCAAAGAATACTTAAAGAGTTGGTCTACCGCTCCTCGCTACTATGGCGAACTCGTCTCGGCCAATGTGGATGGAAACAAATACGCTTACATATTTGGTTATAACCCTCCTCAAACTAGCCGCCTAGTACGAGCATCTTCTATCGTGAGAGCTTACGGTGATGTCTTAGATATTCTGCCTGAAGACGACCGCCATATCTTAGTTTCTGCTCTTCCTTTCGGTGAATACAGTTTCAACTTGGAAGCGCCAAGAGAGGTGTACCGCGTCAACGTATACACCGGTAGACGCTCAAAGATAACGACAGCACCCATCCCGTTTAGTCAGTTTCTCACCGACCATGATGGTGAAGTTCGCTTTGTTTCAGGCTTGAATAGCAATAACAAAGTCGAGCTTTATTATCGCGTCAACGATCAATGGAAAAGCTCCGATAAATTGGCAGCTTTAAAAAACTTCGAAGAATTCTATCCTATCTCTTTTGCAGAGAATCAAGATTCCGTTTATGCCGCGATAAGTCAGTCAGGAGAGCCAAGAGCAATCCATCACCTCAACTTAAAAACCGGTAAAAGTACAAAAGTTGCCTCGGATGATACCGTCGATCCGAAGGAGTATTGGTTAGATCCAGACTCAAAACAGCTTTACGCCGTCGAGTTTGAAAGTGATTACCCTACTTATGCCTTTGTTGATCCAAAAAACAAACGCAGCGAATACTTAAAGCAAATCCTAACTTCTCTACCTGGTCATCAAGTTCGCCTAGTCAGTGAAACTGAAGCTGGTGATGCTTACGTCATTATGGCCTTTAACGATAGAAACCCTGGGGATTACTACTTATTTACCACCGAGCCAAAAGAAATTCGTTATCTGTTCTCGGCACGAGAGTGGTTAGACCCAGAGAAAATGGCTGAAGTGAAGCCTTTTGAGTTCACCAGTCGAGACGGGAAAACCATCTCAGGTTATCTGACATTGCCACCAAATACTGAAGCAAAAAACCTCCCTCTGATCGTCAATCCGCATGGCGGTCCTCATGGTCCACGAGATTGGTGGCGTTTTACCGAGGAGAATCAGTTTCTCGCGAACAATGGTTATGCTGTGATGCAAGTAAACTTCCGTGGCAGTGGTGGTTTCGGTAAGCAGTTTGAAGAGGCTGGCTATCGTAAATGGGGAACGAACATTCAATATGACATCATCGACGCCACCAAACACATTGTCGCAGAAGGCATCGCAGATAAAGAACGCATCTGTATTTCTGGCGGAAGCTTTGGTGGATACAGTGCATTGCAATCAGCCACCCTTGCACCTGAGTTGTTTCAGTGCGCCGTGGGCAGTGCCGGTGTTTATGACCTTGAGTTGATGTTCACCGAAGGTGATGTGCCCGATAGCCGCATGGGATTAAGCTTTTTGAAAGAAGTACTGGGAACCGACCCTAAAGTCTGGAAAGCCATGTCTCCAACTCATAATGCAGACAAGTTAAAAGCTTCTATTCTTCTCGTACATGGGGGAAAAGATCAACGTGCGCCGATTGAACATTATGAGGCAATGGCTAAAGCACTCAACAAGCTCAACTATCCATACGAATCTTTTGTGTTAGACGATGAAGGACATGGCTTTTACAAAGATGAACACCGAGCTAAATATTACGCTCATGTGTTGGGCTTCTTCGATAAGCACTTAAAAAACTAACCTCCCAAAGTAAAACCTCAAAGGCGATAACCATTCCGTTATCGCCTTTTCTTTCTAGCTCAAAGCAAACGTTTGCTTTTTGAATAAATCCCTCTATAATCGCGCTCAAAATTTATGGTGTGCACCTTGTCACATCAAACCAACCTGAGTTGACACTGATTAACAGCAATCACAGGTCATAACGTCAACTCCACCCAGCACTCCCATTCAGCGAGCTCTGGGGCAAGAATTATTGCGACTAGCGAGACAAACATGACAACTTCAAACCGAACTTCGGAACTGGTCTATCAGTTAAACGATCGTCCACCACTACCTCAGACCATTTTTGCTGCACTTCAGCACTTATTGGCGATGTTCGTAGCCGTTATTACCCCTTCTCTGATCATTTGTCAGTCTTTGGGTGTACCTGCTGACCAAACCAACACCATCATCAGCATGTCACTGTTTGCATCTGGCGTGTCTTCCTTTATTCAAATTCGTACCTTTGGCCCTATAGGCTCTGGCTTGCTTTCAGTGCAAGGCACCAGCTTTAATTTCCTTGGTCCAATTATTGGTGCTGGTCTTTCTCTTAAGGCAGGCGGCGCTGATCTTAGCACCATGATGGCAGCGATTTTCGGTACTATCTTGGTCGCGTCTTTTGCTGAAATCCTGCTATCTCGCGTCCTAGAGCACGCACGCCGCATCATTACACCATTGGTATCTGGCATTGTCGTGACGCTTATCGGCCTGACGCTTATCCAAGTGGGCTTAGTATCAATGGGCGGTGGCTACGCGGCAATGAGCGACGGCTCTTTCGGTAGCTTAGACAAGTTAGCTCTCGCTGGTACAGTACTTGGCTTGATCGTAATTCTTAACCGCTCCAAAAACCCGTACCTGCGCGTAGCTTCTATCGTGATTGCAATGTTGGTTGGCTACGTCATGGCGTACTTCATGGGCATGGTCGACACCTCAACACTGGGTGAAACTGACCTCATCGCACTGCCGATCCCAATGCAATACGGCTTGAGCTTCGACTGGTCGTTGTTTATTCCACTGGTTCTGATTTTCTTCATTACGGCACTAGAAGCAATTGGTGACATTACCGCAACGTCTGAAGTTTCCGGTGAGCCAGTGAAAGGTCCGGTTTACATGAAGCGCATCAAAGGTGGCGTATTGGCTGACGGTCTGAACTCAGCGATTGCAGCAGTATTCAACAGCTTCCCGAACTCTACCTTCAGCCAAAACAACGGCATCATCATGCTCACTGGCGTAGCAAGCCGTTACGTAGGTTACTTCATCTCAGGCATGCTGGTGATTCTGGGTCTTTTCCCAGGTGTGGCAAGCTTTGTTCAGCTGATTCCTGAGCCAGTGCTGGGCGGCGCAACTATCGTGATGTTCGGTACCATTGCCGCAGCGGGCGTACGCATCATCTCTCGTGTCGACCTCGATCGCCGCGCAATCCTGATTATGGCGCTGTCATTCTCGATGGGTTTGGGCATTGCACAAAAACCAGAAATTCTGCAATTCATGCCTGAGTTTATTAAGAGCATTTTCTCAACCGGCGTGGCTGCAGGCGGCATCACCGCTATCGTACTGAACCTACTGCTTCCAGAGAAGTTGGAAGAGGAAGACGAGCTGGTTGCTCAAGAGGTAAAAGAATCCTAACCTTGCACTAGGATGATCGGAAAGCCCAACCAAACTTTGGTTGGGCTTTTTTATTGGGATCGATTGAGCGAAGAACGCTTACTTGGTTGGGAAACTGATTTGCGCGATTAAGCCACCTTCACTGCGGTTACGTACCACAACCGAACCAGAGTGTTGGCTAACGATACGCTTCACAATGGCTAAGCCCAAACCGGTCCCTTCACTGCCTCGCGCCGTATCACCACGAGTAAAAGGTTCAAACAGCTTGGCGATTTGCGACTGCTCGATGCCCGGGCCGTTGTCTTCAACGCACACCCACACCAACTGTTTGTCGGCGGTGACGCCCGTACTGATTTTCACCCAACCATTACCATAACGCAGAGCATTGACCACAAGGTTACTCACCGCACGTTTGATCGCGATTGGGCTGCCTTTTGCGGTTGGCATCGTTGGGTTGAGGTCCGTTTCAATTTCGACTTCATAACCCCCTTCCGACGTTGCGACATCGCTAGTGATAGTATTGATGTCCACCTGCTCAAACGACTCTTTATTTACTGGCTTGAGGTAGTCCATAAACTGGCTGATGATCTCGTTACACTCTTCGGTATCACTGATGATGCCTTCGGCTAGGTAACTGTCTTCAGGTGACATCATTTCTGTCGCGAGGCGAATACGCGTCAGTGGCGTACGCAAGTCGTGACTGATGCCTGCCATTAGTAGCGCACGATCTTCTTCCAGTTCTTGAATACCTTTCGACATCTGGTTGAATGCGCGAGTTACAGAGCGGATTTCTGAAGCACCTTTCTCCGGCAACGGCGGTGGAATTTCGCCTCGACCTACTCCTTTCGCGGCTTTTTCTAGCGCAATCAAAGGACGGTTTTGCAAACGGATAAACAACCAACCACCAGCAATGATCAGAAGCGCCATGATCAAGCTGTTACGGAACAGCGGAGCAAAGTCTTCTTCTTGCAGTTCAGAAAGCGGAATACGGATGATGGAGTTAGGCAACTGATCGATGCGCATCCACAGAATGTAGCTTTCACTGCCAAGCAGCAAACGTACTTCTGTTGGTGAGCCGAGCTCTTGAGTCATCTCTTCTGACATCAAATCAATCGACATCGCATGATTGAACTCATTCATCATCTCGCTATCGACGCTGTGTACCGTCACACCCAAGTTTTCCAGCAGTTGGTGGCGCAGCGGCGCGTCAGCCTTGAGTAGGCCATCTTCATCGAGAACCAGATTCAATTCGTGGGCGAGAATTTTGTTGAACTGCTGCAAACTTGGCATCAACGCGTAGTTAAAAACGGCGTAGTAAGAAAAGACTTGGCTAGCGAGAAGCAAAGAGATGAACAGCAGAATGGATTGTGTAAATGAACTTCGGATTCGCATGGAGGATCCCTAATGGACTGTTCCTAGTGAACAACATTAATTGCGAGTTTCCAGCCCTCAAACAGGAAGGAGGCTTGAGGGTGGAATATGAGCAGCCGAGTATTATCGGCAGGCCTTAGAAGGTATTACGCTTCTTTGCCGTCTGGGACGAACACGTAACCCAAGCCCCATACCGTTTGGATGTAGCGTGGCTTGCTTGGATCGTCTTCTAGCATGCGGCGTAGACGTGAGATTTGAACGTCGATAGAACGTTCCATCGCTGAGTATTCACGACCACGAGCCATGTTCATCAGCTTATCACGCGACATCGGCTCACGAGCGTTGGTCACTAGCGCTTTCAGCACTGCGAATTCACCCGACGTCAGTGGCATCGCTTCGTCACCACGGAACATTTCACGCGTACCTAGGTTCAGACGGAAGTCACCGAATTCAACCACTTTCTCTTCCGTGCTTGGCGCACCTGGTAGTTCAACCGTTTGGCGGCGAAGTACTGCTTTAATACGAGCCAGCAGTTCACGCGGGTTGAACGGTTTTGGTAGGTAATCGTCTGCACCCACTTCAAGGCCAACGATACGATCGACTTCATCGCCTTTCGCTGTCAGCATCAGAATAGGTAGCATGTTGTTGGCATGACGTAGACGACGACAAATCGATAAGCCATCTTCGCCCGGCAACATTAAATCCAACACCATAAGGTGGAAGTTTTCACGGGTCAGAAGACGGTCCATCTGCTCGCCGTTAGCGACACTTCTCACTTGAAAACCTTGCTCAGAAAGGTAACGCTCCAACAGAGCACGCAAACGAGCATCGTCATCAACCACTAATATTTTATGATTTTCCTGCATTGAAACATCCTTTCAGAGGCATCTATAGTCAAAAATGTATCACTGTTTTTTCAAACGTGCTTGTTCAAATTGTTACTCTTTTTATCTTAGCCACGGTTTTGATGAATTATTTCGATGTTTCGCATTATTTTTCTCCTCATCACAACAATTTACAGTCAGACAAAATCAAGGCTAATATGATTGGCAGAATCCAATAACGGATGATTTACTTCTAATGAAAACCAATTTAATTACCCGTGAAGGCTACAATCGCCTAAAAACAGAGCTCGATTTTTTATGGCGAGAAGAACGCCCTGAAGTCACCAAAAAAGTCACTTGGGCTGCAAGCTTGGGCGACCGAAGTGAAAACGCTGATTTAAGATTAGAACTATAATTTTCATAATATTATTCATATGATACTGATTTTAAAGCAATTATAATTAGTATGCATAACCTTTAGGCATACTATTCAAAATTCCCACCTACCTTTCGAAGTCTCCGCAATAAGTTGGCTAGATTTCCAATAAATTAGAAAATTCGACAATATTTTGAACAACCTAATAGCACTGTATATGTAACCCATTGTTTTTAGTGACTAATGCAAATGGCGTGATTTTTGCGAAGTAGAGGCATTATTGGCTTAACTTGGGTTAAATCGTGTCATACAAAGTTCTCCCACTGTCGGAAGTAATGTCCCATGAATTCGGGTTGATAGAGGGCAACTTCCACAACCTCGCGGAAGCAGATATCGCCTCTGCCATTCCTGCTCATCTTACCTTTGATCAGCTAAAACAACACCTCCACGAGGGTAAGCTCGTACTCGTGAGTGATACACCTCAAATTCCCGCACTTCTGAGTTACAACGACCCAATTGGTCCTAAAACATGGCGCCTAAACTCTGAGGTTATCTCTGCATTTTCGGATGATGCGACTAAGGAGTTGTTAGCAAAGACTAAAATCCCCAGAGCAACGGGAGGGTACAGCACACGTATTGTAGAGACCGCGACACTCGAACGAGCTTACACGCCGCAGCCAATAGCAACCGAAAGTGAAGAGGAAATCACCAAGGAATTCGAGTACAGCTTCGAAGTTGGCTGCTCGGATGCCACCATAAAGAAAATGGTGCACAGTGACTTTGCTTTAGCGAAAACTGAAAAAGAGAACGCGGTAACCCGCTGGGAGCAAGCCAATACCGAGCAAGGTACCCGCTACACAGCGTTATGTATGTTTGATGAGCCAAAGCGTTTAAATGTCCACATCGCTGACGACAATCTCGGGCTGACACCATTGGAATCAATCACACTACAAAAAGCCGGCAGCCATAAAACAGAGGAAGGTTTTATACCTGTCGTTCCGGCTGTGCGATTGGGCGAACGCCTAGGCTTGCCGACAGAGGGCTATTACTACCACTTTAATGATGGTGAACTGGTCCAAGAGTACAAAATTCTCGGACAAAAAAAATGGGCGTTTTACGCTACGCGATCGACACAAGACAAGCTCAATGATGAGCGTGGTTTTACCAAAGACCAAAGCGCTATATTGGTGTATTGGAAGTTGGCCAACCAAGTCCTTGAGAACCAATACATCGTTTACCTTGAGCGCCAAATCACACGAGAAGAGCTCGATAACCTCAGTGAAGATTGGCTGAGTGAAAACGGGATAAAGTTGGATATTCCTGCACTGTTTGATGCAGCTAAACAGCCGGAAGAAGCACGCGTAGAAGATAACAACGATGAGACGGAAGCAGAACAAACCGCAGCAACGCACATCGTAGTTGCAGGGGAAAGCTGGCAGAGCATAGCTGAACGGTATGGTATGGGTGCTAAAGCCTTGCTCTCGCTTAACCCAGTGTTTGAGGCCGACCCTCTATCACTCACAATTGGTGATGAAATTGTTGTTGCTGAAGTACTGCAACAACAAGCACCAGACAAAAAGAACACCTTTCCGCCACTGCGCCCGCAAACCTACAACAACATCCGCAACAGTCATTATCAGCACAGCGATGCACTACTTTGGCTAACCACGTATCGAGCCATCAACGCTGCCGATTTCGTCGAAGGTGATGTCGCCATCCTTAACTTAAAAGACGCCACAAGCTCGCTCGTGTTCGCTAAATCCTGCACCAGGCCAGAAGGGTGTATTGAAATTGGTGACCAACAAGAGTCAATCAGTAACTTCGGCCCTTGGTCATTCTTCTTTGCGCAAGCGAATGCGACCCCAGCAGCTGTCATACCCGCCATTCAAGCAACACAAGCACAAATGGCCATGGGAAGTTCCGCAGCTGTCGCCGGCTCACCAGAGCAAACGCAGCAAACCCAAACCGCAGCGATGCAGTTGGATAAACTGGCCGGCACATTGAAAGACAAAATCGTTGAGGGCTACCGCTGGCAAGTAGAAGGCATTGGCGCTTTGTTTGCCATGCAGCAAAGCTTGTTTGGCGATAACACCCAATACACAGACCAAGATTTGCGCCAAGTGACCACGGCGCAAAGCCGCGTTCGTGTCCACATTACCGAACCCCGAAATGGGGAGTTTTACCCGCACGTGCAGGGCTATCATGTAGACGACACGCGCATCCCTATCAAATACGTGAAACAGGGAAATAATAGCCAGCTGTCCGTTGCGATTGAGGAGAACGGGCCAACCATCTATTGGACACCAGAAGAAAACGGTGAAGCAAGTTGGCAAACTACCCCCGATCATAGTGATGGCTTTGAAAAAGACGATATACTCGTCACGCCAATCCACTCGGATGGCGATGCGAACGTCACCGTTACGCCTGCGCCTGAAGAGAAAGACTGGCGTGATGCGATCTTGGTATTCCCTGAAAGCTCAGGTATTGCTCCGCTCTATGTGGTTTACAAAGAAAGCCCGAGGGATAAGCCCGGAGTCGTTACCGGTAAGGGCGAAGATATCTTTGGCATTTGGTTAGCTGATGCGGGTAAAGACTTAGGTGCTCCAATACCCTCCCAAATCGCTGATAAACTCAGAGGAAGAGAGTTCAGCAGCTTTGATGCGTTCCGACAGGCATTCTGGTTGGAGGTGTCTCAAGACAGCTTTTTAAAAGGACAGTTTAATGCACAAAACCAGATTCGGATTGGGTTGGGGAAAGCACCTAAAACAAGAAGTCGAGATAAAGTAGGAAAGAGAAATTCTTTTGAGCTACACCATATAGATGAAGTACAAAATGGCGGCAAGGTTTACGACTTAGACAATTTAAAAGTGACCACTCCCAAAAATCATATTGATATTCATAGAGGTATGAAGTGAGTAAAAAAAGCATAACGGACTATACCGAAGCAGAGTTCTTGCTCTTTGTTAAAGATATTTTTAAAGAAAATGCATCAGATTCAGATGATGTTCTTGACGAACTGCTAGATGTTTTTGAGGAAATAACCGAGCACCCTGATGGAACTGACTTAATTTATTACCCAGAGAATCCAGGTGAAGATACGCCTGAAGGGATAGTAAAAATAGTGAAAGATTGGCGTGCTAGTCAGGGGCTTCCTTGCTTCAAAGAGTAAGGGGTAAAGGCGTCATCGTGACGCCTTTTGAAAGTCAACTAAAACTCAGTACTGGCTTCAGCAGGTTTATTACCTAAATTTAAGTGTTCCCAGTCACTTTCATCTGAATAGTCTTTTCCCCGAGCTTTAACATCATACATCTCGTACTCTCCAAGCCCCGATTCACCAATGACAAGCGGTAGCTTTACTTCAAAGTCAACGTAGATGCTATCCCCATAAAACACTTTATCGGGATCACTCTCGCCAGACAGAGTGCACGAGTATTTAATGTATAGGCCATCTCCAGATACCCACCGATGCGATTCTTTATGTAGGTCATTAACTTCGTCAAAATGTGCGTTGGTCATCGCCATCTCTGAGTTAACGGCATCAGCCTCTATCATTTCTGTGTATACAGTATCCCAAAGTTCCTCAATCGCTTCTTCAGCCACACTGTCTAAGTCTTGGAGCTGCAATGAATACTGATCCAACGTCATTTGGATATGTTCGAACAACCAAGTTGAATCATAGTCTTCTTCATTTTCTGATTTGATTACATTATTCAAACAATCAAATAAAGTTTCCGAGTTGTACGAGAGGTACTTTATCTTTTTTAGGTTCTTAGCTGTAAATGACTCATCGTTTATCAATTGGTAAAAATCTTTGTAGCCGAAGGTTGCAGCGATGATTTCTGACAAATGGAATAACGAGTATCGCTTTTCATCATCATTCAAGCTATCCGAAAGAGTATTCATGAATTGATATGCAAGTGGGAGTCGTAAAGTACGTAGTTCGTTTTCATGTTCAGCTTTGCTTATCTCAAAAGCAAACGCAGCTTTCTTTGCTTCTTGCGCTTTTTTAGCTTCGTTACGTGCCAAAGCTTCGTTGTTGAGTCTCAACTCCTTAGTTTTTTCTTGCGCCTCAAGGTACTTCTCTTCAATTAGTTTCTTTCTAGCTTCAGAGGCGGCTGCTTGCTCTTGTAGCATTTTAGTTCTGGCAACTGAGTTTTCAATCTCAGCTCGTACTTCATCTTCCGCGACCTTATCTTGTAAGTTGGCCTTTGCTGTAGCTTTCACTAATCGACCACGATCTAATTCTTTATCAACATCTTGGTCTACTTTGTGACCATATCTTAGTTTTTCACTATGTTTTTGGATTTGCTGAATAGTTAGATGTAAGTAAGGAGAAATAAGTAGATAGGAGCAAGATAGAATTAATGGCCACCACAATGTATCCCACACATTGTTATGTCCAATAGAAAGCCATTCAACGGAGTTTTTGAAAACGGAGACACGACTATCAACACTTTGACGCCCAAAAAGTAGCAGAGCTAATTTATCCCAGTTAAAAATGCCCCATGACACAATAAAAGCCCCGAAAAATGGACTTGTGATCCGGCTATTTACATTGCTACTAACTGACTCAAAGAGTTCCTTTACAGTTTCACTCATTCTAAAAAACCACCAATAAACGTATCGACAAACCCTTTAAACTTCTCTGTCAACCGACCGACAATCTTCTTACGTTGCAGTATCGTAGGCTTTGTTTGCAGTGTTCCTGCGAAATCATCACGTAGTGGCATCTCTTCGCTAAGCTCATAACGGTTTACTAATATCTCCAACTTGTTTTTGTCGAGCTGTTCTTCATTGGCAAGTTTTTCTAGAGCTTCACGCTTTTCTCTCTCCCAAAAGAATTCAAACTCTTCTTCAACATCGGCGTGTGCCGGGATACCTTCGAGGTGATCATTCATGAACTTCTCGATAAGAGCCTTTTTACTAAGCAGCGTTGGATCTGACCCGATTAGGTTGGCGATAACCTGACGTTTACGGGCCTTCTCTTCCGTACTTTCCTCTTCGTGTAGCTCTCGCAGTAAGTGAAGGATATAACCGACATTCACTTCATCTCGGTGCATCAGCTCAAGTTCAAAGTCGACATCATCCAATATCGAAACTTTCTCTTTAGTCGAGTTCTCACGCAACTGGCGATTCAAGTCAGCGTATTTACTGGTGAAGTCCTGAAACTCTTGCTCGCTCATCTCGGTGGCATCCATGTCGAAGTCAGCAAAGTTACCAAGCATGTTTTTTAAACGCATCAGTTCGCGGAACTGTCTGACAAACCACGCTTGTGCCTCTTCATCTGGCAAGTTATCGACTGAATCTACCGTTGGCGTGATCGAAATGAGTGCGGCATATGCCTTATCAAAATCGACCAGCAGATCATCGAATGATGGCATTTCAATCACTTCGGTCGGCTGCTTATTGGAGAACATTTTGAAAGCGTCATCAGCCGCAGTTTTGAGATTGCGGAAACATACCACATTACCGTGAGACTTGGTTTCATCCAGCAGGCGATTAGTGCGCGAAAAGGCTTGAATCAACCCGTGGTGTTTCAGGCTCTTATCGACATACAGGGTATTTAGCCTTGGAGCATCAAAGCCAGTCAGGAACATGTTGACCACTAAAAGAATATCGATCTCTTTGGCTTTCACTCGTTTAGAGATGTTCTTGTAGTAGTTATAGAAAGACTCGTTATCTTTGGTTGTATAGCTTGTGCCGAACATCTTGTTGTAATCGCCTATGAAAGACTCAAGCTTATCTCGACTGTGCAATTTTACTGTGTCGCTGTCATTCAAATACTTCGCTGCGACTTCTTGAATCTCTACCGCATCACCATTACCTAACTCGTACTCTTCCTCTTCATTGGCTTCATAGCTAAAAATGGTCGCGACTTTTAGGTTGTGTTTACCTTCCGCTTTCTTCTTAGCAAGCAACTCGTAGTACTGGATCAGCTCTGGTACACCAGATACACAGAACATCGCATTGTAATCGCGACTGTGCGTCTTTCTTCGGTGATGAGCAATAATGTAGTCGGTAATCTTATCAAGACGCGCAGGAGAGCTTAAAAGCTCTTTGGTGTCGATATCTTCAACTTCAATATCAAGATTGTTGTTCGAGCCATCTTTGTATTGATAGCGCCCCACATACTCGATGGCAAACTTCAGAACGTTATTGTCACGAATAGCATCAACGATCACATAAGGGTGTAAACATTCGCCAAAAAGGTCTTTTGTGGTTTTCTTTATGGACTTTTTAGCCACTGCGTTTTTAGCAAAGATTGGCGTTCCCGTAAAACCAAACAACTGAGCACCTTGGAAGAACTGAGTAATATTCTGGTGTGTATCACCAAACTGGCTTCGGTGGCACTCATCGAAGATAAAGATAATACGTTTATCTCTCAGTGCTTCCATCTCACTTAGGTAGCGCTTTTTAGTCACCACATTATTGAGTTTTTGCAGCGTAGTGACGACAAGTTTGTTGTTGCGATTTTCGTTAATCTTTTTGCCTTTGATTGGCTTATCGATTAGCTGGTGAAACAGCATGTTGGTATTGTCTGTGCTATCGACACAACCTTTGGCAAAGGCATTAAACTCTAACGCTGTTTGGTAATCGAGGTCTTTACGGTCAACAACAAAAACGACTTTATCGACTTCACTTAATGAAGTCATAATCTGCGCCGCTTTAAAAGATGTCAGCGTTTTACCAGAACCCGTAGTGTGCCATATGTAACCGTTCAAGTCTGTGGTTTTGACTTGCTTAATAATCTCTTCTACCGCATAGAACTGATACGGACGCAGCACCATTAAGAGCTTTCCTGTCTCGTTCAAGACAATGTACTTAGTCAGCATCGCTGTTAAATGCGATGTTGTTAGGAAAGCACTAGCAAAGCTCGAAAGTTGACTAATTTTCTTATTATCAAAATCCGTCCAATCAAAAGTTTGCTTAGCGGACATCTCGCTATTATTAGAGAAATACTGAGTATTAACCCCATTAGAAATCACGAACAGTTGAATATAATTGAACAGACCGTGGTTGGCATGATAAGAGTGCTTTTGATAGCGTTTGACTTGATTGAAGGCTTCTTTTAACTCAATACCACGTCGCTTGAGTTCGATCTGTACTAAAGGAAGACCATTTACCAATACCGTCACATCATATCGGTTGGTATAGATACCCTTCACTGTGATTTGTTGGGCAACCTGAAACTTGTTTTTACTAGCATCATCAAACAACAAGGTTAGATGTCGAGTGTCGCCATCATCCAAGGTGACATCAAGCTGATCGCGCAATGTCTTCGCTTTGGTGAAGATATTACCTTTCTCTAGCTTACCCAATACCTGACGAAACTCAGTATCCGAAAGCGTACATTCATTCACTTTCTCAAGTTGAGTCTTTAGGTTCACTTCAAGCGCAGCATTGTCTTTAAGCGCAATGACCTCAAAGCCTTTAGTGCCAAGCTGAGCAATTAAGTTATCTTCTAATTGTTGTTCTGATTGATAAGCCATGTGACGATTTAATTTCCTTGAGTGCTTTCATGTATAGCCCTAACAAATAGAGCTATACATTACAAAATTACACAAACATCTGCTGAAGTAAGCCTTTTTTGAACTGCTTAGTGTGTTCTATCTGCTCTGCAACACCTTCGATTTTGATATCGATAGCTTTAAGGAATTGTGTGATTTTTTGTTGCTCTTCCAAACAAGGAAGATGAACTCTAGTTTTCAACCAACCTTGAGTTTTGAAAAGCAGCTTTTCAATATGGACACCATCACTATTTATGAAGAACGATCTGCGCATAAAAGGAGTTGTAGTGAATCGATTGAAGTAGTCGATATCTAGAAGATCTTCAACTGGACGGAATACATTGTATTCATTTGAAACAATAGCGCCGTCAAGTTCTGAAGGCACTAGCCCACAAGCACCATGTACAATTTGTCGTTTCGAAATGACGAACTCATTTTCATGAATAGTAAATTGGTTCTTCACAAGTACATCTTTACCTTTGAAGTGTCCGCGACTTTTGACACCACCAAACCCACGCTTAACCGTTATAAGCTCATAGGTTTCTTCATCGTCCATGCTTAAAGAATCTGACTGTAAAAGTAATATTTCTTTTAATGCATGCTCCTTCCAATCAGGAAACGCAACTCCATTTTCATCTTTAAAGCGGATCTGCTGGCTAAAAATCTGCTGCATAACGCCTTTTTTGTATTCTTTGAGCAGACGATGCTTTGCGATTAGGTGACTAATTTTGATGTCAATGACATTAAAGAAATCAGCTATTTTATTCTGTTCAAGATTACATGGGTAAGAAATACCTACATCTATGAAGAACTCATTCACACTTACATTTAATAAGCCGTGGTTACGTGCACCTTCTTGAGCAATACGATATATGCTCTTATTTAACCGACCACTTTCAAATTGATGTTCAAAGAACTCAGAATAGCCATCGAAGTCACTATTGGTCCTAAAGCAAATGTATAGTGGGGATACAACGCCAGAGTCACTAAACTTTAATCGTTTTATAGCTCCCATAGGATAGCCTTTCGAATAGCTTTTGTTATAAGCAAAGTCCCCTCGGCTAAGTAGGTAATATCCCGAGGTATCTTTAGATGCAACGGACTTAGTGAAATACTTATTTTGACTTACTAATCCATCTTGCCCGGAGATAGTAAGTACATTTGTGTTTAGTGAACTATTTTTTTCTTTGACTCTATCAAAAACCTCACACAACGGTGATACCTTCCATTCGTCATTAAACTCAGGAAATCTCAAAGAAGGCACACTCTGATTCATGGTTTCACCTCAAAAGGTGCTTTAATATTCAGCTCTTTACAATAGGCTGCAATGATTCTGTCCGTCTCGAAAACAGCGTCATCATTTTCTACTAATAGCTTCGATACGGCAGCTAAGTCTACTAATTCCTCTTCTTCAAAGGTATCGACATAACGTGGTATGTTGAGATTGTAATCATTATCAGACATATCCTTCTGAGTGGCGATATATGCAAATTTATCAATACTTTCTCGCTTGATGACTGCATCTAAAATTCGTTGCAAATCTGCATCGCCCATTGCATTACCATTAGTTACTTTTTCAAAGTACTGGCTAGCATCAATAAATAATACATTGTCATCAGTTTTACGATTCTTCTTTAGTACAAGTATGCAGGTAGCTATTGCAGCACCAAAAAAGATATTCGCGGGTAACCCAATAACCATATCAAGATAATTTTTCTCTTTAATAAGGTGCTGGCGAATATGCCCTTCAGCGGCTCCACGGAACAGCACACCATGAGGAAGTACCACTGCCATAGTACCGTTATCTTCTAACTGATGGACCATATGCTGTACAAAGGCAAAATCAGCCTTGCCTTTAGGAGCGAGCTTGCCGTAATCAGAAAACCGCTCATTATTCAGATGCAGAGGGTTTGACGACCAAGTTGCTGAAAACGGAGGGTTAGCTACTACCGCGCTGAAACGTTGCTCGATATGCGCTGGAGCTTCTAACGTGTCGTCATTCTGAATGTCGAAGCGATTGTAGTGAACATCATGCATGATCATGTTCATACGAGCTAAGTTATAAGTACTCGGGTTCTGCTCTTGCCCATAGAACTTTAAGTCTGGGTTATTGGCTTCTTTCGCTACACGTAATAGCAATGAGCCAGAACCACACGTTGGATCATAAACAGACTTTAGATTTGGGTTATCAAGCGTTACAAGCTTAGCGAGGAGCTTAGAAACCATTTGCGGCGTATAGAATTCACCAGCTTTTTTGCCCGCACCACTGGCGAACATACCAATTAGATACTCGTATGCATCACCAAGAATATCAATCTCACTGTTTTCTAAGTGGAAATCGATGTTATCTAGGTGCTCAAGTACTTTAGCAATTAGTTTGTTACGAGCATCTGGCGTTTTACCTAGCTTGTTTGATGTTAGGTCGAGCTCATCAAACAGGCCGTTAAAGTCATCTGCGCTGTCTGCACCCATGGTGCTTTGCTCGATATCGTTCAAGACATCACGTACATCATCAAGAATGAACTCACCATTAGCACCAGCTTCAGCAACCACATGAAACAACTCTGATGGCTTAAAGAAGTAACCGAGTTTGTCTAGCGCCTCTTCTTGGACTGCCTCTAGGTACTCTTTGCCTTTTTCGCTCTTCTCATCGATTTGCGCGAACTGAATACCATCTTCTGAAAGCAATTCATTAGCGTAGCGATTTAGCTTATCTGAAAGGTATTTGTAGAAGATTAGGCCAAGGATGTAATCACGAAAGTCATCGGCAGACATATTGCCACGAAGGGTATTGGCGATATTCCAAAGCTGTTTCTTTAGTTCTTGTTGGTGTTGTTCGACCATGAGGTGTCCGTAATTAATGTAAGTTTTTAGATTCAAGCCACTTTAGATGATTGCTTAAACCATCTAGTCCAGGGTAAATAGAAAATCTATTGATACCATAGATAGATAATTGTCTTTTCAAATCGCTTCTGAGTGCATTTGGAATGACAAATTTTATCATCTGTTTTGATTTATAGGCAGCCATAAGGTTCGTATGAGCGGTAAAAAGGCCATTCTGTGCGATTATTCTTGGTGTGAGGTTATCGGGAATGTATCTCCGAACATCATCGTGCGGTTTAAGGTCTAGAGGTGACTCATATTTTTCTATATCAACAGGGTCTTTTCGGTCAACCAATACATAGATTGCTGAATCTGAATTTGTTTCTTCTTCAATAGCAAAATATAGTGCTATAAGCGGATTCTTCGACCAATCTAGAAGCCTTGTTGGTAAACCATGATGTTGTGCTAAAGCCAGCCACTCCCAGTCATTTTTTGGGGTGTATTCTAGGTGAGGCAACGCCTGCTGCTTAAACGCTTTGAAAAGCCTTTTCTCAGCTTTAATCAACTCATTTTCATCACTATAACCTAACCGCATAATCGACGGCTCAAGCTTGAAGTCACAATCCTTAATTCCGCGATATACCGTATGCTCTGCATTCAGCTTTTGCACCTCAGAGTGGTAGTGCTCGAAGCTCTTCAAGGTAATGTGCTTTACCACATCAACATAGTGGGGAATGTTTAAATTATATTCATGAGCAGCTATGTCCTCTTTCGTGATCAAAGCTGAAAACTCTTCTACTTCAAGACGATTCTCTGCTGACTCAAGAATACTGTTTAAACCATCTTCAGATAATGTTGGTATTCGCTTAGACCTATCAACCTTCTGGCTAGCATCTATAAATAAAATAGGGGCATCAGCGTTGCGATTTTTTCTAAAAACCAAAACACAAGTCGGGATAGAGGTATAAGACAGTAAGTTCTCAGGCAAACCAATGACCATATCTAGAAGCCCCTCATCAACCAAATACTTACGTATTTCACCTTCGGAGCCTCCTCTAAATAAGGTGCCTAACGTCGTAACGACTGCCATGGTTCCAGTCTCATTTAACTGATAAATCATGTGTTGAATGAAAGCAAAATCAGCAGCCTTCTTGGGAGCAAGCAACCCAGGCTCAGAAAATCTAGCGTCGTTCTGAAAACTTTCACTTGCCGACCAAGGTATGCTAAATGGTGGATTAGCTACTACGGCATCAAATCGTTTATTAAGGTGATATGGTGATTCTAAAGTATCGCCATTTTTGATATCGAACCGGCTACATGGAATATCATGTATAAGCATGTTCATGCGAGCTAAGTTATAAGTATTTGAGTTCAGCTCTTGCCCATATAACTTTAAGTTTGGGTTATTTGTTTCTTTCGCTACACGCAGTAACAAAGAGCCGGAGCCGCAAGTTGGATCATATACTGATTCTATCTCTGGATTATCAAGGGTTACTAATTTAGCCAGTAACTTAGAGACCATTTGTGGTGTATAGAACTCACCAGCTTTTTTGCCAGTACCACTGGCAAGCATACCGATTAGGTATTCGTAGGCATTCCCAAGTATATCAATTTCATTGTTATCCAAATGGAAATCGATACCATCTAATCGTTCAAGTACTTGGGCTATCAGCTTGTTACGAGCACCTGCCGTTCTGCCTAGCTTAGCAGAGGTGAAGTCTAGTTCTTCGAAAAGCCCCTTAAAGTCATCAGCACAACCCGCCCCCATAGCACTTTGTTCGATTTCATGAAGAACATCACGCACAGCATCAAGAATGAACTCACCGTTAGCACCCGCTTTAGCAAGCACACTAAACAGCCCCGATGGCTTAAAGAAATAACCTAGCTTGTTTAAAGCTTCTTCTTTAATCGCTTCTAAAAGCTCTTGCCCCTCTTCACTCACCTCATCAATTTGAGCGAATTGGATACCGTCCTCCAAAAGCAATTCATTAGCGTAGAGGTTTAGCTTATCTGATAGATATTTGTAGAATATTAGACCACGGAGATAGCTGAGAAAATCGTCTGCTAACATGCTACCGCGAAGGGGGGTGGCTATATTCCAAAGATGCTTATTTAATTCTTGCTGACGTGGTTCAAGCATGATTTTCAGTTACGTATAATTTAGTTGGCTGCATTGTAACTGAAATGGGCATTGAACTAGAGTGCATAGATCATTTTTAAATTACGAAGTGGCGAGAAAGGCTGAGATTACGCGCTGCTTAAAAGCTCCCAATCTAAGTTCATCGAATGCACCAAGAGGTCTAGCTGAGTTAAGTTCGGTGCTGATAACGCTACTCCAAACTAACGTTGATTTTACTTCTTCTCGCTCTTCTAAGAGACCATGACCAGTTAGGCCAGTACGTTGAGATTCTGACTCAAACTCTATCAAGCTCTCTATTTTCGCAAACATACAAGAGTCAGGAATGTCTTGCTCAATCCGCTCAGAAAATTGAATCAAACTTTGCTCTGCAAAAGTGAACAGCCACGCCTGTTGATTTTCTATCCCATTTACCCGAAGAATACGCCCCAGTACTTGCCTAAAGTACAGCTCAGTTTTCACCGAGCTCATATGGCAGCAAACTTGAAGTCGAGGTATATCAGTGCCTTCGCTGATCATTCCAACGCTGACAATCCATTGAGCATCGCTTTGACGATAACGTTCTATTTCAGCTAACGGCTCTTCATGGCGATAAGTAACGATTGATACAGATTGAGAGTACTTTTGAGAGAGTATCTTTTGGATTGTTTGAGCGTGCTGAACAGAAGAGGCCACGACTAAACCTCCCGCATTAGGCGATTGAGAACGTATTTCTGCAAGCTTGTTGCAACCAAGGCCGAGTAAATACTCCATCGCTTCTTGGTTATGTATAACACTTTGATATGAGGTTTTGGTCTGCTTGAGCATTTCTAAGATTGAAGAAAACGACTCCACTTTCTCATCGTTGCTCACAGAGAGATGCTCACTATCAACCAAAACCAACTTTGGAACTCGACAAACCTTGTCTACGATCGCCTGCCTCAAAGTGTATTGGTAATCAACCAAAAGCTTACCTTCTGGATCACTGTATTCGGACATGACTATAGGTAGAGAATCTGAACGCCACGGAGTCCCTGACATAGCTAACGTATATGTTGCTAAACCCTGTATCTTGGCTAGCACTTGTTGCCCCCAAACATTTGCATTTTCAAAGTCAGATCCAGAGCAGTGATGAATTTCATCAAAGACAACAAACACTCGATGATTACGTAACGTCTGCCAAAATTCGTCGTTGAGAAATTGGATTGATTGATATGTTAGCGATTGCCCAATAGAGCCTAGACCACCATTAAAAGTGCAATTCAGAGTCTGAGAAAAAGTTCTTTTAATTCCATCAGCTACCGTTAAAGATGGAGAAAAACATAACACAAGGTCGATCAAATCATCGCGAAGTAGTTTTGATGCAACTGTTGCCGCAAGTACGGTTTTTCCAGCTCCCGGTGTTGCTTGGCAGAAAAAGTGTTGATGATTGGCTCTAAATTTCTGGATAGCTTTTTCAGCGCACTCTATCTGCCACTGTCTCAACACGGTTGGCTCCCCCCTGAGAGAGTATTAAGAAGGTTCGTTAATCCATTTATTTTGCCAAGCAAGTGCGCTGAACGTTCTCTTGCTTGCTGCAACAATGGGGTTAATCGGCTCTCTAGCTCAGGGAAACGGCATCTTAGTGATTGATATTCATCGATTTCACCAAGTACGATCTCTAATTCGCCTTTATATTCATTACTCTCACGAAGCAAAATCGAGTAGTCTGGAGAACATTCTTTTCTTAAAACTTCACGTTTGGCTTTTTTTCGAGGCACTGTCTGAAGTTCTCTAAATTGTTCGGTTTGAAAGTACTTTTTGTTTCTTCCTTTACCTTCACTTCGCAGCCAACCCCTTTGTTGATATTGCCATATTTGGCGATAAACCTTCTTCCGAGCCTCATCAGAGTTCTGTGTACCTTCTTCAAGTTTCAATGAAGCATCTCTCACCTCAACGACAGAAAACCCGTCCATTTCATCTTCAACCAACAACTTATGCATTACTGCACTGATTCTTATAGAACGTTTCATTTCCCGCCCACACACAAAACTAAGGATTGCTTAGTATACAGAAATGAATAAAACTAAGAAAATCTTAGTTAATATAGGTTTTCACAAATGAACCGAAAATGTCATTTACTAGCCCAATCCCAGCGCGACTTAAAGAAGCACGCAAAAAAGCCAAACTCTCCCAGAAAGCCTTGGGGGTGCGAATAGGTATGGATGAGGGTTCGGCAAGTGCCAGAATGAATCAGTATGAGAAAGCAAAACATGCTCCAGACATACAGACTCTAAAGCTCATTGCTAACGAGCTAGGCGTTCCTTTGAACTATTTCTTTTGTGAGGAAGAAAGCTCTGCCAAGTTGGCTTGCTTGATTGCAAAATTGAGCGAAGAAGAGAGGCAAGAGCTTATCAATAAGTTGAACGGTTACGAAGATAGTTAGGGTTTGTTGTAGCTAATAGAGTTAACGAACCATTCTTTGTCACCTTCAGGTGTGCGAACCGTTACTTCGTCATCAACTTCCTTCTTCAACAATGCTCTCGCCATTGGTGAATCAATCGAGATGTAGTCTTTTGCGTCTCCATAGATTTCTTCAGGGCCAACAATTCTGAATGTCTTAACATCACCGGCTTCATTCTCAATCTCAACCCAAGCTCCGAAGAAGACCTTTCCTTCTTGTTGAGGAGAGTAGTCAACAATGGTCACTTCAGGCAGAAACTTACGAAGGAAGCGCACACGACGGTCTATTTGACGAAGTAAGCGTTTGTTGAAGGTGTAGTCAGCGTTTTCCGAGCGATCACCCAAACTAGCTGCCCATGTAACGATTTTGGTAATCTCTGGACGCTTCTCATTCCACAGATGGTCGTGTTCCGCTTTGAGTTTGTTATAACCTTCTCTGGTGATTAGTTTTGTTTTCACTTCTACAATCCAAGTTATTTATAAGTTCTGTAAAGCCTTTTTGATTGCATCCAAAGTTGCTACAGGGAAAAAAGACTTTTGAGTATCACTCGAAACTATACTGCCATTTTTTCCAAGCTCCAATTGGTGTCTGCGTAAAAACTCACTAGAAATAAGGTACTCCAATGCGCTTCGCTCCAGCTCAGTGAGCTTGATAGACGCAAAGGACACATCAACATTATCGAACACTTCAATGACCTGATTGATAGGCACTACTTCATTAAGTAGTCGTTCCGCTTCCTTTTTTTGAGCATAGAGAATATTGGCTTGAAGCTTAACGACTGGATCGTCTAGTTCATCAATCCAAGCGTGCATCTTACCTTTTGAAGTGCTTCGCGCCGACCTTGGTTGGTCTTTTGCTGAAGAGTTGAAACTAGCAATTAAGGTTCGGTACGATTCTCCCGTCTTGTTCCGGATACTTTGTGCAGCTGGAACACCTCGCCCTTTTCCAAGTCGAGCTATCGTTGAATAACTAAAGTCGTTCAATCCGCGTTCTTGTTGTTCCTTGCATATGGTAAACACGGCCTCTAATGAGTTCTGTACCCGAGATGACGCTTTCTTTTTTAGCTGACTCAGTACTTGCTCAGGGGTAATTTCTGACATGCTAACCGATCCTTTTTACTGGTTTCGACTTCTCAAACAATTCACGAATCGTCTTTTCGTCGAATTGGTTATCTATCGATAAGTCCTTTAGGGTCAAACTCCCATCCATGAGACGGTCAACGTTCTCCCAGCCTTTCAACCGTGTCAGCATTAGCTCTGTTAACTGATTCCCCACTGCAAGCTGTTCTTCTTCTGACAGTAAGAAGAATTGCGGCTGAATACCGTTTTCGGCCATCATCTTGTCGATCATTTGGGAGCGTCTGGTAACTGCTAAATCATCACTACAACTATGGAATAGCTCAGCGTTAGAACAAACCTCTGATAGTTGGTGGAAATTGCTTACTTCATCAAGCTCTACACCCAATGTGAATTCAGATGGAACAATAAGCTGGTACTGATTCTCCGTGTTTTCTTTAGGCTTACGCATAACAGTCTGACAATTATGGATATGTCGATGAATCGCGTTCATGTCTGAAAGGTACAAATCCAACTTCTTAGCTCGTGTTTCAATTTCCGAGTTCAAATGCATACGCTTTCCAACTAACTCACGTCTATTAGACTCCAAAGCCGACTTCTCCGAGCTGTCCGCTTTAATTTTGTAAAGTTGGTGATCAATGACATCTATCTTCTCTGCAATATTATCAAGCTTCTGACCAAGTGCAGTGTAACGTATAGATTGTGTATTTACGGCTAGGCTTATCTCATTGAACATGGCGGCAAGTCCAACCAAAAAAGCAGGGCCGGTGATAAAGAATCGACACTGAAAACAGTTCTGCTCACCTAAATAACCTGCTGGTACGGGGTGATATATGTTGGCTTTTGTAGCTACAGGGCAGCCCCCTTCCGAACAAAAAGCACCTCCCACCGGACAGATACCAAAGTCTTTCCAAAGATAGCTGGAGGCCGGCCGAGCATTGTCTAGTGAATTCAGTAGATCCACGGACGAGCCTACCAACTGTGATTTCACCTCTTCAATTCGCTGCTGCTCCACAAAGGATTTGAGCGTTTGTGTTGCTTTGCTCATCGCCTCCTTTTCTCCCAACTCCATTTTCTCTCGCAAGTTGGCGCCTGTTTTATCACTCTTGGTATAGTAGATAGTCATTATGATGCTGGAGTGGCCTACCAGTTTCATGATTACTTCCAAAGGAATGCCGAACTCATACGCGTATGCGTTGATCAAGCTGACGCGCATTGAATGGGGAGTGTAAGGGGATTTGAAATGTGAAAGCGGTATTGTTTGGCTATTTTCCAACTGCTTAATCGATTGATTGTATTTCAGCCCTTTGTAGGTAGCCGTTTTTATATCATTCTTGCCAGAGAAATATAGTGCAGCTGCAAGCCGTGTCGTTAGTCTGCCACCAAATGTCCCTGGCTCTTTTTCTAGATAGTCTCGAAATAAAAAGCAATTAGACCCTTTTTGCTTACGCTGTACTTCGTTTAGATTGGTACGCTCACAATCAAGCCATTTCGTTGGTTCCTTTAGTGGATTATATTTTTGTTGCCACTTTCTCAGCTTTATCAACCAATATGCTAGCTCTATGGGCATGAAGGGAATCGTGTAACCCGAGCCATCAAACTTAGTTTTGTTCGACGTGTAATGGACACCAAACTCTCCTTGCCCTGACTTACTTACCATGCTCTGGCGATTGGTTAGGCCAGCCAACACGGTCCTATTTTTCTTCCAAACAACTTTATTATTCTTAAAGTCAGCGAGTTCTTGATCAGCCTCTCCGGAGTCGCAATAGACAATTTGTATCCCTCTTGCAGGGAGTTGCATAAGTGAGTAAGTATAGGTCCAGTATGCTGGAAACCAAAGATAGGTTTTTCCATTTTCAAATTTGAAAACGCAGTCGGGGTCATTCTTATCTAGGAGAGAGCTATCATTGATCTGCACCCAATCTGATGAAAAACGATGTAAGTGAGTCAAGTCCCGATAGCTTAACTTTTTCTCTATTGAGTCTGAGGGAAATATCCACTCTCGCCCCAGTTTTACAAATTGATAAGGCAGGTTCATCTTGCCTGTTTCATTGACAACTTGAGGAGCAGCCTCTCCATTAAAGTTGATGTGACTAAAAGGGTTTTTAGCGTCCTTAATGTGAGTAATTTCTCCAGTATCTGTGTCTTCCAAAATAAGATAGCTCGAGATAATCCAATCTAAGAACTCATTGATTGAGAACGCCCATTTTTTTCTTCGAGTCACTGGAACTTGTTCAAACAGATTCAGCATGGGTTGAATGTTTGTCGAGCCACGAGTAAGAAACTCCAACGGGGATGTTTCAAAACCATTTGGCTCAATGTATTCACGAACAAATTCACACAGGTCTTTCGCTTTGGTATCTCCACCACGTGCAGACTTGAGAAACTCTTTTAACGTCTCAGCCCACAAAGACCACTCATCGGTAAAGTATTTTACCTGGTACGGTCGTTTTACTCCCCAGAAGTCATAAGTGTTAGTCCAGCCCTTTCCGTGATAATACTCTTCTGGTTTGGCTGGCATTCTAGGGTCGTTGGACTCTGATCGAAGCTTCGCATATTCAGCGAGACTGAAAACACCTTTGCTTCGAACTAAAGCGACTAGTTCGTCATATCCATAAGGTCGTGGTATATCGAGAGCGTCATACCAATTGCTCCAGTCAGGTATTCTTTTTTCAGGTTTGGAGGGTAATTGAGGATAGTTCTTCTGCGTAACTCTATATTGAACAGAGTCTTTGATTTTTAGAATCGCACATGCTGTTTTGAACTGTTTCAGATTAGATATATCTCTGGGCAATAAGAATTGAATCCAGTTGATCCAATCATCTTTATAAAACTGATTTGGATGCGAGGGAAGACGCTCATCTTCTTTGTAACGCTGCGAATACTCAGCCAGCGATTGAATACCCAATCCTATCGCCGCTTTGCTGGCCTCTGCATATGTCGAATACAAAGACCGCTTTTCTTTATCCAGAAAACTAAACCAACCAACCCATTCATTGGCATAAAACTTATTTGGACTCGAGGGAAGGCGCTCATCTTCTTTGTATCGCTGCAAATATTCCGGCTGCGATTGAATGCCCAATCCTATCGCCGCTTTGCTGGCCTCTGCATATGTCGAATACAAAGACCGCTTCTCTCTATCCAGAAAACTAAACCAATCAACCCAGTCAGCAGCATAAATCTGATTTGGACTCGAGGGCAGGCGCTCATCTTCTTTGTATCGCTGCAGATATTCCGGCTGCGATTGAATGCCCAGTCTTATCGCCGCTTCGCTGGCCTCTGCATATGTCGAATACAAAGACCGCTTCTCTTTATCCAGAAAACTAAACCAATCAACCCAATCATTGGCATAAAACTTATTTGGACTCGAGGGAAGGCGCTCATCTTCTTTGTATCGCTGCAGATATTCCGGCTGCGATTGAATGCCCAGTCTTATCGCCGCTTTACTTGCTTGGTTTATGGTTGCGTAAAACTTTTTCATCAGTGAGCGCCTCTCATTTGACATCGAACCTCGTCGTCAGAAGGTTTCAAATAGACCAAACAACTATCAGGATTTTTGTGATGCATCGCTTTTTGAATTTCTAGCTGAGAAAAGCCTCCTTGGCTTAATCTATATCCATAGGAGTGGCGATGTGCATGCGGGGTTGTCCCTAATGACTTGCAAGGTTCGAGTCCAATTCGTTGAACAGCTCTGTTATGTTTTTGATTGAAATTTTTTTTACTTTCTGGGTTGCCTTTTGAGTTAACAAACAGGAACGGAGATTCTGAAGCAGGTTTAATCGAAAGGTACTTTTGCAGTAACAGAGTAAACTCAACAGCTTTGCTGGTTGGATAAAACATCACATCAAAGGACAGATTGCCACTTGTAAGCAAAGGCTCTTTCCAACCAGCGTAAAGCTTATGACTTCTCGGGTATTCATCCCTTGGTTTCAATCGCTTATATGCTAGGTATTCTCTTCGATTACTAAAACGCTCGTCAGGAGAATCGCCATCACTAGGATGAAAAACTGATATTAGGGCTGCGCCAGACTTAGGGTCGACTACAATATCTTGGGTGTATATATGGAAGCACTCTGACAACCGCAACCCACCAAAGTGCATTAGCATCAAGATTAACTGACTACCATAATCCGGCTCTCCTGCAGTAGAAACAAAACCATAGAGAAACAAGTCTTCGATTCGGTCCTCAGAAAAGCGATAGACCTCTTCTACTTCAACAGGATGTCTCTGTGGTCCACGAACTCTTCTCGTAAGTGAAAATTGTTGTGTAGATGGCTTAACTAAATGATTCAAAAAACAACGACTATGCCTCCTGTAGTAAGCACACCACTGCAAACGTTCTTCTGCATGAGTTGTTTTCCTCAATGGACTTAATTTCGGTAAATTAGTGCCATGGTGCGTGTCTAGGTAGTCGCAGTAACCTGTAATATGACCAAGAAGAACATTGACGTCTTCATTTCTTCGAGGACTCCAGAACAAACCAGAGTCATCTTGCCCATTTTGAATAGTTCCGAACTGTAGTGCTTCAACAAAAGCTCTGAGCAAATCTGTAGCAGATGAAAAGTTTGATACTTGGCGCTCTATAAACTTTAAAAGAAGCTCTACAGCAAAGGTATTGCGCTCCAGCCACGATTGAGATTTGTAGCGATTCTCATGTAAAAACCTTAAGTGAGAAATCAGCAAACCACTTTCAGTAAAAAGCGCTGGAAAACGAAATGAGGGCCGGCTTGCACTAGCTTTATAGTTCACCCCTCGCTTTATCACGAAGCTCATTTCTTTGTTTGTCTTAAGTAATCATGCCATCCAGGTCAACTCTTGTCGTAATAGGCAGTCATAGTTGTAGGTAGATGCTTAAACTGCTGTTTATTATATTCCCGACCATCATTATTGGAGACTTGACGAGTGTTCTCTAAAAACTCGCTCCAACCCATCCATTGCTTTTCATAGTTCATAGACCACCTCAAATACTAAGGAATTCTTAACATACTCCTTAGTATATAGTTGACGGTTCTCACTAATTCAAATGACTCAACTACAAAAAGAGGCCAACTTAATATTAGATAGTTAGAAGTAGTATTGCAGCTATTAGTACGCTCTTAAGAGTAGAACTAATATCAGTACAACAAAAAGCGTCTGCGTGAAATTGACCGTCGTGTCAGATACTTGCGTAAGCGCCTAGAGCAAGTCAAAGTGGTGGATTACTCACCTCAGCAAGAAGGTAAAGTGTTCTTTGGTGCTTGGGTGGAAATTGAGAATGAAGCAGGCGATGTGAAGAATTTCCGCATCGTTGGTCCCGATGAAATCTATGGCGATGCAAAAGGTTATATCTCTATTGATTCCCCAATGGCTCGTGCACTACTAAAAAAAGAAGTCGATGACGAGTTCGCTGTGAGAACGCCGGAAGGCTACAAAGAATGGTTTATCAATAGTATTCGATACCAAGCTGAAGAAAACTGATTTAATGACCCGATAAAAAGAAAGCCGCACTCTTTAGTGCGGCTTTTACGTTTTGGAAATCAACCTTGAAGGTTACTCTTCGTAGTCAGGCTTCTCGGTCACAATGTAGTTAGTATCGCTGGCAACGATCGCGCCGTGCTTCAAGAAGTTCTTACCCAGAATCATGCTGTAATGGAAGCGGCTACGGTCTTGCAAGTTAACGCGAATCTTCTTCTCTAATTCGCCAAGCTTAACGTGCATTTCTACTACAGGACGTACGTTGGCTTTCTCACCTTTCTTGGCTTTAATGCGCATCACGTCGACAACGGGCTTGGTAAATTCTTTCTTCATACCGCTGTCGTTCTCGTAGGTGAAGCTCACCATGTCTTTGCCATCTTTCTTGAACTGTTTGATGTTCTTGGCATTAATCGAGCTCACATCCGCGCCTGTATCCAATTTCACAGGGAAAGACATACCTTCCACTTCTGCTACTTCGATGTGGCCCGCTTTGAAGAGTGGACGCGCATCGAGTAAATGGTCTGCGCGTGTATTCAGCAGCACACCACCTTTCGCCATGTTGTGGCCGAAGACAAAGAACGGCTGCTCTTGGTCGTCTTTCTCTAAAACATCAATCGCGAAGTCGATGGTCTTCTCTTCGTCACCAAACAGGAATGCCCCTTCAACAACTGGGCGAACCGAATCACCGACTTTAAGCTTCTTCAGTACGCGTTTAGTGATTTTCTCTTCCTTACCTTTCGAGCTTGGCAGGTAGAAGGTCACGACTTCTTTTTTGTCTTTCTCGGTCAGTTCAAAACCATCCACACGCAGCAACGGCGTTTTCACCGCAAAAGTTGGATAAGCAGATAACACGTGTCCATCGATATTCACTGTCTCTTCAGGAGAGATAACCAATGGTTTTGATTTAAGCGCGCTCTTGAATGATTTCTCGACCCCGCCAAGCAAGTTCTCTTTGTCGGTATCAATCACGAAGTGCTGACTTGCCACATCTTTGCCCAAACGGATTTGCGAACTAAAGCCGCTGCGATCACGCAGATAAACCAACCATTGCTGAGTCTCGGTTTCACTCACTTGCACTGGTAGGTACACCAAAGGACGCTCACTCTTACTGGTTTTCAGCATACGGACAAGAGGCAGTGTCATTGGGTGACGCTTACCGTTTTCGCCTTCAAGGGTGAAAGAAACTTGTTTTTTCTTCTTATCGACCTTGATGTTCAGCGCATGGACGTTGGTGTAGCGACTGGTAGTAGAAATACTGATGCGATATGGCACGCCTTCAACATTCACCGTTTCTTTCTTACCAATCATTTGTGCGTTTGGTTGCTCTTGCAGGTAGTCGTAACCAGCAAACACCCACGCATTGTTATCGAGGTAAGTTTTACCAATCAAGATCGGTGCTGAAAATTGAGTACGCTTGGTTAGGTTCACTACCGTATCGACGGTGTGTCCTGCAATGGTCATCGGCATTTTTACCGTCGGGCGCAAAATTGGCTTTTCACTGGTACGGCTACGGATCGCACTGATGCGTTCAAGATCATCGGTGATCTTAATTTCTTTACCTGTGTACGGATGATGAATCGTAAAGCTCACGGTCACTTGGTA
Organism: Vibrio sp. B1ASS3; assembly: GCF_905175355.1. Taxonomy (NCBI): domain Bacteria; kingdom Pseudomonadati; phylum Pseudomonadota; class Gammaproteobacteria; order Vibrionales; family Vibrionaceae; genus Vibrio; species Vibrio sp. B1ASS3. The sequence continues at coordinate 3,819,751 of NZ_HG992742.1, forward strand.
AGGTTTGAAGCTTTCTGAATCCCACTTGGCTTTCGTCCCCCCAAGGTCATCGATGATCGCCCACATCAATTTATCGTCTTTCAGACTTTTGTATTCAGGGTTGCTACTGCTCACGTGGATGTTTTCAGCGTGCATTGATGTGGTATCGGCACCGGTATCAATCTTACCGATAAATGGCACATCGCTTAGCTCAGGAATGTCGCTGTAGTAAACACTTTCTACACGACCTAAAACCAGTTTGTCATCAAGTTGATAGATAGGATCTTGAGTGGTCGCAGAAAGGGGTTGCGACCAAGCGAACGGCGTCGCTAATAAGGCACTAGAGAGCGCCAAAGCCAAAGACATTTTCTTCATCATTGTTTTCCGTATGAGCTAAGGTACAGGGGTTAGTCGATAACCAAATGTATAAGTTCTCAATTTAATTACAGTTTTGACACAAATCTGACTGATGTCCACCAGCGCTCGGTAAATTTTTGAGTTACTAGTTTAAAACATTGCAAATTCCATGAATGACCCCAATGTTCTATACACAACCAATACCCAAACAGAATTAAAGAGAATACACGGATGAGCCAAGCTATCTGTCGCATGATTGCTCAAGAGCTGAATGTTCGCCCTGAGCAAGTCAACGCTGCTGTAACCCTTATTGATGACGGTAACACGGTCCCATTTATTGCACGTTACCGTAAAGAGGTGACGGGCGGCCTTGATGACACCCAACTGCGTACTCTAGACAGCCGTCTGTCTTACCTTCGTGAACTGGACGATCGCCGTCAAACCATCCTGAAATCGATCCAAGAGCAAGGCAAACTTACGCCAGAGCTAGAACAAGAAATCACTCAGGCAGACAGCAAGACTCGTCTTGAAGACTTGTACCTACCTTACAAACCAAAGCGTCGCACCAAAGGTCAGATCGCGATTGAAGCCGGTCTTGAGCCACTTGCAGACCAGCTTTGGAATCATCCGCAAACTGAGCCAGAAAGCGAAGCAAGCAAATACCTTGATGCAGACAAAGGCGTGGCAGACACCAAAGCCGCACTGGATGGCGCTCGCGCAATCATCATGGAACGCATCGCGGAAGACGCAAACCTGCTAGAAAAAATTCGTGGTCACCTAAACCGCAATGCGGAAATGGGTGCTCGCGTCGTTGAAGGCAAAGAGCAAGAAGGTGAGAAGTTTAAAGATTACTTCAACCACAACGAGCCATTAAGCAAAGTACCATCGCACCGCGCACTGGCGATGCTACGTGGTCGTAACGAAGGCTTCCTGACATTGGCAATGAATGCTGATCCAGAACAGGAAGAAGGCGCTCGTCAGTCTTACTGCGAAACGATTATCGCTGATCACTACGGCGTGACACTTAGCAGCGCACCTGCAGATACATGGCGTAAGCAAGTGATCAGCTGGGCATGGCGCATTAAAGTATCGATGCACATGGAAACCGAGCTAATGGGCGCAATGAAGGAGCGCGCAGAAATCGAAGCGATTGAAGTATTTGCCACTAACTTAAAAGACTTGTTGATGGCAGCACCGGCAGGTCCTCGTGCAACACTTGGTCTCGATCCGGGTCTGCGCACGGGCTCTAAAATCGCTATTGTCGATCCGACTGGTAAAGTGCTTGCAACCGAAACCATCTACCCTCACCCACCACAAAAGCAATACGACAAATCAGCGCAAATCGTTGATCAGTTGGTGCGCAAGTACAACGTGGATTTGATTGCGATCGGTAACGGTACGGCTTCACGTGAAACCGACAGCTTTGTCGCAGACGTCATCAAACGTGGCAACCTGAAAGTTCAGAAAATCATCGTAAGTGAAGCGGGTGCTTCGGTTTACTCAGCGTCTGAGCTTGCAGCCAAAGAATTCCCGAATATGGACGTGTCTCTGCGTGGTGCGGTGTCGATTGCTCGTCGTCTACAAGACCCACTGGCTGAGCTAGTGAAAATCGATCCTAAATCGATTGGTGTGGGTCAGTACCAGCACGATGTTAGCCAATCAATGCTAGCAAAACGCCTAGATGCGATTGTGGAAGACTGTGTAAACGCGGTCGGTGTTGATGTGAACACCGCTTCTGCAGCCTTACTGACACGCGTAGCGGGCTTGTCGAGCACCATCGCGCAGAACATTGTCGACTTCCGTGATGAAAACGGTCGTTTCGAAGCACGTACGACCTTGAAGAAAGTGCCTCGTTTAGGTCCTAAGGCGTTTGAACAGTGTGCGGGCTTCCTACGAATCATGGATGGTAAGAACCCACTTGATGCGTCTGCCGTTCACCCAGAAGCGTACCCAGTGGTAAAAGCAATTTCTGAAAAGAACAACAAAGACATCAAAGCACTGATTGGTGATTCAAGCTTCCTAAAAGGTCTGCATGCGGTCGATTACACCGACGATAACTTCGGTGTTCCAACCATTACTGACATCATCAAAGAACTAGATAAACCGGGTCGTGACCCGCGTCCAGAATTCAAAACGGCGACGTTTGCAGAAGGCGTAAACTCAGTTTCTGACTTGGAGCCGGGCATGATTCTAGAAGGCGTGGTGTCTAACGTAGCCAACTTCGGTGCCTTTGTTGATATCGGCGTTCACCAAGACGGTCTCGTACACATTTCTGCACTGACAGATCGCTTTGTGTCGGATCCACGTGAAGTGGTGAAAGCGGGCGACATCGTTAAAGTGAAAGTGATGGAAGTGGACGTGCAGCGTAAGCGTATTGGCCTATCGATGCGTATGAACGACGAACCGGGTCAAGACAACCGTAGCCAACGCTCATCAGCAGCGCCGCGTCGTAATGACCAACCACAACGTCGTCAGCCTCGCCGTGATGACTCGTCATCTAACAGCGCAATGGGCGGTGCTTTTGCAGCAGCGTTTGCTAAAGCGAAAAAGTAATCTCGCCTAGGCTTCACCACTAACGAGCTTTCATAGCTAAAAAGAAAACGCTCCAATCAGTTGATCTGCTTGGAGCGTTTTTATTTGAGTAGGATATTGAGTCGTCATAATACTGCTATCACTTCTGACGGTGTATGGGGCGCGACCGAGTGACCATAATGAAACTTAATCACCTTCCTGCGCTTTTCCATCAATCCCTCTTTGACCGCAGCATCCAAAATGCGCTTAGGTAGTCGAAAACGTATCGCGTAGCCCTTACCCTGATCTTCGCTGTAACTCTTGAGCGCAAGCAAACCAAAGAGACGTTCTAGCGTGTCTTCCGGTTCTTCGTGATAACGGGTATCCACCTCGGGTTCCACTTCGTAGTCTGGATGCTCCGATGGGTCCCACGAGGATTGGCGTCGCCGCTTCTCATCACTTTTTACTTTGCGCTCCGCATTGGTTTTCGCCAGTGCGACTGTTGGCGTCACAGGTTCTCGGACTTTATTGTCACGAGCAGCTTGTTCCGTCTGCACATTAACGGATGGGGCGATCAGTGGCACGCTTACGTTAGCCGGTGACACAATCATTGCGAACCCTCCTCAGAGTCGCCCAACTCGTCAATACAGCAAACTCCTCCCACAAGAAGAGTCCGCTAAAACTTATATCGACCAATTTTTAAACAGCTTTAGGGTTTTATTCGCTTAGATTTGTAGGCTCGCTAATTAAGCAGCAAATTCTCGTACTTGGAGACAAAACGCTTCATGTTCGGTCATGAACGGCGCATGAGAAGATTGGTTGAAAACAAATTGCTGAGTGCTCGGCAACTGCTCACTCAAGTCACTTGCCACTTTGATTGGCACTAAACCATCAAGTCGACCATAAAGGCGCAGCATCGGCATCGAAAGAGAGGCCAAAGCATCGCGCAGATCCACATCGGCAAGAATATTCAAACCAACCAACAATGAATCAGGGTTCGGTTGCGGACGTGATAGCACCGCTTGTTTGAGTTGTTTAACGTCTTTGCGCGCAGACGGACTGCCCATCGCTTGCAGCGCCATAAAACGCTCAATAGTGACCGAGAAGTCTTCAAGTAATTGATCGGTGAATGCGGTTAATACATTAGGTTGAATGCCACGCCAAGGACGTTCAGCAGCAAATTTTGGTGAACTGGCTACCGTAATTAACTTGCTCACACGCTGCGGAGCATTAAGTGCAATGTGGGTTGCCACCAAGCCACCTAATGACCAACCAAGCCAGACGGCTTTTTCTGGTGCATCTTGCAAAACAAGGTCAGCAATTTTGGCTAAGTCTTCTGCGTGAGATTCTGCGCTATGCCCGTACCCCGGAAGGTCAACCACATGAACTCGGAAATAAGGTTGAAGAGACTCGACCGTCTGCTGCCATACCGCACCATTCATGCCCCATCCATGAAGCAACACCAAATCTGGTCCTTGACCAAATGACTGCCAGTGTAAATTCGTGCTCATGCTCTCGTTCTCTCCCACTTATCTTATTCCTTACCACGCAACCCAAGCTTTACTCTGATGACTCGCTCACCTTGGATGGATTGTATGTTATCTCATCAATGGCAAAACATCATGCACCGCGTACTTGGCAGCCAATGTGGTTTGTGTCGATTTCCAATCTCTGCTAAACAGAAACCAAACCCATTGCGTTGGTGCGACCGTTGTTTTGAACACCTTGCGCCCATCAAACGCTGCACTCGTTGTGGTTTAAAAATGACAGAAGAGGAATCACAAACCTCCACGGAATGCGGTGAGTGCCTGAAAGAGCCACCACCTTGGCAACGTTTGTATACGTTGGGAGATTATGGTTTCCCCCTGTCTAACCAAGTGCAACGCTTTAAAGATCATGGTGAGGCATGGCATGTCGGCGCACTCACTCAATTGCTGGCCGAACAAATTGAACACCCAGCGCCAGTGATTACTTGTGTACCAATACATTGGCAACGTTATTTAAAACGAGGATTTAACCAAAGCCATATTCTAGCCAAACACCTCGCCCACCATTTGGATGTGCGATATGAAGATAAGGTATTTAAACGCGTTAAAAGCGTCGAATCGCAACGAGGAAACAAAAAAGCCAGTCGTGAGCAGAATTTAAAAGGGGCATTTACCCTACAAGGTGAGGTGAACTTTTCCCACGTAGCGATTGTGGATGATGTGGTTACAACAGGTAGTACGGTCCGACAATTATGTCATTTACTACTTGAAGTTGGCGTAGAAAGCATCGATATTTACTGCATCTGCAGAACTCCTGCCCCAGGCTCACTCTAGATCGCTTCGCCATGTCTTAGCATCAAAAAGACTAGACCGAGCCGTCAACAGGAGTAGAATAGCAGCAATAGCCTACAAATTTACTCAGGTATTCGTCGTGTCAAATATTACTATTACAGAAACTGCGCAAACGCATTTCGCCAACCTTTTAGGCCAACAGCCTGAAGGCACTAACATTCGAGTTTTCGTTGTTAACCCAGGAACACAAAACGCAGAGTGTGGCGTGTCTTACTGCCCACCAGAAGCGGTTGAAGGCACTGACACTGAAATCCCTTACAGCGGTTTCTCTGCATTCATTGATGAGCTAAGCCTTCCTTTCCTTGAAGACGCTGAAATTGATTTTGTTACTGACAAAATGGGTTCTCAACTAACGCTAAAAGCGCCAAACGCAAAAATGCGTAAAGTCGCGGATGACGCCCCACTTGTAGAACGTGTTGAGTACGTAATCCAAACTCAAGTGAACCCACAACTTGCAGGTCACGGTGGTCACGTAAACCTAGTTGAAATAACAGACGACGGCATCGCTATCGTTGCATTCGGTGGTGGTTGTAACGGTTGTTCAATGGTTGATGTGACTCTAAAAGAAGGCATCGAGAAAGAGCTTTTGAACCAATTCGTTGGTGAGCTAACAGCTGTTCGTGATGCTACCGAGCACGACCGTGGTGATCACTCTTACTACTAAGTCGCTGATGACTTACTAGCAATGCATATCGACGAGAAATGGGAGGCACTTGCCTCCCATTTTTGTTTTCAATTGCGTTATGCTGAATCATCACGCTAGAAACTCGAGCTTTCTTCTCATATATTAAGAAATCTCATGTCTTCGATGAGTTAACGATACTAAGGAGCCAGCGTTATGTCGAAAAGGACCCCACCAGAGATCCTCTCTTGTCAGACGGTCGCACAATCTAAACTGTTTACTGTGGAAGCCCTCGACCTTCGCTTCTCTAATGGCGAACTACGTACTTATGAACGCATGAAACCGAGTGGGCGTGATGCCGTGATGGTTGTTCCTGTGACTGAGCAAGGTGACTTACTGCTAGTACGCGAATACGCTGCAGGTACAGAACGCTACGAACTCGGCTTTCCAAAAGGCTTGATCGACCCTGGTGAAACACCACAACAAGCGGCTGACCGAGAGTTAAAAGAAGAGATCGGTTTTGGTTCTAATGACCTGACACCACTCAAACAGGTGATTCTTGCTCCTTCTTATTTCTCGAGCAAAATGACACTGTTTTTGGGGCAGAACCTTTATCCAGAAAAACAAGAAGGCGATGAGCCTGAGCCACTAGACATTGTTCGTTGGCCACTCGCTCAAGCAGAAGAGCTTTTAACGCACTTGGATTTTTGTGAAGCAAGAAGCATCACAGCGTTGATGTTGGCACTAAGACACTTACAAAACACCACTCACAACCAATAACAGCCGAAGAGCTGATTCATAATAGTGAGGAAGGACCATTACCCATGCCAATGACAAAAGATTTATCTCACCTGCTCCCGCAAGTCATCGAAATTGCGCGCAGTGCAGGCCAATTGATTCTCGATATCTACGAGAAAAAGCAGTACGAAGCCTACACCAAAAGTGACGAGACCCCAGTCACCAGCGCTGATATTGCGGCGCATAAATTGATTACTGAACGCTTGAGCGAACTCACCCCAGATATCCCTGTCCTCTCTGAAGAAGCGGCGGATATCAGCTTAGAGCAGCGTGGGCAATGGGAGCGTTACTGGCTTGTCGACCCGCTAGATGGCACCCAAGAGTTCATCGCACGCAGCGGTGACTTCGCGACTATTATTGCGCTAATCGACAACAACAAACCAACCATGGGTGTAGTTTATGGCCCGGTTTCTGGCGTGACTTACTACGCATACAGCGGTAAAGGCGCTTGGAAGATTCCAGACATGTCAGAGAGCGTGAAAATCCACACTCACAAACATGAGCAGCCTGGACAAAACATCGCTATCGCAATCAGCCGTCGCCAAGACATCAACCGCATCACGAGCCGCATGAGTAGCGCTTGGAACTATGACTTGATTCCTCTTGGCTCTGCCGCACTCAAAGCCTGCCTTGTCGCTGAAGGTGCTGTGGACTGTTACTTACGTCTAGGTCCAACAGGCGAGTGGGATACCGCAGCTACACAATGCATTGTTGAAGAAGCGGGCGGACGTATTCTCAGCACGCAACTTGAGCCGCTGTCTTACAACGAGCGCGAGACGTTGGAGAACCCAAACTTCATCGTACTGGGCGATGCGGATTTGCCTTGGGATGAGATTCTACAGCGCAAAGACTGACCCTAATCCAACCTGCATTGCTAGATTTTTAAAAAGGCCACGAATCGACTTCGTGGCCTTTCTTTTTTCTTCTTGTACAGCGTCAGGAGTATTTGGCCTATCATGTTTCAAATACTCCTATAGCTGTACGAATTTAAATTATTCAATAAAAATCAGATATTTATTTAAAACAATAATAATCCTTGGATTTCTTGTACAGCAAATAGAGGGTTTGGCCTACTATGATCCAAAAACAAAAAGAGCTGCACATTGGCAGCTCTTTAAAGATGTTGTGGTTTCTGAGTGTGGCTAAAAACGCCCTTTGTAATCAAACTCGTATTGACCTTGAGCGTTTGGATTGCCCAGCCATTTAAGTTGATCGCTCATGCCTGATGGGAACTCTGCCCCCGGCTTAAACCACGCTTTGGTGGAGTAACGTTGATTTGGCATTAGCTCAGCAGAAAACGCCGCTGAAACTTGCTTGCTCTTTTGCTCACCCGATGCCGATAGCACGCTGTCTTTACAGTTTAAATCAGCAATGACAGGACCAAGTTCAAGACTACCAAGTGGGCTTTGAATGCCACTCGCACTCCAAACTAACGTACCTTCTGCCGTCTTACACCAAGGCGCTGCGTAAGTCGCATGACGGATGTTCAACTCAAGCTGGCCTTCAACACCAACCGGTACAGGAAGGCGTGCTTGCTCCACCACTTTTGCCGCAGGAATCGACGCGACTAAGTTTTCCGCGTATGGTCCGCCAGTTAAGCTGTAGCCAACCAAGCCACGACCACGTACGTCCATATCGCTCCCGCGACCGAAACGGACGGCGAATTCCGCTTTACCAGTAAACAGACTGGAAAGTTGGAAATCCCAGTTCACTTCACCGAAGTTCTGATGCTGCCAACGTACGCTTGATGCACGACCTTGCCAAACTGTGCCTTGTGCACCTTGAATGTCGAGACCTCTCACGCTTGGCACTTGTTGTAGCACCCAAGAAATTGGCAAACCAGCAATCAAACTGGTTGAGAAAAAGGCAATAAAAATCACCACATAAAGAACGGCTTTCTTCACCTTAACCTCGCTTAAATTGCAGGCGGTTTACGTCGATCATACCGGCTTGATCGGTACGGTCGATGTCTAGGAATTCCACCTCAATCCCTTGTTGTTCTTTTAGATAACGCAGCCAATCGACCATTTGGTTGAATGCCAAAGGCTTAATCCATACTTGAACACTGTCATTGCGTGGTTGTACACGGATCAACTCCACCTTGTAACGACGAGCGGATGAAGACACCACTTGGTTCAATGGCTGATTAGAAAAGCTTACACCACCACTTTTACGCAATGCGCTGATATCATCGGCTTTATCTTGTACCCAAGTCAGCAGTTGTTTTTCACTTTGGATTCGGGATTGCGCTAGCTCAGCACGTTGATTCATTGGTTGTAATACTCCCCAATAAATCATCCCGATAATGGCAATAATGCCACCCCCCATCACCAAACGCTGCTCACGTTGTGAGATGCTACTCCACCAAGTCTGAGCTTGTGCGATTAAATTCTTCATCATCACCTCACTGACGCTTCAACACAAAACTGCCCATCACAACATTGCCGTTGCGGTTCAGTTGGCCTTGTTCAACGTTAAACTTCTCCGCCAATTTGACTCGAGCTTGCTCGAATGGCTGGAAATCAGAGCTGCTCGCTTGAATGCGAACCTCACCACGTTGACCGTCGTATTTGAAACTGGTGATTTGTAGGTCGTTAACCTGTCCCAATGTCGCTGGCAAAGCCGCGATCCAAGACAACATCGCCACATCACTTGATCCACCAGACAGACGACGCTCTTCATCCGTCATTTGTCGCTTCAAGTAACTAACTGTTGGAATGCGTCGTTTGTCTGGGAAGATTTGACGGAAGATACGCTCACTCTCTTCACGATAAGCTTGAGCTTGCGCTTCGTATTTATGCACCATTAACAGTTGCTGACCAACCAAAACAACCAGCAACACACCAGCGGCTATTGCGGCTTTCTGCCAAACCTTAACGTACTTACCCCAAGACGATTTCGGCTTAAACGCGCCAGAAAGTAGGTTAACCTTGCTTTCTGTTGTGCCCTTTGCCAACAACGCCATGGTCATTTCTTCAGGCTTTGATACCCAAATGTCTGGCACGCTTGATTCAGGCAGCGAACTGTAACAGTCCAGCTTCCAACCTTCGTGGCTTTGTAAGTAGGCCGATAAGTAAAGGTCTAGCCATGAAGCATCAACCGCTGCACCTTGAGTTTGAGAGTGGCGGATCAGCCATTGCTCACCCAACAGTGCTGCAGAGCTCGCTTCTGCGTCCACAGGCATAGCTAATACGTCAGGTAGCATTCGCTTTATGACAAGACCTTGGCTAGCAAAACGCTGCAAAATGGTTTGAATCCAAGCTCGCTCTACGGCACACACTTGTGCGCTTTCTGCTTGCTTATCTAAAACGGTGAAATGCAGGTTGTCCACGTCTTGCGCGACTTCGTCTTCCACCAAGTAAGGCAGCATACTGTCAAACTGACGTGCAGCACCCGGTGGGATATCCACTTCTGTTAACACAACATCATGGCTTGCTAATAGCGCGATAATTTGTCGCTGATCGGCATACGCGACCAGTTCATCCAGATGTTCCCATCCGGCAATCTCACCACTGGCAATCACTTCTTGCTGTTGTGTCGACCACACCAACCATGGAATGGTACTTTGTTGTTCGCTACTCAGCCGAACGGTCAGAAACTCGCTCACTGATTCCTCCAAAACGACGGCGAACGACAGTCACCGTTTCTCTATCTGTACTTTGCAAAAGGCTTCGGATACGTACACGGGATTCATCCACTAGCACTTGTGCATCCAATTCAAAAAAGGAGCTATCGACTCCTAAGTAGCCTCGGGCATTTTTCTTTACATCATCGCTCAGGCCAGCTAATTCTGACTCTGACAAAAATTCATCGACGCTTTCCCAGCCATCGAAAGGACGCTTTTCTATCAGCTGAACAGCATCGCTGCTGCTCAAGCCTGGGGTAAACATGGCAACCAAAATAGGCGCTTGCTCGACTTCTATGGTATTGACGTTCAAGCGCCAATCGTCGCTCGGAAGCGCACAAATCATCGGAGCAATTTTTTGGTAGATGTCCCCACTAACTTGGTACACCGCGCGCAGTTCACTGGCATCCGCCATCCAACCGTTGGGTGGCAAATACTGCGGCTTCATCGCTTCGTAAGTACTGTCTTCCACACCCGCGGTTGAACGCACGGTACTGTCACTATCAACGTATTCCCACGTCGAATCGGCGATCACTTCCGCTTGGTAAGGCTCCACGTCCATTTCTTCCATCAAACGTTGGAACACTTGCACTAAGTATGGACGCGTCGTTTGTTCACCCGTTGGCTGTACGCTCGCTAGGACGTTCATATTGAAGCAGGCTTGCTTATCAACAATGCGACCTAAAGCCTGTCCGTAATCAAGCGGATAAACTTGCTCTTTGATTGCCCAAGGCTGGCTTAAGTTAATGGTATCGTCGTCTTCATAACTTTGTTCGATACCAATCTCAGCCAACGCTTCCACTCCCAAGCTATACCAATAAGCTTGTTGGTAGTTAATTTGATTCGAACCACGCTGAAACTGCAAAAACAATCGCTCTGACATACTCGCAGCTACTGTTGTCATAATCGCAAGCAGCATCAGGACAATAAGGAGCGCAACACCGCGCTGACGATTAGCCATCATTGCTGCCCCCTGATGAGTCATTGCCCGAAGAATCATCTTCTCCACCCGGATTGAGCTTGCCATCCGGCGTCAGGTAAGTGCGAGTAATTTCACCATAATCTTTCAGCTTCAATATCACTGAAACGGCTTTTGGCAATTCACGGCCGTTTTCCCACGTTTTCTTCCACGACTTTCCATCGTAAAAACGCATATCAAATTCTTCGACCTGTGTTAGCAGCGGTGTAATCACACCCTCTTGCCCTGTTGGTGTATCAGGGTATCGCCACCACACACGCTGTAAGACTTCATCTTTGATGCGATAACCAACCTTAGTCACCTCTCCGCGTGGAAATTGCTGCTGTGGGTTATGCCAACCCAAACGCGCAAACATCACGCCTTTCGCATCAGAATCGAGCAAGTAATCCGACCAAAACAGCAGTTGGCTTGACGGCTCTTCACCGTTAGTACGCATTTGGCGCATTGCCATTTGACGGAAATCGTTATCCATCATGACCATCGCGCGCTGTAGTTCATTGAGACGTTGCGTTCGCTCTTGAGACAACACGTTACTGCGCTGCACTTGCGATACTACTTGGTAAGCGGCGACACTCATGCTGGCAAAAATCGCAATCGATACCAGCACTTCAATCAAGGTAAAACCTCGATTGGACTTTGAGTTGCGAGCTTTACATCGCTTGTTATTCAGCAACATAACTTCTCACCGTGACTACTGGGCTCGCTTTTTTATCTGTCGCGACACTGACATCAAATGCTTTCAGCAATGGCTGCGCAGTGGCTACCGGTGTGACTTTCCAATACCAAGTGCGCCCTGCTAATTCTTCTGTACCGTTTTTCGCTTTAAGCTTTTCGGTCGAGAGCATCACATTGGCCATTTGGTTATCCACAACCATGGCTGCAAACATTTTTTCTTCTAAATAACTGACAGTATTGATGTGCTGACTCACTGAGCGAATCACACTGATCGCTGCCGTTGCGAAGATCGCGAGGGCGACCAACACTTCAAGTAATGTCATACCTCGTGTGTTGCGGTGCGACGAGCCAATACGGCTTGGCTTAGAATATCGAATTGTCATCGTCTTCCGCTTCTTCCCCAGGCGCTAACAATTTGATTTCGCCTGTTTCTTTACCAATGATTCGCCAACCATCGTTGAATGCATCCCCCTCTTCAGGAAAGAAAGATAGGGAGAATGGCGTAATCTCAGCACTTGAGAAAATGAACACTTGAGGTGGTTTCACTTTCTTCTTCTCTTTGTCCTCTTCCTCGGCAAACATGTCTTCATCAAACAGAGAGCCAGGCTCGAACAATCGATCGTCTTTATCCCAAGCACCACCGCCTAAGTCCAACTGCAATGAAATATCCCCTTCGAGTTTTGTCTCACTTGGGATTTGCTTTAACTCAAGTGGCTGCCAACCATCTTGGGTCAAACTCAACAAGGTGTAGGTGGATTTAACATCATCAACGCGCAGACCAAAGTCTTTGCCACTTAACACTGCTTCTTCATTAAGCAGTTGTAAGCGTTGAAAAAAACTGTGCGCGTATTGTTTGGAAAGGTCTTTCTGACTAGTAGGCAAGGTAGCGATCACCGCCACGGCGGTAAGAGATAACAAAACCAGCACCAATAGAATTTCTATCAATGTAAAACCGAGATGTTTTTGCATTTGCTTCATTAGTGCTGGTTTCAGCTAGCGCTTATTGGAAATCTTGCATGTTCCAGTTGCCGATATCTGCAGCTGGACCTTCACCGCCCTCTTGGCCGTCAGCGCCTAGAGTGAAGATATCAATCGTGCCATTGTCGCCAGGGCTTAGGTATTGGTACTCGTTGCCCCATGGATCAGATGGAAGACGCTTGATGTAACCACCGTCACGGTAGTTGCGCGGCTCTGGGTTAGATGGTTTGTTCACCAATGCATCTAGACCTTGGTCAGTCGTTGGGTAAACGCTGTTATCCAACTTGTACATGTCCAACGCGTTTTCCAATGCCACGATGTCTGTGATCGCTTTCTGTTGGTCTGCTTTTTCTTTGTTACCTAGCAAGTTAGGAACAACAACACTCGCCAAAATACCTAGGATAACCACAACAACCATCACTTCTAGAAGTGTAAAGCCTTGTTGCTTACTGCGTTTAAATTTCATTATTTTCTCCGAAAGTTAGATTCAAGCCATGCCTTCAATAGACACGTCTTAACTCGAATTCTATCCGCTCATTAAGTTATTCATTTCCAACATTGGCATCAATGTCGCCATTACGATGAAAAGTACCAAGCCCGCCATCAGGGCAATCAATACTGGAGTAAAAATGCCAAGTGCAATGTTGACCGTCGATTCAAAGTTTTGGTCTTGGTTGTCCGCCGCTCGCGTCAACATGCTTTCAAGCTCACCACTTTGCTCACCACTTGAAATCATGTGTAGCATCATTGGTGGGAACAAGCGAGTTTGATCAAGGGCTTTGCGCAGACTTGCACCTTCTCGCACGTTGTCTGCCGCAACTAAGACCTGTTGTTTTACATAACGGTTCGACATAACGTCGACCGCGACTCGCATCCCTTCAAGAATAGGAATCGCACTTGAGGTACAAATCGACAAGGTGCGAGCAAATCGTGAGGTATTCAGACCGCGAGAAATCTTACCAATCAACGGCAGGCTGAGAATTTTTTGGTCCCAAGCCAAGCGAAAATTTGGTTTCTGTAATGCGAGTTTAAGGCCATAGAAGAGCACCACCACCACGACAAAGATGATAAGCCCCCATTCTTGGACAAACTCACTTGCAGACAACAGGAATTGCGTCGATTGAGGCAACTCTTGTCCCATTTGAATAATTGGTTCAATGATTTTAGGTACGACAGAAGACAGCAACAGAGAGACGATACCAACAGCAAACACCACCAATACCACAGGGTAAATCATGGCTTGCAGCAACTTAGAACGCATCTTTTGGCGGTTTTCTACATAATCAGCCAAGCGCTCTAGCACTGTATCCAAGTGACCCGATTTTTCACCCGCTGCCACCATCGAAAGGTAAAGCTCGTCGAAAACATGCGGGTAGTCACCCAAACTGTCGGCCAGAGGGTAACCCTCGGTGACTTTTGAACGCACCGCGGCAATCATCGAACGAATACGTGGCTTTTCAGCTTGCTCTGAAACGGCCTTCAAACATTCTTCAAGTGGCATCCCCGATTGAACCAAGGTCGAAAGCTGACGCGTAATCAACGCAAGCTCTGCTGTTTTGATGCCTCGTTTGAACCCAACTGACCCGCCTGAAGACTTAGCGGCTTTCGCTTTGGCTTCCATCACCTCGACAGGAATCATACCCTGCTCTTTTAGGCGTTGGCGCACCTGACGAGCGTTATCACCCTCGATGGTGCCTTTCTTCTGTTTGCCTTTAGCGTCCAGCGCTTTGTATTCAAATGCTGCCATTACGCTTCCTTGGTCACTCGCATGACTTCTTCAAGAGAAGTGATACCACGACTGACTTTACTCAGGCCGTCGCTACGAATACTTGGCGTATGCTGGCGAACAGTTTTCTCAATTTCTTGCTCACCCGCTTCGCTGTGAATCAGCTCTTGGACTTTTTCATCCACCATCAAGAGTTCATGAATACCCGTACGGCCACGGTACCCTTTGTGGTTACAGACTTCACAGCCTTTCGCTCGATGCAAAATAAGCGATTCATGTTCTTCCAAACCAAACAGTTTCTTCTGTTCTTTATCCGCTTCGTATGGTTCTTTACAGTCAGAACAAAGCGTACGAACAAGACGCTGCGCAAGCACGCCCAGTAGTGAAGAAGAAATCAGGAATGGTTCAATACCCATGTCGCGTAGACGAGTAATCGCACCCACAGCCGTGTTGGTGTGCAGTGTCGACATAACTAAGTGACCAGTCAAAGAGGCTTGCACGGCAATCTGTGCTGTCTCTAAGTCACGGATCTCACCGACCATCACTACATCCGGGTCTTGACGAAGAATCGCACGCAGACCTCGCGCAAAAGTCATATCAACTTTCGGGTTTACCTGCGTTTGGCCGATGCCATCAATATCAAATTCGATAGGGTCTTCAACCGTTAGAATGTTGCGTTCGTTGCTGTTGATCTCTTGCAAGCCCGCGTACAACGTCGTCGACTTACCCGAACCTGTCGGACCGGTCACCAAGATGATGCCGTGAGGACGACCAATCAGGTGACGGAAGTTATCATGCACTGAAGGCGTCATACCCAAACTATGCAAATCAAGGCGAGTGGCGTTCTTATCCAGTAGACGCATTACCACGCGCTCACCATGCGACGAAGGCATGGTAGATACACGAACATCCACCGCACGACCACCGATACGCAGAGAAATACGACCATCTTGAGGTACGCGTTTTTCAGCAATGTCGAGTTTCGCCATGACCTTCACACGAGAAACCAGCAAAGGCGCTAGCTTGCGGCTTGGGGTTAGAACTTCACGCAATACACCATCGACGCGGAAACGAATCGAAAGAGTTTTCTCGAACGTCTCGATATGGATATCCGACGCCCCTTCCTTGATCGCTTCACCCAACATGGCGTTGATCAATTTGATGATTGGCGCATCATCTTCAGATTCCAGCAAGTCCTCATCATGAGGTAGTTCTTCGGCTAAGGAGAAGAAGTCATCGCTGTCTGCGCCAATGTCTTCCATCAACTGACGAGCCTCAGAAGAGTCACGTTGATACGCTTCAGTGAGCTTTTTATCGAACGCTTCTTTGTCCATCACTTGAGGAATAAAGTTTTGTTTCAGTACTCGACGTACTTCAACGAGAGCCGCAGGGTTAAGCGGCTCTACGTAATACAGAATTGGAGGGCGCTCAGGGTGCTCCGTCTCCAAAACCAGTTTAAAGCGATTGGCAAAACTGAATGGCAGACGGCGCATACTTGGCGCTGTGTCTAACATATCAACCATTATTCTTTACCATCTGATCAATGAACGCTTGGATTTCAGCAGGATGCTTACGATCTTGGCCAAACTCAGGAATCACTGGGATATTTGAGTCATCCATTAGCTTCAAGCCTTCTTGTGCTTTGTAAAGCTGTTCAGCACGGATGAAGTTGTATTTGCGCTGAGTAATACCATCTGCCGTCATACCATCACGGATGATGGTTGGCTTGATGAATACCATCAGGTTACGCTTCTCAGTTTGCGTGCTAGTTGATTTGAACAGTTGACCAATCACTGGGATATCACCCAGTAGTGGCACTTTAGATTCACTCTCCAGTGCACGCTCATCAACCAAACCACCAAGCACTAGCATTTGACCATCTTGGATCATCACAGATGTGTTTAGCTGACGCTTAGCAAAACGTACGTCAACCGCACCATTTGCGCCAAGAACGTTAGACACTTCTTGCTCAATGTTTAGCTGAACAGAATCACCTTCGTTGATTTGAGGCACGACTTTCAGTTTGATACCGACTTCTTTACGGTCAACCGTTTGGAATGGGTTGTCGTTGTTCGAGCCTGCAGTCGAGCCTGTAATTACCGGAACTTCTTCACCAACGATGAACGACGCTTCACCGTTATCCATCACAGTAATGCTTGGAGAAGACAGAATGTTTGAATTTGAATCCGATGACACAGCAGTAATCAATGCTGTCCAGTCACCCATCATGATGCTCATTGCTGCGCCGTTAACACCACCAAGTGCTGCCGCTAGAGTCGAATAGTCACCTTCCTCGGTATAGCGACGAGTTTCGAAACCACCAGTTCCATCCTCACCGCCGTTTGCATTCCAGTAACTCTCTTCTTTAGTTGTATCTTTTGCTTCTTCAAGACCAACCATTACGTTACCAATTTGTGCACCAGTGTTGCCGTATTGGATTACCGCACCTGTCTCTAGGTTACCCCATTGAACGCCAAGGTTGATGCCGTCGCCTTCAGACATTTCAACGATCAGTGCTTCAATCAGAACCTGCGCACGACGGATATCCAGTTGAGAAATCACATCTTGCAGCGCCATCATGATATCTGGCGGAGCAGTCAAAACTAGCGAGTTGGTTGCTTCGTGAGCCGCAATCACCACTTGACCACGTTGTGTACTTGATGCGCTTTTTTGACCCGCTTGCTTCTCAGCTTGTAGGTTGTCAGATACGCCTTTTAGTACATCAACCAAGTCTTCTGCTTTTGCGTACTTTAGGTAAACCACGCGGTTATTACCTTTGGTTGCCATTTCTACGTCAAGTTGGCGAATCAAACGCTTCAAGCGCGCGCGCACTTTAGGGTCGCCAGAAATCAGGATTGAGTTGGTACGATCATCCGCAACGATTTTTGGCTCTAGGAATTCAGGCGTGCTCTTTTGGTTGGTCGTTTTGTTCAGGGCATCAACGATACGCACCATTTCAGACGCAGAAGCATTTCTCAGCTCTACGACTTCAATTTCTTTATCACCCGCTTGGTCAACACGTTTGATGATTTCAGCCAGACGATTTACAACCGCAGCACGGCCAGTGATCAAAATGATGTTAGCTGGGTCGTAGTGCACCACGTTACCCGCACCCGCGTTGTCAATCAGCTGACGCAGCAGCGGAGAAAGTTCACGAACCGATACGTTACGCACCGCAACCACACGTGTAATCACGCTGTCGCCTTTTGCGCTGTCATCACCCAAAACAGGAATTGCAGAGGTTTTTGAATCTTTCGATTTGATGACTTTTAGTACACCGTTATCCATTTCAACAACAGCGTAACCGTACACTTCTAGTACGTTTAAAAAGAAGCTGTAGTATTGCTCTTCGTTTAAAACGTCATAGCTGCGCACGTCGATCTTGCCGCGTACAGACGGGTCAACAATGATGGTCTTCTCTAAGTTACGACCTACAATGTTGATGAATTCTTGAATGTCAGTGCCTTTGAAACTTGCACTAAACTCGTTCGCCATCGCACCCGGAGCGCAGAGTAGTGTCCCTGCAAGTAACCAAGCACTTTTGCTAAACCAATGTTTCACGTATGTCTCCCTGAACTTACGCAGCTTGCCTAAGTATTACAATTGGATATAGATGTCGTACTGCTGGCCATCGCGCTCAACAGTCAAATTCAGTTCTTGCGGATCGTTCATCACTTGCATCAGTTCTACTGAAGATGAAGGATCACTTAAATCGATCCCGTTTAATTGCACCGCAATATCACCAGGTTTTAGACCGACATCATTAAACAACGCCGCATCACGACCTGGTGAGACGCGATAGCCGATGATTCCTCCGTCTTTCTTAACCGGAGAAATGTTGATGTACTTGAATACGCTTTGCGGATCTTTGGCAATTTCCGCACGAATTTGGTCGACCTTTTCACTCACTGCGGATGAGTTATCCGCTTTCGCCGCTTTTGGTCGAGTTGCCGGACGACTCTCAGACAGCTTGCTGTACTCGATGCCTTCCAACATAAGGGTTTCATCACGACCTTGGTTATCGATGATCACGCGATCAACCAAAACCGCTTTTAATTCTGCACGTGTACCGTCAATTTCTTCACCGATGCCGTAAGTCGCCTGCTTACCTCGATTCGCAATCACCGCTAAGCTCGTTTTTGCGTTGCTGCTCGCAACAGCACCAACAAGTGTTAGGTTTAGGCGGGTTTTAGGCGCATCTTGCACGACAGGTTGTTCTACTACGACCGGCTTTTGCTCGGTGTACTTTCCGAACAAGTTGGCATTTTGGAGGGCATTGAAATCAATCGCGTCTTTTTTATTGGTTGACGCAACAGCGTTAGCTGATGGCTTCCATTGAGTCACATCAGAGGTTTGAGGCATTGCTAACCACACCACTTTACCAAGTATCCAACCTGTCATTGCTATAAATAGACAAGTTAAGAGCAAACTTAGTTTCGCTTGAATGACGTGATTGTTGGACTTAATCTGAGCCAGTAGCGGGCTGCTTGATAATCCTGCACTTAGCTCTAAACGCTTCACTGAATTGATTCCTTTATTCTTACGTCCGTCGACTTTCACCATGAATGAAAGCGTGTCGACTCTATCTTGCTAAAATTGCAATAAAATTACTACTCAACAAAGAGCAGTGAACTATATCACAAGTTCCTTTTCATACCTTTTTCTTATGCAGTTTTTGCCAACTCCCTTGAAAAAAAAACAGCCTTGGCTCCATCTGTAGGTGAATAATCCACCAGTCACTGCATCATTCTTGCAGTGATTAGATAGTGTAGAGTCGTATGAGTTCCACAAATGAAGCCGTAAGGCTAGATAAATGGCTATGGGCTGCCAGATTTTATAAGACCCGTTCCATCGCACGCAATATGGTCGATGGCGGTAAAGTCCACTATAATGGGCAACGAAGCAAACCAAGCAAAATCGTTGAGTTGGGTGCTGAGATTCGTCTTCGTCAAGGTAATGAAGAGAAGACGGTGATCATCGAGAAAATCTCTGATCGCCGAATGGGCGCACCAATCGCTCAAACGCTCTATCGCGAAACTGACGAAAGCGTCAGCCAACGCGAAGAGTTCGCGAAACAGCGTAAACTCAACGCCCACAACCCTAGTCCGGAACGCCGCCCAGACAAAAAGCAGCGCCGCGACATCATTAAGTTCAAACACCAATAAAAGCCGGAATTACCGACGAGGAAAGCACTCCATGGCAAATAATGTTTTAAACCGCTACCTATTTGAAGATCTTTCTGTACGTGGCGAGTTGGTTCAATTGGATGAAGCATACCAACGTATTATCTCCAGCAAGGAATATCCGGCAGCACTGCAAAAACTGTTGGGTGAGCTACTCGTTTCAACCACACTTTTAACTGCAACTTTGAAGTTCGAAGGCTCAATCACTATCCAACTACAAGGTGATGGCCCTGTATCTTTGGCAGTCATCAACGGCGACCACGATCAGAAGATCCGTGGCGTAGCGCGTTGGGAAGGCGATATTGCTGATGACGCAACGCTGCATGAAATGATGGGTAAAGGTTACCTAGTGATCACCATCGAGCCGAAAAAAGGCGAACGCTACCAAGGCGTGGTTGGCCTAGAAGGTGAAACACTGGCTGACGTTATCGAAGGCTACTTCGCAAACTCAGAGCAGCTAAAAACGCGTTTGTGGATCCGCACTGGTGAGCACGAAGGCAAAAAGCATGCGGCAGGTATGATGATCCAGGTAATGCCAGACGGTACAGGTACACCTGAAGACTTTGAACACCTAGAGCAACTAACAGCAACAGTTAAGAACGAAGAGCTGTTCACGCTACCAGCAAATGAACTGCTTTACCGTCTATACAACCAAGACTCTGTTCGCCTATACGAGCCACAACCGGTGGAATTCCACTGTGGTTGTTCTCGCGAGCGCAGTGGCGCGGCGATCATCACAGTTGATAAAACTGAAATTTATGACATTTTGGCGGAAGAAGGCACAATTTCTTTACATTGTGATTACTGCGGCACGTCATACACGTTCGACGAACCTGAAATTACCGAACTGTATACGCAAGCAACTTCCGGCAATAAAACCGTGCATTAATTTTCATAGCTTAACAAGCATGTAATTTACCTATCAAAAGGCCAGCATCACGCTGGCCTTTTTGTGATCAAACCCTCGTATAACTTAGCCTCCCACGTAATAAAGCAACCGCTTAATTTTAAATAATTAATAATTCTTTTGCCCTAGCGCAAAGGTTTGCGGCCACGATAAACTATTCGCACCAATATGTGACGGGTTACCTAAAACCACACTGAAATCATGGATAATTTTTGAACTATATCCCTGTTTTCTCCCCGCCCCGTTGCTAGCATGGTGAGCAGATAAAAATTAAAACATTCTTACAAAATCCCTACAAAAATCCTTATAAGGAGCACCTATGACCGTTATGGAACATACAAAGGCTGCAACACTTGATCTAACCAAACACGGACTGCACAACGTTAAAGAGGTTGTTCGCAACCCAAGCTACGAAATGCTGTTTGAGGAAGAGACCCGTGCTGACCTAACAGGTTATGAACGTGGTGTGGTTACAGAACTCGGCGCGGTTGCCGTAGACACTGGTATCTTTACTGGTCGCTCACCAAAAGATAAGTACATTGTTAAAGATGCAACGACAGAAGAGCACATGTGGTGGACTTCTGACGCGGTGAAAAACGACAACAAACCAATCAACAAAGAAGTATGGGACGACCTAAAAGAGCTAGTGACCAACCAGCTTTCAGGAAAGCGTCTATTTGTGATTGACGGTTATTGTGGTGCAAACCCAGACACTCGTTTGAGCATTCGAGTGATCACTGAAGTCGCGTGGCAAGCACACTTCGTGAAAAACATGTTCATCCGTCCAACAGAAGAAGAGTTGGCAACGTTTGAACCTGATTTTGTAGTAATGAACGGTGCGAAGTGCACCAACGAGAAGTGGGAAGAGCATGGTCTGAACTCTGAAAACTTCACTGTGTTCAACCTAACAGAGCGCACTCAGTTGATCGGTGGTACTTGGTACGGCGGTGAAATGAAGAAAGGCATGTTCGCAATGATGAACTACTTCCTTCCGCTAAAAGACATCGCATCAATGCACTGTAGTGCAAACATGGGTGAAGAAGGCGATGTTGCAATCTTCTTCGGTCTATCTGGCACAGGTAAAACTACCCTGTCTACCGACCCTAAACGTGCATTGATTGGTGATGACGAGCACGGTTGGGATGACGACGGCGTGTTCAACTTCGAAGGTGGCTGTTACGCGAAAACTATCAAGCTATCGAAAGAAGCTGAGCCTGATATCTACAATGCCATCCGCCGTGATGCACTACTAGAGAACGTAACGGTTCGTAGTGATGGCTCTATCGACTTTGATGATGGTTCTAAGACTGAGAACACTCGTGTGTCTTACCCACTGCATCACATCGACAACATCGTTAAGCCAGTATCGAAAGGTGGTCACGCAAACAAAGTGATCTTCCTATCGGCTGATGCGTTCGGCGTACTTCCTCCGGTTTCTAAACTGACTCCTGAGCAAACTAAGTACCACTTCTTGTCTGGCTTTACCGCTAAGCTAGCAGGTACTGAGCGTGGCATCACTGAACCAACACCAACGTTCTCAGCGTGTTTTGGTGCAGCGTTCCTAACTCTACACCCAACTAAGTACGCAGAAGTGCTAGTGAAACGTATGGAAGCAGCAGGCGCAGAAGCTTACCTAGTCAACACAGGCTGGAACGGCAGCGGTAAACGTATCTCTATCCAAGATACACGCGGCATCATTGATGCGATCCTTGATGGCTCGATTGAAGAAGCGAAAACTAAGCACATTCCAATCTTCAACCTAGAAGTACCAACTTCACTACCAGGTGTGGATCCAAGCATCCTTGACCCACGTGATACCTACGTTGACCCACTACAATGGGAAAGCAAAGCAAAAGACTTGGCAGAGCGCTTCATCAACAACTTTGATAAGTACACTGACAACGCAGAAGGTAAATCACTAGTGGCAGCTGGTCCTCAGCTAGACTAAGCCACTCGCTAAGCCTTCGTGACTTAGCTACAAAAATAATCTTCAAGCCCCTCTTTTGAGGGGCTTTTTATTGAATCCAACCTGAGATTGATACAAGCTTAAGCCTATCTAAGTAAGTCGATACTCACTTACTCCAATTTACAGACAGGTTTTGGCAGGGATGAAAACAGCAGGTCGAATTCTACTTCTTATCGTCATACTGGCGATCGCGATTCCAGCCGTCTTTGTGGGCATGCTGACCACCTCTTATTCTCGTCAAACGTGGAACCTGTTCTCTGATCTCGTCGACTTGCCACTGCAAGCAGACAACGTTCAATACGAGTTTCCCTACCACCTAACCCTTACTGGGATAGCGACCAAACAAGACAAATTGCCGTTCATCGAGCAAGTCGATCTATGGCTAAACCCTGATGTTCATCGCGATGGAAAATGGATTGTCGATAGCCTTTTGATTGATGGACTGAGCCTGCAGCAAGGTATGCCAACAATTCCAAAGCTCAACAATGTCTATTTCCATCAAATCGCCTTGAAGAACATCGATTACGCCGATGATGCATTCAGCATTAATGGTTTGAACGTCCAAATCCAAGACCCTACTTGGTCAAGTGACACGCAGCAAATGCCTTATGGCGAGGTTCAACTCTCTGCCAAACAGTTTTATTGGAATGGTGAAGCTTTCAATAAACTGCTTGTCGATGTGGACTACAAACCACAAGACAGCACACTTTATGGCGCATCATTTAAGTGGCGTGGCAGTGAAGTCTCTGGTCAAGGCGAACAATACCCACAAGGTTGGTCGTTGATTAACGTGACCGTTGATAAGCTGCAAATAGACAATCTACAACTGCAATCCTTACTCGCCAAACCATGGCAAACGTTGCCCGTTAACGTCAGCCATATCAACAGCCTCGATCTGCTCAATGCGGATATCGAATACGGAGACTGGCATTGGCAAAACCTTGAGTTATCGGTTGAAAACGCTTCGCTCCCGCTGTCATTGTGGAGCACAACGGCACAGATATCCCTGCAAGCTGACAGTGTCAGTTTCCAAGACCAAACCGCGGTTGAACCTCGTTTAAACGCCCAACTCAAACCAGGGGCTGTCAAATTGCAAGAACTGAGCTTGGATTGGCAACAAGGTAGCGTTCAGGTATCTGGTGACTTCGAACCTGACCATTGGAAAATCAACAATGCGACCATTAGCGGCTTAAAATGGGCTATCCAACCAGATGACAAGACCGACTGGTGGCAAAAAGCCACAGAGAAGCTCCAGCAAGTCGATGTGAAGCAGTTAGAGATAGAACGCAGCCAAGTTATCCAGTTATCCAAACAACCTTACTGGCAGCTTTCTGGCTTGAATTTGGAAGGTGACCAGCTCGAAGTTAAACACAGCAATGGTCACTGGGGCATTTGGAGCGGCAAGCTTGATGCCAGCGTCGTCAACGCGAGTTACGACCAAGTCATCACCTCACACGCAGCCATTTCTACACAGAGTGACAATGGTTTCTGGCAACTGACACGCTTATTTGCCCCGTTAGAGCAAGGCTATATCGAAGGCCTAGGGCAAATCGATCTCAGCACCACCAGCCAACCTTGGGCGCTTAACCTCAATGCAGATGGTATTCCACTGCAATTACTTCACCCTTATTTACCAAAAGCACTAGCGGTCAATGGCTTCTCTGATTTAAGTCTTGATTTAAAAGGCTTGGCAGGCGATCAAAATATGCTTGCTTACAGCTTATCGGGAGAAGTGGAAGCTAACCTGCGCGATACCACCTTGAAGTCACAAGCAAATGAGTCACTCAAGGCAATCACCTTCAGCCCATTGCGCATAGAGGCTCAGCGCGGCGAAGTGAAGCTAGAACCCGTGACCATTTCCGGCAAAGCTATCTCAGGTAAGCTATCTGGAGAGTTTGATATGGCGAACAACCCACTTAGTGGCGTGAGCTATCAACTTAAAGAATCGTGTGGAATGCTCAAAGGTGACGTACTGAGTGGCGAAGTTGTGTCAAATGAGTGCCTAAACAAGCCAAAGCAGGCAGAGCCAGTGAAACCAGAACAGAGCGCTCCCGAAACAACCGACGTTACAAACATCGACGCAATCAACATCGAACAACCTGAAGAAGAGTTAAGTGAGGAAGTGGCAGAAGAAAAAGAGTCGACCACAGTTGCGCACTCTGAAGAGCAACTTATCACAGAACAAAAAGACTCAGACCTTGTAGAAAAATCATCGAAAGAAAGCGAGAACTCAGCTATCGATGAAACCAAGGCAGAACAAGGCGCATCTGAAAACCAAGATGCGCCACAAGAAATACCAAAGTCTGAGAATCTAACAGCTGAGTAACTTAGAGTAATTCGGCAGTAGCATGTACGTACCGACAAAATCCACCGCTGGCACATCTCCACTGTAAATCACTACGTGGATAACGATACGCGCTTTACGACCTGAAGCGAGCCTATCCAAGTCACCACTAATGCCATCTAATGACGTGCTCGCGACTGGGTTCTCTTCAACAGGGTGGCGATAACGAATCGAGCTATCCGCCAACACAATATCACCGTGCAAACCACGTTCTTTCATCAGCAACCACGTCATGCCCCAACCAGTTAGCGTTGCTAAGGTAAACGCAGAGCCTGCAAACATGGTGTTGTGCGGGTTCAGGTTAGGGTTGAGCTGCGCGCTGCATTCAAACTGATAACCAGTGTACTGGTTGATTTTGATGCCCATTTTATCTGCAATCGGGATCTGTGCCTCCCAACGCTGTTGCAACTCGGTACACCAATCTGGGCGACGCAATACATCGGCCATTGGATCAAGCTGTTTGACCATTTGTTGGTGACGCACGGGGCCGCGCTCGTCGGTCAGTTCGCCGCGACGCTCAAAGCCATTCTTTTCATAGAAAGCAATTGCGTCTTCACGGGCATTACATACCAGACGCTTCGCCCCTTCCTGACGAGCTAACGATTCAAGTGCCACCAGCACTAATGAACCCATGCCTTTGCTACGACGATTGTTCTTCACCGCCATGTAGCGGATCTGACCATCATTATCTGGGGTAATGTATAAACGACCAATCGCCATCGGACGACCACGACTGTCGGTAATCATGCGGTGATGGCTCATACCATCGTACTCATCACGCTCGGAGCCTACAGGCATACGCCAAGGTTCGCGCAGCAACTGCCAACGAAATTGATAGTACTTGTTGAGCTGATTTTCTGTTTTTGGAGTTATGAGTTTGAACATATCAATCCTTTGAAAGTACAAATCAAATGAAAGCCTTAGGAGAAAATACCCAAGCAAATTCAATTTACTTGGGCTTAAAGCTTAGACCATGATGTTGTGGTTGCCAGATTAGACCTGTAGCCAAAAAGTCACTGGACCGTCATTAATTAATGACACTTTCATATCTGCCGCGAAGCGACCACGTTGTGTTGGCAGTTCTTGCTCACACAAATCCGAGAAATAGTCATACAGACGTTCTGCATCCGCAGGGTGCGCGCCACGAGAAAAGCCTGCGCGAGTGCCTTTTTTGGTATCCGCTGGTAACGTAAATTGAGACACCACCAAAACCTTACCGTTCACTTGTTTGACGTTAAGGTTCATTTTGCCTTCATCGTCTTCAAACACCCGATACGTGGTTACGCGCTCCATCAAACGCTTTGCTTTTGCTTCATCATCGTCCTTCTCTACACCAAGTAGGACAAGTAGACCTTGGTCGATTTCACCGACAACTTCACCGTCTACACGAACGGCGGCTTCACTGACTCGTTGAATTAGCGCTATCACGACTCTCGCTTCCTTCATCTGTTAATTGCAATTCAGCGGTCGAGTGTATCATTTCTAGGTCGTCACTCCAGTGCTCTCTTTCCCCCAGAGCAGCAGTCACTTCCGCGCCAATCAATACGATCAGCCAGCACAGATATACCCACACAAACAGGATCGGAATCGCGGCGAGCGCACCGTAAATCAGCTGATATGACGGGAATTGAGTAATGTAGAAAGCAAAGCCTTTCTTACTCAGTTCAAACAGCACAGCGGCAATGGCGGCACCAACCGCACCATGGGATAGGTAAACCTTTTTGTTTGGCACTAAGAAGTACAACCCCATGAACGCAAAGAAGGACAACAGTAAAGGTAACCAACGTAAAAACAGGTTGTAAGCGCCCGATAAGGTTTCGTTTTCAATCAGCTTTAGCGATGTCACGTAGGAGGTTGCAGCAATACTCGCGCCGACTAGAATCGGACCAAGGGTCAACACCATCCAATACATGGAGAAAGAAAACACAGGACGACGTTTGTCTTTCACTCGCCAAATGTAGTTTAAGTTCTTGTCGATATTCGAAATCAGCATCAAAGCGGCAACAAACAAGAACGCACCACCTACGGCGGTCATCTTGCCTGTGTTTGAGACAAACTCTTGCAACGCAACTCTGACTGCATCACCAGAAGCAGGGACAAAGTTATCAATGATGTAACCTTGCAAGGTTTCACCCACATTCTCAAACACCGGAAACTTCGACAATATCGATAAAAGTACCGTCAACATTGGCACAATAGACAACAAAGTGATGTAAGCTAGATAGCCTGCATTAACGTTAACGCGATCGTGCGTCATACGCTTGAGCAAATATTTGAAAAACGCGACGCTCCCCGGCACGAGCTTGCTCAATCTCACCTTGTAACTCTCTGATAACTGGTTCATAGTTCATCCCATAAATTAGCGTCGAGGACATAAGAATGCCTTATTTATTAGCAATTGTACTATCAATTTTCACTTTGACAGGATGTCAGTCCGCATATTATTCAGCAATGGAACAAGTGGGTTACCACAAACGTGACATTATGGTTGATCGCGTAGAAGACGCCAAAGAATCGCAACAAGACGCACAAGAAGAGTTCACCAGTGCTTTAGAAGCCCTTTCTGCTTTGACCAACTTTGACGGTGGTGAACTAGAAAGCGTCTACAACAACATTAACGATAAATACGAAGATAGCGAAAAAGCGGCGCAAGATGTGCGTGACCGCATTGCTGCAATTGAAGATGTATCGGATGCTCTGTTTGAGGAATGGCAAGGCGAATTAGACCTGTACACCAGTGCGAAACTGCGTCGCTCTAGCGAACAGAAGCTGCGTGAGACGAAAGCATCTTACAAAACCATGCTTAGCGCGATGAAGCGTGCAGAAGACAAGATGACGCCAGTATTGAATACACTGCGTGACAACACGCTGTATCTAAAGCATAACTTGAACGCAAGCGCGATTGGCTCATTGAAAGGTGAATTCTCTAACCTAGAGAAAGATATTCAATACGCGATTAAGCAGATGAATGCTGCGATTGCTGAGTCAGATAAGTTCTTGCAACAGCTGAATCAGAAGTAATTCGATAAAGCCTCCTCCTCGTGAGGAGGTTTTGCTATATAGCGACCAAACTATTCAGTTCTTCGCTTAGCGAGCTGAGTACCTACCAAGCTCTATTCACCTTTATTGCCTTCTAGCTCAGCCACTAAGCCCATTACTTGCCGAACAAACGCCACTCGTTCTTCCACACTTCCCCATGGTACTTCGACTACTTCGTAACCCAGTTCCGCATAGGTATCAACTAGGGTTTGATGGATTTGCAGGGCCTCTTCAAAGCTATGTGGGCGCACATCATCTTGAACATAGATAGAGGCCTCAGGTCGACAAGTGAGCACCTTACTCTGGTACCCAGCACTCTCGGTCAAGAAGGCTTGTTCAACAGGACAACCGCCTACTTGTAGGTATGCCACGATGTCTGGGATAGCACGGTCAACAAAAGCGACCGGATGATTCAGCGCTTCTCGCTTTTGCTTGCCCATTAACTCAAGGCATAAGTTGGCAAACTCAGGTAGGTTGGTCCAAGGCAAGACGCCGTTGTCCAACTGACTTTGCTGCTCAATTAAGGTGCGAGAGCCCTCAGCAAAGATGGCGTACCCCAACTCTCCCAACGCATTCAATAAGGTGGTTTTGCCCGCTCCGGGACCACCCGTAATCACGATTGGCTTCATAGCCTCATTCCTTTAAATACAAAAAAACCCGAGCGAAACTCGGGTTTTTCTAAATAGAATCCGTTACAGCAGATTATTTTGCTGAACGTGAAGCACGCTTACGATCGCTTTCCGTTAGGAATTTCTTACGGATACGGATGCTTTCAGGTGTTACTTCTACTAGTTCGTCATCATCGATGAACTCTAGTGCTTGCTCAAGAGTCATCTTGATTGGCGGAGTAAGAACCTGTGCGTCATCTGTACCAGATGCACGAACGTTAGTTAGCTGCTTACCTTTCAGTGCGTTTACTGTTAGGTCGTTGTCGCGGCTGTGAATACCGATAACCATGCCTTCGTAAACTTCAACACCGTGACCGATGAATAGACGACCACGTTCTTGTAGGTTAAACAGTGCGTTTGTTAGCGCTTTACCCATCGCGTTCGCGATTAGTACACCGTTAACACGTTGACCGATGTTACCGCCTTTGTGTGGGCCGTAGTGGTCAAATGTATGGTATAGAAGACCAGAACCAGAAGTCAGTGTCATGAACTCAGTTTGGAAGCCGATAAGACCACGTGATGGCATTTCGAAGTCCATACGTACACGGCCTTTACCATCTGGAGACATGTCTTTCAGCTCACCTTTACGTAGGCCGATGTTCTCCATGATGCCGCCTTGGTGCTCTTCCATAACGTCGATCGTTACAGTCTCGAACGGTTCCATTAGCTGACCATCTTCTTCTTTGATGATTACTTCTGGACGAGATACAGCAAGCTCGAAGCCTTCACGACGCATGTTTTCGATCAGGATAGAAAGGTGAAGTTCACCACGGCCTGATACGCGGAATTTGTCTGGATCGTCTGTTTGCTCAACGCGTAGTGCAACGTTGTGTACCAATTCTTTCTCTAGACGCTCAAGGATGTTACGTGAAGTCACGAACTTACCTTCTTTACCAGCGAATGGAGACGTGTTTACTTGGAACGTCATCGTTACTGTTGGTTCATCAACAGAAAGCGCAGGTAGTGCTTCTACTGCGTTTTGTGCACAGATAGTGTCAGAAATTTTTAGCTCACCAAGGCCAGTGATTGCAACGATATCACCCGCGTTCGCTTGCTCAACTTCGTGACGATCTAGGCCTAGGTAGCCCATTACTGTGCCCACTTTACCGTTGCGAGTTTTACCGTCAGCACCGATAACTGTTACTTGTTGGTTTGGCTTAACGCTACCACGAGTTACACGAGCAACACCGATAACACCAACGTAAGAGCTGTAATCTAGCTGAGAAACTTGCATCTGTAGAGGACCGTCTAGGTCAACTTGAGGTGCCGTTACTTCTTCAACGATAGTTTGGAACAGTGGTTCCATGTTCTCGCCAGTTTCGCCTTCTTCTAGTGCAGCCCAACCGTTAAGTGCTGAAGCGTAAACTACTTTAAAGTCTAGCTGTTCGTCAGTTGCACCTAGGTTGTCGAATAGGTCGAATACTTGGTCCATAACCCAATCAGGACGAGCACCAGGACGGTCAATCTTGTTGATTACAACGATTGGCTTAAGACCGTGAGCGAATGCTTTTTGAGTTACGAAACGCGTTTGCGGCATTGGGCCGTCAACTGCGTCAACGATAAGTAGTACTGAATCTACCATCGACATGATACGTTCTACTTCACCACCGAAGTCCGCGTGTCCCGGAGTATCTACGATGTTGATGCGGTAGTCATTCCAGTTAATTGCTGTGTTTTTAGCAAGAATGGTAATGCCACGCTCTTTCTCAATGTCGTTCGAGTCCATGACTCGCTCTTCAGCTTCACCGCGAGACTCTAGCGTGCCTGATTGTTGTAGCAGCTTGTCAACCAACGTTGTTTTACCGTGGTCAACGTGCGCGATAATCGCGATATTTCTTAATTTATCAATCTGTGGAGTAGCCATGGATATTGATTCACTTAGATAGATGAAATGCCCCCATGCCGAGAACGGGTGCTCTCTGGCGACATTTGCTGATTAAAAAAACGGCCATAATGTACCAGATTTTAGCAAAAAGCCTAGAAATATGTGATCTACTCCTTAGCTTTTCTATCAATTTTACGCTTAGCGCCCACTTTCTTCCGTTACTCGAATTGATTCAACGCAATTTTATTCCAATCGTTGCTTATTACAAATTGACTCTTGCTCAAAATCTGGGCTAGATAAGCAACGTGATTGTCACATTGTGGTGCAATAATTTAAATTAGCACCAATATGGTGCAATCAGAGATCATTTTGGTGCAAACGTTTGCACCAAACTAGCATCTAAAAACTTAATTCCTTGAAATTAATGGAATAATTTTTTTGGCACGGTTTTGGCTTTAGAGAAACCAGCATCGATTAATAAAATGTCAAACAGATTAATCAATGCTGGATTTAATCAAATTTTCATAAATCGAGCTTACCGCTTTATTAACACTGGAGGTTATCCAAGATGTCAGTAGAAAACGTTTTATCACTGATCCAAGAAAACGAAGTTAAGTTTGTTGACCTACGCTTCACTGATACAAAAGGTAAAGAGCAGCACATCTCTATCCCTGCTCACCAAATCGACGCAGACTTCTTCGAAGAAGGTAAAATGTTCGATGGTTCATCAGTTGCTGGCTGGAAAGGCATTAACGAATCAGACATGGTTATGATGCCAGACGCATCTTCTGCAGTGCTTGACCCATTCACTGAAGATGCAACGCTAAACATCCGTTGTGACATCCTTGAGCCTGCAACAATGCAAGGCTACGACCGTGACCCTCGCTCTATCGCTAAACGCGCTGAAGACTTCATGCGTTCTACTGGTATTGCAGACACAGTACTTATCGGTCCTGAGCCAGAGTTCTTCCTATTTGACGACGTTAAGTTCGCGACTGACATGTCTGGTTCATTCTTCAAGATTGACGACGTAGAAGCAGCGTGGAACACAGGTTCTGATTACGAAGAAGGTAACAAAGGTCACCGTCCAGGCGTTAAAGGTGGTTACTTCCCAGTAGCTCCTGTAGATTCATCTCAAGACATCCGTTCTGCTATGTGTCTAGTAATGGAAGAGATGGGCCTAGTTGTTGAAGCGCACCACCACGAAGTAGCAACTGCGGGTCAAAACGAAATCGCAACTCGCTTCAACACGCTAACAACGAAAGCTGACGAAATCCAAATCTACAAGTACGTTGTACACAACGTTGCTCACGCGTTTGGTAAGACAGCGACATTCATGCCTAAGCCACTTGTTGGTGACAACGGTAGCGGTATGCACGTTCACCAATCTCTAGCAAAAGACGGTGTAAACCTATTTGCTGGTGACAAGTACGGCGGCCTATCTGAAACTGCACTTTACTACATCGGCGGTATCATCAAGCACGCTCGCGCAATCAACGCATTTGCTAACCCATCAACTAACTCGTACAAGCGTCTTGTACCAGGCTTCGAAGCGCCAGTTATGCTAGCTTACTCAGCACGTAACCGTTCTGCTTCTATCCGTATCCCAGTGGTACCAAGCCCTAAAGCGCGTCGTATCGAAGTTCGTTTCGGTGACCCAGCGGCTAACCCATACCTATGTTTCGCAGCAATGCTAATGGCTGGTCTTGACGGTATTAAGAACAAGATCCACCCAGGCGAAGCGATGGATAAAGACCTTTACGACCTACCAGCTGAAGAAGCAGCAGAAATCCCAACTGTTGCATACTCACTAAAAGACGCACTAGAAGAACTAGATGCTGACCGTGAGTTCCTAACAGCAGGCGGCGTATTCTCTGATGACTTCATCGATTCTTACATCGGTCTTAAAGCTCAAGACGTCGAGAAAGTAAACATGACAACTCACCCACTTGAGTTCGAACTTTACTACTCTGTATAAGGTCTCAACTGTGTAAAATGTAAACACAGAAACAAAATATTAGGCTCGCCTCGCAGGCGGGCCTTTTTTGTATTCGCTCGCCCTATATGGGCGTTTAACATGGAGGGATAACTAAAATACGCTCAAACTCTTTTTCCTTATTGGTCAAAGAGCTAAGCACTCAAACGTGAAATCATCTATCAAAAGAAGGTGAGCAATGAAAGTTCAGCTTTTACCATCGCTATGCGCCTTAAGTGGCCTTTTAATGGCGTCCTCTGTCTCATCACAAGTTGCCTATACTTGGGTGGATAAAGACGGCGTGGTGCACTTTAGCGACACCCCAAGCCAAGGTGCGAAAGCCATCTCTCTACCTAATCTAGAATCTAGTGCACCTGCACCAAAAGTAGAAAGTACCGAGTCTCTCGCCCCTCAAGCCAAAAACACATCAGAACCTCAAACCGATGAGAAACCAAAAGCAGACAAGCCTCTTCCGCTCTCCATATCCATGCTGACACCGCAGCATGATGAAACCATTCGCAGCAACCCTGGCGCTATCAATATCCAACTCGAAGCCAACCGCAAGCTAGGCATTGGTGAACAACTGCAACTCTTTCTTGATGGCAAGCCATATGGGGCGCCACAAAGCCGTTTAACCTGGCAATTGAATAACATCGACCGTGGAACTCATACCCTTGCGGTCCAAGCCAAAAGAAGCGGCAAGCTTATTGCATCTACTAGCCCTATAACGGTGCATTTACATAGAGCGAGTATCAAGCCGACCATTAAAGGGGCAAAGCAGAATATTAAGTGAAAAAAACCGCACTCTGATGGCGCTTTTCACTTTTTCTTCTGAGGTTTATTCGCCATACTTACGTTCTATTGCACCAATATAGTGCAGCGCACAAATACAACGCAAACAAGGACGTAATGTGGATACTAGTCTCTCCAGTGCCATTCTCAACAACATGGTGACAGCAACGCTGATTCTCGATGATGGATTAGCCGTTCGCTACGCTAACCCTGCGGCTGAGTTATTGTTCTCACAAAGCGCCAAGCGTATTGTCGAGCAGTCGTTGTCTCAGCTGATTCAGCATGCGTCATTGGATCTCGCGCTACTTACGCAACCTCTACAGAGCGGACAAAGCATCACGGACAGTGACGTGACTTTTGTGGTTGATGGCCGCCCTTTGATGCTAGAAGTGACTGTTAGCCCGATCACATGGCAGAAGCAGTTAATGCTGCTGGTTGAAATGCGTAAGATTGACCAGCAACGCCGCCTCACTCAAGAGCTTAATCAACATGCCCAACAGCAGGCGGCGAAGCTTTTGGTGCGTGGTTTGGCGCATGAAATCAAAAACCCACTCGGCGGTTTACGCGGCGCAGCACAGTTACTGGAGAAAATGCTGCCCGATCCTTCTTTGACGGAATACACCCACATCATTATTGAACAAGCCGACCGCTTGAGAGCATTAGTCGATCGCTTGCTAGGACCTCAAAAACCGGGCAAGAAGACCCAAGAGAACCTACACCAAGTGCTTGAAAAAGTGCGTCAATTGGTTGAGTTAGAGTCTCAGCATTCGGTTGTGATTGAGCGCGATTACGACCCGAGCTTGCCAGAGATTTTGATGGATGCTGACCAAATCGAGCAGGCGATGCTCAACATTGTTAGCAATGCGGCGCAAATCCTTTCTCACCAAGAGCATGGCAAAATAACCATACGCACCAGAACGGTGCATCAAGCCAATATTCATGGTCAGCGTTGCAAACTCGCGGCGCGTGTTGAAATAACCGACAACGGTCCGGGGATCCCGCCAGAACTACAAGACACGCTTTTCTACCCGATGGTCAGTGGCCGTGAGGGCGGAACGGGACTTGGCTTGTCTATTTCACAAAATTTGATCGACCAGCACAACGGCAAGATTGATGTCGAGAGCTGGCCAGGTCACACCACTTTTACAATTTATTTGCCAATCTGACTTGATTAAATGGCTTTTCGATTCGTCAGTTTTTAGGCTTTTGCTGCAAGGATTTATTACATGAGTAAAGGATATGTTTGGGTCGTCGATGACGACAGTTCGATTCGCTGGGTAATGGAGAAAACCCTCTCTTCTGCCAACATAAAATGCGAAACCTATGCGGACGGAGAAAGCGTGTTAATGGCACTAGAGCGTGAAGTACCAGATGTTTTGGTCTCAGACATTCGCATGCCGGGTATCGATGGCTTGGAGCTACTAAAGCAGGTTCAGCGTGATTACCCCGACCTACCCGTAATCATCATGACGGCGCACTCCGATTTGGATGCGGCGGTGAACGCTTATCAAAAAGGCGCTTTCGAATACCTACCAAAGCCATTTGATATTGATGAAACTCTAACGCTAGTAGAACGTGCGATAGCCCATAGCCAAGAGAACAAGCGCGAGCAACTTCTACCTGATGACATCCCAACCGACACGCCTGAAATTATTGGTGAAGCCCCCGCGATGCAGGAAGTGTTTCGCGCCATCGGTCGTTTATCGCGTTCCTCTATTTCTGTTCTGATCAACGGTGAATCCGGTACTGGTAAAGAACTGGTTGCTCACGCCCTACACCGCCACAGCCCGCGCGCCAATAAACCTTTTATTGCCCTCAATATGGCCGCGATCCCAAAAGATTTGATTGAATCGGAGTTGTTTGGTCACGAGAAAGGCGCATTTACTGGTGCAAATAGCGTTCGCCAAGGTCGTTTTGAGCAAGCTAATGGCGGTACCCTGTTTTTGGATGAAATCGGTGACATGCCGCTGGATATCCAAACGCGTTTGTTACGTGTTTTGGCGGACGGTCAGTTCTATCGAGTCGGTGGCCACTCGCCAATTCGCGTGGACGTTCGCATCGTGGCGGCAACCCACCAAAACCTAGAAAAACTGGTTCACGAAGGCGATTTCCGTGAGGATTTATTCCACCGTTTAAACGTCATTCGTGTACAGATCCCCGCGCTTAGAGAACGTAAGCAAGACATCGAAAAACTGACGCAGCACTTCTTGGTTCGCGCAGCTGATGAGCTCGGTGTCGAAACCAAAACATTGCACCCTTCTTCGGTCGAAATTCTTAACCGTCTCGATTGGCCGGGTAACGTACGTCAGTTAGAAAACATCTGTCGTTGGCTGACTGTGATGGCAAGCGGTAGCGAAGTCTTGCCAAGTGACTTGCCGGCTGAATTGCTAGAAGAGAAGAAAATCGTCACCGAAGCCACCAGCGGTAGTTGGCAAGAACAATTAGCGGATTGGGCACGCCATGCGCTAGAAGCTGGGGATAAAGAACTGCTTTCCTACGCTTTGCCAGAATTTGAACGCATTTTATTGGAAGCGGCGTTAGAACACACTAAAGGTCACAAGCAAGATGCCGCTAAAGTACTTGGATGGGGACGCAATACCCTAACCCGGAAATTAAAAGAATTGTACTGATCTCGGACGGTTACGAGTTTGACAAATGGTTATCAAGCGCACACTTTTTCGCTCGCTTGATAACCTAAGTGTCAGTACAATTATGGTACGACACCCCTTATGTGACTAGGCAATGTCAAACGCAACGACTCAAATTACACTACGCACTGCTGTTCTCATCCCATTTGTGATGATTTTTTTGCTGGCTATCGGTGTGATTGTCTACGTCCAAAAACAGAGCTACGAAGAAGTCGTCACCGACATCAGTGACAAACAGCTTTCTGTCCTCACAGAGAGTGTTCACGACCACCTCAATGACTACCTACGCAAGCCTTTCACTGCCGTTAATGCTCTAGGGCATAATGTCAGTTATCACAACCTTTACCACCCAAACGACACCAAAGACGTTCAAGCTTATCTGCTTAGTGCCTTCAAAGACTTGTACCACTCGATGCCGCAGCTGGATGTGATTGCCTTTGGCTCAGAAACGGGTGACTTTACCGGCTTTCGACGTGAGTCAGCTGACGCCTATACCCTTATGGTGCAAGACCACCGAACCGATGGCAATTTAGTGATTTACGGCAGTGAAGAAATCAGTGACGACATTCGCACGGTTATTGCGTCGTATGACCCTCGCACTCGCCCTTGGTATCAGCCTGTTGCTCAAGATAAAAAGCCACATTGGTCACCGATTTACGCCAATGCTGATGAGCGCCAAGACATTACGCTATCTGCCATGACTCCGGTTTTTGAACAGGGTAAATTTGCAGGTGTGTTAGTAACTGATGTGCGCATTAATACCTTCAATCAGTTCCTACAAGAGCTCAAACAAGAAACCAACGCCTCTGTTTACATCATGGACCAAGCACATCGCTTAGTCGCTCATTCAGGGCAAGGCAGCGTGATCTCATGGGGAACAAAGTTTTCAGACCAAGGACAGCGCCTGTTAGCAGAAGAAAGCATCGATCCGATTATTCAAATGAGCGCAGCACGCGTAAGTGGACAATCGCTCACTTACAGCGACCAACCCTATACATTCGAATTCGATTTTAATGGCCAACGTACCTTTAGCCGCATCACACCGTACTACGATGCCAATGGCTTAACTTGGTTTATTGGCACTTCAATCTCAGAAACAGAGCTACTCGGTACGCTTCCGAAAAGCCAACAAAAGAGTTGGATAGTCGGCTTTTTAGTCAGTTTATTTGGCATCGTTATTAGCATGCTGATATTCAATCGGGTTACTCGCCCGATCAATGCCACCGCAACAGCCGCACAGCATTTAGCCAAAGGGGATTGGGATAGCACCATGCCTAAGCCGGGCTATGTGTACGAAACTACCGTTCTGGTACAAGCCTTTAATGAAATGAAGGGAAATCTAAAAGCCTCATTTAAAGCGCTACGTGAACAGCTTGAATTTGATTCTCTTACCCGCTTATACAGCCGCCAAGGTTTGATAGAAGTGAGCGAAACGTTGACTCACTCGGGCCAAGGTAGTTTGTATCTTATTGGGATCAACAAATTTAGGGATATCAACGATAGTATCGGCCATCACAATGGCGATCAGTTGCTAATTCATATTGCAGAGCGACTCAAACAGCAACTTCATGACGAAGCGACACTCGCTCGAATTGGTGGTGATGAATTTGCGGTATTCATGCCAACGACACACTCAGATGAAGACATCAGTTTAATGGAGCGACGCTTACAACAGCTGCTGGCAGCCCCATTCATGCTTGATGGTGAAACAGTGGTCATCAAGATTTCTGTTGGTGTCGTTCGTACACAACCAGAGCAAACTATGTCGCTATGGCTGCGTAACGCCAGTATTGCGCTCAGCTATGCCAAACAGGATTCCCGTACCAGTGTTTGCCATTACAGCCCTGAGATGGCGAGTGCTTCTAAGTTCAGAACTCAGATGCTGGCAAAGATCCAGACGGGGATTGATAACCGAGAGTTTGTGCCTTTTTATCAGCCGATCATTGACCTTGCGACAGGCAATATTTGCGGAGCAGAAGCTTTGGCTCGCTGGCACAGTGAATCTGGCATGATTTCACCACTCGACTTCATCCCTATCGCAGAAGAAAGCGGCATGATCAAAACCATTGGTCAGCAAATCCTTTTCCAAGCTTGTAGTGACACTCGTAAAGCCATCGACAACAAACAATGGCCGCAAGACTTCCAACTGCACGTGAATGTGTCGGTTCATCAATTGTCGAGCCCTAACTTCGTCGAATCCGTTGCGAAAGTTCTGCACACAACTGGTCTTTCAGCGAACAACGTGACGTTAGAGATCACCGAGTCGCGTATTATCGACAGCGCACCAACAACGTTGGATAACCTTCTCAAACTAAGAGAGATGGGGCTGGGTATTGCGATTGATGACTTCGGTACAGGATATTCGTCATTAGCTTACTTACATGCGTTGCCATTTACCTGCTTGAAGATAGATCGCACCTTCATCAATCGCCTCACTAAAGAGAATCTAGACAACTCTGTGGTTGCAGCGATCATCAACATTACCAAGGGCATGAAGACTAACGTTGTGGCAGAAGGGGTGGAAACCGCTGCGCAAGCACAATTGCTCAGCTCGCTTGGATGTAATCAAGTGCAAGGCTTCTATTACAGCCGTCCTATGCCGATGGAAGAGTGGCCAACACATTTGGTTAACATGAAGTAGAAAACAACGGAAATCGTTGAATTCCTAGTCATCCTCTACTGACAATCTACCTAACTGTTATTTATACTTAACTGCAAATCTTCCCCATGTATTGTCATTGATAATGTTTGGGCTGAGTTCCTGTTCACAACAAACAACCCGGATCGACATAATGATAACTAAGAATCTTCCCCTAACTGATTTGCACCGTCACCTTGACGGTAACATTCGTACTAAGACTATTCTTGAGCTTGGTCAGCAATTTGGTATTGCTCTGCCTGCTTACGATATCGAATCGCTAACACCACACGTTCAAATTGTTGAAGCTGAGCCATCTCTTGTAGCCTTCCTTTCTAAGCTTGACTGGGGTGTGGCGGTACTGGGCGATCTAGACGCATGTCGCCGCGTTGCTTACGAAAACGTAGAAGACGCACTGAACGCGCAAATCGACTACGCCGAACTTCGCTTCTCTCCTTACTACATGGCAATGAAACATAAACTGCCAGTGGCAGGCGTTGTGGAAGCCGTGGTTGATGGCGTGCAAGCGGGTATGCGCGATTTTGGCATCAAGGCAAACCTAATCGGTATCATGAGCCGTACTTTCGGTACTGATGCTTGTCAGCAAGAGCTGGATGCAATCCTTAGCCAGAAAGACCACATGGTCGCTGTTGACCTAGCTGGTGATGAGCTTGGCCAACCGGGTGATCGTTTTGTTTCTCACTTCAAGCAAGTGCGCGACGCAGGTCTGAATGTGACGGTACACGCTGGTGAAGCTGCAGGTGCAGAAAGCATGTGGCAAGCAATCCAAGAACTTGGTGCTACGCGTATCGGTCACGGCGTGAAAGCAATTCACGACCCTAAACTGATGGACTACCTTGCAGAAAATCGCATTGGTATTGAGTCGTGTCTAACGTCTAACTTCCAAACCAGTACGGTTGAGTCATTAGCAAACCACCCATTGAAACAGTTCCTAGATCACGGTGTACTTGCGTGTTTAAACACGGACGATCCAGCAGTGGAAGGTATTGAACTGCCTTACGAATACGAAGTAGCGGCACCTGCAGCAGGCCTGACTCAAGAACAGATTCGCCAAGCGCAAATCAACGGCCTAGATATCGCTTTCCTATCAGACGCAGAGAAAACTGAGCTGAAAGAAAAAGTGAAAGATCGCGTTTAATTCCCGCGAAAGACATAAAAAATGCCAGCATATGCTGGCATTTTTTGTATTCGAAATCTAAGAAGAGATTAGATAACGCGAGAAAACTGCTGCTGACGCGCTTTCGCACGTAGGTACTTATCGAAGCACATACAGATGTTGCGAATCAGAAGGCGGCCACGCAGGGTAACGCGAATTTCGCTGTCATCCACTTCCACCAAATGATCATTGATGAAGGTTTGCAGTAGACCTAAGTCTTCTTTGAAGTATTGATCGAACTTCACGCCAAACTCTGACTCAATCGCTGTCTTATCCAGCTTGAAGTTACAGATAAGCTGTTTGATCACTTCACGGCGCAATAGGTCATCCGCATCCAGTGATACGCCTTTCCACAATGCATGGCGAGATTCATTCACTTGTGCGTAGTATTTCTTCAACTCTTTTTGGTTTTGCGCGTACGCATCACCAATCATTGAAATCGCAGAAACGCCAAAGCCTACCAAGTCACATTCACCTTGCGTCGTGTATCCTTGGAAGTTGCGATGCAAGATGCCTTCACGCTGAGCCACAGCAAGCTCATCATCTGGCATTGCAAAGTGGTCCATGCCGATAAACTGGTAACCAGCGCCTGTTAGCGTCGCGATGGTGTCTTGCAGAATCGCCATCTTCTCTTCCGCTTTTGGCAAATCGTCGTCTTTAATCTTACGCTGCGCAGCGAACAATTGCGGCATGTGTGCGTAGTTAAACACAGACAAACGACCCGGTTGCATTTCTAACACTTGCTCTAATGTTTTCGCAAAAGACGCCTTAGTTTGTTTCGGTAAGCCGTAAATCAAATCAAGGTTAGTCGAGCGGAAGCCAAGCTCTTTCGCACGTGCGACCATCGCAAAGATAAATTCTTCATCTTGCTCACGGTTCACAAGTTGTTGAACTTCTTTGTTGAAGTCCTGCACACCAATGCTCAGACGGTTGAAGCCTTCACCACGAAGGTGATCCAACATGGTTAGCTCAATTTCACGAGGGTCAACTTCAATACTGATTTCCGCATCCGCACTAAAGGTGAACTCTTGGCGTAGCAAGTCCATCACACGTGTGATTTGTTTTTCAGATAGGAAAGTTGGTGTACCACCACCAAAATGCAATTGAGTCACAGTGCGCTCACCCAACAGCGAAGCGCGTTGGCGAATCTCGTGCTCAAGCACATCTAGGTATTCGTCTGCTTTGTGCGAATGGCGAGTAATGACTTTATTACAGCCACAGTAGTAGCAAAGCTTATGACAAAACGGAATGTGAACGTACAGAGATAGCGGGCGTTCTGGGTAATGAGTGCATGCCATATCGTAGTCCGAGATGGTAAACGCTTCATGAAATTCCAGCGCAGTCGGGTACGACGTGTAGCGCGGACCAGAGTAGTTGTACTTATCCAACACCGCTTGATCCCAGACGATTTGCTGTTTCGATTCAGTATGTTGATTCGACATGGTGGTACTTTCCGTTAAATGCTAGGGAGACGTATATCGCCACCCGATATTCAGAAACCGCTATTTTGCCATACGACGATGGCAACTACGGTAGCCGTTGGCGGCTTTTTAAGTATAAAACCAAAGAAGTGCTAGCGTGATCACGATACCCCTAATGGTGATAAGGAAACCATCAGGGGTACGAATTAGATCATCTGAATATTGATTTGGTTATTCAGTGGCTGGACGTTTTTTTGCAACACTTTGAGTTCTTCTATGATCGCGTCCGTTAAGCGCTGCTCCGCTTTATGGCGATCTAAGTTTTGTTGCATACGCTCTTTCTTAGCAAGGTTCTGGCGGTCTTCACCG
This sequence comes from Vibrio sp. B1ASS3, assembly GCF_905175355.1. Classification (NCBI taxonomy): domain Bacteria; kingdom Pseudomonadati; phylum Pseudomonadota; class Gammaproteobacteria; order Vibrionales; family Vibrionaceae; genus Vibrio; species Vibrio sp. B1ASS3. Next base: position 3,861,292 of record NZ_HG992742.1, read on the forward strand.
CGCGCCATATCTTTCACAACATGATACAGCTCAGAAATCGCAGGGTATGTTTTATCAAAATCAACACGGTCTTCACCCTGAACATAGTCCATGATGTTGTAAACACGGATACTGATTTCAGACAAATCACACTGACCTTGGATGCCTGCCTGACATAAGGTATGCACGTTCTCAAAAATGTTGGCGTTACGTTTATCGATCGCCAATTTTTTGTGCTTCAGCTGCAATTCCTTTTGCTTTTTCAATTGAAGCAGAAGGTAACCTGCATAAGAAGCCAGCGCGATAATGATCACTGCACCTGCAATCGCTAATAAGGTTACGTTCATGAGTTACTTATCCTTTGTAATCGTCGAAGTTGATGTCATCGAAGTCTGCTAGTAGGTCATCGTCGTTACGAGTACCTTTAGCAGCAGGAGCGGTAAAGTCTTCCTCTTCTTCCGGCTCAAGCAGACCCAGTTGGTCCATCAGTCTTTCGATACGATCTAGCTTCTCATCTACGTATTTTTGTAGACCTGTGCCTAGGTTCTCACCCGCTTCAATGCGATCCAACAATACGTTCAATTGCGCATCGTTTTCTAGCATCTCTAGCTCTTGTGCAGCTGATAGACGACGCTCTTGCTTCGTTTGCTTCTTCACAGGCTCAACGATCAGAGGAATCTTCTTCTTACTACCTAAACGCGGATCGCGATTTTGTGCAGCAGATTGCTTCTTCTGTTCGTTTACTTCTGAGTTACGGTTGCCGGTCTTCAAGCCTTTACGCTTTTTAGCGCGCTTGCGCAGACGGCCTTGAACGTCAGATTCTGTACGGTTACGAGTTACAACAAACTCAGGTGCGCCAGCGGCACCTGGCTTTCTAGATTTTTTACTACGGCTCATTACTGGGCTTTCCTCAGTAAAATTACATCATTACCAATAAATTCGAGTTCGAGCTTATCCCGCTCAGCTAGGAACTGGAACGTTTCACGGCTAAAGAACACCACATGAGTTGGATCGTTCTTGTAGTGCCATGATTGAAAGGCTTCAACATCGATGACCATTTTCGTCATCAGGCCTATCCAGCCACCTGGCTTAACTAAATTCAACCATTGCTTCCACACCATATCAGGGTGGTAGAGGTGTTCGATCACCTCTGTTGCTGTCATGAAGTCATACTGCCTTTCTAGCACCGATGTATCAGGGTGATAGTAAAGATCATACAACGCCATGTTGTGCCCCGCTTCTTCTAACATTAATGAAAGCGTTGGGCCTGGACCACAACCAAAGTCGATTCCGTTCGATTGTGGTGAAATTCGCTCTGCGATTGGGTCAGCAATTCGCGACAAAAAATGTCGATATCCCACATCTTCGGGATTGTTCTCATGCAGATCATAGTGAGCTTTTTCAGTTTCCGCATCCAAACGTTGGTCTGGATTGACGAATACCAAACTGCACTTCTCACACTGAAGATACTCGCGTCGCTTGTCTTCAAAAAATTGGTGAGTGCGCTGATTCTGGCATAAAGGACAGGTGTGCATGCTGACTTCCTCAAACAGGGATGCGAAACATACCAGAAAGTGGACACAGATTGGAGTGTTGCTGGATACTTTTTCAGCAGTTTCTGTTAAAAAACTTTGATTGGCAAAAATGAATATAAAAAAAGCGACAGTGAGACTGTCGCTTTCTGAATGCCACCAATAAGTGGCGAAACTGTGTTGCACACATCGGGTGCACCAAGAATCCTTTTGTTTTTCGAGCTTTCCCTGCCAAAAAGTGTTGTTCTTCATCGTCCTGATGAGTTTTGGCTATCCTTTCACTTCCTGTTTACTGAGCTACTTCCTGAAGCCTGATCCGTTTCGCTGTCTTAACCGTTAGACTAGATGACCATCCATATCTGATAGGCTCCTTGCCTATCTAAGTCCCTTTTCCGACTACCAAACGTCCTTCGTTTGCGTCCTTGGAGACCTTATATCCATGGTCTAAATTCCTGTGATTCACTCCTTGTGAACAGCTTCTACTTTACGGATTGGATAAAAACCAACAAGTCATTGAAAGAAATTATTGATAGGATTTTTTGGCCAAAAATAATTAACCATTTTTATCAATAACTTAAAAACAAAAGAGAGAAATAGTATCGACCAAGTATGGCAAATGTCTCACAAAGCACCGAGCTAACTATCTCTTCATACCCAGAAACCATGTGTGATTGATATCACTAATAAATAGGTATTGAGAAAATAAGACCGTGATTAAGTAAGGTCACTAACAAAAATGCCCCAGCGAAAACGCTAGGGCATAGTTGTGTAACTGTGCTCGAACTTTGTAGGGGTTTAGTGCAGACCGCCAACGTATTTCGACAGAACTTCGATGTCTTCGTCTGTCATTTTCTTCGCGATGTCACGCATCATGGCATTCATGTCGTTACCACGGTTACCATCACGGAACTTCTCTAGCTGAGCTTTGATGTAGTCAGAGTGCTGACCAGAAATTTTGGGGAAACCTGAAAGCTCAGTGCCGTTACCACGAGGACCGTGACATGCGATACATGCGGTTAGACCGCGCTCTGCATCACCAGCGGTGTACAGTACTTTACCTTTCTCAACAACGTCTTCTGGTGTTGAGCTCTCTGAGATTGGTAGAGAGGCGTAGTATGCAGACAGATCAGCGATGTCTTCATCGCTCAGTGGCATTGCCATACCACTCATTACAGGGTCGTAACGACCTTGTTTACCACCACTAGTCATACCTAGTTTTAGATCTTTTAACTGCTTCTCAAGATACTTAGCGTGTTGGCCTGCAAGTTTCGGGTACATTGCGATTGCACTGTTACCGTCCGCTCCGTGACAGGCGACACAAGTTTGTGATTTTGCTTTACCAGCTTCAATATTACCTTGGGCCCATACTGAGCAACTGGCTAAAAGACTCAAAATTAGCGCTAATTTCTTCATGACATTCCATTATAATTATCAAGCTTCCAGTACCACGGAATGTGAACATACCGCGTACACTCATGGTACAATAGGCGACCTTATGCCGAGCACGGTTATTTTACACAATTTCACAAAAAAGTAATCAATCGACTACACAAAGTCGAGATGGAGTTAACAGTGAGCGTAAAAATTCATTACCAAAACACGCATTTCATCACCAGCGCACCCGATATTCGTCACTTACCTGAGGACGAAGGTGTCGAAATTGCGTTTGCAGGACGCTCAAACGCTGGTAAATCGAGTGCACTTAACCGTCTTACTAACCAAAAAAGCTTAGCGAAGACATCAAAGACCCCAGGTCGCACTCAATTGATCAACCTTTTCAAAGTGGAAGAAGGTTGTCACATTGTCGATTTGCCAGGATACGGCTTCGCTCAAGTACCGATTGAGATGAAGAACAAATGGCAAAAATCATTAGGTGAATACCTACAGAAACGCGAGTGCCTAAAAGGCTTGGTGGTTCTGATGGACATCCGTCACCCAATGAAAGATCTCGACCAACAAATGATTTTCTGGGCAATCGACAGCCGCATCCCTGTTCAAGTTCTTCTGACTAAAGCAGACAAACTGAAAAGCGGTGCTCGCAAACAAACGCTACTGAAAATCCGCAAGCAAGTGGAAACATTTGGTGGTGACGTATCGGTTGACGTGTTCTCTTCACTGAAAGGTCTAGGTGTCGATCAGCTACGTGCCAAACTGGACACTTGGTTTGCACCAGCATTTGCACACTTGATTGAAGAAGACGAGCAAGGCGCTCCAGAGAGCGGCGAAGAATAATTAACAAAATTTGTTAAATTTTTCGACACAGCCCTGCCTTTTGGTGGGGCTTTTGTTTATCTGTCATCTAAAAACGTGAATTTCAGGCAATAAAAATCCCCACCTTCCTGGCAGGGATAACGGGAGAGAAAAATTGGTAATTATTGTTATGTGGCGAAGCATTACTGAACTGAGATTCGATTTCAATAGGTTAAAAAGCAATCTTATTTCCTGCTCACCGACAAATATCCCCACCCAAACCATCCAATAGTCTTAACATTCAGATAGTTAAGTTAAACGAAGTATCAAAAAGACGTAACTTAGTTTCTTTCAAGAAAAAATAATAGTGTGACTGGCGTAAATTTACAGCATGAATAACGCAATAAATTTGAAGGAAAAATCGAGATTTTGCAGTGGCTTAGAGAGGTCAAAAAAGAAGGTTTTTGAGGGTTTAGCTTAACTTACTGATCAAAAAGAAAATTTTTCTTTCGCCCAATAAAAAACGCCCCAGTCAAAAACTGACTGGGGCGGCTGAATCAGCCTAATCCAATAACGTGAAACAAAAGGTCTGAAAGATAGAACATCTTACCTCTGTACCCTACGAGAGATAATGTACAACAATTGGTCAGATTTGCAAAGAACTTTTGTAGTTTTTTTTCATGAAAGTTTTATTAAGCAACATTAAATCTCAGATCTGATTTGCTTTTTTAATGACACAAAAAATCCAGCGTTTGTGCGCTGGCTCATGCTAAATGGGCTAAATTGGCTTAAAAATGACTAGTGCGCTTGATCCCAGTTGTCACCGTGACCGGCTTCTGCCACTAGAGGCACTTTCAGCTCTGCTGCAGATTCCATCAAATTCTGTACTTTACTTTCAATTTCGGACAAAGACGACTCTTCAACTTCAAATACCAGTTCATCGTGTACTTGCATCAGAAGTTTCACTCGACCGTTGCCTTCTTCTTGAATCCACTGATCAACTAACAACATCGCTTTCTTGATGATGTCCGCAGCGGTACCTTGCATCGGTGCATTGATCGCTGCACGTTCTGCCGCCTTACGACGCATGCCGTTACGAGATTGAATTTCAGGAAGGTGTAGACGGCGACCAAAGATGGTCTCGACGAAGCCTTGCTCTGAAGCCGCACTGCGCGTGTCTTCCATGTACTGCATCACGCCTGGATAGCGCTCGAAGTACTTGTCCATGTACGCTTGTGCTTCACCACGAGGAATACCCAGTTGCTTCGCCAAACCAAATGCACTCATGCCGTAGATTAGACCGAAGTTAACCGCTTTCGCACGGCGACGTTGCTCACTTGAAACGTCTTCAATAGAAACGCCCATGATTTCTGCTGCGGTTGCCGCGTGGATATCTTTGCCGTCACGGAACGCATCAAGCAGCGCTTGGTCACCTGATAGATGCGCCATAATACGCAATTCAATCTGAGAGTAGTCGACTGCCAGAATCTTATAACCCGTAGGTGCAACGAATGCCTGACGAATACGACGACCTTCTTCATTACGAATTGGGATGTTCTGCAAGTTAGGATCGGTTGAAGATAGACGACCCGTTGCGGTCACCGCTTGGTGGTAAGAAGTATGCACACGACCCGTTGATGGATTGATCATCTTCGGCAACTTATCGGTGTAAGTTGATTTTAGCTTCGCCAGACCACGGTATTCCAAAATCAGTTTTGGTAGTGGGTAATCCAGAGCCAGTTCTTGCAGCACTTCTTCATTAGTAGAAGGTGTGCCTGATGGCGTCTTCTTGATAACTGGTAGACCCATTTTTTCAAACAGAAGTGCTTGCAGTTGCTTCGGTGAGTTCATATTGAACTCTTGTTCTGCAATCTCATAGGCTTTCTGCTCAAGCTCGTCCAGACGTGCAGCAATTTCTACAGATTGCGCGCTAAGCTTCATGTCATCAATCAATACACCAGTACGCTCAATGCGAGACAGCACTGGCACAAGTGGCATTTCGATCTCTTCGTATACGGTTTTTAGCTTTTCATCTTGCTCGATGTTAGCAAACAAACGGTTATGTAGACGAAGCGTCACGTCCGCATCTTCTGCAGCATATGGTGAGGCTTCATCCAGATCGATTTGGTTGAAGGTCAGCTGGTTCTTACCTTTACCTGCGATTTGCTCGAATGAAATACAGCTGTGCTGTAGGAAGCGTAGTGCCAAGCTGTCCATATCATGTTTGCCGCCTACACTGTTGTAGACGTAAGACGCCAACATGGTGTCATGCTTGATGCCTTTCATCTCAATGCCGTAGCGAGCCAGCACAGACGCATCGTATTTTAGGTTTTGACCAACTTTAGCCTGAGCCTCATCTTCAAGAATCGGCTTCAGCTGTTCCAGTACCCAATCACGCTCCAGCTGCTGAGGCGCATCTAGGTAGTCGTGAGCCACTGGTACATAAGCAGCAATGCCTTCGTCAGTTGCAAATGATAGACCGACTAAGTTTGCCACCATGTAATCTAGGCTGTCGGTTTCGGTATCAAACGCAAATAATTCAGACGCTTTTAGTTTGTCTAACCAAGCATTAAATGAAGTTTCATCTAGGATGGTTTCGTACTGGCTACGGTCGATTTTTACTGCTGAGGTGTCCATATCTGCTTTAGATGAAGCAGAACCTCCACGCGCTGCGCCGGTTGATTCATCCGCTTCAACTACACCTGTACCGCCTTCTAATAGCTCGTTCAACCAAGACTTAAACGTCAACTGACCGTACAGTTTGATCAGTTCATCTGTGCTTGGTTCTGCTTTTAGCAATGATTCTGGCGTCTCTTCCAGCTCCACATCCAGCTTGATGGTCGCTAGCTCGTAAGACAGCATTGCGTTGTCTTTGTTATCCACTAACTTCTTCGCCATGGTTTTTGAACCACGGAAGCCAAGCGCAGCGATATCGTCGAGGTTTTCATACAACTTTGTCAGGCCGCCAATGCCTTGTAGCAAAGCAGTTGCTGTTTTATCACCCACACCCGGAACGCCAGGAATGTTATCGACTTTATCGCCCATCAACGCTAGGTAGTCGATGATCAATTCTGGTGGGATACCAAACTTCTCAACCACACCTTCACGATCCATCACGACGTTCGTCATGGTGTTGATCAAGGTAACGTTATCATCCACCAACTGCGCCATATCTTTATCGCCAGTACTGATTAAAACAGGCATGCCTTGTTGCGATGCTTGATAAGCCAGAGTACCAATCACGTCATCGGCTTCTACACCTGGAATACAGATCAACGGCAGGCCCATCGCACGAATAACGTTATGCAAAGGTTCAATCTGGCAACGAAGATCGTCCGGCATTGGTGGACGATTCGCTTTGTATTCCGGGTACATATCGTCACGGAAGGTTTTACCCTTCGCATCGAAAACCACTGCGATACGATCAGAAGCAAACTGACGCATCATGCTGCGTAACATGTTCACTACACCGTAAACTGCGTTAGTTGGAATTTCACCGTTACTCATCGTGCCTGGGTAAGCGTGAAAAGCGCGATATAGGTAAGAAGAGCCGTCGATCAGAATCAACGGATTTTCAGGAATACTTGCCATAATTGTCTGTATCCAAATCAGTACTTAATAGATCTGCTTAGAATGCCATGACTGCTGATCCGAATCTATCTTGTTCGCTCGATCGAGGTCGCGGAAATTTTCCGATGTTATTCACGAAATTTGCACCTTCTTGTGGATAACTCTGTTTATAGAAATTATCCACTGGTTATCCAACGGAAATAAAACCGTCAAACAACAAATATAAGGTACTGTTATTAAAGAAAATAAATACCAACAGGTGAGAAGATCAACGATCCTAAAATGATCATGACATGTGGAAAAGTTGCCAAGAGAGGCGTCAATTAGAAATCTCAGAAAAGAAAAAAGCGACCCAATTGGGTCGCCTAGCAGAAGTGGTGAAGCTATTTCCATTTGTATGGCAGCTTTACCAAGAAGCTATAAATTACACTGGAAGCAATGTGAGCAATGTCGTGTCAAAAAGAATTCGTGCAAGTTCTGGGGAAAATGTTTCATTACCTTCTCAACACTCAGTTAATAAACCGCAGTTAATTAGCAATTCAACGTCCTTGTGAACTTTCCTCATCCCCTAAGACAGGCTTAATAATAATAATTCTCATTTAACAGTCAACACCTAAATGAGAAAAAATCTCATTTATTTTTTATAGCGCCTTAATGAAGTGCACACGAGACTCACGTAGGTTCGGTTTTTCTTCAAACTTTTCAATGATGTATTCATTTCTTAGCAACAAGCGAAGCATGGCTGGAAATTGGTTACGAGATTTCACTTTTAACGTTTTGTAGCCTTGCTCAGCGACCCAATCTTCTTGTGCTTCCAACAACATCTGCGCCACACCTTCATTGCGCGCTTCTGGGGCCACGCCACCAAACCAGCTGTAGAAGGTGTAATCATCTAATTCGTAGCCAATTTTAAAACCAAGGATCGCCCCAGCTTTCTCAGCCACTAAGATTAAGCTTTTTTTATCCCCAAGGCGCTCCGCCATGGATTCAACCGTCTCACCACGTGCAAACTCAGTAACACGAGCCACCACTTGGATCGCTTCTTCCAGCGTGCCTTCACGAATCAGCATTGTCATTGTCTTACTCTCCAGAAATAAATATACCCAAGTAACTTCAAGCCGTGTGTATTCCGTCTTGAGGTTACTTGGGTATATTCAGACCGACAACAATTGTCGGTCTGGTTTTTCTCATTGAGCGATAATTACTCGTCTGTCGCTTCTTGAGTCTTTACTAGGTGCTCTGCAGTTTGTGCGTTTTCTTCCGCTAACCACTCTGCTACATCTTTCGCGAAGTAAGTCAGGATGCCATCCGCACCGGCACGTTTGAAGCAAAGCAGAGATTCCATCACGGTCTCACGCTCTTTCAGCCAGCCATTCATGATGGCTGCTTTATGCATCGCGTACTCACCAGAAACTTGGTAAGCGAACGTTGGAACTTGAAGCTCAGTCTTAACACGACGAACCACATCAAGGTAAGGCATACCTGGCTTAACCATCACCATGTCTGCGCCTTCATTGATATCAAGAGCCACTTCATGTAGCGCTTCATCTGTGTTCGCAGGGTCCATTTGGTAGTTTTTCTTGTTGCCACCTTTTAGGTTCGCTGATGAACCAACTGCATCACGGAATGGACCGTAGTAGTTTGATGCGTACTTCGCAGAGTAAGCCATGATTTGAGTATGGATGTGACCCGCTTCTTCTAGTGCTTCACGGATTTTTCCGATACGACCATCCATCATGTCTGATGGTGCAACCACGTCTGCGCCCGCTTCTGCGTGAGACAGCGCTTGTTTTACAAGTACTTCGGTTGTCTCATCATTCATCACGTAGCCATCTTCATCAATGATGCCATCTTGGCCGTGTGTAGTGAACGGGTCGAGAGCCACATCTGTGATCACACCGATTTGAGGTACATGCTCTTTTAATGCACGCACTGCGCGCTGAACCAAACCTTCTGGGTTGTAAGCTTCAGCAGCACATAAGCTTTTAGCGTCTTGGTTTACGACAGGGAAAAGCGCGATTGCTGGTACGCCTAGGTTTGCTAGGTATTGTGCTTCTTCTAGCATTAAATCAATCGACAAACGTTCTACACCCGGCATCGATTCAACACTTTCACGACGATCTTTACCCATCAGAATAAACATTGGGTAAATTAAATCGTTTACTGAAACTTGGTTTTCAGCCATCAGACGACGACTAAAATCGTGCTTACGCATACGACGCATACGGCGCGCAGGGAATGGACCTTGAATTGATACAGACACCACTTTCTCCTTGTCTGGAAGGTTACGATGATCAAATCATCTGGTGGCAAAATCATATCACTCTTGATGCACCTTGCGAGCAGCAATATGGAAAAACGGCATGAAAAAAACCGAAAATGACCCCGCACTCACACTCAAGTATACTTCTCACTAATTCCATACACCGATGAACCATAGAGACCAATCATGATCGATACTCACGCTCATATTTACGCTAGCGAATTTGATAACGACCGCGACGAGGTAGTGAAGCGCGCTTTAGAACAAGGCATTGATAGAATTCTGCTGCCGAACATCGATCTTGAGTCTATTGAGCCGATGCTAAAAACTGAAGCAGCTTATCCTGAGGTCTGTCGTTCGATGATGGGTCTGCATCCGTGTTACGTCGATGGCAATGTCGAGCAAACACTGGAAATCATCCGCGGCTGGTTTGAAAAGCATAACTTCATTGCAGTGGGTGAAATCGGTATCGATCTGTACTGGGATAAAACTTTCCGCGCAGAACAAGAGATGGCGTTTGTGACTCAGTTAAACTGGGCGAAAGAGATGAATTTACCTGTCGTTATCCACACACGTGACTCAATTGAAGAAACGCTGACTTTACTTCGTCAAGAACAAGACGGCAGCTTGCGTGGTGTATTCCACTGTTTTGGTGGCAGCGTAGAAGAAGCACAAGCAATCAATGAGCTAGGCTTCCACTTAGGTCTAGGCGGCGTATCAACATTTAAAAATGGTGGTATGGATAAGGTTATCCCACATCTGGACATGAGTTGGGTGATTCTAGAAACAGACTGCCCTTACCTTGCACCGGTACCACATCGTGGTAAACGCAACGAGCCGGCTTACACTTCTTTAGTGGCGGCGCGCGTGGCCGAACTGCGTGGGGAAAGCCTTGAAGCGATTGATGCTCTAACGACCAAAAACGCAGAAGTGCTGTTTAACTTAAGCTAAGATCTGCACTTACTATAAGTTACAATCAAACATTCTCTTATCTTTCATAGCATTATATTTGAAAGTATAAATAACGTGCTATTGAGATGTAACTCCTGCCCTTCTTAAAATATTGCCCACACATTCGACAAGGTGGGCAATCGATGAATACTTGCCAGCATGGTATTTACTTAAAACGTCAAAAACGCACCCTACTGCAAAAGCTTATGGGTATCAAAGAGCTCTACGTGTGCACTAAATGCGGACATATCATTAAAGTGAAGTAACAACGAGACAATGGTTCAGAATTGTTATGTAAATTAGTGACAAACAAGACACTTACACAAAAACATAATGAACATCGCATACGTTAAGAGAGAGTCTTAACAAATTCCTCAGTCTCGTAAACAAGACAAAATCTTTACCTATACTTGCTCACGCATACTCATAAAAATGAATATGGAAGTCATATAATGTGTGAACATGGAATCTACCTAAAACGTCGGCAACGAACTTTTCTAGAAAAAATCTTAGGCATTAAGGAAGTATATGTCTGCTCTAAATGTGGGCATGTCCTTAAGCTGAGATAATTGGCTCAGTCCAATCCAACCGCAATAAGGCGGCTCTTCATGGGTCGCCTTTCCCGCTCCCTCACACCTTCAATAATCACAAGTCGTTACACAGTCAAACTCACTCCACCTAACAACCTTTAAACTCTTTTCAAACGTGCACCATACTTCCACTCAAGTTAATTAGAACTTTATTCTGTTAAATGTGACCGTATTGATTTGGTAGATAACCTACTGAGTCGCATATAGAAGCCTCATTTAACATTAGAACTAACATCACATAAAGTTTCCCAAGTAAACAACAATAAAAATAGGGATATGTATGTGCAAACATGGGGGTTACTTACAACGTCGTCAGCGCAGGCTTTGGGAGAAATTATTGGGGATTAAAGAGGTGTATGTTTGCTCACAATGTGGATACATAAAGCGCGTGAGATAATTTGGCTAGGTTTTGAAAATGTAAATTACCACCTTCTAAAGAAGGTGGCTTTGTGTGAGCCCCCTAAAAGGGGGCCTTTGTTTAATCCAACGCCAACTGGTGCTGCTCTACTCGCTCTTGCTTCTCTTGATGTCTTACATATCGGCGTATGATTTCTTCATTGATTCCAACACTATCGACAAAATAGCCTCTTTGCCAAAAGTGATTACCCCAAAGCCTGTTCTTCCTAAGATGAGGGAACTTACTAAATAGCTTTAAGGCTATTTTGCCTTTCAATACCCCCATCAACTTGGATATCGATAGCTTTGGTGGAATCTTTACTACTAAATGCACGTGGTCAACTTGTATGTTTAACTCTACTACTTCACATCCAAGTTGATTACAGTAAACATAAATACATCGATAAACTTCTTTACCTATATTGTTCTTCAAGATCCTAAATCGATACTTTGGAGTCCACACTATATGGTATTGACATCGCCAAAATACGTGGGAAGCTTGATTGTATCTACTCATGTTATTTGTCCTCTTTGACTTCTGGAAAAATCAAAGACGCATTTAGCATGAGTAGTTTTACAGGCAAAGCCGAAACGGATGATAACCACCTACTGAAGTAGGTGGTTTAGGGCTGAAAACAAAAAAAGCGGCTAACAAAGCCGCTTTTCTATAGTACGAAGCAAAGGTTACTCTTCAGCTTCCGTCTCTTCTTCTTCATCTTTACGTGTGTAGAAACGAGCGAAGAACAAACCCACCTCAAACAGCAAACACATCGGGATTGCCAGTAGAGTTTGCGAGATCATATCCGGCGGCGTGAGTAGCATACCGACAATAAACGCACACACGATAATGTATGGGCGCTTCTCTTTCAGATCTTGTGGTGTGGTTGCGCCAGTCCAACATAGCAAGATAATCGCTACAGGTACTTCAAACGCGATACCAAACGCCATAAACAGCGCTAGTACAAAGTCGAGGTAACTTGAGATGTCGGTTGCGAACTCTACTCCACCAAGAGAGATAGCGGTAAAGAAGCCAAACACCAGTGGGAATACCACGAAGTAAGCAAACGCCACACCGCAGTAGAACAACAATGAGCTAGAGAACAGCAATGGCATGATCAATCGACGTTCATGCTTGTACAAACCTGGCGCTACAAAGGCCCATACTTGGTACAAGATAAACGGCACCGCAATAAACACCGAAGCAATCAAGGTTAGCTTCAAAGGTGTGAAAAACGGTGAAGCCACATCGGTTGCGATCATCGTTGCACCTTCAGGTAGGCGTTCTACCAAAGGCGCTGAAACAAACTCATAGATGTGGTTAGAGAAGTAAATTAGTCCAACAAACACCACCAATACTGCAGCAATGGCTTTGAGCAGTCGGTTGCGAAGTTCTAATAAATGACTAATTAAAGGTTGTGTCTGCTCGACGGTAGACATGGCAAACCTCTTTTTTAAAACCTGATCAAAAAGGAGCTACCAATCACTAGTAGCTCCTCCTAATGAGACTATTCGGCTTTCTTATCTGCCGCTGTAACCTTAATCTCTTCCGCTTTCTCAACGGTTTCAGTCGCAGGTGCCTCTTGTTTAGGCTCCGCTTCTGATTTGGTTGGTTCCGCGTAAGGGCGGTTTACAGATTGCGCCGCTTTCTTCAATTCTTCGACCGAAGATTTCAGCTCAGGAGATAGATCATCCATCCCCATTTGCTCAGCTTTGCGCAAGTTTTCTTGCAGTTCTTGAACTTTCAGCTCGTGTGACAACTCGTCTTTGACGCTATTTGCCATACTCTTCGCTGCTCCGACAAAACGAGAGACACTGCGGATGGCATGTGGCAAACGCTCTGGACCAAGAACAACCAGACCAACAACAGATATTAATACCAGTTCCCAAAAACCGATATCAAACACGTTTTACGCCTGCTCTTTGTCTTTTTTCGATTCAGGAGCTGCTTCTTTCTTTTGCTGCTCTTCTAGACTTTTTGGCTCGAAGTCTGCGTCTTTGTCGTCTTTCTTCGCAGGCTCATCTTCGCTCATTGCTTTTTTGAAGCCCTTAACGGCACCACCCAGATCGCCACCGATACCGCGTAGTTTCTTAGTTCCGAATAGCAATACAACAATTACAGCAATGATTAGAAGTTGCCAAACACTGATACCACCCATTCTTTTTACCTCGGGTCTTTAAACAAAATTATTTCAAGAGTTTAACGTCTATCGACGATAAGCTCGCCAACTAAGCAACCAAAATGTGACCCCTGCGATACCGCTAGCGATCGATAGCTGCTCATAAGCGTTATCCACCAATATTGCCGAGCATACGACTAAAGTGGCTCCAACGCCAAATAAAAACTTTCCTGTCGCCTGCTGACGCTTGCTGTGACGGTAACCTTGATAAAGCTGATCCATGCGTTGATTCATGGCTTTACCTTGTTTAAGGCTATCGTAAAGCAGCTCCGGCAGTTCCGGTAATTTCTCTGCCCAAAACGGCGCGCGGTCTTTAATGGCATTCACTAAAGCTTGCGGACCGACTTGGTTCATCATCCATTCTTCAAGGAAAGGTTTCGCGGTCTCCCACAAATCTAGTTGCGGGTACAACTGACGACCCAGTCCTTCGACGTACAACAGCGTTTTTTGTAGCAATACAAGCTGCGGCTGCACTTCCATATTGAATCGACGCGCAGTGTTGAACAGGTTCAACAATACGTGACCGAAAGAGATTTCACACAGTGGTTTAGCAAAGATTGGCTCACACACAATGCGAATCGCAAATTCAAATTCATCGACATTGGTATCGGCAGGTACCCACCCCGAATCAACGTGCAGTTCCGCTACGCGGCGGTAGTCACGATTGAAGAAAGCGAGGAAGTTTTCCGCCAGATAGCGTTTGTCTTCACTATTAAGTGTACCAACGATCCCGCAATCCAGCCCAATCCACATCGGATTCTCTGGATGCTCCGGTTTAACGAACACGTTGCCCGGGTGCATGTCGGCGTGGAAAAAGCTGTCTCGGAACACCTGAGTGAAGAACACACTCACACCGCGTTCCGCGAGCAATTTCATATTGGTGCCATTCGCTTCCAAGCCTTCAATATCAGAGACTTGGATGCCATATATTCGCTCAGAAACCATGACAGTTTCATTACTAAAGTCAGGAAAAACTTCTGGTACGTAAAGCTCTTCACTGCCTTCGAAGTTGCGACGCAGTTGAATCGCGTTCGCCGCTTCACGACGCAAATCGAGTTCATCAAGTAAGGTTTTTTCGTACTCTCGAACCACTTCAACTGGTTTCAAACGACGTGCTTCAGGCATCGCTCCGGCGACTATACGCGCCATTCGGTGCATCAGTTTTAGATCTGAATCAATGACCGGACGAATATCTGGACGGATGACCTTTAATACCACTTCTTGGTTAGTGTCTTTTAATCGAGCCGTATGCACCTGAGCAATCGACGCAGACGCTAACGGTTTGATATCAAATTCAGTAAACCAGTTTTCTAATGGACCGCCCAGAGCGAGTTCCATTTGTTCTTTCGCTAACTGCCCATCAAATGGCGCAACTTGGTCTTGCAAAAGCGCAAGAGGATCAGCGATATGCGGAGGGAAAAGGTCACGGCGAGTCGACATCATCTGACCGAACTTAATCCAAACTGGACCAAGTTCTTGCAGAGCGAGACGAAGGCGTTCACCCAGAGGTTTTTCTGGGTGCTTGTTCTTCATCCAGAATAGGCTTTTGCGCATCAAAAGCGGCGCTTTGGTCAGTTGATGATCGGGCAACAACTCATCCAAGCCGTATTCCAGCTGAACTTTAATGATGTGGTATAAGCGCTTTATTTCTGCTGGCGTCATGAGTTCTCCAGCGCAGGCTTATCCGAATCGAATTTGTTTAGTAGTGCGTTTAGGCGCGCTTCAACGCGAGAAGCTTGGCTGCGAACGTCATCCACTTGGTCACAGAAGTGGGCAATTTCTAGCGGTGCTGGCGCCAGTTTCCACTCTTCTGTTACCACTTGAGCAAGATGGCGCTGGTGTTTTTCTGCTTGAGAAGCAAAGAAACCGCCGACGTTTTTGGTGCCTTGCACAAAAGTATGTGCCACGACATCACCTGTCACGCGAGACAGCCACTCTTCGATATCGGGTTTGCAATCCACCATCAATTGAGAGAATTTCTGTGCCAATTGAATGTCACCTTCAAGCTCAAGTTTATCTTGCTTGATAAGGCGAGTGATGTTGGCTTGATCGCGTAGCTCAGGCAGTACGCTTAGATTCAGCGACAGATAACAATCTGGCTGACCTTCGTAATTACCCAAAACATCAATTTGCTGGCTGAAGATGAACGTCAGCGTCTTATTGATTTCCTTCAGATGAATTTGAATCACCTGACCTTTAAGACGTGACAAACGACGACCCAATTCAGGATCGTCTTTAATCAGCGTATTTAGTGTCGTTTCAATAACGGCAGTGATAAGAGGTTCAAATGGCATACCGCTTATCCTTAGAATTTGTAGCCGCGGTGCAGCGCCACAATACCACCCGTTAGGTTGTAGTATTTGGTGTTTTCAAAGCCCGCTTCTTTCATCATGCCTTCCAGCGTGTCTTGATCTGGGTGCATGCGGATAGATTCTGCTAGGTAACGGTAGCTGTCTGCGTCGTTTGCCACTAGTTCACCCATTTTTGGCAATAGGTGGAATGAGTATGCATCGTACACTTTTGATAGCGGGTCTAGGATTGGTTTTGAGAACTCAAGCACCAACAGACGACCACCTGGCTTCAATACGCGGAACATAGAGCGCAGCGCTTTGTCTTTATCGGTGACGTTACGCAGACAGAAGCTGATAGTAATTACGTCAAAGTAATCATCTGGAAACGGCAGTTCTTCTGCGTTCGCTTGAACGTAATGTACGTTACCAACAATGCCGTTGTCGCGCAGTTTGTCACGACCTACATTTAGCATTGAGTTGTTGATGTCCGCTAAGATCACGTGACCTTGGTCGCCAACAATTCGCGAGAATTTCGCCGTCAGATCGCCAGTACCACCACCTAGGTCGAGAACGCGTTGTCCCGGACGAGCGCCACTGCAATCAATAGTAAAACGCTTCCAAAGGCGATGAACGCCACCTGACATCAAGTCATTCATGATGTCGTATTTTGCTGCCACTGAGTGGAAAACTTCGGCAACTTTGGTCACTTTTTCGTCTTTTGCCACTGTGGTAAAACCAAAGTGGGTAGTGTCGTTATCTAACGCTGTATTCGATTGCACACTTGTGTCCGTCATTCTGATTCCTCTTGGGCAGCACTTTCTCACTACGGGGCGGTTGATAACAAATAGGGTCGCCCACTGTACTGCGGGCGATTAGTTTACTTTATCCTCAGCCGGATGTCTTTCTACTAAAGAAGCATTTTCCGAAAATGACTCTGTCTGCGCCAACTGAGCAAGATCTGGCGAGATTGGACGTTTCACCTCAACGCCAAGTTGCTTAAAACTTTCAGCCTGACGAATCACGTTGCCACGCCCTGTCGCCAGTTTATTCATCGCCCCTTGGTACGTTTGGTTGGCTTTGTCTAATGCGCCGCCCAGTCCTTCCATATCGTCAATGAACAAGCGGAGTTTGTCGTACAGCTTCGCCGCTCGTTCCGCGATCAATTGGGCGTTTTCGTTTTGGCGCTCGTTACGCCATAAATTATCTATCGTACGTAGCGCCACCAGCAAAGTGGTAGGGCTGACCAAAATAATGTTTTGTTCCATCGCATCTTTAACCAAGCTTGGGTCAGCTTGAATCGCAACTTGGAATGCAGGCTCCACCGGAATAAACATCAACACATAATCTAAGCTCTGGATACCTTTTAACTGATGGTAATCCTTAAGGCTCAAGCCTTTGATATGCGCGCGCAGCGCGGCTAGGTGATCGCTCAGCGCCTGTTCACGTTGAACGTCGTTCTCTGCGTTGAAGTAGCGCTCGTACGCCACCAGCGCCATTTTCGAATCGACCACCACTTGCTTGTTTTGCGGTAAGTGAACAATCACATCAGGTTGATAGCGTTTGCCAGCTTCGTTTTGCAAGCTCACCTGAGTTTGGTACTCGTGCCCTTCACGTAAACCAGATTCTGCCAATACACGAGCCAGAACCACTTCACCCCAGTTACCCTGTTGTTTGTTGTCACCTTTCAGAGCTTGAGTCAGATTGACCGCTTCTCGGGTCATATGCTCATTCAAGCGTTGCAGGTTCTTCAACTCATGCACCAAGGTGTGACGCTCTTTGGCTTCTTGGCTAAAGCTATCGTTAACTTGTTTTTTGAACCCTTCTAGCTGCTCTTTGAGTGGAGACAGCAAACCTTCCAAACTCTGACGGTTTTGCATGTCGACTTTGGCGGTTTTCTCTTCAAATAACTGATTCGCTAGGTGTTCAAATTGCTGCTTCAAACGCACTTCTGCTTGCTCAAGAATTTGCAGCTTTTCTGCATTAGCTTGGTTGATTTGCTCATGGCGCGCTTGCTGCTCACCAAGTTGGGTTTCAAGGCGCGATTTGTGCTCACGCATCTGCCCTAGCTCATCAAAATACTGCTGACGCTCTTGCTTCACTGCTTCGAAGTAACGCAGCTTTTCCATCGCCGCCATCAATTTACCGTGAGTTTGGCGCACCTCGAAAGCCGCTTTATCGCGCTCGTCATCAAGCTCATCTAATTCTTGCTGCGCTTCGGCAAGGCTTTGCTTCACCTGTTCAAGTTGTTGTTGATGAAGCTGTTTTTCAGAGGAGAGCTGTTGTTCGAGCAATTGAGTTTGCGTGGCAAAGCGTTGTTTAACCCACCAACTCACAGCAACACCGCTGATGGTCGCGGTAAAAAGAGAAGACAGAATGAGAGATTGATGCTCAAGAATCCATTGCATAATAGCGAGTTAGCCTGTGTTTTTTATCTTTAATAATGGTATTTACACACTGGATAAATGTCCAGTTTGTTGGATGAAAAATCCTCGCATACACTAGGCGCTCCGTACAACATACTCACACCTGCTCAAACCAACAGCGATGAGCGGTACATCATCACACAGAGGCATCATGAACGAGCGTCGCGCCCTAGGATTTGGGCTATCAGCGGTATTACTTTGGTCAACAGTAGCGACCGCATTTAAATTGACTTTGGCGGAATTCTCACCGATTCAGATGCTGACCATGGCGAGTATTGTCTCGGCTATCGCGCTCATCGTGGTATGTGGCGTGCAGGGCAAGTTGAATCAACTCAGTTCAACGTTTCTTGCCAATCCTTGGTACTACTTACTGCTCGGATTGATTAACCCACTGGCGTACTACCTCATCTTGTTTAAAGCATACGACTTATTGCCAGCCTCCCAAGCACAGGCGATCAACTACAGTTGGGCGATCACGCTAACCTTGATGGCGGCGGTTTTCTTGGGTCAGAAGATCCGCAATAAAGATTGGATTGCTTGTGGTTTTAGTTATTTGGGCGTCATCGTAATTGCCACCAAAGGTAACGTGTTAGGAATGGAATTCGAAAGTCCGCTTGGTGTGGGATTAGCGCTACTTTCAACATTGCTGTGGGCAAGCTACTGGATTCTCAACACCAAAAACAAAGCCGACCCTGTGGTGGGCGTGCTATTGGGCTTTCTGGTTGCGATTCCGTTTGCGATTGGTTTAAGCATTTATGAAGGCGCTGACTGGAGCCAAATCACCGCGAAAGGTTGGGCGGCAGTGACTTATGTTGGTCTGTTTGAGATGGGCGTAACCTTCGTGTTGTGGCTAACGGCACTCAAACTCACCGAGAACACCGCACGCATCAGCAACCTGATTTTCGCTTCACCATTCATCTCCCTCATGCTACTTGCCACCATCATTGGTGAAGAGATTCACCCATCCACTTTGATTGGCTTGGTGCTGATCATCAGCGGCTTGGTGATTCAACAAGTGAAGTTCGGCAAAAAGCAAAAACAGGCGAACACCGCTCAATGATGACGTCCGAAACTATTGCAAAAATGAGACGCGATTTATAAAAAAGAGAGCTAGCTAACAGTTTACTCGATTAATGAAGTGTTCCTTGCTTGGATTTGTTCGGGCTTTGGATACGATATAGCCAAAGCCCGATATGAACGCTGAGTCAGATGTTCACCATACTATTCCAAGGGCGTTTCAGGATGCTTTATTAATTATGTTTCGCTTCGCTATCTCCCCTGCATTGATGACAGACTGGAAACAGGCTCTGCAACAATGCTGTGATGCCACACAGGCGCACGGTCAGCTTTATACTTTCAGCTACACTCGCCAATGGCGCTTGAGTGAGGTGGCGACGTCGCCGCAACATCATCGTGAAATCGTCGCGATTCTCGAACCCGCCACTGAGCACTTTATCTATCCTCAGCTTGTTGTTGAACAAACACCCTTTCAAAACCAAACCTTAAGTTACTGCCCAGTATGGCTTCCGAGCGGTGAGCTGTTTGCTGCCTTCGCGTTGGTTCATCCAACTGAGCAAGATACTGTCATTTGTGGGTGGTTAAGCGCATTGGCTGGACGTGTCGGCTTTGATGTTGCTCAGACTTACCATAAAGAGCAGCAGCGTCACGATGTTCAATTGCCAGACTTACTGCCATCCCTGCAAGAATTCATTGATTGCTTAGAAGATCACACGTGGATAAAAAGCACCGATGGTCGCTACGCGATGACCAACCGCAGCGTTGAAGACTCTTGGCAAATGACCGGCAGTGAAATCGTCGGCAAGAATGACTTCGAGTTGTTCAGCAGCCGTAGAGCGAAGAAGTTCATTGATACCGACCAGCTGGTGATAGCCACGGGCAGCCAAAACACGGTTGAAGAGTGCACCCTAATTGATGACAACAACAACCCAACCTGGTTGGAAACCATCAAGTCGCCAATCCGCAATCAAACCGGAGAGCTAATTGGTATTTTGGGTATGACACGCAACGTCACTCGTCGAAAAATGGTAGAAACTCAGTTGTCATTGGCGTCGAAAATCTTCGATAACTCCCACGAAGGGATGGTAATCACCGACCGCAAAGCCAACATTCTTGATGTAAACAGCGCCTTCACTCACATCACTGGTTACGCAGCAGAAGAAGTGATAGGTAAGAACCCAAATATCTTGCGTTCTGGGCATCACGACCGCGAGTTTTATCAACAATTGTGGCGTCAGTTGGAAAGCAAAGGGCAATGGAAAGGCGAGTTCATCAACCGCAAAAAAGATGGCAGCATTTACCCACAACTCGCCACCATCAGCGCGGTGATGGACGATAAGAACCATCTGATCAACTACATCTGTGTATTCGAAGACATCTCGGTACGAAAAGCGCACGAAGAAAAGCTACAACGCATGGCGTTTTACGATCCATTGACCAACCTTCCTAACCGTACTCATTTGATCAGCTTGCTAGAACAGCACATTGAGAACGGTCAGAAGCATCAACACGCGTTTGCGACTCTATTCCTCGATATCGACCACTTCAAGCACATCAACGACAGCATGGGACACTTCTGTGGTGACCAGCTGCTGACTAAACTCGCTGAACGTCTGCAAGATGTGTTACATTTACGCGCCCATGTGGCACGTATTGGTGGCGATGAGTTTGTCATCATATTGCCGAATATCGAGTCGGATTCGCAGCTTATCGACACTATTGAGGACATACTCTGCCTGTTCAACCGTCCTTTTGAAGTCAGTAAGAACGAGTCTCTGCGCATCTCCACCAGCGTGGGCGTGGCTCGTTATCCTCAAGACGGACAAGACAGCGAAACCTTGCTCAAGAATGCCGATACTGCCATGTACTTGGCGAAGAAAAACGGTCGTAACGGCTACGCGTTCTACTCACCGGATTTAACCGATAAATCCGTGTCTCACGTGCGTATGCAGTCCGCTTTGCATGAAGCGATTGAGAAAAACCAACTTCATTTAGCGTACCAACCGCAATACAACTTAAGTGCAAACGAACTGGTTGGCGTAGAAGCCCTGCTACGCTGGCAACATCCTGATCTTGGAATGATTTCTCCGGCAGATTTTATCCCGATTGCAGAGAAAACTGGCTTGATTCAAAGCATTGGTAAATGGGTCTTGGAGCAAGCTTGTTTGCAGGGTCGTGCATGGCTGGATAACGGCATTGAATTTGGCAAGCTTGCGGTGAACGTATCGGCTCTTCAGCTACAACAATCAGACTTCATCAGCAAACTTGGGGTGATTCTCAAAGAGACCGGATTTCCGGCGCACCGTCTAGAGCTAGAAATCACAGAGAGTTTCCTACTGATCGACCCACAACAAGCCATCGCATCACTCAACTTGCTGCGCGAGCTTGGCATTGAGATCTCTCTTGATGACTTTGGTACCGGTTACTCGTCACTGTCTTACCTCAAAGGTTTGCCAATCAACAAATTGAAGATCGACCGCTCTTTCGTAAGCGATGTTCCAAGCAACACCGACAGCAATGCGATCGTGAATGCCATCATCGCCATGGGACAAACCCTGTCATTGAAAGTGGTTGCCGAAGGCATCGAAACTGACGAACAAGCCCAATACTTATTTGAGCGCGGCTGTATCTATGGACAGGGCTTCCGCTTTAGCGCCCCAGTTCGTGCAGAGAAGTTATTTAAATAAAAAAGACCGAGCACTGGCTCGGTCTTTTTCAATTCTTTTACTTAGCGAGTTACACCCACTGACCAGCAACAAAGCCGCTCGACCAGCACCATTGGAAGTTATAGCCGCCTAACCAGCCGGTTACGTCCATCACTTCACCGATGAAGTACAAACCTTTAATGTTCTTACATTCCATGGTTTTTGAAGACACGTGATCAGTATCTACGCCGCCTAGAGTCACTTCTGCAGTATTCCTAACACAGTCCAAAAATTGTCAAACATATAATCCATTAGAACAGTGATAACGTAAGACAACTACTTTCCGTTGGATAAGAACGCTCACATGCCTAACTTATTGGAATTCTATAACACAAATTACCGCCCCTCGTGAACTAGGGCAAGAAAAAAAGAGAACCGTTATGTATTATGTTGCTTAATCACAGATTGAATAATACTAAGGACATAACATGTTAGATTTTAGCCAATTAGGGGGCACTAACCCTGTCGATAGCTCCTACATTCCAAGAGAAATCTTCCAAGCCTTGCCTAAGATTAGCGGCAAATTCCAATACCCAAGAGATGTTCAGAGTCAAGTTTGGGCTAAATGGTACGAGAGGAAGGATACTAATAATTTAGTAGTCAAAATGAATACTGGTGGTGGAAAAACGGCAGTAGGGCTTCTCATTTTAAAAAGTTGTTTAAACGAAAAAAAGGGGCCTGCTGTTTACGTCGTTCCTGATAACTACCTCGTTGCACAAGTTGTTTCAGAAGCCAGAGAAATAGGAATTGAAATAACAGAAGACCCACACGATCCGAGGTACCTTTCAGGAAAAAGTATACTTATAGTTAACATCCACAAGTTAGTAAATGGGCGTTCTGTCTTTGGAGTGGATGACGACGGTATCAAAATACCTATTGGAAGTATCATCATAGATGATGCTCATGCATGCTTAGACACGGTAGATCAACAATTTACGATGTCTATACCACAATCATCTCCTATTTATACCGAGTTACTAAGTACATTTGCTAGTGCATTGAGTTCCCAAAATACAGCAAAGTACAATGAAATAATAAATGGCGACCCAAGTGCATTCTTGCAAGTCCCTTTTTGGAGCTGGCAAAAACACCAATCTGCTGTGACTGAAATACTAGTAAAAGGAAAAAGTGATCGAAGTATCGAATTCTCTTACCCACTCCTTAAGAGTCACCTATTGTTATCAAACTGCGTATTTAGTTCTAGTCGAATAGAGATATCCCCTCACTTTATACCTATTTCCGTGATACCTGCATTAGAAAAGGCATCAAGAAAGATCTTTATGACAGCAACGCTAGCAGATGACAGTATCCTATCAACACATTTCGGAGTGATGCCCAATGAGCTATCCAATCCGATTACACCTGACATTGCTGGTGATGTCGGTGACCGTATGATCTTGCTACCTCAAGTAATTAATCCTCAAATAACTGACCAAGATATTAAAGACCTATGCAGTCGCGTATCGAAAAAACACAATGTCGTTGTAATTACTCCGTCCATATATCGAGCACAGCAGTGGTCTAACATCGCAGATCTAACTTTGACTTCTAGCAACATAAGTGAAGGAGTATCACGTCTAAAGACTCAGCACGTAGGGCTAGTTGTCTTAACAAATAGATATGATGGTATAGATTTACCTCAAAATGCTTGTAGGCTTTTGGTCATTGATGGTTTGCCTGACGCAAGACATTTGATTGATCGTGTAAAGCAATCTGCGTTGATGTCTAGCAATTATGACAATGTTGAGAAAATCCAGCGGATTGAACAAGGTATGGGTCGAGGCGTTCGTTCAAACGACGACTACTGCGTAGTCATGCTTACTGGAAAGCGATTAACGAGTACAATTTACACAGAAAATGCTATAGAGAATTTTTCACCGGCAACAAGATCACAAATGGAGCTTTCAGAGAAAATTGCCGAACAAGTTAAAGGTAAGCCTGCAACAGAGCTTGAACAATTGATGGATTATTGCTTTTTGCAAAATTCAAGCTGGGTCGGAGTAAGCAAAGGGCAACTTGCTTCACTGACATACGAAGAAAGAGTTGGTGTAAAAAGCATAAAATTATCACTGTATGAAGCATATTTATACGCAGTACGAGGAAATACCCTAAAAGCTTGTGAGACTATTGAGCAAGCAGCTAACGGGTGTACAGATTCAGCTCTACAAGGATATCTGAAGCAAATACTCGCAGAATATACAAATATTCACGATGAATCAGCAGCTCAAAGAATACTCCTTTCAGCAAATGCTTTAAATCAAAGGCTGTTGAAACCGCTAGCAGGACTAGATTACAAGAAAGTCAACAATTTAACACATGAACAAGCAGAGCAGTGTTCTAGTTATCTTCAAAGTAAATTCCTTATAAAAAGCAAGATGATTGTTGCTGCGAACGCCATAATTGAAGATCTACATTTCAAACCTAATTCTGCGAACAGATTCGAAGCAGCAATAGATGATTTAGCAAAAATGTTAGGTTTCAATAGTCAAAGACCTGAGGTCTCTTATAATAAAGGACCTGACAATCTATGGTCTATTGGTAGACAACACTACCTAGTTATCGAATGCAAAAACGAGGCGACCTCTGAAAACATAAGTAAAGGGTACTGCAACCAGCTAAATGGATCTTCACAATGGTTTCTTGATAATTATGATTTTACAAGCACACATACACCAATAATGATCCACCCTTCTACATCATTCGAATATGCATCATCCCCAAAACCAGAAATTAGGATCATCGACGAAGAAAAACTGGAAGAGTTGCGAAATAACGCAAGAAGTTTCTTTGAGTCGATATCATCAAATGATGAATTCAATAATATTGCTGCTATACGAGATAAATTGACTGCATATAAGCTGCGCGGTCAAGATTTGGTCGATAATTACACTAAATCTTATAGTGTAAAATAACTGAAGAGCCCTCACGTGAGGGCTCTATTCTTACCTACAGGATTGCTCTGTGATTTGCCTGTCCATTTACCCATGTGTTGAAATAACATTTAACAAGTACTCGTACTTTCAACTTTGCTAACATTCTTTGGGGCAAAAGTGACTTACGAAACAACTTGTTTCGTAATTATGCAAGAGCCTCTTGCATAATTGGGAACGAGAATTTGTCCAACAACCTGTTGGACAATTTATTCTTATGATGACTTGCTGCTAGAAGTTCATTTCAGGACTCTTTTAGGGAAAATACCGTCAACTATCTTAATTTTGACATCTGGTAAACTTGCGATTTTCAACGCTCAATTTTAGACTATGCTCGAGAGCCTCGGGTATTCCTGCTTTTTCTTTGAGTTACTATTTACTATCTGGCCAGAAGTAATGGTATCGATTTGAACTTGGCATAATTGCAAAGCAGCCCACCGAGGACATCTGATAAGCTTAGGTGTTTTCCCTCCCTATTGTGGTGATAAAACGCCCAGCGCTGCACACAGAATGCGTTCCCTCTTCAAATTGAATGAAAAACATTCTGTCGCTGTTATACAAAGCCACAGGTCCTGCCTGTGGCTTTGTCGTATCTGAGAGAGCGAAAAAAATAGCTGTGCCGTTTGCCCAATAAAGCATTCAAAATCAAAGAGTGGTTTAGTTCTGCGGTCAGTAGAGGTACTCAAGCGCCGTCATTGAGCGCCATAGTTGTTTTGTTTGTTTATTCGACGCACGTGGGTGCGTAGCGTACCTCGATTCAATCCTAGTATTCTTGAGGCTTTCGCTTGATTGCCTCGACAGTGGATGACGACTTCCTCAAGCACAACATCTCGAACAAATGGCAAAAGAGCGGACACATCCGGCGTAGCGGTTCGACTATCACGAGTGTGTGAAAGAAGCGCATTGAGGTGCTCTAGAAAGAGTTTATTATCAATAGGTTTACAAGGCATGATGGTATTGCTGTGTTATGACGATGAATGCTCCCATTATACGACACAACTCTCAAAATACTTGGTCAAGCTTGAGACGCAATATGGCAAAATGACGTTATCTGAATGCTGAACGTTGAGAAGAGATGGGAAGACTCAATGATGCACAATTACAGCGTCGCATCGAACATATTTTAGAACGCCATCCTAACGCCTCGTCCTTAGTCGTGCGCCAGCGTCTAATGTCAAACCTAAAGCCATCACACATATATCCGCTCTTAGTGCCCTTCTACGAGCAGTACCGCATTGATGATAGTGCCGATATTCAGCGCGAGCTGCAAAAAATGATGTCGATGCACTTAGGGCTGAGCATCATCGCGCAAACCTTGTCGATAGGTTGCTTTAACTACCGGCAAGTAGAAAAAGCCTTGTTAGAGTTGACGGCTGATTTTGACCATCTAGCACAAGCTCAACGCTGTAAAGAGTTGCGCTTTGGTCATGGCGCACCAACGGATGAACATCACCAATCTCAAATTGTGATGACGTTACAAAGGCTAGGTCACCGCTTACCCGACATTTGGCAAGTATTGCGGCAAACCACCGAAAGTAACAAGATAGCCAAACCAAGATAACAAATGTTATCCCTCGAATTATCAGTAGCCTATCTTGATGTATGGAATCCACTCCTTCTCTGTCAATCTACACTTAGCAGAGTCACGAAAATTCGAGGATTCTAATATGTTGACGAATAATGTTATCGCTATCGATTTAGCAAAAAATGTTCTTCAAGTGTGTCATATCAGTATTCATGGTGAAATGCTGTCTAATAGACCTCTTAGTCGGCAAAAAAATGAAAGAGTTTCTTGCTAAAGCAAAGCCCTCAATTGTTGCTATGGAAGGATGTTGTGGTTGCCACTATTGGGGACAGTTGGCAGAAAAGTACGGCCATGAAGTGCGGTTCATTAACCCAAAGAAAGTAAAAGGTTACTTAGAGGGTCATAAAACCGATCATAATGATGCACTAGCAATTGCTAATGCAGCTATCCAGATAGGAATTAAGTTCAGTCGCCCCAAGTCACTTGAGCAACAATCGATGCAATCTTTAGAAAGCAGTCGTCGATTTTTGTCACGCACAGTAGCTTCTTTAGGGTTACATATCAGAAGTACCATTTTAAGTTATGGAGTTGCTAACCCTAGGGGTGAGAAAGGCCTGAAAGCTTCTGTTCATGCCGCACTCGATGGTGAAACTCAAATACCTAAAACTGTTGTGTCCGTTCTATCTATGCTCTGGGAGCAGTACAAAGAATTAAAAGCACAGCTCATCTCATTCGAGAAAGAAAAGAATGCTTTGACACGACAAATAGAGCCGTGTCAGCGGTTAATGAAGATAGAAGGTGTTGGTGAGGCAACTGCAGCAATGCTATACAACACGCTTGGCGACGGAAAACAATTCAAGAATGGAAGACAAGCTTCAGCTTTTGTTGGTTTGACTCCGAAACAGCATAGTTCTGGCGGCAAAGTTATTATGATTGGCATTGATAAATGCGGTGGCGTGAAAGAGCTTCGATCTCTGCTCTATTTAGGAGCGATGTCGTATGTTGGGCGACTACCTGAACGGCCCAAAACTCAAAAGGATAAGTGGCTCAGAAGTATTATCGACCGTATTGGTTTTAAGAAGGCCTGTATCGCTTTAGCTAACAAGGTAGTACGGACTGCATGGGCGATGCTCCGTCATGACACCGAATATAAACCTGTATTACTCACTGAATAGTCATTACTAAATTCAATAATTTTACAAAATGATGAAGCACAAAAGGTAAGACCAACCTACTGAAAACCTGTCCGAAATGTAATGCTCATGAAGCTGCTAGCTCGATAAGGACGGTAGGTGCGCAAACATCAAAGGCTAGAAGGTAGCTCCTTCATCAAGAAGCCGAATATACGTACGCATCTTAACTTTGTTATCGCTAAATCACTTTGTAAATACGTGGATTCCATATACTATTTTGGGAGACTCGCTATAACTTCAAAGTATGATGACAATCCCCACTTGTTGGTGCTTTAGAAGCCTCTTAAACTAGCGATGCGGCTTTTCGAGCTGTGGGTTAAAGTGAGAGCATTGAGTACAGCTATAGGGACGTACAAGGATGTGAAAAGCCGCCCACAGTCTGTCTTTATCCTTTTTTGTTTTTGAGCAAAACACGCCAATTACCGCTCATTAATCAGACGCCTTTTAGGAGCAGCATCGCTAATTAGGCTTTGAATAATCAATCGTGTATCGACACGTTGGAAACGAAGTGCAACCATAGAATGCCTTCCCTTTATTTACTCCTCGTTTCGCCACTCGTTTTACAAGGACAGACTGACAGTTTGGGCACACTTTCGGTACCGGTTTCACGTCGCTCGTTGGCTTTGGTGGTTTATTTTCAAAGCTCCGTCCATCCTCAATCATATGAACCAGCTCTGAGCCATTGACCAACCACAGGCGTTTATCTTGCGCGTAAGCAATGGCTTCCGAAGTAAAGTCTCCTGACGTGACGATAATCATTTTGCTTGCGTGGTGCTCTATCATGACACCGTACATTTCTCGAAGTACCTGAATGCCAACTTTCTTGGCCTTCCAGTGTTTACATTGTACTAGGCTCAATTCACCATCTTTCGTCAACCAAATATCAATGCCGCCGTCAGGCTTTTGTGAAAAAGACTGCTTCACGGTATAACCTTGATGCTTAAAGTGCTCGCCGACATAGGATTCAAACTCTAGCCAGTTTAATTGGTGAAATGGCGTGGTTACTCGTCTCGAACGAATATGTGAAGTGGTCGTCCGATACCTCTGCCTTCTCTGAAATTGTTTAAAAAAGGCAATCGGCGCGGGAATGAAAAACAGCAACGCAAAATACGGTGCGAACATGGAAAGATTTGGGGCGCCAGCATTAAAAACAAAGTTGTTACTGCTGGCAGCAAGCTCTGGTAATACGTATGAAAGGGCGACATACACACCTATCGATAAAATCACACTTAACCACCATGGTGCATCCATCAAATGCCAGATGATGCCATCACTTTTCCTTGCCATTAATCTTCCCTTAAATATGCACTAAAGCGCATTTAATCACAGTTTGACTGGCAGGCAAATCATGATGAGTATTAATCCATAAAACAATTCGTTACGGGCTCAAATTTTTATCTTCTTCTAGGGCAACTTCTTTAAAGTATCGTGTCACTCTCAAATATTTTTGCTTACCAATATCACAAAACTGAACTGTTAGAGATGGCCTTAATCCGCTCATATCACTATACAAAGTGTGAACTTTCAGATTGGAACATCCTATCTCTCTACCTACTCAATCGAATACACTATTGAATGCTCACATTTTCCGTCAAATCACCACGGTGATGAGTGCTCTAGAGCTTGATACAGTTCGACTATTTAGCGTGTGGCGGTGAATCCTTTTCCGCTTATTTCCTCGTTGTCATAAGAGCCGAATGGTATGGTTAATGATGTAAACTTCACATTTGATGTTTCTGGATTCTCCGGTGCATTTAAAGTCGAAAGCTTCCGGGTCACGGAAACAGTCTCTTCTCCCTTTGAAGTGAATCTAACGGTATTGTCCTATGACGATACCATCACGTTTGATGCCTTAAGTCGAAAAATGGGTGTTCTGAGCCTGTTTGGTCAAGGGGTGGGAACGGCTCGTCAGTTTAACGGCAGCATCTCTGAGCTCCGCTACTTAGGCTCTGGTCGCCGCTTCTCGCGCTATCATATTACCTTGGTTCCACACCTTTGGTTTCTCACTCAGCGCCAAGACTGTCGTATTTTCCAAATGCAAACCACTCCGGACATCCTTCGTCAGGTCTTTGATGATGCAGGCATGAGCGATTACCGCTTTGAGTTGTCAGCGCAATACGAAGCGAAAGAGTACGTTCTTCAATACCGTGAGAATGACCAGCACTTTGTTCAGCGATTAATGGCAGAGCACGGGCTTTGGTACTATTTCGAACATAGCGACGCTGGACATTCCATGGTCATTGTCGATAGCAATGATGCGATACCAGAGCTTATCAGTTCGCCTATCAATGCTTCTTACCTAGGACCAGTGATTTATCATGCCCAAGGTGGTGGCACGCCAGACCGAGAGCATATTTTCGACCTTGAGCAAACCCATCGAACTTGTACTGGGTTAGTGAGTTACGGCGATTACAACTATCTCACGCCAAAAATTCCGCAAGGTACAAGCGCCGATGAAGGCCCAAACTTTGATTTGCAGCGCTACGACTATCTTGGTCGTTACACAACGCCAGAATTAGGTCAGCAGCGTGCAACAGAGTGGATGTCCGAATACACGGTGGACAGTCATCAGATTGAAGCCGCGAGCGACATCATGCGTCTTACCTCAGGCTACAGCTTCGATATCAGCCAGCATCCTCGCTCTGGCATCAACCGTGATTACCTCATGTTGACGGTGATGCACACAGGCTTTAACCCTCGTGTGCACGAAGAAGAGTCGAGCGATGAGCCTACAACTTATCACAATCAGTTTATCTGCTTACCACGAGACGTGACATTCCGTGCACCTAAAATGGCGTCACCTGTCGTTGATGGTCCTCAAACTGCCGTTGTGGTTGGTCCTGCGGGTGAAGAAATTTACACCGATGAATATGGACGCATCAAAGTTCAGTTCCATTGGGATCGCTACGCACAAAGTGATGAACATAGTTCATGTTGGTTGCGTGTTAGTCAATCAATGGCAGCACCAAACTGGGGAGCAGTCTATCTACCTCGCATTGGACATGAAGTGATTGTGACCTTCCTAGAAGGCGACCCAGACCGCCCATTAGTGACGGGCGCGGTGTACAACGGTCTACACACGCCGCCATACCCATTACCAGAAAACAAAACGCGCACCGTGTTCAGAACCCAAAGCCATAAGGCTGAAGGTTACAACGAAATGTATTTTGAGGATGAGAGTGACCAAGAAGAGGTTCACTTCCGTGCTCAAAAAGACATGAAGACCAAAGTGCTCAATAACCGTTACCGAGATATCGGTAATGATGAAGAGTTAAAAGTCGGCAACAACCAAGAAAACAACATCTTAGGCGACCGTAAAGAAGTCATTGATGGGCATAAAACCTCCATCACTAAGCAAACCTTTATGGAGCAAGTTGATGAAGATGTTCACGTTACTTACAACGCCAACGAATCCGAGAAAATAGCTAACAACCGAGACTTGTACATCGACGAAAATCGTCAAACTTTGATTGGTAAAGACGATTCATTGGATGTAGGACAAGACCAAAACACGGTAATCATGGCATCGCGCTCTATTGATGTGGGGGCTGACGATACACATAGCATCGGCAATAACCTCAGTGTCGAAGTCAACGGCAACACCTCTATCCGCTCTGATGGCGAAACAGCGGTGGTCTCTGCGGATGAAATCAAGCTCCTCGTTGGCGCATCCAGCTTAGTGCTAAAGAGCAGCGGCAACATCCATTTAAACGGCACCTCCATTACGATTGATGGTGCGAGTAGTGTCACCGCAACGGGTGGAAAAGTAGATATCAATCCGGGCGGCGCGGCAAACGGCAACAGCAGTGTTTCTACAAGGCGTCCTAAAGGATTATCTATAGCGAAGAAAACACCACCTGTTATGTCTCCGGCCGCTTATAAAGGGTTTGTTGAAGATGGTGGCTTAATGCAAGAACTGTGTGATTGTGGGAGCGGTAAAACATGTCAAATACACAGCTAAATCCAAACTGGCGAATTCAAGGTAATGCCCAACCGAACCTAATTACGAATCAACAAGCGTACGCGATTATCGAACCTCTTCTTTGGCCTGAATGGAAAAAGAAATTGGAGGCGCATCTTGAGTCATTCGAGGTTATCCCGTTGATGGCTGGTACTCGTCTATCACACCTCAATGAGGGGCCTGTCTTAGTTTCTATCGGATCATCAGAAGAGGCTCTTCAGGCATGCGTAGCTAAGATGAGCCAGACCCCTTGTGGTTGTTTGGTTTGGAGTTCGCCATCTTACTCTTCTTCGGAGGTCGCAACCTCATTGCGTCAGCGTCTCTTTGTATCGCGCAATCAAGGAGAAGCATTGTTTCGATTTTATGAGCCCAGAACTCTAGTACCTTTAATGGCAGCATTAAGTGATGAGGAGCGACGACAAATGTTTCCTTTACTCTCATCTCTGCATTGGCATAGCAAACAATGGCTAAGTATTAACTTATTCCACGCTAATAAGGCTACTACGTCAATTCAACCTTGGACACTCTCGCAAGAACAACTGAGCACAATGCAAAACATTGCGCAGCAATGGTAATGGACGCGTTTCATGAGTAACAAAACCTACGTAATTAAACCCGGTGACACCCTTATTGGCATCGGTATCGAACAAAGTGTTAACTTCAACATCTTGTTAGAGCTAAACCCCAAGTACCAACCAAATCCTGATTTAATCCAAGTTGGCGATACCTTAATCCTTCCTAGTCAGGAAGAGGAAGAGCCTATCCCTGTCGAGTTTCCGGTAGAGCCAATCGCCAAAATGTGTCCAAAAGAGAAAGGGACAATTGTGGCGGCGCCTTTGTGTGAACCAAAGGAAATTGAAGATATCATTTTTGCCACGGGTGAATCAGCGAACCGATTCTATTGCCTAACGAAAGAATCGGTGGAAAAGCTTGATAAGGAAATCGAAGAAACGACGAAGTTATTTCAATGCTACAGTGACCTAGTCCATCAAGCTCCAACGGGCAAAGAAACATGGGCTGAGTTGGAAAAGCATACGCAAAAGCGAGAAGCCCTATGCGCCGACCTGATATACGCAGGCATATTGCCAGATCCCAGCCGTAAGAATCCAGCAAGTGTCAAAGCAGAACAGTCTCGAAAAGAAAAGGCTGAGAGAGAAAAAGCTTTAGAAAACCAGCGAATGGCTAACGCTAAAGTAACCGAGTTGAAAAAGCGTATCCGCTACATTGAGGAATACTCAAATTGGTTTGGCTCCGAAGATTCAGCCATTGAGCTAAAAGAGCGTTTGACTGCGACAGTCGTACCAAACCTTAAGAAAGAGCTTGCGACGTGGGAAAAGATGGCCAAAGTCCCACCAACCAAAGAGAGCTCTTCTGGCAAGCCTGTTGATGCTAAAAAAATGGCGGTAAAAGAGAGAGCATTGGATGGCATTGTAACAAATACTGGGGTTAGAGAGTTGTACTCGATTAATCGCGGCGTTTACACCTATGTTCGAGAAGCATTCTTTCAAGAGGAAACTACCGTTCGTAATAGTTGGCGAAACACCTCTAATACCAACAACGCAAACCGAGCATTACGTACGGGAAATATCAAAGAATTTGGTAAAGCTATCGCTGACGATATCACCAGCGACCTTGAGCAGAAAAAGCTAGCTCCTGATATTAAAGCTAACCTTGCGAAGTGGCAGGCGCCCGGTGGAAAAATTGCTGAATGGAAATCGACGGATACACTCTTACGCGACGATGAAGGCAATACAATGTTTGCGGTGAGTTCTGAGGCGCAACTTGGTCGCTGGGGAATGCAAGCGGCTGTCGATGCTGAGTTAAACCCATTTGAGAAGGATGAGCACGGTAATGCGAAAGGAAACGTAGATTTAGGTGTAGGTGCTTCTGCGGGCTTTTCTGCTTTTGAAGCGGCCATTACGGCAGAAGTCTTCTTACCTAGCGATGCGGGTTATACGCCATGCCTAAATTACACCGATGCGAATGGTCAGCCAGCCTTACACTCCTTTGGCAGTTTTCGCTTTAATGCCAAAATGAAAGTGGGTTGTTTTGTGGGCGTAGTTGCTCAAGCAAAAGCAGGTATCAGTAACAGAAGACCGGAAACGGGTGATGATGTAGGGATATTGTTTGACCCTCATGTGAGCATGGGCATCGCAGGAGGCGGTCAAATAGGCATCAAGGCCAGTGTTTTTGGTGGTGGCCAGTTAAGTGGTGAGTTTGCAGGTGGCGTTCAATGGAAAGCGCCAGAAATAGATCAAATCACAAACTTTAACTCTTTGGCTGAAATTCAGACCGAAGGTAATGTTTCCGTTGGTGGTGGTTATAACGCAGATTTCGAGCTTTACCTTCGTGGGGGGCAATTTTTTTTAAAACTATCTGCGAAGTTGGTTTGGGGGGCAGGCGGTGGCGGCGGTTTTGCGGTTGCTATCAATGCACAAGAAATTTGGAATTTAGCGAAAGTAATCTGGCAAGGACTTCAGTATGTAGATTACCGGATGCTGAAGAACATCAATAACCAAGCGTATGAATACTTGGTTGATGCTGCTTATTTTGCATTTGCTGCCGCTGATATTATCAAATCGCCAGATGATGCCCTTAAAATGGCAGTTACTGCTGGGAAAGCTAGTATTGATTTTATAAAGGCTGAGAGAAAAAAATACCTAGCTCTAGAAAAAGAGGCGGCCGTTCTTTCCGATAGAATTTTAAACACATCGACACGTAGCGGTGTACCGTTTGATCAGCTTCCGCCGGAAGCAATAGGCAGAATGCTAGATACTCTTACTCGAACGTTTCTTCTAAATTGGGAAGAAAAGCAAGAAGACGCTATTTGCACTTTGTTGTCACAAAGTACTTACAGTTGGCACAAGTTTGAAGAGATCTTAGCGAGAATGAATGAAAAGGGAGAAAAAGAACGTGGGGAGGATACTCTTTTTGATAACATCCAACGTCTAAATGCCATTCTTGATGGGTCTCAACAACGAGAGTTTAATAGGTGGGTGGCATCACTAGCTGAGAAGAACTTAAGTAAAGAGGTAGCAAATGCCCCATTTGCTCCTTACAAAGGTAAAGCCTTTGCACGCAAGCTAGCTCATGTAAATCAGCAATATGCATCAATCTACGGTGGGTCTACGCCTAACCAATACGTTTAAATATTGGCCCTTTCGGGCCAATATTATTTGGAAATCGGTTTTGAATCGTGAATCGTACAACGGAAGCTGTGGGTTGGGGAGTAAGCGTCAAGAACAGGATCTTTACCAAAACGGTCAAAGGTTTTTACTCCGCCACCATCTCGAACAACCTTTTGAATACCATTTTCCGGTCCTTGCGGGTTGTGTTCAGGTGAGTTTAGGTAATACTCTTTTGCATACCAATCATTAACCCACTCCTGAATACCATTACTCATCCCATATATCCCCAGAGGATTTGCTGGCCATTGACCAATATATTCTTCACTACTCGTACTACTATTTACTTCTGAAGGGAGTATATCTATATATTTACCCATATCTGGATCAAAATATTGTCCTTCAGTTAGGGAACGATAACCATCATTGGTTGCATAGTAGTAATGCTGTCCGCGACTCCTTGCCGCAAACTCCCATTGCGCTTCTGTCGGAATATCAAATTCTAAAGTGGAAACTTTGCCCAACCACTGACAGTAATCCTTTGCCTCTTGCCAAGATTTTGTATATGCAGCCTCATTGTTTTTCAAATTGTATTCAATAGCTTTCTTATATTTTTCATCTGTCCGCTCCATACGCTTTGTCTTCAAAGGAATTACACTAATGAAGTTAGTGAGGGCTACCGGTAATCCATTTATTTGACGCATCCATTCCATATCTAAAAAGCTAGTTTCATATTTAGAAATCGAATAAGAATCGAGAGTAACTTTATGTAAATGTTGGGCTCCAGATAGATTAGTAGCAAAGTTAAAACACTGCGCGTCTGGAGACCAATCTAAGCGGTTTTCAGTTTTTGTTGGGAAATCACAATCCATCTTGAAATCACCCATATCGAAGCTTCCGCCTTCGACGAACACCATGTTCTCGATAGCTCGTACCACCACTTCTGCCGCTTTCTGCTTTTGCTCTTGGGTTGCCTCTGGGTAGAACTTATTGATGTTCGACACAATCGTATCGATTTGCTTTTGTGAAACGGTCTCGCTAGACACCTTAATTGCTGAACTTTTGCTATTGCACGCAACCAATAAAGGAAGCACACAAGCCATACCTAACCATCTGTTTTTCATTTGGTATTCCTTTTACTTTATGAGCATATTTTACGCAAAAATAAAAGGTGAGAACAGTTTCAAAGGCACTGTATGACTAGTTATAACGACTGTGTTCCTATTTTAGGAAAGAGGCTGATTGTCACCAGCGATAAGAGACTTAGAAAATATCGTCCTAATTGGACGTTTGATATGTGTGCCATTTACTGGTACTGGAAATTTGCGGTGGAACTGCCAGACCTCCCCTTTAAAGAGCCCTCTAACACAGATATTCATAAGATCATTCAGGATGCAACTCTCTTTACGGTAACAGGGGTTCATACCCTTACAGATAAAAGGGCAAGAATTAGCCCAATCTATTGAACCTGTTTAGGTGAGTGTAGACGCGATACAAGGTCAAAGCTATATTAATGTCTAATCGTTACCGAATGAAATCCGCGGCTAGCCATCTAAGATATACGACATGACACAACAAACTAAAAGAATTCGCCTTTCCGACCAACAGCGTCGTGAAGCAGTTACTCGCTTGATGAGTAGAGTTATTGTGAGTGAGGGTCGTGCCCGCAATATCCAGAAAGTCCACCGTAATGTTATACAACAGATGTGCGTTGCATTTACCAAGGCAGTTCATGCAGAGTAGCAACCACTAGTAATTCTTTCACAACTTTCAACGATGTTTTGTTATCTAACCAAAAGCTAGCGCTGTTGTTGCGTTAGCTTTCTCTCTAGAAATTGAATGAAAATGTCATCTTCTATGTAAAACAGATCATAACCAACATGCTGAATACCCTCTTGCGAGATTTCCGTGATTTGCCCTTTACCATCGTTCTCGAGTGAAAACTCTCGTTGAAGGTTATACATCAACTGATTGAACCGAAGGTCAGCATTGTTGCCCCAAAGCTCCTTCAAAAGTAAAAGCGTAGTTTCTATTCGTTTAGGGTCACGCATTGAGGCGCTCCTTGTGGTCTAACGTCCAAATACATATTTGAATCAATTTTAATGGTGTTAATTATCAGCGCCAAGAGGCAACACGTCTAGCGTACATACATCTTAATTGAGGTGTTCCCAAAGGAACTACTGTTTAAAACCAATACCAAAATTTAACTCTAGTTTTGGTATTTCACACTTTTCTGGTCGTGTATTTGAGCGCAAATACCAAAAGTAACGTTGAATTTAGTACATATACCAAAAATATGCATAAGTTTTGGTATCGCATGTAGAAAATTCAGGATGCAATATCCCTTCAACCAATTTGTATCAATTTTGTACATGCAGGAACCTGTTAGCACCTAAAGTGTTGGAGGCGCTTTAGTCTAGAGGAAGCACCTAATAGAGAAAAAGACAATATAAACCTGATTGATTGGAACGATATCTTTACTTATTTATTACTTGGTCTTTTCCACAAATAAAAGCAAACTCATCACGCAAGTTGCATCACGCAACCTGCGTGATAAGTTTTTTAGCTCGAAGAATGAATCAAGACAAGGTTTGCCATTAAAACGCCGCACACTCTTGTCGGATAGGCGACACCTGTTACCAGATGCCGCCCTCCTGAGAACCGTGCGTGCAACTTTCACTGCATACGGCTCAAGCCTCCACTAAGGCGTTATTGTTACCCAGCAACTCACAAAGCAGTGGCAACAGGGTCAAACCATGAGTTACGACCTGTATTTTTCACCTTACGTTCATTGAGAAAACCTTCCCAAAAAGGATCGAACGGGTTCGCTTGACTCATGATTTTTACATGTCGCTTGATTGGCACTTGACCGATTTGAAACAGTCGGATCACGCCATACAGTCCATCCTTTTTAAACCAGCCATGGAAAATCCATTGCCCTTGATAGTTTAGAAAGTACTTGTGTGCGATCCATTTACGCCCCTTGTTTGGGTGACGCCTGACTGACCATCGCCATAACACTAGAAACATCTGATGGCCAACATAGCCGAAGGTTTGTTTAGCAACACAATGGCGATAGTAATTCGCCCATCCTCGTAGTTTTGGATTCATCATCTTGATGAGATCGGCTACTGGGATTGTTGCGTGTTTTCTGATGAGGTCACGCATGTTTCGTAAGAATGATAATACGTTGGACTTGCTCGGTTTAATGAGCAGTTTTCCTTTGTACTTTCTGGCGTTAAAGCCAAGAAAGTCAAAGCCATCATTAATATGAGTCACATGCGTTTTCTCTTCAGAAAGCGTTAAACCTCTTTCTTGTAAGAAAGCCATCAGTTGCGGCTTAATGTCATTCACTAGGACTTCCTTTGAAGACCCCGTGATAACAAAGTCGTCAGCATAACCTATAAAGTTTACTCTGCTGCCTGTCTTGCGAGCGATAGACTTAGTTAGCTTTTCTAGTCCGACAAGAGTGAGCAACATCAAGGTAGGTGAAATTATCCCGCCTTGTGGTGTTCCCTCTGCTGTTTTGTAGAACAGTCCCTTGTCTATATAGCCACATTCCAGCATTGCTTGAGCATCCTTTTATCTATCGGGATATTATCAAGTAGCCACTGGTGACCTATCTTGTCGAAACAAGCTTTGATATCCCCCTCAAGAACCCATTGTGCTGCTCCCTTTTTGCACAGGCATTTGAAGCACTGCTGTATTGCATCGGCTGCGCTTCTATTGGGTCTAAAGCCATAGCTGTTAGGGTCGGCAATTGTTTCCGATATAGGTTCTAGTGCTAGACGATGTAACGCTTGTTGCGCTCGGTCTATCATGCACGGGATACCTAATGGTCTGAGTTTGCCGTTTTTCTTTGGGATATAGATTCTTCTGAGCGGCTTGGCTCGATAGCCTTTTCTGCTCAGTAAACTGACTGCCGCCATTCGACGTGCATCGGTGTTCCAGATGTCGCCGTCAATTCCTGGCGTTTTACTGCCTTTGTTTTGTGATACTCGACGAACAGCGAGAAGCTTTGCTGCTTTCGAGTGAGTCAGTATCCACTGTAGTGCTTTTGCCTTACCGTGTTTACCTTTTCGGATTGCTTTTGCAATGCGCATCTGGAGCCTTAACACATGGCGCTCAACCGCTTTCCAGTCGAAGGATTGCCATTGGGCGCTGCCAGAAGGGGCACTCACTTCATGAGAAGAGATCATCTGCGTTCCTTCTTGAATAAAGTTTTCCAAATCATCTTGCAACGGGAGACCAGTTGGAAGTGGGCACACTTTCGTGTCAGACATCCGTCTGTATCTGCATCATTACAATGCAGCATTCGCTTTTTCCAACCTCCTTTACCAGCACCGCTATCGGCTCTCTTCACAGACAGCTTTCCCGAAGGAACGATACTGGCTTACCGTGTTCCGCATGTCGCGCAATATCAGGTTAGATGCCCACTATAGTGCGGGGAGCCTGTCGATCACGAAAGAGTATTGTCCAACCTCTTTCCTATTCCCTTCGCCGTTTGGCTACAGCGTATTAACCACTTCCGCTGCTTCAAGCATAACGCACCTTACATGGATTCACTTTCGTTCATCATACTGATTCCCTAGCACTCACCCAATTCGTGGTTATCAGGAGGAGCGTCCCCTCACGGTTTTGCTCCCGTCTGGCACAGAGCCAAACTTCGTTACATTGTCAGGCTCGCTGCTTTATTCAGAGCCTTAGGGTCGTCTGGTGATACAAACGGTTCACTCTTATCGCGGTGAACAGCGCTTCATGCGACTTCACGTCGCACGAACATCTTTGTGTTAGAGAATTTGCTAAATTAGAGCAGTGCGGATAACTTTTGGTATCGAAAAGCACACAATCGTGTCTATACAATTCTAACCAAGCCTGATGATCCATGAGGTCCATCTGCGTCCTGTATAAATTCAATACAAAATTATTCCCAGATAATTAATGCACAAATATGCTCACTGTATATATCAACAGAACGCATTTCCTACGGCCTAGGGTTAGCAGACACTAACAAGAAAGATCCCTCTTTGAAATTATCGTTCATTTTATCCTTTTCAAGCTATTGAAAAATGCTTTATATACCCATATCTTGTGCTTAGTTACTATTTAGGCGTCAATATATGGAATGAATACTATAAATGCAGATTGCATTTATCAAGCGCTCCAGTAACATCAAATTTAAGGAAAAGAAATGAGCGACAACCTCCTTCCCTCAAATGCAATCCGAGTCTTAAGCCTCAATGGCGGGGGCGTCCGAGGCCTGTTTACTATTAGCGTGTTAGCTGAATTAGAGCGGATCCTTGAAGAGTCTTCAAACGAGAGGACGATTAAGATTGGTGACTATTTTGATCTGATCACAGGTACATCCATTGGAGGACTTCTCGCTTTAGGATTGGCCGAGGGAAAATCTGCACGAGAGCTAAAGGATGTTTTTTATAGCAAGGGCGATAAGATATTCCCTCGGCATAAATGGTTCAATAATTCACTGAAAAAAATCAAGAAAGCATTTGGTGCCACTTATAAAACGGAACCATTAAAAGAAACCATTATTGAAATGATTGGTGAAAACACAACATTTAACGATCTTAATAGGCGAGTGATGATCCCTACTGTCAACTTATCAACGGGTCGTCCTCAGTTTTTTAAGACGCCACATAACCCAAATTTCACTCGTGATGGGCCTTTGAAGTTAGTGGATGCTGCTCTAGCCACATCTGCGGCACCTACTTATTTCGAACCATATTTTTGCGAAGACCTTAAAGCATACTTTGCTGATGGAGGATTAGTAGCGAACAATCCTAGCTTTGTAGGTTTGCATGAGGTTTTTGGTGATATGAAAACTGATTTTCCAGATGCTTCATACTCAGATATTCATGTTCTCAATGTTGGGACTATGGGGGAAGATTATGCACTTAGTCCGAAGGTATTGAGAGCTAAAAAGGGCTACCTAGGAATGTGGGGATTAGGAGAGCGATTAGTTCTTACCACTATGACTGCTAATCAAATTTTACATCAGTTTATGCTAAAAAGAGAGTTGAATGTACATGGTGCCGTCGGCAACTATATTAACTTAGATAGTAGGGTCCCAAATGAAGCTGCAGGAGATATTACACTTGATAACTCTACTATTGAAGCACTAGACAACCTAGCTTCTAGAGGCCAGCAGTTGGCAAATGAAGAGTTTGCAAAAGATAAGCGACTGAAGCTGATCTTTTCTAGACCAGCAGAGCCATTTAAATCTAAAGTGACATCTGATACCTCAATGAAAAGGGATCTTTAGCATGAATTGGAATCTACACCACTACTACACTAATCGAACAGACGGCTTAATGGGTAAACTTCTTCTCAGTAAAGAAGATGATGAAAAGCTCTTGTATCTTCGTAATACTATCCGGAAGCGTATTACAAATGTCTTTGAGGAGATTGGGGCTGTCGCCAAAGATCAGGCGGCATTTAGCCAAAAAAGTGAATATCTGTACTTACGTCTACAAAACACAAAGCTTCGGTATCTTACTAATCAACAAATCACTGAAGCAAGTAGTTTGTTGAGTCAAATGGACAAAGATACTTTAAAGGAACTTTCCGCCTTAAAGCCTAGATTTTGGACTCAGGGTAGCTTCAAATACAGAACTTTAAACCGCCCTTTTCACCCAGGCCAAGAAATGGATATTGATGATGGGACTTACCTTCCAATGACTTTCTTTGAGTCAGAGCCAAAGATTGGTCACCAACTTTTAACTCTGCTAGTTGACGCGTCCCTTATGTCATTAGTGGAAGAAAATGTTGGCTGGGAGTTCGATAGCAAACGAACTTGTGCCCGTATAAAAATCCCTCAAGAACGTACACACATTGATGTTCCAATGTATGCCATCCCAAAAGAACAGTTCTTGGAAAAAGAAACCGCTGTACTTAAGGCTTTTAATCGTCGCGGAATGTATGAGTCAGTAGGGACGGAAGCATATGGCTTTATACAAGATTCGGCAGATGATCTCGAGTATGAAAAGCTAGACTCTGAAAATGTAAACCTTGCTCTTAGAGATGGAGAACCTGGTAGCGCTAAGTGGATGAATAGCGACCCGAAGATTGTTGAAGATTGGTTTGAAGGCGAGTGTCGCCGTATAGGTAAACATTTGCGAAAAGT
The DNA here is from genome assembly GCF_905175355.1 of Vibrio sp. B1ASS3. NCBI lineage: Bacteria > Pseudomonadati > Pseudomonadota > Gammaproteobacteria > Vibrionales > Vibrionaceae > Vibrio > Vibrio sp. B1ASS3. Next base: position 3,903,251 of record NZ_HG992742.1, read on the forward strand.
ATGTAGGTATATGAAAGCTTGGCGTGATGCACAGTGGCAAGTAGGTGGTCCATCATCCATCAGTTTGATGGCTGCAACGGTTGAAGTCTTGCAGCAACACTTTGTTGACGCTCAAGATATGGGAGAGACAATGAAGGTTGTTGCTGACAACTTATACCAAGAGTTTCTTAAAGGGGTTGAAAGTCCAGATAGCACTGATGAAAGACCATTGTTTCCGCCAGAAAGTCAGCATACTAATAGAGAACGGGATATTGTTGGCAAGTTGAGGTTATTACCCGAACAACTACGAGAAGCAGAAAGAGCTGAATCAAAAAGTGATGCTCTATCTAAGTTGTCTTTAGTTTTCGGAGAGCGAGTTTTTGACCCAGAACTTATTAAGCATAAGGCTGCCGCTCCTGCATTTAGTCAGGAACCAACCAAAGCAAACTCTTCTACACAAATCAGTTCTTCAATGGTGAGTGGATAAGCATAGTGAGTATTACTCATCAGGCTCTACTTAAGCTTGGTTATAGTTACAGACCTATAAACCGTTTAAAAAAAGAGTCCTTTTTACAGAGATACTTCATTTTAGGTGGGGTTTATATAAAAAGACACGATACAAAGTATGGTGCGTTTGAAGTTGCAATGATACAAGCGAGTGACCCGCATATTGAGCTTCCAACTGTCTTTGTAATTGATATGCCGCTAGCTCTCCAAGGGCGGCTAATCCCTCATATATCTCATGAAGGCTACCTGTGTTACGTCGAACAAATGGAAGCTGACTGGAATCCGAATAACTTAGTTGAACTATACAAAACTGTAGATCTTCAGATAAAGACAACATTGGATATTGCAGTAAATGCTATGGACAATGAAGTCAAAGGAGACGAGGAGCTTGATAATGAATTTGTATCTTACTGGTCTTCCACTGCCGAATTATATTCACTCAGCGAACTTCAAAGACACTCCACTTACACATCCGTTTTAGCAAGAGCGACAGGTAAAGAAAAGCTACGGTCAAGCGAGTATATTACCGTAGAGGTTGACAAAAAAGAGCATGACTTACGGACCAATCAGTACTTACAAAGCTGGCTAAATCAAAGGGACTTAGAGTTGGTTCGTCCTGAGAGCCCCGCGATAAAAACTCATTATGTCTGGGTTCGTCCAAGTCGGTTATCCGGTGTAGAGTGGCCGCCTCAAGATCTTAAAGAGGTGCTATCTTGGCTTGAGCTAGTTGATTTCAGCGCAAGAGATCATCTTGTTCGATGCCTATCTAACTCAAAAGCAAAAAGAAATATTGTTGTGCTTGATATTGAGAAGCAAGATCCGGTTTCCCTTTATCTAGAGATAGATGTAAATAGTATTGAGTGCCAGTTTAGTTCGCGGAAAACCCGAAGAAAGAGGAAGCAAACGTCTTTCAAAAATCTGATCGGAATTTTGTCTAGAAAAGGTTTTTGCTCCAAGTTCGCTCGGTTATCAATTACTAGAGCGGATAAATCCGCCTTATTAAGCCGTAATCAACAGAGGGAGTTTGAATTAAGCTCAAAAAGCATTGCTCTAATTGGGTGCGGTACAATAGGGGGATATTTAGCAGAGTTGCTCGTTCGAAACGGAGCTGGCTTAGGTGCGAAATGCTTACATCTCTACGATAGAGATACTCTAAAGCCTCATAACTTTTCCCGGCATACACTTTCTGTATCAGACTTTGGGAGCAATAAAGCCTCAGCTTTAGCTAAAAAGCTTAATAATTCAACACACTTAGCTAAAAGTATTTCTGGATTTGATAGTAATTTTCCTATCAATGAAGGAACGCTTAGTAAGTACGATATTGTTATTGATGCAACTGGTCGCCCCCCTGTATCAAAGAGGCTAGCATTTGTTGTTCGTCAGATGTCCGTCAAACGGCCTACTATCGTTCATGTGTTCAATGATGGTAATGGCAGAGCAGCTAAGGTTTTAGTTGATGACAATCTGAGTTGCTATGGGTGTATGACGGTTGATAAGAGCATCCATCAAGACCATATCGACATGCGCTTTAAAGACCTAGATCTGTCTAAAGAAAAAAAAGTCAGCTGTGGAAATACTTATACAGTTTATGACGCTGGAGTAAGCCAGATTTCTGCTGCTATGGCGTTGGAGGCTGTATTAAATACGCTTAATGTAAGCACGCCTTGGACTTACAGTGAGTTTATCTTAGACCCTCGCCATCGCACCGGAAAGAGAAAGGTACTGCTGCCTCAAAAGCAATGCGTGGTATGCAATGAAGTTTGACAGAGAGCTTACGTATCAAGATAGCAATGGACACCTCGTCGTAATTACTGAACATGTTTTAGCCGTTCTAGAAAAATATAAACAAACTGAAATGCAGGATAATGAAGCAGCAGGTGTGCTACTTGGCGAAGAAAGAGGCCAGCATATAGTTATTACTGATCTGTCTGAGCCCGGATTTGGTGATCTTAGACAGAGAAACCTAGTGGATAGGCGAGGCAAGCACCATCAACAGAAAGTCGATAATTGTTTCCAATTGTCTGGGGGAACGGTTAATTATATCGGAGAGTGGCATACTCACCCCGAGGACTTCCCTCAACCATCGCAACAAGATAGGTCATCATGGTCAACACACCTCAAAGGGGGAACACCTAAGATAGTTCTCATTGTCGGGATAAAAGATTTTTGGATCGGAAAGATGAAAGGGACTAGTTTATCAAAACTCTCCTCTCGCTGGTAATCGAATAAGTTTTTTTATAGTTCTTAGAAGGCACTGAGGCTTGGATTGGGGTATTTTTTGATTTTGACTGACTTGTGCAACAGGCTGCTGCACAATTGGGAAACGGCTTGTTTCACTAACAATCGAGTCTGATTTTAGCCAGCAGGTTGTTGACCAATTTTTTCATCTGGAAGGTCTTGATTATCATCGAAAATTACAACACTTCGACGATACTCCTTTAGAGCAGATAATGCAACTTGAAAACAACTTTCACACATATCAAGATGGTGAGTAATACCGTCCATTTTTGACCAAAATCCCCAGTTAGCAGTCAGTTCACTAGCCTCTTCTAACTGTACGCCATTTGAATCGACCATCGCCGCTAGTACCACAGATCTCACAATATCGTTCAACAACGACTTCTATCGTTTTTTGTCCATAAATTTTCATTGTGAACTCCTGTCGCTGATAAGATTAATTATTATTTGGATGTTAGCCCGTACCAAATAACAAAGTCATTGTACTTTGATTGTTACTCAGCGAAGTATCTTTCTTATTTAGACACGTCAAACATATTAGTAAAACTAAGCCATGAGGTAGAGCAACATGGAACGGCTCAATTGACGTTGGCACACAATGGGGCATAAGCTTGAGCAATGCCTGCATGTTCAGCTAGATTTGAACTCGACAGGTTACAAGCATATACTACTGATGCTTACTATGAGAAACGCGGCTTCAGCTCCACTCGTAGATATATGAATTCAAATAGCCCTGTTCTCTTCCTCTCATCGAGTATTGACCGCAGGTAGCGCTTAATAGAGCCACTTCTAGTGGCTCTTGTCGTATCTGGATGTTAGAAAAGCTAAGATATCTCCTTTCAAATCTGCCAGGTTTATATGTGAGTCGCAACAAACTTAACGTAAGAGACTGATATATACACAACTCCCTATTCTCAGAAAATTGTGATTGTACAAACTCTTCGAAATTTCTATATTTATTTGCTGTAACATTATCACCAAAAAAACAACGTTCTCCCAGAAAGAGCTGAGGATACGTATTGATATTTATGAAAGTTCGGCGAGTGCGCGAATGAATCAGTATGAGAAGGGAAGACACACCCCTGATATAAGCACATTAAGAAAAATGCAGATGAACTTAACTATTTTTTGTGAGGATACCAGCACTGCTGGATTGTTTAATTGCAAAGATGAGTAAGGCTGATAAGCAAAACCTTATCAACCTGATACATACTAACCTTCTAGACTTTGAAAAGAAATAAGCTCTATACGTTTTGCCCTGCGACCCAACCAGAAGACCAAGCCCATTGGAAGTTAAAGCCTCCAAGGTGGCCTGTTACATCAACACATTCTCCAACAAAATAAAGCCCAGAAACATTCTTCGCTTCCATTGTTTTAGAGGATAAATAATCCGTATCGACCCCCCCAGTGGTTGCTTCAGCTGTCCTATAACCTTCTGTCCCATTTGGTTTTATTTCCCAAGAGTGAAGAGCAGCACTTATACTCTCCATATCCCGTCTGCTCAACTGACGAAGTGGTTTGTTTTCAAACACACTCAGCTCGATAAAGTACTCGACTAAGCGTCGAGGTAACACTTTGGACAGCGTTGTTTTAATCTCTTGAGCAGGATTATTTATTACTGCTTTCTCAAGCAAGTCAAGGATATTCAAGCTAGGCACCCAGTCAACTTTAACTATATCACCTTGATTCCAATATGAAGATATTTGTAAAACTGACGGACCGGAAATACCTCGGTGGGTGAACAATAGAGCTTCTAAAAATTCGTGGTTATTACAACTAATACGCACTGGTAGGGCTGTTCCAGTTAACTCTGTTAAACCCTTTTCTCGGCCATCTAGAGTAAATGGAACCAAGGCCGGTTGTGGGGCTATTACTCCCAAACCAAACTGCTCTGCGACTTTCCACCCAAAAGGAGTCGCGCCTAAACGTGGCATTGAAAGTCCACCTGTTGCAACAACTAAAGACTTACACTTAAAGATTCCGTTGGTGGTCTCAACTACAAAATAATTATCTACTATACGCTCAATTTTAGTAACTTCGCACTGATACTTGTAACTAACATTACCGGTTTCATCACACTCATCAATTAACATTTTTACGATATCTTTCGAATCATGCTCATTAACACAGAATAACTGACCGTGGTCGCGTTCTTCAAACTCAATCCCATGCTTGTAGATCATCGAAATGAAGTCCCAATTAGTATATTGAGCCAATGCTGATTTAACAAAGTGAGGGTTTTGGCTTAGATAGTTTTTGGCAGTCACATCATAATTAGTAAAGTTACAACGCCCACCGCCGGCAATAAGAATTTTTCGACCTGGACGTTTACCATGGTCAAGAACAAGGACAGAGCGCCCACGTTGTCCTGCGCTAGAGGCACACATTAAACCTGCAGCGCCTGCACCAATCACAATAACATCATGCTGTACCATAGACTTTTTGCACACTCACAGTAAATTCAAGATAGATTTAAAAGAAGGATTCTACCGTGTTTGTTAGAGAGTTACTCTCTTAATCAAATTTATTTATCTTGTCTAGATACGAAGATGTTTTGGTTGATAACGCTCTTACTAATTTTTATCAACGAAAAGGTTAGCTTCTCGTTCAATCGCCTCCAGCGTACACAATGTTGATTCTAAAACACCCTCATTCAACTTTAGTTGTTTAATCTGCTTTCTCATGTCACTTACTAGCTTGGTAATGGCATTGAAACGACTATGTAAATTTTTCACTTCATAAGCATATTCAAAAACATCAAGCTCTTCCCATGCCAAATCAATGTATTCATTCAAGCTTTTAGGATCTTTGTGATCCGTGAAAGTGGCTACTTTTTTAAGAATTGTTTCATAATCTTTGTCATTAAAATTATGTAGGTTTTTTAAGGGATTCTTGTCCATAAAAGAAATTAGGTGTAGCTTAACCATATTGGTAGCAAAGCGATGCCTAAACATGCTTTGACAGTTTTTTACCTCAATATTTGCACGCTGACTTAACCTTTTAAAGTCCATATAAGCTGCTGATTGTTTTACCGACTTACCAGTTTCTGGGGCCAAATAGATGATATCATCTACCTCAGATTCATTAGATATCAGATCGTACTTCAACAGTCTATTTATGAGATTTTCACGATGGACAGACATAAATAAATCAAGTCTCATCGCAACACTACGTTCTATGGGAATTATACGAAATCGTGCCTCTTCACGTTTGTATGTAGGAATTTCGAGCCTTGCACTTTCAATGTGTGCTACATTTGAACTATAGGGAATACGAACCAGTTCTTTTGGCCTTAGCCCTGTAGCTTCAAGCAACTCAAGTTGAATGCGCCTTCTGTGATACATATAGTTGAGGTGTTCCTTTTGATCCTCCTTATCAAACAGCTGGGACAAACGACTATTGAGTTGCATTTCCTCTCGAGTGTCATTCAATGTATCCCATAACCTCTTAATAACCGAAGCTGCAATTGGTGCTTTGGGCTTATTTGCAGATGTAGGCAAACTCGTAGGGAACACTTCTGACGACCCAAAGTTCCGCCCATTTCTACCTCTTTTTTGAACGACTTTAAGCTTAATTTGGTATCTTTTTTTAGGCGCATCGACGCCAATCAGATATTGAGCAGGGCAATGTTCTGTTTGAAACCACTTTAGAAAGGCGACACACTTAGGAAGGATAATGCGTGTGATTGTGTCATTATTTCGAGCACGGGTTAACCCATCAAACTTTTTCTCAGCGACCAATTCGCTAATCAATTCATCGATATGCGAGGTTGTTAATTCCCAAAACTCAACATTGTGCTGGTAACAGTAACGAGCGAGATGAGATAGTGAAGATGCATATGTACCAACTGTTCCTCCATCTTCTTTGGTGATGGTTACTTCACTTTCCGAAACTAAATACGCAAGATACATTTCAATAGGAAAGCAAGTTGTACCATCTGGCCAATGAAACAAGTAAACACCTTTAGATATATCTTTATTCGTTAAAACTTCACCGGTGTTCCCATCAAAGCGAAGTACAGAAGGAAACTCAACATCAGGGATAAAAGTGTATAGTTGCTTTTTACTCTTCATTATCAACCTTTATCTTCAAGCCAAAATAATCTGCATATAGCTTTTTATGTTTGCTGTATTCGAGTTGATTACCGTTCGAATTAGCTATCAAATCAAGAGTCAGTCGATTAAGATCGTTATAAGCTCTAACCAAAACCGCTTGATTACGGCGTAGGTTGTCTATCTGTTGCTTAGCTTCCTCTAGTGGCGTCAGGTTTGATCCTTCATTACTTGATTCTAGAGGCATATTTTTATGTCTCCGATTGATCTCCTTTCTAAGGTTGTCAACTACATCATAGCCATCGAGGTTTCCCTCACCTTGAATATGGCCTTTACAATATTTCTTGAAGGAGTTCAGAGCCATTCCTTCAATTCCTTTTGTCCTGCGCTTAAGTTTTGCAAGGTTTTCTTGCCTATCACATTTAGAAATCAGCCAGGAATAATTATCAGCGTTGTCATAGAGAGCCTTTTTCATTTCACTGTACAAGTTAATGACAGACTGAGCTTTTTTATTTACCATCATTGCTCTCCCCATCTTTTTTGACAACTCTAAAAGCAACTTTTGCTTTTTCAATCAACCCATTGCGCTCACTAACGCTATAAAAAACAATAGAAAAGTCACCTTTTTTCAAACGGACCTTTATATAAGCTGCAAGTTCATCTTCTGGAATTGAAGTATAGTCTTTAACCCTAAAATGCTTACAAGCAAGTTGGTATAACTCCTCAGTATTTTGCATTTCAAGTAAAGAACTTTTTTCATGAAAATACGCTATTTGTTGACGAGCGTAATCAGCTTCTATCTCTGTCATTTCTGAGCCTGGATTGTTTGACTCGATGTAAGCAAGGACATGTGCAGGATCGGCATGACCAGCGATCCACCGACACGCATCGATTGATGAATGCTTAAAAGACCAAAAGAAAGTTAGAAGGAATGTTTTACGCATCTCATGGATGTTGATATACCAACGTCGACCATACTCATCGACTGTTGTTTGATGGAAGTCGCAAAATCGCTCTAATGTTCCGATAATAGCGTCAGAATCAAGAATGCTTCCCTGTCTATTATTTGAACCTGTATTTAGCTGATAAAGCAGATAATTAGCTTCATGCTGACTTGGTTCATTAGCAAATTTTTGAGTAATTTGATTGATTTTTTGTAATGTTTGAATTGCTCTTGCTGTAATTTTGGGAATAGGTTTGGCTGTCTCAGGTAGTTCATCATTAGTGCCTGACTTCATGAGGTCATGAACCATCCAGTATCCATCCCCTCCCTTATAGAATAAGCAGTTATATGGCAGACGAACTATCTCTTCCATCCTCATTGGTTTTAGTCCTGCGATTAAAACAAAGCAAGATGCCTTCAATATTTCCAACAAACAAACAAAAGATAATCCAGACTTCTCACCAAGTGCTTTATTCTTCGAGAATCCCTTAAATTCTTCATCTAAACGAGAAAAACTTACCACATTAAAATTTTTTTTAATTTCATCAGGTAAAATAGATTTCAATACATCGACTTTCTTATATTTACAATTATTACCTCTATCCAAATGTCCTCTAATTTCAAGCTCAGCTAGTAGCTTTTCATAAAAACCAACTATGCTCTCTGCATGATTTAAAATCATATCAATAGATTTATTTAAAGTAAGCAAGCTCGTTTCTAAAGGTATCCAAGGTGTGTGACTGGTGGGAGATGCTTTTCGAGAAATATAAGAAGAAATTTCCCCAAGTCTTATTGTGTCTGGGTTGGGCAAAAATTCTCTAAACATTTCCCAGTATTGAAAACCTTTCTTAAAAAGCTTAACAATCGGTTCTGCGCCTGCATCTGTATATACCTTTTTTTTTATATCTCTAATTAATGGTGTTCTATGGGATGGAAAATCAGTGTATTGATTGACTGGTAATAACACCTGATTATTCTGCTCAAGCAACTCTGGCTCAAACTGCCGAAAGAACCAAGTTCCAGAGTGCCCATAAGCATCTTGCTTAGAAAGAGCATTATTTTTGTATGCTTCCTTTCTATCGATTACTTTTATTCCTTGGATATTTTCCTTATATAGCCCATTAGTTTTAAAAAACAAGATAGCTTTTTCTACTGTGCTAGAGTCCAGACTTAAAGGATCAGTATGACTATCCAAGTTAATTCCGATTTCAGCCATAAAGCGATGACCAAAACGAAGTGCACCAAATGAGCCTCCGCTTATAACTTCCTTACAAAACTGCTTTATATCTGACTGTGATAACTTAGAAAGACCGTATTTATTGGGCTCAAACCTTTCCTTGTGAAGATAGAGCCAGTTTACAAATGTTAATATTTTTGATCCCACATCCTGGATAGACTTTGATGCCATAGTATCTTGATTTATAGGGTCATCAACTATTAGAAAGAACCATTTTTGTAACTGGTGCAAGAACGATTGGTTAACTTCATCTGTAAGAAAGGTTCTATCTGGTAACTGCCTAGCCCAGTTAACGCTGACGGTATAGCTGTATTTTTCACAGCTCTGTTGGTTTTTTACTTTATTCTTTTTTCCTGTTTTTGGTGTTCGAATTATCCACTTTTTAGCATGAACATCCGAAAGCAACCACCTAGCCTTGTAATCAGTCTCAATAAAGCTATCTATAGCATCAAACGCCGAAAGAAAATCTATAATTTCATCGCTTGAATGTGCCCGATTTAAATCTATAAGAGAATTAAAAGGCTTCATAACACTTCCCCTTTTGATATAAAAAGATCACCCCAGTTTGTTCTACTAAGTAACAATCTAGCTTGCTTAGTAGCTCTTTTATGCATTTCAGCTATACTTGACTCTTTATTCGCAGGAAGCGAATTTATGAGGTGATTTGCAAGTGTAATAAAAGCAAGTGGTGATAACTGCGTAGCATCATCTACCTTCAGCAAGTCTTTTGAACTTACAGAACTATTTAGTGCTGCGAGTCGATATAAGTAAAGTGCTGTCAATGTATTTTCAGAAAGTGGAACATCTAAACTTCCTTTCACCTCATCATCTATGCTTTCCACAGACAGTTTACGCAGATGCTCAACAAGAGGGCTTTTATTATCTTCATCTTCAAGGGTCGTCATAAGGAAGCGATGGATTTCTTGCCAAGAATTAAAATCTACAGCTTCAAGGCAGTATTTCTCCTCAAATGTAGCTGCGAGAATAAACAAGTTCTGAAATCGCCGAACTAATCTTGTATTGTATTGGGCTATTAAAGGCGCTGGGATGTAGTGCTCAAGTGCGACTTTCTTAGTGTTTCCCAAAACTCGAGACGCTGACGTTATCGAACCAGTTCTAAACCATTCTAAGACACCTTCAGTTGCACGAATTTTAGAGTGAGTTAGCGCACCGGGGCCTAACCCTACATCAAGTAAGGAAGTAAAATGGCTTGATAGGTGAATTCGTCTATGCCCTCGTTTAGTTGAGCGTGCATCTTCAACTCCTGTTATGATTTTACTAACCTTGCAAGAGTTAGGATTTACTAGCCCTTTTATCTTTTGGGAGTAAGCCAAAAACAGAAAGTTATGTTGTTTCTTGTTTTTTATCAGATGTTGATGCTTCTCACGAATTTCATGCAAAAACTCAAATATATCTATGCTAACGTCATCAAGATGTTCTTTTTTCATATCTGATGCACGTGATTTTTCAATAGAAAAAGATACTCCTAAATCATCAAGTTCCAGTAAAGGTTGTCCATCTGTATGTTTTACCTTAGCTTGCAGCAGTGATATGTAAGTAAACTTGGGATTAAGCATCATCAATAACGCTATCAAGCAACCAATGTCTGCGTTGCGCAGGTAACCGAAGCACCAATCAAATCGGTGAGATAGGCTTATATTATCGGTAGATTCAAAACCTAACTCAGGTAAACACACAACATCATCACTTGTGATTGCGGAATCAGATATCTTGTTGGGTAACTTCACTGTGGGAAGATCATGTATATTGAGAATGCCATTACATTCAGAACCAACTACATACATAAACAGCATTGAGCCAAATAATGACGTTGGATTGGCTATATTTCTTCTACGCGGAGGTTTTGGTTTACCATTTTTACCTAGATCATTCTTGTCATAAAAGTAATCATACCGATCACCATTTTTATAGCGTTCCAACAATATAGGGTGTTTCTTAGGAAAGTCTTCCATCAAAGATTGAGCAAAGTCATAATGTGTTTTGATAGCCTTCCAATATTTCATCAAACTATCATGCAATACATCCCGTGTTCTCTTTAAATCAAATTCGAACTCATCAAGATATTCAGCATCATTTCTAGACAATGAGACTGGTACTAGGACATTGTTAATAGTGTGCTCAACTTCAACCGCTTGTTTTTCACCTATCAAAGTATCATTCAAGCTACTGTTTTTAGTTACTTCACCAGTTTTTTTCATTTTTGGAATGATGATATTTGGAGGTATAACATCACGCTCCTTAATGAAAATTAAAAAAGGTCTAAGGTTCTTATTCCACTCATCTACACGCGTTGATAGTGCTTTATTAGCATTAGATACAAGGGTAATTGAATATGCAGTCTTGACTAATTCACGCCATCCCTTTGTATCGGTAGGTAAATGATCTATGCATAAATATTCAAGTGCTGCATATAATGTACTGTTCATACGCTTAAGCCAAGACTCTAAAGTCTTAGACCTTTTGCCTTCACAGTAGAGAATAAATAAATCAGACAGCACGTCCCTGTCTTGAAGGTTAAGATGATACTTTGAAAGGGAAGCAAATCGACCTACCCCTTGATCACAAGTGTAGTTAAAGCCAGGTTTGCCATTTTTAACATGATATTTCACAATCACACCTTATTGTCATTAATTCAATCAAAACCAACAAAATAAAAGTGTTGGAGTAAGCATATAAACCAACAGCTAAAGTGTAGTATTGACTAACTTTTTGACAACTTAGTGTGTTAGGAATGTCCCGGTGCGATAGCCTTCTGTGCCATTTGGTGCAACCGCCCAGTTTTCCAGACGCTCAACGATGGTTGCCATCTCTTTCTGGTTGAACTGCTTAAGAGGTTTGTCTGCTAATTCTTTACGTTCAATCAGCACTTCAACCAAACGCTTTGGTAGCACTTTTGCTAGCGTGTTCTTCAACGATTGGTTCGGATGCTTCTCGCGGCTGCGTTCTAGTAGCTCGGCGATATCATCGTTTGGTACAAGGTTAATCGTCACCTTCTGACCCGCTTTCCAGAATGACGAGATCTGCAGTACCGATGGACCAGACAAGCCGCGGTGAGTAAACAGCAACGCTTCTTTGAACATGGTGCCGTCTTGCGCGGTGATTTCTGCCGGGATTGCGATGCCCGATAGTTCAGCGAAATCTTCTTTGTCTTCTTTGTGCAGCGTAAACGGCACCAGACCTGCTGTAGTGGTAATTACCGGGATCTCGAACTGTTCAGCAATCTTGTAGCCGAATGGCGTCGCGCCCAGTTTAGGCATCGACAGACCACCCGTTGCTACCACCAAAGATTCACATTCGATATTTTCAGTACCAGCATGCAGACGGAAGCCCGCATCGGTTTTCTCGATCGAATGTACATCACATTGGTAGCGTTGTTGGATGTTTGGCATATCGCATTCTGCTAGTAGCATCTTAACGATGTCTTTTGCAGTAAACGCATCAACACAGAACAACTGTCCGTGATCGCGCTCTTCAAACTCGATGCCATGCTTGCTGACCATCGAGATAAAGTCCCAGTTGGTGTACTGAGACAACGCCGATTTCACGAAGTGTGGGTTTTGGCATAAGTAGTTGCTCGCTGAGACGTCGTAGTTAGTGAAGTTACAACGACCACCACCTGAGATAAGGATTTTACGTCCTGGCTTTTTCGCATGATCCAGTACGAGCACACTGCGTCCGCGTTTGCCTGCTTCTGCTGCACACATCAAACCCGCCGCACCTGCGCCAATTACAACAACATCAAATTTCTTACTCATGGGTAACGCTCAATTACTTATTTAGATTGGTTTATACCCAAGTAACCTCGAGATGCTTGGTTCAGCGAGGATGACTTGGTTTGTAGGCGCGGCGGCGATTTAAAGGTTTAGTGGGTCTAAATCAAAAATCGACAACAAAGTATACAAGCCAAGGCAACTCGCCCTTCGGGAGCGTGTCATTGACCCGATTTCTACGTCAAACAACTTGGAAAGAGCTAGCTATTACGCTGCGTCGTTTTCCTTGAACTCAAATCAATGACAACGCTCTGAACTCTGCATCTTGAAGTCACTTGGGTATGTAAGTCCAAAAATAAAAAAGGATGTGCGTAATGCACATCCTTGCTTTCTGCGGGCGCTATTCTAACGACAAAAGTCGAGCGGGAAAAGCGCTTAAATTCCAAGCACAGCTCGCTGGCTTAAAGAATGAAGGCTGCCAGTAGGGTCACACCAAGTAAAGCGGTCGATAAAATGAATAACCCGCGCACCCTTTCGCATTTGCCAGTAAAGATCTCATCGTGATGATGGTGATACTCTTTACTCTTAATGTAATGGTACAGCCGCACCTGCTTGGTGACGTTACCATGGGTGGTGAAAAATCCATTGCCATCCACTTGCTGATAAAGCAAAGGATGCGCTTCACGCATGATGTAAATTAAAGAACGAAGAGCGGTGAGATAACGGACCATGTTTACTCCCGTTACTACCATTAGCGCAAATAAGATTGTGTCTCCACTGATCATCTTTTCCTCCCTACATCTTCAACGATGCTCAAGAGATAAAGACGACCAATGCTTCGTCCTTAACCCGCTGCTTACCGCGTCGGGAACACGTTATGCAGCTGGAGCACCCATAATTGAAGATGAACCTTCTTTTGCCATTTGTGCTAGATCTTTATCGATGAAGAACAATGCTTTACCGTCTTCACCAACTAATTCGATCTTATCTAAAATCCCTTTAAACAACTTCTCTTCTTCGTGCTGTTCAGCCACGTACCACTGTAGGAAGTTAAACGTTGAGTAGTCTTGGCTTGTAAATGCAACATGCGCCAATTTATTGATCTTTTCCGTGATCATTTGCTCATGTTCGTAGGTTTCACGGAAAACATCGCCAAGGCTAGCAAAGTCATGCTTAGGTGCTTCAATTGCACCTAGGATTGGCATTGAGCCAGTTTCACTTACATAAGTGAAAAGACGTTGCATGTGCTCCATTTCTTCTACGGCGTGAGCGCGTAAAAATTCAGCCGCACCTTCAAAACCTTTGTCTTCACACCAAGCACTCATTTGTAAGTATAGATTGGATGAGAAAAATTCTAGGTTAATTTGCTCATTCAATTGTTCAACCATAGTTTGAGACAGCATGTTAACTCCTATTTATGTGCATGCGTTTTGCGCCACTATAACATGATTACTGTGGCAACACTTTGTACCTACGATATTGATATGAGATCACTTCAGCAAAATTATCTGACACTTAGTGCTAATCTGACACTATGACCTTATCAAGGAGATAGCAATATGAGTTACAAACACGTACTTGTGGCAGTCGACCTCTCAGACGACAGTAAAGTGTTGATTAAGAAAGCCGTGTCACTGGCTAAACCTCTGGATGCGAAAGTCTCTTTCATTCATATCGATGTGAATTACGCCGAGCTTTACACCGGGCTTATCGACATCAACATGGCGGAGGCGCAACACCAAGCGATGGAAGCGTCTCGTACACAGTTAGCGAATTTTGAAGAATACGCAGAGTACCCAATCACGCATACGTTAGTTGGTAGCGGTGATTTGAGTAACGAGCTGTGCGATACCATTCAGGACTACAATATTGATTTGGTGGTTTGTGGTCATCACCAAGATTTCTGGAGCAAGATTCTTTCGTCGACGCGTCAGCTTATTAACTGCTCACCCGTCGATATGCTGGTCGTACCGCTAAAAGACTGATTTGCGTTGGCGTGACCTCAAAACTTGGTTAGACTGCGGGCACATTTGTTGTTGATAAAGATTCTCATCCATGGCTTATCTATCCGCAGTTACCCTACTTTGGGCATTCTCATTTAGTCTGATCGGCGTTTACCTTGCCGGTCAGGTTGACTCTTGGTTCTCTGTTTTCATGCGCGTTGCGCTGGCGAGCTTAGTCTTCATTCCTTTCTTAAAATTCCGTGGCGTAAGCAAATCTCTGATCGCGAAGTTGATGATCGTAGGCGGCTTCCAACTCGGCTTAATGTATTGCTTCTACTACCAGTCTTTCCTACTCCTTTCTGTACCAGAAGTACTGCTGTTCACCGTATTTACCCCTATTTACGTCACCTTGATTTATGACTTCTTGAAAGGTCGATTCTCGCCTTGGTATTTGGTTACGGCGGCAATTGCTGTGCTGGGCGCGGCGTGGATTAAGTTTGCGGGCATCAATGAAAACTTCTTGATGGGCTTTTTGGTCGTACAAGGAGCGAACCTGTGTTTTGCCATCGGTCAGGTCGGCTATAAATACATTATGGAAACCGAGTCGGTTGAACTGCCGCAGCACACGGTATTTGGCTACTTCTACTTAGGCGCATTGTGCGTGGCGACCGTCGCTTTTGCTCTGATGGGGAACTTGGACAAGATGCCAACCACAGCAACACAATGGGGCATACTGACTTACCTTGGTTTGATTGCATCAGGCTTTGGTTACTTTGCGTGGAACAAAGGCGCAACCATGGTCAATGCTGGCGCACTTGCGGTAATGAACAACGCGCTTGTCCCTGCTGGTTTGATTGTGAATATCGTAATTTGGAACCGCGATGTTGATGTGACGCGACTTGCCATTGGTGGAGCGATCATCATGCTATCACTGTGGATTAACGAAACTTGGGTGAAAAAACGCGTAGAAATGAGTTACGCCAACAAGTAACGCAGCTAATCCTACAAACATTTCGACAATAAAAAACGCCCTCCAACTGGAGAGCGTTTTTTTTGATTCGATTAATGCACTTTGGCTTGCGAGCTTGTGCTCATCAACGTGTTCGGTGGCGTTGGCAGCAACACCTCTAGTTTGGCATTTCGCGCTTCAAGCTTGCGCTGGCGTTTGAGCAATTTTTGCTGCTTTTTGGCCAACTTAAGCAACTTCTTCTGCTGCTTGTAGTGTTTCTTAACCGCTTTCTTCGCCTTCTTCAGCGCTTTCTTATCTGACAAATCAAACATAGCTGGCGCCTCTAGCTGAGTGGTTGAGGTTACGGCTGCGACTTTTGCTGCCAGTTTCTTCTCTTTTACTCGTTCTACAACACGTTTAACGATCGCGGCTTTCTCTGCGCTTTGTTCTGGTGCCATGATGATCGGGGTATCTTGAGTTAGAGATGGGGTTGGCAGTGCTTCCGCCAATAGACCACAAGCCTGTTGCTCGGATAGCGGTTTGTCTTGGCACTTTTGAGGTGGAATCGCGGCAGGCTTACACAAGGTGTTTTTCGAGGCAGAAGAACGAGCACAAGAGCGGCAGACAAACTTAGGTGCTACCACCAAGCGGTGAATGTCACCCAAACTCTCAGCAATCTGTTTGCGGCTCATCTTACATAAACGTTTCGCCATGCTACTACTCCAGCTTCCCAATTCTCGACTGTTTTACTCTACGGCATCACACAAGTGAAATAATAATAATTCTTAGTTAGATATACAGTCAGTATGCCGAATTAGCAAGAGAAAAGTATCAATAAGCAGAGCAAACACCAGATACAAACACAGCGCCAAATTAGGCGCCAAATTAGGCGCTGTGAGAAGAAGTTTTGTGTCGTCAGACGTTTAGTCGAATTACGCCATTGATGCCTTCACATACACATCAAAACGGTTCTTTTTGGTTTCGATTGCCATGCTCGGCTTTTGCTCATCAAGCCAGTTGGCGTAATCAGGGCGTTTGACCACCACACGCTTACTCGCCAATGCCATTGCTGGAGCAAGCAAGCCATCTGCATCAAGGTCTGCACCAACCAGAGATTGGAAGACACGCATCTCTTTTTTCACCAATGCCGATTTCTTTTTGTTTTCAGGGTGCGGGTACATTGGATCGAGATAAACCACATCTGGCTGAACGAAGTCTTTATCTTGCGCCAATTGTTCTAGCGCATCATGACTTGAAGCGTAAATCAAAAACATGCGCTCTGATACCCAAGTACCGATCTCTGGATCGTGTTTCGCACGAGCCAAACCGTCATCCAATAATGCTGCGACTACTGGGTGACGCTCAACCATTTGGACTTTACAACCCAACGACGCCAATACGAACGCATCGCGCCCTAAGCCCGCGGTGCCATCAAGCACGGTTGGAGTTGCGCCTTTGTTCAAACCCGCAGCTTTCGCGATTGCTTGACCTTTACCGCCACCGAACTTGCGACGATGCCCTACTGCACCACCAATCAAATCCACAAAGATTGCACCCAGCTTTGGCTCATCCACTTTACGCAGCTCTAAACGCTCTGTCGTGAGGACTAAGGCAAAGTCACTGTCATCAGTGTGAGAAAGCTGCCAACGCGCAGCGAGTTCATCAAGGTGAGACTGTTGAGATGGGTCTTCACAAATCAATTGCAGTTGCAAAAGGAGGCTCCAGTAAAAATCGGTTTAACTGGCGCTGAGTGTATACCCAACCCGCCTCTAATTGCTAGGTTGGGGAGAAGTTAGATGACGTTCGTCTGGATAGTTAAAGCTGTTGGAGTTCGTCGACTAACTCAGCCAAAGGTTTAGGATGCCCGATACCGTAACCTTGCCCATAGTCGACACCAAGCTCGATCAGCAGCTCTCTGACTTGGTCATTCTCAACAAATTCCGCCACCGTGACTTTGCCCATCGACTGACCGGACAAGTTGATCGCGCAGCACTCAGAAACAAGGATAACAACATCAGGTGATAGATAGTTGCCCTGTGCATCACGGACACACACCAGAGCTCATCCAGCTTAGTTCCCTATAAACTAACGATAAAACATACTGTTATTGATGTAGTGCTAATGCATTTTTTGATAGCGAAATCGTCGATTTATACTTTATACCATCATACTCACCGACAAATCAGGTTATGATGCACTCAGTTTAATATTTCCAACTGAGTCGTATGATTGATAAAAAACAACCCGCTACATCCACAGGTGGAGGCTACAAGCCTCTTCATGATGAAGCGCCACTAAGAAAACCACCAGTTCGAGAGGAAACGGTTAGAGGACGGGCTGCGCGTCAGCGACGAGAGCGCCAAGCTGAGCTGACCTTTACCCAAGAAGACTATGACCGATGGGCTCGTAAGAGAGATGATCAGCAAGTAGCATTTGAGCTTGGGTGGATGCAATCTCCCGTAACGCAGTCACAAGATGAGCTGTGGGGAAGTCTTTTTACCTCAGAAACTACGGAAGAACAAAAACAAACCATCAAACAGTGCAATATTCATCTTAACGACCCCGTCCGTCAGGGGGAAATTGTTCTACTCCCTACCACTATGCCACAAACACCAGAAGAGCAAAGTTTGCTCGATAAATGGTTAGAAGAAGCCAAGATCGCCAGCACAGAGTTAGGCAAACTTCTGGATGAGGAAGTGGCCACCCTTAACCGTCACTTTGAACTTTTCTCTCATCAATTGGATGAAAGAATTCGCAAAGATGGTTTACCAACGGATTTCTATGCTCAAGTAGGTACAGGTGTTGGAGCAACGGCTGCACTTGTCGAACAAAACCTAAAGAACATCCAAAACGTGCTATTAGAGATCAACAACCTCTATGTTTCTCAAGTCGCAATGGCGAGTCGAACCAGTGGTATGGGGATGAATTATGGTGCATTCGTTGCTGACCGTGCCGATCTGTTTAAAAAGCTCGATGGCTCATTCGCGATGTTGTCCAAGCGAAGTGTTCAACTCCCTATTTACACGCAAATCAAGCGTAATCTCAAACTTTCCACTAAGTCTGTTATTCACAATGCGTGATGAAATCTTAAAAACAGGTTTTGTTAAAGAACTTGGTAAGCGCATTGGTAATATTTCGATAGGTATCATGGCATCTAGAGGTTTGGGCTATGTCGGCTTAGTGGTTGGTGCTGGCAGTGGTATGAACAATATCTATGAGGCATGTAAAGTCGATGGAACGGGGGATTGTGGTAAGACGACCACACGTGAAGTTGTTGGCTTTATCAGTGGTGTTGTAGTTGGAGCTCAAGGTGGATCTATGGGTGCAGGTGTTGCAATGACTGCCGTTTCTGGTATCGCTTTAATTATTGGCGTAACTGCATCAGCCCCTGTTCTCGCGATCGCTGCAATTGGTGGGGCAGTTGCCGGTGGCTTTGTTGGTGGTGTCGCAGGCACCGCTGCTGGTAAGTGGGGAGCTGATTTGGCGTATGAGTGGGCTACCGAATGATAGAATCTATTGATGTAATATTGTTTTTTGCTCGAAAAGTTGTAGCTATTTATGCCATAGCTTGGAGCTTTCCATCTGTACTTGTATTACCTGTGATTTCATTAGGTAGTTTTAAACACATTATTTTCATAGATAAACAGTTAGCTAAAGATTTAAATAAGTATTACGACGATAACGGTTATATGAGGCCAAAGTATCAAGCATCTTGGGATGTTGGAAGTCGGTTTACTAATTATTGTATTGCTTATCCTTTTATCCGACATCGTGAAAAAACAAATTCTAAAAAATTTAAAGCTTTTATGTGGTGGAATGCTTTGGGTTTTTGGAGTTGGATAATGATCTTCTTTCTAGCTTTCCTTGAGAAAGGTCTAGGTATTTCATTTTGATTTAACTTAAATTCTTTTAGTGCGACTCAAACGGTAATCCAGTGAATTGCAACTTTCTAATGTTGGGCTAACTATCGCTGGATCTACTACTAGCCAATAGTTTGCTCTTGCGCCGCAGCGACAGCACTGAACATGATCGCTATGCAAAACAGAAAAAATGGCACATCAACTCCATGACTTCAGAGCTACCTCGCGGTTATCCCTGCGTAAACCTTGTGAATCCTGTCCGCTGTGAGTATAAAATGAACTTTAAACCTCATACCCAACGGAAATAATTGTATGAATGCGAGCTTGCCTAAACTCGACGACCTCGATCGCGCTATTCTCAAAACTCTGATGGCGGATGCGCGTAAGCCTTACGCGGAAATGGCAAAACAGTTTAATGTCAGTCCAGCGACCATCCACGTTCGTATCGAGAAAATGAAAGCGGCAGACATCATCGAAGGTACTGAGGTAATCGTCAATACCAAAAAGCTAGGATATGACGTATGTTGCTTTATCGGCATTAACTTGAATGCCGCACGCGACTACCATTCAGCGCTAGAAAAGCTCAATGCCCTCGATGAAGTGGTAGAAGCTTACTACACCACAGGCGCGTATAACATATTCGTCAAATTGATGTGCAAGTCGATTGAGGAGCTGCAATTTGTATTGATTGATAAGCTTCAAGCGATCGACGAAGTGCAATCCACCGAGACGCTGATCTCGCTGCAAAACCCGATCAATCGCAGCGTAAATCCATAACGCTCTGAATCAGATACTAAAAGTTGAATCTAAGAACAAAAAAATGGGCAACCACTTGGCTGCCCATTTTCATTCTCAATCGAGATTACGCTGCGATACCAGAATGGCGCAGTAGCGCATCGATTTCTGGCTCACGACCACGGAAGCGCTTAAATAGCTCCATTGGTTCTTCACTGCCACCCATTTCTAGGATGTTGTTCAAGAAACTCAGACCGGTTTCTTTATTGAAGATGCCTTCTTCTTCAAAGCGAGAGAACGCATCTGAAGACAGCACTTCTGCCCATAGGTAGCTGTAGTAACCCGCGCTGTAACCACCCGCGAAGATGTGACCAAAGCTGTGTGAGAAACGCGCCCACTCAACCGCTGGTACAACGGCCACTTTCTCTTTCACTTCTGCCAAGGTTTCAAGTACACGAGCTCCCACTTCTGGGTCGTATTCTGTGTGCAGAGTAAAGTCAAACAAGCCGAATTCTAGCTGACGTAGGATGCCCATCGCCGACTGGAAGTTCTTCGCTGCTAGCATTTTATCTAGCATCGCTTTTGGTAGCGGCTCGCCTGTCTCGTAGTGACCAGAAATAAACGCCAGCGCGTCTTCTTCCCAACACCAGTTCTCTAGGAACTGACTTGGTAGCTCAACCGCATCCCAAGGCACACCATTGATACCCGATACCGCGCCTGTTTCTACTTGCGTCAGCATGTGGTGGATACCATGACCAAACTCGTGGAATAGTGTCACGACTTCATCGTGCGTAAACAGTGCAGGCTTGTCGCCCACAGGACGGTTGAAGTTACACGTTAGGTAAGCAACCGGTGTTTGTAGCTCGCCTGATAACGTCACACGACGACCACGACAATCATCCATCCACGCACCGCCACGTTTGTGTTCGCGTGCGTATAGATCTAGGTAGAAGCTACCGCGCAGTGTGCCTTTGCCATCCTTTCCTTGATCATCATAGATATCGAAGAAACGCACGGATTCGTGCCAAGTGTCCACCCCTTCGCGCTCTGTCACTGTCATACCAAACACGCGGTTTAACACTTCAAACAGACCACTTACTGCTTTTGATTCAGGGAAGTAAGGACGCAGTTCTTCATCCGAGATTTGGAACAAGTGCTGCTTTTGCTTCTCGCTGTAGTACGCGATATCCCAGACGTTTAGCTCGCTAACACCAAATTCCGCATTCGCAAACTGGCGTAGCTCTTCGATTTCGCGCTCACCTTGTGGTTTCGCTTTGGTTGCCAAATCGTTCAAGAAGCCAAGAACTTGCGCTGGGTTCTCTGCCATTTTGGTTGCCAGAGATTTCTCGCTGTAAGTGTTGAAGCCCAACATACGAGAGATTTCATGACGCAGTTTTAGCTGCTCAGTGATGATTTCTGTGTTGTCCCACTTGCCTGCGTTTGGACCACGGTCAGAAGCGCGCGTTACGTACGCTTCGTACACTTCTTTACGTAGGTCTTGGTTATCACAGTACGTCATAACTGGTAGGTAAGATGGGATATCTAGCGTGATTCGGTAGCCATCGAGTTCTTTTGCTTCTGCTGCCGCTTTTGCCGCTGCAAGTGCAGATTCTGGCATACCCGCTAGGTCTTTTTCGTCGGCAACGTGCTTGGTCCAACCCATGGTTGCATCCAGTACGTTGTTGGAAAATTTTGAGCTCAGCTCAGACATACGCTTACTGATTTCGCCGTAGCGATGTTGCTCGTCTGATGGTAGACCGATGCCTGAAAGCTCGAAGTCGCGTAGTGAATCCGAAATGGTCTTTTGCTGTGCACGCGTCAGCGTCGCGTACTCTTCGCTGGCTTTGATCGCTTTGTAGGCTTCGTAAAGACCTTTGTGCTGACCAACCCAAGTACCGTATTCAGACAGGATTGGTAGACAGCTTTCGTAAGCTTCACGTAGCGCTTCGCTGTTCACTACTGAGTTCATGTGACCCACTGGTGACCAAATGCGGCTCAAGCGGTCATCCGCTTCTTCAATTGGCGCGATCACACTGGTCCAGCTTGGGTTTGCGTTGTCTTTTAGTACCTCGTCAATCTTGGCACGACAATCCGCAATCGCCTGCTCCACTGCAGGTTTAATGTGTTCTGGTTTGATTTGCGAAAACGGAGGAAGATCCGTAAACGTAAGAAGTGGATTAGACATGAATAATTCCTTTTGTGTTTTGGCTCTGTATTTGCCTATTCGCATTTGCAAAGAACCTATTGGTGTTTGCAAAACAGTAGGCGAACTCAATGCACAGGCAAGCCGACAACATGGATGGGGGGATTTCCGTTCCCTTTCTCGATGCAGCAATGACCGAATGGGTCAAAGAGCGCTTACTCTGTCCTTGAGTCTTATTATGCCTAAGTTCAGTTTGGCACTCTATTGGAGCGACGCAATCCCACTTAGGTTCAATTAGTTTACTCATACTAAGTATGGGTGACTTAAAGAAATTTCAATAGCGAATCCCTATCAGTGATACTGATTTGAATCGAAGTTCTACTTCTTTAAGTTACTTGAGTATAATACCGCCATATCGCGAAAATCACAGACCACACTCAGTCAAAGAGTGTTTCGAGAGTTTAATTTGTTAAGTTACCGCCACAGCTTCCACGCTGGCAACCATGCTGACGTGGTAAAACACATCGTTCAAAGCCTCATTCTTGATGCACTAAAGCAAAAAGATAAGCCGTTTGTTTATCACGATACCCACTCGGGTGTGGGACGCTACGATCTGACTCACGAATGGTCTGAGAAAACGGGCGAATACAAACAAGGCATCGCGCGCATTTGGGACAACTCAAACATCCCAGAAGAGATCGCAAGCTACATCGATTCAATCAAAACATTGAACAACGGTGAGAATCTGCGTTACTACCCAGGCTCACCGCGTGTTGCACGTGCGCAAATCCGCCCACAAGACCGCATGGTTCTGACTGAGCTGCACCCAGCCGATCACCCGCTACTAGAACAAGAGTTCCACCGCGATCGTCAAGTGAGCATCTACAAAGAAGATGGCTTTAAGCGTTTGAAAGGCAGCCTGCCACCGCAAGAACGTCGTGGTTTAGTGCTGATTGACCCACCATACGAGCTAGCGAAAGAATACCGCGACGTCGTGCAAGCGATTTACCAAAGCCACAAACGTTGGGCAACGGGTATCTACGCGATTTGGTACCCAGTAGTAAACCGCCATGACATCGAAGACATGATTGAAGGTTTGGAAGGGCTTGGCATTCGCAAAATTCTGCAAATCGAATTGGGCGTATCTCCAGACACCAACGAACGCGGCATGACGGCATCGGGCATGATCGTGATTAACCCACCGTGGAAACTGGAAAGCCAGATGAAAGAAATTCTGCCGTTCCTGCAAGAAGCGATCGCGCCAGCAACGGGTCACTGGAAAGTCGACTGGATCGTTCCAGAATAAAAAAACACTGAATTTCAGAACCTTAAAGCGCAACGATGATCTCGTTGCGCTTTTTTTTATTTATTTTCTAA
Source organism: Vibrio sp. B1ASS3 (assembly GCF_905175355.1). Classification (NCBI taxonomy): domain Bacteria; kingdom Pseudomonadati; phylum Pseudomonadota; class Gammaproteobacteria; order Vibrionales; family Vibrionaceae; genus Vibrio; species Vibrio sp. B1ASS3. Next base: position 3,926,945 of record NZ_HG992742.1, read on the forward strand.
AAAATTTTCGTCTTCGCTTCGTCTTTTCTTTTTTGCCTGCGTCTTAGGGATGTAAACAAGCTAAAACATAGAGAGAAATGACCATGCTTAAAGTTATCAGTTTTAAAATTTGCCCATTTGTTCAACGCGTAACAGCGGCACTAGAAGCAAAACAGATCCCTTACGAGATTGAATACATCAACCTAAAAGATAAGCCACAATGGTTCCTAGACATCTCACCAAACGGTCAAGTACCGGTGATGGTGACAGAATCTGGCACGGCACTGTTTGAGTCGGATGCGATCATCGAATACATCGAAGACGAATACGGTCCGTTAGAGCAAGGCGTGACAAACGAACAACGCGCACTAGACCGAGCTTGGAGCTACCTAGGTTCTAAACACTACTTGGCACAGTGCGGCACGATGAGCAGCAAAGACCAAGCAACCTTTGAAGAACGAGCGGAGAAGCTGATCAAAGCGTTCCAAAAAGCAGAAAACCAACTGTCTGGTGAAACCAAGTTCTTTAAATCCGATGAACTAAGTAATGTGGACATGGCTTGGTTGCCGCTTCTGCATCGCGCTGCCATCGTCAAAGCGCATTCTGGTTACGACTTCTTCTGTGGTCTGCCAAAAATGCAGGCGTGGCAAAAGCACATCCTAGAATCAGGATTGGTAGAGAAGACAGTATCGGAAGATTTCGTGCAGCTGTTCAGCGATTTCTACCTCACCAACACTTATCTTGCGGATGGTAAAGACGTGCAAGCCCAGTCAGGCTGTGGCACATCAAGCTGCTGCGGCTAATGGTTTTCCCCTTCCCTGAGTATGAAAAACACTAAGCGGAATAGCGCCTTATTCCGCTTTGCTATCCTTTCATCGCTATTTGTCATAAGCAATGTCACTTTTTCCCATTTAGGAAATTGCTAGACTCGATTTATGATAGGGACATGGAATTAACAACAATTCCGTTGGGCTGTTGAGTTCATCACCCACCACCCCAATGTAGTTGTTGTCAGACAAAATTAATAAGCTCTTGGAGAAAGTAATGGCGACTCATTTTGATTATATCTGTATCGGCGGCGGCAGCGGCGGTATCGCATCAGCAAACCGTGCGGCAATGTACGGTGCTAAAGTAGCGCTTATCGAAGCTCAAGACCTTGGCGGTACCTGTGTAAACGTTGGTTGTGTGCCTAAGAAAGTGATGTGGCACGGCGCGCAAGTTGCAGAAGCAATGAACCTGTACGCAGAAGACTACGGCTTCGATGTAGATGTAAAAGGTTTCGACTGGAGCAAACTGGTTGAGAGTCGTCAGGCTTACATTGGTCGTATCCACCAATCTTACGACCGCGTTCTTGGCAACAACAAAGTAAACGTTATCAAAGGCTTTGCTAAGTTCGTTGACGAGAAAACAGTTGAAGTAAACGGTGAACACTACACAGCGGATCACATCCTGATCGCAGTGGGTGGTCGTCCAACGATTCCAAACATCCCAGGCGCAGAATACGGCATCGATTCAAACGGCTTCTTCGAGCTTGCTGAGCAACCAAAACGCGTTGCAGTGATCGGCGCAGGTTACATCGCGGTTGAAATCGCAGGCGTGCTGCATGCACTTGGCACAGAAACGCACCTATTCGTTCGTAAAAAATCACCACTACGTAGCTTCGATCCAATGATCATCGAAACGCTAGTAGAAGTGATGGACGCAGAAGGTCCAACTCTGCACACCCACTCTGTTCCAAAAGAAGTGGTAAAAGAAGCAGATGGTAGCCTAACTCTGCACCTAGAAAACGGTGAGAGCCAAAACGTTGATACCCTAATCTGGGCAATCGGTCGTCACCCAGCAACTGACGCTATCAACCTAGCATCAACTGGCGTTGCAACGAACGATCGTGGCTACATCAAGGTAGACGAATACCAAGAAACGAACGTGAAAGGCATCTACTGTGTAGGTGACATCATGGAAGGTGGTATCGAGCTAACACCAGTGGCTGTTAAAGCGGGTCGTCAACTTTCTGAGCGTCTGTTTAACAACAAACCAAACGCGAAGATGGACTACGATTTGGTACCAACTGTTGTATTTAGCCACCCACCAATCGGCACTATCGGTCTAACGACTCAAGAAGCAGAAGAGAAGTACGGTAAAGACAACATCAAAGTCTACACGTCGGGCTTTACTGCGATGTACACAGCGGTTACTAAGCACCGTCAACCATGTAAGATGAAGCTAGTATGTGCTGGCGAAGAAGAAACGGTTGTTGGTCTACACGGCATCGGCTTCACGGTTGATGAAATGATTCAAGGTTTCGGCGTAGCAATGAAGATGGGCGCAACCAAAGCAGACTTCGACTCTGTTGTGGCTATCCACCCAACAGGCTCTGAAGAGTTCGTGACGATGCGTTAATCACGCGTGAATCACTTTGCGATTTAAGCAGATAAACAAAAAGGGTCATCAATTACTTGATGACCCTTTTTCTATTCACGTTTTAAAACGTTCGGGGGTATTTCGGAGCCGTTTGCGCGTTTTACTTAACTGCGCGAACCAATTCAGCAATACCTTCCCAATCGCCGTTGTCCATCATTGCAGTTGGAACCATCCAAGTACCGCCACAAGCGACAACCGATTTCAGCGCTAGGTAATCTTCCACGTTAGATGGGCTTACACCACCTGTTGGCATGAATTCCACTGGGTAAACTGCCGTTAGTGCTTTAAGCATGTTCACGCCGCCTGATGGCTCAGCAGGGAAGAATTTCAAGGTACGTAGACCCATTTCCATCGCTTGCTCAACCAAGCTTGGGTTGTTCACACCCGGTACGATTGTCACGTTGCGTTGCTGACAGTATTTCACTGTCGTTGGATTGAAACCTGGGCTCACGATAAAGTCTACGCCCGCTTCAATCGCGATATCCACTTGCTCTGTTGTCAATACTGTACCAGCACCGATCAGCAGTTCTGGGTACGCTTCACGCATGATGCGGATCGACTCAGCCGCCGCTTCAGTGCGGAATGTTACTTCCGCACATGGTAAACCGTTTTCTACCAACACTTTTGCCAGTGGCAGAGCGTGTGCTACATCGTTGATTGCGATAACTGGGACGATTTTGATTTCTCTTAATCGTTGTTCAAGTGTTGTCATGGGTAACCTCTAAAGAATAAAGCTTAATGTTGCTACGATAATAAACGCGATACTACCAAGTAAAGTTTCCATTACCGTCCAAGTTTTTAGCGTTGTTTTCTCATCCATCTCTAGTAGACGAGATACTAGCCAGAAACCAGAGTCGTTGAAGTGAGAAAGCACTGTTGCACCACCTGCAATCGCGATAACGATAAAGCATAGGTCTAGCTCGCTCAAACCAGTTGATGCTGCCACTACTGGTGCGATAAGTGCTGCAGTTGTCGTTAGTGCCACGGTTGCTGAGCCTTGAGCAACACGCAGACAGGTAGAGATAACAAACGCTGCTACGATCACTGGCATACCTGTGTCAGTCAGAACGTCTGCTAGTGCATCACCGATACCACTTGCACGCAGTACGCCACCAAACATGCCGCCCGCACCGGTTACTAGGATAACGCCACAGATCGGAGCCAATGAGTCGCCACACAGCTTCTCAAGTTTTGCCATGCCGTAGTCTTTCGCGAATACCGCAAGAGACACAAGCAGAGTAATCAGAAGGGCTACTGGCGTTTTACCTAGCATACGTAGGAACTCAACCAGTGCTGTTTTGCCATCAATCACACCCGCAACCGCTAGTGTGTTCAGTACTGTGTCTAAACAGATTAGCAGTACAGGCAGCACTAGGATGGTCATTACTGTGCCAAATTTTGGCAGCTTAGATTCATCAACTTGTGTTTCACCGTTGAAGAACGCTTTTGATAGTGGGATATCGAACTTCTTGCCTGCGTACAGACCAAATAGGTAAGCGCCTAGGTACCAAGTTGGAATAGCGACTAGGATACCAACAACAAGCAGTAGACCAATGTTTGCGCCTAGGAATTCTGCTGCTGCAACAGGACCTGGGTGCGGAGGAACAAAGCCGTGCATTACTGCAAACGCACCCGCTGCTGGTAGTGCGTATTTGATTGGCGAACCACCAAAGCGCGCTGCCACACTTAGGATGATTGGCATCATGACCACTAGACCAGCATCAAAGAAGATTGGGAAACCGAACAGTAGCGATGCCACACCCAATGCAAAAGGTGCGCGCTCTTTACCGAAGCGTCCAATCAAAGTATCTGCCAGCACTTGCGCACCACCAGTTACTTCCAAAATCTTACCGATCATTGCGCCAAGACCAACCAGCAATGCTACTGAAGCCAGCGTGCCACCGAAGCCACTCATCATGGTTGGGACAACTTGGTCAGAAGAAACGCCAGTCGCAATCGCAGTGCCTAAACTCACCATAGTTAGGGAAGCAAAAGCGTGCACTTTTAGCTTAATAATCAATACAAGTAACGCCGCAATCGCGAGGACTGCAATCGTTAATAGGAACGTAGGGTCTGGAGCTTGGGTTAGCTGTTCCATGGGTTCACCTTTAAAAATTATTGTTTGTGTTGTGGTTCACATTTATTTGAGTTACCGGTAACATGTTACCGATAACATGAATAAGATAAACCCATATTTTAAAGTGAATTCAAAAATTGAGATCACGCGCAAATTTGTTATGAGGATAAGTTATGGCTGGTAGTAGTGTCGTCGTTATGGGCGTTTGTGCGAGTGGCAAAACCACAATTGGTGAGCACTTGGCGAAAAAGCTGGGACGTAAATTCATTGATGGTGATGATCTTCACCCACGAGCAAACATTCAGAAGATGGCGTCAGGCCAACCTCTGAACGACGACGACCGCAAACCTTGGCTAGAACGTATCCGCGACGCTGCTTATAGCTTAGAAAGCAAAAACGAGCACGGCATTATTGTCTGCTCGGCACTAAAAAAGATTTATCGTGACCAAATCCGCGAAGGCAACGAGAACGTGACCTTCCTTTTCCTAGACGGCAGTAAAGAACTGATCCTTGAGCGTATGCGTGCTCGTCAAGGTCACTTCATGAAAGAAAACATGGTCAACAGCCAGTTCGAAGCTCTAGAACGCCCAGAAGATGAGCCTCGCACCATTTTCGTCAGTATTGACGCAACCATCGAAGACGTTGTGTCGAATGCCGCTGAGTTAATCCTAGTGCAAGACGAGGCAATGGCATGACTCATCAAGTAATTTTAGACGTTACTCAACGCTTAGTTGAGCGCAGCCAAGAGGCGCGTGCGGCGTTTCTTGCTCGCACTGAAGTCCAAGCAGAAGCAGGTAAAGGTCGTGTCGGCCTGTCTTGCGGTAACTTGGCTCACGCTGTTGCGGCATCTTGTTCTTCAGAAAAGAAAAGCATTCTGGATTTCACTCATTCGAATGTAGCGCTGATCAGTGCTTACAACGATATGCTGAGTGCCCACCAGCCTTACCAACACTACCCTGATCAAATCAAACAAGTGCTGTCTGGTTACGGTCACACTGCGCAAGTTGCTGGTTGTGTTCCGGCAATGTGTGATGGCGTGACTCAAGGTCAAGCGGGTATGGACATGTCACTGTTTTCTCGTGACTTAATTGCTCAATCAACAGCGCTTTCACTGAGCCACAACGTATTCGATGCGACCTTGCTTCTGGGTATCTGCGACAAAATCGCACCGGGACAATTGATGGGCGCGCTGTCTTACGCACACCTACCAACGGCGTTTGTGCCAGCAGGTTTGATGGCAACAGGCATCAGCAATGAAGAGAAAGTCGACGTTCGCCAAAAATACGCGGCGGGCGAAGTAGGCAAAGACGCACTGCTTGATATGGAGTGTCGCGCTTACCACTCGGCGGGCACGTGTACTTTCTACGGCACCGCAAACACTAACCAACTTGTGTTTGAAGCAATGGGTTTGATGCTGCCAGGTTCGGCATTCATCCATCCACATACTGAGCTACGTAAGGCGCTGACCGATCACGCAGCTCTGAAAATCGCGGCAATGAATGCAGGTTCAGCAAACTTCCGTCCATTGTCTGAAGTTGTCACCGAAAAGAGCCTAATCAACGGTATTATTGCTCTGTTGGCATCTGGCGGCAGCACCAACCACACCATCCACATGTTGGCGGTGGCGCGTGCAGCAGGTTTGATTCTGACATGGCAAGACATCAGTGACCTATCTGAAGTGGTGCCACTGCTGGCGCGCGTTTACCCGAATGGTCCAGCTGACATGAACGCGTTCCAAGAAGCGGGCGGCGTACCTGCGCTATTGCATCGTTTGGACGAGTCAGGCTTGCTTCATCGTGACGTGAAACCGGTATTCGGCGAATTCGAAGACCAAATGACGCTACCTACACTAGTCGACGGCAAACTGACTTGGACACCATGTGGTGGCAGCCAAGACGGCGAAGTGATTGCTGCACCAACGCAAGCTTTCCAAAACACCGGTGGTACTCGCGTACTCAACGGTAACTTGGGTAAAGCGGTAGTGAAAGTCTCTGCGGTGAAAGAAGATCAGCGCATCATCGAAGCGCCTGCGATCGTATTCCAATGCCAACACGAAGTGGAAGCAGCGTACAAACGCGGTGAGCTAAACCAAGATTGCATCGTAGTTGTGACGCACAACGGTCCTGCAGCGAACGGCATGCCAGAGCTACATAAACTGATGCCAATCCTCGGCAACGTGCAGAAAGCGGGCTTTAAAGTCGCGCTAGTAACGGACGGTCGACTATCGGGTGCATCCGGTAAGATTCCATCAGCAATCCACGTATCTCCAGAAGCAATTCGTGGCGGCGCGATTGGCTTGGTGCGTAATGGCGACATCATCCGCGTTGATTGCCAAACTGGTGAACTGAATAACCTAAGCGATGTTATTGGTCGTGAATTGTTAGAGATGGATACTGAAGCCAAGCAACAGACTTGGGGTCGCGGCTTCTTTAGCGTGATTCGTCAAAGCGTTTCGAGCGCAGAAGAAGGCGCAAGCTTTATTGTTTAAGGCGCCCCCCTCAAAAACAGAACAAGCGGAGTGTTGTGCACTCCGCTTTTTGTTTCGTTGATTACTTTCAATCATCAAGCCGTCTTCATCACCACAACCGCTGCAATCACCACAAAGATACCAAACCAGCCAATCGGCTTAAGCTTTTGTTTGAACAGCAAAGCACCACCAATCGCGGTACCTAAGATACCTATCGCGCCCCAAGAGGCGTATGCGATCGCAAGGTCGATCTCTTTTACCGCTTGAGCCAACAAGGTAAACGCCGCCATCACCAATACAATCGCCGTGATGCCCCACCCTCTGTGCTTAAAACCTTTAGAGCGAGTCAGTGCCATGTTAGCCATGATGTCGACCAACGCCGCCAAAACAACAAATCCGAATGAAACAGTGAAAAATTGGCTCATGATTAACACCTCGCATTCGATGAGTTTGGCAACTCATCTTTTTGTTGAGGCTGATCGTGTGATTCGCCTAGCGTCACACACACGATACCGACAACTGCCAGCGCCAAACCAAGCAACTGCTGCGTACTTAAGTTGGCATCAAATAAAACGATAGAAACTAGGGTAATCAAGGCGATACCCAAACCTTCCCATGTTGCGTACGCGACACCGATAGAGATTTTCTTTGCCGCTTTCGACAAGAAGTAATAGGAAATGGCGATCAGAACGTACATCACCAGATAACCTTCTCACGCATTACTTTCACCAATAAACGACATCGTACTGGTACCGGCAACTTCGGCAACGATGGCAAGCAATAAAAATAGACGTGCAATGAGCATGATTCATCCTCCCCAGAAATTAAAAAACTGCATAACGGAGAATGGTGAATGTCCTTTAAGAATCAGACATTCAAAGAATTGATAAGATAAAAAGAGCCGCTTCTCCTGACTATTTGTAGTCAGATTAGCCCTTCTTCAGCAAAACAGACAGGTAATTGAGATATTCATTTTTGAATATCTTAACGGGCAATTTGCTTATCCGATCACGTTAATGGCGTATTGAGGGTTTGCTGCACTACTTGGTGCAAGTGGCGGTGCAATGGGTGGTTACGGTAGGTCTGTAAATAACCGCCAGAAACAACAAATTGGCTGAACTCACGATTTACCATCGGCATTGGATAAGAGGCAAGCTCGTGCATCAAATGTGCAGTACTTTGGCTGGCATACATGATGGCATCGGTCTCAAGCAGCATTTGGCAAGCGACACGTAAGTTGTAGGACTTGAGCAATACAACGGGTTCGTAACCCATGCGGCGATACTCCGATTCCACCGTGCACAGCGGGTTGTAGGATGCTGGAGCAGGCAAAGAGACCAGTGGCAATTCCGACACCGTATCCCAGTCATTGCTGATTTGCGACAACGTCGGATGATCTTTACGCGCCAAAATTACACGCTTTTCAACAAACAGCGGACGCATGTAGATGTCTTTCGACAACTCGGTTTCTTGGTCGAGAATGCAGTAGTCATGCTCGCCTTCTAGCATCTCGTCTTGGGAATAGATATTCCAACTTGAAAAAGCAAACGAGGCTTGAGGGAAGGCTTGATGGCAACCGCGTAATAAACGCTGACCTTGCTCGTCCATCAAATAAGGGTCAGTCACAATCGCAATCTGACCTTGGTACTCGAGTGGGTCAAAGTCCGAAAACTCCTGCACTACTTTTTCTAGCGGCGACAGCATGTTATCGAACTCCGCCGCTAAGCGAATCGCCATTGGGGATGGCTCTACCCCATGCGCTTTACGCACAAACAGCGGATCATCAAACACGTCTTTGAGTTTCATCACCCCACGACTAGCACTGGGCTGCGAAATACCAAGTTGCATCGCCGCCAACTTGATGCTGCGGTTATCCACCACGGCTTTAAGTAAGCGCATTAAATTCAGATCTAACGCATCAAGTTGATGTGGCATGCCCGTGTCCTTATCAGAAACGAATGATGAAAGATAAACGTGAGTGAGTTAGACGCTTTCGCCCGCCGTAATTTGGTAGCCCATGTCGACTTTAGTCTCTGCTTGCTCTTCACCCTTTAGGCGCGCAATCAGTAGCTCGGCACTTTTCTCACCAATCTCGAAACGCGGTGTATCTACACTGGTCAGTTTCGGGCTAATAGTTTGCCCGATGTCTAATGCGTTGTAGCCCACCACCGCAAGTTGATCTGGCACTTTGATGCCGCGTTGCTGAGCACTTAATAAGGTACCAATCGCAATGTCATCGTTGGTACAAAATACGCCATCAAGTTCTGGGTAGGTTGCCAGTGCGCGCTCCAATAAATCATGCGCTAGCGAGAAGCTTGAGTGATCACCTGTTAGCACGTGCTTTGGCTCCAACCCTGCTTCTGTCATCGCGCGATCGTAGCCTTGCATACGCAATTTAGTACGCGTATCCAAGCGAGCACCGAAATAAACAATCGTCCGTTTGCCCGACTCCAACATGCGTTTTACAACGCTGTAAGAAGCGTCTTCGTGATCCATACCAACCGCCATATCAATCGGCTGCTCTGGCAGTTCCATGGTCTCTACCACAGGAATACCTGCGTTTTTGATCATCTGCAAAGTGCGTTGAGTGTGGTGGCTTTCGGTTAGGATTAAGCCGTCAACTTGGTAAGAAAGCAGCGACGCGATTTTGCGTTCTTCTTCCAACTCGTCATAACTAAAGTGCGCAAGCAGTGTTTCATAGCCATTGGCTTTAGTGACCGTTTCAATACCCTGAACAAAAGACGCAAAAATTTGGTTGGACAGTGAAGGCAGTAAGATACCAATCGCTTTACTGGAAGACTTCGACAACATCGCCGGAGCACGGTTTTCGATGTACCCCATCTCTTCAATTACAGCGGCAATTTTCACTCGCGTTTTTTCTGCCACTGAGTCTGGATTGCGCATGTAACGCGAGACGGTCATTTTTGTTACGCCAACTTTGTCTGCGACATCCTGCAATGTCGTTCGTGCTTTCTTATTCTGCTGAGCCATAAATATCTAATTTATCAGTAATGTTACTAGTAACATTATGACGAATAGACTCCTCGCCGACAAGCTTAGTAAAAACCATCTACTACATCATTAATAAAATCATAACCTTAGCGCTTAAATAACCATCAAGATGCAAACTAAACATTGTGACTCAAAGCCGAATAAATAAATGACATTAATATTGAGTTTCTTATAAGATAACGCACCTAAAACAATAAGATATAAAGCACCGTGCAGTTAGGCTCCAGCGAAACCCAGATTTACTATCACTTGCTTGATCTGGACGACTCTCAAAAGCAGCAATACCTCAAAGAATTGCAGCAGAGTCAGCCTGAGCTTTACCTCCAAGTCGCCCCTCTTTTAGCCAGTGAAAACGAAGAAGAACACCTCACAGAGTTGCTCGGCTTCGGCGCTAGCTTGGCCACCACACAAGAGGTCGACCTAACAGGCGAAGTGGTCAGCAAGTACCGCCTTACCCATGAGTTAGGGCGTGGAGGTATGGGGGTCGTGTATGCGGCACTGCGCGCTGACGAGACGTTCGAGCAAGACCTTGCGATCAAGTTCATTCAAACCAATCTCAGTAATGTATTAGGTAAACGCGCCCTGTTTGATGAAGCTCAGCTTCTGGCTCGTTTAAACCACCCTTACATTGCCAAAGTGTTTGATGGCGGCTTGCACGGTGATTCGGTTTACATCGTGATGGAACGCGTTTTTGGTCAGACTCTAGACACGTATTTGTTGCTCACGCCAATGGAAGACGATGACAAGTTATTGCTGTTCAAGCAGATTTGTCAGGCAATGGAACACGCCCACCAGCATCAAGTCCTGCATGCGGATCTCAAACCAGAAAACATCCTAATTGATCGCAATAAACGGCCAAAGCTGCTCGATTTCAACCTGACGCAAAAGGTGCAATCCAACAGTAATGATTCGTCTCCCGCATTGATTGCCTTCAGTGAAAAATACGCCAGTCCAGAGCAACAAGCCGGGCAGTTTTTAACCGAGCAAAGTGATGTGTATTCACTGGGTAAGATTCTGGCGCTGATGTTTCCTGATCAGCCGATGTGGTCAGACATTTATTGGGTGGTGAGACGCGCGACACGAGCGAAAGCAAAGCAGCGCTACCTCAATGTTCGAACACTACGCCAAGATATTGAATGTATTTTGGAACGACGTCCGATAGAGCAAAAGAAGCACTGGCCGCTGTACAGTACGCTTCGTTTGGTACAACGCCGACCGCTGCCATCGGTGTTGTCCGCAATCTTAGTGTTATCTGGCTTGCTGTTTGGTAACACTCTGATTCAAAAGAACATACAACTGCAACAAGAGAAGAAGATTGCAGAAGACATCATGTACGAAGTGACGCGCCTTGTGTTTCACGCCAAGGGGCAAAACGTCGAGCATATGTCCGTCAGTGCCATGATGGAACTGACACGCAGACGGATTCTGTCTAACCCAGATATCCCCAAACACATAAAACAGAAAATGTTGTTGGCGATGATGACGCCGGTGCCAGAGAAGCACCTTACAAAATCAATAAGTTGTCAGCCAAATTGTGCACCAAAGGACCGCACTCAACAGTAAGGCTAAACACGAAAAAGGCTTAAAATTTAAGATGTACACACGTTCCGTTGCGATCTGGCTATCGGCTTTAGCGATAGCACCAGCATGGGCGAACTCCACTTCTACGACTCCGTCGGCAGAAGCGACAGCGCCTACCATAAAGCAAGGTTTCTTCATCGATTCACCGGTGACTGGTCTGTATTACAAAACTAGTTCCAACCTATCTGGCCACACCGATAAAGGCGCATTTCAATATCGCCCTGGTGATGTTATCAGCTTCTTCCTAGGCAATGACGATAACGGCTACTTGCTCACCACGATGTCGAGCCAAGAAGTGCTTACTCCGACGATGGCAACCACTAAGCCAAGTCGCAGCATCAACATGACCCGCTTGTTGCTCTCTCTCGACAGCACACCAGAAAACCGCCAAGAAATCGTGCTGGCTAACAAGGTGTTATCCGACCCAGCCTTCCAAGCGCAGCTCAAGCGTCTTGACCTCAACTTCTTAGATGACGCTAAACACCAATTCAATTTGGATTGGGTTTCGGTACAAGAAGCGGTTGAACACTTGAATGAAAGCCAACGCTACATCGAAAAGAACTTCGCCTCAGATGAAATCATTTTCGAGCCTCGTGATGTGCGCTTTAAGAACATCATCATCAAGAAGAAGGACTGGCAAGGTCGTGCCTGTGCGTTCGATATTCGCTACCAACACCACCCGCGCTACCGCCCGCCGATTGGTGAGGTCAACTTTACCATTACTGAAGAAAACCTAATTCAGCACCCAAGCATTGGCGACTACTTCCAAGGCTGCTTCTTGGCGCTCAATCACAGTGTGACAGAAGACATTATCGAACCGATTGAAAAGTTTTCAGAATGGGAAAGCTTGGTTGGCTGCGCGGATAAAGGCTGTACTCGTAATGATCTCAATGGCTTCTCATTAGAAGATTACAACGATGATGGCGACTGGAAATATCGCTCTGTCGCGCTCAACTTCGATCCTAGTACCCAGCTCTTGATGGAAAAAGTGCAAGGTTTGGGGCAAAACGAGCACGTTAAGCACCACAACCGCACTGAAATGTTGTGGTTCACTTACCCCGACTCCATCGATAGCCAGATTGCCTACCAAGGTGTGTGGCAACAAACTCAATACCTGCAAGACTCGATGAAGCAATCGTGCCTACTGATGCGTCACAATCAAGTCTTACGTCTACCCGTTGATGCCGTTACCTGCCCGACAGATACCAGCTTATACACCCAAGATGTCACCAACGAGTATTTGGATATGTGGTGGGTCAACAACGATCAGGCGAGCGCCGAGTTGGCACAGATGAACGTGATGGTGCGCTGGTCGTCAAAACCTTCTGAAATCAACTACACCACGTGGGAATACCTGCCTGCTGGCAAGAGCTGGGAGCAAGGTATTTTGTATCGCTACCAGCAAGACATCAGTCGTAATCGTGATGGGTCTGACCGCATTGAAACCCATTCTATCTCTGAGTTTGTAAAAGTAAGTGAGGACGTATAGCCATGGCTTCTAAATCTACCCTGACGCAAATTATCCAGCAGTGGCAAGCCGGCGATAAAAAAGCGGAAAGTGAGTTGTACCAATTCGCTTACCTACAACTGCGTAAGATTGCTCAGCAAGAACGTGAGCGCAACGCAGAGAAATACGGCACCGACAACAAGGTACTGGCCGATAGCGTAAACAGCACCACCGCTCTGATCCATGACGCGTATTTAAAAATGTCTAGCTGCGACATGAGTGAGATTGAAACCAAGCGTGATTTCTTCTTAATGGCAGCCAAAGTGACGCGCCAGATCCTGATCGACAATGCACGCGCCCATCAAGCGCAGAAGCGACAACACATCACCTTGATGAAGGAGGAGGAAGATCGTTTCGAGCAACTCATCATCATGGACAAAGCGCTCGACAACTTTAGTGTGCGCTATCCGCGCCAATCCAACGCGCTAAAGCTCAAGTACCTGATGGGCATGAAAAACCAAGAGATCTGTGAACTGCTCGAATGCAGCGCCAGTTTGATTGAAAAAGACCTTAAGTTCTCGCGCAGTTGGCTGCAATCAAGAATGGCGCACGCGTAATATCATGACGAAAAAATACTGGATTGCAGGCGCACTGGGTGTCTGCTTGATAGCAAGCTACTGGCTTTCAGATGAACAAACAGCCGCTGCGGCTGCCAATATAGATTCCACAAAAAGTGGCCTAGATAAGAGAAAAACGTCCCAAGGTGAGAGCACTTCGTTGATTGAAGTGAAGCAAGCCTTAACCTCCTCTGTACTAGAGAGAAACAACGATCTTGCCTTTGAAAAAGCACTCGAATCGACCTTGTCAGATCAACCTGAACAGGTTCAAGATGCTTTTGGATCATCGGTGGTCAATTACTCCGGGGACCTGACTCAGACCTACGTGAGTAGCAACGTAAACAATGATGCGACTAACAATGGCAAACCGATCATTAACCTTGCGGTAGAGCAGCAATTACAAACCATCATCTTTGGTTGGGAGCTGACGCAAAACAACCCCATCAACTACTCATTGGGATTGGATCAATTGTTTGAAGACCCCGAGGGTGACCTTCTCACAACCCGAATCTGGTTGGAAAACGCCAATGGACTGAGTGTTCTCAATCAAGGGCAGATCATGTTGCAAGGCGCACCAAAAGCGTTCGACCAAACCACTTACTTAGCGGTATCTGCGCGCGATGACCATCATGGTACAGAAGACCATGCTTGGGTTACCACGCGCTTTGAACTGCCAGCAGTAGCCGAAGAACAAAATGATACTGAACACCCTCTGCTCGATGGCATTGTGTATCGCCTTGAATCCACAACATTACTTGGTGGGAAAAAGTACGCCTATGAAGTGGTGTACTGCGAGGCATTTAAATTTATCGAAGAAGAGGTCTTTTATGCGGCTTCCAACAACAAAACTCGTTGTCCTGAAGAGCATGAACTAAAAAAAGTCGGTCAATATCAGATCAGCGATGAATCATTAATCGTGCAAGCAAACGGCTCACAACAAATTTGGACCACGAAAAAGGTCTACACCTCACGCGTGCATAAAGAGACCGAAAACTATTTCATTACCGTTTTCGATGATAATCGTTTCGAAAGCTACACCATGCAAAAGAACAAACGCTCAATGGAAGAACGCTTGAACGTCAATACAGGGGAGAAGCTATATCAATCCACACTATTTGATTTGCTTATCCCTACTGCGGGAGGTTATCGCCTTGCTACCGCTAGCAACTACATTTTTGACCGAAGCTTCGCTCAAGATGGTGAGTGGTATGACAGCTTTGACTCGGATCTCAACGTAGTGACGTCATACAGCGACCTATTTGGTCATGAGATGTGCCCATTTTGGGATGTCTCGATCATCGCAGGAGAAGGTATGTTCAGTGATATCATCTCCTACTCCGATAAGGCCGATTGTCAGACGGCTCCTAAATTGTCTACGTACGCATTTGTCATATTTAACAATGACTATCATCCCAATGATGTATTTCTCCACGGCGAAACGTATAGCTACATTTTGCGCCCACTTCCTCAATACGCCAGTGAAGTTGAAGAGTTTAAAATCAATATGATTTATCACGATCCGATTGGGACAAAAACCACTCAGAAATTAACTAAAAACTCAAAATAAGTCTTTGTATTCCATAATTAGCACTCTTATTGACAATTAAAACAGTTAATCTAACCAGCAAAAAATATTCAAAGTTTTTTTACGGTTTTTTTTCGGTTTTTCGTATCTTGAAGCTGCTTCCAAAAACGATCCAAAATGCGCTGCTTTTCCAATCTCACTAGTGAGATTTGAAGATAAAACAATAAAAAGCGACTTTCTCATTCGGAAACGAAACAAGGATTAAAACAATGAATAAGGTGAGTTTACTAGCAGCGTCAGTGGCTATCGCGCTAACAGGTTGTGGTGGTTCAGGTAGTGGTTCAAACGGCGGTAATGCTGGCGTAGTGATCACAGGCTTTGATGGCTACTTCAAAAATGCAGTTGTGTTTGAAGATCTGAACAACAATGGCCAATGGGACACCAATGATACATTCCTTGGTCTAACCGATGAGAAAGGTCAGCTTAAAATCAAAGCAAAACCAGAGACAACTCTGGCTCTACAAACCATCACACCGAACGGCGCGAAACAGAAACAGCTTATCGCTTTAGATCCGACTTACGCGGGTACTTACACTGTAGATATGGATCACCCAAGCCAAGCGATGGCTCACGAACTGGTTTTCCGCGCACCAAACTCGTCTAACGTTATTTCACCAATCACAGACCTTGTCGCGATTGAGATGGCAAACAACACCTCGCTGACAGAAGAAGAAGCGGCAGCAAAAGTAAGCCAAGCACTTGGTGGTACAGAAGAAGCACCTATCGATCTGTACAGTGACTTCGTTTCGGGTGTAGATAAAAGCGCCGAGCTACATAAAACCGCTCAGATTCTGACTGAGTCAAAAGCGCAAAACCCAGTAAACTACGAGAAGAAAGCAACTGAATTCGCTAAAGAAGCGGATGCTATCGTAGGCGAAATGACACAAGAGCAAATCACGGATGTGAACAACAAACCAGTGATTGAAGACTCGACTCCAAACAGCAACGAACTGTCTCCGGTTCCGGTATACAACAACAAGCTTGTGGTTAACGAAGACGTTGAAGAAGCGGCAGAAGATAAGCTAGATAACCTACCTGAGATCGTTAAAGGCGCAGGTTTTGATGGTGTAGAGCTGAACATTGAAGGTCTATTCAAAGACAAAGACCAAAACCTTGTCACACCTAAATTGACTCACAACCTTGCTGGTACAGGTATCGAAGCTCGCATCGAAGGTAACCAATTGGTTCTTTCACCAGCGGCTGAAGTCACCAAAGCTGGTGAGTTTGAAATCATCCTAACAGCTGAAGATAAAGACTCTTCAGGCAAAACACTTGCTACTGTAAGCACAGTATTCGAGTTGGATATCGAAACCGCGAACCAAGCGCCAACCATCATTGAAGAGGAGCAAAAACGCCTTCAAAGTATCGTTGATGGCTGGCAGCTACAACAAGGTGAAGCTTTCGATCAAACTATTGATATCTCTGGTCTATTTAAAGACGAAGATGGCCAACTAGAAGAGTATTCTGCTGAATCGATCTCTATCGACGGCTTGTCTATCGATGAAGACGACAACGCAATCATCACTATCGAAGGCACACCAGAAAAAGCTTACGCTGCAGGCCAAACTTTTACCGTTAGCGTAGAAGATAACGAAGATGGTAAAACTCGCGTCACCTTCAAACTGCCAGAAGTGAAAGAAGGCGCTACGCCGCCGCCAGTCGTTCCAACGCTAGGCTTCACTATCGACCACTTTAACGGCAAAGCGGCAAAAATGGGCAGCTTCGCACGTAACGATGGCGAAATCGGCCATGCGATTCTTATGAAAGATGCCGAAGGCCTACTATGGTGTTGGGGTTCAAACGATGATGAGCAAGGCGAAGAATACTCGGCAAACATCAGCGATAACCTAAGCAACTCTTGGGAATCAGAGTACGACCCATACGCGATTTTGGCCAAACTGGACAAGCTACCAAACTACGCGGCTTACCAAAACAAAGATTGTTGGGACGTAGAGATCAAAGACGGCAAATTGTACGACGATGAAGGTTCTGAGTACGAAATGCTTTACCAAAACAAAACCACACAAGGCGACTACCAAATCCTTGTGAAAATCGATGGTGATGAGTTGTTCTGGTTTGATTCAACCGATGCTCCTTTCGCACAAGCACTATCAGTGAGCGAAAAGGTCGCAAACGGTAAGGTTGAATTTGATATGACGGTAGAGAGCGAGACCGTTGCTCAAGACGAGACTGAGCTATTTTATGCTGCAGGTAAGTTTGAGTACGCTAACGGTGCTTACGAGTACGAGTCTATCAAACCAGAAGGCTTTTACACTCCAGGTAACTGGACAGTCTCTCTAGATAGCACAACAAACCGCGAAACTCTGATTCTAGAAGAAACAGGCTCAGATTCTGATTACAAAACTCGCCAGCGTAACGTGAACCGTAAGTTTGGTGACTTCTACATCGGCATCAACTCAAGCGTTGAACAAAACGGTTGGGTATCAGCCCCAGAGTTCGGTCTGTACTCACACTCTCAAGAAGCAATGGAAAAAGTGATGGAATCACTACCTCTGATTGAAGACTAATGAGTCAAGACAAACAAGTACTATCGAAACCTTGTTGTAGCCAGATTCATCTGCATCGTCGACGCAGAACGTTCTGGGAAAAGTGCAAAGGCATCAAAGAAGTATACTGTTGCGCTAACTGCCACAAGGAAACCCAACTCAAATAGCTCCTCTATTTGAGGCCGCAAAAATGTATGGTCCGCCCCGTTATTGCAACTACAATTTAGTAATAACGGAGTTGGTTTGCGCTAATGTATTCGGAGTCCACGTTGGGAACATTAACTTCCCGCTCCACGATGATATCCGCGCCAGATTATCCTTAAAAGCCCCAAAGCAACTAGGTGCTATTTTTTGTATCAGGTTACTAATCTGGCCGATCGACCGTTTTTGTCATCACGTTCATTGGCGTTGCAAACTTGGTTATGGCTATACAGCCTTAAAAGCTTGGCGGTGGTACAACACCGCCCAAGCTATTCTTGCTAGCTTATTGGCAAGTGCGACTACCACTACATTAAACGGCTTTGTTGCTCGTAAATTGACTAACCAATCTCCAAACACTTTTCCTGTTGTTTCTATCCTAGATAGCACGGACCTCGCTCCATGTATAAATAGAGCGCGAAGGTGTTTGTTCCCTCGTTTACTCATGCCTAATAGCTTTGATTTGCCACCCGTTGAATACTGCCTTGGAACGAGTCCTAGCCATGCAGCCATCTCGCGACCTCCACCAAAGTTTGAAGGAGAACTGATATTAGCCACACACAGCGTTGCTGTTAAATCACCAATACCAGGAATACTCTTCAAAAGCTCGGCATTTTCATTATTTTCAGTAATTGCTTTCAGTTTTCTATCTTGAGTAGATACTTGCTCATTTAGGTATTTATAGTGCTCATGAATCGAGAGCAACTCAGCGACCAGACTCGGTGGTAGTTTTATATCTTGCTCGGCCAACCACTGAAATAGCGCTTTCATCTTGGCATGGCCTTTAGGAAAACTCAGCCCAAACTCAAGTAGTATTGCTCCAATTCGGCTCATACAAGCCGTTCGTTCTTTGATATAACCATCCCTCACTCGATGGATAGCTGCGATTACCTGAGCTTCCTCTGACTTGGCAGAGACAAATCTCATGCTTGGTCGACTCGCTGCTTCTGCTATCGCAGCTGCATCAATAAAGTCGTTCTTGTTACCTTTGACGTAAGGTTTTACATATTGAGGCGGGATAAGTCGAACTCGATGCCCATAGGCTTCACACTTTCTCGCAAGCCAGTGAGCACCACCACAGGCTTCAAAAGCGATGATGGTAGGTTCAAGTACAGATAAGAAACGAAGTAGTTGGATTCGACTAAACTTACGGCGAATAACGTCTTTGCCAGTGTGATTGTTACCAACCGCATGAAAGCAGTGCTTGCCTAAATCGATACCTAAGATGTGAATGGTAGACATATGGTTCACCTCGTTCTGAGAGCCTACTCTAAGCGTAGGGCTTGAGAGTGAGGCGGACCATATAATTAGCCCCGCTCAAGCGGGGCTCTTTTGTATCTGTTTAATTACTTCACACAAATCACATTGAGTAAGGATGTACCCGTGAGCTGATTCGGTTCTCGGTCGGCAAACAAGCCCTTCTTATCTTTACCCCAGTAAGGCAACTGCAGCGGCCAGTTGTTTTTCTCCATCACTCCAGATGCACGCAGCGTTTTGAATTCCGAGACGCTCGCCAAGTCCATACTTAGTTGCTGACATACCTTTTTCGAGCTCACATAGTTTAAGCGGTTCCATGGTTTTCCATGTTCCATATAGAACTGGTTGTTGTTCTCGATTAAATACGGCACCACAAATGTCTTGCCCTTCAATACCGTTTTCAAACGCACTTCAACGTTGTCATTCTTGATAATTGGTTGAGCTGGTTTAGTCACCTTAGTTGACTTAGCGGCAACTGGTTCTGGCTGCTTTGGCTTGGACGCGACTTTCGCAGGCGCCTCTTTAGCTTTGAAAGCGTCCGTATTCGGGCGAGTCGCGGCTACAGGAGCAACAGGGGCCACAGGCTTTGCCTTCGCGGCAGGCATCGGCTTAGTTTGCTTCACTGACTCTGACGTACCTTTGCCAACCACACGAATAAAGGCTTCTTTATAGGTCGACAAGGTTTTGACTCGTTGTAAATCCTGCGAGGCTTTGGCAAATTCAGTATAAGGACCAATAAGACATCGGTAGCCTTTTTGCTCTGGCTTCATCCAAACATCGGTGGTGATTTTGCCGTAGATCGGCTTGGCTTTGGCTAAAGACATCGGTTTTGGCAACAAACCACATTGAATCCAGAAGAAATCATTGCCTCCCTGCGGCACTTTCTTTCCCCATACCCCTTTCCCGATCGGACAAGATTGCTCAAGTACTGGCAGTTCTTTGTTACTCGCTTGAGAGGCTTGGCAAAGAAAACCCTCCGCGAATACCGGTGTCGAAAATTGGGCGCACGCCAACAGCAATCCAAGGCTCAAGCCGGATTGGACGATACGAGAGGATTGTTGTGCCTTCTTCATTTCCATACGCTTCACTCTGAACAGTAGGTGATGAAATTATCGCGACAAAGCGTCAATAAAACATGAATAAAAAGTGATAAGCAAAAAAAGAGCCGGAATTGCATCCGGCTCTCAGTTTAGAAAGAATTTTATGAAATAGGCAACGTATAGGTGCGTATTTAGTGATTAACCCTTGTAGATTTTCGGGTTAAACACGTCACGCAACCAGTCACCTAATAGGTTGATAACCAGTACCAGCGTTACTAGCACGATACCTGGGAAGGCCGTAATCCACCATGCACCAGAGAAGATGTAGTTAAAGCCGATGCTGATTAGCGCGCCTAGAGATGGTTGGTCTACCGGAAGACCTAAGCCTAGGAATGACAGTGCCGCTTCCGACATGATTGCGTTCGCTACCTGTACTGTCGAGATAACCAAGATTGGAGATAGACAGTTCGGCAGAATGTGACGGAACATGATGCGAGGCGCTTTAAAGCCCATCACACGCGCCGCTTCGACGTACTCTTTCTTCTTCTCTGCCAATACCGAAGCGCGAATGGTACGTGCGTATTGCGGCCATTCTGCCACGCCGATAATCACCACCAGCATGACCACTGCATATTGACTGTAAAAATCACTGCCAAAGCTGGCTTTAAAGATTGCCGAGACGATGATCGCCACCATCATGGTCGAGAACGACAACTGTACGTCTGCAAAGCGCATCAAGAAGCTATCGATACGACCGCCGAAGTAACCAGCAGACAAACCAATGATGATGCCCAGCACCAACTGAAGACCAACCGCAAGAAAGCCGATGGTCAAAGACAGGCGAGAGCCATACAGAATGGTCGATAAAATATCGCGCCCTTGCTCATCGGTACCTAACACAAAACGCTCGTCACCGTCTTCCATCCAAGCAGGCGGCAATTCCGAGTCCATGATATCGATGGACGTGAGATCATAAGGGTCGGTTGGTGCCAGTACAGGGGCAGCAATCGCCAACACCAAAAACACCATAAATACGGTGAAGCTGGCCATCGCGACTTTATCGCGCTTAAAGTAGTACAAGAAATCTGAGTTTTTAAAACGTTGCCACGCTGACGGTACTGCTTCAGGAGCGGCCGTTACATTTGATTGGCTCATGGTTAAGCTCCTTTTCCAGTTAGGTTCACTGTCGGGTTGATGATGCCGTACAGCAAATCAACAATGGTATTGGTTACCACGAAAATCAGACCAACAAAGATAACGTAAGCAGTGATCAACGGTGTATCTACACGGTTGATTGCCTCAAGGAAAAGAAAGCCCGTACCCGGCCACTGGAACACGGTTTCAGTAAGAATGGTGTAAGCTACCATGGTACCAATCTGCACACCGCCCACCGTCAGAACAGGTAGCATGGTGTTCTTAAGTGCATGTTGGTAATAAATTTTGTTTAAATTCAGGCCTTTTGCTTTGGCGAACTTGATGTATTCCGAGCTCAGCACTTCCAACATTTCTGAACGTACCAAACGAATGAACAGCGGCAACATGATCGAAGCCAGTGCCACACAAGGTAGAATCAAGTGCTTGATACCATCAATGGTAAAGAAGCCTGATTCCCAACCGAGCACATTAGCCGTTTCACCCCGCCCGTAGGAAGGCAGCCAGCCTAGCTCAATGGAGAAGACGTACATCAGCATGATCGCGGTTAAGAACACCGGAATCGAGATACCGACACTACTCATCGCCATAACAAATTTGGTAAAGATGCTCTTCGGATGAATCGCGGAGTACACCCCAAGAGGAATTGAGAGAAGAATGATAATGAGCGTCGCACCAAACACGAGCTCTAGCGTCGCCACCAGCTTATCGAGAATTACCTCAACCGCAGGTCGCTTGAAGAAGTAAGATGTACCTAAATCACCTTGTAGCGCATTGCCCACAAAGCGAGTGTACTTTGTGATAAAGGGATCGTTCAGGCCCAGTTCGTCACGCAGCGCTTGACGCTCCGCTTCTGAAACCGACTGACCTACAAGCTCACGCAGCGGGTCACCCAGGTTATCCTGAATGGCAAACGCCACCAAACTGATCACAAACATCACTATCAGTGCCTGAAACAGGCGCTTGACCAGAAACGAAAACATTCCTTGCCCCTTAACTATCCATAGATCTCTATTCAGAGAGAAAATTCAGTCTGTAAAACCAACTCAGTCCGACTGAAACAAAACTGAGTCGAGTGCTTTAAGTTGAGGAGGGACATCCATCCCTCCTCAAAATCGACTAACCGTGATTATTCAACCACTAGGTCACCGAAGTAAGGCATTACCATTGGGTTAACGATGTCTGCCGCTTTCACGTTAGACTTCGCGCCCCACGCTTCACTTTGCCAGTGTAGCGGTACGAATGCTGCGTCGTTGTATAGTGTTGCTTCTACGCCTTTCAGCATTTCTGCACGCTTCGCTGGATCCGTTTCTACGTTCGCAGCTTCAACTACTTTGTCCATTTCTGGGTTTGAGTAGTAACCACAGTTGTACTGACCGCGACCAGTATCTTCGTTACGAGTCATGGTTAGGAACTCGTTGAAGTTCGCTGAATCTTCCGTATCTGAGTGCCAACCGATCATCAGCATGTCTGCCGCACACTTGTCGAACTCTGGCCAGTATTGCGCTTTTGGCATCGTCTTCAGATCAACCTTGATGCCGATCTTAGACAGCATTGCCGCCGCCGCTTGCGCTACTTTCGCATCGTTCACGTAACGGTTGTTTGGCGCGATCATCGTTAGCGTTAGGCCATCTTCGTAGCCCGCTTCTTTCATCAGTTCTTTCGCTTTCTTCAGATCGTAGCGAGGAACCAGTTTGTCATCGTGACCTACGTAACCTGCAGGGCTTTGCTGACCAGCCGCCGTTGCGAAGCCTTTCATGATTTTCTTCACGATGCCTTCGTTATTGATTGCGTGAACAATCGCTTGGCGAACGCGAACGTCTTTCAGTGCTTCGTTGCTGTTTTGGTTTAGTTGGAACGTGATGATACGAGTACCAGGTAGCGTTACTAGGTCGATGCCGTCTGCATCTTTCACGCGTTTGTGATCGTTTGGCGCAACAGGGTGAATCATGTCAACGCCGCCAGAAAGTAGCGCTGCTACGCGAGTCGCGTCTTCTTTGATTGGTACAAGCGTTAGTTTATCTACGTTACCTTTCGACTCTTTGTCCCAGTAGTCTTTGAAGCGTTCGAATTCCACTTTTACGCCCTGCTCACGAGAAGTCACAATGAATGGACCCGTGCCAGATACGTTAGTCGATGCAAATGAGTTACCGTGCTTCACTAGCTCAGACTTGTCTTTGCCATCTTCTGTCTTACCAGAGTAAAACTTGCTGTCCATTGGGAAGATGTAAGTCGCCGTTTGCAGGACAAGTGGGTAAGGACCTTTAGTCACTAGATCCACTGTGTAGTCGTCAACCTTCACGATTTTTTCGTACGGGTCGAAGATAGCTTTGAAATCTGGAGAGCTTTGTAGACGTTCGAAAGTCCATACTACGTCGTCCGCCGTCATGTCATTACCAGAGTGGAACTTAACACCTTGGCGTAGCTTGAAGCGTACCGTTGTATCGTTCACACGTTCCCAGCTTTCTGCTAGACGAGGTTCAAAGTCCATGTCTTGTGTGAAACGAACTAGTGGATCAAATACCATGTGTGACATTTGCAGCGTACCGCCTGATAGCTGCTCATGCGGGTCTAGCGATACAGGGTCAGCTGCGTAGCCAACTTTGATATCTGCTGCCATTGCGTTAAAGCTTAGGCCCGCTGCCATTAGCGCCACTGCTAATTTGCTTTTCATGGTTTTCATTTGCATAACTCCTTCATGCGGGAATTCGAATCCCTTGTTGTGTTTGCGTCTTTGTTATGACTAAGGTTTGTTGACCTTGATGGTCAGCCAAGCGAAAAACTTGGTTTATGCCGTTTTGATTTCTTCTCTCAAACCTGTGAATTCAGGCATCAGAGAAATCAGTTTCTTGCTGTATTCATGCTGAGGAGCGGTAAATAGCTGCTCAGTTGGCGCCACTTCCAGTAGCGTACCCATCTGCATCACGCCCACTCGGTCACACATTTGGCGAATAACCGGTAAGTCGTGGCTGATAAACAGCATGGTGAGGTTGAGCTCACTTTGCAGATCTTTTAGCAAGTTCAGAATTTGTGCCTGTACCGATACATCCAACGCTGATGTCGGTTCGTCACAAATCAGTAGTCGAGGACGGGTCGCCAGTGCACGCGCAATAGAAATACGCTGACGCTGACCACCGGAGAATTCATGAGGGTATTTCACGCCCGCCATTTTGCCCAAACCTACGTGATCAAGCAGGTCATTCACAATCTGACGCGTTTCCGCTTCATTCTTAGTGAGCTTATGGAAACGAATTGGCTCCGCGATGATGTCGAAAATCTTCATACGCGGGTTCATTGAAGTGTATGGGTTTTGGAAGACCATCTGCATTTGACGACGCAGTGGACGACGCGCTTTTTCTGATTTCAGTGCCGTTAAGTCAATGCCTTCAAAACTTACTTGGCCTGAGTTTGGTTCATACAAACCTGCAATCACACGTGCGATGGTCGATTTACCTGAGCCAGATTCGCCCACCAAGCCAAACGTCTCCCCTTCGTGCACTTCAAAACTGACATTGTTTGAGGCCTGCACGTATTCGCGGCGGCTTTCAAACAACGAATCTTTGGTCACGAAGCGTAGGTTTACGTTCTTCACATCCAATAGAGGGCCGGTGTACTCGCGTTGGTCTTGGCTTTGGCCTAGCCAGTGGTTCTTGATATCCAGTTCTTGTAGCTCTGTTGCTTCTTCGATGTAGCTCACTAGCGGGAAGCGATCGAGTTTTATGTCAGAACGAGGAACCGCAGAAATCAAGCTGCGTGTGTATGGGTGATCAGGATCGCCCAATACCTTAGCGGTTGGGCCAAATTCAACCAAATCACCACGGTACATAACTGCTACACGGTCAGTCACGTTTGAAACCACACCCATGTCGTGCGTCACCAACATACAACCTACGTTGTTCTTGATACACAGTTCACGGATAAGGTTTAAGATTTGGTCTTGGATTGATACGTCGAGTGCCGTAGTTGGCTCATCGGCAATGATCAGATCTGGCTCACCAGCCAGTGCAATAGCAATAACCACACGCTGACGCATACCGCCAGAGAATTGGTGTGGGTACTGTTTAAGACGGTTTTCAGGTTGCGGAATGCCAACCTGTTGCATAAGAGAAAGCGCGCGTTGATACGCCTCTTCATCCGACACCTTCATGTTGGCGTGGATAGTCTCTTTCAATTGTTGCTCAACCGTAAATAGAGGGTTAAGAGAGGTCATTGGGTCTTGAAAGATAAAGCCAATCTTAGAGCCGCGAACCTTACGCATCGCTTCTGGCGTCAAGCCAGAAATTTTCTCTCCATCAAGGTACACATCGCCGCTGGCAACACGACCCGGAGGACTAAGCAAATCAATAACGGCGTTACCAACGGTGGATTTACCCGCACCTGATTCGCCAACAACACCCACAATTTCGCCACGATCGATATGAAAAGAAAGCGATTTCACGGCCGCATGGACACCGTGACGGGATGGATATTCAATACGAAGGTTTTTCACCTCTAATAGTGACATTTCAGACCTCTACTGCCTTGTCTGTGGTATCGAATCGCGCAATGAAAGCGCCATTCATCACCTGAATGAATCCGTTCAAATTCAGAATAATACTCTGAAATCTTAATGCGGAGACAATTTGGCAAAAATTACACAAAAAAGCAACAATTAAAGTATATTCCGCCTAAAAAACATTATTTACACGCACAATGAGCGAATGGAAATGCATTAACAAGTATTTAACCATTTTCATAGCACACCATTTTTGTGCGTTACGCACCAATAAAAACAGAAAAATGCTCTAAATTTACGCATAAACTCACTATTGATAGTATCCCTATTATTCACACGCCAACATTAACATTTACCAAACAATATTCCGTTCTTATTGGGATTTTTCGACATAAAATGTTACTAACAAAATAGTCTGCATACATAAAAAGCCAAAATTCCCCTACACACATAGAGGTGAAAACGTGAGCAGATCTGCAAAACAAATGAAATCTGTCACCTAACCTAGGTTATGCGTCAGTTATGCGATTTTGTGATTAAGCTAATTTTCTATCGATTGAAAACGCTCTCTGAACAGGGGGCTTTGGTGGGGGAAAAGAGAAGATCAGCCATCAGTTTTACGCTTTCCACTGTTATTTTGAGTGAGATAAGAGATAATCAAACTCTAACGTCGAGTAGTGAATGAAGGAGCCCCTGTGCTTAAAGCGATATTTTTTGATATGGACGAGACTTTATGTGGCACATCTCAAGCCGATAAAGTAGCAGGACAAGAGTTTGCCGATTGGATTGCTCAAACTTACCCTCAGGTCGCTAGCTCCACGGCCTTCGTGCAACGCTACTTACAAGGTGTGTATAAGAAGCTAAACGACGAATTCCCTCAGCTTATTGCTCTACTGCCAGATGAAAATGCGTTCCGCTGCGGTTTAATCCAAACCATCTTGGCAGAACAAGGTATCGAGATCGATACAGAACAAGCGCAGCAGGCACAAAGCTTCTTCGATTCAGCTCGAATGGGTGCTTTTACCTTCTTCCCAGGCGTGAAGGAAATGCTGACTGAGCTACGCCAACACTACAAATTGGTGGTAATCACTAACGGCCCTATCTTCTCCCAGCATCCAAAGCTCAAAGCGACACAAATGAGTGAATGGGTGGATCACATTATCGTTGGTGGCGAAGAGCCCGAAGAGAAGCCAGCTGCAAGTATCTTCCACAAAGCACTCAACCTTGTTGACGCGAAACCAGAAGAAGCGATTCATATTGGTGATTCTCTACCAGCCGATATTGCGGGTGCCAACAACATGGGCATTCTGAGTGTGTGGGTTAACGAAGCAGGCACAGCAAATCCAACCGATATCAAGCCAAACTATGAAGTGAAAGAGACGGTTGAGTTAAACGAAATTCTAAAAACGCTCGCTCAATAAAACGCTTAACTCAAGAAATACAAAGCCCCAGCCACCGTGCTGGGGTTTCTTTTATCAGCTTGAAAAGCATTTGGATCATGGGTGGTCAAAAGCTCCCAGAGCTGTACATTTTGGTGGAATTGAAAATGAAGTGAGAGCTTTTGAGGATGAGAAACGTAAAAAAGCCCCAGTCTTTCAACTGGGGCTTTAAAACGACGAAAGCCTGCTAAAAAGCCTGTCTCTTATACACAAATCCCCAAGCTTATAGCTTGGGGATTTTTTTGAACTCTTTAACGTGTGTGCGCTCTGATCACTTAAGAATCCTTACTGAAACACTAAGATGACACACTCAGACGCTAAACTTTGGGCACAAGAACAATTTGGACAAGCACAACTTAAAGACCCTCGAAGAACACAACGCCTCATCAGTTTAGCGACTTCCATTGCTAATCAACCAGGAGTCTCCGTGGCTAAACTTCCTTTTTCTCCCGCCGATATGGAAGGGGCATATCGCTTTATCCGCAATGAAAACATCGATGCAAAAGACATCGCTGAAGCAGGTTTTCAATCAACGGTATCTCGAGCTAACGAGCATGAGGAATTACTCGCGCTTGAAGATACAACAACGCTCTGTTTTCCTCATCGAAGTATAAAAGATGAACTCGGGCACACGAATCAAGGCGACAGAATTCGAGCTCTCCATGTACATTCGACGTTACTTTTTGCACCACAAAGTCAGACCATTGTTGGTCTTATAGAGCAACAACGATGGAGCCGAGATATTACTAAGCGTGGGCAAAAGCACCAACACGCGACTCGTCCTTACGAGGAGAAAGAGAGTTACAAATGGGAGCAAGCTTCTCGCCGTGTCGTTGAGCGCCTAGGGGATAAGATGTTAGATGTTATCTCGGTCTGTGACCGAGAAGCTGACCTATTCGAATACTTAACTTATAAACGTCAACATCAGCAGCGTTTTGTCGTTCGTTCAATGCAAAGCCGCTGTCTAGAAGAGCACGCTCAAAAGCTTTACGACTATGCGCAAGCGTTACCAAGCGTCCAGACAAAAGAGCTTACCATCCCCCAAAAAGGAGGAAGAAAAGCGAGAGATGTAAATCTTGATGTTAAATATGGTCAGGTGACATTAAAGGCTCCAGCAAACAAAAAGGAGCACGCAGGCATACCTGTTTATTATGTTGGTTGCCTTGAGCAAGGGACATCAAAAGACAAGTTAGCATGGCACCTCTTGACGTCGGAGCCAGTAAACAACGCTGAAGACGCCATGAGAATTATCGGTTATTACGAGCGTCGATGGCTGATTGAAGACTTCCATAAAGTCTGGAAAAGTGAAGGTACGGATGTGGAGTCACTAAGACTCCAAAGTAAAGGTAACTTAGAGAGGTTAAGTGTCATCTATGCCTTTGTTGCGACACGTTTATTGGCGTTACGCTTCATTAAAGAGGTTGATGAGCTATCAACAGAAAGTTGTGAAAAGGTCTTGGGCAAAAAAGCTTGGAAGCTGCTGTGGTTGAAACTAGAAAGTAAGACGTTACCTAAAGAAACGCCGGATATGGGCTGGGCGTACAAGAATCTCGCTAAATTAGGCGGTTGGAAAGATACCAAGAGGACGGGCAGAGCTTCAATAAAGGCACTTTGGGAAGGATGGTTTAAACTACAAACCATCCTTGAAGGCTACGAACTCGCAATGTCTCTTGATCACTAGACTTGTGATCAAGAGACAGGCTAAAAAGCAGGCTTTCTAATGGTGGTCGGTGAAGAGAGGTTCGATCGGACTGGCGCTCCAGCCCACGCCCCTCTGGTCCCAACACTCTAAATTTCAAACGTAAAAAAGCCCCAGTCTTTCGACCGAGGCTTTAAATAGTGGTCGGTGAAGAGGGATTCGAACCCCCGACCCTCTGGTCCCAAACCAGATGCGCTACCAAGCTGCGCTATTCACCGAACTGTATTTGCTGATTCTCTCAAATCAGACAGGATACTTCAACTAAGAAGTCACCATTAATTAATGGGGTGGCTAACGAGATTCGAACTCGCGACCACCGGAATCACAATCCAGGGCTCTACCAACTGAGCTATAGCCACCATCAATTTTTGCTGTTTACCGCTTTATTATAGCCATAAACTAAATAGTGGTCGGTGAAGAGGGATTCGAACCCCCGACCCTCTGGTCCCAAACCAGATGCGCTACCAAGCTGCGCTATTCACCGACGAATTTTGTTTCGACTCTTGGGATATCTGAATCAAAACTGGAAACTTCATTAACTTAATGAGTTACCGAAATAATGGGGTGGCTAACGAGATTCGAACTCGCGACCACCGGAATCACAATCCAGGGCTCTACCAACTGAGCTATAGCCACCACTATGTTCGTGCCTTTGATTTGTATTCCGGAATGGCACGCCCGAAAGGATTCGAACCTTCGACCTTTGGCTCCGGAGGCCAACGCTCTATCCAACTGAGCTACGGGCGCATGCCCCATCGGCGGAGAGGAATAATACGGATATCACACTATGCCGTCTAGTACTTTTTTTACTTTTTTTCTCGTTTGGTCTCTTTTTCGACAGTTATCTGCCTTTAAAGAGAATTTTTGATGTGATTCACGCCCTGTCATGGATAACTTGTTGTTTATTGCAACAAGTTATCAGGATATAATCACCCATTATTTACATTGATTTAACAGCTGCAACTTGGTTGTTTAATCACTCTAGACCGTTAGATAAGGTTTTCTGCTCACTATAGAAGCAATCGCGTAAAACTTTCTCCAACGGCTCTAAATACTCTAACTATATAAATAGGTAAGTCACTTACCTCGGGAATGTGAAGTGGGTTTAATGGATATGTCTCGACGAATGATTAGCGTTTTGTTCGCTGCCTTAACTTTCTCTACGGCAGCTTTAGCTTCTGACATCAGCCAAACTGAATACGATGCGATCGCAGAACGCATCAAACCTGTCGGTGATGTTTATCTTGCAGGAGCAGAACCAGTAAAAGCAGAGCCAACTGGTCCACGTGATGGTGCGTCAGTTTACGGTACTTTCTGTATTGCTTGTCACGCATCTGGCGTGAACGGCGCGCCGAAAACTGGTGATGCTGCAGATTGGGCACCACGTATTGCACAAGGCAAAGACGTGCTGACCAACCATGCAATCCAAGGCTTCAATGCGATGCCTGCTAAAGGTACGTGTATGGACTGTTCTGACGACGAAATCATCGCAGCCATCGACCACATGATTGAAGGTCTATAATAAAGACATCAACGAAAAAGGCTTGCCATATGGCAAGCCTTTTTGTTTTTAGTTAGTCGTCACAACGCTGCATTACTTCTTAAACATTGCTCGAATATTGGCGATGTGTGCTTGGCCTTTTGCCATACGCTCTTCTGCCGATACTGGCTTTTTGTTTACCTCCCATTCAACGTCATCAAATGGCAGCTCATCTAAGAAGCGACTTTGCGTCGGCTTGATCAATTCACCAAACTGTCGACGTTCCTTACACATGGTAAAAGTCAGCTCGCGCTGCGCACGGGTAATACCCACGTACATTAGGCGGCGTTCTTCTTCAACGTTGTCTTCATCAATACTGGTTTGGTGCGGCAGAATGCCCTCTTCCGAACCAATCAAGTACACGAACGGGAACTCGAGGCCTTTCGAAGCGTGCAGTGTCATTAATTGAACCGCATCGCTGTCTTCATCTTCTTCACCACGTTCCATCATGTCGCGTAGGGTAAGACGTTGAACCACCTCTTTTAGCGTCTTCTCTTCTTGGTCGTAGTTGTCGCCTTCTAGATCGGCCACAATCCAAGAATAAAGGTCAGAAACGTTCTTCATACGCATTTCAGCCGCTTTCGGGCTTGCTGACGTTTCGTATAGCCAATCTTCATAATGAATATCACGTACAAGCGAACGCACCGCTTCAACCGTATCACCTCGCTCAGCTTGATCAGCAATAGCTACCAACCATTGCGTGAAACGGCGTAGATTCTCTAAGCCACGGCCGGTTAGGTGCTGCTCTAGTCCCATTTCAAAGCTGACTTCAAACAAGCTCTTACCACGCATATTGGCGTAGCTACCCAGTTTTTCTAGAGTCACGGGACCAATTTCACGACGCGGCGTATTCACAATACGTAGGAATGCGTTGTCATCATCTGGGTTCACCAACACACGTAGGTAAGCCATGATGTCTTTGATCTCTGCTCGAGCGAAAAAAGACGTGCCGCCAGACAGTTTGTATGGCACACGGTTTTGCATCAGTGACTTTTCAATCAAACGCGATTGGTGGTTACCACGATACAAAATCGCATAGTCTTTATATTCGGTGCGGTTTAGAAACTTGTGCGCAATCAATTCACCTGTTACGCGCTCTGCTTCATGCTCTTCATTTTTAGCCAGCAACACTTTGAGCTTTTCGCCGTCAGGAATTTCTGAGAACAGCGATTTCTCATACACGTGTGGGTTATTCGCAATCAAGATGTTAGCTGCACGCAGGATACGACTAGTGGAACGGTAATTCTGCTCCAACTTAATCAAACGCAGATTTGGATAATCTTCACCAAGCAACACCAAGTTTTGCGGCTTAGCGCCACGCCATGAATAGATGGATTGGTCATCGTCGCCTACAACAGTTAAACGACCGCGCTCGCCAACGATGAGCTTAACCAAGTCGTATTGGCTGGTGTTGGTATCTTGATATTCATCCACCAATAAGTAACGAATGCGATTTTGCCAGCGTTGGCGCACTTCTTCGTTATTACGCAGCAGTTGCACGGGTAGGGAAATCAAGTCGTCAAAATCAAGCGCGTTGTACGCCTTCATCTGCTTTTGGTACATCTCGAAGCAGAACGCAAACAGCTGTTGTTGCTCACCTTGAGCCAGCGCCTTAGCTTGCTCCGGTGTCAGCATGTCGTTCTTCCAGTTCGAGATTGAACTCAAAAGTTGGCGCAACAAGTCTTTGTCACCATCAAGCTGCTTCTCTGTTAGCTCTTTGAGTAGCGCGAGCTGGTCTTGATCATCAAACAATGAGAAGCCCGCTTTCAAGCCAAGGTGCTTGTACTCGCGCTTGATGATGTTCAACCCTAACGTGTGGAACGTCGAGACCATCAGACCTTTCGATTCAGATTTACCTAACGTTTGGCCAACACGCTCTTTCATCTCGCGTGCCGCCTTGTTGGTAAAGGTTACCGCAGCAATATTGCGTGCCTTGTAGCCACACTGCTGAACCAAATAAGCGATTTTATTGGTAATAACACGAGTTTTACCCGAACCAGCGCCCGCTAGCACCAAGCATGGGCCTGATACGTACTTAACGGCTTCGTCTTGTCTGGGGTTCAGCTTCATAAAAATTCTCTGCGGGTGGAAATAGTGGCGCCTATGATAAAGGGGTGAGTGTGTGAAAGCTACGGTCATTTTCACGTAATTTTTACACAGAGAGTTGCAACATTTTGTTGCATAACTGACCAGTCTTTGCGCTATAATGAATGAACGTTCATTCATTTGGTGGTGTGGTTATGACCTATAACACTACTGGAGATAAATACGAGCAAATCATCGCAGCTGCCGAACGCTTAATTGCTGAATCGGGTTTTCATGGTCTATCTATGCAAAAGCTCGCAACTGAAGCAGGTGTCGCAGCAGGCACGATTTATCGATATTTCTCAGATAAAGAACATCTTTTAGAAGAAGTCCGCCTTACCGTTACCAAACGTATCGCGGAGGCCGTTCAAGCGGATGTTCATGACGATATGCCCCTGAAAGAGCGTTACCGCACTATGTGGCTCAATATTTGGCACCTTGCTGGATCAAATTTAGACACCTTAAGTAATCGTGTCCAATATGAATCACTGCCTTGTGGAAATCGTAAAAGTACTCGGGAACTTGAAAGGCAAATGTTTGCCCAAGTAGATCGTCTTTTTAATCAAGGCAAAGTGGAAGGGGTATTTAAACCTCTCGATAACGAAATTCTTTCAGGGTTAAGTTTCGAAGCTAGTGTTGCGCTTGCTAGAAAACATGCTTTGGGATTTTATCAGTTGGATGAAGACGCGTTGGAAGCAGCCGTTGAAGCCAGCTGGGATGCAATTATTAAACACTAACTTGGAGTTCTTAATAGAATGAAAAAGTGGACTTTCTTTATGTTACTTATCGCGATTCTTCTGTTCGGAAGCGTGATAGGTTTCAACTTATTCAAGCAACAGAAAATTGCTGAATACATGGCGAATCGTCCGGAACCAGAATTCCCAGTAACCGTAACAGAAGTACAAGCGGTTGATTGGGTTCCTGTTATCGAGGCGATCGGCTTCATTGAACCTAACCAAGGTGTCACTGTTGCGAACGAAACCAGCGGTGTGATCGATAAGATTTCTTTCGACTCTGGTACTCAAGTTGAAGAGGGCCAACCTTTGGTTCTTCTAGACTCTGAAGTAGAAATCGCAAACCTCAAGAGCTCTCAAGCTAAACTGCCAGCGGCTCAAGCTAAGTACAAACGCTACCAAGGCCTTTTCAAGAAAGGTTCTATCTCTAAAGAAGCGTATGACGAAGCAGAAGCAAACTACTTCTCACTGAAAGCGGATATCGAAAGTCTTAAAGCGACCATCGACCGCCGTGAAATCAAAGCGCCTTTCGCTGGTGTAGTTGGTATTCGTAACGTTTATCTTGGTCAATACCTACAAGCAGGTACTGACATCGTACGTCTTGAAGACACATCGGTAATGCGCCTGCGTTTCACCGTGCCTCAAACAGACATCTCTCGCATCAAGCTAGACCAAGAAGTAGACATCTTTGTTGATGCTTACCCTGATAAGCCATTCAAAGGTTCTATCTCTGCTATCGAGCCTGCGGTTAACGTTCAAAGTGGTCTGATCCAAGTTCAAGCTGACATTCCAAACAGCGATGGCAAACTTCGTAGTGGTATGTTCGCTCGTGCAAACATCATTCTACCGAAGTTAGATAACCAAGTAACACTGCCACAAACGGCTATCACCTTTACCCTATATGGCGACAACGTGTACATCGTAACTGAAGAAGACGGTGAAAAACGCGTTAAGCAACACGTGGTAAAAGTGGGCGAACGTACTAAAGACATCGCGCATATTCTAGAAGGCGTGAAACCAGGTGATGTAGTGGTAACGTCGGGTCAAATCCGTCTAAGTAACCACGCGAAAGTGACCATCGTTGAAGATTCGGCACTGACACCACCTGCTGAAACACCAATGCTTTAATTGGAGGCATCATGCGCTTTACTGATGTTTTTATTAAACGTCCAGTTTTAGCGGTATCGATCAGCTTTTTGATTGCGTTGCTTGGTTTACAAGCCGTATTCAAGATGCAGGTTCGAGAATACCCTGAAATGACAAACACGGTGGTTACCGTAACCACCAGTTATTACGGTGCAAGTGCTGACTTGATCCAAGGCTTTATTACTCAGCCTTTGGAGCAAGCCGTCGCGCAGGCCGATAATATCGATTATATGACTTCATCCTCGGTTCTAGGTACGTCTACCATTACCGTAAACATGAAGTTGAACACCGACCCGAATGCGGCGCTGTCTGACATTCTGGCGAAAACCAACTCGGTTCGTTCACAGCTTCCAAAAGAAGCAGAAGACCCGACAGTAACGATGTCGACAGGTTCGACAACCGCGGTACTGTACATTGGTTTCACCAGTGATGAACTGTCTTCGAGCCAGATCACCGACTACCTTGAGCGTGTAATCAACCCGCAGCTATTTACGGTAAACGGTGTATCGAAAGTTGACCTATACGGTGGTATGAAATACGCACTGCGCGTATGGCTAGATCCAGCGAAAATGGGTGCACTTAAGCTGACTGCGACAGATGTGATGGGTGTGTTGAATGCCAACAACTACCAATCTGCAACTGGTCAGGCAACAGGTGAATTCGTTCTTTACAACGGTAGCGCAGATACTCAGGTATCCAACGTTGCTGAGCTAGAAGCTCTGGTTGTTAAAACTGGCGACGGTGATGTGATTCGTCTTGGCGATATTGCGAAAGTAACGTTAGAGAAGAGCCACGATATCTACCGTGCAAGTGCGAACGGTCAGGAAGCAGTAGTTGCAGCGATCAACGCGGCACCGAGTGCTAACCCGATTAACATCGCAGCTGATGTTCTTGCGCTATTGCCTCAATTAGAGCGCAACTTGCCAAGTAACATCAAAATGAACGTGATGTATGACTCAACCATCGCTATCAACGAATCAATTCACGAAGTTGTGAAAACCATTCTTGAAGCAGCGGTGATCGTACTTGTGGTTATCACCCTATTCCTAGGTTCATTCCGTGCGGTTGTGATTCCTATCGTTACCATCCCGCTATCACTGATTGGTGTAGCTATGGTGATGCAGGCAATGGGCTTCTCGTGGAACTTGATGACACTTCTGGCAATGGTACTCGCCATCGGTCTGGTGGTGGATGACGCGATCGTTGTTCTTGAAAACGTCGACCGTCACATTAAAGAAGGCGAATCCCCGTTCCGTGCAGCCATTATCGGTACACGTGAAATTGCGGTACCAGTAATTGCAATGACCCTAACGCTGGGTGCGGTATATGCGCCAATCGCGTTGATGGGTGGTATTACAGGCTCACTATTTAAAGAGTTCGCGTTAACCCTAGCGGGTTCGGTATTTGTATCCGGTATTATCGCATTAACTCTGTCACCGATGATGTGTTCGAAGATGCTTAAGGCCAACGAAGAGCCAAGCAAATTTGAGCAGAAAGTACATCACGTATTGGATGGCATGACCAACCGTTACGAGAAAATGCTGACGTCAGTGATGGCACACCGTCCTGTGATCATCGCGTTTGCGATCATTGTATTCGCAAGTTTGCCGATTCTGTTTAAGTTCATTCCAAGTGAACTGGCACCTTCGGAAGATAAAGGTGTGGTTGTACTAATGGGTACAGCACCATCAAACGCGAACTTGGACTACATCCAAAACACCATGAACGACGTAAACAAGATTCTATCTGACCAACCAGAAGTAGAATACGCTCAGGTGTTTAACGGTGTACCAAACTCAAACCAAGCATTCGGTCTAGCAACTCTGAAACCTTGGAGTGAGCGTGAAGCAAGCCAAGCTGACATCACTAAACGTGTAGGTGACCTTGTTTCTCATGTACCTGGTATGTCAGTAACTGCGTTCCAAATGCCAGAACTTCCTGGTGCAGGTTCAGGTCTGCCGATTCAGTTCGTTATCACTACACCAAACAGCTTCGAAAGCCTGTTTACTATCGCTAGTGATATCTTGACTGACGTATCGAAGAGTCCAATGTTCGTCTACTCGGATCTGGATCTGAACTACGATTCAGCAACGATGAAGATCAGCATCGACAAAGACAAGGCAGGCGCATACGGCGTGACCATGCAAGACATTGGTGTAACGCTAAGTACCATGATGGCGGATGGTTACGTAAACCGTATTGACCTAAATGGACGTTCATATGAGGTAATCCCTCAAGTAGAACGTAAGTGGCGTCTAAACCCAGAGTCGATGAAGAACTACTACGTACGCTCAGTTGACGGTAAAGCAGTGCCACTTGGCAGCTTGATCACGATTGATGTTGTCGCAGAGCCTCGCTCACTGCCTCACTTCAACCAACTAAACTCAGCAACGGTTGGTGCAGTACCAGCACCTGGTGTAGCAATGGGTGACGCAATCAACTGGTTCGAAGACGTGGCACAAAACAAACTGCCATCAGGCTACAACCATGACTACATGGGTGAAGCACGTCAGTTTGTAACGGAAGGTAGCGCACTATACGCAACATTTGGTTTGGCACTGGCGATTATCTTCCTAGTACTGGCGATTCAGTTTGAATCTATCCGCGATCCAATTGTAATCATGGTATCGGTACCGCTAGCGGTATGTGGTGCATTGATTGCTCTGGCGTGGGGTACGGCATCGATGAACATCTACTCGCAGGTTGGTTTGATTACCCTGGTTGGTCTGATCACCAAACACGGTATCTTGATCTGTGAAGTAGCGAAAGAAGAGCAGCTACATAACAAACTGTCTCGTATCGATGCGGTAATGGAAGCAGCGAAAGTTCGTCTTCGTCCAATCCTGATGACGACAGCAGCGATGATTGCAGGTCTTATCCCACTGATGTACGCAACAGGCGCAGGTGCTGAACAGCGCTTTAGTATCGGTATCGTAATCGTTGCTGGTCTGGCGATCGGTACGCTGTTTACGCTATTCGTACTGCCTGTGATTTACAGCTACCTAGCTGAGAAACACAAGCCACTGCCAGTGTTTGTTGAAGACAAAGACTTGGAAAAGCTAGCTCGTGTAGATGAAGCGAAAGCCGCTCACCGCGAATTAGCAGATAACAAGTAAGCATAAAGCACTAAGAAAAAGGTCACTTCGGTGACCTTTTTTATTGCTGCTCTCTTTTTTGCCATCTAAATGGCGACTTTCCCGTATCATTTACATAGAATGTGGGCAAATCAAAAGGAGTTTTAGCCACTATGTTTGACCCAAAGAAATTAGAGCAAATCGCTAAACAAATTCACGAATCAATGCCACAGCCAGTAAAAGAGCTAGGCGCGGATGTTGATCAAAAAGTTCGCCAAGTAATCCAAGGTCAGCTAAACAAGCTAGACGTTGTTAGCCGTGAAGAATTCGACGTACAAACTCAAGTTCTACTACGTACACGTCAAAAGCTGACAGAGATGGAAAAGAAATTGGCTGAGCTTGAAGAAAAGCTAGCTGATAAATAAGCGAGAAGCGAGAAGCGAGAAGCGAGAAGCGAGAAGCGAGAAGCGAGAAGCGAGAAGCGAGAAGCGAGAAGCGAGAAGCGAGAAGCGAGAAGCGAGAAGCGAGAAGCGAGAAGCGAGAAGCGAGAAGCGAGAAGCGAGAAGCGAGAAAATATCACAAGGGTTGGCGTATGTACGTCAACCTTTGTTTTTAGGATTCAGGATTCAGGATTCAGGATTCAGGATTCAGGATTCAGGATTCAGGATTCAGGATTCAGGATTCAGGATTCAGGATTCACTTCAATTTTGTCTTCTTAAGGACAAATTCGGTCAACACTTACTGCACCTCAACTTCTTTCAATTCTATCCCAACGAACACTTCCGATTTTAACAGCGAAGCACTCCCACGGTTCAAAGGAAAAAGCCCATCTTCATAAAAACAAAAAGGCTTGGTCAACGGCGACCAAGCCTTTTAATTAGATGTTGTGTTTTATGTTGTATTTATTGACCCCAGTCTATCTGGAGTTCTTTACTAATTTATATAGAAATTAGCCGCCTACTGCGATGTTCTTCATATCAGTCATGTAACCACGTAGCTCTTCACCGATGTACTCTACTGGGTGGTTACGAATCGCTTCGTTTACTGCGATTAGCGTAGCGTTATCTACTTGGTTAGACGACTCGCCTAGGCCTTTACCGATTACGTCGGTGCTTACTGATGGCATGAACTTCTCACGTAGTAGCGGTGTTGCTACGTTAGCGAATAGGTAGTTACCGTACTCCGCTGTATCTGAAATTACCACGTTCATTTCGTACAGGCGCTTACGGGCAACTGTGTTTGCGATTAGCGGTAGCTCGTGTAGTGACTCGTAGTATGCAGATTCATCGATGATGCCTGATGCTGTCATTGCTTCGAACGCTAGCTCAACACCGGCACGAACCATAGCTACCAATAGAATGCCGTTGTCGAAGTACTCTTGCTCAGAGATTTCGATATCGCCTGCTGGGTAGTTTTCGAAAGCAGTTTCGCCCGTTTCTTCACGCCAGCCTAGTAGGTTTGCATCGTCGTTAGCCCAGTCAGCCATCATAGTGCTTGAGAATTCACCTGTGATGATGTCATCCATGTGCTTGTTGTATAGCGGACGCATTAGCTCTTTTAACTCTTCAGAAAGCTCAAATGCTTTTACTTTTGCTGGGTTTGATAGACGGTCCATCATGTGGGTGATACCACCAAACTTAAGTGCTTCAGTGATGGTTTCCCAACCATATTGTAGAAGTTTACCTGCGTAGCTTGGGTCGATGCCGTCAGCAACCATCTTCTCGTAAGAAACGATAGAACCAGCTTGTAGCATGCCACATAGGATAGTTTGCTCACCCATTAGGTCAGATTTAACTTCTGCTACGAATGAAGACTCTAGACAACCTGCGCGGTGACCACCTGTACCTGCAGCCCAAGCTTTCGCGATATCCCAACCTTCACCTTTTGGATCATTCTCTGGGTGAACCGCGATTAGTGTTGGTACACCGAAACCACGTTTGTACTCTTCACGCACTTCTGTACCTGGACACTTAGGCGCAACCATAACAACTGTTAGGTCTTTACGGATTTGCATGCCTTCTTCAACAACATTAAAACCGTGTGAGTAGCCCAGTGCTGCGCCTTCTTTCATTAACGGCATTACCGTTTCAACAACGTTCGTGTGTTGCTTGTCTGGTGTTAGGTTGATTACTAGGTCAGCTTCTGGGATTAGCGTTTCGTAGCTGCCTACTTCAAAGCCATTATCTTTTGCGTTTTTGAACGATTGACGTTGCTCGTCGATCGCAGCTTGGCGTAGAGCGTAAGCAACGTCTAGACCAGAGTCACGCATGTTCAGACCTTGGTTAAGGCCTTGAGCACCACAACCTACGATGACCACTTTCTTACCTTTTAGGTAATCTGCTTCTGATGCGAATTCTTCGCGGTCCATAAAGCGACAACGACCAAGTTGGTCCAATTGCTCACGCAAGTTTAGGGTATTGAAATAGTTAGCCATCTGGGTGCTCCTTAACATTCTTCCATAGAGGTCGGTACTTGTGTTACCGAATGAGTTCATACTAAAACAGACATTCTGTTGCTGAAAGTGATATATTCACAATTACTTATTGCAATAAATGCAACATGGAAGTGAAGATTTAATGAACATCAAAAGCCTGCAGTTATTCATTCATCTATGTGATAGTAAGAGCTTCGCCAAGACAGCTGCGTCAATGCATATCAGCCCTTCCGCACTGAGTCGGCAGATCCAGAAATTGGAAGAAGAAACACACCAACAGCTGTTCTTGCGTGATAACCGAAGTGTCGAATTAACGGTTCAAGGAAAGAAGCTGTTGCCTGTTGCACTAAAGATCTTGGGGGAATGGCAGCAATACCAAAGCTACGTCAAAGGAACAGAAGACGAGTTAAAAGGGGAGATACGTTTATTTTGCTCGGTAACGGCAAGTTACAGCCACCTCCCAGAACTTATTTCCGAATTCCGCATACAACACCCATTTATTGAGTTTAAGCTCTCCACTGGAGATCCCGCCCAAGCTATCGATAAGATTCTAGCGGATGAAGCAGATATCGCGATCTCTGCAAAGCCAGACCAACTCCCCGCTAAAGTTGCTTTTGAACCAATCAGCGAGATACCTCTATCGGTTATTGCTCCAGTTGGAGTCAGCAGCTTCGCTGAAGAGCTACAGAAAGAAACCCCAGATTGGTCAACGATCCCTTTTATTGTCCCAGAAGCAGGCACAGCAAGAGAAAGAGCGAATGTTTGGTTTAAGCAAATGAAGATCAAACCAAACATCTACGCACAAGTGGCAGGTCACGAAGCTATTGTCAGTATGGTGGCTTTAGGTTGTGGCATCGGTATCGCACCAGATGTGGTAATCAACAACAGCCCTGTCAGAGAGAAGATAAATCGACTCAAGGTTCTACCTATAAAACCATTTGAGCTCGGGGTCTGCTGCATCAAGAGCCAGCTAGAAAATCCATTAGTGAAAGCCCTATGGGAAGTCGCAGAAAGTAAGTATATCTCCCTGTAGATATACCTGACTCAAATAGGAATCTTAAGCCCGTTACACACGTAACGGGCTTTTTATTGGTTCATCGCGGCTTTCCGGGGAAAGCCGCTTTTATCTTTAAGAAGAAGTAATCAGTATCTCGATAGCCATATCCCATCCGCTTAATTAACTTTATCTTGTTATTTATCCCTTCAAGCGTACAGGTATTCAGCGGGTAGCTTGCTGAAGCAGTGATCCCATGAAGGTATGGACGGAGCTTTCGAGCGAACTCTTTGAGCGGCTTAATTCCACTCTCATTCACTTGTCCCAACCATACCTGCCACAGGTTTTTAGCCTGAAGTTCAGAGCCGCAACGCCATAGCTCTTTTAATTGCGCACCCAGTAAGTAGGTTGTCATCAAGTCCTGATTCATATTCAATATTTCTGTGAGGTAGCTTTCCTGTTGTGTATTTAAATTATCCTTATTTTTCAATAATACCCAGCGCGAACGCTTGACCCATTGCCTTGCTTTTTTATCCTGTTTTAGCTTATTGGCTTGGTCGACTCTGACTCTATCCATCACTTCACGACCGAACTTAGCAACAACGTGGAACAAGTCATAAACGACACGGGCATTTGGGCAATGCTCTTGGACTTCAAGGTCAAAAGCCGTATTCATATCCATTGCTACTGCTTCGATATTTTTTCCGTGCTCGCCTAATTGTTCAAAGAACGGTCGAATATCCTTGCGGCTACGACCTAGCCCTATCCAGATAACCTGATGACTTTTCGCATCTGCAATGACTGTCGCGTAACGGTGCCCTTTAAAAATGGCGAACTCGTCCATGACGAGTTGCCTTAATTCACCCCATTTAACTGGCGGTACTACCTGTTGAAGCCGACGTTTATCTATCTCTTTGATTGTGTGCCAATGAACACCAGTCACTTGGGCTATATGTTTGATTGGTAGCAGGGGCAACAACTGTTCTATATAGCTTCGTAGGCGGTTAGTGATACGAGCATAGGGTTCCAACCAAGATAGTTGTTCTGTTTTAATGCCGCAGTGGCTGCACTTGATGCGTCGGGTTTGAACGGACAGTTCAACGGGAGCTCCTAGCAGTGTGGCTTCCTTCACGTTACGCCATTGATACTCATGTATGGCTTGAGCTTTAAGCCCGCACGGACACCTAGCGATAGAGTTAGGTTTGAGAGTGAGCTTTATTAATGATGGCGTCTGATGAGACTTTACTATATGAAAGCCTTCCCAGAATGAAGATAGGAAAGTATGATTCGACATGAAAACGGTAGTTTGTGTAGGTTT
Source organism: Vibrio sp. B1ASS3 (assembly GCF_905175355.1). Lineage (NCBI taxonomy): Bacteria > Pseudomonadati > Pseudomonadota > Gammaproteobacteria > Vibrionales > Vibrionaceae > Vibrio > Vibrio sp. B1ASS3. The sequence goes on from NZ_HG992742.1 coordinate 3,969,243, forward strand.
TGTTTGGCGATAAAACTCTATCACTTACTACCGTTTTTGTTTTCAGTTCCCGCTTATCCGCGATGAACCTTTTTATTTACAGTAAACCTCGAAGGCAAAATATAGAACCGCACTTGAGAAGAGCTAACGTCACTAATCATATAACAAAGTTATTCTTAGCTAAGCAATCAGAATAAGTAAGCACTTACCTTGGTATGCTTTTTAGATTTAGAAAATGGACGCTGACAAAAGAGAAATAAGATCTTTATCTGACAGAGCAAACTTCGCAATAGAGACAGGGATCTGAGGATATCAGAAACGACAAAACCCAGTCAGAGGGCTGGGTTTCTATATAAGTAGCAGAGTGGCGTTCAAGGCTTGCATTCAATTGGACTCGCACACTTGCGAGGCTCATGCACCCATAGATGAATTGAATAGTTAGATACGAAAAAGCCTTAGCATTTCTGCCGGGACGCGCAGTTTAGGGCTTTGTCTTAATAAGTGGCGGAGAGGCCGGGGTTACGCTCAAAGCGGGACTCACTCCCTGAAATGGAACATCTTTGAGCTTTAAAACGACAAAACCCAGTCAGAAGACTGGGTTTCTAAATAAGTGGCAGAACGACTTGGCTTGCATTCAATCGAACTCGTTGGTCATAGACCAAATAATAGCGCAAACGAAAAAGCCCTAGCATTTCTGCTAGGGCTTTGTCTGAATAAGTGGCGGAGCGGACGGGACTCGAACCCGCGACCCCCGGCGTGACAGGCCGGTATTCTAACCAACTGAACTACCGCTCCGCACTGGTTAGACATTTAAGTCTAAATTTAAAGCCTGGCGATGTCCTACTCTCACATGGGGAAGCCCCACACTACCATCGGCGCTAATTCGTTTCACTTCTGAGTTCGGAATGGAAATCAGGTGGGTCCAAATCGCTATGGTCGCCAAGCAAATTCTTTAATTCGGAAAGCTGTTTTAAGTTCTATTTACACATTCAATGTTCTTACATTGAGTCCATCAAAACCCCTTGGGTGTTGTATGGTTAAGCCTCACGGGCAATTAGTACAGGTTAGCTCAACGCCTCACAACGCTTACACACCCTGCCTATCAACGTTCTAGTCTCGAACAACCCTTTAGGATACTTAAAGTATCAGGGAAGACTCATCTCAGGGCTCGCTTCCCGCTTAGATGCTTTCAGCGGTTATCGATTCCGAACTTAGCTACCGGGCAATGCGTCTGGCGACACAACCCGAACACCAGAGGTTCGTCCACTCCGGTCCTCTCGTACTAGGAGCAGCCCCCTTCAATCTTCCAACGCCCACGGCAGATAGGGACCGAACTGTCTCACGACGTTCTAAACCCAGCTCGCGTACCACTTTAAATGGCGAACAGCCATACCCTTGGGACCGACTTCAGCCCCAGGATGTGATGAGCCGACATCGAGGTGCCAAACACCGCCGTCGATATGAACTCTTGGGCGGTATCAGCCTGTTATCCCCGGAGTACCTTTTATCCGTTGAGCGATGGCCCTTCCATTCAGAACCACCGGATCACTATGACCTGCTTTCGCACCTGCTCGAATTGTCATTCTCGCAGTCAAGCGGGCTTATGCCATTGCACTAACCTCACGATGTCCAACCGTGATTAGCCCACCTTCGTGCTCCTCCGTTACTCTTTGGGAGGAGACCGCCCCAGTCAAACTACCCACCAGGCACTGTCCGCAACCCCGATTAGGGGTCGACGTTAGAACATCAACACTACAAGGGTGGTATTTCAAGGACGGCTCCACAAATACTGGCGTACTTGCTTCAAAGCCTCCCACCTATCCTACACATGTAGGGTCAATGTTCAGTGCCAAGCTGTAGTAAAGGTTCACGGGGTCTTTCCGTCTAGCCGCGGGTACACTGCATCTTCACAGCGATTTCAATTTCACTGAGTCTCGGGTGGAGACAGCGTGGCCATCATTACGCCATTCGTGCAGGTCGGAACTTACCCGACAAGGAATTTCGCTACCTTAGGACCGTTATAGTTACGGCCGCCGTTTACCGGGGCTTCGATCAAGAGCTTCGACCGAAGTCTAACCCCATCAATTAACCTTCCGGCACCGGGCAGGCGTCACACCGTATACGTCATCTTACGATTTTGCACAGTGCTGTGTTTTTAATAAACAGTTGCAGCCACCTGGTATCTGCGACTCTCGTCAGCTCCATCCGCAAGGGACTTCACCATCAAGAGCGTACCTTCTCCCGAAGTTACGGTACCATTTTGCCTAGTTCCTTCACCCGAGTTCTCTCAAGCGCCTTGGTATTCTCTACCCGACCACCTGTGTCGGTTTGGGGTACGATTCCTTACAATCTGAAGCTTAGAGGCTTTTCCTGGAAGCATGGCATCAATGACTTCACTACCGTAGTAGCTCGACGTCGTGTCTCAGCCTTAAGAGAAACCGGATTTACCTAATTTCTCAGCCTACGCACTTGAACCTGGACAACCGTCGCCAGGCCCACCTAGCCTTCTCCGTCCCCCCATCGCAATTGTAAGAAGTACGGGAATATTAACCCGTTTCCCATCGACTACGCCTTTCGGCCTCGCCTTAGGGGTCGACTTACCCTGCCCCGATTAACGTTGGACAGGAACCCTTGGTCTTCCGGCGAGGAGGTTTTTCACCCCCTTTATCGTTACTCATGTCAGCATTCGCACTTCTGATACGTCCAGCATGCGTTACCACACACCTTCAACCGCTTACAGAACGCTCCCCTACCCAATGCACTAAAGTGCATTGCCGCAGCTTCGGTTTACTACTTAGCCCCGTTACATCTTCCGCGCAGGCCGACTCGACCAGTGAGCTATTACGCTTTCTTTAAATGATGGCTGCTTCTAAGCCAACATCCTGGCTGTCTGAGCCTTCCCACATCGTTTCCCACTTAGTAGTAATTTGGGACCTTAGCTGGCGGTCTGGGTTGTTTCCCTCTCCACGACGGACGTTAGCACCCGCCGTGTGTCTCCCGGATAGTACTTACTGGTATTCGGAGTTTGCAAAGGGTTGGTAAGTCGGGATGACCCCCTAGCCTTAACAGTGCTCTACCCCCAGTAGTATTCGTCCGAGGCGCTACCTAAATAGCTTTCGGGGAGAACCAGCTATCTCCAGGTTTGATTGGCCTTTCACCCCTAGCCACAAGTCATCCGCTAATTTTTCAACATTAGTCGGTTCGGTCCTCCAATTGATGTTACTCAATCTTCAACCTGCCCATGGCTAGATCACCTGGTTTCGGGTCTATATCCAGCGACTGAGTCGCGCAGTTAACACTCGCTTTCGCTACGGCTCCCCTAGATGGTTAACCTTGCCACTGAATATAAGTCGCTGACCCATTATACAAAAGGTACGCAGTCACACCACGAAGGTGCTCCTACTGCTTGTACGTACACGGTTTCAGGTTCTATTTCACTCCCCTCACAGGGGTTCTTTTCGCCTTTCCCTCACGGTACTGGTTCACTATCGGTCAGTCAGTAGTATTTAGCCTTGGAGGATGGTCCCCCCATATTCAGACAGGATATCACGTGTCCCGCCCTACTCGATTTCACTTTATATGCGTTGCCGGTTACGGGGCTATCACCCTGTATCGCACAACTTTCCAGAAGTTTCACCTGACGCATAAAAAGCTTAAGGGCTAGTCCAATTTCGCTCGCCGCTACTTTCGGAATCTCGGTTGATTTCTTTTCCTCGGGGTACTTAGATGTTTCAGTTCCCCCGGTTCGCCTCGCTGCGCTATGTATTCACGCAGCGATACTTACTTATGTAAGTGGGTTTCCCCATTCGGAAATCCCAGACTCAAATGGTTTTTACTACCTAATCTGGGCTTATCGCAAGTTAATACGTCCTTCATCGCCTCTGACTGCCAAGGCATCCACCGTGTACGCTTAGTCACTTAACCATACAACCCGAAGGAGTTTCGAGTTGATGTTCAAATCACCAAAGTTGTCTCTCATTATTTGAATGAGCGAGAGACATTTCGATTTTGCCGGACTCAATTTCGAATAATCACTGTAAAAGTGATATTCCCAAGAACACTTGAATGTGTTTTTTGGTGCTTGTCTTAAAGACAAACATTGAGAACTTTACAAACAAACTTAAAAGTTTGTTTTGTCAGCTTTCCAAATTGTTAAAGAGCTAATCACTTCCTAAGAAGTCATTTTCTAAAGACTTTCAGAGTCGAAGATTCTAACCACGTACGTTTTACTGAAGTGGTTTGGAATTCCTATCCAAAAATACTTAGAGAATGGTGGGCGATACCGGGCTCGAACCAGTGACCCCCTGCTTGTAAGGCAGGTGCTCTCCCAACTGAGCTAATCGCCCACATAAGTTTTGATTCTTCGTGGAGAAGAATGGTGGGTCGTGCAGGATTCGAACCTGCGACCAATTGATTAAAAGTCAACTGCTCTACCAACTGAGCTAACGACCCAATGGTATCCCGTAGGGGAGTCGAACCCCTGTTACCGCCGTGAAAGGGCGGTGTCCTAGGCCTCTAGACGAACGGGACACTGGATTGAAGATATTGGGATATCTTCGTCTCTTTTACTTATAAACCGTATCAATCTGTGTGGACACTCATCGTGAGTAATCATCGTTTAAGGAGGTGATCCAGCGCCAGGTTCCCCTAGCGCTACCTTGTTACGACTTCACCCCAGTCATGAACCACAAAGTGGTAAGCGTCCTCCCGAAGGTTAAACTACCTACTTCTTTTGCAGCCCACTCCCATGGTGTGACGGGCGGTGTGTACAAGGCCCGGGAACGTATTCACCGTGGCATTCTGATCCACGATTACTAGCGATTCCGACTTCATGGAGTCGAGTTGCAGACTCCAATCCGGACTACGACGCACTTTTTGGGATTCGCTCACTATCGCTAGCTTGCTGCCCTCTGTATGCGCCATTGTAGCACGTGTGTAGCCCTACTCGTAAGGGCCATGATGACTTGACGTCGTCCCCACCTTCCTCCGGTTTATCACCGGCAGTCTCCCTGGAGTTCCCGACATTACTCGCTGGCAAACAAGGATAAGGGTTGCGCTCGTTGCGGGACTTAACCCAACATTTCACAACACGAGCTGACGACAGCCATGCAGCACCTGTCTCAGAGTTCCCGAAGGCACCAATCCATCTCTGGAAAGTTCTCTGGATGTCAAGAGTAGGTAAGGTTCTTCGCGTTGCATCGAATTAAACCACATGCTCCACCGCTTGTGCGGGCCCCCGTCAATTCATTTGAGTTTTAATCTTGCGACCGTACTCCCCAGGCGGTCTACTTAACGCGTTAGCTCCGAAAGCCACGGCTCAAGGCCACAACCTCCAAGTAGACATCGTTTACGGCGTGGACTACCAGGGTATCTAATCCTGTTTGCTCCCCACGCTTTCGCATCTGAGTGTCAGTATCTGTCCAGGGGGCCGCCTTCGCCACCGGTATTCCTTCAGATCTCTACGCATTTCACCGCTACACCTGAAATTCTACCCCCCTCTACAGTACTCTAGTCTGCCAGTTTCAAATGCTATTCCGAGGTTGAGCCCCGGGCTTTCACATCTGACTTAACAAACCACCTGCATGCGCTTTACGCCCAGTATTCCGATTAACGCTCGCACCCTCCGTATTACCGCGGCTGCTGGCACGGAGTTAGCCGGTGCTTCTTCTGTCGCTAACGTCAAATGATAGTGCTATTAACACTACCACCTTCCTCACGACTGAAAGTGCTTTACAACCCGAAGGCCTTCTTCACACACGCGGCATGGCTGCATCAGGCTTGCGCCCATTGTGCAATATTCCCCACTGCTGCCTCCCGTAGGAGTCTGGACCGTGTCTCAGTTCCAGTGTGGCTGATCATCCTCTCAGACCAGCTAGGGATCGTCGCCTTGGTGAGCCATTACCTCACCAACTAGCTAATCCCACCTAGGCATATCCTGACGCGAGAGGCCCGAAGGTCCCCCTCTTTGGCCCGTAGGCATTATGCGGTATTAGCCATCGTTTCCAATGGTTATCCCCCACATCAGGGCAATTTCCTAGGCATTACTCACCCGTCCGCCGCTCGACGCCGTTATCGTCCCCCGAAGGTTCAGATAACTCGTTTCCGCTCGACTTGCATGTGTTAGGCCTGCCGCCAGCGTTCAATCTGAGCCATGATCAAACTCTTCAATTTAAGATTTTGTCGGCTCAATGAATACTGAACATTACATAAGTAATGTTTGAATTGACTGTGCTGAATCTTTCGATTCAATGGTCACTTCGTTTCATTGAAACCTAATTTGATACCGCTTTCCGTTAAGAAAGAAATATCTAATTGGATTATCATCAACGAGTGCCCACACAGATTGATAGGTCTATATTGTTAAAGAGCTTTCCTATTGAGCTTTGCTCAAATCGGACGGCCATTTTAGCGAGTTAAAGTTTAGTGTCAATCACTTTTTTCAAACTTTTTTCAAGCGTTTCCGCTTGGCTAATTGGCTTGCTAACTTGGCTTCTTACTTTCGAAACCTAAGCTTCGAAGCATTGCCGTGTCAGCGAGGTGGCATTATAGAGATTGCGATCACATTGGCAAGCCCTTTTTCTCGTTTTTTTTGATTTTTTTATCGTTTGAATGTTTTTTATTCTAAAAGGCGAGTTTTTGCTACTCTTCTCACCAGATATCACCGTTATTAACGCTTTATAAGGAGTAAAGATGAGTTCAATGAGAAGTTATAAAGGTATACGTCCTCAGTTGGGCGAACGTGTATATGTCGACTCAACCTCTGTTTTAGTCGGTGATATCCGAATTGGCGATGATTCTAGTATCTGGCCATTGGTCGCAGCTCGTGGCGATGTAAACCATATCCATATTGGAGAGCGAACCAACATTCAAGATGGCAGCGTACTTCATGTAACTCATAAAAACGCAGAAAACCCCAAAGGCTACCCACTCATCATTGGTAATGATGTCACCATAGGTCACAAAGTGATGCTGCATGGCTGTGAGATCTATGATCGCGTATTAGTCGGTATGGGCGCTATTGTCTTAGACAACGTGGTGGTGGAATCAGATGTGATGATTGGTGCAGGAAGTTTGGTGCCACCAGGGAAGGTATTAGAAAGTGGCTATTTATATGTTGGAAGCCCTGTTAAGCAAGCTCGCCCTCTATCAGATAAAGAACGAGCTTTCTTGCAAAAGTCTGCCAACAACTATGTGCAGAACAAAAACGACTACATTAATGAAGTGGAAGACATCAGTGAGTAGTCAGAAGTCGTCAGTTAGTCGATGATGATATAGCCTTCTTCATCGAAGGCTTCATCTTCTATTAGCTCTTCGGCGATTTCTTCTAGATCGAATCGGTAATCAGTAAACACTTTAATTGCCGCTTGCTCAGTTTCAATCAGTGAACCACTGAGCTTTTCTAACTTTTGTTTTGTTACATAGCACTCAATCAACGCACCAGATTGCTGCGCAGCAAAATTTACCGATTGTGATGCTTGATCCCAAGACTGCATGTCAGGGAATAGGATAGATTGATTCATTGATTATTGACCTTCAAGGTTCTTTCTTAGTTCTCTGAGAATTTGTTTAGCACCAGGACGTAAGCCACGCCAGAGCATGAAGCTTTCTGCAGCCTGCCCAACTAGCATTCCAAGACCATCATACGCATGAGCGGCACCATTTTCTCTTGCCCATAAGTTAAAGCTCGTCACCCCTTTGCCGTAAATCATGTCATAGCTTGTACTGTTGGCGGCAAAGATAGAGGAAGAGATAGCAGGTAGTTCACCACTAAGAGAAGCAGAAGTAGAATTAATGATGACATCATACTCTTCATTAATACTATCCATCTCTTTGGCGACGATAGGACCGTGAGAGACAAACAACTCAGCAAGCTCCTGTGCTTTACTAAAGGTACGGTTGGTAATGGTTAAAGAAGCCGGCTTTTGATCAAGCAGTGGCTTAATAACACCACGAGCTGCACCACCAGCACCAATAATTAGGATTCGCGCACCTTCCAATACAACTTGGTGCTGAAGCAGATCTTGCACTAGACCTGCACCATCGGTGTTGTCACCAATGATTTCACCATCATCTAGCTTCTTGAGAGTGTTCACTGCGCCCGCCAACTGAGCACGCTCAGTCAGACGGCTAGCAAATTGATAAGCGTCTTCTTTAAATGGCATGGTAATGTTGCACCCCTTGCCACCTTCAGCAAAAAACACCTTCGCTGCGTCAATAAAGCCATCAACAGGCGCACTTTCTGCGGTATACACCAAAGACTGATTGGTTTGACGAGCAAACAAGGTGTGAATGAATGGCGACTTACTGTGTCCGATAGGGTTACCAAACACGGCATAGCGATCAATTTGCTGAGTCATTTCCTTACCTTTATTCCTTACTTATATAGAAAAAAACAGGGCCACCTGATTACAGATGACCCTATCACTATCTATCTATATAGAAAAGGAGATTCAGCGCCTACCACTCTCGGGGCGTTAGGTATTGCTCGTAAAGCTCTGCCTCTGGAGAACCAACTTGCGGCTCATAGCTGTATTCCCAACGCGCAAGTGGTGGCATTGACATAAGAATCGACTCGGTACGACCACCACTTTGCAAACCAAACAGAGTGCCACGGTCATACACTAGGTTGAACTCTACGTAACGGCCACGTCGGTACAGTTGGAACTCGCGCTCACGCTCACCGAATTCAATGTCTTTACGACGAGAAACGATCGGTAGGTAAGCTTGGCAGTATCCCTCGCCAACCGCTTTGATGTAGTCAAAGCACTTATCAAATTCCCATTGGTTTAGGTCATCAAAGAACAAGCCACCAACACCACGAGTTTCATTACGATGTGGTAGGAAGAAGTATTTGTCACACCATGCTTTGTGCTCTGCGTAAACGTCGTCACCAAATGGTGCACAAAGCTGTTTTGCTGTGTCGTGCCATGATTGGCAATCTTCTTCAAATGGATAGAAAGGCGTAAGGTCAAAACCACCACCAAACCACCAAATTGGGTCTTCACCGTCTTTCTCTGCAATAAAGAAGCGGACATTGGCGTGTGAAGTCGGTACGTAAGGGTTTTTAGGGTGAATAACCAAAGAAACCCCCATCGCTTCAAAACGACGACCCGCTAGCTCTGGACGATGTGCTGTCGCTGATGCTGGCATTTCATTACCTTCTACATGAGAGAAGTTCACTCCTCCTTGCTCGAAGATATGACCATCGCGCAATACGCGAGTACGGCCACCGCCACCAAGACGCTCTCCTTTTTCACGTTGCCAAGCATCTTCGACAAAGACGGCCTTTCCATCTTCTTGTTCTAGTTGCTGACAAATGGAATCCTGAAGTGACATCAAGAACTGCTTTACGGCGTGCTTATCGATTGCTGACATACGTGTAGTACCTATTGATTGCTGACTAGCAGGGTTAGCCCTGTCTTAATATTTGCGAGGTTTTAGCATCACGGATTTCACTAGGCTTGTCACGACCGCTGGTTTCACCACGTAAGATCGCCACAAGTCGGTCACCTAACTGTTCTTCGACTTCTTTCGTCGTCATACAAGGAGGCAGACCTGTAAGATTCGCGCTGGTAGAGGTTAGCGGCTTTCCGAATGCATTACACATCTTTTGTACTAAAGGATGATCAGTCACACGAACTGCAATCGAATCAAATTGACCCGACACCCAGTGAGAGACTTTGTCACTCGCAGGCATGATCCAAGTGTATGGTCCTGGCCAAGTTGCGTGGACTTTATCTAACTGATCTTGAGTCAACTGAGATTCATCAACATAAGGCAAAAGCTGCTCATAGCTAGCCGCAATAAGAATAAGCCCCTTCTCTACTGGGCGCTGCTTTAGCTCTAGCAACTTTTGAATCGCTTCCGGGTTATCTGGATCACAGCCGACACCAAATACGCCTTCTGTTGGATAGGCAATCACTTCGCCTTTTTGTAGTGCTTCAAGCACCTGTTCAAAGTTATCCACCAATTACTTCCTGATAGTCTTATCTGTTGTGTTTGCACTAAGTGTACAAATATTCATTCTCAGAGACTAAATCAATTTGTTTATAAAATGTATCAATACCATTTACAAACACACGCAAACGTTTGCTTGAGGTAAAAATCCCCGTATAATGCGCACAAATTTATCAGCTCACCTAATTTTGCAGCTTGAAGGAGTTTGAGATGAAAGTCGGTATCATCATGGGTTCTAAATCAGATTGGCCAACCATGAAACTAGCAGCAGACATGCTGGATCAATTTGGCGTGTCTTACGAAACAAAGGTGGTGTCAGCTCACCGTACTCCTCAATTGTTGGCTGATTACGCAAGCAGCGCGAAAGAACGTGGCATTAAAGTCATCATTGCGGGTGCTGGCGGTGCCGCTCACCTACCAGGCATGGCAGCAGCGTTTACCAGCGTACCTGTACTTGGCGTTCCAGTTCAGTCTCGTGCACTGAAAGGCATGGATTCACTGCTTTCTATCGTACAAATGCCAAAGGGTATTGCGGTTGGTACATTGGCGATTGGCGAAGCAGGCGCAGCAAACGCTGGCATCCTAGCAGCTCAAATCCTTGGTACACATGATGAAGCGATCATGGCAAAAGTCGAAGCGTTCCGTAACGAACAAACGGAAACCGTATTGGCGAACCCAAACCCTGCTGAGGATTAATCAGATGCATGTACTGGTTCTTGGTGCGGGTCAACTAGCTCGTATGATGTCTCTGGCTGGTGCGCCACTGAATATTCAAATCTCAGCTTACGATGTGGGCAGCGGTAACATCGTTCATCCACTGACTCAGCACGTACTAGGCAACGGCTTAGAGAATGCAATTGAACAAGTCGACGTCATTACTGCTGAGTTCGAGCATATCCCACATGATGTGCTCGATGTTTGCGAAGCGAGCGGTAAGTTCTTACCAAGTACGCAAGCCATCAAAGCAGGTGGTGATCGCCGTGTTGAAAAGGCATTACTTGATGATGCTGGCGTGCGTAACGCGAAATACTACGTCATCGAAACTCGTGAAGACTTTGACCGCGCAATTGAACACGTTGGTATGCCAATGGTTCTGAAAAGTGCATTAGGTGGTTACGATGGTAAAGGCCAGTGGCGCTTAAAAGAAACTTCTCAAGTCGAAGACATTTGGACTGAGATGGCAGAGTGCATTGCCGCAACACCAACTCAAGCGATTGTTGCTGAGGAATTTGTCCCTTTTAACCGCGAAGTTTCACTGGTTGGTGCTCGCGGTAAAGATGGCAGCGTTGAAGTGTACCCTCTGGCAGAGAACGTCCATACCAATGGAGTATTGAGCCTTTCTACTGCAATTGATGCACCAGAGTTGCAAGAGCAAGCAAAACAGATGTTCACGGCCGTTGCCAACAACTTGAATTACGTTGGTGTGCTAGCGCTGGAGTTCTTCGATGTTGATGGTACTTTGCTAGTTAATGAAATCGCACCACGCGTACACAACTCTGGTCACTGGACCCAACAGGGTGCAGAAACTTGTCAGTTTGAGAACCACCTACGCGCCGTGTGTGGCATGCCTTTGGGTAGCACTAAGCTGGTTCGTGAAACCTCAATGATTAATATTCTTGGTGAAGACACACTACCAGAAGCATTGCTAGCGATGGATGGTTGCCACATTCATTGGTACGGCAAAGAAAAACGTACGGGTCGCAAGATGGGTCACATCAACGTATGTGGTGACTACACTGGCGAACTTAATCGCAAGCTTTGTGCATTAGCAGATGTTTTGGATGAACAGGCTTTCCCTGCCGTACATGAATTTGCCAAGCAGTGGCAAGCCTAGAAAAGCAGCGGGATAAATAACAAAAGGGTCGCATGATGCGACTCTTTTTAATTCGTACTGAAGGTTATTGTGATTGAGTATGCTGGCACTTACGGCTCGCGCATTGCAGTTTAACTCCGCTGGCCAGTTTCTTTTCGACCAGTAAGGTAAATCCACATTCCTCGCAGCGGCCTCTTACAGGCGGCAAGTTCACCGCAAACTTGCACTTCGGATAGTTATCACACGCGTAGAATGTTTTACCAAATCGGGTTTTACGCTCAACCAAATGTCCTTTGCCACATTCAGGGCAAGCGTGTTGCTCTTTCGCTTGCTGCTCTGGCTCAGGTTGGTTAATCGACTCAATATGATGGCATGCTGGGTAATGGCTACAACCAACGAACATACCGTAGCGCCCTTGGCGGAGTACCAATTCATTGCCACACTCAGGGCAAGGCACACCCAACTCTTTCACGATGTGACCGTCATTGCTGTGTAGCGGCTTAATGTAATCGCAACTTGGGTATTGGCTACAACCTAAAAAAGGACCGTGTTTACCGTGCTTAAGCGACACTTCCCCACCGCATTTAGGGCAAGGTTCGCGCTCAAGCGCATGCTCGTGTGCCGAGAAAAGGTTGTGATCGATTTTACTACTCATACTCACCGCTCAAGCGAAGATATTAATGAAGAATACCTTGTTCCTTGGTGTACAGCAGCTCTTCCATCAGCGTGTAGGCGTTTTCGTTGCCTGGAACATTAAACAGCACCATAAGAATGATCCATTTGAGGTCCTCAAGCTCAAACTCATTGGTTTCAAGCCCCATTACACGGTCGATAACCATCTCACGCGTTTCGGTGGTCAGAACATTGATTTGCTCTAGGAACAACAAGAACCCACGACATTCGAGGTCCAGTCGCTGCATTTCTGAAGCGGTATAGATACGTGTCGATGCCGATGCAATGCAGGTTGAAATGGCTGAATGTTCATCGCTTTGTTCTGATGAATCCCCTAATGATTTTTATCAAAATCATTAAGTTAAGGTAGATACACATCTTGTCATATGATCAAATGGTTTCGCCAAAAATCAATAATCAGACAACAAAATGTGCGAACTCGATATTTTACACGACTCTCTTTACCAATTCTGCCCCGAATTACACTTAAAACGACTCAACAGCTTAACGTTGGCTTGCCACGCCTTACTTGACTGTAAAACTCTCACTCTTACCGAACTTGGCCGTAACCTGCCAACCAAAGCGAGAACAAAACATAACATCAAACGAATCGACCGATTGTTAGGTAATCGTCACCTCCACAAAGAGCGACTCGCTGTATACCGTTGGCATGCTAGCTTTATCTGTTCGGGCAATACGATGCCCATTGTACTTGTTGACTGGTCTGATATCCGTGAGCAAAAACGGCTTATGGTATTGCGAGCTTCAGTCGCACTACACGGTCGTTCTGTTACTCTTTATGAGAAAGCGTTCCCGCTTTCAGAGCAATGTTCAAAGAAAGCTCATGACCAATTTCTAGCCGACCTTGCGAGCATTCTACCGAGTAACACCACACCGCTCATTGTCAGTGATGCTGGCTTTAAAGTGCCATGGTATAAATCCGTTGAGAAGCTGGGTTGGTACTGGTTAAGTCGAGTAAGAGGAAAAGTACAATATGCAGACCTAGGAGCGGAAAACTGGAAACCTATCAGCAACTTACATGATATGTCATCTAGTCACTCAAAGACTTTAGGCTATAAGAGGCTGACTAAAAGCAATCCAATCTCATGCCAAATTCTATTGTATAAATCTCGCTCTAAAGGCCGAAAAAATCAGCGCTCGACACGGACTCATTGTCACCACCCGTCACCTAAAATCTACTCAGCGTCGGCAAAGGAGCCATGGATTCTAGCAACTAACTTACCTGTTGAAATTCGAACACCCAAACAACTTGTTAATATCTATTCGAAGCGAATGCAGATTGAAGAAACCTTCCGAGACTTGAAAAGTCCTGCCTACGGACTAGGCCTACGCCATAGCCGAACGAGCAGCTCAGAGCGTTTTGATATCATGCTGCTAATCGCCCTGATGCTTCAACTAACATGTTGGCTTGCGGGCGTTCATGCTCAGAAACAAGGTTGGGACAAGCACTTCCAGGCTAACACAGTCAGAAATCGAAACGTACTCTCAACAGTTCGCTTAGGCATGGAAGTTTTGCGGCATTCTGGCTACACAATAACAAGGGAAGACTCACTCGTGGCTGCAACCCTGCTTACTCAAAATCTATTCACACATGGTTACGTTTTGGGGAAATTATGAGGGGATCTCTCAGCGCTTTGTTGCAATGCCGCCAGCTCTTCTAACCAGACAAGGGCTTTGTAGATGTCTTTTTGCTGGAAGCCTGCACGAAGCAATTCATCTTCCAATTCGTCTTGTTCGACTTGTAACTCTGCATCGCTATGGATGTAGGTTTCGAATAGATACATAAGTATATCCATCATCATAGCTAGCCCCTCCCCTTTCGAATATAGCCACCGGATACTGCAACAACATGCCCTGAAAGCTCAAGCTCTAAGAGCTGCATCATGACTTCTTGGACAGGTATATTGGTCCTGCTTGCAAGAATATCAACTGGTGTAGCCTCATTTCCTACGTTAGCTAACAGCTGAGGAAATGGCAATTCTTCTTCATCAATTGGCGCAGAAAATAAATCTAAGCTCTGATTAATAGACCAGTCGAGTAAAGACTGTATTTCATTCAGCACCTCTTGAGTATTTTGTACGAGGCAAGCCCCGTTACGAATCAATTGATTACCACCACTGGCGTTAGGAGCATTAATCGAAGCTGGCAGAGCGAAAACTTCTCGACCTTGCTCAAGGGCATAGCGAGCAGTGATTAAGGAACCACTTTTTTCAGCCGCTTCCACCACCAAAACACCCAGCGACAAACCACTGATAATTCGATTACGACGTGGGAAGTTTTCTGCGCGAGGTTTAGCATCAGGACGAAACTCAGAGACAAGCGCACCATTTTCCATCACTCGCTGCGCCAAACCTCGGTGTCTTGCTGGGTACACTTGTTCCAACCCAGAACCAAGCACTGCGATGGTTTTACCGCCAGCTAAAAGCGCGCCATCATGAGCATGACCATCAATACCTAATGCTAAACCACTGGTGACGATCAGATCGTGTTGTACCAAGTCTGATGCAAAGCTTCTTGCATGTTGTAGTCCATCCACGCTGGCATTACGACTGCCAACCATGGCTATTTGTGGCTGAGACAAGCAGCTCGCGTCTCCCTTTACGAATAATAAAGGAGGCGGTGCGACGGTTTGTTTGAGAAGTGGCGGATACAAAGCATCCGCCAAAGTAAGAATATGATGATGAGAAGATGCAGCAGCCCAAGTCAGACAAGCATCGACTTCTTTATCGACCTTCGACCACGCTTGCAGTTGTTTCGCCGTTAAACCTAAAAGCTGAAGCTGCTCCGTGGAATATTGGACAATATTACTCGGCGTGTCTTTGCTCAGTAGCTTACTCAGCTTGACCCCGCCAATACCTGGCAAGCAACTCAGCTTTAACCAGGCGGCGAGATCCGTATCATTGTGTGGTTTCATTGGTGGTCGGTTCCTCTACCAGAGGAGAAACCACAGATACCTCTTTATTGATTGGTTTGGTGCTATTGGTGATCAGAGCAAGGCTGAAATATTCATAAGGGCGAATCACGAGTAATTCACCAACTTTACTCTGTGGCAAAGTGATCTTGGAGTCGAGAAAACCGTTGTCCTTGGCAAAGTCATCACCATCTTTATAAACAGGATGCGCATCTTCTTTAAGATCGAACACACTGCCTTGGCGAAGTTCGTCCGATGTGCCTTTATCGATCACAACCACTTGGTTGGTCGAGCTAAAGCGAATGCCTTCAATATTCCCCAATAACTTAGCAGAACTGCCTTGCGGCGAAGGTAATGGATAGAAGGTGGCCGTGAAATCCCCGTTTTCTAATGCTTGAACCGGCAAAGCAATATCATTACGGATAATCTCTTGCAGTTGAGTGGTGATTTTCAGTCCTGAAAATTCGTCTGACGCCTCGATCAACTCACCTTTGGCAATCAAACGCAATGCCGTGATTTGTTGTGATACATCATCTCGAGAGAAGGTTTCCACTGGTCGATATATTGCCCAATCTGTCCATGCTTGCTTGCCACTGATGTACAACGTGTCTTCTGCAGTCAGGTATTTACTGCCTTTACTGCTGCCCATCACCTTCGCTGCGTTTTCTAATGTCTCATCATCCACTAAGCGATCGGATTTTAAGTACGGCATCACCAAACCTTCGGCTACGGTAGGTACCGCTTTCTTTTCAGTGATGCGAGCTTTAGGGCTGAGTTTTTTGACGGGTTTTAAGCTCAAGACTGGCTGGCCGTTAATCCACACCAGCGATAACTTGTCTCCCGGATAAATCAGGTGCGGGTTATCGATCTCTGGATTGACTTGCCACAAACGAGGCCACAACCAAGGGCTATCAAGGTACATCGCTGAAATATCCCAAAGCGTATCACCTTTGACCACAACGTAAGTTTTAGGTGCATCATCTTTAACGGTAAGTGGTTGGGAGTCCGTATTTGCTACAACATTGAAAGAGAAAAGTAACGGCAACGTAATACGAGAAACGTTGCGGAAAATTCGATTCATGACCCTCGTCCTTGGTCTATTAGGCAGTTACCAGAATGGAAATTGGTATCAGGATGCTGTCATTTAGGTCATAAAATGTCTAGAATTGAGCCAACAAGGTTTGTGCTGTTACGGCACAGTTCAATATTTCGAGTGAATATGTCTGTATTACAAGTATTAACATTCCCAGATGATCGCCTGCGTACCGTTGCAAAACCTGTAGAAGAGGTGACACCTGAGATTCAAAAAATCGTCGATGACATGATTGAAACCATGTACGACGAAGAAGGTATTGGCCTTGCGGCAACGCAGGTTGATGTCCACAAACGTATCGTAGTTATCGATATTTCAGAGACTCGCGATGAGCCGATGGTGCTTATCAACCCAGAGATTCTGGAAAAGCGTGGCGAAGACGGCATCGAAGAAGGCTGTCTATCGGTACCAGGTGCTCGCGCACTTGTGCCTCGCGCTGCTGAAGTTACGGTTAAAGCCCTAGATCGCGACGGCAAAGAATACACATTTGACGCTGACGATCTGCTAGCAATCTGCGTTCAACACGAACTAGACCACCTAATGGGTAAACTGTTCGTTGATTACCTATCGCCACTTAAGCGTAAGCGTATTCAAGACAAACTAGCGAAAATCAAACGCTTTAACGAGAAACAGCAAAACGCTTAATCTCGATACAATTTAATTAGAAGGAAGCCTACCTTGAGTCAGTCTTTACGTATTGTCTTTGCAGGTACTCCGGATTTCGCCGCCCGTCACTTGGCGGCGTTGTTGTCTTCGGAGCACGAAGTAATTGCGGTATACACTCAACCAGACCGCCCAGCAGGTCGTGGTAAGAAGCTTACTGCCAGTCCAGTGAAAACCATCGCGCTTGAGCACGACATTCCGGTATACCAACCAGAAAACTTCAAATCAGATGAAGCCAAGCAAGAGCTTGCTGATCTGAACGCCGACATCATGGTGGTTGTGGCTTACGGTCTATTGCTTCCACAAGTCGTGCTAGATACGCCTAAATTGGGCTGTATTAACGTGCACGGTTCGATTCTTCCTCGCTGGCGTGGTGCAGCTCCTATCCAACGCTCAATTTGGGCTGGTGATGCAGAAACAGGTGTAACCATCATGCAGATGGACATTGGCTTGGATACAGGTGACATGCTGAAAATCGCAACATTGCCAATTGAAGCAAGTGACACCAGCGCATCTATGTACGAAAAACTTGCAGGCTTAGGCCCTGATGCTCTGATTGACTGCCTAGCAGACATCGCAACAGGTAAAGCTGAACCAGTGAAGCAAGATGACGAGCTTGCAAACTACGCGAAGAAACTGAGCAAAGAAGAAGCACGCATTAATTGGAATGACGACGCGGCACACATCGAGCGTTGCGTTCGCGCATTCAACCCATGGCCCATGAGCCACTTTGAAGCGGCTGAAAACAGCATCAAAGTATGGCAAAGCCGTGTGGCGGAACAAACCAGTGACAAGCCAGCGGGCACTATTGTGCAAGCAGATAAAACCGGCATTTATGTTGCGACAGGCAATGGCACACTGGTACTGGAACAACTGCAAGTTCCGGGTAAAAAAGCCATGTCAGTTCAAGATATTTTGAACTCACGTGCATCTTGGTTTGAAGTTGGCACCCAACTGGTTTAAAAAGCCAGACAATAGTGTCAAAGACCAATAATACGAACTTTTAGAGGGCAGAGATGCCCTCCTTTACTTTAAGGTACTCATCATGAATGTTCGCGCTGCGGCTGCCAACGTCTTGTATCTTGTCGTCGACAAGGGCCACTCACTTTCAAGCGCTCTTCCAGCGGCTCAACAAAACGTACGACCACGAGATCACGCTCTTCTACAAGAGATCTGTTACGGCGCTCTACGTTACCTCCCTCGCCTAGAAATGATTGCAAACCAATTGATGGATAAGCCGTTAAAAGGCAAACAACGCGTTTTCCATCACCTTATTTTGGTTGGCATTTATCAACTAAGCTTCATGCGTATTCCTGCGCACGCTGCAGTCGGTGAAACGGTTGAAGGTACTAAAGAGCTGAAAGGTCCTCGTCTGCGCGGTCTTATCAACGCGGTATTGCGTAACTACCAGCGCAACCAAGAAGAGCTAGACCAAATGGCGGTCAGCAACAATGCGGGCAAGTACGGCCACCCAAGCTGGTTACTTAAACTGCTGCAAGAAGCTTACCCAGAGCAGTGGGAAAGCATTGTTGAAGCCAACAACCAAAAAGCGCCAATGTGGCTGCGTGTAAACCACCAGCACCACACTCGTGATGAATACCTAACGCTACTCAAAAATGAAAACATTGATAGCACGCCACACACACAAGCAATGGACGCCCTAAAATTGGCCGCGCCATGCGATGTGATGAAACTACCGGGCTTTGAAAAAGGTTGGGTATCGGTGCAAGATGCGGCAGCACAGCTGTCGATTAATTATCTTGAACCAAAAGATGGCGAGCTGATCCTAGACTGCTGTGCAGCACCGGGCGGTAAGACGGCGCACATTCTTGAGCGTACGTCTGGCAGCGAAGTGGTAGCGATTGACTGCGACGACACACGTCTTAAACGTGTGCACGAAAACCTGAAGCGTCTCAACCTTCAGGCAAAAGTGGTTTGCGGCGATGCGCGTAATCCTCAAGAATGGTGGCAAGGCGAACAATTTGATCGCATTTTGCTGGACGCACCATGTTCTGCAACGGGCGTAATTCGTCGTCACCCAGACATCAAATGGCTACGTCGTGCTGATGATATTGCCGCACTTGCGGAACTACAGAGCGAAATTTTTGATGCAATGTGGACGCAACTGAAACCGGGCGGCACCATGGTTTACGCGACTTGCTCAATCACACCTCAAGAAAACGTGGAGCAAGTAAAAGCGTTCTTAGCACGTACTGCGAATGCGCAACTAGTGGATTCTGATCCCGAACAACCTGGTCGTCAGATTCTACCAGGCGAAGAAGATATGGATGGTTTCTACTACGCAGTGCTAACGAAAAAACACGCGTAACAGCATGCTAAATAGGGCGATTGAAGCGAATTCAATCGCCTTTTTCAGATAACGAGTAAAGAGTATGAAAATCATTATTCTTGGTGCTGGTCAGGTTGGCGGCACATTGGCAGAAAACCTCGTTGGTGAGAATAACGACATCACCATCGTCGACAAAAATGGCGACCGACTGCGAGAGTTGCAAGACAAGTACGATCTTCGTGTTGTTAATGGTCACGCGAGTCACCCAGATGTGTTGCGTGAAGCAGGTGCACAAGACGCCGACATGCTAGTTGCGGTGACCAACACCGATGAGACCAATATGGCCGCGTGTCAGGTTGCCTTCACTCTGTACAATACCCCAAACCGTGTTGCACGTATTCGTTCTCCAGAGTATCTGGCAGAAAAAGAAGCGCTATTCAAATCTGGTGCAATTCCTGTCGATCACCTTATCGCACCAGAAGAGCTGGTAACCAGCTATATCGAACGCCTCATCCAATACCCTGGCGCATTGCAAGTCGTCAGCTTTGCCGAGCAAAAAGTCAGCCTAGTCGCAGTAAAAGCCTACTATGGTGGCCCGCTTGTTGGTAACGCTCTATCCGCTCTGCGTGAACACATGCCACACATCGATACTCGTGTTGCTGCGATTTTCCGTCAAGGGCGCCCTATTCGCCCACAAGGCACCACCATCATAGAAGCCGATGATGAAGTCTTCTTTGTTGCAGCAAGTAACCATATTCGCTCGGTAATGAGTGAACTTCAGCGCCTTGAGAAACCTTACCGCCGCATCATGATTGTCGGTGGTGGTAACATCGGTGCCAGCTTAGCAAAACGCCTTGAGCAAGCTTACAGTGTGAAGTTGATTGAGCGTAACTATCAGCGTGCAGAAAAACTGTCTGAGCAGCTAGAAAACACCATCGTCTTCTGTGGTGATGCTGCGGATCAAGAACTGCTGACCGAAGAAAACATCGACCAAGTCGATGTGTTCATCGCGTTAACCAACGAGGATGAAACCAACATCATGTCAGCGATGTTGGCAAAACGCATGGGCGCGAAGAAAGTGATGGTGCTGATCCAGCGCGGCGCTTATGTCGACCTAGTACAAGGCGGCGTGATTGATGTAGCGATCTCACCACAGCAAGCGACGATTTCTGCTCTACTCACGCACGTTCGTCGTGCTGACATCGTTAACGTATCTTCTCTGCGTCGTGGCGCGGCAGAAGCCATCGAAGCCGTTGCGCACGGTGACGAAACCACATCGAAAGTGGTCGGTCGTGCGATTGGCGATATCAAACTCCCACCAGGAACCACCATTGGTGCTATCGTTCGTGGCGAAGAAGTTCTTATCGCACACGATCGTACCGTCATCGAACAAGATGACCACGTCGTGATGTTCCTGGTCGACAAAAAGTACGTACCAGACGTCGAAGCGCTGTTCCAGCCGAGTCCATTCTTCCTCTAGGATTTTCCTATGGTCAACTTACGTCCCGTACTGTTTGTTATCGGGCTGGTTTTATCCAAACTGGCCCTTTTTATGTACGTGCCGACTTTGGTCGCGTTTTTCACTGGTACGGGCGGATTCCTCGATTTCGCCCAAGCCGTTGTGATCACCCACCTAGCCGCATTCATCTGTTTGACGATTGGCCGAACCGCCAAGTTCAAACTCAGTGTGCGTGACATGTTCCTCATCACCAGTTTGGTATGGACCATCGCCAGTGCGTTTGCTGCATTGCCGTTTGTGTTTATCAACCACATTAGCTTTACCGACGCCTACTTCGAAACCATGTCTGGCATCACCACGACAGGGTCTACTGTACTCAGTGGTTTGGACAACATGGCGCCGAGTATCTTGTTGTGGCGTTCCATCTTGCAATGGTTGGGGGGTATTGGCTTTATCGTAATGGCGGTAGCTATCCTACCAATGCTTAACGTTGGTGGTATGAAGCTGTTCCAAACCGAATCGTCTGATTGGTCTGATAAAAGCAGTCCGAGAGCCAAGACTGTCGCGAAGAACATCGTATTGGTGTATCTGATGCTGACAGGCTTGTGTATTGTGGGTTATTTGCTGACTGGCATGAACCTGTTTGAAGCGATCAACCACGCCTTCACTACCCTGTCTACGGGCGGATACTCAACGTCCGACGGTTCGATGAACCACTTCTCTAATGGTGCGCACTGGGTCGCAACCACCTTTATGTTCCTTGGTGGCCTGCCATTCCTGTTGTTTGTTGCCGCATTACGCAAGCGCAGTGTCGAAGTATTGATAAGAGATGCTCAGGTACGCGGTTTTGCCTACCTGTTCTTATTCTCTAGCTTAGTGGTTTCTGCTTGGTTGGTGATTCGCGATGGTTACACCATTTTGGATGCACTGCGCGTTTCAATGTTCAACATCGTATCGGTGGTGACGACTACTGGGTTTGGTCTGGAAGACTTCACCGCATGGGGCGCTCTACCTACCACGTTGTTTGCTTTCTTAATGATGGCGGGCGCGTGTTCGGGCTCGACCTCCGGCGGGATTAAAATCTTCCGCTTCCAGATCGCTATGACGCTGCTTAACAAGCAAATCATGAAACTGATTCACCCATCTGGCGTGTTCGTTCAACGCTACAACCAACGCCCAGTGAATGACGATATTGTTCGTTCAGTGGTGGCATTTGGTTTGATGTTCTTTATCACCATCATCTTTATTGCAGGCTGCTTAAGTGCACTTGGCCTAGACCCTGTAACCAGTATTTCTGGTTCGATTACCGCAGTAGCGAACGTGGGTCCGGGTATGGGCAGCGTGATTGGCCCAACTGGTAACTTTGCACCTTTACCAGACGCAGCTAAGTGGCTACTAAGCTTTGGTATGTTGATGGGCCGTCTGGAAATTCTGACTATTCTTGTACTGTTCTTCCCTGCGTTTTGGCGCCGTTAAACAGACTCAAATAAAAGGTATAACAATGAAAACATGGATCACTCTGGCGACCCTACTCGCCTCTTCATCGGTTTACGCAGCCGAAGTTGTGAAACTGGCGGATGGACGCGAAGTAAAACTGAACGACGACTTCACGTGGGAATATGTCGTGAAAAAGGCCACACCAAAAGCCGCAGAGACCACACTAGAGAAAGTTGAAGCAGTAGAAGCTGCGGCTGTCGTAGCCTCAACCACCGCCGTTGAAGCCGTGGCAACTTCAGCTCCTGCAACAACAGAGATGGCGACAATTCCAGTTGTGACCAAGAAAGTCGGTACCACCGTTGTTGTAAACGCGAAGAAGCCAACCATGCAGCTATCTGATTCAGGTGTGGATGTATTGATTGGCTCGGCAAGCTACGAGGATGGTGAACTGATCTTCCCTACTTCTATCACGAACCAAAGCTCACAATCGGTGATTCAGGTTGAAGTGGAAGTACAGGTATTCGATATGTCTGGTAAACCGTTGGCGAAAGAAAGCTTCACAGTTTGGCAATCCATCAAACGTATGGCAGACACTTACCTACGTCCGCAACAAGCTGAGCAAGGTAAAGCAATCAAGCTGGCAGTACCGCAGTCGCAGCAATACCAGTTCTCGGCAGAAGTATTAGAAGTGAAGACCCGCTAATACAATAAAATATGCTTAGTCGAGTCTATTTCTATCAACTAGATAGGCTCGACAAAGTAGTAAATAGCGAAGAAATGGCATACACACCCCGCCAAAACAAAGCCGTGCCAAATTGCGTGATTAAATGGGATTCGTTTCGCTACGTAGAAAATCACCCCAATTGAATACACCAATCCACCCGCCGCTAATAGTGTCAAGCCACCAATATCTAAATTAATCGCCAACTGATAAATCACAATCAGCGACAACCACCCCATCACCAGATACGTCATCAAAGACAGCTTCTTGAATCGATATACAAATGCAACCTTCATGATGATACCAATCAGCGCAATGGTCCAAATCACAATCATCAGCCCAATCGCTAATGGAGTACGCAGACTCACCAATAAAAACGGCGTGTAGCTGCCTGCAATCAAAAGATAGATGGCGCAGTGATCGAAGGTTTTCAGCCAACGTTTAGCTTTGGGGTACGGAATGGCGTGGTAGAGCGTGGATGCCAGAAACAGGACAATCATACTAGAGCCGTATATTGCCATGCTGGTAATGGTCAACGTATCCGCTTGGTGGTCGATCGCCTTGATTAAAAGCAACACCAAACCAACGATGCCAAAAATCATCCCAATACCATGAGTGATCGAGTTGGCTAGCTCTTCGCCCTGACTGTATTGTGCTTTCTGTGGTGAGGACATGAACGCGCCTATACTAGAGTTTCGAATATTCACTCTAGTATGGCACATTAAGCTTACACGTGTAAGCTTAAATTATGACTCGTGGGCAGCAGTGGTTTGCTCAAGGTAACTCAGTACCAGCGGACCTACATCTTCTAATTGGGTGCTAACTGGAATGCTCAGTTCTCGTTTAAGTTTGCCGCTGCCTAGTAGGCTCGCCAACATGCCACTCGCCCCACTTCGTGTACGGTCAACTTCAAACCAAAGTTTAAGAGCCTGCTCGTCGCGATGAGCAACAAACTCTAATTCACGCCATACGCCATGATATGGTCCATCGGTTGGCACCATTTCAAACTCTTGCACGAATGGCAAATCAAAGCCTTTCACTTCTTCACACTCGACTTGGCGGATACGCAAACCTTGCGATTCAAAAGCAGACAAAATGGCATCCATAAGTGGGTCAGGTCTAACAGTAAGAATGTCTTTGTCGGTAGGGTCGAGCGCCATCGCAACGTCTAAGCCGGTCTCTAGCCAAACTTTGGCATCACCAATGGTCACAGGCGTATTCCAAGGCACATCGAGTTTAACCTCAAAAGTACGGTCTTCGCCGGGATGGATAGTAAATGCGTATGGGAGGTTCCACTTAGCAAGCACATGCGTTTGCGGTACCCGACGCATGCTGTGTCCTTCGCGAGCTCCGCGATCATCAGGCGCTTCTGCAATATAACGGCAACAAAGCTTCAGATCGATGTTGTCGATCGCTTGTTCAGTCGCTCCGCCATACACGTGGATAGAAACATCAACGCTCTGACCGGGATACAGTACATCTTGGTTTAGGATCGAATCGACCTTAGCACTGCCGATCCCAAAACTCGCAAGTGTCTTCTTCAAAAATGACATATGCACCTCCTTCGTAGAGATCTCATACTACTACTGCTGATCATGGGATCAAAACAAATTTTCGTCTCGATTTCGCACAGAAAACCATAAAATCCATACAATTCAACTGCTCAACTATCGACCAATTATAGCAGGAGTGCTAACCTATACATGATATGCATGCATATCGTTATTCCTGATGCATTATTTGGATTGGCGAGAGCCAGAAGAGCCACCCTTCAAGCAGTTGAAGCTCAACTCATAATGAATCAGGCCATTACATCGGCAATGGATATGCCTGGCAGTTAGGTATCTAAATGCGCCCAACAACAGTCAGGTTCGCACATACTAATCGTAGTGCAATGCGCCGTCGCAGTGGTTTCACTACTGCGCCAAAGGCAAAACAAGTTGCGCCAGCAATGACTCTGGTTGAGAAGACAGCGGTTATGCCAAGTGTTCCAAACAAAGTTATCAAAGCAGCTTAATTAAAAAGCGCGGCAATCACCGCGCTTTTTTCTTTACTCCCCTACCTTTCCTATTTGGTGTTCGCCAAGCAATTTGATACCTTTAGTAGCAAATAACACCTATAAATTCTGTGGAGAAAGAAATGAAGTGTCATCGTATTGAAGAGTTGCTTGAGCTTCTAGAGCCTGAGTGGCATAAAGACCAAGAAATGAACCTGCTGCAGTTCATCCTAAAGCTAGCAAATGAAGCTGGCTATGAAGGCAAACTGGAAGATCTCACCGACGACGTGTTGATCTACCACCTAAAAATGCGCAACAGCGGCAAAGATGAAATGATCCCAGGTCTTAAGAAAGACCAAGAAGATGATTTCAAGACAGCAATCCTACGCGCACGCGGTATCATCAAGTAAACCGCTCAACACCCAAGCATTGATAAGCGACTCATTTGAGTCGCTTTTTTTATAACTAAATCAAACAGTTTAAAAAGGTGGTTATAACTGTTCAGTCATTTATTAGGTTAACTGTACTGACTTTTGTTGTTAAACGTTGACTGCGTTAAAGAAACGGAATTGTTATTGATTGTATAATCGCCGTTCATCAGTATTTACTAAAATAATTATGTTCAGCCATGAATCATGGCATGGACGAAGCAGCAATGTCATCGAGCGACATCACTAGAAGTGTCGCCGTACATTATAAAAAGCCTAAAGAAGGATGTGTGCATGAGTCAGGATAAGATTGATATCAAAGATGTGACTCCAAAAACCTTTAACCCGAAAACCCACAAAGGGAAAGGGGATCGTTTCAACCCAAGTAATCGAATCTATGTTCGAGAAAGTAAAGGCACCTTTCAGAAACTCCGTCGCTACGGCGGTTGGTTTTTATTGTTGCTGTTTGCATTGGTACCATGGATTCCTTACGGCGAGCGCCAAGCCATTTTGCTGGACATCGGTAACCAGCAGTTCAACTTTTTCGGCACAACGCTGTATCCACAAGACCTTACCCTACTCGCACTGCTGTTTGTAATAGCAGCATTTGGGCTGTTCTTTATCACCACCTTCTTGGGGCGGGTTTGGTGTGGCTACTTGTGCCCGCAAACCGTGTGGACCTTCATCTATATTTGGTTTGAAGAGAAGCTCGAAGGCAGTGCAAATAAACGCCGAAAGCAGGACTCCAATAAGCTGACTGCAAATTTAGCCATGCGCAAAACCCTCAAACACATTGCGTGGTTTGCGATAGCTCTTGCGACAGGCTTTACCTTTGTTGGCTATTTCGTACCCATGAAGCAATTAGTCGTCGACTTTTTCACCTTTAATGCCAACTTCTGGCCCGTATTTTGGGTGATGTTTTTTGCTATTTGTACTTACGGTAACGCTGGCTGGATGCGCTCTATTATGTGTATTCACATGTGTCCTTACGCGCGTTTCCAATCAGCGATGTTCGACAAAGACACCTTCATCGTGGGCTACGACACCAAACGAGGTGAGAAGCGCGGCCCTCGTTCACGCAAAGCCGATCCAAAGCAGCTTGGATTAGGTGACTGCATCGATTGTGACTTGTGTGTTCAGGTATGTCCGACCGGCATCGACATTCGTGATGGCTTGCAGTATGAGTGTATCAACTGTGGTGCATGTATTGATGCGTGTGACAACACTATGGAGCGCATGGGTTACGAGAAAGGTCTGATCAACTACACCACAGAGCATCGCCTCTCAGGTAAGAGCACCAAAGTCATGCGTCCGAAACTACTTGGTTATGGCGCAGTGCTCCTAGTCATGATTGGCCTGTTCTTCCTACAAGTGGCATCGGTTGATCCAGCAGGTATGAGCGTACTGCGCGACCGTAACCAATTGTTCCGAGTGAACAGCTCTGGCGAAGTAGAAAACACCTATACCTTGAAAGTGATCAACAAAACTCAACAAGTTCAAGAGTACGACTTGAACGTCGAAGGTTTGAGTGATGTCAGTTGGTATGGCAAACAAACCATTCAAGTTGAACCAGGAGAAGTATTGAACTTACCAATGAGCCTTGGCGCAGATCCTGACAAGCTAGATTCTGCGATCACGACAATTCAGTTTATACTCACCGATAAGAGCAACGAATTCACCATTGAAGTGGAAAGCCGATTTATCAAGAAGCTATAACTTCAATGACCAATGGAAAAAGGCGCAGTAATGAGCCTTTTTATTTATATGTCCCAAGGTACTTTCAACTTTGACGCCCTCACGCCTGACTTTATGTGGTACGCGCTAGAGAGCATCGGCATTCGAGCAGAATCGGGGTTTCTAGCACTCAACAGCTACGAAAACCGCGTTTACCAATTCACAGACGAAGAGCGTCAGCGCTACGTGGTGAAGTTCTACCGTCCTGAACGTTGGAGCAACGAACAGATTCAAGAAGAGCATGATTTCACGCTTGAATTGATCGAAAACGAAATTCCTGTCGCTCCACCCGTTCGCATTAATGGTCATACTTTGCATCATTACCAAGGCTACGGTTTTGCTTTGTTTGAGAGCGTGGGTGGCCGTCAGTATGAAGTCGACAACTTAGATCAGCTCGAAGGTGTGGGTCGTTTCCTTGGCCGCATCCACAAAGTCGGTAGCCGCCAAGCCTTCCAACACCGACCAACCATAGGCTTGCAAGAATACCTCTATCAGCCAAGAGAGATTCTGCAAAACGCCAACATGATTCCGATGCATTTGGAGAACAGCTTCTTCAATGATTTGGATATGCTGATCAAGTCGATTGAAAGCCACTGGCAAGAAGGCTTCAGCACCATTCGTCTGCATGGCGATTGCCATCCGGGTAACATCTTATGGCGCGATGGCCCAATGTTTGTCGATTTGGATGACTCACGTAATGGCCCAGCGGTACAAGACTTATGGATGCTGCTCAATGGCGAACGCCAAGACAAGCTAATGCAATTAGATATTGTTTTAGAAGGTTACCAAGAGTTTTGCGATTTTAACTCGGCAGAATTGAAACTAATCGAACCACTTCGCGGTCTACGAATGGTGCACTATATGGCATGGCTAGCAAAACGTTGGCACGACCCGGCATTTCCGCTCGCTTTTCCATGGTTTAATGAGCCAAAATACTGGGAAGGTCAGGTCCTTGCATTTAAAGAGCAGATTGCCAACTTAGAAGAAGCACCGCTATCTTTAATGCCTCAATGGTAAGTCAGGCCGAACAATTCAAAATGGAGATAATTAAATGAAAAAGCTGTTCGCACTGTTTTCTATGCTGATGCTAAGCCTGTCGGCACATGCAGCGCAATTCAAAGAAGGTGAACATTACAAAGTATTGGATCTAGAGGCATCGAAAAAGCCTGTAGTGACTGAGTTCTTCTCTTTCTACTGCCCACACTGTCATTCTTTCGAGCCGATCATTCAGCAACTGAAGAAGCAGCTACCTGAAGGTGTGAAATTACAAAAGAACCATGTGTCATTCATGGGTGGCAATATGGGTCCTTCAATGAGCAAAGCTTACGCGACCATGGTTGCGCTTAAAATTGAAGACAAGATGGTACCAGTGATGTTTAACCGCATTCACAACATGCGTAAAGCACCACGTGACGATGCAGAACTTCGTCAAATCTTCCTAGATGAAGGCGTAGATGCGAAGAAATTCGATGCAGCATTCAAAGGCTTCGCGGTTGATTCAATGGTTCGCCGTATGGACAAGCAATTTGAAAACAGCGGCCTAACTGGTGTTCCAGCGGTTATCGTTAACAACAAATACCTAGTTCAAGCACAGGGCATTAAGTCTACTGACGAGTACTTTGCGCTAGTGAACTACTTGCTGACGCTGAAGTAATTCAGACCATCATTAAAAAGGGGAGCACATTGCTCCCCTTTCTATTTATGATGTACCGTCCTAAATAAGGTTGACACATTTCCAACATGAAATTGGAGAGTGTCATGAAATCAACGAGTAAACGAACCCAACGAGATTATTCTCTTGCCTTTAAATTGCAGGTTGTTGACCAAGTAGAAAAAGGTGAAATGACCTATAAACAAGCTCAAGAGCGATATGGGATACAAGGTCGATCTACTGTCTTAGTTTGGCTTCGTAAGCACGGTCAGCTAAATTGGTCTAAAGGAATAGAGAAACCGAACACAGTAGGTAATGGTATGCCTGATTCTCCTTCTACCCAAACCCCAGAACAACGGATAAAAGAACTCGAGCAACAACTTGAGGAAACTCAACTGAAAGCGGACTTCTTTGAAGCTGTCGTAAAAGTAATGGATAGAGATTTTGGTGTCCGAATCTCAAAGAAGCGCAAAGTCGAGTTATTAAGGAAAAAACGGTCAAAAGGCTCACAGTAACTAAAGCTTGTCACTTCATTGGTATTACCCGGCAGGCGTTTTACAAACGTTGTGCGCTAGAGCTTCAGCGAACTCGGACAGAGCAGTCTGTCATTCGGTTCGTCAAAGAGCAAAGGATTCGACATCCTCGATTAGGAACTCGAAAGCTCAAGTACTTACTCAGTCAGAATAACATTTATATAGGGCGAGACTGTCTGTTTTTATTGCTAAAACAGCATCGCCTATTGGTCTTAAACCGTAGGGCTTATCATCGAACAACAAACAGCCATCACCGGTTCCACTGCCATCCAAACCGAATCAAAGAGGGCATGGCTCCAAATAAACCGGAGCAGTTGTGGGTCGCTGATATTACTTACTTGGCAACGCGAGCGGGAAATACTTATCTCAGCTTAATCACTGATGCCTACTCGAGGAAGATAGTTGGGTATCATCTCGATGATAATATGAAGACAAAAGCCGTTAAAAGTGCGTTCCTGAAGGCTTTGAAAAAGCGGCGATATGAGGGAGAGCTTATCCATCACTCTGATCGAGGTATTCAATACTGCTCTGAGGAATATCAGTCATTACACAGAAAATATCATGTGACATGCTCTATGACTGATGGATACGACTGCTATCAAAACGCTCTAGCGGAAAGAGTAAATGGTATCTTAAAGATGGAGTACTTGCTGACTAAGCCGAATGACTTGAATGAAGCTAAGAAAATGGTCGCTGAGTCGGTGAAACTCTATAATGAACAGAGGCCACATACAGCCCTAAAATACAAAACACCCGATGAAGTTCATCGAGCGTTTTAACTAAAAGTGTCAACCTATATCAGGACGGGTCATGAATCTCTTGCAGCACTTGGTCTTTCT
Organism: Vibrio sp. B1ASS3; assembly: GCF_905175355.1. Taxonomy (NCBI): domain Bacteria; kingdom Pseudomonadati; phylum Pseudomonadota; class Gammaproteobacteria; order Vibrionales; family Vibrionaceae; genus Vibrio; species Vibrio sp. B1ASS3. Next base: position 3,999,440 of record NZ_HG992742.1, read on the forward strand.
CTTGCCAAACATCGCCTAACCATTGTTGGAACTGGCGTTTGTATGGCTTGTCATTGAAGTAATCACCCAACACTCGCTCATCGACTGGCAGAACCTTCACTCGCACCACAATTTTGGTCATACGCCCCATCAGCATATCTTTAAAGGGTTTATTGGTGTTTTCTGGGTACGCTAAGGTTACGTCGATGATGTTCTCAAACTGCTCCCCCATGGCCGCTAACGTATAAGCAATACCACCAGATTTAGGTTGCAACAAATGTTGATAACCTGCTCGGCTCTTACTTTGCTTATCTTGGGTAAAGCGTGTGCCCTCTACATAGTTCACCACTGTGGTTGGCGTATGTTTAAACTTGGCACATGAACGGCGCGTGGTTTGCAGATCTTGCCCACGTTTGTCTGGATTACGAAGCAAATACTCTCGCGAATAGCGACGCATGAACGGCATATCTAACGCCCAACATGCCATTCCGATAAAAGGCACATATAATAGCTGCTGCTTGAGGAAAAATTTTGGCATCGGTATGCGATCTTTAAACACGCAACACAGTACAACAATGTCAGTCCAACTAAGATGATTACTGATCAGTAAGTACCAGCCGTCTTTCTTTAGGTTTTCACCGCCTTGAACATCCCATTCAACGCGATTAGAGAGCGCAAGAATACCGGCGTTGACCGTTGCCCACACCCACATCATTTTGTTGGCAGCCTCGGTGCCTTTGGCTTTGAGCTTCGCAGTTGGAAGCAACAGCTTAAAAATGGCGATGATACAAATTGCGATGGAACAAACCGCAGAATTTATAATCACAAAAGAAGCGTTAAAAATGAGTAACAAATATGCCAACATGGTAACCAATCAGTAACTATAGCGCGTGAGTAATAAAACAGCGTGTAATTATACGAATCCGTTGCCACATTGAAACATTTGTAAGAATGGTCAGATTTGTTTCACTGTAAAACTGGACCAACGCTCAAATAACATCTTTCATTCGACAAACAAGGAGAAAGCGAATGAATCCAAGGCTAACCTTACTGCCTTTGGCCTTTATCGTCAGTTCAGCACAAGCTCAACTTGCAGAAACAGCAGGTTTTAGCGGTGAGATTTCGTTGAACGCTGGCTTCGTTTCATCAGAATCCAACTTCAATACAGACAGCAACAGCACTATCACGTCATTGAATCAGCGTGCCGAAAGTGATGAATCCTTTATCGTCGCACCGCTAGGCAGCGCAGCGTATACCTTTAGTAATAAACTCAATCACCAAGTGTATGCCGGTACCACTCGTTCCGATATTGCGATCGGTACTCTCGCCTTCCAGCTTGGTTACAAATACCAACTGGCTTCAGGCACTGTACTCGACTTTTCCTACTTACCAACCATCTTGGAGGGAGAAACTTGGCAAGATCCGTACTTAACGGGACAGTCGAGAAAAACCACCGATGAGGGCGGTAATGCGTTTCGTCTCCAAATCAATCGCTTCTTAGATGACAACTTTAATCTTGATTTGGCGTACGCAGATAAAGACGTAGAGAAAGATACCGTGACCGATTCATCTTTGCTACGTGATGCAAAGATCTACCACATCAAAGGTGACTACCGCATTCCGCTTAGCCGCACGTCGATGCTGCAACCTGCGTTTACTTATGTCTATCAAGATGCAGATGGTGAAGCGGAATCCTTCGACTCTTACCGATTCGAATTAAGTTGGTTCCAGTTCGTGAATCGCCATCGTTTTGCGGTTACGGCAGGTTACACGCTGAAAAACTACGAAGCATCCAGTGACACATTCGATAAGACGCGTGATGACGGCAAGCTCAGCTTGTTTGCGGCCTATGAGTACGAAAATGTATTCGATTGGCAAAACTGGTCACTCATCTCTCTGGCAGGTTACGGGAACAACGATTCCAACATCACATTCTACGATGAAAAAGAATACCTGCTGTCTGTCGGTTTGAACTACGCCTTCTAAAGAAGTGAATCGCAGTGAACCTTTGGCTCACTGCGATTTCTGGATTCCTTATACAGCTTGAGCCGTCAACTGCTTGAGCAACCTATCCATTGCTCGATAACCCAAAGCTTCTGCCAGATGCGTTCGCTCAATTTGTGGTGAGCCTTCGAGATCAGCAATAGTACGCGCTACTTTGATGATGCGATGGTAAGCACGAATCGATAACCCAAGACGATGCAAAGCATTTTCTAAAAACTCAGCGTCGCTTTTTTGCAGCGGACAAAAGGCTTCAATCTCTCGACTTCCCAATAACGCGTTCACTTTACCACTGCGTTGCACCATGCTTTCTCTGGCCTGATTGACTCTTTGCTTAACTACAGCGGTAGGCTCTCCTCGATCGCCACCTTCAGCAAGCGTGCCTTTTGGTAATGCGGGAATCTCTAACGACATATCAAAGCGATCCAGCAACGGTCCAGATAACCGACCAAGGTAACGTAGGATGGCTTGCGGGTTTGTCCGAGCTTGATTACCCTCGTAGTACCCTGTCGGGCTTGGATTTAACGCCCCAACCAATTGGAATCGAGCCGGAAAGCGAGTTTTACCCTGCGCTCGAGAGATAATGATTTCACCGGACTCCAATGGCTCTCGTAAAGAGTCGAGCACCTTCCGGTCAAACTCAGGCATTTTCCTAATATCGAGTTTGAGTAATAAATATTGTCAATTTGAGACTTTGAATGTTGTGAGTGTTGTCCGAATTAGTGGAGCGCATCGCTTCAGATGCTAGCGGAACGATAGGTCATTCATTTTTCTATTTAGTCGAGCAAGTAGCTATGTTATCCATTCAATCTGACGTCTTCATCTAACCCCTCCTCACGAATAAATATTCACTTATTCGTGAGGCGCAACAACGGATTCAGTCACAGAATTCAGATAGAGAGCGAAACTGCCAGCTAAAACAGTTATGCCCCAAGGCGTGTTTAGAGTACATGAAGCCAACATGAGAATTATTTGTGCAACAAGCTACGGTCATAGTTAGCCGACTTTTGCACAAATATAGCTAATGTGAAGAGACAAAGATTTCTTCATTAAGAGGTGGTTTTGAATTGATATCGTCTTTGTACCAAGGCTATTTAGGGAAAAGACCATCAAACATTCTGTAAATGTGCACAGAGCTTGTCCTTCTTAGTTAAAATACCTAAAAAATCAGGCATATTGCATAGCAAAACAATTCACTTGCTTACTGTGTGATTTATGCACTGTTGGTAAAATGTACTTTTGAGTTGAAAGTATATGATATGCCTATAGGATTCCCTAAGCCGAAACGGTTAACAAGCGCTGGATATGCCCCAGTTCAGGATGATGTCCCTCTTGCTCCCCCAACTCCAACCCCAGCGCTCGAACCTGAGCCTGTAGCGGGGTTTGAGTGCCGTATTAAGATCTATGCACCAAAGTCCGATCTGTCTAGCCTGAAATTAGGTGTCTTCTCTCTTAGTAAATCTGATAATGAGGAGAGCGTTAGACGCTGGCGCTCTGAAGAAGCGCTAGACTCGGCAAGGTATACCGTGCTTACTGGAGAGTGTCATGTCGAAGAGCCAAAAAAACTGACTCATGAGTTTCATCAGAACTTTGGCATCAGCACATCATTTGACGTTACGCCAAGATCTGTCGGCTCGGTGTACTTTAATGCTGAGTTTATACCATTGCTGCCATCTCTAGAGACCGAGTCTAAGTTAGGTTGGGCTTTACATGGCTTCTATTACTACTTCTACGAAGGTAAGTTGTTGTATGAACTCGATATACTCGGTGACGGAAAATGGGGATGGCGTATTACTCAATCTTCATCGTTTGATGGTATATCTAGCACCCCTGTAAGCGATCATGTTTTTAGTTCTCTACTGGTTCCTGTTAAAGTTGAAGGAAAAGAACCAGAGAAACAACACATACTCTATTCCCGTGGTAAGTTGACCAACGAGCAATTGAGCGAAGTAAGCATGGCTTGGCTCGATGAAAATGCTACACTGATTGACACAACTCTACTTGTTTCTTCTTTACAACAGCCTCTTCTTCCAAGGGAAGCACCTTCTGACATCAACGATACCGCTGCCAAAGAAATTCAAACGCATAAAGTGAATATGAAGGATAATGGACAGCATGAAAGTTGGAGTGACATTGCAGGGTATTACGACCTTAGCCCGAAAGAACTCCTCAAATTAAATCCATCATTCGAACAAGCTCCGATGGCTTTAAGAGCTGGCGATGTTCTTATTGTTGAAAAATCGGATGTTGTCGATGAGACTCAAGAAACCAAAGAATCTCCCTCTCCGTTAACGGAGATAAAAGTTGGCGAGAGCTATGTATTAGGTAATACATGGGGGAGGTACAATCAGCCACTGCTTTCTCCGTCAATGAAACACATCTTTGAGCTTCAAGGTATTTCTCAGACAACACCAGTCCTCAATGTAAAAAAGGTCGAAGAAAAAATACTACGGATTGGGGTGTTCTTTGATGGAACTGGGCAAAACCATCTGAATGATCTCTACAAAGAAACACGTGGGGTAAAATCGCGCACCAATGTGGCACGGCTATTTGAAATTTACCCATTAGATGATAATTCTAATGCAATTTATGTTGCTGGAGTTGGGACCGTGGATGGAGCCTGGCAAACCCCAACCTTGATAGATGAAGGAAAAGATGAGGTCGATCTAGCTCAGGCGTTTGGTGTCAGCCCCAATAATTTAGAGAAAACATGGACGTTCGTTGATACGGCTTATAACCTTGTCGCTGATGATACAGGGGCATTTTATAAGTGGCAAAATTGGACAAAGCAATATTTTAACATTATCCAATCCTTAAAAGATAACCAATCATTTCAGGGGATAACACACATTGAGTTCGATGTATTTGGTTTTAGTCGCGGAGCGGCTTTAGCTCGTCACTTTGTTAATGCCGTTAAAGATGGATTACCTGACTATAACAAGCCGCGTGATGGTGAAGCATTCGGTGAAGTTTTCCCGAACTTATTAGCCCACCAAGATGATATCAGTAGCCAACCTAAACATGGTTACTATCCTGACGAAACACGTACCTGTAGTGTTCGTTTTGTCGGATTATTTGATACCGTAGGCTCGTTCTATCTAGCAGGAAACAACGATGAAGGCAATTTTGAACTAGGACTTGATACTAGTTGTGCGGAGCGTGTATTCCAGATAAGCGCTCATCACGAATACAGAAAAAACTTCCCTCTAACGTCACTGCTACCTAGCGATGGCATTCTACCTTCTAACTTTTATGAGGAGGTGTTTGCTGGCTGTCACACAGACATTGGTGGCGGTTATCCTTCAAAAGAGCAGTATGCAAAGCAAGGTTTACCTGAAAGGTATGGAATGCCTCTGTCTGCAACTTATAATCGTGAGTTAATAAAAACAGAATCCATAAGGGAAGATATACAAGCACAACAGAATGTTTATGGAGCCGCCGCATACAGTGATCGCCTACACAAGCAAGCTCAAGATGCTTGGAATTTGGAATGCAGAACTAAGGGTTTATATGGTGTTGTGACACTGGTGAATGGCATCCTTTATTATTACGAGTTACAGCCTATTAGCAATGCTCTTTCGGCTTTGCCATTAGAAAGAATGAAACAGCAGGCAGAGGTTGCAGGTGTTAATTGGGATGACGAAAAGCTCGCCTATCAACAAGATTTTAGCCAATTGACAGGAAATGATGTGGCTTTAAAAACGTTGAATGAAAAGTTATTAGCTCAACCGTTAGGAAGCATTGCACCGACACATTGGCAGGGTGAGATTAGCCAGTATGGAAAGGAATGGATACATCGCCCTCATGATGCACTTATCAACGCAGGATGTGAGACTGCAATGGATAGTCTTGTTAATGCGGTCACGAAAGAAGGAAACCAACTCAAGCGAGTAGTATTTGATAATGAAGTATAGATTTTTAATTGCTGTAAGCATGTGCTTTTTACTTAATGGTTGCTTTGAGAGCAAGCCAGTTTCAGTTGCGAGCATTGGCAATGCAGGGTCTTTAAGCGGTCCTCATTTTATTCGTGATATGTGGGTCAGTGATATCTATGGTGGAGGTGCAAACTTTGCTTATGGGAGCGTTCAGGGCTGTTGTAAAAGTGCAAGCATTGGCATTGGTATCCCTAGCGCCATAAAAGGTGAATGGGAAAATGGAGTTGGTGGCGGCTCATCCCGTGAAAAGTGGCAAAAGCGTTGGAAGCCCGAATGGGGTAATTTCGATGAGAATTATGATACTAAATGGTTTCGAATTGATGATGTGATAGACAGTGAGCTTGCCAAGCAAAAAATAGAAACAATGAACCATTACTACAAGAACCATCATGCAAACCCCGTCATGAAGCTTCTTGTTAATGATGACAAAGTTATGCTTCTGTATTCTATCTTGTGTGTTAAATCTGCAAATGATGACTGCACGGTTAACGAAGGTGCAGATCCTAATGGATGGATAGTCCCTTCCCCTAATAGACACCCTAAAAGCGTCGCTGTCGTTACCGTCTTATATGATGGTAAAGGAGAAGTGTCGGGCAAACCATTTAAGGATAAGACACCTTAATGCGGTCTAGAGTATAGCAATAGCTGCCCTAAACAACTTTAGCCCACTGCTTAAAATTAAGGCGTGGGTTTTTCCCAATTTTTCGGTAATTTTAGTTTTATTAGGAGAAAATTTTGAGGATTGGCATTAAAACAGTGATTATACAAGTTTTTGCTCAAATTGGATCATTGTTTTTTGCAAATGCTGTGAACTATGGAGAGCCATTCAAGTTGGCATTATTAATTCTATTCATCATATCTTGCTACAATATAAATACGATATTCGAAGCTAAAAATACAGTGAACATTATAGAGAAAACGGTATTTTGCTTATCATTGCTAAGTTCTTGTTTCGTAGGATTTCTTATATTTTTCATCCACGCAGTCTCAGTCGTAGGCTGGAGATAAACCTAACAAATAAGGATACTAGCCCTGCTAGTGTCAGACATGCGAAGACATACCAACGAGCTTGCTCATTTCTGCCCCTTTGCTTGTTTCAGAGCTAATTTCTAGCTGCTCACTATGCTATAAATTATCTAATGTCATTTTTGAATCGAGAAGTAAGTTATGAGTAAAAAACTGCTGTCAGAAAAAGACCTTTTAGAAGGATTAACAAGTCATACTGCGCACACCGATGAATTCGTGACTACAAGTGAAAAAGATTGGGGGGCTTATTCGGAAGGTGCGGATAAGGCGGATATTGACTTTCTAGTTGAACGACGTGATGTTTTTGACTCTTCCCGAATTGAATTTGAGGAAGATGAACAAGACCGAGAACTAGTTAAGCAAAGAGAAAACTCCCCAGAAATTGACGTTGATATTGACGAGTTGTGAACCAGTATGTTTGTGTTTCGGAGTTAATCACCAGAATCAAAATGCCCCAAGTGTATCAACTTCTCATTTGTTTGAATTGCCACCCGACCGAAAAATATCAAAAGTTAGATTTAGCGATGATATGAGCGTAAAAGCTACGCTTTAGTCACTTAAATTGGATCATTTAGGGCTGGATCTATACGAACGAGCTAAAGAGCAGAGTAAATATTTAATAGTAACTAAGAATATGCCTAACTCTTCTTTGAGAGATCCAGAGCTATGGTAGATTGATAGAACGGAGCTGAGTAATCCTGAAAGATATGGTTGAATTGCTCACGGCTATCAAGCACAAAAGCAACTCGAACGTGGTCTAGGTTGTATGTCGTCAAAACAGAGCGTAACCAACCCGCCAACGAACTCTCCAAAAGCGCTCTACAGCCTACGAACCACACCCATGTTTGCTGATCACTTCGAATAACATCTAAGATTTCTGACTTGTATCGATAACCATCTCCCATTGAAGTTAGGTCGATGTACACAACATTAGCTCCCAGTCCATGGTTAATGCGATTGTACGTATCTTGAAGTTCTTTACCGCATTCACTATCAAATGTGTGAAACCTCATCACGCCCAACTCCCAATAACCGTGTATTAAGCGTTCTGGTGTACCTACAGGCCAGCTATCAAAGGTGTATAAATTATCTTTACGCATCTACGAAACTTATTTTTATGAACGGATTAGAGAAGTGAAGCCCAATGGCTGGACACATAAGCCAATATCTTAAGTGATTGAACCAGCTCATGCAGCGTAGCTCTGTCTGTCAAAGTAGACTTAATCAGGGTGAGGTCATTGAGTACCTAGTGTTTACGCTCCTCATTATAAAACACCATGTAGTGCCCGATTTCAAGCTCTGCTTCACGGGATGTACTGTAAGCTTTTAAGTAAATCTCCTCGTATTACAGACTTCTCAATATCCGCTCAATAAAAAGATTGTCAATCCAGCGACCTTTTCCGTCCATGTTGATCCATATTCCCCTGATTGAGCAACTTCTGTGTGAACTCAGTGCTAGTAAACTCGCAGCCCTGATCGGAGTTAAAGATATCGGGTGGTCCGTAGTATTGGAGCACCTCTTCGAGAGCCATGATACATAAAACTTGTACCCATGGTGTTCGATAACCGCGAGGACAACACCTTACAGTTATACCAGTCGATAATGACAACCAAGAACAGGAACCTTTTTGTTAGTAGTTCGTTCATTTACAAGAAAGTTTGTCACTTTTTCCTCTGTCGGTTTAACTTGACAGAGGTGATATGAACTGTCTACAGCAAACACGCCTTTTGCCCCATTATCATTTTCGAATGAAACTATCTAACTCTGGATAGGATAAACTTTAGATTGGTTTTACTAATGATAAATGATGTACTTAGAGCCAGCTAAGTTAGTTCTTTTTAATCATGCCTATCAAGAGGATGGATACAGTATCCCAGCGCCATAGTTTGAAACTCTTTGAGTGGTTACTTTTTCATTCTGGTTTGCCTTGTAAATGGCGTATAAAAGTAGGGTTTGGTATGATAATTGATTAATGCCAAATTATGATGAGAACAAGAAAAATGGTTAGAAATGTTGGCGATAAAGCTTTTTTTGAAACGCTATGGGAATCAGCCGTGGCGTTGCGTGGTGCGTTACAACCATCAGAATACAAACACCCTGTACTGGCACTTCTTTTCTTTAAGTACGTAAGTGACTCTTTTGGCGAGTTCCGCAGCGATGCTCAAGAATGGATTAAAGACGAAGACCACGAGTTCTTCGAAATGGATATCGACGATCCAGATCTGTATGAAGCCGCAAACATCTTCTGGGTTCCAGAAGTGGCTCGTTGGGAATATCTTGTAGCCAATGCAAAACAGCCAAACTTTGCGAAGATTTTGGATGATGCCTCTAAGGCAATCGAAGAAAACAACCCTGATCTAAAAGGCATGCTTTACCGTGGGTTTGGCCTACTCAAAATCCCATCAAGCAAACTGGGGGAGCTGGTTGACCTGCTTGGTACTCTGAGCTTCAACAACAAAGAGCATCGCTCTGCTGATGTTCTAGGTCTGGCGTATGAATTCTTCCTGGGTAAATTTGCTCTTGCAGAAGGTTCAGATGCAGGTGCCTTCTTCACATGTGAGTCCATCGTAAAAACACTTGTTGAAATCATCGCTCCGACGCGAGGTATTCTATACGAGCCTGCGATTGGTTCTGGCGGCATGGTGGCATGGTCTGAGAAGTTCATGGAAAACCATGGCGGTGAGCGTGGCGACATCAGTGTATACGGCCAAGAATACACATACACCACATGGAAGATGGCAGCGATGAACCTGCTTATCCGTGGTATCGATTTCGATTTGGGGGCTGAGAATGCCGACACGCTTCTAAACGACTTGCATAAAGATGTTCGTGCAGACTACATCCTGGCGAACCCGCCGTTCAACCAAGAGAAATGGGGCGCAAGTAAAGTAGCAAATGATGTTCGCTGGAAGTGGGGAACACCAACAGATAGCAATGCTAACTATGCTTGGATCCAGCACATGCTTTACCACCTAAATGATACTGGTCGCGCAGGTGTGGTCATGGCGAATGGTGCCATGACATCGACAGCGAATACTGAAGGTGATATTCGTAAGGCCATTATTGAAGATGATCTAGTTGAGTGTATGGTTGCTCTACCGCCGAAGCTATTCATTAACACTCAGATCCCTTCATGTCTGTTTATCTTCAACAAGAACAAAAAGCGTAAAGGTGAAACTCTCTTTATCGATGCTCGTCATCTGGGCCGTTTAGAGTCTCGTGCTCAGTTGGTATTCGACCAACACCATGTCGATGAAATTGCGCAGACTTACCACGCTTGGGCCAAAACAGACTTCTCTGTGAAGGAATACGAGGATATCCCTGGTTTCTGCAAATCGGCTAAGTTTGAAGACATTCAAAAAGCAGGCTTTGTTCTTTCTCCTGGCCGCTATGTTGGCGCTGCGGAAGTCGAAGAAGATGAGACTTCATATCAAGAAGATATGGCTATCCTAACTGAGCAGTTGTCAGAACAGATGACTAAGTCGGTTACTCTTGATGAGCAAATCAAGGCTTCGCTTGCGGAGGTTGGGTATGATATTTGATATTGAAAAATACTCAAAAATCCCTGATGGATGGTCAAAGGTCAAGCTGTCTGAACTAGCTGATTTTAATGCTAACTCTTGGTCAAAAAAAGATAAGCCCGACACCATCAACTATATAGATATTTCCTCGGTATCTACAGGTAAAGTTGCAGAGCCAACTGAAATGAAGTTTGATAGCGCACCCTCAAGGGCACGTAGAAAAGTAGCCAAAGGTGATATCATCATTTCTACTGTTAGGCCAAACTTAAAACAGTTCGCATTGCTAGATTTTAACAATGACAACCTAACGGCATCGACAGGTTTTTGCACAATAACCCCAAAAAAAACCGAATATACTTGGTTGATTTATTCCGTTGTAACAACGGATATTTTTACAGAGCATCTAGTTCGTGTAGCTCAAGGCGCTGCGTATCCAGCCATTAAACCTTCTGATATCTCCGAAGCATATATTGGCCTACCTCCTCAAGAAGAATTGCATAAATTAAACACTCTGATTGGGGCATTATGGCAAAAGCAAACGATCAATGAAGCTATGAACCAGACCTTAGAAAAGCTCGCCCAGCGCATCTTTAAGTCTTGGTTTATCGATTTTGATCCAGTGAAGGCGAACAAGGAAGGTCTGCCTTTCGATGGTTTGTCGCCTGAAATCCAAGCTTTGTTCCCAAGCGAGTTTGAAGATTCTGAGCTGGGGATGATTCCGAAGGGGTGGGAAGTATCAACCATTAAGCAGTTACAGGAAAAACTTTCAAAAGGAACTACTCCTAGAAAGAAAGATGTAGAATCTGCACAGGATGCTCCTTCTATCCCCTTTATAAAGGTTCGCAACATAAGTGATACAGGGTCAATTGAGAGCGAGCTAGAGACAGTTGCAAGCTCAATACATGAAGGGGCTTTAAAGCGGTCTATTTTACAATCAGAAGACTTGTTATTTACGATTGCAGGAACGATTGGCAGAGTTGCAATTGTTCCCGATACGCTTAACAACTCGAACTGTAATCAAGCAGTATGTTTTATCCGACTAAAAGATAAGCCAACGTACAATAACTACTTGTATTTGCATCTGAAATCCAAGCGAATTCAAGAACAAATATCATCTAAAGTTGTTCAGGCTGTTCAAGCGAATGCTAGCCTGCAAAACATTAATGACATTAATTTTCCATTACCTACAAATAAGTTAATGGAAAGCTGGAATAAAGTTACTCTTCCTCTCTTTGATAGAATCAAAGAAATTGAGAAACAGAACATTACGTTAACGAGACTACGTGACAGGCTATTGCCGAAGTTGGTCTCTGGTCAAATTTCTGTAGGTGAAGCAACACAGGAGCTTGCAGAAGCAGTATAACTGGAAGTCCGAGCCCTGCATTTAGGGCTCGGACTGGCTTAATCATATTCATAACAAAAACAATAAATAAGAATGGATATAAAATGAAAATAACGGAAGAAATGCTAGAAGACCATTGCATGGTCTGGTTTGGAAGCCTCGGCTACCAAACGTTAAACGGCAGCGAGCTAGAGCCTAAAGGAAGTACGCCAGAGCGAGATTCGCTCTCTGACGTCGTTCTCAAACCTCGACTCCGCCAAGCTCTACTAAATATCAACTCACACTTGCCAGAAGAATGTATCGATACCGCCATTGGTATCTTGCTCAATACAGTCCCTTCTATCGAACGTGCTAACCACACATTCCATCGTCAAATCATCGAAGGCATTCAAGTAGAGTATGAAGACGAACGTGGGCATCCTGTCGGGGATAAGGTCAGGCTGGTTGATTTCAATAATGAGCACAATAACTGGTTGGCCGTGAGGCAATTTTCAGTCAACGGTGTCACCAATGGTGAGATCGATAACCGCAGACCAGACATCGTCGTATTTCTAAATGGCTTACCCATTTCACTTCTTGAGCTAAAAAACCCTGCCGATACCAAAGCCGATGTGTGGCGAGCGTACAATCAAGTTCAGACCTACAAGCAAGCCATCAAAGATCTATTTGTCTTTAACGAGTCCCTAATCATCTCAGATGGGAGTGAAGCTTACATTGGCTCACTAACGGCCAATAGAGACCGATTCACCCCTTGGAGAACGATTGACGGCTCTCGTGATGACACTGTCGATACATTGGCCCTTGAGGTGATGGTACGTGGATTCTTCAATCAAGAACTTCTTCTCGATTATCTTCAATACTATGTCTCATTCGAAGTCGATAATGAGAAGGTCATTAAGAAGATCGCTGGTTATCACCAATTCCATGGTGTTCGCGCTGCGGTTGAAAGTACGATTCGAGCGACTCGCCATGATGGCGACCAACGGTGCGGTGTTTACTGGCACACTCAAGGCTCTGGTAAGTCACTCTCGATGACATTTTACAGCGCTAAGTTGATGGCATCTCCATCGATGAATAATCCAACGATTGTTGTCGTGACTGACCGTAACGACCTCGATGAGCAGTTATTCGAAACCTTTGCTGAAAATGCAGAGCTACTTGGCGACACTCCTGTTCAAGCAAAAGATCGAGATGAGCTGAGAGAGCTATTAAATAATCGTCCATCTGGCGGCATCATCTTCACAACCATGCAGAAGTTCGCTCCACCTAAGGGAGAAACTCGCTGTAAGCCACTCACAGAACGCTATAACATCGTTGTTGCAGCAGATGAAGCTCACCGCTCACAGTATGGTTTAAAGGCTCGCGTAGACAAGAAAACGAGTGAAATGAAATATGGCTACGCTCAGCATCTTCGGGACTCGTTACCCAATGCTGGTTTCATTGGTTTCACTGGTACGCCAATTGAAATGGAAGACAAGGATACTCGTGTCGTCTTTGGTGATGATGTTTCTGTTTACGACATCGAGCAGGCTCAAAAAGACGGTGCAACCAAACCGCTTTATTATGAGAGCCGTCTAATCAAGCTTGATATGAGCAAGAGCACAAATGAGGAAGACGTAGACTCCAAAGTTGATGAGTTGGTTGCTGAATATGATGAAGATGATCAAGCTAAGGCCAAAACTCGCAATGCGGCATTAGAGGCTCTAGTTTGTGCTGAAGACCGTGTAGACCGCCTAGTTCGCGACTTACTGAAGCATTTTGCCTCTCGCGAAGAGACGTCACTATCAAAAGCGATGATGGTCTGCATTAGTCGTGAGGCGTGTGTTCAGGTCTACGATAAGATTGCTGAACTCAAGCCTGATTGGGCAAACGACGATCCAGAAAAAGGCTGCATGAAGGTCATCATGACAGGCACATCTGATGACCCTGCCAAGTACCAAAAGCATATCCATAAAAAGCCAATTCAGAAGAAGATCGCTAAGCGAGTTAAAGATCCTGAAGATGAACTGAAACTGGTCATTGTTTGCGATATGTGGCTGACAGGTTTTGATGCGCCTTGTTTGAATACCATGTATATCGACAAGCCACTTAAAGGCCATAACTTGATGCAGGCTATCGCTCGTGTTAACCGTGTATTCCGCGATAAAGAAGGTGGTTTGATTGTCGATTACTTAGGTATCGCGCCTGAGCTTCGCAATGCAATTGCGAACTACACAGCAAGCGGTAACGGGTCTCCGACAATTGACCTGGCTGAAGCTTTAGCCGTCACTATGACCAAGCTAGATGTTTGCCGTGGGATCATGCATGGCTTCGACTACAGCGATTATCGAACCAATACACTTGGCTTGCTCGCAGGTGCCATGAACCACATTCTTAACCTGGAAGATGGTAAGAAGCGGTTCGATAAAGCGGCCCTGTCACTCTCTAAGGCATTCAGTTTATGTAGCAGCATGGATGAGGCCAAAGGCATCAAAGAAGAGATCGCCTTCTTTGAAACGCTACGCGCAGCTATTAAGAAGTCCACTACCTCAAAGCAACGAATGTCTGATGAGAATGTTCAAACGGCATTAAGACAGGTTGTGTCTGAAACTATCGTTTCTGGCGAGATAGTTGATGTCTTCCAGTCCGCAGGATTGAACAAGCCAAACATTAGCATCCTCGATGATGAGTTCCTTGCTGAAGTCGAGAAAAGTGAGCACAAGAACCTAGCAGTAGAGATGCTCAAAAAGCTCATTCAAGATGAGATAAAGACGCGCACGGTTAAGAATGCTGTCGCTTACAAGACGTTCTCTGAGATGTTACGTAACTCCCTTGATAAATACCGTAACCGTTCGGTTGAGACCAGCGTAGTTATTGAAGAACTGATTAAGCTGGCTAAAGAGTTACGGGAGTCAGCAGATCGCGGTGAAGAGCTGAACTTAACCAAAGAAGAATTGGCCTTCTTTGATGCACTAATTGCCAATGATTCTGCTCGTGAGGCAATGCAGCAGAAAGACATTCTGACTATTGCTAGAAAGCTTGCTGAGGAGATTCGCAAAAGTGCACAACCAGACTGGGCCAAGCGAAAAAACCTTCGAGCGAAAATGAGGCTCAAGATTAAGCAGATACTTAAACGTACTGGATACCCGCCTGATGAGCAGGCGGAAGCTGTCGAGCTTGTTTTAGAGCAGGCAGAGCTGGTAAACCCATAAAAACTTATTATTGATTGCCACCTTTGTCCTGCAAGGGTGGTGCAATAGTTTTTCTCATGTGTGATCAGCCAGATTATCTGAAAAGGCAAATGATAAATGTCCAAAGGCGTGTTACGCGACCGATTGGTAATGATGTGATGAACCTTACTGTGACGATACAATGCTTTTATTTATATCGGATTGGAAAGCTACCAATAGTTCCTTTATCTCACACAACGCTGCGGTAGGCGTCAACTCCTTCCTTGCTATCTGTTCTTCTAACAACTCAATCTGACGTTTAGCAAGCTCAACACTCGACTTTAGAGAAACAGCATTATAAACCTCTGTGTAGCCGTGAATATCTGCAAATGCGAGGTCAATATAAGTATCCAAAGAGCTAAGTATTGTATGACCAGTCCATTGTTGTAACTGCATTTTAAACGTTTGTGTATGAAGCAGATGTTTTCGGAAATCATCTTTATCATTCACTTCTTTAGTGGCAAGAATCAGTTCCTTAAGCTTGTCTGTAATGAATGCGTGTCTCCACAAGTGCGGGTGCAATTCTCCCTCGATACCAAGCTCTTTTTTCCATGAGTTCATGTACGTTGTCCATGAATCGGCAGATAGGCGTAGACCTGTTTTTAAGCTGATAAACAGGTAGTCATGTTGGACTTTTTTCTTCCTCATGACTTTCTTGCGAACTTTGATGTAATCCGCAATCACTGATAATAACAAATGTGGGACAGGTATCTTTCGAGTGGCGTTCTCGTCTTTGCGTTTTAAAGTGGTAAGAGTGAGCATACCTGTGCGTCTAGCTTCCTCGTAATCGGTCATTTTAATCAAATGAAGCTCCGTTACACGAGCGCCTAGTTGCTCCATTGCTGTGTATAACGTCATGTCCCTTCTACGCTTATCTTTGTTTTTCTGAGTCTTGATAAACTCCCACACACGCAACGCATCATCTTCCGAAACAGGGTGACGTTTCTTGATTTCATCTTTTGTTGGCACGGCTGCATGGGTGACTTTGACACCTTCAATATAACCTTTGTAGCCTTCCTGTTTGCGTTTGTAATGCTTTTCAAGTATCCGAATTGAGTTGCTTTTATCTTTGCCTATAAAAGCACTCAAGTCATGAAAGTCTTGGATAAACAGCAAGAAATCCAGACAGGTATGTGCAATCTTTATCACCGAGTTATTCTTGCGTTTTAGTTCGCCAAGCGGCGTTCTCTCTGCCTGTAGTGACTGAACGAAAAGGGTGAATGTTGCGTCAGTAAGCTGGCTGAAGCGACTCAATAATGGCTGTTTTTCAATAAAATGCACTAAGTGAATAATATCGTGTGCATACCCTCGTATCGTGTCACTTTTCAAGTTTCTCACTATTAAGCTATGAATGTAGGCATTGGCTTCATAGCAAGGAGTATGATTACTGTAGGTTACGAAAGGAATATCCTGTGGTTTACGAAAGACAAGCTTGCCATCAAACCCAAGATGACTCCATTGCTCAAAGTCTTTAAGCTTTCGAACCGCCATCATACCTCTCCATTCAAAGTGAAATTCATCTGTGCTTCAATCTTCCGATTGTGCTCTCGATAAAGCTCCTGTCGCTCTTCTACTGTTCCTTCATGGTTCGCTAGTTGCTTTAGTCTAGAGCGCAGCTCTGAGACCATAACGGTTAGTAAAGAATTGCTGCGCTGCGCTGCATCCAGCTCCGATTCAAGTACAGCAACCTTGTGCTTCAAACCCACTACGGTTTGCTTGTTGCCTTTGGAAGCTTTCTCATCGAGACATGCAGCCTCTATCGCCAGTTTTGCATTTATACGAAGTTCATCTAATGATAAGAAGCCTCTTTCCAGAAGTGCTTCTGAGATGCTTTTGACCGTGTTTAATGAGCATGATGTGATATTACGCTCTTGATTCTGATATTTAGCGATACCAGATTGAGACTTGAGCGCTTTTAGTAGTTCCTCATCATTTTTAAACTCAGCAGGGGTGGTGATGATTTCCCTTAACAGCTTTTCTGTTTCAAGTATCTTAGTTTGGTTTTTCTCTAAAACTTTCATTGTCCCAATCCTCAATCAAGGTCCTTGATTTTTAAAATTAGATTAAAGGTTTGAGTTGTATTTCCATCAGCATCTTCAATGGTAAAGAACTCTGGCTCAAGCGTGATTCGACCTTCGTCTAAAAGCTGAATAACCTCTGTTTCAATGTCCTGCTCTTTTTGAAGTTGGCTTATATGAGGGACGGTTAGATAAGACTCATCATCGTAATCTTCTGCTGCTTCACTCACTGACTCTATCGTGATGGGTGTTGAACTATCACCTGTCAGGCGTTCTGCAATGATTTTGCGAACCTCTTCGATTCCTTCTAGCTTTGCAAGTTCAGAAGTGGAATCGACCAAACCACGAACAATTACACTGGCTTTAGCTCCATTTAGTACCGCCCCAGTTTCTGACTCAGAGATATAGTGATATAGATGCTCCATGTCTGAATGTCCGAGCATCCAGCGAAGAGCATCCATTCCATCAAACCCTTTTGACCAAAAGAACGCCATAGCAAAGAAGCGTCTCAATTGGTGCTGACGGACATAATTACGGCGATACTCTCCGTTGTCGAACTCCACCAAGTCCGTTTCTAAGTAATCGCATAAAGAATCAAGGTGCGCATTATATGTTATGTGAGCAACCTGACTTAACTGCGAGTTTTTTGAATTGAGGTTGTTAAACAAAGATAACTTTCCTTTGCATAACCCCAACTCACTCGCTTTGATGTTAAATTGCTCCAGTTGCCAAATGAACCTTGCGATAGATAAGGGAATTGGTCTTTCTATTGTTGCGTTCACCCCTTTTGAACCAGTTTTTTTTTACCTTAAATATCAGGTTGTACTCTGTTTTTGCACCCGCTTCTGAAAAGGGATTTACATTAGGTGAAAGGTTGCCATGTGACTTCAACTTGATTAATTCATCTTGTCTTCGAGCCATGATTGCACCCACTAAAACTTGTATTGCGCCTTGCAGTACAGAGAACAAATCAAACAAGCTCTCATTAGCTCGAATCCGCTCAAAGCGACTTTCCACACTTTCTGCAAAGGCTTGAATCTGCTTTACCCCTTGTTTAAGGTATTCACTACTCAGACAGTTGATTGCCTCCGTTTGAAACCAGTAACCTCGCTCCGTACCAGACATCTCTCGATGCAACTCTTCATTCCAAGTTCGGGTGGATTCGTGTGGGCGGAGTTTGTTGGATTTTTTTGCCGCCGATTTACTTCTTGCTTTAGACAGCAGTGTTAATGTTTCATCCAGTAAAGTAACAGCGCCTTCCTCTATAGGTAGATGCTCTTTAGCAAACTCATAGCACTGACGAATTAAATTAAACACAAAGGTAGGCGGCAAGGTGCGGGTGCGTCCTGCTTTTTTTAAGCTAACTAACTGGCTAATGTGGCCTGAGCTGACACGCTCGGACAAGATTGAAGCGCTTGCCGCATCTCCACGCTCAAAATTGGTATGAATCAATCGAATCGCTTCAATGTATGTCGATATAGTCACTTGATTCGTGCCTATTGAAGCGTCTTTATTCTCAACCGCTCGATACTCTGAGTTTCGCCTTGGCGCTTTGAGATGAAGTTCTGCGTGGTTGGGGAGATTAATATCGTGATAAAGCATCTTACCTTTAAACAACAACTCACCCAGCACAGCACTGCTACCAGTGTATCTTATGTGTTCTCCACTGCGATAATAACCTTGCTCAAAAAGCCAAGCGCACGCCTTCTCTCTCTCTGCTAGAAATAAGTAACTTTCATCTTGCACAATGTCTTGGGTAACGTAGGGGAACTTCTCTTTAAACGCTTGTGCATCTATATCAGAAATGCTTTGAGACGCGTTATTAAGTAATACCTCGGTATGTTTATCAAACTCATACACACCTTGAAAACTTCCGTGCTCAGCGAATTTGGTCAAGATGTTCAGCCAAAAGTCATCATTCACATTCAGAAGGTGATATTTTGCTAGCTTCAATTCTTTCGAGTGCAGCAAGACCGCATTGATGAGAGTGATAACTCTGTTAACTTTATGATAAGCCGCTATTGGACTGATAACCTTTCCACCGTTTTCAAGTGGATTATCTGCTGCCGTAATCCAGTATTTAAAGCTGTTTAACAGCTTTTGGTGTTTTTTATCCGTGAGCTTCTTACCGTCATCTAAGTAAACCGTGTCCCAATGTATCGTTTTTGGGGTTTTGCCAAATTTTAGTACCCACTTGTTTTCAGGAAAGCTGGATTCTAACCATTCGGGCTGTCTGTCATCGTAACCGTAGATGCCAGTATGGATATTCGTGATGACATCTAATGCTCGATAGTCATCATTTGCTACTGAGAAATTGATAATATCTTCAAGAGTCTCGGCACTTAAACCATTTAGAACCGAATGGTCTTCCACGATGTTTTCAATGAGGTTAGCAATAGAGGAATTGTCGATAGCAACACTTAACATAGCAGCGCTCCCTTAATCGAGTCAGTATCTAGTGTGTTATTGGTTGCAATATCAAGCATTCCCATCAAATCATCATCCGCACTATGCTTGCCTGAACTCAGGGTGTCTAAAACAAACACCGCTGATTGATACCAGTGAGCAACAATATCTAAAAAAGATTCCTCATCATCACTACTCTCAACAACAAAGCGTATCGCCATCAACAACTGCAAAAGTGATGTCGATATAGTGTATGTTAACTGGTCAAACCCTAATGATTCTGAAACTTCACTGTCAGTAGTCGTCTGCTGAGTAAAACCATGATCGAGGTGCTCTGGAATGTTGCTTATGCCGTGATTACTCAAGAACTCCTCAATGTCTTGAGCGCTCATGTTCACAGCATCAAGTCGATGCACTGAATCTTTCATGGCTTCAAGTAAAATAGCGTTCTGGAACTGACGTATCCAACGTGCATTAAAGAAGTCCATTAACGGCTTAGGAAGGTAAGATGTCAGTAGGTTTGCATCCTTCTTTTCATGACCAAGCGCCTCGGCAACGGCATCCATTGAACGTGTTTCCAAATAAATTTGACAACCTCGGTGTCGTCTAATGGAACGTAACGAATGGATATCGGAGATGGCTTGGGCATCTTCCAAGGTTATGTCGCTGCTCTTATCAAAGAGCGTTTCATCTTGAAGCCAATCATAAAAATCATTTGCTGCATGAAGAGTTTGATTGAGATTGCTTGGACATAGCACACGGGTAGTAGTTGAAGTTAAAATCATCTTTCGCCAATTTACATTCCCTTTTTGCTTCAGGTATTCACGGCTCATGCGAGTATGGCGCATCAAGAACTCAACTATAGGTTTAGAAAACTCATTGAGCACTACTTCTTGCTGCGCACTGGTCGCTCCTTTGCGTGATTTATAACTAACAGCAATGTGTTGATTACCAACTTGCTTATAGCCTACCATATTGCCATTTACATCAAACAAATCCCATTTTGCTAACCAAGACGGTGTTATCAGAGGATGCTCTATCACAAGAAGCGTCAAAAGAACATTCAGTGTTGATTTGGTTGGTAAATTTAACTCTGTGTTGAGTTGGCGAGCATCACCGTCAAACCCCAAAAATGATAAATAGCCAGTGCCTTTTGCAGCGATGCCGTGTGCATAAAAGGTTGCTACTGTATTCTCTAACTTATCTTCACCGACAAAGTTTTTATATTGATAGTTGTTGCTATTGCTACTATCTAGAGGCTTGACAGAGCCAGTGCTCTGAAAGGCTATATTCCTATCCTCTCGATCTAAAAGCTCCAAAAATTTCAAGAGACACACATGCCTGACATGCGCCATGTCTCGGTCTACACGTTGCTGAATAATTGAAACAGCCTCTTCATCTTTAATTTTGAGTGGAATGTTAGCAAACCATCGAAGGTTTTCTGGCTGCGTAGCATTGCCGCCAATTGAAAAGGTGGGTGCTTCATCTTTTGGGTCTTTCCAGCCTGGAACGATGAATGGTTTGTGAGGCTCAGCAAAAACACCTGCGTTGATAAAGCAATCGGTATAATAGTTAATGGTATCTCGCCATTTAACGTGAAAATGCTTGGGGCAGTTCTGTGCAGCTTGGGAGCGCACAAATAGCACTTTAAACACCTTATGGAAAAGTAGCTGCACATGATTACGACTTAGAAGGGTTTCTATTGTTAGTCCGTCTCGGTCGTTATAAACCGTGGCGATGCCCACAAAGAGTGTTTTGAGTTCATTTAATGCACATTTCAAAGTTGATGATTTTTGTGTAAAAGCATAGTTTTTTAGAGCAAGATGAACCTTGTTGGTAAACGCCTCACCAAAATTAACATAAAGCGTATCCAGATGAGCCTCATGTTCTTTGCCTTCTTTTGATAACACCCGCCAACCATCAAGGTAGTCGGCTTTTGTTTTATCTATATTGATCTTTCGGAACTGAGCTAGACAGCTCGAAGCGTCTTCTGTGATTTTTAGAGTCGAAAGCTTTACTTCATCAAGAGTTAAATGTTTATCTTGCGCAATGTAGCAGAAAAGATTTTTGAGTCGATTACCAATCTCATATTTATGTTTGATAGTGATATCATCATAGTTATAAACAAAGCCAATGAGCGACTGGAAGTGTGCATTAAGTGAGCTTGAATCATTCAGTATTTCCAATGCACTGTAGTTACCTTGTTTAACCAAGTAGCAGTAAGCTGAATAAAGATTCAATGGTGCCTGAATATGACCGGAGGTGACTAAGGATTCAGCAGCAAGCGCTAGGTAGTTAGAGTATTCGACTGACAGTGCAGTTTTTAATAAAGAAAGCTTATTTAGTGTTTTTACATTCACAACCAAACCTCATAAATTGACAACTAACAGACACACTAATTGTCAGAGTGATTATTATCAATGTAAATAAAATGCACTAAAACCATTTAAATCATTGATACTCAAAAACTTGATATGATTTTGATAATTTACAGTCATTAGGATTAGAAGTATCTCATCGAGAAACAGTAACCCATTGTGCGCTAGAGAGATTTCACCCGGTCTCGGCACAGACCCACCACCAACTAAAGCCGCCATTGAGCTGGAATGATGCGGGGCGCGAAACGGCCGCGTCTTCCAGTTGTGTTCATTGATTTCACTTTGAGTCAGTGACGCCACAGAAGCCGTTTCCATTGCCTCTTCAACATTCATCTCAGGTAACAAATCGCATAATCGAGAAGCCAACATGGTTTTTCCCGTACCTGGCGGACCAAGAAACAGTAGATTGTGGTTGCCTGCTGCAGCGATCTCTACACGCGTTTGCCTTGCTGTTGGCCAATAATATCCTGCAAGTCTCGTCCGTGTGTTTTAGTCTCTTTTTTCTTCGGGGTTTGATACAAACTCAATTGATGCTGACCACAAAGTTCGGCACACACTTCCAGTAACGATTGAGCTGATTTATGCTGCTCTTTACCCACTAATGCCGCTTGATCACCATTGGCATGAGGCACTACTAAACGGCGCTGTTTTTTGTTCGCAGCCAACGCAGCGGGCAACACACCTTTTACAGCTCTTAGTCCGCCAGAAAGAGCTAATTCACCGACAAATTCGTAGTTTTTGAGCTTATCTGTCGCGATTTGTTCTGAAGCTGCCAAAATCCCTAATGCAATTGGCAGATCGAAGCGTCCACCTTCTTTGGGCAGATCCGCAGGTGCCAAATTTACCGTAATTCGCTTGGCAGGGAATTGAAAGTTGGAATTAACGATCGCACTGCGGACGCGATCTTTCGATTCTTTTACTGTCGTTTCCGGTAGACCCACTAGCGTAAGTGTTGGCATTATTCACCTTAAAATATAATATCAATCAAATTAAGAGATATAGAAAGATAAGTATTTATGAGCATTGCGTATTCTTACATCCGCTTTTCATCAGCACAGCAAGCGCAAGGGGATAGCTTGCGTAGGCAAACACAACTAGCCCAACGATACTGTGAAGAGAATAACCTGACGCTATCAGATACCAACTTTCAAGACTTAGGAGTGTCAGCTTTTCACTCAGATAATGTGAAGGAAGATAGTGGTCTAGGGCAGTTCTTAGAAGCCTTAGAGCAAGGAGCAATACCAGAAGGCTCTTATCTGTTGGTGGAAAGTCTAGATCGCTTGAGTAGGGCTAAAGTTCAAACAGCACTAATACAGATGCTTAGGATTACTCAGTTAGGGGTAAAAATTGTTACATTGATGGACAATCGACTCTATGACAAAGACTTAGACACCACCGACTTGATTATCTCTTTGACGATCATGGAGCGAGCACATAATGAGAGCAAGACAAAATCAGAACGTATCAAAGCTGCATGGACGAATAAAAGACAGAACCCCAACACAACGAATCGTCATAGTAGTACACCATTTTGGTTAACTTTGAACTCAGATAAACGCACATACACAATAAATGAAGAGTATGCGGAGCTTGTACGTAAGATCTACCAGTTATCAATTGATGGATGGGGAGTCATAAAAATAGTCCGATACCTAAATGAAAATGGCATTACTGCACCTAAGGGAGCGAGTTGGGCAACAACAACGGTCAACAGAATCTTAAATTCAAAAGCGGCTTTAGGTCACTATGAACCGACTCAAAACAGAAAATCACTGAATACACTGATTGAGGACTACTACCCTCCGATCATTGATGAAAAAACTTATTACCTCTCTCAACAACGTAAATTTGAACGCTCAAAACCAGAAGCAGCAGGAAGAAAAACAGAGTACCCAAATCCTCTAAATCAAATCGCTAAGTGCAAAAAATGCGGTTCATCAATGTACTACGAGAACAAAAGCCAGAGCTTAAAGTATCTGACTTGCAGAGAATTTAAGAAGAAGAATTGCACTAACAAACCAATAAGAATGGAGTTGATTTACCGATTCATTTACGAGGTGTTCAACAGCCCTATGTATCATCAACAACATGCTAAGTTAGTGGACAAGTCAAAGCAGAAAGATGTCAACAGACTTGCAGAGTTAGAAGGAAGATATGAGGCAGAGCGCAAAGCGTACGAGGAGCTTCTAGAGGCGTCTTCGTCTTTTAGTGACCCTATCATACTAAATGAGCTACAAAAGCGTTCTACGTCGATTATAGAGCTTTCCAAACAGGTAGAAAAGGCAAAAGCAAAGAAAGCTGTTGAACAAGCTAGAACAGCACACATAAACTTTGCGGAAGCCTTAAAATTAACAACTAAAGCATTATATTACCCCTTAAAGGGGGAAAGGATAGAGAAGTTATCCCCTGAAGAACTATTCAATACTAGGGTTAGACTCAACAGAATCTTAAAGCAAACCTTCAATAATCTATCAATCTTCCATTGTAATGAAAGTAAAAGAATAACAATAGAAACAGAAGTGACTGAGGATTACCCAATAGATTTGAGATACGAAACCAACCAGAAAGCTATCAAAGAATCAATGAAGAATAGGATCTGGTCAGTGTACTAACTCTTTCATTAACCCTTATAGGAAGGGCAGGGATAAGGAATATCCCTCACGAAGTGAGATAAGATCATTGATACAAAAGATAGACACTGAGAGAAGGGAGAATAGAAGATAACTTCACCTCACGAAGTGAGAATTATTCTCTAGAAAATGTCCATCTCTCAGTGAACTTAAATGCTCATTTACACTAGTTGATTAACTCCATAACCACCACACAACAAGAGCACCAACTGTTAGCGAAACTTGCAAAAGGGCTAAGTTTTGAACGGATAAGTACACGTACTTCCAGAACTCACTTTCTACGTTTTCAGGGTTCTTAGCCCCATAAATACGATCAGTAACCTGAACCAAGCAAAATACATAGTAGAGGGCTTGAGCAATACCAACACTACCTTGGCTCAACATCCAATCCCCTGAGCCATCATCCAACAACATAAAGGAAACTCTCTGCACAAACTTAAAGCCAATCACCATTAAGATGCACGCAGTGAAGAAAGCGACTAGCTTCCAACCTTTAGTTAATTGACTATCAAACCCTACTTTCAGAGATGGTGTATTAATCCCCTTTTTCAATTCACTTCTCATTCTTTAATCCTCATTTTCATTGTTGACTGCTTGCTCCGTCTGCGGAGCATTTTGGGGCACTCTAGCAACTAAAATTTGCTCTACAACCGGAGCAAAGAAAGTTGACTGAAAAATGACAATGATGAATATCGTTGGTTCGCAGATAAGAACATTAAGGGTAACTATTCACCCAGGAGCTATTGACAGCAAATTTATGTGACTGAGTTAACTTGATCCCACATTCAACTTGAGTGATCTTTTTGTGGTGGCAATCTGGAGGTATGAATAAGAAAACATTACCTCCACCGCCAGATTTCGATTCGCCTGAAGAGGCGAAAGATATCATCCACTTTTTATGGAATAAGTTGGCTGAGCTTGAAGATAGGCTAAACCAAAATAGTCGCAACTCTTCTGTGCCATCATCTCAACAACCCCTGCATAATAAAGCTAAAAATACTTCGCCGAATCGGAAGAAATCTGGAAAAAAGCAAGGAGCTCAACCAGGTCATAAAGGCAATCGCCGACTGCTTCATCCTATTGAAGAGAGCGCCTCGGTTGAGCAATATTTACCGAATAAGATATGCCACTGCGGTGGGTGTGTTATTCCAAATAGAAAACCTTATAAACGACACCAAATCTTTGACTTGCCAGATATCTCATACACGCTTGTTGAACATCAAATTTTTAAAGGCGAGTGCTCATGGTGTGGTGATAAGCATCAAGCGGAGCTTCCAGAGTCTGTGCCCGATGTTCAAATGGGGCCAAATCTACATAGCTTTATCGCAATCCAAGCGACGCAGCACCACCAAAGCATAGGTAAAATACAATCTATGCTGAAAGACGTCTTCCAGCTTAACTTCTCAACAGGTGCAATATCTGCGGCGCAAGGACGAGTCACTGAATACTTAGCTGATACTCATACTCAAATCCATGACACAGTAAAAGCATCTAAACTGATTATGGCTGATGAGACTTCACATCAGCGCAATAATGATAAACGCTGGATGTGGGCCGCACTCAGCAATAACGTAGCCTTTTTCCAAATTAACAGCGGAAGAAACCAACATGCTGCCAAACGACTACTTGGTGAAGCGGTTTCACACCTTTTAGTGACTGACCAATATTCTGCCTACAAATATATCGACGAATCTAAGCGCCAATTATGCTGGGCTCACATATTAAGGAACGTCATCGCTATCGAGGAAAGCGTTTGTCCTGAAAACCAAAAAATCGGAGACAAACTCGCTTTAATCGCTCATAGCGTATTCAGGTGTCATCACCGATATATCGAAGAAGAAATTACCGAAAGCCAATATTACCGCCGACTCAGGCGGTTACGAAAGAGCTGGCTTCATTGGCTCAAATTGGGTAGTTATCAATGCTCAAAACGATATCGAGGTAGATGTCGAAATCTCATCGCTGATGATGCTATGGTCTGGCGGTTTATGGACGACTCCGAGTGCCCGTTAACAAACAACGCAGCGGAGCGAGTTCTCCGTAATTACATACTGATGAGGAAGTGTTGTTACGTGACTCGCTCATATCGAGGCGACCAGTTCCGCGAACGAATGTTCTCGCTGATAGAAACAGCCAAACTTCAGCAGGTCTCTGCTTATAAATGGCTGCGTGAAATCGTCGAACATCACATGTTGAAAGTTGATTATCAGGCGCCAGTATTTTTAGCGTAAACCGTCGTCAATAGCTCATGGGTGAATAGTTACCATTAAGGAAGCAACAAAAACTAACTCAAGAAGAGCTATCTGCACGCTGTAATGTCATTGGTTTGGACATCAGCAGGGGAACCCTAGCAAAGATAGAAGCAGGTGTAAGACAGGTTCTAGACACAGAGGTAGTACAACTAGCTGTAGCCTTAAGAGTCAAAGAAGCCGATTTGTTTCCCGACCGTGGCTAACTCAAATAGGTCTAACTTCCATTACTGACAAATAAGAAAAGCCTTTCCCCCTTTCTGGGAATGTGTCCACTCACGGTAGACGAACGTAGAAAATGGTTAATTTTTACAATGGTACATGTATCACAATCTATAAGCACTTGAATTACAAAGATAAAAACATTTAACAAGGGTTGACAAGATCATCACTTAAATAGTTTTTTAATGTGTTTCCTTACAAATAACTCGACTGGTTCTAAACGATTAAATTGGGAGGGCGGTACGGTAAGTAGAGTTAGGAAGAAAAACAATAAAGCTACATTTTCAAAGCTTTCTGTGATAACGATGGTTTTTACATCAAATAGACTGCGCCAAATCAACGAAGGCTCATTTTTGAACGCTAAGCTGTAATGTGGCTCTCCAAATAAACCTAAGCACAGTAGATAAAACAAAAAGTACATTTGATTGAACTTAGGAGCGTACATGTACTGATTTGAGATTATGTGAGTGATTAGTAGACCAACCAAGCTAATCGAGACATATGTTACTATAGACATTAATCCTTATCCTTATCCTTATCTTCAACATAAGGTTCTATGGCGGTCATTGTAGTGTTTATGCCACCAATCACTTCGCTACCTAAAGCTGTCTTAGTCATTGCTTTTACGCCCTTCTCGTAATCTGTCTTGAAATACTTAAACAGCTGTAATTGCTTTGAGTCTGGCATATTTGACCATTGCTGAACCACCTTTCTACTGTTGACCAAACCGTAGGCACTAGTAGCAAGATCCGCTATAGCATACGCAGCATCACCGTCTCGTTCATCTAACCCTAGATTCTTAGCTCCAAACCTGTAGCCCTCTTTCAGTAGACCACTTACATTTTCAAAGTCACCTGTATAACGTCCTGTCCAGTTTTGATGTATGTTCCCTGCTATCTTGTATGAGTTTTCGTACAAGTTGTTAGCCCCATGTAATAGCATTGGTGCACCAACACCACCGCAAAACGACATACCAGTAAATGAAAAGATAGATTC
The DNA here is from genome assembly GCF_905175355.1 of Vibrio sp. B1ASS3. Taxonomy (NCBI): domain Bacteria; kingdom Pseudomonadati; phylum Pseudomonadota; class Gammaproteobacteria; order Vibrionales; family Vibrionaceae; genus Vibrio; species Vibrio sp. B1ASS3. The sequence goes on from NZ_HG992742.1 coordinate 4,027,353, forward strand.
AGCAGTACAAATACCATAACCAGTAGCTACTTGTCCCGCCCCTGCAAATACACCAAGACCATATAGGGCTAAATCAGCAGCTTGATCTTTCAGGCTTTGCCGTTCTTGCTTCACTAGTCGAACAACTTTATCACCAACGAGTATCCCATTCTCATAGTCATCAACTAAACACTTGCCTAAGAAAATGTACTCACGTTTAAAGTAGTACCGAACTAGAGGATCCTGTAAGTGTGTGATGCTGTAGCGATTTGCGGTATTCAATAACCCATCAACAGCTTTACGTACTTCATCACGTTCTAAGTCTCTTCTTGAAATGCTCATTCAAATTTCTCAGCTAGCTTTTTCAATGGTTCAAGCCAAGATGAATACGCAGCAGTATTAGCGCTGATATGTCTCCATTGAATATCTCGATAAGCGATAGTGACGATTTCCTGCATCTCTTTCTCATTGAAATCAGTAGAATGAGGCATATCCATTGAAATGGAGCGGATCATAGCTCCGGTTAACTTAATCTCATAAAACGCTTCTTGAGTACCTTTGTCTGTAGGGCGGTAATATGTGATTGTACAGTTAAGCTCTTGCCCATCAGTACAAGCTTGATTGAGCACTGGAGAGGATTTGTCTATTTTTTTAATGATTTCTATCGGTTGGTGAATTGCTCGATTGCTGTAACCTATCGTGTGACTACAAGCAAGGACTGTAATCTCATCCTCATGACCAGATTGGTAGCTATTACCCATCGAGTAAAAAGTATTACAGCCAGAGGTCAAACAACCTTGAGCAATGCTTTCGATTTTCATAAATGCTTGAGATGCCATGTTTTTCCTTTCAAAGTAAAAAGTGAATACAGGATCATCATACTTATTTTTTTACGCTCGTGTTTAGTCGTTATCCAATAGCGACAGGTTCACTATTAGAAAGCTCATTTTGAAGGTTATTATTCTCAGAATGCCTAATTGTTAAACAGCTATAGAACCTCTTTCCAGTGTCTTTTTACTGTGCTTAGACCAATCCCTAAAGCTCTAGCTGTATCGCTTTGCCCTAAGCCCTGAGCTTTGGCTAATTGGACTCTTCTGTTTGTTTCTGTTGCTGGTGGACGTCCTAGCTTCTTACCTTCTGCTTTTGCTCTCTCTAAGCCTTGGGCTGTACGCTCTCTTATTCTGTTTCTTTCAAACTCAGCAAAAGCCCCAAACATTTGAAGCATCAAACGCCCTTCTGAACTACTAAGGTCAGTAACAGGTAAATCAAGACAAACAAGCCTTACACCCATATCAGAGAACATCTGTACAGTTTGTTGTATGTCGATAGCATCACGCCCTAAACGGTCAAGCTTTAGAACAATAAGACAATCCCCCTCTTCTAGTCTGTCTACTAGTTTTGAAAACTCTGGCCTATCCATAGCCTTAACACTACCGCTAATCGTTTCTGATACAACTCTGTTTGTTTGTACTTCAAAACCTGCATTAGCAATAGCTAGAGTTTGGTTCTCTGTTGTTTGTTCAGTCGTACTAACACGACAATAAGCAAAACTTCTCATTCGTTTATCTTTAGTTGGTTCATAAAAGGGCAGCTCATATTTAATCATGGTCCATAAATGAATTTCAATACTTTATGGGCTGGTTTTTTATGGTTCATGAGTTAGGTCATAAAACGAATATTTAATGGACTAGATGTAAGCTAACCTCTTTTTTACATTGTATTTATTAAAAAGGTTAATATTGCCATTAACAGTAAAGCCCGGCATCCCATTACTGATGTGGACTTCCACACTTACCGACGGCGCTTGCACACCCACACTTGCTCGACTATGAATGATTGCCAGCCCCATAATTTCCTCAAATTTTTGTACGTTATATAACCAGATGTTTTCTATATGGATATGTTATATAGCCTGTCCAGATTGGTACTTAATGTGAAAAAAGAATGACTTTTTGCTTGTCATGCAGCAGATTTGTGTGTTACCACTAGTGACGCAAACATTTTCGTAGAACATTACACAATACTTATTAACGAAAACAGAACGACAGACAGATGAACTTATTCGCTCACATCAACTCACTGCTAGCCCTGATTATCGTGGTCATTATTGGCACCGCGCGGGGGATTGTGGGCGAAAGATAACCACAAATTACAAAAACCCCCGCACTGAGAAGTCCGGGGGTTTTTTTACAACTACAAGTTGTCATCTGTCTAACCCTTAGACAGCTTAACGGGAAGAATGGGAGTGCACATGAAGTGCAAAACACATGGCGATAGCTACGAGCCACAACGTAGCAAAGGAGGTTTACGATGACCGGTGCAGAACTAGTCGTAGCCGCTTTAAGACAGCAAGGCATCGAGACGGTGTTTGGGTATCCTGGTGGAGCCATCATGCCAATCTACGATGCGTTGTATGACGGAGGTGTTGAACACATCTTATGCCGTCATGAGCAAGGGGCTGCAATGGCCGCCATCGGGATGGCTCGAGCGACGCAAGACGTTGCCGTTTGTATGGCCACTTCCGGCCCAGGCGCCACCAACCTTGTTACTGGCCTTGCCGACGCCTTCCTCGATTCCGTTCCTCTAGTAGCCATCACAGGTCAGGTTGCTAGCTCTCATATCGGTACCGACGCGTTCCAAGAAATGGATGTGATCGGAATGTCTCTAGCCTGTACCAAACACAGTTACCTAGTGACTGAGATTGAAGACCTTGCCCCAACGCTGGCCGAAGCGTTCGAAGTAGCAAAAACAGGGCGTCCTGGTCCGGTGATTGTTGATATCGCCAAAGACGTTCAGCTTGCTCAAGCACCAACCGAATTACTGCCTCCTTTTGTTCCACCAGCTGCACCTTTAGTCACCGATGCTGATATCCAGCGCGCTCAAGAAGTGCTTGCCGCTTCAACTCGTCCAGTTTTATACGTCGGTGGTGGCGTACAGATTGCCAAAGCGACAGACTCAGTACGCGAGTTCCTACGTTTAAACCCAATGCCAGCGGTAAGCACACTAAAAGGTTTGGGCACCATTGAACGTCACGACCCGCACTACCTAGGTATGTTGGGCATGCATGGCACCAAAGCTGCAAACCTTGTGGTTCAAGAATGTGACCTTTTGATTGTGGTTGGGGCGCGTTTTGATGACCGCGTGACAGGTAAGCTCGACACGTTTGCGCCAAACGCGAAAGTCATTCATATCGACATCGATGCGGCTGAAATCCATAAGCTTCGCCACGCCAATGCACCTCTTCGTGGTGAGATCAGCAAGATTCTTCCTCAACTAGAGCTCACTCAAGATATCACTCCTTGGGTACATCACAGTGAAAGCCTGCGTAGCGGATTCAAATGGCGTTACGATCACCCGGGCGAGTTGATCTACGCTCCGCTGCTACTTAAACAGTTGTCAGACATGATGCCGGATAGCTCAATTGTCTCGACCGACGTAGGTCAGCATCAGATGTGGGCAGCACAACATATCCAACCACGCGATCCACAAAACTTCATCACTTCTGCTGGCCTTGGCACTATGGGCTTTGGCTTGCCAGCGGCGATGGGCGCTGCAGTCGCACGTCCTGATGATCAGTCTATCCTTATTACAGGTGACGGTTCATTTATGATGAACGTGCAGGAATTGGGCACGCTGAAGCGTCGTCAGATTCCAGTGAAGATTGTCCTTCTTAATAACCAACGTCTTGGCATGGTTCGCCAATGGCAGTCGCTGTTCTTTGACGGCCGCCACAGCGAAACCATTCTTGATGACAACCCAGACTTCGTGATGCTTGCCAAAGCGTTCGATATCCCGGGCAAAACCATCACCAAGAAAGAAGAAGTCGAACCGGCTCTCAAAGAGATGCTAGAAAGTAAGACTTCTTACATGCTTCACGTTTTAATCGACGAAGAAGAGAACGTGTGGCCACTTGTACCACCTGGTGCATCAAACAGTGATATGTTGGAAAACACTTAGGAGACAATCGCATGGACAGATATTTACTCGACATCAAAGCCGACGATAAACCGGTATTGTTGGAGCGCGTTCTTCGTGTGATTCGTCACCGAGGTTTTGTGATCAAACAAGTCGCGGCTACCCAAAACCACGAAAGCAAAGTAGCCAGCGTAGAGATCATCGTCGACAGCGATCGACCTATCTCGTTTTTGGTCAATCAAATTGAGAAGTTGTGGGACATTCGCACCGTTGAGGTACTTAAGATCCGCAACGATGAACTCCCAAATCACAACTTACAACAACACGTGAGTGCATAAGGAAGGCAATAAATGGCAACGAAAACTGCAGATTTCATTTGGTTTAATGGCGAGATGGTTCCGTGGGCAGAGGCGAACGTTCACGTTCTGACTCACGCGATGCACTACGGCACCTCTGTATTTGAAGGCGTACGCTGCTACAACACGCCAAAAGGACCAATTGTCTTCCGTCACCGTGAGCATGCACAACGTTTAAAAGACTCTGCCAAGATTTACCGCTTCCCGATTCCATACACAGTGGAAGAAATCATGGAAGCAACACGCGAAACACTGCGCCAGAACAAGCTCGACAGCGCTTACATTCGTCCATTGGGTTTTGTCGGTAATGTGGGCTTGGGCGTGTGCCCACCGGTTGGTACTGAGATGGACCTGATCATTGCCGCATTCCCTTGGGGCTCTTACCTCGGTGAAGAAGCGCTAGAAGCTGGTGTTGATGCCATGATCTCGAGCTGGAATCGAGCTGCGCCTAACACCATCCCAACTGCAGCTAAAGCAGGCGGTAACTACCTATCTTCACTGCTCGTTGGTGGTGAGGCTCGTCGTCACGGCTATGACGAAGGTATCGCACTGAGCGTAGATGGTTACCTATCGGAAGGTGCCGGTGAAAACATCTTTGTTATCAAAGACGGCGTGATCACGACACCACCAGCAACCAGTGCGATTCTGCCGGGCATCACTCGTGATTCGATCATGACTATTGCACGCGATAAAGGTTATGAAGTGCGTGAAGCCAACATTGCACGTGAAGCGCTTTACCTTGCCGATGAAGTCTTTATGACAGGTACCGCAGCTGAAGTTGTACCAGTAGCAACTATCGACAAAATTGAAGTGGGCACCGGTAAACGCGGCCCAATCACTAAAGAACTACAAGCGGCCTACTTTGGCCTATTTAACGGCACCACGGAAGATAAGTGGGGCTGGTTAGACTATGTGTACCCAGAACAGAAGTAAGAAGGATTAGGAAATGCCAAAATATAGATCAGCAACCACAACACATGGTCGTAACATGGCGGGTGCACGAGCACTATGGCGTGCAACGGGTGTGAAAGAAGAAGACTTCGGTAAACCAATCATCGCCGTCGTAAACTCGTTTACTCAATTTGTTCCGGGTCACGTACACCTAAAAGACATGGGTCAGCTTGTAGCACGTGAAATCGAAAAAGCCGGCGGCATCGCAAAAGAATTCAACACCATCGCGGTTGATGATGGTATCGCAATGGGTCACGGCGGCATGCTGTACTCACTGCCTTCACGCGAACTGATCGCAGACTCAGTAGAATACATGGTCAACGCGCACTGTGCCGATGCCATGGTATGTATCTCTAACTGTGACAAAATCACTCCGGGAATGTTGATGGCATCTATGCGTCTTAACATCCCTGTTATCTTTGTTTCTGGTGGTCCAATGGAAGCGGGTAAAACCAAGCTTTCTGATCAGATCATCAAGCTAGACCTTGTTGATGCAATGATCCAAGGCGCAGATCCAAAAGTATCTGATGAGCAAAGTGAGCAGATCGAACGTAGCGCATGTCCAACGTGTGGATCGTGTTCAGGCATGTTCACTGCAAACTCAATGAACTGTCTAACGGAAGCACTGGGCCTTTCTCAGCCGGGTAACGGTTCTATGCTGGCAACGCACGCTGACCGTGAACAACTGTTCCTTAATGCAGGTCGTCGTATCGTTGAACTGACTCGTCGTTACTACGAGCAAGATGACGAATCAGCACTGCCTCGCAACATCGCTACGTTTGATGCGTTCGAAAACGCGATGGCACTGGATATTGCAATGGGTGGCTCGACCAACACTATTTTGCACCTATTGGCGGCAGCGCAAGAAGGCGAAGTGGATTTCGATATGGAAGATATCGATCGCCTGTCTCGCCAAGTACCACACTTGTGTAAAGTGGCACCATCTACCCAGAAATATCACATGGAAGACGTGCACCGCGCTGGTGGCGTAATGGCGATTCTTGGTGAGCTTGACCGTGCAGGTCTACTGCACAACGATGCTCGCACCGTGCTTGGCCTTTCGATGAAAGAGCAACTGGCAAAATACGACATCATCCAAACTGAAGACGAAGACGTACTTAAGTTCTACCGCGCAGGTCCTGCGGGTATTCGTACCACTCAAGCGTTCTCACAAGATTGCCGCTGGGATCGCCTTGATGACGACCGTGCAGAAGGTTGTATTCGCACCAAAGAAAATGCCTTTAGCCAAGAAGGTGGCCTTGCCGTTCTATCAGGCAACATCGCACTGGATGGTTGTATCGTTAAGACAGCTGGTGTTGATGAGAGTATTCATAAGTTCACTGGCCCAGCCGTAGTATTTGAAAGCCAAGAAGACGCCGTAGAAGGCATCTTGGGTGGCAAAGTAAAAGCTGGCGACGTGGTAATTATCCGCTACGAAGGTCCTAAAGGTGGTCCGGGCATGCAAGAAATGCTGTACCCAACCACTTACCTAAAATCGATGGGCCTTGGCAAAGAGTGTGCACTTCTGACTGACGGCCGTTTCTCTGGTGGTACATCAGGTCTATCTATCGGCCACGCTTCTCCTGAAGCGGCAAACGGCGGTGCAATTGGCTTGGTGAAGCAAGGCGACATTATTGCGATTGATATTCCAAACCGTTCAATTTCACTTCAAGTATCTGAACAAGAACTTGCTGAGCGCCGTGCGAAACAAGACGAGTTAGGCTGGAAACCGGTAGACCGCCAACGTGAAGTTTCATTTGCACTCAAAGCTTACGCAAGTATGGCGACCAGTGCTGACAAAGGTGCAGTACGAGACAAATCTAAGCTCGAGGGCTAGCTTTATGAGTCAACCCTTTCTCTTAAAACAGGAAAACCAATCTGGTGCAGATTATCTGCGCCAGATCTTGCGTGCTCCTGTATATGAAGTCGCGACTGTCACACCTTTGCAAGAGATGCCTCGCCTTGCTGCTCGTATTGGCAACAATGTGCAAATCAAACGTGAAGACCGCCAACCCGTGCACTCGTTCAAATTGCGCGGTGCATACAACATGGTGGCAAGCCTGTCTGAAGAGCAAAAAGCCGCAGGTGTCATCGCAGCATCTGCAGGTAACCACGCTCAAGGCATGGCGCTTTCTGGTTCTAAGCTAGGCATCAAGACCACTATCGTGATGCCAAAAACCACACCTGACATCAAAGTTGATGCGGTACGTGGCTTTGGTGGCAATGTGGTGTTGCACGGCAGTAACTTTGATGAGGCAAAAGCCGAGGCAGAGCGTCTATCCGAGTTAAACGGGTACACCTTTGTCCCTCCCTTCGATCATCCACTGGTGATTGCAGGTCAAGGCACCATCGGCATGGAAATGCTGCAGCAAAATGGTCACCTTGATTACATCTTCGTCCCTGTCGGTGGCGGCGGTTTGGCTGCTGGCGTAGCGGTGCTTGTGAAGCAGCTCATGCCAGAAATCAAAGTGATTGCAGTTGAACCTGAAGACTCTTCATGCCTCAAAGCGGCTTTAGATGCTGGTGAGCCAGTGGTACTAGACCAAGTCAGCATGTTTGCCGATGGCGTCGCTGTAAAACGCATTGGCGAAGAGACTTTCCGTCTGTGCCAAAAGTACATTGATGGCCATATTGCCGTCTCTAGCGATGAAATCTGCGCAGCAGTAAAAGACATCTTTGAAGACACTCGCGCCATTGCTGAGCCTTCCGGTGCACTTGCTCTAGCGGGCTTAAAGAAGTTTGCTGAGCAAAACAAACTCGAAGGCAAAAATCTAGGCACCGTACTGTCAGGCGCCAACACCAACTTCCATGGTTTGCGTTATGTTTCTGAACGCTGCGAGCTTGGTGAGAAACGTGAAGGTTTGCTTGCCGTCACCATTCCTGAGCGTCAAGGTGCATTCTTTGAGTTCTGTAACCTCATTGGCGGCCGCGCTGTAACGGAGTTTAACTACCGCTACAACGATGACGCATTGGCAAATATCTTTGTCGGTGTTCGTTTGCAAGGCGGTCAGGAAGAGCTAGAAAACATCATTCATGATTTACGTGATGGTGGCTACCCTGTGGTTGACCTGTCTGATGACGAAATGGCGAAACTGCACGTGCGCTACATGATTGGTGGTAAGCCGTCTAAGCCGCTTAAAGAGCGCCTCTACAGCTTTGAATTCCCAGAATATCCGGGAGCGCTACTTAAGTTCTTAAGCACACTCGGTACTCATTGGAATATCAGCTTGTTCAACTACCGTAACCACGGCGCTGACTACGGACGCGTTTTATGTGGTTTCGAGTTAGATGAAAGCGACTTAGCTCAGTTTTCTGCGCATTTGCGCGAACTTGGCTATCAATGCAAAGACGAAACAGACAACCCGTCTTACAAGTTCTTCTTGTCGTAACCAGTATCACGCAATAAAAAATCCCTCGTTTGACGAGGGATTTTTTTATCAACTTTGAATCAACGCAATCTCTGCTGTTTCCGGCTCTGGTGCTTTGAACTCGCTGTATTGCTGATAGTTGACGACACGGTCTCGACCTTGGTCTTTCGCTAGGTACAGCGCCTTATCCGCCATCTTCACCAGCCCCTCAATATCCGAAGCCGGTTCTGGATACGTTGCAACACCAATCGACACACTTAACTGCCCTAACGACAAACCTTTGTGCTCAAGATGCAGCGCTCGGATCTGATCAACTATATTTTGCGCATAATCGGTCGCAGACGCCATATCGCAATGCGGTAGAATCACGGCTAGCTCTTCCCCACCGAGACGACACGCCGTTTCATCTTCTGACACAGTTCGCTTCAGCAATGCACTGATCTCTTTGAGCACGTAATCACCGGCATCATGGCCGAAGTTGTCGTTAAATCGCTTGAAGTGGTCGAGATCGAGCATCAATAGAGACATATCTTCTGTACTGGTTGCCGAGTTGTTCACATGTTCAGTCAGCTTCTGCTCGAAGAAGCGACGATTGTACAAACCTGTCAACGGATCGCTCAGTGCTTGCGAGCGCAGTTTTTCTTGCAGGCTCAGGTTAGCCAATGCCAAACCAAGGTGCTCCGCCACACTGTAAGCAAGCTGCATGGTCATCTCGTCAACCTTGATATCACCTTGGCCAAAGTACAAATGCATAATGCCAATAGTGTTCCCATGCGCTGTCAGAGGAATGCACAACGTTTGGTTATTCTCAACCGATGCCATGTGCTCACACGTGAGGTTATGGAAAGATTCAATCGATAAGTGGCTGCGACCTTTGCGCAATGACCAGCATTCATCCGGAGCGAAAGAACGACTGCCCGGCCAACTCTCTCCCCAATCAAGTTGAGTAACTAACTGGTTGCGCGAAGAACGCATCAGGGAAATACTGCCATTCACCTTACCAAGAATACGCGGCACGATATCTTCCACCACCATTTGCGCTTCGACCAGGTTGTTACAAGCAGCCAGCATATTCGCTAGGCGATGCATCAACTCAATTTCTAGAGTGCGTTGACGAATACGCTCGTCCTGCTTTTTCTGCTCTTCAGAGACTTTATGGATAATTTGGCGGTGACTGAAGATCGAGGTCGCAATAAGAAAACCAATACTCAACACAACCATCACACCTAGGATTGCCATTAACTCCGAAGTCATGGTTTTAAGGTGATGCATAGGTACGGACAACACGACCACAAATTCCTGAGCATCAAATTCAATCTTGCGTGAAACGTAGAATAGGTCAACCGACAGCACTTCACTAAAGCGCACATCGTAGCCAGAACCGCTTTCCCAAGCCTGAATAAACTCCGGACGATCGCCGTGACTCTCCAAGCCAATCAGAGCACGATCAGAAAGTGCTGTATCGCCTACCACCGTGCCTTGCTGATCTATCACTTGAATACGAGCGTCCGCATCCGCTTGAGTGAGATCGCCGATGTAGTCGTCGATATCCGACTCACTCGCAAAGTGAGGGTTGTCTTCCTTGATTTCATAAATAACGTCAGTGAGCAACGACTCGGTAGTGCGCTGAACTGAATCATGCACAGAACGCTCAAGCGTCATATAAAAACCGTAAAGCCCCACCAACATAAACACAGACAATGCAATGATCGGTAAGATTTGCCATTTTCGATCCACTAGCTTTGACATAATCCTTCATCCTAAATTTACCGAACTTTGTTTTGATTGTTAATAAATTGACCATGTTGTCAACAGGTGTTTAAAGCAATTTCCATTTTTATGAATGTTGTAGCCAATCTCGATGCAGTTGACTTGACGAGCCAAGATAATCCACCATCCATTGAATCAACTTGTGATTATCGTCTTTACGCCATACCAAGCAGCATTGGCTCAATGGCTTATCATCCTGCAGAACTTTTTCCACCAGCACGCCTTCATGAATAAGCGGCATCGCAATATGGCGTGGCATGTACCCCACTCCGACCCCATTTTTTAGACATTCAATTGCGCTGTACCAGTTAGGCAGCAATAAGCGTCGCTGTTTGGGGTAGTGCCCTGTGTGACGTTTTGGCAACACGTTAGAAGTATCATCGAGACAGATCGCCGGAAATTGACTGACAAACTCTTCAGTTAGGGTTTGTTGGCGAACACAAGGATGCGCAGGAGACATTACAAATGCCCAGTCCAACATCCCCATGTCTTTGACCTCAAAATCACCACCTACCGGGATGGCAGACGTGGCTCCAACAACAATATCAGCACGCCCTTGAGCAATCGCCTCCCAAGAGCCGTTAAACACTTCCATATTGATTTGCAGCTCTGCAAATTCAAATTCTCGATAGAAATCCTCTACCAGAGGCTTGAGCTTATCGAGCTTAACCACGTTATCCAGTGTGAGCTTGAGTGTTGATTGCCAACCATGTGCCGCACGGCGAGTTTGTGCTTTCACTTCTGCCATTTGCCTGAGCAACAAGCGCGCCTCTTCGATAAACAACTCACCTGCAGGCGTCAATTCCACCTTTCTCGGTAATCGACGAAACAAAACCACATCTAACTCTTGCTCAACTTGGCGCACGCCATAGCTAATTGCAGAAGGCACTTTATGCAGCACCTCTGCTGCCGCAGTAAAACTACCCAAACGAGCAACGGTATCGAGCATTTCCAGTGAAGACTTGGAGAACATGATTTCGACCTTTCAAAAAATTTGATTGATAACCAACAATTTTAGCGTTTTATTTTCTCAAAATCGAAAAATAGAATGGCGAGGTAAATAAATCAGGGTTGGCGCCAACTGATACTGAACAAAAAATGATTAAATAATTTGATTGGTTGAATCATGAAAATATCAAAACTACAGCTTGTTTATCTAGCAGCCCTATCTATGCTCGGCTTTATCGCCACCGATATGTACTTACCTGCCTTCAAAGCGATGGAAATCGACTTTGCTACAGGTCCAGAACAAATCGCACTTTCTCTGACCGTCTTTCTTGTTGGTATGGCTTTTGGTCAGTTGATGTGGGGTCTGGCTTCAGACAAATTTGGTCATCGTAATACCCTAGCCGCAGGTTTAGCGCTGTTTACTGTTGCTTCATTCGGTCTCGCATTCAGTGAGCAAGTGTGGCAGCTCTTAGCACTGCGCTTTGTACAGGCTATCGGTGTATGTGCACCAGCCGTTATTTGGCAAGCGATGGTAATCAAACGCCACTCTAGCCAGAGCCAACAAATCTTTGCCACTATCATGCCGCTTGTAGCACTGTCTCCAGCACTAGCCCCTCAGCTAGGTGTGTTGTTGGCAAACAACTTCGGTTGGCACAGCATTTTTGTTGCATTGACGCTGATGGGCGTACTGCTTGTCGTTGCGACAATGGCGCAAAAAGATGAAAAAGTAGAAGTAAAACAAACCAGCATCTCTTCAGACATCAAATCACTACTAGGTTCTAAAACTTACCTAGGTAACGTGTTTATGTTTGCAACAGCGTCTGCGGCTTTCTTTGCTTACCTAACCGGTATGCCAGAAATCATGTCTCAACTCGGCTATGAAGCAAAAGACATCGGTTTGAGCTTTATCCCACAAACTATTGCTTTCATGGTTGGTGGCTACTTAGGTAAGGTTGGCGTTCGTAAATATGGTGACGAAAAGATTCTGCGTCAGTTGATTGGCCTGTTTAGTGTTGCTGCACTGCTTATCTTCGCTGCGTCACAATGGCAACTGACCTCTATCTGGCCAATCCTAGCGCCATTCTGTTTGATTGCGGTGGCTAACGGTGCACTTTACCCAATCGTAGTAAACCGCGCATTAGCAAGTGCTCAACAGAGTCCTGCGACGGCAGCAGGCCTACAAAACAGCCTGCAAATTACCGTGAGCAGCCTATCAAGTGCACTGGTTGCAGCAATGGCGAGCCAAGCTCAAATGGTGACCGGTGTTGCGATTGTGATTTGTATGGGTGGTCTGTGGATGGGTTACATTCTATCTAACCGTGAATTGTCTCAGCACTTCACGACACCTGACAATGCTCGAGTGGTGAGTGAAGACGAGCTTTAAAAAACCAGTAAGCTCAGTCTACAAAACAATAAACAAAGAGCCGCGCTATGCGGCTCTTTGTTTTTTTAGGATAGCGATGAATAAGAGCTTACATACTCTTCAAACCCCATTTTTCAGCGGTTTGCTTAAAGAAGCCTTGAGTCTTCTTAAGCTCAACCCAGTGGTTGATGTAGTTAATCCATACTTGATCATCTTGCGGCAAGAGCATCGCAATTGGAGTTGGTTTACGCGGCTCTTTAACTGGAACAATCGCCAACTGTTTAAACTTCTCCACCAGCGTAGCCGCTTCTACGTTTGATGTAACCGATACGTCGGCACGGCGAGCTAGCAATTCTTGGAAGTCACGGGCTGGCGCTTCAATCACAATATGCTGCGCAGATGGAAAGAAGTCTTTGACCAACTTCTCTTGAACCGTTCCTAACGTCGCTGCTACTTTCACATCTGGCTTATCGAAGTCTGCCCAATCAGAGAATTTCGCTAGGTCTTTCTTTTGCACCACAGGCACAAACGCAAGATAGAAATACGGTTGGCTATAACCTGCTACTTTTGCCCGTGACATGTTCAATGATGCGCTACCAGTAATATCGTATTTGTTGGCCGTAATACCGTTAACCAGTGTTTTCCAATCGGTCGCAACGAATTCCACCTTAACGCCCAGATCTTTAGCAAGCTCAGTGGTGACATCGATATCAAAACCACGATAACTATTGGTCGCAGGATCTTTCATCGTCATCGGGTTCCAATCCCCTGTTGTCCCGACACGCAACACACCTTTGTCCAAGATCTCTTGTAGACGACTTTCTGCATGAGCGACTTGAGTCATCGCAAGCAGACACATTCCCAACGCAAGCAACGTTTTTTTCATTTTCTATTCCCTTAAAAGAATGACGGTAGGAGATATTCCCTTTAATTATTAACCATTAGTACGGCTTCATTGATAACATAGCAGCAACAAAGGAAGTTTTTTAGTCAGTTCAGGGAGTAAATGTGAACTATCGACATCTATGCCTCGTTTCATTGCTTTTTCTCACCGGCTGTTCCGACTACCAATGGGGCTGGTATGTTCTTGATCCATCGACTGAGCAAGGGCTAACAAACATCAAGTTTCTGATCGCTGGTTTTAATGACACAATCCAAGTGTCACTGCTCAGCATGCTATTTGCGATGACAATTGGATTGATCATCGCTTTACCCGCGCTTTCTGACTCTCCAATTCTCAAATGGATCAACCGAGTTTACGTGGAAGTGATTCGCTCCATTCCTGTCTTGGTATTGTTGTTGTGGGTGTATTACGGAATGCCGACACTACTCGATGTATCCCTGAACCACTTTTGGGCAGGTGTGATTGCGCTAACCATTGCAGAGAGTGCCTTCATGGCGGAAGTCTTTAGAGGGGGAATCCAAGCCATCAGTCGTGGACAACACGAAGCAGCGGAGTCACTCGGATTGAACTACTGGCAAAAAATGCGCTTAGTGATTCTTCCCCAAGCATTTCGCCAAATCTTACCGCCGCTGGGGAATCAATTCGTTTATATCCTAAAGATGAGTTCGTTGGTCAGCGTGATAGGTTTAAGTGACTTAACGAGACGAGCGAATGAGTTGGTCGTGAATGAGTACTTACCATTAGAGATCTATACGTTTCTCGTCTTAGAATATTTGGTGCTGATTCTTTTGGTCTCTCAAGCGGTGCGCTGGCTAGAGAAGCGCATAGCGATCCCTAGTCACTAAACTCTCTCTTTCACAGCACCAGATACAACAAAGCCGCTCATCAAGAGCGGCTTTGGTTTTTATTCTTTTTATGTAAGCGAATTAAGCTTACTTCTTCTTAACTGGACGCTGCCAACCGGTAATTTTGCGCTCTTTCGCACGAGAGATCACAAGCTCACCTTCAGCGACATCTTTGGTTAACGTAGTACCAGCACCAATGGTTGCACCATCCGCAACTGTCACTGGCGCGATAAGTTGGCTGTCAGAACCAACGAAGACGTCGTTACCAATGATGGTCTTAAACTTGTTCGCACCGTCGTAGTTACAAGTGATGGTACCAGCACCGATGTTAGTACGTTGACCGATTTCTGCATCACCTAGGTAAGTTAGGTGGTTCGCTTTAGAACCTTCACCGATACGCGCGTTTTTCACTTCAACGAAGTTACCCACGTGAGAATCGTTACGCATCTCTGCGCCAGGACGTAGGCGTGTGAATGGACCAACCGTACATTCTTCACCAACTGTTGCGCCTTCAATTACGCTGTATGGGCGAACGATGGTGTTGTCGTCGATTTCACAATCTTTGAGAACACATCCAGTACCGATCACGACGTTATCACCGAGTGATACCGTTCCTTCGATGATTACGTTCGCATCGATTTCACAATCCATACCGCATTGCAGTTCACCACGTAGGTCGAAACGCGCTGGGTCGCGCAGCATTACGCCTTGCTCTAGTAATTTCTGTGCTTGCATTGATTGGAATGCACGCTCAAGACGAGCCAATTGCGCACGGTCGTTAACACCTTCCACTTCAATCGCGTTTACTGGGTGCACCGCCTCAACCGCGCGACCTTCATCGTGCGCAGCCGCGATAACATCTGTTAAGTAGTATTCGCCTTGTGCGTTTTCGTTGTTTAGACCAGCAAGCCAGCGTTTCAGATCACCACCTGTCGCCACCAGCACACCAGTATTACATTCTTTGATGAGCTTCTGCTCTTCTGTCGCATCTTTTTGCTCAACGATCGCCACTACTGGACCGTTTTTACGAATGATACGACCGTAGCCCATTGGGTTATCTAGCATCACTGTTAACAATGCAATGCCGCCCGTTGGCTGTGCATCTAATAGGTTTTCAATCGTTTCAGTTGAAATCAGTGGAACATCACCGTAAAGCACCAGTACTTTTTCGTCGTCTTCAAACTTTGGAGAGGCTTGATCAACTGCATGACCTGTACCTAGTTGCTCCGCTTGCAGAACCCAGTTAACCGGCTCTTCTGCTAGCGTTTGCTGCATTTGATCACCACCGTGACCATATACTAGGTGGATGTTTTGCGCGCCAAGACCTGTACATGTATCGATAACATGTTTTGCCATTGGCTTCCCTGCCAAAGTGTGTAGCACTTTAGGCATGTTCGAATACATACGGGTACCTTTACCCGCAGCAAGAATCACAGCACTGAATTTCATTGATAACCTATTGACGTTTTATATTAAATGGCCGTTATTTTAAACAGCTTGAAAGGAATAGTTAATGGTGGGATGTAAATTTCCAACTAAAATTAATCAAAAAGGCGACCAAATGGCCGCCTTTTTCATGCAACGTTGCTAATTGAGCTTAGCGACGCTTTTTGGTCAGCTCGATAACTCGTAGCTGAGCAATGGCTTTAGCCAGTTCACTGGCCGCTTGTGCGAAGTCCATATCACCGTGCTGATTCTGGATTTGCTCCTCAGCGCGGCGCTTGGCTTCTTCTGCCTTCGCTGCGTCTAGATCTTCACCACGAATCGCTGTATCAGCCAGTACTGTAGCAGTACCAGGCTGAACTTCGACCATACCACCAGAGACATAAATGAACTCTTCGTGGCCGTGCTGTTTCACAATACGCACCATACCAGGCTTAATAGCGGACAGCAGCGGAGTGTGGCCGTGGAAAATACCCAGCTCACCTTCGCTACCGGTCACCTGAAACGTTTCAACGCGACCAGAGAAAATACGTTTCTCAGCGCTTACTACGTCTAGGTGAAAGGTTATTGGTGCCATATCGCCTCCTAGTTAGCCTTATAGCTTCTTCGCATTCTCGATAGCATCGTCGATAGTACCGCAGTACATGAACGCTTGCTCTGGAATGTCATCGTATTCACCAGCTAGTAGACCTTTAAAGCCACGTAGTGTCTCTTTAAGAGGTACGTAAACGCCTGGGTCACCTGTAAATACTTCCGCTACGTGGTAAGGCTGAGTTAGGAAACGCTCAATCTTACGTGCACGAGATACAACTTGCTTATCTTCTTCAGATAGCTCGTCCATACCTAGAATCGCGATGATATCTTTCAGCTCTTTGTAGCGCTGAAGTGTCTGCTGAACGCCACGAGCTGTGTCGTAGTGATCTTGACCAACTACTAGTGGGTCTAGCTGACGAGAAGTCGAATCTAGTGGGTCGATCGCTGGGTATAGACCCATAGCTGCGATGTTACGGTTAAGTACAACCGTTGCATCCAAGTGCGCGAACGTTGTTGCTGGAGACGGGTCAGTCAAGTCATCCGCAGGTACGTATACCGCCTGTACAGACGTGATAGAACCTTGACGAGTTGACGTGATACGCTCCTGAAGTACACCCATCTCTTCTGCAAGAGTTGGCTGGTAACCTACCGCTGAAGGCATACGACCTAGAAGTGCTGATACCTCAGTACCTGCAAGCGTGTAACGGTAGATGTTATCAACGAACAGAAGTACGTCACGACCTTCGTCACGGAAACGTTCTGCCATTGTTAGACCAGTCAGTGCAACACGTAGACGGTTGCCTGGTGGCTCGTTCATCTGACCGTAAACCATCGCTACTTTAGATTCTTCAGGATTCTCAACGTTTACAACGCCCGCTTCCTGCATCTCGAAGTAGAAGTCGTTACCTTCACGAGTACGTTCACCAACACCAGCAAATACTGATAGACCTGAGTGCTGAAGTGCGATGTTGTTGATAAGTTCCATCATGTTAACGGTCTTACCTACACCTGCACCACCGAATAGACCGATTTTACCACCCTTAGCGAATGGACAAACCAAGTCGATTACTTTAACACCAGTTTCTAGAAGTGCTGTTTCGTTTGATTGCTCTTCGTAGCTTGGTGCTTCACGGTGAATAGAGTAAACCTCTTCTGCACCGATCTCACCACGCTCATCAATCGCGTCACCTAGGACGTTCATGATACGACCTAGAGTTTTAGTACCTACTGGTACTGAAATTGGAGCGCCAGTGTTAACCACTTCAACGCCACGACGTAAACCATCAGAGCTACCCATTACGATACAACGAACTACGCCACCGCCTAGCTGTTGTTGAACCTCAAGAACTAGACGCTCTTTAGATTCTGTAACGTTTAGAGCGTCATATACACTTGGTACTTCGCTCTGTGGGAACTCTACGTCGACTACCGCACCGATGATCTGTACGATCTTACCTGTAGCCATCGTTAATCCTCTAAACTATTTCGTTTTACCTAAGCTTAAACCGCAGATGCACCACCAACGATTTCCGATAGTTCTTGTGTGATCGCAGCCTGACGGGCTTTGTTGTACACAAGTTCTAGATCTTCAATCAAGTTGGTTGCGTTATCCGTTGCAGCCTTCATCGCAATCATTCGAGCCGCTTGCTCACAAGCAAGGTTCTCAACCACACCTTGGTATACCTGAGACTCTACGTAACGCACTAGAAGTGTGTCTAATAGAGGTTTTGGCTCAGGCTCATAGATGTAGTCCCATGAGTGCTCACGCTGCATCTCTTCGCTGTCCGATTTAGGCAAAGGTAGCAATTGATCGATCGTTGGTTGCTGAATCATAGTGTTCACAAACTTGTTGAACACCACATATAGACGATCCAGTTCACCTTCATCGTATTTCTTAAGCATTACGCCAACAGAACCGATTAGGTCTTCTAGGCTTGGGCTATCACCCAGACCAGAAACCTGTGCCGCAACTTTTGCGCCACCATGTTTAAAGAAAGCTGTTGCTTTTGAACCAATTACAGCCAGTTCAACTTCAGCACCTTTCTCTTTCCATGATTGCATGTCTGTAACGGCTTTTTTGAACACGTTAATGTTCAAACCACCACACAGACCACGGTCTGTCGAAACGATGATGTAACCAACACGTTTAGCTTCACGCTCTTCTAGGTACGGATGACGGTACTCTAGATTTGCATTAGCCACATGACCGATCACTTTACGCATTGTTTCAGCGTATGGACGAGAAGCTTCCATTGCGTCTTGAGAACGACGCATTTTTGAAGCTGCTACCATTTCCATCGCTTTCGTAATTTTCTGAGTGCTTTTAACACTACCGATTTTATTACGTATCTCTTTTGCGCCGGCCATCGTTACTCTCCGTTAGTTGGTGGCAGAAACTGCCACCGACCTAATTACCAAGTTTGGGTTGCTACGAAGTCGTCAGTCAGTTTCTTCAACTGAGCTTCAACTTCATCGTTGTATGCACCCGTCTTGTCGATCTCAGCTGCGAATTCAGCGTATTGACCGCGAGCGTACGATAGTAGAGACGCTTCGAAATCTAGCAGTTTGCTTAGTTCAACATCTGCTAAATAGCCGCGCTCTGCCGCGAAGATTACTAGTGCTTGGTCAAATACAGACATTGGAGCGTACTGCTTCTGCTTCATTAGTTCTGTAACTTTTTGACCATGGTCTAGCTGTTTCTTCGTCGCTTCATCAAGGTCAGACGAGAACTGTGCGAATGCCGCTAGTTCACGGTACTGAGCTAGTGCAGTACGGATACCGCCAGATAGCTTCTTGATGATTTTCGTCTGAGCTGAACCACCTACACGAGATACTGAGATACCTGGGTCAACCGCTGGACGTACGCCCGCGTTGAATAGCTCAGTTTGTAGGAAGATCTGACCATCGGTAATCGAGATTACGTTAGTCGGTACGAATGCTGAAACGTCACCTGCTTGAGTTTCGATGATAGGAAGAGCAGTTAGAGAACCAGTCTTACCTTTCACTTCACCGTTAGTGAAACGCTCTACGTACTCTTCGTTTACACGAGCTGCACGCTCTAGTAGACGCGAGTGTAGGTAGAATACGTCACCTGGGAATGCCTCACGGCCTGGTGGACGTTTTAGTAGTAGAGAGATCTGACGGTAAGCTACCGCTTGCTTAGATAGATCATCGTAAACAATCAGTGCGTCTTCACCGCGATCGCGGAAGTACTCACCCATCGCACAACCTGCGTATGGCGCTAGGTATTGTAGCGCTGCAGATTCAGAAGCAGATGCAACAACAACGATAGTGTTAGCTAGCGCGCCGTGCTCTTCTAGTTTGCGAACTACGTTAGCGATAGTCGATGCTTTCTGACCGATTGCTACGTAGATTGAGAAAATACCAGAGTCTTTCTGGTTGATAATCGCGTCGATCGCCATTGCTGTTTTACCAGTCTGACGGTCACCGATTACAAGCTCACGCTGACCACGACCGATTGGGATCATTGAGTCAACTGATTTGTAGCCAGTTTGTACAGGTTGGTCTACCGATTTACGGTCGATTACACCTGGTGCGATTACTTCTACAGGCGAAGTCAATTTAGCTTCGATTGGACCTTTACCATCGATAGGCTCACCTAGTGTGTTCACTACGCGACCTAGAAGTTCTGGACCAACTGGCACTTCAAGAATGCGGCCAGTACCTGTAACTTTCATGCCTTCCTTAAGGTCAGCATATGGGCCCATTACTACCGCACCAACCGAGTCACGCTCAAGGTTAAGTGCTAGTGCATAACGGCCACCCGGTAATTCAATCATTTCACCTTGCATCACGTCCGCTAGGCCGTGGATGCGGATGATACCATCGCTTACCGATACGATAGTACCCTCGTTGCGAGCTTCACTAACAACGTCGAAAGATTCGATACGCTGTTTGATTAGATCGCTAATTTCCGTGGAATTAAGTTGCATGCTCCAATCCCCATTAAGACTGCAATGCATCGCTCAGGCGGTTCAAACGACCTCGCGCTGAGTCATCGATGACTAGGTCTCCGGCTCGAATAATAACCCCACCAAGTAGGGTCTCATCTACGCTGCAATTCAGCTTCACTTTGCGTTCAAGACGCACTTCAAGTTTGCTGCCAATGTTTGCTAGCTGTTCATCAGAAAGTTCGCTTGCTGAAATGACTTCAACATCGATTTCTTTCTCATGTTCTTTCTTCAATAAGAAGAATTGCTCACAAACATCTGGAAGGGCCGTTAGACGACCATTCTCAGCCATAACCTTAATCAGGTTTTGACCGTGTGCATCAACTTGTTCACCACAAACTGCAACAAAAATCTCCGCCAATTTGTCAGCAGAGACAGAACCCGTTAGAAGTTCATTCATTTGTTCGTTTTTGGCAACTTCAGTAGCGAAAGACAACATTTGGCCCCATTGGTCCAATTGGTCTTTGTCTACAGCAAAGTCAAAAGCTGCTTTAGCATAGGGGCGTGCGATTGTAGTCATATCAGACATATGCGCCCCCAGACTTAAAGTTTTGCAGTAATGTTGTCGAGAATATCTTTCTGAGCGTCTTTATCGATAGTACGCTCAAGGATTTTCTCGGCACCAGCTACAGCCAGAGTAGCAACTTGTTTGCGCAGCTCATCGCGTGCACGATTACGTTCAGCTTCAAGTTCTGCTTCCGCTTGCGCTAGGATTTTCTGGCGTTCTGCCTGAGCTTCCTCGCGAGCTTCATCAATAATTTGAGACTTACGCTTGTTCGCTTGGTCGATGATCTCAGTTGCTGTGCGCTTCGCTTCTTTCATCTGATCAGAAGCGTTGGCTTGTGCTAGATCCAAGTCTTTTGCAGCACGTTCTGCTGCTTGAAGACCGTCAGCAATTTTCTTCTGACGTTCTTCGATCGCTTGCATCAACGGTGGCCATACATACTTCATGCAGAACCACACAAATAGTGCGAACGAGATTGCTTGACCTAGCAGAGTTGCGTTTATATTCACAACAGCTACTCCCTTTTAAGAATCAACTACAAAAATACAATTAACAGAGTTGTTAATTAGCCTGCTAGTTGACCCACAAATGGGTTTGCGAAAGTGAATAGTAGCGCGATTACGATACCGATCATTGGAACCGCATCAAGTAGACCTGCGATGATGAACATCTTAACTTGTAGCATAGGAGCCATTTCTGGTTGACGTGCTGCACCTTCTAGGAATTTACCACCTAGTAGTGCGAAACCAATCGCTGTACCAAGAGAAGCAAGACCGACGATAATACCTACGGCGATTGCAGAAAAGCTCAGTAAAGTTTCCATTACTATCTCCAATTTATAGTTGTTGGCTTAGTGCCCAAATAAAAAGCTTAAAAAATTAATGATCAGCGTCTTCGTGTGCCATTGACAGGTAAACAATTGTCAACATCATGAATACGAAGGCTTGAATCGTAATAACCAAGATATGGAAGATTGCCCACGGTAGTGAACCCATCCATTGTAAGTACCATGGTAGCATTGCCGCACAAAGAATGAATACAACCTCACCCGCGAACATGTTACCGAATAGACGCATACCAAGAGAAAGAGGCTTCGCTAGTAGCGATACCACTTCGATCAGTAGGTTAAACGGAATCATTAGTGGGTGATTGAATGGATGTAGTGCAAGTTCTTTTGCGAATCCACCTAGACCTTTCACTTTGATGCTGTAGTAAATCATCAATGCGAAAACGCCTAGAGCCATAGCCATGGTGATATTCACATCAGCAGACGGTACAACCTTAAGATAAGGGATACCTAGCCAATGCTCTGCTGGGTACGGTAAGAAGTCGATCGGGACTAAGTCCATCACGTTCATCAAGAATACCCAACAAAAGATAGTCAGTGCTAAAGGCGCGATCAGTGGGTTGCGTCCATGGAACGTGTCTTTGACGTTTTCCGCGACAAATTCAACGATCATTTCTACAGCACACTGAAGCTTACCCGGTACACCCGCTGTTGTTCCCTTCGCTACTTTGTAAAAAATTCCGAGGAAGATTAAACCAGTAAACCAAGAAAAAAACAGGCTATCGATATGTACGTTCCAGAAACTTGCTTCATCCGCTACCAAGCCTAACTTAGCTAAAGAAAGGTTTGATAAGTGGTGGGCAATGTAACCGGACGATGTTAGCGCTTCACCTGGCGCAGCCATAACTCATCCTATTTTTTGTTGTTAATGAATAGCACTGGTGCACAGATATTAATACCTAGTACCAGCAAATAGGTTAGTTTGAGGGGAACAAGTTCCACCTGCATATACATGTAGGCTACGTAGAACAACACAACCGTGATAAGGATTTTCAGTACTTCACCTGTGTAGAAAGACGCCGCGATGCGTTTGGCAGCACGAGCCCCACTAAACATAAAAGCACATAGCGCAAAGACAGCATTGGCAACAACAAAGATGCCTCCACCAACCAGCGCTGAAATTCCCCATTCAGGATTCACGGCTATCGCCATTCCTGCAGCCACAAAAATAACCGCGCCAGACTGGATCATTAACAATTGCTTTGCGAGCTCTCGTCCTGGTCTAGCTAACGCAGCTACCATGTATTCGTACCTCTAGTAATATCCACTTTGCACTAAACTCTCTGTGCAGGGAAATTGGCGAAAATTATACGGTGCGAACAATTGAATGCAATTATATTGCATCAAAAACTTACAGTTTTGTTTACAATCCGACAACTTTCACACAAAATTCGATTATTTTAATTAATTGACCTAAATCAATTATCTCATTTAGGCCTCTAGCTTGGCAATCAGTTGATCCAATTTGTGAGGCTCATCAAGACTTATCGTCACTTTCGCTTTGCCGTTTGCAGAACGGACCAAAGAGACCTTAGCATCAAGCAGTTGACTCAATTTATGCGACATTTGCTCCGCTTCGGTATCTTCTTGTTGAGCTTTTTGCTCATTTTGTGGGGCTAAGCACTTTTTTACTAACTGTTCGGTTTGGCGAACGGTCATTTGCTTCTTAGCCACTTGTTGAGCCACTTCAACCTGCAGCTCGCCTTCCAAGGCTAACAGAGCTCGAGCATGACCCATTTCTAATTTTTTGTCTGCAACCAGACCTTTTACATCAATTTCTAACTGATTTAGACGTAATAGGTTACTTACTGTGGTTCTTGATTTGCCAATCACATCGGCCACTTGCTGATGCGTTAGGGTAAATTCATCCTGTAGACGCTCAAGCGCTTGAGCTTCTTCAATCACATTCAAATCTTCACGTTGAATGTTCTCGATAAGCGCCATCGCAATTGCAGCGCGGTCTTCGACCTTTTTCACCAAACAAGGTACTCGTTTTAAACCTGCTTGCTTTGCTGCGCGCCAACGGCGTTCACCAGCGATGATTTCAAACTGGCCACTTGCCACTTGGCGAACCACGATCGGCTGAATGATGCCTTGCGATTGAATTGAAGCTGCGAGCTCTTCTAGCGCTTCTGGCGCCATATCTTTACGCGGTTGGTAAACACCAGGCTGCAATTGGCCAATCGCCAAATCAGTCAGTTCACCGTCTGCCGACAATGCTTGGCTGTGCGATGCAATGTGCTGTTTTTCACGAGCCAACGAACTGGTCGACAACAACGCATCCAGTCCTTTTCCTAGACCACGCTTAGACATAGGAGGAATTCCTTAGGTTAGAGAGTTAAACTGGGATTTCTTCGCGGCGGAGCATTTCGCCCGCTAGAGCAAGATACGCTTTGGCGCCTGCGGAGTACTTGTCATAGTACATTGCAGGTTTACCGTGGCTCGGCGCTTCGGCCAAACGCACATTACGTGGGATCACAGTACGGTAAACTTTACTACCAAAGTGTTTTTTAAGTTGATCGGATACTTCATTAGACAGGCGGTTACGTGGATCGTACATGGTACGCAGTAAACCTTCGATTTTGAGGTTTTCATTGACCACGGCCGCTAACTTGCTGATTGTATCCATAAGAGCAGTTAAACCTTCTAACGCAAAGTATTCACATTGCATCGGCACCAGCACAGAGTCGGCTGCGGCCATAGCATTGATTGTAAGAAGGTTTAGAGAAGGAGGACAATCAATAAAGATGAAATCATAGTTATCGCGAACTGACGCAAGGGCGTTTTTCAGACGCACCTCGCGCGCGAATACTTCCATCAGTTTGATTTCTGCAGCAGTGACGTCGCCGTTCGCTGCAATCAGATCGTATTTCCCTGTGGTTTCAGTACAAACCACTTGATCAAACGGGGTATCTTCAACCAGAAGATCATACGCCGTCGCGTCAACCATGTACTTGTCGACGCCACTGGCCATCGTAGCATTGCCTTGAGGGTCGAGATCGATCACCAAAACCTTGCGCTTTGTTGCCGCCATCGAAGCTGCTAAGTTAATGCACGTTGTTGTTTTGCCGACCCCACCTTTCTGGTTGGCGATTGCTACAATTTTACCCACGATTACCTCGCTAATTTTCCTTGCGCGATAAGATTACTAGATGACGATCACCTTCCAACTCAGGAACAGCTAAAGATATGATCTCCGTCACACTACACCATTCAGGAAGCAGATCTATTTCATCTTTAGGGTGAAGACCTTTCAAAGCCAAGAACACCCCAGAATCTTGTTTAGGCAGATGATGACACCATTCCACCATGTCCGTCATTGAAGCAAAAGCTCGACTCAAAACGCCATCAAATTTTTCTTCTGGCTGGAATTCTTCGACGCGACTTTGAATTGCCGTCACATTTTTCAGCCCTAACGTGTGCACAACTTGCTTGATAAAGCGGATGCGTTTGCCAAGGCTATCGAGCAAGAAGAAGGTCTTCTCTGGATTCATGATTGCCAATGGAATACCTGGCAAACCAGGTCCTGTGCCAACATCGATAAAACGCTCACCTGGTAAGTGAGTGCTAACGACGATGCTATCAAGGATATGTTTCACTAGCATCTCAAGTGGGTCACGAACCGACGTCAGGTTGTATGCTTTGTTCCACTTGTCGAGCAGTTCGACGTAACCGACTAACTGCTCGCGTTGTTTTTCAGACACTTCCAAATCAGTTTGGGCGATCAGAGCATCCAATCTTGTGCGTAAAGCGCTCATTACTCTTCCTCACCTTTTTTCAGCAAGCCGTGCTTCTTCAGGTGAACAAGCAGAATCGAAATCGCAGCCGGCGTGATACCAGAAATACGTGATGCAATACCAATGCTTTCTGGTTTCGCTTCTGTCAACTTAGCGACTACTTCGTTGGATAGACCTTTCACGTCTTTGTAATCCAAGTCCGCTGGTAGCTTAGTGTGCTCATGGCGCAGTGATTTTTCGATCTCTTCTTGCTGACGCTTGATGTAACCATCGTACTTGACTTGAATCTCAACTTGCTCTGATGCTTGTTGATCTTCTAGTGCAGGAGCAAAAGCATCCAGTTGCGTCAATTGTGAGTATGAGATCTCTGGACGACGCAGAAGATCTTCACCGCTTGCTTCACGTGCCATTGGTGTTTTCAATAGCTTGTTCAGCTCATCAATACCCGCAGAGTTCGGGTTCATCCACGTCGATTTCAGACGTTGACGCTCGGTTTCCATGTTATCGATTTTTTCGTTGAAACGTGCCCAACGAGCATCATTAATCAAACCAAGTTCACGCGCTTTTTCCGTCAAACGTAGATCGGCGTTATCTTCACGAAGCAACAGACGGTATTCCGCACGAGATGTGAACATGCGGTACGGTTCTTTGGTACCCATGGTCGACAAGTCGTCAATCAATACACCCATGTAAGCTTGGTCACGGCGTGGGCTCCAGCCTTCTTTGCCTTGACTGTGCAAACTTGCGTTCAAGCCAGCCATCAAACCTTGTGCAGCTGCTTCTTCGTAGCCAGTCGTACCGTTGATTTGACCCGCAAAGAACAGACCGCTGATGAACTTGGTCTCGTAAGTTTGCTTCAAATCACGTGGGTCGAAGAAATCGTACTCAATCGCGTAACCTGGGCGAACGATGTGTGCGTTTTCAAAACCTTTCATTGAACGAACGATTTGTACTTGCACGTCAAACGGCAAGCTGGTGGAAATACCATTCGGGTATAACTCGTGCGTGGTTAGGCCTTCTGGCTCAATGAAGATTTGGTGACTGTTTTTATCCGCAAAACGCATCACTTTGTCTTCGATAGACGGGCAGTAGCGCGGACCAATACCTTCGATCACGCCAGCGTACATTGGGCTGCGATCAAGGTTATTGCGGATCACATCATGAGTTTGCTCATTGGTGTGAGTAATAAAACATGGGATTTGACGCGGCTGATGCTCACGTTTACCCATGAATGAGAATACTGGTGTTGGGTTGTCACCGTGCTGTGCTTCTAACACAGAGAAATCGACACTGCGCGCATCGATACGCGGTGGTGTACCCGTTTTCAGACGATCCACACGGAATGGGAGTTCACGTAATCGATCCGCCAATGCGATCGATGGTGGATCCCCAGCGCGACCACCAGAAGAGCTTTCCATACCAATATGGATCTTACCGCCAAGGAAAGTACCTACGGTTAAAACCACAGCTTTTGCGTGGAATTTCAGACCCATTTGAGTCACAACGCCAACCACACGATCTTGGTCCACAATCAGATCATCAACCGATTGTTGGAACAGAGTTAGGTTTGGTGCGTTTTCTAGCGCGTTGCGTACGTACGCCTTGTACAATGCACGGTCAGCCTGCGCGCGAGTTGCACGAACTGCTGGACCTTTAGAGGCATTTAGCGTTCGGAATTGAATACCCGCATGGTCAATGGCTTCTGCCATCAGACCGCCCATAGCATCCACTTCTTTTACTAAGTGACCTTTACCGATACCACCAATCGCCGGATTACATGACATCTGGCCTAATGTATCGATGTTATGGGTAAGAAGGAGTGTTTTTTGTCCTGTGCGTGCAGATGCGAGCGCGGCTTCCGTTCCTGCGTGTCCGCCACCGACAACAATGACGTCAAAGTTTTCGTGATAAAGCATGAACTGACCTCAGGTATTCAAAGGATTTAATGGACAGATAAAAAAGAGCGGTATTTTACCTTTTTTCTCTGTGAGAGAGAATCGTTTTCTCGCTTTTCAAATTTTAGTCCCTAAGACTATATATAAGATCTATATATATGATCTTTTATTGGATCTATTATTAGGATCGACCGTTTCTGTGGATAACTAGAAAATGATCAACAAGATCATGGATCTTCTTTGGATCATATCTTGTGATCATGACTTGATCAGATCGAGGATTTCCTGAGATCAAAATGCGGGGTTATGCACAGGGGGTAAAACGGATCAAAGTTGTTCTTGGGATAACTAAAGGAAAGTCACCGGATCTTACCTTACTTATCCACAGCGAGTTTGGGTGTTTTTTGAGCGGTTGAACAAAAAGTTTTGTAGGAAGTTATTCACAAAGGGGAGAAACAGAGCCGCGATGCGACTCTGTAAGAGAGGAA